>NZ_JARNTW010000009.1 GCF_029433105.1 Runella sp. MFBS21 | reverse complement strand
GTGATAGGTAGGTTGCATACGTGTTACGCACCCGTACGACAGTGACATTGCTGCCCCTTCGCCTTGCATGTATTAGGCCTGCCGCTAGCGTTCATCCTGAGCCAGGATCAAACTCTCCATCGTAAATATTAAAAAATCAAAATTGACTGATTCACAAAGACTCGCTATTGAACCTTAACTTACTCATTATTTCAAAGAGCTAACCAAACTTGGCTTTTATTTCACATCTTTTGTGACTTGCCTTTATGTTTGGGGTTGCAAAGGTCTTACTTTTATTTTTAACTTCCAAACTTTTTTTTGATTTTTTTATTTTTCAAAAATTTATTTTCGAAGTTTTCTCTTTGCAGTGCCCCTCTCTCGTTGTTTGGGAGTGCAAAGGTAGTAGTTCACTTTATACTGCACAAGTTATTACCCAAAAAAAATAGCATTTTTACAAAAGTTCCTCAAATTCCCAAAGTATTCCTAAACATAGTACAATTATATACTAAAAAGCATTATTCTAAAGCCCACAAATCTTTGATTCCAATGATTTTTCTTACTGTAAATCCTTCTCCATATTTGAATCCTGCTGCATGACCATATTCTTCAGCGCGAGCCTTGATGAAGTTTAAAAAGTCGGGGGACGAAATGTAACTATTGGGTTCTGTACTATTAGGATCATAGAATTGGCTCTTGAAAGCCCTAATAGCCGCTTCTTTCTTATCCCAATAAGGTGTAATATCTACTACAAAATCAGGCTTAATATATCTATCTTGTACAAAATGATATATATATTTTGGACGCCAAGGTGCTTGAAGTAAACCTTCTTCATTTTTGGTCTCTACACGGCGTAGCCCCGACATAAAACAAGCATCATATATAAGTGCAGCCCCTTTTCCGTGGTCAGGATGACGATCGTCTATGGCATTCGCCAATACAATATCTGGCTGGTATTTTCTTATATAAGGTACAATCGCCAGTTGGTTTTCTGTATCGTTCCTAAAAAAGCCATCTGCCAGTCCTGCATTTTCTCTACTACTTACTCCTAATACTTCCGCTGCAGCGGCGGCCTCTTGAAGCCTCAAGTCTGCCGTACCCCGCGTTCCGAGTTCCCCTTTGGTAAGATCTAGGATGCCTACTTTGCGTCCTTGGGCAATAGCAGACAATAGCGTTCCTGCACACCCTAGTTCTACGTCGTCAGGATGCGCTGCAATAGCCAATATATCAAGTTTCATATTTTTTGTTTATTTTACTCGAAGACGCTGCCCTATTTTTAGGCGTGAGCTCAAACGTAGTCGATTTTTTTGAGCCAATTCTGAAGTAGATATTCCGTAACGATTGGCAATCGAATCAAGTGTTTCCCCTCTTCTTACCCGATGCAGTACAGTACGTTTTACAGGTGCAGATTCAATATCAAATTCACTTTCATAGGGTTTGCCACCTCTTAAATGATCCCAAACACGCGATGAAAGCACAAACCGATCGGCGCGAATTGTTTGCTTTGGAAAATCCCAAATCCATTCGGGACTAAAAGCATTTCCTTCATACCGATTTTCATAGTGTAAGTGATCTCCGTAGCTTCGCCCTGTGTTACCTCCTAGGCCGAGCATGTCTCCTGCTTTTACCAATTGTCCTACTTCAACTGTCGTTTTAGAAAGGTGACCATATAAAGTTTCGAGGCCATTATAATGACGCACTAAAACAAATCTTCCATAGCCGCCTCCATTGTAAGCTACGATGCGGACGATTCCGTCGTAAGTGCTATAAACAGGGTCACCTGTATTGAGATCAATGTCCATTCCTTCATGCCAACGTCCCCAGCGAGGTCCAAATTTTGAAGTTATTTTGGTTTCACTGGTAGGGAGATTCCAGAAATGCCCTTTGCTAGGATCATACAAGTGCAAGGTGATGTTGTCTTCAAACTCCAGCGGACTCAAATTATAGGGATTGATAGTACGGGAATCCCAAATGGCATAATAATCTGCTACCTGTACCCAATCATCTCCTACTTGTACAGAATCAATGATTTCGGCCACACTCGTTTCACCTTCATCAATGGTTCCAGTGGTGTCGTCTGCTACGGTAGGATTAATGTCTTTGACAGGTTCAAATTGGCTGGAGAAACGCATCTGAGGAGTCGTTGTTTCAAACTCTTCAAATTCATCTTTTTGAGGTTTGATGACCGGCGTGCTTACTTCTTCTGTTTTGTTGGTTTTGATTTTAGGATTTTTCTTGAACAATCCTTTTTCTTGTGCTTGAGTAGAAGTCCAACTAAAAATTGAGGACAACATTAAGAGATAAAAAAATTTGGCTTTCATCAGTGGTTGATTTAGCCGACCATTGACTGGGGGGAACGTATCCATGCCCACTCAATCGCCGGGAATAAAACTTAAATTAAAACGGGCTGTTAGTCCCGTGATGTGCCAATCCGAATATATTTGGGAATGAATCATACTTTTTTTCACGAAAAAGGTTACGATTCATTCCCAAATTTTCAAATCAATGTAATCCTTTTTCGGCTAAATAACGCTCAGCGTCGAGGGCAGCCATACAGCCTGTACCTGCTGCCGTGATTGCTTGGCGATAAATATTGTCTTGCGCATCGCCACAAGCAAATACCCCAGTGATATTTGTTTTTGTACTTCCTTTTACGGTTTGGATATACCCAGCCGCATCCATATCAATATATCCTTTAAAAATGTCAGTGTTTGGTTTATGACCAATCGCCACAAAAAAACCAGTTACATCTAGTTGAGTAGACTCCCCTGTCTGTACATTTTTAACTTTTACACCTACTACTTCATTATTTCCTAATACTTCTTCTGTTTCGGTATTCCACAGAATTTCGATATTAGGCAGTGATTTGACGCGCTCTTGCATAATCACCGAGGCTCTAAGTTCATCGCGTCTCACAATCATGTATACTTTTTTACACAATTTTGCTAAATAACTTGCCTCTTCACATGCTGTATCGCCTCCTCCTACAATCGCCACTTCCTGGTTTCTAAAGAAAAAACCATCACATACTGCACAAGCCGATACACCGTGTCCATTGAGACGCTGCTCAGATTCTAGGCCGAGCCATTTGGCAGAGGCCCCCGTTGCGATAATCACCGCAGGAGACTCAATCAAATGCTCTCCGTCAATCCAAACTTTATGAAGAGTTGAATCAGAAAAATCTACTTTTGTTGCTAATCCATAACGGATATCTGCTCCAAAGCGGCGTGCTTGGGCTTCGAAGTCCATCATCATTTGAGGTCCCTGAACTCCCTCTGGATATCCTGGATAGTTTTCAACATCTGTGGTAATGGTAAGCTGACCTCCCGGCTGACCACCTGTATATAAAACGGGATTTAATCCGGCACGTGAGGCATAAATGGCGGCGGTATAACCCGCAGGCCCCGAGCCAATAATCAAGCAAGATACTTTTTCAGAAGACATTACGAAATTGATATTTATAAGGTACGAACGTTTTGCCTTAACGGCTCGATTGGAAATGTTTAAAATAGCTATTCAATAAATCTTACAATCCAATCTTAAAAATCGTTCATTACTTTACTGCAAGTTTTTGCAAACAGGTTGCAAAATTAAGCAATTTTTTTTTTGATATCAAAGCCCTCTTCCTCTCCCCGAGCAAAGTTTACCAAATACGCCATTCTATACGTCTATTAAGCTGTCGATTTTCGTCAGAGGTATTAGGCACCATGGGTTTTTCTTCGCCAAATCCTACCGCTTTGATACGCTCCCGACCAATTCCCCCATTTATCAAATAATCCACAACACTCTGAGCGCGCTTTTGTGATAGTATCTGATTTTGCTTGGCATCTCCCACGTCGTCGGTATGACCTGCTATTTCTATTCTTAGGGTAGGCTGTTGTTTCAATTGCTCTATCAGCTTGTTAAGTTCAGTAAGCGATTTGTCTTGCAAATCAGCTTTGCCCGTTTCAAAATAAATATTGCTTAATATTCCATAAGCGTTTAGATTGAAAGATTCCAATGAAATATCTAATCGATAGCCTTCTGCTTTACTTTTCTGGCTATAATCAAAAGACAAACTCTTGTAAAAATAGCCCGGAGCACTTACATATACTCCCCATTCAGAACCATTGGGCAAAGTAGTAAGGTAATGTCCTGTACTTGCATCTGACATAAACCGCTGCACGATTTTGTTGGTTTTCAAATCTACCAATTCGATGAGGGCTTTGATTGGCTTTTGGGTTTTGGCATCTGCTACAGCACCTTTCAAGAAATTGACTACACTAAACTGTTTCTTGAGTTCTTCTGGTAGCTGGAAACGATACAATCTCGAAACACGCTGATTTCCCAATCGCTTGGTATCTAAAGAATAATACCCGTACGCGCCATCAGAAGTAATCACGAGAGCAACTTGATTGTCGGAAGTATTGATAGGATAGCCTAGATTTCGAGGGGGAGTCCAACCCGTAGCCGTACTATCAGAGAAGAATAAATCATAGCCGCCAAAACCTTCGTGCCCTTCCGAGGCAAAAAACAGTGTGTGACCATTGGCATGTAAAAAAGGAGAAGCTTCATCTGCCGATGTGTTGATTTCTTTTCCAAGATTTTGGGCGGGTGTCCATTGGTTATTTGACTTTAACATGCTAAACCAAACATCTCGCCCGCCAACTCCACCCGGCCTGTCTGAAATAAAATAGAGGATTCGGCCATCGGGCGAAAGTGTAGGCTGCGACTCCCAATAATGAGAGTTGACAGCCATTCCCAAATTAGTTGGCTTCTCCCAATCTTCTCCGTATTTGTGACTTATGTACAAATCACAGCTCCCGTAGCCGTCGTTGCGATTGCAAGCCGTAAAAACCAGTGTTCTACCATCAGCTGAGAGCGTAGCGGTG
Source organism: Runella sp. MFBS21 (assembly GCF_029433105.1). Lineage (GTDB taxonomy): Bacteria > Bacteroidota > Bacteroidia > Cytophagales > Spirosomataceae > Runella. Next base: position 267,901 of record NZ_JARNTW010000009.1, on the reverse strand, counting down.
CCTTCATTGTCGGCAGTGTTGATTTTTTCAGAAATAGAGACTGGAATGCCCCATTTACCTTCTTTATAAGATGTCACAAACAAATCTTCGTCGTTTTCGGGCTTGAGCGCCGTAAAAACCATCGTCTCACCGTCGGCAGTAAGGGCTGGAAAATATTGTAAAATAAACTGATTGACTGTATCAGATAGCTCTTCAGGATGAATTACCCAAGCGTTTGGGATTTCTTTTTCGGCATAAATACAGGTGGCCAACTGTCGTTGGGCACGCTTTAATGCCATACTATTGGGTTTAAGAAAAACGATATAGTGTTCTAAATCTTTTTTCGCTTGTGCATATTCTCCTGCCCGAAGGTGATATTCGATAAGCTTCTGATACGCTGACGCAAACTGCGGCGCATCGGGCCGAAGATTCACGCTTTTACGGTAAGATTGAAGTGCCAATTCGGGCTGTGTAAATACGTCATAAAGCTGTCCTTTACGAAAATGGGCTTCGGCTAGCGTAGAGTCATATTTGAGGGCTTCATCTACCCACTGACTTGCCCGTCCAAAGTCTTTCTCATTAAAAAACTTAGTACTTTTTTCAAAAGCTTCAAGTGCTTTTTTGTTGGAAGAAGAACTTACATAAGCCGAAGCCTGTGCCTGACAGCAATAGGGACGTACCCAGCTTATCACTATAAACAAACCAAAAGCTAAGATTATTTTCATGCGTGGTTTCAATCAATAATACGCCACTCTACCCTACGATTTTGGCGGCGGTTTTCGTCTGATATATTTTCAACTAAAGGTTTGGTATTTCCAAAACCTTTGGCCTGTAGTCGAGTTGGCATCACTCCCGCTTGTTGTAGATAATCAACAACGGTAAGCGCTCTTCTCAACGACAAATCCATGTTTTTATCTTGTTGGCCTACGTCATCGGTATGGCCTTCAATCTGTATTTTTAAATATGGATATTTCAATAAGTAATCAGCCAATTGTTTGAGCTCCCCTAACGACGTAGCATCCAAATCGGTTTTATTATTTAAAAAAAGAATATTTTTTATCCTCATACTCCGATTTTGCTCCCATTTCCACAAAACTACATCTAATGATGGCGAAGCACTTTTCAACAATGAATCCAGCTCCAACTCCCAATGGAGGGGATAATATCCTTCTTTCTCAATAGAAACGTTTACTTTCACATTTTTGGGGTAAACAAACAAAAATTTTCCCGTGGAGCCATCAGAAGTATAATTTGATACTTGATTTGATGAGTGATGTATGCTCTGAATTGTAATACGAGCTCCCAAGGGTTCGGATGTCTGACCATCTCTTATCTTACCTTTTATAAACATCACCACAGGGCACCATGCTACCAAGGAATCGGGCAATGGTGTACGACAAATCACCGTTTGCGGCAAATTTTGATAAATGCGTTTTGTAGCTTGATATTGGTAAGAATACAGCATTTCTTGGCAATCTGGTGAAATATAAAAGCCTATTTGATGGGCATGATCATTGAGAGGGTAACCAAAATGAGCAGGTCGTGACCAATTTGCATTTATTTTTTTAGAAACAAATACATCAAATCCACCCATGCCTTCGCGCCCATCAGAAGAAAAAAACAACGATATATTGTTGGTATGAATAAAAGGAGAAATCTCATCAAATTCAGTATTGATTAGAGAGCCTAGGTTTTGGGGAGTTTGCCACAAACCTTCCGCATCTGCTTCACTTACCCAAATATCCTTTCCTCCTTGGCCGCCAGGGCGGTCTGATGAAAAATACAAAGTATTTCCATCAGCCGAAAGACTAGGTTGCGATTCCCAATGGGGCGAATTAATGACTTTTCCTAAATTTCGAGGAATTGACCATTGGGTTCCTGTTTTTCGAGTTTCGTACAAATCGCATTTGCCATAACCATCGCTACGGTCACAGGCAGTAAATATCAACATACGCCCATCGGCAGAGATTGCACAGGTACCTTCATTTTGGGAAGAATTGATGTTAGTAGAGATAGAAACAGGGGAAGTCCAGCCTGATGTGGTTCGCTCACTTATCACAATATCCTCATCACCGTTATTTATCGTAAATATCAACGAAGTTAAATCCGCCGTCATCACAGGATAGCTTTGATGAAGCTTTGCATTCAAAAACACAGGAAGTGGCGAATTTTGAATCGAAACGCGGGTCTTTTCCCTCTCTTTTTGGGCAAATAAGCTTTGCTTTAAACTTCGCTTGATACTTCTTGAAGTAGCATTGGAGGCATTAGGGTGCAATCTAAGATAGCCTTGAAGATACTTTTGGGCAATCTGATAAGACCCTTCTCGTAGATAGTGCTCTCCTAGTATTTTGTAAATATTTGAAAAAGCTATTTCATTAGAATCAAGAGCGACGGCTCTTTCAAAGCACCTCAATACCTCCTTTTCTTTATCTAACTCATGGGATAATATTTGGCCAATGCGCATATAAGGCGCCGCAAAATTACTATCTACTTGTACCACTTCTTGGTATAAAGCCAAGGCTTGTTTGCTATCAAAGGGGAGGGTTCTTTCGGCCGACTGATAAAGCCTTAATGCTTTGGGGGAGGTTTTGTACTGAGCAAAAACTTGCGAAATGAAGAAAAAAGAGAAAAAATACTTGCAAAAACAGCCTGACAATACAACCCTCACTAAGGAATATCCATGTATTTGTGAGTTTGTAATGAAATGCGCCATTGAGGATGCTGTTTTACATACTCAACGATAAGGGGCGTCATTTCTTGTACACGGCTCCATTCTGGTTGTAAAAGTAAAATACAATCATCACTAACCAAGGCAGCATGCTTTTCGGCAAACTCAAAATCAGACTTATTGTACACGATTACTTTTAATTCGTGCGCTTGTGCATAGACACTTTCGTGGGGAGCTTTAAATTTTTTAGGAGAAAAACAAACCCAATCCCACTTCCCCGACATAGGGTGCGCTCCCGAAGTTTCGATATTGACCTGAAAACCAGCAACTTTCAAAGCTTCTGTAAGCTCATCTAAAGGATACATCAGTGGCTCCCCACCCGTAATCACCGCCATACGAGCAGGGTATTGCAAAGCGTCTTGTACAATAGTATCAACACTGAGTTTGGGGTGAACCTCTGCATCCCACGAATCTTTGACATCACACCATACACAGCCCACATCGCAGCCTCCAAGGCGAATAAAATATGCCGCCTTGCCACTGTGAAATCCCTCTCCTTGCAAAGTGTAGAAGGCCTCCATTACAGGTAGAGACGCCCTTTGCAGGGGCGTCTCTACAAAATTGTTGTATTGATCCATAATCCGCTTCTATGCGTCAATGAACGACTTGACTATTTTAAATCTTGAATATCCAACATTCCGACGGGCTTGCCTCCATCGGTGACTAGAATTGTATCGACGCTTGTCTTTTTAAACAACGCGGCAGCGGCATCCAAAAGAGCATCGGCTTCAATCGAAACAGGCATTTTGTACTCAAACTCGCCTATTGTTTTGCTCAACACATCACGACCCTCACTTGAAAGCTTGCGACGCAAATCTCCGTCTGTAAATACTCCTTTTACGCTTCCGTCGGCATTGACTACGGTTACACAGCCAAAACCAAATTCAGTCATTTTGACAATAGCATCCGCCAAAACAGTATCCGCCGATACGATAGGGTTAATACCGTTGATGGCTTCGCCCACCGATACTGTAATCAGACGCGTATGTTCCACAAACTGCTGAGTACCAATGGCAGTGAAGTTATTCTCGGTCAAAGTCTTCATGATTTTCCAAGGCACGGTGATGGTGTGGCATCCCAAATCGATGGCATTGCGTACATGTTCAGCATTTCGTACCGACGAAAACATCACTTTAGAATCCGAGCCATAGAAATTTACCATTTCTACACACTCTCCAATAAGTTTGATAGCATCATAGCCTTGGTCTTGCATACGTCCAGCCAATACGCAAATGTAGCTAGCACCCGCACACAGAGCCATATAGGCTTGTTGAATGGTATATACAAGGTGTACGTTGACCATCATACCACGGTCGCGGAGCATCTTACAAGCGCGTACGCCTTCAAGCGAAACAGGAATTTTGAAAACCGTTTTGGTGGGGTCAAGCCCTAGCGCTAGTTGACGCTCTGCATCTTTGAGAATATCTTCGGCAGTATCACCAAGAGCCTCAATCTGAAGTACTGGAACAATTTTGGAAAGCTTTACAATCATGGCATCCAAGTCGGTAACGCCTTCGCGGTGCATGAAAGTAGGGGTAGTAGTAAGCCCCGCTAAAAAACCGAGTTGAAAAGCATTTTCGATTTCTTTTAAATCGGCTGAATCAAGGTATAATTCCATTTTTAATTGGTTACGCGTTAGGTTTATCCGTGGTATACGGCACAAAATTTCGGCAAAGGTCGCAAAAAAATAGAGGAACTCAATATGAAAGATTTGATTTAGTCAAGTATTGAAACTTTAGGTACTTCCACAATCTCGGTCTTCAAGTATCGTCCATAAGTAGTATACACCCATCTCTCCACTTTATGTTTTTCACTATAATGACTCGAATACCACCCTTCACTCAAACTTAAACGGACCTCTTGTCCTTTTTCGTCAAAAGCTTTCATCAAAAATTTGGTCGAAAAATCGGGGACGGGATGCCAAATCTGGTGCATAGGCAAATCAACAGGTGCATTCTCCAACCAATCTTCTATCACCCAGCGTAATTGTCCTTTTGTTTTGGTAACGCGCCGGCGGTGAATGATATTTTTGCCCAACTGCCCGAAAGCACGTATATATCCTTCAAAAACTACCACCGAGCCTTCTGTACTGATCCATTGCCCCTTTGCTTTTTTGATCCAATGATACCATACAAACCGTGGTCCCTTTTGCATGTGGTCGTAAGTATCTAGCATGAGGGTGTTGTGTGAGGCTGTACCGGCAAAATACTTTATCCATTGCTCATCGGTATTGTACAAATACGAACCTGCATCTCGCAAGATATTCTGACCTTCCACCCATATATCCACATGCAAATTGTCGGCTTGAAAAGGGCGATTTTTATACGCTCCACACCGAATAAAAGTCAGTACATTTTCTTCTTTAAAGCTATAATACCCTCCATTATCAAAATGCTGCAGAAATATTTTGGGGGCATCGTTTTTGGGTAATTCGGAAGCTTTTACTCCATACCAAAAGGCTTCTTCGGTATTTTCACGCTGTTGCCCGAGTACGGCTGCCAATGCCGCTAATTGAGGGCGATAATCACGAAAATGAGCATCTGAAAGTGGAAAAAACAGCGCGCCGTCATTATTGCCATAATTGGGCAGCCAACCCGTAATATCATCTTGGCATGATTCCAAAAACGCTAAAGACTTTTGAGCTCTTTCATACACTATTTCGCTGAAACGCTCCTGATTGAGGTATGCCAAACGAATCCCCCACGTGAGCAATTGTACCACCACTCGATGATAATTCATCGAAAACTGCAAAAAAGTACCGTCTTCGTAGATTTGATAGGCAATTTCTTCCTCAAACCATTTTTTACCTTTTGCCTTCCAGCGTTTTGATTCAGGAAAATAAGGGTATAATAACCCTATTAAATACAACGTGAGGGTTTCGGTAATGGCATGATTGTTTCGAACTGCAATCCGCGAAAAATCAATATTGGCTTCCACATGCCGCATTTGCCAATAAATAATGTGCATGATGCGTTCAAAACGCTCGGTAGTCAACGCTGGGCTATGCTTATAATAATGGAGAGCAAAAGTCCAATTGAGCACCCGCAGCGACATTTCTTGACTGCAACGCCAGTTGGGGCCGCAATTGACGGGATTGGCAGCAATCCAGCTATCAATCTCGCTAAAAACAGTTTCCGAAAAATCGGTTTGAGTATATAAGTCATAACGAATCAGGGGATATAAAAACGCAAATCGGGACTTTTCCCATACGTATTTGATGTCTCCTGCTGTAGACGAAAAATCTGGGATTTGGGTCCAATGCCGCGTAGCGTCGTAGCGATAGCTATTGGAAGGATTTACTAACCAATCTTTAACTTGATAATATTTTGCGCTAAAAAACAGGATATTTCCCGACTGATATTCGGCTATCTGCTGCTGTAGTTTAGGAGAAGACTCTACCTTTGACAGTGATAAAAGGCTGTTTTTACTTTCGAAAAAAAAAGAAACTGGCAACTCACGCCATTTTTCTACAGAAATCCACCTTTCAAAAGGGGGTGATGTGGGAAAAGCCGCTTTAAGTAGCCCTGTTTTTCGACGTACTTCATACCACAGGCGAAACCACGCATAACGCGGCCCCATGTTGCGTAATATTTGAAAAAAAGCCCACATTCCTTCAGAAAGAGAAAGAGCCATGACTTGGGGCCACGGCTCTACTACATGTGTTTTTGTTGTACTATTTTTCTTCCTCTACCTCTTTGGTTTCGGTAGCTGGCTCAAATACCTCGGGTAAATATTTCAAAAGGATATTGTACCAGTTGATAATCTTACGCATGTCAGACAAATACACTTTGTCGCTATCGTAGCCTGGCAAAACCTCCGACATAAAATCTACCAACTGATAGTCTGAAAGGGCTTTTGCATCCAATGTTTTATCTTTGTACTTGGCATGAATTGACAAAAACACATCCGCTAAAGGAATGGCTTTTTGGTCGTCAGCCATAAAAATAGAAATATCTTTCAACACCGACACTCTAGCAGAAGCGCCCATCATTGACTTGTCACGTTTGTCATCTAAGCTCTCGACGATTACACCTCCACGACCAGGTTTTAAAATGCGGTAAAGACCGCTTTTGCCCGAAAAATTGGCAATCTCTTTCAACAATTCCATATGATAGTAATGATTTTTGCGATGTTAATTTTAGCAATCAGGGCGCAAAAATAAAAGTTTTTTCAAACGTTTTACATCAAATCTAAAGGAATTAATCCTTTGCCAACAAATAGTTCCTCACCAAAGTTAATTCTATCAAACACAACAATTAGCATCCAGAATCAGTAGATTTGTAGTTTATTACCTATTTATATTTGTCAGTATTCATTCACTTGCCACCCTTATCCAATGCGAAGCGTTCTTATATTTTTAATGTTCTGTATTGCTACTTGTACCTTTGCTCAATCCGACACTACCATTACGCTCCAAGCCATTACGGGGCTTCAATATGACCTCGCCAGATTTGCAGTCAAGCCTTCTCAAAAGGTCACTATTGTGTTCAAAAATGTGGACGACATGGCTCACAACCTCGTTTTTACCCAGCCCGGCAAACGCCTCTCTGTAGTAGAAACAGTCATCAAAATGGGAGATAAAGCCCAAGCTACCAACTATGTTCCTGCTTCTACCGAAGTGTTGGCGGCAAGCAAAATATTGATTCCTAATACAACCGAAACATTTTCATTTGTGGCTCCTTCTCAAGAAGGAGTATACCCTTATGTATGTACATATCCAGGGCATGGCTATGTCATGTATGGCGCTATGTATGTCACTACTAAGGCATTGCCTCCTCTTAGCAAAGATTCCAACATTCCTCCTACGCGTCAAATCGACACGCCCGTCGAAATAGTTTCGCCGCATCCGTTTCCGTTGGAGTATCCTCTCATTTATCGCACTTTCATGCCCGACTGTGGTCCTGCCGCTATTGCGGTGGCTATCAATCCCAACCATTCTTATTGCTTCGATGCTGGCAAGTGTTATTTACGCTATGCTTGGACGGGTGGATTTGTGGACAATACTGCCCACTGGAAAGGAAACGGCAACGCTCTTGCTGCTGTCAAAGGAATCATTTATTTCAAAGACAAAGTCACTTATCCCCTGCGTATTGGAAAGGCTGACAAGCTCCCCGAAGTGCATTTTAAAGGATATTCACTCCAAAAACGTTTGCCCGTTTTTAGCTATACCCTCGACGGCATAGCAGTCAAAGAAACCTTAAAAAGCTTGATAGATGATAGCGGTCTGTCACGTACATTTTCGTTTGGGAAACCCACTCAACAAACTTTATATTTTGTAACACAAACCGACGACGGCATCGTTTATAAATCATCTACCGGCAAGTGGACCAATGGAGTACTGACGATTCCGAAAGGCACTACTCAACTTACGCTCACCATGAAGCGCCAAGCGGCAGCTCATTCGGTTCATCATCACTAGATTTTTATTTTTTGCTCGACTCATTCATTTGTAGATTTTTTTCAAAATGACCCGACCAATTTCTTTGCTTAGATACTTTCTGCTTATTTTTTTTATTGTTTCGGCATCGACCTACGTTGTTGTAGCTCAACGTGATACCATCACGAATTACTACGAAACTGAGCAAATAAAACTTCCCAAGGGCCTCCGTGCCGAAACAGGCGGCTTGGATTTTATGCCCGACGGGCGCTTAGTAGCTTGTTTTCATTTGGGAGAAGTTATGACTTATAATCCCAAAACGAAAGTTTGGAAAAAATTTGCCGAAGGTCTTCATGACCCACTAGGCGTAGTAGCTGTCAGCAACAGCGAGATTTTGGTGATGCAACGGCCCGAGCTTACCCGCATCAAAGATACCAACGGTGACGGCATAGCCGATGTCTATGAAACCGTCACGGACGATTTCGGGATGTCGGGCAACTACCATGAGTTTGCGTTTGGGCCTTTGAAAGATAGAGATGGCAATTACTTCATTGCACTCAATGTAGCCTCCAACGGCGCCGGCATACGCCCCGAAATCCGTGGCACTTACGATTCGCTAAGCCGTGAAGGTCGGATGTATTCGTGCGTGCCTTACCGTGGCTGGGTGATGAAATATAATGTAAAAACTCAAAAACTAGAGCCTTATGCCTCGGGTTTTCGCTCGCCTAATGGCCTAGGATTTGATGCCAAAGGGCGACTGTATGTATCTGACAACCAAGGAGACTGGCGTGGAACTAGCCCACTTTACCATGTCGAAAAAGGCAAGTTTTATGGTCATGTTGCGAGTCTTATTTGGGAAAAAGATTTTCCTCGTATCAAGCCCCTTTCACTACCGGTAGAGAAGCTCGATAGTATGCGTACTCGTGAAGCAATTGCCTTTCCTCATACCGAAATCGCCCATTCCGTGACCCAGCCTCTGCTAGACAATACGGGTGGTAAGTTTGGACCTTTTACGGGTCAAATGTTCATTGGAGAAATGGATTATCCACGCCTTGTGAGACTTTTGTTTGAAGAAATCAACGGCCAAATGCAAGGAGCTTGTGTTGCATTTGGCGATGGCACCGGACTGTTGAAAGGAAACAATCGCTTGGTTTTTGATAAAAATGGTGACTTATGGGTAGGTCACAATGACCACGGATGGGTAGGAGATGAAGGTCTGTCTCGTATTCACTGGAAAGGCAAAGTACCGCTCGACATCATGGCCATGAACCTTAGCAGCGACGGTTTTGATCTGACTTTCTCACTACCTGTCGATGCTGCGGTGGCATCCAACCCTTCACTTTACAAATTTCAGCGCTATTATTATAAATATCATCGTCCTTATGGTTCACCCAAAACCGATATTGCTGATGTAGCCGTAAAAGAAGTAAAGGTGTCGCCTGACGGAAAAAAAGTAAGCATAAAACTGGCTGAACTCAAAGCAGGCTATGTATATGACCTAAAAATGGGAGAACTCAAAACCCCCAACGGGCAACTGCTGATGAATCGCGCAATCTATTATACCCTGAATCAACTACGAAAATAATGGCTATCAGCATTAAAAAAGCCTTCCTAAGTTTTTAGGAAGGCTTTTTTAATTTGACCAGAAAATCAAGCAATTACATTTTTAATCACCTTTCCAGAGACATCTGTAAGGCGGAAATTGCGGCCTTGAAATTCGTAGATGAGTTTTTCGTGGTCAAAACCCAATTGGTGCAAAATAGTGGCTTGTAAATCATGAATATGCGTACGATCCTTGACCCCAAAGTAGCCAAGTTCGTCACTTTCGCCTATGCTAAAACCTCTTTTTACCCCTCCTCCTGCCATCCAGCACGTAAAAGCATCGGTATGATGGTCACGGCCTTTGAAAGGCATTTTTTTGCCATTTCGATTTTCCTGCATAGGCGTTCGGCCAAACTCAGTACCCCATACCACCAGAGTTTCGTCGAGCATTCCACGTTGTTTCAAATCAAATAAGAGTGCCGTCATGGCTTGGTCGATTTGATTGACTTTATCGCGTAGTCCAAACTCCAAAGAAGTTCCTTTTCCGTCGCCGTGGGTATCCCACCCCCAATCATATAGTTGTACAAAACGTACACCTTTTTCTACCAGTTTACGAGCCAATAAGCAGTTGTTGGCAAAAGAAGCTTTTCCAGGCTCTGTGCCATATAACTGATGAATGTAAGCGGGTTCTTTGCTTATATCCATCACTTCGGGCACCGATACTTGCATTTTGAAGGCCATTTCGTACTGAGCAATTCGCGCCAAAGTCTCGGGATCTTTGAATTCCTCATATTGCTGTCGGTTTACTTCTGACAAGGCATCAATGGCTTTTTTGCGTAAATCGCGATCTAGTCCGCCGGGGTCACTCAAAAAAAGCACAGGGTCGCCTTCGGAGCGGCATTGCACACCTTGATACACGGAAGGCAAAAACCCACTCCCCCACACCGACTTGCCTGCATCGGGGGCTTTGCCGCCCGAAGTAAGCACCACAAAACCCGGCAAATTTGAGTTTTCGGAGCCTAGTCCATACGTCACCCACGAACCCATAGAAGGGCGTCCTAGTCGTGCACTGCCTGTATGCATAAACAACTGCGCGGGGGCATGATTAAACTGATCGGTGTACATGGCCTTCAAAAACGACATTTCGTCGGCTACTTTTGGCAAGTGAGTAAAATAATCAGACATCCACGCCCCCGACTGACCATGCTGCTTAAACACTCCCACCGACCCAAGCATATCAGGAACTCCACGAATAAAAGCAAATTTTTTCCCCTCCAAAAAAGAAGGCGGGCAGGGCTTACCGTCGAGTTTGGCAAGTTCGGGTTTATAGTCCCACAGCTCCAATTGAGAAGGTGAGCCGCACATATGCAAGAAAATAACGGCCTTGGCCTTGGCGGCAAACTGCGTTATTTTAGGATCTAAAGGATTGGTAATAATGGGTGCACTTACTTTTTTTTCTGTCCCACATCCGCTAAAAATCGTCCCCAAGGCCATCATTCCTAGCCCTGAAGTACATTGTTTTAGAAAATGTCGCCGTGTTTCCAGCAACGCCGACTCTATTTGAAGTTCTTCTTGAAGTTTCATTCAGTTTTAATAGAAAAAACGATGTGTTTTTGAAAAAGCAAGTTAGCAAATTTTGATGGGTATTGTCTTTAAATTTCCCTACAAAGTATTTAATTTTTTATAGTCTAAACTATTTGGAAAAATAATAGACTATGCTTTTCTTTCAATTCCAAAACCAACAGCTACCATTATTTTGAATTTAACCGAACAATCTGTCGAAACATTAGCCCCCGACGCAGCTTCCCTAAAAGCAGGCAAAGCATTGTCAAACGCCGCTGGCTGGGTCACTACTTCGTACAACCAACGCGTGCTATGGGGCGAAATCAAAGGAAGTGGCTCCAAACCTTACCGCACCCAAGTCGATTTACAAAATATTGCCTTCAAATGCTCCTGCCCTTCGTTTAAGTTTCCATGTAAGCATGGACTAGGCTTGATGCTGGCTTTTGCCAAACAAAAAGAAGCGTTTACCCAAACCGACGACGAGCCTGATTGGGTCAAAGAGTGGATAGAAAAACGCACCCAAAAAGCCGAAGCGAAAAGCGAAGCCCCCAAAGAAAGTGTCCCGGCTGACGAGGAGAAGGCGAAAAAAAGCAAAGAAAAACGCCAAAATGAGCGCCTCTCACAGGTAGAAAGTGGCGTGGCAGAACTGCGCCTTTGGGTAAAGGATTTGGTAAGAGCAGGCTTGATTCAACTCCCGACGAAAGAAAGACGTTTTTTTGAACAAACGGCGGCACGTATGATTGATGCCAAAGCGTCGGGATTGGCGGGAAGAGTGCGGGTTCTTCGGGATTTGGATTACATTCAAAACAACGATTGGCAACGCAAAGCCCTCGAAATAACGGCGGAGTTATTTTTGCTCCTAGAAGCTTTTAAAAACCTTGATTCGCTTCCTCCTCTTTGGCAACTTTCTATCAAAAACCTCATTGGTTGGAGTCAATCACCCAAAGAATTACTCCAAAATCCTGAAGCGGAAAGAATCAGGGATATTTGGGTGGTATTAGGACAACACCAAGAAGAAACCGAAGGAATTATAGTCCAACGCAATTGGCTTTTAGGAACTGCTACGACTCGTACTGCCCTCATTCTCAATTTCGGCACACCCTTTTCGCCATTGGAAAACACCATCCTGCCCGGCACTATCATTGAAGCTGAATTAGTATTTTTCCCAGCAGTAGTGCCACAACGTGCCGCTTTAGGTGCCCAAAAAAGCTTTGTGTCGGAGTTGAGTTCTGAGCTTAGTTTTTGTAAGGGATGGCACGAAGTCTATACCAAACGCTCACAGCTTTTACAGCAGTTTCCTTTTATCAATGACCTGCCTTTTGTAATTGGGAATCTGCGTCTTGTGGTAGAAAACCAGCAGCCGATTTTGTGCGATGCAGAAGGTTTTTTTCATTCCATTGTTTCAGGCTGGGACGAAACCAAACTCCTCAGCCTGATGGCTTTTTCGGGGTTTCGACCCGTTAGCATTGCAGGCATTTATCGTCAAAATGGTTTCCTTCCATTAGGTCTTTTTCAACATAATAAATACATCCTACTCTAAACAGTATGTGGGAACAAATTATCCATACCGCTCTGCTCGGCACCGATAAGCTGAGTTTTGACGAAAATCTTTTACCCGAAACTTTACAACAAGTTTTGAGCAATTTGTCTTCGGACGACAAAGAAGGGCATTTTTTGAAAACAGCTGCGGTGGTTCATTTTTATCAAGAAAGTGGAAAAATACCACCACGTTTTACGGGAACACTTCCAACGGTTTTTGAGGAAGAAACGCAAGTTTTAGCTCCCCCAAAACTGTCGGCTCTCCTCCATGAAATCATAGAAGTGCATACCTACTATCGCAATCATTTGCTCGACCTCTGGTTTGATAAGCTTATTGCGAATCAGCAACTTATCCAGCCTGCGCAACTTGTCTCTTTAGTGATGTTAGAAAGTGCGCTACCTCAAAAATTCAGGCCCAAAATCCTGAAAGTCATCGGAAAGAAAGGTCTACAAATCTTGGCCTACAAAACCAATATTGAATCATGGCAAACGCTTCCTGAGGAGCTTGTATGGCAAGAAGGAAAACTAAGCGAACGGCGCGTATTTTTTAATAATCTTCGCCAAACCAATCCCCAAAAAGCGATTGAACTTCTCCAAACTACTTGGACTCAAGAGTCATTGGGCGATAAAAAAGCTTTTTTGGAAGTAATAGAAGCCTCATTTCAACCTTCTGATATTGCTTTTCTGGAGGGTATTTACTCCGAATTTAATTTCACACCCAAAGAGCGTAAAGGCCAAAAAGAATGTCGCGCTATTATTGCGCGGCTGTTGTTGCGCGACTCAAATAGTGCGTTTTTCCACCAAACCCAGCAAAGTTTGCTGCCTTATTTTGAAACCGAAAAAGGGAAAGGTCTTTTAAGTTTGGCATTTGGGCTAAAAGCCGTTTCTCTCAAACTTCCTTCGTCGGACGATGCCTTTTGGAACGCCGAAGCAATGATTTCGGTCTATGGTTTTGAAACTGCTCCCGATGCGGCTATTTTTCCAACCAATGCCCTTTATTGGCTTGCGTGTTTGATAGAGACTCTACCTTTTGAATTTTGGACAACTCACTTAGCCAAAAATTTGGAAGAAAGCCTTCAATACTTTTTCTCTGAGCCTTTTATAGTAAAAATAGAAAAACAAAATAGGGCGATTTTGAAAACAAGTCTTATCACCAATGCCCAAAAATTCAAAAATATTGCTTTAGCCGAAGCCCTTCTCAAATTGGTTGATTTCAATGAGCGGCCAAGTTTGTTGACGATTTTACCCGCGTATTTTTGTGAAAGCTACCTTATCCAACAAAAACAAGCCTTGAATCTCCAGTGGCTCGAAGCCTGCTTTGGTCACTCCCAAAATAAGTGGTCAGTCGATTTTTCTCAGTATATTTTACAAGAGGCATTTCTTGAAAGTACCACCAAAAACAAATACCTCTCCGAACAAATTGGGGTGCTGATGACCCGATACTTACACCCTGCGGCACTGCCTTTTTTAGAAAATTTGAAGGCTTCACCTACGCAAGCAAACAACTATTATTATATCAGTCATTGGGAAAAATGGTTTGTAGAACCCCTCTACAGATGCATCGACCTCAGCACGCGCATCGAAAACTTCGCTAATCAAGACTAAGATTCAAAAAACTAACCAATACGACCTCATGAATTTATTACGCCAACACGCCGAAGTACAATTTTCGGAAGAAATAGAAGAACTAAAAAAACAGGATTCGGGACACTTGCCGCCCAATTGGCACCTTTCGCCCCAAGCCGTTGTCACTTATTTGATGGGGGCGAAACTAAAAAATGGTTTTGAAGTCTCCCCCAAATACATCGGCGACCGCCGACTCATGGAAATTGCCGTGGCTACTCTCACCACCGACCGCGCCTTGCTGCTGTACGGCTTGCCCGGTACGGCAAAATCGTGGGTGTCTGAACACCTTGCGGCAGCTGTGTCGGGCGATTCGACTTTGCTCATCCAAGGGACGGCAGGCACGGGCGAAGAAGCGATTCGGTATGGGTGGAACTACGCCCGCTTGCTCGCCGAAGGCCCCACCGAAGGTGCGCTAGTCACTACTCCTATGATGACCGCTATGAAAGACGGAAAAATAGCCCGTATTGAAGAATTGACGCGGATTTCGGCCGATGTGCAAGATACGCTTATCACGATTCTTTCCGAAAAATCAATGCCCATTCCCGAACTCAGCACCGAAGTCCAAGCTATCAAAGGGTTTAATGTGATTGCCACTGCCAACAACCGCGACAAAGGTGTGAACGAATTGTCGGGTGCGCTCAAACGTCGCTTCAATACGGTCATTCTGCCCGTTCCTGACTCCGCCGACGAAGAAGTCGATATTGTACGTCGTCGGGTAGCAAGCATGGCCAAAACCCTCGACCTTCCCGCTCAAGCCCCTGCTTTGGTCGAGATTCAGCGGATTGTAAAGATTTTTCGTGAATTGCGCAGCGGTGCTACCGAAGACGGCAAAATAAAACTCAAAACCCCAACCGGCACCATGAGTACTGCCGAGGCGATTTCGGTCGTCAACAATGGATTGGCGTTAGCGGCTCATTTTGGAGATGGTGTGCTCAATGCCCAAGACCTCGCCGCCGGCCTTGTAGGTGCCGTAGTCAAAGACCCCGTACAAGACAAAGTAGTATGGAAAGAATACCTCGAAACCGTCGTCAAAACGCGTGAAGAGTGGAAAGACATCTACCGCGCTTGTCGGGAATTGAGTATTTAATTTTGTAATAAATCATGCCTATTCATATTCTCGGAATTCGTCACCACGGAGTGGGGTCGGCCAAAAATGTACGTGAGCAGCTAAAACTACTGCAACCTGACATGATTTTGGTAGAAGGCCCGCCCGAAATCACCGACGCCCTCCAACGCATCGGCCACGCTGACCTCAAACCACCCGTATCGGTGATGGTTTATAATACCGAAAATCCCAAACAATCGGTGTTTTATCCCTTTGCCGAATATTCGCCCGAATGGGTGGCGGCGGCCTATGCCCACCAAAACAACATTCCGCTTCGGGCCATCGACTTGCCGGCAGCCATTGGTTTTCAAATGGCTAATGACGAAATAAAAGAAGCCTCCGAAGCAGCCGAAAACCCCAACGAACCGCTGGAGAATGAGGAAGTTTTGGAACCTATGGAAGGAATCGCTGTGCGCGACCCACTCCACTACCTTGCCGACATCGCGGGCTTTACCTCGGGGTCTGAGTTTTGGGAGCATTATTTTGAAAAACAACATTTCTCGCTTCATCCCACAGAGCATTTTGAAGCAGTAACAACTGCGATAACCGCCCTGCGCGATGAGCAAATACCTTCCGCCCTTGAAAAAGAAAACCATTATCGGGAAGCTTACATGCGCGAACTGATGCGAAAAGCGCAAAATGAATTGTACCAAAACATCGTGATAGTATGTGGGGCATGGCACGCACCCGCCCTCCTCGACCTCGACAAAACCGCCAAAGCAGATAGTAAGATTCTGAGGTCGTTGCCCAAGACAAAAATAAAAACAATGGCCACGTGGATTCCGTGGACAAACAAGCGTCTCTCGCTAACCTCGGGCTACGGCGCGGGTATTGAATCGCCAGGCTGGGCCGAACATCTCTGGAAAACACCCCACGAATACGACCTGCGTTGGCTTACCAAGGTAGCGTCGGTTTTTCGCAAAAAACAAGTCGATATTTCCACGGCGCATGTCATTGAGGCAAGTCGATTAGCAGAAAGTTTGGCCGCCCTTCGCCAACAAGCTCATCCCAATTTGGGAGAACTCAACGAAGCGGTATTGGCCGTGATGTGCATGGGCGATGGCATCATGCTCAATTTGGTGAGAGAAGAGCTGATTGTAGGCAAAAAACTGGGCAAAGTACCCGACGATGTCCCTAAAGTACCGCTGCAAGGGGATTTTGAGCGTAGCCTCAAAAGCCTACGGCTCCCCCTTACGGCTAATGCCAAACAGTATGATTTGGATTTAAGAAACGAGAATGATCTCCAACGCAGTATCTTCCTGCATCGCCTTGAACTACTAGGAATGACTTGGCCCAAACGCGCCGATAGCCGTAGCAAAGGCACTTTTCGGGAATCTTGGACGCTAGAATGGGAGCCCGAAATGATGATTTCGTTGATTGAGAAAGCTTACCTCGGCAATACCATCGAGATAGCCACGCAGCAGGTAGTGATTCAGCAACTCGAAACCGAAACATCGGTAGGCAACATCGCCACGTTGATTCAGCGGGCTATTCCGGCCGAATTGTTTGGGGTGATGGAGCTGCTTCTCACCAAACTCAACGACCTTGCCACGCTCTCATCGGATGTCATTGATTTGATGACGGCCTACCCTCCTTTGGTACAAATCAGTCGCTATGGCAACGTCCGTAAAACCGACCTTAGCTTAATGCAAACGCTGGTAGAGCGGCTTATCATCCGCATTTGCATCGGCTTGCCCAATGCCTGCTATGGCCTTGACGACGCCAACGCCGATAAAATGTTTGTAAAAATAGGTCAAGTCAACGAGGCAATACTACTCAATGACATCGCCGAAACCTCCGCACTATGGCTCGAAACGCTCAAAAAACTCTTAGAAAAAACGGGGATTTCGCCCCTTATTATGGGCTGTACTTGTCGGCTACTGCTCGATGCGCAACATCTTTCTGACGAAGAAGCCAATCGACATTTGTCGTACTCATTGTCTATCGCCAACACTCCCACCGACGTAGCCGCTTGGCTCGAAGGTTTTTTGCGCGGGAGTGGTATGATATTAATCTACGACCACAAGCTTTGGAATTTGGTGTATCAGTGGGTCGCGTCTCTCACACCCGAAATTTTCATGGAATTGTTGCCGATTTTACGGCGTACTTTTTCCAAGTTTGAATACGCCGAGCGCCGCCAAATTGGTGAAAAAGCAAAAAAAGGACAAATTATTGATACAAATACAAACATAACCACTTCCTCCTCCCTCCTAGACACCGAGCGCGCCGAGCAGATTTTACCGGTGTTGAAGATGCTGATGGGGAATGTATAAACTTGCTGAAACTATGACTTTACAAGAAAGAACAGAGAAAATAGAGGCGTTTAGAAAAGTAATCGAAGAATGTACTTGGTACCCCGAAGTTAAGATAGTTGGGGAGGAGTTTCTAAATTATATTACGAGTGATTCTTCTTTGCTCCCCTCCCTCCCTATTAAAGGCTCTGATTCTCCTTATTACTTAAAAAAGTTTTTGGAGATTCTAGATGAACCAAAAAACTGGAATGAAATTGACAAAAGAATCATCAGAATAATTACACAACCGCACTATTGGAAAAATCCCATTCATAGGCCTTATTCTTATTTTTTTGAAGAAAGCTTTTATCGTCATTTTATTCCTGAAGTATTAAATGATGTAGAAGATCAAAATTTCAATGCGTTACTAGGATACTGGCAAGAATTTTCATTTGACACTAGTACATTAATAAAAAAAATCATTTCTTCTTCCTTTCACAAAGACCTACCTTGGTATAATTCAGATGCTTGTTTGAGAGCTTTTGGGAATTATATACTCAAGTTATCACAAGAAAATTTCGAACTTGCTTACTCTTATTTTGAGGGCTATAAAAGTTCGTTGCTTTTTAAACTACTTTTAATTCACGACTTCAATTATGCAGAAAGCCTTCTTCCTAAATTCTTAGCGGTAGAAGGCGAATATGATGGAGGAAAAGGTATCGGCCTTTACACGGTTCAAATTTTATTAGAAAAAGACCCAGAAAGATACGAACCCCTTATTATAGAGAAAATTCCAGAAATTGAGTCCGCCATTAATATGTGGGGGCTCTCCCAACTTCTTCTCCAATACTTACCCCAAAAGTATGAAAACAAACGCCTAGAACATGCTTATCTTCATATTGATCGAATTAAAAATGAAATGCGGCTAAAGGCAGAAAATTATCATGATTATAACGGTTGGGAAGAAAGGCGATGCGTTAATAAAGCAGAGCATTCTGTGCATTATATCATTGAGCATGACGCGCCAAACGCCCAAGAGTATTTATGTGATTTGTTGATAGTATGTAAGAACCCATTTTTTAAAAAAAAATATCTCCCTATCATCGTCAATGCCTACAAAGAGGCTATTTTGTCTATTCTTTTTTCAAAAGAAATCTTAATATCGCCAGACAAAGATCCTTATTTTAATTTTCACCCAACTTTTTTAAAAACTATACAAACCCTCAATTATCAACCCTATGAAGATAAAGTTTGGGAGTTTACACGTCACAAATCAAAAAAAATCCGAGAGCTTGCCGCTGTCACCCTCTCCAAACTAGGTGAACGCATCATTCCTGAGGCCGAAAAGCTACTCAACGACAAGAAGGCTGAAATTCGCCAAACGGCAGCATTGATTCTAACCTTGCTCAATTCAGCGCAAGCGCAGGCGGTTTTGATGAATGCCATCGATTCCGAAAAAAACGACGATGCTCGCGATACCATGCTCGAAGGCGTGGTGGGATGGTTGACATCTCAAGCTACCCAAGAAGCTGTTTTGCAAAGAGTAGCAAAGGCAAAAACAAGGGGCAAATTAGAAAAACCTTTGGAGTGGTGGTTGGACGAAACCCAGCTCCCAGCCTTGTATTGGCAAGATTCCCCAAAAAGCATTGATAGCGAAGTGGTTCGCTTTTTATGTTACCGCATGAGTCGCGCCAGAGACATCCGCACCGACCCCGAAGCCAAGCCTTTGCTCGCGCTTATCGACCGCCAAAGCAGCGGGGATTTTGCCAAAAAACTGCTCAAACTGTATTTTGACAACGGTGGCGATGCCAAATACAAGTTTTGTTTGACTTTGGGCGGCTTACTAGGCGACGACGACAGCAGCGAGCTCCTCAAACGCAAAGTAAACGACTGGGCGGATAACGGACGCGGAAAAATGGCCGAATATGCCGTAAAAGCCCTTGCCTTGCAAGGCTCCAACAAAGCCCTGCGAGCAGTAGAATTTTTCTCCCGAAAATATAAAAATAAGTATAAAAACATCGGTGCCGCCGCCCACGAAGCCTTCGGAATTGCGGCGGAAGAGCTCGGCATTTCACCTTACGATTTGGCCGACTCTATCATTCCAGATTTCGGTTTTGAGGGGCTTTTTCGGGAGTTTGAGGTGGATGGCGAAACCTATCGGGCCTTTATCAACACCGATTTCAAAATGGTTTTTCTGAACGAAGACAATCGCCTCCTGAAATCGCCCCCCAAAGGCATTTCCAAAGAACTAGCCGAAGAGTTTAAAGAAATTACCAAAGAAATCCGGGATATTGTTAAATCACAGTCTAGCCGATTGGAGCAATATCTAGTGATTCAACGAAAGTGGGAAGCCGAAAAATGGCAAGCCTTTTTTCTCCAAAACCCCGTCATGTTTGCCTATGCAGTGCGGCTGATTTGGGGAGCCTATGATGCCGACGGCCACCTAAAATTTACTTTTCGGTGCGAGCAAGACCAAACCCTCCTCAACGCCGAAGGAGAAGAGACCGAATTGGACGAAGACCTACATATTGGGATGGTTCATCCGATTTCGCTTTCGCCAGCATTAATCGACTATTGGAACGGCAGTCTGTACGACGCTGATATTGAGCCTATTTTCCCGCAACTTAATCGTAAAGTAATCCCCCTGCCCGAAGGCGATAAGCCGCTTGTGATTTCTAACGAATTCAAGGGAGTTAAATACGGCGGTTATGGTTTTACGAGTAAAATGGAAAAACTAGGATGGTACCGTGGCTCGGTAGTAGATGCAGGCTGGATATCAAGTTTTTATAAAGATTTTGCCGAAGCTAACATTACCGCCATCATTACCCAACAAGGCGAATTGAGCGTCGGAGACCCAAGTGCCCATGCCGAACTGAGCGAATTAATGTTTGTCAAACGCAATCAGGTAAGTTTTGGGAGCTACGTTTATGATGAACCTTCCAATGCAAACGACCCCCGTTTGGTTCCATTTGGCGAACTTCCTCCTATCGTATATTCGGAAGTGATGGCCGATATGCAGTTTTTTAAAGACAATCAATTGAAAGATTAAGATGAACGAAGACCAAGAGCAACTCAGAAAGTGGCGGCTCATCCTCGGCGGTGACGAAGCAGACGGGACAGGCTACAATCTGACTCAAAAAGATATTCAAATCGACAAAGCGTTGACGGTATTGTACGATTTTGAGCGAAAACGTCAGTTTAATTACGGAGATGCTAAAAAACAAGGCGGTAGTGAAGCCTCCAGTCCCAGCGTAGCGCGGTGGTTAGGCGATATTCGCAATTTTTTTCCAAACACAGTAGTGCAAGTAATGCAAAACGACGCGCTCAAACAGCCCGAATTGCAACGAAAACTGATGCTAGAACCCGAGATTTTGGAACAAACTACGCCCGACGTACATTTGGTAGCTACGCTGATGGAATTGGGAAAACTCATCCCCGAAAAAACCAAGGATACCGCCCGACGCGTAGTCGAAAAAGTAGTGGAAGAATTGATGGCTAAATTAGAGCAAAAAACCATCGCCGCGCTCACGGGAGCCTTGAACCGCTCCAGTAGGAACCGTCGTCCGCGTCACAACGAAATCGACTGGAATACTACTATTCGTAAAAACCTAAAACACTATCAACCTGAATATAAGACCATTATCCCAGAAGTAAGAATTGGCTATGGACGTAAATCAAGGCGGTCGCTAAAAGATATTGTGCTCTGCCTCGACCAAAGTGGCTCGATGGGAACGTCGGTGGTGTATTCGGGTATTTTTGGCGCAGTGATGGCGTCCTTGCCCAATGTCAAAACCCAGATGGTGGTGTTTGACACCCAAGTAGCCGACCTTACGGAAGACCTCAAAGACCCTGTTGATTTGCTTTTTGGGGTACAACTAGGCGGAGGAACCGACATCAATTTGGCCCTTCAATATTGCCAGCAAATCATTCGCCAGCCTGACGATACCATTTTAGTTTTGATAACCGACCTGTACGAAGGTGGCAACCTCGCCGAAATGCGAAAAAGAGCCGTGGCCTTGGTGGAGTCGGGGGTGCAAGTCATTTGTTTGTTGGCACTCAACGACGACGGAAGCCCTTCTTTTGACGCACAAAATGCCCAGTTTTTCGCCAAACACGAGATTCCAGTTTTTGCCTGTACGCCCGATATGTTTCCTGATTTGATGGCAGCCGCTATTCAGAAAAAAGATTTGTTTCAATGGGCTGGTGAAAATGGCTTAGTGTTAAAAGGTTGAAATAAACCCTGCCAACGTTCCGAAAAAAACGTTGGCAGGGTTGAGCTTATTCTTTCACAATAAACGCCAACGTAAAACCCTGCCAACGTTCCGAAAAAAAACGTTGGCAGGGTTGAGCTTATTCTTTCGTAATAAACTCATCCATGTTGAGCATGATATTGGCTACTACAGCCAAAGCCGCCGTTTCGGCGTCCGTATTACACATCCAATCTTCTTGTTTTTTGGGGTCTTTTCGGAATCGTACCAAGGCTTCTTGGTAGAGTTTTTCAAAAATCTGTTGCTTTGAGTGGGGCAAACTGCGCCCTGTCATCCACCAATAGCCTTTTTGTAAGCGCGACGAAAGCGTTTTTCCTCCTTCAAACTCCATTCTACGCGCAAATTGCTGCGATATTTCCACAAAGGCCGAATCATTGAGTGTCACCAATGCCTGCAAAGGAGTGTTGGTACGGATACGCCGCGCCAAGCATACATCGCGTGTAGAACCATCAAAAGTAAGCATACTCGGATATGGGCTTGACCTTCTGATGTAGGTATAAATCGCCCGACGATAAGCATCTTCCCCTGAACTAAGCTGCCACTTAGCACTGCTATATACCGCCTGCCATACACCTTGTGGCTGATAAGGCATTACGGGTTTACC
The DNA here is from genome assembly GCF_029433105.1 of Runella sp. MFBS21. GTDB lineage: Bacteria > Bacteroidota > Bacteroidia > Cytophagales > Spirosomataceae > Runella. The sequence continues at coordinate 245,339 of NZ_JARNTW010000009.1, read as the reverse complement.
ATACATTTTACGACTGAGCAAGTTGCTGACAATTAGAGCTTGGTCGCGTACTTGTTCACCAGAGAGACGTACGCGAGGCCCTCGTGCTAAAAACCGATTGGCGGGGTCTTTGGCGCGTAGCTCATCACTCACCCGCGAATCTTGACGGTAAGTCGCCGACATGACGATTTCTTTGAGCAAAGGTTTGAGTTGCCATTTAAAATCATTCATGAATTGATACGACAAAAAGTCCAGCAATTCTTGATGGGTGGGGGCAAAACCTTGCGTTCCCATGTCTTCGAGGGTTTCGACTAGCCCCGTCCCAAACAGTTGCTCCCATACTCGATTCACCATTGTACGGGCGGTAAGAGGATTTTGTTTGTCCGTAATCCACTGCGCTAATCCTAGTCGATTGCGCGGGGCATTTTTGGGAAAAGGATGCAATGACTTAGGCACGTCAGGCTCCACGGCTTTGGTGGGCGAAAACATACTCCCTCGCTCAAAAATCCGCGTAGTGCGCTTCAAATCAGCCGGATTTTCGAGCATAATAGGTACATTTTCGGTTTTAGCCAACAGCAAATCATTGAAGTTTTGCAGCTGTTTCTGATAGCCTTCTTTGCCTTTTCCGGCTAAATCCTCCTCCAAAAACATCACCCAGTTCATCAAACATACATCTTGGGTTTCGGTTTCTAAGTTGGGATTACGAAAAATAAAGTGAAGGTCTTTACGCGTATTAAAAGTGGGGAGATTTACCCATTTGAGAAGCGTCAGGCCATTCCAAAAATTTCGTCCTCTTGCCGTATCAAGTTTTACTACGGCCAAAGTAGGGCCGTTCAAACTGTCGGTTTTGATTTCAATACTTCCCCCTTTTTGGGCCGTAACGTACGAAAGCAGCATTCGGGTTTTACCTACTACGGGCGCGTTTTTGAGCCGACAGCTCCCGCCATTTTGCATTCCCATATAAGAGCTTGGCTCCGAAGTGCCTTTCTGAAAACTATCAAAATGGTGCGCATAAATCCGTGGCTCGACGGTTCGTAGAAAACGAACCACCTGTTCAGATTTCTTTTCCGAAACATTGGTTTTAAGCCACGCTGCGAGTTCATCTAATTTTTTCTGGTCATTTTCTTCAAAAAAACGCAAATGCCCTGACTCGTCCATCACATCTTCGTCGCGTGTATTGTTGAAAAACGCCATGTATTTATAAAACTCCTCATGCTTGAAAGGGTCGTATGGATGACTGTGGCACTGCACACACGCAAAAGTGGTACTATTGAAAGCTACCCAATTGGTACTTACCCGGTCAAATACCGCCGACACCCTAAACTCTTCGTCGTCGGTACCACCTTCGTCATTGTTCATGGTATTGCGGTGAAATGCCGTCGCAATCAATTGGTCTTCGGTAGGTTTGGGCAACAAATCTCCCCCCAATTGTTCGGTGATAAATTGGTCGTAAGGCATATCATTGTTAAAGGCCTTGATGACCCAATCTCGGTAGCGCCAAATATTACGCGCATCGTCTTTTTCATAGCCTTTTGAATCGGCATAACGAGCCAAATCCAACCACATGGCCGCCCATTTTTCGCCAAAAGCAGGAGATTTGAGCAACGAATCAACGAAGGTCTCATAGGCTTTCGGCGACTTATCGTTCAAAAATTGCTTGTATTGTTTCTCAGTAGGGGTAAGTCCTGTCAAATCTAGGCTCACTCTTCGTAATAAAGTAGCACGGTCAGCTTCGGGAGCGTGTTTAAGTCCTTCCTTTTTGGATTTTTGTTCCACAAAATAATCAACATCCGTTTTAGCCCAAATACTATCACCCGTTAACTTTTCCCACCAAGAAGGCTTAGGTACTTCTTGTTTTTGAACGGTTTCGTATGCCCAATGTTTACCCCATTTTGCACCTTGATTGACCCAATCGGTCAAGATTTCGACCTCTTCTTTACTCAGAGGATCGCCTTTTTTGGGCATTCTTTTGTCGGGGTCGGAGGTGGTAAGACAAGTGATAAAGGCTGAGGCATCCGCATCGCCAGGTACAATGGCAGGTTTCCCTGATTTGGTTTTGGCCAAGGCTTCTTCTTCAAAAAGCAGGCTAAAGCCTCCTGCTTTTTTGACCCCACCGTGACAAGCCATGCATTTTTTGTTGATAATAGGCTTGACTTGGGTATTAAAATCCACTTCATTTCCACTCAAAGTATGATAGCCATACCCTAAAACCAGAGCGGCGGCAGCTATAAATAAAGCTTTATTTAAGAAAGTCATGATTTTGGAGGTGTGAGTGTCTCACTAAAAGGTATCAACACAAAGTGCCTATGAAGGTTGATAAAATTATGAACCACCATAGACACCTCAGATTGTGTACCGATACAAATGTGATTTAACTATAAAACGCAGAAAATCACCAAATTTACCTTTTATAAAGGTTAAACATTTACCAGAATTCCTAATTTACGGTCCTCTTTCCAGCGTCCACGAGTAAAATCTGGGAATTTGACGGGTGCGTTACCGCCTTGAATAGAAAGAGCAGAAAGTGGCGTTACCGACGACCAAGAGGCCGCATCATATACATCCATGTCAAGGGCAGTACCTCGATTGAAGCAATCGATAAGACGATAAATCAACACGAAGTCCATACCGCCATGACCACCGTTTTTCTCGATTTCTTCCTTCATTTTATTCCAAATTGGGTGCTTATATTGTTCCCTCAAAGCCTTGTATTCATCTTCTTTCAAGAAACCGTGCCCTTGGCCTTTTTTCGAAAATTGGCTTGGATATCCCATATGGAAGGCTTTGGTACCTGCAAGCATATTGATACGACTGTATGGACGCGCCGTAACTACATCATGCTGCACCAATATCGTACGACCGAGGTGCGTTTTGATGAGGGTATTGTTCATATCACCGTGCTTGAAGCCTTTCTTGCCATGAAATTCGTTGGAAGGGTCGGTCATGCTAGTAGAATCTTCGCTGAGGCTTGCTTCCAAGCTACTCATCGAGACTAGGTGATTAAAGCGGTCGCCACGGTCGATGTTGAGGTACTGAGACACTGGCCCCAAACCGTGCATGGGGTAGAGGTTTCCGTCACGGGTCAGATTATGACGGATTCGCCACTGGTTATAATAAGTAGTTTTTGAAAACAACAAATCTCTCAAATCGTGAATATACCCGCATTCGGCGTAAGTAAGTGTCCCAAACACACCTTGTTGGGCCATGTTAAGAAGCCATAATTCTTCATCGCCGTAGCAGACGTTTTCGAGCATCATGCAGTTTTTCTGGGTTTGCTCGGCCGTATTCACTAGTTTCCAACAGTCTTCGAGTGTATAAGCAGCAGGTACTTCGGTAGCTGTATGCTTGCCTTGCTGCATCGCATAGACACACATCGGTACGTGATCTTCCCAAGGCGTGGCAATAATGACAAGGTCGATGTCGTCGCGGCGGCACATTTCTTTCCACGCATCTACTTTGGAATGATAGTAGGCCACATCGTTGACACCTTTTGACTCAAGCCACTGCTTGGTACGGTTGGTATAACGCTCCTGAATATCGCAAACGGCCACGATTTTGGCCTTTGCACCGCAGGCATGTACCAGCTTAACGTGTCCCGAGCCCCGATTACCAACCCCAATAAAAGCCACTCGTACTTGTGGAATCGGGGCGGTTTTAAGGCCGATTACCGATTTTCCCGCTGGTTTTGGGGCTTCGTTGGCGCGTTGTATTTGGGCTTCAATAGAATTGTTGTGGGCGTTAGAAACAAAAGGCAGCCCTAAAGCAGAACCAATCGCAGCCGTTGCTTTCAGAAATGAACGGCGTTCTAGGAAATTTTTCATGTGTGGCAAAAAAAGGTTTGAAAGTTTAGATTGGGTTTGGAATGCAGGTAACAACGAAGCTATCGCTCAGACTAAAAGTGATAACTTTTGCATTGCGCAAGCAAATTAATAAATTTTTTTAAGAAATAAAAAAAGGGAAATTGGTTTTTAATCAATCTCCCTTTTTAGTATATGTAAACTTTAATATAGAGTATGTTCCCCTTTACGAAATCGAGGCACCCGCCCATACTTCCTTATGGGGCTGCAAGAGCGACAGGCTTCCGTCGCGGTCTTCGGCCATCAGAATCATTCCGTTGGATTCTTGCCCCATGATTTTGCGAGGGGCGAGATTGGCGATAAACGTCACTTGACGACCAATCATCTCTTCGGGCGTAAAATGCTTGGCGATGCCACTCAAAATAGTGCGTTTTTCGAAGCCATCGTCTACCAAAAACTTCAGCAACTTATCACTTTTAGGCACTTTTTCAGCTTCCAAAATAGTGCCGATACGTAAGTCTAACTTTGAAAAATCATCAAACTGAACAGTAGGCTTCAAAGCAGGTACCGACTTGGTGGCTAATTCGTTCATTTTTTTTGCGTCGTGTAGTTTCTGGATTTGTTTTTCGATAACAGAATCTTCAATTTTTTCAAACAATAAAAACGCTTCTCCAATCGCAGCTCCGTCGGGTAGTAAATCAGCCCTGCCCGCGCTCTGCCACACGCCTTTGTCATTGGCATTGAGACCTAATTGTTGCTGCAATTTTTCGGCAGTAAAAGGTAAAAATGGTTCAGAAACAATCGACAAATTGGCCGCAATTTGTAAAGCAATGTTCATGATGGTATTGACACGTTCGGCATCGGTTTTGATGACTTGCCAAGGTTGGGTTTCGGCCAAATATTTGTTGCCAAGGCGCGCCAAATCCATCAATACTGCCAACCCCTCACGGAAACGATAATTTTCGACTGCCTCGGCGATTTTGGCAGGGAAATCAGCAAGGCTAGCGAGCGTTTCTTGGTCAAATTCCGTCAATTCGCCACGTGCAGGCACTTTACCGTCGCAGTATTTATGAGTCAACACCACCGCCCGATTGACAAAATTGCCGTATATCGCCACCAATTCACTATTGTTACGGGTCTGAAAATCTTTCCACGTAAACTCACTGTCTTTGGTTTCGGGGGCATTGGCGGTGAGCACATAGCGCAATACATCTTGCTTGCCGGGAAGTTCTTCCAGGTATTCATGCAACCACACCGCCCAATTGCGCGAGGTAGAGATTTTATCTCCTTCCAAGTTCATAAACTCATTGGCGGGTACATTGGAGGGCAAAATATAACTCCCTTCGGCCACGAGCGTGGCAGGGAAAATAATGCAATGGAACACGATATTGTCTTTCCCGATAAAGTGTACCAGTTCCGTTTCTTGGTCTTTCCACCAAGTCTCCCAACCCGCATCACTGCCATTTTTCTGAATTAACCAATCTTTGGTAGCTGAAATATAGCCAATCGGCGCCTCAAACCAGACATATAGCACTTTACCGTCGGTGTCGGGCAAGGGGACTTTGATGCCCCAATCTAAGTCACGTGTCATGGCGCGAGGGCGCAAACCTTCTTTGAGCCACGATTGGCATTGGCCAAATACGTTGGTTTTCCATTCGGTATGGCTACCTACATATTTGTCAATCTCAGGCTGCATTCTGTCCAATGGCAAGTACCAGTTTTTGGTAGATTTCAACACAGGCTTTGAGCCTGAAAGCGTCGAATGTGGTTCTTTCAATTCCAACGGACTAAGAGCCGTACCGCAGCGCTCACATTGATCGCCATAGGCATTGGGATTAGCACAGACGGGGCAAGTACCGATGATGTAGCGGTCGGCCAAAAACTGCTGCGCTACTTCATCATAATACTGCTCGCTTGTTTCTTCTACAAAACCCTCTTTATCGTAAATAGTCTTGAAGAACTCTTGAGAGGTCTCATGATGAACAGGCAAACTAGTGCGTGAATATACATCAAATGAAATCCCAAAATCAGCAAATGACTGCTTGATTTGGGTGTAGTATTTATCAACTACGGCTTGAGGGGTAAGCCCTTCTTTTTTGGCACGAATCGTAATCGGGACGCCGTGCTCATCGGTACCACTCACAAAAGCAACCTCTGCCCCTTTGGCTCTTAGATACCGTACATAAATATCGGCAGGAACATAACATCCCGCCAAATGCCCAATATGAATAGGTCCGTTGGCATAAATCAAGGCCGCCGTGACGGTGTATCTTTTACTCATGATGTATTTTGTCAAATTTGAGGGGCAAAATTAGTAAAATAGTACGGGAATGGAGAATGGAAAATTTTATTAGAAATAATGTAATCAAGGTAGGGGCAGGCCTTGCGTCTGCCCTTGCGTCTGCTCCAGGCCTTGCATTTGTCCCTACATGTATTGTTATGTCTGCCCCTACCGCATTTTATTGCCATTTTCCGGTAAACGCAAGGATTGACCAAACGCATTTTAATGCCATTTTGGGGCGGACGCAAATTGGGCAGACGCAAATTGGGCGGACGCAAATTGGGCAGACGCAAATTAGGGCAGACGCAAATTGGGCAGACGCAAGGCCTGCCCCTACCGAATTTTTTTTACCATTTTTGGACAGACGCACATTGACCCAAACACATTTTATTACCATTTTTGGGCAGACGCACATTACACATTAGGACAAACGCAAATTGGGGCAGACGCACATTGGGGCAGACGCAAGGCCTGCCCCTACGATTCGTCACGACTACGTTTGATGTCTCGTTCTTTGATGGTTTCGCGTTTGTCGTAGAGCTTTTTACCTTTGGCAAGGGCTATATCGATTTTGGCTAGGCCTTTGTCATTGATAAAAAGACGCGTCGGAACGATAGTCAGCCCCTGGTCTTTGAGTTTAGAAGCGAGTTTTTTGAGTTCACGTTTTTGCAATAAAAGCTTTCGGTCACGAGTCGGATTATGATTAGCATAGGTACCTTTTTCGTAGGGGGAAATATGCAAATGATGCACTAACAACTCCCCATCTTGGAAGATACAGTAGGCATCCGTCAAATTAACTTTTCCTTCACGAATCGATTTGATTTCAGTGCCTGTCAATACTACGCCTGCCGTATAAGTCTCCAAAAAGAAGTACTCAAAAGAAGCGCGGCGATTACTTATATTAATTTTTTTACTCATTTCTTACCTTCTTGGTTTACAGGTAAACAGGGGAACGTTTTTGGGTGAAATAGGTTCACAAAAGGATTGCAAAGGTACTAAATTCCAGAAACTATTGAGAAGTCAAGGTAGGTTCGGTCTTTGGCTTTTTTGGTCTAAAAGTAGTATAGATATGCTCATCATATAAGTTTTTCTCTTTACACAAAGATTTTTTCAAGATAGCCTCTCTTTCATAACCAGCTTTTTGAAGTACCTTCATAGAAGCCAAATTATAGTCAAATATACCCGCAAATATCCTTTGTACGGGAAACTGTCTAAAAGCGTAAGCGGTCACTTCTATGACAGCTTGTGTCATGATACCCTTCCCCCAAAAAGGCTGTCCAAGCCAATATCCAATCTCAGCATTGCAACGGTAAATATCTTTGCCCAACACAATCCCTATACCTCCCACAGCCTCTCCCGCCACCTCTATCGCAAATACCGTTGGCTGTTTTTCTTTTTCACAAAGATGTATCCAATCTTGCGCATCTGCGTAAGTATAAGGATATGGAAATACATCCCTCACATTGCGCCAAATATCATAGTTATTGGCATATTTTACGAGTGAGGCTTCATCGCCAGATTGCCAGCGACGGAGATTAAACACTATCGAATTAGGCATCTTTTATACGTACGGTGAGATTCTTTTGGAATATTCATTTTGTCAGCATTAGTTTAATAATCGAACCAATCAAAACTTTTTCAATTTTCAATAAAATCCTTAAAAGAGATAATATCTAGCTAATAGACCAGTAGTATCTTTATGGTATATTTATGTTTTTTATTTTATTTCTCATGAATTCCATTTAGTGCTTCAAGTCTAAACTCATTTCTATTATTCTGTTTAAAATCAATACATTAAAACCACGATTGGCATCATTTTTGCGGGATTTTGAGACAACTAAAATACAGCATATTTGTTTAAATTTTAGTATATTTATTTTAATATAAGTATATCTCCCCCTTTACACCCCGCCTTCAAAACCACTAGAAATCAAGCACATACAAATTACTTTAATTTTTCAACTTCAATTCCTCACTATTTAATGTATGTGGCAGGATATTTGACTTTCAATATATGCCGAATAGGCAACCTAACAGATTGAAAAAATTTTGCTAAAGTTCTTGACGAAATGATGACTTGTATCTATACGTGCTGATATCATCCTTCTCAAGCTAGTTTGCCCTACTTATAGTTAATTTAGGGCTTAATAAACATTTAATTTTTGAACCTTCCTTCTTCAAAGAAGGAATAAGAATGGTTTGTATCTACCAATACAGACCTAGTATTTCATTTAGTTACAATAAACCAAAGTTCATCAATTTTACCAATTTTCAAAGTACTAGCACTGGTTAAAAATAACCTCTCTATCCAGCCATTTTAGCCAGCGGCACTTAACCCTATTACTCAAACGTTAATTATCTAAAGCAATGAGATTATCTCTACAATGGCTCTCTGCCTCTCCAAAGGTGTGGGCTAGCACATGTTTGTTCATTCTCTCTTTAGGGCTACACCTTTCTATCAAAGCTCAAGTTTCTGGAATGGTCTATGGCGATTTTGACGCCAGCGGAACCCGCACCCTCGAAAACCCAATTGAAAGGGGAATTTCGGACGTAAAAGTCCAACTCTTTATTGTTGGCAATTCTACTCCTCTCGTCGCTTTCACTGATTCTAGCGGGCATTATGAGTTTGATGATACTCAAGTTCCTCCTGGTACCCTTGCCCGCATCGAATTCTCTGATTTTCCTCCTACTTTTTTTGTATCCCTCGTAGGACCTCAAAATGGTACAGAGGTAAGGTTTGTACAAGCTCCAGCTACCCAGATTGACCTTGGTATTTTCAATGATGATGAATTTTGTCGTGCAGGCAGCGAAGTCAAAATCGTAACTGCCTGCTATGCCATGGGAGATCCCCTCAAAGATGGCACCGCAGGCCCAGACCCTGCCCTAGTGGTATTTGATTATACGGCATCGGGCTTGGCCGGAGAAGATGACATGTCGATGCAAAAACTGGCCACGGCCAAAACCATCGGTGCCACTTGGATTGCAGCTTATCAGCGTTCTTCAAATCTATTGTTGGTAGCAGCTATTACTCGAAGACACGTCGGACTAGGCCCATTAGGTACAGGAGGGTACTATTCGATTGATCTTAAAACCAATCAAGTCTCTAATTTCTTAGATATCAAAACTATTGGTATTGACACTGGCCCTGACCCTCATATTGATTCGACTGGCGTCAATATTTTACCAGCTGACAAAACCGAATTTAGCCGCGACTCATTGGCTTTTCATAAAGCAGGAAAAATAGGAATAGGTGGCTCCCAATTTTCGGCTAATCAAGATACCCTGTATGTAATCAATCTTTATGACCAAAAGCTTTACAGTTTTTTGGTAGGAAAGCCACTCGCTGCACCTGCAAGTGCTGAGGAAGCCAAAACTACCTCTTTTAATATTCCTCACCCCGACTGCTCCAATAATGAATATGTGCCTTGGGGGCTCAAATATTACCGTGGAAAGCTGTACTTAGGAGTCGTATGTACCGCCGAAACTTCCCAAAAAATAGCAGATTTGAAAGCCGCTGTCTATGAGTTCAACCCCAAAACCACTACTTATAGAAATATATTCCAGTTTGATTTGGGTTATCCTCGTGGACCTATTGATAATACACAAGGCTGTGATACAATCAAGACCTGGAAACCTTGGACCAATATTTTCCCTAAACAGTGCAACTATCCCAATGGCAATCCTGACCCTGTGGCTGCTTTTGCCGTTTATCCGCAAGCTATCCTTTCCGATATTGAATTTGATGATGATGGTTCCCTTATTTTAGCTTTTATGGATAGGCTTGGATTACAGACGGGTCAAGCTCAGCCAGGTATTGCAGTAGATGATACGCTCCATTATTATGGATTTATGAGTGGAGATTTGGTACGTGCTCAACGCCGAGGTGATGGTTCCTACGAACTCGAAAACAACGCACATTCTGGAACCCTCGTTGGATGTGGAGTTGACAGCGACTCCGGTCCAGGGGGAGGAGAATTTTTTTGTGAAGACTATTGGCTCAATGGCAACGGAGATGTAGGTCATGCCGAAATTACCAATGGCGGACTTTTCAAAATTGCAGGACAGCAAGAAGTACTCATTTCAGCCCTTGACCCACTACATGCTACTTATTTAGCGACAGGCTTTGTGGCTTTTGATACCAAAACAGGAAAACGTAAAAGAGCTTTTGCAGTATATGCTAACAGCCCTGGTTCATTAGGCAAATCGGGTGGAGTGGGCGATTTGGCCGGAATCTGTGAAAGTGCGCCGCTCGAAATTGGCAATATCTTATGGTATGATACCAACAGAGATGGTATTCAAGAAGCCAACGAAGGACTACTGGACAACGTAATCATTACCTTACACGATATGCAAAACGAAGGTATTGAGGTAGCCCGCGATACTACTTCCAATGGAGGACAGTATTATTTCAACGACCAAAACGTAGCTGGGGGGCTTAAAAGAAATAATCCATATGAAGTAAGGATTGACCTTAACCAAGAAATCCCTTCCTCTTTACTTTCACCACCACCGCCAACAGCCACTTTAAAAGCATTTAGCGTTGCAAATTATTTTGTCAAATTAAAAGATACGCTCACTGTAGCTCCGTTAAAAGTAAAGGGCGACGCCCTAAGCTACTTAAGAGACTCCGATGCTGAGTACAACGCTGATTCGTCGCAGATAGTAGCAAAGATTTTTACGGGAGATAATGCCCAAACCAATTTCAGTCTTGATTTTGGTCTTACATTAAAAGCCCTCGAAATTCCTGATATTGATTTGGGACTACAAAAAATCATTATGGGTAATTGTGTAAGAGCCCTGGGAGATACGGCAATATTTCAGTTGATTGTACGGAACGATGCCCTTGAAGGCACCGCCGATAGTGTAATGGTTGCGGATACTTTGTTACAAAACTTTACGCTTCTCTCGGCCTTAGCTTCTCAAGGTACTTACAACCCCACTACCCATCTCTGGGGGCCTCTAAAACTACTATCAGGGCAGCAGGATACTCTTACCCTCACGGTTAAGATAAACGGAAACGGCGGCTTTGCCCATGGTTTACTCTGTAATGAAGCCGAAATCATCAGTGCTTTCGGCAATGACCCCAACTCTACTCCAGGCAATTTTTCCAAAACCGAAAATGACTATGCAACCGCCTGCGTCAGTATTCCGATTCCGCTTTGCACTGCTCGGCAAGAAAAAGTATTGATTCAAGCTCCCTCTGGATACAATACTTACCAATGGTTCAAAGATGGAGAAAGAATAGAAAATGCCAACAGTGCTTCTCTAGAAGTAACGATCCCTGGTGAATACACCGTCGAAATTGCCGAAAAGGAATGCCCTACCGAAACTTGTTGTCCTATCGTCGTGATTGAAGAGTGTTTCTGTCCGACAGAGCATTGTTTTCCTTTCACGGTCAAAAAGATCAAGATATAATTACCCGTCTCATAGGCTGCCAGCGGCCATAAGTAAGCGACCGCCAGAGCCATTCGACAGGGCCATAATAGAATTTGGAAAGCCACCAATGACTAAACACCACTTGCAAACCATAGACTGGAAAAGTCAAGAGCAAACATATCCACGGGTTGATTTCCCCTAAAAGATTGAAACCTAGGCCGTAGAAAAGCACAATTCCAATCAAGGTTTGGCCTAAATAAGAAGTAAGGGCGAGTTTGCCAATCACTGAGAAGTGTTGGAGCAAACTCGCCCAACTTTTCTTTTGCAAAAGGTGCGTCATGCCAGTGATATAGAAAAATGTCAAAAACATACTGTGAGCGTCAAAAAGGGTGCCCATCACTATGTTGAACCAAGGTTTGGGCGGACCTTGTCCAAACATCAGTCCAAACGGAACCGCCACGGCAATAATCCCGAGTGTAGCCCAACCGCTTATTTTAAACCATCTTCTCAAAAAAGAACGATTTTCACTCAAATCAGCAAACCATCGGCGACGCCCAGCTAACAGCCCCAACAAAAAATATCCTAAAGTGATATATATCCTTCCACTGTCAAATTGAAAATCAAACTTGGTGGCAATCGCTGGAATATTGGATTTTATCAGCTCCACATAATTTCCGCTTTTAAGCATATCCCAATATTGGCGGGTATTGGCTTCTTCTATTTTTCGCTGTTGAGGACTTGCTTCAGCTACAGGCTTTATCCAATGATATACTTCTCGAATACGGCTTGGGAGATTAAGTATTAACAAAAAAGCCAGTACTACCAGCCATTTGTCCGTTAGTCGTCGCAGGGGTATCATTACCAGGCCTACCACAAAATATATACTCAAAATATCACCTCTCCAATGCAGACTATGAATGAGCCCAATCAGCCCTAACAAACACAGTCGCCACCCAAAACGCGCTATCGTAAAATCACGGCTTTTCATTTGAAGAGCAAAGCTCAAGCCAAACAAAAAAGAGAAAAATGTGTAGAATTTGCCCGAGACAAAAATCCCTTCGAAAGTCGCCGCAATTTGAAAAGGAATACCGTCAAATTTTTGAATAACACCATCCGGCATAGGCCCGGCATTGAACCAATACGTGATATGAGCAATCAAAATTCCAAAAAGGGCAAATCCTCGTAGACCATCCACTATCAATAAACGCTCCGTGGCCGTAGCAGCTGTAGTTGTTTTCATAGGTTTTATTTTAATGGCTTGTATGTTTTAAACCAAAGACAATCTATGCTGTTTTTTCCCCTATGCTTGCGCTTATTTCGTTTTTTCGGGAATATTATAATTTCTCCAAACGGTTTTTAGTAAGTTGCAGCCCAATTCAAAAATCAACCTTAGATATGTTAAAACTTGGATTTGTAAGCGCCATTTTAGCCGATTTTGGCTACGAACACGTGATAGATTTTGCCGCCAATCATGGATTTTCTTGCGTAGAAATCATGTGCTGGCCTACCAACAACGCCGATGCTCGTCGGTATGCAGGGGTTACTCACATCGACGTAGACCGCGTTTTGACGGATACAAGTTATGCTCACTATCTAATGCATTATGCCAAAGAAAAAGGCGTTTTCATCTCAGGATTAGGATATTACCCTAACCCTCTCGACCCCGATACTGATAAAGCGAGTTTTTATCAAGAACATATCAAGCAACTCATCAAAGCAGCAGCTCGCTTGGGATTACACAATGTCAATACCTTTATTGGTCGCGACCCTTCCAAAAATATCACCGACAACCTCAAGACTTTTGGGGAGATTTGGCCTAGCATCATCAAAATAGCCGAAGAGCACAATGTCAAAATTGGTATCGAAAACTGTCCCATGTTTTTTACCAATGATGAATGGCCCGGCGGCAAAAACTTAGCCACTACACCTGCTATTTGGGATCGTATGTTTGAAATCATCCCTAGCCGAGCTTTGGGTCTCAACTATGACCCGTCGCACATGATTTGGCAGATGATGGACGAAGCCAAACCCATCTATGATTACAAAGACCGCTTGCATCATATCCACCTCAAAGATGCCAAAGTGTATAAAGACAAACTCGACCGCGTAGGTATCATGGCCAATCCTTTGGAATACCACAGCCCTAAACTACCGGGCCTGGGCGATGTCAATTGGGGTAAATTTTTTGCGGCTCTTACCGACGTACGCTACCGCGGACCAGTATGTATAGAAGTAGAAGACAAAGCTTACGAAGGAAGTATCGAAGATGTAAAATCGGCGATTTTGACCAGTCGCAACTACCTCCGCCAATACTTAGGATAGCCAATAGGTCAACAATCATACGGGCTAAACTCTCCTATTCATCACCAACTTTCCGAAAGATATGTTACCTTTCGGAAAGTTTTTATTTCCACTCCTGCCGATGAATCGAAACTTTAACGATGGGCTTAATTTTTTTTCCAAACTCACTCGCAAGCGTATTTGGAATGCCCTCAAAGTGATATATAGTTTTTATGAATCAAAATTTACGGGTAAAGCCATTCATCGTGGCCTACCTATGAGTATTTCTTTTGAGCCAACCACCTCCTGCAACCTCCGCTGTCCCGAATGCCCCAGTGGACTACGCTCCTTTACGCGACCTACGGGTATGCTCGAAGAAACACTTTTCAAGAAAACTATCAATGAGTTAGCAGATTCGTTGTTGTACCTTATCTTTTATTTTCAAGGCGAGCCTTATCTACATCCTAAGTTTTTGGAACTGGTAAAATATGCTTCCCAAAAAGGAATCTACACTGCTACTTCTACCAACGCCCACTACCTCAGCGATGCCATAGCGCGCCGCACGGTAGAAAGTGGCCTCGACCGACTTATTGTCTCAATCGATGGTACTACACAGGATGTGTATCAACAATATAGAGTAGGTGGCAAACTCGAAAAAGTACTCGACGGGACGCGCAATATCATCAAATGGAAGCGATTGTTGAAATCAAAAACGCCACACGTGGTATTTCAGTTTTTGGTGGTTCGACCCAATGAGCACCAAATTGAGGATGTAAAAAAATTGGCAAACGAAATCGGAGTAGATGAACTTGGCCTCAAAACCGCCCAAATCTATGATTATGAGCAAGGCGACCCGCTCATTCCGACCATTGACAAATATTCTCGCTACGCCCAACAATCAGACGGAAGCTATCAAATCAAAAATAGCATGGACGGACATTGTTGGAAAATGTGGCATTCGTGCGTGATTACTTGGGACGGTAAAGTGGTCCCTTGCTGTTTCGACAAAGACGCCCATTATCGTTTGGGGGATGTTTCCGAAACCTCTTTTCAGCACCTCTGGCAAAGTGAAGCTTATCGCAATTTTAGACAATCATTGATACGCTCACGGTCTGAAATCGAAATGTGTAAAAACTGTACCGAAGGCACTCAAGTATGGGCATAAAATTATAAAGCACAGTTATTTTTCAAACCAATATATTTTCTGAAAAAGTGAATCTAAACCTTAGAGAAAAAGTAATTATTGTGACGGGTGGTGCCAAAGGAATTGGCGAAGCGATTGCCCGTACGTTGGCCGTAGAAGAAGCGATTCCGGTCATTATTGGTCGTAGTGCAGCCGACAACCAAGTCGTTATCGACAAAATCGAAGCCTTAGGCGGTATAGCCTATGGCATCGAAGCCGAGCTTACCGACCCCGCCGAATGCGAAAAGGCCGTGCGCCTTACCGTAGAGCGTTTTGGTAGAATCGACGGCCTCGTCAACAACGCAGGTGTCAACGATGGCGTAGGGCTCGAAAATGGTAGCTACGAGGCTTTCATGGCTTCGCTTCACAAAAATGTGGTACATTATTATTTGTTGGCTCATCACGCTCTGCCCTATCTCATCAAGACCAAAGGCCCTATCGTCAATGTAAGCTCCAAAGTAGCCGAAACAGGCCAAGGAAATACCTCTGCCTATGCGGCTTCAAACGGTGCTCGCAATGCCCTCACCCGTGAATGGGCCGTCGAATTGCTCAAGTATGGTATCAGAGTCAATGCCCTCATCGTGGCCGAGTCTTGGACCCCTCTTTACGAAAAGTGGATTAAAACCCTTCCCAATCCCGAAGAAACCCTCAACGAAATCAATAGTCGGATTCCGTTTGAAAACCGCATGACTTCTCCCGACGAAATCGCCAACATGGTCACTTTCTTACTTTCTAGCAAATCGAGCCATACCACTGGTCAGCTTATCCACGTAGATGGCGGATATGTACACTTGGATAGGTCTATTATCAAACATTAGCCTTCTTTTCCAAGGCTTAAAACCTTGGAAAAGCTTTGTGTCTCTTATTTTTCAATCAACCCTAAACCTTTCAAATTTCAATTTTGATAATGAAAAAAGCGCCTTTACTTACCGCCAAATACGTCCCCACCTACGTCTTTGTGACTAGTCTTTTTTTGCTATGGGGTATTGCTATCACCATGGGTGACTTGCTCAACCGACGGTTTCAGACGGTCTTGAATGTTTCCATTGCCGATTCGGGTTTGGTTCAATTTTCTATCTTTGGGGCTTATTTCGTCATGGGGATTCCGGCAGGATTGTTCATGAAAAAATATGGTTATAAAAACGGCGTTCTTTTGGGATTGGCTTTATATGCCATCGGCGCTTTTATGTTTTACCCCGCCGCCGAAGCCCAATCTTTTGATTTCTTCCGTTTGGCATTGTTTGTATTAGCCTGTGGATTGGCTACCCTCGAAACCGTCGCTCACCCTTTCTCAGCAGCCCTCGGTCATGAAGAGACCTCTGAGCAACGTATCAATCTCTCACAAACTTTCAATGGTGTGGGAGCCATTATCGGACCTGTGGTAGGTTCTTATATTATGCTTCGCAATGTACCAACGGGCGATGTCGTAGCCGATTTAGCCCCCGTCAAATACCTTTATATTGTGATTGGCGCGGTAGTAGCCGCAGTGGCGATTTCTTTTTCGTTTATTAAAGTACCACCGCTTACAGCCGAAGCATCAGGCAGCGATGAGTCAGCCTCGGGTACGCCTCAAAAAGGCTTGTTTGCTCACCGTCACTTTATTTGGGCGGCGATTGCGCAGTTTTTCAACGTAGCAGCACAAGGAGCAACTTGGGCGTTTTTTATCAATTACGCCGTCAAATACATTCCCGATATGACCGACGAGAAAGCAGGATACTATTTTGCTTTCAGCATGGTATTACTCTTGGCAGGCCGTGCAGTAGGTACTTTTTTGATGCGGTTTGTTAAGCCCAATATCCTTTTGGCCATTTTCGCAGGTGCCAATATTCTGATGTGTTTGATTATTTCTCAAACCTGGGGCTGGGCGTCGTTTATCGCTTTGATGATGCTCAACTTCTTTATGAGTATTATGTTCCCAACTATCTTTGGTCTAGGTTTACGCAACTTGGGTCCTCTCAAACCACAAGCTTCTTCTTATATCGTGATGGGGGTAGTAGGTGGAGCCGTTTTTCCTCCTATCATGGGAAAAGTAGCCGATATTGATGTAGCCCAATCATACCTTATGCCTATCATTTGTTATGTAGTGATTTTACTTTTTGGCCTCGTTTTTTCTAAGCCAAAAAATTAATTACGTCAGCTTTTATGGTCTAATTACCGTAGCCAAAAGGCATACAAAAGAGGCTGATTGCACCTAACGCAATCAGCCTCTTTTATTTAAGTCGGGAGGAAAATCAAAGCTTTTCACCATAAAATACTGAAAGGCAAAACCTAAAATAGATCAGTATGATATTTTTCTTAGCATCACTTACCTCCTATGCTATTTCAAGTGCTATACTCATTTTTATTACAACTCCTTCCTCAATCCCTTTTTATGCAATTTCAATTGTACTATTTTCTCCGCTTCTGCCGTGATGAGGGCATCTAAAGAGGAGAGGCAGGAGGGGATTTTTTACTGTTCATCTTTAGATTTCGGCATACAATATTTCCAATTTGTACGCTTTGTGATATGAAGCCACTCAAAACCATTTGTGTTTTCTGATTTCATTATCCAGTAATCCCCTTTTCAAAACCTGCCAAACTGATAGCCTTTTGCCTTCAGTTGTTGTAGAATCTGCGGCAGCTTGTCATAAAATTTATCTTTGCGGCGTGGGTCAGTACCCAAGTGAATCAATACAATCGCCCCATTTAGATGATTAGGTGAGGAGGGTTCATACTCCCAAAAACGCTTGAGTAGCTGCTCACTACTTCGATAATTGGGCAATTCGGGCCAAGTATAATCGGCATTTGTACCAATCTTTGGGGTAAAATTAACGAGTGTCAAACCCATATTTCGCGCCCAATCATTGATAGAAGCATTATACCATTCATAAGGAGGCATAAAAATAGACGCCTTTGCAGGCTCAATCCCCACTCGACTTAGTTCGGCAGCATTGGCTTGGATATCCTTTTCAAACTGCTCTTGGCTAATCAGCAACGAATCGCGTTTGTTCCAGTCACAATAAAGCAAATGCTTGTCGGAGTGCATTCCTACATAATGCCCCTCACGGTGCATTTGCTCCACATAAGATTGATAAGCAGGATTTCGCAGAAAATCGCCCGTCAGAAAAAATGAAGCTTTAATATTCTGCTCTTTGAGAGTTTTTAAGATAGTTGTTGTCCCTTCCGCAAACTCATGCCCTGTAAAAGTGAGAAACACCCGCTTTTGAGTGGTATCCATTTGGATGATTGCTCCCGTTTGTTCTTTTTTATGCTTAGCCTGTAAACTTTTTCCTTCTTTTTGGTAAGCCGACAAGATATAACTCAAACTCGCCGTACCATCCATAGTGGGTTCGTTGGTAGAATAATCGCCATAATCATCATGATACACCACCAGTTTTGACTGAAAATCAGCGTATTCGTCTGGCTTGTATAAAGTAATACCAATAAGTTTACCAAAAATACTCCCATAAATTGGACCATCTACCAAACCCCCATCGATGCGATATTGATACAAATGTGTAAAAGACGAATGGGGGTCTGTAGGCCAATCGCCCCCTTCTGGAAGGCCACAAATCATGCTTGTACCCCACGGATTACAGCCAAAAAGCCAATCACGCATGGCCGCCTCTAATTCTTCATACTGACGGTCTTTGGTAAGGGAACGGTACAAATGCAATTGAGTCAAAATCCCTACTGTCAGGTTGTTGGAACACCAAATGAAAGGTATCCCATTCAAGAAAGGATTGTTTTGTCCACGCGTTTTTACTTTCTCAATTCCGTCTTTCATGAATTGACGAAAAGTCGGATTATTTTTTGACAACAAATAATGTCCCAAATTGACAAAAGGATACCATTGATAATGCTTGGCAGTATCCGCACCCATCCACGGGGTTGTAGGTTCGGCTTTCCCAAAATTAACGGCATCATTGAGATAGGTTGGGGTCGATGAGTTGAGTTGGTACAACTGCGCCGCCGCCAGCTCCATGTCATCTACATAATTGTCTTCTTCATAAAAATAAGGAGCACGTCCCGGGGCTGTTTGACATACTCCCGGAAACCGTTTTCCAAAATCATAAGCGTCTAGTGCTTTTTGTAGTATTTTCTTAGAAAAATCAGGGTAATATTTCGACAAAAGTTGACTTCCCAAGGCAAAAGCCGAAGCGTATTTTCCGGCCGTAGAAGCCACGCCGGTGGTGCGGTTTTTGTATTTAAAAAGCCCCTGTGGCTGCCCCGTTACCATGTAAACAGGCCTTCCCAAGCCCCATTGGCGATTGTACACCACCGAATCTTTGGTGGGCAGGCGCATACCCGCGTGGTCGCGGTCATCGGCGATTTGGTTAAACATCACATCCTTGGCGGGGTTCATCTTTACCAACCAATCCAAGCCCCATTTGGCTTCATCCAAAATATCAGGAATACCATTGGGCGTAGGATGACCAGCAGCATCGTGGCTATCACCAAATGCCTCGGGATTTTGTTGATAAGCAAAAAGCAATTGATAAGTCGCATTGGCCGAAGTGGTCACATATTGAAGATAATCCGAAGCATCATGCCACCCACCCGACGCATCCATGAACTTGCCATTTTGGGTAGAATCAGGATAATAAATCACATAGCCATCTTGACGGTGACAAGAATCTTTCAAAAAAGGATTGTAACCACTCCGCTGTTGACGCATATATTTTAGTACAAAATCGGCCGTTCCGTCATAGACATCTGCTCCAATCCTAAAAATAGGAGAACGTACTCCCGCAGCTTTGAGATAATATCCCCCCGGTTTGGTAAAATTCGAGAAATTGAGCCGATAGCTTGATTTGAAAGCCGCATAAGCTCCGAAAGGTTTAACGGCTTTTGACTTCAATACCACACGGTCGGTAAGAGCGTCACATAGCTCGAAATCAGCCACTTTTACCTCTTCTTTGTTTACCCAAACGGCCACTTTTGTGGATTGTGGCAAGTAGCCAAGCTGATTGATACGTATCCACGATTGTTGGGCGTTGAGGTAGGTAGAGATACAAAAAAGCAAAATGACTGCTCGGAAGAATAGAATTGGCTTCATTATCAAAAAAAGTAAAAGCTCACCAAAATTGGTAAGCTTCAAAAATAGTTACAAAAAGTTAGAATAGCGTCTTTTAAGTAGGTTCAAAAAAATGAGAGAATCCCATCCTATAGAGATGATTTTTGAGCTTTTCGTCCCTAGTCCAAAAAAATGCTTGCATCTCCAATGCTAATGCAACAAACGGAGTATCATCTTCATCTACATCTTTACACAAACGATATGCTTCAACATAATTTGCAATTGAAATATAATCATTGCTTACAAAGGTGATTTTTTGGAGAACGTTATCTAAATATTCGTACACCTCAGTAGGTGTGGCTTTAGATTTTTCTAAAATTCGCTCCTTATGCTCAAATATTTCTACAATGAGAAATTTGGGTGCAAAAAAAGTGCATTCAGAGAAGTATAACTGCCTTCTAAAGATACGATTTGAAGAACGTAGAGCAGAGAATAGTATGTTGGCATCTACAATAACCTTCATTCGCTTTTAATATAAAGAGCTTTATTTTTTTGCCACCAACTGTGTTTTATTTCTTCTCCTATTTCCTCTATAGAGTCGGCAAAATCTATTTTTTGCGCTAAATACTCTGTACGTAGATATTCAATTGTTTCACGTAAAAAATTTTCATCAAAAAATTTTTTATCTAGGGTGATTTGGAGAGTCTCCGCAGTATTGTTTATGGACAATGCTTCCATTAGTGTATAAGTTTTTTCAAATTTAATAAATGACCATCAAAAATCAAACCTACGCAAGTGACTTGTTATGAGTCATTTTCTCCTAGTTTTGACATCATATAACTTACGCCAAGCTCAATGCCAAAATTTGCCCTACTGCTTCAGGAGTAATGTCAGCATGCTCGCCAAAGTTCATTCCTCTATCAACAAAACGCGTCACTACCTTCTCGACGGTATCCTTTCCTATCTCATAGGCACTTGCTTTGGTAGGAATACCTAAAGACGCATAAAAATCCGCCGTTTTTTGAATCGCCTTCTCTGTTAACTCCTCTTCACTGCCCGAAAGTTGCCATACATTTTTGGCATAACGAACCAGTTTTTGCCGTTTGGTGTCTTTCTTAAATTCCAACAAATGAGGCAATACCACCGCCAACGTTCGGGCGTGGTCGATACCATGCAAAGCCGTAAGTTCATGCCCTATCTGATGCGTAGCCCAGTCGGTGGGGACTCCAGCGGCAAGTAGCCCATTGAGCGCCATCGTAGCCGCCCACATCACATTGGCGGCAGCATCGTAGTCAGTGGGATTGATCATCATTTTAGGGCCTTCTTGAATAAGCGTCAGCAATACCGCTTCGGCCATGCGATCTTGCATTTCAGCATGTACGGGATAAGTCATGTACTGCTCCATGACGTGCGTAAAGGCATCAGCGATACCATTGGCAATCTGACGAGGTGGCAACGAAAAGGTCGTTTCGGGGTCAAGAATCGAAAATTGAGGATACACCAAAGGATTGCCCATTCCCTTTTTTTCTTGGGTTTCGGAGCGGCTGATTACGGCATAATAATTCATTTCCGAACCCGTAGCTGGCAATGTCAGTACCGCGCCTAGCGGAATTGCTTTCTTGATTTTAGCCCGCTGACTCAAAATATGCCACGGCTCTTCTCCTTCAAAAGGAATCGCGGCGGCTACAAACTTAGTACCATCTAATACGGAGCCTCCTCCTACCGATAACAAAAAATCAACCCCTTCTTTTCGAGCTATCTCCACGGCTTTCATGAGGGTTTCGTAAGTGGGATTAGGTTCAATCCCACCAAACTCTATTACGTCATACTCCTTCAAAGCAGATTTTACTTGCTCATAGACTCCATTTTTAAAAATACTCCCGCCACCATAAGTCATCATAACTTTGGCAGAGGCAGGAATTTGCTTCGGCAATTGGGCAATTTGCCCTTTACCAAAAATAATCCGAACAGGATTGTGATACTGGAAGTTATTCATGATAAATACTTTGTATGAGGTTAGTTTTAGATGACTAACTCCTCTTATTACACTTTAGTTTCTAACATTTTTTGTATTATTACATTCCCAAAACATTCATCAATCCTTTTTTCTCATGAAAATTTTAGTCGTCGATGACGAACTCGATATTAAAACTTTGTTTCAACAACGTTTTCGGCGTGAAATCAGAAATGGTGAACTAAATTTTGATTTTGCACATTCTGGAGAAGAAGCTCTTTCATACTTGGAAACTCATTTTTCGGAAGTTGTGTTGATTTTATCAGATATCAACATGCCAGGGATGAGTGGCATAGAGCTCCTACGCCGCATACGTACCGACCGCCCCAGCGCCCCTCCTACGGTCATGATGATTACGGCTTACAACGATGATGAAAACTTTAATCAAGCAAAAAAATACGGCGCTGACGATTTTTTGACCAAGCCTATTGACTTTGCCACTCTAAAACAGAAACTAACCCACTCATTATGAATAAAGCCAAAATGCTAGTCGTAGATGACGAAAGCGATTTGGAATTGCTGATTAAACAAAAATTTCGACGACAAATCCGCGAGGGTTTATACCAGTTTGTGTTTGCTCCAAATGGTGTCGAAGCATTTCAACTACTTCAACAACAACCCGATATCGACCTTGTACTAAGTGACATCAATATGCCCCTGATGGATGGCCTTACGCTACTCAGTAAGGTCAGCGAGCTTAGCCCACTTATCAAAGTAATTATGGTGTCGGCTTATGGGGATATGGAAAATATCCGCACAGCCATGAATCGCGGTGCTTTTGATTTTGTGTGTAAGCCAGTCAATTTTGAAGATTTAGAACTGACCGTCCAAAAGACTCTCCAACACATCAACCAACTTCGCGAAACCCTCCAAGCCATCAAAGAAAACAACATCTTGCGGATGTACGTGGATGAAAATGTGCTGAGTTTTATGAGCCGCAAAGAGTTTGAATCGGCTATCATGGTCAACGAAACCGTGGAAGCTACGGTGGTGTTTATGGACATTTGTAGTTTTACGGCCATCACCGAAAACTCCGACCCCGATACGGTAGTACGGCTTATCAACAAGTATTTTGACATCATGGTCAAAGAAATCATCGCTCAAGGTGGACATGTTGATAAGTTTATGGGCGATGCCGTGATGGCCGTTTTTAGGGGTGATTATCACTTAGACCATGCCATTGAGGCTGCTTTGGCCGTGAGAAGCCACATCGAATCTATCCAAGAAAACTTACTCGACCACACTACTTATTTGCCTAGGGTGGCGATTGGGATCAATTCGGGTGAGATGATTTCGGGCAATATCGGCTCTGTATCCTTGCGCCGCCTCGACTACACTGTGATTGGAGATACGGTCAATGTAGCCCAAAGATTTCAGGGAATTGCGAAACCGGGCCAAATCGTGATTGGACAACACGCCTATGAACTGGTGAAAGAGTCGTTTAGGTGTGCGCCCATCGGTGAAGTAACCTTAAAAAACAAAGCTAATCCTTTGATGGCTTACGAAGTACTCGAATAAAACACAGGTATTTTCAATCATCAATACCTTTTTATTTTGCTTATTATCAAACACTTATAAACAAATTTGATGTTATTTTAAATTCTCTCATTTACTAACGTTGTGATTAATTGGAAGAAAACAAGTCCTAAACCTGCTTCTTTCTTCGTACTTTTTATTGTATGTTTTTGGCCGATGCTCCTTCCTATAGGTGCCTCTTTTTTGTTATGCCCCCGCCTCCCATGCTTGTGCTATAACTATACTCTCCGAAACAATCTTAACCAATCATAATTACTCAACAACCTATTCTCACCCTAAAAACTCTACTCAACAATGCACGCAGGAAATCATTATAAAGTCATTGAGATTCTTCTCTGGACTCGCCGTACTATCTTTATTTTGCTCATCATCGCCACTGTCCCTACGGTATTATATCAAGTTTTTGATTGGCATTGGATTGCGATTCCGTGGGTTCCTATCACACTTGTAGGTACAGCCTCCGCTTTTATTGTAGGTTTCAAAAACACCCAAACCTACAACCGAGTCTGGGAAGCGCGCCAAATATGGGGCGCTATCATCAACAGCAGCAGAGCGTGGGGAATATTGGTCAAAGATTTTATCAAAAATCCAAACAGCGCGGCCGAAACCAAAGAAATTCATCGAGAACTGCTCTATAGACATGTCGGTTGGCTTACGGCGTTGCGTTTTCAGCTTCGAGAGCCACGGGCCTGGGAAACGCTCTCTAAGCATTATAACAAAGACTACAAGCGCTTCTATAGCATACCTGAAAAGGAGCAAAAACTTGATGAAGAACTCAGTAAATTTATTTCGGGAGAAGATTTGGCGTATGTATTGAGCAAGAAAAACCGCGCCACTCATATCATTAGTCTTCAATCAAAACGACTCCGCCAACTTAAAGAAGCCGGGTATATCGACCCCCTCAATTATGTAGAACTTGAAAATACGTTGGTGAACTTTTATGACCAACAAGGAAAATGTGAACGTATCAAAAACTTCCCTTATCCTCGTCAATTTGCTTCAATCAGCCTGTATTTTATTCAGATTTTTGTTTTCATCATGCCTTTCGGAATGTTAAAAGAGTTTGAAAAATTAGGCGAACATATGGTATGGCTCACCATTCCTTTTAGTATGCTGGTATCGTGGGTATTTTCGAGCATGGAGCAAATAGGTGAAACCAGTGAAAATCCTTTTGAAGGGAGTTTTAACGATGTGCCTATCACGGCTATGACGCGCACTATTGAGATAGATTTGCGCGAAATGCTCGACGAAACCAATGTTCCGCCGGCGATTCAACCCGTCAATAACATTCTTTTGTAGAGCTAATAAGTACTTATGCAGAATTAGGTGAGACTTTGCGGTCCGCCGCCGCGGCAAGTTTATAACTCTTCTGATTATCAATAGTATGAGCCTAAAACTTGGGAAGTCTATTATTGCACAAATACTTAAGTAACTAAGCAAAATTAAACTGGATATTATCAACAATATGCGACTCCTCTAACCCCACGCCTTTAGGCTGGGAATACAATGTGAGAGCTTTACGTGGGCTTTAGCCCTGATTTTTACGCTTTTTGTCAAAAAAATCAGGGCTAAAGCCCTACGTTGTGGTCTTTTTTACCCACCCCAGCCTAAAGGCGTGGGGTTAAAATAGAATTAGCTTTATACTCGCTTAATTTTGCTTAACTACTTAACTAAAGGTGCAAAATATACTTTCCAAACGATCTGCCGCGCGGTTTTAAGCCCGGACCTTGGATAATCAAAGAAATTACCAACTTGGAAAGTCTATTTTTGATAAGTATTTATTTATAAAGTACAACTTTTCAACGCTTTGCTCCGAAATTTATTTACTTTCTCAAATTACTTTCCAAAGTCTAATTCACTAAAAATCAACGTACCTAAGACAATATCAAAATTAAAATCTTGATTTAGGTGCTTCTTCCTATAATACAACGTTTTCATATTCCAACACGCTATTTCTCATCCCCTCAAAAAACATCACAATGAACTTTTATGATTTGCAACTGTGTTGCAAATCATAAAGTCTTCTATTTTTCTCCTTCTTAGTGAGGTATTTTCAATAAAACTTCCTTGTATAAGTGATGTTTTATTTCTCAACTTAAAAACTCAAAAACCATGAGCAACGACACACATTTCGACGTTATTATCATCGGCGGGAGTTATGCTGGACTTTCAGCTGCGATGGCTTTAGGCCGCTCTTTGCGTCACATTTTGATTATTGACAGCGGGCAGCCTTGCAATCAACAAACGCCTCATTCTCACAATTTTATTACGCAAGATGGCGAAACT
Organism: Runella sp. MFBS21; assembly: GCF_029433105.1. GTDB lineage: Bacteria > Bacteroidota > Bacteroidia > Cytophagales > Spirosomataceae > Runella. Next base: position 219,611 of record NZ_JARNTW010000009.1, on the reverse strand, counting down.
CCCGCCGCTATTGCGCAAAAAGCCAAAGACCAAGTGTTGAGTTATCCAGGGGTCATGCTCCTGCATGATAAAGTACAACAGGCCGAACGCCAAGCTGACTACTTCAAAGTAGTGACTGCTTCCAATGTACCCTATACCGCTGATAAACTGCTTTTTGCAACAGGCATCAGAGATCAGTTGCTCCCTATAGAGGGCTTTGCCGAATGCTGGGGAATCTCGGTGCTCCATTGCCCTTATTGCCACGGCTACGAAGTGAGTGGCCAAGCTCTCGGTGTATTGGCACATGGTGATATGGGATTTGAATTCGCGAAATTGATACATCACTGGTCGCCCAAGCTGACTCTATTTACTAACGGTCCTTCAACTCTTACTGAACAACAATTCCAAAAATTACAAACTGCTCATATTGAGATCATTGAAAAACCTATCCTTTCGTTGCAGCATACCGAAGGCCGTTTAGAAAAAATCCATTTCAATGACGGCTCTATTCAGGATATATCAGCCCTTTTTGCGAGGGTTCCTTTTGAACAGCATTGTCTTATTCCACAAGAATTAGGCTGCGAACTTACCGAATCTGGACATATCAAGGTAGATGAACTAGCACATACTACCGTAGAAGGTGTGTATGCCGCCGGCGACAATACCTCTTTTATGAGGGCGGTATCAGCCGCAGTCGCTGCCGGTACAAAAGCGGGTGCTTCTATCAACAAAGACCTGATTGAAGAGCGTTTTGGGGTGGCTACTCTAGTCTAATTCTCCACTCCTTCGTATTTTCCCAAGCAAGGATAATAGCTTGGGAAAATACGCTCTCAAGACAAATTTCACATTTTGATAATATCCTATCTCTTATTTTTACTACCTCTCTTTTTCCAAACATTAATTCTAGCCCCTGCCAAAGTCCAAATTTTATTTTTTTGCGTATGTACAGTGTCTTTAAGAAATCCTTCTCCTGACTTATGCAAATGCGCTACTCATGGCTATTTCTTTTGGTATGTGGAATATCCTTCAAAGGAGTAGCACAATGGCGCTCTATAGATACAGAGGTAGAAATAGCGGGCGCTGTAGCGAATGGCCTCCAAACTCCTTTTTGGCTCAGATCCAATCAATACGGTATCATCCCCTTAGAAGGGCGTTTCGTGACAGCCCGCGCGGGTGCTTTTCGGCATTATGTTGCGGCAGATAGTAGCCACCCTTCTCCCAAAAAGCTAGATTGGGGATTTGGCGTACAGAGTGTTTTGAATGTTGTTTTTTCAACCAAACAAAAAGAAATCCTTTGGCCAGAGATATATGTCAAAGGTAAATGGGGAAAGTTTGAAATCTTTGCGGGCAGACGCCGTGAACTCTTCGGTATTGGCGATAGCACTCTTTCATCGGGCTTTGTGGCTTGGTCGGGCAATGCCATTCCTTTTCCCAAAATACAGCTCCAAACTATTGAATATATACCCCTTACTTTTCTCAAAAGTATCATTGCTTTTAAGGGAAGCTTTGCCCACGGGTGGTTTACTGTTCCTTACATGGAAAATGCTTTTTTCCACCAAAAAACCCTATATGCTCGTTTTGGCAAACCGCATTGGCGTCTCCAAATCTATGCAGGTCTCAATCATCAAGTACAGTGGGGTGGGAAAGCCGATTATCTACTTGGCACCGACTTTGCAGTCAATGGCCAACTTCCTAGTACATTTCGTGATTATCTTTCTCTACTGACAGGACACTACCCTGACGACTTATCCAACGACCGCTATACAGTCTTTGATGGGACCAATCGCATCGGCAATCACGTAGGCAGCTACGATTTTGGGATAGAATGGAAGCATTCGGACTGGAATGTGTTATTATATCATCAACACCCCTATGAAGATGCTTCAGGGCTTGCCTTCCAAAACTTCCTTGATGGTCTTACGGGGCTACGCCTCCTTCGTCGGGCCTCTGCAAAAAAAATCTCTCTACGGCATTTGGTCATTGAGTGGCTTAGCACTACCAACCAAAGCGGGGCAATTTTTGACCCACAAGCTACCTACCAAGGCACCGACAATTACTTCAATCATGGGCAATACAAAGAAGGGTGGTCATATCAAGGACATACGTTAGGCACCCCTTTTATTGCCCCTAGACATACGCTTTCTGCGGCTCTTGCCCAAATTCCAGCGGGTGGTTTCTTCCCCAACAATCAATTGCGAATGATATATCTGGGTACGATTTGGCAGCTTTCTAGTACTTTGAGTTTACACACCCGCAGCTCTTTTAGCCAAAATTTAGGCTCATTTAGCAATCCCTATGCCCCTACTATTTCTCAATTTTCAAGTATGATTAGTGCGAAGTGGCAACTACCTCGCTTGCAGAGTATCGCACTCCATGCCTCCTTTGCCTTAGACCAGGGAGATTTGTTCCCTCATTCCTACGCTGCTTTATTAGGTCTCAAAAAAAAGTGGTAAAACACGCTTAATTTTCAACCAAGCCGTATTTTTGTTTGTTTGTATAGCAATGCTAAACATTTTATAATATTGGCTTAATATGTCTTTTTTTACTTTTGGGCAAAAAAAGTAAATCCTCGTGATAGGACACATTACATTCCAATGAGTATTCTTTATATCACCAAACCCCTTTGTTTTATTTAACAAATTCTTATGAAAAACAAGCTACTTTCACTGTTTGCGTTGCTTTTATGGATAAGTACAGCCACTATGGCCCAAGAACTACGTTTTCGTTCTGATAGTACTTTTCGCATTGTACAGTTTACCGACATTCACTACAAAGCTGGAGCTGAGCCTTCCAAAAAATCTATCTCAATGATGCAAGCGACCCTTGACGAACTAAAACCCGATTTGGTCGTTTTCACGGGCGATGTGGTCGTAAGCAATCCTATCAAAAAAGGTTGGGATGAAGTATTGGAGGTGGTTATCTCTCGCAAAATCCCTTATTTAGTCACTTTTGGAAATCATGACGACGAAAAAGAACTCAAACGCCACGAAGTAGCTGCCTATGTAGTAACCAAGCCTTACTTGCTCAACAAAACCGCCTCTATCAGCGGCGTTGATGGCTATCTCAACGGCGCAGTGGCTATCAAAGGAAAAAGCGGTACCAATGCTGCTATTTTGTATGCGATGGATTCTCAGGCTTATTCGCAAAACAAAAGAGTAGGTGGCTATGGATGGTTTAGTCACAACCAAGTGGAATGGTTCCGCAAAACCAGCGCGTCTTACAAAGAAAGCCGCCAAGACACTTTGCCTGCCTTGGCTTTTTTTCATATTCCGCTACCTGAATACAAAATTGCGTTTGACGACGTCAAAAATAAAAGACGAGGTGTAAGATACGAAAATGAATGTGCGCCTCAGCTCAATACAGGTATGTATACCGCAATGCTCGAATCAGGAGATGTAATGGGTACTTTTGTAGGCCACGACCACGTCAACGACTATCTAGTTGACTACAATGGCATCGCTCTCACTTACGGCTGTTTTTCGGGGAGCGAAAACACCTATTTGCGCACCAAACACGGCGCTCGAATCATTGAATTAAAAGAAGGAAAACGTGAATTTAAAACTTACATCCGGGAGTTTGACGGGGCCATTTTGTATCCCATTACCTATCCATTTCCTGGTAAAAAATAAACTATTCTTCCAGACTATATAACAACCTTTTGGTTTTTGTTTCAAAACATAGTCTGAACCTCCTACTTTTGTAAACTACAATCACAAGCCTGCCTTCTTTTACCGAAGCTCGCTTGTGATTTTGGTATTCAATCTTTTTTACATCTGTACACCTGATTTCATTATGAATCTTAAACCTCTTTTTATTTTAATGTTGTCGTGGTTGTATGTGTCTCTTTGGGCCCAAACACCCGCGGTGCTGTTGGTCAAAGAAGAGCATATCTTCCAAAACCCACCTTTTAATTCATGCCATGCTTCTAGCATTGTAGAACTAGGCAATCAGCACCTGATGGCTACGTGGTTTGCTGGGACTGCCGAAGGAAAACCCGATGTGTGTATCTGGATTTCGGAATACAAAAATGGAAAATGGAGTGCCCCTAAGCAGATGGCCGATGGTATTATAGACGCCAATACTCGCTACCCGACGTGGAATCCTGTATTGTTTAAAACCAAAGCGGGCAAATTAATGCTTTATTACAAAGTAGGCCCTAATCCTCGCGAATGGTGGGGTATGGTGAGAAACTCCAACGACAACGGGAAAACGTGGTCTAAGCCCGAAAAACTTCCAAACGGAATGCTCGGTCCTATCAAAAACAAATCTTTTCAGCTCCCTAATGGCGATATATTACACCCCACTAGCACCGAAAGCGTAACGGGCAATATTTGGCACGTGCACCTCGAAAAAACCGATAAAAACGGCAATAATTGGCAAAAAATCGAAATCAACAACGGGGAATTTGGCGTGATTCAGCCCAGTATTCTTACTTATGCTGATGGCCGTTTGCAGATGTTATGCCGTAGCCGCCAAAACTACGTAGTACAAACTTGGTCTAACGACGGTGGAAAAACATGGGGACCATTGAGTACTATCAATCTCCCCAACCCTAATTCGGGCACCGATGCCGTTACGCTCAAAAATGGCCTTCAAGTACTGATTTACAATCCTTTACAGAAAGGAAAAGAGTGGTCAAATGGTCGCAATAAACTTCGGGTAGCGGTTTCTAAAAATGGTACCGATTGGCAAGATGTATATACCTTGGAAGACGAAGCCAAAGGTGAATTTAGCTATCCTGCTGTGATTCAAACGAGCGATGGACTGGTACACATTACTTATACCGATTTACGTAAAAATGTAAAACATGTTGTGCTGAGAATCCCTGATGTATTGCCTCCCAAAGCAGTAGGTGCCCTTCCCTCCAAAGCTCAAATGGCTTGGCATGAAATGGAACAAAATGCTTTTATTCACTTCACTACCAACACTTTTACTGATTTGGAATGGGGATATGGCGACGAAAAACCTTCGATTTTTAACCCCACTCAAACAGACGTAGATCAATGGATACGGACGCTCAAGGAGGCTGGATTTAAAGGTGCGATTCTCACTTGTAAACATCACGACGGATTTTGTCTGTTTCCGAGCCAATATACGGAACATTCTATCAAAAATAGCCCTTACAAAAATGGTCAGGGCGACATCGTGAAAGAAGTAGCAGAAGCCTGCAAACGCCACGGGCTCAAATTTGGCGTTTATCTTTCGCCTTGGGATCGCAATCATCCCGAATACGGCAAGCCTGCTTATGTAGAATATTATCGCAATCAGCTCAAAGAAATCTTCACCAACTACGGCCCTGCTTTTGAAATGTGGTTTGACGGTGCCAACGGCGGCGACGGTTATTATGGAGGCGCGCGCGAAAAGCGCCGTATCGACGGCTCAAAATACTATGATTGGCCTGCTACGCTCGACATTGTACGTAAAATGGAACCTGACGTCATTTTCTTTAGCGATGCAGGGCCGGGCGTAAGATGGGTAGGCAATGAAAGAGGTGTAGCTGGTGAAACCAACTGGAACATCATCACGCCCGATACGCTGTTTGCAGGTAAAGCTGGTATCGAAAAACTTTTGAATACGGGTTCGGAAGATGGTACTCACTGGATTCCGGCGGAGGTAGATGTGTCTATCAGACCAGGCTGGTTTTATCACGCCAAAGAAGACAGTAAAGTCAGAACCCCCGAAAATCTTTTTGATATTTATCTTACATCGGTAGGACGAGGCTCCACATTGCTCCTAAATGTGCCCCCCGACCGTCGTGGACTTATTCACGAAAACGACATTCAATCTTTGAAAGGATGGAAAGCGATGATTGACCGTGAGTTTAAGACTAATTTGGCACTTAAAGCCAAAACTACCGCTTCGTCGTATAGGGGTAAGGCTGTCAATTATGCTCCTTCCAACCTTACCGATGGAGACAAAGAAACCTACTGGGCTACCAACGATGACACCAATACGGGCAGCATTGAAATTGATCTAGGTAAAACACAGACTATCAAATACATAACGCTCAAAGAATACATCAAACTTGGCCAACGTGTTAAGGGCTTTAATGTAGAAATCTGGAAAAATGGTGCTTGGCAAAAAGTAGCCCAAGCTACTACCATTGGCTACAAAAGAATCTTGAAAATCACCCCCACTGAGGCGTCAAAGATTCGGGTCAACATCACTGCGTCGAAAGCATCTCCTGTACTTTCGAGTATCGAAGTTTACTAAAACTAAAAGGCATCCAAAGTGTAAGCACGCTGGATGCCTTTTTATTTTTTCTTCAAATAATTCTTTTTTGCTCAAATCCAAAACTCTTTTGTTTTCCGTACATACGTCTAGTTTTTAAGTATCTCACAACGAATCACTTTAAAAAAACTAACGTCATGTCTTACGCGAAAACACTCTCTTTAAAAGGGCTATTGCTCTTAGTAGTACTATCCACATTCTATGCTTGCACAGACCACCGTCTTCCACCCGACCCCACCACGCTCCCTGATGCTAACTTTTATGCACTGACCGATGGTAACCAACTTTTAAGCTATAATCTTCGCTCCTTGAGCAGCGCACAAGCTACCGTAAGTATTAGTGGCCTTCAACAAGGCGAACAAATGCTATCCATCGATTTTCGTCCTGCTACGGGGCAGCTATATGGAGTAGGTAGTACTAGTCGCATTTATGTCATCAATCCCATGACTGGTGCTGCAAGAGCCATTGGCAACCCTTTTTCGCCAGCACTCAATGGCACAATGGTGGCATTGGATTTCAACCCTACTGTAGATAGAATTAGATTGGTAACCAATACGGGCCAAAACTTACGCTTACACCCTGAAACTGGCGCCGTAGTAGCCCCCGACGGGAACATCAACGGCGTTGCGGGTGCCACAATCACAGCCGTTGCCTATACCAACAACCGCGCCGGAGTGACCACTACCACGCTGTATGACATTGACCCCGCCACCGACCGTCTTTACAAACAAGACCCGCCCAACAATGGCGGATTGGTAGATGTCGGTCCACTAGGATTAGATATTACTGCCGCTGGAGGCTTTGACATTGCTCCCGACGGAAATGCCATTGCAGCCGTTACGGTATTTGGTCAATCCGAGTTGAATCAAATTGATTTAAACACAGGCCGTCTTCAAAAATTAGGGACACTCTCTGGCAATATCATAGGCATAGCGATTCCTACTGAACCTGTAGCGTATGCCATCGATGCTTCCAACAATTTGCATATTTTCAACCCGATGAATCCAGTTCTTACTACCAAGACTATCATGGGGCTACAACCTAGCGAAACCCTCTTAGGAATTGATATGCGGCCTGTCAATGGTCAATTGTATGCTTTGGGAAGCACGAGCCGAATCTATACTATCAATGTCAACAACAATACTACTGCCACCGCTACAGCACTCGGTAGTGGACCTTTTTCGCCCGCTCTTTCAGGTACCAATTTTGGGTTTGACTTCAACCCCGTTCCTGACTTGATTAGAGTAGTAAGCAATGCTCAACAAAACTTACGTGTAAGTCCTGTAACGGGTGCTGTAACTACTACCGACCCCAATCTAAACCCAGGAGCCGCCGTGGTTTCGGCAGCAGCTTACACCAACAATTTTGCTGGTACAGCTACTACTACTCTGTATGACATCGAAACTCCAACGGGTAGCAATGCGATGCTATATATGCAAAACCCACCCAATAATGGTACTTTAGTAGCAATAGGCTCGTTAGGCATTACGGTCGAAAGCGCCAATGGATTTGATATTGGGGGAGCGAGCGGCACCGCTTATGCCTTGTTGCGTTCTGGTGGTACTACTCGAGTATATACCATCAATCTTTCGACGGGTGCTGCTACCGGTGGTGCCACCCTTCCTGGCAATCCCACGATTAACGGTATGACGGTAGGTCTGGGTTTTTAAACATAAAACTAATATGTCATTCCACAGATTGTAGAGCATAGCTAGCCTATAACAGATGCCAGAGAGAAGCTTAAGATTTGTAATAAGTTTGTGTAAAAATCAAAATCTTATGCTACAAAGGTTGAGCTTCTCCAACAACATTCTCATATTCTGCCTCGGAGAGGCACAAGGTTTGTGGCTAATAGCCTACAAAAAACAAATAATAAGCATAAAAAACCCTTCTGTTTGAGTAAACACCAAACAGAAGGGTTTTTTATGAATCACCTCAATCTGGGCTAACTCTCGTATTTTATAAATAAAATCCTCTTATAAAAACTTAGATTTTATAGCTATAAAACCCTCTCTAAGCAAGCCTAAATCAGACCCTAAAGCCAGACACGAAAAACCCATTTGCTTCAGCACCGTAATATCGGAGAAATTGCGGATTAAAATTCCCGCTTGCTTTTGGTGGAAATCAGCTGCGCTACTTACCTTCTTGAGAGCTTCTTCATAGGGCATAGTTTGGTGAGGATGCCGGGTCGAAAGGTCTAATTTCAAATCGGCAGGCCCCACAAATAATACATCAACCCCCTTCACAGCCGCGATGTGTTCAACGTTTGTTACCCCTTCGTAATCTTCAATTTGGCATAAAAACAAGGGAGCGAAAGTAGTTCGAACATCAAGGCCATATTTAAAAACACGCGCCGAACTTGAATAACCTCGATGTCCTAAAGGTGGGTAATTCATGGCATTGACACAAGCCTCGGCTTGCTCAGGAGTAGAAACATGAGGTAGCATAATACCCGAAGCACCCCAATCCAACAACTTAGCAATCAACGCCGTATCTAGTTTCCCTACTCGCACGATGAGTTTAGTACCTTCACGTTTGGCCGCTTGTAGATTGGCCAGCACTTCCGCGTCAGTGATACAACCATGCTCTAAATCGAATAACAACCAATCAAAACCACACTCTGAAGCCAGCTCTGCAATCACGGGCGAACCAATTGACAACCAAGTACCAAGACTCAATAGTTTTGCATTTGAATCACTCATAAGTCTTTGATTTGAATTTTGTTTTGTAAACCAAGACACGCCATTTTGATACGTTGTAGTGTAAACGTTTTCAAAGCAGCCCCGTCTGAATCAGACCCAATCAGAAAAAAGTCTGACTTTCTATCAAAATAGTTAGCACCTACTCTAATCACGGCTTTTACCACCATATTACGAAGTAAATGCAACCAAAAGCGGGGCAAAAAATCAGGTGGTAAAGGCTTAATAGACTCATAACCCTTCATAGCCTCTACAACCACTATTCCGGTATGAAAACACGCCAACAACGACAAATCGTCGGTGATATCGCCCGAAACGGTATCATCCCAATCAATAAACGCTTTTATCTCATTAGGCTCTCCTAAGATATTCCACAAGGCCAAGTCTTTGTGTACTAAACACCCCTGTGGTACCCTGAGAAATTGTTCATATTGAAGCACTAGCTGCTCTATCTCGTTCGACTCGGAGGCTTTTAAAAACTTGCGTACTACTAAAAAATCTAGGTGCTTTTTCCAATTCAAAAAGAAATAATCGCGGTAAGTAGGATGCAGACCTTTGAGTTTTCCTGTTTTCCTCAATACAATAGGGTCAAACGGCCCAAAACCCTCTAATTCGACAGCTTGCCATTGGGCTATATTCTCTCCGATTTTTTGGGCAACCGCCAAAAGATTCAGTTCACCTGCTTTATGGATTTTGTTTAAATCAGGATAGGGTAAATATTCCAATACTTGATATGCAAAAGGGACATGGTGACGAGTAGCATCTACCGCATACACAACAGGAGCAGGCACACCAAGGGATTTTATTTCTGTCAAAACACGTGCTTCAATTTCCATAAAATCATCGCCTTCGGGGCCATTTTCAATACGAATAAATCGTTGTATACCATTGTATTCAGCCACGTATGTCAAGTGATTCCCTTGCCCATTACCTGAACGGAGACGTACGTTTTCACTTCCAAAATAATTCGCTAAAACAGGATGTAATAAGGTTTCTATTTCGGCTGTTTCCAAAATATCTTCGCGCTCTTCCAATGCAAAAAAAGCAGAAGGACGGTCACATTTCCAGTAATAAATACTCTGTCGGTTTGTCATGCTCGTGAATTAGGAAGTTCTTTTGTGCCACCATGATGCCAATAGCGACCCCGTTACGTTCATCAATGGTCCGAAAATGGCCGGCGCTAATCCTACTGTTGCTATTTTACCCATTTCTTTAGCAATACCCGAAGCCAAACCGCCATTTTGCATTCCAACTTCGATAGCAATGGTACGGCAATCGCGTTCGTTCATTTTACATAAACGAGCCGACCAATACCCAAGAAAATAGCCGGTCAAATTGTGAATCAGCACCAACAACAATAAAATAGGTCCAATACTCACCAGATTGTCGCGTCCCGCAGCGGTAATGACCACAATCGAAAAACCAATCCCAAACATGGAGATAAGCGGCATAGCATCGTCGAGCCATTGGATTTTGCCACTAAACAATCGATTGAAAAGTAACCCCGCACCAATCGGCAAAATGACCATTTTCATGATATCCCACATCATATGCCATACATCTATTTCGACAAAAGCCCCTGCCAAAGTATTCATCAATACGGGTGTAACAAAGGGAGATAGTAAGGTAGAAATCGCTGTAATTGTCACTGAAAGAGCCAAATTGGCTTTGGCCAAATAAGAGATAACATTAGAAGCCATACCATTGGGCGAACAGCCAATCAGGATGATACCCGCCGCAATTTCGGGTTCTAAAGGGCTCAATCGCGCGAGAGTAAAACCCAACAAAGGCATAATAATGAAATGACTTGTGACCCCAATCAACACCCCTTTAGGCATCTTGATTACCCCAACAAAATCTTGCAGGCTCATAGACGTTCCCATGCCAAACATAATGAGCTGGATAAGGGGAGTGATGAGACTCGTTAGCTTAAAATCACCCCACTCCCGAAAATAGTGCGGATAGTATAAAGCCATAGTAACCGCCCCCAAAATCATTACCGTATAGGTGTAGCTTTTTAGTGCTTCATAGCCTCTGAAACTAAAAGCGAGAAAGCAAAAGAAGGCAATAAGGGCAGGACTAGCCGAAGTGCTATCGTATAGAAAAGTCATGATAAGGGTACAAAACAGGCAAATACCCGCTCCTATTGCCGAAAATTTGTATATATTCATTATTTAGCTATTTCGGAAGGAGCAACTAATTTATCTAACCCTAAAGGCCTGCTTATTACTATTTTTGCTTTTGACTTACGCCCACCAAATCGACCTTCGAGAATGTCTTTTTCGGTAAAACGTGCCATCAATATTTCCCCATCGAAATCCCGATTACGGTCATAAGAAATATAAATGGTGCCGTCGGGGGCTTGAAAACCATCTGGATATGAAATACCTCGACGCTCATCTAACATCAACCCTCCTATCCATGTTTTTCCATCATCTTCTGACAAATAAGCGGTGAGCTTCGAACGAAACTTGGTCTTTTCATCAATAGCCCCATGTCGTATCATCAAAATCCGGCCTGATTGTAAACGTCGCATAAAATGCCTAGAACCAATATGTTCCAGGTATTTTTGGGGTTCTGACCACGTTTTTCCCTTATCTGTTGACACACTTTCCCACATCCCGTTACCTGTTCGTGCTGTCATCCACAATGTGCCATCTTTACGTTCTATAATGTGGTGTTCATCAAATTGAGGTTGAGGATAACGAACTCCCCCCCGACGAGTCCATGTTTTTCCTTGATCATTAGATGCAAACACATTGGCCATACGTAAAGAGTCTAGCTCATGAAAAGCGTCTTTATAAGTCTCCTTAATTTTTGTCCGATCCCACAACGATACTGGCAATAGCCAAGTGCCATCTCTCAAAACGATAGGTTTATTCAAAGTACATCCATCCGAAATTCTTACAGGGGCAGACCATACAGGATTAGAGGCATCGGGATTTTCACATACAGTATACCAATTTCCATCCCGACCATCAAACATAGTCATAGATTGGTCAAAAAATAGCCATAGTTTCCCATCAGGATCTAGCCATAAACACCCCACGACCGTTCGTCGTTTTTCCTTCAGAGAAGGATTGTGAGGGTCAATTACCATTTTTGGTTTAGACCATGTTTGACCGTCGTCATCGCTAGTATTGAGAACAAAAAAAGCATCATCATTGTCTCCTCCACCAACCCAACATGCCCATATACGTCCTTTAGGAGTGCGTTCGACGCCAATAGTCATTCCATAATCCAACTTATCATAATCATAAATTGGCAGGGGTGATGTATTTATTTTGGGGGGTATTAATGCAGCATCTACAGTGGCTATTTCTTGGGCTACGATTGGCCTTCCAAACCATAGCGCAATGAGTAAGGCTACCCATGCTCCATATTTTTTTTGCGAAAATTTGTCATTCTTAATCATCATGATTCGTCATTACTAATAACCTGGATTTTGTTCTAATTTTTTGCTGAAGTTGGCGTCGATAGCACTTTGTGGAATAGGCCAAAAAGCGTGTTTTTCTTGAATAGTAGCTCTAGTATCAGCTCGTAGATTGTACTTTCGTACTCTTTCGACCAATTTCCCAGTTCTTACCAATGTCCTGTGACGAGGCTCTTCTGTAATCAGTTCTCGGGCGCGTTCATCTAAAATATAATCTAAATCAACTTGGGCAGGGACTACTGGCTTAGCTTGAGCCCGTTCTCTTACTTTATTAATATCGGCGGCTGCTTTTACCAAGTCCCCTTTGTACATATATGCCTCAGCACGAAGGAGATACGTCTCGGCTAAACGAAAGACCATAAAATCTTTAAAAGTCCGTCCAGTAGTATTATTTCCTGACTTTCCAACTTTCCCCTCTACTTTTCTAAGTGTTGGATAAAGCATCTGGAAGGTATCAAGTTTGGCATAATGACTTTTCTCTACCATCTTGCGGAAATAAGCCGACGCAGGATTTGTATAATAATGGTCACGACGAATATTATGCCTAGAATTACGAATATCATTTGACCAATTGTTAGCCCATAAGTCGTATAAGAAGTAACTCGTAGGTCTTACCCAGCCTACACCACGGCCTAAACTATCGACGATGATCATACCAGGCTTACCGTCAGGATCTCTCACATTAATATAAAAAGGAGCCCAAGCCCTGAGTAAGTAGTTGCCACTATTTCCTCCCTGCCCTCCTGGGGTTTGGTCTTCAAATTGCCAGTTAAAAATGGACTCCAAATTTCCAGAGCTACGATTTTGATTACCGTCTTTAAACAAATCCGAATATACATCTCCAGGCAAGTCTTTTTCGGTGCCAAACCGCGTTGTCATTAGCTGATAAAGTCCAGAGTTAATTACTTCCGAAGCACTAGTTATGGATTTGTCATATTCTTTTAAACTAATGTAAACCTCCGAGAGTAAATGGTCAGCAGCAGCTTTCACTACACGTCCTTCGTTTGCTTTAGCGACTGTAGCTGGTAGCCACTTAGAAGCAAATTCCAAATCTTTTTTAGCCGACTCATATACTTCAGTGCGAGTATTTCTAACAAAATCGGTTTTAGGACCCGAATAAATTGTATCCACAATAGGTACACCACCATAGAGATTTGCTAAAAAATTGTGAGTATAGGCTCTAAAAAAACATGCTTCAGCTATAATAGCGTTTTTTTCTGCCTCATTGGTCCAAATTTTACTTAACTCAGGTTTGTTGGCATAGACAATAATCGTATTGGCTTTCAAGAGCATATCCGAATAAGCCCAATCCCAGTATCGTTGTACACACAAAGTGGCGGGTGTGAGGTAAGTGTCATAATTACGAAAATTAGCAGCCGCATTCTCACCACTACAGGCGATGTCTGTACCCATTTGTTGATTAATATACCATCCAAAAGAATCAAACTTCCCAAGTTCTTCCCGAGCAGACATATGCAATGCGGTGATATAAGTCTCAAACCCTGCCTTTGAAGTCAACACAATCTCCGAATTTAACGAAGCTAAGGGTTTTTCATTTAAGAAATTATCTTCACAGGCAGTGAGGGAAAGCCCTACCAAGAAGAGGATAAAGAGAGAGAATCTAGGTGTTTTCCACCGACTATTCAAAAAAATTTTCATGTTATCTTCCATTTTATTGAGAGCTATTAAAATCCAACATTCAATCCAAGCGTCCAGCTTCTAGGCACAGGAAACCCTCTGGCTGTACCACCACTTTCAGGATCTGTACCCAACCAATCTGTAAACGTGGCTAGGTTTTTTCCACTAGCAAAAACTCTAGCATTGGCCAGTTTTATTTTATTTAAAATCGACTTCGGAACATTATACGTCAAAGACACATCTTGAATTCGTATAAAATTTCGACTTAGATAATAGTTGTGTAAAAATGGATTAGGATAGCCTAGTGAAGGGCGGGTATTAGATTTATTTTGTGGAGTCCACCATCCAGCATCCAAACGATTTACGGGGCGATTAGGATAATTTCCTGAGCCTGACAAAAAATATTCTATGTCAAGTTCGTTGAGTGTAGCAATCCATCCTTGCATCGCATTGACAAATACCGAAAGAGAAAAGTTATGATAATTAAATGTATTGGTGATTCCCCACCGAACCTTTGGTTGTCCCATTTGTCCTATGATTGTGCGGTCATCAGCAGCTGTTATTCTACCATCACCATTCAGATCTTTTAGCTTCACATAGCCAGGTTTAAAACCAGACGGAATTTGGTCTCCTTCTTGATAAATGCCGTCAAAGACATAATCATAAGCCACATTGACAGGCTGTCCAATAAACCATTTATTGCCAAGGTCATCATCTTCTAAACCATCTCCATTGGTATCTGACTGATATAAGTGTACAATCTTATTTTTGTTGGTAGAAAATACTACATTAGTATTCCATTCAAATTTTCCTTTGCGGAAGTTGGTAGAATTGAGACTAATTTCTAAGCCTCTGTTGTTGGTAGCTCCCAAGTTTGTCCAAACAGAATTATATCCAGTCATTGTAGGTAAAGAGCGCTCCATAAGCAAATTCTTTGTATTCATGTTATAAAGCTCGAAGGTACCACCCAATCGTCCTTTAAAAAGCTCGAAATCAACGGCTACATTAGAGGTGTAGGTAGTTTCCCATTTCAAATCTGCATTGGCCATAGAAGACGGATAAACACCTAGCGAAGAAGCTCCCCCGTCTCCAAACACATAGCGAGTAGTAGCAGAGAGACTAAGTGACTGATAAGGACTTATAGCTTGGTTACCAACAGCCCCGTAAGAAGCTCTAAGCTTTATCATATCAATGAATGGAATACTTTCCATGAACTTTTCTTCTGAAAGAATCCAAGAAAAAGCACCTGAAGGAAAAGTAGCATATTTGTTGTTGGCAGCAAAGACTGAGCTTCCATCACGACGAGCAGTGAGCGTAAGCAAGTATTTATCTTTGAATCTATAATTCAAACGAAACATCGACGATACACCATCAGAAGCGGCCGCCGACGAGGTATTGGTCAGAATACCACCCAGCCCTAAATTGTTCCAACCAAGAGCATCCGAAGACAATTGCGAAGCATTGGCAGTAGTTGATTCAAAACCTAGGTGATTTCGACCATAAAGTAATGTCGCATCTAGTGCATGGTTCTCATTAAATCGGTGATTATAAGCAAGAATATTCTCAAGCACCCAATCAGAGTCTTCCCGATTAAATTTGCTTGCCGAGGTAGTATTTCCAGCAAAATGCTTGTCTTGTCTAAAGAAATTATAATTATGTTGCCATCTATAATTAGGTGAATAATTAATTCGGTACGTCAATCCATCCACTTGGGGAATACTAAAGAGTACATAAAAATTTGCAAAGAGGTTGTTAGAAATTTCTTCGTTTGTAGTCAAGAGCGCACTACGTACAGGGTTACCAGAAATTTGGTCTTCAGGCACTAGCCACTGTGTGGGCTCACCGTCTTCGTAAAAAGGAGTGCCATAAGGGCTGACACTATACGGAGAATCAGCTTCTCTTCCTGAAAGATCACGACGCACATACGTTGCATTCATCCCAATAGTCAGCCATTTTGTTAAGTTATTTTCAATATTAGTTCTGAATGATAAACGTTTCTGATTATCATTGAACATCAACCCTTTTTCGTTTGTTAATGAAGCCGACACATAATAGTTGGTATTACTTGTACGGCCTGATATATTCAAATCGTAAGAGTTTATTTTTGCATTTTGAGATACCAAATCCCATGGGTCAATTGTTTGTCCTTTTTCGTAATTTACTAATTCAGAAGGTTGCAAATACGATTTGATTTGGGCTGGATCGTGGGTCAGTCCCGCAGCTTGACGATAATCTAATATCTTTTGAAGGTATCTTTCTGGCGTTAGAAGTTTTACTTTATAACTAAAATCAGAAACCCCACTAAACATATTAAAACGAATAGTAGGTTTTTCGGTTGTGCCCTTCTTTGAAGTAATCAAAATTACCCCATTTGCCGCCCGTGAACCATAAATAGCCGCTGCACTAGCATCTTTCAACACTTCCATAGATTCGATATCTGTGGGGTTGATGTCAGCCAAATTTCCGTTAAAAAAGATACCGTCTAATACGATAAGCGGATTATTTCCCCCACTCAACGACCGAGGTCCACGCACCAAAATAGAGCCTCCCTGCCCTGGGCGGCCGTTGTCTGTAAACTGTACTCCCGCTACTCTTCCGCGCAAAGCTTGGGTTACATTGGTATTAGGCAAGTTTTCGGTTTGCTTCATTTCTACCTTCGTAACAGCCCCCGTCACAAAACGCTTCGATTGGGTACCATAGCCCACCACTACCACTTCGTCTAAGGCTTTCTGATCCACTTTCAGATTGATGTCTATTTCTGTCTTAGAACCAATCTCAATGGTTTGGGTGAGATAGCCTACAAAACTCACCACCAACTGAGCGTCTTGCTCAGAAATACGAAGTTCATACTTGCCATTGACGTCCGAAATAACTCCCCGTTGTGTACCCTTGATGATAAGATTGACACCCGGTAAAGCGGCATTGTTTTCTGCATCTCGTACAGTTCCGCGCAATAGGCGGTCGGAAGCAGAAGCCATAAAAGAACAGAGAAGAAGCAACGATAAGGTGCATATCCTTAGCGTTGGTTTAAGCAATACTCTTGATTGTAAAGGGTTTAACATAGCTTCGTTTGGATTTGAACAACTAGAATCAGATGTGGTTGCAAATTTCAGCCAAAGCTCATTAAGCACCGTCCAATTAATTATCCACTATGTCCTTAAAATTATCATATCACTTTTCAATGGAATTTTATCATATTCCTAATTGTGCGTTTTTATGACCTCTAATCGCAATAATTACCAAAAAAATATCCTTATTAGCACAAAGCAGGTTTTTTTGTGGTATTTTGAGGTAAAATATAATTATAGTAAACTTGCTAACACAATTCGGAAACTTAGCTTGATTGCTCCATGAAACCGCAATTTTATTTAGTCCCCAGAGACATTCGAAGTTCGCACGTATCACGCCATCATACCCTACCCAACTTCGGTACCGTATGGCATTATCATCCCGAATTAGAACTGCACTATATTGTGCGTGGTGAAGGTGTACGATTTGTAGGAGATAATGTCAGCAATTTTAATGCGGGCGAGCTATTGCTGCTAGGCGAAAACCTCCCTCATATGTGGCGCTGCAATGAAGAATATTTCAGGCAAGACCCCACTATCTCCGCCGAAGCAGTGGTAGTGCAATTTTTGCCTGATTTTGTAGGAAATGATTTCTTAAAAAAATCAGAAGCAGACGCCATTTTGAGTTTGTATGATAAAGCTAAAGCAGGATTAATCATTACGGGTCATACGCGCGAAGCGCTCATTCCACTTATGCTTAAATCCGCAAAAACCACTGGTCTGAATCGAATGATTCTCATTCTTACCATGTTGGAAACACTTTCAAGAAGTGAAGAATTGTATCCTATTTCTACCAAAGACGCTCTCTATCAGCCCAATAAAGAAGAGACTGATCGTCTCAATAAAGTCTATAATTATACCTTAACACACTACAAAAAAGACTTAACTCTCGAAGAAATCGCCTCTGTGGCCAATCTTAGTGTGACCTCATTTTGTCGTTATTTCAAAATGGTCACTAAAAAGACATTTCATGATTTCTTGATTGAAATCCGTATCAGTCATGCCCAACGACTGCTCGTAGAAGATAGTTCGGTGACTACAGAAGCAGTATGTTTTGAATGTGGTTTCAACAATCGTTCTAATTTTTTTGGTCATTTTAAACGAATCACGGGCTTTACTCCTGTAGAGTTTAAGCGGCGCTGCCATCCTTAGAATCAATAGATTGTAAGACAATTTTATATTTTATAAAGGAAGAAAGAGACCTAAAATAGAAATCGGCATCAAATCACTTTGATGCCGATTTCTATGAATAAAATAATGTATGTTTTTTGACTAAGACTCGGAAGATTTACGACGATATTCCATAAATACAGCACCTACCAACAGTAACACCCAAGCAATAGCTGCAATCCTGTCAATTTGTTGACCTGTTTTGACGGTTGGAGGATCAAACTTAAATTCGATTTTGTGTTTTCCGGCAGGCACTACCATACCTCTCAAGATATAATCGGCCCGGAAATGAGGTGTTTCTTGACCATCAACATAGGCTTTCCAATCGATACCGCCCCGATAATAAATCTCCGAAAAAATAGCGATTTGCGGCGTTTTCGCATCTGACTCATACGTAAGATGATTAGGCTTGTAATCGGTCAATCTTATTTTATTGGTTGAGTCGGCCTGCGGCTTCACATTCTGTAATTGTTCCGCAAATCTTTTATCTACGAAAGCCGTCTGAAGAGGGTCAAATTTTTCCAATGCGTTTAGTTCTTCGTCTGCATTATTTACAATCTTCACTTCTTTTACAAACCAGGCATTTCCCAAAGCCTCAGGATTGCGCTGTACCATAGGCTGTCCGTCTTGACCAGGCACAATAAAATAACGCGTATTCAACATGTTAAAAATAGCCATGTTGTTTTTGGTCATATGCGCATCTACTACTTCACGATAGCGGCGAAGTGTAGCACCATGATATCCGCCAAGTGATTTGTGAAAATAAGAAATACGCGCATCTTGGAAAGGACTCGTAGTGAGATCAATCACCCGATAATTAGGATCTTTGTCTTGCAAAATCTGTTGATCCACTGCCGACGGCTGAAACAAATCATCGTGACTATAGTATTTAGGCTGAAAGCTATCGGCATTGAGATAATGCTTGTTGACAGTCCACATATCTACCAAAGTCAACAAGGCGATTCCTCCTACTACCACCAACCCGTTTTTGAGTTTGTTGGTAACATAAGCCCACAAAAGCCCCGCTCCCAGCAAAATAAATATCAAAGTGCGAAAAGCATCGCTACGCAACATACCCACTCTATCAGAAAGCAAGGCATTGTAAATATCATTGGCAGCGACACTATTATTGCCAAACTGTTGGGTCAGGTTATTAACTAATGCGGCATCGTTGGGAGAACGAAAGTCAAAAACGCCCGGAACTAAGCTGAATAGCAATGCTACCCCGCCAGTAAGCCCCAAGCTGATTAAAAATGGACGCTGTAGCACTTTCCAATCGGGTCGGTCTTCGATGATTTTTTTGAGTCCCAGTCCCGCAACTACAACTACACAAAGTTGAACAAGTGACAATGCCATACTTACCGCCCGAAACTTATTAAACATCGGGAAGTAATCAAACAAGAAATAGTTGACTACACTAAAGTTTTTACCCCAAGAAATAATCAAGAAAATCAGTGCTCCCAGCGCAAAAGGGTACTTGTATCGATTGTCGGCAATAAAAAGCCCTAACACAAACAAAAAACAAATAATCGCACCTGCATACACTCCGCCCCCTACAAAAGGCTGATCACCCCAGTAAGAAGGCATAGTACGAGCCACTTGAAAAGCGGTTTCGCCAGGGATGTTATATTTTTGGGTAAGGGCTTTATATACTTCCGATTTTTCATCTAATTCACCATTCGAAGCTCCTCCCGCGAAGTTCGGAATCAACAGAGTAAGCGATTCTAATTTGCCATTGCTCCACCCAAAAGCATAATCGCGATCTAGCCCTCCGCTCGATTTTTTCTCGCCTCCTGCTCCTACTTTAGGACTAAGTTCAGATTTGCCACGGATGGTTTCTTTGCTATATTCATAGGTAGACCACAACACCGACAAGTCGTTTGCTACTACCACTACGGCCATTAATCCAATAAGTACACTTGCCTTTATAAAAGAAGCCGCTTGTTTCTGGCGAATCGCTCTTACCAATTCAAAAATTCCTAATACCCCAATAAGAAGCCCCGTATAGTACGTAATTTGAGTGTGATTGGCCCATAGATTGAGACCGAATCCCACACTGAAAACCGCTGCTCCAAGCCACATCCGACCTTTATAAGCCCATATCAAACCTGCCAACATAATCGGGACGAATCCCAAAGAATGCACTTTAGAGATATGCCCCGCTTCAATGATTTGAATATTGTATGTAAAAAAGGCAAAGCCAATTGCGCCCAGTACACTAGTGAGCAAGCCACACTCTAGCGCCATCAACAAAACATAAATACCAATAAGATAGAAGAAAATATACCCTCCTTGTCCAAATTTATTAACGAAAGTCCCGAGCGGAATCAAGGCCCCTTTTGAATGATGCCCCCAGATAAAATACGTAGGCATTCCCCCAAAAGTGCTATTGGTCCAGCCGGTCCATTCACCCGTTTGTTTATAATACTCAGCCGCTTCATGAGAAGCCGCAGCGGCTTGCAAAGGGTCATTCTGAATCAGCGTTTTTCCTTTCAATACGGGGCTCATATATCCCCAAGAAAGCACTGCAAAGCCCAAAATCACCAACAAATGCGGCAATAAAGCTTTGAGATTAAAGGATTTTTTCATTGGTATTTACAGATTAGGTGATGCTCAACTGCGGTTTAAAAGCCGCCGTCATAAAATTACTTTGTTAAGAGTTTTTATCTTTTAATATTTTCACAATAACGGCAAAAATAATCATTTAGGGGGCAAAATTACACGCTGCCCATTGCTCCCCAAAGCTACTAAATACCAGCGGTTGGGCGAGTATAGCGATACACCCGAAGGCAAAACTCCTAAAAATCCCGTATCTTGGTATTGTACATTGTGATGTTTTTCAAACAAATCGTACCGTTTTTGGAATAAAGTCGAATAAGCCACTTTATTACCACTCACCACCCACACTTCTTTGAGTACCACGCCAGGTTGATTAAATTTCACCCAACCTCGTAAAGCGGTTTGATTATCAACGTTTTTAAGCCAATCTATATCATATTCTACAAGCTTATTTTGTAGAATCGTGTCAACATTCACTTTTATACCCTTCTCTATCTGGGCTAAATTCTCTTTTTCAGACAATAAGCTTGGCAAGGCTGGAGGCAAAAAAAGCCCTTCCTTTACCGACTTAATCAGCATGTCATTGGCATCTTTTAAGCGATAACTACCCCCTATCGGCAACCCATGCTGATACAGCCAATTATCGGCAACTCGGAGCTCTTTATTGTTTTCGATACGAGGCAGATACACTACTACAGAGATTGCATAAAGGCCCGCCGTACCAATAATACCTAGACCAATCACCCACTTTTTCAGAGGAGTGGCTACCCAATCTACCACCGTCAGAAACGAAAGCGCTAAAAACAAAGAAGAATTCATGCGATACCTCGATGGATAAGCACCTTCTATGCCTCTTCCGTACCTATTGAGTGCTACTACCACCGCTGTAAGCACTAAAAATGCCAGAATAGCGTATAAATACGTTTTTTTTAAAAAATATTTTTGGTAAGTCAAAAACAAAAACCACAAAATCCCAGTACCTCCTAATAGAGGAGCTACAAAAGGGATAGCTGGATGATAAAAATTAGAACCCAAAAAACCAGCCCAAAACAAGGCCAATTGCCCCCAATGAGCGTGCATTATGGTATACCCAATCGAAGGATAATTGGGCGGCTGATGATACCCATAAAAATATCCTAACACCGCCAAAACCATGAAAATACCTCCAAAAGCAATCTCTCTAAAACGCTTCTGAATCGCCCAAACCGACAACACAATGGGTATCAAGAAAAGACCACTTCCTATCGTTCCTAGAGCCATGAGGGTACTAAAGACAGTACCTAACCAAGCCCACTTTCCCGACCTAACAGCCCCATAAATCGCCAAAGCTACCCAAGCATGAATACCAAAATTAGCCAATGACGCCATACTCCAGAAGGTATTGTCCCAAGATTGAAACTGAAATACTAACAAAACCACCGGAATGAGTACCCAATACTTTAGATTGTTTTGAAAAAAATCAATACTCTTGAAAAGTAAATACAACCAAACAAGCAAACTGATATTTCCGACCCATATCAAATCAGTAAAGTGAATACTGCCCCGTAGATAGTAGTCAAAAAGAGAGATAAGTCGAATATAAAGAATGCGATGTTCGTTATGTTGTTCAAATAAGACCGATATTTTTTCTGAGGCCCGAGTAGAAGAAAGCCATTTTTCTACCACCTCCAATACCGCGATATAATCATCATAAAAAGGGAAATTATAACTATATATCGCCAAAACAATGGCATAAAAAACAACCACCAATAAACTGATAGTCAGAGCAATAGCATTATAAAATCTCTCACCTACTGGTAAGTTTACAGCAATTTTCATATTGCAAATATAGGAAGCAAATCACCTATCCTATTATCCTAGTGTTATTTTAAAGTATGGTTATTTTTTTAAGAAAATTTTAAAATATTCGGTATTTCATCGAAATAGAAAATAAATTTGTGTGTTTGAAGTAGAAATCAGTAGTTTCTCTACTGTACCCTATGAAAATAAAAACCACCTTAATACCTAACTTATGATCAACAAAATTGCGGTTTTTACCTCTGGCGGTGACGCCCCCGGTATGAACGCTTGCATCCGCGCCGTAGTTCGTACTTCTATGTACTATGGCATCGAAGTCTTTGGCATTCGCCGTGGTTATAATGGCATGATTGCTGGTGACATCTATCAGATGACGTCTCATTCGGTCAGTAATATAATTCAACGTGGTGGTACCATTCTCAAGTCGGCCCGTAGCAAAGAATTTATGACCAAAGAAGGCAGACAGAAAGCGTTCGAACAACTTCAAAAATTTGGAATCCAAGGTTTAGTAGCTATTGGCGGAAATGGAACATTTACGGGCGCCACTACCTTCTATGATGAATTTGGGATTCCGACTGTAGGTGCTCCAGGCACTATCGACAACGACCTTTATGGAACAGACTATACAATCGGCTACGATACCGCTGTAAATACAGCCCTCGAAGCTATCGACAAAATCAGAGATACCGCCGACTCCCACGACCGTGTGTTTTTTATTGAAGTAATGGGCCGTGACTCAGGTTATATCGCCATCCAATGTGGTATTGCAGGGGGTGCCGAAATAGTAATGGTTCCCGAGGTTTTAACACCTATCTCCGAAGTAGTCGAAACCCTCAAACAAGGCTGGAATCGCTCTAAATCTTCGTCTATAATTGTAGTAGCCGAAGGTGACGAAGAAGGAAACGCCGCCGAAGTAGCCGATAAAATCAAGGCTCGTTTGGAAGTAGATATGGACATTAGGGTCACTACCCTTGGACACATTCAGCGCGGAGGAATCCCTACCGCCTACGACCGTATCTTGGCTAGTCGTCTAGGTTTAGGTGCAGTAGAAGGTCTCATGAATGGTGAGAAAAACGTAATGGTGGGGCTTATCAACAACGAAATCGTTTATACTCCTTTCAGAGATACGATTCGATTGCCAAAACCCATTAACGAAGATATGCTACGCATGGTAAAAATATTGAGTACTTAGTGTGTTTTTTAATACTTTCTAAGTCAGTCGACTTAGAAAGTATTAAATATAACCTACTACTCGGTATACTACGTACCCTATCATCTCGTGCCAAACCAACGTAAACATCGCGAGAGACTTTTCGGAAGGAAAAAGCTGGTCAAACCACGGTTCAGATTTGGTTTGTAAGTAGTGAGCCGGAAAAGGAATTACCTCCAATCCTGCTTTTTCAAAACATCCAATAGCACGCCGCATATGAAATGCCGATGTGATGATGACGCACTGCTTTAGCCCAAACTTCTGCTGTAGAATTTGAGCTGAAAAAGTCGCATTTTCGCGGGTATTTTTAGACCTTCCTTCCTGAATAATATCACTTTCGGGTACCCCAGCAGAAACAAGCAAGTGACGTATTCCTTCGTTTTCGGAAGAGTGCAACTGACCCGTAATGAGCGAAGTTTCGCCCCCACTGATGATAATCTTTTTTATCTTACCTGATTTATAAAGATTCAAGGCTTGAATACCCCGATCTCCACTCTCTCCAAGCCATAGATTGTGTGATAAGGTATCATACTTTTTGACCGTTCCGCCCAAAAGTATCACTCCCACTTCATAGGTTTTTGCTGGTAAAATAGGCTTAGGCTCCCAACGTTTTAAAAGACCATTTACCAATACATCATTACTCATTAAATAAAGCCCTATCAAAGCACCTATGATTATCTTACGACTTCGGGCACGGTTTTTGGTAATAAGCGCATAGATTATCGCCATAAATACCATAGTCAACGGCATCATCAGCACGTCAAAGGTCTTAGATAATATAAAAAACATAGAAAGTGTTTGATAACTAAAGTTGATTAAGGTTCAATCGGAACGCTAAAAACGTAAAATTTTCGTTTAAATGACTAAAAATAAATCTTCTAATTTTGGGTTGAGTAAAACTAAATACACGATGAAATTAAAATTTCTTCTTTTCTTCTTCATTGTCGCTATCTATACGGATGCAGTTGCACAAGCAGGTTATCGCATCGAAGGACAAATCAAAGGGCTTAGTGGTGGAAATTGTTTCCTTGCCAATTATTATGCTACCCAAATTTATGCTAAAGATACCGCCCAAGCCGACGCCAACGGACGATTTGTATTTGAAGGCAATAAACCTCTATCGCAAGGAATTTATGAAATTGTATTACCCGACCGCAAAACCCTGCTGCGGGTCTTAATTACGGAAGATCAAAACTTTAGTTTTTCTGCCGATACTACCGATATCATTGGCAAAACCAAAGTAACGGGCAGCCGAGACAATGAAATTTTCTATGAATTTCAGCAGTTTATGAAAAAAACGGAAGATGAATACCAGCAACTAAAAGCGCAAAAAATTCCCGAAACAAACCAGCGTTTTAAAGACCTTCAAGACAAACGCAAAACTTTTTATGACAATTTCATGAAGCAAAACGAGGGTACATTTACCGTCAAACTCTTCAAAGCCTCTGCCGATCCTGAAATCCCCCCAGCCCCCAAACAAGCCAATGGCAAAATCGACTCAGCCTGGATATTCAATTATTATAAAAGCCATTTTTGGGACAATTTTGATTTTTCGGACGCCCGTATGTTAATGACGCCTTTTTTGCACCAAAAACTTGATAGATACATCAAAGACCTGACGGTGCAAGTCGAAGACTCTTTGGTCAAAGAAGCTGATTTTGTAGTGTCAAAAGCCATCAATGGAAAACAAAAAGACATCATCGCGTATACAATTTGGTTTATCACAAATCAGTACGAAACCCCAAAAATCGTAGGTACCGACGGGGTATTTGTACACATGGCTGAAAAATATTATCTCACGGGTATCATGCCAGTCTCTGATAGCTCTACGCTCCAAAACGTCAAAGAGAGAGTCAAAGTGCTTAAACCACTTTTGGTTAATAAAGTCATCCCTGACTTGGGCGTAATGAGCTACCGCGCCCCTGACCGCCTTGATTATATTCATGGTTCCAAAGCCGAATACGAAGTTGTGTTTTTTTATTCTCCTACCTGTGGTCACTGTCGCGAATCAGCCCCCAAACTCAAGACATTCCATGATAAATTTAAACCTCAAGGAGTGGAAGTTATGACTATTGCTATTGAGGGCAGCGAAGAAGAATGGCGGAAATTTGTCAAAGAATTCAAGCTCGAAAATCTTGTCAATACTTATGGTATGGTGGCTTCGCGTCAGGTAGTATATCGCAATGATTACGATGTATTTTCTACTCCCACGGTATATGTACTTGATAAAAACAAAAAAATTATTGCCCGTAGACTTGGCGTTGAAGATTTGGAACCATTTTTGAACGTGTACAAAAAACGATTAGCTATGGAACGCAAACCCTCAACCGCTAGTCGTCAATAACATTCTTACGAGGTTTGTCTCTCAAATTTGAAAAAGAGACAAATCTTGGAGACTTTTCTCCAAGCTACATCATGAACAAACTCTATTTTTCGCTATTGACTTTTTGGATAAGCTTCGCAGCTTTGGGGCAAACGGGCTATCATATCAAAGGCAATGTCAAAGGCATCAAACCAGAAGCGTTTACCTTGGCGCATTATTTTGGTGCAAGCCAATACATCACCAAAGATACTGCGCAAGCAGATGCCAATGGCAACTTGGTCTTTGAAGGGACTCAAGCACTCCCCGGAGGGCTTTATATGATTCTCTCGCCTTCCAAAAAACGGGTAATGGATCTCATCATTGGTGCGGAGCAACACTTCAGTTTTAGTACCGATACGGCCAATGTCATCGGACATATGCAAGTAAAAGGTTCTCCTGACAGCGAATTATATTATAAATATCAACAGCACGTATCAGGATACACTTCTGAAATAAACCTACTACAGAGACAGTTACAATTCAGACAGGACCTCATGACGACGACCAAAATCAACAACCTTCGGCGTCAATTGATGGAGTATTACAAACAATTTACCCAAGAAAATAGCAACAGTCTTACGGGAAAAATAATGCGGGCAGGTGCCGAAGTAGAATTACCTACTCCTCCCAAACGCCCCGATGGCAAGCCCGATTCGGCCTGGTTGTTTCATTATTATAAAGCTCATTTTTGGGATAATTTTGATTTTTCGGAGGAGCGGTTAGTTCGTACTCCTATACTTCAGCGCAAAATTGACCGCTACATGCAAGAGCTTACTTTACAACAAACCGACTCGCTCATTCAGTCAGCCGACTTTATCATCGAAAAGGCCCTCAAGGCTGGTAATAAAGAAATGCAAGCTTATTGTATTTGGTACCTGACCAATCAGGCCGAAAACCCCACTATCATTGGCGGAGATGCGGTTTTTGTGCATTTAGCCGACAAATATTACCTCGGTGGACTCATGCCTATTACGGATCCCACTACCGTCGAAAACATCCGAGAAAAAGTAAACACGATAAAGCCTGTATTAGTCGGCAAAACAATGCCTGCTCTCTCCCTTACCGATACTGCTGGAAAAGCTATTTCACTCAATGATTTAAAAAGCAAATACGTCATTTTGTTTTTCTATGACCCTGATTGCGGTCATTGCCGACAATCCACTCCAGCCCTAAAAGCTTTGCAGGAAAAATATAAAACTACCTTAGATTTACAAGTCTTTGCGGCATCGGTGGCACGAGCTCCCGAACAATGGAAAAAATACATCCGTGATTTTGGGGTACAAAGTTGGGTACACGGCTATGACTATAGCTTCCGAATCAACTTCCGCAAAGATTATGACGTCAACAATACTCCGATGATTTATGTATTGGACAAAAACAAAAAAATTATCGCTCGCCGTATTCCAGTAGAGCAATTAGAAGGCTTTTTGGATTATCATGAACAGACCCTTTCTGCCAAATAACAATGTTCAATCCTAAAACATTGTCATTTTGAGGATGTGAGTGCAAAACAGGCAGCATCTAAGAAGTGTCAAAGGTTTGTGGTCAAATAGATGCCCCTAAAAACCTCAGCTTATAATAAAAAGACCTTCTGTTTATGTCTGAGAGTCTGTACCTACTCAAATGTAAACAAAAGGTCTTTTAAGAATTAGCTAAATTCAGAATGACTCGTCTTTAATAGTTTTTATAATAATCTCGAATCTTATTTGTCAATCGATCATAGATAGGTTTACTAAATTCGATGAATAGTTGCTGAGGAGGAGGAGGATTAAGTTCTCGGACATTACAGATACGTTTTTGGTCAGCTGTAAGAGCCCTCTCATCACCATTAAAATTACCCCATTCACAAAACCAATTAAAATCTCCCCTAAACTTCTCTTGCGTCACTACTGTCTTGCTATTAAAATTCATGATTTGCATGTCCAACAGTCCTGACGAAAGTACCGATTTACGGGTACGGGTCAATTTGGCCGTTACTTTGTTGTAAACAGGGATTTTTTTTCCGCCCACGGTAGTTTCTCCCACTTTTACCGAATCTTTGCTTGTTACTACTTCAGTATTCGATTGTACAAGGGTTTGGCCTACCACAAAATCATCAAATTCTAACTTAATCACATGATCAGGTTTGAGTTTGATACTAGACGCCTCTTGAGGGGCATAAAACCGTACAAATTTATTGAGACGTTGGTTTGTGTTTAAAAATTCATTTATCTTATTCTGAAAAAACTCATTACTAAGCTGATACATTCGTGAGGTAACCAACACCTGTTCTACCACCACCTTAAACGAAGCATAGTCATAAGATTCCTCCAACAGCTGCTGCACATTCCTAAATCCTCCTACTAAACTATTACAAACCTCAAAGTGATTGTAAGCATCGCGGGCCATTTGTCGATTAGTTTTATTGCTCATGGCCTTCATTCCTGCTTCGTAGCGGTCGGCGGCAGCTTGGTCGCGGGCAGCCCGTTCTTCATTAGAGAAGTTTCGTACCGTGACCAATCGCTCACATGCAGGACATCTCCGCAAGGCATCATACATTTTGTTGAGGCGGTCGTAGGCATTTACAACAGGTTTCCAATGAAAAGGCTCAGAAGAATTTTGATATTTGGCGACATCATCAAGATTTTGCTGAATAGCCAAAGGATAAGCTTGTTTAAGTATATCAGCAGATGAAGAGCTATTGGGGCTGTCTCTAAGTTTTTCGGCAGCTCTAAAGACAGACTCCTCATAGTCTCCTCGTTTAAAAGCTTTCTTGGCCGACTTACACCCAATAAAAGTAAAGATTAAAACATAAGCAATCAGAACAAACGGATGTTTCATAAAAAATGAGTAAAATTTCAGTGTAATATGATACAATAATAAAACTATTGGTAGACATCCTAGTTTTATTAATCACAGAATCAATATTCTCTTATTTAAAGGTAAATACAAACTCTTTTTATTTCCTGCCTATTTTCTCATTATCTCATTTTGTTGCGCTTCACTAAGTAAGCAGATAAAATCTGATCATAGCCTTTGGCTACATCAGCTTCAATAAAATCAATTTTATACTGACCACACTTGAGGCGTAGCTCTTGATAATACTTCTTGACGGCTTCTTGGTACTGTCTTTTGACTTGTCCGGGCTGAATCTTTACCCGTTCGCCCGATTCCAAATCAATAAATTCATAGGGACGATCATCAAAAGCAAACTCTTCTTCGGTACGGCGGTCGGTCACATGAAACAAAAGTACTTCGTGGAGATTATGTCTTAAATGTTGCATCGCCGAAAAGATTTTGTCAGCTTGATTGACATCTTCAAACATATCACTAAAAATAACTACCAATGAGCGCTTATGGATTTTTTCGGCAATTTCGTGCAGTACGTCAGCTACGGTGGTTTTACGTGGCGTTTTAGGTTTTTGAAGCACTTGTTCTAGCTCCAAAAATATTTTGTGCACATGCGATGGGGTAGATTTGACAGGGGTTTGCACCTCCACTCCTTCCGAAAAAGTAGTGAGACTGACGGCATCTTTTTGCCTCTGCAACAAATTGGCAATCCCCGCCGCAGCCATCACGCTGAAGGTGATTTTATCGTGATTGGGCTCTGGATAATACATCGAAGAGGAGGTATCCACTAGCAAATGACACCGCAAGTTGGTTTCTTCTTCGTAGCGTTTTACAAAAAGGCGATCGCTTTTGGCAAATACCTTCCAATCAATGTGCCGGGTAGTTTCGCCAGTATTGTACAGGCGATGCTCTGCAAACTCTACCGAAAACCCATGAAAAGGGGATTTGTGAAGCCCCGTAATAAAACCCTCGACAAGCTGTCGAGCCAAAAACTCTAAATTTCCGTATTGTCTTACGCTTGCGATGTCTAAATTACGGGTGCTCATGATGAGATGTTAAGGTTGAAAGGTGCAATACTAAGTCGTTTTTTGATTAACGATTTAGTTGGAGGATTATTAATGCGAAAACACCTTTTCTATAATATCGCCCGTATCAGTGATGATTTCGTTTTTGCCTAACAAAACCATGCCTTCCATACCCACTACCCTCAATTTAATGTTGGCGATTCCAGACCTGAGGATACCGATATGTTCGGCAGCGGCACGGGTCAAATCAATCAGCCTTGTATGATGATAAGGCCCTCGATCGTTGACTCGTACTATCACCGAGCGATTGTTTGATAGATTTGTAACTTCTATCATGGTATTGAAAGGAAGCGACCGATGTGCAGCTGTTAATTCTTTATGATTAAATTTTTCGCCGCAGGAGGTCTTGCGTCCATTAAACATTTGGGCATAAAAAGATGCTGTTCCTTGCTCTTCTTTACCCAATAATTGTGCCGAAGCTGGATTATTTCCCAAAAACGACAACAATAAAAGTACGTAAAATGTAGTCGAATACATAGGTTTTTTCGGGTTTAATTCTACAATTAATGGTCTTCCCACTGAGCTTTTCCCTCGAAGCCTACTCAAAAAAATGCAACCCCTTTTTGGAATTGGGGCTGAAAATTAAGCAAAAAAGTTATACAATCTATGTTTTTTACAAATTTGCTTTTAAAGGCGTAAAAGTAATAACGTAAAAACCCATAACTTTATTTTAAGAAAATTTTGATAGCAAGCAACAAAACCCGTACTTTAGCGTTTGGATACACCTAAAACCTTATAAGGATAGTGGAAGATAAAGACAGAGAAAAAATCTACTCTAAGCGCGTAAAAGCCGGCAAAAGAACCTACTTTTTTGATGTGCGTTCGACACGTTCTAATGATTACTACCTAACCATCACAGAGAGTCGTCGTTTTCCTCAAGGAGACGGATTTGCTTACGAAAAGCATAAGATGTTTCTTTATAAAGAGGATTTTGACAAGTTTGTAGATGCTCTCCAAGAAACTGTAGATCACATCAAATCAGAGTTGATGCCTCATGTTGACTTTTCTCAGTATGCCGTTCGCGAAGAAGAAGATTACACTGGGAGCGATTTGAAGTGGGAATAATCCCTAGGTTATTAAATTATATATCTTGCCTCTAGTTCTTACTAGAGGCCTTTCGATTTTGTAGCTATCTCTAAAAATCGTAATTTCGCGGGCGTTTTGATGAAGCAATACTCAACCTTGCTTCATCAAAATCATCCATAACTCTTTTGAGGTATCTGTATAAACCTCAAATTCCAAACTATTAAATCCAGAAATGTCTCTTCAATGTGGTATTGTGGGATTGCCCAACGTCGGCAAATCCACCCTTTTTAGTGCTTTATCTAGTGCCAAAGCCGAGGCCGCCAATTACCCCTTTTGCACCATCGAACCCAACGTAGGCGTAGTAGAGGTGCCCGACGAACGCTTACAGGTACTAGAGGGCTTAGTAAAACCTCAAAAACTGGTTCCTACTATCGTCGAAATCGTAGATATCGCAGGGCTGGTGAGAGGTGCCAGCAAAGGTCAAGGACTAGGTAATCAATTTTTAGCGAATATTCGTGAGGTAGATGCTATTATACATGTAGTACGCTGCTTCTCGGACGACAACATCGTTCACGTCGAAGGACGTGTCAATCCTGTAAGTGACAAAGAAATCATCGATTTGGAACTTCAATTGAAAGATTTAGAATCTATCGAAAAGAAGTTTAGCCGTGTCGAAAAAGCAGCACGAGTAGGCGATGCCAAAGCCAAAGTCGAATTAGATATTCTGAATCGGGTCAAGAGCGCCTTACTACAGGGCAAAAGTGTAAGAGCTGTAGGACTCTCGGAAGAAGAAAAAGCTACCATCGCCGACCTCCAACTACTCACTATAAAACCGGTGATTTATGTGGCCAATGTCGACGAAAATTCTATCCTCACCGGAAATGAGTACGTAGAGCAGCTCAAAGCTGCCATAGCCGAAGAAAGTGCCCAAGTAATCGTATTGTGTGCGGCGATAGAATCTCAAATTGCCGAAATGGAAGACCCCGACGAAAGATCCTTGTTTTTGGGGGAATATGGTTTGAGTGAGTCTGGCCTCAACAAACTCATTAAAGCTTCTTACGCCATTCTCAATTTGATTACTTACTTCACGGCGGGTGTCAAAGAAGTACGTGCTTGGACAATCCAACGTGGCTGGAAAGCCCCACAAGCGGCGGGGGTCATTCACACCGATTTTGAAAGAGGATTTATTCGGGCAGAAGTGATTAAGCTCACCGACTATGCTCAGTACAAAACAGAAGCGGGTTGTCGTGAAGCAGGGAAGATTTCGGTAGAAGGAAAAGAATACGTAGTCCAAGACGGGGATATCATGCACTTCCGTTTCAACGTCTAAATCTACTAAGATTAATATTTACAATAAAGGCTCAAAAATTTAGATTTTTGAGCCTTTATTGCGTTTACCACTGGGCCATTTCGTCGGGTTGTTTTTTGCCAAACAAAGCTCGGAATGTTCCAGCCATGTGAATGACATGGTCGACACGATTTTTGGCTTGACTCAATAAATGAATGCTATAGCCTTGTTCAATCATTTTACTGAAAGAATTGGAGAGCATATACATTTCTTCGATATTCACCGAAAAATCGTTGACTACATATTTCTGAAATCCTCTATCATTTTGATTAGAGAAATATAGCACAAGGCAGAAATTTTGACCCTCAAAATACGATATAACCCGGTCGGTATCAAACTGACGAGGCATTTCATCATGGTCTATTAACCCATCTACTATGGCCACCTCCTCGTTGGTCATATAAAGATGGGGTGTGAGAAATATAGTTGGTTGATAGTTCATTTTTTCTAGTGTTCTGATTTTGGAATACTTAGCATTTATACTTAAAACGCTAAAATTTTAACAATAATTGCAATCTAAAATCAAAATTCATAATTTTTTTTATAAAAAATTTAACTATTCGAAGCAGTTCAATAGTTTGCATTTAAAGTAAGTTTAAGCAAAAAGCCCTTCAATAACAAATAATTGGTCTCGTCAGCATAGTGTTTAATCTTTATCCACCAAAAAATCATTCCACTTCCTCATTTTTAGAACTAATTATCGTATAAAAACAATTTTAGTATGAAATAAAAAGTGGGTAGCCTCAACCAAGAAGCTACCCACTTTTTGCAAAATATATCTAATCTTAGCGTGAGATTTCTAATACCTCAAACTCCATAATTCCCGCCGGAACTTGGATTTGGGCGGCATCTCCTACTTTTTTTCCGAGCAAACCTTTTCCGATAGGAGACCCTACCGAAATCTTTCCTTGTTTAAGGTCGGCTTCTTCTTCTGCTACCAACATATAAGACATTACCGCATTATTTTTGCGGTTTTTGATTTTTACTTTTGAAAGAATCGACACTTGCGATAGGTCTATTGATGTCTCATCTAGTACTCGTGCATTTCCCAAAATCTCCTCTAATTTCGCAATTTTTGCCTCATGCAACCCTTGGGCTTCTTTGGCCGCATCATATTCAGCATTTTCGCTTAAATCACCTTTATCGCGAGCTTCAGCTATTGCCCTTGCTATCTCCTGACGTCCTCGCGTTTTTAAGTCTTGCAACTCAGCCTTAAGCTTGTTCAGACCTTCTTCGGTGTAGTACTGTATCTTAGCCATTTTGCTTTCTTATACGTTAATTGTTAATGGTTTTATGTAATAGTAGCAATATTTTCTTCACTTTAGGGCAAAAAAAAAGAACGGTGAAATGACCGCTCTACCAAAGTGATTGTAGAATCTGTCACTTCTTCCTTAAGACCGAAAAGTATTCTGTGTGTCGGTTCATGGTCGAAATTTGAAAGACAAAAATAGCAATATTTGCAATCGAAATCAATACTCGTAACGGTTACGTCCAAAAAAACATCCCGATAATCTAATAAACATGACAAAACTCAGAATTATTTTCATGGGGACTCCCGAATTTGCTGTCGAGAGCTTGCAAAAACTTATTGAAAAGGGCTACCATGTAGTAGCAGTAGTGACTGCTCCCGACAAACCCGCTGGACGTGGCCTCCAACTCACTCCCTCACCTGTCAAGGCTTATGCCCTTTCACAAGGGATTCCAATACTCCAACCCGAACGCCTAAAAAACCCTCAATTTTTGGAGGAACTAAAAAGTTATAAAGCTGACTTGCAGGTAGTAGTGGCATTCAGAATGCTACCTGAGGTAGTGTGGAATATGCCCACCAAAGGCACTTTCAATTTGCATGCATCACTTCTCCCACAATACCGAGGGGCCGCCCCTATCAATTGGGCTATTATCAATGGTGAAACTCAAACTGGTGTTACTACTTTTTTTCTTGAACATGAGATTGACACTGGCAAAATCATTTTCCAAGAAATTGAGCCTATTCATCCTGACGACAATGTGGGGACGCTCTACGAGCGACTCATGCGCAAAGGCGGGGAGTTGGTAGTACGCACCGTGCAAGCCATCGAAGAGGGAGATTATCCCCAAATTCCCCAACCTCACTCAGAGGTTATTAAAAATGCACCTAAAATATTTAAAGAAACCTGCGAAATCAACTGGAACCAACCTACTGAAGCTATCCGCAATTTTATCAGAGGGCTGTCGCCTTATCCAGCGGCATGGACTTACCTCAATGGTAAAACTTGCAAGATTTTTCGAGCTACTGTGGCTGAGATATCTACAGAGCCTTCTGAACTCCCGTGGAAAACCGACCACAAGACTTTTCTTCATTTCAAAACCTCCGACGGCTGGCTAGCCATTGAAGATTTACAACTTGAGGGTAAAAAAAGAATGGGTATTGAGGAGTTTTTACGCGGTGCCAAGCTCCCTTCTAGTCACTAACTCTAAGTATATTTACCCTCAATTATGCAGTTTCCATTTTTTCATTATCACCTATGATACGTCACCGATTAGCAATTAGTCTGATTTTTTTGGTGTGTGGTTATATTTATACCAATTGGAGCACCCGCCTGCCGCATATCCAAGCTCAATTTGACCTTTCCAATAGCACCCTAGGCCTTGTACTGTTATGTGTCGCTATTGGGTCTTTGACTTCTATGCCCCTGACAGGATGGCTCGTGGCTCAACGAGGTAGTAAATTTTCGACTACACTCTCGGCATTATTGTTTTGTGGAACATTGTTTCTATTTCCCTTAGCCCAAAATACTTGGCAACTCAGTATTTTCTTTTATATCGTTGGTTTTTTTACGGGAGCATTAGATGTAGCTATGAATGCTCAAGCAGTGGCTTTAGAACAACGTGCCACTCAACCTATGATGTCGTCGTTTCATGCTATTTTTAGCATTGGGATGATGTTAGGAGCCCTTACAAGCTCATTCTTTGTACAATACGACATTTATTCGCATTTTTTTATTGTCTCTGGTGCCTGTCTAATACTCACTATAGCGTGTATTCCTTATTTAGTCAAAGATGCTGCTGAGCCTACGGATGAAGGTTTTAAACTCGTATGGCCCGGCAAGGCACTCCTATTGATGGGAATTATTGCTTTTTGTGCCATGCTGGGCGAAGGAGCCATGGCCGATTGGAGTACAAACTACCTCAAAAACGTCATCAATACTACCGACGCTTTAGCTCCTTTAGGCTTGTCGTCCTTCTCAGCAGCCATGACACTCGGTAGGTTTGGCGGAGATAAAGTACGCACTTGGTTAGGCGATCGAAAACTCATTTTTTTCAATTCCCTCCTTGCTACCTTAGGACTCATAGTAGCCTTAGCATTTTCGTCCGTTTGGGGGGTTATTGTAGGGCTTTTTGCGGTGGGATTAGGGCTTTCGACTATCATCCCAGTAGTATATAGTCAAGCAGGTCATCACCCTTCTCTTCCCAATGGAGTAGGACTAGCGATGGTTACTACATTAGGTTATTTTGGATTTTTGTTTGGCCCGCCTGTTATTGGTTTTTTAGCAGATTGGCAAGGATTGCGGTTTGCGCTTTTTTTTGTGGTAGGGTTGTTTAGCGTGATGCTACTACTGAGCCGAAAAATCACCTAGTATTCACTAAAGTTTTGATAAATAGAATCCATAATTCTGACAAAGTGGGCGTAGTCTTCTTCATTGAGGCTGCCCCAGCCTTGTCGGCGGATTTCTTTTACTACTGGCAATACCGTCTCAAAAGTTTTAACTCCTTCTGGCTGAAGGTAAATATTAAACTTACGCCTGTCTTCTTCCGACATGCGGCGCTCAACAAGGCCTTTTTTAACCAGTAAATCCAAAATACGAGTTACAGTAGGTGCATCTTTGGTAGTAAGCTCTGCGAGTGTATTCTGACTAATACCCTGATTGCGAGCCACATGGTCAATAAGCACCCATTGATCTACCGTTAAGTCAAAGCCAGATTCATTGAAACGCTTTTGTAAAACGTTTCGGATTTTCTTGATAGTAGTATCAATCTTAAAAAAATATGCCCGAGAGTCGGAAGGATGTGTCATTGGTTTAGTAAATATGTGGGTCGCTGTATGGCAAGCTTTAGCCTGCTAATAATTGTTTTACAAAATAACGTAGGATTTTTAAAAGCAACAAAACCTATTGCCAAAATCCCCATCGCAAAATGAAATTTTGTTTTGGTTGTTTTTTTCGAAAAAAAACCAAACCCACCGCTAGTAGGTCGATAGTGACCGTAACCGAAGGATGAGCTTTGATGTATTCCCAAGCCGCTTCCATTTCGGTAGACCAGTGAATATCATCAAAAACAAACAGACTATTTTCGTGTGCTTTGGTGAGGCAGGTTTCAAAGTATTTTATTGTAGGCTCATAGCGGTGGTTGGCATCAAAAAATGCGAAATCTATTTTAGAACAACCCTCCACCTGTGATCTAAGTGATAAATCAAGATTTCCAGTAATGGTCCTAATATCCGTGGCTATATCATGATTCATGGCCCGATAAGTCTCTTGTGCTCGCTGAAAATTTTGTTCTGCTACTTTTGCCGTTTCGGGGCAGCCTTCAAATGTAGTAATCTGAGCATCAGTATTAGCGGCTGCCATGTAAAGCGTAGTTAACCCTAACGACGTACCTAAATCAAAAATGTGCTGGTAGTTAAATTGCTTTATTAGTCGATAAAACAAGCGTCCTAATTTGGCCGATTTTTTGGAGTTTTGGGCGATATCTCTTACCTCCCTAATAGGCGAAACATTGACTTTAGACCCAGCCCCATAATCAGTAATACGAAGCTGCTGTCGGCTTTGAAGCATCTGCTGCCGAATCGACTCAATCACTTCAAACTCGGCATTAATTGGATCTTTTTTGATAGTATTCAGATACAAATCGAACACAAAAGGAGAATGCAAACCGTGCTCGTTTTGGGCACTCAGAAAATAGCGGAAGGCAGACCTAATAAGCAAAATGGAAGATCAATAACAAATGAATAAGAAAGGATTTTAGTTGAGACGGTAAGGCGTAATCATCATAAACTCAGGAATAGTGACTCTAAACTGCTTACCATCCATCACTCGCTCCATGAGATAGGTTCCTGCCATTTTTCCTATGCTAGTTCGAAGATTACAACCCGATACGTACTCATGCACCTCGCCTGGTTCCAGAATTGGCTGCTGACCTACAACCCCTTCTCCTTCTACTTCCCTCATAGTGCCATTGGAATCATGAATAAACCAATGCCGCCGCAACAACTGAATCGTGTGCTCGCTGTGGTTTTCGATGGTGATACGGTAAGTGAATACAAAATGGGCCTGCATCGGGCTCGAATATTCGGGCTGATATTGCGTTAATACGCTTACTCTTACGCCTTCTGTAATCGCTGATGTCATGTTTTCTAAGGCTTTTCCTAACTTTACAACCAAAATTAGGTTGTATAAGTTAAAAAAACCAATACTTTTCGCAAAAAATAGAAAAAATGGACGTTAAAATTGAAACTTCTTGGAAAGCCCTGCTACAAACCGAATTTGAACAGCCTTATTTTGCTGAACTTATCGATTTTGTCAAACAACAATATAAGACTCAGCAGGTTTACCCTCCCGGGAAGCTTATCTTCAATGCCTTTGACAAGTGTCCTTTTGATAAAGTAAAAGTGGTAATACTAGGCCAAGATCCCTATCATGGACGCGGTCAAGCCAATGGCTTGTGTTTTTCGGTAAACGATGGTATCCCGATGCCGCCGTCGCTTATCAATATTTTTAAAGAAATTCAGAATGACCTTGAAAAACCTTTTCCTAAAACTGGTAATCTTGAACGCTGGGCCGAACAAGGAGTGCTTTTATTGAACGCAACCCTTACTGTGAGAGAAGCAAGTCCCGGCTCACACCAAGGCCACGGCTGGGAGCGATTTACGGATGCGGTCATTCAACGATTAAATGACAAAAAAGAAGGTTTGGTCTTTTTGTTGTGGGGAAAATATGCCCAAGACAAAGGCCGCATCATAGATCCCAAAAAGCACTTTGTTTTAAAATCAAAGCACCCCTCCCCTATGTCGGCCAATGCTGGAGGTTGGTTTGGTAACAAACACTTTAGTCAAACCAACAATTATCTAAGAAGCAAAGGCTTAAGCGAAATTGAATGGTAAAAACCTGGAGAAATAAGAAGCATTACTGACCATTTCGTTCTCTGGTTTGTTGGTTCACTAGCTTTTGGTATTCTCTTTCGGCCAGATTCAAATCGCTTGGTTTAATATAGGCCCAGTAGTATTGAGTCAGTATTCCTATGCCCCAAAAAGCCAAAACCCAGATTGGCCAAAAATAACTATGAGAACCACTAGTGAGATACCAAATCACAATCAAAATAGCATTTGTAAACAAATAAGACACCAAATCACGCTGAAAATGCGCTCGACGGCGGGCTATTTTCCACAGTTTTTCGTCCCGAGAGTCCATATTTGTGCCTAGGTTTATTGTTTGTTAAGTAATTTCTGATATTCTCGCTCTATCATCTCTTTTTCGTTGAGAGCGTAAGTACTGAGGTAGTGAGACACTAGCCCGATTCCCCACCCCAACGAGCTCCAAATAGGCCAAGGATATGAGCTTTGGCCTCTCATGTATA
Source organism: Runella sp. MFBS21 (assembly GCF_029433105.1). GTDB lineage: Bacteria > Bacteroidota > Bacteroidia > Cytophagales > Spirosomataceae > Runella. The sequence continues at coordinate 180,565 of NZ_JARNTW010000009.1, read as the reverse complement.
CGCCTACGGCCCAGAGTGTCCAGAGCCCTGTATTGACTAACAGATAAATGAGTAAATGCGTCTTGAAAGCGGCTCTTTTTTTGGCCATTTTCCAAAGCTGGGGATCGCGTGGTGTTTCCATGTGAGTAAGATAGTTTAGGGTTTTGTTGTGATTCAATTAAGGAGGCTGTTGTTTGATGATTCAAAAATAAAATGCGGCTGGGGGATGCCCAACCGCATTTTGATAGAGTTCGTTTTTTGATAGATGAATCCCCCAAATCGGAGAGTCAACTTTATCTACTTAATGGTGAAGTTGCTTGAACCAATCCGGAATCCTTCTGCATATACTTCTACGCTATATTTGCCAGGACGGAAGCGTTGAGCATTGTCATAAGTCATTTCTACGGTCTGGTTGGTGTTTTGATAAGCTACCCGATCTTTGGTAGTAAACACCATTTCTTGTCCTTTCCATGAGAATTTACCAGAGCCCATGGCTTCATCCGAAATAACAGCTCCTTCTGGATCAAGAACTCTAACAATGATTTCTTTTTCTTCAGGTACAGTGAGTGGATTTGGGGGAAGCGTAAACTGCAATTTGATTTTATCTACTCTTTTCGAACGATAAGAATCACTGTTTTTCACTTTGCCTTTAGGAGTCACGGCCAAAACCTTAATGTTTTCAGCTTTTAGAGCAGCTCCAATGGCCACTTTTTCACTCAATTCACGGTTACGACTATTATAAGTCGTTACGGAATCGGTTAAAGCAAGTTTTTCTTGCGACAATGTCTCTTTCTCAGTTTTTAGGGTAGTATTCTCGCTGGTCAAAGTTTGATTTGAAGTAGCCAACATCGTGTTTTCTTCTCTTAGCTTGGCAATTTCTACGTCTTTATCAGCCAAAAACTGCTCATATTCTTTAATTTTTGTGTTGTATTTGGCGATTTCAAACTTATTACTTTTGCGCAAAGAGGCTTTGTCTGCTTCAAGTTTGGCTTTCATCTTAGTCAACTCTTCGATGTTACCGCCTAGTTGCTGAACTTCTGCAATTTTAGCGTCTAGAGAACGTGAGACAGAATCTAATCTGGTTTGTGTAAAAGCAAGTTCTTTTGCTTTTTCCAAAATGACTACCTCTTTGCTCTCAGCTAGCTCTTTCTTATCGAAATACATAAAGCCAAAAGCCCCCGCGGCCAACGTCATAATAACCAATCCTACCCAAGCGAATGTGCCCTTGTTTTGCTGGTTGCTTTCCATAATTGTAATTGTTTGATTAGTGAAACATGAGTTAAATAGAAAGTAAAGCAATGAGTCATGTATAAATTATCAATTAGGATGGTTCTGCCATTATTCAAAAAAAGTTATTCCACCGTGATTTTGGAGTGAGTCAGCAATAAATATGTAGAGCTTTTTTCCCAAAACGAGCAAACACCATCTCATTTAGTATAATTAGGGTTTGCTTACCATGGCTTAACTCACTGCTTTTTTGATATAAGCTTGTCGAAAGATTTTAAACGCAAACTTTTGTAACGTAACTTCACGGCTATTTCCATCATAACTTGAGTCAGAAGCCATGTCAAACGACCAAATAGTCGAAATCCTTGAACTCACCGTGAAGCTTATGGAGCTTCATAATACTGATACTTTCAAAACTCGCACTCTTGCCAATGCCACTTTCAATTTAGATCGCTTCAAAACCGCCAATTTGGCTGAGTTACCAGTTGAAGAGTTGGTAAAAATCCAAGGAGTCGGCAAAAGCATGGCTCAGAAGATTGTGCAATTGGTACAAACAGGCCATTTGCCAGAGTTAGATGAATTGATTGCCCAAACCCCCACAGGCGTACTTGAGATGTTCAAAATTAAGGGCATTGGCCCAAAAAAAATTGGAACCATTTGGCGCGACTTGGGGATTGAGTCTATTCAAGCCCTAAAAGAAGCTTGTGAAAATGGCCAAATCGCCAAGCTAAAAGGATTTGGGGCAGGTACGCAGCAAAAAATATTGGATTCATTAGCCTTCATGGAAAGCCAAGCTGGTAAGCTCCGTATGGATAAAGGAGAAGCATTGGCGGCTATCGTTTTAGAAGAATTGCAAAAACATTTTAGTAAAGTGGCGATTACGGGAGATGTAGCCCGCAAAAACGAAATTGTCGAAACCATTCAGCTGCTGGTAGCGACGGAGTCGCCCGTAGCTGCTGCGCGTACTATCAACCAACTTGGATGGCTGGTGCAGCATCCTAAAGAATCTTCTCCTTTTGTATGGCGAGGCAGCTTACGAGACCGCACAGCCTCTACTGACGAACTTCCCCCACAGGGCGAAGAAATCGAAGTAAAAAAGACTATTGAGGCTCACGTTGAAATTATATTTACAGCTCCTGAGAAATTTGAAAACGACCGTTTTATTTTTGAAAGTAGCGAAGCACATTTGGCACTTGTCACCTCTTCAGGTCATACACTCTTCCAAATAGCCAATAGCGATAGCGTAGAAAATGTGGAGGTGATTTACCAAAAAGCCAACCTACCCTATGTAGTACCCGAAATGCGCGAAGGCTGGGGTGAATTAGAATGGCTCGCCCAACATCAAAATGACGACCTTATTACGTGGAATGATTTGAAAGGTATTTTGCACAACCATAGTACCTACTCTGACGGCAAACACAGCCTCGAAACCATGGCAAGATTTTGTAAAGAACTTGGTTTTGAGTATTTAGGTATTGCCGACCACTCTCAATCAGCGGCTTATGCCAATGGCCTACGCGAAGACCGCATCCGAATCCAACACGAAGAAATAGACCAACTCAACCAAACACTTGCACCTTTCAAGATTTTTAAAGGAATAGAATCGGATATTTTGGGAGATGGTTCGCTCGATTATCCTTCAGAAATCCTTGCTACCTTCGACTATGTAGTGGCCTCGGTACATAGCAATCTCAATATGGGTATCGAAAAAGCCACAAGCCGCTTGCTTACCGCTATCGAAAATCCCTTTACCACTATTTTGGGGCATCCTACTGGGCGGCTCTTGCTAGCTCGAGAGGGTTATCCTATCGACCACAAAACAATCATCGACGCCTGTGCCCAATACGGCGTAGTGATTGAAATCAATGCGAGTCCTTGGCGGTTGGATTTAGATTGGCGCTGGATACGTTATTGTATGGAAAAAGGCGTCATGCTGAGTATCAACCCTGATGCCCACGAAAAAGAAGGGTATTATGATATGCACTATGGCGTAGGAGTAGCACGCAAAGGAGGGCTGACCAAGGCAATGACTTTTAATGCCCTTTCACTGACCGAAATCGAAAGCTATTTTCAACAAAGAAAAAAATAATCTTTTATCTATGCATTTACTAATCAAATAGATAAACAACAAAAGGTTTAGCTTTGAGCATTACAGTTAAGCATTTATAGAAATACCTTTGCCTTTCTTTTTGTCAGGCAAGTTGTTCCTGTTTAGCGTTTGTCCGTAGGATTCGTTCTTTACGCTTTGCATTTTTAGCTTTTATGTCTTGCATTAGCTTCCGAAAGTCAGCAAGTTCTTGCTCTGTCCATGGTTCAGATTTAGTTGATAAATCTATATCTTTCTGTTCTTTTATTAGTCCCATATCTCTAACTTTTAAAATATTGTGATATAAGTCTTAATGCAGCCTTTGTCTCAATAAACATTCTAAGTCCACGAAAATGGGTCGCATGAAGCGTTTGTTCGTAATGTTTGATTAAAACAGATTTTGCATCAAACGCAAGAAAGCCTTCGTAACCCTTGTCAACAGAAACTTTACAAGCATAAGCCACCAAGTTAGCTGGAACGCCCAAATAAACTTTTCTGTTTCCTTTGTTGAACTTTGAGCTTTCAATCAAATGCATGAAAATATGATCTTTCTTATCTTCAATACTTAACAGTCCTTGAATAATCATTGGATTGTTAACTGTTGTAAACTTCTTTGCTTTTGTCTTTGAGTTCTTTCTGCCAATTGAATTGCCATTCTGTTTTCTTGATCTGCTTAACATCAACAGCTGTTAATCTGATAATTTCTGTATCAAAAACTTCGCCTGTTACAAGGTTTTCAATTGAGTTAGTCAGTTTATCAAAAAAAATCAAGTTCTATTTTCCTTCTTTTTTTCACTTTACGAATTTACAAAAAATAGGGTTATTTTACAAATCCACCAATTTGAGGCGTATTGCAACTATCACCATTCCTACGCGACTTTTCACACCCATTTTTTGAAATACCGCCTCTCGATAGCCATCTACCGTGCGGGGACTTACACACATTTTATCCGCAATTTCTTGGTAGGTAAGTTCACTACAGGCCCACTTAATAAACTCCATTTCACGGTCGTTGAGACCCAAGCTAGCTGCGGGGCTGCTGTTTTGTTCAGGATTTAAGTTTTTAATCAATTGTCCCGTCACAAATTCGGTATAGTAATACCCTTTTTGAACTATAGCATCCAATGCTTGTTTGAGTTCGAAGGGTTTACAGCCTTTCAAAAGATAGCCCCGCGCTCCATTGCGCAGCATCCCCACGATTGATTCTTCCTTATCATTCATGGAAAGTGCCAATACTCGCACTTCTGGATGATTGTTTTTGAGCCAAAGAGCCGTTTCAAAACCGTCCATTTCGGGCATGCTAATATCCAATAACACTATTTCTGGTATCATTCTGAGTTTGATACGATTGAGCAATTCGCGACCGTTGGTCACTTCATACATTACATCATAGTCCTCGTATTTTTGTATCAATCCCGATAGCGCTTTGGCCATTAGTTCGTGGTCGTCTACAATAGCAAGAGTGGTTTTCATAAGGAGTAAAGGGTGTAGTATAGCTTTTTGATGGTTATGAGTTGTTTCTTCGTTGATTTTATAGAACATCTACCGAGACCTTCATCTCTAATAGAGCTGATTTAGCGTCAACATTTTCGAACTTACATCCCCCCTCAATCAATCCCAAACGTTCTTGAATGTGACTCCACTCTTTTGAATTTTCTATTTGCGCACCTTCACAAAGCTGAGCTTGTATACTAATCTCAAGCTTGGCTGGCTTATAATGTAATAAAATCGCCAATGGAGCGAATTCACAAGCGGCACAAACCATAAATAGCAATTGCTGAATACTCCTAAAAAGTACAATTTCTTTATCATACCCTAAAGAATAAACAGTTCCTTTGACCACCAATTCTATCTCTTTTCGGTCTATTTTGCGGATGCGCTGTATTTCTAATGCCAGGCTACTACTTAAATCAAAATCTTGAACCAAGTAAGACTCCAAATTTCTAATCAATGATCTCAAATCTGTAATCGACTGTCCTACAATGTCGTTGGTTTGTTTTACATAGGTTTGCTGTTGGTCATCAAGTGGACTGTCTTCAAGTGCGTATAAATACAACTTAGCCACCGACAACATCTGCCCGATATTGTCGTAGAGTTCTGCGCCTACACGCTCAAAGGCCTGTTTTTGTATTTCCACTTGCGCCTCTAGTACTTCCTGCTGGAAATTGTTCATCAGAATAATATTCTTCGGCCGACGATTTAGTTGCTGTCTCACAATGTATTTCAATATTAATAAAATACTACAATAAAGCCAAGTAGCATGAGCCACCGCTTTTCTTTGGGGTGTTGATAACGAAAAAATCAATTAAAATTATGAACGGATAGTGGGCACTTCAAAACACTCAAAAACTAGCGAAATTTGTAAAATGCAAAAAAATGGTGTGGCCAAAACAATGCCCCTAGAAAGGTGAAAGTAGCTAGCTTTTTTAGGTACAGCGAAAATAGAATACAGCCCATTGAATCACAAGGGGAAATCTCCCCTTTTAGCAGGGGATTTTTACGGTATTGGTTTGGAAGAAGGCAGCACCAACTGTACTTTGGTACCTAGTCCCGGTGTAGATTCAATCAGGCAATTGCCGCCTAGCAGCTCCGTACGGCGTTGTATATTGCGCAAACCCGCACCTGACACCTCCAAGGTTTTGTCTAGCACTTGGGCTTTGTCAAATCCCCGACCGTCGTCCTGTACAATGAGCACAAACGTTTCAGGCTGATATTGGAGCAGTACTTTGATATTTTTGGCGGCAGCATGTTTGAGGATATTATTCAGTATTTCTTGCACTACCCTAAAAATCACCATTTCTTTTTTACCTTCTAAGCGATAAGGCTCCCCTTGGTGGATGATTTCGGTGTGATATTTCCCCGTTTGCCGAATCCTTCCTAGTTCATGCGAAAGGCTTTCGACCAAGCCAAAATCTTTGACAAAATCACCGTCAAGGCTTTTGCTGAGGGCGCGTAGCTCATCAATAGTCTGCGCTATTACGTCGTTTACTTCTTTTACTTGAGTAAGTGTAGGTGTTTCTTCTGATTCTAGGATATTGAGTTGGAGCCGCGCCACCGAGAGGAGTTGACCGATATTGTCATGAAGTTCTTTACCCACATGGGCTAGGGTCTGATTCTGGATTTCAATCTGCGCTTGGAGGATTTCTTGCTGGTACTGGGCGTGAAGGGCGGCTTTTTCTTGGCGGTTTTGGGTTTGGCGGCGTTGGAAAAGCAATCCGAAAGTAACAACAAAACCTACTAAAAGAAGAAATACTATTGAAAAAGCAATAAATGATATAATAATTTCAGGATGCATTATAAAGCACTATTTTAGACTATTTTGCTTTGTCATAAAAGCTACGATATACATACTGTATAAGGCATAATTAGCCGCTATTCTAATATTTTTTAGAATAGGCAAATATTCTTTCCCATATTTTAAAATAAAATTAAATGCACTAAAATTAAAAAGCACTGACACCTCAAAAATCAAATAACCTACACTTATCCAAAAAAGTGGATAACTAACAAAAGGGTTCTCTGTATTGCTTCTCAATAACTCTCGAAAAAATATCAGCATCCATAAAACAATAAATACCCCTTCTATCGTCTGACAAATAAAAGCATATTTTTGTTGATAATAGGAGATTTCTATTACGAAAACAGAAACAACAATTACAGCACTATATAGTATCCATTTCCTAAAATGTGGCAATTCTTGTGAATAAACAAAAACAATTAATATATACTTTAACAATTGATAAACTTCATAAATAGCCCAATTATTACGCCACTTCTTCCCTGCGTAAAGTGCCAATAGCTCTGTAAATATCGTCATTATAAGTAAATACCAAAGGACTTTACTACTTTTATTCAATTTCAAAAAGCGATAAAGTCCTGTGATAATTCCTATCCCAATAATAATATAGTATACAATACGATAGATTACCATATATATTAAATATTAGGCTAAAACGTCAATAGCAGGGCAATCAGGAGGGCAAGGCTCTAAAACATCAATTACTGATGTAGTAATAATTTCCTTATTTTTATTTTCAGCCACAAATGCCCAGCTAAATTTGTTTAAAATTGGACTGCCCGATCTATTAACAACGCGTTCTTCGTATACTGGATACATTCTTAGCCTGCCCTCCCCGCCATTCAAACTTAAAAGAGTATTAATATCCGTTACATCAATAGCAAAAGAAGTTGGAAAAATTTTAGAAAGAGTGCCAAATTTGTCCTTAAAAAGTGCTCTTAGTTCTAGTGCTTTTTCCAGCCCAATGTCGATAGATCTAGCTTTTTGCTTAGAGCTAAAGTAAAACAAATCTAATTCTTGAAGAATAGCTATACTTTCGTCAATACTTCCCTGCAAACGTTCATTTTCGACAAATGAATGAGCAAGTAAATGCTTAGCCTCTTGTAAATCTTCGATTAACTGTATTAGGTTTAATTCCATAAGAGTAAAGAGATTTAGATTAATAAATTGAAAGATATTCTATTTAAATAGAAGTACAAATATCTTAAACAAAAAATATTTCAACTAGAGTATTTCCCCCCTAATTGTAGGGGAAAAATCCCGTTTTTCAATAAAAATCATTATTATAATAGATATTATTGCCCCTCCTTCCCCTTATCTTTGCACTTCATTATAACCTTGCTTAATGATTTCTGTAGATAACGTAACCGTAGAGTTTGGGGGAAGGGCGCTGTTTAGCGATGTCACTTTCAACATCAACGAAAAAGATAGAATCGCCCTTATGGGCAAAAATGGCGCAGGAAAATCCACCTTGCTCAAAATCATCGCCGGTGCCGACAAGCCCACACGTGGCAAAATCTCCGCTCCCAATGATGCCGTCATTGCGTACCTTCCACAGCATTTGCTGACCAAAGATGATTCGACGGTATTTGAGGAAACCTCCAAGGCTTTTGCTGAAGCCCAGGAGATGAAAACCGAACTTGATGCCCTCAATCATCAGCTCGAAACCCGTACCGACTACGAATCGGACGAATACATGGCGATTATCGAGCGGGTATCAGAACTAAGCGAAAAGTTTTACTCCAACGAAGAAGTCAACTACGATGCAGAAGTAGAAAAAACACTGCTGGGATTGGGCTTTTTGCGAACCGATTTTGCCCGCAAAACCAGTGAGTTTAGCGGAGGCTGGCGGATGCGGATTGAGCTAGCCAAGATTCTCCTGAAAACTCCAGACTTGATTTTGCTCGATGAGCCTACCAACCACCTCGACATTGAATCAATTCAGTGGCTTGAAGAGTTTTTGGTCAATACCGCCAAGTCGGTGATTGTTATCTCCCACGACCGCGCTTTTGTGGACAATATCACCAACCGCACCATCGAAATCACCATGGGGCGTATCTATGATTATAAGGTAAACTATTCCCATTATTTACAGCTCCGCAAAGAGCGCCTTGAGCAGCAGCAAAAGCAGTACAACGACCAACAAAAAATGATTGCCGAAACGACCGAATTTATCGAACGTTTCAAGGGTACTTATTCGAAGACGTTGCAGGTGCAATCGCGGGTCAAAATGCTGGAGAAACTGGAAATCGTAGAAGTAGATGAAGTGGATACTTCGGCCCTGAATCTGAAATTCCCACCAGCGCCTCGTTCGGGCAATTATCCCGTGATTGTGGAACAACTGAGCAAGTCATATGGCGACCACTTGGTGTTCAAAGACGTGAGTATCACTATCGAACGCGGCCAAAAAGTGGCTTTTGTGGGTAAAAACGGTGAAGGAAAATCGACGCTTGTCAAAGCCATCATGGGCGAAATCGATTATCAAGGCGGCATGAAACTCGGTCATAATTCGATGATTGGGTATTTTGCCCAAAACCAAGCTTCACTCCTAGACGGCGAACTAAGTGTTTTTCAAACCATCGACAACATCGCCGTGGGCGAGATTCGTACCAAAATCAAGGATATTTTGGGGGCGTTTATGTTTAGCGGTGAAAGCATCAACAAAAAAGTAAATGTACTATCGGGTGGCGAACGTACGCGTTTGGCAATGATTAAACTGCTGCTCGAACCCGTCAACCTACTTATTTTGGATGAGCCTACCAACCACCTCGACCTCAAAACCAAAGATATTTTAAAAGATGCGCTCAAGGCTTTTGACGGTACTATCATCTTGATTTCGCACGACCGCGACTTCCTTGACGGGCTGGCCGAAAAAGTCTTTGAATTTGGGAATCAGCGTGTAAAAGAACACCTCGAAGACATCAATGGATTTTTGCGCAACAAAAAAATGGAGAATCTTCGGGAAATTGAGCGAAAAGCCAAATAAGTGAGCAAGTCTATGATGGCTATGCTGTTGCCCAAACTACTCTTCGCTACTTCTTTGAGCTAATTATTTAGATTTTCATTCTATTCATTTAGGCAGTATCTCACTAGAGAACTGCCTTTTTTTATGATTATAAAACTGACTTCCTAGAAATATACTACATTTTATACGCATTCGCGGCAATTTATAATAATCCAACTTTTGCTTAGTTCACTATTCATAACTAGTTTTACTATTATTTTTAATATTACTTTCTCCATATTTTACCTTTTTAATCCAAAAGCTCACAAATTTCAATACATCTTGAATTAGTACAAAAAATTATCATATTTATATAATAAACAGCCAATTTGTTGTATAAAAAATGGTTAATGTTAAAAAATATAAAATTTTATTTGGTGATTCCATAAAAAGACCTTAATTTTGAATCCGTAAAAAGTACAACAACTACAAAAGATTTATTCAACCACCTAAAATTATACTGTCAATGGCAAAGGCTAAATTGGAATACATCTGGTTAGACGGCTACAAGCCCACCCAAAGTTTGCGTAGTAAGACCAAAATTGAGAACAACTTCTCTGGGAAATTGGAAGATTGCGACATGTGGTCATTTGATGGTTCATCAACTGAGCAAGCACCAGGCGGGTCTTCAGACTGTTTATTGAAACCAGTATATATCGTTTCAGATCCAGAGCGTTCTAAATTGGGAACTCCTGCTTACTTGGTGATGTGCGAAGTCTTAAATTCAGATGGTACTCCTCATGAGTCTAATGGCCGTGCTACTATTGATGATGATGACAATGATTTTTGGTTTGGTTTTGAACAAGAATACTTCTTGTGGAACCTTGAAACTAATAAACCCCTTGGCTTCCCTGCCAATGGCTACCCTGCTCCCCAAGGTCCATACTACTGCTCAGTAGGTGCAAAAAATGCCTTTGGACGTGATATTATCGAAGAACACCTTGAGTATTGTCTACAAGCTGGCCTTAACGTAGAAGGTATCAATGCTGAGGTAGCTGCAGGTCAGTGGGAATTCCAAATTTTCTCTAAAGGAGCTCAAGAAGCGGGCGACCAAATCTGGATTGCTCGCTATATGTTGGAGCGCATCGGCGAAAAATACGGCGTAGGTATCAACTGGCATTGTAAGCCTCTTGGAGCTACCGACTGGAATGGCTCAGGTATGCACGCCAACTTCTCAAATACTGTACTTCGCACAGCTGGTAACAAAGAAGCTTACGACAAAATTTGTCAAGCTTTTGCTCCAGTGGTAGCTGAACACATTGCAGTATATGGCGCTGACAACCACCTCCGTTTGACCGGAAAACACGAAACACAATCTATCGACCAGTTCTCATATGGAGTTTCTGACCGTGGAGCATCTATCCGCATTCCTATTGCAGCCGTACAAAAGGGCTGGAAAGGATGGTTAGAAGACCGCCGTCCAAACTCAGCGGCTGATCCTTACAAAGTGGCAGCTCGCATCATTAAGACTGTCAAAGCTGTTAAAATCTGATTTTTGGAATACATAGCACTAAAAAACCCCGTTTCTGACGGGGTTTTTTGTTTTATTACACTTTGGTTTTATAATAAACTCTATTACTTTTCGTTTAAGCTTTTCAAAAAAAAGGCATACAGAACGGGTTTTTTGAAAAAAATACGTTTATTTACGGTCAAAAGCCTAACAGCACCTTTAATTCCGTTTCTTTACCCATTATGCCCCAATTGATTGAACTCAACACCTACGGCGCCGCCGAAGGAAAACTTACCGTATTTGAAAAAATCTTACCCGGCGATATTAAGCGTGCCTTTTACATCTATGGTGTTCCGCCCGAGCAAGAACGCGCCAAGCATGGTCACTCTACTACTTGGAACGCCCTTATTCCTGTTTCGGGAAGTTGCCGCATTACAGTTACAACTACAGATAAGACCGAACATACATTTTTGCTGAATCAACCTACTCAATGCTTGATTTTGCAACCAGGTGATTGGCATATTATGGATCAGTTTTCAAAAGATGCCATTTTACTAGTACTCTCAAACCAGTATTATGATAAAAACGATTACATCACTGAAAAACCATGATACCACATCTAGACCTTCAACGTGTAAATCAACCTTATCAAGCACAAATTGAGGAGGCTATTCAGAGAGTGGCTAGATCAGGGTGGTATGTGCTGGGAAAAGAGGTCGCTACTTTTGAGCAAAACTGGGCCGCTTACTGTGGCGTAAATCACTGTGTAGGGGTCGCCAATGGTCTTAATGCTTTAGAACTGATTTTCAAAGCGTTTGATTTCCCTAAAAATAGTGAGGTAATAGTCCCTGCCAATACTTATATAGCCTCTATTTTGTCAGTAACTAGCTTAGGACTTAAACCTATCTGGATAGAGCCCAATCCTGATACCCTCAATATTGACCCTAACGAAATAGAAAAAAAAATCACGCCTCGTACCAAAGCTATCATGGCCGTACACTTATATGGCAAATGCTGTGATATGATGCCAATCTGGGAAATCGCGCAAAAATACAACCTCAAAGTAGTAGAAGATGCCGCCCAAGCACATGGTGCCACCTATCAAGGTCGAAAAGCAGGCGACCTTTCGGATGCCGCTGCTTTTAGTTTTTATCCTACCAAAAACTTAGGCGCTCTCGGCGATGCAGGTGCTATCACTACCAATGACCCTATACTTGCCCGCAAGCTTTGTAGCTTACGAAACTACGGCTCTACTATTAAATACTACAACGACGATATCGGTACCAATAGCCGCCTTGATGAAATACAAGCCGCAGTGTTGAATGTAAAAATCAAATACTTAGATACAGAAAATAAACGCCGCCGCGAATTGGCAAGGGTCTTTGTCAAGGGGATTCAAAATCATTCAATTACTCTACCAAATATTGATACCCTCTCCGAAGACGCTTGGCATTTGTTTGTGATACGTCACCCTAAAAGAGAACAGTTCATAGATTTTCTGATGGACAATGGTATTCAGGCGACGGTTCATTATCCTGTACCTCCTCACAAACAAAAAGCCTACGAAGCCTACAATCATCTATCGTTGCCTCTGACGGAGAAAATTCATAATGAAGTGGTAAGTCTCCCTCTAAATCCCTCTCTAAGCAACGACGAAGCTGCCTATATAGTCAAAACCGTTAACCAATCTGTGTCTCAAATCTATGCGCCTGTCGATTATTATTCCAGTATATAATAGCGAACAAACAATCGGCAGTTTGGTTGAGCACGTACTACAGACTTTAGAAGAAAGCGATTTAGAAATTATTTTGGTCAACGACGGAAGTAGAGACCAATCTGAAAGTGTATGTAATGAGCTTGCACAACGATTTGCCAATGTCAAATTCATCACCCTCCGTCGCAATTTTGGTGAGTTCAACGCCGTCATGTGCGGCCTCAATCACGCCGAAGGAGACTATGCTGTCATGATTGATGATGATTTTCAAAATCCTCCTTCCGAAATTCTGAAACTGGTACAAACCGCTCAAGAAGGCAATTTCGATGTTGTGTATTCTTATTATCCCCAAAAAAAACATTCTCCTTTTAGAAATTTTGGCAGCTGGCTCGTCAATCGGATCACTACATGGTTATTAGAAAAACCTTCCGATTTGTATCTATCAAGTTTTAAGCTTATTTCCAAGCCCGTTGTCAAAGAAATCATCAAATACAAAGGGCCTTATCCTTACATAGATGGTTTGATATTTAGGGTCACTCGGCACATAGGACGCGTAGAAGTATTTCATAACAAACGCCAAGAGGGAGAGTCAGGATACACACTTCGCAAACTTACCTCTTTGTTTATGACTATCTTGTTTGGCTACTCCCTCAAACCTTTGCGTATTCTGACGGGCGTGGGTTTGTTTTCTATAGGACTTTCGGTATTGATTAGTTTGATAGATATCGCCCTTTTTGCGATTCATTCCAAATTCTTTTTTCTTAATTCAAACCTGATTATACTGATTTTTTTTGGCGGAGCTATTCTGACAAGCCTAGGAATAGTAGGCGAATATATCGGACGAATTTTCATGGTACAGAGCGGCTTACCCCAATACATCGAAAAATTTAAGGTTTCACAGACCAAGCCCTGAATGTCGCCAATTACTCTTCATCAACTTTATTTTAAAGACTTTATTTTTACTAATTATGATAGGCAAATACGACGAATACGAAAGGATGTTTAATGCCGAGCGGCAACTTTGGTGGTATCGTATTTTGCATCAAAAAGTGAGTCGCATTATCAACAATCATTTCCCTAATCAGAAAGGTATCGATATTTTGGATGCTGGCTGCGGCACGGGCGGAATGCTTGCCCACCTCAAAGACAAAGGTTTCACCCACATCGAAGGTTTTGATTTTTCTGAAGATGGCGTGCAATTTTCGCAGTCGAGGGGTTTAAAAGTGGTGCATTTTGACCTTACCAAAGTAGCTGATTATCAACCTGCCAAAAAGTTTGATGTCATTGTCTGCAACGATGTATTTACGTATTTTGACGATGCCACTATCATCAGTATCCTCAGTTCTTTTAAAGAAAAACTCAAGCCGGGAGGTATTTTTATTACCAACAACAACGCCCACCAAGCTTTTGCAGGTATCCACGACATAGTAGTAGGTGGACAAAAAAGATTTGTAAAAGAAGATATGGAGCGCCTCGCCCAAAAAGCACAGTTGCAGCTGAAATACGCTACCTATTGGAGTTTTGCTTTAGCACCTCTTATCATGACAGTGAGAGCGTGGCAGCGTTATCAAATCAAACAAGGCAAAGTTGATTTTTCCAAACAATCGTCTGATGTAGCTGTACCGCCCGCTTTTATTAACGAACCGCTTTATTGGTTGGTCAAGCTAGAAGAAATGGTTTTAGGACGTGGACCTTTTGGCAGTTCTATCTTCACGGTAATGTCTTCCCAATAATCATGATTAACTCCATGACAACTGATACACCTTGGAATTGGGCTTTTATAGGTTCACTTTTTATGGTAATTGGGGTCAGGTGGTACTTTCAAGTCCCGACGGAGTTGGACGTAGATACAAGTACATGGATAAGCTCGGCTATCAGTACGGCACAATCTCCCCGCCCTTGGTGGACAATTCTCAACTTTTGCGATAGTCGTCCGCTGACGGTACTGCCTTTGGCATTAGTAGAAATGCTCGGCATTAGGGTCACATGGGCCATGGCCGACGGTATCGGCGTTTTGCTGTGGGTAGGCACTTTGATTTTTGTTTTTTTGACGTTTCGGCATTGGTTTTCGGCCGCCAAATCTTTTCTTTTTACGGCTCCTTTGGTCATCTTCCAAGCTACCCACTTATGGCTAGGATTCATGACTTACAACTCCGAACATATATGCATTTTGATGCTTGCCGTAGGTTTTTGGGCGGTGGTCAAACTCCAAAACAAAACCTCCCATAGCTGGCTTTTTCTTGTTTTTGGACTATGGCTTGGCTGGATGCCCTTTGCCAAAATCCAAATCGTGCCGATGGGGCTTATTCTAGCGGCTTACGCTGCTTGGGAGCTGATTCTCAAATCCCAATGGCGGAGTTTGCTAGCCCTTATCGTAGGAGGGATTTTACCTTTGGTAATTGTGAATGGCATTTATTATCATTATGATCACATCGAAACTTTCTGGAACGATTATTTTTGGAATTACTACTATTATTCTTTTTCAACCGTCCACTCTGATTTAGAAATTAGTACACGTTTTAGTCCTCTTACCATTGGAAAAGCCATCTTTCGTCCTGCTTCTACCCGGATTTTTTGGGGAGTGCAGCTATTACTTATTTTGATAGGGGGAATCCCGTTTTTACGTTCGTTCAAAAAAACCGCTTCACCTGTTCCCCCTTCAGTTGTATGGTTATCCCTTGTATTAGCAGTGGTCACTCTATATGCAGTACTGCAAGCTGGCAATCCTTTTGACCATTATTTATTGCTTTTTTACGTTCCAGCCGTTATAGCGGTCTCCTTACTCTCTTTGTATCTCCCCGCCAATACCTTTCGTAAAGCTTACATCACAGGCATCTTATTAATAAGTCTTGAAGGAATAAAAAACATTTTTTTCTTTCCACAAACCCCTATCCCGACCTTACCTGCTACCGATGTGGCTATTACAAAAACAATAGAAACTTTATGCCCCAAAGACGAAAAAATGACGATTTGGGGATATGCCGACCGCTTTTTTGTTTATACACACAAAGCCGCTGGTAACCGTCTTCCACATACGTATTGGGTGTATACTGAAAGTCCTTTGCAAGCTTATCGTCAGCAGCAGTTTATCAAAGATTTGGAAGAAAATCGACCCATTTTGTTTTTGGATGCTATGGTAGCCGAGGCTACTACTGCGTATTTGCCCCAAAATGGCAAAACCCGCTATACTCACTTTCCGCTCATTCGAGCCTACATCAATCAGCACTACAAGCTCGTCAAAAAAGTAGAAGGAGTTTGGTTCTTTCAAAGAAAAAATCAATAGAAATACCACAAAATTCGTCATTGATAAACAGGTTTCGGGTGGATTGCTAACTTTGCGTTATCATTAAAGTGAGTATTTTACCGACAACCAATAAAGCATTAGGAATTTATGTCAGACAAGAGCAACGAATTTTTGTACACCTATCTCAACAATGCCTCCCCTACTGGTTTTGAAGCCTCTGGTCAGCAAATTTGGCTAGATTACTTAAAACCCTACATCGACGATTATTTTGTGGATACCTACGGCACAGCCGTGGGAGTTATCAATGAAGGCAAACCTTATAAAGTAGTGATTGAAGCTCACTCAGACGAAATTTCGTGGTTTGTCAATTACATTTCAGACGATGGCTATATCTATGTGATTCGTAACGGTGGCTCCGATGCGGTCATTGCGCCATCAATGCGGGTCAACCTTCATACCAAAAAAGGCGTAGTCAAAGGCGTATTTGGATGGCCGGCGATTCACGTTCGCGAGCTAGCCAAAGATACTTCTCCCAAAGTTCAAGATTTGACCATCGACGTAGGCGCAAGCAACAAACAAGAAGTGCTCGAAATGGGCATTCATGTGGGGACAGTGGTCACTTTTGTGGATGGGCTTTTTGAAATGAACAACCGCTACTATGTAGGACGCGCCCTCGACAATCGAATGGGCGGATACATGATAGCCGAAGTGGCACGCCGTTTGGACGAAAACGGTATCAATCTCCCCTTTACTCTTTACATTGTCAACTCGGTGCAAGAAGAAATCGGTCTCAGAGGAGCAGAGATGATAGTGCGCCGTTTGAAGCCCGATTTGGCGATTTGTACGGATGTAACACACGACACCCAATCGCCCCTCTACAAAAAGAAAGAACAAGGTGACTTAAAATGCGGTCACGGCCCAGTGCTATGCTATGGCCCAGCGGTGCAAAACAACGTCTTGGATATGATTATCGGGATTGCGGAAGAGAAAAAGATTCCGTTTCAACGCCAAGCTGTAAGTCGCTCCACTGGAACCGACACTGATGCCTTTGCGTATGCTACCGAGGGAGTAGCCTCGGCGTTGATTTCACTACCTCTCAAATACATGCACACTACCGTCGAAACCGTTCACAAAGATGATGTGCAAAACGTAATCAATCTCATGTACGAAGTCCTTATTCAACTCAAAGGAGATGAGGATTTTAGATATATCAAATAGTACCATTATGAGCCTTAGGAAGCATGTTACTTTCTGAGGCTCTCTCCCCTCCCCTTTCGACCTTGCTTCTATATAAGCGATTCAAGCAATAGGTCTTTTCTTTTAGAAAAAATCGGGACATTTGGCTATTTTTGCTAAAGTATAGTATCTCCCTAAATTTTCGTCATAAACACCTTTTTTCATTACCAAACTAAACGTTATCTTATGCTCTCACCTAAACCTTTGTTGGCGAGCGTGGTATTAGCTTTTTTGTGTTTTACTACTGCTTTTGCCCAGCCCGCTCCCATTAATTCGCTCTATCGACAAACCAGCGATGTACATCATCTGATGACCAACTACGCCGCCGACCGTGGCAGTTTGACGCGTTTTTATGTAATTGAAAATTCACCCGAACGCCGCCAAAGACTAGAGCAACTTAGCAATGATTATCTACAACAATTACAGAAAATGGATTTCGACAAAATGCCCGTCGATAGCCAAGTAGATTATGTATTGTTTCAGCGTAATTTGAAGGTGGATTTGGAAGAACTTGCCACTGAAGCCAAAGAAGTAGCCCAAACCCAAGCTTGGTTTCCATTTGCCAATCAAATCTATGCGCTCGAAAAAACCAGACGTAGAGGAGCTTCGGTGAGTGGAGAACAAATCGCTAGTGAGCTAAATGCGCTCAGTAAAGAGATTTGGGAAGCACGTAAAGTGGTCGAAAAATTAGACAAAATTGAGCCTGCACTGGCCGAAAGAGCCGCCGGTACCGCTACAGGTCTCAAATCTGCTCTTAGAAGTGTGTTTGAATTTTATAACTCTTATGACCCCAACTTTACATGGTGGGTACCAGAGCCTTACAAAAAAGTAGATACGTTGCTCGCTTCTTACGCTAGTCTTTTTACTAAAAAAGCCAAAGTGGTTGCTCCCAAAAAAGACGACGGTAGTGGCATCGACGGAGTGGCCGTAGGGCGAGCCGAGCTCATTCGTCAATTGGAATTTGAGTTTATTTCTTATACCCCCGAACAACTCATCGAAATCGCCAACAAAGAATTTGCCTGGTGCGACCGCGAGCTACTTAAGGCTTCGCGCGAAATGGGATTTGGCGATGATTGGAAAAAAGCCCAAGAAAAGGTCAAAAATTCGATGGTGCCAGTCGGCAAACAACCCGAAATGATTTTGAGGCTCTATAATGAATCGGTATCTTTTTTGAAACAAAAAGACTTAATTACTATTCCGCCTATCGCCGAGGAGACATGGCGTATGGCCATGATGTCGGCTGAGCGTCAAAAATTTAGCCCTTTCTTTTTAGGAGGCGAAACCATCTTGATTTCATACCCTACCGAGGCTATGTCGCACGAAGACAAATTGATGAGTATGCGCGGCAACAACCCTCATTTTTCGCGCGCTACGGTGCATCATGAACTCATTGCAGGGCATCATCTCCAAGGGTTTATGAACAACCGTTACAAAACCTATCGCCGCTTCCGTACGCCATTCTGGACCGAAGGCTGGGCATTGTATTGGGAGATGATTTTGTGGGATATGAACTTTCCCCAATCGCCCGAAGACCGCGTGGGGATGTTGTTTTGGCGTATGCACCGCTGCGCTCGTATTATATTTTCGCTCAACTACCACTTAGGTCAATGGACACCTCAGCAATGCATCGACTTTTTGGTAGACCGCGTAGGTCATGAACGTGCCAATGCCGAAGGAGAAGTACGGCGGTCTTTTGTGGGCGGGTATCCTCCGCTTTATCAGCTTGCGTATATGACAGGCGCGTTCCAATTTTATGCCCTCAAAAAAGAATTAGTGGACACTAAAAAAATGACCTATAAGCAGTTTCATGATGCCATCATGCAGCAAAACTCCATGCCCGTGGATATGGTGCGGGCGATTATGACCAACAAGAAACTGAGTCGTGATTATAAATCAGATTGGAAGTTTTATGTTCCCCCCGTATTAAAGTAGCGGCAGGGCTTGCCCCTGCTGTCTATACCCTGCCCCTGCTGTCTATGCATTTATGATTAAATATTGAGCCTCCCCGGAACTAATTTTAAGGCGTTTAGTGTAAGAGCCAAGACCCAACTAGCTGGGCCTTGGCTCTTAATTTTTTACAACCCATTTTTATTGGCAAATTCTACCAATTCGACCACGTTTTTAACACCCAGTTTATAATAAATATTTTTTCGGTGAGATTTGACTGTTTCTTCCGCAATAAAAAGCTCTTCAGCAATTTGGGGATTTGAGATTCCTCGTTTAATCATTTTAATTATTTCTACCTCGCGAGGCGTAAGTGAATACGTTTTCACAAAATAATCATCGTGATGAAGATTGGAGCGTAAATCTTGAAGTTTAGAATCAAAATACTGACTACCCTCTAGTACTTTTTGAATCCCTATTATCAGCTCTCTTTTTGTAGAATGCTTCAGCAGATAACCGTCGATATTAAGCTGCTTTGCTTGTTCTACAAAACGTGGTTCGCTGTACATTGAAAGAAAAATTATTTTAAGGGCGGGGAAAGAATATTTTAGATTTTTAGCCAAATCTAAACCATTGATAGTAGGCAAATTAATATCGAGTAATACAACATCAGGATTTTTAGATTGTATTTCATGTAATACATTTTTGCCATCATACACTTGCCCAATGATATGGTAATCCTCTTGCAACAATTGGCGAATACCTTCATTGAAAAGGGTGTGATCGTCAACAATCAGTATTTTAGTTTGCATTTATGCACTTACAGCGGGATAAGATAGTTCTACAATAATAGTCGTCCCTCTATCACGACTAGAATCAATAAACAAATGAGCTTTCAAAAATTCAACTCTTGAAGATATATTTTTCAGTCCTATTCCCCAAGTATTTTGTTCGGTTTTGATACCTGTTCCATTGTCTTCTACCGACACATGTAAATAGTCCACATGAAAAATCATTTGAACAACGGCTTTTGTGGCTTTTGAATGCTTGACTACGTTATTGAGTAGTTCGGCTATGATTCGATATAAATTTAGCTCATATTCTTGAGGGAAACGAAACTCCTGACCAAAAACGATGTAGGTAAATTCAATTTTTGACGCATTTTGGAGGCGTTCTATTGTGAAGCGAATTGCACGCGATAGCCCCTCTTTTGCCAACTCAGGAGGAAGCAAATTTCTTGAAACACTACGAAGGTCTTCGATAGATTTATCAATTAAATCAAGTACTTCAGACTGAGGGGCATCAACCGCTACTCTCCATTTTAACGCTGACAGTGTACCTCCTAGGTCATCGTGCAAATCTTGGGCGAGGCGTTGGCGTTCGGCTTCTTGAGTCTGAATAATCTGCTTGGCAATTGCATTTTGGGTTTCAGAGAGCTGAAGAGCTAATTTGGCATTATGCTCCTTATATGAATTATATCGCACGGTTAGTCCTAGAGTCAAAGTCACTACCTCCAATAAATTGCCTAGCATCACAAAATCAGATGAACGCAGCCAAGGGATTTCAGATACCACCGATAATACATAAAGAATAGCGCCCACTATAAAAAAAGAAATAGATACTGCATAAATTTTTACGAGAGGATTGGATTTTTTGAATTGTTCCCAAATCACTAAAATTATTAATACAGCAGCAATTCCGATAATCCATAGTAATATATATCGATAAGCCACTATCAGCCATCCAGGATAATGAATTATTTTAATAAATAAAAAGGGTAGACTTAGTCCTGCCCATATGGCCAAAAACCAACCGAAATATTGAATGGGTTTAAAAAACGAGCTATTGCCCTTAAGTCCCAAAAATTGTGAAAGAAAGAGAAGATTAGTCGCTGACCCTAAAATCGCTAATATACTATTGATGATAGACTGTTGATAGGTAAAATCAGGCCAGAGATATTCAAAACCTAAGCCAAAAGCATTGAATACCAAAGTAGCATTACACAGTAAATTAAGGATATAATAGAGGTGAATTTTATCTTTAAGGTTGAGCCACAGAAAAACATTAAAAATTAACATAAAAAAAATAGCCCCTACATAAAAAAAGATAAGTAAGTAATCTTGCCGAACATCATAATAAAACTTCTGTTCTGATTGGAGACTAAATTCGGCATTGAGTTCTTCCCAGCGTTTTTCCAACAAAATAAGGATTTCCACTGCTTCATTAGGACCAACAGAAAGGGAAAAACAAAAATCACTTACCAAAATAGGGCGCTGCATAAAGGGATACGCATCTCCCGTAAAGGCTAAGGTATCTAGATAATTGGAGGTTTTCTTAAAAGCCTGAAAATGATGCAAGTCATGACGTTTAAATCTGAATACAACCGTTCGGCTAATAGAGTCGTTTTGAACTCGAAAATGCAACCAGTGAATTTTGTTCAAAGCCTTCTCACCAAAATAGGACTTGGGCAGCATGATACCATGCCCTTGCTTTATTTTATCAAACACCTGTGAAGGCTCCAGCCAAACGGTATCTTTATAGTACCGTACAAATCCTTCAAGAGCATAGTCATCACGCCCATCTAGCCGAAGCACCGACTGCCCCAATAAAGAAAAAGGCAATAAACAACCTACTAAAACTCGAAACAAGCATCGTATCATAGCTCAAACGCAAATGTTCAAATATACCACAAAGAAAACTGAGGTATTTATGGTATACCGGAAAAGAAACGGGAGAGCAGCCTATTACTTCGGCATCTACCCAAAAGTAATAGGCCTACTCTCCCATAAATGAAGAGGACAGATTATTGCTTTACCTCCACTACGCTCTCGGATATTCCCACCCTTTGCGGTAAGGTCTTTCTAGTAATTTATTAGCCTCAGGGTCATTTTTGATCATACCTTTTTCGCCGTCCCATTCTACGCTTCTTCCTGCTTTCATCGAAAGCATCCCTAGCAAAGCCATATTGGTAGAGCGGTAGCCGATTTCAATATCACATACTGAGGGCTTGTTTTTTTCGATAGAAGTCAAAAAATCACTCCAAAGATTAGCGATATTTTGCTGGTCGGGCATATCAAGCTTGGCATCTTCATGAATAACGGGCTTTTTGGAATCTACCGGATAGAAGGTCCAACCGTCGAGCCACCCCATATGAAAAGTACCTTCGGTACCATAAAAATAACAACCTACCGCTTGTTGGGGGTGGGTTTTTTCGGCGTTATTGCCCGCAAACTGCCGATGCTCCCAAGTAGCTGTAAAATTCTCAAATTCATAGGCTACTACCTGATGGTCAGGCGCGTCGGTATTGTCGGTACGAATGGCTCGCCCACCCGTCGAAAATACTTTCCGGGGATACTTTTCTTCCATTACCCACAGCAATTGGTCGAGCCAGTGAATCCCCCAATCGCCTAGTTGACCGTTGGCATAGTCTAAGTATTGACGAAAACCCCGTGGGTGAATTTTGGGGTTGAAAGGACGCAAAGGCGCAGGCCCACACCACATATCCCAATCCAACCCTTTGGGGGTTTCAGCATCGGGCGTAACTTGTCCAGGTCCACCTCCGTAGTTTACAAAAGTGCGTACCATACCAATTTTGCCCACTTTGCCCGAACGAATAAAATCCCGCCCTGAGATATTATGAGGTGAAACCCTTCGGTGAGTTCCTACTTGTACTATTTTTCCATGCTTGCGCGCTGCCGCCACCATTGCCTTTCCCTCGTTGATAGTATGGCTAATGGGCTTTTCGACATACACATGCGCCCCTGCTTCTACGGCAGCAATACAAATCAACGGATGCCAATGGTCAGGGGTAGCCACAATCACAATCTCAGGTTTTTCTTTTGACAAAAGCTCTCGAAAATCCCGATACTGCTTGGGCTTATCGCCACTGAGTTTTTCGACTTCCGCAGTAGCTTTTTCCATTTGATTTTGATCCACATCACACATTGCTACCACTTTGGATTGGCCAGCCGCCATAGCTACTCTCAAAATATTCATCCCCCACCATCCTGTACCAATCAGGGCAGTGCGGTACTTGCTAGCTCGAGGGGCAGCAATGCCATAAGGAGAAAAAAGGGTGACAGCTGCGCCAGCTGCGGTATTTTGGATAAAAGAGCGACGATTCATAACCAATTGTTTTTATACCACATAAAGAGCTTGAAGTCTCAAAACTCCCCAATTATATAAGCAAAAATATTTAGTACTTTTACTTTATACAACGTTGACAAGTCATGAAACAACTGAAGCTTCTTTTGTTGGGTATATTTTTAAGTTTTTATCACACCATTGCCCAAGCCCCCCCCGATACCGAAGCACAAACGACATGGAGCAACCTCCAAAAACAACCTCTTACTGAACAATCATTTCGGAAAGCGTGTGACCTCATTCAGGATACGGGAAAAAGCAATTTAAATCTAAGCTATGCTTGGCTCAAAGACTATGTTCCTAAAATACAAGCAGCAGGCCAATGGAAATGGGCTCATATGTTGCTCATGGCTTGGGCACGGGCTAAGGAGTCGTTTGGGGTATTTGATGAATCAGAAATTCTTTATCAAAAAACCCTTCGAAACGCGCCTTTGAATTCAGAACAATATCGAGAAGCCTTGGTAGGGCTTGTATTTTTATACAATCATTGGGAAAAAGCCGACTCATCAGCCAAATACTTAGCCCTCGGAGAAGCAAGTGCCAAGGCAGCTAATGACCGCGAAAATCTCGCCTTTTTTTATACACTACACGCTGCCTATCACATTCCGCCCAATGATGTTAAATCTCGCGAAAATTTTTACCGTCAGGCCATTAAGCTAACCGAAGGGCTCAACGATAAAAATGCCGAGTTTACGGCTCGTTATAATTTTGTTGCCAATTTCCTGGATGAAAACCCCGCCCAACAAGTAGCAGAAGCAGAAGCATTGCTAGAGCTAGCCAAAGATTCCTCCTTGGCGCGGCGACCAAGATTTTATGAAAGAAGTAATTTTTGGTTTAGGAACCCTATCCCCACACTTTACTTTTATATGCTCCAGCAAAATCTCATTTTGGCCGACAACTTCAACGCCAATCAATTTGCGGATTTATTAAATGAAGTCGTCATTAAGCCCAATCTTATTCCTACTCAAACGCCTTTTTTTACGACTCAAATGGCTTTTACAAAAGCGACGATAGGCCAATATAAAGAAGCTAAAAATTATTTAAAACAGACCCAAGCCTTACTTCAACTCCCGGAGAAAGACATTCCTTTTCCAAATTATTTTACGGCGGCAGGGCTGGTAGCAGAGCACGAAAAACGCCCTCAATCGGCACTTGCCTATCATCAGCAAGCACTCGAAAAAGGCAGCACAGCAGCGTTTTATTTTATGCCTCCTCCTCTATATTATGCCCATGCTCTTACTCTTACGGGTGCTTTTGAAAAAGCCAAAAACATATTACAAACCTTTGATACATTGGCACATAACCGACCTTATTCGGCCACTGGGCTTTATTATTATCAATATTTGGCAGAGTTGGAGAAAGCGCGAGGGCTATTACCTCAACATCTCCAACATCTGCAAACCTACTACACCATCAAAGATTCGCTTACCAATCTTAACCGTTATAGAGCTATTCAGCAAGTATTGGCAAAAGTGGGTTTGAGAGAAAAAGAACAACAAGTGGTGAGACTAAATAAAGAAAAAAATGCCCGTGAACTGCAAATCAAACGCGAACGCCTTTTGTACGGTGCTATCACAGGCACGGCTTTGTTGGCTATTGTTTTTTTGATGCTTTATCTACGCAACCGTCAAATTAGAAATCGTCAAGCTTTAGAACTCAAACAAGCCGAGCTAGAACAATTAAAAAATCAACGCCATATTGACCTCATCAAAGGAATCATGGAAGCCGAAGAAAACGAACGTCGTAAAGTAGCCGATCAGCTCCACGATGAAGTCAATTCATCTTTGGCACTTGTCTCTCTCAATGTGTCTTCGGTATTAGAAAAAGGTCTCACCGATGTTCATAGCGAGCCAAAGCTTACCAAAGCCTACGAAGTCTTGGGCAATGTGAGTACTACGATTCGGAATATCAGTCACCGACTCACCCCCTTACTTATAGAAAGGTACGGATTTGCTCATGCCGTCCAAGATTTGGCTGATACTGTCAACCTCTCTGGCAAATTACATCTTGATACCCTTGTGATAGGCATCGAAGGAAACCCTCATTACTCTATTTCTTTTCTTCATGATGTTTTTAAAATCATCCAAGAACTTATCCAGAATACCCTCAAACACGCTCAGGCCACTGAAGCATTTGTAGAAGTAGTAGAGCAGCCCAACCACACCTTGTCTGTCATGGTCGAAGACAATGGCGTAGGTCTCAAGCCTTTTCCTCTTAGCGAAGGTAAAGGTTTGAGCTCTATCCGAGCTAAAGTAAAATATCTGGGAGGCAAAATAGAGATACAAAACGCCCCTAATGGAGGGACTTTGGTCGTCATTGAGCATTTAGTTCCCCGCCCCGAATAGTTACTACTAACGATTTTTGGATTCGATTAAGAACGAGATATTTGTCAATCACTCTATCCTTGACTCTCAATCTTATGCGTCTATTGCTTGCCGACGACCACCCTCTGCTTATCGATGGCTTACTAGCGGTATTGAGAGAGGTACCTCATTTAGAATTACTACCTCCTGTCAACAACGGTCACCAAGTCATTGATTTTTTACACAAACATCGCGTTGATGTCTTGCTGCTCGATCTCAATATGCCCAAAATAGACGGCTTTAGTGCCTTAAAAATTATTCGTCGGGATTTTCCAGAAGTGCGTGTCATTGTATTTACCAGCTATGATCATCCCGCTTTTGTAAAGGAAGTTCAAGGACTCGGCGCAGCGGGGTATTTACTCAAAACATCTTCGTCAGTACAACTCAAAGCGGCAGTGGTAGCAGTGATGGAGGGGCAAAAATGGTTTCCCAATCTCAAAACCCCTACACCTTCTCACGAAACGCTTTCGGATGATTTCAATCATAGATACCAACTCACTCCCCGCGAAATCGAAATCATAATCTTAATTGTGCAAGGACTTACTACTAAACAAATAAGCACTCAACTCTCAGTAAGCGAATTTACCATCAACGCTCATCGCCGAAATATCGCCCGTAAGACAGGAATTGACACCCCTATCGGTTTATTACACTTTGCCCAAGAACAGGGGCTTATTTAAAAGCCCCCTATTTTGTTGTTTCTCAAAACCGATATGATAAGGCAAGTCCCAATGCTCTTACACCATAATAAGGTCCTTCTAGGAGGGCTTCTATCACGGGCAAGTTGATGCGGTCGGTAGCCGTATATCCAGGCAGCTTAGTACTTGTAATATCTCTTTTTATATTTTGAATATCTTCGGTCGTTAGGCTTTGCCAAAGAGGGTCGTATCCTACAAAATCGGCTTTGACATTGGTGCCATAAAAGGGTCCCAACAACCATAAGTCTACCCCAATACGCTTTCCTAACATCCATTGATAACCTAGCAAAACACCCGCCCCTCCCGCATTAAACTGTGCCTTCAAATTGGGACGATGCAATACTCCCTTTAAGTCGGTGTAAGTATAATCTTGGTTGATAGTCATGTTGATATAACGTACAAAGGGAGCAATATACCACCCTGTGGGAGCATGTCCCGCCAAATAAAATCTATACTCGAAGGTGCCAATATATTTGGTAAAAAGAGTAGTATTGATAGCCCTCACCGCGTCGGCATTGTCGCTAAACCTATCTAATAAAGCTTGTTTGAAAGGCAAAGGAGCATTTTGAGAGGTACCCGCCGTAAAAGTAATTGAGCTATTTTTTGTCAAAATTCTCTCATACTGAACTGTGTAATTTTGAAACACCGCCCCTGATACATTGAATTTTACTAAAGTTCGGTTTATCAATTCTTGGGCTTTAGCCAAAGTCGACATCAGCAATAATCCGCTTATTAAAATTTGTGTTTTCATAAGTTTCTGAATGTGTAATGTTTGATAACCCAAAAGTGTAGATTACCTCCAGAAACCGAAATAGTTAGAAGCAACTATTCCGCAAAGAAACCCCGCCTTACAATTTTGTAAAAAATTATAACAATGAAAAAAATTATCACTTCATTATTAGCAGGAGGCTTACTTATAAGCCTCGCAAATTGTAGTAAGCTCAAAGAAGAAACTACCGCTGAAGGAAACTATCAAGGCACAGCAGTAGACAAAGCGAATGCGTCTAATTCCAAAACACTCCAAATAAATTTGACGAATGCGACCAATCCAGTCACTGGCACTTATACACTCCTAAGTGGAAGTAGCAAAGTAGAAGGTGATGTAACCGGCAACGGGCTAGGGCTTATTTATACGCTTACGCTAAAGCCTAAAACATCTGGCACAACCTACTCGATAGATGCGACATGGGACGGAGCTAAAGCACTGAATGGAACAATGAAAGGCGTTGAGAATAGTCTTGGTATCACTTATACTATTGACTTAAGAAAATAATAAAAAATAGGCCAATACTCCTCTGTTAGAAGTCCACATTGGCCTATAGTAACAACCCTTACCGAGGATAAGAGTTTTTCACAGCGTCGTATAGCAAAGATACATACCAAAGCATCTTATCTCTTTGGTATACTCATTTTCTTTAACTAAAAAGAGGCTATTTCAGTTGAAATAGCCTCTTTTTAGTTAATCAGTCAACTAATCTATAGTCAACACTAAGATGCTAAAAATAAAGTAGCCACTGCGAGCACTTGCTCTTTGGTAAGTGGTTCATCAAATGCTTCGGAGGCGACATTGGCCGAAATACTTCCTAGGCTTGTAATATTTACCTCTCCTTGGGTAGTATTTTCTTCACCATTATAGATAGCCTGCACCACTGAGTTGTCAATCCCACTTTCTTTTCCTGTAATCCAAGGCTTTACACTAGCCCCGTTTGCTTTACGCATTTGACGGATATGAGAAGCGTGGCGAGCCTCTACCGAATGGATATTGAGTGCTGCGGTAAGGACGGCATTTTGCTTCACAAGATTGCCCGCCTGTCCTTTGTAAGCTCTTACCCCTGTATCTTCAAGTGCTTGCGCTACGGCCAAAAACAATTGATAATTAGAAAATGCACTTGCAAAAGGCCCGTTCCCCGTCCCTTGACCTCCTGAAAAATCGAAAGTAGGCTCAGCAACTGGCGTACCACCCGCGCTAGTAATGGCTTGTTTTAGAAAATCAACGTGCGCTTTTTCATGATTCATAATCGTAGTGATAGCCCCATTGGGCGCACCCGTCGGAATCAACCCTGTACTAGCTAAAGCTTTTTCGTAGAAACGATACTCCAAATACTCCAACGTCAAAGCATAATTAAGTACATCTACTACTGTGGCGGTAGATTGGCCGTATGCTTTTTGAAACATGCTTCCCATCGCTACTGGTACTGCTGCCATCGAGAGTTTTTTACCTAAATTGGCAAAATCCTTTAATGCTTGACGACGGGTATTGAGGCGGTCGCTCATTTCGGGATCGCGCTCTTCAAGGAGATTCAATATTTTTAAGAAATCCATGGCGTTCAAAGAGTTTTATGCCAATGCGCTGGCGTTGATAGTATTTTTTATAAAAGGGGCTGCTGCCTGCAATACGGCTGCGGGGTCTTTAGACATTTCCAAGCCGTTGCTGTCTACCACAGTGTTGTCGGCAAAAGTACCATTGCTCAACAAATCACGGATATAGGCAGCATGACGTGCCTCTACCGATACAATCTTTCCAGCCAAAGTAAGATAATCAGGTGAAGTGATAAATCTTCCAGCGCCATTGTAGGCTGCTACTCCCAAATCTTCAAATGTTTTGGCAGTATTGAGTACACTTTCTCTACTACCAAAATTGATTGAACTAAAATCAACGTCTAGTCCTCCGATAGCATTGCTACCTAAAGCTGCTTTAAAAAACTCCCGATGTGCTACCTCGTGGTCACGAATGTCAGTCAATAAAGCAATTTCATCAGCTGTAATTCCTGAAAACTGCGATTCTATCACTCTGGTATAAAACGCAGCCTCAAGCTGTTCTAACGCATAGGCATAATTCAGCACGGCAAAATCACCTGTGCCAAGATTTACCTCCCCTACCACTGGCGTGGTTTCATCTTCCTTACAGCCCGTCAAAACGAGAGTCGTGACAGCGGCTGTTCCACCTGCCCATTTTAAGAACGAACGGCGATGAACGCTTTTTACTAGCTCTGGATGACCTCCAAAGAGCGACGGTGTGTTTTTCATGATGTTCATACTACTGATTTGTTAAAAAAATACGTACCAAAACTATTTTTTTACTCTTTGGGATATTTTCATCAAAAAACCTATGCCATTCCCCAAATCAACCCAAAAGCACTTCTACGCTGCCCCACCCTTTCCTCAAATAGGGAAATGAGATGTTGTTATTTTTCCTCAAATCCTTCAAAAGTGTTTTGGAACAAAGTTTTCGACGTATAGTCTTGTCCAACCCCTATAAAACAAATCAGCATTATGAAAAGCAATCAAGAAAACGTAGGTCAAAGAAGCTCTTATTCCAAAAATTTTATTCCTTTATCCACTGCCGAGACTTTATCTTACCAAAGACAATGGCTTCAAGACCGGACACAGTCTCAAAATCGCCCCAAAAGGCGTAGAAGAAGAATCAGTGGAGATGACGAGAAGGCTGTGGAAAATGTAGAAATCCAACCTGATAGTTTTGATCACGAAATGGAAGAACCCATGCTCACCCCTTCTGGTTTTCCCGAAAAAATCCAGCCTGAAAATACGGCAGTTTTAGAAAACCATTAAAAAAGCGGAGAGGGATAGGCCCTCTCCGTTTTTTTGTAGATAACTCACTAACTGCTAAAGCATTATTTTTTTTCCGCCCGCTGCAATGGACTTATAGATAGCGTCTATGATTTTCATATCTTTCAATCCCTCTTCACCCGTTACATTGGGATCTGGCTTTCCATTCAAAATACAATCTGCCAGCCCATCCATTTGCCAAGTTTGATGCATCTTTGAGGTATCCCAACTCATTTCGCCTTTGTGGGTACGGCCTTTGATAGGCCCATATCCATAAGCAGGGCTTAATTCTACAAATCCTTTGTCACCTACTACATAGAGTCGCTCAAAATTATTGAAGTTGTAAGTAGTAGCACAAGAAGCAATCACACCACTAGGGAAGCCCATTTGCCACGTAATTGTTTCATCGACCTCCTTAAACTTTACTGGGTCTGTCTTGGCTTCTTCAGCCGAAATCCACACGGGCTCTTCGCCCGTAGCATAGCGAGCTGCATTGATACAATAAATACCGACATCCATTAGTGCTCCACCTCCAGCTAGTGCTTTTTTGAGACGCCACTGATTAGGGTCACCACTTTTAAATCCAAAATAAGCATTTACGTGCATGATTTTGCCCAACTCCCCTGCTTTTCGCATCCGTATAAGTTCACGAGTGTAAGGCTCAAAATGCATCCTATATCCTATGTAAAGTTTTACCCCTGCTTTTTTGCAAGCAGCTATCATTTCTTCTGCTTGCTTGACACTCACGCTCATCGGTTTTTCACAAATCACGTGTTTCCCCATTTTAGCTGCTCTTATCACGTATTCGTGGTGCATGGAATTGGGTAAGGTGATGTATACAGCATCTACGTCAGGGTTATCTTTAAGTTTTTCAAAATCTTTATAACTGTAAAAATTGGCTTTGTCTACTCCAAATTTACTCGACCACGTATCGATTTTGGAAGGAGTTCCAGTTACACCTCCCACTAGCTTTGCCTTCTTGCAATCTTTCATAGCCGTAGCTACGCGTTCGGCATAGCTGCCTAGTCCTACCAATACCACTTTAAGCTGTTTGTCAGCAATAGTAGCATCAGCATCATTGCTTGTCAAAGAAGATAATATAGGCAGGCTAAAGGCCGAGCCGCCAAGTTCAAGTAAAAAATCACGACGAGATTTCATGAATCTATTGAAGTTAGTTTTTTTTAAAAGCAATTATACGTCGTTTTCTATGGTGTTTACGTCTAAATTTATCCACTACTTTCAAAATAACTTTGTCTATATTTGTTCCTACATAACATCAGCAATAGTCTGTTTATCTTCAAACCAAACCAAATGAGAAACTTTACTTTCGTCTTTCTTGGACTACTCCTTGCTTTCCAGTCTTTTGCGCAACTTCAATCTCCGAGTCAATTTTTTGGGTTTTCTCCAGGTGAGCAACTAGTACCTACGCATCGCCTGTACCAATACGCCGAGCATGCTGCCCAACAAGTACCCACCAAAGTAAAATTGATGAGCTACGGTACTACTTTTGAAAAACGCCCTTTGATGATGTTGGTGGTTAGTTCCGAAGAAAACATGCGTAATCTGGAACAAATCCGTACCGACCACCTCAAAAGTATCGGTCTGATGAGTGGCGCCCCTACTACCAAAACCCGCCCTTCCGTCATTTGGATGAGCTACAACGTACACGGCAATGAAGCCACCAACTCCGCCGCTTTTCCTAAAGTATTGCATGAATTGCTAGCAGGGGGAGCCGTAGCCGACAAAATCTTAAAAAACGCTATCGTGATTTTGGCTCCTTGTCTCAATCCCGACGGACACGACCGCTATGTAAACTGGTATAATCAAAAAATTGGAGTTTCGCCCAATGCCAACACTTCAGCTTGGGAACATGGAGAGCCTTGGCCGGGCGGACGCTACAATCATTATCTCTTTGACCCCAATCGCGACTGGGCATGGCAAACCCAAGAAGTGATGCGGCAGCTAGTAGCCGAATATCATAAATGGATGCCTCACGTTCACGCTGATTTTCACGAAATGGGTCCCAACAGTCCTTATTATTTTGCCCCTTCTGCCAAGCCTTATCACGAAGATATCACTCCTTGGCAACGCGAAATGCAAGAAGTAGTAGGTACTTACAACAAAAAATATTTTGACCGTAACAATTGGCTATACTATACACGTGAGCGTTTTGATTTGCTTTATCCTAGCTATGGCGATACTTGGCCTACTTACAACGGAGCCATTGCGATGACTTACGAACAAGGTGGCGGTGGCATCGCCGGACTTGCCTATGAGCGTACCGACGAAGGAGATACACTACGCCTTACCGACCGTGTAGCCCACGTATCTGCCGCAAGTATTGCAACAATGGAGGCTATCGCCGACCGTTCTACTAAGGTTGTGGATGAGTTTATTAAGTTTTATGATCGAAATCAAAACAATCCTGTAGGGCCATACAAATCGTATGTCATAAAAACCACTGGTGATGAAGGGCGGGTAAAGGCCTTAAAAGAACTTCTCGACAGAAATCAAATCCGATATGGTTATGCTTCTGACACCAAATCATTGACGGGTTTCAATTATCTTACCCAAAAAGACGAACCTTTCAAAACCGAGGCTGGTGATTTGGTGATTAGCGCCTATCAACCTAAATCCAACTTATTGAAGATTTTGTTTGAAATCAAACCTATGTTGGAAGATTCGGTCACTTATGATATTACCTCATGGTGTGTGCCCTTAGCTTTTGGTGCCAAAACCTACGCGACCAAAGAAAAGCTAACTCCTAGTACTACCTCTCCCAAAGCTACTCCCGTAGCTCCTATTACCATCAATAAGCCTTATGCATACATACTCCCCTGGAAATCAGCCGAAGATGCTAAGTTTTTGGCGGCGATTCTAAAAAATAAAATCCGTGCTCGCGCTGCCGAAAAACCTTTTGAAATCGACGGTAAATCTTACGCCCAAGGTACACTTATCGTCACTAGAGCAGGAAACGAATCTCTCGGCGACGCCTTCGACAAAATCATCCAACAAGAGGCTAGTAAATTGGGGGTGCCTTTGGTTGCTACAGCCAGTGGCGCAGCTAGCAAAGGCTCCGATTTTGGGTCAGATTATGTTTTTAATATCAAAGCGACTCCACGCATTGGACTCATCGCCGGCGATGGTACTTCGATGACAAGCGTGGGCGAAGTATGGTATTTCTTTGACCAAGAACTCAAATACCCCATTACCTTACTTGATCCAAACAGCCGTTTTAGTGGAGGTATTCCTTTCTCTAAGCTAGATGTCCTTATTATCCCCACGGCCTTTGGTAGCAATTTGTTGAGGGAAAATCAGTTTCCTGCCTTGCGTGATTGGCTTCGCGGCGGAGGTAAACTTATTTTGATGGAAACTGCCACCAATTTCTTGGCCGACAAAGATGGTTTTGGTCTTAAACGTAAGAAAGAAGATACTAAAAAAACGGACAAAAAAACCGCCGCAGACTCTTTGAAAGTGTACGCTAACCGCGAAAGAGAATCGGTCTCAGACGAGAGTCCTGGGAGCATTTATAAAATCAAATTGGACAATACTCATCCACTCGCATTTGGGTTTCCGGATTATTACTTCGCCCTTATCAACAACGTCTACAACTACGATTTTCTCAAAGATGGCTGGAACGTAGGATACCTCAAAAAAGAAAAAGATAGCTATGTTGCTGGCTTTACAGGTAGCAATGTCAAAGAAAAACTGCAAAATACCTTACTTTACGGCGTAGAGGAGGTAGGTCGTGGCAAAATAGTATATATGGCCAACAACCCTCTTTTCCGTGGATTTTGGTACAATGGAAAACTGTTATTTTCAAATGCCGTTTTTATGCTTCCTTAGTTAAGATTTACTCCCAACAAAAAAGGTGTTTCTCGTCAGAAACACCTTTTTTATTAACTCAATATCTATTTTCTTGTATGCCTTGCCCCTTAAATAAAGCCTTCCTTTTTCATAATCTTTTCTAGCGTAGCCCCCAATTCATCTGATGCTTTCACCAAGGGCAAACGTACTTCTACCCCACAAATCCCTTTGATTTCGAGGCATTTTTTAATACCTACTGGATTTGATTCTGCATACAATGGAGCATCCATATCCAAGAACTTCCCTTGAATCGCCATAGCTTCATCAGTCCGACCTTCAAGCGCATGCCAAGTCATTTCTGTAAATTCTTTGGGAAACGCATTAGCTATTACCGATATAACTCCTTTCCAACCCACACTAATCATAGGAGAGACGTGATTGTCGTCGCCCGAAATCAGTAAAAAATCAGCAGGACAAACCTTCGCCAATTCCATGTATTGATCAAAATTGCCACACGCATCCTTGATTCCGATAATATTTGGATGTTTTGCCAATTCAGCGATAGTTTCAACCTTCATATTGACCACTGTACGTCCGGGTACATTATACAAAAACACAGGCACTGGACTTGCATCCGCAATCGCCGTAAAGTGCGCAATTAGTCCTTTTTGAGAAGGTTTATTATAATAAGGACATACCGACAAAATCGCATCTACTCCGGTAAGGTCTGTACTTCTGATAGTTTCTAATACGGCACGCGTATTATTACCCCCTAAACCATACACGAGAGGGAGCTTTTTGGGGTTATTTTCTTTCACAAAGTTCAACAAATCCAACTTCTCTTGCGAAGTAGTCGTAGAAGTTTCGCCGGTGGTACCCTGAACCACCAGATAATTTACCCCTCCTTCACTCACAAAATCAAGTAGTGCTTTAAGGGCCGAGAAATCAATATCATGATTGGCGTCAAAAGGAGTGACTAGCGCTACGCCTACGCCGAAAAATTTGGTGTCCATTTGGTTTGTGTTACGGACTTCCAGTCCGTCAATAAATACTGGTAGGTGATTTCAATAAACGCTGCAAAGGTATCAAAATTTGTCAATCAATTGCTTCTAAAATTACATTACAGGCCGTGAGAATTTGTGATTCTGAAATAATGAGTGGCGGAGTCAATCGCATCGAGTTGTCACAAAACAAAAACCAATCCGTAATTACCCCCTTTTCAATCGCTCGGTCAATAATGGGTTTTAAGGCGTCAAAAGACTCAAAGTCGACAGCTAACATTAAGCCTTCTCCTCGTACTTCTCTGATTTTAGGATGAAGGAGCGTCTTCTTAATCAACTTACCTTTTTCTTTTACCGTCAACGTATCGTCATTACCGTCATATCCCATTCCTTCCCATATCACTTCCAAAGTAGCCAAAGAAGCCGCACAGCTTACAGGATGCCCCCCAAAAGTGGTAATATGGCCTAGAATGGGGTTGTTTTTAAAAACCGACATTACTTCTTGGGAAGCGATAAATGCCCCAATCGGCATTCCTCCCCCCATTCCCTTCGCACAAAGCAATACATCAGGGCGCACGCCGTATTGCTCAAAAGCCCAAAAACTTCCTGTTCGCCCAAACCCCGTCTGAATTTCGTCAAAAATCAACAGCGTCCCTGTTTCATTACATCTTTGTCTTAATGCTTGATGATACTCACGCGTCGGCACTCTCACCCCTGCTTCGCCCGAAATCACTTCGATAACAACCGCTGCCGTATGCTTAGTGATTTTCTCTAAATCTTCTATCCGTCCGTGCGTTATGTGTTTAATATCTGGTAACAAAGGGCGAAAATTACGCTTAAAAAACTCCGCTCCTGCCAAGCTCAAGGCCCCCTGCGTAGAGCCATGATAAGCATTGTAGCAAGAGATGATTTCGTGGCGGCGGGTGTATCTTTTGGCCAATTTCATGGCTCCTTCTACCGCTTCTGCGCCCGAATTGGTAAAATATACATTATCAAGTGTGGGGACATTATTGTTATCTTTTACTTCTAAAGTTTTAACGAGCGTTTGTGCCAATCTCACTTGGGGTGTTTCGATGTATTCGCCATATACCATTAGATGCAAGTACTTATCCAATTGCTGCTGAATTGCCTCCAGCACGTTGGGATGCCGATGCCCCACATTGCTTACAGCAATCCCCGAAATCATATCTATATACTTTTGTCCTTCTTTTCCATATAAATAAATACCCTCGGCTTTTTCGATTTCTAAAGCCAAAGGAAAATCGGAGGTTTGGGCAAGATGATTGTAAAAAAGCTGCTGACGATGCGAAAGGAAATCTGACATATTTACTTCAAAATAGTTGATAATAGCTGCAAATATCCACAAAAAAACCCTGCTCACCGAAGTAAGCAGGGTTTTAGTGATGATTATACTACTATGATTTAGTATCCTTCATTTTGAACCAATTGCTTGTTTACATCCATTTCGCGTTGTGGAATTGGTAAAATAAGCTTAGGCGAATTAAAAGGTAAAGCTCCTACGGTTCCTCCTGTACGCTTAATATCATGAAGCGCGTGTCCTTCAAACGCTAGTTCTAGTTTGCGTTCTTTAAGAATAGATGCCAAAGTAACGCTTGTCACGCTAGGAAGCCCTGCACGGTTTCTGATAGTATTGATATCTTCTACAGGCGTAGCTCCTACCGCAGTACCCAATCGGAAATTGGCTTCGGCACGCGTCAGAATCATTTCTGCTAAACGAACCACAGGCACATGCCCAAAGCGGTCGAGAAATTTATAAGTAAAGGTATTGGCGGTAGGTTTGATAAAAAATTCTCCGCGAGCATCTCCTGCTTCATACAACGCAATGTGGTCAGGTTGGATACGAATATCGCCCCGCCCAGCCGTTCCTGGAATAGAGCCTACAGTAGCTCCAAAAAAGGTATTCATTCCATTAAAACCATCTTGGTCATTGACTTGAATAGAAAAAACATACTCTGCGGGAGTGCCTCCATTATTGTTAAGTTTCGTATTAAAAGCCATCCCAAAAGGTGTTACCAAACGATAACGATTTGAAGCAATCACTCTGTTAGCAGCATCTCTAGCAGCCGCATAGTTGCCTTGCTGCAAATATAAACGAGCCAAAATCGCAGCCGCAGCACCTTTAGTAGCATAAGCCCCATTTGTAGCAGGCAAGAGCTCTTCGGCTTTGGTCAAGTCTTCAATCGCTTGCGTATATACCTGAGCTACTGTGCTACGCGGAATTTTATCAGCATCTGTAACAATGGTAGTAGGATTAAATACTAGAGGAACACCCAGATTAGTGGTATTATTACCATCCCCCCATTGTTTAGCATATAAACGGACAAGCTCAAAATATACTGACCCTCTGATAAAGCGTGCTGCACCTTCAACCGCACTTTTTTTGGCGTCTGTTACCTTGTCGATATTTGCCAATACATTATTAGTACGATTGATAGTTAAATAAGAACGCATCCAAAGTCCCTCAGCCGTCACATTAATGGTTGTAATTTCTTTTCTAAAAAGCTCTTGTAAGTTCGCAAATGTTCCCCCAAAACGAACCTCATTAGTAACTGCCGCCAACAACTCAGAAGTATATTGGTATCCTCCAGCGTAAGTATCACCGTTGGTATTAGCCCCCTGCAAGCCATCGTAAGCACCGATAAGTGCCGCTTCTACGTCTTTAGAAGCACTGAGTGCTGCAGCTTGGTCAATCGTTTGAGTAGGAGAAACATCCAAACGCGACTGACAACTGTCAAACATTACCAATGCTCCTATGATGTATGGAATGAATATTTTTTTCATAATGAATTCAATGTCTTTTAAGGTGATGTTGATTAAAACCCAATGTTGACGCCAAATAAAATAGTACGAGGTTGTGGCGGCGTATAAAAATCATTGCCTTGCGCAAAATTGCTCGTAAACGTATCAGAGTTTACTTCAGGATCCCAACCTTTATATTTGGTAAAAGTAGCAAGGTTCATTGCTGAGAAATAAACCCGCACACGGTCGATTTTCAAACGTTCAGTCAAGTTTTTAGGAATGGTATACCCAAGACTAAGCGTACGCAACCGCAAATAAGAACCATCAAATATATAACGGCTTGAAGGCTGACTACCATTCGTGATTAAATAACGTGCTTGTGGCACATCGGTGTTGCGATTTTCGGGAGTCCAAGCTTTCAATTGGTCGGTAGTTTGGTTATCTTCGTAAATACCGTTGGCTGATGAGTACTGTCCTACTCCATAAAAATTGACATCGTTGCCAGCTACTCCATTAAAGAAAATACTGAAATCAATCCCTCCATAAGAAAGGGTGTTGGTAATACCTCCAATAAATTTCGGATTGGGATTTCCTACAACCACACGTTCGGTTGAGTTATAGCCGCTGTTGGTAACTGTGCTACGATCTATGCTACCGTCAGGATTTTTGGTATTTTTATAAAACAAAGCGTCTCCATTGTTAGGGTCAACTCCTGCATACTCACGCGTAAAAAACACCCCGATAGGTTGCCCTTCCATTACACGGTTCATGCTTCTCACCCCTCCTTCGATAATTTGTCCTTGCACGTTGGTTACTTTATTGGCATTGGTAGCAATGTTGAAGGATGTATTCCATTTGAATTTACCAACTGTATTTTGGGTATTCAATACAAATTCCAAGCCTTTGTTTTCAAGCGCACCTAGATTTTTGAATTGACGTGCAAAACCCGTCGTACCTGGCACATTTACTTCCAAGAGTAAATCAGTGGTATTTTTTACATAGTAATCGATTTCTCCGTTAATACGGTTGTTGAAAATACCAAAATCAATTCCTATATCTACCTGACGACTACTTTCCCATTTCAAATCAGGGTTAGCAATTTGTGCAGGTCGTTGTCCGGGGGCACCTACATAGCCCGCATCTCCCTGAAAAAGACCCAATTGTGGAAAATCACCAATCTCGGCATTACCAGTCAACCCATAACTTGCACGTAGTTTGAGGAAACTAATGAGGTTATTATTTTTCAAGAAATTTTCTTCCGAAATCACCCAACCAGCGGATACAGCAGGGAAAAATCCATAACGAGAATTTTTACCAAAACGCGATGACCCTTCTACCCGCGCACTTGCCCCTAGCAAATAGCGGTCGTTGAAGCGATAGTTGACCCGCGTGAAATAAGATAAGAAGCGATAATTGGTTTCGGTACTAGTTCCATCAGATTTGACGGCTGCACTCGCAATTTTGCGATATGAATCAGAAGGGAACTGAGTACCTTCTACATAATTACGCTTGGTTTGAGATTGTTGATACGACATTCCCAAAGTAGCATCAATACTATGCTTTCCAAAATCCTTTAGATAGTTAAAGAAATTATTGGCGTTATAATTGGTCACAAAAGTCCCATAATTGGCACCGATTCCATTAGAAGCCCGACTCTGATTACGTACCGTTTGGCTTTGGAAATAGGCTTCTTCGTTCATATTCAACAAATCAAGTCCCCATTCGCTACGAAACTTAAGCCCTGGCATCAGATTTATTTGTGCATAAGTATTGGTGAGATTACGATAAGAAGTCTGTACAAAATCTGCGTAATCAATGCTCAAAATAGGATTGTAATAAAGCGGGATGTTTACATCACCAGGAGGCGCTCCTGCGGGCAAATTGGTATTAGGATCAATAAAAGGCGTAAAAGGTGTCAAAGCAGCCATCTGCAAAGGATTTGAGAAGGCATTGTCATCAGGCAAACGCCAGTTGTCAGTGCGAGCCAAACTCATCATAAGTCCTACATTGAGCCAATTGGTCGCTTGGTGATCTAAGTTCAAACGCCCCGAAATACGCTCAAGTTTGTTGCCGATAATAGTACCCGTTTGGCTCAAGTATTGGCCCGACATAAAAAATTTAGTTTTTTCATTTCCTCCGCTCAATTGAAGGTCAATCTGTTGCATGGGTCCTTTTTGGAAAGCTTTCTCTTGCCAGTTGTTATCAGTTTGTTTGGGAGTTCCGTAAGTACCATAGCTGTAATATTCCAAAAACCCGCCCGGCCCAAACAAATATTGAGTTTGAGAATCAGGATCTTCAGGACTTACACCGTCTAACCCATCTACATAGCCCGCAGCTTGACGATAAAATTTCTCATACTGTTCGGTATTTAAGAAAGGCAAACGACGCGTAGCTTGCGCCACTCCCGCCTGATAGTTAAACGAAACGTTGGTTTTGCCTGCTTTACCACGTTTGGTTGAAATAAGCACAACGCCATTAGCAGCCCGAGCTCCATAAATTGCCGCTGCCGAAGCATCTTTCAAAATCTCAATCGACTCAATATCGTTTGGATTAATATCGGCGAGAGGGTTAGTGTCACCTCCATAGTTGGATTGATCACCACTTGTTACGGGGATACCATCTACTACATAAAGGGGCTGACTGCTCGCACTGATGGAAGAGTTTCCACGCACGCGTACTGTGATTCCTTGCCCGAGTTTTCCGCTACCAGAATTGACAAATACCCCTGCGGCTTTTCCTTGCAAAGCGGCATCCACACTAGGCGTAGGCATATTTTCAATATCCTTGGACTTTACTTGGGCGATATTTCCCGTCAAGTCTCGCTTGATTTGTGAACCATAACCTGTCACCACAATTTCGCTCAAAGTTTTGGTATCTACACTCATCTGAACATTAATCACCGAGCGCGCTCCCACTTTTTCTTCAATAGAAGTAAACCCTACAAAACTAAACACTAAAGTAGCGTTGTTAGGAACAGACACCCGATAGTTTCCTTCTGCATCGGTATTAGCACCACGAGTGGTACCTTTTACCGAAATAGATACCCCCGGCATACCTGTTCCATCCTCAGCGGTCATGACTTTGCCTGTCACTACCATGTCTTGTGCTCTCAGAGCAAGACCAGACATACACGCCATCACCAATAGGCTCATACGTAGAAATTGTCTCATACTTGATTTGTTAGAAGTTGATAAAATATAAAAAGTAAAAAATGAAATGCGATAACCTTCCCCCTATATATCCGTTAAAAGATTGGGTTTCTTCTTACACAATAGCCTTGGTTCCTAAAAAGTATTTAGCTAGACAGTGTGCCTCCCCGTTCAGCTCGAAAAATTTTGTAGGGGGATAAATTTGTGAAGATAGGATCTTCCCAAATACAGGAAGTACAAAAATGGCAGATAGGGTGATACGAAAAATCACCTTTTTTTCGGTATTTTTCTGTTTTTTCGCAAAAATGTCTCAAAATACAAAGCAAAATTTTAGTGTAGATAACCAAATCTTTATACAAAAATATAAAAATCAAGGTAATAAACTCAAAATTACACTATTTTCTAGCGTACCCAAAAAATGGGGAATACCAGTACACCATTTTACGCTAGGGTTCGTAGAAGCAGGTAGTCCCTCCCACCCAAGTAAAATCTTTGTTGAAACGCACTCCAATCATTTCACCTCTACTCAACCGACTTAAACTCGTCAACAACTCAGGACGAGATGCATTGTCTTTCCATACGTAGAGCATTCTGATTTCGCATTTTACAAGCCCATCTGGCGCTTGAATGACTGGCTCATAATTTACTTTTCTTTGCAAAATCCAATTTTCTGGATCACAGATTTCTTTTAAATCTTGTAATTCTACGTGGATTTTTACGCCACTTCCCGCAAATGAAAAAAGCGGTTTGAGTACATAGTTTTCTAAATCTGCGGGAAACTCATCACCATATTCGCTCAAAAAACGGGTTTCTGGCACGTAAGGGCTCTTTAGATAGGGAAGCGTATATTTACTGATACGAAAAAACCAGTTGGGATGCCCTACCCATGTTACATCTAGGTCGTCGGTAAGATTAAAATCGGTCTGAAGGTCAGGAAAATTGGTCAAGTCATCAAAAATCAAACGATTATAAATACGCTTGATTTCAAGCTCACGACCGTCTTTTTCATAATATAGTTTACGATCCTTTTTCTTTATTTTGGTATAACACACCGCTTTTACCCCCAAAAAAGCCTCAGTAACTGTAAAATCTATACGTGTTTTTTGCTGCTCAGGATATATTTCTAGCAAAATCACATTTTCAGGATTTTCGTCTGCCACAATCACCTCTTTCAGCTTGGCGATATATTCGGCTTGGGTAGTAACGCCACTGAAATAATTACTAAACTCGGCCGGAATGGGAAAATACTCACGAAACTTTTCTGTCACATAGCTCTGAAATCCAAAAATCGAAGGAAATCCTTGCAACTCAATAAGTTGTGGTATTAGTTCTCCATCAGTATCCTTACATATGGCAAAATCGATTGCCAAAAACGAAGCATGGTCGTTTTCGTGGGGTACATTTTGCCCCAAAGGAATGGAATGTTGAGTTTTGACCTTAAAATGTGGTCCAACGATTACATCGACAAATGACTCACAAGCTTCAATAAGTTTGTTTTTAAGAGCCGCTGGCACAAACACCGGTGTTTCGGCTACGCGAAAATCCAGTTGTTCAGGCCAATTAACCTTGATAGCTTCTACAAATTCATGGTATTTTTCTTCGCTAAAAGCTGCGTTGTAGTTTTGCCGATATGTCGAAATCATAGGTTATTAGAACTTTTGTGTTGACGAAAAAGGAGTTTTTCAATTAATGTCCCAAATACGTAAAAAATATGCTATGATACTACTGCCACTGCACTCATCAATTGCTCGGCAGCACGTCCAAGAAAAGTGGGAATAATCGCCGCCTCTGTACGCATAATTTTTTCAGGGTCCTGCAAAGAATCAACCATGCTGTTGTATTTGGCCTCTCCGTAGTTTTTGATGATACCTTCCCGCTTTTCATCTTTTTGAAAGTGCCGCAGCATCCCTTCCGCATCCGCTTCAGGATGAAACTGTGTTCCAAAAATCTCCCGCGAAAACCGCACCGCCATTACGGCACGTTCTAAGTCTATATGTAAGCGTTCTTTTTCAATACAAAGTACTTTAGCCCCCAAACGTTCCAATTGTTTTGGGTCGGTTTTGATGACTTGAAAATCCCTTGAATCTACTGCATAAAAAGGGTCTGGAAGTTCTTTAAAAATAGGCTCTTGAAGTCCAAAGTGGGTTTTGTGCATCGGAAAAATCCCAAAGGATGTTTTACGTCGTTTACAAACCAGTCCTATTTCCCAATGAATACAGGCCATTTGGAAGGAATGACAAATCAACATTAAGTGTTTTTTTTGCGGACGATGAGGCTGTCGATTATACTGCCAAATCTGATCAAGAAGCATAAAAAATGGTTTCTCCCAAGGCTCCCCTGAAGGTACTGGATTGCCTGGCCCGCCCGAAGAGATAAAAATATCATAACTTAAATCAGGAACCTCATTTTTTTGTCTGACATCAAAAACATCATAAGTTCCTACTATTCCTTCTTGCGCCAAAAACTGACCCACCAAGGCTTTGATACAACGCATGCCTTCGTTGGCATAGCCGTCGTACATATCCAAAATCGCAATCTTAATCCGCTCCATGAGCTTTGGGGTTAATTGGGACTAAACAAAATAAGAAAAATCGTACTTTCACCTGATTTTTAAGCGCTATTTCTAGACCTTTAAATGGTGGAAGTACGATTTGAATCGATAACAAATTCGCCACAAAGTTACGAAAATATTATCGTTTTGTCCAGTATGCTTACTGATTGTCAGTTACTAAACTTGAACCCAACGCTGCTCGCGGCTACTTTGTACAATTTTGTCGCACAATTTTAGCTCGCGCAATCCATCCGCAAAAGTGGGATAATTGGGCTTTTCGGGTTTGCCGTTGCGAATAGCAGCGTACACTTCTTTAAACAATTGCTTTGAAGTATCGGGGAAGCCCTCATTGTGACCACCTGGGAAGGTAATCAACGCACGCGCGTCTTCATGTACCAATGCTGGGTCGCGGATGAGTGACTGATTAAATCCGTCGCGACGGCCAATCCACATTTCGTTGGGGGCTTCAGAACACCAATTGAAAGTTTGGTTTGAGCCACTGATTTCGAGCGTAGCGCGGTTTTTACGCCCTGCCGATACCTGACTTACAGTAGCTACTCCTTTGTTACCGTTTTCGAAACGGTACAAAATAGAGGCATAATCTTCGGTAGTAATAGGTACTTCTTCATAGTCAGAAGCTTGGAGAAGCTTGCCCGAATAGGTAGCGATTGCTTTTTTAGGCTTCATACGGGTTTTGTGAACCGTATTGAAATCGGCCATTACTTCCGTGATGTGCAAGCCCGTGATGTACTCAATCAAGTCAAACAAGTGAGAGCCAATGTCGGCCACGGCACGCGAATCACCCGATTGCGACGGCTCCAAGCGCCAGTTGTAGTCAGTAGGTAAGAAAAGCCAATCTTGCAAATAGCTTCCTTGGACTGAATATACTTCGCCTAGTTCACCTTTTTCACGCATGGTTTTCATTTGACGAATCAAAGGATAATAGCGCAAATTGAAGTGTACCGCATTGACCAACCCTAGCTTATCAGCTAGCTCAACAAGCTCTTCGGCCTCGGCGGTGTTGGTAGCCAAAGGTTTTTCGCACACTACGTGCTTGCCCGCCAACAATGCTTTTTTAGACTGTTCGTAGTGTAGGAAGTTGGGCGTACAGATATGAACGCACTCAATAGAATCGTCGCGTAGCAAGTCATCAAACGAATCATAGGCGTTGGTGCCGAGCGTTTGGGCTCTTGCTTGGGCGATTTCGGCCGAAAAATCAGCAATTCCGGCCACTTCTACATCTGGTAATCGGCGGAGTGCCTCGATGTGTGCGGGGCCAATAAAGCCTAGCCCTACCACAGCTACTTGAGTTTTTGACATAGTAGTTTAGTTTTGGAACGTGGGTTTTGAATAATGAGATTGGTTAGTGACCTACTAAAATTTTTGGGTTACAATATTGCTTTTGGTATAACCTATCCGATGCGCAATCACGTAGAGCGAATCGCTCGAAGTGACACTTATAGGCTGAGTATATACCTTCCAACTAGGCTCTTTCCAGTGTTTTTTATAACCAATAGAAGCGCCTTTGGTCGCGCAAGATAAAGCAATTTTAGAAGATTTGAGAAGTATCTGTGGCGTT
Source organism: Runella sp. MFBS21 (assembly GCF_029433105.1). Lineage (GTDB taxonomy): Bacteria > Bacteroidota > Bacteroidia > Cytophagales > Spirosomataceae > Runella. The sequence continues at coordinate 135,825 of NZ_JARNTW010000009.1, read as the reverse complement.
TGAGTCAATGGAGGTTCGTCTTTGCCTCCCCACCATCGCTTCACCATGTCCATTTCAGGTTCTTGGGCCGTATCTCCTACTTTCTGAATCCAGTCATTATATATTTTACGGAGTTTTGTCAGTTGTGGCTGATAAGCAGGATTTTCGGCTAAGTTGTTAAACTCAAAAGGGTCTTTGTCACAATCATACAATTCTTCCACTGCCTTGGTAGGTCTAAACCACTGCATCTGAGTCGCATTAAGCTTTCCTTCTTCTTTGAGTTTAAGAATCGACTGCATCGAAGGCTGCTGAAGTCGATAGCCTATATTCTGATAATGAGGCTTTTGTGGCATATAATTCCTTACATATCGGTAGCGGTCGTCTCTTACCGTACGAACTCGCTCGTATTCCGAATCCATGCGGTCGCGAGCGGCAAATACAAATTGTCGAGGGCTTTTTGCTTTTTGTCTTCCCAAAAACGCCTGCCCTTGCATATACTTTGGCACAGGAATATTTGCCAACGACAACATAGTAGGTGCTAAATCCACAAAACTAATCATCTGATTGTCAACCACATTTTTGTTATTATCAAAAGGATTTTTGATAATAAAAGGGACTCGTAAACCTCTATCAAGCACTTCACGTTTGACAAACGGCAGCCCGTCGCCGTGGTCTGAAAAGAAGAAAACAATCGTATTTTGTTCCAAACCGTCTTCTTTCAACTGTTCAAGAATGTTGCCCGCTTGTTGGTCCATCACCATTACATTAGACAAATGTCGCGCTATATCCAAACGTACTTCTGGGGTATCAGGATAATAGGGCGGAATCTCGACTTCTTCGGGTTTTACTAAAAGTGGTTCTTTGGCTCTTACCCACACTTGTGACTCGTGCGTGATAGTAAAATTAAATATGGCAAAAAAAGGTTGGTTTTTGTCGGGACGATTTCGCCAATGGGCTTTGTTGTTGCTCTCATCCCAAGCAGTAGGAGGCGCTACAAACTGATAATCTTCCTTGGAATTGTTGGTACAATAATAACCCCTCCCCCGTAAGTACTCCGAAAAGCATTTGACTTCTTCTGGGATTACTGCCGAGTAGCCTTTAAAACCAGAAGGATAAGCATCTTTAGCCGCCGCCGAAGCTGCCAAAGTGCGCATATTTTGAGTACCAATCGACTGCTGATACATGCCCGTAATGATAGCCGAACGGCTCGGAGCACACACCCCCGCTGTAGTAAACGCACGGGTATATCGAGTGCCATTAGCGGCTAGTTCGTCTAAATGAGGAGTTTTGGCTAGCTTACTTCCATAGCATCCCAAATGAAAGCTCATGTCTTCGCACGTAATCCAGAGGATATTTGGGTGTGTTGGAGGCTCATGGATAAATTTATTTTTCACATTGAAACCAGTAGCAACCAAAAAAATGGATACCAAACAAGCAAAAAGATATTTCATATAGAAGAACCGATTAAAGAGAATGTTACCTTTTAAGTTGCTTTTATGTGATTTTTACTGATGTTTTTCTTTGCTATCTCTTCTTCTGTTTTAGCGATATGATTTCGAAACAACTCCCATCATCGAGCTGATTATCAAACCCTTCATTCTTTTAAGCACTTATCATTTAATAACTTTTAACAAACTTTCAGCATTTCCAAACGCGTAATGATTTACTTTTGCAAATAAAGCGCTGGTAAAATTGTCTTTGAAAAAATTAAAAGTTCTTGAAAAAGCCGCGAAATGGCTACTTTGGCTTCTTGTGTTAGGAGTCCATTTTGGGTCTTTCGCCCAAACATTAACTCCTCGTAAGATTACGAACCCCGTTCGTTTGGACTCTATCAAACGAGCGACTCCCACTATTCCTTCGGTACTTCCTATACCTTCTGACAGTACCAAATCTGATACACTAGAAGCAGAAAGCGACCTCAAAAATACCGTACAATATAGCGCCCAAGACTCTACTGTGATGGACCCGGGCGAGCAGGAAGTACACCTCTATGGCACAGCCAAAGTGACTTATGGAGCTATCATTTTGGAGGCTGATTATATCCGTCTGAATTGGAAAACCAATGAAGTATTTGCCCGGGGAAATTATGATTCGACTTCTCGAAAGTGGATTGGACAGCCTATATTTCAGGACAATGGAGAAAAATACGATACCAAAGAAATTCGCTATAATTTTAAAAGTAAAAAAGGGTTTATCAAGGGGGTAGTTACGCAGCAAGGCGACGGCAACATACGGGGTACGACCGTCAAAAAAGACGAAGAAAACAACATGTATATTCGCGGCTCGATTTATACTACCTGTAACCTTGCCCAGCCTCACTTCCACATTGCTGCAAAAAAAATCAAAGTCATTCCCGAAAAACAAGTCATCTCGGGGCCATTCCATTTGGTAGTTTCAGATGTACCTCTTCCATTTGTAGGGTTGCCTTTTGGTTTTTTCCCCGTTCCTAAGAAAAAAGAAATAGGCACCTCTGGTATTTTGATGCCTACTTATGGCGAAGAACCCAACGGACGCGGATATTATTTGAGAGATGGCGGGTATTATTTTGCCATTAGTGAAAAAATCAATTTGAGTCTCACTGGTCAGATTTACTCACGCGGGAGTTGGGGGATTGGAGTAGCGATGCCCTATGCCGTAAAATATCGCTATAGTGGAAATTTCAACTTACGCTTCAATCGCAATGTTCAGGGCAATGAAATCAAAATCTTGAATCAACCACGTAATGATTTTAGTCTCAACTGGACTCACTCGCCCGTACCACGCGGTACTTCAAGTTTTGGTGCTTCGGTCAACCTAGGTAGCAATAGTTTCAATCAGTTTAATGAGTTTAATACGCAGAAATATATCCAAAACGTAGCGAGTTCGTCGGTTCAATATACCAAGCAATTTGGGCAGTTTGCCCGTATGGGAACTAGCGTACGCGTGAATCAACGTTTTCCTGACCGCTCTAAAGTCGATTCTACTGGTAAGCAAACAGACCCTGGTTCGATAGATGCGGGAATTGATTTCAACTTTGGAATTAACCAACTTGCCCCCTTTGCCCTCAAAGGCGGTACGGGTGCTTGGTATGAGAGTTTTCGATTGGGTCTGGATTTTAGTGGGGGTATTACTGCCAACAATACCATTGTGTATGCCGATACTTCTAGTTCTCGTTTAGGGTTTACCCTAGCCAATGCTCCTACCGTAGTTACTCCCGAATCGGGGGCTCCTACTACCTATGCTCTTAATGCCCAAAACCTTCCTGAATTTATTAAAAACTCACAATTCACTGGTCGCTTTTCACTTCCTATTTCTTTACCCAACATCAAGCTTTTCAAATACATCAATATTACCCCAGGTATTTCACTTTCGGGTGAAACGTTTACCAAAAAATTCAATTATGAATATGTAGGTAATAACCAAGTTCGGGTAGATACCCTGAATGGTTTTTATTTTGCCAATAATGTCTCGTTTAGTGCAAGTATGAACACTCGCATCTATGGGATGTTTCGGGTAGGAGGTAAACGTCTGGAGGCAATTCGTCATACCCTCATTCCTTCAGCAAGCTTTAGCTATGTGCCCGACCAATCTAACCTACTCCAACGTCTTACCGTAAACGAACGCGGCGATGTAAGGTATCTTAATAGGTACCGAACTATTGGAGGAAATCTTACCACTTCTGGTACTTCAGCCGCAGGCATTACGTGGAGTCTCAACAACCTCTTTGAAGCCAAAGTACGCCCTAAATCCGACTCAAGTGGTAAGCAATTTGAAAAAATAAACATCCTCGACAACTTTAGCTTTAATGGCTCTTATAATCTGATGGCAGACTCTTTAAAAATGTCGGATATTAGTTTCAATACCAATGCTCGCATTTTTAAAGATTTGAACTTCAACCTTTCTGCCAACTTTGATCCCTATGCTTACGTAAAAGATGAACTTTATGGTACTACAGGGCGTAAAATCAATCGTTGGTCTTTCACACAAAATCAAGGTTTGGCACGCCTGAGCAATGTCAACGTAGCTCTCTCCAAAAGGTTTGCCCCTAAAGGAGCCGATAAACCTAAAAAAGCAAATACGCCCAATACCGAAGAGCAACAACGAATGATCAATGCCAATCCTGATGCTTATATCGATTTCAATATCCCGTGGACATTGAGCATGAGTTATAGTTTCAACTATTCGCGCCAAGGGCTATCAGCAGGAACTACAATCCAAACTCTGCGTATGAATGGTGATTTTAGTCTTACGCCCAAATGGAAATTTGTATTTGATACAGGTTTGGATATTGTAGCCAAAGCGCCTTCTATTACTAATATCGGTATCACGCGCGATCTACACTGCTGGGAAATGTCATTTAACTGGACACCGTATGCAGGTTCAGGATTTAGGTCAAATAATTATAGTTTTGAAATCCGTGCCAAATCGGCCCTTTTGCGCGATTTGAAGCTTTCGCGCCGCCGTACTTTCTACGACCAAGGAGGTTTTAGATAGACAACAACCATTGGGCAAGGTTTACTTCTCGCACAAATCGTGCAAGTCCCGTACATTCAGGATTTGAAAACACTTGAATTGCCTTTTCAAAATAAGGGGTTAAGGTCTGACTTTGTGCTTCGTCAAAAAATGAAGGCAATCCCTTTTGAGCTTTTATGAGCAATTCCACCACTTCCGTTCTTACTGCGTTTAATTGATTCTCTACTGACTCATTCATTGTCACTTTACTGGTACGTAGTCTCACTTTGTCGGGCAAAAAATCTTCCATGGCATGTCTGAGTGGCCCTCTTCGATAGCCCCGGTCAAACTTGAGACGATTAGGAATAGCTAAACATAATTCTATCAGCCGTTTGTCATAAAACGGATGTACTACTTCATAGCCATACCAAGCCCCAATTTGCTCAAATTCTTCAATGCTTTGAAGCATTGCTTCATGCAAAATATCCCCCACTAATTGATTTTCAACCTCAGAAAAACCATACGATGTGTTGATTTCTTTTGGGCCAGAATTTGGCGAAAAACTATTTTTCTTCTTTAAGATACGCGCATTAACATCTAATGGAACAAATTTCAAAGTAAAACTCCAACGCAATATTTCCAAGATTGCTAGTCCGTAATGCTTCTTATACCATTTTTTCTTGATATGCTGTTTGAAATAAATCTTTACAAGGAATCGATACTTTTGAAGAAAAGACCACTCATTCCACTCCTTGATTTGTGACCCAAAATCTGCTACCAAGGCATACTCTCGCATGAGCTCTACAAACTCTTTTTTTTGATGAGTTTCCAACAAAGAAAGAGGATAGTCATGTCCGTATCCTACTACGCTATCACCATCATGTCCTGTAAGTAAAAGCGTGCATTGACAGGCAGCCAAGGCTTCAGATGATGTAACGATATAACTTGGTAGTACTAAGAAGTAATTGGGATGTCCTAGTATATTAGACAAATTCCGACTTGCTTCGTTCCAATCTATGGTAGGAAGGATATTTTGATGATGATAATCGTGATTTGCTAACATTTCATCCACAAATTCTTTTTCATCCGCATTCCCTCCGATATCGAAGTACTGCGTCAAGAGCGGTTGACCAAACACCAAATTTACCACTGTACAAATAGAAGAAGAGTCTAACCCTCCACTCAAATGCGCGGCTAATAGCCCGTAACTGTCTATACGGCATCTTACAGCCTCAAAAAAAGTAGCTCTAAAGACATCAAAATATTCTTGATCACCCCTCAAATTTTCAAAACGTTTCAAATCCAAATCCCAGCACTGCCGTGAATCACATTTTTCAGCCTCAACCCTCAACACATGCGCAGGCTGTACTGCACTAATCCCTTCATAAAAAGAAGTAGGTTGATAAGGTTGACGATGCGCTTTCCACGAGACATATTCGTGTATTTTTTCGAATGAAGGCCTGATTTGAACGTTAGGCAACGTCAATAAGGCTTTAACTTCAGACGCAAACGCAAAATATTCACCCTCCAAATAATGATAATACAAAGGACGCGCAGCTACGTGGTCTCGTCCACAAATGATTTTTTGCCGAGATTTGTCCCAAATCACAAAGGCAAAATCGCCAATCAAATGAAAAAGTAAATCTTCTCCCCAAAATTCGTAAGCAGCCAAAATGAGCGCTGTATTGCTGACTGAATCACGTAATTTTTGAAGGTCTCCTTCAAAAAAGGTTTTGAGCAAAGTATCGCGATTATCAAGCCGAGCATCTGCCACTACCAGTATCCCTTCTGTCGTTTCAAGAGGTCCCGTTTGTATTTTTGATAAGTCAGATACATTAAGTTTTAGATAAGCGACTGCTGCATTTTCGGTTGTTTTTTCAAAAACTCCATCTTTCGCGCGATGCTTCATAGAAAGTACCATGCTGAGGAGATCATGCGGCTGCGGTTGTTTCTCAAAATAAATAATACCACAGATTCCAGACATGAGTCAAATGCGCAAATATGCATTAATTTATTTTTATGATTCGTTGCTGATACCTAGCTCCCGTTTGAGTTTTAATCTTCAGGATATAGACGCCCGGCCTGATGTCACCTATAGAGACTTTGTCTGAGCCTGCTCCATAACGCTTCACTATCCTGCCCGTCAAGTCGAGAAGTTCTCCATAGCTTATTTCTTCCTGCTGTGGCACCTCTATTTTCAGTTCATTCGTGGCAGGATTGGGATATACTCGAAAACTAGACTCTTCACCTTTGGCGCGTATATCTCTGATAACACTGTAGCTGTATTTGCCATCAAAATCCACTTGTTTTAATCGATAATAATTCAATCCTTGTAGGGGACTGCTATCCAAAAAAGAATAATTCTGGGCAATTGATATCGTACCTTTTCCTTCTATCGCGCCTATTTTTTCAAAGGATTTAGCATCAAGACTACGCTCAATCTCAAAACGTTGATTGCTTATTTCTTCCGAAGTTTGCCATGACAATTCTACACCTGTGCTACGTGCTTCTGCTTTGAAAAACGTCAGTTTTACAGGAAATACATCATTCCAACCCACAATAAAATCATCGATTCGAAAATTGGCCGAGCTTCCTGTGCAGGAAGTTGAGCTTGTAGATACATAATCAAACCTAAAAATCACACTTGCTTGATTGGCCGCAGTAGGAACCGAAATCGGCCCCAAAAAAGCCCATGTAGTATTGGCCGCTGATGACACATCACTGTTTAACGTGCTAAAAGTAGTCCCGCCATCTACACTAACCGAAAACGATACTGTGGGGGCGAAAGTACTTGTACGCCGCCGACCAAATCCCACTATGACATTGCTCTTGCCCGTTAGGTCAAAAGCTACCGTGGTAATCGACACTGTCGCGCTACCGCAGTTTCTCATTGATAAGTTGTTGGTACCAGAAGCACTCACCGTAGGGTTTGTAGTAGGAATAGTATACCCATTGCTATTAGACGCATTTTCTACTAGGGCATTAGACGTTGCTGTAGTGCTCCATCCTGTCGGCAATGCTGCTGCTCCATCAAAGGTCTGCAAAATCCCGCCACCTTGGGAGGCAGCTTTAAATAAGACACCTAAGAATAGCACAAAAAGGTATATTTTTTTCATATATTTTCAGGATATTAAAGTGTAAACCCATTTGTTTTGATCCAACTATAAGCCATAAAATCAGGGGGTAAAAGAATTAGTACTAGTCAACATATCAAATTGACTGCCAGTCTTTTTTGTAAGATTTGCAACTTTCCCTATTTTCAGAAGGGTTGGTTTGGAATAGATGCGACGAGGGGAAGGTATATTTTTTTTCATCATAAAAAAACCATTAAAAATCATATTTATCACTATTTATATTAGACGGACATTCACAAAAAAGTTACAATCTCTTTCATAAAAATTTCGTCAAAAAGGCTTCTTTACCACTTCTTCAAAAGGGAGTTTCTGCCAATCTGTCAGTTGTGGTGGTACTGGCAAAATAATTGACGAACTTTGTAGAAGAAAAAATGTTTCATTGTGAATTGATTTGTCATGACAACCGATAACCAACACATTCAAGAAGACACACCCATAGAAGACGAATTGGCAGCTAATGCTGCTCCTGAGATAGCCCAAGAAGGCGAAGAAAAGGTTACAGAAAAATTAGAAGCAGAAATTACAGAGTTAAAAAATAAATATTTGCGTTTGTACGCCGACTTCGAAAACTTCCGTCGCCGCACTGCCAAAGAGAAATTAGAATTAATTTCAAGTGCTAATGAAGATCTGATGAAGGCTGTTTTGCCCGTAGTGGATGATTTCGAACGTGCTATGGCCTCATTTGAAACTACTACCGACATCGCTCCTCTCAAAGAAGGCGTGGGTCTGATTTTCAATAAGTTTTCAAAAACGCTTGAAAGCAAAGGCCTCAAACCCATGACCTCTAAAGGTGAAGTATTTGATGCTGATTTGCATGAGTCAATTACCCAATTCCCAGCTCCAAGTGAAGACCTGAAAGGAAAAGTAATTGACGAAGTCGAAAAAGGATATTTTTTAAATGAAAAAGTAATCCGCTACGCTAAAGTCGTAGTAGGAAGTTAACTTTGTGATATGTTATGAATGCTTGAGAAAGTATTTATGATGATTAACCCACAAAACAATGGCACAGAAAAGAGATTATTATGAAGTCCTTGGCGTCGGCAAATCAGCATCGGACGATGAGATAAAGAAAGCTTATCGTAAGCTAGCCATCAAATATCACCCCGACAAAAACCCTGATGACCCTTCGGCTGAAGAAAAATTTAAAGAAGCAGCCGAAGCCTATGGCGTATTGAGCGATGCCGAAAAACGCAAACGTTACGACCAATTTGGCCATGCTGGCATGGGTGGTAATGGTGGTTTTGGCGGTGGTCAAGGATTTGACATCAACGATATTTTCTCTCAATTTGGCGACATATTTGGTGATTCTTCGCCTTTTGGAGATATTTTTGGCAATGGCGGTGGAGGTGGAAGGCGCGTCAGACGAGGTACCGATTTGAGAATCAAACTCAAACTTGACCTCCGCGAAGTAGCCGAAGGTGCAGAAAAGAAAATCAAAGTAAAAAGATACGTAAGCTGTAACACTTGCGGAGGAAATGGCTCTAAAAATGGAGCCTCCCTCAAAACTTGTCATACTTGTAATGGTAACGGGCAAGTACGTAAAGTAGTAAGTACCATGCTCGGCCAAATGGTCTCAACTAGCACCTGTCCTACTTGTAATGGCGAAGGTAAAATTGTATCTGAGCGCTGTGAAGTCTGCGCAGGCGAAGGACGTGTGTTGGAAGAAGATGTAATCAGCATCAAAATCCCCGGTGGCGTAGCCGACGGCATGCAGCTCTCTATGAGTGGCAAAGGCAATGTGCCCCCTCGCGGTGGTGTAGCAGGCGACTTGCTGATTGTGGTAGAAGAAGAAGAGGACGAAAACCTCAAACGCGACGGCAACAATCTAGTGTATGACCTCCATCTTAATTTTGTAGATGCGGCCCTGGGTACCAGTGTAGAAGTTCCTACCCTCGACGGTAAAGCGCGAGTGCCTATTGAAGCGGGTGTACAAGGTGGTAAAATATTAAGACTTAAAGGAAAAGGAATCAAAGAACTCAACGGCTACGGCAGAGGCGATCAATTGATACATATTAATATCTGGACACCAAAGCAACTCAATAACGACGAGCGAGCCTTGCTTGAAAAACTTCGAAACTCACCTAATTTTCAACCCAAGCCGGGTAAAAATGAGAAAGGTTTTTTTGAGAAGATGAAAGATTTCTTCCATTAATAAAAGCGGTCGATTGACCGCTTTTATTATTTTATTGGCTTCCTCCCATGACAAATTATTCCGTAGTCAAACTATTTTTCTAAAACTTAGGTTGCCCCTGTGTAAGTCATTCCAAAAACAGTAGTTCATGCGTCGCGAAATTTTAGCAACCGTCAAGCTTAGTATTCCTATTATTATTGCTCAGCTTGGAGTCATTTTAATGGGAGTTACCGACAACCTGATGGTAGGGCGTTTTCTAGGGGCGGTTCCTCTAGGAGCGTCAGGGTTAGCCACTTCGCTTACTTTTTTGGTTTCTAGTATTGGGTTTGGGGGATTAGGAATTGTATCAAGCCTTATTTCACAAGCCAAAGGACAAAACAATACGCAAGAAATTGGGAATTTATTCAGGGCAGGCATGAACGTAGGCATAATGCTGGGTATTTTGCTTGGCATAGTGGGAATAGGATTGGGGTTAAGTTTAGACTTTTTTGGGCAAACTCCCGAAGTGACACGCCTCGCTAAACCATTTATTTACATCCTAAGTATTTCTATTCTACCGTTGTTAGTTTTTGTTGCCGCTCGGCAACTAGCAGATGGGCTTTCTTATACCAAAGTAGCCATGTTTGTGACCGTTTCAGCGTTGTTTTTCAATGCCCTCATCAATTGGGTACTAATTAAAGGAGTATGGATTTTTCCTAAAATGGGGCTTAATGGGGCAGCCTTAGGCACTCTGTTTTCACGGCTTTATATGGCGATTGTTATCTTAGGATATATTTTTAGAAGTAAGTACTTCAAAATCTACCTCCATTTTCCTAATCAAAATATTACTCCCTTAATAAAAAGAATTTTCAAGCTTACGATTCCAGTAGGTTTTCAATTTTTCTTTGAAGTAGCAGCCTTTTCACTTGCCGTAGTGTTGATTGGATGGCTGGGCGAAAGTCAACTAGCCGCTCACCAAATTGCCATTAATTTGGCCTCTACCACCTATATGATGGCTACAGGCATTGCCGCCGCAGGTGCTATCAGAGTGGGCCAAGCATGGGGACAAAACAACCTCTCCAAAGTAAAGCAGGCAGGCACAGCAGCATTTGTGATTGTGGCAGCATTTATGGGAGTATGCTGTATTACTTTCTTGACAGCCAATGATTTTTTGGTTTCACTTTATCTCAAAGACAACCTCGCCGTCACAAGCATTGCCTCTACTTTGATGATTTATGCAGGCTTTTTCCAATTATCCGACGGGATTCAAGCTACAGGCTTAGGCACATTAAGGGGCTTAACTGATGTCAATGTTCCTACAGGTATTACATTAGTGGCCTATTGGGTTATTGCTTTACCTTTGAGTTATCTCTTAGCTTTTACTTTTAAAATGGATGTAGAAGGAGTATGGATTGCCTTATCTGCTGGCCTTACCTTTTCGGCGCTCTTCCTTACCATTCGTTTTTATTGGTTGATTGATAAAATGTCTACTAATATCAAAAAAACAGCGATAATGCACTAAAATAAGAACTTTCGGAGCAAGGTTACATCAAACTATATGCTTTAAAACTATATTTGTTGGTCTAACACCCCCTCTCTCCGTATGCGCCCGCTTGTTCAAACTATTTTACTGATTTGTATTATCAGTTTTGGTTACGCCCAAAAAAAAGTCGCCTCTCCTCCTACTGACCCGCTTGTTGGGTTCGATAATTTTGTAAATCAAATGCTCATCGAATGGCGCGTCCCAGGAGCAGCGGTGGGGATTGTCAAAGACGGCAAAATCCTTTATACCAAAGGATATGGATTTAAAGATTTAAAAAATAACCTCCCCGTTACGGCTCAAACGCTCTTCCCAATTGCTTCATGTACTAAATCATTTACGGCGACAGCTTTAGGTATATTAGCAGACGAAGGAAAATTAGATTGGAACAAACCTGTCAAAGATTATTTACCTGATTTTCAACTTCATGACGAATACGCTACTCGAATAATCACTGCCCGCGACTTGGTATCACACCGCACAGGCCTACCACGCCACGATTGGACTTGGCTCTATGCAAACCTCGACCGCCAAAGCCTGTATCAGCGGCTCAAATACTTGCCTCTTTCAAAACCAGTATATGCCCAATATCAATACAACAATTTGATGTATATGACGGCAGGGGTCTTAATTGAAAGAATTTCAGGAAAAAGCTGGGAGAATTTTTTAAGAGAAAAAATCCTTTCTCCCCTTGAAATGAAACAAACTGTACTTGCTTATCCCGAACTTTTTCAGAGTAGTGATTATTCTCTTTCGTATCGAGACAACAACGGCCAATGGCTGGAGCAGGGATTTGGAAGTAATATAGATGCCATCGGTCCTGCTGGCTCTATCAAATCCAATGTAGTTGATATGTCTCATTGGCTCCTAATGCAACTGGGGAAAGGGAAGTTTGGAAATCAACAAATTATCTCGGAAACAAACCTGAAAGAAACCCATACGCCCCACATAATCGTATCTCCTGCCGAAATCACCTTTAGTGAGTTGGGCTATGCCAGCTACGGTATGGGCTGGAATATCAATACTTATCGCGGTTTTTTAAGATTGAGCCACAATGGTTCCATTGAAGGATTCCGTTCGCAAATGACCTTTTTCCCGAATCAAAATTTTGGCGTAGTAGTACTTACAAACACGGGTGCTGTAGACTATTATTTTGTCAACTCAATCTGCAACTATATAGCTGATAAATGGCTCAACCTTCCAGTGATTGATTGGGCGAGCCGCCTCAAAACAGCCCAAGCAGAAGCCAAAGCCAAACAACAAAAAACCAAAGATGAAAATGCCAGCAAACGCAAATCAGATACTAAGCCTTCTCAGAAGTTGAGTAGTTATCGGGGCAAGTATGAACATCCTGCTTATGGGTCATTTGTATTGGAAACTCGCGGTGACGAAGAGTTTATCGGCGTATTTCACAATTTACCTTTTACTCTACAACATTATCACTACGATGTTTTTGAAGGTACAGGTGCTTTTGACCAAGCTAAATTTGATTTTAGAATCAATGCTACGGGCGATATTGACCGTGTCGTTGTCACCCTTGCCAATGCTGGAGATATCGAATTCAAAAAAACTGCGCCTTGATTATTATTGTTTTAAATTGCTGAATTTGAAGCGTTGATAAACTTATTTCACCGTTTATCCAATTTTCTTAGAGGTAGCAAATTTAGTTTTGTAACCTTGAAGATAAAATCAAAAGGACAGCGATGAAAAATTGGTTACTCGCCATCTCGCTTGGTTTAAGCCTATACAGCCAAGCTCAGCAAAAATATTCACTTCAACAATGTGTGACGATTGCATTGCAAAACAATTTGCAACTGCAACAAAGTCAACTTCAAATCCAGAATAATCAAAACATCCTTGACCAATCAAAATGGCAACGGTACCCCACGCTCAACTTTAGCGGGGGGCAAGGGTTACAATCAGGACGTAACATTGATCCTTTCACGAACCAATTCGTGGAACAAACAGTGAATTTTTCGAACTTCAACTTAAGCACGGGCGTCAACCTTTTTAATGGATATCAACAAAAAAATACCATTAAACAAAATCAGTATAACTTACAAGCCAGTCAAAAAGAACTGGAATCGAGCCGTAATACACTGATTTTGAATGTTGCAACAAATTATCTTTCAGTTCTTAACAACCAAGAACAGCTCGAATTTGCACGTCGTCAGTTAGAAACTACTCGCCTCCAGCTCGAACGTACCGAGAAGTTGGTAAAAGCCGGATCCCTTCCCGAAATCAACCTTTATGATATACAATCTCAACTTGCTAATGATGAACTTTCTATTGTAAATGCACAAAACAATATAGAGTTATCAAAGCTTGCCCTCAAACAACTTATGAATCTCTATGGTAGTGAGGTGATTGAAGTAGAACCCATCAATTTACCACTTCCTTCTACATCAGCCCCTTATGATGCTACCTTAGAGCAAGTGTACAATGCCGCTATCAAGTATCTACCTGATATGGAAGCAGCAAATCTCCGTATTGAAAGTGCCAAAACTGGAATTGATATTGCCAAAGGTGCTAAATTACCTTCTTTGTCGTTGGGAGGAGGGCTGAGTTCTTCTTTTTCTAGTGCCGCTCCCAGACAACGTTTTGTAGGAGATGGAGGTGCTTCGCAAGTACGTGACATACCTTCTACAACTCAATACATCACTTATGGAGGAGTTACTTTGCCGGTCATCGTCCGGACTACTGTTCCTAGTGGTGCTATTCAAAGTTTTGGTTATTTTGATCAATTAGGTTTTAATCGAAACGCCTCTCTTTCATTGTCATTGAGAGTTCCTATTTTTAATGGCTATCAGGTACGCTACCGGATAGCAGGGGCACAAATCCAGCAAAAAAATGCGGAATTTCAATCACAAATCGTCAGGAATCAAGTTCGACAGACTATTGAGCAGGCATACTACAACATGCTCAATGCCGCCAAGCGCTATGAAGCTACAGCTCGGCAAGTAGGAACCCTTGAGCTTTCTTTTAAAGCTGCCGAAGCACGCCTCAATGCGGGCGCCCTCAATGCCGCTGACTATAATATTGCCAAAAACAACGTAGACCGCGCTAGGGCTAGCCTCATTCAAGCCAAGTACGATTACATATTTCGGACCAAAATCCTTGACTTTTATCAAAGTAAGCCGCTTTCATTAGAATAATAAGCACCCTTTTTATGGCGTACTGATTTAATAACAAAGTCAGGCTATATTCAACTATTTACTCAATTTGTCATTCACATTTTTTATTAACTCATATGGCTAAGAAATCTTCTTCTCGTTTATGGTGGATACTAGGCAGCATCGTAGTGGTATTGATTGCAGGGTTGTTGATTGCCAAGCAAGCTGGTTGGATAGGAAAAGTCAAACCTACAGAAGTAGAGTTTGCTAAAGTCAAAAAAACAAACATTATTGAGCGTGTCAGTGCCTCAGGGCGCGTACAGCCTGAGGTAGAAGTCAAAATCAGCCCTGACGTATCAGGAGAAATTATTGGCTTATACGTAGAAGAAGGAGACTCAGTAGTAAAAGGACAATTGCTAGCCAAAATACGTCCCGACAACTACGATGCCCTAGTGGCAAGAGCCCAAGCTTCTGTCAACTCAAGCAAAGCTGAGGTGGAACGCGCCAAAGCAAGTCTTGCCCAATCAAACGCTCAATTGATTCGTGCCAAAACAGATTACGACCGCAATCAGAAGCTACTGGCTGATAAAGTGGTGTCAGAAGCGGATTTTCAAAGAGTGGAAGCAGATTATAAAGTTGCACAGCAAAACGTAGAAGCAGGAAAAGCCTCGGTAGAAGCCTCTAAATTCAATGTACAAAGTTCAGAAGCAGCGCTAAGAGATGCCACAGAAAACCTTCGAAAAACGACCATCTATGCTCCCCAAAGTGGTACTATTTCAAAACTTAATGTGGAGCTTGGTGACCGCGTGGTAGGTACATCCCAAATGGCTGGAACCGAAATGATGCGTATTGCCAATCTCAACAACATGGAAGTCAGAGTCAATGTTAACGAAAATGACATCGTAAGGGTCAACCTTGGAGATACTGTAGAGATTGAGGTAGACTCCTATGCAGATCGAAAATTTGTAGGCTCAGTGACCGAAATCGCCAATACTGCCAACGGAATGGCTACCACGAGTGCATCTGCTGCTGCCTCTAACTCTACCGATGCTGTCACTGAATTTGAAGTAAAAATCAAAATTTTGAACTCATCTTATCGCGACTTGTTGCTAAAAAAAGGCAAAAAATCATACCCCTTCAAACCCGGTATGACTGCCTCAGTAGAAATCATCACCGAGCGTAAGCTAAATGTGCTGTCGGTACCTATTGCAGCCGTTACCACGAGAGGAAAAGAAACTACTGAGACTCCCAACAACGGCGAAGCCTCTAATTCTTCTACCCAAGAAAATCAAAAAACCAAAAAGGAGGATAAAGCCAAAGAGCTCGTTTTCATAAATGACAAAGGCAAGGCAGTAAGTCGTGAAGTAAAAACAGGTATCAGTGATTTCGAAAACATCGAAGTTATTTCTGGCCTTAAAGAAGGCGAGGAGATTATTTCGGGTCCATTCATCGAAGTTTCTAAACGCCTCAAAGATGGAGCTTTGGTCTCTAAAAAAGTAGAAAAATCTAAAGATAACAAAGAAGACAAGTAATGTAACCAATCATTACTCCTAATACCACCCTCATCCTTCGACTTAGTTAGTTGGACGGGGGTGGTTCTTTTTTAGGTAAAGTAGACTAACTTTGCCCCTCAATTTATATTTATCAATGAAAGTTATTTCTTTTATTTCCTTCTTTTTTTTTGTTAACTGCCTTCTTGGATTTAGCCAAACCCCATTTCGTGTAGGCATAGAAGTCAGAGATAAGCAGACCAAAAAGATACTAGTACCGATTATATCAGTACTTCCTTCCAATAGCACTACCGAGCTGACGGGGCAAGTCGTCAATGATTTGTATGTAGTACAGGTACAGCCCAATCTCCCATATCAAGTAGTAGTAGCTTTTCAAGAATACAAAACCTACCGTCAAGCACACGTATTCGAACCTTCTCAATCCAATACCCTCACACCTTTTCTGATCGAACTAGAGCCTCTAAAAAGTGAAGTCTCTACCGTTTCCCAAAATACAACCACAGGTCATACGATTTTGGTGATTGATAAAACCCAAAAAACAGTCTTGACCAATGTAGTGCTGACCTTAAAAGACCCACGTACTGGCCAAGCCGTTGCTATTTCTAAGCACCCTACAATCAATGGTAGCTGGCGTGCCGAACTCAAGCCTACAGTAGTATACGATATAGAAGTCAAAGCGGCTGATTATGAAACCTACCGAGGTACGCTAAAAGTAGAAGGAGGACACGCCACCGAAATCGCTCTGACAACCATTCCCAAACAAGAGTTGAGCTTCCAAGCGGTAGATGCTCTTACTGGACAAGCTATCCCTGCTGATTTTAAACTAACCGACGAAATCAAAGAAAGCTACTCTGGAAGCACTACCTCTGAGCAGCGTTTGTTTATGCCCACTGTAGTGGTACAATCACACCCCTATCATCTTACAGTCATAGCCAATGGCTATCGAAAATATGCCACAAAACTTAACATTGATACTCAACAATCTTCTGAGAGAAGCTCCCACATTATCAGGCTATCAAAATCAGATGTTTATCTTCAAGTAAGTACTTTGGCCGAAAACACCAATAAACCTATTGCAGCTACAATTAGGATTGTTGATAAAAGCGACAAACGCGCCATTGTTTCTCTAAAAAATACCCCCGACGGGCGTGCCTCTGTTCCACTCAATCCAGCGCATCATTATGTAGTAGAAGTAACCTCCGATGGCTTTATGCCTTACCAAAGGGCACTTGAAAAGTCACATCCTTCTTTAGAAGAAAACAACGAGCTAGTGGTGAAGCTAGCTCCCATTACCGAAAATTTTTTAAGTCTCTCAGCCATAGATTCTACCTCTGCTACGCCTATCTCCGCTAAGTTTAGAATCACAGCTAACTCAACTCACCAAACCTCCGAAATCACTGCCTTGGCATCGGCTATGCCCATTAAATTCAAAATAACCGAGCCAGACATTTATCAAATCGAAGCCATTGCCGCTGGATATTCTTCCAAAAAAGGTATAATTGATGCAGAAGAAATGCGTATAGGGCAAGTCTTTTCTTTTCAAGCAAAATTAAAGGCAGGCCATGCTGTACCTAATATTGTCAAGTTGTTTACGCTTAAGTATTTTGATTCTCAGACCCAACGTCCTCTTGCCCAGCTAAAGGTAAAAGTGTTTGAGGAATCTACCCGTAGGGCAATTCCGGCAAAATTTTATAAGGGAGTTTTAGAAGTAAAATTAGCGCTTAGCAAAACCTACGTAATCGAAGCCTATCATCCCAATTATGAAGAAAATACCCTCAGTATTGAAACTTCGGCTTGGGCACAGAGAGGTGAGTTTTTGACCAATCTTTATCTTCTTTCTCTCAACCACACTACCACAAGTGCTGCTAGAGCTGTCATCAATGAAAGAATCTTTGATAATATCAAAGCAGGACAATCCGTAACGATAGAAGACAATGTGTATTTTGACCAAAGTAGCTACATCTTGCGCTCCGAGTCACACAGACAACTTACAAGACTGGCTAATATCATGCTTCAAAATCCAGCTATCCAAATTGAAATCGTTGGCCATACCGACAATGTAGGTGACCCACGTCTCAACCAAGCACTTTCCGAACAAAGAGCCAAAGTAATAGCTAGTTTTCTAACAAACCTACAGGTACCAGAAAATCGCATCAAACACCGAGGAGAAGGTGCCAGTAAGCCTCTCGCCTCCAACGATTCGGAAGAAAACCGCCAACGTAATCGTAGAGTGCAGTTTTTGGTAAAATAATAAAGCCCCTAAAACAACTCATCTTCTATCCCTTCTTCTACATTGCTTTTTCCTTCCAAAATCTCAAGGATAGGTTTGATTTGATAGATGCTACGGTTATAACGATTACTCAAAAGGATAATCACAAATTTGTCTTTAGGACTGAACCACATCAAGGTGTTGTAGCCTTTCCACCAGCCTGTATGATAGATATACTTTGGCTGTCGAGTTGCTTCATCTACGTGCATCCGAAACCCATAACCGTAGTTTTTGATTCCATGTCGCTCAAAGCTACGAGGGGTAAAAGCCTCTTTCATCGTCTGCGGCTTAAGCACACACCCTCCACTAAGCCCTGTATACCAGCGTAATATATCATCCATGGTAGAATACACCCCTTTGTCGCCCACTACATCATCATAGTTATCTTTGGCTAAACGGCGATTATACTGATACCCAGCCGTCCGAAACATATTGAGCGAGTCATTTTGGCTCGTCGCAAGCCATGTGTTTTTCATGCCGAGTGGCTTAAACAAATTTTGTTTTAAAAAATCCTCAAATGTTTGCCCTGATACCTTTTCGACAATAGTAGCCAACAAAGCATAGTTGGTATTGCTATAGCTAAAATATCGATTGGGAATATTGTAAAGCTTAGGCTTAACAGCACAATACCACCTCACAATGTCGTCGTTTGAAGGATATGGATTGCGTTTTCTTACGCTATCAGCTAGTACATAAGCATAATTAGGTAATCCACTGCGATGCGAAAGTAGGGTTTTGATCTGAATCCCCGAGTAAGGGAATTGGGGAATAAACTTCTGAATCGAATCTTCTAAGCTCAACTTACCCGCTTCATAAAGTTTTAGAATCGCAACAGCCGTAAATGTCTTTGACAAAGAAGCCAATTGAAATTTAGAATCTGAACACAATGTATCTTTTTTCTCTACTTGAGCATATCCGCACGAATTACGATACAGTACTACACCTTGCTGTGCTATCAGTACGTTTCCATTAAACCTTTCTAGCTTAAATTTTCGTTGAAAAAATGAATCAAGACGTGCCGACTTGGTATCTGCATCAATCCTATTTCGTGCTTTAGTGATTTGCTCTGAAGATAGCGAAGCCTCTGTTACACAATCTACGTGGGACTTTTGAAAGGCAGAAGATTGCTGTTGATTAGTGGTGTTGTTACAAGAAAAAACAGCTACTAAAGCTAAAATGATTACGGTTTTAAACATCGTTGTGGGTGATAATGTAAGAGACTTGGCGCATTGAATATGAAAGCAAAGCAATACACAGACTCTCCACTTCATACCCTCTTCTCAAACGCAAATCTAATAAAAAAGGCTATGACTGCAAGTCATAGCCTTTTTGGGTTTTATATAAATAATATTTCCTAAGCAAGATTAAAAACAAAAGCTATCCCGCTTTTAGGTTCATAGCAGTGGTTTATTTACCGCCTTTCTTAGCTGCTGTTTGGGCTTCGGCAGCTTTGTTAGCAATCACTTCACCTTTAAGAGTGAGGTATACGGTGCCATTTTCACCATTGCTTGGGATTGTCACTGTTTTATTAAAAGGTCCCATAACACCAGCGTTGAAAGTAGCTTTGACATTACCTTTTTTGCCAGGCATCACAGGTTCGCGAGTCCATTCAGGAGTAGTACAGCCGCATGAGGCCGATACATTTCCTAACACGATAGGATCAGTACCAGTATTAGTAAATTCAAAAATATGAGTTACCGGTTTGCCTTGTTCAATCTTTCCGAAATCATGCTCATTCTTGGCAAACTTTACTACTCCTTTTTGCGCGTAGCTAACTGCACTAAATACTAAAATTGCTACGAAAAGTGAAAGAAACTTTTTCATGGTTTTTGTAAAATTTAGTTTTGTAAAAGTTGGTTGCTTATCTAACAATGATTGTAAGAGCAAAAGTTTTGCCAAACGTTGTTTTTAATGAAATATTTATGACAAAGTAACAGAAAAAACTCGAATTTTGAAACCTCGCAGGTTTTGCCGTATATTTACTTGCCAAAACAACAAATTGAAGATTCTTTAGTTTTATTTATACTTCCATAAGGAATAACAACTTAATTTTTCATCAAGAAACGTGATAGAGAACGAACTTACAACCGACTTTATTGCGCTGACGCGCCAAAGTATTCTAGACGACTTTCGTTTAGTATGTGAAAGCCGACAAGCCAGTTTGTTGGGCAGAAAAGATGTAATGGGGGGACGGGCTAAGTTTGGAATTTTTGGAGATGGAAAAGAATTGGCCCAGGTGGCAATGGCAAAAGTGTTCCAAAAAGGGGATTTTAGATCGGGGTATTATCGAGACCAAACAATCGTCGCGGCCTTAAAAGGCCTTACTTGGCGGCAATATTTTGCCCAATTATACGGTCATGCGGATGTGCATTTTGAACCTCATACCGCTGGGCGCTCCATGAACAATCACTATACCACTCGCTACATAGACGACGAAGGAAATTGGAAACCCCAAACCTCCACCTACAATCATATCAATGACCTTGCTCCTACGGCGGGTCAAATCCCCCGCTCAGTAGGCTTAGCGTATGCCTCTAAATTGTATCGTCATAATGAGCAACTAGCCTCCATGACCGATTTTTCTTACAATGGCAACGAAATAGTTTTTGCTACCATTGGAGACGCTTCTACTTCGCAGGGGATGTTTTGGGAAACAATGAATGCGGCTGGAGTGCTACAAGTGCCGCTTCTGATGTCGGTGTGGGATGACGGATATGGAATTTCAGTTCCTGTCAAATACCAAACCACAAAAGCAAGTATATCAAAAGCCCTTGAAGGCCTGCAACGTAACAAAGACGAGGAAGGAATTGAGATTATTACGGTAAAAGCTTGGGACTACATCGCCCTTATCGAAGCCTATAGCAAAGCCGCAGAGATATGCCGAAAAGAACATGTGCCCGTATTGGTACATGTACAAGAAGTAAGTCAGCCACAAGGTCACTCCTCTTCAGGCACTCATACCAGATACAAATCCAACGAACGACTGGAATGGGAAAAAGAATGGGACTGTAATCTAAAATTTAAAGATTGGATTATAGACAACGGCTACGCTACCCACGAAGAACTAGAGGAAATAGAAGATGAAGCCAAACAACATATTCGCCTAGAGCGAAATGCCGCATGGAACGCCTTCTCCTACGCCACCTCTAGCGAACGAATAGAAGTAAGTGACCTCCTAAAAAATGCGGCCGAAGTAAGTAAATTTAAAAATGATTTACTCGAATTAATTGACGAACTCAACCGCGAATTTATACCACTTCACCGCCACAGTACAGCCGCCGTTAGAAAAGCCCTTCGTGTACTTCGAACTGAAAACATCCCAGCCAAAGACGCTCTGACTACATGGCTCACTAAAAACAAAGAAGTCAATAACGACCGTTTCAGTTCTCATCTTTATAGTGAATCTTCTGCCTCTCCCCTCAAAATCACGCCTATAGCTCCTATCTATACTGACAATTCCCCTATTGTTGACGGCCGCGAAGTAATAAGAGGTAATTTTGAAGCGCTATTTGCCACTGATCCTCGTATTGTAGCTCTGGGCGAAGATGTCGGAAAAATTGGGGATGTAAATCAAGGCATGGCTGGTTTACAAGAAAAATTTGGTGAATTGCGCATTACAGATACCGGCATTAGAGAAACAACCATCATCGGGCAGGGCATAGGGCTTGCGATCAGAGGGTTGCGGCCTATCGTCGAAATCCAATACTTTGACTATATTTATTATGCCCTTGCTACGCTCACCGACGACCTAGCATCGCTCCAATATCGTACCAAAGGTGGCCAAAAAGCCCCCCTTATCGTCCGTACTCGTGGGCATCGCTTAGAAGGCATATGGCATTCAGGCTCACCTATGGCCACGGTGATTCATAGCCTTCGGGGGCTGCACGTGTGTGTACCTCGAAACTTTACTCAAGCGGCAGCGATGTACAACACTCTTATGCGTGGCGATGACCCTGCTCTGATAGTAGAGCCTCTCAACAGCTACCGCATGAAAGAAAGACTCCCCGATAACCTCGGCGAATTTTGTGCTCCTCTCGGACAACCCGAAATTTTACGTACAGGTGCAGATGTCACGATTGTTACTTATGGCTCTATGTGCCGAATTGTGATGGAGGCCGCCGAAGAGCTTTCGCAAATGGGGATTGAGGTAGAAGTCATCGATATTCAAACTTTACTTCCTTTCGACATAGATCACCGAATTTTGGATTCTATCAAGAAAACCAATCGAGTCATCTTTGCCGATGAAGATATGCCCGGAGGTGGTACCGGCTATATGATGCAGCAAGTAATTGACCACCAAAAAGCGTATCATTGGTTAGATTCGCCTCCTAAATGTATCTCCGCCAAACCTCACCGACCAGCCTATAGCTCCGATGGCGATTATTTTTCAAAACCGAATGTAGAAGATGTCGTTGAAGAAGTTTATGCTCTCATTCATGAGACTGCACCGGAGAATTTCCCTATGTATCTATAGTCTATAGGTCGAATTCCAACAACGTTTTTTGGTCTAAACTTCACTGACTCCCTTCCCTTCCTTTTAGCCCGCGATGATATTCGCGGGTTTTTTATAACAATTTGACTAAAATCAGGTTATTTTCTGGTTTGATTTATTAGGTTGTGGTTTGAATCGCTAATTTTGCGGTTCATTGTCAAAGACATACCTAACCAACAAGTATGAATTTTAAACTATCACAAGTTCCAGACCGTACCACCAAACCACGCCAATATGGTCTGACAATGGTAATGGACAAAGGTCTAAGTATCCGGCAGATAGAGGATATGCTTGATATTGCGGCTCCTCATATCGATATTGTAAAACTAGGCTGGGCCACTTCTTTCGTTACTCCAAACCTCAAAGATAAAATTGCAGTGTACAAAAACGCCGGTATTCCGGTCTATTTTGGAGGCACTCTTTTTGAAGCTTTTGTGGTACGAAATCAATTTGAAGACTACCGCCGCTTATTGGATGAGTACCAACTTGAATACGCCGAAGTTTCGGATGGCTCGGTAGATATGGCCGCCGAAATCAAATGTGATTTTATCAAGATTTTATCGGAACAAGTAAAAGTATTATCGGAGGTTGGTTCTAAAGATGAAACCAAGATTATTCCTCCTTACAAATGGATTCAACTCATGAAAGCCGAGCTAGAAGCAGGTGCTTGGAAGGTAATCGGCGAAGCCCGTGAATCTGGAAACGTGGGGTTGTTTCGGTCAAGTGGAGAAGTGCGCCAAGGGTTGGTAGAAGAAATTTTAACCCAAGTACCCTCAAAAGATATCATATGGGAAGCTCCTCAAAAAACCCAACAAGTGTGGTTTGTAAAACTATTGGGTGCCAATGTAAACCTTGGTAATATTGCTCCTCACGAAATCATCCCTCTCGAGACTATCCGCTTGGGGCTTAGAGGAGATACATTTGCTCATTTCCTCAACGATAAAACCCGCAAACGCTGGAAATTGACGAAGTAACATTTATTTATTTTTCACCCCGTTTCACAGCCACTTAAATCAGATACAGTTGTGGACTAAATCACAAACAAATGGAAATCCTCACTCAGATTTTAGACTTTTTTTTACACCTTGACAAACATCTCGCTCAGATCATCAATGATTATGGCACGCTCACTTACCTGATTTTATTTTTGATTGTCTTTACCGAAACAGGCCTTGTTATTATGCCTTTGCTTCCGGGCGATTCTCTTCTGTTTGCCACGGGAGCATTAGCCGCCTCTACGGGCGCCCTCAACCCCTGGTTTGTGATTCCTTTGCTCATTGTAGCGGCATTGATGGGCGACAACGTCAATTATTTTGTAGGTAAATTTTTGGGCGGCACCATCAAAAAACGCGAACGAATTTTATTTTTCAAAAGAGAATATCTTGAACAAACCGAACAATTTTATGCCAAGCACGGCGGCAAAACCGTCATTATGGCTCGTTTTATTCCGATTGTCCGCACTATTGCTCCTTTTGTAGCAGGCGCAGGTAGCATGACTTATTCTAAATATATCGTATTTTGTATCGTTGGCGCTCTCTTGTGGGTTCCTTCACTTACGATGTTGGGATATTTCTTTGGAAATTTACCTATCGTAAAGCAAAACTTTGAATTGGTAATTTTTGGCATTATTGGTCTTTCCGTTTTACCGATGATTTGGCAATTTGTAAAAGCTAAATTCTTCTCTGCCGAAAAAACCACTGTATAGTATCTTATATCATCCATAAAAAAAGCCGTCGCGAATATCTTCACGACGGCTTTTTTTATGTTTTCACCTTCTCATTTCAATACTTCAAAGTAGTATCTGCGGGACTATCTGCGGGACCTTTGTCTTTTTTACCAAATACCGACACATTGACATAGCGCTTGGGATATTGACGAAAATTGGTCATTAATTTGTTGACACTTACGATGGTACGATTAAGATTTTGGTACAAAGCATCATCTTTTAGCAACTTCCCGGCTGTTCCTTGACCTTGCTCCAAGGCCGTAAGAGATTTTTGCAAAGATGCCACCGCCGCATTGGCTTGAGCGAGGGTTTGCCCCAACCGAAGCGATTTTAGGGAATCGGTCGTCGTTTGGAGGTTAGCTAAAATAGGCTTGATACCTTTTTCGGTTTCTATCAAGGCGGCCGAAAGCGCATTGACATTGGCCAAAGAAGCGCTTATGGCTTGGCGATTTTGCGCCACCAATCCATTGATACCCTGTGCCGTTTGGTCGGTAGTTTCGAGAAGTTTGGTAAGAGCGTAGCCCGTTTTATCAAATTGATTGATGATACGATTGAGACTTATGATAAGGGAATCAGCGTTTTTTACTACCGGCAAAGCTTGTTCTTGCAACAAAGATTGTATTCCTTTTTCGGCATCCGCAACCAAGGTATCGCCCTCTTGGAGTTGAGAACTTCCTACCTTAATCTGCAATGCCAACGCACTTCCTCCCAGCAATTCAGAGGTAAGCAATGCTCTAGTCCCTTTGGTGAGTATGATATTTTTGTTGATATCAAGCGTTACGAGTACCTTATTGTCTTGTCCCTGCAAAAGTTCAACCGCCTTGACTTGCCCTACGGGTACGCCATTGAGTTTGATGGCATTGGAAGGCTGCAACGAACCAATATCATTATAAACAACGTAATATTTGTTTGTACTTGAAAATAAGTCGGAACCTTTCAGGAAATTGAAGCCAAAATACAACATTGACATGGCCACCACTGCTAATATTCCTACTTTTGCTTCTTTAGATATTTTCATGGATAAATAAATGGTTTTTCAAAAACCAGAGATGAGAGGACATGCACATATTTTTCGCTCTCTGTTTTTGGAATATAAATTGTAAGCTAATTGGACTCTACTTCTTCTTTGTATTGTTTAAAAGCCCGAAAAATAGATTCAGTTATTTGGTCTTGCCCTTCATCCGAATTTAGATATCTTTCTTCTTCGGCATGACTCAAAAAACCAGCCTCTACCAATACACTCGGCATAGCTGTTTGCCAAAGCACCATAAAACCCGCCTGCTTTACACCTCTGCTATTACGATCGGCATATTTTTGAAACTGACGTTCGATTTTTCCTGCAAAGTTGAGACTACTTGCGATATACGCATTTTGCCGATTGGCAAGCATGATATAGGCCAACGGCGAATTGGGGTTAAAGCCCTTATATCGCTCTTCGTAGTCTTTTTCTAGCAAAATAACGGCGTTTTCACGCTTCGCTACTTCAAAGTTTTCATCACTTTTGTGCAACCCCATCACAAACGTCTCCGTACCTGCTGGGCTTACTTTATTTTTGGGAAGTGAATTACAATGAATCGAAATAAACAAATCTGCCTTGCGGCGATTGGCGATATTGGAACGCTCGCTCAAATCTACAAACTTGTCGGTAGCACGCGTCAAAATCACTTTTACCTCGGGCATTTCGGTTTTGATTTTACGCGCTAATTTCATTGTCAAATCTAAGACAACATCTTTCTCTTTCGAAATTCGGCCCCGTGTACCAATATCTTTACCACCGTGCCCCGCATCGATTACTACCACATTGATACCGCCATCTTCGTCAGATTTGAAAGCGAAACTACAAGCAGCGATCCAGCCTAAAATCAGTAAGGGTTTGAAGGAATTTAACATAACTTGTCCAAAATTAGGTATTCCAAAAACAGTAGAAAATGGTACTTACAAAAAAACGTATTTTCAAATTTCTCACAAAGAAACTCAAAAATACGTTAAATATTGCACTATGTTAAACTTTAAACCCCCTCAGCTACTACTTCTTTGACCTGCGGTACCATCTGTGTGAGTAGATTTTGAATGCCCGCTTTTAGGGTAAGCGTAGACGACGGACAGCCACTACATGAGCCTTGCAAAAGTACTTTTACGGTACCCGAATTTTCATCAAAAGAATGAAACGCTATCGCTCCACCATCCGACTCTACCGCAGGGCGTACATAATCGTCCAAAATAGTCTTGATTTGACGCACGGCAGCGCTGTCGGTATCTACTATCGTGGTGTTTTTATCAATGGTTTTTTGCTCGAATACGGGTTGGTTTTCTTCAAAATAAATTTTGAGAAATTGCTTAGTATCCAAAATCACCTCGCCCCAGTCTGTAGCGTCGTCTTTGGTAAGGGTCACAAAATTGGATGCCAAAAACACCCGTTGCACATAGGGAAACTGAAACAAATCTCCCGCCAACGGCGACGATTTGCCTTCTTCTTGGGTAGAAGCCAAATCAGGATAATCGAAAGATAGGCCTTGTGGTACCAATTCAAAGTTTAATACAAACTTCATAGAATTGGGATTTGGGCTCGCTTCGGTATAGACAAATACAGGTTGCATAACAATATAGTAGCAGTGAATAATCGGTTCAAACAAAGAGATAGCATATTTGCGATGCTATCCCTTTTGAAACAAAAGTTTTTAGAAATTGGTTTGACGACGGCCTATTTAACGTTTCAATCCATTCGGTTTAAAATATACTTCCGTCACAACTGAGCATTGTTAAGAATATTTTCTTCCAACAAAAACCGTTCAAAGCCTTTTTTCAACATGTTGCTTCTTGTCATAGCCAACTATTCATCAAATCGCTTATTTATTTCTCCACCAATCTGTCCAATACCTGCTTAACTTTCGGGTCGCTTGGGCGCGGGGCATTGGCATTGACGACTTTACCATCCTTATCTATTATCATGTACCTCGGAATTGTTGTAATCTTATATTCCTGAATAAAGCTTGATCCTTTGGAGTCGAGGACTTTAAGACAATTACCTTTATTTATGCTCTGCTTGATAGCTGCTTTTTCCCATTTTTGAAAACTATCATCCATAGAGAGGAAAACCACTTCTAAACCTTTATCGGCGTATTGGTCTATTAAGCTCCGAGAGTATTTCATTTCCTGAATACAAGGGCCACACCAACTAGCCCAAAAATCAATGTATAATATTTTGCCTTTCTTACCTGCAACAAACTCTTCGATTGTCACCTGCGTTTGATCCAAGGCAAGCAAATGAAGGTTGGAAGGCGTAGTGGCGGGCGTGACATCTTTTTGATACCTTAGGTTAGCTTTTTTTACCAGAAAAGAATCTGAAGCATTCTCAACAAATATTTTCAAATAGGTTTCTACTTCGTCCCGAAAACAAATATCTACCTGCCCTAAACTCAAAAAAAGCAGTCGATCTTTTACTTTTGAGTTGAGCAATTTGGAGTTTTTTACTAATATGAACCCTTCCCTATGGTCTCTAATATTAGACTGTTCGTAAGGAATTATTTTAGGTTGATAGTTTACTTTTTGAAAGCTCTCAAGGCATTGATTAAAGTATTCGTCGACATAAGCTTTATCGTCAAATACATTATTAATCTGTCGAGCCATTGCTATTGAATCTTTCGATTCGGTCATTATTTCGAGTTTCAGTAAAATATTAGCATATTTATTTTTATAAAAATCGTAAACAGGCTGAGATATTTGCTTACTAAAAAGTAATGAATCCAATATCACTTGGGTTTTCTTTTGTAAAGAAGTCGTTGAGGGCAATAAATCTTTACAAACCTTCACTTCAAGTTGCTCTATGGCCTTTACCTTGTCGCTTCCGCTACGTTTTAGTTGAGCAGCCGACTCTTTGGGATCATCAAAAAAATATTTAAACGATGACATTCTAAGGTTTGTTGCTTTCCCTACATAAGTATGTATATTGAAACAATTATCATTTAAAATATTTTCCACATTGAAATCTTGGGGTGCATATTTAAAACGTGAGTATTTAATTACAATAGGTTTTTTTATATCAAAACTCATTATAACAGAATCTCCTTTATGTACCAAAAATTCTTGAAATTCAAAAAAACCAGTATACCTTCTCATTATAACACTCTCTGATTGAGGATAATATGAAATATTTTTCTTATCTTTCAAATCACTAAATAGGTATTCTTCTTTTTCTAAATTATCATAAATTTCGATATATGATGAGCCATAAGCAATTTTACCCGTTTTAGTTTTCAACACATTGTTGTAGAACGGTTTGTCGATCATTTCCAAATGAATATTTTCGCTATTTTGTTTTACATTAAAAGAAGAAAAAAGTGGGTTTTCAAGTTGGTTAGTGTTTTCAAAAAAAAAAGAGAAGGTAACATCAACAAATAGACTCATTAATAAAAACATTAGCGAACAGTTCATAGAAGCATAGCGTTTAGGAAAAATTAAAACATGATAAAGTGTATTCAAATAACATATTACATTTGAAAAACTGTACACTTTCTAGTTTTATGATAACGAAAAAAACATTTTATTAGTACGCAAAAGCTACTTCAATAGGGCATTTGTTATTTAAAACAAAAATCACCGTTTCAATATCTTCCTAAAATCATAGAAAAGTCGTTCAATCAATTTTAAATCTTCGGTGATGATTTCGCCCGTTGCGGTCATGCCATTGCGAAAAGGGAGGATTTTATGAGAGGAGGTCAACAAGCCTTTCGGAAAAGTCACTTTTACTAAATAACTCGTATCCTTAGGTATATCAGAAATAGAAGCAATACGCCCTCTGACTGTCCCAAACTCTTGATAAGGATAACTCGCAAATTTTACAATTACTTCTTGGCCTGATTTTACTTTACCAAAATTATACTGTCCTACGTACATTTGCCCTTCATTGCCACTATGAGGAGGCAATACATAAAACAGCTCTTGGCCGCTTTTGATGGTTTGTCCTTCTTGTAAGGGTGTTATAAATGATATTTTTCCTGTTGTAGGTGCTATTGATACAAAACGTTGCTTCCAAGCTTCTATATCACTCTTGAGGGTATTTATTGCCTGAAATAAGCCGTTTAGTTGTTCGACACGCATTTTTTCTAATTCTAACAATTCCTGATTTTTTTGATTTTGAGCCATTCCATTGTTATTAAATGCCGTCTGTGCTTGATCCAAGGTTTGTTTTTTAGATATATATTGGCTTTGACTACGTCTCAATTCCACATCCGCAATTACTTTTTCTTCATGTAGTTTGCGGTTCATTCGGTTATCTTCTTCAGTAAGCTCAAAATCTTTCTGGTAATTCTGAAGTTGAGTTTGTAAGTTTTCTCGTAACAATCCCAGCTGAGTCAAATCGTTGTTGAGAGCTATGCGTTTTTGTTCTACTGCTCCTCCTTTGAGCAAAGCTTTAGAACGAATATACGCATCCTGAAAAGTCTGATAAGGTTTTTGAAGTTCTCCTAATTGAAAATAAAGCGGAATCGAAATTCCATGAATACGCTCTAAGTCATTGGAGCGTTGGTTTTTTACTAACTGACTTACTACCGTATCCAGTCCTAAGACCTCGTCTATATTAGCAGTTGTTTCCAAATAAGCTAAGTGTTGTCCTTTTTTTACGTTCATTCCGTCTTTGGCCCATAGTTTTATCAATACCCCTTCGGATTTAGCGTTGACAGCTTTAGGAAAGTCAGTAGCCACTACTTTTAAAGGCGCTTTTACTAAATCAGGGTATTCGACAAACCACCCTACAGCCAGTAGAATCATTAATACCATAAAAAAAACGGTAATCCCCCAACGTATCAACCAGGGCGGGGGTTGGCTCAAAACTTCATCTACCTCAGAGCTACGTAAATCAATGAAACCCTGCCCAAATCCCGACGGCAGGACTTCTCCATTTAGACGCCCGCCCGTATTGGCCTTTAATTCTTGGGGCGATATAGGTGTTTTACTGTTCATATGTTGATGTGTATGCACTTATACCCCAAGCTCTAGTTGATTGCTGACCAACTCAAAATACCGTCCTCTCTGTACCACTAGCTCCCCATGAGTGCCTATTTCCACAATTTTCCCTTTCTCCAACACCACAATCTGGTCGGCGTTTTTGACCGTACTCAACCGATGTGCTACTACCACCACGGTTTTGTTTTGAAAAAATTCTTCCAAATTGTGCATAATTGCCCGCTCATTGTTGGCATCAAGTGCATTAGTAGCTTCATCAAAAAACAAATAATCGGGGTTTTTATAGACGGCACGAGCTATCAGCAAACGCTGACGTTGTCCTTGACTGATGCCATTGCCTTCGGCACCGATTTTGGTATTGTAACCCAAAGGCAGCTCTTCAATAAAAGATTGGATATTAGCTACCTTTACGGCATGAAGTAGCTTCGGAATATCAGGAACTTCGTCACTCACCGCAATATTGTTGGCAATGGTATCCGAAAAAATAAACCCATCTTGAAGTACCGTACCACAAATAGCCCGCAGCCCCCTAATCGAGCCGTCGAACCGTCCCAGAGAGGTAGGATACGTAATACTACCCACTTGCGGATGATAAAATTTAAGCAAAAGTTTGAGTAAAGTCGTTTTTCCACTTCCACTACTACCCACAATAGCCGTCACTTTTCCTTCTGGAATACATAAATTTATGTTTTTTAGCACTGGCTCATTTCCTGCCCCGGGATAAGTGAAGGAGACATTTGTTAACCTCACCCCCGACCCTTCTCCTTGCTGGCGTGGGTAGGAGATATGCAATCCATCTTTGGGAGAATGCACAGTAAAATCAGGTCTTAGCAAGGATAGAGAGTGGTCTTCGTCTTCTAGCTCATGGATTTCATTTAATCGCTCTAAGCTCATTTGGGCATCTTGCCATTGCTGCATAAATTGCACAAGCTGCTCCACAGGGCTATTCAATTGGCCAATGATGTATTGGAGGGCCATCATTCCACCCAAGGTAAGTTGCCCATTGACTACGGCCGTAGCCGCCAAAAAAGTAATAGCCATATTTTTTCCTTCATTCAAAAACAAGGCTCCTGCTTGTTGATATTGTCCTACTGCCAATCCCCTCATACTGAGGCGAAATTGCCGTACTTGTAAATTCTCCCACTGCCAACGTTTAAGATGCTCGGCATTGTTCAATTTGATTTCTTGTACGCCAGTGATAAGTTGAATTAAGCTGCTCTGATTTTGGGAAGCCAATGCAAAACGTTTGTGGTCTAATTGCCTTCGATAACGCAGAAAAAGCACTACCCACAAAGAATACAAAATACTACCTAACAAGAAAACCCCAAAAATAGTGAGATTGTAATAGACCAAAACAACGCTAAAAACAAGCAAATTGAACAGCGAAAACAAGGTGTGTAGTGAAGTCCCTGTCAGAAACTGCTCAATACGATGATGATCTCCGATGCGCTGCAGAATATCGCCCGTAAGCTTGGTATCAAAAAAAGATAGGGGCAACTTGAGCAATTTGGTCAAAAAATCGGATAGGATGTTGAGATTGATACGGGTACTAATGTGCAATAATACCCACGACCGAATAAAATCCACGGACATCCGCCCCACAAACAACATTACTTGCGCGGCCAACACAAGCGTAATAAAATTAAGGTTGTGCGTTTGTATACCTATATCTACGACCGATTGGGTCAAAAATGGAAGTACCAACTGTAAAATGCTCCCTACCAACATCCCTAGCCCCAATTGTCCCACTAAATCCTTATACTTCCATAGGTATCCCAAAAAATAACGAATACCCAACGCTCTAGCGCCTGAAGTGAGATTGTTTTTTCCGCTATCGGAACCTAGCGGGCTATAAAACTGAGGAGTGGGCTCAAGCAATAGCGCCACCCCTACTTTTTCGCCATTGGCTACGGTTGTAGCCCATTTGCTTTCAAATTCTTCATAGGTATAAGCAATGAGACCCGTAGCGGGATCGGCAACGCGAATCTCACCGCGCGGGTTGGGGGTAACCACCACAAAATGATTCTGCCCCCAGTGGACAATGCACGGCAGCGGGGCTTCTTCCAACAATTTTTGGAGTGTAACTTTTACACCTAATGTTTTGAAACCAATGCTTTCGGCAGCTTGCGCAATGCCCAGTAGATTGACGCCCTCTTTCCCAATCTCCGCCGCTGCACGCAACGGTTGCACGGCGTAGCTTTGCCCATAGTACTTAGCCACCATCCGAAGACAGGTAGGCCCGCAATCCATGGCATCGAGTTGGCGGTAGTGAGGGAATTCTTTAGGCATAAACTACTTTTTTAGAAAATTGGTTATTTTTGTAAAAACTCACTACTATGAGTACCTATACAAACTATATTGTAACTGACCATCGCATCATGCTTGGAAAGCCCATTTTAAAAGGCACAAGACTTAGGGTGGAACTCATACTGAGAAAACTCGCCCAAGGAGCCACTCATAAAGACCTATTAACTATGTATCCTTCCTTAACCGAAGAACACATACGGGCAGTACTTGAATACGCTGCCGATGTGCTGGGCAATGAAGACTCATTGCTGTCTGTTGCATGATTTTAGCCGATGAAAATATTGACCATTCACTCATTGAATCTATTCGACAATCAGGTATTGAGGTTTATTCCATTTATGAACTGCAACGCGGTACATCCGATTTCTCTATTATTGAACTATCGAAAAAGCCACCCCGAATTATTTTGACCGAAGATAAAGACTTCGGGAAATGGGTATTTGCGCACCAGACATTAGCGTTTTACTGCTTCGTTATCATTTTACAGAGACCAAACAAATCCGACATATCTTACTCAAAATCTTATATGATCAGTCTATCCATTTATTTGGCAAGTTCACTACCCTAACCCTTCACAAAATCAGAACAAGGCCATTGTAGCCTTCGTTTCTTATGCTATTAGTACAGAAATTCCATGTTGTTTTTCCTGATAAAAACCGCCTGCGCAAAGGCTTCAAATTCGGGGGTGGTTTTCATTAAGCCTAATTCAACTAACTGCTGCAAATTTTCAAACTTGACCGAACCTTCATGATAGAATTGAATATCAGGCGTTTCTTTTAGCTTCTGGTGAAAGATTTTGTAGTAAAACGCGTTGCCATAGTGCTGCTCGCGCTGACACTCTTCCTCTACCTCCGTAATAAAATCTGATAAAAACTTGGTGTGAAACACTACCCCCTGTACATCACTCAAGGTAGCTCCGTTGATGGCGTGCATTCCTTGTGAGAGGTAAGTACCTTCGGTATTTTTGAAAAAGGGGACTTTAGACAAAATAGAAGGCGGATTGCTCCTACCAAAAACCCGGTCTCGCATCCCACCCGTGAAAATCTCAAAAGTGTACGACTTCCCCGTACTTCTATCCGGAAACGAAAATGAAATCTTTCGATAATCCTTATCAAAATAATTAAGCATCTCCAACGGATTTTCCCCACGACTATACGATGCAGCCACTACGCTTTGATCTGAGTACATATCCAATAGAAATGTACGAATCGCTGTTTCGTTTCTACTTTCTAAAAACGCCCGAAGTTCTTGCAACGAAAGATGCTCTGAATAGGGATAGGAAAACAACTCATCAATATCCACCACTACGCACCAATGTTCTTTGCCATAGGTATCCAATAAATGTTCCATCCAAAACCAATGATTTTGATAATTATCTTTTGTCTCAAATACATGCACCTTTTCCTCCGATAAAGCCAATTGTACGGAATTATCTGTTGAATTATTATCTATCAAAAAAAATCTATTCACACCCAAGTTTTTGTAATAATCCAAAAAATATGGCAACCTTAGCGACTCATTACGCATGATAGCAAAAAGCCTAATTTCGTCTGAATTCTTTGGAATAATCTGATTATCAACGCGTCTAATTGTTGATATACTCTTCTTTTTTGATGCTTGATAATGTGTTTTTTCTCGACTCACCTTTCGATGATTTTGCAATTGATTGTACCAAGTAAGTAGATGATATTTGAGACTAATAAGCATAGAATACTACTTTTTCAGCAATTCATCAAACAATTCTCTAATTTTTGGATCACTTGGTCGAGGGGCATCGGCGTTGATGACTTTACCGTCTTTACCGATGAGGATATAACGTGGAATAGAGGATATTTTGAAGTGTTTAGCAAAAGCAGATTTACTTCCATTTATTAGTAAATAGCTATCCTTACTTTGATTAAGTTTAGCTCTTATCATACCATTTTCCCATGCCACACGGCTTTTATCTAAACTGATAAAGATAAAGTTTATTTTTTTACCCTTATATAATTGCTGAAGTTGATGAGAGATTGGCATTTCGGCAATACAGGGCGAACACCAAGACGCCCATAAGTCAATATATGTTAATTTATCTTTAGAAGATTCTATTAAATTCTTTATTAGTATTTTTTTAGATTCCATTCCAAACAATTCAGAAGACATAAAGCTTTTTTGTAAAGGCGTCACATTTTCCATTACTGACATATTACGTTTAATATAAGCAACATAATTCTCATCTTTACAGTCTTTATAAAAGTTATTCAACATGTATTTAAATCCACTTTCTTGCATATCTTCCTCCATTTTCATTTTAACAACTCTAAATAACAAATAATCTTTTGTTTTATCTTTAAAATTTTCTTTAACTACACTATATAAATTATAAACATCGTTTTTAACACCTTTTTTATAGCACAAAAAATAAGCGTACAACAGTGCAGATATATTATAATTATCAATAAATACACATTCATTACAATCAAATTCTTTATTTAAAGTATCATAAACAGAAATCAACTTATCTGGGAAGGGTTTTTTATATTTATCCATAATAAATGGAGAAAAATAATCTCTCATCATATAATGAATTACATCAAATTTAAAATTATTATAAACATAGCTTCTAAAACCTTTACTAACCATTTTACGTCTATCATATATATTCAAATAATCAAACACTTTTTTTGCTCTTTTTTTTGACAGATCCACTTGTTCATTTACTGGAATTTTTACAGAAAACACACCCTTAAAGGCTGAAATTTCACCTATATGCTGTTTCAAATCAACTGTAAAATTCAATTCATTTGTTCTTACACTATCCTTAAGCGACCTGAGCCTTGTAAAGCCTTCAATATCTTTATAAGCTTCAAGTCTATCTCCAGGGTATAATATAAAACTCACCCAAGATTCATTTTCAAAAAATGGCTTTGTTGAATCAATATCAATTGTCGATACTTTAATTGGAAGTTTAGAAACAAGATTCAAGCTCAAATCTAAACTTGCTGAATTAAACTCTAAGCGTGTAGAAGCGTCCTCATACCCATCTACAACTTGCCAATTAATGCTGTTATGTTTTTTAATATTATTATAAATAGAAATTGTATCACTTCTCCCCTCCAATAAGTACATTTGACCTTGTACAGGTGGAATATATTTGGAATAATACACATAAACAATCAGCATAAACAAAACACTAAAATTCACTAAATTATTTTTTTTCATATAAAATATTTATTAAAATTTTTACGGGAACAATATTAAAACCACTCCCGTAAAAACATAAATTATCAATTAAATACTACTACCTTTACAGCTACTACAGCACCAGCCATACCGTTTATTGTGTTCTTGTGCAAACTTACTAGCTTTTTCCTTAGCCTGCGCCATTGTATAAACGTTTTTTGATTCTACTCTTTGACCATAATGATCAATAGTCCATAAGGCACACCCTCCCGTTACTCTTTTCATTTCAGCTCTTGTTAAAGCGAAATCTCCAAAATTTGATAATCTGTTCATTGTTTCTGTTTAGCGGCTTACAGCCATTGTTAAATTGTTTAAAAATTAATTTATCTGAATTGGCCAATTCCTATGGTAGAATAATAAGTACAGAGTCTGGGTATCTCTTGTACTTGGTAAAATTTAGGCAACTCTACTGCATTTAAAAAAGTGGTTGGAGCAGTCATTACTCCCGCTAATTCAAGCCAACGAATATGTAATTGCAGCTGTTGAATAGCTGCCGCCTTCCCGTAATCTCCCTTCGTTTGCCTACTCCATTCATTATAATATCTTTCATTTGTTTCAAACCACTCACGTAGTGCCTCTTCCATTTGATAGGTAGGCAAACTCAGTATTTGTCTCGCTACTTTGCTTGCAATATCATCATCTGAAAAACCTGCTGCCAAAATGATTTTTACCTGCACTGTATCATTTATTTCAAGTAACTTTTTGAGTTCTGAATGATTGCGCCGGCAAGCCGCGCAAGTGGGATTAGTAACCATAATCAACGTATTTTCAGCATTCGGATTCCCTAATTGAATCACTTCCATTCCTTCAAAAATAGGAGGTAATAAACGCTGATTTCTAAACAAACCCTGAATATACTCAGGCGAAAATTTTAATTTTTGAAATTCTCGAAATAAGGAATCATAGCGATTGGATTTCTGCAAATGCCCTTTAAATAACGCCCAAAATGTAGGTACAATAGCAAAAGTACCTAATAGATATAGTACTGAAATCAGAGAAAAATTATTCATCAACACTAGTTTCCCTTCATCAGAAAAATCTGTAACGCTAATGGTTCCTATTCCCAACCCAAACTCTAGCCAGAGCAATACCTGCACCGTAAAACACAACACACACCACTCCCGTGCTATTCGCCATTGGTAATAAATAGACCAAAAGGTATAGGGCAATGCAAAGCCCCCCAGCCCCCAAAGGAATAGTAAAATTCCATCCCTATAGGGGAAGGTTAGGGCGGGATTTAATAGGCTAATCAAGCCCCCTGCAAAATAAAATAATCCCACCTCACTCCAACTCAGCCACTCGGTTAGTTTCGCGGCCGGCGATTGGAGAATGTTTTGGCAATTGCTGCGACGGTTGATTTGGCATACTTTCTGCAAAAAAGAGTTCTGCGAATCAATACCGTACCAAACCAGCATCCCACTCACAATTGTTCCTGTCAATTTGGTCGCTAAAAGTCCGTAATATGGGAGATGGGAATTCAAGGGAAATTTTTGAATTAAATTCCACAGAACTACCCCTAAACATAGTACTATCGCACTCACAATGAATGGAATACGCAAAGAAGCAATTAATTCCCAGCGGCGGCTTTGGGCATACTCACGCTCACCCGAAGTAGCATTAGGTTCTATTAATAAGGCAACGCCCGTCCATTTATGTACAAAATCGTTATAATTGTCGCTCTGCCAGCCACGTTGGGTATGCAGCCACTCTACGGTGCTGCCAACTTTTCGCACGGGTACAAAGACTCCACCATCCACCTGCAATTGTGTCAAAGCCGGCAGCGGTATTTCAGACAAACAGTCAGGTGTAAGGCGCGTAGCCATATTAGGCACATTGAAATCGGTCAATACATCACTCAGTGCACTTAGGCTTGGAAAATCGGGATGTTGCCACAGCGCATTGCGCAAACTACGCGCAGTAATGCGTACCTTACTCAAATACAAGAGCATATTGGTAGCTTCAAAGGCATTTTTCTCAGTTGGATTTAGTTTCATAGACTTTCTATTTTTGTCACCCTGCAAGGGTCTAAACTATCTTAGGCTAACACGACTGAATGCCTATCCACAAGAAGGCTCTGCACTGTCTCTTTTATTTTCTCTTCCTTGTATTCATCGTCAATCACTTCCCTAAACTGCCTCACTTTCTCGTGAAATGTTTTTTCTTCCAGCAATCGTTCGAGTTTCTTTTTCAAATCCCCAAGTCGCTCGTGCGCAAAAGCACCGCGTAGACCCAAGCCATGATACTCTATTTTGACGGCGTTGCCATTTTGGTCGTAGTGAGGGTCGAGGGGATACGCCAGCATAGGTACTCCGTAATAAATTGCTTCTTTGATAGAGCCAAATCCCGCATGAGTGATAAACACGTCGGCTTCGGCCAGTACTGTCAGCTGCGGGACGCGACTAAAAAAGTGGGTACAGTTGGTAAATAGCTTTCTGGCGCGGAGGGTTTCTATGACGTATTTGTTGACCGAGCATACCAAATGTACCTGCGGTAAGTCAGCAATCACCTCTAGCAGGTTAGTCACAAAACGCAACAGCATGGCGTCAGCCCCTTCATAAAAGGTACCAAAACTGCAATAAACAAGGCGCTCTCCGTTTTTTTTCTGAGCTTTAATTAATTCCCACACTTTTTCAAAAGCAGGGTCAAGCTCAGTGTCTTGCCGATGCTCTCGCATACACAGCCCCAAATAATGTTGATTTGGTTTGCGTATTTCAGGCGCAAATTCAAATTCCAACGGCGCCAATACCAATTCGGGCACGTTGGCAACTACCTGCGTCACAGTCGTATCTTGCGCAAAGGGAGCGATTTGTTCCAAAAATTGGCGATGACCGGCTACCACTTGACGCAGCCATGCCTGTCTGGGATTGCGTAAAAACTGAAGGAATAAGTCCCTTCGTTTTCTCCACCCCAACTTTAATTCCCCTTGTTGGGCGTTGGACTGACTCGTGTGGCTGCTTCCGCTGAGTATTAAGTCCCCCATGGGAGGATTTACGGGGCTTGACACTATCGGCCACTCTCCTACCCGATACGTAGAGGGCATGGGATTAAAAAAGGCGATATTAAATTCTGAACGGCGTGGATATAATACCCAAAAATCGGTACAAACAAATAAATCTATCAAAATAGTTGTGGGACGAAGCTCTTCAATCAGCGCATCCAATTCTCGTTTTCGTTCCCAATATAGCTCGTTTGTACGGTAAGCGTTTAGCAGCCGTCGGTACGAAACCTTTTCCTTTTTAGCAGCTAAATACGAGGCTTCCATGCCGTAACCTACACGCCAGCCCGTGGTTTTCACAGCTTGATAGCCATTCTTAGTGACCAACTCCGCCAATACATCATTTGTAACAGCATAATATACTTCATACCCCTCCTCCTCCGACAGCCTATCAGCCACGTACAGCGATGGCAATACATGGCTGCGGATACTTGCGGGCAAAATAAGTAAATGGGGTTTCATCGGAGAGGTTAGATGGCTTAGGATTGTATGCCACAAACCAATATAAATTTTTTCAGAAATTATATCGGTTTTCCGATATTCTCAATCGCTTTTCCGATATTTTTTTTCTTTTTACCGTTTAATAAGTTTTTTAAAAAAAAATTGCAAATGCAATACTTTGTATTTTAGTTTGTCCGCTAACATATTATAATATACCTACTTTGAGTCGTTAAGAGTTTAAAACCACCAATCATATTGTTGGTAAAAAATTAAGTACTAGGTCTCTCCTAAATAACAAGGGGGATTTGTTTCACTTTATTACTCTATCAGCTCATGACATTAGAAATATTTATTCAGTCCAAAAACCGTTTATCTCAAATTACTATCTGAGATATTAGTAGTAAAACCTAAAAAAAATTTATAGTTTTTTAGCGTAAATTGATTCTCTCACTTTCTACTCAACACTCTACGTTAGATATTGAATATTAGCTCACACGTTATGCAAAACGCTTATTTTATGATTTAAAACTTAACATTCAAGCTTGCATGACATTAGGAACATTTCTACGAAATAGGCGTACTCACCTACGCCTTACTCAAAAAGAGATAGCACTGTCTATCAATGTAGCTCAAAGTACGTACTGCGATTGGGAAAGCGATACCAACACTCCCAAAATCAAACATCTTGGGTCGTTGGCTCAAAAACTTGAAATTGAAAAAGAAGAGCTGATAAAATATTTAACCCTGCCCACGCTCAAAACGTCGGCAGGGTTAGGAATGGGTTGACTTTGAACCCTGCCGACGTTGTCACGTTTTGAACGTCGGCAGGGTTAGGGTTAGGCTGATGTTAAACCCTGCCGACGTTGGGACATTTGGAATGTCGGCAGGGTTAGGGCTAGTGCTGACGTTCAACCCTGCCGACGTTGGGACATTTGGAACGTCGGCAGGGTTAGGGCTAGTGCTGACGTTAAACCCTGCCGACATTGGGACGTTTTGAACGTCGGCAGGGTTAGGGCTAATGCTGATGTTAAACCCTGCCGACGTTGTCACGTTTGGAATGTCGGCAGGGTTAGGGCTAGTGCTGACGTTAACCCCTGCCGACGTTGTCACGTTTTGAACGTCGGCAGGGTTAGGGCTGGTGCTGACGTTAACCCCTGCCGACGTTGTCACGTTTTGAACGTCGGCAGGGTTAGGGCTGGTGCTGATGTTAACCCCTGCCGACGTTGTCACGTTTGGAATGTCGGCAGGGTTAGGGCTAGTGCTGACGTTAACCCCTGCCGACGTTGTCGTGTTGTTTGAACGTCGGCAGGGTTAGGGCTAGTGCTGACGTTAACCCCTGCCGACGTTGTCACGTTTTGAACGTCGGCAGGGGTTAGGGCTTGTGAGTTGTCATAGCTATAAAACAGTGATAAACGCTATGATTTATATCGTCGGAACTTTTACAGCTTTCTTCCTAGCCCTTATCATCCTTACCAAAAAAGGGCGCACTACTGCCGACTTCATTTTGGGTATTTGGATGATTGTAGTGGGCATTCATGTATTTTCGTATTATGGGTTTATTGATCAATTTATCTATAATTATCCAATCTTCCTAGGTATCAACTTTCCCCTTCCTTTTTTGCATGGCCCTCTACTCTACCTCTATACGCTAGCACTGACCCGCCCCGAAAATTTTCAAAAAAAACAATGGCTTTGGCACCTGGTCTTACCTCTCATAATCATTGGTATCTATTTGCCTTTTTGGTTTTTAACCACCGCCCAAAAGATTGAGGTATTCAAACACAATGGTAAAGGCTTTGAAACCCAACTCCAACTCATCGATATCTTACTCACGTGCTCGGGGCTTCTCTATGTCTTAGGTACAAATTTGCTCCTCAAAAAACACCGTAAACGCATCCTACATCAGTTTTCTAACCAAGATAAAATCAACCTCCATTGGCTACAGTTTCTTTTTTATGCAATGGGCTTGATATGGGCTTTGATTATTGGAAATCAAGACGACCAGTTGATATTTTCTTCGGCTAGTGTATTTGCAATAGGTGTGGGGTATTTTGGTATTAAACAAGTGGGAATTTTTACGAATCAATATTCGGCGGCTATTGCGTCAAATGCGCCGCTTGTTGTTCCATTATCTCATGAAGAAACTAATCTTGAGAAAAAGAAATATGCCAAATCGGGTCTTAATGAAGAAAGCGCTCAAGAGCTTCATAAACGCCTCTCAGCCCTGATGGAGCAACAAAAAACTTTCAAAGAACCCGAACTAACGCTCGTTGATTTGGCTAGTCAATTAGATATTCATCCCAATTATTT
This sequence comes from Runella sp. MFBS21, assembly GCF_029433105.1. GTDB lineage: Bacteria > Bacteroidota > Bacteroidia > Cytophagales > Spirosomataceae > Runella. The sequence goes on along the minus strand of NZ_JARNTW010000009.1, from coordinate 94,284 downwards.
ATCCCAAATCATCAACGACATAGAAGGTGTTCATTTTTATGACTACATCAATAATTTACGAATAGCAGAATTTAAAAGAATGGCTATTTTACCCGAAAACAAACGTTTTACAATTCTTGCTTTAGCCTATGAATGTGGCTTTAATTCAAAATCGTCTTTCAATCGTTGTTTTAAAAAAACAACTCAGCTTTCTCCTTCCGAATTTATGAAACAGGCGCTGGAAATATCATAAAATAGGTCTCATCTTACAAGCAAGGGCGCATAGGAGGTTATTTGAAGGGATTTTTGTGGCGAAATCAAACTTTAATGCTCATGATTCATTTCAAAACAAAACTCATTCGTTGCGCGTCTTTGGTAGTTTTTATCTTGTATGGACCAAAAACAATCGCCCAATTTTCCCCAAAAACCGTAAGGGTTTCTTTCTTCAACGAAACCCTCGGCCTGCCTTCTTGGAAACTCACCCAATTACCTATTCACCCAGCCTTTTCTGTCGGTACCGACTTACGAGTGCGCTCCGGTAAGCATTGGCAAAAAGCGTGGGGAGTAGATTTTTATTATTACTACCAACAATCTCTCGAACATGCCCTCATGCTCGATGCTTCTTATCGATTAGGGTATCGCTTACCTTTTGGCCTCCAAACCAATCTTCATACGGCTCTGGGTTACAAACACGCCATATTGGCTGGACAGAAATATGAACTAAAAAATGGCGAATATCAACGTGTTACACATTTCGGCAAAGCCCAAGCCAATATCAAATTAGGTCTAGGACTTGAGTATTCACTTTCTGACCGTTATGCCATTACTACCGACTACAAAACCATGGTGGTGGCTCCTTTTGGCGACCGTATCATTCCTTTTTCAATTCACACTTTTTTGGGTGTAGGTCTTAAAATCAATCTCCGCCCCTAAATCATCTTACTACAGCTCATGAAAAACATTCAGCTATCAGCTCTAGCAATCTTATTTTTATTGCTTACCGCATGTCAAGAAAATCTTGAAAAAGCCATTCCGCAGGCTACTTGTAGCTTTGCTAATGTAGTCCATCCTCGCGCCGCTCAATACCAACGTATCGTCGATAAGTTTATGCAAGCAGGTGCTGTGGGCGTAAGTATCACTATCAAAACCCCTGAGGGAATTTGGAGCACTACTGCCGGCAAAGCCGACCTGCCAAATAATATCAATCTTAGCCCTTGCCATACGCTTGGCATAGGAAGTATATCCAAGACCGTTAGCGCCGCTACTATCCTAAAACTCCAAGAAGAAGGCAAACTTCACATCGATGATTTGGCCAGCAAATACCTATTATCTGACGAATACACTAAGCATATTTCCAATCTTGATAAAGCGACTATTCGCCACTTACTGCAACATACGTCGGGGATTAGAGATTATTTGGGCATCGGTGGGGTACTCAACATCCATAATCAGTCGGTAAAAGCCCAGTCGGCTAAGGAAAATTTACGAACGATTTTTGACAAAAAAGCTTTGTTTGAGGTAGGTTCGCAGTGGAGTTATTCCAATACCAACTACTTAATTTTGGCCTTGATTATTGAAAACATTACTGGTAAAAGTGCGTATGAAGTAGTGACCGAAAAAATCATTCAACCCCTCCACTTGCAAAATACCTATGCTTCTTCTACCCGTCCTGCGAGCCTTTCAAGGGGATATTATGATTCTTTCAACAATGGCATGATGCGTGACCTCACAAAATTTGATTATTATGCCGTAGGTGGTCAAGATATGCTCGATGGCGGATTGGTATCTAATTCTTATGATTTAGCTATTTTTATGGAATCCCTTAAGACTCACCAACTCCTCAAGCCTTCTTCAGTTGCGCTGATGGAAACCCCAACAAACCTCCAAATTGACGATATTCCAGAAAATCTATCTTATATCAAAGACTACGGATTAGGCCTTTTTCTTCTGGATATTGATGGCAAAAAAGGAATCGGCCACGGCGGAAATGTGCACTGCTTCAACGGAGTGGCCTATTACTTTCCTGCCCAAAAAGTGAGCATTGCTATTTTATTAAATAGTTATTCCAAAAAGTTGGATGAAGTATTATACGATAAAGAAACGCTGAAAATGGCGTTTTGAAGCTTTTTAAACCTTAACCTCGGCTACGTTCTAAACGTAGCCGAGGTTTCAGAAAAGTTATTTTTTATCTCCTCCCTTTTCTCTTCGTCCCCGATGCTGCTGATTCCCTTTAGGAGATGGATTGGGATTTCCACCTTCTACTTTTGCTTTGGTATCTTGTGGAGAAGAAGGGTTTGTCTTTGGGTTGGGATTTCCACCTTCTGCCTTCGCTTTGGGCTCTTGTGAAGGAGCAGTTGTTTTTGGGTTAGAATTTCCACCTTCTGTTTTTGCTTTGCCCTCTACTTGTGTAGCAGGATTATTTGTTTTTGGGTTGGGATTCCCCCCACTGTTATTAGGATTGTTCCCGCCACTTTTCTTCTTCTTGTTTTTGCGATTTCCTCCTTGGCTTTGTTCTCGGCTACTGAATTTTTTATCCATTTTTGCCAAGTCACTATTAATTCCAATGGCAGGAACTGCCAACACTACCTCCTCAATATCAAGCACGTCAAGAGAAATAGGTTTTTGACCTTGTGCGTTTAATTTCAGAATTTTATTGACCTGCTCAAGCGTAATAGGATGCCAAGTGGTACTGTCGTTTTCATAGCCAAACCACATTATTTTTTTAAAAATGTCGGTTTTTTGGAGATGAGCTAATCCTTTCTGGGTTTTGAGGGGGGCATCCACGTGTGGAATATCCTTCAGAGCATCGATGTAGGTTTCCAACTCATAATTGAGGCAACACTTCAAACGCCCACATTGCCCCGAGAGCTTGGTAGGATTAAGCGATAGATTTTGATACCTAGCAGCAGAAGTTGTGATATTTTTAAACTCTGTAAGCCAAGTAGAACAGCAAAGCTCGCGTCCACAAGCACCAATTCCGCCTAGGCGCCCGGCTTCTTGACGAAGACTGATTTGACGCATTTCGATACGGGCCTTGAACTCACCCGCCAATACCTTAATCAATTCACGAAAATCGACACGATCGTCGGCAGAATAGTAGAATGTAGCTTTGGTATTGTCAGATTGAAACTCCACATCTGAGAGTTTCATATTGAGTTTCAGGTCTTTCACCATTTCGCGTGCGCGATACATGGTAGTAAGATCACGAGCGATACTCTGCTCGTGCTTCTCCAAATCTCTGGAAGTGGCAACCCGATAAATACTTTTGATGTTTTCGTCATCAGCGATTTTGCGCTTGAGCATCTGCACCCTTACCAAATCTCCTTGCAATGACACCGCTCCTATGTGATAGCCTGAGGCCATTTCACAAACGACATAATCGCCCGTATGGAGATCTAACTGATTGACATTCCGAAAGTATTCTTTTCTTCCTCCTTTAAATTTTACTTCTACTATATCAAATCGTTTACCGAATGGCATATCCATATCACTTAGCCAGTCGAAAACGTTCATCTTATTACAACCGCCTGTAGAACAGGCTCCGTTATTTTTACAACCAGCGGTTTTTCCGTTCAGTCCGCGCGTTCCGCAACCACCAGTTGAGCACGATTTACAGCTCATTGTTTCATGGTTAGTGAATAGTGGTCAACAGTTAGTGATTTTCCCTAACCATTCCCAACCACTAATCGTTGTATCTAATCAAGTCTAAACCAATATCTTTACGATAATATTTTCCCTCAAATTGAACGGCAGCCGCCGCCTTTTGCGATTTATTTACAGCTCCTTCGAGGGAGTTGGCTAGTGCGGTTAAGGCCAGCACTCGCCCTCCGTTGGTAAGTACCTCTCCATCGCCATTGGTAGTTGTGCCAGCATGAAACACCGTCACATCTTCTATTCTTTCAAGCTCTGCAATTTTCTTGCCTTTTTCGTAATCATCAGGATATCCTCCTGATACGATGACGGTAGTCACGGCTGTTTGATTTGATATTACAAAATCGCTATCTATGAGTTTTTGATCAGCCGCTGCCAAGAGCAAAGTCACCAAATCCGACTGAATGCGAGGCAATACTACTTCCGTTTCGGGGTCACCCATGCGTGCATTGTATTCTATCACATAGGGTTCGCCTTTGACGTTCATTAATCCAATAAATATAAAGCCTACATAATGGATTTTTTCTTCTTGAAGTCCTCTTAAAGTAGGTTTTACAATTTTTTGTTCTACTTTTTTGAGGAAGTTTTCATCCGCAAAGACTACTGGCGATACGGCTCCCATACCTCCTGTATTGGGGCCGGTATCACGCTCTCCAATGCGTTTGTAGTCTTTGGCTTCGGGCAAGATTTTATAATTGAGCCCGTCAGTAAGCACAAATACCGAAAGCTCAATACCTCTCAAAAATTGCTCGATAACCACCTTACTACTAGCCGCTCCAAATTTAGCCTCTACCAACATATCGTTGAGAGCGGTTTTGGCGACCGCCGTAGTTTCAGCAATAATCACGCCTTTGCCGGCCGCCAATCCATCGGCTTTAAGTACTACTGGCAAAGAATGAGTGTCTAAGTAAGCAAGTCCTTCTTCGAGACTTTCGACTGTGAATGTCCGCGAAGAAGCCGTCGGAATGCCATACTTAAGCATGAAGTTTTTAGAGAAATCTTTACTTCCTTCTAGCTGTGCCCCTAATTGGTCAGGGCCGACAATTTTGACACGGGCTAGTTCGGGACGAGCTTTCAAAAAATTGACGATTCCGTTGACGAGGGGTTCTTCCGGCCCCACGATTACTAATTTAATTTTGTGAGCGACAATCGCCTTCGCCACTGCTTCAAAGTCATTATAACTAATCGGCAAATTGGTGGCAACTTGAGCCGTCCCGGCGTTACCAGGGGCTACATAGAGTTCATCACAGTGGGGGCTTTGGGCTATTTTCCAAGCAAAAGCGTGCTCTCGCCCGCCCGACCCGAGGATTAGAATATTCATCTTTTTGATGTAAAGTGTCAAGTTGAGCGTTTTGAGTGATTCACAATAAAAAATAATTAGAGTTTTTCACTTCAAACTTTCCACTTTCTACTTAGTTTGCTACTTCTGACAAAAATTTGATACGCATCAGTCTAAGTTCGTCTTCTGTGACATCTTCGCTCGCCAATTCATCCAAGGCGACCTTGATGCTATCTGTTTCGGCCGTCATGAAATAGTCATATATATCATGTTGACGGTCGCGATCCATTATTTGATTGATGTAATAATCTAAATTCAATTTGGTGCCAGAATAGCAGATGTGTTCTATCTCCTCTATCAACTCATCCATACCGAGCCCTTTGGCTTCGGCAATTTCATCTAAATCTACTTTACGGTCAATCTGTTGAATAATAAATATCTTAACTTTTGACTTATTGGCAGCCGATTTTACGACTACGTCTTTAGCCGTTTCAATTTCGTTTTCTTCAACGTACTTCGTAATTAAATCAATAAATGGCCGTCCAAATTTCTGCACTTTTCCCATGCCCACACCATTGATTTGGGCCATTTCTTGGGTAGTAGTCGGGTAGGTAGTTGCCATTTCTTCCAAAGAAGGATCTTGGAAGATTACGTAAGGCGGAAGGTTTTTATCTTTCGCAATTTTTTTACGAAGTGCTTTGAGCAGTCCCAGTAAGGCGTCGTCGTAAGCATTGCCGCCACCCGAAGGAGCTAGCTCTGCCACATCTTCGTCTTCGCTGGCTTTTTGTATTTCGTTTTCGTCGAAAGTATGGTCTTTTGATATGGTGATTGGGTATGGGTCATCAATGTACTTTAAGCCTTTCTCGCTCATTTTCAAGACGCCATAATTTTCAGAATCTTTGAGAAGATAGCCAAAAATCACCAACTGACGAATCAACGAACGCCAATACTCCACGCCATACTCTTCACCCTCCTCTTCATCTTTATATTTCCCTAGTCCGTATACATCTAGCTTGTTGTGTTCGTAGCTAGTCACATATATATTGTCGGTGGCCGTAATCAAATCTGCAATGTGATCTCCATCAAAACGCTGGTCGGTTTGTTTGATAGCTCTCAATACCAGCACCGCTTCATCTTGTACTTTGATTTTAGAGGTAGGTTTGAGACAGTTGTCACAAAAACCACAATCTTTCTCCATGTATTCGCCAAAGTAGCTCAACAATTGACGGCGGCGGCAAGCTCCCAAATTGGAGTAAGCTACCATTTCACTGAGCAAATGTCGGGCATTGTCACGTTCAGTAACAGACTTATCCTTATTGAACTTTTCTAATTTTTGAATGTCGTCAATACTATAAAACATCACACAATTCCCTTCCAATCCGTCTCTACCTGCTCGGCCCGTTTCTTGATAATATCCTTCGAGAGACTTGGGCGCATCATAGTGAATCACAAACCGCACATCGGGTTTGTCGATTCCCATACCAAACGCAATCGTAGCCACGATTACATCTGCTTCTTCGTTCAAAAACGCATCTTGGTTGTTCATGCGGGTAGTAGAATCCAAGCCAGCATGATAAGGCAATGCCTTTATATCATTGACATTGAGCAAGTTTGCCACTTCCTCCACCGTTTTACGGCTCAAGCAATAAATGATACCCGATTTACCTTTATTGTTTTTGATGTATTTAATAAGCTGCTTATTAACATCCCCCAACTTTGGACGAACTTCATAATATAGATTCTTACGATTGAAAGAAGACTTAAACAAGTCTGCTTCTTCCATCCGCAAGTTTTTCACTATATCTTGTTGTACTTTGGGCGTTGCCGTAGCAGTAAGTGCAATTAAAGGCAGATTGGGGTTAATATTGTCAATAATACCCCGAATACGGCGGTACTCTGGACGAAAATCATGGCCCCATTCGGAGATACAGTGCGCCTCATCCACTGCCACAAAAGAGATGTTGGTTTTCTGTAAAAAATCCAAGTTTTCTTCTTTAGTCAGGGATTCGGGTGCAATGTATAGCAACTTTAGGGTACTGTCTAGCGCATCCTTTTTGACTTTGTTTATTTCTGCTTTATTGAGCGTAGAGTTAAGAAATTGGGCATTTATCCCAAAAGCATTTAGTTGATCTACTTGATTTTTCATCAAAGCTATCAACGGCGAAATCACAATTGCAACGCCTTCGCTTGTAATCGCTGGCAACTGATAGCATAGAGACTTCCCGGCACCTGTAGGCATAATCACGAAAGTATTATGACCACTCATGACGCTATTGATGATAGCCTCCTGCTCTCCTCTAAACTGACTGTAACCAAAAACTTCCTTTAGCCTTTCTTTAAGCGTTTGTTGTACGCCTGTATCTACCTGAATCATCCTCGTGACTTATAATTTTAAGCCTATAACTACCTGTTTTACAGGATATTGTATAGATTTTTTTTAGTGAGTTAAAAAGTAAAAAAATGCAAGTTAGGGGCTATTCGTTTTCCCAATCCAATGAATCAGTGTCAATAGTCATAACTAACTTTGAAATTAGTAAAAATTATCAAAACTGACACAACAAATTTTTATCATCAAAAAAAACATTTTTTTTCAATGAGGGTGTTTATTATACGCCAAACACCCTGATAAACAAAACATTGAGACAAAATAAAAGCAGAAAAACAAATAGAAATAGAGAGCTAAAAAATCTCGTTAAATCCCATTTTATTTATCTCATTCTATCTTGCGAACGCACAAATTTTTCGTCGCGGCGGATAAAACGATTGGCTAAAACGTTGGCGAGCATGGCCACTATAAGCGAGTAAAACCCAAAACTAAAATCGCCTGAAGCCGATACACCAAAAAGATTTTTTGCTTTTCCAAAGATAAAATACATTACTAAACCCATAATAATCGTCATAAGGATTGAATTGACAGCACACAATCCTGATTGAAGAAGACGGTTTTTGTATTGAAAAATGGCAAATAATGCCACCCCCGCAATGAGTGCCCCTAACAATGCTAGGTACCAAGTGGGGGTAATCATTGAACTATTGCCGGTGGTATGGGTAAGCCTAAGGGCGGTAAGTTGGACTGACTGAGTGGCGTCAACGGCGACTTTCTCCCAAATCGGGAGTGAAATCATACCAACCATACCCACTACGACTATCGCCAAAAAAAGTGTCTGAATACGCTGTAACATAAGGTTTTAGTGATATTTCTTGAATTATTGAATGTGGTTCTGATTTTAGAAAATGACGACAAAGGTAAACATTTGAAGCAGATTTTGGAATACACTTTTATGGGAAGATTTTAAGAGCCTTACCCCACAAACGGTTTGGCTCTAGTGAATTAATTTAATGGATTTACTCTATTTTTGCGAAACTAAGTAAGATTTCTAATTGATATATCAGTATGCTTTCAAAAACTTTTGGTAGTGCAGTATATGGTGTCAATGCCACTATTATTACGATTGAAGTGGCAGTAGGACAAGGTATGCGTTTTTTTATGGTTGGTCTACCTGATAGTGCCGTCAAGGAAAGTGAACAGCGGGTGGAAGCTTCCCTAAAGTATTTTAATTACCGTATGCCACGCCAAAAAGTGGTAGTCAATCTTGCCCCAGCCGATATTCGCAAAGAAGGTTCTGCTTATGATTTGGCCATCGCCTTGTGTGTCTTAGAAGCCTCCGAGCAACTATCCACCCAAAAGAAATTGGAAGAATATATCATAATGGGCGAGCTTTCGCTTGACGGGAAATTGAGACCTATCAAAGGCGTGCTTCCTATTGCTATCGAAGCCCGAAAGCTCGGCTATAAGGGATTTGTGTTGCCCGCAGCCAATGCGCAAGAAGCCGCTATTGTCAACAACATCGACGTCATCCCTGTCGAAACGCTCAAAGAAGCCATCGATTTTTTTGAAGGCACCCATGATATCACGCCTCTTACGATTGATACGCGTGATATTTTTTTTAGCACTATCAACGACTACGAAGCTGATTTTGAGCATGTCCAAGGACAAGAAAACATCAAACGTGCGCTCGAAATCGCCGCTTCGGGTGGGCACAATGTAATCATGATTGGGCCTCCTGGTGCAGGAAAAACCATGCTCGCCAAGCGTTTGCCTTCCATTCTTCCGCCGCTTACGCTTCAAGAAGCGCTCGAAACTACCAAAATCCATTCAGTAGCCGGGAAGCTCGGCTCCAAGGCTGCTCTTATATCACGTCGCCCGTTTCGGGCACCTCACCATACGGTAAGCGATGCCGCCTTGGTAGGTGGCGGTACTTTTCCACAACCTGGCGAAATCTCTTTGGCTCATAATGGCGTATTGTTTTTGGACGAACTACCCGAATTCAAACGTACTGTTTTGGAAGTAATGCGCCAACCCTTAGAAGAGCGTCGCGTCACAATTTCGCGCACTAAATGGGCGATTGAATTCCCTGCCAATTTTATGCTCATTGCCAGTATGAACCCTTGCCCCTGTGGGTATTATAATCATCCCGAAAAAGAGTGCGTGTGTCCGCCGGGTACAGTGCAGCGATATCTCAATAAAATCAGCGGCCCCCTCCTCGACCGCATCGATCTGCACGTAGAAGTAACGCCCGTTTCGTTTGACCAAATTGCCTCTACTCGCAAAACCGAAAGTAGCGTAGCTATTAGAGAAAGGGTAATGAAAGCACGCGAAATTCAGACCGAAAGATTCAAATCAAATCCGGGGATTTATTGTAATGCCATGATGCCTTCGCAGATGGTAAAGGAGATTTGTGACATCAATCCTGCGGGTAAAGTTCTGCTAAAAACAGCAATGGAACGCCTCGGGCTTTCGGCACGTGCCTATGACCGTATCTTAAAAGTAGCCCGTACTATCGCCGACCTCGCCGCCAGTCCCGATATTAAAATAGAGCACCTAGCCGAGGCGATTCAGTACCGAAGTTTGGATAGAGAAAACTGGGCGGGCTAACTCACATCTCTCAACAACTCATCCACGGCTCTACGGCTTGATTCGATAGCGCCATGGACAGTCCCGCTATGGCCTCCATAGTGAGTAGCTTCGCCCGCAAAATATATCCTTCGTTTTACGGGTTGAGAAAGGACTTGCCGCGTCAATAAGCCTCCGCCGCCAACCAAAGGATACGAAAAAGCCCCTTTGATATAAGGCTCTTTTGTCCAATCAGTAATGCGAACGTTGGTCAAAGCAGTAGTAGCAGCTCCTTTACCATACAGCGTATCCAAGTCTTTGAGAATGGCCTGTACTAAGACGGTTGCCGATTGGGTACTCAAAAACTCAGCTTTTTCGCCCATTATGGTAGCTGTCAATACAAAAGATTTACCCTCTCGTCCATACGAATTTACCTTAAACTGCGGCACCACTCCTGCTGTATAAATCATGCTCGCATTGGCATCCCAAAAACGCTTGTTGAATATCAACGTCACTTTCATTCCTGCTCCCATACCGATGTTTTTGAGGGCATTAGTATGAGTTTCGGGCAAAGCGGGGGTAAGTTGCAAATCTCCTGACTGTAAAATACTTAGCGGAACAGTAATGATTACTTTATCCACAAATCGGCGTTGTGCTTGACTGTCTTCTAGCATGATTCGCTCGTTGCTATAATCAATGCGCCGAATGGGCATATTTAAGATTACTTTGGGAAGTATATTCTTAAATTTTTCGGTCAATACATTCGTTAAAGAAAGATTGGTTGAGGTATATAAATCGGTACCTGCACTCCAGATATTTGATTGCTCGGCCATCGACTTTACGCTCAATCGACCGGCAGAAGTACCATATTTGTTAGCCAAAATGGATTCAACCACATATCGTACATCGGAGGGCACCGAGCGAGCATTGAGAAATTGAAGCAACGTCATATCATCTCCTGTATAGCTAAGAGCCTGTCTTACAAGGGAGATAGCCGCCTGAAAATTAGTATTTGTTTTCAGTTGTTCTTCATTCTGAATTTGAGAACCTATTTGATAAAAATCATTGGCACTATCACTTTTAATCAGCGTAGCTCCTGCTGCTTTTACCCAATCATACCACTGCGAAGGAGAACCGTAGATTTCTTCTGCGCCAAGCTCAAGGTCAAAATCTGCCAAACCTTTCAGTGACCTGATTCGCCCGCCGATTTGGTCGGAAGCTTCATAAATAGTGTATTTAGCTTCTTGTTCTTCCAACAACTGCCCCGCATACAATCCAGCCGCTCCTGCACCAATTATGGCGATTTGCCCTTCATATTTGCGGTTGGCATCAGGGATTTTGTCTTGACAGCTTCCCAGTGCCACTGCTCCAGTTGTAATGAGCGTATTTTTGATAAAATCGCGACGTTGCATAACTTTCTAAGTGCTAAACCACAACGGGGTTAAAAAATAATATCCAGTCAATTTCTCCAAAAATTCCTCTTTAAGGGATTGGATAACCTTTCTACTTAGCTTTTTCCAAAGTCTAAATCTCTATTCACAAACGTTTACGGAGCTATCATCAGTACAAGCCTCCAACAATTCTTGGTTTGTTTTTTTCAAAACTGGATGAACAAAACTGGGAGCTATTTCTACCAAAGGCACAAGCGTAAACCGACGCTCATGCAAACGCGGATGAGGCAATGACAAGGTCTCTGTCTCTGAAATCAGATCATCATAATACAAAATATCAATATCTATGACCCTTGCCCCCCAGCGAAGCCGCCGTTCTCTACCTAGTTTTTTTTCGATACTAAGTGTATTTTCCAACAATTCTTGTGCCGAAAGGTGGGTTTCTATTTTCAATACTTGATTCAGAAAAGCGGGTTGGTCAGTCACACCCCAAGGAGCTGTTTCGTACAAAGATGAGGCGACAATCTGAGTGGCTAGTTGCTCTGAGATCAAACGCCTTGCTTGTGCTAATGTCCCCTTTCGGTCTCCTAAATTGGCTCCCAATAATATAAAAACGGGATTTTGATTCATCCCGCAAAGGTAGGCAAACTATTAATAATTCTGTTTTCGACCTTCAAAAACAAATAAAGTCTTTTTTACTTTTTTGATAGAATATAAGCAGAAAAAGAGCCTTAGGTGCTTTTTCAAAAAAACAGTAAATATCTCTCAATGATGACATCTCATAGAAGTATCTTTCTTTTTTTGACAATATTTGTTTGGAGTCTTGGCTGTGTGGCACAGCAAGAAATGCCTTTGTACAACGCCGCTATTCCCAACGCCACCAACGCTCCCAACGAAGAAGCAAAAACGCCCAACCAGGTAGTATCTAAAGTAGCAATACCTACGCTTAGCGTTTTTTTGCCCCCTAAAGAAAAAGCTACGGGCGCAGCGGTGATTATTTGTCCAGGGGGAGGCTATGGAGTACTCGTCATCAAAAGAGAAGGATATGATGTGGCCGAGGCATTTGTAAAACAAGGCATTGCGGCATTTGTACTCAAATACCGCCTTCCTAGCCCCAAAACCATGATTGACCCTTCTATAGGGCCATTGCAAGATGCGCAGCAAGCTATCAAGACAATCCGTCAGCGTGCCAATGAGTGGAACATTAATCCCCAAAAAATCGGCATTATGGGCTTTTCGGCAGGGGGGCATTTGGCTTCTACGACGGGGACGCATTTCGGGCGTACGATTCTTCCCAATCCAGAAGGCACTAGCCTACGTCCTGATTTCATGATTTTGGTGTATCCGGTTATTAGTTTTATGGAAGGCATCGGTCACAAAGGCTCTGGTGCCAATCTCTTGGGAAAAGACGCTTCGGCTGAGCAAATCAAACTTTATTCTAACGAAACCCAAGTCACTCCTTCTACGCCTCCGGCTTTCATTACCCATGCCAGCGACGATACGGTGGTACCTGTAGCCAATAGTTTGCTTTTTTATGAAGCTTTACAAAAAAATAAGGTAATGAGTGAGTTGCATATTTATTCGAAAGGCGAACATGGCTATCTCAAAGTCCCTGCTTTTGACGAATGGTTTGGTCGCTGCTTACACTGGATGAAAACGGCAGGATTTACGCCTTAGAGACCCAGGAATAATTCTGGGTTATAATTTGCAGGTCGCTTTTGAGAATAAACTTACGTTCAAGGAGTTGATTCTGATTTTCAACAAACAAATGGAGCAATTTGGCCTCGCGATAGGTCAGGTCGTGGTACTTGTTAAGGGTATAAAATTATATCCCAATTGCAGTTCGTTGGTTTGGCAGTCTATGACCGCTACGTCGTAGTTGATTTTGACACCATGAAGATTAAAAGGCTCTTGCAACAACGACGGTAACTAGTTGTAATATATTAGGTAACCTCCGCTGTTTTTTGACCACGGTAATGCGAGACGTGGAATCGCCACTTGCCAATAAAAGGCGATACCCCGTGCAACGAAGCGCAAGATTGACTTTCTCCTCAAACCGTTTTAGTAGACAAAACTCATAAGTAGGTAAAATCCTACCAAAGACCGTTCTTTTTCACTTGATAAAAGCGTTTGCCATCAAAGCGATAGAGTCCTTGCCCTGTTCCCCACCACATGTTTCCTGACTTATCCTGAAACATGCTTTGAACACAACAGTTTAGGCCGTCGACAGGGGTAAAAACGGTGAAAGCTTTTGGATTTGGTAAAGGAAGGGAAGGGTCAAACCTCGTCGTGCTGCCTCGGGCGGTAATCCAAATGATACCCGATTGTTCAATAATGATTCCCCAAAACTCCGTTCCGCCTAAGCCGTCTTTTGGAGTATATTCGGTAAATCTTTGCCCCACTGTCTGTTTGGGATCATATTTGCAAATGCCATTTTTCATGGTAAACCACATATTGCCCGCTTTATCTTGGGCAATTCCTCCCGCGTAGTTCTCGCCCAATTGTTCTTTTTCGGCTACATGAGTAATGGCGTTATCACCTTTCTGCTTAGGGTCATAACGAAAGACCCCCTGATTAGAAGACGCAAACCAGATGTTACCGATTTTGTCTTCCATGATGCCTGCCACATTGATAGGAGGAAGTTCTTTAAATAGGGAAAAACTTTTTCGGCCTTCGCTATCGGCCACAGGGTCATATCGGTAAACGCCGCCGTGTGTACCTACCCAAACCGTGCCCGATTTGTCAACAAGAATGCCTTTTCGAGTAATATCAACGTGGTTTAGGCCATCTTTTTGGTTGTAATTCCGAAAGGTTTTTCCGACCGCCCGTCTGGGATCATACCTATACACCCCTTGGTCGGTACCAAACCACATATTGCCTTCTTTATCTTCAGTGATGGCATAAACGGTTTGGTTATAAAATCCGTCGGGATTAGAAAAATAGGTCAAGGTTTTTTCATCGTACCTCACGACGCCTTCACCTATGGTACCAAACCACAAATTCCCTTTTGAATCCTGAAAAATACTTCGGATGTATTGGCTGACCAAGGTCGTGTCAAAATCGGGTGCCAACCCCACGGACTTAAAGTTCTTTATGATTTTGGGGCTATCCTTTTGCTTTTTCTCTTGTCCGCTGCAAAAACTTGTCAAGAAGCTTATAACAAACAAAAAATAAAGAAGGCACCGAACTTCATGTTTTGTCATTTTCCTTTGGTTAAGAACTTTCTGTTTCTACTGAGTATTTGCTGAAGTTGAGGGGTCTGACTACCGTCAGACCCTAGGGTAGGCCATTTCAATGCCTAACAGCCATCGCCATTTTGAGCCGTCACTTTCTTAAAAATAAGGGGAAAAAGGTACTTGGTAAATACCACTTTAGGCTTTTGATTTTCGGCCACATTTCCTACGGTTTCTACTACCAACGCGTCACCAAAACGTGCCCGTGACACCAAAAAACCAATTTCAGCTTCGTATTGCTCTTTTCCGTTGGTTTGTCCTCCAAAACTCAGTTTTTGGTCACCGCGTTTTAGGTAAATACGGAATGGCATTTTTGACTCTGACTCTAACAAATTTACGGTCAAAATACCACTGCTGACGGTTGATAACCCTGCTTGGTCTAATGGCTGGCCGTCTAACAACAAAGCCACGGTCATTTTAGCGTCATTAGCTGAATCGGCGGTTGGAACAGCGGTAGTTGCCGCTACACAAATGAGAATACCGAGGGCAGCAAGTCCAATAAATGATAGCGTTTTCATGATTGTGAAGAGATTTAATAGTTAGTGAATTACGATTTCGTTGTGAGGGAGTGCGTAGGAGTCTTTTAACGTCAATAGCACGATTGCGTCTCCTTTGTTGCACTTTGAAAGCACGTTTTTGATGTCCACTTTTTGGTACACCTCCTTCGAGAACATCGTCAACGTTTTACTGTTTTTGTCCCGAATCGCCACCATGAAGTCAATCGCTGCTGTTTGGTGCCATTGGTTGTTTTCGTAGGTCGCTTCGGCCACCGAAAGTGTCCCCTGCACGTCTTGCGTCAGCGAACACTTTCCCGTGGGAGAATAGTCATCAACCACCACCCTGTTGTCTATAAAAACCGCCGAACAATTCGAAAATTTTGTCTGCGCTTGCCCTACCAATGACGCGCCTACAAAGCCCGCCACGCACCACATTCGTTTCAGTGTTTTCATTCTTTTTAAGTTGTTTATAGGTGTTTACTTCTTTGATGTTGACAAAGGTATTTTCACCCACAAAATCTTCTAAATTTTTCCCGTAAAAGAATGTAAACGAAATGTAAAAGTTTGTTATTCGACTTTTATCGAATATATATAACTTGATAATGAAGCTGTTATGGTTTTTACACTTACTAGAAGAAGGATAATAATTCTACACCATGTTCTATGTCCCACAGACCTATTTGCAGTAGCTGATTTTAAAACCTATTTGCATCATGTGTCAAAAATCCAAATTCGTCTTTTTTACTTTTGAGAAAAAGACTACAGATTGAGGCTATCATACAGTTGGGGGAGGAAGAAAATGAACGGTAAAACCACCGAACTCCTCATACCAAATACCCGAAATATTGGCTTCCTCTAAGGCTTCTTTCATTGGACTACTGATAATAACCTCGCCATCAAGCATAGCCAAGTCCGGTAATTCGTTGATTACTTTTTCGAAAAAAAGCAATTCTTGATTACTTTCCCTGCATTCATCCATTTTTACAAAAAAAGAGGCTCTATCTAATATTCCAATCTCACTACCTACATGTATGCTTGCGGGTTCTTCTACAGGCTCTTTTTGATTGTCTTCATACCTTACTTTGTATTTACTGCGGGCGTAATCTATCGGTAAGTGACTCCCTAATTGAAAAAGGTAGTAGTCTAAAAAATTGTTTTTATACAATAATTTAGCCGAGTAAAACTGACAAGGTTGATAAATAGCAAACTTTTCCATAATACTTTTCAATTTTGGCGATACCAAATAGCCAATAACCGCAGTCAATTCCTGCGATAAGTAATATAAATCGAGTAAATCCCAGTTGTATCTATAATTGCGCATCAATACATCTCTTAAAATAAAATGGTCAAACACAGGGGGATTGTCAAACATAGCAAACTGAGGCCAACTAGTGACAGGGAATCTTCCGGTGCGATAGGTATGGGCCGCAATTGAGCCGGGAGCGGTTTGGGCATAAGGATGGGCTCGTCTTTTCTTCCCTTTAGTTTGCCAACTAGCGGCTGAGAATTTGTAATATTTCATGAGAGAATAGTTATTGTGACTTAATAGATAGGGTGTTTAAAGATCGATTTTTTTCAATACAATCGTCCACGATTTCTTTTTTTACATTTTCGACAAATTTCTTAATAGCTTCTAACGCTTTTCCCTTATCATCTTCTTTTTTTAAATCGTATTTGGCCATTATAGCATTTATCTTATTATCAATCTGTCCTGCATAGGTAGGAGAATTTGAATGATGCCCTATTCCATTATGGACGGGGAGCATCATCAAGCCATTGTCACCACCGATAAAATTAAAAATTTTTCCTTTATCCCACTCTATAAGAACAGCTAGGCGTGTATTTGTTCCCAGAATACTTTCTGGTATAATATGGTGAGCTTCGCTTGTATTTACGAAAGTCATATCCGACCAACCTTTAGTATCGGCTTCGCCCTCTACTTTTACATCATTCTGCATTTCACAGCACGGCTTTTGAAGTCATTCTGTTTTTTAGGGTTTTTATGTACTTTTGTCAAATTATCATTCCGCCTTCTCATCTGATTGATTGACAAATGAATTACATCAAAGCTTTTGCCCCAGCTACCGTGGCCAACGTAGCTTGTGGGTTTGATATTTTTGGTTTTGCGCTTGACCAACCTGGCGACATCGTGGAGCTGCGTAAACTCGACCAGCCCGGGGTCATTATCAAAGACATTATCGGTGACGACGGTCGCCTTCCACGGGAGCCTGAGCGCAATGCCGTAACGGTCGTAATGCTCAAATTTTTGGAGCATATTGGTGCTACCCAAGGCGTAGAGGTGATTCTTCACAAAAACATGCCGCTTGGTAGCGGAATGGGCTCAAGCTCGGCGAGTTCGGTGGTAGGGATTTTTGCCATCAATGAGCTTTTTGGTCGCCCACTTACCCAAACTCAGCTCCTTCCTTTTGCCATGGAAGGCGAGCGTATCGCTTGTGGTGCCGCCCATGCCGACAACGTAGGCCCGGCACTTTTGGGAGGTTTTGTGGTGATTAGGAGCTACGCCCCTTTGGATGTTTTCAAAGTCAAAGTCCCCGACGAGCTGTATTGTACCCTTGTTCATCCCGATGTAGAGGTCAATACCAAAGACGCCCGTTATATCTTGCGCAATGAGGTATCTCTCAAAAATACCATTTCTCAAATGGGCAACGTAGCAGGGCTCATAGCGGGATTGATGCAAGAAGATTATGATTTGGTGAGTCGTTCGATGGTCGATGTCATCATTGAGCCTGTTCGTTCTATTCTCATTCCCGAATTTGATCACGTAAAACAAGCCGCCCTCAACAGCGGCGCATTGGGATGTAGCATTTCTGGAGCAGGGCCATCCATGTTTGCCTTGAGTCGTGGGCAAGAAACCGCCAGCAGAGTGGCACAAGCCATGAGCGAAGCCTTTGGAAGCGTGGGCATTACGACCAAAAGCTATGTTTCACAAATCAATCAGCAAGGCCCAAAAATCCTTGAAACTGCCTAAAATCACTTCATCATGTTGAAATACTCCCCAAAATCACTTCTTGCTACCACTCTTATCGCCGCTTGTGTGAGTTTGTCGGCTGCTGCCCAATCTATCAAAAAGCTCCCTGAATCACAGATTCAAAAAGCCGAAGTTGAACTAAACATGCGTTTTCTGGCCTCCGACGAGCTGCAAGGCCGTCGTACGGGCGAGCAGGGCAATCTGGTAGCGGCACGTTATCTAGCCGAGCAGTTTCGCTTTTTAGGTGTCAAGCCAGTGACAGGACAAGCTGATTATTTGCAGCCGGTGCCGTTTGTACTTCAGAAAATGGCAAAAGAAGGAGTATTGATTGCCAACGGTGATACCTTAAACGTAGGAAAAGAATTTGTGATTTTGGGTAGTGATGCTGTCGATTTTAGCGCCGATGTAGTATTTGTAGGATACGGCCAAGCAGCCGACTACACCAAAGACGTCAAAGGCAAAATCGTAGTAGCACAAGTAGGCACGCCCGAATCCAAAACACCCCAAGAGATATTTGCGGCCTCCAACGAAAAACGCAAGCTCGCCACTGAAAAAGGAGCGGCATTGTTGATTGAATTGTTTACAGCCCAAATTCCGTGGGGTTTTGCGTCGCGCTATTTTGGCAACGAAAAACTGAGCTTAGGCACTGCTGCTAGCGGTACGCCTCACATTTGGGTCAATGGCCAACAAAAAAAGTACGTGGATTTGTTTAAAAATGGGGCGACTTCGGCCACTTTCCGCACTAGTGGTCGCGCCCAGCAAAATGTAATGTCTTACAATGTGGTAGGATTGATAGAAGGTACCGATCCCGTACTCAAAAATGAGTACATTGTGGTAAGTGCTCACTTCGATCACGTGGGCATGGGTAAAAAGGGTGGCAATACCTACACCGCTGCCGATAGTATTTTCAACGGTGCGCGCGACAATGCCTTCGGTACGGTAGCTATGCTTACCGCCGCCAAAACCCTCACGCTAAAACCTACTAAACGCTCAATTCTTTTGATAGGATATACCGCCGAGGAGGTTGGTCTTTTGGGAAGTAAATACTATTCAGAGCACCCGCTTGTACCTCTCAAACAATGCGTATTCAATCTCAACAGCGATGGCGCAGGCGTAGGCGACCGTTCGATAGTATCGGTGATTGGACTCAATCGTACCAACTGCAATACCGAAATCGAAGCTGCTTGTAAAGCTTTCGGACTTGGTGTTTTTGCCGACCCTGCTCCCGAACAAAACCTTTTTGACCGCTCCGACAATGTCAATTTAGCAGCCAAGGGCATTCCAGCTCCTGATTTTGCGCCAGGTTTCAAAAGCTTCGACGGCGAAATTGCCCAATATTATCACCAAGCCGCTGACAATCCAGAGTCGGTAGATTTCGATTATTTGCTCAAGTTTTGTCAATCTTTCGCCTATGCGGCCCGCCTTATTGCCAATAAGCCCATTACGCCTTATTGGGTAGCAGGCGACAAATATGAGCCCGCTGCCAAAGCATTGTATGGAAAATAAACAAGTGAATTTTGTTATTTTTGCTTAAAATACAATTTGCACTTATGAAAACTGTTGAAAATATTCCCCTGAATGAAATTCAAATCAGCCTCCTTAGGATGTTTTCGCGACCTATGACTGAAGAGCAAACGCTCAAAATTAAACGAGCTCTAGTTAGATTTTTGACAGAGGAGTTGGATGATGAAATTGAAAAAGTAGTCAAAGAGAAAAACATTACTGACCAAGACTTTGATAAACTGCGTAATCAAAACCAAAGGACTGCTACTATAAAATGAGAGTAGTTATTGATACCAATATGCTATGCGCCACACTCAAAAAAAGCAATTTCGAAAGGTTTATTTATGATGCCTTCAAAATGGAAGTTTTTGAATGGGTTGTTAGCACTGAAATTTTAAATGAATATCATGAAAAACTAGCTGAATTTTACTCAGTAGAGACCGCAAATCTGGTAGTAAATATCTTAACAGCAGCTCCTAATGTGATTTTAGCAGAACCTGCATTTCGTTGGAATCTCATTAGTGAGGACCCTGATGACAATAAGTTTTCAGATTTAGCAATATCCACAAATGCATATTGTTTAGTTAGTTATGACCGTCATTTTAATATTTTTAAAGAAATCAGTTTCCCAAATCTTAAAGTTGTAAAACCAAAAGAATTTAAGACAATAATAAATTGGGCTTAGTGCCCTTTTCCCCACATGATTCGTAAAGCCGTTATACCCGCAGCAGGTCTAGGTACTCGTTTCTTGCCTGCTACCAAATCTCAACCTAAAGAGATGCTCCCTATCATCGACACGCCCACTATTCAGTACGTAGTGCAAGAAGCGGTGGATTCGGGCATCGAAGATATTTTGATTATTACTGGCCGTGGCAAACGTGCCATTGAAGACCATTTTGACCGCAATGTGGAGCTAGAAGCTAAGCTGGAAGAAAAACACGACGAACTTCTCTGGAATGAAATGCGCCGCTTGTCAGACATGGCCAACATCCATTATGTTCGGCAACGCGAAACCAATGGTCTTGGTGATGCTATTTACTATGCCAAACAACACGTTGGTAATGAGCCATTTGCTGTACTTCTAGGAGACACTATCATGGATTCGGTGATTCCGGTGACTCAACAACTCATCGATACCTATGAGCAATACCAAAGTACGGTGATTGCGGTAGAAACCGTACCACGTGAGAAAGTAAATCGCTACGGAATCGTAGGGGGTACTGCTTTGAGCGACACAATCATGCAACTAGATGCGCTCATCGAAAAGCCTTCAATCGAATCTGCGCCCTCTAATTTGGCAATCGCTGGTCGCTATATTTTATCGCCCGAAATTTTTACGGCTATTGAGCAAACTGGCAAAGGAAAAGGTGGCGAAATTCAGCTAACAGATTCATTCCAAATCTTGCTCCGCCGCGAAAGTATCTACGCTCACCGTATCGAAGGAGAGCGTCATGATATTGGCAATAAACTTGATTTTTTGAAAACCACCGTGAAGTTTGCGCTCAAACGCAAAGAGTTTTCTGCTCCTTTCTTGAAGTTTTTGAAAGAGACATTGGCAGAATATGACGTATAATAATGTTAATCGTTATCCGAACTAAGCAATGTTAACTGTGTTGAATATCAAAAACTTAATGACATAATTAATTAGGATTTTGTGATACCATACCCCCACCATTATCAAACCCCATGCCGCTTCGGCGGTTTGACTTTAGAGGGGGGACAAGAACCAACAGGCTTTAGCCCTGATTTTTGACCTTATCCTCGAAAAATCAGGGCTAAAGCCCTCGTTATATCCTTATTAGTCTAAAGGCTAGGGTTAGAAGACAACACTTAGTGTATCAATTAATCTTGCTTAGTTACCCACGATAACAAACGCTCCATGGCAAACCTTCTCCTCATTGATGATGAAATTAAGTTACGCGGGTTGCTAAAGCGCATCTTGGAACTGGAAGGATACCACGTCAATGAGGCTGGCGACGCCCGTTCGGCCTTTCAGATTTTAGAAAAGCAAGATATTCAAGTGGTAGTGTGTGACGTAAAACTACCTGACGCGCACGGTGTAGCCCTTACCCAACAAATCAAAACTCAGTTTCCTCTCCTAGAAATCATCCTGCTGACAGCCTATGGCACTATCGCCGATGGCGTACAAGCAGTCAAAAATGGGGCTTTTGACTACCTTACTAAAGGCGACGACAACGACCGAATTGTACCACTCGTAGCGCGTGCGGTAGAAAAAGCCGAACTCCAGCAAAAAGTAAAGCGCCTTGAAGAAAAAGTAAGCCAGAAGTTTGGGTTTGGAAGTGTCATTGGCTCTTCTCAAGTAATCAAAGAAGCCCTCCACTTGGCCCAAAAAGTGGCGGTTACGGATACTACAGTTTTGTTGTTGGGCGAAACAGGCACGGGCAAAGAAGTTTTTGCTCAAGCGATTCACCAAGAAAGTCCAAGACGCGAAAAATCTTTTGTGGCTCTTAATTGTAGTGCTTTTAGCCGTGAGATTTTAGAAAGCGAATTGTTTGGCCACCGTGCTGGTGCTTTTACGGGTGCGCTTAAAGACAAAAAGGGATTGTTGGAAGAAGCCCACGGGGGTACTTTGTTTTTGGATGAGATTGGCGAAATGACGCTCGAACTCCAAGCCAAACTTTTGCGGGTTCTGGAAACCAATTCTTTTTACAAAGTAGGCGATACCAAACCCACCCAAGTCAATGTACGCTTTGTAGCAGCCACCAATCGCAACCTCAAAGCCGAAGCCGAAAAAGGTCTTTTTCGCTTAGATTTGTACTATCGACTATCTGTTTTTGAAATCAACCTTCCCTCTCTTCGCCAACGCCCCGACGACATTCCTGCGATAGCTCAACATTTTGCTCAAATATATGCAGCCAAAATGAATCGCCCTATGCCTAAGTTATCAACAGGCTTTGTGGATAAACTCCGCCAAAATCAATGGAAAGGAAATATCCGCGAACTCAAAAATATCATCGAACGAGCCGTCATCTTAGCCAACAATAACGAACTAACCCCGCAAGAACTTCCCTTTGAACTACAATTTGGTTTTGAGGATGCGATTCAAGGAGTGGCTACTTTGGCGGAAGTAGAAAAAAGGCATATTCAATGGATGCTCGCTCACACTCAACACAACAAAACCGAAACCGCCCGTTTGCTAGGTATTGGTCTTACGACACTTTATCGTAAAATCGAGGAGTACGGATTGTGATTTTTGGTCAATTTTTCAAAATGAAAACCTAGTCTTCCAAAATGGAAGGCTTTTTTTATGACCTTCCGGGTCTTCAGCCCACACAACATCTTGTCTTACAAGTACTTTCATTTTCTTTCTTTTTGGTGGCATAGCTTTGGCATCTCTCATCAGCAATTCACCAAAACAGTATTCATTATGATTATGCTCCTCTCTCTTTTGCTCACAGGTGTTGGGTGTTTTGCCTTGTTTTTTGGTTCGATTCGCTTTTTTGAAAAAATCTAAAACTATGTTTCTTATCCTATTTGTGCTCGCTCTGGCCGTTTTAGGCTATTTGGTTTATGTCTTACTCAAACCCGAAAAGTTTTAAATCTGTACCACTATCATGTTAGAAGAAATCTTAGGCATCGCTTTTATCTTCGTCATTACTGTACTTTTGGCAGTTCCCTTAGGGAAATACATAGCGAAGGTATATTCAGGCCAATCTACTTGGCTTGATTTCATGTCGCCACTCGAAAAAATAATCTACAAAATTTGCCGCATCAACCCCAAAAAGGAGATGACTTGGCAAGAGCACCTCACTGCGCTTCTTACCATCAATTTGATTTGGTTTTTGTGGATGATGTTCATTTTGATGAATCAAGGATGGCTTCCCCTCAACCCCGACGGCAACCCTTCTATGAGTGCTGATTTGGCTTTCAACACAGCGATTTCATTTTTGGTCAACTGCAACTTACAACATTATTCGGGCGAAACCGGAGTTACGTATCTATCCCAATTGAGTGGGCTGATGTTTATGCAATTTGTGACAGCCGCTACAGGCATGGCAGCCGGAGCCATTGTTTTTAAAGCCATGAAAGAGCACCAAACCACTCAGCTTGGTAATTTTTATGATTACTTCTTAAAATCCTGCACCCGAATTTTATTGCCTATTTCGCTTGTATCAGCCACTATTTTGGTACTCAACGGTACTCCAATGAACTGGGAAGGCAAGGCTTCTATCACCACGCTGCAAGGCGATTCGGTACAAGTATCACGCGGGCCTGCGGCAGCGATGATTGCTATCAAACAAGCCGGAACCAACGGTGGTGGGTATTTTGGGGTCAATTCGGCCCACCCTCTCGAAAATCCCAACTATCTTACCAATATCGTCGAAAACATCCTCATCATCCTTATTCCGATTGCTTTTGTGTTTGCCTTGGGCTTCTATCTCAATCGAAAAAAACTCGCTTGGATGATTTTTGGCGTCATGACGTGTGGTTTTTTACTACTTCTTAGTACGTCGGTTTATTTTGAAATGCAAGGCAATCCTGCCCTTACTAAAATGGGAATTCATCAGAATCTTGGAAGTATGGAAGGCAAAGAAATTCGTTTTGGGGCAGCGGCTTCTGCGTTTTGGGGCATTACGACCACCACTACTTCCAATGGCTCCGTCAATGCTATGCACGACAGCATGACTCCCCTATCGGGTGCGATGCAGATGATTGATATGATGATCAATGCCCTTTACGGGGGTGTAGGGGTAGGTTTTCTGAACTTTTATGTATTTATCATCATTGCGGTATTCATTTCAGGGCTGATGGTAGGACGTACACCCGAATTTTTGGGTAAAAAAATAGAAGCCAAAGAAATGAAAATTGCTACGTTGGTAGCCCTGCTGCATACATTCTTGATTTTGTGTTTTACGGCATTGGCAAGTTACGTATTTACCAAAGATACGAGCGTAGGTTGGCTCAACAACCCTAGTTTCCACGGCTTTTCGGAAATGCTCTACGAATACACTTCTTCTTCGGCCAACAATGGTTCGGGATTTGAAGGCCTTGCCGACAACAACCCTTTTTGGAATATCACCTGTGGTATCGTGCTGATTTTGAGTCGCTACTTGCCTATCATTGGTCCCGTGGCGATTGCAGGAATATTGGCTAACAAAAAATACATTCCCGAATCGGAAGGAACGCTCAAAACCGATACTACCACTTTTGGTTTTATGGTTTTTGCGGTGATTTTCATCATTGCAGCCTTGTCATTTTTTCCAGCGCTTGCGTTAGGGCCTTTGGCGGAGTTTTTTACACTATAGCCAGGTGAGTATTAATATAAGTCAAAACTTTGTCGATGGTCATTGGAGAAGAAGATAATACATTTCTTTCATCACCTACATGTTTGTGAAAAGGAGAAGTATCCAAATTGGGATAGTCGTGTGCATTGTCCCAACGAATAAGCAGCTTAGAGTCTCGTTGTTGCCATTGATAAGCATAGTCTATCTTATTTTCAGGAATTATTTTGACTTCCTTGGCATATAAAATACTCCCATTCACTAGCTCAATTTTATATTTTAAAATCTCAACCCGCGGAGTGATTAACTCTTTGATTAAAATGGATTCGGTAATGATATTTTCAAAAGAACTAAGATTTGGTAAAGGCATTATTCGCTCAGCGTTTTCAACTTATTTTCCACTAGTTCGATTCCCTTTAAACACGCGTTCCACTCCATTCTGTCATCTTCTTTTTCAAATAGCCCAAAGGTTGAGATTATATCAAAATTAGTTTGAAATGTCTGAAAATCCATTCCATACTTACTTTCATACTCAGCTACTTCATGCTGATAGAGTTTTATTTCTGCTTGAAGTGCTTCTCTTGCTTTTACCAAAGCAAAGGATTCAACTGAGTCATACCCTAACTCATGGATAGTAGCAGCCAGTGCTTCTGTTTGTTGAAGAGACATAATTTTTAAGTTTTTCCAAAATTACAAAAAATATGAAACGTTCTCAATCGGTTTCTCTCTTTCAGTGGGACATGACCAAAACGGCTATGATAGAGTCGTTTATCAAACTAAATCCTGCTACTATGTTTCGTAACCCTGTCATGTTTACGGTCGAAATAGGCACAGTAGTGATGTTTTTTGTGTGCCTTCAAGTCGCTTTTGGAGGTGATACTTCCCAAGGAAGCCTTGGGTACAATATCGCCATTTTTATGGTTCTTTTACTTACTCTTCTCTTTGCCAATTTTGCCGAAGCTTTGGCCGAAGCTCGGGGCAAAGCCCAAGCTGATAGCCTTCGCAAAACCCGCGAAGACACCCCCGCCAAGGTAATCAGAGCTGTAGGCCAATTGAGGGTAAATGAGCTGCAAATCATGCCTTCGTCTCAGCTCGAAAAAGGCGATATCTTTATCTGTGAAGCAGGCGACATTATCCCTTCCGATGGCGAAATCATCGAAGGATTGGCTACCATCGACGAGTCG
This sequence comes from Runella sp. MFBS21, assembly GCF_029433105.1. Taxonomy (GTDB): domain Bacteria; phylum Bacteroidota; class Bacteroidia; order Cytophagales; family Spirosomataceae; genus Runella. Next base: position 68,441 of record NZ_JARNTW010000009.1, on the reverse strand, counting down.
GCTATCACCGGCGAATCTGCTCCCGTGATTCGGGAAGCGGGTGGCGACAAATCTTCCGTAACAGGTGGTACCAAAGTTCTTTCTGACCATATCAAAGTCAAGGTCACTACGCAGCCGGGCGAGAGTTTTTTAGATAAAATGATCGCTTTAGTGGAAGGTGCTTCTCGCCAAAAAACCCCCAACGAAATTGCGCTCACTATTTTGTTGGCAGGCTTTACGCTCATCTTTGTAATCGTGTGCGTCACGCTCAAGCCTTTTGCTGATTATGCCAATACGCCTATTGCGATTTCTGCTTTTATCGCCCTTTTTGTTTGTCTTATTCCTACTACGATTGGTGGACTTCTTTCGGCCATCGGTATTGCAGGCATGGATAGAGCCTTACGCGCCAATGTCATCACTAAATCAGGGAAAGCCGTCGAAACGGCGGGCGACATTGATACCCTCCTGCTCGATAAGACAGGTACCATCACCATAGGCAATCGCAAAGCGACGCATTTTTGGCCTACCGCAGGAGTAACTGAAGAGCAATTTACCTTGGCAGCCATGTATTCTTCTTTGGCCGACGAAACTCCCGAGGGTAAGTCTATCATTGAATTAGGTCTACAAAAAGGCACCAAACTACCCACCATGCCTGCCCATGCCGAAATGATAAAGTTTACGGCAGAAACACGCTCTTCGGGAGTCAATTTACCCAAAAACATCAAAATCCGTAAAGGGGCACAAGACGCGATTCGGATGATGGTGGAGCGCGCTAGCAACGCCTTTCCCAAAGATACAAGTGATAAAGTGCGCGAAATTGCCACCAATGGCGGCACGCCACTGGTAGTTTCGGAAAATGATAAAGTACTGGGCGTGATTGAATTGCAAGACGTAATCAAACCAGGTATTCAAGAACGTTTTGAAAGGCTTCGGAAAATGGGCGTCAAAACCGTGATGGTAACGGGCGACAACCCTCTCACTGCCAAGTACATAGCCACGGTATCAGGGGTAGATGATTTCATTGCAGAAGCCAAACCCGAAGACAAAATGAACTACATTAAAGCTGAACAAGCCAACGGCAAACTTGTGGCCATGATGGGTGATGGCACCAACGATGCCCCTGCCCTTGCCCAAGCGGACGTAGGTGTAGCCATGAACAGTGGCACGCAAGCGGCCAAAGAAGCCGGAAACATGGTAGATTTGGACAACGACCCTACCAAGCTGATTGAAATTGTCGAAATCGGCAAACAGCTCCTCATGACCCGTGGTACGCTTACCACCTTCTCTATCGCCAACGACGTAGCCAAGTACTTTGCCATTGTACCTGCCCTCTTTGTGACTTCGATTCCGGCCTTGCAATCCCTCAATATCATGCAGCTTAGCAGCCCTCAAAGTGCCATTTTGTCGGCGGTGATTTTCAATGCCATCATTATTCCTTTGTTGATTCCTCTGGCACTCAGAGGAGTAGCCTATAAGCCTATCGGTGCGAGTGCCTTGCTACGCCGCAATCTCCTCCTTTATGGGGTAGGTGGGCTTATTGTTCCTTTTCTTGGCATCAAGCTGATTGATTTGCTCGTAGGAGTCTGGTTATAAACACAACTTATACATTCTAATTATTTCCCAATGAAAACATACCTCGTATCCGCCCTCTGGATGACCCTTGCGACCTTTGTGCTTCTAGTGGTCATTTATCCTCTTCTTGTTTGGGGGGTTGCCCAGTTTACCCCCGCAAAAGGCCGTGGTGAGACCGTCTCTGTCAACGGAAAAATCGTCGGTTTTGCTAAAGTGGGTCAAAAATTTTCGGAAGACAAATATTTTTGGTCGCGCCCATCTGCAGTAGAATACAACGCCGCTGGCTCAGGAGGCTCCAACAAAGCCCCTTCGAATCCCGAATATCTGGCTCAAGTTCAGGCCCGAATTGATACATTTCTAGTACACAATCCTGCCGTAAAGCAGTCAGAAATTCCTTCCGAACTTATCACCGCCTCCGGTAGTGGCCTAGACCCAGACCTATCTCCCCAAGCCGCCAACATTCAAATAGCCCGAATTGCTAAAATACGCAATCTACCCGAAGCTAAAATCAAAGCCTTGGTGAAAGCCCACACTGAGCCTCCACTTTGGGGATTGTTTGGCCCCACAAAAATTAATACATTGGCATTGAACATTGCCCTAGATAAACTCTAACATACACGGCTTTCAATCAGCAAGTAAAATCTTTAGAGTAACATTAAAAAGTACCCCATTTCAAAAATCAGGTTTACATGAATCAGTTATTAAAAACAGTCATAATGGCTCTGTTGATTTCACCTTCAGTTGCCCAGACTACCGATTCAACTTCCCGAATCTCCGTCATTGGCTACATAGAAGCCTATTACAGCTATGATTTCAATCAGCCTTCTACTAATGAGCGCCCCTCGTTTGTATATAGTCACAATCGGCATAATGAATTCAATATCAATCTGGGTTTTATAAAAGCATCTTATAGTACCGAGCAAGTACGCGGAAACTTAGCACTCATGGCAGGGACATACGCCAATGCAAATTTGGCCGCCGAACCTGCTACTTTAAGACATATTTATGAAGCAAATGTGGGTTTCAAGCTTTCAAAAACAAAAAACCTATGGATAGATGCCGGGGTTTTTAGCTCGCACATTGGTTTTGAAAGCGCGATTTCAAAAGACTGCTGGACTCTCACTCGTAGCCTCATGGCCGACAATACGCCCTACTATGAAACAGGTGCCAAAATCGGCTATACCTCCGACAACGGCCGCTGGTTTTTATCAGGATTGGTACTGAATGGCTGGCAGCAAATCCGTCGTCCTGATGGCAATACACGATTGGCAATAGGCACTCAGGTCACTTTCAAGCCTAGCAGTAAAGTGACTTTAAATTCTAGTACTTTTTTGGGCGGTCGGCCCGACGCATCCAATCGCAATCGTTTTTTTCATAATCTTTATGGTATTTTTCAGCTTACAGATAAATGGGGGCTTACCGCCGACTTTGACTACGGCATTGATCAACGTCAAGTTGGCTCCTCCCAATACGACGCATGGAGCAGCTGGGCAGGGATTCTAAAATATCAATTGACCCCCAAAATAAGCATGGCAGGCCGTTTAGAAAAATATACCGACAAAACAGGATTGGTCATCTCTACCAACACTCCGAATGGTTTTCAAGTTTTGGCCTATTCTGTCAATATAGATTATACTATTTTGTCCAATTGTTGGTGGCGCGTAGAAGCTCGACGTTTGGATAGCCAAGATGCCATTTTTGAGAAAGCAGGCAAAAATACTCCTTCTGATTTCATCCTGACTACGTCTCTCGCGCTTTCATTCTAATTTTCTACCTTTATGCCTACTCCCGAACAAAACGCCCAATATTTCCTTGACTTAATCAAAAAGTCGAAACAAGGGAAACTAAAAGTCTATATCGGTATGAGTGCGGGTGTAGGCAAAACTTACCGAATGCTCCAAGAAGCCCATACTTTGCTTCGCAATGGAGTCGATATTAAGATTGGTTTTATCGAAACCCACGGTCGTGCCGAAACGCATGCTCTCATAGAAGGCTTGCCGATGATTGCCCTCCGAACGGTTTTTTATCGAGGCAAAGAGCTTTCTGAAATGGATTTACAAACAATCATCAATCTGCATCCAGAGGTTGTGATTGTGGACGAACTAGCTCATACCAACATTCATGGCTCAAAAAACGAAAAACGCTGGCAAGATGTACTCGACCTTCTCTCGGCAGGCATCAGCGTGATTTCGGCGGTCAATATTCAGCATCTCGAAAGCCTCAATCATGAAATATTTCAGATTACGGGCATAGAAGTTAAGGAAACGATTCCGGATAGTATTTTGCAACAAGCCGATGAAGTCGTCAATATAGACCTTACTGCCGATGAGCTGGTGACTCGCCTCAAAGAAGGAAAAATCTATGAAAAATCGAAAGTAGCAACCGCCCTAAAAAATTTCTTTCAAGCCGAAAAAATCCTACAACTTCGCGAGTTGGCGCTGAAAGAAGTAGCTTCGCAGGTAGAACGAAAAGTAGAAACGGAGGTGCCGAGAAATGTCAGTATGCGCCCCGAACGTTTTTTGGCTTGTATCAGTTCTAACCACGAAATCGCCAAAAAGATTTTGCGAAAAACGGCGCGTTTGGCAAGTTATTATCAAGGAAAATGGTACGTATTATATGTACAAACTTCCCATGAAGATACTGACAAAATCGGCCTTGCCGCCCAACGCCACCTGATCAATAACTTTAAACTAGCCACTGAGCTAGGCGCAGAAGTAATAAGGGTCAAAAGCAACGAGGTAGCACAAAATATTTTTGAAACCGCCCAAAAACACCACATTACTACCGTATGTATAGGCAAGCCTCACGGAAGTTTTTGGAGGATAGTGACGCGTACCTCACTCTTTTATAAGCTCTTACAAAAAGTATCAGACACCGACATCGACCTTGTAGTAATCAGTTGATACGATGAAACTTAAAACCAAACTTCGTTTAGCCCTTACGTTTTTGTTTGCCGTAATATTGCTATTGGGCGGCCTAAGTGCATGGTATCTCAAAAAACTTTCGCAAGAAGCGCAAGGAATTCTGAAAGATAACTACATCTCTTTGGAATACGCCCATCATATGCGCGATATTGTTGACAACAACAACTGGAACGAAGAAGATTTTCGCATTTTTGAAAACAATCTCCGTCAACAAGAACAAAATCTCACGGAGGTGGGGGAAGCCGCTATCACCCAAGAAATGCGCGCGCATTTCAATGCCTTCAAACAAACCCGCGACACTAGCCGTCTTCAACTTATCCATCGACAGCTAAGCCAAATCACGGATATCAATATGCAAGCCATCATTCGTAAAAATGAGCAAGTCAAAAAGACCGCCGATAGTGTATATTCTTACATGGTGCTCATCGCTACGATATGCGCATTGGTAGCGTTTTCGTTTATTATCAATTTTCCTAAAACAATCTCTGAACCTATCCAACAAATCACCGATGGGCTACGAGAGATTAGTCTGCGAAATTATGAGTCGCGTCTTGGAACCAATCGCTCCGATGAATTGGGCGAAATGGCGAAGGCTTTCAATCAAATGGCTCAAAAACTCGATGAATATGAACATAGTAGCTTGGCTAGAGTGCTCTTTGAGAAACGTCGCACCGAGACGATTATTAATCAAATGAACGACGCTATCATCGGATTAGACGAAACCAACCACTTGCTTTTTATCAATTCGGTAAGCTCCGAAATGCTTGGCTTAGATGCTTCCCAAGTGCCTGGTCGCTATGCTCCTGACTTGGCTCTCAAAAATGATTTGCTCCGCACGCTGCTCAATGATGAATCTTCGCCAAAACCACTTAAGATATTTGCCAATGAGCGCGAAAGCTATTTTACCAAAGAAATATTGGAAGTAAAAAACGGTGACCAACGCATCGGGAAAGTCATAATTCTCAAAAATATTACCCCTTTTCACGAACTCGACCAAGCCAAAACCAACTTTATTGCGACTATCTCGCACGAGCTCAAAACCCCCATTTCTAGCATCAAAATGAGTTTACGGCTTCTGCAAGACCAACGCATCGGTAATCTCAACGACGAACAAAAACATCTGTTGACGCAAATTTTGGAAGACAGCCAAAGATTACTCAAAATCACTGGCGAGCTGCTTGACTTATCGCAGGTAGAAACCGGCAACATTCAGCTCAATTTCAAAACAGTGCAACCCCAAGAAATGATAAATATGGCCGTAGAAGCCGTTCGTTTTTTGGCCGAACAAAAACAAATTCACTTCCAAGTTGACCTTACGCCTCCCCTCCCTGCGGTACAAGCAGACCTTGATAAGACCGTTTGGGTGCTGATGAACTTCCTCTCCAATGCCCTACGTCACAGTCCCGACCATTCTACCATTCAAATCCAAGCACGACTGCACGAAGCTTTGCACAAGGTAGAGATTTCGGTAAAAGACGAAGGCAAAGGCATTGAAGAAAAATATCAGCAACGCATCTTTGACCGATATTTTCAAGTACCTACCCAAGGGCAACCCAAAACAGGTACAGGACTAGGATTGGCTATCTCGAAAGAATTTATCGAAACACAAAGAGGAAGTATCGGAGTTGAAAGCGAACTGGGAAGCGGAAGCCGTTTTTGGTTTCAACTGCCCGTCGCCTAGCCTTTCATAAGTTGTCGAATTGCTACTAAATGCGAGAACAAAACGACAGGTACCACAAAACCTGGCAACCAAATAAATGTAGGCTTGAGAATACCCACATTGGGTTGTTCAAAGCCCCATTGTTGAATTGGCAAAGGGGATGACAATATCGCCGTAAGGATAATATTGAACAGTAAACCTAAAGAAACTATATTCCACCAAAACAAAACTCTGTGCGACCATTTACGTCTTTCAAATATCATCCATACCATCACGGGGGCAGTGATACCAGCCAAAATATCCCAATTTCGACCCTCAAACGTCATAATTTGGGGGATTTGATGCGCTAGATAGAGCTCCCAAAGCAGCCATTCTACTACTATCCGAATACTATGAATCCATGTCAACGGTTTCAATGGTAGAATGTCTATCCAACGTTTTCCAGCAGCATCTACAAATACCCATCCTATCCCACCCAAAGGCGGAAGAATCGCTACCAAAAAACGTGGTGGTATGGTCGTAAAATGCAAGAAAAACCCATTTTGGGCTAGTAAATACAGCACTAATAACCATCCTACACTTCCCCCAAAAAACCACCAAGCAGTTTTAGGAGATACTTTACGAAAAATAAGAAACATTACCCCTACCAACAGCAGCACTAGTAAGCCAAACGTAATAGAAAGCCAAGAAGGAATAGGGCTTAATAAAAAAGCAGAAAAAGTCTTCATCGTATTTTAATAAAGTGAAAAGCGACAACTTAGCCGCTCTTCAAAACAAATCGATTTTGACAATTTTTAGCCACAATCCTAGCCTGCATACCGCCCAATAGTACCTACTCAAAGGATGAATGGTCAGGGGCGGGGGCTTTTTCGAGCCATTTCCGAAGCTCTGCACTACGGTAGCGGCTTACGACTACTTCCTCTACGGTTTGGGTTTGGTGCAGGGCTGGTATGAGCGATACCAACATTTTACGATTTTCGACGTTTTTCAACGCCCTAATAGCACCTCTACCTGCTACAATTTGACGACTAAGCGGAAAGAAATAATCGGCAGGGATGTCAGGTACAATTTCATTTAATGAATCATAATCGGTCGTGACCTTACTTCCATCTCTCTTAACCATCAACACTACGCCCGCTGTCGAATAAAAATACGCAATCTCATTCGGTTCCAAGAGCAGTTGTGCTTTATTGAGTTTTACCTTTATCAAAGTAGAAGACAATGGTTTCTGAGTTGAATCTAGTTGAGCAGGTGATTCTTCCCTTTGTTTTTCCCAATAAATGGTTTTCATCAAATAAAAAACGATATAGGCTCCATTTAAAAGAGTCGCAATCGTAGCACAAACTACCATTCCTGTCATTAAAATCGAAACAGTCGGCCATTGTTGACGATAGACTCGCTGGGCAAGAGGAAATACAACCAAAAACGTCAGCATCGTAGCCAGGGCATTCAGGGTGATTTGGCGTGTTATCCGGCGAAGTGGGTTTACATAAAAGGGTAATTGACGATCCATCCACTCAAACAACCGCCAATTGACCTCCCAGCAGCAAAACATGACCGTGCCCACCGTAAAAAAATAAGGCCAAGGAAATCGATAATCGATATTCCAAGGCCATAGTTTTGTAAATACCACATGTGAGGCAACAAAGGCTGCCGCAGGAATGCAAACCAGACGAGCTATCCAATCTTTTTGCCGTGATATTCCCTGCATGTGTCAAGGTTGCTTATTTATGCTTCCTCTTTTTTGTCAAAATCTTTGTAGACAAGGCCAATTTCTTGGCGTACGGCATCGAGCAAGGAGATCAGATTCATACTATCGGTCAGCGACCAGCCGTCGCTTTCGAGCTTGCCAGCCGCCAAACACGCATTGACTTCTTCTATCTCATATTGGTACCCCCACGTAGGACGCTCAAAGGTGAAGGTTTCGGTAGTGTCGTCGTTGTACTCAACCGTGATAGCCTTACTTTCATGCCAGCGTGTATGAATTTTGATATTTCCTTTTTCTCCCAACACAAAAGCTTCGCAGGGGGTTTGGGCCATGAAAGTGCAGTCTAAAAAGGCAAATTTCTCATCATCGTACGTCAGTACCATGCCCGTGGATTCGTCCACGTTGGTTTCTCCAAAAATAGCTTGCGCTTTGATTTTAGAAGGTTTGCCCAGTACTAAATAGGAAAAAAACAAAGGATAAATTCCAATATCAAGCAAAGCTCCGCCGCCCAGATTTTTGTTGAAAGTACGTTTGTCAACATCATAAGGAGCTTTAAAACCAAAATCCGCTTTTACCCCCAATACTTTCCCAATCGCCCCTGATTGGATGATTTCGAGGGTTTTGAGGGTGGTCGGCAAAAAACGCGTCCAAAGTGCCTCCATCAAAAAGGTATTTTGGCTACGCGCCACATGAATCATCTCGCTGACTTGGGCGGTATTCATAGCAAAGGGTTTTTCGCACAGTACCGGAATACGGGCATTGAGGCACAAAAGCGTATGGTCGAAATGACCCACGTGCGGCGAAGCGATATAAACGGCATCTAACTCAGGACAATTGACGATTTCGTCGTAACTCCCATACGTATAGCTAGCACCGTACTCGCGGGCAAACAACTGCGCCCTTCCCAAATCGCGTGAAGCTACCGCCGTAAGCTTGGCTCCTTCTACTTGCATTAAGTCTTGGGCAAATTTGTGCGCAATGCGCCCCGGCCCAATGATTCCCCAGCGTATCATGTAAATTTTATGGTTTTGAGTTTTGACAAAGAAACACTTAGCCAAGCACAAATACCAAATAATCGACAGAATTAATCACTAAGGTGCGTATTATGTGGTAAAAGACTCATTTACCTTTGTCCAAGTGGTACACCTAATGACTCTATAAAAGGTTAAAGAGAACTTCTTTACCTCCATACAGAATCAGTCACGAGTGTACAATTTATCCTAAATATCAGACACTTTTATTTCAAACAAACAGCAGTTTGGCTCATTTTGATAGTGCAATGGAAGATTGGCGGTATCAGTCAATTGAAACATTCCCAAAAATTCAAATCCTGCTGAGGTATAATGCTTAATAAGTTTGGTGTTGTTTCCTAAAGTATCTAATCGTACAAACGACTTTCCGTACTGTACTGCCTATTTTTTTGCCCATTCCACTATTTTATCTACACACCTGTTTCCACGAAAATTAGGATTGGTACAAATCCGGTGAATATAAATTGAGTCGCCTTGCTCTTTGTCGCCCCAAATTTCTTTGTCTTCAAATGAGATAACCCAATTACAGGCAATGATGTCGTCTACCACCATCTTCCACTGGCGTTGCTGGTTTATTTCGTTCTCAATAAACGCCTTGTCAAAAAAGGGCCACACTACCATTTTTCTTTGCATTTGAAGACTTCTTGCCGCCTCATAAAGTGATAAGATTTCGTGGGTATCGCTCAACAAACAATTTTTGATTTGCATAACTTCCTTTACTTTGTGAGTCACAAATATCTAGGTCACCCTTAAATCATAAAACCCGAAACTTGCTGCTCTTCAGAACAACACACGTGGGAGTTTGATAAAATATACCATAAAAGCAACCGTAATTATTTCCGTTAAGTAATTTTAGCTTAAATTAGAAGGCTCAAATCGCACAAAATCAGTACATTTACCCTACTCTTTTTGATTTTTTTGTATGAAAAACTGGTTTTTAATAGGAAGTTTTTGCTTGATTTTGTGTCAAACACTAGCTCAAATACCACGACTCGACCATACGCGCAATCACAATCGTGCCTACAAAGACAGTCTGAAGACCGTGGCAAAAGAGCTTCTTTTTGCTATTTCTTCTAAAAATACGATTGATAAGGCCTCTTCTGACCAAAAAATGAAAGTGTTGAATCTGCTTAGTTCTCTTTATCTAGAAGGAGACTATCGAGACCTCGACACAAGTATGAATTACAATGACCAACTCTACCAACTTGCCTCTCAACAAAACGATAAAGAAATGATGATATCGGCCTTGCTAAGGCGCGAAATCAAATACCGTCGCAATCATGACTATGGCAAATCGCTAGAAGTGACCATGGAAGCCCTCAAAATTTGTCAGTCGATAGGCCCTTCTTGCTCCAAATCATGGATGATTAAACAAAATTTAGGTTTGAGTTTTTTTCATTCGTCCAATTACCCTAAAGCCGAAACATACTTCCAACTTGCCCTAGAACAGCTCCGTAATACCCCTATGGACGACGAGCCTCTCAAGAAAAAATATTTTTTGGGACTTTATAGCATGCTCAATAGCCTCTACCAACAATGGGGAAAGGACGAACTCGTAATGGATATGTTTGAGAAAGAGCTTGAAGTAGCACGTACCCTCAACAACAAACATTCTCTAGCAGGAACTTACGAAGAAATCGGTGACTATTACAACAAAAAAGGACATGCAGGCAAGGCTTTGCCGTACTTGAGCAAAGCATACGCGCTTTTTTCCGAAATCCAGCATTTACGCGGTGTGGCCTCGGTGACCAACAGCCTCGGAGAAGCTTTTTTGATCCTTAACGACTACGGGAAAGCGCGTCATTATGCCCAAAAAGCCCTTGACCTAGCCAATCAACACAACTACGCCTCTCTCAAACCCTATGCCTATCAAACCTTGGGGGCAGCCCAAGAAAAACTTGGCAACGAGCTTGAAGCCTTAAGAGCTTACCGCCTCGTATCTGCCCTGAGAGATAGCTTAGGACTTACTCGGCGCTTGGTGGCGTTGGCAGATATGCAGCGCGTATATGAAGTAGACAATGCCCGCCTTGAGCAGCAGATTGCCCTCCAAAACCGCACCCGTAATGGTCTTTTAGCGGGGCTGCTGCTTGTGAGTGCATTTGGGATTGCCCTGATTGTATATAGCCGCATTTTGACCAAAAAAAACCGTGAGCTTGCCCGCAAAAAAAGGGAAATAGAGGAAGCTTTTCTGAAAGGTCAAACCACCGAAAGAAAACGGGTAGCCACTGAGCTCCATGACAATCTTGGTGGACTACTCTCGGCGGCAAAGCTCAGTTTGCAAATTTTAGACCCTTCTCAACTAGACCGCAACGAACGCGAAATCTATGACAATGTAGTAGAAATGATGGTAGATGCTTGTCGGCAAGTGCGTACGTTATCTCACAATATGCTTCCCGAAGATTTAGAAAAAGAAGGTCTGTGGATGGCTTTAGAACGCCTTGTTCATAAACTCAACCGCGCAGGCACTACCCAATTTACCCTCCAAATCGGCAAAGACATTCCCAAACGCCTCTCGCCAGAAACCGAATTTAATCTCTACCTGATTAGTTTTGAACTTTGCAACAACGTCCTCAAACACGCCCAAGCCACCAAAGCCTATATTAATCTCCAACGCTCAGGAACTCGATTTATGCTATCGGTGTCTGACAACGGTAAAGGTATCTTGAAGCTTCAAACAACGGAAGGTATGGGGCTACAAAATATCAAACAACGCGCTAGCGACATTAAAGGTACTTTCTCGTTTGAAAATCAACCCCAAGGAGGAACTATCTTTATCATCAACATTCCTTTTGACTCGGCCAAACAAGGGCAATTGGCTTTTCAAAACTAAAAACGCTAACATACATTTTCGCTAGCAAAAATCCGGTATTTGTATTCTTGCTCGTTGAGGCGGTCATGATATTTAATCAAAAAATCCTCCGAAGTTTTTTGAACTTGGGTAGTACTTACCGTTTTAAGCTCATCATTACGATTGATCACCAAGTCGTTAGTAATATCTCCATTTCCTCCCAAATCATGAAATTGCATGATATCTTCACCAGTATAAAAGAGGTTGTTGTGCTGCCATTTTTCAAACCACTCTTCCCGTTGTTTGATTACATCATCACTATAGAGCGTCACCGACGACCAAGCGTGGCTTTGGCTGGAGTCCAATTCCTTAACGTACATTTTCTGGCCATCCCAGCGCAATTCTGTCAGCCGAATCTCGTCTTTTTCCTCCACTACCACTAGCGTAAATGGCTCTATCCCGTTCCAAAGGTATTGGTTCTGAAAAAGGGTGAGATTGTCGTATTTAAAAAAATCTAAAACGACCAATCCTCGACTCTGCCGATAGGGAGGACGGTGTTCATGTCTTTGGAAGGCCCCATTGAGCAGGCAGAGCGTTGCATTGGAAGAGGTAGCTATCCAGGTTCCTCCGGCCAATGTATCTTGAGGATAAAACACCGTTTTGCCATTGATATAATATTTTTTGGGAGGAGAGGCTTTAGGTCTACCTACGTGTTCGTCACGATTAGAAGTGAGTATAAAACCCTCTTGGTATGGAAGATATGTTACAAAACACATGTTGTGATGCAGTTATAGAAGAATAAAATTCTTTTTTGATTCATCCTTATCTATTTCAGAGCACTTTCTCGATATCTGAGCGTTGAGTAGGCTACTCCAAAATGAGCAGGAATCTGGATTTTAGGAAATTGACCAGTAATGGCAATCTTAATGATAGCCAAATGATGAATAGCGTGTTCAATCATATACAACAATTCCCGACACAGCGACGTATGAATGATAGACTGGTCTTCGTTCCCCAAAAAAACCTTCATAGACAAGGGAGTATTTAATAATGACTCACTGAGCCAATTTTTGAGTTGGTGAATCAACGACCTACTAAAAGCTAAATCCGTCTCTAGTCTTAAATCACGCAGACGCGCGTCATAATCTACAAATCCTAGGGGTGCTTGTTGGTATAGACATTGATAAAACTCAAGTGTATGCCGTATGTGCTGCCCTACCGTACTTCCATGCAATACCTCCAAAGGCGAAGAATAAGCCGAATAAGAAATCACTTGGAGCAACTCATCAATCTGAGACAGAATGTCTCGGTTGGTTTTTAGAAGCAAGTTCATTGTTGAATGGTGTTAACGATAACATAGATAGCCACATCATTAGACATGCCAAGGGTATTGCCTCCAATCGCCCAATCTCGACGATTGATATTCACATTTCCTACAAAAGTCGCTTTATTGTTTGTTTCAGAAAAGGTAAAGGGCATTTTTACTTCTTTAGTGATTGATTTGATGGTCACTTCAAAATAGCCCATATATCCGCTGGCTGTTTTTACGATTTTGGTTGATTTAAGTAAAATCTTAGGGTACTTGGATACTTCAAAAAAATCTTCTTTTTCGCGCAAATGCCGATTACGTAGGCTATTGTCGGTATCGATAGTAGCTGCATCAACACTCGCTACGATACTATTTGAGGCGGGACCATTAGGGTCAAAATGAATCGTGGCTGATAGCCCTTTAAATTTCCCTTCAACCGTCACTCCTAGCATCTTGATTTTAAACCCAATATCAGCAGAAGTAGGGCGCCAAGTTTGACAAATCCCATATCCCGATATACTTACGCAAAATACAAATATCAAGATTTTTTTCATAGCTTTTTAGGGGTGTGAGAGCCAATTGATTATAATCTAATAGATAACCCTACAAATGGCATCAAAATTTTGTTGCGAAAACGGTCATTTTCGAACGTAAGTTTTTGGGAAGTAGTATATTCGGTAAACTGAAAACTTGCTCCAAATCTCAGCCCTAGCTTTTCTTTGAGCCAATAGCGCGCATACAACTCAGAATTAAGACTTCCTAAATCATTGTCGCTGACAAGCAGCAAATTAAAGGCCGTAGGTTTGGCAGATTGCTGGGTATTGTGTAATCGAGAACCCGTCGATTTGGTCATAAAAGTCCCTTGTTGTTGTGCCCCAAAAGTTACTCCCACAGCATCAATATTAAAACCTATGGCTAGCTTCTTAATATTGTATTCCAAATGAATGACCAAGTTAAGGGCGTTGGTTTGGGTACTTGATAGCTTCAACGTATCAATATTAGAAAGTATATTTTCCACAAACAACACTTGGGGGCCTGTTTGGCCCGAAGTAAGACGAGCTGGGGCAGTGGCATAATCTAGATTTTTACCAAAAAACGACGTCAATCTTGCTCCCCAACCTATTTTAAACCTGCTGGATTTTCCTATTCCATACATTTGACTATAGGAAAGTGCTCCCGAGAAACCTCCTCCTGCCGAAATCGCCACATCAGCAGTAGTTACTTTCTTTGAATAGGGACTTTGGGCATAACTATAGCTATATGCTGTGCAAAACAGCAGCAGAAAAACACTTTTTTTCATTGATGTTAGGTTTTAAAAACTTAAAGGAAGAATCTATTTTAACTCTGCATTTCCAAATAGTACAGAGAAGGCTTTACACCATATTAAGACGAACTTTTGATTTTTGGTATCGGCATTGGCAGGAAGCTCCACAAAATAATTCCCCACATTTACCTGACGGCTTACTTCCACAAATTTAGAGGCTACTTTATCTTCTGAAAGATAGATACGCAAATCGGGGCCAGGGTCAGTTTTAAAATTCTCAAAAACCAGCGTTTGTTTGCCGTCTTTTTGATACAGCTTGATATTGCCCGACGTAGGATGCACATTCGACATAAAAGCGCCCTGTGCTACTAGCTTTTGTCCGGCTGTATCAAATTTGTCCAAAGGTTTGGTAGGAGAATTTGGGTCATTACTTACGGGAGTGAGTTCTTCCGTTTTTTGACAAGCCACCAAAAATGCTGCGAGCAATGTGATAAGCCATAATCGTTTCATGGAATAAGTTTTAAAGTTTACATTACAAATATCAAAAACTTACCTCACTCCGAATGTCGGCTTCCTGACATTTGGCTACGATTAGTTCACGAAACTTTTAAGTCGTTTTAAATCAGGAATAATGATTGAGCTACGATTATAGTCTATCAGACCGTGCTGCTTAAATTCATTGAACAATTGTGAGACCGTTTGGCGCGTACTACATACCAATCCCGCCATGTCTTGGTGAGTAAGGTAGTTTTTGAGCATAATCGCATTGTTTTCGACTGTACCTTCTTTTTCGGCCCAATCTTCCAAAAAAAGAAGCAATCGCGTACGTACATCCTTAAACATAAGGTTGGAATAACGATTTTCTAGACGTCGAAATCTCAGCCCAATTAATTTTGTAAATTTTATAGCCAATGAAGGGTGCTGTCTAATCACTTCCTCGAAATCTTCGATTAAGAAACTACAGCAAGTGACATAATCAGACAGCGCAATGGCATATTCTTCCATTTCGGTATCGTCGAGTGTAAGCTGTCCAAAGAGGTCTCCTTTTTGAAGCACATCCTTGACCGTCTCAGTGCCATCCTCGTCAAGCTCTACGATTTTGATGATACCTTTTTTGAGTAAATATACCCTATTTTGCTCGTCATGAGCAAAATAAATAATCTCGCTTTTTTTGGCAGTTTTAAAATTTGTAATCAGACAAATTTGACGGAGTTCGGCGGAATTGAGGTGCCTAAACAACTGGTGATCACGCAGATACCAGTAGCGGGTTTCGAGCGGAAATTGAGAGGCCATTAGGCAAGTATTTTTTTATCAGTAGGTTATAAGTAGTGGTAAATATACAAAAACTATTTACTCTACCTATAGCTGTCCGCTCATTGCAAAAAATGTCCTTGAGGTCTGAATTAATTCCCTCAGCGGAGTGGGTCTTATACCTCTACGCATATTGTAAGCACTAATATCGGCCACGGTTTTCATATTGTACATGATATCTCTGTAGGCTTTCCAAAGCGTGTAGTTTGGGTCATAGACGTGCCCAGGCTCGGAAGTAGCACCGTTCAGTTCTAGAATTTTGATGTTGCGCCCTTCATACAAATCTTCCCATGTAGGCACTTTCAGATCAAACCTACCATAGTAAAACCCATCGATTGGGATAGCGATTTTATCAAAGACTTTTACCAATTGTTCGTTGATGAGGTGATTGCCATTCAAAAACTTCGTTCCTAAACAATGATTCCCGATAGGCTGTAGAAACATTGTTTCTCCTTTTTTGGGTACAGTGTGCCACTGCTCTTTGAGGCGTTCGCGAAGTTCGTCCATCGAAAACCGTGCGCGTAGGTTTTGGCTTAATAATTGTTCGACGGTCGATTTCCCATCACCCGTTATGTGAAGAAATTCTTTATGAACAATCGAGGTGATTTGACCTGAAGAGGCATTGGGCATACGGGCATACATGACACCTAGCTCAATGTCATAATCAATAAATTCTTGTACTATCACAGGCTGCGATGACGCTTCCAAGTAAGTTTTAAGTGCTTCCGGTGTTTCTAGCTTATATACCTTAAAACCACGTCCTCCTACGTCAGGTTTTGCCACTACCGGAAAATTGATTTTGGCCAGTGTGAGCTTTAGCTTTACATGTTCCCAATTCTCTCCCTTAAACACAAAAATATCTGCGGGGCGGTAAGACTTATCTATCAAATCAAGGATGTCTTTTTTGGACTCCCCAAAGACTCCTCCATCAGGGATACAAGGGTTGACGGTGGTAAAATAAGTAAGTGAGCGATTTCGAAAAGCCAAATACATCCAATAAGGCGCTAAGGGCAAGAAAAATACCCACCATGTCCAGTATTCATAATTAAATATTTTAATGAGCCACAGCGGCAACTTTTGTTTGGAAAACATACGATAGAAATGTGTTTAAGAAGTCCTAAAAAAGCGCCCCTCTATTTAAAAGAGTATTCCCCATTTTCGTGCAAAACCACGAAGCTGTTCAAAATTTAAAAATATTACTACTCCACAACAAACAAAAGTAATGATTGCCAATCCAAATAGCTCTCCCCCATCACCCAATATCTCTATTCCTAGCAATGTAAGGTGTGAGATAATAGCTCCCTTCATCGTAGCTAGTGCTATCAAAGCTCCGAGACTACAAAATCGGGGAGTCAACAAAAGTAATCCCGCTACTAACTCTATGACTCCTGAACCAATTCGCCCATAAGGCTCTACACCCAAAGTTGAAAATATATAAACACTCTCGGGGGCTGCCGTAAACTTAAACCATAAAGTTTGTAGTAAAATTACTGCTGCCGTTATTTGGGCTATCCACGAAATAATCTTTCTAATTTCCATGTCTCTGTTCTAAAATTAGTTGAAAGCAATTATTTTACAAATTTCATCCAGTTGACATCTGCCTTTCTTTTCAGATTGCTTTCATCCTTATTCCAGTCAGTAAGGGTATTGTTGAAGAGCCGATTGTAAAACAAATACAATTTACCTTCCACGATTTTATAAGTCTCAGGGTCTACTTCGACTTTTTCGCCCTTGGCACCCATAGCGTAAGCACACCAGCCGCCATATTGAGGTTCATAAGCAGCAGGGTTTTTCTTGAAAGTCTCTAGGTTGGCCGCATTCGCAAAATAATACTTAACCCCGTCTTGCGTAAATACATACGTTTTAGAACCCTTCGTGGGATTTTTAAGAAAATAACTAACCGGGTCATAGCCCGACAAAGCAACTCCTTTGTCTAAGTTAAATTGTTTTGTACGGTAATTTAGATTTTGTTGAGCATTAGCGATTCCAAGCATCAATAGTGCGATAAACAAAGAAATTTTTGTTTTCATGACATAAATGTTTTTTTACGACACAAAACTGCTTTCTTTCTATCATACCAAATGTCGGCTATCTGACAAAAAAGCTAAATAGTGACTTCAAACAAAAAAACTATCTACCAAAAGCCCACCGTAAAAACTCCGGCATGATAGCCGCCCAAGTTTCTTGGTTGTGCTGGCCACCCAGCACTTCTACATAGCAGACATCCTCTCCAAGACGATAGCCTTTTTTTTCGAGTTCTGCAATCAAATCTAGGGTATCATCTATGGAGTCAATCACGCCATTGTTGTTGCGGTCATCTGTCTCATCTTCGGTGCCAGTTTGAAGCCAAAAGTGTGGTTTTGAATGAGGAGGAAACCAAGGAGACTCCCTTACCAAGCGATGCATGATACGGTCGTGATAGTCGTCATAGTATTCATCAAAAGCCCTTTGCCGCCACCAAAAAGAACCCGAAAATACGCCCGCTTTTCCAAAATGAGAAGGGTGATGCCACGTAATATCAAAGGCCGACAATCCACCCAGCGAAAATCCACAAAATACGGTATGCTCAGGGCCTTTCAAAACACGGTACTTAGATTCAATGTGAGGCATCAGTTCATGTAAAATAAAAGAAGTATAGTCACCAGCCTTAGCTCCCCGCTCCTTATAGTCTGCTTGGGAGGCAGTGCCATATTCCATGATACGCTCCCCACAATGAACCGCTATCACGATAAATGATGAAAGCGCCGATGAGTGGTGCGATTTTTTCAGCACTTCGAGCAGATGAAGGCGTTCAAGGTCTTGGCCGTCATTCATATAAAGCACTTTATAAAATTCTCCAGATGAATGATAATGGGACGGCAGCACAATATCCAGCACAATATTTCGCTGTAAATAGACCGAATGCAAAGCGATGTCGTGGTGCACCGAGAAATCGAATGAAGTGTAAAAGTGGCTCAATAACGTAAAAGCTTAAAAAATTAATTCAAAGGCTAACCCAATATGCGGGATTAATTTCAAATAATTCATTCTGCCAAACTTTTTTCTGTAAATTTTACGTTTATTTACGAAAACTATTAAAAAACTAAATTCATCCCAAAAATAATTACAATTGCATGAAGCGTCTCACCTCGTTGTTTTGTTTGATTCTTGTTTCAACTTGCGTATCCATTGCTCAAACTAAAAAAACACCCACCCCTGCAAAAACTCCCGCCAAACCCGCCACTGCTGTAAAAAAAGCCCCTACTCCTGCCGCACCCGCTAGTTCCAAAATGAGCAGTGAGCTGGACTCAGTTGCCTACGGAATAGGAATGAACATTGCCCAAACGCTTAAAAGCCAAGGATTAGAAAACATCAATATAAACTTATTATCTAAAGGTATTCAGGACGTTTTAAAAACAAACAAGACCGACTTTGACGAGTCACAAGCACAGATGGTGTTAGGCAAGTTTTTTTCTAAGCTACAAGCTGAGCGCCAAGCTTCCGAAGCCAAAAAATACGAAAGCAATAAGCTTGAAGGGGAGAAATTCTTGGAAGAAAACAAAAAGAAGCCAGGAATCGTTACACTACCAAGTGGCTTACAATACGAAATCTTGAAAGCAGGAGATGGACCTAAGCCTACAATCAACAGTACCGTCAAAACACACTATCATGGAACTCTGATTGATGGAACGATTTTTGATAGCTCTGTGCAGCGCGGTCAACCTGCCGAATTTCCGGTGGGAGGCGTAATTCAGGGATGGGTCGAAGCCCTTCAGCTAATGCCCGTAGGTTCAAAATGGAAATTGTATGTACCGCAAGCCCTCGCCTATGGCGAACGCTCACCTGGTGCAACGATTAAGCCTTATTCTGCCCTGATTTTTGAAGTAGAGTTGTTAGAAATAGTTAAGTGATTTTGATTGGTTTTGTGGGCGTAGTGTGGCGTCTTTTCACCCCCAAAATCTCACACCAAAGTCAATAAATCAGTTTATGAAAATGAAAAGCATTTTAATCGCCTTAGCTCCCGTGTTGCTGCTCGGTCTGCAACCCGACGACGCGCGCTCTACGCGCAATTCTCGCCCTTTTACTGCATCCGACGATGATTTGAAGCCGACCGTCACACAAGAAAAAGTAGAAGCTTATGTGACCAAAATCTTTTCGGGCTATCATTATCGGAAATTTACTGTCAATGACTCACTCTCCTCAAAGATGTATGAAAACTACCTCAATGAGATTGACCGTGGGAAACTGTACTTCCTGTCATCGGATATACAGTACTTTGACAAATATCGTTTCCAGCTAGATGAGTCTCTCAACAATGGTGACTTAGTAGCGGCGTATGATATTTATAATACATTCCGCAAACGCTATCGCGAACGTAGTACTTACATTGATAAACTGCTAGCCAATCCTTCGTTTGATTTTACGGTGGACGAATCTTTCAATACCGACCGCGAAAAAGTAACGTGGGCTAAAAATACGGATGAGCTCAACGAAGTATGGCGTAAGCTTATTAAAAATGAGGCATTAGAACTCAAACTCTCCGGTAAAGCAGATAGTTCTATTGTAACCCTGCTAAAAGACCGCTACAAAAATCGGGAGCGTAACCTAGGGCGTTTTAAAAGTGAGCAAGTATTTCAGATGTATATGAACTCATTTTGTGAAGTGCTAGACCCACACACTCGCTACTTCTCGCCAATGGATTCGGACCGCTTCAAGCAAGATATGTATCAGGCTTTGGAAGGTATTGGGGCGGTATTGCGCGAAGACGGCAATTACATCAAAGTAGTAGAAGTAGTACCTGGAGGTCCTGCCTTCAAAGATAAACGTCTCAAAAAAGACGATCGCATCATCGGAGTAGCACAAGGCGCTGAAGGAAAATATGAAGACATTGTAGGCTGGTATGTGGATGACGCCGTCAAAAAAATAAAAGGTGCCAAAGGTACCGTAGTGAGATTACAAGTTTTGGCCGCCGATGCGCTTGCTAATGACCCCCCAAAAGAAATACAGCTTATTCGGGAAAAAGTAAACTTACAAACATCACGAGCTAAAAAAGAAATCGTGACGATTACCCAAGATAAGCATGATTACAAGATTGGGGTTATCAATATTCCTTCTTTCTATCGTGATTTTGAAGGAGCCGGCAAACGTGATAAAGATTTTGCCAGTACAACCCGTGATGTACATAAGCTCATAGATTCTTTGAAAACTGAGAATATCGACGGATTGGTCATCGACCTACGCAACAATGGCGGTGGTTCTTTGACTGAAGCAATTTCGTTGACAGGTCTTTTTATCTCGAAAGGGCCGGTAGTACAAGTACGCGAATCAAGCGGTGATACAGAAGTACAAACTGACCCCGACCCAGCTATTGCTTATGATGGCCCTGTGGCTGTGCTTATCAATCGTTTCAGCGCCTCAGCATCGGAGATTTTTGCAGCAGCAATCCAAGACTACAAACGTGGTATTATCTTAGGAGAACAAACCTATGGTAAAGGCACTGTTCAAACCATGGTAGATCTAAACCAATGGATACGCGATAGCGACAAATTAGGCCAAATCAATATCACAGTAGCGAAGTTTTACAGAATCAATGGTAGTAGTACTCAACGTAAAGGCGTAACACCTGACATCGAATTCCCCTCGGCATTTAGCGCCGAAGAATACGGTGAGAGTTCTCAGCCTACGGCTTTGCCTTGGGATCAAATCTCCTCTGCTCGTTTTGATATTACCAAAGCGCTCAATGAAAAGCAAGTCGCAAAACTGCGTGATAAATACCAACAACGTCTAAAATCAGAGCAAGAAATGAAGACTTTTGTGGAAGAAATAGACCTTTTCCGCAAAGCTCGTCAAAACACAATCGTATCGCTTCAAGAAACCAAACGCAAAAAAGAACGCGAAGAAGCAGAGAAAAAGCGTGAAGCACTCAAAAAACTTGAAACTGACGAGGACGAGGAAGACGAGGACGCCCAAACTGCGGCAAAGCCAATCGACAAAAAGAAGAAAAAGGATATTTATATGAATGAGAGTAGTCGGATTTTGGCCGATTATATTACCCTCATTAAAGCTCCTTCTGTAGCCAAAAGATAAGTCATCCTATTACTAAAGTTGGGCGTTGGAAAGGTAGATAACTGCTATTTTCCTGACGCCCAACTTTTATTTGTTACTTAGTTTACCAATCAAACAATTATGAAATATAAAAAGCACGTTTTTATCTGTACCAACCAAAAAGATGGTGGCAAAAAATGCTGTGGCACAGAACATGGCATGGCTCTCGTAGATGCCTTCAAAAACTCACTAAAAGACAAAAATTTACATATTGACATCCGCGCACAACGAGCTGGCTGTTTAGATGTATGTGCTTTTGGGCCTGCGTTGGTAGTATACCCAGAAGGAATATTTTATGGAAAAGTAGAGCTATCTGACGTAGAAGAAATTGTAGAAAGCCATCTTGTAAATGATACTCCTGTAGAGCGTCTGAGATTACCATTCTAAGAATATTGATTATTTTGTTGCCGTTGTTGAGGTAAATCTTCCCCAAGACTTTATTTTCAACAACGGCATTCTTATTTTTACCGCTTCCCAAAACCGTCTCAATGTATGCTCCAACGTTACTTTCTATTGTCACAAAACGGCACCAACCTTCGAACAGAAATAGTCGCGGGCATATCTTCTTTTCTGGCCACTATGTACATTATAGTCGTCAATCCCGCCATTCTTAGCCAATCTGGAATGCCCTTTGACGGCGTATTGACGGCCACGGTTTTGTTGTCTTTTTTTTGTAGCGTCATGATGGGGCTTTACGCCCGCAACCCTCTGCTAGTGGCTCCAGGGATGGGGCTAAATGCCTTTTTTACTTTTAGCGTAGTCAAAGGTATGGGTGTAGCTTGGCAGACGGCGTTAGGAGCGGTATTTTGGGCAGGAATTATCTTCTTGTTATTGTCTTTTTTCAACATTCGTACTCATATAGTAAGAGCTATTCCCAAACCTCTTCGATATGCTATTTCGTCAGGGATTGGCTTATTTATTACTTTGATTGGCCTTACCAATGCCAAATTCATCGTTAGCAATCCTGCTACTTTGGTCAGCATCGGCAACCTCAAAGACCCTATCTTACTCTCTTTCCTTTTTGGGTTGGCAATCACCGCTATTTTAGTGATTAAAAGAGTCACGGGCGGAATTGTTATCGGTATCATTTTGACTACCCTAGCCGCAGTACCCATCGGCAGATGGTGGGGCGATGCTTCTGCTATTAATTTTGGTCAAAAAATCTTGGTGCAATGGAGCGGTTTTTCGGCTCCTCCCAACTTTAGTCTTCTTTTTCAACTTGATTTGGCAGGGTCTTTATCCTTGTCGCTTTGGCCAGTTATTTTCGCTTTTGCTTTCACAGATTTGTTTGATAGCCTCTCTACTTTTGTAGGAGTAGCCGAAGCCGCCAATCTATATGATGCCAACGGGGATCCACGAAATATTAAGCAATCACTCCTTACCGATGCCATCGCTACCACTCTCGCTGGCCTCATAGGTACAAGTCCTGGTACAGCCTATATAGAATCAGCGGTGGGTATCGAACAAGGCGGGCGAACAGGCCTTACGGCTGTAGTGGCAGGCATACTTTTTTTACCTTTTATGTTTTTATCGCCTCTGCTGTCCATGATACCGAGCATAGCTACCGCACCCGCTTTGGTATTGGTAGGGGCATTTATGATGAAACCTATTGCCAAAATCAATTGGTCACAGCTCGATGAAGCCATCCCGAGTTTGTTAGCATTGGTGTTGATACCTTTTAGCTATTCTATTACCCAAGGTATTATATTTGGCTTTTTAAGTTGGACCATTCTCAAAATAGCGCTTGGTCGATGGCGAGATGTTTCTATGGCTCTGTGGTTTATTAATTTGTTTGCATTATTGTCGCTTATCAAAGGGCATTAAAAACACTTGTTAGCGAGTATGTACGATAACCGGGGAATAACATTTTCTCTTATTTATCCAGCAATTGAAAGTACTTTAGCTTTCTAATAATTTGATTTTATCAATCAATCCATTCATATCTTTTAAATTCAAAAATCATGAAAAGAAGTGCATCAGCCAATTGGCAAGGAACTGGCAAAGAAGGACATGGTACAGTATCTACTCAAAGTACGGTTTTAAACGGTACCCAATATTCGTTTAACACTCGTTTTGCAGATGGTATAGGTACCAATCCCGAAGAACTTGTGGGAGCAGCACATGCAGGATGCTTTACAATGAAACTGAGCTTTGTACTCAACGAAGGAGGTTTTACGGCCGATAACATTGATACCAAAGCTACCGTCACCTTCGAAAACGGCGCTATTCCTAACATTCATTTGTCCGTAAAAGCTACTGTACCAGGTATGTCGGCGGAGCAATTTGCGGCAGCGGCACAAAATGCCAAGGAGAATTGTCCAATTTCAAAATTGTTGAATACCGACATCACCATGGATGCGGAGCTGGTTTAGTACTTTCATAAAAAAGGTGATAGCATATGCTATCACCTTTTTTATGATTCAATCTAATTTTTGATTAGATATACTGATTCAAGATATTTTCAAACAATTCTTGCTTACCACTTATTTGCTTAGGCTCTCCCGCGGCAATTGCGTAATCCCGAAGGTCTTCTAAAGAAAGTTTACCTTCTTCAAACGCTTTGCCAGTACCGCTATCAAAAGACGCATAACGGTCAGTGCGTAATTTTTGGTAAGGAGATTTTACTAAGATGTCATTAGCAATTACGAGCGAGCGAGCAAACGCATCCATACCGCCAATGTGTGCAATGAAAATATCGTCAAGGTCAGTAGAGTTACGACGTGTTTTGGCGTCAAAATTGATTCCACCCGCCGTGATTCCACCTGCTTCTAATATCACCAACATGGCCTCTGTTAACTCGCTCAAATTAATGGGAAACTGATCCGTATCCCAACCATTCTGATAATCTCCACGATTGGCATCAATACTCCCTAACATACCCGCATCAGCTGCTACTTGAAGCTCATGCTGGAAAGTATGCCCGGCCAAAGTAGCGTGGTTTACTTCGATATTGAGTTGAAAATCTTTATCTAAACCATATTGGCGTAAGAAACCAATCACCGTAGCCGAATCATAATCATACTGATGCTTAGTAGGTTCGCATGGCTTAGGCTCAATAAAGAAAGTTCCTTTGAAGCCGTTTTTGCGGGCATAATCGCGAGCTACCGTCAAGAAACGACCCAAATGATCCAACTCACGTTTCATGTTGGTATTGAGTAAGCTCATGTAGCCTTCACGGCCTCCCCAAAATACGTAATTTTCTCCTCCAAGGGCAATTGTAGCATCTAAGGCATTTTTTACTTGGACGCCTGCATGTGCCAATACATTGAAGTCAGGATTGGTAGAAGCACCATTCATGTAACGAGGATTTGAGAAAACATTGGCGGTTCCCCACAACAATTTTACTCCGCTTGCTGCTTGTTTTTCTTTTGCATAATCTACTACTGCTTGCATACGGCGCTCATACTCACTGATATTAGGCCCTTCATCTACCAAATCTACATCATGAAAACAATAATAAGGTACGCCAAGCTTGGTAATAAATTCAAATGCAGCGTCCATTTTATCTTTGGCACGCTCTACGGCATCTGCCTTAGCATCCCAAGCAAAAACTTTGGTACCGGGTCCAAAAGGGTCAGCACCTGTACCACAGAATGTATGCCAGTAGGCTACCGCAAAACGCAAATGCTCTTTCATGGTTTTGCCACCAATCACACGATTTTCATCATACCACTTAAAAGCAAGTGGATTGTCAGAGTCACGACCTTCAAACTGAATTTTGGAGATGCCTTTGAAATATTCGGTATTTCCGAGTGTAAGAGACATAAAATAAACGGTTTTAAGTTTTTTCAAAAAGGAATAATACTTTTAAAAGTAGTAAAAACTGATTCTTACTTGTGCAAAAGAATAAAATAATTGTCAATTTGACAATTTTAATTTTTCAAAAAAATAAAGAGATATTGCTCAGAAAGATGTTTAGTGCACAATAGCCTATTTTAAAAGAAATTAAGTAGTTATAACAAGTTGCCAATTATCGTTGTCCAAGCCATTTTAATTAGCCCAATACAGCTATACCACCTTCATTTTTTTATGAAACTATATCGTACGTCAATTGGCTTTTACGTTAATTATGAAACACATTATTACCATCTCCCACATTCTGACTGGGACGTTCTTATTAACAGAGACGACTTGTATGATTATTTAAAAACGATCATACAAGCCATATCACCTGCTGATTTTGTAAATTTTTCCAATCTTTTAGCGCCCATTGGTACGCAAGAGGTATGGGCTTCAGGCGTGACTTACTACCGTAGTAAAATCGCTCGTATGGAAGAGGCTAAAGAAGTCGGAGGCGATGTGTTTTATGAGCGTGCATATGAGGGCGAGCGTCCTGAATTATTTTTTAAATCGATAGCCCAAAAGGTGGTTCATCCAAGAGGTACGGTTAATATTCGCCCCGATTCTACTTGGAACGTACCTGAACCCGAATGGACGCTTTTTGCGACTTCCTCAGGAAAAATCGTGGGATATACCATCGGAAACGACATGAGTTCAAGAAGTATTGAAGGCGAAAACCCCCTCTATTTGCCACAAGCCAAAGTTTATGATGGCTCGGCAGCACTAGGGCCTTGTTTGCATATTCCTGCTCAACCTATGTCATTGTCAACTGCCATCTCAATTGAAATAAGTCGCGCCTCAAAGTTGGTTTTTGAGGGCCGTACTACCCTCGACCAGCTTAAACGTCAACCAGAAGAATTAGTCAGTTGGCTATTTCGCTCCAATACTTTTTCCACTGGTGTTTTTTTGATGACCGGAACTGGGCTTGTTCCTTCGTCAGACTTCACTCTTGAGCTTGGCGATGTAATCCACATCTCTATCGACATGATTGGAGAATTAATCAATACCGTAGGTATTGCCAAAGGCTGATTCATTAGATTCTGATAGCCTAAGCCTTATTTACGGTATATTTGGCCCAATAAAACTCACTAATAACTTGTGCTCTGGCACCTATTTGATTATTAACTCATGCAAAATTCACTTCCCCAAGGGTTTATCCCTGTGATGTTGACTCCTTTCACCGAAAATGGTGAAATTGATTTCGAGGGACTTACCCAATTGACCGAATTTTATCTCGAAGCGGGAGCCGCAGGTTTGTTTGCCAACTGCCTTTCTTCGGAGATGTTTGAACTTACCGAAGAAGAAAGACTCGCTATCACACAGCATGTGGTAAAAGTTACAGATGGCCGTGTACCAGTAGTCGCTACCGGCACTTTTGGTGGGCCTATCGCTCAACAAGCCAATTTTGTAAAACGCATTTATGAAAAAGGAGTACAGGGAGTCATTGTAATTACGGGGCTTATTGCTGCCGCCGACGAGCCTGACGAAATTTTTATGCTGCGTATGCAAGAACTCATGGATCTCACGCCTCAAATTCCGCTAGGATTGTATGAGTGTCCTGTTCCGTACAAACGTCTCGTACAACCTGCCGATCTTGGTAAACTTGTAGATACCGGACGAGTGATTTATCATAAAGATACCTCGCTAGACATCAATCACGTAAAAGCCAAACTCAATGCAACAGACGGGCATTATTTTGGACTTTACGACGCTTATATGGAACATGCAGTGGCGTCTCTCAAAGAAGGCTCAGCGGGCTTGTCATGTATTCAAGGCAATTTTTTCCCAGAAGTTATTGTATGGCTTTGCAATAATTACAATAACCCCGAGCAACAAGAGAATGTAACTAAAGTGCAAGACCTCTTGATACAAACCATGCCGGTGATTCATTATGCCTACCCCACAGTAGCCAAATACTACCTTCAAAAACGAGGTTTCCCTATTTCGCTTTATACTCGTCGCAAAGTAGAAGCTTGTACTGAAGAGGTCAAAGCGGAAGTCGATGAACTTTTTGAAATGGTAACCAAGCTAAGTCAGGAAATAGGAATTGCCTAAGCGCTGTTTTCTACCGATACACGGGTGTAACACTATAAGTGGGGATAATTGATAAAATGTCTTTGTCTCTCTCATGTTAAAAACAAAACCTTTTGTGCTTTGTATCGGTAGAATAACAACTCCTATGAAATCTAGATTTTACTTCATCATTTTCTTCGTGTTGGGGGGGGTAGAAGGGTATAGCCAACGCCAAATCACTCCCGTCAATTTTTCTAAGGTCACGGTTAAAGATTTTTTCTGGAAACCCCGCATTGAAAAAGTACACTCGGCTACTTTGCCTGTTTGTATGACTTATACGGAAGATTCTACAGCTCGTATCCGAAATTTTGAAAATGCCGCTCGTCGCACTGGACAGCACAAGGGTATTTACTTTGATGATTCGGACGTTTATAAGGTGATTGAGGGAATTGCATATACGCTCAAAACTACTCCCGACAAAGCCCTTGAAGCCAAAACTGATGGATGGATTGATAAAATAGCTGCCGCTCAATTACCAGACGGTTACCTCAATACTTTCTATACTCTCAAAGGTCTGGAAAAACGCTGGAGCGATATGGAAAAGCACGAAGATTACTGCTTAGGTCATCTTATTGAAGGTGCTGTAGCCTACTATGACGCTACTGGCAAACGCAAACTTTTGGATGTTTCAATTCGCTTTGCCAATCATTTTGATTCTACATTTCGACTTCAAAATCGGCCTTGGGTCACGGGTCATCAAGAACTTGAGCTGGCTCTAGTAAAACTCTACCATACGACTCAAAACGATCGTTATCTCAAACTGGCCGATTGGCTTATTGAGCAGCGAGGCAAAGGCCACGGGCGCGGCCAAATCTGGACCGACAAGCATTTTGATGGCGCTCGTTATTGTCAAGATGATGTACCCGTCAGAGAAATGACCGATATCAAAGGTCATGCCGTGAGAGCAATGTATTTGTACACAGGAATGGCCGACGTAGCCGCCGAAACAGGCGACCAAGGTTACACCCAAGCCCTCGAACGAGTATGGGCCGACGTAGTGGAGCGCAATATGTACATCACTGGAGGCATTGGTTCTTCCACTAAAAATGAAGGCTTCACGGTTGATTATGACCTGCCCAACGAATCGGCCTACTGCGAAACTTGTGCTTCGGTAGGCATGGTGTTTTGGAATCAACGTATGAATCTCTATTCGGGCGAAGCCAAATACGTAGATGTATTAGAACGTTCGCTTTACAATGGTGCTTTGGCTGGCGTTCAACTTACAGGGAATCTTTTCTTTTATGTAAACCCTCTAGCCTCTTTTGGGTTACACCACCGCAAACCTTGGTACGGAACTGCCTGCTGCCCAAGCAATGTATCGCGATTGATGCCTTCGGTAGGAGGTTATATTTACAACACTTCCAAAGATGCCTTGTGGGTCAATTTGTACGTAGGTAGCGAAACTGAGGTTCAAATTGCCAATCATAAAGTAAAGTTTGCCCAAAAAACCAATTATCCTTGGTCAGGTGAAGTAGAACTAAAAGCAAGTCCTGATAGTAGTAAAGCCGACTTTGCCGTCAAGCTCCGCATCCCAGCTTGGTGCGACAAATATACCCTTGAAGTCAACGGTAAACCCATCTCCGCCCCCAAAGCCGAAAAGGGCTACATCACTGTCAATCGTACTTGGGCTAAAAATGATGTGCTCAAACTCCGCATGGACATGCCCGTCAAAATCATAGCTGCTGACCCTCGGGTAAAAGCCAACATAGGCAAACGTGCCATACAGCGGGGTCCGTTGGTTTATTGTATTGAAGAGCAAGACAATCGTCACCTGGATTATGACCAAATTGTATTGTCAAAAACCACCCAATTTAGCACTAGTTTTGAACCTGCACTGTTGGGTGGAGTGGCGACAATCAAAGCCCAAAATGGGAAAGATAACTTTACATTAATCCCGTATTATTCTTGGGACAATCGCCAACCCGGTCGCATGAAAGTATGGATTGATTGGCAAGAGAAAAAATAAATACCTTAGTTTCCTTTAAGGCTTGGACAAACTTCAAGCATTGAACGTGAGGTAAGGTTTGTCAGGCTATTACTATTTTTACATCTAAATAATCATCAACTCTTAGTACAGAGCATTACAAAGTCAGAGACTTTATACCATTCTCGTCCCGACATAATGTCGGGACGAGAAATAACTTGCCCCAAACTATCATTTGGATCAAAAATGGTGCTGCGTTTCCGACGCAAACCCTCCAAGTTAAATCTCTACTTCCCTTTAAATAAAATTACGAGCTTTCACTTTCGAAACTATTGGCTTCTTTCTATCTTGCTCAAGAATAAAAGAGGCATCCATTCGCTGGCTTATCGGGTGCCTATCTTATCTCTATCAAACGCTACATACAAGCATTACCCTTCTAAGAAAACCTGTTTTATAACTTTAAAATCATTTAGTTAAAACAAAAAACATGGTTTCTACAATGTATTCCTAGCATCAAACCAATCCAAACACCTTGGCTTAAGTCACGCCTTTTTATTTGTAGATTCTTTGGCACCCAAAGACGTTACAAACACAACGTACACTCTTTTAAAGAGTGAATAGCTTCCTGCAAACACGATTCAAGCATATCAGCCTCATTATTATTTTTATAAAAATCAGTGTATGAAAACTCACTTTTATCTCTCCTTTATTTTTGTTTTTTCAATGATTTGGAGTTTGGCCTGGTCAGCGCCTTCCCAAACTACCCCCTATATCAAAATTGACCAGTTTGGCTATTTGCCTACTTCCAAGAAAGTAGCGGTCGTCGTTGATCCCCAAGTCGGCTACAATGCCGCCGAAGCCTTTAATCCTGGCACGGGAACCAATCAATATCAAATCCGCCGTTGGAATGACGACGCCGTAGTATTTAGCGGCACACTCCAAGTGTGGAACGGCGGCACTACTCACGCCCAATCTGGGGACCGAGGCTGGTGGTTTGATTTTTCGAGTGTCACTAGTCCTGGCTCTTATTATATATTTGACGTAACCAACAACGTAGGTTCTTATCGGTTCGACATTGGTGCTACTGTTTATGATGAAGCCATGAAACACGCCGTCAGAACCTTTTACTACCAACGTCTCAATTTTGCTAAACAAACACCTTTCACTGATTCTAAATGGGCAGACGGAGCGAGTTATGAAGGAGCTAGCCAAGACCGTTTTGCCACGAGTCGTTACAACAAAGGCAATGCCGCCACAGCCAAAGACCTTCATGGAGGCTGGATGGACGCAGGCGACGTCAACAAATACACGACCTTTGCCGAAAGCGCCGTTATTCAATTAGCTGAAGCCTATCGTATCAATCCCGCTGCATTTAAGGACAATTATAATATCCCCGAGTCGGGCAATGGAACACCTGATATTTTAGATGAATTAAAATACGAACTGGACTTTCTCAAAAGAATGCAAGATGCAACTGGAACCAATGGGTTTTTGTTGAAAGTAGGCGTCGATAATTATAACGAAGTATCCCCTATTAGTACCGATACTCGCCCACGTTATTATCTGCCCGAATGTACTTCAGCCACGCTCGCAGGCGCAGCGATGTTTGCCGTAGCTGGACAAACTTTCAAAACCCATGCACCCCTTCTTAATTATGGAAACGACCTCATCACACGAGCAGAAGCGGCTTGGAATCGGGCCAAGATTACTACCAACAACTTCACTACTTACGAAACCGCTTGCGACGACGGAAACATCAAGTCGGGTGATTCGGACCAAACCGCCGATGGTCAATTAGGAAGCGCTTTTGTAGCAGCTGTTTATCTTTATGAAGCTACGGGAAAAGCAGAATATAAAACTTTTGTAGAATCAAGATACACCTCTGTCAAACCCTATAGTGACAATTGGTGGGGGCCCTATTGGATTCCTCAACAATTGGCCTTTTTACGGTATTCGACCCTCTCAGGTGCTTCTTCAAGCGTGGCTAACAATATCCGCAATCAAAAAGCGGGGATGAATTATTTGTTTTCACTCAATGATTACAACAACGCCACCGACCTCTATCGGGCTCATATGGCCAATGACCAGCACCATTGGGGTAGCAATCAAGTCAGAGCCAACTGTGGGCTACTTAGTCTAGATTTCGTAACATTCAATGTCAATACTTCTAATCATGCCCAATATCGAGAAGTGGCGGAGCAATATCTTCACTGGATGAACGGTGTCAATCCTATGAATTTGGTGATGCTATCCAATATGTCTGTAGCAGGTGCCGAAAACAGCGTCAACGAGATTTATCATACTTGGTTTACCAATGGTACGATATGGGACAATGTACAAACCTCCAGCGCTGGCCCTGCTCCGGGTTATGTAACAGGAGGCCCCAACAAAAATTATACTGGTTCCGTAGCAAACATCACCAATCAACCACCTCAAAAAGCCTATAAAGAATGGAACAACGGTTCCCCTGAAAACTCTTGGGAAATCACCGAGCCTTCTATTTATAACCAAGCAGCTTATATCATGCTTTTGGGGCGATTGATGAATGTCACCTCAACCGCCGATACCCAAGCCCCTACCGCCCCAACTAACTTGACGACGTCTAATATTTCGCAAACAAGCCTGACTCTAAACTGGACCGCCGCTACCGACAACGTAGGAGTCACGGCTTATGAAGTATATCAAGGCACAACTTTGGTGAATGGAAATGTGGTAGGAACTAGCTTTGTCGTAAACGGCCTTACTTGTAATACCTCTTATAATTTCACGGTTAAAGCCAAAGATGCGGCGGGGAATAGCTCCGAAGCAAGCAATGTAGCTTCTGCCACCACCTCTGCCTGTGATGTACAAGCTCCAAGCATTCCTACAAACCTTACCGCCTCTAATATCTCCACAGGAAGCCTCACGCTCAATTGGACCGCCTCCACCGACAACGTGGGCGTGACCGCCTATGAAGTGTACCGAGGAAATACCCTAGTGAATGGGAATGTTTCAGGCACGACCTTAAACATCACTGGCCTTATTTGTAACACTCCTTACAGCTTTACGGTTAAGGCCAAAGACGCTGCCGGCAATATCTCTGCAAGTAGCAATCCCCTAGATGTCAGTACTTCGACTTGCCCTACGGGCGCCTTTATCTATGACGACGCATTGGCCACTGGCTGGGAAGATTGGTCGTGGAGTTCGACTCGCAATTTTTCTAATACCAATCCTACGCAAGCGGGACCCAACTCCATACGGGTTGATTATACTGCTTGGGGAGGTTTATCTTTAAGACAAGCCAACGCCATTAGTACCAATACCAACACTGTTTTCAAATTTTGGGTATATAGTACAGGAGTAAACAGTATTCGTTTTTCGGTACAAACTGAAGATAATTCCCCTTTGACTTCTGAATACACTTTTAGTACTGATGCTAATCAGTGGAAAGAAATTACCGTCACTAGAGCACAAGTCGGTAACCCTGCCCTTATCAAGCGTATCAATTTTATGAACAATTCTGCCAATAATGCAACGGTGTATTTTGATCAAATCAGAATTGATACAGGCTCCCCCTCAGATACGCAAGCACCCACTGCTCCTACTAACCTGACATCTTCCAATATTTCCCAAACAGAACTGACACTCTCTTGGACCGCATCCACCGACAACGTAGCCGTCACCGCTTATGAAGTTTATCGAGGTACTACTTTGCTTAATGCAAATGTTACCACTAATTCTTTCAACGTCACGGGGCTTACTTGTGGTACTGCTTATACTTTTTCGGTCAAGGCAAAAGATGCCGCTGGGAATATTTCCACTGCTAGCAACAACGCCAACGCCACCACCTCCAACTGCCCTGATACCCAAGCACCCACTGCTCCTACTAACTTAACAGCGTCCAATATTTCCCAAACAGGACTGACACTCTCTTGGACAGCATCTACCGACAACGTAGGCGTTACCGCTTATGAAGTTTATCGAGGTACTGCTTTGCTTAATGCAAATGTTACGACTAATTCTTTCAACGTCACGGGGCTTACTTGTGGCACTGCTTATACTTTTTCGGTCAAGGCAAAAGACGCCGCCGGAAATATTTCCACTGCTAGCAACAACGCCAATGCCACCACCTCCAACTGCCCTGATACGCAAGCACCAACAAGACCAGCGGGTTTAGTGGCTACCAATAAAACACAAACTGGCTTCACGCTCTCGTGGACGGCCTCAACCGACAATGTAGCAGTAGTAGCGTATGAAGTATATCAAGCAGGGGTCTTACTAAATGGCAATGTCACGAGTACATCTTTGGATGTGACGGGTCTTAGTTGCAATACTAATTACAGCATGACTGTCAAAGCCAAGGATGCCGCTGGAAACATTTCGCAAGCAAGCTCAGGCTTGACAGTAAGAACAGAAGCTTGCTTAAGTCCCGTCATCTATGATGATGCTATTGGGGCAAATTGGAGCGATTGGTCGTGGGGGACAACTCGTAATTTCTCCAACACCACTCCCGTCAGAGTAGGTAGTAATTCATTAAAAGCAGATTTCACGGCGTGGAGTGGTATTTCGCTTCGCCACGAAACTGGCATTAGTACCATATCTACTACGGTATTACGTTTTTGGATAAGAAGCACAACCGCAAGCAGCTACAGTGTCTACATCCAAGCGGATGACAACGGCGCGGCAGTTGGCAATTATACATTCACAAGTGCCAACAACACTTGGCAAGAAATCGTCCTGAACTTGAGTCAGTTAGGCAACCCTTCCATTATCAAAAGAGTCAATATCCAGAACAATTCTGGAAACAACGTGACTGCTTATTTAGATAATATTCGCCTCACAAATGTCAACAATGCCCGAATAGCCTCAGAATGGGAGCCAGCAACAGCGCTTTTGGAAAAGATGCTAGTATATCCAAATCCGTCAGAAGGGCCTATTAGCATCAAATATCAATCTTCTATGGCCGAAAATATCAATTTCTCTTTGGTAGATTTACGGGGTAATATTATCCTAAATCACAAAAAATTTGCCGAAAAAGGATTGAATGTGTTTGAATTAGACCTTTCTCAAGAAAAAGCAGGATTGTATCTTATTCAATTAAAAGGTTCGGTAGAGACACAAGTGCAAAAGGTGATGATTCAACGATAACACTGCGTTATTTTCCATTACAAAAGTCGGGTATGAACCCGACTTTTGTATTTAAAAAAAGAGCTTCTTATATTTATTGCCTATACTTTTCTAAACCTTAATTCATGGAAAATAAAGACTTCAAACCCTACATCCCCAACGAAAGCAACATTGCCGAGTTTACCGTTAAATCGGTCGTCATGGGAGCTATTTTTGGTATTCTTTTTGGAGCGGCCACGGTTTATTTATCACTCAAAGCAGGGCTGTCTGTATCTGCCTCCATCCCCATTGCAGTCTTAGCGATTTCGCTGGGACGCAAGTTTTTGGGTACCACTATTCTCGAAAATAATATTATCCAAACTACTGGTTCAGCGGGAGAATCGATTGCTTCGGGAGTAGTGTTTACATTGCCCGGTTTTTTGTTTTTATCCATGACCGAAGAAGGCAAAAGTATCGGTGCCGATTTTTTCAATTATTGGACAATCTTGACCTTGGCCATTTTGGGTGGTTTTCTCGGGACTTTTATGATGATACCCCTACGTCGTTCGCTGATTGTTCAAGAACATGGTACCCTCCCCTATCCCGAAGGAACAGCTTGTGGCTCTGTACTTATTGCAGGAGAGAAAGGGGGAGATTTAGCCAAAACAGCCTATCAAGGTCTAGGCGTAGCCATGCTTTATGCTTTTTTTCAGAAGATACTCCACGTCATTGCCGAAGTCCCCAAACTTGCTTCTTCGCAAGCAAACAAAATTTTTCCGTCGGCTGTAGTCAGTGGCGAAATCACCCCTGAGTACCTTGGGGTAGGCTATATCATTGGTTTTCGTATTTCGGCGGTTTTGGTAGGAGGAGGCTTGTTGGCTTGGCTAGGATTGATTCCTTTATTGGCGACCCTTGTTCCGGCAGATACGATTGCAGAGCAGCTCATCAAACTTGGCTACTTACAAAGCCTCACTACAGCAGGCGGGCCTGGCGGCTGGGACCCCGCTACTCATAGCTTTGCCGATACAGCGTCGGCCATTTATCGGGCTTATATTCGGCAGATTGGCGCAGGGGCAGTGGCGGCGGGTGGTTTTATGGCTTTGATGAAAAGTATCCCTACGATTGTTTCCTCTTTCAAACAAAGCTTGGCTTCGATGCAAGCAGGCAATGAAAGTGGACGCGCTCGCACTGAGCAAGATTTATCTTTCAAAGTGGTTTTGTTGGGCTGTTTGGGATTAATCATCCTCATGATTATCCTTCCCCAAATCCCCGGTGATGGCTTCTTAACCAAAACACTAATCGCCATTTTGGTCGTCGTATTTGGATTTTTCTTTGTCACGGTAGCAAGTCGCATTGTGGGTATTATTGGTTCAAGTTCTTCACCCGTTTCAGGAATGACGATTGCTACCATTATGGCCACCTCTTTGGTTTTTATTGGATTTGGTCTTACTGGCAAACTCTACGAACCTGCCGTATTGGTTATTGGAGGTATGATTTGCATCGCCGCTGCCAATGCCGGCAATACTTCTCAAGATTTAAAAACGGGCTATTTAGTAGGCGCAACCCCTCGTTATCAGCAAATTGCCCTCTTTATTGGCGTCATTGTGTCGTCTTTGGTGATTGGAGCTACGGTCAAGCTTCTCGATACACCCACCCCCGATTTAGCAGCTCAAGGTATCCAACATGCCATCGGTACTGATAAATTTCCCGCTCCTCAGGGTACCCTCATGGCGACCCTTATCAAAGGGCTTTTATCTTTTAATCTCGATTGGCAGTTTGTGTTGGTAGGGGTATTCATTGCGGTCACAATCGAAATCATGGGTGTAAATGCGCTTTCGTTTGCGGTGGGTTTATATTTACCACTTTCTACTACTCTACCGATTTTTGCAGGAGGCTGTGTGAAGGCTTTTGTCAATTGGAATAGCAAACGTAAAGGCATCGAAGAAGAAGACGCCGACTTAGGCAAAGGCAATTTGTTTTCGACGGGCCTCGTAGCAGGCGGAGCTTTAGCGGGTGTTGTGGTGGCATTGCTATCAGTCAATGACTCTATTTTTAATGCCTTAGCCAATATTAATTTAGAGCCTAGCCTAGCTCACAGCCTTGGAGAAGGCGGTTATCATATATTAGGGACGTTATTGTTTGCAGCTATGGCGGTAGTGCTGTACCGCACTGCGATGAAACGCTAAATCTAAGTTTGGCAAGTTGGGGCTTTATCGTCCTCTCAACTTGCCAATTCTCTAACTTTCCTAAGCCATGATGATTTTACGCATAGCAGTAGCTATTATCTTGTTGACACACAGCATGCCAGTCATGTTAAACAATGGAGTCAACGATTTTGGCAATCTCTTTCTTAACCAAATTGGTTTTGCACCCTTAGGGGTTCCTATCGCATGGGCTGTCAAAATCTCTCATGTCGTTTGTGCGCTGTTATTAGTTGTCAATAAATACCTCAAATGGGCAGGATTTATTACGATTTTGGTACTCCTTGGCGGTATCATACTTGCACATTATCCCGAAGGATGGTTTGTGGTCGGAAATGGCCGCAATGGAGTCGAATACAATTTTCTTTTGATTTGTACTTTAATAGCCATTATGTATCCTGACGGCTTCAAAACTTCCTTTTTCTTGACTAAAAAATAAACAACACTTTCCTACACAACTACTATACTTCTTTACAGTTTTTTTCATCACAGTTTACAAGGACACCTACTGTCAGCCAACAAGCTACAGGATAGGTTTTCCGTGCATAAGCCCCTAAAAATCAACAACAAAACCCATTTTATTTTCAATATTTTATTTAAAAATGTACACTTATGAATCATTTGTGTCGTTATTGAGTTTTCTTTTCAACTAATAGCCGATAGACATACGCATTTAGTTTTTGTTAAACAAAACCTTAAACAAACCAATGAAAAAAGTAGCTGTACTTCTTTGTGTTCTTCTTTCAGTAGGTGCTTTTGCCCAAGGTATTAAGACACCTGCGCCAAGCCCCACCCAAACAATCAAGCAAGATTTTGCCCTTTCTTCTATCGAAATCAACTATTCTCGGCCTGTCATGAAAGGTCGTAAAATCTTTGGTGACTTGGTGCCTTTCGGAAAAATCTGGAGAACGGGCGCCAACAGTGCTACCAAAATTACTTTTGGCGAAGATGTAAAAGTAGGCGGTGTGCCTGTTAAAGCGGGTTCTTATGCTATCTATTCTGTACCTAACGCCAATGAGTGGGAAATCATCATCAACAAAGGTGCCAACAACGGTGGTCTTACTGGTTACAAAACCGAAGATGACGTAGCTCGCTTCAAAGTAAAAGCAATGGAGCTGCCTTTTGAAATTGAATCTTTCACTGTCATTTTGGCTAACGTCACTGCATCTTCAGCTACGGTTCAAATCTTGTGGGAAAACACCGCCGTCGAATTCCCTGTGGAAGCCGACATTGATAGCAAAATCATGGCGCAAATCAACACTGCTATGGCTGTAGATAGCCGTCCTTATTTCCAAGCAGCAAGCTACTATTTCGACAACGGCAAAGACATCAGCAAAGCGCTTGAATGGGCAAATAAGGCTGTAGAAGCTCAGCCTACTGCTTTTTGGGTATTGCACCTTAAAGCCAAAATCCAAGCCAAAGCAGGCGATAAAGCAGGTGCTAAAACAACTGCAATGAAATCTATCGAATTGGCAAAACAAGCCAAAAACGATGATTATGTAGTATTGAACCAAAAGCTAATCGCTACTTTATAAGATTGTTAGTAAAATTCAAACGCCCTTGGTTTCCGATGAGAAACCAAGGGCGTTTGAGTTTTAAAAGTATTATTTAGAAATTCTGAACTAAGGCTTTGCCAACAAAAACTCTTTTACCAGCTCTAGTTGGTCGGTACTTAGGAAATCTGCTCCCGCTTCCCGTAACTTTTTCCAAACTACAGGGTCTTCGGGACACGCCCACAAACGTAGCTTTTTGCCTTCGCTGTGTACTTTTTGTACCAACGTCTTCAATTTCTGAAATTCAGCTTCTGGCATCTCTCCTTTACCCCGCCATGTCAAGTGATTGGCGTAATTGTCGCTTACGACAGGCATTAAATTGGCACTCATTTTTTTACCCAAATCAGCCGGACGTCCGTCCAAAGACGCTAATCTTTCTTTGGCTTTTTTTAAGGTTTCGATAGGCCGATTTCCCGAAATAAATACCGTCACTGCGTTTACCTTAGGCGTATTGCCTTTATAGGAAGTAAACAAAGAACGGTATTTTTGCAACAATTTTTCTAAAGCAAGATACGTACTTTCAGCCTCGGTTTTGAAATCAATCATCAAATAAAACGGTCCTTTATAGCCCGCATAAATTTGTCCATTGTTTTGTGAGATGCGTTCTTGAAGCGGTTTGAAATACAAGTTTTCGAGCGTATTTGTAGCGTTGTTGAAAGTAGGACGCTCATGTGCTACAAAAAGCGTATCATTGATAAGATATACATCTGCTTCTACACTCGTAAACCCTTGGTCGAGAGCATCCCACAAAGGACGCGATTGTTCATAATCATTGTGGGCATGTGCATTGGGCAGAGCCACGACATCCGTTTTCACCGCAGGAGCTTGTAGCTTCGCGACAGGTTGAAGCCAAGCGGTTTCGACATCTCCCGCCGCAAAAGGATTGTATTTGGGTTTGTTAGAAATGATTTTAGCCCGTACCATCAACTCATCTTCACCCAAGGTATAACTTGATTCGGTGCCTTTGATTTCCTTAAAAACTTCCGTTTTGTCTTTTCCTTTTTTAAGACCAATCCACTGTATGGTATATTCAATCTTAGGCTCTGCCTTGATTTTAAACGAAATAGACTCGGGGGTTTGGACACATCTTTCAAGCTCCACGCCAGACGTGGCATAAAACCGCCCTGCTTCCATCGCTTCTATGAGCGAACGAGGTGATAAATCAGCCGCGTTGACCATTACCCAACCACGGCCGGTATTGCTAAATTCTAAGCCAAAAAATTGGTAATTATGGCTATCGTCGGTAGCAAGTCCATACATCAGTGGCCGACCTTGTTTGAGGAAATGCACATTGATTTTATCCCACATGGTTTCGGTACCATCGCGCTTATCATCGCCATAATTATTGACCAAAGGATGCCCATTAAACACCTCAAAAAAGCGTTCGTAGCGCAATTGCATCAAATCTTGCGCCGTAATGGCATAATAAAAATTGGGATGATTGATATGAGGAAACATCGGCTGTCCCGTCTGACGGCGCTGCGCCACTACCAAATCAATATTGTTTTGCATCACCTCCGCTACGCTGTTTCCCCTTTGTGGCCTAATGAGGTTTTGTACATTGGTCATATTGATATGGATAGGCTTGCTATCATAGCCGGTAGAAACCTCTTCACTTTTGATAATCAAAAACTTACCGGCTTCATCAAAATAACTTCGGTATTCTTGCAGGTTTTTGAGGCGTACTTTGAGAGAGTCGTTGGGACCTTTTTTGTAAGTGACCCAAT
This sequence comes from Runella sp. MFBS21, assembly GCF_029433105.1. Lineage (GTDB taxonomy): Bacteria > Bacteroidota > Bacteroidia > Cytophagales > Spirosomataceae > Runella. Next base: position 28,408 of record NZ_JARNTW010000009.1, on the reverse strand, counting down.
CGGGGCCAAAAGTGCGCAGATAGCGTTCAAACGTACGACGACGCTCTGGTACACGCGGTACGTTTACCCATTTTTCGCCTTCTTGAAAAGTATTATGATCTGATAATCCCACAAAGTGGTAGCCGTTGGCTTTGTACCACTCCATAATCATTTCGGGATAATCGTCGCCGTCGCTCCATAACGAATGCGTATGCAAGTTGCCTTTGTACCAGTTTTGAGCCTGAGCAACCGATAGCCCAACAAACAAAAAAAGGAAGAGTAAGAAACGCATCTTAGAGAAGAATATTGATTGATGCTCACATAAGACACTTATCTTCCATTTCTAACATTATGATATCATTAAGGCTATTATTTTACATCTTAATGAGAAGGCCAACCTTTCATAACCAAGGCCAGCACTATTTCGGAATCGCCGTAACTTGAGTAAGTGTATCTGCTTTTTCTTTTTCGTCGTTTTGTTTTTTCTTTCTGAAATATCTTCTAAACAGAAAGTTATGTTGTAAAGCTTCGAGATTTTCGTCAAGTTTGGCCGAGCCACTTTCAAGATTTTGAAGGATTCCTTTTACATTTTGGGCGGTTTTGGCATCATGAAGCAACACCCCCACCGTACTATTTTTGTCGTTATTAATTTTTTGACTCGTTTCTTGTAGATTGGCCATCATGACTTTGGCGGAGTTAGAAGTTTCGCGAAGCATGCGGGAAGTTTCACCTAAAGTATTGACCGTTTGCTTCAAATCACCATACATCTGCTTATCTGTCATCAAATCGTTGACAAAATTACCCTCTGTATTGAGGTTTTTGGAAAATTGAGCCAACGAAGCAGTAGTTGCTTTGGCGTTGACGGTAGCCGCTTCCAAACCACTCAAAGTAGTGTTTAATTTAGTATATAAATCATCCTGCGTCAAGAGCTTACCCACAGACCCTTGTCCCCCTTTAATACTATGAATGAGTTCTTTGAAATCGGTCGTAATCGCTAGCAAATTTTTATTGTTTTCTTGTAAAGTTTTTATCATTTCTTGCTGCGATTCTTCTTTAGATACGTGAAATTGATAGCCATCTTCTACCATATCGGCAGCGGAGGAACCACCCGATACCACAATAATCGTATTTCCAATAAGTCCGTCGGAACTTACTTTGACGGTGGCATCCTTTTTAATGAATTTTTGGGAAGCCTCTTCAATCCCAAAAGTTACTTTCACTTTTGAGTTTTCTACAAAATCAATGCGTTTAACGGTCCCTACTTTTACTCCCGAAAACCATACATTGCTTCCCCGAGTTAGGCCATTGACATCGTCTAGGATAGCATAAGCATCAATTTTATTGACAAACGTCTTACGCATTGTGCCAATCATCAATATCCCTGCTACTAAAATAAGGACACCCAAGACCACAAATAGACCTACTTTTACTTTATAGTTGTTAGACTTTGGCGCAGATTTCATGCTGTATATATGTTTTAGTCTTGAAGTTTGGATTCAATAAAATTATAATCATAAAAGTTACGAATACGAGGGTCAGGATTAGAGAAGACCTCCTCAAACGTACCTTGATACTTAAACTTGCCGTCGAAAAGCACGGCTACTCGGTCGCCCGTTTCTTTGGCACAGGTCAAATCGTGCGTAATGATGATAGAACTCGTTCGGTATCTTTCTTTCACTTCATTCATCAAATCATTGATTTCTTGACACGTAATAGGATCCAAACCTGCCGTGGGTTCATCATAAAGCATGATTTTGGGGTTCATGATGAGCGTCCGCGCAATCCCAATCCTTTTTCGCTGCCCTCCCGACAATTCTGAAGGCATCTGATCAAGTGTCTTTTTGAGCCCTACTCCATCTATTACTTCTTCTACTGCCTTATCGATTTCCGCGCGTGTCATATTTTTAATGTTTCTGACGAGCGGAAACTCCAAGTTTTCGCGCACGGTCATACTATCGTACAAAGCGCTATTTTGGAAAGAAAAACCTATTTTCAAACGCAAGGCGTTGAGTTCTTTTTTATCTAAATCAGGCACCGACTGCCCAAATACTTTTACTTGTCCTCGGTCAGGCGAAAGCAATCCCGCAATGATTTTAATCAATACTGACTTGCCCGTTCCCGAACGTCCCAATACTACCACATTCTCATTTTCGTACACGTCCAGATTGACACCAAGCAATACATCAAGGCTTCCAAATGATTTATATAAATCTTTTATTTCAATGGTTTTCTCCATGATTGGGTCTATTTTTAACGAAACCAATTGGTGACTTGTACAATAAAAATCTCTTCTATAAATATCAAAAACATGGAAAGTACGACCGAAGAGTTAGCAGCTTTTCCTACACCTTGGGTACCATTGCTGGCGTTGAAGCCTTTATAACATCCAATCATCCCAATAGTAAAACCAAAACTAACGGCTTTGATTACGGCCGTAATCACGTCTAGAAATACAATACTGTCAAATCCTTTCTCAAAAAATGCGTAGAGGTTGGTACCTTCATTGACTGTAACATTAAGAAAACAGCCGGCCAAAGCCACTAAAGCGCAATAAAAAGACAAAATGGGAATGGTAATGGTGGAAGCTAGTACCCGCGTCACTACCAAATATCGAATAGGATTTACGGCCGATACCTCCATAGCATCGATTTGCTCAGTCACTTTCATAGAACCTAATTCGGCGCCAATTCCCGACCCAATTTTACCAGAACAAATCAGAGAAGTAACTAAAGGTGCCAACGCTCTCACAATAGCAATAGTCACCAGAGAAGGAAGCCATGAAGTAGCCCCAAACTCCATAAGCGAAGGCCGAGATTGCTTGGTAAAAACGAAGCCCGTTACAAAACCCGTCAATGAAATCAAAGGCAGTGAACGCAGCCCAATGTGATAGCATTGACGCACAAATTCATTGAACTCAAAATCACCCGAAAAGGCTTCCTTAAAAACCAATTTTACAAATTCGAAGGCATTGTAAAAACCTAATAACCAATCATCTATTTTTTCAGAAAAAACTGGCTTTGTTGCTTCCCTGCTCATATGTTGGTACTAGTGTTTCGATTTTATGACGTAGATTTTACTCAAAACTATAAAGAAGTAATGTTAAAAAATTATTCCACAAAACACTGTAGAACAATTTCCCCAAAACTTAGATATAAACCAAAAACTCTTTAAAACGAGGATTGCACAAAAAAAACGTCGAAATTTGGGCAAAAAATTCCCCTATTTTTGCCCACTACAATATTCTCAGCATTTTGACATAAGGAATAGGCCCTTTGTAGAAAATTGCTCCTTCTTGGTACATCCCAAAACGTTGGTAAAAAGGAGCGGCCTCTAAACGCGCATCACACCAAATTTGAGTAGCTTTTTGTAAAACAGCCTCCTCAAATACCGCTTGTAGCAAAGCGGTTCCGATGCCTTTTCTTTGATAATGAGGGTGCGTAGCAAATTTACGAAAGCGGGCGTGATGCCCCGTATCTATAAAAAGAGAGATTACGGATACGAGTTCATTTTCTACAAAATACCCAAAATGAAATCCCGCATCATCTTCGGGTACTTTCACAAAGTCGAGTGACTGCTCAGGCCACAAAACCTGATGACGAAGTGGGTAGGTATCAGCAGCGGTTATTTCACGAATCATGACCAAAAACAATTGCGGCACTGCCTTTGGTGACAGTGCCGCAACTTTAATTTTGTGTACTAAAAATCCCCTCAGGGTCGCATTTTTTGGAGAGCAGTTCTTTCATAAATTCATAATCTAGAAGCTCAGCATCTAAGAGCCGAGTTTTATGAAGATTAGCCCACGCAGCATCATAGTTTTCTTTATGGTATTCAAGGACCGATTTTTTGAGGTAGGCATTGGCATTGGTGCTATCGATTCGTAGCACTCTACTCAAGATTTGGTCAGCCTCTATCAACTCCCAATTGTCTTTGCTGTCTTTGAAATGGATCAAATCTACCGTAGCTAAATCTACCAAAAGCCCTACATTCATGGAATCGATATCAGCGCCTTTTCGGAGCATTCTTTCGGCATCTGTAAGGCGGCCTTGATGATAGCACATCACTCCCAATCCCCACAAACAATCACTGTTTTTATTGTCGAGGAGATAGGCCAAATTGAAACGATAGCAGGCCGTATCTAGCTCTCCTTCTTGTAGATAATCCCAACCACGAGCCGAAAAAAACTGACTTGCCTCGCTACGACTTGCAAAATTTTGGTCACAATCATTTAAGAAATGTATTTCAAACTCTATTTGTTCTACACTCTTACTCGTTTCTCCAAAAAGAGGAAGCAGATGAGGGTTTTTGACAGCAGGAGCGGATTCTTTTGCTACTTGTGTGCTAGTATCGGCAGGGCGGCTACTACTCACAAATTGCATGGCTTGAGCCGATGCTACCACAGGGGCTAAGATTGCCCAAAAGGACCCCAATACAAAATGACTAAGTGACAATATCTCTTTCATACGCTACCAACTCATCAGAACGTCATAAAAAACGTTTCATTCTTCACATTATTATCCCAATCCTCACTTTTTTCGTTTGTTACCGTTTTTTTTTGGCGATAGGGTTTGCTTTTTTTTAGGCTTCGAATCTACAAATTTTTTATGTTTCTTTTCATGAAATGCTCCTTTAAAATTTGGGTCTTCTTTGCGACGCTGATTGTCGAGTTCGCGAAGCATTTCCTGTTTTTCCTCAAAGGGAGTTTCGGGCACTTCTACGTTTAGGGGCATAGAAGTCCGTGGAATCTTCATTCGAATGATTTTCTCAATTTTGGCAATATGATATTCATCCGACATGGTTACAAAAGTAACGGCTTTTCCTTCTTGATTGGCACGTCCCGTACGTCCAATACGGTGCACATAATCTTCATAGATAAGGGGTACATCAAAATTAACGACATGACTTACCATCGTGACGTCGATTCCACGAGCAGCAACATCCGTAGCGATTAAGATACGAACATTGCCTTCCTTAAAGGCTTCCATAGCATTGATACGCGTATTTTGGCCTTTATTAGCATGGATTACCCTCACTTCATCTTCTGAAACTACCTTGCGTTTCAAAAATTTGTAAATATTCTCCGCTGCTTCTTTTGACCGTACAAAGACCATTCCGCGCTGAAAAACCGCTGCATCCTGAACAAGATGCTCCAACAAATTGATTTTGGTTCTAAAGTTGGGTACTTCAAAAATCACCTGCGCTACGCGTTCGGCGGTGGTGGCTTGGGGGGTCACTTCTACGCGAACGGGTGCTTCTAAAAAATTTTCAGACAAGCGCTCAACCTTAGGTGGGAAGGTAGCCGAGAAAAGCAAATTTTGTCTTTTGCGGGGAATTACCTCCAAAATTCGATTGATTTGGGGCATAAAACCCATATCCATCATCTTGTCGGCTTCATCAAGAATCAAAGTCGAAAGCTGCTTGACTACAATCTCCCCTCTCAAGTACAAATCCATAAAACGCCCTGGGGTAGCCACGATAATATCTACTCCTTTTTGGATATTTTCAATTTGCGTTTTGGGACCTAAACCACCATACAATGCGACACACCTCAAATCCGTATATTTGCCTAATACGCCAATCGCTTCGTGGATTTGCATTACCAATTCGCGCGTAGGTGCCAAAATAAGTGCCCGAGGAGTCTGTCCTTGGGCGTATTTGATACGCATCAACAAAGGCAATACATAGGCGGCGGTTTTGCCTGTACCTGTCTGTGCAATTCCCAATACATCATGCCCTTGCAATGCCAACGGAATGGCCTGCTCTTGAATAGGCGATGGAGTTTCGTATCCGGCCTCTGCTATGGCATTGAGGAGCTGTCGGTTGAGGTTAAAATCTTCAAAAGTCATCGAAATCAATTTAATTCAAATAAAGAAAAGACGTTAGCTTTACGTACGCTTTCTTGTGCTTGGTTGTCCAAAACTCAAACAAAACCTACTCAATCCTATGGAAGGAATTGTTTTTAAATATTTATTTATAAAAACAAATTAAACAACTGAATATCAATCATATAATACATCATTAATTATTCAAAAACAAAATCTATTCGTTGTTCTTTATTCTTTCTAACGCACTCAATTCCAAATACATTCAAAGTTACAAGAAGTTTTGTTACGAATAGCCCAACGAAAATCTTAACTTTGTGACCGAAAAGTCACTTATTCATCCGCTTAGTTACTCCATCTTAGATTATATATGAAATTCGGCGTAGTAGTATTTCCAGGCTCCAATTGCGACGATGACACCGTTTATACCTTACGGGTCAATTTAGAACAAGAAGTTGTTAAACTTTGGCACAAAGACCACGACCTCAAAGGTTGCGATTTTATCATTTTGCCGGGTGGTTTTTCGTACGGTGACTATTTACGTACGGGAGCGATTGCCCGCTTTTCTCCTATCATGAACGAAGTAATCGCCCACGCAAATCGGGGAGGATATGTGATGGGGATTTGTAACGGATTTCAGATTTTGGCCGAAGCAGGGCTCGTACCGGGGGTATTGCTACGCAACAGTTCTCAACGCTACATTTGCCGCAATGTATATTTGAATCCACAAAGCAAATCAACAATCTTGACGGCAGGTCTCGACCGCTCTGCTTATAAAATTCCGATTGCACACGGAGACGGACGGTATTTTGCAGATGAGGATACGCTCAAAAGCCTTAATGACAACGATCAAGTATTGTTTAGATATTGTGACGCCAATGGTCTTATCACCGAAGCCGCCAATCCTAATGGGAGCTTAGAAAACATAGCAGGGGTATCTAACGCTGGTAAAAATGTGTTTGGAATGATGCCTCACCCCGAAAGAGCCTCTGATGATGCGCTTGGCAATGCCGACGGGCGTTTTATTTTAGAGCAACTTTTGGCCGTAACCGCCTAAAAATTAAAATTCTAACAATAAAAAACGCACATGAGAATTCTTATGTGCGTTTTTTATTGTTAGAATGAATATCCAACGGCAATATTAAAAACAAGGTTTTCTTTGCGCCAGCTTTTGTTTCTAAAATCAAACTGATTGAATACCCATCTTTCAGTTTCTGGAAGCCAAGGTTTACGGAAAGGCGTGGCCAAATCTAAACGTAACAACACAAAAGGCGTAACAATCCGCAGCCCTAATCCTCCTCCTACGGCTACTTGTTTGTAAAATTGATTGGTAAATACCGCATTATCTTCTGGGAGATAAAACGAATCATCATAATTGCGGTACATCCATATATTGCCTGCATCCACAAACATCGCTCCTTCAAAATATTGGCTAAATCTTAACCGTAATTCAGTACTCGCTTCCAAACGAATATCCCCAAAAGAAGCGTTTCCAAAAATACTTGCCGTAACCGAGTCGGGCTGATAGCTTCCAGGGCCTAAGGTGCGCGCCCTAAAAGCCCGAATACCGTTGGTTCCTCCCCCAAAATACTGTTTAAACTGCGGCATTGATAATGAATTGCCATAAGGAATCCCGACACCTGCCAATACACGACTGGCCCATTTCATAGTTTTACTCACCTCTCGATAATAACGCATCTCAAAATCGAAGCGAGCGTATTGTTCATAAGGAATTCCAAATACCATTCCTACTTCTTCCCGACCTTTGGCAAGTAGCCCAGCGACATTACCAGCAATATCGATTCCGCCAGTAAATACAAAGTTGTTTTTACTCAATGGCCGAGGCGTCGGCGTATACGTAACATTGTATTGAGCTCCTAAAATGAGCCTATTTTCCAAAATCCTGAAATAACGAAGCAAATCTTGAGGTTTGGCAAAGGGGTCTGTAATCAAATTCAAAAATGCTTCTCCATTGATATTAGTAGGCTGTACTATATTGAGCGCAATAGGCAATAAGGTATGCTCAAACTCGGTGCTTTTGCGCCAGCTATACCCCCAATTGAACTTAATGGAGGTTTGGGTATAAAGCCCCTGCTGAGTCAGCCGCTCAAAACCTGTGGTCAAGGTTGTTTTGGGAAGACCTTGGCTTTTTTCGGGTCTCACTCGATAAAAAGGGAGTACAAATCTTGGAAAAGACAATTCGGCCTCAAAACTTGTACGATAAAAATCTCTGACATTGGAGTTGCGATTACCCCCAAGTTGTACATCCAAACCAGCTGTGGCATTGAGACGAAGCTGCTCCGCTCCTCGAAAAAGATTTCGATTGAGCCAGGTTAAGTTAAACTGAGTACCTGTAAGGTTATTAGACTTAGTCACCGCACTGATTTCAGCGCGAAGCGTTTTCTTTTTGAGCGGAGTCAGATAATAATATACATCCAAAAAAGCCGAATCGGAGCGCGGAACTAGTTCAAATTGATTTTTGACAAACTTAAAATTTTTGAGGTTGATGAGTCGCGAAAGTGATACATCATGGACTTCGCTGCTGTACATCGTCCCTCTACGAAATCCAATAGCATCAAAAAAGATTCTTGGTTTGTACGCCTGGGAAGGGTCTACAATTCGGACACCGCTTCTTCGTCCTACCAGACTCGGGACAGTATCTTTTTTCAGGCTTCCATTGTCAGAAATAACGTAAATGTTTTGAATAAAATACGTTTTTAGAGCCAACTGTGTCGTGTTAGGTTTAAGCTCTACGTACAAATTTACCTTATGGGTATTAAGATTGGTATCAGCTTTGACAATGAGGTAATCGGGCCGAAAATAATAAAATCCCTGCTTTTTAAGTTCACGTTCTACACGGTTTCGTTCTTCTTCAATCACACTCAACCGATACGGATTTCCTGCTTTGAGGAGTGTTTTTGGGGAAACATCACCTAGACTTTTGGAAAAAACGCTGATGTTTGAATCAGGCTTTACAAACTGTACACTATTGATAGTATAGCGATGTTTCAGATATACCGTATAAGTCGCCTTTGATTTACGCTTGCTTTCGGTCAGCTCGCCCGTAGCGCTAGATCTAAAATAACCTTCATTGTTGAGATAATTGCCAATGATAGCACTGTTGGTGGTGACAGCCCGACGACTCGCAAATACTGGGGGTTCCCCAAATCTCTTTCGAAACCATCCACGAAAGCTTTTTTCTTTTTTAGGCTCTCCCAATACATAATACAACCATACTTTATAGGGAAACCCTAGCAGCATCGTATTGGGCTTGGGCCTTATGATAGGCTCTATTTCTTCTTTTACTGTTTTTGACACTTTAGCTGCCATGCCCGAATCCGCCACCATTTTTACTTCAGCACCTGTGTATATGCTCTCATTAGGAGGCAAATAACGCGAAACCGAACAGCTAGAAAGCCATACCGCCAACAACACAAAAAAGATATTGCATACTCTAATCACGCTTAGCTCAGTTTTCTAAAACTATTTTTTGAAAATTTCCTTTATTTTATCGTAATCCATTACTACCGCAAAACTCACTCCTGTTTCCACAATAAACCCTTCCAAAACCGCCTGGTATTGGTTTTTTCGATAAGCACGGAAGGCATATCGGCCATCACGAGTAAGGTTATAATTGATATTGACATTGTCAACAATCTCCGTCGAACGGGCGGCTCTTGCTCCGTTTTCAATCTCAAAATTACGTCCCACATTGACAGTAAGGCGGTCGTCCAAAAACGCTTTGCTCAAGCCCACATTCAAATCCGTTTGGGCGGCATTACCAGTAGCTGTAGCTACCGAAGTAGAGTTCAGATTAAAATCCAACTTCACGCCTTTTATCAAGTCAGAAGCTAACATATTGAGCTGATCAGTAAGAAGTTTACTTACACTTTCGCGGGCGATAAGCTCAGGATTGACATTGGAAAAGAAATCGGAAGATTGCTCTCCAGAGAATTTATTCAAAACCAACAATGAAAAAACTTGCTTGTTCATCATTACGGCATTGTTTCTCATTTCGCCAAAAATATTATCGTTATTTAGCTTACTAAGATCATCACTTGATAGTTTAGTAGCATCAGGACGTATATCAAAACTGATTTGCGGTTTTTCTAAGCTTCCTTGCATTTTGAGCAATACTTGTAGTGGCACTTTACCATATTTGGCTGCATCAGCGTTAAGTGCCCTTAGGTCGGCAGTAACAGGATACACCGCCGTAATGTCCACATCAGCTTTCATGGGGTCGCCGGCCCAAATAAGACGGCTGCCTTTTTCGATGGTAAATCCACGCTTTAAGATTTCAAATGTCAAATCATAAGAACCTTGCGTGATTTCATAAAGTCCTAAAATAAACACTTGCCCACTTTCCGAAATTCCGGCATTAAGCTGAGCATTTCCCCTTACTTTTAGATTATCACCGTTGAGTTCATCCACCACAATAGTCAGCTGCGAACGGTCATCGGCTTCTAGATTGAGTGATATCTCAGAGCTATAATGTGGCGCTTCTTCCTTGGTGCTATCTACTACCATAGCGGCAGGATTTTTGAGATTGACAAATTCTACAATTCCTTCGGCGGCATTTTCTCCAAGTGATTCATCAGGTAAAATAACCGTAATATCACTTCCTTCTTTCAACTTCACTGACCCATCAATCGTAGGTGTAGTGCCTACGCCTGCTACGTGTAGATTTGCATCTACGATACCTTTCCCGTAAAAGAATTCGTTTTCTTTACGGGTGGCATTGAGTACCGTAAAATTCTTCCCTGCTATATTGAGATCATAAGCTACTTGGGGCACCTTGGCTATATTGATTTTACCATCGATTTGCAAAGGCTGATTGGTGGTATCACTCACTATAAATTTCTGAAGGAGGATTTCTGAACCCTTAAATTGCAAATCGCTTTTGTTGATTCGATAAGTGGCGCCCAGTTGGGTCACATTAAAAGAAACACTATCAAAAGCCATTCGCCCTTCGATCTGAGGCTTGTCAATCGCCCCTCTGATAGTAGCTTGACCCGACAGACTTCCTTTCGTACGGCGCAACTGCCCTACACTAAACGCCTCTACGGTTTGCATCCCTAAGCGAGCAATGTCTAGTTTTAAGTTAAGCGGATTTTTGTTTTTAAGAAGGTAATTACCAGTAAGCCTTACATCATTTTGGGGACTTTGAAGAGTGGCTTCAGCAGCAATATTATCAGCCGATTGATTATCAGCTTTCACCTTCAAGTCTCCTATCAAGATATCTGTAAACTTAAGATTACGAATCGAAAAATTGCCCGTAAAAACAGGCGTTTGAGTATAGTTTTGCAGAAGTACATTTCCTGCCAATACCCCTCCTACCAGCATAGAATCGGCGGCAATCGCTACCAATGGCCGCAAATTGAGACTATCCATTTCTACTCTGATAGGCTCATTGGGAATATTTGTCTCGCTATTTATGAAAAGTCTCTGACGGTTTTGGGTCAGTAAAAATTGCTTGACCAATAGTCCTTCTTTACCAAATTGAACATATCCCATAGAATCGGCCTGCCAAGGCTTGTAATCTAAAAGCAACGCCCGTCGACGCAACTGCAAGCGATAATTGCTCCCCACCGCCGCAAGTGCTCCTTCTACTCCATGCCGGTCTTTATCAAGCGAATCTTTGAGCACAAGATTAAAACCTACGATGTTATTAGCAATTTGTCCTTCTAAGTCGGTACGTTTTATTTGGTAGGTATCATACGTAATTTTGTCAATGTGAGTATGGTATTGGGCTTTATTGTTAGCGCCTGCTATGTTAAAGGTAGCCTTTTCGACGGTTGAGCTATCGTACTCTATCAAAGGCGCCACGAGGCTTATTTTTAAAGTAGTATCTTGCTGACTATTGAGCTGCATCGAAAACCTAACGGTATCCATTTTGGTAAGCTCTGGTACAAAAGCTTTAATAGCAGGGTGGTTGGCTACTTTTCCATCCAATACAAGCTGGTAAGGTGCTGTAATAGGTTTGTATTTGACATCAGGAATTGCAAAATACCGATTGATTTCGGTCAACACTATATCCGCCAATTCGGCATAGCGAAACTGTCCAGTAGCTTTTGCTTTCACAAAAGGAGCTTCTATGAGAGCTAAACGTTGTCCATTTTGATTCTCTAATCTTACTTGCACCTCTTGAAGAGGTATTTCTTTACCGTCCTGTATCAGCACGCCATTTTCTACGCTCAAAGTTCCGCGAGGGTCCTCTGGATTGGTAGATGAAAAGTCTGCTTTAATCTTTCCTTTTATTCCCAAATCCTCAGTGTATAAATTCAGCGGTTTGAAGCGTAGCTTTTCAATCTCTACTTCCGATTTTACGACCGGAAATTCTGTGCTCAAATCAGCCTGCGCCGAAAGCCGTAGGGTAGCATTTGCATCCTCTATGTCGGCTTTAAAATCTGCCACTTGCTGCCGATAAGTGCCCGAAAGATTAAGGTTATTATAAGTATATCCTTTGATATCAGCACTCTCAAGGGTCCCTTTCAAATCAGCTTGCAGCGTTTTTGGATCAATGCCTTGTCCATCTACAGTTACCGACAACGACAACTTGCCCAACTGCTCTGGGGGCTGTTTCAGCAATTTTCCTGCATTAAATTCTTTTAAAACTAAGGTTCCTTGATAAGCTTGATTTTTGGCTTTTGCAAAATTTTTCAAATTGCCGTCAAAAGTTGCTCCTCCCAAATCTGATTCCAACTGAGTATTGATATTGAGGTCATCGGCTTTACCTTTGACCGTACCATTCATGGCCAATCGGCCTGGTATGTCAATCGATGTAGGCAGCGCATCTTTAGGCAAAAGTCGTTCGATGTCAGCCTTGGTAGTAGCTAGTTCGCTTAGTTTTAAGTCTAATACCACTTTTGTAGGCTCAGGTAATCCCGCTATTCTACCTTCCATTTTTAGACGCGTCCCTTGCAAAGTGCTTATATCTATTTTTTTCAAAATAAAATTATTCACTTTCCCTTCTACCACGCCATTGAGTTGAACCACGGCATTAGGATTTTTGTCAAAGGGAGGAGTTTTACGAAGCGACGGCATCCAAGTCAACACATCCTTAAAACCTAGCTTGCTATCCTGAAGGTTGATTTCTAAAGCTACATTTCCGATATTTTTTGATAATTCTTCAGGGGAACGATAGCGGAGTATGGCTTTGTTACGAAGGGTTGTTTCATTGGTTTGTACCAACAGATTTTGAAGAGACGCTTGCGTATCCGAATACACAAAGTTGGTTTGAAACTGCCGTAACACAAACCCTCTTTTCTCGGCCATACTAGCAGATTTGAGCTTACCTTCGATAAAATTTGGGGTAAATTTAAAATCTTCAAGTAATGTATTGACTTGGCTAAGGTCTACATCCAAGCTATCGGTTTTATACACCAAACTTGAATTGTTTAAGGCTAGTTTTTTGAGTGATACGGCTAATTTTTCTAAAAACAACTGTTCACTTTCAAGCTCCAAAGTCCCAATTCTTGCCCCGGTTTTGAGTTTTTGAGTTTCATCCACATAATTTAACTCATAGTTTTCCACCCGGATTTTGCCCAGCTTTATATCTAAAGAATCAGAAGGCGAAGAGATGACCACCACACTATCGGATGCTACCGGACCGGTGCGAAGCGGCGCATACATTCTCACGGAGCCTTTGCCTTCATTTAGCACTGTAGTACTCAAATGATAACGATTATAAGAAGGATTGAAAGCCGAAAAGGTCACTTTTGAATCCTTGAGCCACAGCTTCGCATCGGTCCCGATGAGGGCATCGCGGTATTGTAAGTTGACGTTTTTGAGGGATATAGCATCAAGACGCATCTCCAAAGGGGTCGATGCCGTGTCAGGAGCAGCATCTGGACTTGCAAAAGCTTGCGTAATAAAAGCAAAATTGAAAGTAGTATCAGGCAAAGTTCGGTGGACATTCAGTACAATATTTTCCAATTGTATTTCATTGATACCCACTTTATTTCTTAGCAGCCCCCAAACATCCAAATCCACAAACAAACGCCCTCCCGACAACAACGTATCCCGGTGTTTGTCTTCCAAATACACCTCTTTTAACTCTATCCAGTCGGGCAATTGAAACCTCACTTGAGCTACTTCTACCCGCGTTTGGAGTTTTTGTCGCAAATAGGACACTACCCGACGCGTAAGCCAGTCTTGGCCTGCTCCCGTTTGCAACCAAACAATAGCAGTCCCAAAAACTAGCAATAGCCCAAGGAAAATAAATAGGAGGATTCTACCGACTTTTCTCAAAATGCTATAAAATGCTAACACTGCGCTTCTAAAAGCACATAGTTAAGGTGGATAATTTGGGAAATAAATTATTCTACTACTTCACAAAAGAGTCATCGGGGAGTTTGGCGTTGAACTCTATTGTAGTAGTTACTTTCATTGTTTTTTTATCGATGCTACTCACAAACGTCGATTCAGAAGGATATGACAATCCATAAGCTGACTTAGTGTATTGAGTATGGTCTCTAGTCTGGATTTCATTGGTAGGTAGCGTCAGCTTTTCTCTAATTAATTCTCCTTTGAGAGCATCAAAATAGAGATTGTATTTTACGCCTTTGCCTTCCAATTCTACGTTATAAGCCTGCTTTCCATTGATGGTTTCTTGGCCCACTACAGTAGCGATGTAACCTTTTTGGGCATAATTGTAAAAAGGAACCAGAATGTCGCCTAATTCCCGACGCATTGTTTCTTTTTCTTTATCGCTTAAGGCGCTTGTTTGGAATTGGGTCACTTTGTCACGGCTTCCAATAGGTATCTTTACCCAGCCATCGGTGCCTTTCATACCATATACAAAATCGCGCTTCATGATAGTCCGAATTTTGGACATTGCTTGAAGTGGCATAGAGCCCCTTATTTCTAAATCGTAGTCATTGGCGGTGCCCGCCCGATAAGCTTGCTTGATAGAATAGGTCTGAACGCCATCCCAAAGTGCCTTACCACCCGTAGCGGTATAATACTTGTTAAAGATGCTGTCGGCTGGAATGCTTGTTTGGGCAATGACACTCACTTGAGTGGCCGCTACAATCAAAAGAGTTTGGAGGTAATGTTTCATAGGTAAAAAGATTTTTGGATAAATAACTCCAAAAATATTGGTTTATGATATTTAAATTCCTAAAAAAATCGTGCCAAACAAAAAGCCCCTTGGACAGGGGCCTTCTATTATACCAAAAAATTTTAGTCGTTTGGGATATTTCTAAAATCGAACTCAAAGCAATTAATTTTGGTAAGTTACTGCTTTTACCGCATCAATTGTACGCTTTACATTAGGCAATATCGCTTCAATCAATGTAGGTGCATAGGGCAATGACACGTCCATGCTGTTGACACGAATGACAGGCGCATCAAGATAATCGAAAGCTTTGCGCTGAATCATATATGCCAGCTCTGAAGCAATCGACGACAATGGCCATGCTTCTTCTACTACTACACAACGATTGGTTTTCTTTACAGAATTGATAACTGTGTCATAATCAATAGGGCGGACAGTTCTTAAATCAATAAGTTCTGCATTGATACCCATTTTAGAAAGCTCTTCGATAGCAGGATTTACCACGCGAGGAATCATCTTTCCAAAAGAAACAATCGTCACATCACTTCCTTCTTTTTTCACTTCCGCTTTACCCAATGGAATGATATATTCTTCTTCGGGCACTTCGCCTTTGTCACCATACATCAACTCTGACTCCATGAAAATCACCGGGTCATTGTCACGAATAGACGCTTTAAGCAAGCCTTTGGCATCATATGGATTAGCAGGAACGACCACCTTCAAGCCAGGTGTATTGGCATACCAATTTTCAAAGTTTTGTGAGTGCTGCGCTCCCAATTGCCCCGCATTACCGGTAGGTCCCCGAAATACGATAGGGCAGCTATATTGCCCACCCGACATAGAAAGGATTTTAGCGGCCGAGTTGATTACTTGGTCGATAGCTACCAAAGAGAAATTGAAAGTCATAAACTCAATGATAGGGCGCAGTCCGTTCATACCCGCTCCTACTCCAATACCCGCAAAGCCCAATTCGGCGATAGGGGTATCAATAACTCTCTCTGGCCCAAATTCGTCAAGCATTCCTTGACTCACCTTATAGGCTCCATTATATTCGGCAACTTCTTCTCCCATCAAGAATACGCTCGCATCACGGCGCATTTCTTCAGATAGGGCCTCACGCAAGGCTTCACGGAAAAGTATTTGTCTCATTGTATGTCTAAAATTCGGATTTGAGTTGAAAACGGGCGTAAAAATAGGAATTTTTTGCAAAAATGGTCTAACCAAACCAGCGATACTCCAAAATCACCACCTCTAAAATAACAATATCTTTGATTTTGTACCAAATTGAGGCCTTTTTCAGAGAGTTAGGCATCTATTGGTTTTAGGTATATTTTTAGGTTCTTTTTGGGACGTAACGTTACCAGGGGGTCAGGTTCTACTTTTTCTGTATTGTCCAAAACAAAATCATACTTTTGAATTAATACCGCTATCACAATTTGCATCTCCATCCATGCGAAGTTGTTGCCGATACACATTCTAGGACCTCCCCCAAAAGGAATGTAAGCATAAGTAGGTCTACTTTTGGTGGGTTCGGGCAAAAAATGATCTGGATCAAAATCATTGGGTCTTTCCCAATAATCAGGATGGCGATGAAGCAAATAAATTGAAATGAGCACAAAAGAGTTGGCCTGAATAGGATACCCACTCAACAAATCGCTCTTTAGAGCTTTCCTTCCCATGATCCACGCCGGAGGATATAATCGCATCACTTCTTGTACTACTTGTAAGAGGTACTTGAGTTCACGAATATTTTCGAAAGTAGGCGTTCCGTTTTTACCCAGCACCGCGTTTAGCTCCTGCCTCATCTTAGCTACTACCTCAGAGTGCTGGGCTAGCAAATACAAGGCCCATGAAAGAGCATTGGCGGTAGTTTCGTGCCCTGCCATAAATATCGTGGTGACCTCGTCGCGGAGTTGTTTGTCGGTCATGGTCTCGCCAGTTTCTTCATCTTTGGTATGAATGAGCATATCGAGCAAGTCATCATATCTTACTTTTGGGTTTCTTTTCAATTCTTGTCGACGTGCATCAATAATATCATAGATGATTCCCTCCACTTTTTGGACCGCACGCTTAAAGCGCCGATTGGCGGGAGTAGGAAACGAAAGTGGAAAGCGAACAAAACTTTTTAGAATATCATCGGCATAGTGCATGATGTCGTTGAGAGCCTCCGAAATTCCCTCCAATCGATGTTTGACATCTGCACTGAAGAGTGCTTTCGTGACGATGCCTAGCGTTAGATTTAGTATATCTTTTGTGATATCTATTGGTATATTTTCTTTTTCAGACACCCACTTATCCAACAGACCTTTCGTTTCGCTCCCCATCATTTCTACCATTAGAGCGAGGCGTTGTTTGTAAAAAGCAGGTTGTGCCAATTTACGCTGCCGCCGCCAAAAATCACCTTCGCTTGTCAATAAACCATTCCCTAAAAAAATAGCCAATACCGAATAGGCTTCACTTTTATGATAGTTGCGGTTGTTTTCTTGCAGCACATGTTTGACGTCCTCAGGAGTAAGTACCAAATGAAACTCCCTTCCGACGAGGCTCAGTTTTACCACCTTTTCATGATGATAACGGCTTTGGATTTTTTCTAGAAACCCAAGTGGATTCTTAACAAATGCCAAGGTGTGCCCTACCCAAGGGAGCTTGTGGGCCGCTGCGACTGCTTGAAGTTTTTTTTGTTTTGACAACATTTAAAAGGCATTTTTTAGTAATTTTGGGGCGTATACTTCCTTCATTAGTTTACTTTCTTTTAAATTTACTTTAAAAGAGCTAAACAAATCGTTAAAAAGCCCAGATAGGCGTAGCCCTAAACGCACAAATTGGCGTATTGGTATTGAAATAAGAGGGTTTTTAAAAAATCTATCCCAACTAACAGTAAAAAGTTATAGAAATGGGCTTACTTTTGCAGTAAATTTGTAAAAATATCCTAATAATTTTCAATAAAACCTAACTACAAACATCCACTTTAACCTCATACAAAATGAGAAAAATTATTTTGTTTTCCTTATCTGTTCTTTTGTTTGCATCTTGCAATAAGAAACAATTAGCTCAATTAACCAAAGACAAAGCTGAGCTTCAAGCCTTGCTCGACAAAAACAAAGCTGATTGTGACGCGCTTACTGCCAAACTCAAAAATGACGTGAGCGATTTGCAAGGCCAAATCAAATTGAAAGATGGCGACATCACCAATGAAAGAGCAAAATTGAAAGCTCTTGAAGATGAAATCGCTTACTTAAAGCGTACCAACACCAACTTGCTTGACCGTCTTTCTGACTTGTCAATTGTAAGTAAAGATGGTGCCGAAAGTATCAAAAAATCATTGGATGCACTTAACCGCCAAAGTTCTTATATCCAAGACCTTAACTCTAACTTGCGCCGCAAAGATTCTCTTAACTTGGCACTCGTGATGGCACTTAAGCGCTCTTTGGAAAATATCAACGATGAAGATGTAAACATCGAAGTGAAAAAAGGAGTTGTTTATGTCTCTCTTTCAGACAAAATGTTGTTTAAGTATGGTAGCTACGATATCACTTCACAAGCTGAAAGTGTGTTGGGTAAAATCGCTAAAGTCGTAAACGACCGCAAAGACTTCGACATTTTGGTAGAAGGCCATACCGACAATATTCCTTACAACAGTGCCTCAGTATTGGAAGACAACTGGGATTTGAGCGTGAAGCGTGCTACTTCAGTGGTACGGTCACTTCAGAAAAAATACGGAGTTGCCCCTGAGCGTATGACTGCGGGTGGTCGTGGCGAATTTGTCCCCAAAGTCGCTAACTCTGACACCAAAAGCCGTAGCGTAAACCGCCGCACTGAAATCATCATCTTACCAAAATTGGATCAATTCTTCCAATTGTTTGAAGCTGGTAAGTAAACTTTATAAAGTAAGGTTTTAGGTCCTTGCTTGTATGCGAGCGATGTCTTTTGGGGCATCGCTCGTTTTTTTGTTAGAAATACATAACTTCGTAGTGATTTTTCGTTATTTTAACATGAAGTATAAACACTCAATCGACCTGCCACAAACTTTTCTTTGGATTTGACAACCATGAAACATTTACGTAAATTCTCTTTAGCCGCTGTTTGTGTTGCTGGATTGGGATTTTTTGCCTTCCGCAACGATGAGCGTTTTTTTGAAATCGCTCGTAACTTAGATATCTACGCTACCCTGTTCAAAGAACTGAACCGCTATTATGTAGACGAAATCAATCCCAACAGACTTACCAAAATGAGCATAGAGTCGATGCTCAAAAACCTTGACCCTTACACTAATTTTTATGCCGAAGATGAGATAGAAGACTATCGTACCATGACCACAGGTCAGTACACGGGTATTGGAGCGGTGATTTCGAGCGTCAAAGGCAAAAATATCGTTTTTTCAATTTTGGATGACTCCCCTGCCGAAAAATCAGGCTTGCACATTGGAGACGAAATCGTCAAAATCGACGGGATAGACCTAACGACTCGCAAAGATGCCAACCCCGACAAACTCATGAAAGGACAGGCGAATTCGTCCGTCAAATTGACGGTCAAAAGAGTAGGTAGCAAAGAGCCAATCGACATCAATGTGACGCGTGAATTTGTGAAAACAGGAAATGTTCCTTACTATGGAATGCTCAACGACGAAGTGGGCTATATCGACCTCAAAGATTTCAACCAAACCGCTGCTCGCGAAGTAAAAACAGCTTTAATCGAACTGAAAGGCAAGGGGATGAAGAAACTGGTCTTGGATGTACGCGAAAACCCCGGTGGGCTGCTAGACCAAGCCGTTTTGATTTGTAATCTCTTTATCCCTAAAGATGCAGAGGTGGTATCAAACCGGGGGAAGGTAACAGAGTGGAACAAAACCTACACGGCTCCCATGGCTCCCGTAGATACCGATATTCCGTTGGTAGTATTGGTAAACGGCCGTAGTGCCTCAGCTGCTGAAATTGTATCGGGCGTAATGCAAGACTACGACCGTGGCGTGTTGATTGGACAACGTACTTATGGCAAAGGTCTCGTCCAAACGACCCGCGACTTATCCTACAATACCAAGCTCAAAGTAACCGTCGCTAAATATTACATTCCAAGTGGCAGATGTATTCAGGCAATTGATTATAGTCATCGCAATGCCGACGGTAGTGTTGGTAAGATTCCAGATTCTCTTAAAGTCGCCTTCAAAACTCGCAATGGTCGCGTGGTATATGATGGCGGTGGCGTAGAACCAGATATAGTGACAGAGCTTCCCAGTCGCTCACCCATTGTCACTAGTCTCAGTGCCAAAGGTCTTATTTTTGATTATGCTCTCAAATACCGTGCTGACCATCCGACTATCAAACCCGCCAAAGAGTTTGAACTTAGCGACAGTGATTATCAAAACTTCGTAACTTGGCTCAAAGACAAGGAATATGACTATACAACCCAAGTAGAGAAAGATTTGTCGGAGCTGGAAGCATCGGCTAAGAAAGAAAAATATTTTGATGCCATTCAAGAGCAGTTCAAAGCCCTTAAAACCAAACTTACCCACAGTAAAGACGCCGATTTGGCCAACTTCAAAAAAGAAATCAAACACACTTTAGAACGCGAAATCGTATCTCATTACTATCTCCAAAAAGGAGAAAGGGAATTTGTGTTTCGAAACGACCCAGAAGTAAAAACGGCCCTAGAGTTGTTTAAAGATTCATCACGGCATGCTAAAATCTTGCAAGGGCAAAAATAAATAATCGACATTTTACAATGTTTTATATAAACAAAGCCGCTGTCAATTGACAGCGGCTTTGTTTATATAAAAAGAAAAAGTGGCAAGTTATTCGGGCGTAACATACGCAGCGGTGATACCACCGTCTACCAAAAACTCTGTACCCGTCACATAAGAAGATTCATCAGAGGCAAGGTAGAGTGCCGCATAAGCCATTTCTTTGGCTTCGCCGAAACGTCCCATAGGAATATGAACCAAGCGACGCTGTTTTTTCTCTTCAGTATTCAAAAATTTCATCAAAAGCTCAGTCCGCAGTGGGCCAGGACAAAGCGCATTAACACGGATATTTTCACGAGCATGAATCACCGACAGTTCACGACTCATCGACAACACCGCTCCCTTACTAGCAGTATAGGCGATTTGGGGAGTAGCAGCACCCAACAATGCTACAAAAGAGGCTGTATTGATGATACTCCCTCCTCCAGCACGACGAAGGGCAGGAATAGCATATTTACATCCAAAAAAGACTCCTTTTACATTGATATTCATAGTGAGATCCCACACTGATTCTTCAGTTGTGATGGCATTGTCATCATCGCTGTGCATGATACCCGCATTGTTGAAAATGATGTTGAGCTTGCCAAAAGTTTGTTCAGCAAAAGCCACCATGTTTTCACAATCAGAAGCTTTAGAAACATCGGTACGAATATAGGCCGCTTTTCCACCTTGTTTTTCGATGAGTTCTACGGTTTCTTTAGCAGCTTCGTTGATATCAGCCACCACCACTGCAGCTCCTTCTTGTGCAAATAACAATGCCGTTTCGCGGCCAATTCCGCTGCTGCCACCCGTAATAAGGGCTACTTTATCTTTAAGACGCATAATATAATTTAGATGTTATCAATTGATTTATAGTAAAATGCAGGTTTTTAGTCACTGTTGATACGTATATTACTCTGAGAAGAGGCAGGTTTACTATTGAAATTTATAAATAAAGTTCTTGAACTTAAGCAAAGGCTTTCATAATCGCATACTTGCAGGAATCATCCCCATAAAAGCTTTATAAACTTTCAGCACTGATTCAGGGGCTGGATGCTTGGCATCTCCCCATATGACCTTATGCTCTTTTGAACCCGTTTTCAGAATAATAAAGTATGAACTACGACTTGGGTGTTTAAAATTTATCTCCTCAAAATTCACATCTTTTAAGGCTTTAAATGCCGTCTCGATATTTTGTTTGGTTTGTTCACCTAAGACTTCAAACTCCTGAGAAGTATTCATGCGTCGATAAATTCCCCCGTCTTCAAGCAAACGGTATTCTTTTTCTAATCCTCCGATGGCTTGACCTACAATCATCTGCCGCCCTGTATAAGTAAAGGGATGTTTGGAAACAGCAAAAGGCGTAGGCTTTGCCGTGTTTTCTTGGGCAAAAGACATCCAAGGAATCAAAAAACAAATCAAAGGGAGGATTTTATTCATTGCCAAAATATCAGCTAATTTTTAATTCTTCTAATGCCAACCAAGCCATCAAACCAGGGCCAATTTCCAACGCAGATTCGTCGATATCAAAAGTAGGCGTATGCACCCCCGATACGATACCCCGCGCCTCGTTGCGGGTTCCTAGTCGATAAAAACACGCGTCAGTTACTTGCGAATAAAACGCAAAATCTTCTCCTGCGAGCCACAAATCCAAATCTATCACGTTTTCGGCACCCATGTAAGCTACGGCAGCAGCTTTGGTACGCCGAGTAAGTTCGGGATGATTTTTGAGAAAAGGGTATCCTTTTCTAACCTCTACTTCGCAGCTTCCGCCCATGGCTTCGGCCAATCCTTGCGCTATCTTGGTGATTCGCTTCCAGCCTTCTTCTCTCCATTCTTCGTCCATACAACGGAACGTCCCTTCTATATATACTTCATTGGGAATGACATTGGTGGCGCCATTAGCAATCACCTTACCGAAAGACAATACTGACGGTGCGGCTGGCTTGCGATTACGGCTAATCACCTGCTGTAGCCCTACGATGATATGAGATGCAATCAGGATAGGATCAATGAGCGTATCAGGCATAGCCCCATGCCCCCCTTTTCCTTTTACAGTTAAGTAAAGTTCGTCGGTACTAGCCATGTACATCCCTTCTCTAAAGCCAATTTTACCTACAGGCACATTAGGGGCTACGTGCTGTCCCAAAATACTCGCAGGGGTAGGGTTTTGGAGTACTCCTTCTTTTATCATCAAAGAAGCTCCTCCTGGGATTTTTTCTTCACCAGGTTGAAAAATCAATTTTACTGTTCCTTCAAAATCGTCTTTCAATTCATTCAGAATACGCGCCGTACTGAGCAACGACGACGTGTGTACATCATGCCCACAAGCGTGCATCACGCCGGGGTTTTGTGACTTAT
This sequence comes from Runella sp. MFBS21, assembly GCF_029433105.1. Classification (GTDB taxonomy): domain Bacteria; phylum Bacteroidota; class Bacteroidia; order Cytophagales; family Spirosomataceae; genus Runella. The sequence continues at coordinate 5,475 of NZ_JARNTW010000009.1, read as the reverse complement.
ACGAAACCTCGTTTGCTTCGATGATTGGCAAAGCGTCCATATCCGCACGAAGTGCCACAACGCGACTGTCGGGGTTTTTGCCTTCAATCATTACAACTACCCCCGTGTCGGCTACTCCTTCTTGGGGAGCAAGCCCCATATCTCTCAATCTTGAGGCTACAAATAGAGCCGTGTTATACTCCTGAAACGACAATTCGGGATGAGTATGTAAATGTCGACGATTAGCAACCGTATCTTCGGCATAAGCCTTAGATAAAACTTTGATTTTTTCTAACATTTTAAATAGTCTTAACTTTGACCAGACAAAACTACAAAATAGAATGCGGATGACGCAGTATCCACCCGTTTAGCTCCTTAAAAATCTATTTTGCCACTTTATTTTGGTACTCAAAACAATGAAAATAGGATTATTCTTTGGGTCTTTTAACCCTATTCACGTAGGCCATCTCATTATCGCCAATACCATGGCAACTTCTACCGATTTAGAACAGGTGTGGTTTGTGGTATCTCCCCAAAATCCTTTTAAAAAGAACAAAGGATTGCTGCACGAGTTTGACCGTTATGATATGGTAGACAAAGCCATCGCCGACAACCACAAACTAAAAGTAAGTGATGTAGAATTTTCGATGCCCAAGCCAAGCTATACGATTGATACACTGACCAAACTACAAGAAAAATACCCCCAGCATACTTTTAAGCTTATCATCGGAGAAGACAATTTAGCACAATTTAGAAACTGGAAAAACTATGAAGCTATCTTAGAATATTACGGATTATATGTATATCCACGCCCAAATGTCCCTCCTCATGAATTTGGGAATCACCCTGCGGTACGTTTTTTTTCGGCACCTTTATTAGATATTTCTGCTACTTTTATTCGCGAATCCATCAAAAATAGACGTTCTATTCGGTATATGGTAGCGGATGTTGTGGAGGAGATGATACAAAGGAAGAAATTTTATATTTGACAATCTGCTTTGAAATACATTACTTTGCAGCGTTTTTGAACCAAACTCCTCAAAAAAATGTCAGAGATTGCAGAAAAAGTAAAGAAAATTATCGTTGATAAATTAGGCGTTGATGAGTCAGAAGTGACTGAAGAAGCTAGCTTCACCAACGACCTCGGCGCTGATTCGCTCGATACGGTAGAATTGATTATGGAATTCGAAAAAGAATTTAACGTTTCGATTCCTGATGACCAAGCTGAACACATCGGAACGGTAGGTCAGGCTGTCAAATACCTCGAAGAAAACGTCAAGTAAGCTTATTTTTCTTAATTTATAGATCCATTTTATGATTTTAAGACGAGTGGTAGTGACAGGGATGGGGGCTTTAACTCCTATCGGCAATACGCTATCGGAATACAAAGAGGGACTTTTTAGTGGTACCAGCGGGGCTGGGCCTATTACCCGATTTGACGCAACTAAGTTCAAAACCCGCTTTGCCTGTGAAGTCAAGGGGCTAGACATGTCGCAGTTTATTCCCCGTCAGGAAGCCCGTAAAATGGATTTATATACCCAATTTGCGGTAGTTGCGGCCGCAGAAGCCATCAGAGATGCTGGTTTGGATGAATACCTCAAACCTATTGACTTCGAAAAAGGTATTCCGACCGATTTGCCAGTCAACCTACACCGAGTAGGCTGTATCTGGGGTGGCGGAATCGGAGGTCTCAAAACTTTTGAAGAAGAAATCATTAGCTTCGCCAAAGGTGACGGCACTCCCCGCATCAACCCATTTTTTATTCCTAAAATGATCGCAGATAGTGCCTCAGGGATTTTATCTATCCGGCACGGTCTGTTAGGGCCTTCATACGTTACGGTATCGGCTTGCGCTTCTTCCAACAACTCCTTGATTGACGCTTTCAACTATATTCGCCTTGGCAAAATCGATATTTGCGTATCAGGTGGGTCAGAAGCGGCTATTACTCAAGCTGGTGTAGGAGGCTTCAACGCCCTCAAAGCAATGTCAGAACGTAACGATGACCCCAGTACCGCTTCTCGTCCTTACGATAAAGACCGCGACGGTTTTGTCTTAGGAGAAGGTGGTGCGTGTTTGATTTTGGAAGAATACGAACACGCTATCGCACGCGGTGCCAAAATATATGCCGAAATTTTGGGCGGAGGTATGTCTTCGGATGCTTATCACATTACAGCTCCTCACCCCGACGGTATAGGTGCTTACATGTGCATGAAAAATGCCCTTGAAGATGCCGAAATCACCCCTGAGCAAGTTGATTATATCAACACTCACGGTACTTCTACTCCTATTGGAGATCCCCAAGAAATCAAGGCTATTGAACGGCTTTTTGGTGACCACGCTTACAATATCAACATTAGTTCTACAAAATCAATGGTGGGCCACTTGTTGGGAGGAGCAGGCGCTGTAGAGGCAGTAGCTTCTATTTTGGCAATCCAAGAGCAAAAAATCCCTCCTACCATCAATCACGTCACCGATGACCCTGATATCAATCCTCGGTTGAACTTGACTTTCAATGAGGCACAATCTCGTAAGGTAAATATTGCTATCAGCAATACTTTTGGTTTTGGTGGACACAATACCTGCGTGGTATTTCGTAAATTTGAGGGGTAAATAATTTTAACAGTAAGGATTGATTTTTTCAATCAAAAACTGTAGATTGTAAAAACTTTAAATTCACCTCCTTTGGCTACGGTGTTAAATCCCATTATTGATTTCTTTAAACCGGGGAATATGTCCCCCGAAAAGAAATTTAGAAAGGCCGTAGAATTAATCATCGGCGAAAAACCTTCAAATTTGGAGGTTTATCAGCTAGCTTTTCGCCATACTTCCGCTTCCAAAGAAACCAATATCAAAGGTTTTAGAGAATCAAACGAACGATTGGAGTATCTAGGCGACTCAGTACTCGGTATGGTGATAGCGGAGTACCTCTTCAAAAAATTCCCTTACAAAGATGAAGGTTTCTTAACCGAAATCCGCTCGCGGATTGTCAATCGTGAAACCCTCAATGGTATCGCTCGTAAAATCGGCCTCGACCGCCTGATTGAGTTTGACGGCAACCGCAAAGGAATGCCGCCCAATTCTTCTATGTATGGCGATGCCCTCGAAGCGCTCGTAGGTGCGGTATATCTGGACAAAGGTTTTCGTTTTACGCGGAAATTTATCACCAAAGAACTCCTCACTCACTACGATTTAGACGCACTTATCAACAACAACGCCAACTTCAAAAGCCGCCTTATCGAATGGGCACAGCGTGAAGGTAAAGAAGTACGCTTTGCGATTGTGGAAGAAAAAGGCAGCCGCCACTTCCGCGAATTTATTTCTCAAGTGACCCTTGACGGCGAGGTATTTGCCCAAGGTAGTGGCTATTCTAAGAAAAAAGCCGAACAATCGGCCGCCGAAAAAGCTTGTGAACAATTGGAATTGAAGTAATCATACTTCCCCAAATTTACTTTTTCGGGCGTCCTATTCACTCAACGTTTCTGAACATTCTCCAAAAGTTTTATCGTGTATTTATTGTTGCCCCCGCCAATGGTGCAGACTATGAAGACGCTACTTTGGATTTGCTATTTTATTTTTTTTATAGGCTCTTATAGCTCTGCTCAAAGTAAGAAAGACCCCTTCTTTTCCAGAGAAATAACCTTTAACGACACGTTAACTTTAGGTGTTCTCAATCACTATACCGAAAAAGTCCCTACTCACAGAGTCGTACATCTGTCTATGGCGGTGGTTCAGGACACTATTCTTTATCAGGTGGAGGCTATCGCCACGTTTGAGGCAATTACCGAAAGTTTTAAGCCTTTTTTTGTATTCAAGCACAAAGGCTACTTTTTCTTAGTTGACAATGGTCTCGGAAAACTAATGCAAGGAAATGAGGCGTTTGCGAAGTATCTCACCAAAAAATTAAAGAAATATTTGGTTCCCCAACAAACCGCCAAAAAGATTAGCAAAGACTTAATAGAGACTTCCTTACTTGCCTTTGACCCTCCCGTATTGTCGGTAACTTTCTCAAAAAATGGAGTAAAGCAAATCAAATGGAACGGCTTATGATAGCAGCTAGAATTATGAGGTTTTTTTGGCATCGCTGTTTATTTTAGAAGTAAAATCACAGTCAAAAAACAATATATTTAAGCTCATAGACTAATAAATTCCTTCTTCTGGAAATGCTGCCACATCTTCCATAGAATTTTTGGCAAAATCTAATTTTAGATTTTACGGATAAAAATAAATTTTATAGGATGTCCACTAAATGATAAATCATTGGAAACCTTATAAAACGATAAGAAAAAGCCGAGTCAAAATATTTTTGTAGCAAGTAGGTATTTTATTATTTCACTTTTTTATTTGTATGAACTTGGTTTCCATAAATATATTAATAAGTATATCAGTAGTTATACTTATAAGTAGTTGTGACCCAGCTAATTCTTGCCCAAGTACTTCTTTAGTACACAAAGGCCACATTATTTCTTTTCCTATTTCAGCCAAAGACGCTATTTATTCGTACGATTTAAAATTCAAAAGAAGAGCTTTACTTGCTGATACGGCTTTGGCACAATCTAGAAAGATAGTTGCTTATTATCGAAAGGGTTATGATGATAACAGATATACTATGAATGAAAATCAAAAAAAAGACGAACTATTAGAAAAGGGAATTTATGGTATTAGTTTTTTGGATTGGAGTACCAATGATACAAAAATGATTGCTACCCAATTAAAAGATTTATACAAAAAACCAATAGTAATAAACAAAACACAGTTTCAAAAAATCACCTATTACAAAGTTAAAATAAACGAATGTGTATCTATCATAGTCTTTGGTTTTCAGCCAATTAATACTTCATTTTTCTATCTCTTAAATGATCAAGAAATGGACAGATTTGTAGAATCAAACGGCAGTATTATTTTGGATTAACTAAAATCAGATAAAATGCCGAATTTTTGGATTACTTCTTCAAATATATTTTTTTGTCAATACTTGGCCATAATTTTGGTAGATTTCAAAAAGCATAGTGTATAGAAATAGCCATAAAATGGTGAGTAATTTCATTTTAGAAAAAAGCTAATCCACCCATAAAATATAGCTTCCATACCTAAATCTTATGAAACCATCACTTATCCTAATTTTCATCTCTTTCATGGGCTGCCTAGGCGCTTGTAACCATCGTAACGAGCATGATTCTCTTACCGAATCAGATACGACTCAAATAGTACAAGTTCTCCTTACTACTCCCACTTTAGAGAAATATTTGAGCAATTTTCAAGATAAACAACTAAAAATTGTTCAGAATCAAACTATCTCTAAGCAATATAATATTTATAAAAATGGGAAGTTGGTTGGTTTAAGTCAGGTAGATTCCACTAATGAACAATTAATGCGAATCAAGAGTTGAAAAAGATGTAAATGCACAAAGCGGTAGCGATTTTACCAAAAATATGTAACAAAGTACCCTTATCAGAACGGCATTTAGCGGCATTTTGAATGTCAGTATGTTCAATAAG
>NZ_JARNTW010000008.1 GCF_029433105.1 Runella sp. MFBS21 | reverse complement strand
GTCAGTGCCTACTTAATGATAGCGAGTTGCACAGTCCAATTAATCATGTATGATAATTTCACTAATCAAAGAGAGTTGGGCAGTTTAGAGAATTTTAAAGTCACTTTTCAATAATGCCCATCCCTCAATTATAAATACCATTTATTACAAACTGTATTAGAAACACCCCAAACCAAGCTATACCTCATCGGACGGGAGTATGAGAATGAGAATATTGTATGGCTTTGTGGCTATGATGAAAAGCAACGGCTGGTGTTTACTAAAGAAGTATATTATGACAATGCAGAGGGAAATTATCAGGTAGAGTCCCTTCTCCAAAAAGGTACCTTGACGCTCTCTATTGAAGACATAAATGAGGGAGCCTCTACCCAAAGATATAGCTTTGACCCAAAAGCAGGGTTGGTTGAAGTAAAACCTTAATTTGATTTAAGTGTTTGTTAATTAGGGAATAATTGTAAAAAAACAGGCCTCAACTAAAAGTCGAGGCCTGTCCAACCCATACAGCCATTTTAAAAATATTTTACTTAACGTAAGTCTTTGTTGATAAATTGTGTAACTACTTCAGTTGTCATAACAATTAAATAACATTGTTCGCATACCAAAAAGTTCCATTGTTATTATTGATTCTTCAGACGCCTCTCCAACTCTTTTTATAAAGGTAGAAAACTGAATAGATACATCCAAATTTACGAGGAAAAATATAAGATGCTAATCTCAATGCGACAAAAACGAGTAAAAAAGCGGCGAAAAGAAAAATTGTTTTCATGGTTGTTAACAAAATTCGAGCTTATCGAGCCTTGTTTTTCATTAGATATTCTATAATGAAAAAGGTTTAAAATTACTCTAATGTTTTTCTGTTTAGTGACACCTTAACTCCTCCAAACCAGAACTGTCCGCGAGCTGGCTCAAAATAACGGCCATTGGCGGCGTTTATTTGAACATTCTGAAAATAAATAGCATTGAATAAATTGTTGACTCCTACAAAAGGTTCCAACGCCACACGCTGGTAGGTCAAGTGAAGTCCCAGACGTAAATTGACGAGGGTATAAGCATTGGCGATGACAGCATTAGCGTCGTCGGCATAGAGGTCAGAAGCATGGCGAATCTGGGCAATCGCAAACAGACCTTTGGGCCGAAAATATCGTAATTCGGCTTGAGCAGCATGTTTTGGAATTCCGGGTAGAGCATTGCCGTCAAACTCGCCGGCGGTAGTCACATATTGGCGGTATTTAAAATCAGAGTATGTATAATTTGAAAACAGTGATAGGCCTTTGGCGAGGTTAGCGTTAAGACTCAATTCTACGCCTTGGCGACGAGAGCTGCCGGCATTTCGATAAAATACCCTACCTGCTTGCCCCGTAATTTGATAAGGCACAAACTCATCCGATACATTGATATTGAAAAGAGCTAAATCCATTCTGACACGTTGGTTGAAATAAGTTTTGGCACCTATTTCGTAGTTGGTTGCGCGCTGAGGTTTTAGGTCAGGATTGAAGCCTCCCGTGCCCGAAGGATTGTTGGAAAGCTCGCTAAGAGTAGGGGTTTCAAAACTGGTCCCGAGGTTGGAGTAAAGACTTATTTTAGGAGATGCCTCAAACGAAATTCCGATGGTCGGATTGAGGCGGCTGTATTGGCGTTGGCCTGATTGGTCTCCGTCGGTCAAGAAAGCATCTTCGGCTTTCATCCGAATGGCATCGGAGCGTAAGCCCGTCAAAATCGTCACTTTATGATACGAAATCTCTTGCGTAATATAGGCTGCGGTATTTTTGAAAGATTCAAGCTGGTCAAAGGTGAGCTTGCCCCGCTGGCCCATTAGGTTGTCGAAACGGCGGCGGGTATCAGCTTGCGTTTCGAAATCAATCCCAAGTCGAAAGCGATATTGAAGCTCGCCAAACACCTGATTGTATTGATATTGTAAGCTAGCACCTGCAAAAGTTCGATTGATAGTACCAGCCCCTGCTGCCTGAAATGCCAAAAAGTTGGAGAAGTCGCGTTTGGTGCCAAATACCCTTGTAAAGAGGAGACTATTCCCCATTTTTTTCTCAAACGTAATACCGATACGCCCCTGTGCTACCGACTCACCAGCCATAAACCTCAAATTATTGGGATGGGCTTGGCGGCGGTTTTCATTTACTTGTGCCAGCGTAAGGCCGCCAGGGTCGTTGGCGGTAGGGCCATTGCCATAATTGGCCAGTATAGATAAGCGCGTAAGAGAGTCAAAATCGTAGTGTAATTTGAGATTTAGAATCGAACTTTGCATTTGGCTGTTGCCTCTATAGCCATCGGAGGCATTGCGAGTTGCGATAAAAACGTATTGAAACTTCCCTTTTTGGTAGCCTGTTTTGAGGCGATAACTATTAAATCCATTAGAGCCTACGGTAGCTTGGGCTTCTGCCAAAGGCAAGTCGGCGGCATTGTCGGTTTGTAAACTGATAACTCCCCCGGCGGCATTTCCGTATAAGCCTGACGAAGGCCCGCGCATTACTTCCAAACGTCGCATTGCTCCCATGTCCAAGTTGTCAACATCTGCTTGGCCGTCGGGAGTGGATTCAGGAATACCATCTACCACAAGCCGAATACCACGAATCCCAAAAGCAGCCCTAGCTCCAAAACCCCGAATCGAGATACGCAGGTCTTGATTAAAATTATCAGGATTTTGAGCAAAAAGCCCCGCAACTCCTCCAAGTGATTCAAAAAGCGAGAGCTGAGGCTGCCCGATTTGAATCCTGCCACCCTCAAGTACAGTCAAGGCTGCTGGTAAGCGTTTTTCGTTGGTTTCGAGGCGGGTAGTCGAAACCGTAACGGGCGACAAAGACAATGTACGCAAAGAATCGGCTCTTTGAGCGAATAGTAAATAAGGGCAAATAAATAAGCACACAGAAATCCATATCATGTGCTTCAGACGAAAAAAAGACATATGAGAACACAAAATGAATGACATATTGATAATTTTAATGAAGGCGGGACGTTGTTTTTGTATAGAAATAATCATAAAATTGTTAGAATTTGTACTATTGAAGGGCCTTGTCATTCTACATTACCTCCTTTTATGAACTCTTTTGATTTGTCTCGTCATATTCAATCTCGTAAGTTAGAGCTAGTGGTAGAAAACCGAACGGCTTATACTCTTGAAAATGCTGAACTTAATATCTACGAAACCCATCAAGTAGCCAAAAATGTGGAGCTTACTTTCACTAATCCAGTTTTGGCGAGTATGATTCGTGGTAAAAAAGTCATGTATTTGGCCGATGCCCCTTCTTTTGATTTTTTACCAGGGGAATCAGTCATTGTACCCGCTAATCAAACCATGACCATTGATTTTCCCGAGGCTCAATTTGATAATCCTACTCAATGTTTGGCTTTGGCGATTGCGCCGGCCAAAATCAAAAGTATGGTAGAAGCTCTCAACGAAAAGGCTCCTTTGGTTGACAACTCACAAGGATGGCAATTTACGAATGATAATTTCTATTTTACCAATGAAAATGCCATTCATCAGTTGATCGCTCGTTTAATTTATATTTTTACTGAAAACAACGAAGCAAAGGATTTTTTTGCCAACTTGGTTTTACAAGAGCTTATCGTACGGTTGATGCAGACCAAAGCCCGAAATGTGTTGACCAACAATTTGCAAGAGCTTGCCAACAGCAATCGATTGGCGTTTGCCGTCAAATATGTTCAAGACAATATTCATAAAAATCTAACCATTCGTGAACTAGCGGACAAAGCTTGCATGAGTGAACCTAATTTCTTTCGGTGTTTTAAGCAGCAATATGGGGTTACGCCCGTCGAATATATCAATCAGCAAAGGATACAACTCTCTATTAAGCTTTTGCGCAACACCCAATACAGCATTTCTGACATTTGTTTTGCGTGTGGATATAATAACCTTAATTACTTCTTGAAAGTTTTTAAAAAAGCCGTAGGCACTACCCCTGCTCACTACCGTAAACAGTGGGTGATTTTTTGATTTTGCCTGTCTTCCCTTGCTTTGGAGTCTCTTCTAAATCTTATTATTCCCAATTCTTGATAGAATAGTTCTATTTTTTTAGATAATTGTAGCATTGGTAAAAAGGAGAATATTGTAGTTTTGGAATATTATTATTTTTATAATATTTATAAATTTACCTCACTTTTTCATGGAACTAACCGGCACACACACTCTCCCAGCTCCTGCCCAAAAAATATGGGATATGCTTATGACTCCTGATATATTGGCTAAAGTAACTCCTGGTATCTCGCGTCTTGAGCTTGAAAATGAAGGCGTATATAAGGCGGTCGCCGAGGTTAAGATTGGCCCCGTATCTGGCAAATTTGAAGGGAAAGCCATGGTAGAAAATCCCGTTGCTCCAGAGAGTTTTACTTTAAAAGTATTACAGAATAGTAAAATCGGCAATGTGGCAGCCGATATACATATGAAACTCAAAGCCATAAGTGATTCGGAAACAGAGCTTTCTTTTGAAGGTAAAGCAGATATGTCGGGTTTATTGGCCCGAACCGGCAACCGTGTCATGAGTGGTGTAGCGAATACCCTCACTAAACAGTTCTTTAAGAATTTTGAAGATGAACTAGCTGCCCAATGAAGGTAACAAACTAAGACATCGATTTATCTCCTCCTTGAAAATAAACTATTCAATTTAACCTTGACCAATTATGCCAAAAATCACAGTAACCGTAAACGGAACTTCCCACACCAGCGAGGTAGAAGGGCGCTTGCTGTTGGTCCATTATTTACGTGATACTCTTCATTTGACAGGTACTCACGTAGGATGCGATACCAGTAGCTGTGGCGCCTGCACAATTCATCTTGACGGTAAAGCCGTAAAATCTTGCTCTATGTTGGCGGCGCAGGCCGACGGAAGCACTATCACTACTATTGAGGGGTTGGCCACTGGCAATGAGCTACATCCCTTGCAAGAAGGTTTTAAAGAAGAGCATGGCTTACAATGTGGGTTTTGTACACCCGGCATGATTATGTGCGCTGCCGATTTGTTGAGTCATAATCCTAATCCTAGTGAACAAGAAATCCGAGAAGGTTTAGAAGGAAATATATGCCGTTGTACGGGTTATCACAATATCGTACGGGCCATTCAATATGCTGCTAATAAATCTTTAGTGGTTAGTGAATAGAGTGTCTTGAAGCACTTTCACCAACCACCTTTCACCAACCACTAATCAAAAAGATAATGAGCAATAAATTCATTGGTAAATCAGTAAAACGTGTTGAAGATAAGCGTTTTATTACTGGTAGAGGCCGATATACCGACGATATCGTGCTGCCCGGTATGACTTATGCCTATATTTTGCGTAGCCCCTACGCTCATGCACGTATCAAAAGCATAGATACCTCAGCCGCCGAAGCCATGGAAGGGGTAGTGACCATCATGACGGGCGAAGAAGTAGGGCATTATGGGGTGCCGTGTGGATGGCAAGTCAATTTCAAAAACGGAGATACTATGAAAGAACCTCCGCATCCGCTTTTGGTCAAAGACAAGGTACGGCATGTAGGAGATGCAGTGGCGATGGTAGTAGCCGAAAGTAGAGAATTGGCTCAAGATGCTGCCGAAGCCATCATCATAGACTATGAAGTATTGCCAGCTGTGATTGATGCTTCTAAGGCAGTAGAAGAAGGCGCTCCGCTTGTGCATGAGGATGTACCTAATAATATATGTTTTGATTGGGAAATCGGAAATCCAAAAGAAGAAGTGGATGCAGCTATGGCATCGGCAAGCCATATCACCACCCTCGAATTTGTCAATCAAAGACTCGCTCCCAATGCGATGGAGCCGCGTAGCTATATCGGCCAATACGATAGCGTTTATGATAAATATACCCTTTATACTTCTACCCAAAATCCTCATTTGATACGCCTACTCATGTGTGCTTTTGTGCTGGGCTTGCCTGAGCATAAAGTGCGGGTGGTAGGGCCAGATGTAGGAGGAGGCTTTGGTTCTAAAATTTATCATTATACGGAAGAAGCATTGGTGACGCTCGCCTCTAAAAAAATCGGGCGACCTGTCAAATGGACAGAGACACGCTCAGAGGCTTTCTTGACCGATGCCCACGGCCGCGACCATGTTACGAAAGCCGAAATGGGTTTTGACGCCGACGGAAAAATCGTCGGACTCCGTATCAAAACCTTTGCTAATTTAGGCGCTTATCTATCAACTTTTTCTACGGCAGTACCTACTTATTTGCACGGGACGCTTTTGCAAGGCTTATACACTACGCCCAAAATCCACTTGGATATGACGTGTGTATTTACCAATACCACCGCCGTAGATGCTTATCGAGGTGCCGGACGACCCGAAGCCACTTATCTTTTGGAGCGGCTACTAGATTTGTCGGCTTTAGAGATGGGGGTGGACCCTACGGAGCTGAGGCTTAAAAACTTTATCCCTGCCTTCGATGGCGTAACCCAACCAGGGTATCAAACCAACGTAGCTCTTCAATACGATAGTGGTAACTACCACGGAGTGCTTCAGCGCGGTCTCGAAATGCTTGGCTATGAAGATTTCCGTAAGGCGCAAGCCGAAGCGGCCACAACCAACAAGTTGCTAGGGGTGGGATTTTCAACTTACATCGAAGCCTGCGGGATTGCACCCTCAGCGGTAGTGGGGTCACTAGGTGCTAGGGCGGGTCTCTATGAAGTAGGACAAGTACGTGTACAGCCTACGGGCAAAGTGAGCGTATTTACCGGGGCGCATTCACATGGGCAAGGCCACGAAACTACTTTTGCGCAAGTGGTAGCCGACCGCTTAGGAATTCCGATGGAAGATGTAGATATTGTTCATGGAGATTCTGATACGGTAGCTTTTGGAATGGGAACCTATGGCTCGCGCTCATTGGCGGTGGGAGGTAGTGCTATCGTGAAAAGTCTGGATAAAATCATCGAAAAAGGTGCCAAAATCGCGGCGCACAAGCTAGAGTGTTCAGTAGATGATATCGAATTCATAGACGGGAAGTTTACCGTTAAAGGCACCGATAAATCATTAGGGTTTGGAGATATTGCTTTGACGGCTTACGTGCCACACGTATATCCTGCTAATCTCGAACCTGGCCTTGATTTTAGTAGTTTTTATGACCCCACCAACTTCACCTATCCTTTTGGGTGTCATATAGCCGTCGTAGAAGTGGATAAAGAAACAGGTACTACCAAAATCAAACGCTTCATTGCGGTTGATGATGTAGGAAACGTAATCAATCCGATGATTGTAGATGGCCAAATCCACGGAGGTTTGGCGCAGGGAATCGGGCAGGCGTTGTTTGAAGGAGTCGAGTACGACGAAAACGGCCAAATCATCAATGCTTCTTATATGGATTATACCATGCCACGGGCCGATGATTTTCCGATGTTTGAGCTTGACCGTCAGGTTACTCCTTGTCCTCACAATCCTTTGGGAGTCAAAGGTGCAGGTGAAGCAGGATGTATTGGCTCTACACCAGCGGTGACCAATGCCGTCATTGATGCTCTATGGTCGGTAGGACATAAGGTGAAAGACATTCGTATGCCTCTGACTTCAGAGCGGGTTTGGAGAGCGATGCAAAGTTGAGTTTGACCTTTTTTTAACAATCATTTACGCATTAAAGACATGATTCCAAGTTCTGTAGATTATACACGGGCAAGCTCAGTGACGGAGGCTATTCGCTTGCTGACCGACAACCCCGACGCTAAAATTTTGGCCGGAGGCCATAGTTTGATTCCGGCCATGAAGTTACGCCTTAACGCCCCCTCTTTACTCATCGACATCGCACGTATTCCCGAATTACGTTTTATTTCTGATGAAGGAGATAAAGTAGTGATAGGTGCAGCTAGTACGCATCACGATATAATTTCAAATGAAGCAGTTCAGGATATGAAGGCTATGATAGAAGCTGGCGAACTCATTGGTGATACCCAAGTAAGAAATATGGGTACCTTGGGCGGAAGCATTGCTCATGCCGACCCTTCAGCCGATTGGCCTGCGGTTTTGCTGGCGTTAGGCGCATCTATCCAAGTACAAGGGCCTAATGGAGAGCGTTCTATTGCCGCAAATGAGTTCTTTTTGGGCTTTTTTATGACAGCTTTAGACGAAGGCGAAATCGTCACGGCAATCCATATTCCTAAACTTGCGGAAGGACAGCAAACTGCCTATCGGAAGTTTATGCAACCTGCCTCTCGCTTTGCGATTGTGGGATGTGGTGTTTCTGTGACGGTGGAAGGGGGGCTAATTAAAGATGCTAAAGTGGCTTTTACGGGGGTATCGGATGCTGCTTTTCTGGATGAAGGCGTAGCTGCAGCTTTGATAGAACAACCCGTCACTTTAGAGACCATAGAAGCGGCGGCCAATGCTGCCGCCGAAGGTGACATTCATATCAATGAAGACCATTTTTCCTCTCAAGCTTATCGCAAACATTTGGCAAAAGTCTATGCCAAACGAGCGTTGGCGGGAGCTTGTGGTTTAGACTAAAACTTCCTGTTTGTTTTTGTATAGAGCCCAGCGGGTGGCATTTTGCCTACTCGCTGGCTTTTTTATACTTCCTCTGTCTGCAATTGTTTGTCGTACAGCTCTTTATAGATGCCACCTTTTTCTATTAGCTGGTCGTGCGTGCCTTGTTCTACTATCATACCTTCGTCCAAGACCACAATAAAATCCGCTAGTTTTGCCGACGAAACTCGGTGGGAAATAATCACCGAAGTACGATGATTCATGATGCGCTGAAGATTGGTCAAAATAGTGTTTTCGGTATGCGTATCTACCGCCGAAAGACAATCGTCCAATATCAAAATTTTGGGGTCTCTTACAATAGCTCGCGCAATAGAAAGTCGCTGTTTTTGTCCGCCCGAAAGGGTGATACCGCGTTCGCCCACTTTAGTTTCAAACCCTTCCGAAAAGCCCATGATATTGGTGTATAGGTCAGCATCTTTGGCCGCTTGCTCTATTTTTTCAAAAGGGATATGAGTATCTCCAAAAGCAATATTAGCTCCGATGGTATCCGAAAACAAAAACACATCTTGGGGCACGTAGCCCGTTTGGCGGCGGAGCGATTGGAGTTGATATTCTTTCAACGGAATATTATCTATCAAAATCTCACCTTCGGTAGGGTCATATAAGCGGGTGAGTAGATTGGCTACACTGCTTTTTCCCGAACCTGTGGTTCCTAAAATAGCAACCGTTTCGCCTGCTTTTACGTTAAGATTAAAATTTTTGAGAGCCTTGATACCAGTATCGGGATAGACAAAGTTGATATTTTTGAAAACAATGCTTCCTTCAATCTCTTTTTCGAGGTTTTTGGTAGAAACCAAATCCGTTTTGGTGGTCAAAAATTCGTTGATACGCTGTTGAGAAGCGGCGGCGCGTTGGGTTTGGCTAGTGGTCCAGCCAAGCGCCATCACGGGCCATGTAAGCATACTTACGTATAAAATAAACTCGGTGATATTGCCGGGAGTGAGGCGTCCTGCCATGATTTCTTGGCCACCTACGTACACAATGAGTACATTGCTAAGACCCACCAATACCACAATAAAAGGGTAAAATAGCGAATCTACGAGTGTGAGTTTGAGCGATTTGTTGCGATAATCGTTGCTCTGTACCACAAATTCATGAAACTGCTGACGCTCTTTGACAAAGGCTTTGATAACCCTAATTCCTGAAAAAGACTCTTGAACATAGGTAGAGAGATTGGAAAGTTGGGCTTGCAACGCCTCAGAGCGTTTCATGATGATATTGTTTACTACATAAATACTAATCGAAAGCACGGGTAAGGGCAATAGTACATAAAATGTCAATTTGGCATTGACCGAAACCATATAGCTAATGACCAGTATAAAGAGCGTGATGAGATTGATGCCATACATAATAGAAGGGCCTACGTACATTCTTACCTTGCTTACATCTTCCGAAATACGAGCCATCAAGTCGCCCGTGTTGTTGCGTCGATAAAAGCTCAAAGGAAGAGTCTGATAATGAGCATAAATTTCGTTTTTGAGGTCATATTCGATATGCCTTGACATGACAATGAGGGTTTGGCGTACCAAAAACAAAAATACCCCTTTCAGCAAAGCCATTATCAAAATCAACAACCCATACAACAAAATGCTAAATGCAAACACATCATAGAGTTTGGATTGAATAGCTGCACCGTCAAGCAAAAAGTAAATATCGAGTGTATCGCTCACCAAATCGAGCGCATGACGTACAACTTGGGCGGGAATAATGCCAAATAAGTTGGAGATAATCGTAAAAAGCGTACCTAAAATGAGATACCACTTATACTTTACTAGATACTTATTAAGGTGGGCAAGTGCTTTCAAGGAGGAGAGATGTTCGGTTTGTGCTGAAATGTGCTGTTTTGCTAGTAACACCAATTACAAAGAAAACGTTTGACGCTAGGTTTTTAATCGTCTTCAAATTCTTCGGTGTAGTACCTGTACCAATATAAGCCTGCGCTTGCCCCAAAACTGAGAATCATAATGATACGGATAAAATTAAATGCTTGCACAAGCCCCGTAACAATGCTTGATACTACCGCCAACGACATGATAATAGCGGCAGCTAAAGTCCATTTTTTTTTGTTTTTTGCGGTCATACGCCTACCAAATTGATAGTTTTTTGATATGAAATGAGTAAGGTTTTTATATTTTAAAATGGATACTTACACCATTTCTTGCAAAGAAAGAATGAATTTGTCAGATAAAATAGAGGGCTTTTTGGATATTTTAGCCCGTCTATCCCCAAAAAAATAAAATGATAGTGGGTATATCGGGCGAGGTTAATGATTTTACATCCAAATAAACTTTTAACATTCTTACCAAAATACAACCATAGCATTATGAGAATCTTTAAAAACCGGCGCATTGCTTTGATGCTATTTCTTGCGCAACTGATAGGAGTTACTTCAATGGCGCAGAAAAAAAAAGAGATAAGTTTTAAGAAGCATACGCTGACTAGGATGTTTTTTTCGGAAGGAGTAGCGGTAGGAGATGTCAACAAAGACGGGAAAAAAGATGTGATGGCGGGGGCTTTTTGGTTTGAAGCGCCCAACTGGACTCGCCACGAAATCGCCAAAGGCGACACTTTTACCGTCAATGGAGGCTATAGCAATTCATTCTTAAATTTTAGTATGGATGTAAACCAAGACGGTTGGATAGATTTTATCAGAGTAGATACCCCTGGTGAATCGGTAGTATGGTACGAAAACCCCAAAAATAAGCCTGGACATTGGAAAGCAAACACTATTCATAAATCTATCGGAAATGAGTCTCCGTATTTTGGGGATATTGACGGCGATGGTCGCCCCGATATTGTGGGCAATGACCCCGAAACCAAACAAATCATTTGGCTCAAAAGCCCTTCTAAAAAGGGCGATACCGAATGGAAAAAATACGTGATTAGCGAAGGGCCGATTGGGATTCATAAATACACGCATGGTTTGGGAATGGTCGATATGAATGGAGATGGGCGCTTGGATGTGTTGATTCGTGAGGGCTGGTGGGAAGCACCCGCCGACCGTACGCAACCAAATTGGGTATTTCATAAAGCTAATTTAGGAGAAGAGTGCTCGCAGATGTATCTCTTGGATGTAAATCAAGATGGGCTAAAGGACGTGATTAGTATGTCGGCACACAAATACGGAATGTGGTGGCATGAGCAAGGAAAAGACGCTCAAGGAAATCCAACTTGGGAAAAGCACGAAATCGGAAAGATGTTTTCGCAAACGCATGGTTTAAGTTTGGTAGATATGAATGCCGACGGCTACCCCGATTTAGTGACTGGAAAGCGTTATTTTGCTCACAATGGTAAAGACCCCGGCGCTTTTGAACCAGCCGTACTCTATTGGTTTGAGTTCAAACCTGGCCCTACGCCTACTTGGACTCCTCATCAAGTGGATGACGATTCGGGAGTAGGGCTTCACTTAGTAGTAGATGATATGAACAAAGACAAATTGCCGGATATTATTGTAGCCAATAAGAAAGGAGTACACGTGTTTTTGCAAGAAAAAAAATAACAAACCCCTTTTACAAATAGTTGATCCAAGTGGCAAAATCTATCTGCTTGATACCTTCTGAGTTGTCAGATTGGATTAATTTTTTTTAACAGGTTTCTACAGGACAGGGTTTTGGGAAATAATCTTGTAAGTTTGCGACATGATGAAAGTAGGTTTATTTATTCCATGTTACGTGGATCAATTTTACCCAAAAGTGGGAATTGCCACGCTTCAGTTGTTAGAAAAACTCGGATGCCAGGTTAGCTATCCGCCTAAACAAACTTGCTGTGGACAACCCATGGCCAACTCTGGGTATGAACACCTTACTCATGATTGTAATCGTTTGTTTATGAATAACTTTTCTGAGTATGATTATATAGTTTCACCATCTGGGAGCTGCGTTTTGCACATCAAAGAGCACCTTCATGCGCCAGAAAACGAGACTCAAAATGAAGGAAAAGCTACTCATATTCGCAAACGTATCTACGAGCTTACGGAATTTTTGACGGATATACTGAAAGTGGAAAACTTAGAAGCTCGTTTTCCATTTAGAGTGGGTTTGCATCAAAGTTGTCATGGACAAAGAGGCCTGCATTTGTCCCAGATGTCGGAGCTAGTAGCGACTCCTTTTTCTAAGCCTGAGCAGCTTCTCAATATGGTAAAAGATGTAGAGCTTGTGAAGCTGAGTCGGAAGGACGAATGCTGTGGATTTGGAGGAACTTTTTGTGTGGCCGAAGAAGCTGTATCATCCCGCATGGGTATCGACCGTATCGACGACCACGTCAAAAATGGCACACAGGTCTTGACCGGAGGCGATATGTCTTGTTTGATGCACCTAGAAGGGGTGATTCGTCGCCGTAAGCTTCCGATAAAAGTGATGCACATTGCTGAGATTTTGACCGCAACAGAGTAAGAGACTACTCAAAAGACCATCAATCATGACCATCAATCACGCTACTGCTGCCGAAAAATTTAATAAAGATTTTGACCGAACTACTTGGCATGATGAAACGCTCTGGTGGGTTCGTCAAAAACGAGATAGGGCTGCTTTTTCGATTCCTGAATGGGAAAAATTGCGCGATACAGCCTCTCAAATCAAACACAATGTATTGTCAAATCTAGACACTTACTTGGTGGAGTTTGAGAAAAATGCGCAAAAAAATGGAATTACGGTTCATTGGGCAGCTGATGCGCATGAGCACAACGAAATCATTCTTTCGATTTTGAAAAAACAAGGTGTGACGCAAATCGTCAAAAGTAAATCAATGTTGACGGAAGAGTGTCACCTGAATCCATATTTGGCCGAAAATGGCGTAGAAGTCGTTGATACTGATTTGGGAGAGCGAATTGTGCAGCTGGCCGACGAACCGCCAAGCCATATTGTATTGCCTTGTATTCATTGGAAAAAAGAAGAAATTGGCGTACTTTTTCATAAACATTTAGGAACTCCTGAAGGCTGCGCCGACCCTACCTTGCTTACTCATGCTGCCCGCGAAAACTTGCGCGAGAAGTTTTTGACGCGTAGGGTAGCCATTACAGGTGTCAATTTTGCGGTGGCCGAAACGGGCGAGTTTGTAGTGTGTACCAATGAAGGAAATGCCGATATGGGAGCGCACTTGGCAGATGTTCATATCGCCTGTATGGGTATCGAGAAGATTATCCCCCAACGAGCGCATTTGGGTGTTTTTTTAAGACTACTAGCGCGTAGTGCTACGGGGCAGCCTATTACGACTTATTCGAGCCATTTTGCCAAACCTCGTGCCGGACAAGAAATGCACCTCGTATTGGTAGACAATGGTCGTACTACCCAACTAGGGCGCGAAGAGTTTCGTAACTCCCTCAAATGTATTCGTTGTGGCGCTTGTATGAATACCTGCCCCGTATATCGACGGAGTGGAGGACATAGCTATCACAATGCGGTGGCAGGGCCTATTGGTTCTATTTTGGCACCTAATTTGGATATGACCAAAAACGCTGACTTACCCTTTGCAAGTACGCTTTGTGGTAGCTGCTCAAATGTGTGTCCTGTCAAAATTAATATTCATGAGCAATTGTACGAATGGCGGCAAGTACTTACCAAAAGCGGGCATTCTCCCACTGCCAAAACACTGGGCATGAAAGCAATGGCAGCGGTTTTGTCTAATCCTAGTGTGTACAGATTGTCAGGAAAAATGGGAAGGTTGGCTTTGGCAAATGTACCTTTTGTAGTCAACAATTCATTGAATCCTTGGTACAAACAACGCGAAATGCCCGAGCCCCCCAAAGAATCTTTTGGGGAATGGTATAAGAAAAATAGGGGATAAAATGAGGCCTTTTGTAAATGCCTCCCATACCAAATAAATAATGAGTCGAGAAAAGATATTGGCTGCGGTAGCCAAAAACAAACCTACTTCTACACCCTTACCCCAAATTCAAAACTTTGGGAATCAGTATGCTGATTTGGCCGAACAATTCCGCTCGGTACTTACCACCATCGGCGGAGAAGTGGTAAGGGTAAAAGATTGGGAAGAAATTAGGACTTATATACAAACTCATTTTGTGGGTTTTAGAATCATCACTACCATAAGTGAACTGTCTGATATGGCCCAAAATAGCTGGTTACAATCAGACCCTCATTCGCTCAACAACGTAGGATTGGCGGTTTTGCAGGGGCAATTTGCCGTAGCTGAAAATGGCTCTATGTGGGTGACCGAAGCCGAAATGGGACAAAGAGCCGCACCTTTTATTGCCGAGTCATTGGCTTTGGTAGTTAAAAGTTCGGAAATAGTGCCCAAAATGCACGATGCTTATGCGCGAATTGGGTCGGCAGACTATGGTTTTGGGGCATTTATAGCAGGTCCTTCCAAAACCGCAGATATCGAACAATCCTTGGTGTTGGGGGCACACGGCCCCAAGTCAATGGTTGCTTTTTTGATAGATTAAAAAAAAATGAAACCTTTGTCGGTATAGCATCATACTGACAAAGGTTTACTAATGCGTTTTCTGAAAATTCTTCTCAAAGTCCTCGGCGGATTTCTCCTTTTTCTTTTGGTTTTATTGGCGTGTATGGTAGCCCCTGTGGATGATACACCTTATACCCAAATGCCCTATTATCAGCAGTGGAAGCAAGAAGTAACTTCTCTCCCTGCCAATGCCCCTTCTCTCTTGGGTGACTCTCTCAAAGTGGGTTGGGCAAAAGTCAATTTTACGCCACTTACACCTACGCCCACAGCGGGATATGGTGTAAGGCAAGGTGCCCATTACAAATCTGTACACGATTCGATATATGTGCGGGCGATTGTGATTGACAATGGTCAAACAAGGGCGGCGATTGTGGCGGCAGATTTGCTCATTATGCCCCCTGCAGTGACCGAACAGCTCAAAACCAAACTAAAGTCTACAGGTATTCCTTTTGAGAATGTATATCTGGGAGCTACACATACCCACAATAGCATGGGAGGATGGAGTGGGGGAGTTGTGGGGCGATTGTTTGGAGGAAAATTTAACCCCGACAATGTGACTTGGATTGCCGATGCGGTGGTCAAAGCAGTACAATTGGCCCAAAAAGACATTCGACCAGCTTCTGTGGGATACCACGAAGTCGCAGATACGGCGCGTATTCGCAATCGACTCATCAAAGGAGGACCCATAGATCCTTACATACGTACTTTACAATTGGTAAGAAATGACGGTACAAAAGCCTTGGTGTGTTCTTATGGTGCACATTCGACGATTATGAGTTCTGACAATATCGTTTTGTCGCGCGATTATCCGGGAGTATTGGTGGATTCTTTAGAACAGGGCGAAGCCAACTTTGCGATGTTTATGTCGGGCGCAGTGGGAAGTATGTCACCCAAAATTGAAGGCGAAAATGATATAATTCAGGCACGAGCTGAAGCGGATAGCTTGGAGGCGGATGTTCAAAAGCAGCTTTTAGGGATGAACCTTTCTTCAAAAGCAGCCTTTAGGATGGTGACATTACCGATTCCTTTGCGAGAAGCCAATCCTCGGGTCACGCTTGGGTGGCGTTTGCGGCCTTGGGTGTTCAATTGGGCATTTGGCGATTTTCCCAATTATGTAAAAGCCATGCGTATCGGCAATGTATTGATGGTAGGTTTTCCCTGTGATTTTTCGGGAGAACTGATCGCCGAAATGAGTGCTTATGCCAATCAGAAAGGATTAAAACTCATGGTGACAAGCTTCAACGGCGGATATATCGGCTACATAACTCCCGACAAATATTATGATAGAGATACTTACGAAACCCTCGTTATGAATTGGTTTGGGCCTTATAATGGTGCTTATTTTCAGGAGATTGCGCGAGATCTGGTTGATAAAATGTCAGGTTCATAGTAGCTAAGATTGAGCTACATATTTTATAAAAACCTCAGATTCCAAGGGAAGTGGCGTAGAATAATACACGCTAAGTAAGGTATTTTCTAATAGTACCTCAATTTTGTATCTACTTCCTTCAAAAGCCACTCGCTTTACCATTGTTTTGACCCATTCCGTTTCTTCTGTGTTGATGATTGTAGAAAGTTGAAAATGCTCAGGTCGAGCTACTATTTGATGATCAAGGAGTGGAGCCGAGATGTTGAAATAATGTTGAAAAAAAGAAGGCTCTATCAATATAATTTCACCAGTCAAGGCCGCAATATAGGTATTGGCAGGAGTTTGATAGATAGCTTCGGGCGTGTCTTTTTGTAGTAATTCCCCTTCTTTCAAAACGGCCATTTGATGGCATAAGCTCAACGCATCTTGTGCATCGTGTGTCACAAAAAGACAAGCCAGATCACTTTGGGTGGTCAGTTCTCGTAAGGTGTCGCTGAGTCGTCGTCGATTAGGTAAATCCAAATGAGCAAAGGGTTCATCTAAAAGCAACACACGAGCTTCTTCGGCCAAGGCCCGTGCAATGGCCGTGCGCTGTTTTTCGCCGCCCGAAAGTAGCTTGGCAGGTCGGTCGGCTACGGCTTGTAAATGGCATAATTCAAGTAACTCTTCTATCCGTTCGTTTCGGTATGTTTTTTCGTAAAAACGCAAAGCATAATTGATATTTTCTCGGGTAGTGAGCGGGAGTGATAATTGATAATCTTGGTGAACAATTTTGATGTCGGGATGCCCCGGAATCAACTGATCACTGGCAGGAGGGAGTTTTTCAGAACCAATCCATACTTCGCCTTCGTCAGCATCTATCAAACCTGCTGCAATGCGCAATAAAGTGCTTTTTCCAGAACCACTTTCTCCAAGTAGGCCAAATATTTCTCCTGAATTTAATTCAAAATTGACTTGCCTAAGTATTGATAATTCCTTGTAACTCTTGGATATGTGTTGAAGTCGAAAAAAAGACATGGTTCGCAAAACTATCGTTTATCTCTATACATTCGGGGCGTTTATCGCTCAATATCTCAACAATCTATTTGGTATAAAGTTTCTTCCTTAACTTGCAATCAAACGAAGTTTGAGTCAGAAAGATAGAAAAAATACAATTTTCTAGGATTTCGCTCGTCTCTTCGAAGTTTATATTTATCAAACTCTAAAAACCAAATTTTATGATTCGTCAACTACTTTATGGTGGGTTGGTGACAATGCTCGTATGGATGACTCCTCATGTAGAGGCACAAAGTACGTATAATAGTCATGCACAGCTCTCGACACGGCTCAAAAATCTTTCTACTAAGTACAATGCTTTGGCTTCTGTACGGTCTATTGGTAAAAGTGGAGGGGGGCGCGATTTGTGGTTATTAACCCTTGGCAAAGGAGATGCTTCCAAAAAACCAGCTATTTTGGTGGTGGCAGGTCTTGACGGAACACACCTAGTAGGCAGTGAGTTAGCGGTGCAAACTGCCGAAAAAATGCTGGCTGCGGCTAGTACCGACAGTATTGCCAAATTGCTTGAAACCAAAACTTTCTACTTTTTGCCAAGCATGAACCCCGATGCGCAAGAGCAGTTTGTGGCCAAGCTCAAATATGAGCGCAGTGGCAATGATACCGCTACCGACGATGACCGCGATGGTCGGCTAGACGAAGACCCATTTGAAGATCTCAACAATGACGGCTTGGTTACTTGGATGCGCGTCGAAAGTCCTACCGGAACTTTTGTGACAAGCAAAGAAGACCCTCGTGTATTGGTAAAAGCCGACCCTACCAAAGGAGAAAGCGGAAAATACCTTTTGTTGACCGAAGGAATCGACAATGACAAAGACGGGGAATTTAACGAAGATGCTGCTGGTGGCATCAATCCCGAAAAAAACTTTACATACGAATATCCCATTTTTGTTAAAGGCTCAGGAGAATATGCCGCCGAAGCGCCTGAAGTAAGAGCTTTACTGGAGTTTTTGTATCGTGCGCCGCATATTTTTGCGGTACTGACATTTGGCCCTAACAACAACCTCAGTGAAGCTCCTAAATTTGAAGCTTCCAAAGTAGCAAAAAAAATCTTGACCGGACCACTGGCAAAAGATGCCAAAGTAATGGAGCAAGTATCAAAACTATATAATGGCAAAACTGGCTTGAAAGATGCTCCTAAAATGCCCCAGACGAAAGGGAACTTTTCGCAGACTGCTTATTTTCATGCGGGACGTTTTAGCTTTACAACTCCAGGATGGTGGGTGCCTAAGATTACCCCTGCCAAAGATACTACTAAAAAAGAAGCCCCTTCTGACCGGTCAAAAGGCGATGACACTCCTAAAGCAGAAGCCGATGGAGCCAAAGGTACTGGTGGCGGTGGTGAGCCGAAAGCAGGAGACGAGGAAATCAAATATTTGAAATGGGCTGATAAAGAAAAACTCACAGGAGTGTATGTAGATTGGAAAACGATTCAGCACCCTGATTTTCCTGGACAAAAAGTAGAGGTAGGAGGCATTGCTCCTTTCAGCAAGCTCAATCCCCCCATTAGTTATTTAGAAGCTTCTGCGGATAAGCACCTCAAGTTTTTGACGGGACTAGGCCACCAAATGCCCGAAATCCAACTCGTAAACGTAAAAACAGAATCGTTGGGTAATGGCATTTCACGTATCACTGTGACAGTGGTTAATAAGGGCCTTTTGCCAACTTATGCCGAAATAGGGGACCGCGTGAAGTTTGTACAAAAAGTAAAAACCGAACTAAAACTAGCTTCTGGACAAAGTATTTTGTCGGGTAAACGTCTCAATTTAAATAGTGCTTTGGGCGCCGACGAATCAGAAGAATATACATGGCTTATCTCAGGTGCCGGAAAAGTGACGATTGAAGCGGGCTGCCCCACCGCAGGTACCAAATCGGTAGAGATTACTTTAAAGTAGTTTTGTTCGGTTTATTATTCATTTCTAAATTGAGAAAAATCAATGAAAAAATATATTCACTTTTTTGCTTATGCATTTATTGGCACTTTTACGGCCCTAAATGTAATTGCCCAAACTGCTCCTCAAAATGACCCCGACCTCAACGGAATGCGGGCGATTGGGTCGCCTGCCAATCCCAAAGTCAAGTGGGCCTGGAATTATTATATGGATTATGCGGGTTTCAATAAACTTACCCAAGACCTCGCCAAAGCCTATCCTGATTTGGTCAAATATGAGTCGATAGGAAAATCCTATCAAGGTCGTGAAATGTATGTTTTGACCGTTACAGATTTTAAAAGCGGAAAGCCCGAGACCAAACCTGCTTTTTGGATTGATGGTAATATCCACGCTAACGAATTACAAGGAACTCAGTTTGCGATGTATACAGCTTGGTATTTGGCTGAGAGTTTTGGTAAAGTTGATTTTGTGACAGAAATGCTCAAAGGGCGTACTTTTTATATTTTGCCGTCCCTCAATCCTGATGCTCACGAAAACTTTATTTATAAATCAAACACCACAAGCTCTTCGCGCTCTGGTATGATGCCTATCGATGATGATGGCGATGGGCTTGTAGATGAAGATACCTACGATGATTTGGATGGCGACGGCAATATCGTGATGATGCGCCGCAAATCTCCCACAGGGCGTTATAAAGTTGATCCTGAGTTTCCGGGAAGAATGATACTAGCCAAACCCGACGAGCAAGGCGAATATGAAATGCTGGGTTTTGAAGGTATCGACAACGACGGCGACGGACGCGTCAATGAAGACAATCCTGGTGCCTATGATCCCAATCGTGACTGGGGATGGGGATGGCAGCCTGACCACATCCAAGGGGGGGCGTTGTTTTATCCCGGAACTTTACCCGAAACTCAAAACGTCAAAAAATTCTTTTATAGTCATCCCAACATTGCAGGAGCACAGAGTTATCACAACTTTGGAGGCATGTTTTTGCGTCCTCCTGGTGCAGAAGAGGATGCAATGTATGTGCCTCAAGCGGATGTAGCAGTATATGATGTAATTGGGAAAGTAGGCGAAAAAATGATTCCAGGGTATAAATATTATGTATTGTGGAAAGATCTCTACACAGTATATGGTGGCGAAATTGATTGGATTGGTTTGGGAAGAGGGGTATTTATGTTTTCTAATGAAATAAATACTTCGTACCGAATGTTCAATAAAAACTCAACCGAAAATCGTAATCAAAATAGTGAGTTTGAAGAATTTGATAAATTTTTATTGTTGGGAGATGGCTACGTAAAATGGAAATCTTTCAAACATCCACAGTATGGCGATATCGAAATTGGGGGCACCAAGCGTAATTATATTCGCAATACTCCCGGCTTCATGCTAGAAGAAGAAGGCCACCGAAATATGGCCTTTACGATGTTACATGCCTATCACTTACCTAAAATTGAAATTGTAGAAATTAAATCAAAAGCCTTGGTAGGAGGGCTTACAGAGGTGACTGCTGTTATTCAAAATCAGCGCGCTATTCCTACTCATTCGGCTCATGACATGAAATTTAAAATAGAACGTCCTGATTATATTACCCTCAAAAATGCACAAGTAATTGCCGGGATGATAGTCGAAAATGAAGATTTAGGCATCACCAAAGAACAAAAATATACTCCTCAAACTATCGAAGTAAGAAACATCCCCGGTACTGTAGCTGGTGGTGGTGGCGGTGGTATGTTTGGTGGTGGAGCTGGCGGAAATAACGCCGTCAAAGTACGCTGGATTGTAAAAGGAAAAGCCGATAAATGGACCGTAGAAGTCAATAGTCGAAAAGGAGGAATTGTGACTAAAACACTCTAAAATTCATTCAATAAGGCATAAAATATTCTATAAATCACACGTATTAGTTAGGTGGTTGGCCGTTTAGGTCAACCACTTTTTGTTGGTAAAATGGCAAGTATTAAATAAGGCAATAAAAATTATTTTCTGAATATTTTTTGGAGTTATATATAATTGGAAAGGAATTTTTGAGATTAAAATTTACTTAATGAAAAAATATTGTTTGCTAATACCCAACTTTATTTATTAAGTTTGCGTATTATTATACATTAATACTTCATACATTAATAAAGTTAAATTAAATGAAATCTTTCAGTATTCAATTTTTCTCGCTAAGCGACAATAGCCTCCCTAAGGAAAAGAAAGAGGCTAAACCTAAAAAAGTAGTTTTGACAGGATATATTTCTGGGGCAGGAAAGCTAGTGTTTCCTGCAAAAACTGTTGCTCAATTGGATTCAGATTTTGAAAGCTCTTTTTTCAGAATCGGAACACAAGAAGGTAAACGTAAAGCAAAATCTCTTTATCTAGTAAAATCAGAAGAAAGTGCTGATTCATTTCAGGTCCAACCTGCTGCGAAAAGTGTTAGTATTTCGTTGCCAGTACTTTTGAAAAAAATTGGAGTAGATTTTTCAGAAACTAAGTACACTTTCATAATCAAACCATTTGAATATGAAGGTGCGGAAGGATTTGAGTTAGAGTTGTCGACTGTAAGTGAGGAAGAAAAACCCAAAGTAGAATATACTGGGAAACGTCGTGGTCGCAAGCCTAAAAATAGAGAAGTAGAAGCTTAATATAGGCACTTCCTTCATATTGAGTGAGTGATTTTTAACACTCACTCAATACACAACTAATAAAGTTTTGTATTAGAAAGCAAAAATTCACTAATACGCTTCACACCTCCTCACTTTTATTGTTTTTTGGAGGTAAAATACCAATAGGGGGTTGGTTTTTCCCATAATTTACTTCTTCTCCTTAGTTTCAGCTAGTTTAGTAAGTGCAGATTTTGGTTTTTTTATAAAAATGCCTACTTTTGCGGCCACGTTTCATCCGAAGGACGTGTTCCTTCACAAGTAAACCTAAAAAAATAAAATGGTAAGAATTCGTTTAGCGCGTCGTGGACGTAAAAAAGCAGCAATGTATGACATTGTTGTAGCCGATGCCAGAGCACCACGTGATGGTCGCTTTATTGAGAAATTGGGAACTTACAACCCCATCGCAAATCCTGCAAAAGTTGTTTTGAACGTTGACAAAGCCGTAAAATGGCTTTTGAACGGTGCCCAGCCTACTGATACCACTCGTGCTATTTTGAGCCACGAAGGTGTATTGTTGCGCAAGCACTTGCAAGTAGGTGTTATCAAAGGTGCTATCACTCAAGATGTAGCCGATGAGCGTTTTGAAGCTTGGAAACAAGGAAAAGCGGGAAGAGTCGAAACTAAACAAGACGGCTTGACCAAAAAACAAACTGAAGCTAAACAAGCTCAGTTGGAAGCAGAGCGTAAAGTGAACGAAGCTCGCGCTGCTGCAATTGCTAAGAAAAATGTAGTAGAAGAACCTGCCGCCGAAGCTACCGAAGCACCTGCTGAGGATGCCCCTGCTGCCGATTCTGCTGAATAATTTCGAAAGCTTACGGAGTGGTATGAGCCTATCAATCAGGTTCGTACCACTTTTCTTTTTTAGAATGATACTCAGTCAACATTGCTTGCTTTCCAAGCATTGATTAAGAAAGAAAAGATTGGTTTTTTTGATACCAACTTTATAAATAAGTTATGAATCACAACGATTGTTTTCAATTAGGGCATATCACCCGCACGCACGGTACTCGAGGTGAAGTCGTGATTTTTTTGGACGTTGATTTTCCAGATGATTACGAAGACTTAGACTCGGTATTCGTTGAAATAAAAGGGCAGCTTACCCCTTTTTTTGTAGAAAATATCAATATCCAAAAAGGTAGCAAAGCCATTGTCAAATTTGAGGATATTAATTCTATTGAAGCAGCTACGCCTTTGATTAATTGTGGCCTTTTTCTTCCTGAAGATACACTTGATGACCTCAACGAGTCGCAGTTTTATTATCATGAAATCATGGGTTTCAAAGTCGTAGATGAGAAGCTTGGCGAATTAGGGACTGTTGCTACGGTTTATAGCATGCCTACCCAAGATTTGATTGCGATGAATTACCAAGGCAACGAAGTGCTGATTCCAGTCAACGACACCATCGTGCCTCGTACGGATCGGGCTCTTAGAACTCTTTATGTAAACTTACCAGAAGGCTTACTGGATGTATACATAAGCGAAGAGAATGAGGAAGCAGACGACGAAGATTAATTAGAACCCACCCAACCATTAAAGCCCATGCGAATCGATATCATAACATGTTTGCCACGTCTTCTGGATAGTTTTTTTGGACATTCTATTTTGAAACGTGCCCAAGAAGGAGGGCATGTGGAAGTGCATGTGCATGATTTGAGAGATTATAGCACCAGCAAACAGCGCCAAGTAGATGATTATGCGTTTGGAGGAGGTGCGGGTATGGTATTGATGATTGAACCTATTGCTCGTTGTATTAGACAGCTACAAAGTGAGCGTACTTATGACGAGGTAATTTATATGACTCCCGACGGTGAACGTTTCGCTCAAAAAACTGCCAATCGTCTTTCTATGGTCGACAATCTAATTATTCTTTGTGGGCATTATAAAGGCGTTGATGAGCGGGTTCGGCAGCATTTTGTCACCTCCGAAATTAGCATTGGAGATTATGTGCTTTCTGGGGGCGAATTGGCAGCTTGTGTAGTTGCTGATGCTATTATTCGACTTATTCCGGGGGTTCTTAATGATGAAACATCCGCTTTAACAGATTCTTTTCAGGATAATCTGTTAGCGCCTCCCGTTTACACTCGGCCTTCTGACTTTGAAGGCTGGACCGTTCCTGATATTCTTCTTTCAGGCCATGAAGCCAAAATCGCTGATTGGCGCTATCAGCAATCTTTGGAGCGCACCCAACTTCGTCGACCAGATTTGCTGTAGTTTTTCTTGGAAATATAACTTCTGATATTCTCTAATTCCTATTATCCCTTGTAGGATTGGCATGGAAATTGAGGCCTCATTTTATCCTTTCTTTTTGCTTCTATGTTTTAGAGGTATTCCAATAAGTCTCTTCTCATTAATAAATTAGTCATTCTCTATAAAATGAAATGTAGTAGACTAAGTGTTTGATTTTTAGTTTATTATGTCTCGTGAGCTTCTTTGGAGTAAGGGCGATTTTTGTTCAAAAAGCTTTTTTGGTATAAAAATTGTAACGAATAGGAATATATACATCATTTAGAGATGTGTTTATTTACCAATCCCTACTTTATAAGAAAATCATGATAAATAAATCTTCTATCTTCTTTCGAGAAGATTTTGCACTAGATGCAATTCAATTAAAAACTCTTAAAGAGTTTAGTAATCTCTTTTTTATCCATATGCCCACCAAGCACTTTATAGAGCTTAAGGATACTCCATTTCTTTCTATTTAAAAATATTATAACGCGCCATTAGACTGAAACTAAGGTTTCGTGATTTGAGGACTAAAATTACTTTGAGTTTTGGATCATGAAGTATGTGATTTTTTATAGGCAAATATTTTATTCTTAAATTATAATAGAAATTCTGTATTTATAGTAGATAATAGAATTACATCTAATTAAAACTAACCATACGATACTAGACTTGAAGCTACCATTTGTCGACGGGATTGTTTTCCTATGTGCGGGAAATTGGAAAGAATAAGGTCTTACAAATTGGGATATTGGTGTCAAAATCCATGCTGAAACTAGAAGAAAATCGTGCTTCTAGTTGGGGCTAATGGAAAGACTATAGACTGATGTTTTTGTATTAGCGTTTTATTTTACCCTACTTTATATGTTCACTTTACACAGAAGTCTTGAGGGGCTCAACTCTACGTTGAGCTCACTCTTGAGACTTGTCTTGCACAAGTTAATTTCCATTTTATGCCTACTAGTGGGACTGCCTATTGTATATATTGGCGCTCAAAATCCACTTGCTCCGGCGGGGAGTTTTAATGTTTTTTTACAAGGAAATGCCACCCTCGAATCTAATGAAAGTGAAGGCGCCATTGCCATTGGAGGAAATCTTACGGTAAAAGGGTATCAATTATTAGTCACACCTAATAATACAAATGGAGCATCGCCTTTTCAGGTGGGTGGTGTCACTGTGGGGCTAGTAGTAGGAGGAGGAGTGAAATTGGTGCAAGGTGAACTTAAAATTTTAAATAATGGATATTTAAAAATTGGGAATTGTTTGGCAACAGGCAATGCCAGTATAGATCCACTTAAAGTATGGTATAAAGACGCCAACAATGCGGTTAGTAATATCAGAATTACGACTCAAGGAAGCAGTTACAATAGTCCTTCTCCTGCTTATATTTCCTTAACTTCTAGTTTTTCGGGACTAGGAGTTGATACGGTTAGTAACCCTGTGTGCCAAGCCAATGTAATTGATTTTGGAAATGCTTTTACACAACTCAAAACCAACTCTCAAAATCTTACTT
This sequence comes from Runella sp. MFBS21, assembly GCF_029433105.1. Taxonomy (GTDB): domain Bacteria; phylum Bacteroidota; class Bacteroidia; order Cytophagales; family Spirosomataceae; genus Runella. The sequence goes on along the minus strand of NZ_JARNTW010000008.1, from coordinate 250,061 downwards.
TGTGTCAAAATAATATTGAGACCTGGACACTTCAAGGAAAGGTAACAGATATAAATGGGACAAACCTAATATTGAAAGATGAAGCGGGAGCTACGGGGCCACGAATTTGGAATGTGACAGGCGCTGCTTTAAATTCAATCAATAACCTTAATTTAGATTTTACTCCCTCGGCTAGCCGCCCACTCATTATCAATGTAACTACGGGTACTGATTTTACGTGGGAAGTAAAAACTCAAAATGTCAACGGCACGATGGGTTATATCCTCTGGAATTTTCCAGCAGTTACCGGCAATCTAGTAATTGATGGAGGTGCTACAGTGGAAGGAAGTATTTTGGCTCCTTATGCAAGTGTAGACAAAGAAACGGGAGGAAACAATTCAAACATTGAGGGGCAGCTCATTGCACAAAATTACGTGATGGTAAGTGGAGAGATGCACATTTATCCTTTTTTGGGAGATGTACCAAGTTGTGGCAATGTCGTATGTGTTAAACCTAATGCAGGTAAAGATACAACAGTTTGTAGCACAAGTATCCAACTAACAACAGCAGCTCAGGGGCAAACTTGGTCGTTTTTATCATCAAGCAATAACAACACACCCACTGTTTCGAGTGCGGGTCTAGTGACGGGCTTGACAGTGAGTGGGACTTACCGTTTTATTTTGAAAAAAGAGGCTGATGCAAGCTGTAGTGATACCATAACGGTCACAAAAGCCAATTTTGTAGTTGCTAATCTACCCGATTATGATATTTGTCCTGGTCAGACGTTGACTTTCGGGTATCAAGGCCTTTCGAATGTAACTTATCAATGGAGCAACAATGCTACCTCTGCTACTATTAGCGTAAGTCCTTTGCAAACAACTACATATAGTGTTGTAGTTACTTCCAATGCCACAGGCTGTAAAATAGCTGATACTGTTCAGGTGGTGGTGCTTCCCAAGCCCAATGCAGGCAACGATACGGTAGTATGTACTCCCGCTGCCAAAATCAAAATGGCAGGAAACGGGGAAAGTTGGGCGTTTTTGTCTTTCAATGATCCCAATAATCCTAGTAATACAGATGCCGCTACGATTGATGCACAAGGAAACATCGCTAGTTTGGATAAAAATGGTTTTTATCGTTTTGTACTTACCAATAGCAGTGGATGTAAGGATACAATAAGGGTGCAAAAAACTTCGGTTACTATTCCGCAAATCCAACTTAATCCGATTTGTCCGGGGACGGAGTTGAATTTTGGATTTACAAATACGACAGATTTTACTTATTTGTGGAGTACGGGTGCCACAACGCCCAAAATCACCGTAAAACCAGACACAACTACTGATTATTACGTAACCGTTACCAATATTCACAATCAATGTCAAGCTACTGATACAGTGACGGTAGCAGTAAAACCAGCACCTAAATTGGTATTGGTATCGTCGGTATGTTCGCAAGACAACAGTAAATATATAACCACCGTAACTGTCTCCAACGGGACAGTTGTAACTGCCAACGCGGGTATTGTGACGGGAAGTGGTACTACTTTTACGGTGACTGTAGGAAAAGATACAACTCAATACAGCATTACAGCTACTTTAGATGGCTGTCTGAAAAGGCTTACCGTAAATAAGCCCGATTGTAGTTGTCCTCAAATTGTCTCTCCAACCACCACTTCTGCTAGTCGATGTGGATTAGGAACAGTGACGTTGACGGCCTCGGGTTGTGCTACTGGTACTACTGCTACCTGGTATGGCGATATAGCACTTACAACTCAATTGGGTACAGGCAATAGTTTTGTAACCCCTTCTTTATCACAAAATAAAACCTATTATGTAGCTTGTGTAAGCAACTCACAGTCTATTTGTAGAAGCACCCCTGTGCAGGCTACTGCTACTATAAAACCCCTACCAACTTTCAGTGGGATAAGCACTAATTGTGTTGTTCAAAGTTCTACTTATAACGTAACAATTGCCTCAACTGGACTCGTAACGGTAGCATCTCCCAATGGAACTAACATTTCTGGTTCAAATCCTTATACGATTTCTAATATACCCGCTGGACAAAATTTGGTGTTGAATTCAAACCTCAATGGATGTGCAGTAGATACCACTATCATAGCACCAAATTGTAGTTGTACGCCCAGCATACCTTCAGCTTTGGCTTCTAGTGTGAGTATTTGTGAAGGTAGTACCATTCCTAATCCAACTTTCACGGCAGTAGTAAACACCAATACCACCGTAGATTGGTATAGTGCTTCTTCCAATGGTACTTTGCTTCAGGCCAATTCTCTCACCTTTACGGCGCCTTCAGTAGGGACGTATTATATGCAAGCAAAAAGTACAGTACAAGGATGCAACGGAGAAGTAAATCCGACGCGTGTCCCGGTGACTTTGTCTATTATTTCAAAACCTTCTTATTTGGTACAAGTACAAACTCCAGAATGTGAAAACGGTCAACCCAAAAACAATGGTAAAGTAAGTATTGGCACTGGAAATGTTGACGGACGTTATGCATTCAATACAACTGGTTTTGGAACTTTACCTACTGATGCCGCTGCAGCCACTGTCATTGGTACTCTACCGCTAGTTTTGGCACAAAATATTGCCAACAATACCCCAACCATAACTTATTACGTAAGAGTTTTTGGGGAATCGGGTTGCTTTAAAGATACTACTGTGACGATATCGGCGAGTCCTTGTAATAGTCTGTGCCCTACCATTGCTACTACAGATGCGCGTGATACACTTTGTTCGGGTAGTTATGGGGAGTCTATGGTTGTGAATGTATCTGATACTTCTCAAACTATACGATTTGTTTATTTTACCACCCCAAAAACGGGTAATAGCATGTACTCAGGGGGAACATTGCTAGAAGAAGTGAAGCCTACAAATGGTGTCGCTTCTATTCCGAATGGTTTTCCGGGGTTGGTGTTACCTTCCAACTCAGGTACAGTCCCTGTCAATTATTATGTCTATGCCATTTTGAAAAATCTCCCTACGAGCGTTCCTAATTGTGCCCCTTATGCCGAAAAGATTTACACCATATTGCCACTTCCTCAATTCAGCTTGGATTCCATTCCTGCTTGTACAGGCGATACTACCTATAGGGTCAATTTACGGATTTCGGGAGCAGGATTGTTTGAAGTAGTTGTGGCTACGGACTTTGTGTCGATAGGCAATGGACCAGTTCCAATCGGAATAAAGCAAACATTGACAAATGTAGGTGGTAATAACCAACTTACAGTTTTGAATTTGTCGACCAGTGGAGGGCATATTATTTTCGTAAAAAATGCTAACGGTTGTGCGAGTATTTTGCCTGCCCCTGCTCCTAGTTTCCAAAACTGCGAAGGAGATTATGATCTCGCCCTTGATAAGTCAATTAATAAAAAAGTAGCAAAAATAGGCGATGCTCTTACCTATACTATCAAAGTGTGGAATGAGGGTGCTTCGACGGCTACCCACATCGTAGTAAGGGATACCTTGAACGCTGGAGTAGAGTATGTCACCTATGCTACTGCCACGGGCAACTATGATTTTAATTCAAAACAATGGACAATAGGCTCTTTAGCTCCTGGTGATACCGCCACTCTTCAATTAGTAGTAAAAGTGGTACGGCAAGGAGTGTGGTTCAATACAGCAGAGATATGTAGTATGACCCAAAAAGACAAGGACTCTACTCCATGCAATGGTGAAGAAGAGGAAGATGATATTGATTACGAATGCTTTACAGTGCCTATGGAAGTATGCGCAGGTGAAGTCATAGAAGCTAGGCTACCTGAGTTTTATAAAAATGTAAAATGGTTTAAAAACCAAGGAACCGAGGTAGTTGCTACAGGGAATGTATTTCTTATCACAGAGCCTGGTATCTATACCTTTGAAGCAACCAACAATATATGTCCTACGCAAGGGTGCTGTGCTATCATTGTTGAACCTTCGGCAAATTGTTGTCCTAAAGATGTGTGTATTCCGATGACAATCAAAAAAATCAAGAAAGGTGGGGTTACCCTCAAATAACTCCACTTTTCTCAATACCCCTTATATATCCTGCTTTTTAATTTAAATTTTATGCCCCTTATGGCCACTTTTACATTTCCCAAACAGAAGGGTGAAACCCTTACAGACTTACGGTTGTTGCTTCTGCGATGTATGCTAGGGGCGATACTGGTATTTACATCACAACTTGCTTTTGCAACAGACGTCACGGGTTATGTCTTTTGTGATAAAGATGGAGATGCTACATATGACTCTGGAGAAGGATTGAGTGGAATTTCAGTCGTTGTCCGCAATCTGAGTACCAACAACGTTATCAGAACGGTAACCACAAATTCTAATGGTTTTTATGACGCTTCTCCCATCAATAATGGTACCTCTGTAAGAGCTGAAGTGGTCTATAATGGTATTACGTATATGGCTACCGGTACTTCAGTAGTTGCAAATTTGAATGTCAAAGTTACGTGCGAAGCATCATGTACGTGCCCCGACAATAAATTGATAAATCCCAGTTTTGAAAACGGGGTGACGGGATGGAACTCTTCAGGAGGAAATTTCTATAATGGTACGGGTTTTGAAGTCTGTGGTGATAAAAATGGCTATTTGGAAGAAAATACTGACAACAATAATGCCCGCTTCTGGCAAGATGTAGCAATTACGCCAGGGAGTACTGCTAGCTTATCCATTTGGGCTGGTACGCATGAGCCCAGCTTAAATCATTATATAAGATTGATATTTTACGATGCTTCCAATCAGGCCCTAAATACCCAACAAGTAGAAGTAAACAAGGATGTTGATTTTGGACCTTACCCACGTACTCAGTATTATACTTTAAGTGGCACAGCCCCGGCCAATACTAGTTATGTAAGAGTAGAAGGTTTTGCAAGTGGAGATTATATTAAAGTAGATGCTGCGTGCTTGAATATTACTTGTCCTACGCTCACAAATCCGAATCCTTCAGCGGTGAAGACTATTTGTCCTAATACGAATGTATCATTTTCTGCAAGCACTACTGCACTATCGCCTGTTACCATCGAGTGGGTGCGCTTCAACACGGCGGTTGCTAATCCATATACGGCTACTGGTAATGGCAAAACAGTATTAGGATCGGGGAGTATTTCAAATGGCTCGGCTTCTATTAATTCTAATAACTTTCCTGCGGTAGATGGCCAAGTAAAATCTTACTATGTATACGCTTGCTTAAAAGATGCAACGGATGATTGTCAACCTTTTGTGAGCTATCAAGTAGATGTAGTAAAACCTGTGGTGTCGGCTACGGGAGGGGTGGTAAAATGTGTTCCGGCTAATTTGCAAATTACAGCAGTGGGAAGTCCTACTTCGGGTATTACATCTTCAAGTTATAGCTGGTCAGGTCCGGGAGGTTTCAATAGTACTAGCCAAAACCCCTCTGTCACTGCTGCGGGTACTTATACTGTTACTTATTCAGTTACTAAAGGTGGCGTTACCTGTACAGCAAGTGATACTGCCATTGTAAGTTCAAATACGACCAAGCCCACGATTGCAGTCAATGGAGGGGTATTAACTTGTACTACAACGAGTTTGCAACTATCTCCTACGACTAGCCCAGTGAATGGATTGACCTATGTATGGTCGGGACCGGGTGTGCCAGCCAATACAACGACGAAAAACTATACAACGTCAACAGCGGGTACTTTCACCGTAACGGCTACGAATCCAGCCAACGGCTGTACGGCGAGTGATACGGCCATCGTAAGTTCAAATACGACCAAGCCCACCGTTACAGTTAATGGAGGAGTATTAACTTGTACTACAACGAGTTTGCAACTATCTCCTACGACCAGCCCTGTGAATGGATTGACATATGTGTGGTCAGGCCCCGGAGTACCAGCCAATACAACGACGAAAAACTATACAACGTCAACAGCGGGTACTTTCACCGTAACGGCTACGAATCCAGCCAACGGTTGTACAGCAAGCGATACTGCCATTGTAAGTTCAAACACGACCAAGCCCACCGTTACAGTTAATGGTGGAGTACTAACTTGTACTACTACGAGCTTGCAACTATCTCCTACCACCAACCCTGTTAACGGATTGACGTATGTGTGGTCAGGCCCCGGAGTACCAGCCAATACGACGACGAAAAACTACACAACCTCAACGGCTGGAACTTTCACCGTAACGGCAACTGATCCTGCCAACGGCTGTACGGCAAGTGATACTGCAATAGTTTCAGAAAACAAAGTAAAACCAACGGTTTCTTTAAACAACATTGAACTAACTTGTGCAGCCCCTTCGCAGACACTTACGGCTACTGTTACAAACGCAAGCGCTAGCATTAGTTATGCTTGGACGGTTCCATCGGGAGTGACAAACCCTGGAAATGTATCAAGTTTTTCGGTAACCGCGCCGGGTGTTTATTCGGTAGAAGTGACAAATACTATCAATGGTTGTAAAGGTAGCAATTCTACGACGGTAGAGGGAGATACTTCTAAACCTATATTGGAGATTTCAGAAAGAATTTGTGCTATTAATTTACAAACTTATTCTTTAAAAGTAATTTCAAACGGGACCCTTACGACAGTTCCCTCCTATACTATTATCAACAATGGTGGTGGTATTTTTACAGTCAGTGGCATTCCTAGCGGGCAAAATGTGGTCGTGACAGCAACTAGCGTCAATGACTGTAAAACCACATTGGAAGTAGTCGCCCCTGTATGTAATTGTCCTTCCGTAAACTCGCCTATTGGTCCTAATCAGACTTTTTGCCAAGGTGATACGGCTACTGCACTGACTGTGACTGTAGGAGCAGGAGAGACGGCAGATTGGTATGATGCTGCTGTAGGTGGTAATAAGATTGCCGAAGGTACTTTGACTTACAAGCCTACAACTGCAGGTACGTATTATGTAGAAGCTCGTAAAATCGATGCTTCAAATTGCACAAGTTCACGTATTGCTTTGACACTTACTATTTATCCAGCTCCAACCCTTACTTTAAGTGAAGCACCTAAGTGTGCTGATAATCTGCAGACCTATTCCTTTAAAGTTAGCTCGAATGGTGTCGTGACAAGTACATTAGGTCAGGTTGTGAATAACGAAAACGGTACGTTTACAATAACAGGAGTACCGGTAAATCAGAACGTAGAAGTGACGGCAACTTCTACCGATTTGTGCAAAACTAAACTAACTATCAATGCGCCTGATTGTACTTGTCCACCTCAAAAATGTGTACCCTATACGGTTACCAAGAGAAAAACCATCACTACGGACAATCCAATTGGAGGAAAATAAATTTCGTAAATACAGATATTCTGAGTTTTAAAAATTTAGAATATCTGTATGTGAGTGTATCGCAAAAAGAAGTTATACAAGAGGAATAGTTAATGTGCAATGGGCTGGTAATCACCAGCCCATTGCATTGATAATATCCGAAGCAATAAGGGCCGGCTGGGTACACTTTTGGGCGGCTCGGTCGCCAGCTAGCCCATGTTGATAAACCCCAAAAATAGCTGATTCGATAGGCGAAATACCTTGAGCCAACAAAGCCGTAATAATGCCTGTCAGTACATCTCCGCTACCCCCGGTGGCCATTCCCGGATTGCCGGTCGAATTAAAATGAATAGATCCATCTGGAAGAGCAATAGCCGTATGAGCTCCTTTTAAGCAAACAATTACATTATGCTTTTGAGAAAAATTTCTCAGTTCTTCTATTTTTTGAAAATCATTGTCCCACGTTTTACCTAATAATCGTTGAAATTCCTTAGGGTGAGGCGTAAGGATAGAATGAGGAGGGACCAAATTCAATAATTCTGGATTTTCGCTTATCAAATTGAGTGCATCGGCATCAATTACCATGGGTGACTCTACCGATTTGAGCAGTTCTTTGAGCATAATAAGCGTAAAAGAATCTTTTCCTAAGCCTGGCCCCACTCCAATCGCTGAGTAAGGTTTTAGATCAGGAACGGTCGTATTGACCATCCAATGCCAGTCAGGGCTTACCATGGCTTCTGGTAGGCTGGTTTGTAAAATATCATATCCACAACGCGGCAGTTGGACAGTCAATAGTCCTACTCCTGCTCGTAAACAAGCCTTAGCTGCTAAAACTGCCGCACCGATTTTTCCGTAGCTTCCCGCAATAAGTAATGCATGACCAAAACTGCCCTTATGAGCGTATTTTTTTCGCGGGTTGACTATATTGGGAGAAACATGTGTGTAAAAATAAGGTGATGAGGCCTTGTATTCTGGATGAAGTCCAATCTCCACTACTTGCCAATCACCCACATAATCAGCGTTTTGAGGAAGTAAAAACGCAAGTTTGGGGCATTGGAATGACACAGTAAACGTAGGTTTCACAATTACGTTGTCGGGAGTATTGGGAAAATCTGCAAATAGCCCACTTGCAATATCTACTGAAATGATAGTGGCAGTGCTTTGATTGATATGTTGGATACAATCCGACAGTGTGCCATGAACGGCACGTGAAAGCCCCGATCCCAAAAGGGCATCAATGATAATATCGGAAGGGTGAAAGCAAGGAAAGTCTTCTGAACTAACTAACCATCGGGGATTTATGAATGAGCTGAGATGCGTCAGATTGGCTTCAAAATCAGGGGAACCCTGTGGAGAATGCTTAAGAACAAATACTTCTACTTGGTAATCTTTTTGATGTAAAATGCGTGCAATAGCCAATCCATCACCGCCGTTGTTGCCCATTCCACAAAATATCTTGATAGGTCGGCGATTGTCAAAGCGGGCACAAAACCACCTCACAAAGGCGGCGGAGGCTCTTTCCATAAGAGCTAAAGACGAAATAGGTTCGTGAGTAATGGTATACTCATCCCAAGCTCTGATTTGAGAGGTCGAAAAAATTTTCATTGTAACTCCAAGTCGTCTAAAGTTTCATAGATCGAGTTGTTGCTGATAAATTCTGGAATCGTAATCTTAAGATGGTTTACAATAAGTGCTTTATCTCCATCTTTTAAGATTTTTTTTAGTTCGGAAAGGGCATTAGATACGGCATTAAAATCTTGCGTATAGACTTTGGCGATTTGTATCTTGGAATGATAAGTAGGAAGGGTATGCTCTTTGTCACTTAGTAATTCTTCATAAAGCTTTTCACCGGGGCGCAAACCTGTGTATTGAATTTCAATGTCTTTGCCCAAACTAAGCCCCGAGAGTTTAATCATTTTTTGGGCTAAATCAGCTATTTTAACGGGTTCGCCCATGTCAAAAACAAAAATCTCTCCACCTTTTCCCATGCTTCCTGCTTCCAATACCAGCTGACACGCTTCTGAAATAGTCATGAAATACCGAATGACCTCAGGGTGAGTGACAGTAAGCGGGCCGCCTGCCTGAATTTGTTTCTGAAAAAGTGGTACTACCGATCCATTTGAGCCAAGCACGTTTCCAAAACGAGTAGTAATAAAGCGCGTTGAATTAAAGCGATTATTGAGGCTTTGCACATACATCTCAGCTAGGCGCTTGGTAGCTCCCATCACATTCGTTGGATTTACGGCTTTGTCGGTCGATATCATCACAAATTTTATTACGCCCATTTCCACCGCCAAATCGGCCACAATTTTGCTTCCAAATACATTTACTTTGACAGCCTCATAGGGATGCTCTTCCATCAAAGGGACGTGTTTGTAGGCTGCTGCATGAAATATAAATTGAGGTCGATAATGCTCAAAAATATACCGCATTCTGATTTCATCGGTGATATCAGCTACTTGCACCACTATGTCAGTAGATTCGTCTAAGTATTGCCGAAAGTGCTGTTTTAGTTCGTTCTCTAAATCATACAATCCTGATTCTGACTGGTCTAAAAGGAGAAGTATCTTGGGACGAAACCGAACCAACTGACGGGCTATTTCACTCCCAATGGAGCCTGCCGCGCCTGTTACCATGGCGATTTTGCCAGCCAAAAGAAGGCTGATGTTTTGATTGTCTATTTGAATCGGCTCTCTTTCCAAAAGGTCTTCGATACGTATCGGGCGTATTTCGGAGGATTTGAGCTGTTGATCTGTTATTTTTTCATATACAGACGGAACCACCTTTACCACCACATCTTGTTTTAGGAAATTTTCGATGATTTCGTTTTTGCGGTGTGGTTTGATATGCTGAATCGCCAGTACTACTTCAAGATTAGTGTCGGTTCGGTCTTTGATAAAACGATGAATGGCTTCTGATTCGGGATAGACCTGTACCCCCTCTACTGTTTTGAAATTCAATGATGCGTTGTCATCAATAAAGCCTACAATATTGTACTTTTTATAACGATTACGTAAGAGTGTATTTTTGGTCAAGATGCCCAAGGCACCTGCTCCGTATATGAGAACGTCTACTTTTTCTCCGGGAGCATTGGCGATGAGGGTTTTGTAAATATCTTTTACTAAAAAACGACTCGCTACCATCAAGAAAAGAGAAATAAAGTATTCGATGATAAGAATCGAGATAGGAATATAAAATAGATAATTGTCAGTGGTATAGGTGAGAAAAGAAGAAGTGACAATGGTGAGAAAGCTACTAAGTGTAATGGCCTTGAAAATCAAAGAAGTATCTTCTACACTTGTATGACGTACGATACCACTATACGAGCGAAAGTAAATAAAACATAAAAGCCTACTTATAAATAGCGTCAATAAATAATACTTATAAAGGGCCCAGTTGACATCCGAAACTTTGAGATTGAAACGTAAAATACAAGCGATTACAAACGAAATGACGACGATGCCACCATCAATAGCTAATATCAAATAGCGAGAAACAAATCGATTTGAATAACTGGATAAAAATCGTTCAATCATAATGGGTAAGTGTACTATTAGCTGGCAAAAACGCCACTATTTTTGAAGTGGGGCTAAAAATATGCTTGTGAACACTTCATACATAAACGAACAACTTCAAAGATAAACAATCATTTTGAAATCCTTTTATTGATGTCTCAGTTTTTACTTTTTGAGGCTATCTTCTAAAGCCTGCTCAAGGTCACTAAATTGATAGCGAAAATCAGTTTCTTTCGTGATGCGTTGGTTGATGATATAGTTACCTCCTAGCACTACGTTTGCCATTTCACCATAAATAGCTTTTAGGACAAAGGCTGGAATATTAGGAAGCCATAAAGGACGCTGAATCACTTTTGCAATGAGACGGGTGAGTTCTTTGTTGGTCACAGGGCTAGGTGCTACTGCATTGTAGACTCCTCGCCATTGATTATTTTCAAGGGCTTCGATGTACATATTACAAAGGTCGTCGATGTGTATCCAAGATACCCATTGTTTACCATTGCCCAAAGGAGCCCCTACTCCCCATTGGATGGGAAGTGCTATTTTGGGCAATGCTCCCCCTTTGTTGGTCAATACCACTCCGGTACGCAATTTGGTAGTTCGGATACCTACATGGGCTACCAAATCAGCCGCATTTTCCCAACTTCGTGTGACATGCGCCAAAAAATCACTTCCAGAAGGGGTTTGTTCTACAAGGTGTTTATCGCCTGTATCGGTTCCATAAAAACTGATACCAGAAGCTGATACAAATGCCTTTAACTTATAGGGACGACCTTGAAGCTCACGCGCAATCAATTCAATTGTTTTGGTGCGGCTATTGATGATAGCTTGTTTGCGATGATTCGTCCAGCGCCCATCGGCGATTCCTTCCCCCGCTAAGTGAACTAAAAAATCCGCCTCGGCTAGCGCTTTAGGGTCAATCCATCCTTTGTCGAGGTTCCATTTGTAGACTTTTACATTCGAAATTTCTACTTCTCGACGACTCAAGTAAGCTACTTTATAGCCTTTCGCTAATAAAAGCTCCGTTAGTCGGCGGCCAATAATACCCGTTCCTCCAGTGATTAAAACAGTCAGAGACATTGTTGTGAATTTTTTTAAACGTGAGAATACAGTAAGGTTTATATAAAAGTCTTTGCATACAACGATTGTTTATAGAATTCATTACAAATCATCAGTAATTGTAGGGAAAGAGGAGGAGGGCGATAGATAGCCAGAAACAAAAAGTGTTTTACTATTACTATGATATGGTTTTTTGAATGTTTTTGAAAATGATACGAAATTTGGCATATAAATAGTTGTATTTTAGGTACTTATCTGTCATTCAATAGGAGCCTTAAAAACAAATTTTGTTATAGTGTAGATAAAATAGTACTATTTCAAGGAATGAGATGTTTTCAATGGGAGAGAAAAACTAGGCGATGATAATAAACCTAAGATTCGAATACTTAAGTTGTTGATTTTCAGAGAAAAAATATGGGTAAAGGGGCGTTTTGTATTTATAGTAAGTTTTTTGAGAAATCGACTCTGTTTTAATTATTGTATTTTTTTAGTTTCAATTGTTGTATTTTAGTTTTTTTCAAAAATGCTATCTCACACCGAACATGTCGATAGTTACTCCTATAAGTTCTAAAAGTATATCCTAAAATATATTTCAAAGAAATGGTGTCTAATTTGGCATGATAGTTGTTGGTGTGTAAAATATAATTTTATAGAGTAGGGTAATGTGGCACTTGCCTCACTTTCTGGAAGTGAGGCAATGTTTTTTTTAGAGATGTACCAACGAACTTTTGGGGCACAGAAGCTTGTTATATAAGCTACTATTCATTTGCAGCTATGCCCTTTGAACTTATTTCTGATTACCAACCTACGGGCGACCAGCCCCAAGCGATAACTCAGCTCGTAGAAGGACTCCACAACGGCGAACCCGCCCAGACGTTATTGGGGGTGACAGGCTCCGGAAAAACTTTTACAGTTGCCAATGTGGTGGCTCAGTTGGATCGTCCAACGCTTGTACTTAGCCACAACAAAACACTCGCAGCCCAGTTGTATGGCGAATTTAAGCAGTTTTTTCCTAACAATGCCGTCGAGTATTTCATTAGCTATTATGATTATTATCAGCCCGAAGCATACATTGCTACGACCAATACCTACATCGAAAAAGACTTAGCCATCAATCAAGAAATCGATAAGTTGCGGCTTTCGACAGTCTCTTCGTTGATGTCGGGAAGGCGAGATGTACTGGTGGTGGCTTCGGTATCGTGTATCTACGGTGCTGGCAATCCCAATGAGTACCGCAAGAGTATTGTACAAATAGGATTGGGGGATAAAATAAGCCGCAATCAGTTTTTGTTTCGCTTGGTAGAGATATTGTACAGTCGTACCGAGGCGGAGTTTACTCGTGGCAACTTTCGGGTCAAAGGTGATACCGTAGACGTCTATCCTGGCTATGCTGATTTTGCCTATCGTATTATTTTCTTTGGGGATGAAATTGAAGAAATTCAACGTATCAATCCCAACAATGGTAAAAAAATCTCTTCGGAAAAAAAGATTGCCCTTTTTCCCGCTAATTTGTTTGTGACCGGACGCGATGTATTGTTGAATGCTATTCACGAAATCCAAGATGATTTGGTTGCTCAAGTTCGCTATTTCGAATTGGACGGTCGGCTTTTAGAAGCTCAGCGTATCAAAGAACGGACGGAATTTGACATGGAAATGATGAGAGAGCTAGGCTATTGTTCAGGAATCGAAAACTATTCTCGCTATTTTGACCGTCGCAAACCCGGCGAGCGACCCTTTTGTTTGTTGGACTATTTTCCAGAAGATTATCTTTTGGTGGTAGATGAAAGTCACGTCACCATGCCCCAAATCCGCGCGATGTGGGGTGGTGACCGCTCTCGTAAAGAATCACTGGTAGACTTTGGGTTTCGACTGCCAAGTGCCCTCGACAATCGCCCTCTTACATTCCAAGAATTTGAAAACCTTTCCAAACAAGTCATATTTGTAAGTGCTACTCCTGCCGATTATGAATTGCGCCGTACTGATGGAGTAGTGGTAGAGCAGATTATTCGTCCTACGGGCTTGCTTGATCCCGAGATTCAAGTAAGGCCTAGCCTCAATCAGATAGATGATTTGTTGGAAGAAATCGATGCCAGAGTAAAGCGTAACGAACGAGTGCTGGTTACTACTCTTACCAAAAGAATGGCCGAAGAGCTTAGTAAATATTTTGAAAGAGTCGGAATCAAAGGCCGCTATATTCACTCCGAAGTAAAAGCCCTCGATAGGGTAGAGATTTTGAGAGACTTACGTTTGGGTGCTTTTGATGTCTTAGTAGGTGTAAACCTATTGCGCGAGGGGCTTGATTTGCCAGAAGTATCTTTAGTGGCGATTATGGATGCCGATAAAGAAGGCTTTTTGCGTGACATAAGGTCGTTGATTCAGACCATTGGCCGTGCCGCTCGTAACGAAAATGGTAAAGTACTAATGTATGCTGATACGATGACAGGCTCTATGCGAAAGGCTATCGACGAAACCAACCGACGGAGGGCGATTCAGATGGCCTACAACGAAGAGCACGGGATTGTGCCGCGTACGGTCTTGAAGAGTAGGGAGGCGATCATGGAGCAGACGTCTGTGGCCGATGCTAAAGGAAGTGCCAAACGCTACTATGTAGAGCCTGAAGAATTAAGGATTGCGGCTGATCCCATAGTTCAGTACATGGGTAAATCAGAAATTGAAAAACTGATCGCCGAAACACAACGCAAAATGGAAGCAGCGGCCAAGGATTTAGACTTTTTGGAAGCCGCTCGTTATCGCGATGAATTGCTACAACTGAGGGAAAAACTAAAAGGGCAACAAACGTAATGATAGAAAAAACAAGCCCTTTCTTTTTTACAAAAATAGTAGCCGAGGCTGATATTGATATGCTCAATCATGTCAACAATGCCGTATATTTACAATATTTACAAGAAGCGGCCAAGGCTCATTGGGAAAATAGGGCATCGACCGAGCTACAAGCTGAACTCATCTGGATAGTACGTCGTCATGAAATAGATTATCTTAAAGCAGCGGTTTTGGGAGATAGTCTTCAAATAAAAACGTGGGTGGGAGCTTACACTGCTGCCACTTGGGATAGACATTATGAAATCTATAACAAGGTAAATCAACAGCTTTTGGTAAAAGCCAAGAGTGTATGGGTGGCTGTAGACCGGAAGTCGATGAGGGTTAGACGGATAGAAGGCCCTCTCAAAGATTGTTTTTTGAAAAACCAATTGAATAAAATATTAAAAATGAACCCCGAAATACTCCATCCAGAACTCCAATTTCAAACCGCCCGTAGTGGAGGAAAAGGAGGGCAGAATGTCAATAAGGTAGAGACAAAAGTAGAGCTGCGTTTCGATATTCTTAACTCAAATATACTCGACGACGAAGCCAAAGTTTTATTGCAAAATAAGTTGGGTCAAAAACTCACCACAGAGGGAATCTTGATATTGTATCATCAAACCGAACGAAGCCAATTAGCCAACAAAGAGAAAGTCATCAAGAAATTTGATGCTTTGATTCAGAAGTGTTTTGAAAAACCCAAACCTCGCAAAGCTTCACGCCCCACGGCCGAGTCTAAAGAAAAGAGGCTTGAAGCCAAGCAACGAAACGCCGCCGTAAAAGCTATGCGTCGCAAAATCATTGAATAAGTATTCATACTTACGACATAGTTTAAAGCAACAGCTTTGGTAAATTATTGACTTGTCAGGACAGCACCTCTAAAATTTCTCCTACAGGACCCCGAAATACCACTGCTGTGGGTTCAGGATTATGGCGTATAGGTAAACCTACCTCGCTCAAGATATCCCAACCTACTTCTTTTAGCTTCAAAGATAAACTTTCAGTATACGTTCCTTTCCAACATGCGGACGCTATTCCAGTTTTAAAAAAATCACAGGGGAAAGATTGGTATTGGGTCGATGATACACACACAGGGTCGAGAGATAAAGCGTGAGGTGTACTATAACTTCCGGCATACTCTTCATCCATTACAGCGGCTTCGGCATTTAAAAGTTCGGGTACAAACGAAGGATTGAAATGCGTGGCTGGCGCAAACCCCAAAACTTGGTCATATAATTTTATATGTTCTTTGCTTGGCAGGGCTACAAGAGTATTGAAAGGAGCCTCTACGCCGTCTCTGCACAAAAAAGAACTACTAAACGCAAGCTTTTGCTTTTTTTCATTCACAATGAGTTGCTCTCCAGAAGGCCCAATAAAAGTAGCATGACGATTAGAACGAGCGCCTATTTCGCTAGGTGATACAATCGCCCCAAAGCGCGCTCTTAAGACTTTCCAGTAAGCTTTTTCTAAATCAGGAGTCGTGGCCTCCATACATGCTAGTCCAGTATCCCATGGGTGAGCGCCTATGCGATTGGGCAAAGCACCGGCATGAGAGGTTTCAATGAGTCTTATGACCGCACCATCTTCATGCCCTAAGAGAGCATATTTACCTAGATGGCGACCAAAAATTTCTTTTTGAACTAAGGTAAGCTCTCCGCGTTCGAGAAGAAAATACCCCAACGCCTCAGTATAAAATCGGATGCTTTGCACCCAGCTATTGGTAACGATCGTTACGGCTTGGAGCTTCCCCTTTATTTGTGTTTCAGTGGCTTTTTTCATCTTTTTATATATAAGAGGTGATATTCCAAAATTAAAAAAATTGTACCTCGTTGCAGGGACGATAGTAAAGAGAAGGGGGTTTTACAATGCAGAGAAAAAATATGATTTTATTAAGGCTCTTTGTGAGGAGGATACATGAAAAATACCCCCTAAAATTTTTTCATTTTTTTCTCAATCACTCATAGCTTCTGAAAAGAGAAGGAAATTATAGTAGAAAAAAATACACGATTATGGGGATTTTTGGGGAAAACGGGCGACGTTTTGTTTTTGATTGTTTGTTCAAAAAGACTATATGTTTGTGGTATCGCTCACAAACCCCTATCTTGCAGCATGGATATACGTGATTACATTCGGTTAGCAATTTCGGAGGATGTGGGCGATGGAGACCACACTTCACTTTCTACTATTCCGCGAGATGCCGAGCGTCGGGCTCGCCTCCTTGTCAAAGAAGACGGCATTATTGCAGGAGTAGAAGTAGCAAAAATTATTTTTGAGGAGGTAGATCCTCTCTTAGAAGTAGAGATTTTTATTGAGGATGGACAGCCTATCAAAAAAGGAGATATAGTATTGCATGTAAGTGGCGATGCTCAGTCCATTTTAAAAGCCGAACGCTTGGTTCTCAATACGATGCAACGAATGAGCGGTATTGCTACCTATACTCGTTCATTGGTAAATCTACTAGAAGGCTTACCGACTAAGCTCCTTGATACTCGTAAAACAACCCCTAATTTTCGTATTTTTGAAAAGATGGCCGTGCGTATTGGAGGAGCTGTTAATCATCGGTATGCGTTATACGATATGATTCTTATCAAAGACAATCACGTCGATTATGCAGGCGGAATCGAAGCGGCTATCACAAAAGCCAATGACTATGTAAAGCGTACAGGTCGTCAACTCCAAATTGAAGTAGAGGTTCGTAATCTTAAGGAACTAGACGAAGTACTTCAAGTAGGCGGTATTCAGCGAGTTATGCTCGATAATTTTAGTTTGACGGATTTAAGAACTGCCGTTGAGAAAGTAGCGAATAAATATCCTACTGAAGCCTCAGGAGGTATCAGA
The DNA here is from genome assembly GCF_029433105.1 of Runella sp. MFBS21. GTDB lineage: Bacteria > Bacteroidota > Bacteroidia > Cytophagales > Spirosomataceae > Runella. The sequence goes on along the minus strand of NZ_JARNTW010000008.1, from coordinate 232,609 downwards.
GAAGATACGCTGAGAGCTGTAGCCGAAACGGGTGTTGACTATGTCTCATGTGGCGCACTTACACACCAAATCAAAAGCTTAGATTTAAGTCTAAAGGCTTATTAATCACCGGGTAACCGCTGCTGGCAGTAGGTTGTCTGTTAGTTATAAATAGGAAAGCTAAGCCCTAAATAGAGCATTTGTGACCGAAACCGAAACCGACGGTTGTCGTCTACCAACGGCTGGGTGGTTTTGTATTCATTGATGGCAAATAGATAACCTACCTTAATGCCCACCCTCTGAGTAAGCCGTAAACGAGCATAAACCTCACTATTAAGACTTCCCAAGGCATTGTCGCCAAGTAATTGTAAATTGAAGTGAGCAGGCTTCGCTTCCTGATAGGTTTGGTGAATGTTGAGAGAGTCGGCAGTACTATAACCCCTTGATCCTAAGTAGTATCCGCTGCGTTTGGTGCCTAAAGCAAATCCTATGATATCGGCATTGACTCCTATATCTAATCGGTCAAACAGCACCACTTGTACTCCTAAATTGAAGTTTAGGAAGGTGATACCAGTTTTGATTTGGAGTGTGTCTATTTGGCGCAATAAAAGCGGGGCACTCAGCGAGGCAAATCCAGTCTTGCCAGTTGTAAGCTTGGCTGGAGCGGTAATAAAATCTAGGCTGCTTCCTTGGACATGCGCCACTCTTAAACCCCACCCGATTTGAAGCAATCCCTGACGGTCTATTTTCAAGTATTGATTGTTTAAAAAACTAATATTGAGGCCATTGTCTTTGAAGGCAACACCCGCATCTACTACTTTACGAATACGGTTTACTGGCTGGGCAAAACAACTGTAAGAGATAACAAAACCAAGAAGAGTGGGTAGAGATGCTCTAAGAATAAGATGTACCATTGTTTGAGAATAAATGTCCCGAATTAGGACATGGAAGCTAATTTCGTGTTTACAAAAGAACATATATAATATAAGACGCCAAAGGATTTAGAGGGAAATTTTCGATAATACTAAAAAAGCCGGAGGCAAATGCCTTCGGCTTTTTCTTCCTAACCTAACCTATGAGAAAAAATCTTGCACCTGTTTGATGCTGATTCAACCAAACCCACTACAAAGGTCGTGCCTAAGTTTGAAATATTTTAGAGTAGAAATACGTGTTTTTCAAAAAAAGTAAATTTAGTTGGGTGATTGATTGAACGGTTTGGAGATTCGACTATGCCTTACTAGCTTGCGGCATTGTTAAACCTTTCAACTTTATGTAGTTATGTCCAAAGATTATAAGGAAGAATTATTAGGTGAAGCAGGTAGATATTTGTCGTCTGCTGAAATTAAATCATTTCGGGAAGTTCATCGGGAAAAACATATCCCTTTGGCTGGGGAAAAAAAAGATACTAAAGGAATTAGAAAAGGAGAATATTTTAGCGCAAAGGTATTTGAAGAGATGGCTAAGCTTACGGGATGCGTTGGCTTTGTTGTTTACTATGGAGTGGCTTCGGAAGCAGAATATAAAATAGATACAAACAAAGGGACGGAAATCATGCCTCGGTTGTTTATTGTTCCAGTAGATGAAAAAGGCAATGAACTACCTTTTAAAGTAGATAGTACGGGTCTCAAGGATGGTGAAGAGTTTGGAGGCGCAGGAGAAGGAAAGCCTATTCCACCATATGGGCAATAAAAATGGATTTTTCAGAAATTATTGCTACTTTATCTGATTACAGCATTTTGGTCCCGGTACTAGTTATTTTGATTTACCGAGACCAAAATCCTAGTAATAAATTATTAATAGCAGTGGTATTAGTGACTTTTGTCAGGAACCTAGCAAGTGTAGTGATTGAATATGTTCGCTATGATTTGGATTTGGGCTTGAATACATTGTTCTTTTATAATTGGCATAACATTATTTTCTTTTCTCTTATTGTATGTATTTACTACAAGGAACTCAAAAACAGATATTTAAAAATATTTTTTGTGAGCTCTTTTGTCGTGTTCTTAGCTTTGACATTTGTTGATTATTCAACACTGACTTACTGGAATGCTGATAGGTTCAATAAGTTCTCTTATCCAGTTTCTGGTTTTTTTAGTATTATTTTTTTGTTGTTATATTTTTATCAATTATTAAAAGAACTTTCCGTCCCAACTCTGTCAGCGTATCCTCTTTTTTGGTTTAGTACAGGAGCTTTGATGTATTTTTCTGGTACTTTTTTAATGTATCTGTTAGTACAAAATTTTACCAAAAATCCTGAATTAGGGCGTCTATACTGGCCAATTGATGCCTTCTTAAGTATTGTGTTTAATCTGTTGATTGGATTAGCGTTAATCAAAAATTCGTCTCGTGACCAACCTGCCTCATAAATAGATAGTAAATAAAAGATATCACCTGAGGTTAAGATGATGATTATCATATCGAAAAAGTTTAGTTAAATTAATCATTGCTTTTTTGTCCACAGTACTAAAATCACTAAATATTTATCAAAATCTTAATTGTAAAGCAGTAATTTGTAAACTTTGTGTTTCATTTATTATTGAATTAGGTAGCAATAAGACGTTATTGATAGCCATGCAAGACCCTTATTTAATCATTATTGGAACGGGTATCATGCTAATTATGGCGTTGTTTGTGATTTTGTTTGTAGTCTACTACCAACGCAAACAAATTGAGCAACAGATTCGCGTCAAAGACATGGAAGCAGAGTTTCAGCAAAAACTCTTAGAGGTGTCTATGGCTTCGACCGAAGCTGAAAGGCGACGAATCGCCCAAGACCTACACGATGACATAGGGGCACTACTTTCAGTTACGAAATTGACATTCAATGCTTTATATGGTCAATTAGGTTCAAAAGATCAAGCTGAGCGACTAGCCCAACAAGTGCGAGAAGCTCTTGACGAAACCATAAGCCATGTAAGGCGTATTAGTAGAGAGTTGGTCCCTACTACGTTGGAGCGTTTTGGCCTACCGGCTGCTTTGCAGGAGTTTGTTGCTAAAAGTAATTATGGCAACGATATAAAAATTACTTTTGGCTACGCCGGAGACGAAAATTTCAGACTTGAGCCCAAAGTAGAATTGATGCTTTATAGGGTAGTACAAGAGCTTATCAACAATGCGCTCAAACATTCGGGCGGGACAAACATACACATTCAGATGTCGTTGCCGCCGCATTATTTTGGGCTTGTAGTAGAAGACAATGGTCAGGGTTTCAACTTGCAAGATATACGCAAAAGGGTTTCTCCGGGACTTGGCCTTGACAATATAGAAGGAAGACTCCGAATCATAGAAGGTAAAATAAAGTACGAAACCGCCCCTAATAAAGGATGCAGGGCAGTCATAGAACTAAAAAGTTGTGCTTTGGTGGACAAAAAACCGAGTATTGAAAAAATGAATACTCAACGGTAGAAAGACTTAATTTAACATGCAAATGGATAAGATAAAATTGGTAATAGCTGATGATCATAATCTTTTTAGAAAAGGTATGACCGCGATGCTCAATCAAATCAAGGACTTTGAGCTGATAGGAGAAGCTGCAAACGGAAAAGAACTTTTGGATCTTTTAGGGAAAGTTACGCCCGATATTGCCCTACTAGACTTGCAAATGCCCGTCATGGATGGGGTCGAAACTACCGAGCAGATTCAATTGCATTTTTCTCACGTGAAAGTCATTATTGTGTCCATGCACGAAGAGGATCGATTTATTATTCACTTGCTCGAAAAAGGCGTAAATGGTTATTTACTAAAAGATTCAGAACCAGGAGAAGTCGAAAATGCTATTCGGCGGGTAATGTCCGATGGATTTTATTATAGTGATTTTGTATCAAAAGCCCTTCATCGGAAAGTAATCACTCGTGCTACGCCACCAGCTCCGCTTTTCAATAGTAAAGTACAAATTTCGCCCCGTGAAATGGAAGTATTGCAGCAGCTTTGCGAAGGGCTATCGACGCTTGAAATCAGCGAAAAACTTTTTGTAAGCCCGCGTACTGTGGAAGGGCACCGTTTGAGATTGCTCGAAAAAACAGGCACCAAAAATACAGCGGGCTTAGTAGCTTATGCTTTCAAAAACGATTTGTTATAAGCTTTTTTTATCCGAGGGCTTCATTCATGTCGGGAAGTCTGCCAAGTTGGTGTAGGGTAGCAATGTGAGATTTAAGTGCTACTCCAAAGGTTGGGTTTTCGAGATAAGGTACGCCAAATTCTTGAGCGGTATCTTTGACAATTCCTGATAACGCTGGATAATGAACATGCGAAATCTTTGGAAATAAATGGTGTTCTACTTGAAAGTTTAACCCACCTACATACCATGACAGCCATTTGTTGTGACGAGAGAAATTGACAGTCGTATTGAGCTGATGAATTGCCCAGTCGTTTTCGATGATCCCTTTTTCGTTGGGTAGTGGATGACTCGTACCTTCCACCGAATGAGCTAATTGAAAAATCGTGGTCAAGATAATTCCCCCTACAAAGTGCATCATTAAAAAGCCCAAAATCACCTCTCCCACTGGAATGTGAAAGCCAATTGTAGGAATACCGATGATTACAGCATAATACAGCACTTTAGCAAGGATAATTTTAGACAACGTTACGGCATTTTGAGCTTTAGTGTTTGTATTGACGCCGTTGCGGATATGAATCGTAAATTGAATAAAGTCCTTTAAAGTAACCCAATAAAGCGAAAGCAAACCATAAAAAAAGAAGGCATAGAGCCATTGAAGCTGATGAAATGATTTGACGGGAGTATGGGGTGAAAACTTAAGTACCAGCTTATCGTTAATGTCTTCATCTACATGTACCACATTGGTATACATATGATGTAAGACGTTATGCTGTAGATTCCAATTGAAAGTAGAGCCGCCCAGCATACCAAGATAGATGTTGCCTATCCAGTAGTTGACGGCGTCATTTTCTGAATAAGCGCCATGATTTGCATCGTGCATTACGCTCATCCCTAGGCCCGCTAGTCCGATTCCCATCATAAACCATAACACTAAGCTGACGCTCAAAGGAGGCTGCAAAACCAATATTAAAATAAACGGAAGCACATACAGGGCGGTAAGAGCTATCGTTTTTACAATTAAGACTTGGTTGGCATTTTTGGAAAGATTGCGTTCTTTAAAATAGGCATCTACTCTTTTCTTGAGGGTAGGAAAAAATAAATTCTTGTCTTTGTTGACAAATCTTGGATTACTTTTAGACTTCACTTGCAAAAGGTTTAGAGATGTAAGTTCATCATAGATTGGTAAAAAACTGCATAGAGAGTAGGCAATGTAGGGACTTGCAGACTAGATACTGAAGCTTTTCTTTGAATCGTAGTTGAACGAGGGTATAAATATAAGTTTGAATTATGATAAAAGTACTGAATTCCGCTGAAAACTGTTAAAAATCATAGAAATATGTGGTGGAATGTCGGACAAAATGTAAATGTTTATTTGTAAAGTTGTGACCTTAAAGGTTTATTTTACGTCAAAATTAAAAACCAAATTAATGATGAAAAGGATATTTGTTTTCGCAATTGTATGTATTTTAGGGTATTCGAGCATGGCTCAGACTGTTTTGCCTGACAAAAGGGATATTGATAAAGCAAGCTTCGAAGGCTTATATGTAACGACAAAAATCGAAGAAAAGTATTTGGGAAAGTACTGGGAGGATTATTTAAAACAATACGGCAAAGTCAATAGCTCCAGAGGAGGGGTATACCGGGTGGCTAGTGCAAGCATTTCAAGTATATCTTCTTCGCCTATCAATTTGGCAAGTCAAGTCAGTGCTAAAAAGGGGCTCTCGCAAGTGTTTATTTACTTGGATTTAGGGAATGGTTCTTATGTGACTCAGGGCACCAAAGGGTATGCAGAAGCAGAAGCTTTCTTGAAAAAATTTGCCGAGGATGCCATTCTATATGATGATGCTCGCGTGGCCGAAGAAGCCATGAAAGATGCCGAAAAGAATTTTAGTAAACTTACCCGTAAGGGAGAAAGTCTCAAAAAAGATATCGAAAAAACGGAAAAAGAACTAGCGAATCTTAAAAAGGATTTAGAAATCAACGAGAAAGATGTAGCTACTTCGCAAACGGACTTAGAAACTAAAAAACGGAGTTTTGATGATGCCAAAGCCAAAATTCCTACCAAACAGTGATTCAATTGATAGAAATGAAACTAAGGCTAGGGAGCAATTTCCTAGCCTTTATTCTTTATAAAAAACGCGCTTGACCCGTTCGCTGATGCCTGTCAACAGTTCGTAAGGTATGGTCCCAATCTGTTGGGCCAATTGATAAATCGGCAAATCGTTGCCAAAAATAATCACTTCATCGCCTTCTTGTACGGTCACTCCTGTAGCATCTACCATCGTCATATCCATACATACATTGCCGACTACCGGGCATAGCATGCCATTGATGAGAACTTTGCCTATGCCTTTTCCAAAACGACGGTCATAGCCATCGGCATAGCCAATCGCTATGGTAGCAATAGTCGAAGGTTTGCTCAAAACTCCCACGCGGCTATAACCGATGGTTTCGCCAGCGGGTAGTTGTTTGACTTGAGATACTACCGTCTTGAAAGTGCCAATTTGCTGTAAAGCTCTTTGTTCGAGTTGATTGACTTCTACCCCATACAATCCAATACCCAATCGAACCATGTCAAACTTATGTTCTGAAAAGCGCACTATGCCAGCAGAATTGAGGATGTGGCGCAAAGGCTTGTATCCCAAAGCTTCCTGAAGGTGAGAAGAACCTGCTTCAAAGCGCTTGAGTTGTAGTTGTGTAAAATCATTATGAATCGCTTCGTCGGCTCCTACTAGGTGTGAAAATATTGACGCTACTCGAATATGGGGATGTTGGTTTAATTTTTTAATTAGCGACGGTATATCTGTTTCTGTAAAACCAAGCCGATGCATCCCTGTGTCAAGCTTGAGATGGATGAGATGTTTAGGAGAAGCATCTGTCAGAGATGAATTCAGAAAAAACAACCATTCGTCTAGTATTTTGTGGCTATAAATTTCGGGTTCTAGTTGGTATTCAATGAGTTTGTAGAAGGTGTTGGGCGAAGGATTCATGACCATTATTGGTAGTTCTATCCCATTTTGCCGCAGGCTAACTCCTTCATCAGCATAGGCTACGGCTAGATAATCGACCCGGTGAAATTGTAACAACTGCGCTACTTCTGCGCTTCCACTGCCATAGGCAAAAGCTTTGACCATTGCCATGATTTTGGTGTTGTTGCCCACCTTACTTCGATAAAAATTGAGATTATGAGTAAGGGCGTCAAGGTTGATTTCGAGTACAGTTCCGTGAACTTTTTGTTGTAAACGGTGCACAATTCGCTCAAACTGAAAAGGTCTAGCTCCTTTGATAAGTATGAGTGCATCGCGGAATGAATGAGGTGTGAGTTTCGACAAAAAATCGTCGGTAGAAATAAAATAAGTGGCCTCGATTTGGATCAAAGTAGCATTGCGCGCAAACGCCTCGCCAATCGCCATAAGTTTTTGGATGCCTTTTTCTTGAAGTAAGGTATTAATTTGAGCATAAAGCTCCTCTTCTTTCTGACCAGTTTGGAGCAAGTCCGACAAAATGGCTATTTTTTGAGGACGTTGTTCTTGTTGACTCAGAAAATTAAGTGCGATGCTCAATCCTACCAAATCGTTGTTGTAGGTGTCGTCAATCAAATAGCAATTGTTAGTTCCTTCCTTCAGTTCGAGGCGCATCGAAATCGGGCGCAGACGTAATACCCGCTGACGAATTTCGTGAGAGGGTATGCCCATTGTCAGCATTAGTATGATGCAATGAGTAATATTTTCAATTGAGGCTTCATCGGTAAAGGGAACAGAAAACAGATGATTGTCGTACGCTTCTAATGCCGAATTTAGTACGATGTAGCTGTTTTCTTGGTCGATTTGCCATTCTACTTGAATCGTAGCATCAGGACTTTGTCCCCAACTGACAAGCTCACATTGAGGATTGACAGGTTTCAGGATAAGCTTGATTTCTTCGTCAATGTCAGAGTAGTCGGCACGATAGATGAGTTGTTTGCACTGAGTAAAGAGGCGAAGTTTTTCGGTTACTTTTTGTTTACGACTTCTAAAACCTTCATCATGAGCCGAGCCAATGTTAGTAAAAATGCCAATGGTCGGTCTGATGATTTCTTGCAGGGATTTCATTTCATGAACTTGCGAAATCCCTGCTTCAAAAATCCCTAGCGTATGCGTATCATTCATTTGCCATACCGATAGCGGTACGCCAATCTGCGAATTATAGCTTTTGGGACTTTTTACAATCCGAAAATCAGCACTTAAAAGATGACTAAGCCATTCTTTGACGATGGTTTTGCCATTACTTCCGGTGATACCAATGACTGGAATGTCGAATTGAGTACGGTGGCGTTTGACCAAGTCTTGCAGGGCTTTGAGGCTACTTTCTACTTCCCAGATTTGAGCATCATCCAAAGTTTCCAACTGCGCTATAAACGCTTCAGAAAGGGATTTTTGCTCTACCACAAACTGTCGTACGCCTTTTTGATAAAGTTCTAAAATATATTGATGGCCGTCGTGTCGCGCGCCTTTGATGGCAAAAAAGAGGGTTTGCTGAGGGAAAATCAATTGCCGACTATCAGTCAATAAATAAGTCGCATTGGTTTGAATATCCGTATTTTGGAAGGTTGTGATCGTCATTTTTGTCAGAAAATTTCCGCCAAAAGTAATAGTTATGCCTGATGTTTTTGGTAAAACTCAAAATGAGATAGATAAAATAGAGGTAATTGTTTACCTAATATTAACTAAAGTCAGGGACTTTGTGTCATTGCATCGGCGATACGATTCCGTACCGACATCATGCTGGGAGTGATAGCTTGACCCAAACTACCATTTGGGTCAAAAATAGTGCTGCGTCTCTGACGCAAATCTTTAGAGAATAAATGGTACTTAGCTTTTAGGCTTTTTGTTTTCTAATAAATCCCATTTATTGCCGTATAAATCTTGAAACACAACTACCCAACCGTAGGGCTCTTGACGTGGTGATTCCAAAAAAATAACCCCTTGGGATTTTAGGCGCTCATATGTTTCCCAGAAAGTATCGGTATATAAAAACAAAAAAACACGACCTCCGCTTTGTCTCCCAATTTGCATTTGCTGCTCTTCATTGGCGGCTTTGGCCAGCAATAAACTACACTCTGATGTAGGCGAAGGAGCTACAAGTACCCACCGCTTCTGAGGAGAGAGGGGCGTATCTTCCAAAAGGACAAATCCAAGTTTTTGGGTATAAAAGTCAATGGCTTCGTCGTAGTCTGCTACCAATAAGGAAATATGTCCAATATGCATAAAAAAATAATCATCAATTTAGAGCAAAACATTATTTGGCCTCGTACAGCTTCATAATATCGTCGGGGATAGACGGCTCATGATGAGGGAATTTGACATTTCTACTTAGTTTCCAGCGGTGGAGCCACGAAAACCCTCCTTTTCCTACATAGGTTTCAGTACTTTGATAAATCGGGTCGGTGAGGGCTTCGTCTAGCGTCACAAATTCATACTGTCGTTTTTGCATCACCGCGATGACCTTGTCAAAATGTTGGCTATTAATCAAGTTCGCATGACAAAGGAAAATGTGCTTTATGGGGCGATTTTCGAGGACAAAAGCCAATTTTTCAAAATAATCAAACAAAGCCTCTAAATACGTGATATAAGCTTCTAAGGCGCGTTGCATTTGGGCTTGATTGCCTTTCAAGTAGGCATCGCGATATACTTTATTGAAAATGTAATCTTCGTTGTCAATCGTCACAGGGGCGATTTGATAGCCACGTTGTGCCAAAAACTGGTTGAAGCCATATTTTTTGAGGCTATCGCTACCCGTTTGTAAAAATGGATGCCTAAAATAACGCAACACAGTGCCGTGGGCTTTGGTAAGTTTGGAGGTTACATTTTCGCCTTTGAGAAAGTCAATTTTGTAATCTTCCAAGGAGGTAGCATTGAAGGAAGGGTGGGAGTAGGTATGATTTCCGAGCGAATGCCCGTTGAGGAGCCACGTATTGAGTAAATCAATTCGCTCATCTACTTCTCCCCATTTTCGGTAAAGAGCCGATTCATTGACAAATCCAATCGCAGAAATTTGATTTTTCTTCAAAGTTTCCATCAATTTTTGAGTATTCTCAACGGAATTTTGAAGCGAAATCTCATTTACAAACGGCAAATCATCGACTGTAATGGCGATTTGTTTTTTTTGAGCGTAGAGTTTTACAAAACCAACACAAAGAAACAACGTTAGGACGCGAGTAATCATGCAAATGATATTTTGGAGGTATCGCTAGAATGATTCTCTCTCCTGTATTCTAGACTTGGCAAAGGTAGCTTACCTTTGCCAAGTCATGTATTCTTTATGCTTATTTTTTAGCGTCTTCGCTGTCGCGGGTGTTTTTCTGAACCGCAATAGCCCCAAAGATACTGAGCAAAAAAGCAAAGGCATAGAATCCCTTTTCGCTCGCAAGCATGGTGGCATTCCAAAGCCCCACTGCTAATAAACTAATGGACAGAATGGTCGAAAACCAACTGATTCCATAATAAATGTCTGTAACAGGGATGCCTTCTAAGCGGTCGCGAACGCACTTTTGTACCGATACTGCCGAAAACAATCCATACATTAGAATGGTAAAATAATATCCCTTTTCGTTGAGGAGCATTTCGGCTCTCCATAGGCCGATGATAAATCCTGCCATACCTGCGGCGAGGGCTATCCAAGACGCAGCAATAAAAGCACCAGATGGTTTTTGGTACATTGGCTGTAAGTGATTTTAGGTGAAAAATTGTGAAGCGAATTTTTAAGAAAAACCAGTCATATACAACTAAATGGCTGATTTTCTGAGGATACACTTATTTTAAGGTCTTTTTGAGCCGAGAAAAGATATACAACCTAAAGGTTTCTTTCTAAGTTTGTTCCCTCAAAACCACCTTTAATATTGATTATGAAAAATCTGTTTACTTCATTTTTAATGAGTTTGCTGCTCATCGTTTCGAGCATTTTAAGGGCACAGACGCCCCCAAAAACTTCGGTTGGACGTTTAGAATTGGATACATTATATCTCAAAGAAGTGATTGTTTCGGCTTCGCGTACTGCGGAGCCTCTCATGGAAACTCCCGTAACAGTGGAGAGAGTGACCAATGCTCAACTACAAAAGCAGCCTTCTTCAGAACTGATTTCTTCTTTAGGACGTCTCAAAGGCATTGATGTAAGTCAGTCGAGTTGGCTTATTACTAGTTTTAGCACGCGCGGCTTCAATAGCTCCAAAGCCGAGCGGGTGGTGCAATTGGCCGATTATGTAGATGTCACTTCGCCTACTGCGTCGTTGTATTATGGAAATTGGGTCGGAATTGGCGAGCTTGATCTAGAAAGCGTAGACATTGTATTTGGGGCCAACTCTGCCCTCTATGGGTCTAATGCTTTCAATGGCGTACTTCTTATGAATTCAAAAGATCCCTTCAAATACCAAGGTTTATCAGCGTCGCTTAGAGGAGGAAATCGAAGTATGATAGATGCCCAAGTTCGCTATGCCAAAGTATTGGGTAGTAAATGGGCTATTAAATTGAACGCTAATTACTTTGAGGCCGACGAGTTTTTGTCTTCCAACAATGCGGCTATCAAGCGAGTGACTTCGGGAGGATTGGCAGGTTCTGACCCACTCAACAACGCCACCGGTAATCCTGCGGGCTGGAATGCCATCAACCGTTATGGAGAGGTTGGGTCTACGGTATCGACTCCGGCTTTGACCGCTCTCAACAACGGCGCAGCGTATCGTATTTATACCCAAGGATATACCGAAGCCGAAATGGCCAACTGGAACGAATCGGCAGGAAATCCTTTTAAGCTATTTAATAATGGCAATTACAAAGCTGGAAACTTCCGCATCAATCCGTCGCTACATTGGCAAATCAATAATCGCTTGAAAGCCGTCTATGAATATAAATTGGCGGTAAGTAACGGGATTTTTCAAAGCACTAGCCGCTACGCACAGCGTGGTATGAAATACGATGTGCATCGTATCGAATTGAAAACCAATGAGTGGTTTATAAGGGCTTATACTGTATTCGATTATGGCGGCAAAGCCTACGATATGAATTCACTGGCAAGTGGCTTGATGAATGCTCCCATGGCTCCTGCCACTTCAGGGGTACGTTATCCTACTTTTGCCCAAAACTATTTTGCTTTATGGAATCAAGTATTTGCGGCGGCGCGTGGCAATGGCCTAGCGGCGGGAGCGGCTTTGCCCAATGTATATGCGGCTAATCCTACGGGAGGCGTTCCGGCCAATTATACCTTGCCGCAAGCAGTGGCAGGGGGGCAGAGCATCGAAGCAGCGCAAGCATTGGCATCGCAATTGGCATCGGGAGTGCAATTGCCCGTAGGAAGTCCTTTGTTTAATCAATTACGCGAACAAATCGTCAGCGGCGTAGGCTTGATTGATATCAACGGTACCAAAACGGTACGTGGGGCGGCTTTTGCCAACACTGCTCGTTTTTGGGATTTTAGCGCGCAAAGAGAATGGAATATCCAAAAACTCAATTTGATTGCAGGAGGTTCGTACCGTACGCATTTTCTGCAATCCGCCGGGACTTTGTTTTCTGACGGCCCCAATTCACCGATTTCTCCCAATACCAATGATATTCAAATCCGTGACCGTATCGTAAATTGGGACGGGGGAATATATGGGCAAGCACGCTATTCGCTTTGGCAAAATCGTCTCAAACTTGCAGCAGCGGGGCGTTATGATAGATTCCGTAATTTTGGCGGACGCTTTTCTCCACGCCTTTCGGCGGTTTTGAGTGTAGGTAGCAATCGTCAGCACAATCTCCGCCTCAATTATGCCCAAGCTTATCGTCAACCTGCGCAGTTAGACCAATTTATCTATCTTGACTTTGGGAGTTTGTTAGTGGCAGGCAACGTTGCACAAGGCTACCAAGGACTCAATGCCGTTTCGGCACTTCCCAATGGCCAAGCAAATCCTGATTTTTTGAAACCCATTACTATCAAAAAAATAGCCCCTGAGCAGGTCAATACGTGGGAGATTGGCTACAAAGGGCAGTTGGCCAGAGGTTTGTACGTCGATTTGAGCTATTATCGTTCTTTGTACAACGATTTCATTGGCACTTTGCGATTTTATGGACGTGAAGATGGTCTCACTCCTACGGGTGTGCCACTGCCGGCGGCTACTGGTGATTTTGCGAAGCCTACTACCGACCGCACCCGTGGGCGTTTGATTCAGACATGGGCCAACGCCGACCGCCAAGTTCGGACGCAAGGGGTGCTGGCAAGTGTTGAATATTTTTATCATAAAAAGCTCAATTTCAACGCTAATTATACATGGTCAAATATCAACGAAAACGACGTGCCTGGGCTGATTTTGGGCTTCAATACGCCTACTCATAAGTTCAATTTGGGCGTCAATGGAGAGCCTATCAAGCATCTTACTTATGCGTTTAATTATCGTCACAATAGTGGTTATCAGTATTTTATGCCAGTAGATGAAGGATACATTGAAGCTTTCGGGACGCTCGATGGCCAAGTCAGCTACCGATTTCCCAAACTAAAGAGTAGTTTACGCCTTGGCGGTACAAATCTCCTCAATGCTAATGCCGTACAAGTATATGGTGCGGCACCTATCGGACGTATCGTGTATTTAGGGTGGGTGCTGGAATAGAAATAAATGACCGTTTACTAACTTATTCTTGATTTTGCGGGGTACATTGTTATTTTTGGAGTAACGGTGTACCCCGTGTCATTTTAATGCTTTTTAGAAGAGAATTAAGATTGTAGATTCGTTTTTGACCCTATTTTGATTTTAATATTTTGTATTGGCGAGGTTTTTATTGACGCATATAGAGAGGTGGAATAGCACGAGTATTATTAGTAATCTAGTGATTTGGATTTTTAAAAAACATTTAACAAGTTTTTGTGAGTAAATCGTTACTATCGGGTTTTTGCACCTAATCTTTTGTAAAATGAAGACAACTTTATTCGCCGTTTTATTGGCAATTTTAGGAAAATGTTGTTGTCTGGCTCAGCCATCAAAAGTGGTCTACACTCAATTTCATATTTTAACAGAAATTGGAGGAAATGCGGGGTATTTTGTTGATAGTACCAATGAGCTGTCTCATTTAGATATTGCTAAAATTCCTGACTCTAAGTTTCGAAAAATTCCTGACAAAATCATCAACCTTGGTTTTTCACCTTCTAGGATATGGTTTAAGTTTGAAATAGAAAACCGAACCAACGAAGTGCTTTATGCGCTGTTTTTGGCACAAGATATTGATTATATAGATGCTTATGTAGTAAGTGAAGACACTACATATTATACCGAAACAGGAACGCTAAGGCCATTTAATCGGCGTTATTTTTCGCTCAATAGTGTGGTTTTGAATTTGGGGAAACAGCCAAAATACCTCTATTTGGGGCTTAAAGATATGAATGGCCTAGTATCTCAGATTGAACTGGGGAGTATCCGGCCACTGGTAAACCGAGTATATAGAGAGACCCTAATCAATGCCTTCGTGATGGGCGTAATGTTATTGATTGCTTTGTTTAGCTTTTTTATGTATTTTACTTTAAACGAGCGAACATATTTTCTTTATGCTCTGCATGTGGTTTTTTCGGCACTCACTTTTTTGAGTTTTGAAGGATATTTGTTTGATTTTTTCTGGCGTGATATGCCTTTCATGAATAATGGCATCAATTCGAGCTTGATTCGACTATGTGCTCTTCTGACGAGCATCGGATTTTCGGTAGCTTTCCTCAATATCAAGCAAGTATTGCCACATTTACATCGGTTGTTTCAAGGGCTGGGGGTCTTGGCTACGCTTATTGTGTTGACAAAATTGATGGGTATCCAAAAGGCCGAAATGGTGTTTAATATCGTGGTTTTAGTAACCTTTTTTTCATATCTCATTGTTGGTTTTTGGCTTTATCAACATGGCTTTCACCCCGCACGATTTTATCTGTTGGGCTGGGGGGTGTACATCGTAGAGATATTGCTCATTGTGCTTACGCTTTTGAATGTCCTTTCTTTTGACCATATTTTTACCTACTACGGTTATCATATCGGCATTTTGATACAGGCTACTTTTTTAACTTTTGCTCTAATGGACCGGATCAACACGCTTCGTCAGGAAAGCGTAGAAGCACAAGAGTTGGCCATGAAGCGGCTTATCGAAAATGAACAACTGGTAGCTGCTCAAAATCAAATGTTGGAAAAAAAATTGGAACAGCAGCCTAGTGCCAATGAAGACCTTCAGCGATTCTTGAAAATGATGAGAGAAGAACGGGAAAAAGTAAAGAAAATCCCAATTGCTACCTTAGAAGGGGTACTACTTTTCCCCGTTGCTGATATTGTGCGTATAGAGGCCATGGGAAGCTATGCCAATGTGTATTTTTTTAATCGCCAAAAAATGATGGCTTCGCGGTCTTTGGCAGAATTTGAACAACAATTAAAGGGATACGATAATTTCTTTAAAGTACATAAGTCCCATATCATTAATATGAACTTTGTTACTAAGTATGTAAGAGGAGATGGCGGGAGTGTGTTTATGGAAGATGGGAGTGAAGTGGACGTGGCGCGTCGCACAAAAACCGATTTTTTACGTGCAATGGGGCTTGAAAATTGACGATTTGGTGCCGAATATAAACTGAATATAGCCGTAGGCAAACAGGTATCTGTGAGGTAAAGGAAAGAATAAGATTTTTGTTTTGAAAAATGAATGAACGTTTTTCTAACTATTAAACCCATTCTTTAATCTAAACCAAAGATGCTTATGTCTCGAATTTTTCGCTTTGCCTTAGGCTTATATAGTCGTGATGTAACGACTCATTCCGAAAATACGGCCGCCCGAATTTCATTTGTGGCAGGCGTATTTAGTTTATTATTAGTAATAGTAAGCTTCGTTTTTTCGTCGTCTTCCACATTTGTTTTTGCGGCAGTTTTGGGCGGAGTGGCAGTCGGATTTGGTGTAAGTGGTCTTATCCACCGGACTTCGTTGTTGGCCAATAAATACGCTAATCATCCCAATGTTAGATCGTTAGGTTATAAAAAATCCTGCGCAGGCATAGCATTAGGCATGATGGGGGTAGGAGTAGGCATTTATTTCTATTGAGATTTTAGTAATGTTTTCAATTTCAAAATCATTTACATCAATGGACTCCGTCTCTTTTTCTACCCAAAACATTTATACCCTGCTTACGCCGCTTGCTCTTTTTTTTATTGCGATAGAAGTGGGCTTATGTATATACTACAAAAAAAACTATATTACTTTTTCAGAAGCCGTTGCCAACTTCGGAACGGCGCTGGGCAATCAAACTGTCAATGTGCTTGTAGCTGCAGGCGTATATACAGTGTATGGGTATTTATGGGAGCATTTCCGACTCATAGACGACATTCCTATGAATGTTCCCAATTTTTTGATTTTGCTCTTGGGTATCGATTTTATCTTTTATTGGGTGCATCGGTGGGGGCACGAAATAAACATTATGTGGGCGGCGCATTCGCCGCATCATAGTGCTCAAGAAATGAATTTTTTTGTGGCACTACGGGCGAGTGTTACCCAGCGGTTGTTCTCTTTTTTCTTCTTTTGGCCTCTTACTATCATTGGTTTTAGACCATTTGATATTTATATGATGACAGGGATTCACCTATTCATTTCATTTTTGCATCATACCGAACTGATTCCTAAACTGTGGCGCTGGATTGAGTTTGTTTTTACGACTCCTTCGCATCACCGTGTGCATCATGGGGTGAACTTTAAATATTTAGACAAAAACTATGGGGAGTTTTTAATTATTTGGGATCGACTTTTTGGCTCTTTTGAGGAAGAAACCGACAAAGTGATTTATGGAATGTATGGCCAAGCACAAACCTGGAACCCTATCAGCATCAACTTCCATTATTATCGTATTCTTTGGAAAGATGCTAAGGCTGCTACTAATTGGTGGGACAAAATCAGAATTTGGTTTATGCCATTAGGATGGCGCCCCGCTAATTTACCTGCTAAGCCACCTTTAGAAGAAATTACGCTCCAAAATCAGCAGCGTATTTCGTTGACTCCCTTTGCCAAATCCAAAGTGTATTTGAGCTTAAGTGCTGTTTTTGGAATCATACTAATGCTACTCATTATCAGTCCAAACTCTCCTTGGACAACGCTTGAGAAGATAATGGGTAGTGTTTTATTGTGGCATTTGATTATCAATTGGAGCGGTATTTTAGAGGCAAAAGACTGGTTGTTTATTTCGGAAATCACTCGCATTGGTCTTACTGTGCCACTTATTTTTGTCTTTAGCGATTTGATTGACAAGCCTGTTTGGCTAGGGATTTGTTTGGTTTATCATACATTTTGCTTGATTTGGACGATGATGTTTTTTCGAAAATAAGAGAATTTTGCCATGATAAATGAAATGATTAGCGTAGGTAGGCTGCGAAATTTTTAGCTTCTTTACCGCGATTAACGGATTGTACTTTTATCCTATATGTCTAGTTAATTTTAAATCTCTATTATGAAAAACATATTTTTATTCTTCTTTTTTTTGATATTTTCTATCAATACGTTGGCTCAACCTACCCAGACCGTCAGGGGGCGCTTGGTGGATAAAGAATCTAAATTTCCCTTGGTAGGCGTGGCGGTTTTGTTGGTCAACAATGCTCCTACGCCAGTGGGGACGGTGACTGATACAGAGGGAAACTTCAGATTAATAAATGTACCCGTGGGGCGTCAGACCTTTCGATTTACTTTGGTGGGTTATAAAGAAATATTGCTCAACAACATCGTCGTCGAAGCGGGCCGTGAAACGATCCTAA
The DNA here is from genome assembly GCF_029433105.1 of Runella sp. MFBS21. Lineage (GTDB taxonomy): Bacteria > Bacteroidota > Bacteroidia > Cytophagales > Spirosomataceae > Runella. Next base: position 214,820 of record NZ_JARNTW010000008.1, on the reverse strand, counting down.
ATCTCGAAATGGAGGAGGCTATTACGGAGCTTAATACGGTGGTGGTGAAAGTAAAACGAAATGGCGAAGCTGCCAACGAAATGGCAGTAGTAAGCGCAAGACAATTTTCGGTTGAAGAAACAGGACGGTATGCTGGAAGTAGGGGAGAACCCGCTCGTATGGCTTCCAACTTCGCTGGGGTACAAGGCGCAGATGATTCGCGGAACGACATCGTGATTCGTGGTAATTCGCCTTCGGGGGTGTTGTGGAGATTGGAGGGCGTCAATATCCCTAACCCTAATCACTTCGCGATTGCAGGTACATCAGGAGGGCCTGTAAGTATCATCAACAACAAATACTTAGCCAATTCGGACTTCTTTACAGGAGCCTTTCCTGCTGAGTTTGGCAATACTACATCGGGGGTGTTTGACCTAAAACTTCGGAATGGAAATGATGAAAAACATCAACTTTCGGCGCAGTTTGGTTTTTTAGGAACTGAGTTTTTGGCAGAAGGGCCTTTGTCCAAAAAAAGCAAAGCTTCCTATTTAGTAACGGGCCGATACGCCAACCTATGGCTATTCAAAAAAGCAGGAATTGACATTGGAACCGAGGCTACACCTACTTATTTGGATGGCTTTGCTCGGTTTAATTTCCCACTGAAAAAAGGAGGAAATATAGCACTATGGGGCGTAGGAGGCGCCAGTACTATTGATATTTTGATTAGCGAACAAGAAGCTTCGGAAAGAAACATCTTTGGGCAAAACGACCGTAATCAGTACTTTTCGACCAACATGGCTACGGGGGGAATAACGCTCAACAAGCCTATCAATAAAAGTACTTTCTTCAAAGCCACCGTGGCCGTTTCTAGCAATGTTCAAGATGCCAATCATGATTTCTTGTTTTTGCGTAAAACTCCTCAAGGCGAGCCTTTGATTGAAAATAAGCGTTTTGTGATTGATTCTATCCGCCCTTTGTTGGATTATAAATTCAACGAAACGAAGTATTCGTTGGCCACTTATCTCAACAAAAAGTGGGGCGCCAAAAGTACTTTAAAGGTAGGGTTCAATGCTGATTTATATAGTTTTACGGCTTTTGACCAAGCGCGGGTCTTCAACGAAACTTCCATGAGCTGGACACCTTGGACAACACGCTGGAATGCAAACCGTGAAATGTATGTATTGTTGCAGCCTTATGTTCAGTTTAAACATTATCTTACCGAAAATCTTTCATTCAATGCTGGATTAAGTAGTTTGTATAGTTCTATCAATGCCAATAGTTATTCGGTTATTGAACCTCGTCTAGGTTTGGCCTTAGAATTGCCTCATCGTCAGAAGTTTACTCTCGCTACGGGTTTGCATAGTCAAGGCTTACCTTCGTATTTGTATTTTTATCATCCCAATTTGAGTAATGTCAACACGGTGCCTTATCCTGCCAAAAACGTGGGTTTTTCTAAAAGTTGGCATTTTGTAGCAGGTTACAGCAAGATGCTGGCCGACAATCTGCGATTGTTGGTAGAAGCCTATTATCAAAACCTCTACGATGTACCGGTAGAAGTTCAGAAATCGTCGTTTTCGTTGGTGAATTCGGGAGCTGGTTTTTCGCGAATATTTCCAAATTTACTCCAAAATGCGGGCATTGGTCGCAACTATGGAGCGGAAGTGACGTTGGAGAAATTTTTTAGCAACAATTACTATTTCTTAATCACGGCCTCACTGTTTGATGCTCAATACCAAGGTTCTGATAAACTATGGCATAATTCGGATTTTAATGGAAAATATGCCTTCAATGCGTTGTTTTCTAAAGAGTTTACCTTCAACAAACGCAAAAGCTTGAATATTGGAGCTAAATTTACGATGACGGGCGGGCGTTGGTATGGGCCAGTGGATGAAGTTTTGTCGCGGCAAACACAGGAGATTGTTTTTGCCGATGCTACCCGAAACTCACTCCAATTTGACCCATACAAACGTTTTGACCTCAAAACAGAATATAAAATCAATCGTAATCGTTTGACGCACACTATCGCGGTAGATATTGTGAATGTACTCGGAATTCAGAATCAACTTAGTTTGAGTTATATTCCCCAAGCACCTTATTTCAAACAAGAATATCAGTTAGGATTCTTGCCCGTATTCTTTTATCGGATTGATTTTTAAATTTGATAATTCGATAATGTGGCAATGAAAAAATATTGCCTCGTAGAGGCTACATATCGGTAGCCAATTGAGGAATAATAAATGAATAAATTGCCTCGTAGAGGCTACATATCGGTAGCCAATTGAGGAATAACAAATGAATAAATTGCCTCGTAGAGGCTACATATCGGTAGCCAATTGAGGAATAACAAATGAATAAATTGCCTCGTAGAGGCTACATATCGGTAGCCAATTGGCGGTAAATGAATAAATTGCTCCGTAGGAGCTATATATCGGTAGTCAATTGAGGAATAATAAATGAATAAATTGCCTCGTAGAGGCTACATATCGGTAGCCAATTGAGGAATAACAAATGAATAAATTGCCTCGTAGAGGCTACATATCGGTAGCCAATTGGTGGTAAATGAATAAATTGCTCCGTAGGAGCTATATATCGTTAAACATGTTTAAAATCGTTAGTTCGTCGGCTGGGTCGGGCAAGACTTATACCCTTACCAAAGAATATTTAAAACTCGTTTTACAAAACGAAAACGCTTATTATTTCAAGCACATTTTGGCAATTACGTTTACCAAAGCTGCTACGCGTGAGATGAAAGAGCGTATCATGAGCAAGCTGAAGGCCTTTGCGAGTGGGCAAGATGATCCTATGCTTCATGATATTTTGGGCGAATTGTATCCTGAGTCCTTGGCTGATAGAGAAGGTGCGTATGTGGTGCGGGAGCGAGATTTGCGTAAACGTGCCGAACGAATTTTTAAACAAATTCTGCACGATTATAGTGATTTTGCGATTCTGACTATCGATAGTTTTGTGCAACGCGTAGTAAGTGCTTTTACGGATGAACTCGAAATTCCGTTTTCGTTTGAGGTTGAAATGGAAGCGGGTGAACTTCTTTTGATGGCCGTAGAACGAATGCTGGAAAAAACAGGTGATGATTCTTATGGCGAACTTACAGATATTTTGGAGGCATTTTATTTGGAAGCAAGTCAACAAGGGCAAAATTACCACAGCTTACCCGAAGCGTTAGCAGCTTTTGCGCATGATTTGCTCAATGAACAGCGCTATGCAGCTATCAAACAAAATACGCATCTTTCGGCCAAAGACTTCAAAAAAATCAGACGGCAGCTGGTAGGGGCTGTCAAAAAATGGGAAGGACAAGTAGGTAAATGGGCTGAGCAAGGCTTGCAGCTTATTTTAGAAAATGGACTTGACGAAAAAGATTTTGCTTATGGGACGGTGTTTAAATATTTTAAAAAACGCACCGATGCCCAAGAAGCAATGTCGGCCCCAGGAAGCCGTGAAAAAGAGGCATTTGAAAATGATAAAGGATGGCTTACCAAAACCGCTCGGCCTTTTGTGGTAGAGACCGTACAGAATATCAAAGCTGAATTGGTAGGGTATTATGAACACATAGAACGGCTGCGTGAGCAAAATGGGGGGCTTTATTATCTCTACCAACAGCTCACTCCCCACCTGTATCATTTGTCGCTGCTCAACGAAATCAAAGAGGAATTTGACCGCCAACTACGCGAAAATAATCGCGTGCATATTTCGGAGTTTAACCAAAAAATCCTCCAAATCGTGACCGAAGACCCCGTGCCGTTTATTTATGAACGAATGGGAGAAAAGTTCAATCATATCCTGATTGATGAGTTCCAGGATACTTCTAAGTTGCAGTTTGCCAATGTGTTACCTTTGATTGACAATAGCCTCGGTTATGATCATTTCAATTTGGCGGTAGGAGATTCGAAGCAGGCGATTTATCGATTTAGGGGAGGGGATATGGATCAAATCATCGCTTTATATTCCAAAAATTTTGACCGTCTTTATCAATCCTTGGGAGATAGCGAGCTTACCCTCGAACGTCTCGAAAATATTCGTTGGCATTTAGAAAGTGATGTTTTGCGAACCAATCGGCGTAGTGCCAAAGAAATTATTGAATTCAACAATGCTTTTTTTCAAACCGTAGAAGAGCTTTATCGCGATACTTACCCACTTTCTAAGGAAGTGTTTGAACAAGTCGCCCAAGAACTGCCACCTCACCCAAAAGCGGGAGGAAGTGTAGAGATTGAATTTATTGAGGCAGATACCAATAGTGCTGACGATGAAAACGATACGCCAGCGATGATTGAGCGAACATTGGCATTGATAGAGCAAAGTACCCAACGCGACGGTTTCAGTGTAGGAGATATTTCGGTACTTTGTCGCTATAAGAGAGACGCTAAAAAAATTGCCAATTATCTGAAAGAGAATGGATACAATATCATCTCCGACGATTCGCTTTCGTTGCGTTTCTCGGGGGCGGTCAATCTCGTCACGGCTTTTATGCGTGTGCTTGTGAAGCCTGATAGTCGCCTCGATAAGTATGAGGCTTTGTATCTTTTTTTTAGGATGATTTTAAAACGAATTCCTGACAACACCGACAACAAACAACTCAAAACGGTGGTAGATTCGGTAGAAATGAAGGATTTCTATGCGTATGTTGAAAACCTAATGCCTCATACTATACCAACTCAGCCGGAGACGACCTCTTTGTTGGATCCCTATAAGCTGCTGCAAATCAGCGTGTATGAGTTGGTAGAGAAATTAGTACAAATTTTCCGACTCTTTGAGATGGTAGAGGAACGAGATTATCTGTTTCGGTTTTTGGATGTAGTACTTGAATACAATACTAAAAGAGGAAGTCATTTGGCCGATTTTTTAGATTATTGGGAAACCCAACAAGATAAAGTCTCGATTTCGGCGCCTTCTGACCCTAATGCCATCACGGTACAAACGATTCACCGTTCTAAGGGACTTGAATATCCCGTCGTGATTATTCCTTATGCCGACTGGAAATTTGTGCCTGACGCCAAGCGAGATACAATGTGGGTACAGCTTGAGCCTACCGACGAGCTTTCGCTGACCGATTATACCCTTGAAGAGGTAGAAAAGGGCAGTAGCATAGAACACACCGAACGAAAATGGATGAAGACAGGTTCGGTTCAGGTAAAAGCCGATTTGGAGCTCACGCCTACCAATATAGCCACTCAATACTACGACGAATGCCAACGGGTCTTTGTCGAAAACCTCAATTTGCTTTATGTAGCTTTTACGAGACCTACCAAAAAGCTGTATGTATTGGCCAAAGAAGAAAATTTTGCCAAAATCAAAACACCCCGAAAAGTAAGCTATTGGCTGCATCAATATTTGGAAAAAATGGGGGAAACAACTCAAGAATTTCAAACTGCAACTGCTTCCATAACTCCTTCTAAACCACATAGTAATCATGAGGATAGTTCATTTTTTTATATACCTCAAGTGATTTCTACTGACCGAAGTCGTGAGTTGCGTTTGCGGCGGTTGGCCAATCGTATTTTTGACGTAGAAACCTTTGAACACAAAAAAGACCACGGCAATAAGGTGCACCATGCACTCTCTATGGTACGTACCCCCGGCGATGTGCCAACGGCGCTTTTGCGGATGCAGACAGAAGGAATCATTCAACAAGCAGAAGCAAAAGACATTCAGAAAAGCTTGGATAAAATCCTTCAGCATCCAGATTTAGCAGGGCTATTTGACGAAGAAACAAAGGTGCTCAATGAACGTGAGATACTTACTCCTGATGGTAATTTGCACCGCCCCGACCGCATCGTTTATCTTGCAGATCGTGTAGTAGTATTAGACTACAAAACAGGCGTACCTCTCGAAAACCACATTCGTCAAATCAAAAGGTATGCCAACCTTTACAAAGAGATGGGGTATGAACGAGTAGAGGCGCTTTTGGTATATATTGAGCGTAATGAGGTATTGAAAGTCTAAGCCTTTGATTATAAACTAAAACGGGCATATAAAAAGAGTTTATTGTTACTATTTTTATATGCCCGTTTGTTTTTTTTATATCCCCTAAAAAAAAGTTATAATAATTGGGGAATTTTAGTGACCTAGAGGGATGTTTCGCGTATATATAGTTATATAACTATAAGCAAACCCCTTTTTATATGGACCCATTTTTTTACTTCGACGAAGATGAAACTGAGCCTTCAGATGAGGCTGAGCCTGCCACGGAAGCTACTAAGGTAAACGATACACTGGATAACGCAAATAAGAGCGTTCAGAATACGGAGAGTTACGATAAATAAATTCTAATTGGGCCGCGCCACTTTTGGCAAAAGCCTCGTCTTTTTTCTTACGTTCCTCTAATTTTTCTTTCAAAACTGCATCTTTACGGAGCAAGTCTGCCGCTACATCCTCAAATACGTAGGCGGAGAAGTGCTCTTTTTGCCCTAATACACTGTCAAAAAAATTCCAAGCAAAGAAAGAATCTGGGCCTTGAGGTTCTAACGTCTCAATGATATACCTATTTGAAGATTGATTGGTATATACTATGTAGTCTCCTTTATAGAAGGGTAGAGTTTGTTTTTCTTTTCTCAAAACTACCCCTGTATGAATATAATGCCCTTCATAAGGCTTAGTGGGGCTTTTGTAATCTTCGATGTAGTAGGCTTCTACTTCCACTGATATATCTTTGGGAAGTGGTTCTAGCTTTACTCCGTTTATTTTAAGAAGTTCTATCACCCTCGCCCAGCTTTGTGGAATGATATAAGCCTTTGGTTTTTCAATGGTTATATCTGGTACATAATGGTCAAAAAAAGGAATACGTTTGGTAAATGTTTCGTTTCTATCATAGTATAAACGATTGAGACCACTTACTTCACTTGGCTTATATTTGGCTCCAAATCCTTTGAAAGTAATCGAATCGGCAACGGTTCGGTCGAGTTTCCAACTCAAAGGAAAGGTAGCTTTAGACGCTACTGCTTCGTCAGCTTTTTGTTTGTTTTTAATTAAAGACGCTGCGTGCTGAGTACTAAGTTGAAGGGTGGCTTCCAAAAAAGCATAGGTACCTTTGACGCGCGTAGGATAATCTTTAAGCATGTGCAATTCTACCACAAAAGTCTCACAATTAAACAAAGACGCATAGCCTGAGCTATACCGTGGTGTATCATTGAAGCCATTATAGCCTGATTCGGGTGTGGCACCATAAGCATTGACATAAGGCACAGGGTCAAAACCTGCTTTGGTAAGTAGCCCGTCTAGTTGGGGCTTGAATTGTTTAGTAAAAAATTCAGAAACCAGCGGATTAAACTTGTCTTTTTGAGTCGGGAAATAAGTGACAGCGTGCTGGTAATCGGCACCATTGGAGGTATGGGTATCCACTATGAGGTGAGGCCTCCATGTTTGAAACATCTTCTGCCATGATTCTGAATTTTTAGAGTCGGTTTTGATAAAATCGCGGTTAAGGTCATAATTGCGCGAGTTGGCCCGAAACCCATAGCTGTTGGGTCCGTTTTGATTGATGCGCGATAGCCCCCGGTTGAGTATTCCATCCACATTATATACCGGCACTACACACAAGACAACATTGGAGGGCAATGTTTTTTTTGTCAACAATTCTCGCACCCACATCATGCTCGCATCGATTCCTTCGGGCTCACCCGGATGAATCCCATTGTTGACAAGGATAGTGACTTTATCAGCTTGTGGTTTGAAGATTTTGTTGGCCGATATTACAAACAAATGTAGGGGCTTGCCTATGTCGGTAGTCCCTACTTGTATCAATGTGGCTTGGTCATATTTCTTATCTAACTCTTGATAAAACCGAATGACTTCGTCATAAGTGGCAGTTTCTTTGCCTTGGGAAGTTTCGTAGGAGATGGTTTGGGCAAAAAGAGCATGGCTCATCAAGACCAAAATCCAAAGTTTGTTCATAAGATGAAGTGTATAAAAAGCTGAAAAAGTGGATTCAGCCGCAAGGGTTAGTTGCTTCGCTCAGGCATCGCCTTTTTATTAAGGCGGTGTAAAAGCATCTGAGTAAACATTTGCTCGGCTTTGTAAAGCTCGGCCAACTGCCTCACGTTGATAACCTTCAAAAATTTGTTCATGTATTCGCGCTCCAAATCTACTTCTTTTTGTTGAAGATTGAGGGTTTCGCGGATATTAGACAATATTTTTTCATCAGGAGTGGTGAGAGTATTGGTTTCGGCGATGAGTTTTCGCATTTGTTTACGAATTTCCTTTTTCTTTCCGTCAAACTCATTATACACGGGCCAAAACTCTTGCGATTGTTCTACGGTCAGATTGAGGCGATTGGTAATAAGACCGATTTTAGCGTTTTCGAGTTTTTGTTTACCACCTTCTTGGGCGGAGACCGTTCCGACCACAATAGTGAAAAGTAATAGAATAAGAACCTTTTTCATGATTAAAATTTTATGATAACATACTAGACGATTACGCTTAAATCATTTCCTCAATATTTTCATCTTGAAGTGCTCTTTTGAGATCTTCATCATTGACGTTGAGTTGCTGAAACAACACATCTTCTTCGCTTTCAATCGGAGCTTGAGTTTGTTCAATCACCTCTTGTTGGGAAATATTGTGGTCTTTTAAGTAGGTCAAAATTTCATCATTGGTGACTTGGCTCAAGGTCTCTTCGCTCAAAGAAAGTTGTTTTTGAGGATAAGTCACCCACAACAAAACTCCCACAATACTAGCAGCAGCTCCTGTAAGGGCAGTACGCTTCCACGACCAACTTACACTAAAAGGGTTCTCCTTTTGAATAGCTTGCTCATAAATGCGAGATTGAACAGTCGTGGGTAGTTTGTCGAAATATCCTGCGGGCTCACGATAAGGGAGCTTGCGGTCGAGGTCTTCTAACTTTATCCTTTTCATTTTTCTCTAGGTTCAGCTATTGTTGTGGATGAAGAATTTAAGCATACAAACTTTTGACAATGCTTTTGTAATAAAGTTTAATCGCTATCGTTCAAAAACTTCTCAATTTTTGTAACAGCATGATGATAACTTGCTTTTAATGCTCCTACTGAGGTGCCGGTGATTTCGGCAATGTCCTCGTATTTGAGGTCATCGAAATACTTCATATTAAACACCAAACGCTGTTTTTCGGGTAACGTCAACAAAGCCTTTTGAAGTTTCAAGTGTACTTCATCGCCGCTCATAGGGTTTTCGGATTGGCTTGAAACACTTTCAAGTTTTTCGAGCAATTCCCCTTCTACATCATGAATAGGCATAAAAAAACGACGCCTTTTTTTGTTCAAAAAATTGAGGCATTCGTTGGTAGCAATACGATAAAGCCAAGTGAAAAGCTGAGAATCTCCTCGGAAGGTTTCGAGCGATTGCCAGGCTTTGATGAAGGTTTCTTGGGTGAGGTCGTCGGCGTCGTCGTGGTCAATGACCATCTTTCGAATATGCCAATATATTTTTTGTTGGTATTTACGTACCAATTGGTTGAAAGCAAAATTGCGGCTTTCAGGGTTGGCAAATTTCTCAAGGATGGATTGGTCGGTCATGCAAAATAAGATGGGTTATCCGTCAATGATTTTAATGTATTTTTTTCAATCAACGGATAACCCATCATCATTAATTTTTTCTTGAAATGGCTTTTTTGGCGGCTGCCACAATGTCTTTGGCGGTGAGACCGTATTTTTCCATAAGCTGGGCGGGAGTTCCACTTTCGCCGAAGCTATCTTTTACCGCAATAAACTCTTGTGGATAAGGGGTACCTTGAACCAATAGTTCTGCAATAGCACTACCCAACCCGCCTGCTACTTGGTGTTCTTCGGCCGAAACCAAACAACCCGTTTTTTTCACCGACTTTAAGATAGCTTTTTCATCCAAAGGTTTAATAGTATGAATATTGATAATTTCGGCGTTGATACCTTCTGCTTCGAGGATTTCCCCGGCCTGAATCGCTTCCCATACCAAATGGCCTGTCGCAAAGATACTTACATCGGTGCCTTCGTTGACCATCCAAGCTTTTCCGATTTCAAATTTTTGGTCAGCATCCGTAAATACTGGCACTACTGGACGTCCAAATCGAAGGTAAACAGGCCCCTCGTATTCAGCAGCGGCGATAGTGGCGGCTTTGGTTTGGTTGAAGTCGCATGGGTTGATGACGGTCATTCCGGGCAGAGCGCGCATCATAGCGAGGTCTTCGAGGATTTGGTGAGTGGCGCCATCTTCGCCCAACGTCAGACCCGCGTGTGATACGGCTATTTTAACATTTTTGTTTGAATAAGCTACGCTTTGGCGGACTTGGTCATAGACCCGTCCCGAACCAAAATTGGCAAATGTGGTAGCAAACGGAATCTTACCGCCGATGGTGAGGCCAGCAGCCATACCAATCATGTTGGCTTCCGAAATACCGCATTGGATAAAACGCTCTGGATTTTCTTTGATAAAAGCATCAAGCTTGAGGGAGCCTACCAAGTCGGCACAAAGAGCTACGACTTCAGGATTGGTTTGGCCTAGTACCTGCATACCCACGCCAAAGCCGCTACGGGTATCTTTTTTTTCGGTGAATGTGTATTTTTTCATATAAAAAAATGTGAGCGGCAATCCGCTTTCAAGTTGCAATTTAGTGACTGATTGACTTTAATTTATCTAAAAAATATTGAGCACTTGGGCAGTTTTCTGCCGAATGCTCAATCGTAAAACCATTTCTGAGTAGACTTTTTGCAAAAAGCAATTTGTCGCCAATACCCTTACCATTTCTGGTAGCCATTGAAATTTCCTTCAGTTTTTCGCTAGGCTTTATGATTGTCTCTGGATTTGCTACTTCTGGAAATAATTCAAGAAAATTACTGCCAAAATAAGTTTTTAATAACGCTAAATCTCCTAAAAACCAAGTTTCAATCTGTTTTACAACGATGATTTTTATGACGGTTTCATCAGCGTTTTGGATTTCTGTTTTAGCTGAACTAATGCAGGTTAAATCTTCTAAGTCCCTCATACAGAATATATACTCGGCACCCATGTCGTGGAGTAGCTGAGTGAAGGAGTGCAATTTTTCTTCATTTTTGAAAACGTCTTTTCCTCGTTCTCTTTTGTTGGTAGGAAAAATACCATTGATTACTTCTATACCTGCCTTACGGCACAGCGCTTTGAATGAGTCAGACGATACAATCTGTTTTTCGGTATCCCCTTCCACAATAAAACCTACTTTTACCATGGAGTACCTCCTCCTAATGCTCCAGAAAGCCAAGCTTCAGCCATATCTAGACCGTGGAGATTCAAGCCTTTCAATTGTTTGATTTGGGTTTGTCCTCCTACTTTATCTACCAGAATCACTTCTTCAGGCGTAAGGCAATCTACCAAAGTACCTGAATGCGTATTGAGCCAAATATAATGCCCTTTGTTCTCACAGGCATCGCGAAAAAAATCTACTAGCTTTCTAACTACATAGGGATTCAGTCCATTTTCAGGTTCTTCGATGCACAAAAACTGCGGTTGGTCGGATTGGTAAACAGCAGTCAATAGCGCTAGAATATTGTAAGTCCCATCCGAAAGTAGGTCTTTGGTAAAAGGCTTTTGGACTCCTTTTTCGTACATGACGAGTGTATCGGTACTACTCAATTCGCTTGAGACAATTTCAACTCTTTCAAACCCAGGAATGAACAAATTTAGCCACTCGCTGATTTCTTGCTTTTTTTCGTCATCTTGGAGAATGCGTTTGAGTACTTTTTCGAGATTGGAGGCGGAAGTGGATAAGAAGGAATCACTGTTTAAAGAAATTTTTTCTGATTTAGTATTATTTATAAATACTCTACAGAATTTTTTTACAAATTGCTCATATTCATTTGATTTATAAGCATCATTATATCGGTAATTCCGTCCGCCAGTATGAGTTGAAATTGTATACTTATCAATATACAAATTACATTTGGTTATATATTCAACATCTAAATGTAAGATTATTTGTATCTCCTTCTCAAGAGAATTAAAGTTGATAAAAGAATCTGCACCTCTGAACAATTCAATTGTAGTGTCATTGTATTTATGACTCATAGAGAAAAACTCCAACGCCTCAAAAATATTCGACTTTCCCGACCCGTTGGGTCCTACAAAGACCGTAAACGGGTTGGGTTCGTTGATTTCCAAATCCACAATCGACTTGAAATTTTTGATATGAATGCGCTGGATTTTCATTCTTAATCTTTAAAAACCTCTCTCAAATCAACTTTAAGTTCGGGAAAAATGAAGGAGTGCATGATTTCGTCTTCGATAAAAGGCCGATGTCCAATAAAAATGCCTTGCTCGTTGAGGGTATAAACGAGTACGTTGTTATCGGTCGATTGAACAATCCAATATTCCCGTACTCCTGCCTCTTCGTACACCTCAAATTTATCTTTCATCTCCTTTTTGCTATTGCCTGGCGAAAGGATTTCAATGATTAAATCTGGAGCACCTACGCATCCTCTTTTGTCCAATTTTGTCTTATCACAGATGACACAAATATCAGGTTGTACAACTGTATAGACCTGCTTATCAGCTTTGCTAGCCTTACGTGGTAGCCTTACATCAAAGGGTGCGTAATACCATTCACATGGCCGATTCTCAAAGTATTTGACCATTTGAGACGTAATATATCTCGATATAGCCTGATGCTTTCGCGCTGGTGCGGGCGACATCTTGAAAATCCGCCCTCTGATAAGCTCTACCCTTTCCTGAAACCGCCATTTGAGGTAGTCGGCATAGGTGTATTGCTTTGACAAGTCAAGTTGGTCGAGGCTCGTAATCATGGTATTCAGGGATTAATAATCACCCAAAGTCTCTGGCAATTGCGCCAAGGCTTTGGCGAGTTGTTCGTCATTGGGAGCTACGCCGTGCCATTTGTGGCTGTGCATCATGAAATCTACCCCTTGCCCCATTTCGGTTTTCATCATTACGGCGATAGGCTGTCCTTTGCCTACCAAGCGTTTGATTTTGCGAAGTAAAGTCACAAGTTCGTCCATGTTGTTGCCATCTACACTCAGTACGCGCCATCCAAAAGCTTTGTATTTAGCGCCGAGGTCACGATTGTTGTTGACTTTATCGGTGGAGCCGTCGATTTGTTGGCCGTTTACATCCACAAAAGCCACGAGATTGTCCACGTTGTTGTTGGGTGCAAATTGTACTGCTTCCCACACTTGGCCTTCTTGCTGCTCACCGTCTCCCATGAGGCAATAAACGAGGTTTTTTTCTCCGTTAAGTTTTTTTGCCAAAGCTGCCCCAATCGCTACCGACAAACCTTGCCCTAATGAGCCTGAGGCAATGCGTACACCTGGCAGGTGCTCATGAGTAGTAGGGTGGCCTTGCAGGCGGCTGTTGATTTTGCGGAAAGTGGCTAATTCTTTAACATCAAAATACCCACGGCGAGCCAATACACTGTAGAAAACGGGCGAAATGTGGCCATTTGACAAGAAAAACAAATCCTCACCTTTGCCGTCGAGGTTGAAAGATAAGTAGCCACCTTTGCCTTTACGGTTGTTGATTTTCATTTGTTGGAAATAAAGTGCCACAAACAAATCGGCACAACCCAACGACCCTCCTGGGTGACCAGATTGGCAACCGTGTACCATCCGTAAAATATCGCGTCTTACTTGCGAAGCAATGCTTTGAAGTTCAGTCATTTTAATTATTGAAATATTGGTAGTTTGGAAATTGATACAAATATAAATGTCATATTGACACTTTTAGAGTAAACGCTAGAAAAAAACTTAGTTGAGCACCTGCTCAGCGTGGTTTTTGGTATTTACTTTCGTAATTACATCCTCTATCATACCTTCTTCATTGATAATAAAAGTGGTACGTATGGTACCCATGTATTTTTTGCCATAAAGCATTTTTTCACCCCAAACGCCAAAAGCCTCGACGAGCGAGTGGTCGGTGTCGGCTAGGATAGGAAAAGGAAGACTGTATTTGGTGGCAAATTTGAGGTGCGATTTTTGGTCGTCGATACTTACTCCTAGTACCACGTATCCTTTGGCAAGCAGCGCTTCGTAATTGTCGCGCAGGCTACATGCTTGGGCGGTACAGGCGGGGGTATTGTCTTTGGGATAAAAATAGAGAACTACTTTTTTGCCTTGAAAATCACTGAGTTTAACGACGTTTCCGTTTTGATCCTTTGCTTCGAACTGGGGCGCTTTTTCTCCTACTTGCAGTGCCATGCTTTTTTCGAGTAGTGGTTTTTATGACAGGTTCTTTGATTTCGGCCTGCAAGATAGCGATATTTCCTGCGCGGTCAGTCACTTCCAGTCTTAATTCCCCTTCAAAATCAAGGCTATCCACTAGCTTAGACGACCAAATATAATTTCGTTTGTATTCATAATTCATCAAAACCCACTCTCCATTGACGTATGCATTGAAGGACGCAATGCCCGACATGCCATCTGAAATACGGGCTGAGATGCTTTTTTTGTTGGATTGAATCAATTGAATGGAAGGAGGCGTTTCGTCAGTAGCCAGAGAAAAATTCCCCAATTCACGCGTTGTAAAATCTAGCACATCGCCGCGCCATTTACCCCCCATAAAACGCACCCGATTGCCATCCATGCGATAGGCGTGGGTTTTGTCGGGGTTGGAAGGCATCATATCGGGGCGGAAATTAATCCCGAGCGCATCACGCAGCGGAATGATTTCATCGTTGATAATGAGACCATTGGGGCGTGACTGAACTGCTAAGTAAAGTGTATCAAAAATGGTTTGATTCCCAAAACGCAAGGTATAGCGGTCGCCTTCGTAAGTGGCAAGGGCATTGGGTCGGATGCGTTGCTTGAAATCGGTGCGGAGAAGTTTGTTGCCAATCTGAATCGAATCGGGGAGATGTTCTCTCAAATCCAACAAATAAACCGTTTCGCCATTGCTCTGATAAGCAGGGGCTAACTGCAAACTTTTGCTTTTCACAAATACCTCCGCATAACTGAGCTGAGACAATCCCAAAGCACTGATTTTGAGAGTATTTTCGTCTATATCGGTTTTGATGTACGACAAAGAAGGCACACTTTCGGTAAGGGCAGGGAGCAGTTCTTGTGGAGGTTCACCTTTGATTTTTAAGGTTAATACCGCCGAATTTTCGTAAGAGTCAAACAATGTAACTTGTACTTCATGCGTGAGGGTGTCGCGGATTTGGAGTTTTCCGCGGTAGCCATCAGTACGGTGTATGTTGTAATTGTTGCCGTCAGGGTTATAGCATTTCAAATAGCGAGAACCCGTTTTTTGTTCCGTCTTATAATCTATCAGGTTGTTGTAGTCACGCGTTGACCAGCTAGGAAAAGACGTCATATTGTAAGCAAAGATTTCTTCTCCGTCGAGCTTGATTTCTACACAATTGACACCATTTCGGAAGTTAACGCCATTCATGGCATCAAAAGCGATGAGTTCAAGTCCTACTTCTCCCCATGCTTTGAGGGTTTGTGAAAAGCTATACACTCCTGATTTTTGACGAACGGGGCGAAAGCTGATTCTTTCAAACTCGCCATTGACACGACTTTCTAGGCCTATGGGGCGAATCGCGACGGAATTGAAATAGGGTGGAATTTCGTCTTCAATTTCGTCAAAATCAAAAAATAGTGGATTGAGATAATTGTCTTTCGAATCACGAATTTCAAAATGCAAGTGAGGCCCTGCCGACCCGCCTGTATTGCCTGAAAGCGCAATCAATTGACCTTTTTTTACAGGAAATTGCTCAGGGGAGGGATTGAGTTCTATTTCAAAAGATTTTCTTTCGTATTGTTTTTCAAGTAAATAGCTTCCTATAGGCTCCGCAAACGACAACAAGTGACCATAGACGGTAGTCATGCCATTGGGGTGTTTGATAAAAATCACGTTGCCATAGCCTGTAGTTTGAACTTTGATGCGTGATACATAGCCATCGGCTGCGGCCACTACGGGCAAGCCTTCTCGTTGCTGTGTCCGAATATCAATGCCAGCATGAAAATGATTGGTACGAAGATCACCCAATACCCCAGCTAAGGTGTTTTTTTGCCCAGGATAAATAGGAAATAGAAAATATCCCTTTGGGAAAGATTCTTTTTGGGCCAGAACTGCGGAGAAGCTTGAAAGCAAAAAGCTAAAAACCAGTAAAAAACGTTTGAATAAGAACATGCGAGAACCTCTTTTGTGACGAAATACTTGAGCTATTTTACTTCAAATTCAAGCATTTTTTTACCTTCAATATAAGCCGTAAGCGTATCACCGACCTTCACAGGACTTACGCCTTTGGGAGTTCCTGTAAAGAGCAAATCGCCCGTTTTGAGGGTAAAAAAGCGAGAAACAAACGAAATAATATAGTCAATTTTAAATAGCATCAGGGAGGTATTGCCTTGTTGGCGGGTTTGGCCGTTGACCTCCAAATGGAAATTCAAATTTTGCAAATCCGCAAATTCAGTTTTGGGAATAAACTCCGAAATAGGCGCAGAGCCGTCAAACGCTTTGGCCAATTCCCAAGGTAAACCTTTAGACTTGAGTTTAGACTGCAAGTCACGCGCGGTAAAGTCAATTCCGATGCCGATTTCGCTGTAGTATTTATGAGCAAATTTTTCGTCAATGTTTTTGCCCATTTTATTGATTTTAACCACAATCTCTACTTCATGATGAAGGTCTTGGGTAAAATCGGGATAATAAAAAGGGGCATTGTCTTTCAGTAAAGCCGTATCAGGCTTTTGAAAGATCACAGGATCTTCGGGAATAGCGTTTTGTAGTTCGTGAATATGATCTACGTAATTGCGACCAATGCAGATGATTTTCATAGATTCGGTTTTTTATCGTCCGCAAAGGTACGCATTTTCTCAAAACCCTAGCCCTGATTACGTCCCTGTCATGGTAGGATAAAGTTTGATTTCTTCGGCGCGGAGGCGGTTGTTGATGCTTTGAACCACTTTTTCATAAGTAGCTCCACTTTGGGCAGAAGGGGTTTGGTAAGAAACCGTGATTTCGATGCGGTCGCCATTCCAATCCGTCACTTTTACGTCAGGGGCGAGGGTTAGAGTGTCATCGTTGAGCGTGGTCATCTGGTCGATGATGATTGCTTTCAAATGCTCCGTATCTACATCAGAAGTTGTAAAAATCTTGAGGACACGCTTTTCATAACCCGCCCTTGTGTGATTGATGATGGTGTTGTTGAGAAGCGGGCCGTTGGGAATCATCACGCGGCGGCCGTCTCCTGTGTCCAACACCGTATTAAACATCAGAATATCACGTACTTCACCCGTGTAACCTTGCGCGGTGATTTTCTCGCCTACTTTAAATTGTTTCATCAATAAGATAATAAAACCTCCCGCAAAATTGGAAAGACTACCTTGCAGCGCAAAACCAATGGCAAGCGTAGCGGCACTAAATAAAGCCACGATGCCCGTGACACGAATGCCCAAAAAACCACCTGCCAGCATGATAAGGCTGATGCGTAAACTGATAAACAACAAGCTTTTCAAAAAACTTTTGACGGAAGGGTCAATCTTGAGGCGTTTATCAATGAAAGATTTGATGGGGTTATTGAGAAAATTGATAAACCAAAAACCAAACGTAAGTATCAATGAAGCAATCCCCAATTTGACACCCCACTCGATAGTAGCCTCGCCGTATTCGAAAAAATCGGCTTTCATACGGGCAAAATACGATTTGGCGGCGGAGGGACAAACGGGGGTGTTTTCGTAAAAACGTAGCTTCTCGACAATGACTCTTTCGGCGCGACCTTCCGCCAAATATCCCTCAATTTCGACGTACATTCTATTTTCGCCAGCTTTTCGCACTTCCTCATAAGCGGTCATGAGGTCTTTGTAGGCTTTTTGGGGAAGGATATGCACAATTTTCCCCGTTTTACAATCGCTAACTGTAGCGGTATTATTGAGTTGAGAAAACATACCCCGCATGGAGGTGCGCTTAACAGTATCTTGAGTAAGGGAAGGGAGTTTGAAGCCTTGAAGTGATTGAGTATGAGCAAAAAAGGATGTAAATATCAACGAAATGAAGAATACAAAGGAGGGGTATTTAGAACGTAAAAACAGCATAGGCGCGATGGATTGAATGAAAAACTATCAATCAAAGTTAAAAAAATATGCCAGTAAATGGGTGTTTTAATACAAACGTTGTACCTCTCTGAGGCTAGTTTTAATGCCTTCACCTTGGTCTCAGATATGTGGAGACACGGATTAAAAATTCGGATTTACATGATAAATACGTTCAAATACTCGTAATGTGTTGGTAGTATCTATGGTGTAGATTCTATCGCCTACGACTTTGAGGGTCATTACATTTACGCCTCTCCGTGGTCCATTTTCCCCTAAGTGCTGCCACCAATCGACTTGCCGAGTTTGGGTATTGAAAAGCCCTATAGCATCGTATTCCAAACTGCAAGTAAATACGATATGATTTGACCCGAAGGCTTCGATGCGAGAAGAAAAATCATCCAAAGGAATACTTTTGAAATAATCTCGTAAATTCCAAACTTGGGTTTGTAGGGTTGTTAAATTAGTTTCCCAATAGAAACCCCGCGAAAATCCTTGTAGGACGTTTTGTGCTTTGTTGAGTATAACAGCCGCTGAATTGGGTATACGCGGCTCGCCCAAAAACTCAAAATCGAAAGGTAGGGTTTGGCGTATACGGTGTAGTACTTCGCCCGTTTTGACCGAAAGGCCCAATAGGGTATCATTTGTAATGCCTACCCACACTATTTCCTCATGCACCCCTATGATCTTGTGGATATAGCCTAACTTTTGCTCTTTTGTACCCAACTCTAAGTATTTGCCCAACTCCGCAACATTGACCCTCCATATTACATCACCTGTTTGAAAACTAATTTGAAAAAAATCGTCCCTATTTCCATTATTAGAGCCAACAGCAAATGTAAAATCATCAATTATAAACACTTGATTAAAAGCAGTACTTGACCACATTATTTTCATATTTTCGTATGAAAATAGGCCATTTTCTTTATTCGTGGTAGAATTGTACCTTTGTGAAAAGACATTTGATACCATCTTGTTAGGATAGTGATACCACAATCCATAAGGTAATTTATTTATTAGTTTGCTTTCTAAATCATATATAGCAAAGGTTCTTTTTTCGGTTTTAAATGTGAAATATTTACCGAATATTGCTATCGGGAAAGCATGATATTCAGTATCAATTCGAGCAATTAAATCAAAAAAGGTATCTTCAATGATTAGTGACTTATCTTTTCTCTGAAAAAAAAGATTTTGACTATTTACATCAAAAGTTTGGTAATCAACCTCTTGAATAGTTCTTATTAAATTTATCATACATTAACAAACTACTAAATTTGAATAAATTTTGTAAAAATTATATGGCTGGAAGTAATGTTTGCCAATTCAATTTTATCTATCTCCAACGCATTAAATACGCTTTCATTTGCTGAATATATTTCCTCTGCTTTTCTATTAAACAGTTTCACAAACGCTTCTTTTACCCCTTTTTCGGAGACCTTCTTGCCATTGAAAACATATTTGAGTTTGGATATATCGTTTCCTGCCGTACTCAAAGATTGTAGGTATTGTTTAAATTGATTGGTAAACTTACTCTTTTCAAAAGAAAGAACAGAAGAAGAGTCTCTAGCCATTTCAAAAAAATGCCACTCTGTTTTTATAACCAATTGAAAATCAATAAACAATAGTGCTTTAATGGTAAATTGTTAGACTTTAAATCTCAAATATCGCATCAAGCAGCAAACTGTTTGTAAATTTGTGCTCAAATGGATAATTTCTACAAGATACTGTTTCAGCACGAAACCCTCTATCGGGTGCAGGAAGATATAAAAGTGGCACAAGCCCCTATCGCTGAGGCGCCTGTGCTGGTAAGTGAGCCCGTGGCCGAGCCGATTGTGCCAAAACCTACTCCACCTATTCCTGCTGCTGTGGTACCGACCTTGGCACCCCCTCCGCAGCTCAACCACAAAACCCTTATCTTGATAGACGAATCTCCCGCTTTATCGCCTAGCAATACTATCTTTTTGGAAAAAGTACTCAAAGCCGTCAATCTCAACCTCGATGGCGTAGATATTCTCAATATCGCAGGTTCAAAACAGATGGATTTTAGAGCAGTGCTACAGCACAAGCAAGTACATCATTTTATTTCTTTTGGAGTGCCTTTCATCCAAATTAACCTCGAAATCATGATGAACCGCTACGATCCCAAGCGCATTGCAGGAGTCAATTTCTTGTTGGCAGAGTCGCTTGATATTGTACAAGCCGACGATAAAAACAAACGCGCTTTGTGGGGATGTCTCAAAAAAATATTCTTGGGGTAACACTTATTCTTCATGGCTCTTGCTTTTTGAGAATTAGGCTTTAATTTTGCTTTCAACAGTATGCAAGCAGAGTACTTGCGCAATGTTATCAGGTATCGGTGAATCGTGAGCCGTCAATGTAATAGATAATGAGAATGTCATCAGGGCTAAAGCCAAAAAATATCGTCTCTTTATTTTCCCCAACCTAAAGGCGTGGGATTTGGAGAGGTGCTTGTTAGTTTATTAATCATGTAACTCACTGATTTTCAATTTTTACTTTTCAATTAGGTCATCGTAGCGATTTGCACATTTACTTATTACTTTTCAAATTCCCCTATTTCTCATGAACGAAGCTTATGTGTATGATGCCGTGCGAACCCCGCGCGGAAGAGGAAAATCTGACGGGTCGCTGCATGAGGTGCAGCCTATCCAACTCCTAACATCGGTATTGAAATCCATTCAAAGCCGTAACCAATTGGATACTGCCTATGTAGATGATGTTATTATGGGTTGTGTCACGCCCATTGGAGAGCAGGGAGCCGACATTGCCCGGACAGCCGTGCTAGAAGCAGGCTATGCTGAGAGCGTGGCAGGAGTGCAACTCAATCGTTTTTGTTCGTCGGGCTTAGAAGCTATCAATCAAGCTGCTGCCTACGTGATGTCGGGGCAAGTAGATTTGATAGTAGCGGGCGGCGTGGAGTCCATGAGTCGGGTGGCAATGGGCACCGACGGCGGGGCGTTGTTCATGAATCCTCAAATCGTGGCGCGTCATCGCATTGTTCCTCAGGGGATTTCGGCAGATTTGATTGCCACTAAATACGGATATTCTCGTACTGACGTAGATACTTTTGCGGTAGAGTCGTATCGAAGAGCAGAAAAATCCCAACAAGAAAACCGTTTTGCCAAGTCGCTTGTGCCTTATAAAGATGAGTTAGGAATCTCCCTCCTCGACCGCGACGAAGGCGTCCGTCCTGGTACTAACGTAGAATCGTTGAGCAAACTAAAACCCGCTTTTAAAATGATGGGTACGATGGGGCTTGATGCCTTGGCATTGATGAAATACGCGGATTTTGACCATATCAACCACGTTCATCACGCCGGAAACTCTTCGCAGATTGTGGATGGTGCCGCTGGGCTTTTGATTGGTTCAAAGAGTATTGGGCAGCAGTTGGGGTTACAGCCTCGCGCCCGTATTAGGGCGTTTGCGGTGGTAGGTTCGGAGCCTACTATCATGCTCACCGGCCCTGTACCGGCTACCCAAAAAGTCCTGAAAAAAGCAGGAATGACTATTGGAGACATTGATTTGTTTGAAGTCAACGAAGCTTTTGCGGCGGTGCCTTTGTATTTTATGGAGCAGTTGGGGGTTGACCATGCCAAAGTAAACGTAAACGGCGGCGCTATTGCGCTTGGACACCCGCTGGGAGCTACGGGTGCGATTATTTCGGCGACGCTTATCGATGAGCTAGAGCGTTCGGGAAAACAAATCGGTCTTTCTACCCTGTGTATCGGAGGAGGAATGGGAATCGCTACTATTTTTGAAAGGATTTGAGCGTCGGAGACGCAGTGCCACTTTTGCCCCAAATGATAGTTTGGGTCAAGCTGGTGCTTGTATCGACATGATGTCGGTACAAGTAGGGTATAAAGTCTCCGACTTTATAAGGATTTAGGGGTTTGCACAAGATAATATGCTCATGCCAAAATAACCTTTCCGCGTTTGAGAACAATAAAAACTGTTTCACATACAGGTATTGCGTCGGAGACGCAGTACCATTTTTGACCCAAATGATAGTTTGGGTCAAGCTGGTGCTTGTATCGACATGATGTCGGTACAAGTAGGGTATAAAGTCTCCGACTTTATAAGGATTTAGGGGTTTGCACAAGATAATATGCTCATGCCAAAATAGCCTTTCCGCGTTTGAGAACAATAAAAACTGTTTCACATACAGGTATTGCGTCGGAGACGCAATACCATTTTTGCCCCAAATGATAGTTAGGGGCAGGCTGGTGCTTGTATCGACATGATGTCGGTACAAGTAGGGTATAAAGTCTCCGACTTTATAAGGATTTAGGTGTTTGAACAAAATAATATGCTCATGCCAAAATAGCCTTTCCGCGTTTGAAAACAATAAAAACTGTTTCACATAAAGGCTTTGCGTCGGAGACGCAATACCATTTTTGACCCAAATGATAGTTTGGGTCAAGCGCAAGCGATGTAGTTTGGGTCAAGCTATGCAACCATAAAAGAACTTGGAAAGTCTCGTTCATTCTGCTAAATAAACATCACTATGTCAATTACCTATCAACTACATAATCATATCGCTATCTTGGGTTGGAACATGAGCAGTTCGCCCATGAATGTACTCAACGATGAATCTATTCCAGCTTTTGGGGCGGCGCTCGAAAAAGCCTATCAAGATGCGGATGTCAAAGGAATCATTGTTACTTCCGAAAAAAATGAATTTGTGGCAGGTGCTGACCTCAAAATGATATTAAGGAATCAAGACGCCGACCCTGTCGAGATGCTTAAAATTTCGACGGGACTCAATCAGATTTTTCGTAGAATAGAAACTAACGGTAAACCTGTCGTCGCTGCTATCAATGGGACGGCTTTGGGCGGTGGATTGGAGATTTGTTTGGCGTGCCATTATCGCGTGGCCTTAGACAACCCTAAAGCGAAATTAGGCTTACCTGAAGTGAAGTTGGGCTTATTGCCTGGTGGGGGAGGTACGCAGCGTTTGCCACGGATGATTGGCATGCAAGCCGCGCTGCCCTTGATGCTAGAAGGCAAGGATATGTCGCCCAGCGAAGCCCTTAAAGTCGGTATTGTAGATGCGGTTGCTACTACCCCCGAAGAGATGATGGCCAAAGCAGTGGCCTGGATTGAAGCCAATCCCCACCCTGTGAAACCTTGGGATGAAATCAACAAAAAGACGGGTAAAATTCAGGCCAAAGACAATTATAAAGTACCCAACGGCAATGTATTGAGTCCGGTTGGAATGCAGACTTTTACGGTAGGTACGGCCATGATGATGGACAAATCCAAAGGCAATTACCCCGCTACGCAGCATATCATGTCGTGTGTGTATGAGGGGCTATTGGTCAATATCGACAAGGGTATTGCCATAGAAGCGCGGCATTTTGTGCAAGTAGCTACCTCCAAAGTCGCTGGTAATTTGATTAGAACGATGTTTTTGGGATTAAACGAAGCCAACAAAGGTGCGAGTCGTCCAAAAGATATTCCTAAAAAGGAGGTGAAAAAGCTTGGTGTTTTGGGCGCAGGTATGATGGGAGCAGGTATCGCTTATGTAAGTGCTGCCGTCGGAATAGAGGTAGTGTTGAAAGATGTGAGCCTTCAGCAAGCCGAAAAAGGCAAAGACTATGCACGTACTTTGTTGAAAAAAATGCAAGAACGCGGCAAAATCGACGCTTTTAAGGCGGATGTGTTGTTGGAATTGATTAAACCCACGGCTGTGGTGGAGGATTTGAAAGGCTGTGATTTGATAATTGAAGCTGTTTTTGAAAATCGTGAACTAAAAGCCCAAGTTACCCAAGAAGCCGAGCCGATGCTAGCCGAGGGAGGTGTGTTTGGTACCAATACTTCCACTTTACCGATTACGGGACTTGCCAAAGCCTCCGCCCATCCTGCACATTTTATTGGGATTCATTTCTTTTCGCCCGTCGATAAAATGATGCTCGTAGAGCTGATTGTTGGCAAAGAGACTTCAGATGAGGCCCTAGCTTTAGCGATTGATTTTACGCGAAAAATCAAAAAAACGCCTATTGTTGTCAACGACTCGCGTGGGTTTTATACTTCTCGTTGTTTTAGTACTTATACTTCCGAAGGTATGGAATTGCTTAAAGAAGGGGTCAATCCAATATTGATAGAAAACGCTGGGAAATTGGCCGGAATGCCCGTGGGGCCGTTGGCCGTAGCAGATGAAGTAGCCTTGGATTTGATTTACAAAATCGCGGCGCAAGCCTTGAAAGATGGTGCTCTTTCGACAGAAGATACAAGCTACCAAATCAGTAAACAATTTACCGAACTTGGACGCTCTGGCAAAAAAGCCCAAGCAGGGTTTTACGATTATCCAACCAATACCTCCAAAGAACTGTGGAAGGGATTGGAGGAATTGTTTCCTTTGGCAAAAACTCAACCCACCTTGAAGGAAGTAAAAATACGTTTATTGTATCGTCAGGCGATTGAGGCGGTGCGGTGTATGGAAGAGGGAGTGATTCGTACCAAGCTAGATGCAGACTTAGGGTCGATATTGGCTTGGGGATTCCCACCTTACACGGGTGGAGCTTTGTCATTTGCAGATTTTGTGGGTACAAAAACCTTTGTAGCTACCCTTGACCGTTTGGCAGATACCTACGGTGAGCGTTTTCGTCCTACTCATCAACTGAGAGAAAAGGCCGAGAAATAAAACCGTTTTGCTCCACTTTGGCAGTGCTGGAAAGTACGTCAAAGTGGAGCTATATGTTCATTCGTCTCATTGAATTAATTGCTTTTTTGTCTAGCCATTTTTCTGAACTCATTGGGAGTCGCTCCTGTCTGACTTTTAAAAAATTGAATGAAGTTTGAGCGATTAGCAAAACCTGTACGGTAACTAATGTACTGTAAAGTCCAATCTGTCTGTAAAAGCAAATTTTTACTTTTTTCTAAGAGCTGATTTTTGATATGAATACTAATAGACGTACCCGTATATTCTTTCAATAAGGAATTCAAATAATTAGGATGAAGACCCAATTGCCCTGCGTATTCTTTGGCGGTTCGGATTCTAACACGCTGATGAATATCAGCGGTAGCAGTTTCGGTCTTCAACAATTGGAGAAAACTATGCACATGATGAGATGCTTTCATAGAAGAATATAATAGTTATAAGAAGGACTTTTGCAAAGATATATGAAGTATGGTTTGTGGATTTTTTTATCTTTTATTTGTTAAATAATAAGATATTATTTGTGTTTTGTTGTAAATAAATAGATAATATATTTTTTATGTTATATGTAAATAGATAAATTGTTTTTTGTGTTAAGGTGTTTAACTCATTAATGTCAAAGGTCTTGCTTGCTCGCTTCAATAGGCTTAATTATTCTTATTTTTGTTCAGAACCGATTCCACTTGTTTAGGGTGATACTCAAAAGGAAGGTGGTTTTAAATAAGATAAACACCCCACTTCTAGGGACTCTGCTTATAACTTTTTACATTTACGAGCTAATACGTCTGTCTGCCAATACCTCTGAAAAAACTCATTGCCATCGGTCTTTTTGTATTGCTGCTCTATCATATGTTTGGGCTTACTGTAGCGGTTTGGTATTTTGAAGAAGATTTTCGTTTTGCCTCACCAATCACCGAAAATGACCAATGGCAAACGCTCTCCATTCCCCTTCCAATGCTGCCTTACAATACAACTTGGGAAAATCCTGAGCAAGAAGAAGGACTCATTCGGGATGGAAAAAACTTCTACAATATCATCCAACAACATCATCAAAACGATACTCTTTATATTCTTCTTAAAACCAATCAGCATGCACATGAGCGTTTTGCGGAACTATCAGACCTAATGTTAGGATTTATGGATTGGTCATTGCCTTCTCCAAAACCTTTCAACAATGCCACAAAATGGCTCCAAGAACTCACCAAAGTATACCTTTTTCAAGCGCCTCTGGTCTGGACTGCGGTGAGCTATCCGAAAGATTGGGATAGCCCTATCTACGGCACTCCCAACTTGTTGTATTTAAACCCATTTTACATCATTTTCTCTCCTCCTCCTAACTTACATTAGTCGTTTATCTACCTTCTTGTTTACTACTACTCGATATTGCAAAATTCTATTTTAGCAATATCAGCATTACGTTTTGTATGGTTCTCTTTGGAACCACTAAGAAGATAATCATTCCTACAAGAGCCGTTCATGTAGGAGAGATGACTATTGTTTTTTACCTTTTTATGTATTCAATCATGTCAATAAAATCTTTCTTTTTTTTAGGCACATTAGCCATAATGGTGTCGATAAATGCCTGTAAACCAAATCAAGAGGACTATAGCACCAAAGGTGATGATCCCGAACTTTATCACAAATCTGTTGAATTACTGACGGAAGTAATCATTCATGATATTTTCAAGCCGCCAGTAGCCAGTCGTATTTATGTATATGCCAATTTGGCGGGTTATGAAGCGCTGGTACCAGGCTACCCAATGTATCAATCATTGGGAGGTAGCCTCAAAGGCTTTACTTCTCCTGTAGCACCTGATTCCGATAAGAAGTATTGCTTTCCGTTGGCTAGTACACGTGCTTTCCTTAAAGTAGCTCGTAATCTTACTTTTTCAACAAACTTCTTCGATGAATATGAAAAAGACTTTTACAAAAAATACGAGCAAATGGGAATCCCTGATGAAGTCATCGAAAACTCAATCGCTTATGGTGATAGTGTGGCGGCTCATGTGATGCGTTATTCTGCCAAAGATTATTATAAACAAACACGTGGTGTACGCTTTACTGTCACCAACAAACCTGGCACGTGGGTTCCCACTCCTCCTGCCTACGCGGATGCTTGTGAGCCTGAGTGGAACAAAATCCGTCCTTTTACGATGGACTCAGTCACCCAATTTATCCCTATCCGCCCTCCACAGTGGAACACGGATAAAAACAGCGAATTTTGGAAAGAAACCAGAGAAGTATATGATATTGGAACAAACCTAACGGAAGAGCAAAAGCGCATAGCGTGGTTTTGGGACGACAATCCCTTTGTAATGAATGTAGTAGGGCACGTTATGTTTGCCAACAAAAAAATGACTCCCGGAGGACATTGGCTTGCCATCAACGAAACCGCTAGCAAAACTACCAAGGCTTCCTTTGAAAAAAGTGTAGAAGGGTATTTGCTAGGCTCTATTGCTTTGTTTGATGCGTTCATAAGCTGCTGGGATGAAAAATATCGGAGCAACAAAATCCGTCCTGAAACCGTCATCAATTCTGATATTGACCCCAAGTGGAGACCCTATTTACAAACGCCTCCTTTTCCAGAATATACCAGTGGGCATAGTACTATCTCGGCAGCAGCGGCAGAGGTTTTGAGTTTTGTGCATGGTGACAATGTAGCTTTTACAGACTCTACCGAATTTAAACACGGACACGGTGTTATGTCTTTTAAATCTTTCCGAGAAGCCGCTGAAATGGCAGGTATCAGCCGAGTATATGGAGGAATTCACTATCGTTCGGGCTGTGACGAAGGCTTACGTTGTGGTATCAATATCGGTAAAAATGTACTACAAGTGGCCAAAACCAGAAAAGAAAATAGGTTGAGTAAGGCGCAGTAATTATTATTTGTAAAAAGGCTACCTTTTTAGGCAGCCTTTTTACAAATAATAACATCCCTTTTCTCCATTTACTCAAAATAGCGACTTATTCAACCAGTCTAGTAGGCTCCACCCGCAACGGCGTAGAGGAGATGTTGGCATACAGGGCTACTCCAACTAGATACCTAAACCAAAAAATGGAAACAATATTATTTTGAGGAGATAGGCCACAACCATTTTTATAATATGATTCCTTTGGACAAGGATAAACTTGTGTTTGGGTAGCTAGATAGCACCTAAAAAATAGTTAAGGGATAAATTTTGTTTAAAAAATTTGCGCAACCAATCAGTTGCTTGTATATTTGCAACTGATTGGTTGCCTTAAAACATTCTTCTCTCCTCTTAATTTTTGTACAATGAAAACAAATAGGTATTGGCTCGAAGCCTTCCGTCAGATTTGGCAAGAGCGTTTTTTACAATTGGATGAATTACTACGACAACTTAAATTGAAACAAAATGGCTAGTAAAAACAAAACACAGATTGTAGCAGAAAAAGGAAAGCAAGAGCTTTTTATTTATCGCGAATTTGACGCGCCTCGGGAGTTGGTGTTTAGAGCTTTTAGCCAACCTGAGATTTTGGTTCAATTTTTTGCTCCCAAAGGTGTCACTATGCACTTCAATACCCACGATTATTGCGAAGGAGGTCAATATAGATATACTCATACCAATGCACAGGGGAAGGTATTGTGTGTATTTAGTGGCGTAATTCACGAACTTACTGCACCTGAGCGAATTGTTCAAACGTCTGAATTTGAAGCCCTTCCAGAGCGGGGTCACGTGGTGCTGGAGGTGATGCTATTTGAAGCATTGTCTGATGATAGAACAAAACTTACTATTCACGACGTATGCCGCTCAGTAGACGACCGCGATGCCATGATAGAAAGTGGAATGGAAGGAGGGGTAGTTTCGATTTTTGAGAATTTGGACGATTTGCTTCAAACTTCAGCAATTACTATTTAAGCAAGCTTTAAGTCATGGAGAAAAAAGTAGCCAAAAATATAGACGAATACATCGCTTGGCAGCCTCTTGAAGTACAAGTGATTTTACAACAAATACGCGCTACCGTTAGGGCTGCTGCACCTACTGCCCAAGAAGCCATTAAGTATGCCATGCCTACCTTTGTACTCAATGGCAACTTGGTATATTTTGCGGCTTTCAAAAAACACATTGGGTTTTATCCCATTCCCATGAACGATAAGAGGTTTGAGTCTGATTTTAAGGATTTTAAAACAGGAAAAGGCTCTATCCAATTTCCTCTTGATAAACCCATGCCGTTGGATTTGATTACAAAAATCGTAAAGTATAGGTTAGAAGAGAAAATAAAAAAAAGCTTATAAAATCATCTCTGGATTCTGGCTTATACTCTGGTCAACTTAACAGGCGGTGTATAGTTGGCGTTCCATTGGCATATGTAGAGATTTTCGTCTTCATCTACACAAACGTCATGGCCGTGCTGGAAAACGGGTACTTCGGCTTGAAGTGTAGGTTGTAAAATACCACTTTTGTACATAGGAGCTTGTCCTCCTGGGCACGAAACTACTTTGTTGTCTTTGTCTAAAATCGTAACAAAACCCGAATTAGCATTGCGTTTGCCTTCTTTGTCTTTAGACCAACAAACGCCTGCATATACATTTTGACCCGCTATCACAGGGCGACAAACGTACATTCCGGGCAAATCAATCCGTTTGATGTATTTGCCGTCGAGGGTAAAGATTTTGAAACAATTTTCATCGCGTGAGGTACAGATGAGGGTTGGGTTGGCTTTATTGCGAGTGTCAATAGCTACACCGTGAGCATTTTGCAAATTATGCTCTGGATTGGCATTGTGATGCCCTCCAAAATGACGTATATATTGTCCTTTGGCATTGTATTGAATAATATAATCTGACCCATATCCGTCGGCTACATAAATATCTCCGTTGGGTGCGACCGCTGTTTCGGTAGGCATAAATGGCTCATCGTGCTTATAAATGCCAATCGTTTGCGGGTGACCTAGGGTAAATATAATACGTCCATTCAAGTCAGTTTTCACCACTTGTCCTGCTTGTCGATTCCATTTGCCTGTGCGGTCTTGGTACCATCCACAATCCACGATATACAAAAAATCTTCTTCGCCTTCTTTGGCCAACGTCAACCCATGCCCACCTGCGTAGGCAGTTCCCCAACTATCTAATAATTTTCCCGATTTATCGAATATGAGGATATTGTTCCGCACATTATCCCCTAGCATAATGAGACGTCCCTTACTGTCTTGTACCATCTCATGACAATTGAAAAGGGGAGTACTATTTACACTGATTTTAGCCCAATTTTTATCTACTTTGTACGTAAAGCCCTGGTGTCCAATTACTAAGTCGGCAGCTAAGGTATGAGGGTGTGCATGAGTTAAAATGTCGGACGCTCCAAGTCCAAGGGTAGTGGCTAGGGCAGTTTTACGGAGAAAATCTCTTCGGGTGGTCATGTTAGGTTGGGATAGCTATTAACTTCAAAATTTTATCAAAAAATGCACTCACAAGTGCTGTGCATTGAAGAGGTCAAGTCAAGCTATTTCAGTCAAAAACTTGTTTGCGATAGCGGCTAGGTGGAACCCCAAAGCGGCTTTTGAAAAGTCTCGAAAAATAGTACATATCAAATATACCTACCCGGTCGGCGATTTCCTGCAAAGAAAGCGAGGAGGTAGTCATGAGTACTTTTGCCCGTTCGAGTCGTTTGTTGATAATATAGTCGAGGGGTCTTATTCCAAGTACTTTTAAAAACTGTCTAGAGAAATAATCGCAGTTTAGTCCCTGTAATTCAGCTAGTTGTTCTACCGTTAGTTTTTTGTCTAAATGCGTATGAATATATCGAAGCACTAAACCAAATTCAGTAGGAGGGCGTTTTTCTTTGGGTTTTACGGGGTATTGAGAAGAGATAAAACGGGATACTAATTGAAGTAAAATTCCGTGCGTCTCTACCAGTCGATTGTCTTCTGCTTGGGAATAATTTTGATTAAAACTCAGGAGTTCAGCACGGTTGTCATAAGCTTTAGGGTCTGCTTTGAGGATAGCTCGGCCGGGGTGCAGGTCTAGCAAACGTTGGAACAAAGCTTTGTCAAAATGCGAAGCCTTAGCTTCATACACAAAAGGGAGCATATCAAAAACGGAGAGGCCATTTTCTGATTCATCCAAAAACGATACATAGTATTGTTCCATTTTGGTATCACAATGATAACGGCTCACCGAAAACTTGGGTATAAGATACATATATCCTGGTTTTAGCAGATACTTCTGCTGATTATGATAAACCCACGCTTCGCCTTCCGTAATCAAGTACAAACGAGAAAATGGGCTTAACACTCCATCATATTGCCAATTGGTACCGAGAGAGGCGTACCCAATATGCAAAAGATGTAATTTGAGTGTATAAAGGGTATTAATCATGGTGGTAGGATATTATTTATGAAAATCGAAATGGGATATAGTGAAAAAGTACTTTGTATAGAGTATAGCTCTATTTTTATGGCTTATGTAGATGTTATTTTAAATTTTGGGTGAATTAGTTGATTGTTTATCAGGTACTTACTAAGTTGAGGGGTTGCTATTTAGCTGTTTATGCTTATAAATTAACGATATTTTATGAGGTTACTGTCATGGACTTTAGGCTATTTAAGGCAATTTTCTAATTATTTAAATAAAAGTGGTATTGCTACAGCGTAGAAATACCACTTTTAAAAGAGCATTCAAAAGACTAATATCCAGAGTTTTGGGTCAAACTCTTGTTTCTATCTACTTCCGACTGCGGAAAAGGTAATACATTGTTTTTCTCACCAAAAATCAATGCTTGACCCGCAGGGTTTTTGGTTGCCGCTAATTTTGATGCCATAATATTCCAACGTTTTAGGTCAAAATAACGATGCCCTTCTAAGGCCAATTCTACCCGTCGTTCGTGACGTATAAATTCCCGTAGCGACTCTTTGGTATTGTATTTAGCCTGATCCACCGCTGGCAATTTTACTCCTGTCCGTGACCGGATACTATTGAGGGCTTCATAAATACTAGCATCTGGTCCTGACACTTCATTTTTGGCTTCGGCATACGCCAAAAGTACTTCAGCATAGCGCATATGTACGACGTTCATGTCGGTCAGTGGAATCTTGGTTCTATCGTATGGCAATTTTGACAAATCCATGTACTTCTTCTGCGAAAACCCAGTGAGAAGGGGGTCTGTATGTATCAGGTTGGCAGTCTCGGGATCGCCTGGCGTTTCGATAGTCATACGTAAGCGGGGGTCTCGGTTAGCATAAGGATTGGCAGCGTCATAGCCTGAGCCTGCTTCCGAAATCATTTTTCCATTGGCCATTTCATATTCGTCCAAGAGATTTTTGTACGGCGCAATACAGCCATACCAGCCAATTTCTACCAACATCCCTTCGTTGCCTTGTGGGTTGTTAGGAGCCAAATATTTGGTAGAAAATATAATTTCGGGGTTGTTTTGCTGAGTGCTTGCCAAGAAAAGATTAGCGAAGCCACCTTGATAAATCGAAAACAGTTTTGAATTGATGATTTCGTTGGTGATTGAAGCGGCCTCTGCCCAGTTTTGTTGGTAAAGTCGAACCTTGGCTTTCAAAAACTGCGCCCCTGCCTTTACTGCCCGGCCCGTATAAGCAGTAGATGGTAATTTAGAAATGGCATAGTCTAAATCTTCCAGTACAAACGCCAATACTTCTTCTTTGGTACTTTGTTTGATTTTGGCTTCTTCGGCGGTTTTGGGGGCTACTTTGTACAAGACCACTCCTCCAAACATTTGTACCAAATCAAAATAGTACATAGCTCGCAAGAACCGCACTTCGGCTGAGTAAATATCTTTGTTGGCTTGTGATACCGCAGCGACCGAACCCACGTTTTCTAAGAAATAGTTACAAGCTGCAATTCCCGCATAAGGCTGGCTGTAAAGCCCTGAATTGACACTACTTGGATTGACAACGCCCAGGGTCACGGCCTGATAGCCAAAATAATTATGTCGGTCATAGGCATTGTCAGAATATGCATCAAAAAACGGCTTTCGATGACCATATATACCATTTTGAAGGGTACGATAAACCCCCGCTAAGGCCATGTTGACATCGGTTTCGGTTTTCCAGAATGTAGCTCCTGAGATAGCATTCAGTGGATTTTTGTCTAAAAAGTCCTTATCACAAGAACTTAGCGTACCTAGACTCATCGCAGCTACTAAGCACGGTATGATTTGTTTTATATTTAATTTCATTGTCGTCAAAAAAGTTAAAAATGAAAATCTTACTATTTGGATTAAAACTTGATGTTTAAGCCTCCCGTGAAAATTTTCAGCTGAGGGAATTGAGCAAATCTACCTGAGCCAGCTCTTTCGGGGTCATTGCCTTCGTATTTAGTCCACGTAATCAAATTGTCGCCTGAGAAATACACAATCAACCCTTTGGCTCCAAGCTTACCGATAAGGTCTTGGCCGAAAGTATAAGATAAGTAAAGGTTCTTTAAACGCAAGTAAGAGGCATCTTGTAAGAAATAGGTAGAGGTATAGCCCGCTACGCCAGGGTATCCTACTTGATATACGGCAGGTACGGTAGTGCTTGGATTGGTAGGCGACCATGCATTTAGGAATCTCAACGGAGGTGCTGAACCTTGTTGGAATGGCTCATAGCCCCAGCCACTTACTTGGGTTTTGATGCCTTGTACGCCTTGGAAGAAGGCCGTTAAGTTAAATCCTTTCCAGCCTGCGTTTAGATTAAATGAATAATTGTAAGAAGGAAAACGACTGATACGAACTCTATCTTCGGGTCCTACGGTGCCGTTTCCGTCTACGTCTCTGATTTTCAAATCACCAGGTTTGAGAGTTCCTGAACTAGGCTGCTTAGGGGAGGCGTTGATTTCATCTTGGCTTTGGAAAATTCCCGCCCATTCATACATGAAGAAGTTGTTGTAAGGCTGCCCTACTTCGATGGTTCCCAACGTCTCGGCTAGTACTTTGGTCACTTTGTTGCGATAGCGGTGGAAAAGCACACTCACTCCATAATTGAAATCATTGATTGATTTGTTGTGTCTCAATTCAAGTTCTATCCCTTTGTTTTGCATGGCTCCTGCATTTACGATAGGCGCTGTAAGCCCTACGCTGGCAGGTAAGTCCTGACGCTGAGTGAGGATATCCCTAGTATCACGTTTGTACCAGTCGATAGTGGCACCAAAAAGCCCTTTAAACAAATCGATATCAACCCCAAAATCCAACATAGAGGTTTTTTCCCATTTTAAGTCTTTGGTTACTAATCGAGTCAACTGAGCGCCTGTGGTAAGCGAAGAACCCCAAGGATAGGCCGTTAGATTAAGTACATCTTGGTAAGGGTAGTTACCGATTTCTTGGTTACCAAGCGTACCATACGATGCGCGCAGTTTTAGATTGTCTACCCACGAGAGATTGTTTTTAATAAAATTTTCTTCAGAAAGTTTCCAAGCGGCAGAGCCACCCCCAAAAATACCCCAACGATTGTCGATACCCACGCGAGAGGTTCCGTCGTAGCGAATGTTACCTTCGAGGAAGTATTTGTTTTTGAAATCATAATTGACCCTTCCAAACAACGACTGTAATGCCCATTCAGATGCATTTCCGTTGGTGGTTTGGTTGGTAGGGCCGCTACCGTCAAGTACCATGATAGAAGTGGTCGGGAAGTCGTATCGAGCGCCTCCTACGTTTTCGGTCAGGTTGTCTTGTTGTTCATATCCGGCGAGTACGTTCAGGTTATGATCGGTGCCAAATTGTGTATTATAATTAAGCGTACTGAAGAAAGTTTTGGTAAGCGACCGTGTTTCATTTTGTTGCAAGCCGTTGAAGTTAGGATTGCCGTTGGCCACTTGTACGTAGTTTCCTGATGCGTCAGGTTGATAAGCAAAAGAAGGTGAAGGATACTGACGATTTTTGTATTGTTCATTATAATACGTAATTGCCGCTTTATTCATCCACTTCAAATTTTTCAAGATGGTTACTTCTGCAAATGCCTGTGCGTTGGCATTGTAGGTTTTGGTAAACTGACCGCCCGTAGCATATACCTCTTCTACGCTTCGGTTTCCAGTACCATTAGTGGTAAAATCGCGGTTGGTAGCTCTTCCACTTCCGTCGGGCAAAAAGGGCATCATCGTAGGAGCTGAAGCATAGGCGAGAAGTAGGAGGTTGTCGTTGGTCAACCAAGGTGCTTTGGCATCTTGAAACGATAAGTTGATGTTTGTCCCAATCCGTACACGCTTGTGCACTTGCGACGAAAAGTCAATCAAGCCATTGTATCTTTTGTATTTGTAACCTTTAGTAATACTTTGTTGGTCCAAATAATTAAAAGAAGCATTGTAAATCGTCTGTTCGTTTCCACCCGAAAATCCAATGTGGTGATTTTGAATCGGCCCTTTGCCTAGCACATAGTCTAACCAATTAAAATTGGGGTACTTATCGCTGTTGGGGTTGTTTTTGTACAAATCAATTTGAGCTTGGGTATAAAGCGCCGGCTGCCCACTTCTGAGACGTGCCGAATTGTACATTTCCATGTACGTCGCTGAATTGGTAATCAGTTCGGGGTACTTCGTGGCCTCACTGACACCCATACTTCCATTGTATTCGATTTGGGTTCTACCTGCTTTTCCTTTTTTAGTAGTAATCAAAATTACACCATTGGCGGCTCTTGCTCCATAGATAGAAGCAGAGGCGGCATCTTTAAGTACAGTGACACTCTCAATATCTTGGGGTGAAAGGTTTTTGATAGATGCAATCACTCCATCGACCAATATCAAAGGAGCTGACGATGCTCCAAACGAGCCAAATCCCCGCAATTGAAAAGAGGCATCATCGCGACCTGGCTCACCCGTACTTTGAATAATATCCAAACCCGCCACGCGACCTTGCAATAAGTTTTGCATGTTGGGTACAGGGCGTTGGGTAAGTTCAGCTCCCGACACAGTCGCTACCGAACCCGACAAGTTGACTTTCTTTTGGGTTCCATATCCTACTACTACTACTTCTGACAAGGCAGCGGCGTCGGCTTTGAGGGTCACATCCACTACACTACGACTTTCGATCGCTACTTCTTGGGTAATATATCCGATGTAGCTAAAAACCAAAGTAGCGGTATTAGAGGCTTGGACACTGTATTTGCCGTTTACGTCGGAGATGCTTCCCGTGGTCGTGCCTTTTACTTGAATGCTTGTCCCAGGCAGAGGAGAGCCGTTTGAATCATAAACCGTACCCGTAATAGCTCGGTTTTGAGAGACTGCAACTTGAAAACTCAGGATTACACCTAGCAATACCGATAAAATCGTCCGCAGATGGCTTGATTGGGAGCCAATTTTTGCAGGATTGTATCTAGTATCATATACTAATCTTTTGGAGATTAGAGAACTAGAATTACTCCTCTTAAAGAGCGTAGAATGAATTGTCATAAATATGAAGGGTTAAAAATGTAAAATTTAGTACACGTACTTACTTATAATGGAAGACGCCCAAGCTTATAGCCTAATTCAGTGAATTAATTAAACAAAAGTAAGATGAAGAGGTCTGAGAAAGAATAGAGAAATACGCTCTATTTTTGCATAAATCCGACTTTTTTTGAGATATAAAAAAACGTTTTTTTGTACTTATTATAATAGGATACAAAACAATTCCTGTGACAACAGCAAAAGCCATTGTCAAAAAAAGAATGATTATCAAATGCATTAAGCTTATGGTATTTTTTACCTAAAAGCCTCTTAAAAAAAGGGCTTTTAGCTAGCTTATCACATTTAAACAGAAAATATGACAGGGTTTAAATAATTAACACAATTTGTCTTCTTCGTCAATTATGTTGTGGGTTTAAGGTAAATAGTAGAAACACTATATGAAAAACACTAATAAATTATGTGTCATTTTTAGGGTATGTAGTGTGGCATCTTATATGATGATTAATGGATTACGATATACTAAAATGACAGATTATAAAGTGTGCTATTTTGTACTAAGAAGATAGGTCTTGTTTTTTTGAGTTTTTAACTGCAACAAATATCCATCTTCGGTTTTTGTTGATTCGAGATTTGTGCCTTGCAATTTTACAGGTTGAGAAGTCAAGAGACTCAAATCTTCGCCGTTGAGGGATTTGATTTGGGCGTTAACCAATTTTTGTTTAGCCCAATTGAGAGAGACCTCAAATCCTCCTCGTGCCTTTAGTCCCTTTACTTGTCCTTCGGGCCAAGCACTTGGCAAGGCAGGCAATAAATGAATCTTATCTTGGTGACTTTGCAAAAGCATTTCGGCCATACCGGCGGTTCCGGCAAAATTGCCATCAATTTGGAAAGGTGGGTGGGCATCAAACAAGTTGGGGTAAGTACCACCGCCTCTGCTCATGATGGTTCCAGTTTCATTGGTATATTTCAACAACTGACGAATAAGCGTATAAGCGTGGTCGCCGTCCAATAATCTCGTCCAAAAATTGATTTTCCAGCCTTTGCTCCATCCCGTTCCGTCGTCGCCGCGCAATTCTAGGGTCTTTTTAGCGGCATTAAAATAAGTGGGGGTATTTTTAGTGATTTGGCGTCCAGGATGTAAGCCAAATAAGTGCGATACGTGGCGGTGGCGAGGATCTGCTTCTGGAAAATCTTTGTACCACTCTAGTAATTGACCTTTGCTTCCTACTTGTAAGGGGAAGAGTTTGCTTCTTTTAGCGATAAGCAATTCTCTAAATTCGGGGTCTTGGTTCAACACAGTGGAGGCATCGATAATATTGGTAAACAAATCCCAAATGATAGACATATCCATCGTGGTAGCTACCGATACACCCTGTTGTTTGCCATTGGCATCGATAAACTTATTTTCGGGGGTAGTAGAAGGGGCGGTTACCAAATAGCCATCTTTATCGGTCACTAGCCAATCAAGCGAAAAAAGCGCCGCTTCTTTCATCACAGGGTAAGCTTTTTCTCTGAGGAAGTTTTTGTCGCCCGTAAATCGATAATGCTCCCATAGGTGTTGGCATAGCCAATTGCCTCCCATATACCAGTTGGCCCATACCGGGTCGCCCGCGCCTCGGTCTCCTACGGCATTGCTCAAAGCCCATATATCAGCATTATGATGTGCTACCCATCCTTTGGTTTTGTAGTATTCTTGCGCGGTTTCTTTTCCGGTTTTGGCCAAATGTTGAATCCAATCTAGTAGAGGCTGATGCATTTCCGAAAGGTTAGTAACCTCCGCAGGCCAATAATTCATCTCGGTGTTGATATTGATGGTATAATTTGAACTCCAAGGCGCTCTCAATTCTTTGTTCCAAATTCCCTGTAAGTTGGCTGGAGGACCGCCAGGGCGAGAAGACGAAATCAGCAGATAGCGACCATACTGAAAGTAAAGCACCTCTAGAGCAGGGTTATACTTCCCACTCGTATAAGCGATAAGCTGCTCATCAGTGGGAAGGGATTGGGGTTGGGTAGTGGTCGTATCTTTAATGACAAGCTGACAACGATTAAAATAAGAGTGATAATCATTTTGATGGGCTTTTAGTAAGGCAGCAAACGATTGTTTGGCGGCTGCTTTTAAGGTGTTTTCAGCAATTTGTTTTTCGTTTTTCCCGTCTTTGTCGGGACATTTGTCAAAGCCATTGAAACTAGTAGCGGCTACTACATACAAAATCACCTCCGAAGCTCCATCAATGTGTATGCCTGCGGTATCGGTTTTTACAGAGCCGTCTTTGGCGATTGCTTTGATACGGTACTGAAATCTCATGCCATTGCAGCCCAAAGAATCTTCATAAATAATTGGCTGACGGCCTTTAATATTATAATAAGAAGGGTCAACCTTAGCCGGAGCTTTGCCATTGATGACCAACTCGCTCGTGCTAAAGGCCTGTTTCTGGATTCTTAATTTAGATTGGGTACTGATATCGAGACTCAATTGTTTGGGTTTATTGGCACTTAGTCGTACTATAAATACATTGGCTGGGGCCGATATAAATGCTTCGCGAACATACTCTACATCATCCACCTTAAAACGAGTGCTAGCTATGGCATTGGAAATGTCTAAATCACGGTAGTAGGAGGTAGGAGTCTTCGTAGAAAACCGATGTTTGATGAGTAAATCGGCCAAGGGTAAGTAGGATTCGGTATAAAAACCCTGCATTTTTTTGGTCAATTCGTTAGCTTTCGAATAATCTTGTTTTTCCAAGAGCTCTTCACGAATTTGGCTTAAATAAGTATGAGCATCAGGGTTTACATTTTTTTTGCGTGGGCCTCCCGACCATAAAGTGGCTTCATTGAGCTGTATAAGTTCTTCATTCACACCCCCAAAAAGCATCGCCCCGATTTGTCCATTTCCTAGTGGCAATGCCTCTACCCATCTATCTGCGGGTTTTGAATACCAGAGCTTTTGAGTCGATTGACTCCATACTTGGGTAGTATAAAATAGAAATACCAAAGAAAAATGTAAAAATTGCTTCATGATTAGGTAGGTTAACGTGCTGAGTTGAGTTTTATTAACAGGTAAGAGAATGCTATGTTGGCACTTGCAAAGTAAATATGTTTCTTATCGATTATAATTTTGGAAATTACCAAGATTATAAGCTATTTTAACTATAAAATACCAAAAGCTGAAAAGTTTATAGTAATTTTTAATATGAAACCTCAAGTTTTACAAGTTGCAACTAATCCCAATCGTTCCTTTAGCATTCGTAAAGATGCAGTTCCCAATGTGAACAGTCGCTGGCATTGCCATAAAGAAGTGGAGCTAGTGCATATTCATAGAGGTAGTGGCACTCAGTTTGTGGGGGATAGCATCAGGAGGTTTAAAGCGGGAGATATTGTGTTGGTAGGGGCAAACTTGCCACATTATTGGCATTTTGACCAAGAAGACAAAGCAGATGCATCACTTCAGCCCAATTTGTCGCCTTATTCTTCTGTTATTCATTTTACTGAAGATTTTTGGGGAACTCAATTTCTGTTATTACCCGAAAATAAGATGTTAAAAAGTATACTCGAAAAAGCCAAGAGAGGGGTGGTGTTGCAAGGGAGGATAAGGCAGGAAGTAGGTACGCAAATAGAGAATGTTTTTAATACCGAAGGTACTTTCCAACTAATCGCCCTTATTCAGTGTTTATTGTTGGCTCAACACTGCGACGAATCCGACTATTTGTCTTCGCTTGGTTTTCAGTATGATTCTTCTGAATTTGAAAATGAGCGGCTTCATTCTATTTATAAATACACACTCCAAAATTTCCACGATAAAATCAAACTCCAAGAAATAGCTTCCTTGGCGGGATTGGCTCCTAATTCGTTTTGTCGGTATTTTAAGCACCGAACGGGCAAGTCTTATTCACAATTTCTACTAGAAATCAGAATCGGTAATGCTTGCAAGTTACTTATCAATACCAAAATGAATATCAAGCAAATATGCTTTGAAAGTGGTTTCAACAACTTTACTTGTTTTTACAAAAAATTTAAAGCGGCAACGGGCATGAGTCCATTTTCTTATCAAAAAGCCCATATTTCTAATTAATTAAGTACTAAAGCGTAGCAAGTCACGGTATGCCGTTGCTGCTTAATGTGCTAATTTGAAGATGTGGTAATTGATTTAGTACTTAATTATTGAAAATTAGAAAGTTAAGTACTGACGGAGAGGGGTAGTTCTACTTTTTTATAAGGGAGCTTAACCCTTTAAGTAGAAACGATTGCCAAAACGAGTTAATTTCCAGAAGAATCACCTCGTTTTGGCAGTAAATAATACATTCATTTTATTAACAAAAAAGCCATATTGGGCAAAAGGTAATGAGTAAAGATCTTTATAAGACATAATAGGGGGTATTATTGGACATATTTAAGTTGGTACTTTTTAGGAGTAATGCCAAAATGCTTTTGAAACATTTTATTGAATTTAATGGCAGAATTAGTCCCATATCCTACTGCTTTTGCAACTTCATTACATTTGAAGCCTTTTCGCAACAATTTGCTTGCGTGTTCCATGCGTTTGGCCAAATACAGTTGATAGAACCCCTGGCCATAAATGCGCTTAAATAATGACCTAAATTGGCTTGATGCCATGTCTATTTGTGAAGCGATTTCATCCTCAGAGGGAATAGCCTCGTTACACTTTTGTTGAATATAATATTCATAAGCCCATTCTATTTTTTGGCGTACACTCATTGAGAGAAGCATCTCTTTATTTAGCATTTCTCTATCTTGAGTTGCTACTGGCTCCTCTTGCTGGTCGGGTATTAGGCTTGTTTTAGGGTGAGGTGGCTGGTATATTAAATCAAAAGAAATTTGTTTTGACAACAAAAACGAAAGCAACATAGGTGTATCTTTCTGGTCAATCTGTATGCATACTGTTTGTGACTGCATTTTAGCAGTATCATTCAAAGAGGGAATAGGGTTAGCGTTCATAATCAGTTAGATTTAGATTGTTAAAATATGTAGGGTATCGAATAAATAAGACTAAATGTTTAAATTTTAGTAGACATATACAATGGATATGTATATAAAAGACGTATTTAGGGATTGAAAGTCACATATGTAAGAAAAATAAAAAAATAGCCTCATTGTTTATGTTTATTTTCGAATAAAGTAAGAATCATTTTTTTGTTATTGGAATATATTTTGACTAAACGGCATAAAAATAAATCGGATTAAGTTAGTTGCGATGAGAAAAATATAAAAATGAACCGTTAGACATTAAGTGTGTATATGTCTAATGGTATAGTAATATATTTATACTAAAACCTTAAAAAGTTTTATAATGCTTTAGAGGTTTGTTGATATTTGCTTGGTAACTCTCCGAAATATTCTTTAAATATCCGCGAAAAATG
This sequence comes from Runella sp. MFBS21, assembly GCF_029433105.1. GTDB lineage: Bacteria > Bacteroidota > Bacteroidia > Cytophagales > Spirosomataceae > Runella. The sequence goes on along the minus strand of NZ_JARNTW010000008.1, from coordinate 173,483 downwards.
AGTTAAGTTTTTGTAGCCTAATTGATGTGCAATCGTTGAGATGTTCATTTTGTTGTCGGTAAGCCATTTGTGGGCAAGCTCCATACGGTATTGTAAGAAGTACTGATATACACTTTCTCCATATACTTTTTTAAACGTGCTTTTGAATTTAGTGGGGGACATAGCGGCTTCAGTTGCAAGTTGTTGAATAGTGGGCGGTTGTGTCACATCTTTCAACAGTAGCGTTCGAGCTCTAGTAATAGCTTCTAAGTCGCCTTTCTTTAATAAATACTTTATGGCGTTGGTATTGTTTTGGCTCAGTTGGTCAAAGATTGTTTTCAAGATTGCATAAAGGTTTTCTTGGAAATCCATCATTTCCCAGAAGGTTTTCATGCTGTTTGACATGAGCGACTCAAATAATGTCCTCGTTCTAGGACTGACAGAATCATAAACCAATACAGGCTCTTCAAAGTGTTTTAGATAAGATTCTTCGGGAGCATTGATAAAACTTTGGATTCCTATAATTGGGATAAAAATACTAACCCCCCTAAATTCGGTATTTTTAGAAAAAAGTAAACTGTAAGGCTTTGGATTGCTATTAGAGGTAGCAATAATCCAATCACCTTTTTTATGGATTGAATATCTTTCATTATCAATTTCCTTAAAATCACTGTTGGAGGATAGGTAAAAGAGAATGAGGTATTGTTGAGTAGGGTCAGGAAGATAACGGAGCAACGTTTCAAGTTGGAAAAAATAATGAGACTTGAAGACATATATTTCTTTTTCTTCTTGAGATAAAGCGAGCATAGGTAATTGAAACTTCATAACCGACAAGCTACCTATTTTATTTTCGTTTTCAAATTGATAAATAATTTGGTTTTCCCTGATTTCCATTTGGGTGGTATCGTGGAGTGAAATAAAATCTCCAAAAGATTTTGCGGTTGGATTGAGCAAGATGTCGTAAGTGTTAACTTTCATGGTAGAGTAAAATGTTGAGCCAATGTTATAGAAGATAAATGTCGTTTAAGTATATTAAATTGGTATGTGTTGAAAGTATTCCAAATAAGATTCTTGTACTGGTAAATGGTATACAGATTAGACTTACTTTCCTTGAAATAGTAACGAAAATTTTTCTTACAAAAGAGAAGGTATACTTTTTGTAGAAACTGTATAAACTCGCTTTTTCATTTATGTAAACCCAAAGAGACTGCTTCTTGTTTCATTCGGACATATATCACCTTTAATCTCTGCTTTGGCACCTATTTTGAACCAAGACTGTAATAAATCTTCAACAGTCTACCTATGCTCTGCGCGTTTAATTCTTTTGTTTTTAGGCTTAATTCTTCCTGAAAAACCACCCATTCAGGGCAGGTTATCCGTTGCCTTATAGTTGGTATATTTTTGAAAATTCTCCGCTTAATCGCTATAAAAAATGAAACATTACATTTTACTCTACTATCTCAAGCCTACTTATTGTATGCTGTTATTTTGGCTGCTGGCAATTGGGGCACAAAGCCAAGTTGTTCTGACACTAGATTATCAGGCTGCCGCGGGTACGCCAACCAGTGTTCCTTCGGGTCAGTATTGGACTATGAAACTGAACTACTCAGTGTCCAGTACTACAGGCTCGGCTTCGGGGGTGAAGATTACAATTCCTATGCCTGACTACGTCGACGATGAGTTATCGGGAATTAGCGGGACTACCCATGCTCCAGCGGGCAATTTTGTATTTACAACTACTCCTGGAGCCAAAAAACTGACCATTAACTTCATTGATCCCGTACCGTCGGGTTCAACAGGGGTACTGGAATTTCAGATGCGTTCTCGAAATGGGTACACGCCCGATGGCACGGTCATACACACCTGTGCTACCCTGACGGATGGAGCTGGAAATACCTCTGGGGATAAGTGTCATGATATGGGTATTACGGCTACCCTTGGTGTTTGTGGACTTAAAAAAATGAAATATGCCTCTACACCTGCTGTAGGAACACCCATTACCTACCAAATTCTGTTGAGTGGACCTGATATAAATTATCCACAGAATGTTAATACAGGAGGACTCAACCTAACCAACATAAGTATTACCGATACTTACCCCGCAGGAGCCACCTTTGTTAGTGCTAAAGTGGTAGATGGAACTGGAAATACGGTCTCAAGCACCATTAACCAAAGTGGCAATACGGTCACTGCTACATTTCCAGATATGGTATATGCTACTGCATACACCTTATATTTCCAAATTCCTTTGTATATCTTGGAGGTCACGGTGAAGTACGATTCTCCCGGCTTTAGTTCTGGGCAATCGGTTACCAATGCAGCTACCGTTACCCTGACTCCATTAGGTAAGAGTCCTGTGACATTCGTTGACGGCAGCACTGCGTCAGGATGCACCAGCGATTTGATAGAAACGCATACTCTGACGACACCTACGGCAAATGCCACCATAAGAAAGTGGATAGATGGGAACAATGACCCTATTCCTGCCACTTCAGGATCGGACATTGGTTATTATATTAGTTTCCAGAATACAGGGTCGGTACCCTTGGAAAATACAGAGATTATTGAAACCGTTCCTGCAGACTTCACCCTTCATCGTATATCTTTTGGCAATGCTTCGTCTGATATCATTGGCTTGCAATATCAAACCAACCTCAATGCTTCGTGGACAAACTTTACCATATCAGACCCTTATAATATAGGTTCTCCCAGCTTAGGCTCTGGCGAAAAAATTACCAAAGTCAAGTTTTTATTAGCCACGCCTTTTGAAGCGGGAAGAGTTCTGGCTAATGGTTGTTTCATCGTTTTTACCGGGAATAGCGTATCTGCCTCTACACCCGTTACAAACTGTATAGAATGGAACAGTACAACCTCCAACCTCCCAAGCAATCGAGAAAGCTGTAACAGTCAAATAGTACTTAATCCAACTCCTACTACTTCCAGCGTAGCTTATTCTGCAAACCATTCTCCAGGGTGTACTACCTGGACACTCGGCCAAACACTCACCCTAAGCGGAAATGTGGAGATAAAGTCGGGCTATGCGAATATACAAGACCCTACGGTAGCTTTTTTAGTGCCGCCGGGATTTCAGTATATACCGGGTAGTGAAACATTCGATCCAAGTTCATCCCAAATAACTACCACGCCAACGTTGACCATTACCCCCAATTTTGTTGTAATAAGTGGCGTTACGTATGCTTTGTATCGTTGGACGTTTCCCTCTGGTACAATAGGAACTGCTCCTGGCTTTTTTAAAGTCACTGTAAATGTTAAAATCACAAGTGGTGTGCCAGCGGGTGTTTTGCAAAATATCCTGTTTTTGGCAGATGGATCCAACACCTCTGTGAAGGCAGGCGATACGTATGGCTACACCTATACAGATACCAACGACTGGGACGGTGATGGCAATACCACCGAGCAGGCTAAGGCTGCTCATACCTCTAACTATGGTTGTGATTTAAAGATACAGGCTTCTACTTCCATGGAGTCCATCAAATGGGTTAAGGGCTTACTTGATAGTGAATATTCACGATACCCCAATTCTGGTCTGACCGTACCCGGCGGTAATGCTGATTACAAACTGATTGTAAAGAACACAGGAAACGTAACGATGAAAGATATCAAAATTATTGATATTCTTCCCTTCATCGGTGACCGGGGGGTCATTGATCCTCAGGCTCGTAATACTGAATGGCGTCCTAACTTAGCAGACCCTATTTCGGCCCCGGCAGGTATTACCGTTTATTATTCAACGGTAGGAAATCCATGCCGTGATGAAGTAAAACAACCCGCCGACCCTTCGCCTTTCCCAGCGGGCTGTGCGGCTCCTAACTGGAGTACGACCCCGCCTTCTGACATTACCAAAGTGCAATCCGTTAAAATTGACTTTGGGGCAACCCAACTGGCCGGAGGTGATTCATTGGTATTCAACTGGCCGATGCGTGCTCCCGTAAACGCTCCTACAAATGGTGAAATTGCCTGGAACTCTTTTGCCTTTGTAGCTACTCGCAGCGACAATGACGAAGCCCTTATCGCTGCCGAACCAATCAAAGTGGGAATCAAAGTACAGGCCGGAGCTCCCGCTTACTATGGAGATCGCGTATGGTTTGATACCAATAAAAACGGGGTTCAGGATGCCGGAGAAGGTGGTGTGGATGGAATCAAGGTCAAATTATTTACTCCACGGGTAGTGGGTACTCAAAACCCTGCAACCGACTCCCTCGTCAACTTCACCATTACAGGCAACGGAGGTTTGTATAAATTCTCTAACCTGAAGCCGGGTGATTACTATGCGGTATTCTGTTTACCCACAGGATATAGCATTTCACCCAAAGATGCCACGAACGATGCGGAAGATTCTGACGGAACCCAAACTACTTACAATGGAGAACTGGCCACGATTGTTCCGATCACCAATCTAACTGCCAATGAAGAAGATCTCACCTGGGATCAAGGCATATTCTGTGAATTTACGCCTGCCGTAACCCCTATCCAAACAGTGGCTGCTAATAGCTTTGTAACCCTTACAGCTAGCGGTGGAACTACCTACCTATGGTCGGGACCGAATGGATTTACCGCCTCTACGGCTTCTATCACCATTAATCCGGTCACTCCTGCTGATACAGGTAGTTATGTTGTCAATATTGAGGTAGGAGCTTGCCGTGCAAGTTTGACAACAGGCATTAAAATCGGTTCAGCCTGTACGAAACCCTTAGCAGCCGTAACGCCCAAAACACAAACCATTTGTGTGGGAGGAGCCGTCACAGCTTATACAGCGACTCCAAGTTCGGAAGTGGCCTACAAATGGTATGGCCCCTTGGCAGATACGACGAGCAGCTTGGGTACGGCGATTAGCGGAGCAACCAATGCAAGCTATACGCCAACAGGAACAGCTTTGACGACGGCAGGGACAAAATATTATGCAGTGGTGGTAAACACAACAGGAGATGCGGCCTGTGCCGATACAGCCTTTGTGAGATTGGTGGTGAATGCCAAACCGAGTATCGCCGATGGCAGTGCCAGCATCTGTGTGGGGGAAAGTGTCGATCTGACCTCTAAAATCACGGGCTATGCCAACTACCAAAGTCCGGTGTGGACAGTAAGCACCGTAGGGGGAACAGCCGTAGCGACACCCACCTCGGTAAAACCGACCTCGACAACGACCTATGTGTTGGTAGCTCAAAATGCCGCAGGATGTAAAGATACCGCTCAGGTGGTGGTGACGGTCAATCAAAAACCAAGTGCAGGCACCGACCAGACGTTAACCTGTGCCAACCCCTCGACCAACGAGTTGACGACGAGTACCACCCTGACAGGCACTCCTACAAGCGGAAACTGGGCGGCACAAGCCGGCAACCCCGCTTCGGCGACGGTAACCAATGCGGGAGCCGTAACAGGCATGAGTGTAGCGGGAACCTACAAATTCATCTACACGAGTGCAGCAGGTTGCAGTGATACAGTAGCCGTAACGGTACAAGCCTGCCAGGGCTGTACCAAACCCGATGCAGGTTCTGACGCAGCCTCGGTATGTCAGCCGACAAGTACAGCAAAATTGACAGCCTTGACAGCGGGAGGCACCTGGGCAGCTCAAGTGGGCAATCCTTCAGCCGCCAGCATCGATGCCAATGGTAACATCACAGGCTTATCGGCCGCAGGCACCTATAAATTCATTTACTCCGTAACCAGTGGCGGTCAAACCTGTACCGATACGGCACAAGTAGTAGTCAATGCCAAACCGAGTATCGCCGATGGCAGTGCCAGCATCTGTGTGGGGGAAAGTGTCGATTTGACTTCTAAAATCACGGGCTATGCCAGCTACCAAAGTCCAGTCTGGACCCTAAGCACCGCAGGGGGAACAGCCGTAGCAACACCGGCATCGGTACACCTAACGACAATGACTACTTACGTTTTAGTAGCTCAAAATGCCGCAGGATGTAAAGATACCGCTCAGGTGGTGGTGACGGTCAATCAAAAACCAAGTGCAGGCACCGACCAGACGCTAACCTGTGCCAACCCCTCGACCAACGAGTTGACGACGAGTACCACCCTGACAGGCACTCCTACAAGCGGAAACTGGGCGGCACAAGCCGGCAACCCCGCTTCGGCGACGGTAACCAATGCGGGAGCCGTAACAGGCATGAGCATAGCGGGAACCTACAAATTCATCTACACGAGTGCAGCAGGTTGCAGCGATACCGTAGCTGTAACAGTACAAGCCTGCACAGGGTGCGTGAAACCGAATGCAGGTGCAGATGCGGCCTCGGTATGCCAGCCGACTAAAACAGCGAAGTTGACCGCAGTGACATCCGGTGGAACATGGTCACCGATAGGTAGTCCTTCGAATCCGTCGTCGGCGACGATAGAGGCGAGTGGTAACATCAATGGGCTGAATACGGCAGGAACCTACAGATTTGTGTATTCGGTGACTTCTGGCGGTCAGACCTGTACAGATACGGCACAAGTGGTAGTGAAGGCTAAGCCAAATGCAGGTAAAGACACGACCTTTGTTTGTGTGAATGGGAATGTGCCCTCAAGCGTTCAGTTATCGGCAACCCCAAATGGCGGAAGCTGGTCAGCCTTGACAGATAATCCAACGGGAGCAACGGTAAATAGTTCAGGTTTGGTAAATATTACCAATTCGACTGCACAAGGCAAATCGTTTAATTTTGTTTACTCGGTAAATGGTTGCCAAGATACGGTGAAGGTGATAGTGCCTGTATGTTCATCCCCATGCATCGAGTCGACGATAACAGTCAACGACCCTGTTTGCTCCCCTGATGTCCAGACGTATAGTTTTACCTTTACGGTGTCTAACAAGTTGGGTGTTGTAAAAGTCAACAAGGGTACGTTAAGTGGTAACAATCCTTACACAGTGTCAGGGATTCCCTCAGGCCAGAGTGTGCTAATTGTAGATAGTTTAAGTGCAGTGTGTAAAGTAGATACTACGGTAGCAGGAGTAAACTGTAACTGTAATCCCGCCTTACCCCAGTTGTTAACCCCGAGTACGACGGTATGTATTGGGGATACTTTCCCTACTTTGAAAGCGACAGTTGTAGGATTAGCGACCGTAGAGTGGTTTAGCCAATCATCGGGAGGTAGTGTTATCTTTACAGGATTGAACTTCAAGCCAAGCGGTTTGGTGAGCAAAGACACTGTATTTTACGCACAAGCACGGAGTACTGACCCGAGTTGTCCAGCAGCGATAAGTACGACTCGAGTAGGAGCTTTTATTGAGGCACAAAATTGCGAAGTAAATGTGGATTTAGCCCTAAAGAAGTCTATCAATAAAAAGATAGCCAAACTAGGAGATACCTTGACATACACGATCCAGGTCTTCAATCAGTCATCAACAGGAGCTACGGGGGTAGAAGTTGTGGATTCCATAGCGACGACGGTAGGGTTTATTCCTGGAAGTTTTGTGGCTAGTCGTGGTAGTGCTACAATTACCAATAACGTTATCAAGTGGACCATTGGCAACATTGGAGCCCCTGGTGATACGGTTCGATTGATCTATAAAGTGAAAGCTATCTCTGAAGGAATTCACTTCAATACAGCCGAAATAAGTAAGGTCAACGAAAAAGATGTGGATAGCACCCCTGGCAATGGCAAAGAAAGTGAAGATGATATTGATGGAGCGTGTTTTTCAGTCCCGCTTCAGCTTTGTGTAGGTCAAAAATTAGAGGTAACTGTCCCGTCACGTTATACCAATGTAGTATGGTATAAAGAGGGGAGTGCCACAGCAATAGCAATGGGCAATGTAGTATTGTTGGGTGAAGTAGGAACTTACACCTTCAGTGCATCGAATCAAACCTGTCCAGCGGGCGGTTGTTGTCCAGTGATAATCGAGGAAGGCACCAACTGCTGTCCTGTGGATATTTGTATACCCTTTACGATTCAAAAGCAGAAAAAGAAATAAGTGAAATTTTGAGATAGAGTATTAGAGATGAGTCATCCCGAATTTTGAGTCCATAAGTGGGTGAAAGCAATTCGGATACGATAAAGCGGTGCTGAGGCTTCCCGGCACCGCTTTCCCGTTCGGTGGCAGCCCAATCGCAAGAGTAATTGCTGCCAATGACTAAACTCAGCACGGAGTAAGGAGAGTAAAAAGGCGTATAATAAAGCGACAATCATCATCAACTTAAGTCGGTTTTCCCGCACGGATTTCCATGGTTTAAACAAGCATCGACGTATAATTTTTATCATATTTCTGCTGGCGGTGAACAACCGAGCAAACTCGATGAATGACTGGGTCGCCGGTGCGATTTGTTACGAACCGCGTTCAACACCAGCATCTTATTTTTACCTTGCTCAACTTTTCGTTTATAATAGTCTTGTAGTTCGCCTGGCCGACATGGCTCCCAAGTGGAAAAGAGATTTCAAGCGTAAACGTGCATGTTGATTAACCCGTGTTTTGCCTCGGACACTACTGCCCGAACTATAAGCAAAGGGCGCAACACCCGCATGGCACGCTAATTTTTTGGGATCAGTAATGTCCTTGAACTCATTGGTAGCCACGATGAGTTCCGTAGCGGTGGCACTACCAACGCCCGGTACAGAGGTAATCCACTCAAAGAGCTCTTTGAGTCGTGCATCCTGCTGAATGAGGTCATTAATTTTTTTGTCAGTCGTTTCTAAATCCGCATTGATTGCTTTTAGGGAGGCCTGACAACTTTTAGTAAGTTGCTTTTGCAAGGTTGAATCCAGGAATCCCTGTTGTTCGCTAATGGGCTATTGAACCGGGTCGCCGGTGCGATTGCTGCCGAACCCGTAAAAGGCGTTGACGAAGCGCACTGAGAGCCGCCAACTTTTGTAAAACAGGGCGGGGTGGTTGCCACAGCCGCATTCGGTCACGGAAGCGAAAGGCGTACTCAGCGATGCGTTGGGCATCAATAGCATCGTTTTTGCCGCGTTGCAGACCACCCGATTTTTTAATCTGCAATCGGACGGCCGACGCCGCTGTTTTCTAACCAAATGGGAAGAGAGAATTTGCGTAAATAGCTTAACAGGTGTATGTTGTAAATACCGCGGGGCGCCCCGTGGCGTATGTTCCATGCAACACACCGACTCGTTTATCCTAAAGTCAGGCAAGGCCTGTATGAGTTTGAGGGTGGTTTTAATACCCGCCTCTGAGTTAGCCGACTGACTTTGCAAGACGATGTGCTTGCCATCGAAAACGGCCCAATCTAACGTAGCTTTAGAAAGTGCACGGGCACCCCCGGTCAACACCGATAAAATAGCGAATGTCCATAAGAAATAATAATTTAGGGGTTCAACAAGTTGCTTGCTTCACTGCTCAAACCCTTACTAATGGGCCACCATACCCGAATTTCCATTTGAGCCTAAAGCAAGTAAGACAGGGCGGGGCCTGAATCCGTGCATAGAGCAACCACTCTGCGTCGCAGTGGCGCACCACCCCCATAGGTAAACCCACCCTGTTTACTTGTTGGCAAGCTACTAAATCTTAGAATCCTACCATGTCTCAAATCTAAAGGGCCACCCCGCAAAACCATAAGCGAGGTGATTCCAAAGCCAATTCCGATTTAGTATAACGGAAGGCCATCTCAATCTGCCAACGACGGGCATAAGCAAACACCATTCTCCAGGCGTCCTCCGCCGAACCAATAGCTTCATTAGTAAGCAGATACCAAGGTGTTCGCCCTTGACCGGGCCGTGATACAATCAGATACAGGGGTACATCAGGGTAAGCCGGATGCCATACCGGTTGGTAGATAAGCCCTGTTTTTCGATTACACTTGTGGACGGTATCATACACGAGTCGATAATCAATTGAGCGTTTACCACGTGTTAGTTCCCAAGTCTTTACCGCTTGACTGGCCTGATTGAGAAGTTGATAGTGGGTTTGCCACCGAATCAGGCCTTTCAAGTTAGCGTTCACTAACTTCCCTAACCAAGCCTGGGAGGCATAGCCCCGATCAAAGACATGTAAAACCGTTGAACCAAAACGATGGCTAAGCTCAACTAAGGCATCATTGACTACGTCTGCGCGCCGACGAGCGTGTTCACCGCGGCGAGTCCACCACTCAAACTGATACAGACAAGGAGCTCCACTTGGTCCTGCTAGTAACAGAGCCAGCCATTCCAATCCGGGCACGCAGACCGGTTTGCCACCGGGGGGATTGAAATAGCCCGGTCGAATACGCTTGAGTCGGCGGGCTTTACTACTGCGAACGGCTCCCAAGTCATTATTAGCTAAGGTTTCGGGTTTTTCCATCACACTCTCATCGGCACCGGCCGCCCGGCCAGAGAACCAACACGGGTTGCCCTTGTTGATGGAGCTGCTCATAAAACGTACGGGCTTTGGCCTGAATACCTTTCTGAATTAGGGTATGGTTCCAATGGGGGCATCGAAGTAGGTTAGAGATTCGTTTAGTGTCCGCAGGAGCTTGACGGGCTGAAAGCAGATGTTCCCCTAATTCACTTAAAAGCAGCCCGTTATTTCGATGCCGGAAGCGTAACAAGGTGATCAGCAACTGGCTAAAGGTGCGCACCAGGCGAACATCGATCAAGGCTGTTAATTCTTGGAGAATCTCGAGGGTAAATTCGGTTAGGCGTTGTTGATAAAAAAGACCCACAGAATGAGGCCATTCTTGCTCAGAATTTGTTTGTTTTGTAGTAGTATTCATAAGAAAACCTCCTGTCTTGTAGTTTAGCGACCACAAAGTTCAGGAGGTTTTTGATTTTTTAATCAAATCCGAAAAATTAGGGATGACTCATGTTTTTTTGTACAAATGTCACGTCCTGAAATAGCGATGCACAAAATGTAAAGCTATGCACGAGGAAACTGAAAGTAAAGTATGTATAAGTGTCCTCAAAAGGGCTACTCAATGTCTTTTAAATTGGCGGTTAAGAAGTTGAATGAGGAGAATTATCGTTCAGAGCTGCGGCTAGAAAGTATGGTATACAAAAACCTTCTATAGTCACGACGTGGTTGCGTAAATGTGGTATCTTTGATTGGCAAAACCAAATGCCTTCGAACATGCTTAAAACTCCTAAGCAAACGATTTTATAGTTGGAGCAAAAAGCCTTGCTGCAAAAGTAGGTGGAGACCTTTGAAGCGATTCTTTATTGATATGATGATTGATCTTGCCAAAAGGACGGGGTGGCCTTTAGATTTGTGTGATTGAACAAAATCAAGAAACTGGTAAGTTTACTTTTCAGTTGTTGAGCAGGATATAGGTATTTTAAGGGGGCCGCAAACTCACCATGGGATTGAAGTGCATCGGCACTCCGACCTATATCCTGTCTTTATCCAAACCTCAACGGGGGGCAGCGATAGAAATTTTATTAGCCAAGTGGGGTGCCCCGTGGCCTGGTGATAGCGGATAAAACCTCAACAACAGACTGTATTAAAAGCAATCGTGATGGAAACGCTGTTTGCAGCGCCAATAAGATTATATTGTATCTGATCTCGGGCAGCAGAATAGAAATTGACGCCCTATGAGCCCTGCCACCTTAACTGGCGGTAGCTTTTTCGTGGCTCTGAAAGAGTCAGTCTTGTACCGATATGCTATTTGTCATACGCTTATGCAGTCAGCTGTAAATTTCTATAAAGTGGTTCATCGTCACATTTGGTGAAAGTCGGGAATCCCCATCAGGATGACTCTTTTGCGGAGTAGTTCAAAACTCGCTCTCCCATACATTTGACGCTTGATGTTTTTGAGCCGGTTCACCTGCCCTTCGACCTGTCCATTGCTCCATTCGCAGGTGAAGGCTTGGAAAATGGCTTTAAAATCCTGTTTAATTCCCCTGACAAATCCTTTCAGCGCATCCACTCCCAAATCAAGCGCGTTATTACACCAAGTCTGAAGTTGATCCCCTTGCTTCATCTTCATGAGTTGTCTGAATTCTAAAGCCATTTCTCTGACAGCTTTGATGAGCGGGTTTTCTTCCAATAATTTCCTTAAAAATTCAATTGGCATATACTCTTCCCAATCATTTTGATACATCCCTAACCAAATACTCAATTGTTTGGAAGAATAGTAGGCTGCTTTTACCGACGCCGGCAGTGGTTCCAAAACCGATTTGGGATAATTTCTTACCGTGTTATAGACGGTAGCTTGAGAATAGGTGAATCCTTGATCGCTAATTTCTTCATACAATGCTTTGGCCGACTGCTGTCCTTGCTGCCAACGCTGTTGCAGATAGGTCTCAAAATCAAGAATAGTACTTCGTTTACGAGAAGTTTTAGGGACAAACTCTATCCGATTCCAATATTTTGCCACCGTCCTGCGAGACATTTTTAAAGTAACTGCTATCTTTCTAATACTGTACCCTTTGGATTGTAACTCTTTAACTTTTAGAAAATTGTCTTGATACTTTCCGACAAAAACAGGTTTTTGCAGCTGAGATTCTATAGGAAGAGTTTTCGACTTGTCAGCAGTAATATCCTCATTAACAGACTTTTGTTGTTGGCTTAGTTTGAGGGCTGTTTCTTTAATTTCTCCCCGTTGAGTATCTAAAAATCGCTCAAAAGTTTCCGAGAGATTTTTCAGAATATGCCATCGGTCGGCAATCTGTTCTGCCTGTGGACAGGCTTCTGTAATGGCAGCGGCGTACGTATTTGAACGATCCCGACTGACAATTTCAATACCGGGGTGCTCTAAAAGCGAGGCAGATAAGGTCTCGGCTTCTCAGTCAGGCAATAAATCAATCACTTGGTGCTTTTCCAAATCGACGATAATGGTTCCATACTTACGCCCTTTTTTAAACGCCCAATCATCAACGCCAATTATTTTAGGACTGGAAATGGCAGGGATATTACATTTTTTGATAAACCTCAGAACAGTAGAAGCACTTATCTTAACGGAGAAAGAGTGAGCGGGTAGAAGAATTACCCCGGATTCCAGACCTATCCCCATAAGTGCCTGATTCAAACGCTCAAATCGACGAGCATAACTGGCTAAACCGGTGACAAATCTTTCGGTGAATATTTTGCGCGGGCAGTCGGTATTTTTACAAAAGTATTTCCTGACCTGAAGCTGTAATTGAACTCTTCGGCCACCGGCGGGCAAATCATGAATAATTCGATGGTAGCAGCTATGGATTTTGTGGCTAAGCTCTCCACAAACGGGACAGCAGATATTAGCAGCAGTGCTTATCACATGTAAATCAATCCGGTCGGGGTAAAGTTCGTAATCAAGTAATTCTAAGTCGAGCTCGGAAGGCAAAAGAAAGGGAGAGTCCCTTCTTCAAAATTACAACTCAAACCCCGACTTTCACCAAATGTGACGATGAACCTCTTTAGCTTCATTATACAAATCCGTAACCCCAGCACAAATCAATTAATTTGCCTACAATATTAACACTATAACTTCATTTATGATTCAATGGAGAGTTTTACGAGAAATCCCTACCTATTAATAAGAAAACGATATTGAATGTTGCCTTGCAATTTGCGTGCCACTTGTGATAAAAAAACAAGATGCTTGTTTTGAAGAAAAATATAGAATAGGTTGATAAATATATTTAAAATATTGGTATATTTTATTGGTATATTTTGTGTTATTTTAAAGAATATATTTTTATTTTAATTGGTATAAAAATAAAATAAAAATACATATTAATAAAAATGGTATAGAGTTAAATGTTCACTTAATTATGGGATTTTTTTTGATAAATGATTGAAATTATTTTGTTTGTTGTTTTGGCTAGATTTTTGTTTATATGGTTTATAATGAACATTTTATAAACGAAAACTCTTATGTATTGTAGAAAAAAATACCTAATTGAGAGCTCTTTTTCTGTGTTGAATAAGCAACTCTGTGTTTTATTGTTTTTGTTTAATTCTTTTTCCAGCTTTAGCCAAATATCTGGATCAGTTTTCAGAGATTTTAACGGAAGTGGAATTAAGGATAACACATCTAGCTTTAATGAGATAGGATTAGGAGGAGTTGTTATTAAAGCATATAATTCTTCCGGCACACAAGTAGGTGGAACACAAACTACATCATCTACTGGTGCATACTCCTTTACGGGGCTGACACTTCCCGTCAGGCTTGAATTTACGCTTCCCTCCGGATACTATGCATCAAGGGGTGGTATAGGTAATTCTACAGTACAGTTTTATTCTTCATCGACGACTACAGCAAACTTAGGAGTAAACCATCCCGAGGATTATGTAAGTTCGGAGAATCCTAAAATAGCAGTACCTTGCTATATTAATGGAAATCCACTGGGAGGAGGAACCGCAGGAGGAGGCGATGCATTTGTATTATTTAATAATACAGCAGGAGGAACCACCCTAGCTTCCGCAGTTCCTCAGGGTATGAATGTAGGTGATGTTCAAGGAACAGCGACCGTCCCAGTTCATGCAGCAAGTGCAAATGAAATAGGCGCGGTATGGGGGGTAGCCTATAAGAAAGATGCCAAAGTGTTATTTACCTCTGCTTTTATAAAAAGACATATCGGTTTAGGTTCTTTAGGCATAGGTGGAATTTATAAGATAGATCTTTCAGGAGGAACTCCTGTTGCTTCAAATTTTGTAAATGTGAGCTCAATAGGAATTGATGTTGGAACTATTGGGACAAACGCAAGCAGAGGGCTGCCCAATAGTAAGGACTTACCAAGCTATGATTTGCCAGGCTTTAACAATACCGGCAAATTGGGAATTGGAGATTTAGATATTTCTGCTAATGGAGATACACTATTCTTTGTAAACCTTAAAGATAAAAAAGTATATAGTCTTGATGTAAGTAATCCAAATTCGCCTCCTACTGCGGCCTTAGGCTCATATACTATTCCATCACCAAATTGTGTAAGTGGTAAATTTAGGCCATGGGCATTAAAGTACTACAGAGGAGAGGTATATGTAGGAGGTGTTTGCTCAGGAGAAGATGAAAGTTGGCCTCAAGGTTATAATAATTTAGTAGTTTATATCTACAAGATGAAACCAAGCAGTGGGTTCAATACAACTCCAGTATTAACATTCAATCTACCTCAAAGAAAGACTTGGAAAGGATGGAATGATAAGTTTGATTTTTGGAACCAAGGTTCGGCTTCTTTTTGGGAGAATAGTCAACCTTTAATAAGTGATATAGAGTTTGATGTAGATGGTTCAATGATTATTGGTATTACAGACTTATTCGGAAATAAAAGCGGATATCAAAATTTTGGCATAGACGTTAATAGTAGTTCACTTAATAATGGAGTTGCTTTTGGAGATATTTTACGAGCTTACAATAATAATGGTACTTTCGTTATAGAGTCGAATGGTACTGCTGGACCTATTACTACCGCCGGAGCCAATAATAATTATGGCCAAAATGGCCCAAGTAGTGGTAGAGGAGAATTTTATTATGGTGATTTTGCCGTTGACAACAACTTCAATCTTATTGGCTTTGATGCCACAATGGGAGCCTTGGCATTGTTACCTGGTCGTAGTGAAGTAGTAAGTACCATTTCAGATCCGGTAGCAGCCTTATCGGGAGGGATTATCTGGCTTAGTAACACGACAGGAAACTGGAACTCAAGATATTTATTGTATAATTCTGCACCTAATTCGGGTGGAGAATTAGGAACGAGCGGAAAGGCCAATGGTTTGGGTGACATAGAGCTTTTATCTGACCCTGCACCGATAGAGATAGGAAACCGGGTATGGGTGGATGAAAATCAAAATGGAATTCAGGATGCAGGAGAAGCACCAATTAGTGGTATTACTGTGACCTTATGTCTAGCTTCTAATCCCTCTACTCCAATCGCAACAGCCGTAACTGATGCAAATGGAAACTATTATTTTTCATCTGGTAGTGGCACTAATACTGCGTCTGTTAAATATAATCTGAATCTATTGTCCAATACAAGCTATATATTAAAATTCCCAACTACCTCCGGCACAAAATCGTTAACCACAGCTAATAGTGGCAGTAATGATTTAATTGATTCAGATGCTAATGCTTCGGGTCAAATTACCTTTACAACAGGTGAGGCTGGGGAAAATAACCATAGCTTTGACGTAGGGTATAAAGCCTGCACACCACCTATTGCTAATGCAACCTCCAAAACACAAACCATTTGTGTGGGAGGTACGGTTACAGCCTACACAGCGACTCCAAGTACAGGTGTTGCCTACAAATGGTATGGCCCCTTGGCAGATACGACGAGCAGCTTGGGTACAGCCATTAGCGGAGCAACTAATGCAAGCTATACGCCAACCGGAACAGCCTTGACGACGGCAGGTACAAAATATTATGCTGTTGTAGTGAATACCACAGGGGAGGCTGCTTGTGCCGATACAGCCTTTGTGAGATTGGTAGTGAATGCCAAGCCAAACATTGCCAATGGTAGTGCGACAATCTGTGCTGGAGAGTCAGTGAATTTGACGACACAAATCACGAATTATGGGACCTATTTAAGTCCAGTGTGGACGCTAACGACGGCAGGCGGTACAGCTGTAGCGACCCCAACCTCGGTAAAACCGAGCTCTACAACGACCTATGTATTAGTAGCGCAAAATGCATCAGGCTGTAAAGATACCGCTCAGGTGGTGGTAACGGTCAATGCCAAGCCAAATGCTGGAAGTAATCAGACGTTGGCGTGTGCGAACCCCTCGACCAATACGCTGACGACAAGTGCAACCTTAGTACCAAGCCCCTCCGGCGGAACGTGGTCACAACTCGGCACCACCCCTGTGACGGCGACGATAAGTGGCAATAATGTGACAGGGATGAATGTAGTGGGAACCTATCAATTTGTATACAGCTTGAATGGCTGCAAAGACACGGTATCGGTGACAGTACAAGCGTGTGTTGGTTGTGTAAAGCCTAATGCAGGAGCAGATGCGGCGTCGGTCTGTCAGCCGACCAAAACAGCGAAGTTGACCGCCGTAACATCAGGCGGGACGTGGTCGGTGATAGGTAGTCCTTCGAATCCCTCGGTCGCGACGATAGATGCGAGTGGAAACATCAGTGGGCTGAATGCGGCAGGCACTTACAGATTTGTGTATTCGGTGACTTCTGGCGGTCAGACCTGTACAGATACGGCACAAGTAGTAGTGAATGCCAAGCCAAACATTGCCAATGGTAGTGCGACAATCTGTGCTGGAGAGTCAGTGAATTTGACGACACAAATCACGAATTATGGGACCTATTTAAGTCCAGTGTGGACGCTAACGACGGCAGGCGGTACAGCTGTAGCGACCCCAACCTCGGTAAAACCGAGTTCTACAACGACCTATGTATTAGTAGCCCAAAATGCGTCAGGCTGTAAAGATACCGCCCAGGTGGTGGTGACGGTCAATGCCAAACCAAGTGCAGGCACCGACCAGACGTTGGCGTGTGCGAATCCCTCGACCAATACGCTGACGACAAGTGCAACCTTAGTACCAAGCCCCTCTGGCGGAACGTGGTCACAACTCGGCACCACCCCTGCGACGGCGACGATAAGTGGTAATAATGTGACGAATATGACAGTAGCAGGCACGTACCAATTTGTATACAGCTTGAATGGCTGTAAAGACACGGTCTCGGTGACAGTACAATCGTGTGCTGGTTGTGTAAAGCCTAATGCAGGAGCAGATGCGGCGTCGGTATGTCAGCCGACGAGTACAGCGAAGTTGACCGCCGTGACATCCGGTGGAACGTGGTCGGTGATAGGTAGTCCTTCGAATCCGTCGTCGGCGACGATAGATGCGAGTGGTAACATCAGTGGGCTGAATGCGGCAGGCACCTACCGATTTGTGTATTCGGTGACTTCTGGCGGTCAGACTTGTACAGATACAGCACAAGTAGTAGTGAAGGCTAAGCCAAATGCCGGTGCTGATATATTGAGCACCAATGCCATTTGTACAACTGTAGGAACAGCCCAATTGAGTGGAAGCCCTGCTGGAGGAGCATGGTCTCAATTAGGGACAAGCCCTAGTGTTGCCACTATTGCACCGTCAGGTTCGGTTTCAGGAATGACAACTGTTGGAATATATCAGTTTATTTATAGCCTCAATGGCTGTATTGATACAGTTGCAGTAGAAACCAAAAGTTGTGTGTCCCCAGAGGTGGATTTAGCCCTAAAGAAGTCCATCAATAAAAAGATAGCCAAACTAGGAGATACCTTGACATACACGATTCAAGTCTTCAATCAGTCATCAACAGGAGCTACGGGGGTAGAAGTTGTGGATTCCATAGCGACGACGGTAGGATTCATTTCTGGAAGCTTTGTGGCTAGTCGGGGTAGTGCGAGTATCACAGGCAATGTGATTAAATGGACCATTGGCAACATTGGAGCCCCTGGTGATACGGTTCGATTGATCTATAAAGTGAAAGCTATCTCTGAAGGAATTCACTTCAATACAGCCGAAATAAGTAAGGTCAACGAAAAAGATGTGGATAGCACCCCTGGCAATGGCAAAGAAAGTGAAGATGATATTGATGGAGCGTGTTTTTCAGTCCCGCTTCAGCTTTGTGTAGGTCAAAAATTAGAGGTAACTGTCCCGTCACGTTATACCAATGTAGTATGGTATAAAGAGGGGAGTGCCACAGCAATAGCAATGGGCAATGTAGTATTGTTGGGTGAAGTAGGGACTTACACCTTCAGTGCATCGAATCAAACCTGTCCAGCGGGCGGTTGTTGTCCAGTGATAATCGAGGAAGGTACCAGCTGCTGTCCTACAGATATTTGTATACCCTTCATGATTCAAAAGCAGAAAAAGAAATAAGTTAAATTTTGAGATAGAGTATTAGAGAGGTTCATTGATTCAATGAGCCTCTTTTTTTTTAGGTATGTTCAGAGCGTGCTTTAGGAGAACTCTTGAATCCCATAAACGCATATGAGCCATTCTGAATCGATAGTGGTTTAATCAGCCCCGAATGTAAGGGGATAGCTAGTATAATTAGGGTATTTTACCAATTGAAGTATTTTGCCTGATTGCTCTGAACTCTGACTTCATAAATATGAATTAAGTCCTTTAAGTTTTTTAAAAATCAATACATGATTAAATAAATGTCTTTGTTTTTTTGTATGAAATTTTTTAAAAATGAGTCAATTGTAATGAAAAAATAATGTATGGTATATTTTTTATTGCAATAGTATATTATTGATTTTGTGTTTTGTTTGTTTATTTTAGGTAGGTAATGTAATTTATTTTCTAGTACGATTTTTGTTGAATTTGTAATTGTGATATATCTATTTGTAGATGTTCTGTTTTGCTTTGAATTGTATGTTTTGGAGGTGATTTTTATTGTTTTAAATTAAAAAGAAAGAGTTTGGTATAGTATTTGGATTTAATTATGTTATCAAGAATCAGTTTTGATAAGATAATTAAATCCAAATGAAAAATAAAATTTTAGGTATATGTCAAAAATGTATTTTGGTATATATATTTTATTGTTGGATAACATGGGTTCGTAAATACGCTGACATTCGGAAGCTAATTTGGTTTTTGTTGAAGCCACTTAACATTATCATCAATGCATTTTTCTTTTTATTATCGACTTCGATTTTTATCGGTGAAGATGTTGTCATCGAAATAAACGAACGCTATAAAACTATTCTCATTCTTGAAGGAAATAGTAGCTTGCCGCCGTAGATTTATTTCTTTTAGAGTTTGCTTATACCTGTTGATTTATTGCTGATAAATCTTGTTTTTTCATTGATTGTCAATTGTTTGTGTCTTGTAAATAATATAAAAAACATACATAATCGACAATGATTCAGCTTGATGTTAATATGCGATATTCAAAAAAATAAAAGTTGAATATGTGTTTAACTATCACCTATGAATAAGTCTAATCTAATAATTGAAATGGGTATATATAGCTCTATTTTGGGTAGTAAGCTCAGCGTTGTGTTTATGCCCATTTTGTAATCAATTCCACCACAAATAGTATGTGGGCTTGTTTTGCAGTTAAACCCTACATATGTAATCATAAATAAAAAAATGAAAAGAATAATACCTATCATTTGTCGCTGTGCGTTCTTGATAATTCTAATATTGTTAAGGACTTATAATGTTTCAAACGCACAAAACTGTGGTTGCGAGGCTGAAAAAGTAAATAGCAACGGAAGTTTTGAAAATTGGTCGGGCGGGACTCATGGAGCACCCGATTTTCCTGATGTTTTCTTTGGCGATGAACAGCCCTTGCCTCTCAATATACCTAACTGGGTTGTTACAAGAAACAACACCAACGAGGGTTACTTTAACGGTAGTATTTTTCGGAACAACGGTAGTAGATATGTTCCACAAGATGGGAATACATTTTTTGGAGGATATGTGCCGTCCATTAATAGCGGAGCAGGATTTCATGCATCAAGTATTATAAAAACTTCTTTTAACGTAGTAGCGGGAAAAGAATATACTCTTTGTTTTCATATGGCTCCTGGAGGTAAAATCGTTTGTAATGCATCTGGTACTCCTCTCGCTTGGGTAGATATTCCGACAGAAGGAGGTTGGACTGTCAGTATGACTGGTGCTCATTCTTATAATAATTACTTTGCCTCTAATCCCAATGATGCCACAACTGATCACACTCTCCCCAATCCCAGAAATTGGACTAAGCAAGTTGTTTCATTTGTGGCAAACTCTACCGGTAGTGTTGAATTAAGTTTTTTGGCCACAGCAGACAGAAGTGTTATATTTCAAGGCGCGATTTGGGCATTTTTCTTGGATAACGTCTCTGTAGCACCCAATACTTGTACTCCTACTTGTACCCCCCCAACCCCCACGGGAGTTGGGGCGGCACGATGCAATCCTGGAAGTCTCACATTAACGGCTTCGGGTTGTGATGCTACTCATCCGGCTGTTTGGTATAGCGATGCTGCTTTAGCTACCCAAGTAGGGACGGGAAATAGTTTTACAACTCCAAATATAAGTACAACGACAAATTATTATGTGGCATGCGTAAAAGATGCAAGTTGTAAGAGTGAGGGAGTGTTGGTGTCGGCGACAATAAATACGAAACCTAACGCTGGGACAGACCAAACCCTAGCTTGTGCTAACCCCACCACCAATACCCTGACGACCTCAACTACCTTAACAGGCGCTCCATCGGGAGGGAGCTGGGTTGCCCAAGCAGGTAATCCTGCCACTGCTACTGTTACTGGTAACGGAGCTGTAAGTGGAATGACTGTAGCAGGAACGTATCATTTTATTTACAGTGTAGGCGAATGTGCTGACACGGTAGCAGTGACGGTACAAGCTTGTACCCCCTGTACCAAGCCAAATGCTGGAACAGATACCCGTATATGTGCTCCACTCAGTTCTACAAACCTGACTGGATTCAGCCCTTCAGGTGGTACGTGGACTGCCGCTGCTGGCAATCCTGCTGCTGCTACCATTACCAATACGGGAGCAATTTCTGGAGCTACTGCTAATGGAGTATATCACTTTATTTATTCAGTAACTTCTGGTGGTCAAACTTGTAGTGATACGGTAGCCGTAACGCGTGGAAATGTGGCAGTAGATATTAGTGGACCTTCTACAGTGTGTGGAAATGATCTCCCTGTCCAGTTTACCGCTACCCCCGCAGGTGGAACTTTTACTTTGCCAAACGGACTTCCCACTGGCACGATTACTACCAACGGAAATGTACTAACTTTAAATCCTGTCAGTAATATTTCTAGTATAACTTTTAGCTACAAAGTAACGGTAAATGGTTGTGAAGGTACGGGCAGCCATGAGGTGACTATAAATAATGGTGGGCCAAAAGTTAATATCACGGCAGATACCCTTTGTGTTAATCAGACTTCTACCTATAATGATCCTTCGGGTACAAATGGTACTTGGAGCGGACCTGGCGTAACGGATACCGGAACAGCAGGTAGCTTAAATGCAGCTAACGCTTTAACTGCCTTGGGAAAAACGGCACCTGTTGGTTTTTACATTTATTACACCCAAACTAGTGGTTCTTGCTCACGGAAAGATAGCGCCTTTGTGTATGTTAATCCACGCCCTACGGTAACAATCGCTGGACCTAGTGCCCTATGCTCAAGCGAACTTCCTGTAACCTATACAGCTACACCAGCAAATGGCAGTTTTTCATTACCTGCTGGACTCCCTACAGGTGCCGTGACTCAAAACGCTAATACCTTGACTATCCATTCAGGATTTGGCATTTCAAGTATTACCTTTAGCTACGCATACACAGATCCAGCTACTACTTGTTCGGCTACTACTAGTAAAAGCGTGACTATTACCTCTAAATCGAATGCTGGAGCAGATAAAACCCTTGCTTGTAATGCTGGTAACCTGGTCACAACAACTTCGCTGACAGGTTCTCCTTCAGGAGGTACTTGGACTGCACAGTCGGGCAATCCAGCCGCAGCTACTGTTACTAACGCGGGAGTCGTAAGTGGAATGACTGTTGCAGGAACCTATAAGTTTATTTATACTGTAAATCAGGGTTGCGGTGATACAGTTTCAGTAACCGTTCAGGCTTGTACTGGCTGTACTAAACCTAACGCAGGTTCAGATAAAACCCTTGCCTGTAATGCTGGAAATTTAGTTACTACTACTACTTTGAGCGCTACACCTTCGGAAGGTACATGGACTGCACAGTCGGGCAATCCAGCTGCAGCTACTGTTACTAACGCGGGAGTCGTAAGTGGAATGACTGTTGCAGGAACCTATAAGTTTATTTACTCTGTAACAGCAGGTGGACAAACTTGCTCTGATACAGTCGCTATAACAGTAGAAGCTTGTGCTGGCTGTACCAAACCTAACGCAGGCTCAGATGTATCTATCTGTGCTCCGGCTACCACAGCGAAGTTGACAGCAGTGACAGCAGGTGGAACTTGGTCACCGATAGGTAGCCCTGCTAATCCAGCCACTGCCACGATAAATTCTAGTGGAAATGTAAGCGGATTGACAGCCAACGGAATCTATCGCTTTGTCTATACAGTAAGTGCGGGAGGCCAAACTTGTACAGATACCGCTCAAGTCATTCGCAATGCTAAGCCAAATGCCGGTGCTGATATATTGAGCACCAATGCCATTTGTACAACTGTAGGAACAGCCCAATTGAGTGGAAGCCCTGCTGGAGGAGCATGGTCTCAATTAGGGACAAGCCCTAGTGTTGCCACTATTGCACCGTCAGGTTCGGTTTCAGGAATGACAACTGTTGGAATATATCAGTTTATTTATAGCCTCAATGGCTGTATTGATACAGTTGCAGTAGAAACCAAAAGTTGTGTGTCCCCAGAGGTGGATTTAGCCCTAAAGAAGTCCATCAATAAAAAGATAGCCAAACTAGGAGATACCTTGACATACACGATTCAGGTCTTCAATCAGTCATCAACAGGAGCTACGGGGGTAGAAGTTGTGGATTCCATAGCGACGACGGTAGGGTTCATTCCTGGAAGTTTTGTGGCTAGTCGGGGTAGTGCTACAATTACCAATAACGTTATCAAGTGGATTATTGGAAATATAGCTGCTAATTCAGGTAACAATGGAGATACTGTCACATTGACTTACCGTATAAAAGTCACACAACAAGGGGTTCACTTCAATACGGCTGAAATAAGCAAGGTCAACGAAAAAGATGTGGATAGCACTCCAAACAACGACAAGGAGGGCGAAGATGACATAGATCGTCAATGTTTCACAGTGCCTATTGGTTTGTGTGAAGGAGAGCAATTGGAAATAAAAATTCCTGCACATTACACAAATGTAGTATGGTATAAAGAGGGTAGTACCACAGCAGTAGCAACGGGCAATATAGTATTGTTGGGTGAAGCGGGAATTTACACCTTCACTGCAACGAATCAGGCCTGTCCAGCGGGAGGTTGTTGTCCAGTAATAATTGAGGAAGGTACCAACTGCTGTCCTACTGATATTTGTATACCGGTTACGATTAAGAAGAAAAAGATGAAATAAAGTAGAGTGAAATGGGTGTAATCATCGACAAAAATAAATACACTTTACCCTCATAATGATTAAACCTCCCAATCGAGTATTTCGGTTGGGAGGTTTTGTTTTTATACAATCCTGTCTTGCAATCAATACACGACTTTCCCCTGATGAATTAAAGATTTAATAGGTGAAACGCGTGCCACTGCTTCAGCTGAACAACTCGCCTCTACCAGCACTACATCTGCAGTATCGTTGGTTTTGGGCCATTGACGACTTCCTCGTTCATCTAAGGGCAATACATTGCGGGTGGCAAGTTTAAGACAACGCGACAATTCCAACTCCGACGAATAGCCATAAAGCTGAGCCATGAGATTGGCTTTGTGTAAAACACTGCCTGTACCAAAGGTATTCCAATGGTCAATAATGCTATCATTACCAGTCATAACCTCTACTCCATACTGATACAAGGTAGGAATTGGCATTATAGTGTTACCAAACGGAATCGTTGATACAACGCCGATTTTGGCATGGGCGAGTTTGTCCGCCATTTCTTCAAGCTTGGGCTTTTCGAGCCGAGCCAGTACAAAACAATGACTCAAGTAGGTTTTACCTTTGAGTACAGGATGTTCGTTGACTCTATCAATCAAAAATTCCACGGCTTGGAGCCCGGTTTCTCCTCCTTCATGCAAGTGAATATCGATTCCTTTTTGGTGTTCGAGGGCCAATTGTACCACAAAATCGAGGCTTTTCGGTATACTGCCATCGATAGAGGTAGGATCAAGGCCTCCGATGAAATCAATGTTTGTTTTGGCTGCTTCTTTCATCCACTGCGCTGATTCGGTATAAAAAAGCCCATGTTGCGGAAACGCCACGAGCTCTGCTCCAAAAGAGTCTTTTTTGTTTTGAAGAGCTTGCTGAAGATGATAAAGAGAGTCGAGCTTAGAGGTGGAATCAATATTGACATGACTACGTGCAAAATTGCTGCCGCGCGACTGCAACAATTCAATGAGTTTCTCGGCTCGGTAGGTAGACGTTTTGAGTAATTCGGGGATTACTTTTTGCTCAAACGCAATCATATCTTTCACCGTTCGGTTTTTTTTGAACGAGCTTTCCAAGCACCTCCATAGTAGGTTTTGTCTAGGTGAATGTGCATATCCCTAAAAGCGGGCAACATCAAAAGCCCTTTCGCATCTATTGCCTTGGTAGTGGGTTGGTTAGGTAAAACCGCACTTATTTTACCATCGTTTATTTCAATCGTAAACAGTTCTGTTTTGGTAGCTACGACTTCCCCTTCCTCGTATTCAAAACCCGTTTCCAATCTGACATTTTTTAGCGTCAATTTTGAGGCTTGAGCCTCCTCTAAATCTTGCCATAGATTATCATTGTCGACGGCGAGCATTCCACTGCTAAGCATCATTGAGGCATTTTTAATAAAATCTTTACGAGAGAGGGATTGCGTAGCCATGAGTTATTGAGGTTTTGAAAACTACAAAAGTAATTTTTTTGTAAACATTAAAAATATTTACATTCTCCCCAATACCTACAAGCCCAAGCAATCCAAGTACTCCAATTGGGGCCAGTGCTATGCCCTCCCGCATGTTGGCGATAGGCGATGTCGCCTTCTACTAAGGGCGTACCAAGGCTAGGGAATTGGGTAGTCCCTAAGCCTTTTTTGCCAAACAACCGATAAACAGGGTCGGCATAAACTCCCCCCAAAAACATTCCTTTGGCGTCTACCCATTGGCCTTCGACTTGGGGAGAACCTGAACTAATAAATACTGGCCGAGGTGCACAAAGTGCCACCAATTCGTGGGCATCGACGGGCATATCGGAGGGGGTGAGGGGGCCTGCGTATTTGATGAAATTTCCACAAAACCAGTGATATTCACCCGAAGAGGCTAAGTTTTCGACTTGTTCCCCAAACACTCGTCGTAAAATTTTGGTGCCTCCTGCACCCGACGAACCAATAAATGCTAACGAAAATCTTGGTTCAAAAGCCATCGCTACTACGGTGGCTTTGCCATATCTTGAAAGACCCTCAATCGCCACCCGTTTGGTGTCGATGTCTTTGTCTGTTTCAAAATAATCCAACGCTTTGCTTGCTCCCCAGCTCCAAGCACGCAAAGCCCCCCAGTCTTCTGGTTTTCGTGGTTTTCCTTGGTTTACCAAACCGATGATACCTTCTGTCAAACCGGCGCCATTGTCGGCCTGGATACTTGATGGTACAATGATAGCGTAGCCCCATCCTCTCGAAATCAATTGCTCTTTCCAAGTAGGTTCGCCAGCTGAACCCAAGCCAATAGGCATGACAGGAGGAGTATTGCCAAAGGGTGATTGGATAAAACCAAACTCCAAAACAATCGGTACAGGCTTCGTCGCAAGACGAGGAGTAGCTACTAAAAGTTCGATTTCTACTTTGATAGAAGGAAAAGAAGAGTTGTCGACTACGCCACGTAAAATTTTTTCTTTGATAGGTAGGTTTGCAATCACTGTATCCTTGCTAGATACTATCTTCCACTGTACGGTTGGTATATGGGTGGGTAGTCGTCCATATATTTCTTTTTCAAAGTCCTCCACAATTTCGGGTCTTCTTTTCTGCCACCATTCTTGAGGGGTTTTAATTTTTTTGCCGTTTTTCAATACTAACGGATCTGGAAGTGTGTAAGAATTGACTTTACTTTCGTCTCTATTGGCAGCGTTGGCGTCTTGTGGATTTCCTGACACGCCTGGTCTAAGCGACTGAATGTTTAATTGAGTCATCATATTTTGATGGTCGGCACGGGTTTGGCGTTGTAAGCGAGCAAAAATGCTATCTTGCTCTGGAGTGCGTCGTCCAAACTGTGCTAAGCTGTCATTTAAAGTCATGAAGACTACAGCAATAGCTAACCCATATTTTTTCATTTTGTAATGTTTGTATATTATTACAAAAATGACATTTTTAACGGTATGTTTTTATTAATTCTTGCAAAAAGTAAATATGGGTTTTGATAAAGTAAATCCCCTAAAAATAAAAGCCACAGCTTTCCGCAAAGCTATGGCTTAAAATTGCTCCAACAACTGCTTATCTTAAATGAAAAAAGAGTGACTTTTGAGATAAGCATACAAGTCTACCTTATCTCAAAAAAAGCCACCAATTTCCTATCGAAATAACGGTTTCTTCTCTCAGCTCTGCAATCATTCTAAGATTTTTTATAAACTTGTCACGATGCTCAATGAGCGAATTACGGCTTTCTGTG
This sequence comes from Runella sp. MFBS21, assembly GCF_029433105.1. GTDB lineage: Bacteria > Bacteroidota > Bacteroidia > Cytophagales > Spirosomataceae > Runella. The sequence continues at coordinate 146,474 of NZ_JARNTW010000008.1, read as the reverse complement.
TTTTGAAGCACATTTTCCGTAATTGAGACCACAAGATTGTCACTAACGCTCGGAATTTTGTAACGAAGTCCGTGAAAGTGTTCATCAGTAGCCTTGTACATAACAGCTTCTAGCCCTGTAATAGGGCAAAGTGGGGGATGGTTAGGCATTTTCATTATTTATCTAAGTAGGGTATGGCCAAAGTTACGACGAAATCTAAAATTATATTCAATAAAAGTAGGTTTTTTTATACCAAAACAATGATAAAAGACATATTTTGTATATTGTTTTGGTGAGAGGTGTTCTTGAATAAATACAATTTTGTGTTTTGTAGTGGCACAAGCGTTTTGGCATTGTTTGAGGGCAGCTACAAAGCAAGCGGGTCAAACTAGCGACGGAGTTACACAGAGATGCGTGTGCTTAACCTCAACTAACCCGCCGTCTTACCTATCATTAGAGTAGCGTTGTTTGCCCCGATAGCAGTGTTACCTTGACCGCCAGCGGTTGTGCTACTACCCTAAACTGGCACTATACCCGCGCCAATGGTAGTACGGGCACGCTCGCTGCTACGGAGGCTAGTGTAACTGTTGCCTACAATATCATCACCGGGACGCCGACTGACTCGCTTACTTTCCGCGCTACTTGTGCGGGGACTTGTGCCGCCACTCTCTACTCCAATGCGCTTTTGGTAGTCAAAAAAGCCTTGTGTGACACGGCAACGGTAGTGAGTGACAGTGCCTGCTATGTGTATATCAAAGCCTCCAATGCGCAAGGACAAGAAACGACAAGTTTACCTCGTTTGGGTGGGACTCTGCAACCCCTCAAACTCCAAGCCGATGATTTGGATAGCTCAGGCTTTTGGAATACGGGGGTGACTTACCTATGGACTCGCCCCGACAGCACCACCACTACTACCGATACCTTGGTGGCCTCCAGCATAGGAGCATACAAGCTCTTGGTAAGCAAGCAAGGCCGAACTTGTGAAGCCTACGTAACGCTCAACGCCAAGCCCTGCGTGGTACGCGACTACACCAGTGCCTCTTGCCAGACGGTGACCAACCCCACCGCTACCAACCAACTCAGCAGCCTCGCCCCAGGAGATGTATTTTACGCTGCCGATTATAGCATCCATGTAACGGAAGCCAGCGGTGGCGTGGGAGGTTGGAGTGGCAAAGGCTACGTAGAGGTGTTGTTGCCTTTAGGGGTTACCTCTACCGTGGCGGTTACTTTCTCAGGTATTGCCATCAATGATTGTTATGAGTTGACCAATGGAACGGTGGAAACGGAGTATGATGCTAATAAAGAATTGTTAGATGTAGATTTAATAATGCAAGAACTAAAGATTATTTTGGGTAATATAGCATCACTTATTGAAAGTTATACTGGAACTGTAGAAGAAAAAGCTAAACTAGCAGAAGAAATGAATAAGTTGAAAGCTCATAGTAATATAAGCTCTTTAGCCCCTCTAAAAGTAATTTAACCGAACTACAAGGCCAAACCTGTAGCATACCCGCCAATCTAATTGATATAAAACAAGCCAGAGTTGCCGTAATGAACTCTTGTGAGGCCACGATTGAAAAAATTAAAGACAATTTAAATGAAACAAATAACTATTTAGATTCAAATTATAAAATACCTGCCCCGCAGTGGTTTATTTCAAAAAGGTTGCAACAATATCAAGCTTGGCAAAAGGCTTACGAAGCACTTACTAAAATGGGACTTTGGAAAGAAATGAAAATAGACTATATGAGAGGGAATACTTACATAGACTTATATTTCTTAACGGGTAATTGCAATACTGGGCTTAATGCAGATGGTACGGTAGATTCGGGTGATCATGCAATAACTCATGTAATGAAAAATACTTCGGACTTTGGGCCTCCTACAGATACAAAAGAGCAGCTTTCAGACCTTTATTTCAACAAAAACGACACTTTTGAATTTCGTGACATTGTTAATAGACCAATGGCTGATGCTTCAGATGATTATAACATTGTTTATGATAATTTCATAAAACAGAGACTTAAAGAAAAAAAGTTCCCTATTTTTATTACAATCTGTTCACGAGTACTTGAAGGAGCACTTGTTTCGGAAGAAGCAATGAAAGATCTATGTCATACTATTTGTCATGAGATAGATGCTCATGCAAAATATTATGTAAAAGATGATTTAATGAAAACTACCACAGGTGGTGAGGATCATAAAAATTTCTATAATCTGTCACAACCACAAACCGATTCTCCAGACTATAAAGTCATAAAAAAACTTAGTCGGGCTTTTTATTTTAAAAATATAATTTAAAATTACTTTAAAACAAAATAAACAATGAAAAGAAAACTAGTAATTGTAGTTATACTTATAGCAACAGTAATGTGCTATAAAGTTATTACTTGTTTTTTGCCATCACAAGTGCTCAATTCCTATTTTGAAACTCGCAAAACGGGTTATACATGGTTAGGGTACGAAATCTATGAACATAAAAGATTTTTTTCAGATATTGATTCTTTTAAGTATTATTTCTTAGAAAACAATAGTTTTTTTATATTAAAATTTTTTCCTCATGAAAATTTTAATATAAAAAAAAGAATATAAAGGTTAAGTCTTTCTGGATTTCTATGTATGACGAAGAATATAAGAATAGTTATGATGATTTTGATTTAGAAATTTATGTGATGAAACTTTTTGATTTTAATATAACATTAGGTGATACGCTTAAGTATCATAAAAAACAGTTTAATAAAATTTTAACGCAAAAATTTTACGATACGTCAATTGGAGATACGTTATATTATTTTGTTTCAGAACAACCTTTGGAATCAGAAAATTACCCTTTTAAAGAATCTTATTTGGTGTCTGAGTCAAAAGGGTTAGTAGCTACTATGTTAGTTAATGAAAGTACAACTCCTATACAGGTACGTTTTTTAAGAGGAAATTGGAATTATAATTTATATAAAGGTAAGAAAATAAGAATAAAACACACTGTCAAAAAAGAAGAAAATTATGAAATGGAGAGTATTGACATCAAACAAATACCTGCTTTTAAAAAAGAATGCTTTTGGCAAAAATAGCTTATAAATCCCCCCAGTTGTGCGTAGCCTCAACAAAACGGGGTTTTACACATTAAAGGAACAACCATTCTCGTTGGCTACTACTTTAACAAGGAGCAAAAGCCGAGAAACACAATGGCACTTAAAAGCCTGATGCGTAGCGTGGCACGAGGTAGATATCAAATCATTAATTGGTGGCAAATGTGGTAAAACACATCAGACCCCGTTGGAAAGAGTATAAGATAAAGAACTACTTGGCCTTGTTTTTATGAATGACCAAAACAAAAACGAGGAATTATGAAAGCGCAAAAAAGAAAAACCCCAGTTGTGAGTAGCCTCAACAAGTGAAGGCAATCTAAAAACTTGGAAAGTCCATTAATCGCAGTCACCAAGACTTTCCAAGTTTGGGAAAGTCAGTAGAAAAGAAAGCATAACGCCGGATATATGAAACGCTATTTTACGCAGCTACTTGAACGTAGTGTTCTGCTGACTAGGTATAACTACGAAGCAGCTTAGCAATACGACTCATCGTTTGGTGAAAGTAGTCGCGGGCATAGATACCATTTTCACTACCCCCGAGCACCCATTTTATGTGGAGAGTAAGGGAATGACCCAAGCGCAATTTCTCCACAAAGGCGACTTGCTCAGTACAGTAGCTACTACTGAAGCATCCTTAGCATTACTGCCGCACTTAGCCCGTAGCGGTATAGCGGTAGAAAGCATTCAATTGCTCGACAGTACTGTTAGTGTTTACAATTTTGAAGTATCAGATTTCCATACCTATTTTGTAGAGAGTCAGAGTATTTGGGTGCATAATGCTTGTTCCACAGCACTTTTGTCTGATATAAAAAAATGGGTACATACAGAATTTAACGCTCAAAGTGTGGATATTATTAAAGTGATTGAACAACAATTATTAGCGAATGACCCTTGGGTTTGGCAAGAACATGTTTACACAACAGTTATCAATGGTAAAACATATCTTTTAGATGGACATCATCGAATACAAGCAGCAATAAACATTAATTTTACAGGAGACATTCCATTTACAGAAATACCAATAGCTGAAATATCCAAATTCAGAGGCGGTCAATACAAAAACGCACAAGACGTAATAATTGCATCAAAGAAAATACATTAACTGATGAAAAAACGAACATTCAATATTATTGAAGAATACAATAAGGCCTTGATAGGGTTAATTATTAAAATATTGAAAAAATATGATATAACTTATGATGGAAAAGAGGAGAAACCTTTTTTTTTAGAAAGATTCTGGAAGTTGTATGTAGAAAAAAAAATAGAAAAAAAAGGCCTATTTTTTTTAGATGATGGTATTATTGAGTATAATTTTCATGGGAGTGGGTGCTTTTTCAAGAATAATAATATTGAAATTGATTCAAATTTTTATAATAAATACAATGAGTTTTCAATTAATTTTGGTGTAAATATTTTGTGGAATTACATCGAAAGGAATAATTTATTAAAGAACTCAGATAGCAAAGAGACTATATCTAAGGAATTGGAGGAACTTTATAAAGAGAATCAAATTTTAAGAAGTTCTTCCCCTCCATTTCAAATGTATTATTCTGACTTAGACAGATTTGACTTCGGTAACTTAGACACTTAAAAATACCAATAATCAAACTGAGCAGTCATCAACCACACCGGCGATCCTGATTATATTTATGAAATACTGACAAAACAAAACATTTGAGTATTTGGAATACCCAAATCTGTGAGTTGTTCCTATTATTTACATAATTGCTATGACGATTTTATAAAAATAGATTTAATAGTATGGAAATAAAATTTAAACAATTAGATTTTGACTTTTCAACTATCAAAGAGTTGGATGATATGCATTTATATTTAAAGGAAAAATTTGGATTCCCTGAATTTTATGGTAAAAATATTCATGCTTTAATTGACTGTTGGTCAAGCCTAAGGTATCCAGAAGATGAAATGTGTGGTATTTCAATTTCGCCTAATGAATGTTTAATATTGAAAATTACAGGTATAGCTTCTGTTCAAAATGTTGTTTTACAAAATTTACTGATAGCTATTGAAGATGTTAATAATAGATGTATTTATGTAGGAGAGAATCCGTCAATTTATTTTTTGATTTTGTGATTTACTTTGGTGTAACACAATTTTTTGTAAAACAAAATAACTACCAATGTTGCATTTGTCGATGAACCGGTAAAAAACCAAAAATGAAATAATTGCTTTGTTAATTAAAAAAGTAAGAAGTGTTGGAGCAGAGAAGTTGTATGGCCTCTAAATTGTACAGAAAGTAAAAATACTATGACACAAGAAGAGTATTGCAAAGATTATAAAATTGTTATCACAAATACCTTGAGGGGTATTTGCTTATGGATTAAAGAAAATGGTGTTTTTGAAGAAACTTCTGGTTGGCTTATAAAATATGGCAAATATAATCTTGAAGCTGTTGATTGTCTAAAAAAGAATAAAATATACACAGAGGAAGAATTTGAAATTTTAGATAAAATCACCGAAATGATGGAGTATTATGAGGATTTTCTTGGAAATATTGACGATATTCAAGAGGCCACTCGCCTAAATTATCTTACAGAACAAGATCAAGTTATCTTAGAGCAATTAGTTAATCGTTTTTTGTCGCTACAAATTAATGAGACTGGACAAAAAGAACATCCATCAACCGGTGATGTGGTTTTGAAATAAGTTTTTAATCAAATAAGTAAAAACGATGAAAATCATTAAAAAATCATTTCATTTGTTTGAACCAAGAGGTATCAATGAAAATCTTGATGTTGAACTTTTTGAAAAAGAGAGCAAGATTAAACTCCCTATTTTATTCAAAGAGTTTTTGAAATCTTTTCATATTGATAAAGTTTTGCCAGAAGTATATTTTTTATCTGAGTTTAAAGATACATTTGGTAGTGGACGTTTATACTACCTACCCAAAATTGAGGATTTATTTTTAGGAGAGATATTTAGTTTGGAAAAGGGGTTAGACGTAAGAAATCGTTTATACGATGTAGCAGATGAAGTCTTTTCTCATGGTTATTTTCCTTTCGCAGAAGATGGGACAGGGCATTTTATTTTAATGGTGGGCATTGGTGCAACTAATCTTGAAAAAATATATGTAGAATCACCAGATAAATCCTTTCAGGAAGGAGAAAGGTTTACGCTGCTTGCTAATAATATATTTGAATTTATCAGAGGATTTGAATATGTCGAAAGAGAAAAGTTAAGTGATGACATAAAATACAATCAACTCTACCGCAACTGGGGAGAGGATTTTTGGCGAGTACGAGAAGAAGGGCAGGATAGTTCATCATCAGAGCACTCCGTAAAGTAATGATACATTTTTTGTAAGTGTTTATCTCACAGTAGGGTTATGATACTTTACGAGTGTTGGAGTATATCCTTCTCTACACTTCAATCCGTAGCCTAAGCCATCATAGACCTAATCTAAGGAGAATAGAAAAAGAAGAAACAATATATTCACTTCAGTTACCAAGTAGAATGAATCATCAACATCAAGAAAGCAGGTGCCTTAATTCAAGAATAGATTTCAAACCTGTGGTCGTTTGTGAAATTTTGTCAAAATGAAAAGTAGTATTGGGATTTTTGATATATTGTGTAACTTGGTTTTAAAATTAGCGAATTTGAATAGGTTTTTGGGAGACAGAGCGCGGGATGCTGGAATAGAAACAATAAATTAAAAAGAAATAACATGGAAATTTTAAAGAGATCTTTCGCTAATTTTCGCCCTAGAGATTTAGAAGAATCTATTGAACTGGAAGCTTTTATTAAAAAAATAGACATTGTTTTACCACCTCTTTATAGCGCATTTGTTAAATCTTTCGCTTTTTCACGAGAGGAAAACCTTATTTCAGAACAAGTTTTTATCAAAGTTCATAATTATAAAAGCTATCTAGGGCATGTTTATTACCTTCCTGACAAGGAAAAGCTTTTAATAGGGGATTTTTTCTCTATAGAAGAATCTTTGTCTATTCGTAATAGACTGTATAATATAAATGATGATGTATTTTCTAAGAAACTACTCCCGATTGGGGAAGATAGTACAGGACATTTTATTATAATGGTAGGATGCGGAAATGATAATCAAGACAAAATTTTTATAGAATCTGGTGATGAAAGTTTTGTGGCTGGAGAAAGATTCACATTGATTGCGAATGATATATTTGAATTTGTGAGGGGCTTTGCATTTATTACTCGAGATGACATGGATGATATAAAATACAATCGACTCTACCGTAACTGGGGAGAAGATTTCTGGCGGGTACGGGAAGATGTGTAGAAATATTCTCTGTGTCTAATGGAACTCTTGATGGAATTTTAGGAACTCTTGATGTACAACTTGACGTCATAAGACCTTTACAAAAACAGGGCTATACCCGTTTTAAAGCAATAGTAGAGAAATTCATCATAAAAAAAGTGGCTGAAATAGAAATTAAAGCAATGATAGATGCTAAGATACCGGAGGATATAGCTATTCGGTAGGTGATAAAGGCATTAGAGGATATAAAAAGTCAAGGTGTAATCACAATTACGGATATCCCTTGGAACAAATTGAATGAATAAAAAAATAAAAAAAATGAAAACTAATGAAGAAATTTTGATTGAATTTGGAAAGTTATTGGTCGGAAAAAGTTTCGATTGGAGCTTATCAGATGTTGAAAATCTAAGAACATTTTCAAAACCTCTCCTAATAAAGGATCCACCAACACAATACTTAAAAAGTTTGTCAAGTGAAGAGTATGATAAGCTTTTAAATTTTTTACCTCACATACTTATAACACAACTAATAGGTGTTTTACATATTTTTGAAAGTGATACTCCGTTTAGACTTATATATAAAGAAGATGGTAATGACGTAGATTTGGCATCTATAAGTGAAGGTTTAAGTACTGAAGTTGCCACAGAATATGGCTGGGTTTCACAATTCAGTAAGTTATTAACTGATCAACAAAGACTGCCCCCACTACTTGCTTTACCACAAATATAGTTACAAGGTGTGTATTGAATAATTTCTCCTTTGTTTAAGATAGCAAAGCCCCCCAGTTGTGAGTAGCCTCAACAAATCGTTTTTTTATACATTAAAAGAACAATCTTTCTCGTTGGCTACTGAAACAAGGAGCAAAAGCCGAGAACACAATAACGCCATAGAGCCTGCTGCGGAGCATAGAACCGATTAGGTATCAAATTATTAATTGAAAAGTAAAGCTCTTAAAATAATACTCCCTGATTCAATAGAAACGAGAAATAAGTTTATAACTAGATGTAATAAGTAAATGTTGGGAAATTTAGAAAAACTTCGATTCGACAGTTTAATTCCGTGCAAAAATAATATTGAATTTACTAATATTCCAAGCCAATATGCTCATTTTTTGGGATATGCCGATGGTGGACGAGTTGAAAATGCAACTATTTTAATTGATTTGCATACTGAAGTCATCATTGAGTATTTAGATGTTTTTATGTCTTTTGAGCAATTGATAAGTAATGAATATTTGCTTGGCTATCTTAACTACTTAGAGTCAGAGGAATATTTAATGTGTAGAAATATAATAGATACTTATAAAGTATTTTGTTCAACTATGGGTCCTAACACCTTTTTTGCTTTTCGTATTAAAGAAGAAATTGAAAATGATATCTACTTTCTAGATTTTAATAAGTATCCTTTTGAAGTTTATCACGTATTCCAAGATTTTCAAACATTTATGGATAAAATAAGTGTTGAATAATATTCCCATTCACCTGCGAATGGAAACTAGAAGGGCTAAAATTTTAAAATAAGAAACCCTTTGTTCTTTGCCTCAAAAAGGTAAATGTTAAGATTTTAATAAATATGGTGTAGGTATAAGATTCATAATCCATAAGGTTTGAGGTTGCTTATAAAGTTGGCGTAATCAAAAGAATGAGAATAGAGTTATTTGCTAACAAAAAGTGTGAAATTTTATGAACTATTTTAAAAAAATCAATGCAGCATTCTTAAATATGCTAATGTGCGAGACGGATAGTTACTAATTAGTAACTGATATTGAGTTTTATTCAGAAGAGCATGGCTCTGGATTGCAATCAAAATGTGTTATGTATGATAAAAACTATTCGAATTCCGATAGGCGACAATGGGGAGCTGCCTGAAAAAATCATCGCTAATTATAATGACACTCATAAGACAAATTTTAAAATCATAGATATTGATGATTGTCAGGAAGTAACTTTTGCAACGATTGATATTGGCACTGCCTCATCAGATGATGTATTTGGACTAGGTTTTGATTTTGGGGCAATTATTCAAGCTAAAAGATTGCGTGGAGAAATAGGTTATTAAATCCTTTTTTAAATACTACTTACTAAAAATAGATACCCTCGGAGGCGTACTGTCCTTGTAACAGCCCAGTTAAAGTAGCATACTAACGAATAACTTCATATGTTTAAATCAGCTCAAAATCAAGTATTTGTTTTTCTTCTCCGTTTACTATCAACGAAAGTTGGTGCTGACCTTTGTAAAATCTCCGGGTTGTGATAGGAGCAAAAGATTGTTTTCGGACAAGCTCGGCAGTTTCGGCAGGTAAAAAATCCCTTTCACTTATCTTAAAAACCTTTTTTGAAAGTTTCCCATTTTGTAGTCGATAATACACCGCATATTCTATCCGAACTTTCAGTTTTTGATCATGTAGATTGACCAATTGAAAGCCAAATAGGAGGTTTTCGCCCACGCGTACTTGGGGGGTAAGAATCTTGAAATTGTCATAACCTACTTTGGTGCCTTCTAGCCCATATAGCTCTAACACGTCGGACTGCCCTTTTTTGAGCAAAGTACGGCAAGCGTGCTTGACGATAGCATCGGTTTCTTTGGTGTGGCCTTTCCAACGACGCGCTATTTGCAGCACGATTTCGGGATGGTCTTTCGATATATCGTTGAGATTGTTGGCTACGCTTCTGCGAACCCACTCAGAAGGGTCATTTTTGAGGTTTTCTAGCAGTTCTAGTATAGGTTGGGGGGTTTGTTTGAGGGCTGGAACTGCCATCGCCCAAGGGAGACGCGGGCGGCAACCTTCACTTGCCAAACGTCTCACTTTATCATTGGGGTGATGCGACCATTTTAGCATTTGCTGCATCATTTGATCGCCATATTTTAGCAAAAAAGGCCTGACCGCAAACTCACAACTGATAAATTGTGTCACGGTTTCAATGGCTTTCATGCTTTTTTCAAACTCATCTAAGCCGTATACTTCGATATAATCTGGTAAAAAAATGTAGGCAAGGCTATTAGCAAATGCGCTTTTTTGTCGAATCAAAACGATACACTTTTCAATGGCGTCCATTGCCAATCCAAAATCTGTGGGCAAAAATTGGTGCAAGACCACCGTAGTATGGCGCATACGTTCTTTGAGTTCTTTTTGGTCAAACTTTTCATCGAAAATAAGAGATATGAATTGTGGCTGATCAAAGTCAGGGACTACTTCGGCCATGAGTTTGGCAAAGTTTTGATAAAAAGCGGGAGAATAGGCATCTTTCAGGGCACTCATAGAGACGATGATTTTTGATTTGTTCACAAATAAAATCCCCTCTACTGACAACCTTATGACAGTAGAGGGGGCAGCGTAAGAGATATTTCTGAAAATGCTATTGGCAGACTGTTTTATAATAAGCAAATTCGGCATAGAGAAATTCTCCCAAATACAATTTGGAATAATCATAGTGGGCCACCACTTTTCGAATAAAATCGCAGTCGGCTTTGTTTCCAAACAGTGCCATGATGCTCGCGGCTGCCAAAGGAGTGGTCATCAGTTCACGTTCATATCCTTTGCGCTTGCCGATTTTTGCGTCGTTTTTCAGCTTTGAAACGGCAATCGCTTCCTCAATCGTAAATTGTGGATACCAATCCGTATAGCAAGCGCGCCAATCGGCATTGCCAAATACCTTTTCATCGTGATTATTGAATTCGGTATATCGCTGTGCAAACTTCATTACAAAATCTCGGTTTCGTTTTAGCCCAGTTTGAAAATGTGCTTTGAGCGCTGCATCGGTTTCGGAAGAGGCGAGTTCTACCAAGGCCGCCTGTTTCATGACATAGATCCAAAGGTAGGACTTGCTTTCGCCCCACATTTTTACATCGTATTCGATACCTTCTGCGCAAACTTCTCCTCTTGTCTTGAGAGAACCTTCGGGTTTTTCGTGGGCGGCGCTATGATAAAGCGACGCCCATTTGCCATCGTTGGTAAGCTGGTGCATTATTTTCAACAGAAGCAAATAACAAGGCGCTTCTAAAAACCGATTGTCGCGTAAATCGTCACGAAATTTGCCTGTGAACATGCCATCACTTGGAAACCGCCAATCTGCAATCTGCAATGCTTGGATGACTTCGACGATTTTGTCCCTCATGATTTTACTTTCCGTGGGAGTAGGAATGTCGGTTTTGAGGTAATAATACAGCCCATACACCCACGGAATCGTTTGGTCATTAGAGCCGTTGGGATAGTGAGTTTTGCCATCAGTACTGACTCCCCGTGCGATAAATCCGGGTACATCCGAGACCAAAGAAAGTTTGAGTAGCCCTTGGGCGAGTATCCGCGCTTTGTCTCGGTCTGTTTCGTTTTTGGTTGTTTTGGCGCGGTCACAGGCTGCTATCAGGTAGAGTCCTGTAAAAAATGCGCCGTCTTCAATGGGTGTCCACCAGCCAAAGGCGTTTGGGCGAGACAGCCGACAATCGTTGGCCGTGGGGCGCTCGCCTACAAAGTCATTGACGATTCCGTATTTATCAATAAACTTTGTCCAAAGGGCATGGTTGGCTTGTTGTATGGCCGTCTCTGGCGTAGGTTGGGCGTGTGCCAACTGTACCAGTAGAAAGGCCGCCAAGCAGATGAGAGCTTTGCTTTTATAAAGAAAATTCATCAGAAAATATCATTTTTAAGGGTTGCAAAAAAGCCGCGACTACCATCCAGCACTTTGTTTTAAGGAGGAGTTTATGACCACATCTTCGGTAGGGAGCGGATAATAGTACTGTTTGGGCTCCTCAAACCTTCGTCCCGAAGGAAGGGCGTTTTTGTAGGGAGCTAAATAACCTCGACTATCTAAGAACACATCTTTGCCTACGACTACACTCGGATATTGAAATTGGTTGAATTTCATCCCTAAAATAGCTTCAGGAACAGTCAGTAATTTTCCGGCTTTCCACCGTACCAAATCGTCCCAACGGAAATTTTCCCAAGCTAATTCAACTCGGCGCTCGCGTCTGATTTCCCTTATCAAAGCAGCGGGTACATAGCCGCAGTACTGAGCGTATCGAGCATCTAGTTTAGGGTCTTGTGGTAATTTGGTAAGATTCAAATCAGGCATTCCTGCACGTTTGCGTAGTTTGTTGATGGTTTGGTCGAGGATTCCTTGCGTACAAGTGCCAAGTTCGGCATGGGCTTCGGCCTGAATCAACAAGGCTTCTGCGTATCTAAAAATAGGGCAGGGCATGGTGCCTGTTTGTAAGGCATTGGCTTCTACTTGGTCATTTTTCCAGAATTTGACCGGCCAATAACCCGTAGGGGAGGGGTATTCTTCTCCGCTGCCTCTGATGCCGGGCATGAGTTTGTTGTAGCCTTTGCCTCGTGCCATAAAACTCCCGATCATTTTAGGGTCAAGGGCGTATTGGCCTGGATAGCAGACGGTTTGTCGTAAACGTGGGTCTCGGTTTTTCATTTCGCTCTGAAGACTATCGTCGCCCATATAAAGCGGGCTGGCCGAAATAGGTAATCCATCAGAGCAGAGATATTCTTCTACCAATGATTTTGAAAAACCTGCTACGTTTTCGCCTTGATTCCACAAAAAATACCTTAAGAAACCATGCATCAAAAGGCCGTTACTATATTCTTTCCAAAGAATAACCTCAGGATTGGTTTTATAATCATTCTGAATGAAAAGATTATGATAGTCGTTGTTGGTATCGCCCGTAGTCCAGATATTAAACTTTCCCGAATTCATGAGGGCTTGGGAGGCACTTACTGCTTCTTCCAAAAACTTTTGACCCGACAGCCCTACTTCTGTGTGGTATTTGCGAAAGGTGCCTTCGTATAAGCAAACGCGAGCCTTGAGCAACAAAGCCATTTCTTTGGTGATGCGCCCGTTTGCTTCTTTTCCTTTTTCGGGTAGCCAACTTATGGCTTTGTTGATGCTTGTCAAAACGGAGTCCATCAAAACGGCTCTTGGTGTACGTGAATCATACAATTCGGGAGAGGTAGTTTCTAGTGGCTTGCTGTACCAAGGAACTTCCCCAAAAAGTTTGATTTTGTCGAAGTACTCCATTGTTTTGAAAAACAATATTTCGCCAGCGTAGCTATTTTTGATATTTTGGGCTATGTTGGCGCGGTTATAATTGACCAAAAAATAGTTGAGTGCCCTCACATTTCCCCAGTTCCAACCGCCACTTCCAGCGGCATTAGGAATGACATACACGCCATTGATCATCGGCGCTCGGTTGACATTTTCGGGCAGCGCATTGTCAGAATGTAAATCTCCGTAGGGAATAGGTGAGCCTTCGTAGCCATAAGGTGTTCTGATGGTCAAAGCATTGTCGAAGCCTTCGATGTAAGTAGGATAAAAGCGATTGGCATACAATTTCAAATCCGACTCACTTGCCCAAAAATTTTGGTCAACGATGCTATCAAGCGGGTAGCGTTCCATAAAGGAGTCGTCACAGCCTGAGAAAAGAAAAAATGCAAGCAGAGCTGCTATATATCGATAGTTTAAAATAAAGCGCATATTGTAAACTTGTTTTAAAAGTTGATTTGGAGACCAAGAGTAGTAGAACGCATCAAAGGGTAGGCGTCTTCCATATTTTCGGGGTCAAGGAAACGCGGCACTTTCGAAATCGACAGTAGATTGAAACCCGACGCATAGACCCGTACTTTGTCTATTTTGATTTTTCTAAGCAAAGAAGTAGAGAGCGAATAGCCTAGCGTGATGTTTCTTAATCTCACGAAAGCCGCATTGAGCAAATACCGCGACTGTACTTGTTTGTTTTTGAGGGCGGGTTTAAAAGCAGGGTAAAAGGCGTCAGTTCGTTCGGGAGTCCAAGAGTTGTAATACACATCGGGTGTGCCGCTGCCGCCGTTGATATTGGTGCCGTTGATTAATCCCCAATACAGGTAACTTTCCGTCCAATAGTCTCGTTTGCCCGTGCCTTGCCAAAACATATTAAAATCAAATCCTTTCCAAGCTACATTGGCTCCGATGCCAAATTGGTAGCGAGGCATCGCATTGCCAATGATTTTGCGGTCGCCAGGGTTTGCTACGGTCGAATTGCCATTGTCTATTTTACCGTCGCCATTGAGGTCGGCGTATCTTACATCTCCAGGGCGCCATACTCCTCCGTTGATTTGGGTTTGTTTGGGCGCGTTAGTGATTTCGTCGTAAGATTGGAAGAGGCCTTGGGTTTCAAAACCCCAAATTTCTCCCATTTGTTTGCCTTCATAAAGCGACGAAATGATTTGCTGCGGATTGCCCGAAAACTTGGTTACTTTCGACTGATTATCAGAGACTACCAACGTAACATCATAACTGAGTCCATTTTTGAGACGATCTATCCATTTGGTAGAAAGTTCCCAGCCTTTTGTTTCCAAAGCTCCCGCGTTTTTGTTGGGTACACTCGTTCCCAACACCGAGGGAAGTTGTTCGGCAGAAGTCAAAATGTCGCTAGTTGTTCTTTTGTACCAATCGTAAGTAATATTGAATCGATTCCAGAGGGTGAGGTCGGCTCCGAAATTGATAGTAGTGGCCGTTTCCCAAGTCAAGTCGGCACTTACCAACCCCGGCGGGTTGATGCCGATAGGTCTTGCGCCATTCATGAGATAAGCTACTTGTGGGATAAGTCCATAAGAAGCAATATAAGCGTAGTTGTTTACGTCTTGATTGCCCAGACTTCCGTATGAAGCGCGTAATTTGAGACTCGAAAGCACGGATTGTGTAGCTTTCATGAAGTTTTCTTCCGAAATGCGCCAACCTGCCGAAAAAGACGGGAAAAATTTGAAGCGACGCCCCATCGGAAACTTGGAAGTACCGTCGTAGCGTCCGTTCATTTCAAACAAATACTTACTGTTGTAGATATAATTAAACCTAACAAACGCTCCCCGAATCGCCCAATGAGATTCGTTGTCGGCGTAGGTTTTGCCACCGGTAGTTAGTTTCAAAGCGGGAACAGCGTCGGTGACTAAATCGTTTCCTTGGGTGGTAAGGTCTTTGTAGGTCGATAGTTCTTGGTTGAAACCTGCGACTGCCCCCACTTCGTGTTTGCTACCAAAAGTACGTGAAAAATCAAAGTAGGAATTAAAGACCGTGTAGTCGCTTTTAGAAAAGGTCTTGCTCACGGTACTGAAGCCTTCCACAAACGGAACCCACGTTTTTTCCACGCGCCATACCAAGGGTAAAAACATTTTGGTGTTTTCGTCGATGGTTCTGTAAGCAAAGTTGGTTTTAAAATTAAGTCCCTCCATGAGCTTTACAGTGGCTTCTATGCGGGCAAATAAGTTGGAATTTTGGGTGGTGATATTACCATTATTCAAGAAAGCATTGAGAGGTGTATGGGTTGGCATTACTCCTACGGGAGAATCAGCAGGTGTAAAGCGCGGAGTCATGAGGCTTCGCCAGCCTATCCGTGCCAAAAAGGCAAAATAGCCGTCGGAATAAGCCGAGTAGCCGCCTTGTCCGTGTGGGGTTTTGGTGTCGGAGCGGGTGTATAATATCTTGGAATCAATATTGAGCCATTTGTTGACATCGGTCGAAAATCCCAGGGTAGCGTTATAAATCTTGCGCCAATCTTCACCCAATGCTACCATTCCTTCTTGGTTGCGGTAGCCCACAGAGGCATAATAGTTGCTTTTCTCAGATCCACCCGAAACGGAGAGATTGTGGGATTTCAAAGGGGCTGAATTTTTCAAAAACTCATCGAAGGGGTCAATGTTTGCTACCCAAATATTGGTACCTCCTGCTACATAGTAGCTGGGGGCGGTAGTGGGGTTGTTGAAGTATTTTTTGACTTGTTCGAGTTTGAAAAGGTCGTCATTTGACGCAACTCCCCCTTCCAATACTTGGGCATTAATGACCGCTTCTTGGTATTCTACCGAATTCAACTGTTTTGGTTGTCTGACCGCCTGTTGGATTTGATAATTGGTAGAATAAGAAATTTTGGGAGTCGAATTTCTCCGTCCTTTTTTGGTCGTAATCAAAATGACCCCATAGGCAGCTCTTGCACCATAAATGGCAGAAGATGCTGCATCTTTGAGCACCGACAAGCTTTCGATGTCGGAGGGGTTTAGATTGTTGATTTCCATCGGGATTCCGTCAACCAAAATGAGCGGTGCGCCGCTTCTGAAACTTCCCCCTGAGAACGAAGTCCCACCGCGTACATTGAAAGAAGGGTTTTTGACGGGATTTCCGTCGGGAAAGGTAATATTAAGGTTAGGAACCAACCCCTGTAAAGCCTGCCCAATGGTTGCCACCGATTTGTTTTCTAACTGCTTGGCAGTCACTTGGTCAACTGCCCCTGTCAGATTGACCTTTTTTTGTTCGCCATACCCTACTACCACTACTTCGTCCAAGTTTTTTTCATCTACTTTTAGAACGATATCCAACGACAGCCGACTACCGATCGCTACTTCTTGTGGTACATAGCCTACAAAAGAAAATACCAATACTGCTTTGTTGTCAGGTACTTCAAGGGCATAGGCACCTTGCACATCGGTGATTGTACCTTGTTGGGTGCCTTTAATCAAAATGCTAACTCCTGGCAGCCCTTCTCCTTTTTCGTCAGTCACTTTCCCCACTATACGTTGTGAGAGAGGAAGGGGGAGTTGCAAAACCTCCTTTTGGGGAGAAACATCCGTAGTATGCCAATCTGCTTTGGGCGAAGGGGTAGGAGTGAGCAGCCCTGTTTCTTTGGGTTTTTCGGTAGAAGTTCGCTCCTTTTTCTTAACCGCTATGGTATTTCCAATGACCTTATAAGTAAGTGGTAAGTTGCTGAAACATTGGTCAAGCGCTTCCGTCAAAGAGCTGCTTTTTAGATGGATACTTACACGGGTATTGGGAATATCTTCACTATTGTAAAAAAATACGTAGCCGGTCTGTTTTTCGATTGACCTAAAGAGGGTTTGTACGGAAACATTTTTTTCGCGCAAGGTGACTTTTTGGCTATAGCCGGCGGCACTTGCTTGAACAAAAACTATGGTCAAAAGGATAGCAATCAATTTCATTTGTTTTATCAGTTTCCGGGTGAGGGAAGGGGGCCATGTGAAACATTCATTGGCCTTTTGCCCAAGTAGGGGCATGCGTTTTACTATCGCACAAATTTTCATTAACTTTGTACAGGTTTGGGTTGAACAATAAGTACTAGATACACAATGGTCACATCCGCAATAGCGGAGGAGACGATGCCCAGACTTCGCCGTAAAAGTGGCTCCAACACTTCTACGGCTTTTTTATTTTTAGGCTTCGCTCTTCTTTAAGAGATTTGTAGTTTTTTTACATAAGATAAAGCTTAAAAAATGGATGATTGATTTGGGTAAAGGGGAGCTTGTCATTAAGGGGTAGTGACCACGATACGGCCCCTTTTAGCACCGTTGCCGACTTGCTCAACTCGAAAATTGACCCCCGTAAATTGTAATATTTCTAAGGCTTCTGAGGCATTGACATTACGCGCAATTTTCCCAGAAAAAGTGCGGTCGGAAGGGGCTCCTTCGTAGGCAACTTCCACATTGTACCAGCGGGAGAGTTGTCGCATTACTGTTTTTATGTTGGCTTTTTCAAATTGAAAAAAACCATTTTTCCACGCAATCACCTTCTCGGTATTTACATCTTTTTCTACCTGAATGGCACCTTTGCTAGAGAGCGACGCTTGGTCGCCGGGTTTCAACCGAATCGCTTTTGCATCTGTGTGGGCTGATGATATGATGACGCTCCCTTCGAGAAGTGTAGTGGTTACCGCCGCTTCGTCGCCATAGGCATTGACGTTGAAGTGAGTGCCCAGTACTTTTATGGTTTGAACCCCTTGAACATCCACCAAAAAAGGTTTTTGTTTATCAGGCGCAATTTCAAAATAAACCTCCCCCGTAATGGCGACTTTGCGTTCGTTTTGGGCAAAGGCGGTAGGAAATTTGAGCGAAGACTCGGCGTTGAGCCAAGCGCGGCTACCGTCAGGCAATACCACACTGTATTTGCCACCTGTAGGGGCGGTAATGGTATTGAACTGGTTTTCAGCAAACAAGCCCTTTCCAGAATAAGCCACCAATCCCTGCTCCACTTTGTGGATGGTCATTTCACCCTGTTTGGCTAACATCCCGTTGGAGACATTATCAAGCATGATTTTTGAGCCATCGCTAAGGGTAAGGATAGCATGGTCGCCACCAGGAGTGAGGTCTTGGGAGGTAATTTGGGTTTGGAGAGTGGGTTGTTTGTGAGTATTGAGATAAAAATAGCCACCTCCTAAGCAAGCGACCAAAACCGAAGCAGCGGCGATATGGCGCCATGAAAGCCGCTGCCGCCAACGTGCCCACCCTGTCAAAGGGAGCGTAGGCGTTGGGTGTTGAATGTGGTTTTTGAGATAACTCTCCATGCGGTATTCCAACGATTGCTTTTCTTGCTCGGAGTAGCTGTTGAGAATATCGGGTTGTTCTTCAAAACGGTCATACAATGCCTCCACCAAACGTTTTTCTTCGGGCGTAGCGGTGCCGTTCAGGTATTTTCTGAACATACTTTGCAAGTCTGGCTGGCTATTGTAAGGTTTCATAGTTTTGCTTTATAATACTATGTACCCTAACCAAGTAAAACTCCCAAAAGCAAGATGAAAAAAATAAAAAAAAATCTTTAACTCCTACAAAAAAGGCTCAGAGAGCGTTGTTTGCCTATTCCATTATTCGGATTGGGAGCTGTAATGCCAAGCACAACATTAATACTTTAGACAATTGTTCACGAAGCGTATTGGTGGCGGTTGCTAGTTGATTTTGAACTGTTTTTTGAGAAATTCCTATTCTTTCGGCGATTTGGTCAGAAGATAGGTCTTCAAGGTAATAAAGTACAAATATCTCACGGCGTTTTGCGGGAAGAGCCGCTATCCACAATTTTACCAAATCCAGAAGTTCATTTTCGATGAGAGGGTCATCGGTTCCTATAGCCGACGCTAAAGACGATTCCAGAATGTCGGCAAAAGGAGCTACATCCGACATTCGTGTGCTGTATTTTATGACTTGAAACCTGACTGCTGTTTGAAGATAAGCCTGAAGGTTTCCGATGAGGAGATTGGTGCGTCTTTCCCAGATATCTGTGAAGATATTTTGAACAAGGTCTTCGCACTGAAAAGGGTCTTTGAGCCTTTTATAGGCGGTATTGTACATTCGTTGCCAGTTGCGTCGGTATATTTCCACAAAAGCCGCTTCGTCGCCTTCGCGGAGTAGGGCGGTGAGGGCTTCTTCTGGATGACGGCTATACTCTAACATAGCGATGTTTAAAGTAGCAAAGGTAATCAACTTACCAATGACGCCTATGAAGGTAAGGATATTTTATGGTTTTTGTTAGATATTTTTTTGTTTTTAAGGGATTGAAGGTTAATAGTGGCAAAGCAAGGGCTAGAATTGAAAAGGGAATTTATTGGAACAATAGTATCTTAAAATGTGCTGGTATCACTCCCAAACAATACCAAGCTTCGCATCTGCACAAATCAATTCTTTAAGTTAGCTGGCTTTACGTTTTCATTCCTATCTTCTTTTAGTTTTCGCATTTTATACCTTTTGATTTAAGGATTTTCAGGCCTTATGGGATATAATATTGCCCTTTTGAAAAATAGTATTATAAAATCAAATGAAAGTAGAGGAAGTGTCCTTGGGTGTAAAATAATTTTGTGAAAGATAAATTTCTCAAAATTATATACCGAGTCATTTCGGTATTGTGAAATATTGATTCCCTCAGGCCGCCCTTTGTTTAGAGTACATTTGAATCCAGTTTTAATAATCTATTATCATGTCTTTATGAAAAACAAAGCTTTACCATTGTGCCGACGGCTCGTGCGAGTCGTGTTGATTTTTGCTGTTGTTTTCGTCCGATTCTGTCTTGCTGTAACAGCACAGACCACTGGAACGATTTCTGGTAAAATTCTTGACGAAAAGGGAGGAGAAATGCCCGGCGTGAATGTGCTCCTAAAAGGAACGAGCGTTGGTACAACCAGCGACGCGCAAGGACGATTTTCGCTCAAGATTAGCAATGCGGATGTGTTGGTTGTCTCGTTTATTGGGTACAAAACCCAAGAAGTAAAAATCGGGGGTCGAACGCAACTGGACGTTGAAATGCAACCAGACATATCTACACTAAGTGAAGTGCTGGTCGTAGGATACGGAACGCAGTCACGCGAGACGGTCACAACGTCTATTTCTAAAGTAGATACCAAGGTATTGCAGAATGCTCCCTACACCAATGTGGGTGCGGCTTTGCAGGGAGCTGTACCTGGCTTGCGCGTACAGACTACCTCTGGAGAGCCAGGCGCCGCTTCTCGGATTATATTACGTGGCGGCACTTCTATCAACAACCCCAACGGTGCCTCCCCTCTCTACATCGTTGACGGGGTGATAAGAGATGCGGGTTTTACGGATTTGAATCCCAATGACATCGAAACAATGCAGGTTTTGAAGGATGCCGCTGCTACGGCGATTTATGGAGCTAGAGGTTCTAATGGGGTTATTTTGATTACCACTAAATCGGGTAAGTCAGGCAAAACGGTTGTGAATTATTCCTATGCTTTTACCAATTCACAACCCGGAAGACGTACCGAATATGCTTCGGCACATGATTACATCTACTACAACCGGTTGGGGACGGTGGCGGCAGCCAATAAAAACGCGGCTTTGGCAGCACGAAACCAGCAAGCCAATGGCTCAGGTACTGGCAATGACCTTAGCAATAATACAGCCTATACGGTGATGTATTTGTCGCCCGACAATCAACACAAACTCAATGAAGGCTGGACCAGTATGCCTGACCCTGTAGACCCTTCCAAAACCATTATTTACAAAGAGACCAACTATTCGGATTTGATTTATCAGAATAGTATGACTCACCAACACAACATCAGTGCCTCCGGTAGTACCGAAAAAGCATCATTTAATGCGGCTATGGGCTACATAACAGGTGCTGGTACGGTAGTGGCTACTGATTACAAAAGATTAAATCTTAACTTGAATGGAAATCTAAACATTAAGAAAAATCTGAGCATTGGGGCAAGGATGCTGTTTAGCAACCGGAAAAACAACCCTGTCTCCAATTATTCGTATATGTTTTACCGTTACCCGTCTTTGCCAGGTACAGCCAAGTATCAGTTTGAAGACGGGACTATGGCACCGGGTCAAAGCCGTACGATTGGAAACCCCGATTATTTTTTGAGAGGACCCTATGCTCCCAAAGGTGATAACAACCTTTCGAACCTGACGGTTTCGCTCAATGGACGCTGGGAAATCCTCCCTAACTTTACTTTTGAGCCTCAACTTTCGTTGCTCAAAGTAGACGCTGACGCTTATACTTTCCAGCCTGCCGCTTTGCTCAATGGCGTAGGTGCAGTAGTCACTACGCGTTCGGCTTCGGCTTCTTATAGCAAAACCATGCAGTACCAAGCAGAAGGTGTATTTACGTATGCGAAATCTTTTGGTGAGCATAACATCGAAGCCAAAGCGGGCTACTCTTATTATTCAAGAAATTTATTAACCCAATCGGCGGCGGGAGAAGGCGCGGCAACGGATAATATCCCTACCCTCAACGCAGCGGCTACGCCTACTTCAGTGGCTGGGTCGGTATCAGATTTGCGCATTGAAGGGGTATTTGCCCGCCTGAATTATGATTACAAACAACGCTACTTACTCTCGCTCAACATTCGTCATGACGGAGCTTCAAATTTGGGTTCTCAAAATCGTTTTGGAACCTTCCCTGGGATTTCGGCGGGTTGGAATCTGCACAAAGAAGCGTTTTGGAGTCAACTCATTCCCGAAAATCTATTGGAGTTAAAATTAAGAGCCAGTTATGGAGTAAATGGAAATATCAGCGGTTTGGGCGACTTCCAGGCCATGGGCAACTACGCCGTGGGTAGTCGCTATTCCAATGGCGCGGCGGTCATTCCTTCAGTGTTGCCCAATGCCGATTTGAAATGGGAAAAATCCAAAACCGTAGATGTTGGATTCGACGCAGCCTTGTTCAAACAGCGGGTGAGCATTATGTTTGATTATTATAATCGAACCACGAGCGATTTGCTCACTACGGTAAGTTTGCCTGTTTCGTCGGGTTATAGCTCAGTATTTACCAATTTAGGAACGTTACAAAACAAAGGAATAGAAGCCGCAATCAATGTTAGGGTATTGCCTCCTACTTCGCAATTACAATGGGACTTGTCGGTAAATGCGGCCAAAGTAAATACCAAAATTCTCAAACTTCCTGACAATGGCGTTGACAAAAATCGCATCGGTGGCGTATATGTGTGGGATCCAGCTATCGGAGCTTACAATTGGCTCGGTGGCTTGCAGGAAGGCGGTCGTGTGGGAGATATGTACGCATATGAGTTGATTGGAGTTTATAAAACCGACGAAGAGGCAGCAAAAGCACCAGCAGACCAATTGGTAAATACCGCCAACAAAACCAAATACGGGGGAGATGCCATTTGGCGGGATGTTGACGGAAATAATATTATCGACACTCGCGACCAAGTCTATGTCGGTAATCCTTATCCCAAATGGACGGGCGGTTTGAGTAGTTCGTTGAGTTATAAGCAATTGAGCTTTTATGTACGAATGGACTATAGTTTAGGCGCTACTATTTACAATTATCCGGCAGTTTTTGCGGATGGTCAGCTACAAGGGGATGCTTTACCTACCCAAAGGTACATCGACAATATGTGGAAAAAACCGGGAGATGTGACCAACACCCCTCGTTATGTGTGGCAAAACCAGTTTAACAATATCCGTCCTAACAATACATACTACGAAAAAGGTGATTTTCTGGCCATTAGAGAAGTGACATTGGCGTATGTATTGCCGTCGCGGATTGTCAATAAACTCAAAATGTCGAATATCCGATTGAATTTTACGGGTAGCAACTTGCATTACTTTACACGCTATTCGGGACAAAATCCTGATGATGGAGGACAAGACAACGGACACTTCCCGATGCCGGTCAACTTTACCGTTGGAGCCAATGTGACTTTTTAAATCCGTACCTAAAATTATAGCAAACATGAAAAAGATAACAGCATATATTGTGGGCGTTCTATGTCTGATTAATGCCGCTTGCAAATCAAACATAGAAGTCGATCCCACCAGCGTGTTGACGAGTCAGACTTTCTGGAAAACAGAAAGCGACGCCATAGGCGCACTCAATGGAATGTATGTAAACCTACGCAATGAAGCCGTATTGAATTTGTTTATATTGGGCGAAGGGCGCTCTCAAACCATGTCACAAGCCTTAGCAGGGACGGTGGGTTTGGATATTTTTTATCTCAATTCCCTCAATGTCGGTACTACTTCGGTCAACTGGGCGGGATTGTACAAAGTCATAGACGCCGCCAATCTTATCATCAAGTACGTGCCTACTATCAATATTGCCAATGCCAACTCCCAAAAACGGATTTTGGCGCAAGCTTATACCATGCGTGCTTACGTGTATTTTACCTTGGCCAAAGCTTGGGGAGATGTGCCCATGCGCTTAGAACCCACCGAAGGGTACGACCCCAAAGGAATCCAAGTACCGCGTGCGCCTGTGGCGGATGTTATCAAGCAAGTGAAGGAGGATTTGAATCAAGCTATTTCTTTGTTTCCTGACAATAGTTTTGAAGCAGGCCGAAACAAGTGGAACAAAGCGGGAGCCAACACATTGAAAGCAGAGGTGTATCTCTGGACAGCACGGCTCATGTCGGGGGGAGCGGCTGATTATCAGACTGCTCTGACTGCCTTGAATGAGGTGCAAACCGCCGACTTGGGGTTACTCGACAATTTTAGCAATGTGTTTTCGTACGAAAACAAAGGAAACCGAGAGGTAATCATGTCGGTAAGATTTCAAGTTTTGGAAAGCGACAATAATTATTACCAATACATGTATCTCAATTCGTCCAATAGCCCTTCAAATATTACGCAGGATACCAAAAACGTAATTGGTGTAATAGGAACTGGCAACGCAGGCAATAGCATCATGCAAGTGGCCGCATCGGTGAGAAGCCAATTTTCGGATGATGATACCCGCAAGGCAGGAACTTTTTATGAAATAAAATCGACTGCCAATGCTTTTATTACCTCCATAATCGGAGCAAAAGGCAATGGCACGGTCGTGTCGGGAGTGCGACATTTCAAAAACGATGTAATGCTTTATCGCTATTCGGATGTGTTGCTTATGAAGGCTGAAGCCAAAAACGGACTAGGTCAAGACCCTTCTGTGGAGATAAACGCCGTGAGAGCAAGGGCGTATGGGGCTGTCAAACAAGCCTATGTTTTTGTGAATGGTACCAAAGAAGCCAACGACGCGGCTATTCTTAAAGAGCGCTTACTCGAGTTTTGTACCGAAGGAAAATATTGGTGGGATTTGCGTCGCTTCGGGAAAGTGTTTGAATTGGTGCCTTCGTTGAAAGGCAAAGACAGCGATACTTACCTTTTATTGTTTCCGATAGGCAATTCTATCATTAGCCTAGAACCTTTGGTGGTAGAAAATACAGGCTGGAAATAATGCCTGTTTAGTATCCTGTTTTCTAAGATTAGTTAAAATTTTACCCGCCGATTTGCGCCGACTTAAAGCCGCTCATCAACGCAGATAATTAGCCATACAGGGTTGTTTGTCAGTTGAAATCAGTGTTTTTATCAATCAGCGAATTTCGGCGGGTAAAAAATTGGAATTATTTTAATTACCTAACCTTGTCTTTCAATTCTTATGATTTTTATAAAACCTTCATTGACAATCATTTTAGTGTGGTTTGTGGGGTTTGGTACGAAAAGCTGGTCGCAAACCGCCGTCAAAGTAGCGGCCTACAAATTCTCTATTGAACCTAAGGTAGGCACTACTGCCCCTAGCCGTAAAGAGCATGTTATCGAAAACGTGTACGGCGATTTGAAAAACACCTTGTTGCTTGTAGAACAAGACGGACAAAAAGTGGCTTTTATTACCTCTCCTTTAGATGTAATTGGGCACATGCACCAAGAGACGGTGGCTATTTTGTCGAAAGCTTTGGGTTTGCCTACCGACCAAATCGTCACCTGTACCTCCCACAGTCATACGGTGCCTGTGTTACACATGAGCGATGCCGTAAAGTATGACAAAGGAAGCCCTGACGCCTTGTCGAGAGAGTTGGGGCGTGAGTTTGAAAAAAAACTCATTCAAGCTGCGGCTCATGTTTCTAAATCTCTGGTACCCGTAACGATAGAATGGGGCAATGCCGAAGAAAACCGCATTACCTATAATCGTAGAGGTAAATACGTGAATGGTAAAAGTTATTTTATTCGCGAAGAAGACCGCTTGCCTTTGGGCGAGGGCTATCGTGGTTTGATAGATCCTGACGCGACCGTTGTATTGTTTAAGAACACATCTGGTAAATACATTGCAGGATTAACGTTTTTTACGGGACATCCTGTGACGGCCTACAGCCCCGAAAAAATGTTTAGTCATGGTCAATTTCCTCAAATCGCTACTGAAAGACTGGCCAAGCAACTGGGCGATATACCTATCGGTTTTGTTCAAGGGTGTGCTGGCGATATCAACTCAAAATATATGCTAACTGGCACGATCAAAGATGCCGATTTGATGGGTGAATATTTGGCCGAGGCATTTTTGGTGGCGGCCAAAAACCTTCATAAATCTCAACGGATTGATTTTCGTTGGAGTCGCGAAGAAGTACACGTACCGTTTGCTAAACTTCCACCCGTAGACAGCCTCAAGAAAGACTTAGCAGCAATCGATGATTTTATGAGGCGTGGCAACAATGGCGATGAAAATACTTTGTATTGTGTAGGCATGAACTTCCCGAAAGCACTCACTCCTCCTTACAGAGCGCGGTTGGTAGAGATGGTGAGGCCATGGTATTTGTGGGCCTTGGAGCAGTATGCCCAAAAGAAAGAAAATAGTCAGGCACCGTATTTGACCATGAAGATATTTGTGGCAAGAATAGGAGACGTAGGGTTTGTAGGACTACCTTATGAGCCTTTTGTGAAGACAGGACTTAAGATAAAAAATGAAACCAAGCTACCTTGCATCATTACGGGTGGGTATATAGACGGCGTGTATGGCTATATTCCAGATGCGAGTGCTTGCGATGACCGAGAGTATCAAGCAGGCTTTTTTAGATACATGGGCAATATCCCTCCTTACGCAGCCCCTGGTGGAGATGTGTGTGCCGACGTGGCTGTAAAGAAGCTCACTGCTTTTGCCACCCAATAGTACTATTCAAATGTTAATTGTGCTTAGAACTACCCCATAAAGCACCTTTGAAAAATAGTATTATAAATTCAAATGAAAGTAGAGGAAGTCTTCTGTGGTAAAATATAATTTTGTTTTCGTTCTTATAAATCAAATTTTTTTGTACTAAAAATCAGTTATACAGAATAATTGTTGTATCTGAACGATAGGATGTCTTACTCTGAAAATAATGCAAACAAATAGATGAATCATTTTTACAACATGGAAAAACCAAAAAAATCGTCATGGAGACGATGTAAGTATGTGCTACTATTGGCACTTTTTGCGCTCTTCGAAGGGAGTATATATGCCCAATCGACGGTAAAAATATCAGGTAAAGTATCGGACGACAAAGGGGCTGAAATGCCAGGAGTCAATGTGTATTTAAAAGGCTCAAGCTCTGGAACCACTACCAATGCCGAAGGGAACTATACCATATCGGCAGCTAGTGACGGGGTACTGGTGTTTTCGTTTATTGGCTACAAAACGCAGGAGATTGCTGTCGGAAATCGTATATCTATCAACGTTAGTCTAGAAACCGATGTAGCAAGCCTGAGTGAAGTAGTCGTAGTGGGATACGGGTCACAATCCAAAGAAACCGTCACTACCTCTATCTCAAAATTGGATACGAAAGTGTTACAAAATGTCACCTATGCCAATGCTACTTCTGCCCTCCAAGGAAATATCGCAGGTCTACGGGTACAGAGTACGTCGGGACAGCCGGGTGATAGACCACGGGTGGTGTTGAGAGGAGGAACCTCTATCAACAATCCCAATGGTTCGAATCCTTTGTACGTGATTGACGGGGTGATTCGGACTGATATGGATCATATCAACCCCAGAGATATTGAATCTATCCAAGTCCTCAAAGACGCCGCTTCTACTTCTATCTATGGTTCGCGGGCTTCCAATGGAGTGATTATTGTCGAAACCAAATCGGGGAAAGCGGGCACTACGCAAGTCAATTATCAATACAACATGAATGTATCGGATGTAGGTAAAATGTACGAATTGGCCGACGCCAAGGATTTTGTGCGTTTTATGCGACTTGGTATCGCGGCTAGTGGAGTCAAAACCCCATCTGTATTGGATTTTTTGACGCAGGCCAATGCTGGAGGAACTGGCAATGACCTTACCAACAATACGGCCTTTACGACGATGTATCTGTCTGACCAAAACAGGTCTCTTCTCAATTTGCCCGCCGATCAGTGGGGCGCTAAGTGGGAAACTATCCCCGACCCTTTAGACCCGTCTAAAACCTTGATATTTAAAGGGACTGATTTTCAGAAAACAATATTCCGAACTGCCTACAGCCACGACCACACGCTTTCGGTGTCGGGAGGTTCTGAAAAAGCTAAATTCAGCATGGGACTGGGCTATCTCGACAACAAGGGAATTGCGATCAATACTGATTACAAGCGGATTTCGCTCAACCTCAACGGGGATGTGCAGGTAGCCAAAAACTTAAACTTTTTTGGACGCCTCAATTATGCCAATGTGGATGACAATCAGGTGCCTAATGTAGGGGTTGTATTCAAAAACAATATCAATACGGCACAGACTTCTAAATATCAATTTGAAGATGGTTCGTTGGCACCGGGTCGTCTTTTTACCAATGGAAACCCCGCTTATTATATTAGTAGATATGATTCCAAAAGACGCCGCGACAACTATATGTTTGTGGTAGGTGCAAATTGGGAGATTTTGCCGGGGCTTACCTTCCGTCCGCAGGTTTCGTTGATTAACAACAATTTTGCCACGCGTGTATTCCTTAAATCTTATCTCAACGGACCGCTTACTTTAGTTCAAGACCGCGAAGCTACCTATACCCAAAATGCAGTAGTAGACCAACAAGCCGATGCAGTTTTGAAGTACGCCAAAAGCATCGACAATAAACACAATTTCGAAGGTACCCTAGGCTTTTCTTACTATAAAGAAATGCTAAGAGATGTAACCGCAGTAGGACGAAACGCAGCTACGGATTTGATTCCGACGCTCAATGCCTCAGCTACGCCTTGGAGTGTAAATAGTAGCGAATCGGAGTTGTTGTTGTATGGTTATTTTGGGCGTCTCAATTATGACTACGAGCAAAAATACCTGCTCACCGTCAATGGTCGCTATGATGGTGCTTCCAATTTGGGAAGCAATTACAAATGGGGCTTTTTCCCTGGGGTTTCGGTAGGTTGGAACCTACATCATGAAGCATTTTGGGAGTCGGTACCCTCGTCGGTGGCTAGTTCGCTTAAGTTGCGGGGAAGTTATGGAGTCAATGGAAATATCAGTGGATTAGGCAATTATCAAGCGCAAGGGGCTTATAGTGTAGGTTCGAGGTATTTTGGGGACGCGGCGATTTTTAACTCATCCTTGGCCAATGCCGAACTACAATGGGAGCGCTCCAAAACCCTCAATTTTGGATTTGATTTAGGACTCGTCAACAATCGGGCTAATGTGGTAGTAGATGCGTATCGCCGCGTTACCGACAATCTTCTTACAGAATTGGCCTTGCCTCGTACCACAGGTTTTACGAGTATCTTAACCAACCTAGGCAGCCTCGAAAATAAAGGTATTGACCTTGAAATCAGTGCACAAGTACTTCCCTCCAAATCAAAATTACAGTGGACTACTGCTTTTAACGCCGCTTATGTGAAAGTTAAAATCTTGAAATTGCCCAACAATGGCATCGAGAACAATCGCATCGGCGGGGTTTATATCTGGGATGCTCAGACAGGCTCCTATCAATGGAAAGGCGGCTTGCAAGAAGGCGGGCGCATCGGCGATATGTTTGCTTATAAGCAATTAGGCATCTATGCCACCGATGAGCAAGCACAAGCGGGCCCTAAAGACCAATTGGTAGTAGGCACCGACAAAACCAAGCACGGCGGTGATGTCAACTGGCAAGATGTAGATGGTAACGGCATCATTGACGATAAAGACCGCATTTATATGGGAAATCCCTTCCCTACTTGGACGGGAGGCTTTACCAACCGCTTCAATTACGGCAATTTTAGCCTTACAGTGCGGTTAGATTATACCGCTGGTCACATGATTTACAACGAAACCAAAGCACGGGTTTTGGGTAACTTCTCAGGTCAAAATGCTATCTCTGAGGCCGTGACACGCTCATGGCAAAAGCAAGGAGATATTACGGACATTCCAAGATACTATTGGGCTGACCAAAACCAGAAGCAAAATCTGTGGCGCGGCAATTCCAACTACTACGAAAAAGGGGACTTTTTGTGTCTGAGAGAAATTGCCCTTTCTTATAATTTCTCAAAACCAGTGTTGGATAAATTGAAAATGAGCAGCTTACGACTATATACCACCGCCAACAATCTAAAATACTTTACGAAGTTTACGGGCTTAAACCCCGAAGAAGGAGGAACCGACAATGGAAGGTACCCTATGCCAAGAAATTTTGTTTTTGGCGTTCAGATTACCCCTGCTTTTTAAGTTTTAAAAACCTCAAAGCGCTTTAAAAATGAAAATTATTTGGAAAAAACTGATATTTACTTGTCTTGTGGGCTTTGGATTGGGAAGTTGTACGGAAGATCTCACCCTGACCCCCATTAGCCAAATCACCAATGCTTCTTTCTGGAAATCGCCGCAAGAAGCGAGAGGTGCCCTCAACGGAATGTACGTTAGAATGCGCTCTCAGGCAACGACCAACCTCTTTGTGTGGGGAGAAGGAAGAAGTGAAATCTGGGTTCAAAATTTTGGATTCGACCCTTCTATCAATTTCTTCGTATATACCAACAACCTAAGCAGAGTCAACCCTGGCCCTGACTGGACTACGATGTATTCGGTCATTCACGATGCCAATTTGCTGTTGAAATACGTGCCCACAATTACGTTTGCGACCGAAGCCGAAAAAAACGCGATATTGGCTCAAGCCTATGCTATGCGGGCTTTTACGTACTTCACCATGACCAAAATCTGGGGTGACTTGATTTTGATTGAGCAGCCAACCGAAGGTTTTGACCCCACTACTATCTACAAAGAGCGTGCCCCTCAAGCCGATGTGTTTAAGTTAATCAAAAGTGACATCGAAAAAGCGCTTACTTTGTTTCCTGACAATACGCTACCCAATGGCCGCAACAGATGGTCAAAACCTGCACTCAACGCTTTGAAAGCGGATGTGTTTCTTTGGACTGCCAAGCGACTCAACGGTGGCAATACCGATTTTAATACCGTTCTCAGTGCCATTAGTGAAATTGAGACCGCCGATGTAGCCTTATTGAGTAGTTTCAGCGATGTATTTAGATTTGCCAATAAAGGCAACAAAGAAATCCTGCTTTCTATGAGGTTCCAAGAAGGCGAGTCGTCGGCACGGACGGTGTTGGGGGGAGTACCTACCCTTACAGCTCCTACGGCTCCGTTTACTTCTCAGGAGGTTATCAACAAAATTCTCCCTTACTATGCTGGTAAAGATTCTTATTGGCAGATGTCTACGCTGGTGACGAAGCAGTTTAGCGATGATGACAGTCGCAAGAATGCGAGTTTTATTGAGGTAAATCAAACCCGTAATGGTACTACTAGCTTTATGTATAACATCGACTTGAAATGGCCAGGCACCACTAGCGGTGGCGTAACAGTGATGTTTGATGATTTTATTTTGTATCGCTATGCCGACGTAATATTGATGAAAGCCGAGGCCAAAAACGGTTTGGGTCAAAGCCCTGCCGAAGAAATGAATAAAATCAGACAACGCGCTTACGGGGCCAAATTTGCTAACTATACCTTTGTCAATGGTACCAAAGAGGCCAACGATGAGGCTATTTTACAGGAAAGATTGTTTGAATTTTTAAATGAAGGAAAACGGTGGTGGGATTTGGTTCGTTTTAACAAGGCATTGGAGAAAGTCCCCTTGTTGAAGGGCAAAACCCAAAACGACCTTTTGTACCCTATTAGTGAAACGATTCTGAGTTTAGAGCCTCTCGTTAAACAAAATCCGGGATATTAATACGTCTAAGAAGTATAAAGATTGGGTTAAGTTGGTTAAGTTCCAGAACAGGTTGGCAATGTCATGTTGCCACCTGTTCCAATTTTGAAGTAGTGATGGAGGTTTGTATAGGTTAAACCCATTAAAAATAGCCTCAGAGAGGCGAAATAGTAATAGTAGAGAACATCTCAATAAGAAGCTCCATAGGAGCGAAATTGATTCTCTCTGTTTTTGTAGTAAGGTTTTGAAAATCAGTAATAAATGGTGCTTTGGCACCTAAGAAAGTGTTATTATTTTGAAATGATGAGTTTTATAAACCCCTTGAAATCCTTGTCTGTGTTGGCCCTGACCGTCATGTGCGGTTATACAGGAGCCGAACCATCGAAGGATGAGAAAGTAATCAATATCGGCAATCGTCGCGAGATTTTTGTTGATCCCTATCTACTTGATACCCTTAAAGGTGTACAACTAACAGCCCACGTTCCACGAGACGAAGGGGCTGTATTACAATTTGATAAAAATTGGGAATCTTCGACCCCCGCTTACATCACCATACTCCACGACGGGGCAGGTGATATCTATCGGCTTTATTATCGTGGAGGCCACGAACGCGACAACGGCAAGCGTCAAGAAAATACCTGCTATGCCGAGTCCAAAGACGGCATTCATTGGGAGCGCCCGTCTTTGGGAATAGTGAATGTGAAAGGGAGTAAAGACAATAACGTCATTTTGGAGGAAGTGCCATTTACGCACAATTTCAGCCCTTTTATTGATAAAAAACCAGGTGTTCCGGCCGAACAACGCTTCAAGGCTTTTGCTGGCACCGACCGCACGGGCTTATTCCCTTATGTCTCGGCAGACGGTATTCATTGGAAAAAAATCACTGATAAGCCCGTCATTACCGACGGATTACTGGACTCTCAAAATGTAGCTTTTTGGTCGGAGCCAGAGCAAGTATATGTTTGTTATTTTCGGTCTTGGACGGGTGGGGGCGAAGGTGGCTACCGCTCTATCAGTAGAGCTACTTCAAAGGATTTTATCAATTGGTCGAAAGGTGTAGAAATGACCTACGGAAACGTGCCTTTTGAACATCTTTATACCCAGCAGACAAGCCCTTATTTTCGAGCTCCGCATGTGTATATCGCTATCGGTTCTCGCTTTGTTCCCCATCGTCAAATATTAAGCACCGAGCAGCTCGAAAGACTCAAAGTAGACCCTTCGCAGCACAAAGGGCTTTCCGAACCTTTTTTGATGAGTTCGAGAGGAGGCAATACCTACGACCGTACGTTTATGGAGGCTTTTATTCCTCCTGCTATGGGTCAAAATCATTGGTCGGCTCGTACCAATTACCCTTCCCTCAATGTTGTTCCGACCGAAGAAGGTCGCATGTCATTGTATGTCAATCAAGACTACGCGCAGCCAACGGGTCATTTACGGAGATATTCGTTGAGAGTCGATGGATTCAGTTCCTTAAAAGGGACTTATCAAGGCGGATATGTAGTCACAAAACCTATGGTGTTTAAAGGTAAAGAACTGGAAATCAATTTCTCGACTTCGGCAGTTGGCGAAATCAGAATTGGGTTAGAAGATGAAAATGGAAAAGTAATACCTGGCTACTCGATGGCTGATTGTCAGCAGATTATCGGCAATGAACTATCCCGTATTGTCAACTGGGGCGACAATAGTGACCTGTCGAAGCTGGCAGGAAAGCCTATTCGCCTTAGGGTATATCTTGCGGATGCACATCTGTACTCAATTCGTTTTAAATAGCTTGATTATTAATTGTTTAGAGTTGTAAAGGAATGGAAAGTAAAATAAAGAATAGACTATCGACTTCTGCTTTAGGTGTTATCGTACTGGCTTTGATGATTTGTGGAATGGCAATGATTACTCCCCCAAAATCATTCCCTCAAGCAGATATTCCGTCGGTGATGATTGGAGAGCAGACATGGAGTACCGAGAACCTCGGCGTCACTCACTTCCGAAATGGAGAAGCACTTTTCGAAGCCAACAGCGCCGAAACTTGGGAAAAAGCAAATATAGAAGGACTACCCGCATGGTGCTATTATGAAAATGATCCCTCCAACGGCAAAAAGTATGGTAAGCTGTATAATTTTTGGGCAGTATCCGACAAACGCGGCCTCGCCCCTGCTGGGTGGCATATACCTACTGACGCTGAATGGGACAAACTCGCAACAGCATTGGGTGGGGTTGAAAAAGCGGGCGATGCCCTGAAATCCTCAGCATTTGGCAAAAAGGTAACAAAAACAAGTGGATTTGCAGCCGTACCTGGCGGCTATCGCACCAACGAAGGGCCGAAGTATTATGGAGGTCCTTTTTTTGAAGGGGGCAAGGCAGCGTACTGGTGGAGCAGTAGCCGTTATTTAGTCGATAACTCCTTTTGTCGGAGTGTTTCGGTAAAAAATGGGAAATTGCAAAAAGATAGCTTTGTGCAAATGGCAGGTCTATCGGTCAGATTAGTGAAAGATTAATGTTTTGAAAATTTCCCAATATGCGAACATAAAAATGCAGATTTTGCCCCGTAGGGGCTATATATTGGTAGCCAATGTGAAAAATCGCAAATGCAGATTCTGCCCCGTAAGGGCTATATATCGCTAGTCAATGTGAAAATATGAAAATGCAAATTTTGCCCCGTAGGGGCTATATATCGGTAGCAAATGTGAAAAATCGCAAATGCAAATTCTGCCCCGTAGGGGCTATATATCGGTAGCCAATGTGAAAATATGAAAATGCAGATTCTGCCCGTAGGGGCTATATATCGGTAGCAAATGTGAAAAATCGCAAATGCAAATTCTGCCCCGTAGGGGCTATATATCGGTAGCCAATGTGAAAATATGAAAATGCAGATTCTGCCCCGTAGGGGCTATATATCGGTAGCAAATGTGAAAAATCGCAAATGCAAATTCTGCCCCGTAGGGGCTATATATCGGTAGCCAATGTGAAAATATGAAAATGCAGATTCTGCCCCGTAGGGGCTATATATCGGTAGCAAATGTGAAAAATCGCAAATGCAAATTCTGCCCCGTAGGGGCTATATATTGGTAGCAAATGAGAAAATATGAAAATGCAGATTTTGCCCCGTAGGGGCTACATATCGGTAGCAAATATGCGAACATGAAAATGCAGATTTTGCCCCGTAGGGGCTGTACATCGGTAGCAAATATGCGAACATGAAAATGCAGATTCTGCCCCGTAGGGGCTATATATTGGTAGCCAATGTGAAAAATCGCAAATGCAGATTCTGCCCCGTAGGGGCTATATATTGGTAGCCAATGTGAAAAATCGCAAATGCAGATTTTGCCCCGTAGGGGCTATATATTGGTAGCCAATGTGAAAATATGAAAATGCAGATTCTGCCCCGTAGGGGCTATATATCGGTAAAAAATCATTCCAAATAAATCAAATATCCTAAACCAATGATCAGAAGCCTCCTAATTAGCGGACTATTAATTGCGGCACTCAACAACATCTCTGTTTTTGCCCAAACTCCAATAGAAATAGCCGACCGTAGAGAAATTTTTGTCGATAAACAGTTAATAGCTCAACTGTCGGGAGTAGAAGTGCTTATGCATCACCCGCACAATGAAGGCAAAGTGCTGGCTTTTGATCGTCCTTGGGAAGGAAATTTTAGTGCTTATTGTACCATTATTCAAGACAAAGATTTGTTTAGATTGTATTATCGGGGCGTGCGGGAATCGGGCAAAGACGGCAACGACAGCGAAGTAACCTGCTATGCCGAATCAAAGGACGGAATCAACTGGGTAAAACCTGCCTTGGGAATTTATGAGTTGGACGGTAGTAAACAAAACAATGTGGTATTGGCGCATCATGTCCCAGCTTCTCATAATTTTTCTCCCTTTTTGGACGCCAACCCCAACGCTAATCCCCAAGAACGTTACAAAGCGCTGGCCGGTACTCAAAAATCAGGCTTGATGGCTTTTGTATCGGCAGATGGTATTCATTGGAAAAAAAAGCAGGAAACCCCCGTCTTTACCAAAGGGGTTTTTGACTCTCAAAACACCGTGTTTTGGTCGGAAAGTGAGAAACTTTACGTTTGTTATTTCAGAATTTGGTCAGAGGGCGGTTTTTCAAAGTACCAAGGATTCCGTTCGGTAGGGCGTACTGTTTCAAAAGATTTTATCAATTGGTCTGAACCAGTAGCCATGACTTTTGGAGATGCTCCCCTCGATCATCTTTATACACAGCAAACGGCACCATATAGCAGAGCGCCACATATGTACTTAGCTATTGGGGCGCGTTTTATGCCCAAACGCCAAGTATTGACGCCCGAAGAAGCGGCAGTATTGAAAGTAGATCCAAAGTATTTCAATGATTGTTCGGACGCGGTGTTGATGAGTTCGCGCGGCGGTAATGCCTATGACCGTACTTTTATCGAATCGTATATCAGGCCAGGTATAGGCTTAGAAAACTGGGTTTCGAGGTCTAATTATCCCGTGTTGAATGTTGTCCAAACCAGCCCCAACGAACTATCGGTGTATGTCAACGAAAGCTATGCCCAGCCTTCGGCGCATATTAAGCGTTATTCGTTGCGGCTAGACGGATTTGCTTCCATACACGCCCCGGCCGTGGGTGGATATATGATAACCAAACCCCTTGTTTTTAGAGGGAAAGAGTTGGAAATCAATTATTCAACTTCAGCAGCAGGCGACGTAAAAGTAGAAATACTTGATGCCGACGGGAATCCTATTCCGGGTTTTAAGGTGTCTGATTCGAAAGTCATTATTGGCAATGAAATCAAACGCATCGTTTCTTGGAACCAAAATACGAACCTTAGCTCGCTCGCAGGAAAAGCTATTCAGTTAAAGTTTTATTTGAAAGACGCGGATTTATACTCCTATAAATTCAATCCTTGATTGGACGAAGTACGTACTTAAAACCAACAGATATGAAATTGATTTTTTGGGGGGGCGGTTACCGCCCTTCTGCATTTGTATTGAGTAGCGGGCTGCTTATAGGGGGCTTGTCTTCAGTTTT
This sequence comes from Runella sp. MFBS21, assembly GCF_029433105.1. GTDB lineage: Bacteria > Bacteroidota > Bacteroidia > Cytophagales > Spirosomataceae > Runella. Next base: position 110,036 of record NZ_JARNTW010000008.1, on the reverse strand, counting down.
TGCCCAACCGATTCATTTCAAAAACCGCCGCGAATTGTTTGTGGATGATTATGTAACCCAAAAAGTAGAAAACGCTGAAATCAGACTACAAACTCCTCAATCGGCGGGTACGGCTATTCGTTTTACGGAGCCTTGGGAAGGACGTTTTTGTGCCTATGTAGGCATTGTGGCCGACGGGGTTCGGTACCGAATGTATTACCGAGGGGCGGGTGCTAACGCCGACGGAAAACACGCCGAATACACTTGTTATGCTGAAAGTGCCGATGGCATACATTGGGCTAAGCCAACTTTGGGGATTTGTAGTGTCAATGGTAGTAAGGCCAACAACGTAGTCATGCTCGAAGAGCAGCAGCTTCGCAATACCCACAATTTTACGGTCATGTATGACGAAAGAGAAGGTGTACCGTCTGACGAACGCTTCAAGGCCGTGGGTGGGTCTTCGTATGAGTCTCAGCCCGAACGAGGCGGATTTAGAAGCTATTCGGCTTATCTTACTTATGATATGGATCCAAAACTAAGAGCCAATACGGGGCTATTTAGGTATGTATCGGCAGATGGTCTTCATTGGAAACGATACGCTAAAGATACCACAGCTTTGTTTCATGAGTATGCGTTGGATTCGCAAAACTCGTTGGTATGGCTCGAAAATGAGCAATGCTATGCTGTGTATTTTCGTGGATGGTTGGGAGGTGTTCCGGGCGAATTGTTTCCTGCCAATGGTACCCGAACGATTATGCGCTCTACTTCCAAAGACTTTATCAACTGGACAAAACCTGAGTTTATGTCATTTGGAGATACCGAAAAAGAGCATTTGTATACCAATGCTACCCGCCCTTATTTTCGAGCACCTCACTTGCTGATTGCGATGCCTTTTCGTTTTTCTCCCCAAACCAAAGTCTTGTCTGACGAGCAACTGGCCCAAAACGGTACTCATCCTAGTCAATGGAAAGGCGTATCGGATGGGGTTTTGATGACGTCCAGAGGTGGAACCCGCTATGACCGAAAATTTATGGAATCGTTTGTGCGTCCCGGTAATGATTCTAAGAATTGGGGCGCACGGAGCAATATGCCCGCGATGGGGGTGATTCAAACGGCCAAACGCGAAATGTCGTTTTTTATCACCCGAGCATACGGCACGCCGGAGGTATCGCTTGAACGAATGACACTCAGGTTAGATGGATTTGCGGCTTTGCACGCGGGCTTTAAAGAAGGCGTATTGCTCACAAAACCAATGGTATGGGAAGGGCAACGCTTACTTCTTAATTATTCAACTGGCTCAAAAGGGTACATCAAAATTGTACTGACCGATGAGAGAGGCAATGAGTTGTCTGGTTTTGGCACAGCAGACGCGCTTCCTATCACTGGCGACGAAGTAGACGGCTTAGTACAATGGAAGAGTGGCAGAAATATTGGAGAATTAAAGGGGAAAAGTATTCGTGCAAAAATAATTGTGAAAGATGCAGATGTATTTTCCTTTGGAATTTTTGATTGATGCGAATGATACTTTTCTTCGACAAGCTATTACGCAGCAGTTACTTGTGTATCGTCAGCCTTGCGGATTTTTTTCGTCTAAAAACGCCTATGAAAAATAGTATCATTTAATAGTACAAAAGTAGTGGTAAGGGGGTATTGAAAAATATAATTTTGTACATATTGAAATTGTTAGGATTAATTATTGAATTTTTAATAATGACAAAATTTAGAACTAACTTACCTTTTTGGCGGGTCAAGGTAAAAAACACCATTTTAGCAGTCGCAGTGTTATCATCTGCCGCCGCTATCCAATATGCTCCCACCACCTTACCTTCGAAAAATAATACGCAAATCGCAACCACTGCCGACTCGGTGATTTACAAAATTGTGTCCGACGGCGGAGAAGCAGGTGAGTATCAGGCTTTTCCTGATTCATATCGTTTAAAAAACGGCGATATTGTGGCGGTATTTTATTCGGGAGGGGCGCACGTCACTTACCCCAGTGACAAATACCCGAAAGCGGGACGGATTTGTATGATTCGTTCTTCGGACGAAGGCAAAACTTGGACAGCCCCAGTCACTATTTATGATGACGAAAACGACAATCGTGACCCTCATATTTCGCAGATGAGCGACGGGACGCTGGTTTGTACTTTTTTCTCCATTAAATTCGGAAAACCAGTCAAAAGAGAATCTACTGGCTCAGCGGCCTACTATGGAGATGTGGTACATCGTGAGTGGCTGAGCGGAGGGGGACCTTTGTATATCAAGTCGCTAGATGGAGGTAAAACGTGGGAAACCAAGCCTCATTATCCCGCCGACAATGGTGATATCAAGTGGAATTGCTCCGCTGAAATGCGCCAAGGTCCTGATGGTACGTGGATTTTTCCGGTGTATCACCAAGATGCAAAAGAGGCTTTTGGAGGGGTGGTGTTGTCGAGCGACAAAGGAAATACATGGTCGAAGCCTATCCCGATTGGTAAGGGAGAAGGCAGGTATTTACCCGCCGAAACAGACGTGATTACCTTAAAAGACGGAAGCCTTTTTGCCGCACTACGTGGCTCTATCAAAGATACCGTACATATGCACTATGCCATCAGTAAAGACATTGGCAAGACATGGTCAAAGGTAAACGATATTGGTTTTCAGGGACATTCCCCTTCTTTTACACGGTTAAAATCGGGCGCTATTCTCCTGACTTACCGCGCTTTTTATGACGATTTTCAACACAAGAAAGGATATACGGGTTTGAGAATCAGCTACGATGAAGGGAAAACTTGGCAGGGGCCTTACAGGATTGACGTGATGTGGGGGGCGTATCCTTCGACGATTGAGCTTAAAGATGGTACGATTTTGACGGTTTATTATGAAGAAGGGCAAAAAAGCTGTATTCGGGCGTCTCGTTTCAAACTTCCTAAAAAAACAAAAACAGGTTTTCCCTTGGACCAACCCAAACAAGTCTCGACCTTGCCTTTGTAATACCTAAAAACCTAACCAAATAGAATGATAACTAACAACGACATCACTCATCAAAAACCAAAGTTGTTTTCCTATCCGTGGTTGCTTGTGGGGCTTTTGTGTGTAGTAGGCGCTCTCAACTACCTCGACAGGATGATTATTACCACGATGCGCACCTCTATCGTCGATGCCATACCCATGACAGATGCGCAATTTGGCCTCCTAACATCCGTATTTTTATGGATTTATGGGTTGCTGAGTCCGGTGGCGGGGTTTCTGGCCGACCGATTCAATCGAAGTAAGGTCATCATTGGTAGTTTGTTTGTGTGGTCGTTGGTTACTTGGCTTACTTCTCAAGCCACTACTTTTGAGCAATTGCTCGCTACGCGGGCGTTGATGGGTATCAGTGAAGCTTGCTATATTCCTGCCGCTTTGGCTCTGATTGTGGATTATCACAAAAACGTCACCAAATCGCTGGCTACGGGTATTCATATTGCGGGGGTGTATGTAGGACAAAGCCTTGGTTTCTTAGGAGGATGGCTCGCCGAAAGTCATTCGTGGAATTATGCTTTCAGTGTATTTGGTATTGTAGGGATTTCATACGCAGTTGTGTTGACCTTTTTGTTAAAAGATGCTCCCAAACCGCAAACCCTCCAAGTACAAGCCCCCAAAATCAACTTTTGGGATGCGTTGCGTCAACTTTTTCGTCAACCTGCTTACTTACTTGCGCTTTCGGCCTGGGGGCTGCTTGGAGTGGCTAGTTGGATGATTAGCGCGTGGCTCCCCACTTACTACAAAGAAGCCTTTAGCCTCAGCCAAACCGACGCGGGAGTATATGCTACAGCGTATTTTTATGTGGCGATGTTTTTTGGCGTACTCACAGGCGGCGCCCTCGCCGACTATTGGAGCAAATCCAACCCAAGAGCGAGGGTTTTGTTACCTGCTATTAGTTTAGTTTTGGCTTGTCCGGGTATAGTGCTTGGCGGAACCACAAGCATACTTTGGGTAGCGGTGGCGGGTTTTATGCTATATGCTTTTATGAGACCCTTTCTGGATGCCAACATGATGCCTGTGTTGTCGATGATATCGGATAGCCGTTATTTGGCTACAGGCTATGGTATTCTAAACTTATTTAGCTGCGTAGTAGGCGGTATAGGTATTTATGCAGGCGGAGCCTTACGCGATGCCAACATCAATCTTTCGTTGATGTTTCAGGTGGCGGCTATTACCTTGCTTATTTGTGCGTTTCTTTTTTATAAAATTCCCATAAAAAATTTGCAACAGACTGAGGATGTACCCGAGGTGGCGGCTAAGTGATAGCCAATTTTCAAATTGACACATTTTCTAATTAAGTTATTTTTTGAATATGAAACGTTTTCTTCTTCTAGTAATGATTCTTGTGGGCTACAAACATACAGCTCATGCCTTGGGTGATGAATTGAAAGTATCGGCCCAAACATTTTCGATTGTTCCTAAAGTAGGTACTCCCAGTGGGCATAGTCAGACCGGGAATAAAATTGAAGCCGTACACGGGGATTTAAAAACCACGGTGGTGCTGCTGGAGCAGGGTAATAATCGACTTTGTTTTATTACTTCTGCAATGGGCGTAGAAGGCAATGCCTTGCGAACCGCTTGCGTAAAAATCTTGGCCAAAACGCTCAAGATTGATCCCAAAGCAATTATTGCCAATTCGGCGCATACGCATACGATTCCGTGGATTCAGGTAGATAGTAGTAATATTCCCGAAAAAAACACGCCTTTGTATTTGAGTTGGGAATTGGGAGTGGATTTTTTGGAAAAACTACAAAAAGCTGCCAACAAACTTGAAAAAAACTTGGAACCCGTAACGGTAGAATGGGGCGTAGCCGAAGAAAATCGCATCACCTACAATCGCCGAGGGCGACGCCTCGACGGCAAATCGTATTTTATGCGCGAAGAAGACCGTATGCTTGTAGGAGAGGGATACATTGGGGAGATTGACGATGATGCTACAGTGGTGATTTTCAAAAACAAAAACGATAAACCTGTTACAGCCTTTACCTTTTTTTCGGGACATCCCGTAGCGGCTTATAATCCCGAAAAGCTAATCAGTTATGGACAGTTTCCACAGACGGCTTCCGATAAATTATCTTCTTATTTGGGAGGAATTCCAGTTGCCTTTTTTCAGGGATGTTCTGGTGATATTAATTCAAAACACATGCTTACTGGTACTTTTCAACAAGCCGAGTTGCTCGGGCAGCAATTGGGAGATACCTATATCATTGCGGCCAAAAACCTTCATAAATCCAAAAGAACGGGTATAGAATGGAGCCGTGAAATAGTAAATATTCCTTTGGCGCAACTTCCAAGCCGCGAAGCCTTAGAAAAAGACCTCGCTTCGATTGATGATTTTGTAAAAAGAGGAAAAGCAGGGGACGAAAACACCTACGAGTGTGTGGGAATGAATTTTCCGAAAGCACTTTCGCCGCCTTATCGCGCTCGTTTGGTAGAAATCGTCAGACCGTGGTATATCTGGGCGTTGGAGCAGCACAAAACCAACAATCTCAAAAATGTACCTACCGAGCTGCCAATTGGTATTTCGGTGGCCCGAATCGGCGATGTCGGATTTGTAGGCCTTCCTTTTGAGCCTTTTGTAAAAACAGGACTCAAGATTAAACGTGAAGCCGCGTTGCCGGTGGTTCTTACGGCTGGTTTTACCGACGGAACACTTGGGTACATTCCAGATGCTACCTCCTGCGACGACCGCGAGTACCAAGCGGGTTATTTTAGATACCGTGGAAATGTTCCTCCTTACAAGGCGCCTGGTGGTGATCAATGCGCCACGATTGCTGTCAATAAGTTAGCCGTTTTTGCTCGATAGCTTAAAGCCTTAAATGTATGAATACCAACGAAATGCGCAACTGTGAACTTGGCGAAGAAGCTGAAATTCAGCCTAATGTCATGCTAGGCTATCGCTACCACGGTTGGAAAGAACCTTTGAAAATCGGTAAAAAAGCCCGAATCCACAGCGGGACGGTTATTTATGCGGATACCATTATTGGCGAGCGTTTTACCTGTGGCCACAATGTAACTATACGAGCCGAGTGCCAAATCGGAGATAGGGTGGTAATATTACACGGAACGACGTTGGAAGGCAGGTTGAAAATAGGGAAGGGCGTCAAAATCATGTCGCATGTATATATTCCAAGTGCCACTGTAATAGGAGATATGGTATTTGTGGGGCCGGGTGTTAATTTTCTCAACGCTATGTTTCCTATGCGCGCAGCAGGTGTAAAAGGCCCGACAATCGGTAATCACGTGGTGATAGGAGGGGGCGTAACGTTGGCACCGGGCATTACCATAGGCGACAATAGTTTTATCGGAGCAGGAGCGACTGTGTTACAAGATGTTCCTCCCAATTCAATGGCGTATGGTGTTCCTGCAAAAGTACAGCCGTTGCCCGAAAAATTCGGCAAAGGCAATGACCCCCGACAAATCTTTACGGGGCTTGATTTGTGGGACAATCGCCCCGACGACGGCACATGGGTTGAGGAAGATTATCCTGGAAAACAATGATACACAGTCCTAAACCCATGAGTTTTTAGCGTAAGACTATTTCTAAACCCTTTATAAAAATGAAACGTAGCTTGTTTGTTGCCCAATTAGTCTTGCTTTGTGGTGTGGTATCGGCGTGGATGTCTCCAATCTTTGCCAATCCCGACTCTTTGAGCAAATCCTCAGGCATCACCAAAGTACAGGACTTGGTGATTTATACTTCTCCTCAATTTTATTGTGCGTTTCCGTCGGTGATACGAAAAAACGACGGTACTTTTTTGGTGGCTTTTCGACGTGCTCCCGACCGCCGAATCTTCGGCGAAAAAGGCAATAATCACGTGGATCCAAACAGCTATTTGGTAGGAGTTTCGTCCAAAGACGGCCTGCATTGGTCGTCCGAACCTGAGCTTATTTATGCTTATCCTTTTGGTGGTTCCCAAGACCCTTGTCTCCTAAAACTCAAAGACGGAACTATCATTTGTACCAGTTATACGTGGGGTTTTATCAAACCCGAAGCTAGGGAACAAATGAAAAAGCCAATCAGTGAAAACAGCGGTGCCACCTTTATGGGAGGCTACGTTATTCGTTCGACCGACGGCGCCAAAACTTGGAAAGGGCCTTATTATCCACCCCATATCAGCCCCGAATTAAACTTCACACCAATGGGCGAGCCGATGCCTGCTTACAACCGTGGGGCATTATACGAAGGGAAAAGCGGAAGAGTGTATTGGGTAGTAGCAGCCAATGATTCGAAAAGTCCTGCTAAAACATCCAATCATCTCTTGGTATCTGACGACAAGGGAGTAACTTGGAAATACACCGCAGTGGTGGCTGAAGACCCCAAAGTGACTTTCAACGAAACGTCTATCTACGAAACGCCCAAAGGTGACTTGGTAGCATTTATGCGCACTGCCAATTATGAAGACCAAGCGTGTATTGCCCGCTCAACCGATGGCGGCAAAACCTTCAAACCTTGGCAAAGCATGGGCTTTCAAGGCCACCCACTTCAGGCCCACCGCCTGCCCGACAATCGCGTGTTGCTGGTGTATGGGTATCGTCACAAGCCTTACGGAATCAAAGCCAGAATTTTGAATGCTGAGTGTACGGATTTTGCCACTGCTCCTGAGTTTACATTGAGAGCCGACGGTGGCAGTACAGATTTGGGGTATCCTTGGACAGTGCAGTTGGACAAAAATCGAGTACTGGTAGTTTATTATTTCAACCACGACATGGGTACGCGTTATATCGCCGGAACAGTGCTGGAAATTAAGTAGTCTCACTAACTCTATTCAGAAAATGCAATCATTAGATTTTCAAAAAATAAAAAGCGATTTTGACAACGACGGCTTTGTATTGTGTGAGGGTTTTATTTCTCCACAAGAGCTTGAGGACCTCAAAGCCAACCTCAAACGGTTTATCGAAGAGATTGTTCCGACACTCAGTTCGTCGGATGCTTTTTATGAAGATAGTAAGGATTTGTCATCACTTAAGCAGGTTTTTCGAATGGCTCACCACGATCCTTTCTTTCAGGCAATGGTCAATGGGAGCCGTTTTGAAAAATTAGCGGAAATATTGCTCGGCGAAAAAATAGCAAAAGCAGAGGTAGAGTATTTTAATAAACCTGCGGGTATCGGAAAACCTACGCCGCCTCATCAGGATGCGTACTATTTCATGATTACGCCGCCGCAAGCCCTTACGTTTTGGATTCCTTTAGAAGACGTGGATGCAGAAAATGGATGCCTTCATTACTTAAAAGGCTCACACACCAAAGGGATGCGCTCTCACGGACGAACCCAAACGTTGGGTTTTTCGCAGGGTATCGTTGATTATGGAACCGAAGAAGATTTGGCCGTAGAAACAGCTGTACCAATGAAGGCAGGCGGTGTATTGGTACATCATGCCATGACAGTACATTCGGCACCTGGCAATCACAGCCCCAACCGCGCCCGCAAAGTTATTGGTTTGGTGTTTTTTGGAGAGTCAGCCCAAGAAGATGACGAAGCCAAAGCTGCCTACCGCGAAAAGCTCAAAGCTGAACGAGTCGTTGTCGCACAAAACTGATTGCTATGACTGTGACATCACCTTTTGATTTGACCGACAAAACCATTTGGGTAGTAGGTGGTGCAGGTTATCTTGGACAGGCTACCGTCAAGCTACTCTACCATCTGGGAGCCACGGTGTATTGTATAGATTTGGAAAACCGCGCCTCTGATTTCATCAGTACGCTATCGTCTTCAAGCAGACTTGTTTCTCATTCGCTTGATGTAACTGATATTGCCGCTACGGAAGATTTTGTAAAACAACAAATCAGCACCTCAGGCGTGCCTGACGGTTTGGTAAACATGACAGCTTCTACCACGGCGTTGAAAATGGAGGCATTGGCGGCAGATGATTTTGACCGCGTCAACCACGGCGGTATCACGGCTACTTTTATGTTGGCGAAATGGGTAGGAGAGCAAATGGCCGTACGAGGTAGTGGAAATGTGGTACTTTTTTCGAGCATGTATGGTATGGTTTCGCCTTACCCGGAGGTGTACGAAGCCCCGATGAACAAAAATCCCATTGAATACGGCGTCGGCAAAGCGGGTATTATCCAGATGACGAAGTACTTGGCGGTTCATTGGGGTCCACAAAATGTAAGGTTCAATTGTATTTCACCGGGGCCTTTTCCCAATCCAACGGTACAGCAACTTCATCCTGATTTTGTGGATAGATTGTCCCAAAAATCGCCGATGAAGCGAATTGGTCGCGCCGAGGAAATTGCGAGTTCGGTGGCGTTTCTTTTGTCAGACGCGGCCTCTTACATCAATGGCCACAATTTAGTGGTAGACGGCGGCTGGACGGTCTGGTGATTTTGGCTGTCAACAAAAAAGTAGGGATTTTCTAACACGGAGTTATTCAGCCTCCTATACAGAGTCTCTCGGAGGATTTATAAAATATGCGTTTAATTATTTCGGTTTTCATTTGTATGTTGTTTAGTTATGAAAGTACTGCTCAATCCCTAAAGGCAACGCCTTCGGATGAGCAGTACGTGATTGTATTGCGTAAAGTATTGAATGAACAAAAAGAGTGGGTAAAAGTACACGCCGCAGAGTTTTTGGTGTGGGCAGGTCATCCAGAAGGGGTCAAAGAGGTATATCAGGCCGAAGAGCGTTTGTATGGGGCTCAGTCGCCTTATAGAATTGGGATTTGGCGTGTTTTGGCGCAGGCTTCCGTAGGTGAAGAACGCGATAGGTGGATTAAAAAGATAAAAGCGGCTTTTCTCAATCGTGACGGAGTAGATAGACTTCACGCTTCCGAAACCCTTGCTAAGCTAAAAATATGCCCCTACGACGAGAACCCTTCTTTGTTTGAAACCACGCTGGTCTCTACCTCTAAGCCTTTGGCAATGTATACGTTATGGGACGCTTTTTATCAAAATCCTGCCAAAGAAAACGAAATTCGGACAGAGCTGTTAGCGACTCTCCAAAATTCCGCTCCCGAGGATATGGTAGCGCGAAGCATTCCCGCCTACGCGTTGCGGCAATTGGGCGGACTTTCAGTATCAGAATGGCAGGCGTTGGCAAATCGAGCTTTAGCAGAACCTCTGGATTCCCCTGCTCGAACCAATTTATTGAGTTCGGCATGGGCCAACAGTTTTCGAAAAGGTTATGATGATTTAGAGAAAAAACTTAAAGCGGAGTTGCTCAAATACAGTAAATCTCCACTTAAAGGTGAGCGGTTTGAATTGGCCATGGTACTGGCCGACAAAGGAAATACGGATGATTTAGGGCTTTTAATGGCAATGTTAAAAGAAGAAGATCCGTTGCCAAGCGAAGCCGAAAATGAGGATATCAAAGCCGCCGCTGCTTATGCTATCTTGAAAATAAAGCAAAGGCATCGCTAAAGTGTCTTACTGAAAGATAGTATCACTTTTTGGTAAAAAAGAGAAAGAAAGGATAATTGTCCGAAATTACCTTTGAAATCAAGAAACGAGTCAAGTGACTAAGCAAAATTATTTTAGACTTTCCAAGTTTATAACTTTATTGATTATCAAAGGTATGAGCCTAAAACTTGGAAAGTCTATTTTCGCACAAATACTTAAGATATGTCATTGAAAATGCGAGAAAGCCGCGTGTTGGCCAAACTAAGAGCCGGCGAAACGGTGTGTTGTTTTAAAATAAATTTAGCTGACCCACGGTCGGTCGAAATCGCTGCTTTGGCGGGTTTCGACTGCGTATGGGCTGACCAAGAGCATATTGGGCAAGATTGGTCGATTATGGCGGCCAACGTCTGGGCTACCAAATCTCACAATGTGGATTTGCTGGTGAGAGTACCACGAGGTAGCTACAGTGATTACCTACGCCCACTCGAATTGGATGCTTCGGGTATCATGGTGCCGCACGTCAAAGGGGTGGAAGATGCCCGAAAAGTGATAGATATGGTCAGGTTTTATCCCGTAGGTCGTCGGCCTATCGACGGGGGCAATGCGGATGCGGCTTACACGGGGGTGGATTTCAACGAATATTTGGTTCAGGCCAATCAACAGCGGTTTGTAGTGCTCCAAATCGAAGGGCCAGAACCTTTGGAAGAGTTAGAAGAGATTGCGGCTCTGGATGGTTTTGATATGTTATTTTTTGGGCCGGGGGATTTTAGTCAGGGCATTGGTGCGCCAGGCCAATGGAACCACTCCAAACTACTCGAAACTCGCGTCAAAGTGGCAGAAGTAGCAGCCAAATATGGCAAGTTTGCGGGGACGGTTGGGGGGCTGGGCAATTTGAAAGACCTGTTAGACATGGGTTATCATTTTGTGAGCATTGGCGCCGATGTCGTAGGTCTGAAAAACTATTGTCAGGAGTTGGTGTCGGCTTTTAAAAACACAACTTCTGATGCCGCTTCAACCTCTTATTTAGAAAATTAGCAATTGGTAGAAAGAATGAAAATGCGAAAGCTCGGCACCACGGGATTGACGGTTTCGGAAGTTGCCTTTGGGGGTGTGGAAATAGGAATTCCTTACGGTATTGGTGTCGAAAATGAGACAGATATGCCTACTGAAACTCAAGCGATTGAGTTGTTACACGCTGCCGTCGACAAAGGAATCAATTTTTTTGATACCGCTCGGATGTACGGTACCAGCGAAAATATCATGGGAAAAGCCTTTGTTGGGCTGCGTCCTCAACTCGTACTTGCCAGCAAATGCCGACATTTTCGGGGGAAAGACGGCGCTTTACCACCCGATGCTCAACTGAAAAGTTTTGTTGAACAGTCGATAGCGGAAAGTTTGGCCGCTTTGAAAACCGATTATTTGGATGTGTTTATGCTGCATCAAGCCGACTTGGAGATACTTAAACATCCACTGATTGCCGAAATTTTTGCAAACCTCAAAAAGCAAGGTATTGTCCGAGCTACGGGAGCGTCGGTTTATACCTTAGAAGAAACGAACCTTGCGATTGAATCAGGCGCGTGGGATGTGATCCAACTTCCTTTCAACCTGATGAACCAAAGTCAGGGAGTTTATTTTGAAAAGGCTTCCCAAAAAGGAGTCGGTATCGTAGTTCGTTCTGTTTTGATGAAGGGATTACTAAGTGACCGGGGCAAAAATATGCACCCCGCTTTGGCGGCTGTTGAGCAACATATTGCAGGTTATCAAGACTTTATTAATGAGCACTATCCCGATTTACCAACGCTGGCTACCAAGTTTGCTTTATCGTTTGAAGGGGTTTCTTCGGTGTTGGTCGGTATCGACAAAATGGAATACTTAGACACCGCCGTGGCTATTGCCCAAAGACCTGATATAGACCCAAAAACACGACGGCAGTTGGCGGAAATGGCGTACCCTGATCCTGATTTTCTCAACTTGCATCATTGGGATAAAATGGGCTGGTTGAAATAGTGCAGAGTTAACCATTATCTGTTAATCGTTAAAAATCAGGACGTTATACTCATTGAAAACAACGAAGAATTTTGACGATATAATTAACTGTGCTTTAGCACTTAATAACCTCAAGAACGAAACTTAGATGATTAAGATAGGGATAATTGGAATGAGCCTTGGCAATGCCCACCCTTATTCGTGGTCGGCTATTATCAATGGGCAGTTTGACGGTGAGGAGATTAGCCGCGTAGGTTATCCTGCGGTGGCGGCTTATTTGAATGCTAACAAGGACACCCTTGGTATTCCCGGGGCTTATGTCACGCATGTGTGGACGCAGGATACGGCGATTTCGGAGAGTATTGCTCAAACGACGAACATACCCCATATCGTAACGGAGTTAGTGGACATGATTGGGGAGGTGGATGCGGTATTGCTCGCCCGCGACGACCCCGAGCGCCACCGCGAAATGGCCGCGCCTTTTATTGAGGCAGGTATCCCGATTTTTGTGGATAAGCCTTTGGCTTATTCGACAGAAGATTTGGAATGGTTTGCAAGTCAATGGCACCAAGGTAAGTTTATCATGTCTTGTTCGTCGATGCGCTATGCCAACGAAGGACGTATCTTGAAGCAAGAATTGGCGACTTTGGGCAAACTGGAATTGATTACGGCAGTTGGCAAAAAAGACTGGAAAAAATACGGCATTCACCTTTTAGAAGGTATTTTTTCGATTATTGATTTTCCGCCTGTGGCTAGTGTACGGCACATCGGGGAGCTAGAAAAAGAGATTGTTCATATTGAATTAGAAAGCGGTCTACAGATTACACTGCACTTATTTCAGGACATAGCGGGTACTTTTCAGTTTTCGTTTTTTGGACAATCAGGCTGGCGTTTGGTCGATATCAAAAACTCCTACTCGATGTTTCGGGACAATCTTATCGAATTTATAAGAGCAGTAGCAGAAGGTAAACCTCGTATTGAATTTTCCGAAACCGAGCTGCTGATGCGTATCATTATCGCTGCCAATCAAAGTCGATTGGAAGGAGGCAGGACTTTGAAGATTTGATAAAATGCAGCTTGATGCAGCTTGCTCCAAACTATCATTTGGGTCAAAAAATGGTGCAGCGTCTCCGACGCAAAACATATAAGCTTTAAAAGAATATGAATGTAAAAGAATTATTGAGCCTGAAAGGGAAAGTCATCTTAGTCACGGGCGGTTCCGGGCAATACGGGCAGTGCATTGTGGAAGGATTGGCTGAGGCCGATGCTACCGTTATTACTTCTTCCCGAGACTTCGCTTCGGCCACCCAAACGGCTACATTGATGAAAGAAGCTGGATTGGACGTGCATCCAGCAGTGGTGGATCAAGGAGACCCCGAATCGGTGAAAGAAATAGTGCATTTTATCAAAGAGCGATTTGGGCGTCTTGACGGATTTATCAACAATGCCGTATCACGCCCCATGAAAGGCTATAATGCTCCGATTGAGCAGTTTGCGGAGTCAATGGACGTCAATGCTACGGGGATGATGAACTTACTTCGTGAAATGACAAAGCTAATTGTCGAAAGCGGCGGTGGAAGTGTGGTAAATATCGCCTCGATGATGGGCATGTTTGGCCCTGACCTCAGCAATTATGAGGGTACTACCAATATGGGCGATCTTCCGCCTGATTATTTCTTTCACAATGCCGGTCTGATTAACCTAACCCGTTTTATGGCTCAGATGAATGCTGGCAAAAATATCAGGTTCAATTGCATCAGTCCTGGCGGCTTGTTTAATCATCAGCCGGAGGCATTTCTCGCCAATTACTGCAAAAAAGTGCCGCTCAAGCGCATGGCCAACAAAGACGACATCAAAGGGCTTGTGGTTTTATTATGCTCAGAAGCAGGAGCGTACATCAACGGCGAAAATATTCTTATGGACGGAGGACTTAACGCTTAACAAGAAATAAGTAGGCTTTTTTTTAGTAAAAAACGATAAAAAAGGAGTCATTTTTTTGGATAGAAAAGGTTCAAAAAATAGTATTAGTAATTCAAATAAAAGTAGGAGATATGACAAAGGGATGATATTTATTTTTGTAAAGTTAGAATTATGTAAAATAATATTTTGTAAAGAATGGAAAAAGTAATTCATCCCGAACGTAATCCTGATTTTGTAACTGGAGCCTATTCAGACGGTATTATTGTTGGAGGTTTTTTGTTTGTGAGTGGTCAAGCTGCTGTTGACTTCAAAACCTCACAATTTGTGTTGGGAACCATTGAAGAAGAAACCAAGCGAACCCTAGACAATATCAAGAGTATTGTAGAAGCGGCGGGAGCTACTATGGCAAATGTGGTAAAATGTACGGTGCATCTGGCCGATATCGCTGAGTTTGACCGATACAATGTCGTATATGCTACTTATTTCCCCGGCATCAAGCCTGCTCGCACTACCGTTCAATCTGTGCTTGCCGAAAATATCAAAGTTGAAATAGATTGTATTGTCAAACTACCGTAAGCATTAGCCGATTTCGCTTATGATCGAACAGTTAAATACTAGCCATATTCCGATAGGAGTAGTAGGACTAGGACTCATGGGAAGCAGTATTGTAGCTGCACTCTTGATTTCAGGCCATGCCGTCAAAGCCATTGCTCCGATTGAGGCAGATGCTTTCAATGCTGAAGAGAGAATACAATCCCAATTGATTTTGTGCTTAAAAGCTGGATTGATTGGGGAGGATTTAGCCCCTTATTTAAAAGCCCTAACGGTATCGCAAGATTATGGCGAATTGGCCGACTGCAAAATCGTTCTCGAATGTGTAATTGAAGACCTTGCCATCAAAGCAGATGTATATCACAAGATTACGTCGGTTGTAGGAGATGATATTGTGGTGGGTAGTAATACCTCTGCCATTCCCATAAGTGAACTTCAAAAGCACATCAAAAAACCAGAGCGGTTTTTGGGCGTACATTGGGCCGAACCGGCTTTCATGACTCGTTTTCTTGAAATCACCTGTGGCGCACTTACCGAAGCGGTGTATGCCGACCGCATTTTCAACCTTGCCGGGTACTGGGGCAAAGAACCTACATTGCTCAAAAAAGATATCCGAGGGTTTATCACAAACCGCTTGATGTATGCCGTGTATCGAGAGATTTTCCATCAGATTGAAAAAGGAACGGCGACCAAAGAAGACCTCGACAAAGCCTTCCGCTATGACGCAGGCTCATGGATGACGCTCATGGGGGTTTTTCGACGGATGGATTACCACGGACTGGAGGATTATCAGCGCATTCTAACCCAGATTTTTGCGCGTTTGAGCAATTCGACGGAAGTGCCTGCCTTGATGCAGAAAATGGTAGAACGACACGCCCGAGGTATTCACAATGGCGACGGGCTGTATGAGTACGAAGAAGGCGAAGCTGCTGCTTGGGATGAGGCTTTTGCGAGTTTCAATCACGATATCCATAGTTTGGCGGCTCAATATTCCGCCGAAAGCGTTACCAAAGTTGTCAAAAATAATCTTGCTTAAAATTGAATACTCAGCACCATTAACGAATGGCGATAAAATTGTGCTTTTGCACTCAACAATAAAATGAAAAGTTATCAACAATCGGCCGCTCTTTTAGAACGTGCCAAAAAAGTTTTGGCAAGTGGCGTATCATCCGAATTTCGGAAGTATAATCACCCTCATGCGTTGTTTTATACGCATGGAGCGGGAAGCAGGATTTTTGACGTAGACGGCAACGAATACTTGGATTTTACCCTAAGTCAAGGACCCCTTATTTTGGGACATTCACATCCCGAAGTTTTGTCAGAAATAGCGGCTTATTCAGATCAAGGACAGCTTTTTGCGGGACAGCATATAAAAGAAATAGAATTGGCCGAAAAAATCAACGAGCTTATTCCGTCGGCAGAGTTGATGCGTTTTTGTCTGGATGGCTCAGAAGCGGTGCAGACTGCTTTTAGAGTAGCGCGTGCCAAAACAGGACGGAAAAAATTTCTTCGTTTTGAAGGTCATTATCATGGTTGGATGGACAATGTATGCTGGGGAATATCAGCACCTTCGGTTGATGCCCTTGGCAGTCGTGAGCATCCCAACGTTTTTCCTTGGACAAAAGGCCTGCCCGAAGGCGTAGAAGATGAATTTATCATCTTGCCTTGGAATGATTTGGCATTGGTTCGCAGTACTGTAGCCGAGCGCTATGAAGAAATTGCGGCCATTATCACCGAGCCTGTCATGTGCAACAACGGTTGTATTTTGCCTAACGAAGGTTTTTTGGAAGGTTTAAGAGAGATTTGTAGTGAGTACGGTATCGCCTTGATTTTTGATGAAGTCATCACTGGTTTTAGGTTGTCTATCGGCGGTGCACAAAAGTATTTCGACATTACACCCGACTTATCAATTTTTGCGAAAGCAATTGCGAGCGGCTATGCCATTAGTGCAATTGTTGGCAAAAAAGAATGGATGGCGCTGATTGAACAAGCACAAGTAATTCATGCTGGTACTATGAATGCTGCTAACCCTACGGTAGCAGCGGCGTTGGCTACCATTACCGTACTTGAGCGCGAGCTACCTTATCAACGGATGTTTGAGCTGGGAAATAAACTAATGCAAGGAATCCGAAAAGCCGCCACCGAACATGGTCATGCCATGTTGGTAGAAGGGCCTGGACCGATGTTTGCTATTTCGTTTACAGAAATCGCCCAAACAAAAGATTACAGAGATACCTTACGAGCCGATAAAGCGAAGCTATCGCGGTTTATAGCAGCTATGCACGATGAAGGAGTAAGGGTGATTGGTCGCGGCTTGTGGTACATCAGCGCTGTTCATACCGAAGAAGATATTGATTTGGCCATCAGTATTGTTGACAAAGTTTTGAAAAGTCTTTCTTAATCAAAAAACTTATTTTCTTGTACGTAATGAGGGTTAGCAAGTTAAGTAAAGGACAAATACTGTTGGTCGGCAACAATCCGTCTATCTATGGGTTGGCGGTTTGCCTACAGATGTCGGGGCATATTGTGTTATTGAAAACATCGTATCCAGAGTTGGCACAGAAACGCATCAAGGCGGTTTGGGATGATGTACGTCAGCGTGGCATGAGTGATGCATCTTCGGGCAATATTCAGATGCTCGAAGATGAAATAGAAGATATACATGCCGAATTGGCGTTTGTTGTAACGGGCGAAACCCTCCACGAAAAGCGAGAAGCCATCAAAATGCTGGAAATCATTTTACCCGACGATGCCATCATTGGAATCAATTCCGAAAGCATTGCTTTGTCGGAGTTACAAAAAGAGGCTCGTCATCCCCAACGAATCATGGTAGCCAACTGGGTAGACCCTGTTTATTCTACGCTATTTCTGGAGATTGTTGGCAATGCCACTACCGATACTTTATTGCTTTCTACCGTAGAACAGTTGGCTATTGAATACTGGGGCAAAGACCCTTACATCATCCAAGGGGATTTTGGGGTTAGAATGCCCCTGCTAAGTGCTTTGATTCGGGAGGCTTTTTTTCTGGTTAGAAACGGATACGCTACCATAGAAGATATCGATAGGGCGTGTCGAAATGACGCGGGCTATTATTTGCCTTTTGCGGGCAATCTAAGATACATGGACTTAATGGGCACCTACGCTTATGGTATGGTAATGAAGGACTTAAATCCTGAACTTTCGACCGATACGGATTTGCCTTCGTCTTTTACCGAATTGTTGGAAAAAGGTGCTACAGGCATGAAAGCAGGAGAAGGGTTTTATAAATACAACGAGGGCGAATCTGAGCGCTGGGAAGAGTTGATGCAGAAGTTTAGTTTTGAAATAAGAGACTTAATGGATAAATATCCCTTTAGTACCGTAGCAGAGGAAGTCTCGGCAATGAATAAAAAATAAAAGTATGAGTCGATTGATATTTGATGCTCATTTGGATTTGTCGATGAATGCCATCGAATGGAATCGCGACCTATCTCGGCCTTTGACAGAAATACGTCAGCGCGAAATGCACATGCGCGACAAAAACGACCGAGGGAAAGGAACGGTCTGCTTGCCAGAATTGCGAAAAGGTAAAATCGGTATAGTGGTAGCTACGCAGTTGGCGAGATATACGCCTCCTGGGAGTGCCTTGCCCGGATGGAATAGCCCCCAACAAGCATGGGCCATGACCCAAGCCCAATTGGTATGGTACCGCGAAATGGAAGCCTTGGGAGAAATGGTGCAAATCGCCGATTTGCCCGCTTTGGAAGCGCACCTCAGCTTGTGGCAAGATACTACTATCGACGATGCTACCAAGCCCATTGGGTATATTTTGAGTTTAGAAGGGGCTGATTCATTGGTAGATATTTCTTATCTGTACAGAGCTTATGACTACGGGCTGCGAGCCATTGGGCTTTCTCATTTTGGTCCTGGCAGGTATGCCCCTGGGACCAAAATGGAAGGGTCGATTACGCCGTTGGGTTTTGAATTGATGAAAGAAATGGGAAAGCTGAATATGATTTTGGACACTACTCATTTGACTGATCTTGGATTTGAACAGGCCTTAGAACACTACGAAGGGCCTATCTGGTCGAGTCATCACAATGTCAGGAAGATTGTACCCAATCAGCGTCAGCTTACCGATGGCCAAATCAAGAAATTAGTAGAACGTGGGGCGGTCATTGGCGGAATGCTTGATTGCTGGGCGATGGACGTACGATTTATTGACCAAGTATCAGACCCGTGGCAGCTCGACATCCGCCTCGAACACTTAGTAGACCATTGGGATCATATCTGTCAGATTGCAGGAAATAGCCAACATGTAGCTATCGGCAGCGACTTGGATGGTATTTTTGGTACGGAGCAGTCACCTTGGGATTTAAACTCAATCGCGGACCTTCAGAAATACGAGGAAATTTTGCGCAGAAGAGGCTATCAAGAAACAGATATCGACAATATCTTTAGCAAAAATTGGCTACGTTTTTTGAGAAAAGCATGGGCTAAATAGGTTTTGTTGCCCTGAAAATGTCAGGACTGAAGCCCTTTTTAGAGGCAATGTTGGTTTACTCCCCAGCCTAAAGGCGTGGGGTTTTAAGTGATTAGCCTTGGGATTATTGTTAGAGAAAATGTACTGTGTGTAAACACTTAGGATGATAAAAACTTAAAAATGAATACGTCGACAAGTCAGAAAGAGTTGAGAGCAGGTGCGGCGAAAATAGACATTACGCCCGTGGCGGGCACAATTATCAACGGCGATTTTGTGCCACATTATGCTGTTTATTTCCACGACCCGCTTTATTCAAAAGCACTGGTATTACAAAATGATGATGTTACTCTGGTGTTTGTGGTGGTGGATATTTGTGTCATGCCCAAAGATTTTGTGGATGAAGTAAAAGATACCTTGACCCGAGTTACTCGTCTCTCCAAAGAGCATATTCTGATTTCTAGTACGCACACTCATGCGGCAGGTTCGGTAGCAGATGTACATCTTACGGGCCCCGATGTTTTGTACAGAGCCAAACTCCCGGGCTTGATAGTGCAGTCGGTAATAGAAGCACTTAATAATCTCAAACCGGCCAAAATTGCGTTTGGAAAAGCGGCGGCACCAGAGCACGTACTTAGTCGACGCTATCAAATGAAGCCTGATTATAAGCCATTTAATCCTCTGCATTGGGAGGGTGATGCTATCAAAACCAATCCTTTTGGCGTTGAGCCTTACATCATTCAGAGCGATACACCCGTTGACCCTGAATTGAGTTTTGTGGCAGTGAAGAGTCTAAATGAAGAATGGATTAGCATATTGGGCAATTATTCGCTGCATTATGTAGGAGACTGGCCCAATGGTACTATTTCAGCCGATTATTTTGGATATTTTGCTGCTACATTGCAGGAGTTGCTTCATGCGGAAGAGGGATTTGTGGGTATCATGAGCAACGGCACGAGTGGTGATATTAATATTTGGGAGTTTCTTCACCCCGAACGTTATCCTACGGAGCCTTTTGCCAAAAGCGAATTGATTGGAAGTGAGCTTGCTGCCAAGGTGGTGAAGGCATTGGAAGGGGTGCAGTGGGAGAGTACACCTGTATTGAAAGTGGTTTATGAAGAACTATCGCTCAAAGTCAATAAACCCACCGAAGCGGAGATTGAAGCCGCCACGGAAAAAGTACTGACGAGCAATTATGAGCATATCGTACCCGACGAAGAAGGATTGCGATGTCTTTATGCGCGCGAGCAATTGTTGCTGAGTCAATACCCCGCGCAGCTTTCCGCTCCTTTGCAGGCTTTCAAGATTGGGAAGGGCATTGTAGGGGCGCTTCCGGGTGAATTTTTTGCCCAAACAGGGTTGACATTAAAGGAAAAAGTGCAAACGGATAATTATTTTACGATTTCTCTGGCCAATGCCAACGTGGGGTATGTACCACCTTTTTTAGAAAAACAAAAAGGAGGCTACGAAACTTGGCGATGCCGCTATAGTTGTCTGGAAGATGAGGCCGAAGACATTTGTCGCGATACTCTCTTAAGGCTAGTACAACGATTATAAACCTATGAGTTTGCAGAGCTTTTAGTTGTATACTATTTATGGACAATTGGTTTGAAATAGAGAACTCGGATAGTGTGGATTCCCCTGTATTGTTGGTATATCCTGAGCGGATATTGGCCAATATTCGGATGCTGAAAAGCATGATAGATGACCCAAGTAGGTTGAGGCCGCACGTAAAAACCCATAAAATGTCAGAAGTGACGGCGATGTTGCTTACTGAGGGTATTGAGAAGTTTAAATGCGCAACTATCGCCGAAGCCGAAATGCTCGGGCAGTGCGCTGCCAAAGACGTTTTGCTCGCCTATCAGCCTACACAGGTAAAGTTGCAGCGCTTGCTTGAATTGATAAAAAAATACCCCCAAACTACTTTTTCTTGTTTGGTAGACAATTCCACGTCGGCCTTGATGATGGCTCAGGTTTCGACCGAACAAGGTATTGAAATTGAGGTGTTTATTGACCTCGACATAGGTATGAATCGAACGGGTATCAGCCCCGACGAAAGTGCCGTTGAGTTGACCAAACTGATTGTGTCTTTGCCCAGCTTGAAACTAAGGGGCTTACACGCCTACGATGGGCAGATACATACCCAAGATTTGGCTTTGCGGGAAATAGAATGTGAAGCTGGGTTTGACTTAGTAGCGCATTTGGAGAATAGATTAAAGGCCGAATCAATCCATACATTTGATATCGTAGTAGGCGGAACTCCTACCTTTCCTTTTCATGCCAAAAGACCCAAAGTAGAGTGCAGTCCGGGAACATTTATTTTTTGGGATTTTGGGTATTTAAACGACTGTCCTGAACAGAAGTTTCTGCCCGCAGCGGTGTTGCTGACGCGGGTGATTTCACTGCCCAAAGGTAGAATATGTCTCGACCTTGGGCATAAAGCCGTTGCCTCCGAAAATCCACTTTCGGCGAGGGTTCATTTTTTGAATGCAACTCATCTCAAACTCGAAAGTCAGAGCGAAGAGCACTTGGTGGTGAAAGATACTTTGGAAGAAAATAATCTGAAGATTGGAGATACACTGTATGCCTTGCCTATTCATATCTGCCCTACCGTGGCACTTTATGAAAAGGTGGCATGGGTACAAAATAAAAAAGTAGAGGGCTATTGGCAGGTTACTGCCCGCAACCGCACTATTGGTAGTTAATACAATACTTGGTTTATACCCCTAATGACTTATATCCAGTGTGCGGCGATAGTCGCTAGGAGTCATATTTTTTACTCGTTTAAATTGGCGGTTGAAATTTGCTAGGCTATTGTAACCGCATTCATATGCAACTTCAATGATATTATAATCATTTTCTGAAAGAAGCTTACAGGCATAGCCTATTCTGACGGTGGTCAGATACTCCACAAATGTCATGCGGTATTGTTCTTTAAAAAAGCCACAAAAAGCCGTCACACCCATACTGGCTACTGATGCAATTTGGGGGAGGGAGATATCTTTGTTGAAATTCTGTAAAATAAAATCATTGATTTTCTGAAATCTGTGCGATGATTCGTAGTGAAAGTTTTGCATGAACGTCGGACTTGCCAATAGGTCATATTCGGCATTGCCCGACATAATATCAAAAATAGAAAACAATGCTGACAAGCGTTGAAGCCCATTCATCTCGTGCATTTTGTTCATTAGTTGATTGATCTTCTTACGGGTAGAACCCTTGATGACCATACCTCTCTCCGAAATTTTCAATACTTTCTTGAATCGTTCTATTTCGGGTATATTCATAAAGCCCTCACCTAAAAAATTATTCGTAAAGTGAATGACGGTGGCATCGGCTTTTTGCTTTGATTGACGGCTCAAATAGATTGGATCATTGACCCAAACATGCGGCAAAAGCGAGCCCATAAACACAAGGTCTTGCTCGCCAAAGTGCCCGATATGGTCGCCAACCATTCGTCGTCCAGTACTTTTGTTTACCAGAACAAACTCATAATGAGCGTGATAGTGCCAGGGGGCAGGAAAGAAATCGCCTGCTTCTCTGAAAACGATAAAGGATTTGTCAGCATCCTGAGGAAGGTGAAATTCAACTGCTTTCATTAGTTTGGTGATTTGTTGATGAAAGATACAAAACTAATTATCACAAGTCTATTTTGCGAAAGATAGTATCATAAATCCAAATAAAATAGGAAATAATAGTTGGTTTAGGCTGTTGCCAGACGCTGCTTGAAATCTAACACTAGGATTTTTCTCTGCCTAGTAGGGGTTTGAAAATAGGGGAGAGGATCTGTGGTTGGCGAGCAAAAAAGAGATTTATTCAATAAGTAAATTTGCAAATTTCGGAGTACTCATACTCAGCATATTTCAACTAAATTTATGATGATTTTTGAAAGTGATACAACTATCGAAAACACCGTTTCGTCTATGAAAGCAGAACCTCAAGATAGGGAATGTGTGTTTCATAAATTGCTGTCATGAATAAAATCTCTTACAGAAATCCAAAGTTTGCTAACGTTTGGAAGTTGATTATTATCACTGTCTTAATGGTAGCTTCTGCCTTGTCGTCAATGGCTCAGCTAAGTTATCGAACGCTTTCGGATACCGTTATTTTCAGACGAAACTATATCTCTTATAATGAACTTGGTTTTGTAGGGTTTCAATCACAACGAGGTCAAAACAATAGCCTGCTTATCAACTATATCTCTCTTTGGCAATATGAGGGGGCTTATCCTTCCAAAAATTTCTTAGTACGAGAAGCGGGTCAAAAACATTTTTCAGCAGTGGAAGGGTATTCTTATTTGGAGAGCCCTCTTAAGCGAAAAGTAGAAGAGTGGCAAAACAACTACTTTATGCTACCCAATGCGGGTATTTTCGCCAACAATTTTAGGAATGTCAATCTCTACTTTTATGATAAAAACTTTAGATTACAACGGCGAGTCAATGACGCACCTCTACACTCTGTCAAAAGTCTGCCTACCTCAGATGGAGGTATTTTGACTGCAAGCCGTGATTCGCTCATTAAACTAGACGCATCACTACGCCCTCTTTGGCGTTTTAAATTTGCCATATCTGACTCTTTGGGGGGTGGATATTCTTTTAGCGGAGGGTATTATATCGGCATGAAAGAATATGACGATTTTTATCTCATTTCGCTTGTTGGTCCACGTACCCATGTATTTCGGTTTACTAAAAGTGGTCAGTTACTCCATAGCTTTCAAGCGCCTACACTTCTACGAGAAGGCAGTTTCTCGGCCCGAAACAATAAAGTCGACTATTACGCTCCTGAACCGTATGATTTTTACCATGCCCAAGACGGGGTTGTTATTGTCAACGATACCTTAGTAGCTAAATATAATTTTAATGGACAACCTATGTGGGAAATCCCTTATGAGCAGCATATTACATATTGGTGGACCCCTTTTGACGCTTTTCAAAAAACTTCCAACAATACATTCATTATTAGACGTTTCCAAGGGCATTTTGAAGATCAGTACACTTTTATCGAAGAAAAAGCCCAATACAGCCAATATGACTTAAATGGGCAATTACTTTGGGAAACGCCCTATTTAGAAGAGTTTGCATTTACTTACGGTCAGCCTACACCCGATGGCGGATTCATGACCGAAACCAACCCACGCTTTAATTCTTACGTCCCTATTACCTCCAAAACTTTACGATGGTACAATAATCAAGGTCAGAAGATAAAAGAGAGAACTTTTCAGGTTCAAAATGCTCAGTTTATTTCTAAAAATCTTACTTATCAGCCCGACGAAACGCTTGAGCTTATAAATGGAGGATATCTGGAAATCATGACAAAAGATTTTAACACTCAATGGAAGTTTCCTAAGTCCGACTCGGCTACCACCCTCCACATCATGCGAACTTTTTCAAACGGGAATCGTTTGGTGAGTTATACAGTTCAGAATGAGGCCAATAGACGCGTAGCACTGTTGGATTATAACGGCAATATCCTTTTGGATGCCTCCAAAACCGACGCCTACCTAGATAATATTAGCCGATGGATGCCTTACCAGTCTTCTAGTTATCGTTATTTTGACAACAATTTGTTTGAAACCAATGAGGGACATTTGCTCCTAGCGGTTAAAGATTACCTGTATCGTCTTGATAAACAGGGGAATATTGTTCGTAAAACAGCCCTCAATTGTCTTGGAGATTCTTTCATGTATGATGAAGACGGTCGATTGGTAGGTTTGGAATATAGGGCTTTGGATGGAGTACAAAAGGCCGCTTATTCGTTGGTTAAACTTGCGGAGGAAGATAAAGTTCTGTGGCGTATAGCTCTCCCCGTTTATGAAGATGATGGCCTTATTTACTGTGCCTACAAACATTTGTTTTCGGATAAAAAAGATACTTATAGCCTCATTGTACACAAATCATTTAAGGAAATTCCAGTAAACGATCCACGGTATTCTTTTTATCTCCATGACCAATTGAACCTTCTTACCATCACTCGTCCGTGTCACGAAAACCCTGAGGGTATATTGAATGTTTCTACAAACATTTCGTGTGAAACTGACCCTGTGCGCTTAAGCTCACAAAGCGATTCATTGGGAAGATTGAGTTTTGAATGGAAACGTAATGGAGCAACTATTTCTACAACCTATACATCGGATTTTGAAACCTCTGGTCCGGGTACTTATCAAGTCGTGGTTCAAGATGCAATTTGTAATAAGTCTTCTCTTTCGAAAGAAGTGATAGTTCAACCTCGAATGGAAGTGATTATTGTTCCCCAAAAAAGTACAGATCCGCAATTGCACGAAAAAATTAAACTTTTGGTCCCTGCAAAACAAGGAGCGACTTATCAATGGTACAAAGATGACAAACCTATCGACGGCGCTACTGCTTCTATTTATGAAGCTTCCGAAAACGGGAATTATACGGTACGGGTTTATCAAAATGGGTGTAGTCAACTATCTTACCCAATTCAACTGACTATTTTGCTGAATTCTGCTGAGGAGCCTTTGACGGCAGATGAGATAGTGATTTATCCCAATCCTTCCCAAGGGTTTTTTGAAGTGAGAACACCCCACAGCAGGACAATCGCCGAAATCAACCTCTACGATATGGCAGGGCGTGAACTGCCTCTACAGCGACTAGACAAGCAAATTCAAGCACAAGTTCCCGCCGGAAGTTATTGGGTAAAGGTCAGAGTGCAAGATAAAACGCTAGTAAAGCGTATGGTAGTCATTCCTTAAGGGGCGAGGGCCTTACTTTAGTTTCTCTTTTAAAAAACGCAAGATTTGGGCACGTATGTCG
Organism: Runella sp. MFBS21; assembly: GCF_029433105.1. Lineage (GTDB taxonomy): Bacteria > Bacteroidota > Bacteroidia > Cytophagales > Spirosomataceae > Runella. The sequence goes on along the minus strand of NZ_JARNTW010000008.1, from coordinate 84,013 downwards.
GGGGCGTCAAACATAACACCAAAATGAGGTGCATCTTTGACGATGATTAGTTCACTTTGAACGCCCGATATACGCAACCAAGAATGTAATAGTTTCGACTGGCGATTGGGTACACTTTGGTCTTTTTCGCCGTGAATAATCAAAAAAGGTGGGTCATTTTTGTCAACATAAGTGACTGGGCTTGCTATTTTGGCTAAATCAGGGCGTTCTATGGGAGCCGCTCCAATCAAAATACCTTCTGGCGATTTGGCATCTTCACTAGAATTGAGAGAAACTAGATCAGAAGGGCCGTAGAAATCCACAACTGCCTTGAAGGTGAAGGCTTTGGAAGTATTTGGCATGAAGAAAGCATCCATTTTATTATTTTTCGATAAGGCCATTAAGGTAGCCAAATGTCCTCCCGCCGAAAAGCCCATCAATGCGATGCGGTTTTTATCGAACCCATACTTTTCGGCGTTATCATACAGAAAAGAAAGAGCGCGATTGCAGTCTTGAATAAGTGCAGGAAACACCGCTTGAGAAGCAAAACGATAATCAATAGACGCCAATGCAAAGCCACTGTTTAACATTTCTGAGATTGTGCTTTTCATGTAGCTCATATCGGCGTATTTGTCATTGACCAACCATCCTCCACCGTGTACCCATACTACCAAGGGCATTTTTTCTTTGGCATTGGGGGGCAAATAAATGTCGAGTAAGTGTTTGGACAAAGTATCGTTGTTGTAAGGAATATTTCCGTGGAGCGTGGTGCCTTCGGGAAAAAACTTTATCATAGGATTGGGCTTTTGACAAAAAGCAACGTATGACTGTAAGGCTAAAAACAATAGAAATAATAATCGCACGGTTTTCATAAAGAGGTTGGTTTGATTAAGGATTTATACAATAAAAGGCGGGTTTCCCCACCTCTTACTATGCTAGCAGTGTATTGCTTATTTGCTTTCTATCACCTTTACTTCTCCTATTAGTCCCGAAGGAACTAAGGGCGAGTCTTTACGGTAAAAAGGCATGGTAGTGAATGTTGTTTTTTGCTGTACATTAGGTTGCGCATCTCCTACCAAGCGGTTGACCCACGTATTGGTCACGTTTACTTGTATAGCGTTTTCTCCGGCTTTCAACGCCGAAGTAATGTCCACTTTAAACGGTTTTTTCCATAGGGTTCCCACGTTTTTACCATTGACAATCACCTCTGCAATATTCTTCACATCGCCCAAATCAAGAATAATGGAAGCACTGGCGGAGGGTTTGGCAATCGAGAATGTATTTTCGTAGGTCGCTGTTCCTGAGAAATACTTTACATCCGTATTTGCATTTTCCGACCAAGAACTAAGCTTATCAAAAACCACATTTTTATCATTAAATTTTACTTTCCAAGGATTTGAAAGCGTCACAATGGTGGTTTCGGTGGTGGTTGGTTTGGTAAATGAGCGCTGCGAGGTAGCATTTCCAAATACAATAAACATTGCTCCCCAGGATTCAAGTCGAAGCGATACAATGGTTCTGCCGTCTTTGATGTGGTAGCTAATCTTTTCGATTTTACCCGTTTCAGGATTCCACAACTCAGGTACTTTGCCCGCCACTCGAAAACTTATTTCAGCATCGGTCGCCTCGGCACTTCGGTTGTTTAACCAATAAATATCTTGGGTTGCTGTTTGACGGTGGCGATATAAAATTCTGTTGGTTGTTTTATTGATAATGACGTCGGGTTTGGGTGTTGGTAGAGACGTTGCATGCAACGTCTCCACGTCATGCAACGTCTCTACAGCGGCGTTGGGATGTGCCCAAATTTCGTTGGCAATTGACTGAAATTCAGTCGCATTGTCTGTCAGACTAGGTGATTTTACAGGTTTTGCTCCTATTACTTTTGCCCCTGCTTTGACTAGGTCACGTAGTTTTTTCAAAACAGGCAATGTCATAAACTTCGTTGATTCATCTAACACGAGTACACTATACGAGTTGCCGCTTTGCGCTACCAACTTCCCGTTTTTTACTTGAATGGCGTTTAAAAGGGCGGAAGAGTTCACAAAATCAAATTCATAGCCTGCGGGAATCGCTGGAAGTTTTTCGCGGCAAATCCACGTAATGTTGTTGTTTTCCCCGTATAAGTACAATATATCAGCGACGTTTCGGCCTTGTTGCAACAAATAACAACTACGTCCCAAGTAAGTCATCCATGCTTTTCCGCCTGCTTCTGCCCAAGTTTCTTGACGGGTAAAATACTGCCCAAAGGGTCCCAATGAAAAACCCGGTTTTTTATCATCTAGTGGCTGGTGTACAGAAGTGTGAATCACAAAACGATTCAAACCTGATGCCATTTCTAAGTCAGCGGTACGTTTGAGCCGTTCGGGATATTCTTGAAAAGGTCTTCCTACGGAGGTCATAGACTCGGCGGCTACAATGGGTTTGCCATAAATATTGGCTACCGATGCCGATTCTCGAATGTCAGCTTCGCTCCGTACTTCTTCATCAGTCCCGCCCGCCAAACTGCCCGGTGTCCACATCGCCGACATAGGAATGTCCGAATACCGTTTTACGTCCATCCCATCCGCTAAATAAATACGGCCTCCTTCATGCGACTCGGTATAACGCTTCATGCCGCGTTTTTTAAGCTCTTCTCCAATCACATCATAATGATTTTCGGCAATCAACTCTCCAATGGTTTTACGAAAATCCCACAAAAAATGCTCACTCGCTTCCAGCGATTTCACAATTCTTCCAGTCAGTACTGGAATCCAACGCTTGAGGTCATAGCCACGTCTTTTCTGGAATTCTTCAGGAAAACTTTTCGTCCAATTCATATGACCTGCTTCGTAGCTATCCAATACCATATAATTCAGGCCTTTGGCACCCATGAGTCCACCAGTGGCATCTTTATACATATCCAAATAAGTATTGATGTAGCGTCTTACGGCGCCTTTATCCAATTTGTCTACTTCTAAGCCCGTCGCTTCGGGCGAAGCAGGGTGATTTTGTCGCCCCGTAAGTGAGTAACCTAGTCGTATCGCTACCCAATTTCCCGCCGGAACTGTCCAGTTTAGAGTGCCGTCGGCGCTCATGTTGGAGGTCAAATCCACTACTTCTTCGGCTTGAATGGCATCCGTTTTTTCTGTATTATTTTCTATTCCTAATTTTCCGTCTTCTTTCCAAGGCGTGAACCCCGCCTTGTCTTCTAACTGATCAATACGGCTACCACTATACAATACAAACTCTGCTACATTGACGCCCTCGGGTTTTGCTTCTCCGGCGGGACGTCCTGCCATCGCAGCAAACATATTTGGAGTAGGAGCCAAAGTAGTCCAGCAGAGGCGCCAATATTTGGAGGTGGTGGGAACTATAGCAACAGTATTGTACGGTACTGTGCTACCTGATAGCTTGGCAAGCTCGCGAAAATGCACGCCATCATCGCTTACTTTGAGAGTTCTGTTTTCGGGATTACCGCGAAATTCACTTAAGGGGCTTTCGTTGGCACCAGCCACCGAAAATGCTTTGAAGGTTTGGGAAGTTTCGAACGTATACTGAATCCACATTTCGTGGCCCACTTCTGTAGGCGGTAGCATGGATGATTTTTCTAAGTTATTGTCTGTGAGGTCTTTTAAAGTAAAAGTGCCTCCGCTTGAACTAACACTAGGATTTAGTTCGACCAATGTCTTTTCGACAGAAGGCAAACGATACGCTATGACCAACGCATCTTGGTAAAAATGAGGTCTTTCGCCCACAAACCCGCCCGTCAAGCCGCCTGCTCCAAGACCTACATTTTGGAATTTTCCGGTTACATCAGAAGGGCGGGGCAGTTTTCCGGCAAATATTTTTCCTCCTTCGAGAGGCGTTTCGGTCCAGACGTACTTTTTCATGGCGTCTTCGGGCTTTACCCAAGGACCACCCGTCACGCTCCATCCGGGCGAACCTGCAATGGCCATTTCGAGTCCTTTTTGGTCGGCAAGTTGTGTTGTGAACTTAAATGCCTCTTTCCAATCGGGGGTCATAAAAACCAGCTTTTTGGGCACTACGACAGGCGTAAACAAATTGGCATCAAAGTTTTGGAAGCCGCCAATTCCTACCCGTTGCATCCATTCTAAGTCTTTTTGGATACCTTCTTTGGTGATATTGCCATTCATCCAATGCCACCATACTCGGGGTTTGGCAGTGCTTGGGGGCGTTTGAAAATCCTTTGATTGGACGTTTTGGGCAAAGCTATTTCCTGTTAAAAGGAGTAATCCCGCTCCTATTGAGAGCCACTTTTTTGTATTTGTTTTGTCCATTTTTTTATCTGTTTATCACAAAAATTGTCAATAAAAAGATAAAAGGAATCATGCACTTACATGCGATAGGGATAAAAAAATGGTTGTTTTAGATTTTTGTTAAAAAAATAATGTAGGCCAGAAGTGAGGTTAATTCATTTATCTTTCGTAATTTTTACCTCCCGAAACATAAAAGGGTTATCGCTGATTCTAAGGGGTTTACCGCTGGCAGTGGTTGCATTTTTGAGCACTACTTCTTTGGTTTTGACGTAGGGGAATTTTTCTTGGTAGGAGCTATCCTTCATTTGAGGATTGAAGTTGGCAAAAATCGCAGGCCCGTGATAGTTTTCTGGATGCTGAGAGTCGTCGATACGTAGGTTTTCTATGGTGATTTTTTCGGGCATGTAGCAGATGTAGCCAAAATCATGTTGCCCTGAATAAGACCCGCTTATCAAATCGGCGCTGATGGGTTTGCCGCCTGCTGGCACAAATACACAATTCCGAATCACAAGTTCGCCCTGCCACGTGCTTCCGTAATCCGAACGAAGATTGACGATGCTGCGGCCACGAATAGTCGAATTTTCGACGAGGAAGGTTCCGCTACCGATGGCGTTGATTCCCATGTGGCCGAGGGTCGAATTGCGAATCGTGGCATTGGCTACGCCTTGGTGGGCATCAAATCGAGAAAGAATACACTGATCGTAAAGGAGATTTTTGCAAAAATTAGAACCCAAAATACCCCAATAAGTATTGTCGTTGATGTCGTTGGTTTGGGTACAATTCACAAAAGAGACATTCACTGCCCGATTGACCGACAAATCATAAGTACCCATAGAGACGGGTTTGCCAGCAGCGCCAATGGTGCTGTAAGTTTTGTGGCCCGTGAGAAGGGTATTCTTTACAGTGACATAGGCACAGTCGCCGATGTTGATAAAGCCTCCATAAGGTGCACCGTGGTCTTCTTCTCCTTTGATACGGTGCTCAAGACCTTCCAAAAGTACATTAGAGCGTCTGATGGCGATGTTTCGACTATAGTAGGTATATTTTGATTCGGCCTTGTTGGCGATGGTAGTAAAACGCCCACCTGTGATTTTTAGCGGCGTTTCGTCGATAGGTAAGGCGGTGATTTCGGTGATTTGGTCAAAGTTCCAGATAATTGGGGCTTTCATGTCTACGTTTCCGTTTTTGTCGACCGCAAAAATATCCGTTTGCGAAGAGCCATTGTTTTGGTTAAGCCCAAATCGGATGTATTGTTTTACGTTGGCATTGGTGACCGTAATCAAGCAAGTACTAGGCAAGGACACCTCTAACTTAGGCTGATTTCTTTTGAGGGAAGTGATGGATTCTAATTTGAAAGGTTTGAGTGCCGAACTTACCATAAAAACAGAGGCATTGCGATTCTGTACTTCGGTGTCGTCAATGATAAACGCCGCTGTGCCAAAATCCGTCTCAGTACGAATGACGGCGGTACGTTCTTTGCCACTGATGTAATAAGTGGCTCCCTCATTGGCTTTTACCGAAAGACCGTGCACATTGGCAAAGGCATGAGTGGCGGCTATGGCGTCTATATCATCGGTTTTGCCATCGCCTTTAGCCCCAAAATCTTTATAACTTACTTTGCCCGCAGCTTTGTATTTAGCAACATTTTTGGGAGATACATTGAGATGTAACTCCCCATTTCCCTGAATAGAAACCTGCGTTTTTTTGTTTTCGGAAGTGATGACTATGTCTTCAAGCGAACTTTGATTTTGACCTTTTGTCAGAAATGTAACGCATAAAAAAAGAAAGGTGAGGAGTAAATTTTTCATAAGAATTAGCCGATGGCTTAAGATTACTTAGCCCATAAAATAATACTTACTCAGAAGGAAATTTCAAGAACTATCTACCCTAAAGACAGATGTTTTGATAAAGAGGGTGCATGTGTCAATTTTATAATGCTGCCTAAGCGCTTTGTTACTGCACTCTTCTACGTTCTTCTTCGGCGGCGTCTTCGGTTTGGCGGCGACGGGTGTATTTTTCGTTGCCAAAACGATAGCTAAAATTGAGCCCAATGCGGCGAGTATCGCTTTGTGTTTTTCGGTATTGGGTCGTATTTTGATAATTAGTCATGGTTTCGGTGCGGTAATTGGCAAAAGTCGGGTCGTCAATCATCAAGCGGATACTGCCTTTGTCCTTCAATATTTTCTTGCCAACGCCCACGTAAATCGAGTAAAAACTGCCCATGGTCATGGTAAATACTTGGTCGCGGGCCGAAATATTGGCGTATAAGTCCGCCGACCAGCCTTTCCCAAAACTAAACTGCTGCCCTGCATTGATGCGAAAGGACACGTAGCGAGTGACGGCCACGTCGCCGTTTACTGTGCCCTGAATATTGAAGCGAAACCCTTGAAAACTCACGTTGGTCGTCCAATACTTGTTGATTTTTTTGTTGTAATTGCTCACAATCCCAAACCGATAGCCCTTGCCCAAATTGAACGGTTTTCGGACAAACACATCGCCCTCACGAATGTTCAAATCACTATTCAATCCATCGGCAAAATCCATGGCCAATCCTACACTAATGCCGTTGTTGTGTTGGTAACGAAGTTGAAGATTGTGCAGATAAAAGGGCTTCAACGAGGGGTTTCCGCTGGTAAAGGTGTAGTCGTCCACGTAGTTGAGAAACGGGTTAAACTGCTGATAACTTGGGCGGTTGATGCGGCGGCCGTAGTTGAAACTCAAACTGTGCTTGCCCACGCTATCCAACGCCCGTCGAAAGAAGAAAGTGGGGAAGAGGTTGGTAAAATGCTGCGAAAATTGCTCGCCCGTGGTAGCGATGTTGGGCAGTAGATTGCCTTCAATATTGGTGTTTTCGGCGCGTAGCCCCATTTGCAAACTGGTGCGTTTATTCAGCGTATGGCGTAGGTTGAGGTAAGCGGCATTGATGTTTTCGTTGTAAAAAAAATGGTTGCTTTTGGTGGGGTCAAGTACGAAGTTCTGGTCTTTTTTATTCTCCACATCGGCTTCGTTGGCGTTTTTTACAAAACCTATTTTTGCCCCCATTTCAATAATTGTGGTTTTGGAAACAGGACGGCGATAATCGGTTTTGAAGGTCAGAATTGTAGCGGGTGTGAAGAAAACATTGTTGAAAATCTGGGTGTTATTGGCGTGGCTACTCTGAAAATTTCTAACGCCATTGGAGCCATATTGTTGATAGTTTACGTCGCCGCTCCACTCGCTGCCCTGTTTTTGGGGTTTGTGGGTAAAATTGAGGTTGGCACTCAGATTGTTCCAGTCAAATTGCCCACGGTTGGTGCCGTAGTACGGTTCGTTGTTAATCAAATTTGAAAACACCGCGCCGTCGTTTCGTTGGCTTTTTTGTAAAAATAGCTGCCCACCGATGACCGTATTTTTGCTTTTGTCGTAATCAAAACCCAACCGAATTGTGCCGCCCAAACTTTCAGAAGTGGCGGTGTTGTTGCTGGTATATTCTTGATTAGTAGTGTTTTCGGTGATAGTTCGGGTGGAAATAGTAACCGTACGATTGGCATCGCGAGGTAAACCTACGCCCCCAAAAAGATTGAGTTTTCCTTGTCGGTAATTGAGGTTAAGGTTGTTATAACTTCGCCATGTATGCCCTACACTTTGGCTGGTGCTAATGTTCCCCGTCAGGCCGTACAGTCTATTTTTTTTCAGCACAATATTGACAATAGCAGAACCAGCGGCATCGTATTTGGCGGGAGGGGAGTCCATCAGTTCCAACTTGTCCAACATCTGGGCGGGCAGCGATTTGAGGTAAGCTACCAAGTCGGTGCCGCTCATGTAGGTAGGCCGCCCGTCGATGAGCACCAACACGTTGCTGCGGCCATTGAGCTGTACATTGCCGTTTTGATCTACCACTAGGCTCGGGGTTCGTTCCAACACTTCTTGGGCGGAGAGGGTGGCGGCACCGTTCATGGCTTCTACGTTGATGACGGTTTTGTCCTCTTCCTGAACCACCAACGGACGCGTCGTTTTGACGACAACTTCGGCAAGTTGTTTGGCTTTTTCGGAAAGTAAAAAAATGGTTGGTAGCACCAAAGACGTTGCGCTTAGCCGAATAGTGGGGCTTTGGTATTTCTTTGATCCCAAATAGCTGATTTTTACGAAATAATTTCCCCGTTTTAAGCTTGTAAACTCAAATTTGCCCTGGGCGTTGGTCGCGACGCCCGCTACTTGCTGGCTATCGGGCAAGGCAATCAATAGCACATTGGCACCTACGGCGGCTTCGTTGTGGTGGTCTTTGATTTCTCCCTTCAAGTTGCTTTGTGCCCATGCTGTGGTGGTAATGAAGAGAAAGAGTAGAATACAATTTTTCATGCTGCGTTGTGGTTTTTTGGCAAAACTCGGAAAGGGGCGGTTTATTGGAGAAGGGGACGGACAGAAAGGGCAGCTGCTGTGATAAAAAGAGAAAATCGACTGACGAAGGAATAGGAGCAAGGCGTAAATTTGTATTTTATGGTTTTCGTCAGTCCAAAAAGCCTTTCTGTCAGCCGAGGAGAAAAATAATGAAACAGATTCTCCATTTTTGACACCAAAACTAAAATAACATGGCTGGAAATATTGTCGTCCTTACCCTTTCGTTGATTGTACTTTGGCTCATTTTTGGCAAACCAAAGCCGATTGTTATTACCCTTTTTCAGTGGGCCGTAGGAGCGGTGGGGCTGTTTTTTGCGGTGCTTTTTACTTTTCACATCATTGATTTAGACCATGAAAAAGACCAAGCCTTGTTAAGTAGTTTACTGACGATAGGCTGTGCGGCGGCAGGACGTTTTATTGCAGCGTATTATTTGAGCAAAAACCCGCGCAATCTAGACCGCGCCGTGACGATTTTGGGAGTGCTTTTTATTGGATTTTTATTGGGTTTTGGCTTAGCAACCAATTATTTAAGGTTTAATGGGAGCTTTTCTGTGCTGTTGTACCTGAATCTGGCCTTGATGGGATTGGGGTTCGTTACCACGATGGGGGTGACTATTATCAAACACCAGATTGAGCAAAAAATTACTACCGCCGAGACCAAAGCCGACGTAAGCGATGCCGAATTGAAACTTTTGCAGAGCCAATTGAGCCCGCATTTTTTGTTCAATACCCTCAATAACCTGTACGCACTTTCGATACACGATGCTTCTAAGTTACCGCCGCTGTTGCTCAAATTGTCCGACCTGTTACGCTATACGGTGTATGATACCAAGGCCACGTTGGTAGCCCTCGAAGACGAAATCAATTATCTGAAAAACTACATAGATTTTGAAAAAATACGGTTGGGTGAACGGCTGGAACTGGTCACCAACTGGCCCGAATCGTTGGCTGAAGCCCCACCAATTGCTCCTATGCTTTTGATTGTGTTTGTGGAAAATGCGTTTAAACATTCCAAAAACACCCAAAATCCGCAGATTAAGATTGCCATAGATGTCCAAATTTGGGGTAAAACGGTGCTTTTTTCCGTTCAAAATAGTTTTGACCCTAATGTGACCCGAAATACGCTGGAGCAACACAGTGGCTTGGGGTTGGACAATGTGAAAAAACGGTTGGAACTCGCTTACCCTCACCGCCATGACCTAAGTATCGAGCAGAAAAACAATACTTTTACGGTTAAATTAAGACTGACATGATACTGAAGGCACTCATAGTGGATGATGAACCACTGGCGCGTCAACTAATCGAAGGGTATTGTAGGTATTTGCCTGAAATAGAGGTGGTTGGTTCGGTGGTTGATGTGTTTATGGCAAGACCTGTTTTGGAGACGGGTAGGGTGGATGTGTTGTTTTTGGACATCAATATGCCCGTGATGAACGGTATTAATTTTCTGAGAAGCCTTCCGCACAAACCCATTACCATTTTTACGACGGCCTACAAAGAACACGCCCACGAAGCCTTTGATCTTGCGGCCACGGACTACCTGTTGAAACCATTTTCGATGGAGCGTTTTTTACAAGCCATCGACAAGGCCAAGGCTGTCCTAAAGCAGCAACCCAACACGCCCGAAAACCATATTTTCCTGAAGTCAGATGGCAGATTGATAAAGTTGTTTTTTGACGAACTGTATTACGTAGAGGCGCAAGGCAACCAAGTCAAATTCGTAACAGAACACAGCACCTTCAACATTACCCAGACGTTTGGGTCGGTACTGGAGCTTTTGCCTGCATCTCAGTTTGTGCGACTTCATCGCTCGTTTGCGGTCAATATTCAGAAAATCAGTATCATAGAATCATACCGAGTGCTGTTGCTCCAAAAAGGCGAAGTGCCGCTCGGAAGTAATTTTCGGGAAGATTTTTTGAAAATGGTGGTGAGTAAGGGCGGGGAGTGATGGGAGATTAGGTGTTTGTTTTTGCTCTATGTGAATAGTTCCTGCAATGTCTTGATAGCAATAAACATTTTTTTGCTGTCAGGAAGTTTTATGAAGTCATATTTCGTGTAAAACTTTTCAGCGTCTTCGTCGATTGGGTCAACAACAACCGCAAAAGAGCCTATTTCTTGGGAAATGTGGTAACTCCTTTTTAAAGCATCAATCAACAATATTTTCCCGATTCCTTTGCCTTGGTATTTACTGTCAATGGCTAACCTTCCCAGTAAAGTAGTTGGGATGGAAGTGTACGATTTTGGAAGCTTCTTTTGAATGGATTCGGGAAAACTACTCAAGGGGATGCTATTATTCGAGAGGGTATAGTAGCCTTGAATATCGTTGGTTGCTCCATCTGATAACACAAAACAGGCAGATAGTTTTCTTTTGATGTCTTGTCCTGCTTGGGTTTTTAAGTAATTGTTTAAAAGCTCTTTCCCACAGTCAAAACCCTCCCGATTATGTTTTTTGTCTAAAAGCTCAGTCATTTTTTTGAGTCGATACAAACGCATTATAGTCTTCATACGCGCTTTTTAGCGTTTTTGAAGGTTTTCGGGGATTGGTAATTGCGTCAAAAAAGATTTGGCTGTCCCTCTCAGATGCTAGTATTTGTTCTTTCTCCTTCACAATTTCTTTTGCTTTTTCTTGCACTGTCAAAATCACGAAGTCAGTCAAGCTTCTGAAACCGCCTAGATAAGCGGCTTTTTCAAAGAATTCTTTTTGTTCCTTTGAAAGTCTTGCGTCAAATCGCGCTTGTTCTTTGATTGTTGTATTCATATACGAAAAATTTTTACAAATGTACGTAAAATATCTGTACACTTCAAAAAGAAGAAGTACCACTCGGAAGCAATTTTTGGGAAGATTTTTTGAAAGTAGTGATGAGTAAGGGAGGAGAGTGATGGCTAAAACCTCTTGTATTTTTGAAGGAGAAATTAGTGGTGGACTGAAAAACAATATTCATCACTTAATGTTTTTTCAAGATAAAATAGCTGCAAAAATGAATTAAAAATTTTGCAGCTATTCATAATTTTCACCTAGCTTTTTCTGCCCTATTTCATTTGGTGGTAGTTGCTATATTTTGAGGAACGCAGTTAGGGCAGAAAAAACTCATCGCTATACTGTTTGGCTTTAATATTGAGGCTGTTAATAAGTATTTTATATTCACTATAACTTGTGATGTCGCTTAGTTTTGTTTGATAGGAGTCTCTGGGACCTCCATTTTCTTGCCCACAAAACATAACTGGATGAAGCCATTTTTGAAGGTTGGGTCGCCCAAATCCTGCCAGCTTGACAGCCGTTTGCAAGAAGTAGTCTAGGGTTTGGGCCGCCCAACCTACCGAGAAATGAGGTTGTTTTTGAACCAATTCCAAAACAGTTTGCTCGTGCCAATCCTCAAACTCTTGCTGAGTAATGGGCTCTTCGCCGTCAAAGATTTTACTGTAGTTGGGCATGGCAAGAAGATTATCAAAAACTTTATGGAATTGTCACCCCCTTCGTCTCTACTGTATGGGCTGAAAATATCCCCAATGCTCCATTGGAAATATTATTTGGCGGATTTGTTGGTGTAGTACCACCCCCAGGGCCACTATCGCCTATTAACATCAGGGTCTTATAAAACAAGGCCACATTTTTGTCGATACATTGCATGGTTACATTGACGACGTCCCCTTGTTTTAGCTTTAAGTCGTCATCGTTGATTTCCAGTCGAAGGGTATTGACCACCCCATTTTTCACTTCGTCATTTTGGATAAGATGCTGGTTGATGAGTTTGTCGTTTACCGACACTACAAACCGATAATTGTTACCGCTTACAGTAGGGTCATTATATACAGGGATTAAATTGTATTCTGTTTCACCAGTAAAAACAACTGCCTCCACTTTGATAGACTCAAACGGTACCGGCGTCGGCATAGTACTTTGGGCTGTGTATGTTTGGTCTTCGGCTTGCACTGTTAGTGTATACGTCCTACCTGCTGTCCCCTTTAGTTGAGCAGTTTGATATAGCCCACCCCCACGTGGAATAAGAGTTTCGCGGTTTCCGGCATCATCGCTAATCGTAACTGTGGCATTGTCAATGGTGGGGTACGTTCCAGTTTCAGTCAGCTTGAGGGATTTTGTGATTTTTACGAAATATGGCCCTGTTTCGTTGGTGATACTGCCATCTATGATGATTCTGGATTGGTTTTCTTTGTAGTCGAGTGTTACTATTTTTTCACAACTGCTAAACAATAAAACCACTAATAATAGGCTGATGCTATTTTTCATTTTTGTTGATTGCTTAAAATTTGAAATTATACGTTACACTGGGTACCCATTGGAAGAGGGAAGTTTGTACAGCGTCGATTTTTTCTGGGTTACTTTTATTTTCTTTAAACGTTAGGGCAAACGGGTTTTTGCGGCCATACGCATTGTACAATCCAAAACTCCATGAACTCTGATATTTTCCTCTGGAAGGTTTTTCGTAAGTTGCACCGATGTCTAATCGATGAGTAGCAGGCATTCGGTCTGCATTACGACTGCCATATTGGTATATCAGCATATCGTTTAGCATGTATTTGCCCGTAGGGAATGTCACAGCATTGCCAGTGCTATAGATAAATGTACCAGACAGTGTCCATCGTGGTGAAAGCGTGTAAATGCCCACTATCGACAAATCATGCGTGCGATCCTGCTTGGCATTGTACCATTGGCCATTGTTGATGCCTTCGATTTGGCGTTCCGTCTTCGAAAGGGTGTATCCTATCCATCCTGTTAATGTTCCCGTTTTCTTTTTCAATAAAATCTCTATACCATACGCCCTGCCTTTCCCAAACAACAATTCGCTTTCTATATCAGGTACGGTGTTGATGTCGACACCGTCTCGATAGTCAATTTGATGCTGCATGGATTTATAATAGACCTCTGTATTGAGTTCAATGGCATTGTTGTTGAAGTTTTTGCTCAATCCTAAACTCACTTGGTCGGCTACTTCTGGCTTTATGTTATAACTGTTCCCAATCCATTGGTCGGTAGGACTGCCGCCCGTAGCATTGCTCATCAAATGTAAATTTTGGGTGTTGCGGGCGTAGCCAACTTTTACACTGGCACTAGGAGTCAATCTATAATTGGCTGCCAATCTTGGCTCCAAATTGAAATACGTTTTGCCCACTTTCCCTTGTTCTAACTCTATGGATTGGGTAAGTTGATTCTTTTCGTAAATATGATAGGTATCCCCACCCATAACATTGTAAAAAGAAAGCCGAAGACCATAGTCAACATTAATCTTATCAGATACTTTCCAGGAGTTGCTCGCATACACTGCATTTTCTAATCCTATGCGGCCTTTTTTATTGCTCACAATATCAGAGCCTTCGGCTTTTGTAGGAGTAATGGTGTGGTGTATTACATTGAAGCCAAAGCGTATGGTGTTGTCAGCATTTGGATAAAAAGTAAAATCCTGTTTTAGGTTCAAATCCTTGATGTGAGAATTGAAATTTATCTCACTATTTTCACTTTTAAATCCAACATTGAAATCATAATTGCTGTAAATCAACGACGTATTGGAAAACAATTTGCTACTCAGTACGCTATTCCACCGTAGGGTAGCAGTAGAATTCCCCCAATCGCTGCCAAATGTTTTGGATACGCCCAATACATCTTTGCCAAAATAGCCAGAGAAATATAGCTTATTCTTATCGTTAATTGCCAAATTGGCTTTGGCGTTTAAGTCATAGAAGTATAGCTTAACATCTTTTAAATCGGACGAAAGCCGTGCAAAAAGGTCTGCATACGTTCGTCGGCCAGAAATAATAAACGACGATTTCTCTTTTTGAATCGGACCCTCCACCGTCAATCGGCTACTGATGAGGCCAATCCCACCGCTTACTTGGTAGTTTTTATTGTTACCCTCTTTCATTTTTACATCCAACACCGACGAAAGACGCCCACCAAACTGGGCTGGACTGTTGCCTTTGATAATAGTAGCATCTTTGATAGCATCGCTATTGAATGTGCTAAACATCCCTAATAGATGTGACGCGTTATAGACAGGTGCTTCATCGAGCAAGATTAGGTTTTGGTCTGTACCTCCCCCTCTTACCGAAAAACCATTGCTTCCTTCGCCGTTCGATTTTACGCCTGGCATCAATTGAATGGTTTTTACCAAGTCTTTTTCTCCAAATACGACAGGAATTTTGGTGGCAGTTTTCATATTGAGTACTTCGGTTCCCATGGTAGCGTTGGTAAGATTTTCATCTTCCTTTTTAGAAGATACGACCACCTCCTCTAAACTGACTCCGTCGGCCAAATTGACGTTTACCGTAACATTCGAATTCAATTCTACTGGGATAGATTGCTGCTCGTATCCTATGTAAGAAAACCGCAACGTGTAGTTGCCTTTAGGAAGCGAAAGGGAATAAAAGCCGTACTCATTGGTCGTTACCCCTATAGTGGGTTTTTCCACTACTCCTACCGCTACTCCTATCAATGTCTCGCCTGACGACTTTTGTTTTACCGTTCCGCTTACTGTATACTTTGATTGTGCCAGCAATAGCGTTGAGCTAAATAAAATAAGAATGAAAATGCCAATGGCTATCTTATGCTTATAAGATAACAGGTGTGTGTTTGTTTTGGGCTGCATTTAACGATCGTTTTTTGTGATTTCGATGCAAATCTGGAGCTTGGACAATCCACCTGCTAATTTTTGAGAAGAAGGGAAAGATTTATGCGAAGAATGTATCTGTTTTTAGGAGAAGCATTTAGGGAGAATACCGATTGAAAAACTCATCTACATAGGTTCTTCCAATAGGGAATTCGTTGTCTCCAATGAAAATAGTGTTGCTTCTTACAGCCTCAATTTTGCTGAAAGGCACGATAAAACTACGATGAACCCGCATGAAATCGGTGCCTTGTAATTTCTCAACCATGTCTTTCATGGGTATTCGTGCTACAATAGTTTTGCGATCTTTGATATAAACTTTGAGATAATCGGCTAAGCCTTCGATGTAGAGAATATCAGATATTGGAATTTTTACCAAACTGAAATCGGCACGAATAAAAATATTTTTTTCAGCATCATAAGCCCTTTTATTTACATAGTCAAAATATTCCTGCGCTTTGTTAACCGCTTGCGTAAAGCGTTTTTGATTGACAGGTTTAAGTAAATAATCAATGGCATTTAATTCGTAACTAACGACGGCGTATTCACTAAAGGCCGTGGTGAAAATCACCATTGTATCTTGCTGCAATGACTTTATTAAATTTATTCCGGTCATGGCGGGCATGTGTATATCGCAAAAAATCAAGTCAATTGGGAATTTTCGTAAATACTTAAGAGCCTCACTCGGTTGAGTAAATGTTTTTATCAACTTGATGTTTTCACTTTTATCACATAGTGATTTTATGACGGTAAGTGCTAACGGCTCATCGTCAATGGCAATAGCATGTATCATTGTAAATTGATAGATAAAGAGACAAAAAAAACCTTTTCAGTATCATTAATCACCAGTAAGTGTTTTGAGGGGTAAATCAAGTTCAACCGATGTTTTGTATTATCGATTCCCAATCCGCTTCTTTCAGAAATATCCCGCTGAACAGCCACTTTCTTATTCATTACACTTAGCTGAAATTCCGTTTGATCTAAGCTTATTTCAATTTTAATGTGGCTTTTCTGTTCAGAGTTTACTCCATGTTTAAACGCATTTTCAATAAAAGGAATAAGTAACATTGGAGCAATTCGTAAGGCAGGAACCCTACTCAGGGTATGGTATTCCAGTTTTACGCTTCTGTCTAAGCGCAATTTTTGCAATTCAACGAAGTTGTTGATGTAATTTAGCTCATCTTCCAGTAACACAAAATCCTGTTGTGTATCTTTCATCGAATAACGCATCATTTCCGAAAGCCTGTCAACCATATCAGCCGTTTTTGGTGAGGTGTCGATAGCGGTAGCATAAATATTGTTCAACGTGTTAAACAAAAAATGCGGGTTAATTTGTGATTTGAGTGAAGCAATTTGTGCCGAAAGTTTTTCGCTCTCTGTTTGCTTTAATCGATTGTAAACGGTCCATAGAATAGAGGATACAATTGATAAGAGCCACAGTAAAAGAGCATTAACGATAATAACGGGAAATATTTTTTCGAGTGGGGGATTGGTTATAGGTAATAAAACATGAATGAGGTTGGAAAAGTAAAGTACTCCTCCGACCACAGAAAATACGACTGCTATTGCAAGCAGTAGAAACGCAAAATAGCCCCAGTATTTATTGACAAGTAGGTACTTAGGGATAAGAAAAACGTAGTTGAAGTAAAAAATAATCAGCAACACGGCACTTAAGATCAGGCAGAGTAAAAGATATTTATTGTCGGACGAAGGGTCTAACGCATTAAAAAGCTGGTCGCTGGAAATGTAAGGAATAACCAGTAACAGTACCCAAATTAAGGCATGTGTGGCCAAGGTAAATCTTTTGATTTGCATAATTACTTCGGAAATACTCCTCAAAGCAAAGAAATGTTGTTTGTCTTTCAAAAAATATGAGAAGAAGAGGGCGTGTTTGTAGAAGTATGATAAAATTGTCTAGATGGTATTAGAATTTGTGGCTATATACAGCGAGACTGTAAACAGAACTATTGAAAGTCTTGCGTCAAATCGCGCTTGTTCTTTGATTGCTATATTCATAAATAAATTTTTTTTTGAAATGTACGTAAAATGTCCGTCCATTTATGAAAGACGAAGTCCCCGTCGGAGGTGATTTTCGGGAAGATTTTTTGAAAATGGTGATGAGTAAGGGAGGGGAGTGATGGAAAGCAAAGAACGGCGTTATGATGTTGTATTCACTATAATTTTTCCCGTCAAAAACCTAGTGTGCCAAGTGGCAAAAGTGAGCTCAAAGTAAAATCCTTTGTCCGAAAATAGTAGCTCTGTTTTGTAATGAGAGTTGTCTAGGTGTATTTCTTCTCTCCAACGGTTACAGATTTCATCTACCAGTGCCTGTGCTTGACAGCCCTTGTATTTTAATTTACACTCGACGGTCAGCATTTGGTAGGGATTCGACAAGGATTTTTTGAAAATTAGATTGTTAATTTGTTGAATGGATGCTAATCCGTGATGGATTTTTGTGGAGAATTTTTTAATGTATTGAAAATCAAATGGTTTTTGCTCAGGTTGTAGGTTTCTGAACAAAGTGTCGAAATCCCAATAATTAAAATCATTCCTCAAAATTTGAGTGATTTTACCACGGCCGACGGTTTTAGTTCCTTCTCTTATTTCAATGCTTTGGCCAACGTAAAATTGCCCAACGTGAAAGTTGGGGCTTAACATTTGAAGACTAACTTTTACAGTTTCACCTGGGTAACAGAGCTCTTTATCAATCAATGTTTGAGGCGCGTCCCAATCTCTGCCATTGTAGTAAAACTGACCCCGATACCCCGATGTGATAGGGTTCCTTCGGCCACCTTCTTGTTCTGTCAAGTAGTAAATTTCTCCTTCAAGTTCGGGATTGGAAAGTTGAAAGGCAGCTTTTGTCATTTTCTGAATGTGTGAGCTATGAAGTTATTTTGATGGAGTGTGCAACTGCCAAAGCGAGTTACAACCTAGCATTCAGCTATCATTTAAGTCGATAAACTTTTCTCTTATCCAGTATAAATAGTTCAGCCTTTTGACCAGTAGAATGGATGTTTAGAATTACTTCATCCCCAATTTTCTTTGCTTTATCAAAACTAATTTCTTCATTGAATGTCATTTGTATGCCTGGCTCCTCAAAAGAATAACTGAACTCATCTTGCCCAACTTGGTAATAATCCCAACCGTTTTTATGAGTTTTTGTCCACTCAAGCGAATTTGGTGTCATTAGTTGGTCGAAATCAGAAAATACATTGATTTCACCTACAATCAGAAATTCAAAATCTTGTCCAGTCCAACCAACTCTCTCAACAATCGGAGCTGCGATTTCAACTGCTTGAAGTGACAATCCCCATTTTCTTTTAATGAAGTCGATTAATTTCATGAATTATTGAGGGTTCGAAGTTAAGTAACTGGGCAAAGTTATAGAATATTACAGAGGCTTTAGCGCTAATTTTACCACCACGCTAGCTTCTGGCTAATAGATACTCCCTATTTTCTACCCATTCTTTGACGGTAAAAATGGTTGGTTTCCGCTAAATCGCTAAATGTTTTTTGAGAGGCTGTGTTGATTGTCAGTTGTGGTTGATGTGTAATGATAATTAACGTAAAATCAAGAATAGTATACTTCTCCCCCTGAGGATTAGAGCTATTTTAGCAGTCTTCTTAAAAGTTACTCCTAATAAATTAGTTGCATAACTAATTTATTAGGAGTAACTTTGTCTCCATCTGAAACAAATCTATTTACGAAAGCCTAATATCATGGAAATTCGGTCATTAACTCGTGCAGAAGCAGAGATTATGAAAATCTTATGGAAACTGCAAAAAGCATTTGTCAAGGAAATATTAGCTCAAATGCCTGACCCAAAACCGGCCTACAATACCGTGGCGACTTTCATCAAAATATTGGAGAAGAAAAATATCGTGAGTCATATTACCTATGGTAGTACGCATCAATATTTTCCTCTAATCACTGAAGAGGAGTATAAACGGCACGAAGTAGAGCAGCTAATGGGCAACTACTTTGAAAATTCAGCGGCAAATTTGGTATCTTTTTTCTTTAATGATAAAAAGTTGAATGCCAGTGAATTAGATGAAATCATGGAGTTTGTTAAGAAAAACAACCTTGGCCAATAATGGATACTCTTCTGTACTTTACTAAGGTAAACCTCTATTGGGTTTTATTGTATGGCATCTATTGGCTCATGCTACGACGGCATACCTTTTTTAAGCTCAATCGTCTGTATTTACTAGGAACTTTAGTAATTTCCTTGGCATTACCAGCGATTCAGGTCAATACTACCGTTACCGAAATTCCTGAAGTTGTGAGTGCCACGACCCAAAATGTAGCTACCCTACTCGTGGATTCCACTCCGCAAACCGACTCTGTAGATTGGGGTTTTATGCTCAAAGTGATTTATATAGGGAGTGTCGTTTATATGCTATTAAGGTTATTGAAAGGTATTTATCATATCGCCTTTCTGATAAAAAAAGGAGAGTTTATCCCCTGCGAAAATTACACTTTAATCTTGCTGCCAAATAATTGAAATCAAAAAGCTAGTGTTGGTTCTTTTTCATTTTTTAAATGGTTAGTGATTTCGCATCAGGATTATGAGCATTGCTTTGAGACAATTCTGCATCATGAATCGGTCCATATCAAGCAGTGGCATAGTATTGATGTTTTGTTTATCGAAATACTGAAGGCATTCTTTTGGTTCAATCCTGTGCTTTGGCTCTACAAGTTTTCGATTCAGGAAGTGCATGAGTATTTGGCTGACAAGCAGGCTCCTAATAGAGAATCGTATGCCGCTTTTTTGGTATCTTATGCTCAACGAGCTTTCGTCGAGTCCATTGCGAATCAATTCTATCATTCTTCATTTCTCAAAAACAGAATCCACATGCTTTACAAAAAGAGAACCTCAATTTGGCAATTGCCAAAATATTTGGTCATAATCCCTCTGGTGGCCCTGGTAGTGTTAACGACTTCAGGAAAAGAGCAATTGTCCAAACTAAAAGACCTTTCTGCATCTATAGACCCTGAGAAAGAGCCACAAAAAGAGCTTCCAAAACAAAAGGACATAACTCCTTTAGCGGTAAAAAAGCCTGCTCAAAAGAAAAGAAAGAGACTAAAACGTGAGTTAGTTTTACAAAATACAGAAACGCCTCAAGACACCCTCAAAGAGACGTATGCACCGAGCGTTGCTTCTATGTCAAATTTTAGAAAAACGTATTTGCATCTAAGACCTACTTTGGATACTATTCTAGACAAACCGAAGCAAGATTCTAAAACCTACAGCAATTATAGATACCCAGCTACTTTGCCTACTTCGCCGGTGCGCTTCGTGACACCTGCCAATAGCACCTCAAAAAACTAAATCATAATAATGAAGAATCTTATCGTTTTGTTGATAGCTTTAATGAGTTGTTCTCAAACTCAGGTGATGGGACAAATTCTAAAGCTAGGTTATATTGATCAGCAATTTGTTTATGACAATTTTCCTGAATATCAGCTTTTAAGAAAAGAGATTGAGGGAAGTTCTGCGAAGTATCAAGAAGTGTTGAAAGAAAAGTATGCTCAATACCAACAAAAATTGGATGCCTATCAGAAGTTGCCCAAAGGACAAGTGGCACCTCTTATCCTCAAAGATAAGGAAACAGAATTGGTTAACTTACAGCAATCGATTCAAGAATTTCAATCAAATTCTGAAAAAGATTTGCAATTAACTTACCAAAAGAAGTTTGCGGTGATTGAAGAAAAAGTAAAGGGAGTGATTGCAGACTATGGTCAAGAAAATAAGTATGCTTATATCTTCAGGTCTGATTTACGGGCGGAGGATAGTTGGCCTATTGTCCTTTTTGCGGGAGCGCAGGCGGTTGATATTTCCAAAGAAATTCTACTCAAGCTAGGTGTGACAGCGGCCACTGCTCCGCCCATCAAAGCAGGATTATTGAAAATGATTAAAAAATAAGCGCGTTTAAAATCCAGCGCGGGTCACAGGTTTTGTTTGATTCACTAAAATTAAGACAAAAAATTATTCTCAGGCGGTTGTTTGTAAACGTTTTTACAACATTATATCAACTTGCTATCCTAGCAGACGGCGCGTAGCAAAGTCTGGAAACTGTTTAATGATGTCAGTGGCGGCAATAACATTGCGGTATTGAATGTTTTTTTAGAAAGAAACTATATAAAGCAATCCAGCATAAAGAAGTGGAATTTTAGGCCTAATTTTAATAAAATATGTGCTACTTTTGCTCCATAAATTCGTGAAAATGTTTCTTCCTAGATTTTTGCTAATCATTTACCTCTTTTCAGCCACTGAATTCAATCAGTTGCTGAAGCTGCCGGTACTTGTGATGCATTTTCAGGAACATCAGCAAAAAAATCCTTCTATCTCATTTTTTCAATTTATCCATCATCACTATCTCGTCAATCATGCTGATGACGGTGATGCTGAGCGGGACAATCAGCTCCCTTTTCAGTCGCACGATAATTGCGGTTCGTTTCAGGCACCCATTTATTTGTTTCTGACTTTTAGCCCCCTGCCTCCGCAGGTGGTGATTCTATCAAAAGAAAAACCGTCTTTTTATTCGGATTCTCATCTTCTTTCGGCGCATTTGAACTCTATTTGGCAGCCGCCCCAATTTGTTTAATGAATTGCTTCTGAACGAGCTATTTAGCTCATTTTCAAGTCTTCATCATGTTTGATGAGGATATAGTGTCATTTCATTAAATATTATTTCCATGCTAAATTCAATCATTGAGTTTTCCGTCAGGAATAAACTCATCATTGGGCTGTTGGTCATTGCTCTGCTTGGCTACGGCACTTATGAAGTTACTAAATTACCCATCGATGCCGTTCCTGATATTACCAATAATCAAGTTCAGGTGATTACCATTGCTCCCTCTTTTGGAGCTACTGATATAGAGCGCTTGGTTACGTTTCCTATTGAGCAGGCCAACAGTAACATACCAGGAATGCATGAAATTCGTAGCTTTTCTCGGTTTGGGTTATCGCTTGTAACCATTGTTTTTGACGACGAAACCGATATTTATTGGGTGCGTCAGCAAGTGGCAGAACGTTTGCAAAAGGTACAATCCGCTATTCCTCAAGGGGTAGGGGTGCCTGAATTAGGGCCTGTTACGACGGGTTTGGGCGAAATTTATCAATACGTAGTCCGTCCTAAAAAAGGTTACGAAGGCAAATACAATGAAACCGACTTGCGCACCATTCAGGATTGGATAGTACGCAGGCAACTATTGGGCGTAAAAGGGGTAGCCGAGGTCAGCAGTTTTGGGGGCAAACTCAAACAATATTCCATTGAAGTGGACCCGGCTAAATTACAGGCCAACAATATCACGATTAATGATGTATTCAAAGCCCTCGAAAACAACAATCAAAATACGGGTGGCTCTTACATCGAAAAAGGAGCGACTGTTTTATACATCCGAAGTGAAGGCTTGGTAGGGGGGACAGACGACATCAAAAACATCTCTATTAAAAGCCTCAGCGGGGGTACGCCTCTCTTCATTGGGGACGTGGCCGACGTAAAAATCGGTTTTGCCACTCGTTTTGGAGCCATGACCTACAATGACCAAGGCGAAGTGGCTGGTGCAGTAGTGATGATGCTGAAAGGCTCCAACAGCAGCGAGGTCATTAAAGCGGTGAAAGAACGCATTGCCCAAATTCAGAAAACCCTGCCCGAAGGCGTCGTAATTGAGGCATTTTTGGATCGCACCAAAATGGTGAACAACGCTATCGGCACCGTAGAGAAAAACCTCTTGGAAGGGGCATTGATTGTCATTTTTGTGTTGGTACTATTTTTGGGCAATGTTCGTGCGGGGCTGTTGGTAGCTTCGGTGATTCCGTTGGCGATGTTGTTTGCCATTATTATGATGAATCTCTTCGGTGTCAGCGGCAATTTGATGAGTTTGGGGGCGCTGGATTTTGGGTTGATTGTGGATGGTGCGGTGATTATTGTGGAGGCAGTGATGCACCAACTTTCTCATAATAAAAAGTTTAGCGACATATCCCACCTTAGCCAATCCCAAATGGATGCTGAGGTGAACCAATCAGCAGGCAAGATGATGAATAGCGCTGTATTTGGTCAAATTATCATTTTGGTAGTCTATCTTCCCATTTTTACGCTACAGGGTATCGAAGGAAAAATGTTTAAACCTATGGCACAGACGGTGGCGTTTGCGTTGCTGGGAGCCTTTATTTTGTCTTTGATTTACATCCCTATGATGAGTTCGGTGTTTCTGAGTAAGAAAATCAAACATGATCTCAACTTTTCAGATAGGCTCATGGCTAAAGTAGAAGGCGCCTATCAGAATGCACTCTCCAAAGTCATTGATTTTCCTAAAATGGTGTTGATCGCTACGCTTTCGCTTTTCGCAATTGCCCTTTTTATATTTTCGACCTTGGGCGGTGAATTTATTCCTGCACTAGAGGAAGGTGATTTTGCCGTTGATACGCGGGTGCTGACGGGAAGTAACTTAACGACGACCATTGCCAACACCCAAAAAGCCGCCCATATTCTCAAAAGCCGTTTTCCTGAAGTGGAAAAAGTGGTGACCAAAATAGGCAGTGGCGAGGTTCCTACTGACCCTATGCCCATGGAAGCTGGCGATATGATGGTGATTTTGAAAGATAAAAGCGAGTGGACATCGGCAAAAACTTTTAATGAATTGGCCGAGAAAATGGGCACCGCTTTGGCCGAAGTACCAGGCATAACAACAGGGTTTCAGTATCCCGTTCAGATGCGGTTCAATGAATTGATGACGGGCGCAAGACAAGATGTGGTTTGTAAAATCTTTGGAGAAGATTTGGATACATTGGCCGCTTATGCACATCAGCTAGGCGGACTTATCAATGCCGTAGAAGGAGCCAAAAATCTGTACGTAGAGTCGGTGTCGGGAATGCCCCAAATTATTATTCAGTACAATCGTAATGCCATTGCCCAATATAACCTCAATATCGCCGACATCAACCGGGTAGTCAATACGGCCTTTGCTGGACAAAGCAGTGGAATGGTGTTTGAAGGCGAAAAACGCTTTGATTTGGTGGTACGCCTCGGCGGTGAGCAAAAAAAGGACCTGACAGCCGTTCAAAACCTCTTGATTCCCACGCCGCAGGGTACACAAATTCCACTCTACCAATTGGCTGATGTTCAAATCAAAGAAGGCCCCAATCAAATCCAACGCGAAGATGCCAAACGCCGTATTGTCGTTGGTTTTAACGTCCGAGGTCGCGATGTGCAAAGTATTGTGACCGAATTGCAAGGCAAAGTCGAAAAGCAACTTCGCTTTCCGGCGGGCTATTATGTGACCTATGGCGGGGCGTTTGAGAACCTAAATGCGGCCAAAGCACGTCTGATGATTGCCGTACCTGTATCGCTGATATTGATATTTTTACTGCTCTTTTTTGCTTTCCATTCGGTCAAGCAGGGCTTACTGATTTACTCTGCCATTCCGCTGTCGGCCATTGGTGGTATTTTGTTTCTGGCCCTCCGAGGTATGCCCTTCAGTATCAGTGCCGGAGTGGGTTTTATTGCTTTGTTTGGTGTAGCGGTCTTAAACGGGATTGTATTGATTGCGGAGTTTAATCGCCTCAAAGCAAGCGGTTTGTCGGATGTGAAAGACATTGTTTTGAACGGCACAAAAGTACGTCTGCGTCCTGTATTGATGACGGCTTTTGTAGCTTCGTTGGGCTTTTTGCCGATGGCTGTCAGTAACGGTGCGGGCGCGGAAGTACAACGTCCCCTGGCGACGGTTGTCATTGGCGGACTGCTGATTGCTACGTTTTTGACCTTGTTTGTGCTGCCCGTTTTGTACATGGTGTTTGAAAAAGTGGGCAGTAAACCTTCCACAACAGCAACGGCGGCGATGCTTCTGTTTTTAGGATTTTTGGGAAATAGTACCCAAGCTCAAACCCCCATTAGCTTGCAGGCGGCCATTGATACAGCCCTGAAAAACAACCTGTCGGTAAAAAATGAAAAGCTCCTTGCTGTTTATCAACAGACTTTGCTGAAAACGGCCAAGAATTTGCCACAGGCCAGTGCTTCGCTCGAAATTGGGCAAATCAATAGCGCCTATGTGGATTCAAAAATTGGAATTGGGCAGGGGTTCAGTTTTCCAAAAGTCTATACCGCCCAAAAAAATCTGTTGAATGAAGAATGGAAACGTAGCCTTTTGGCGGTCAATGTTCGAGAAATGTTGCTCAAAAAACAAGTGACTCAAGTCTTTTATGGTCTGGTGTATCTACAACAAAAGCGAGAATTACTGCAATTTGCCGATACCCTTTATACCGATTTTTTCAAAAGAGCCGAGTTGCGCTTATCGAAAGGGGAAAGCAACGTACTAGAAAAAGCCACTGCCGAAACCCAACTGGGACAAATTAAGACGCAACTCAATCAGCTTTTGCAGGATATGGATGTGATGCAGTTGCAATTTCAGTTATTGCTCAATACCTCCGCCATTTTTTCTCCTTCGACCAACAACTTCAAACTCGCTAAAACTGTGGCTGAGCTGTCATTAAACGAGCATCCATTGATGCAATTATTGAAACAGCAACAAGCCATAGCGGCCGCCTCAGTAGAGGTAGAAAAGACCCGACTGTTGCCTAATCTTTCGGTGATGTACAATAACGGCAGCATCCGAGGAGTGGGAGCCGACAATAAAACCTATTCGGGCCTGCACCGATTTCAGTCGATGCAGGTGGGCGTTGGGATTCCGATTTTTACGTCCGCGCAAAAAGCCCAAATCAACAGCGCTAAAGTACTGCAACTCGTGGCCGAAAGTAATTATTTGGTGGGTATGCAATCGTTGGATACGGAGTATAAAGCTGTTCAAAATCAGTACGATAAATTTGCTCAAACGGTCGCTTATTTTGAAAGTACGGCCTTGGCCAATGCCCGTTTGATTACGACTACGGCCAATCAACAATTGTTTGCCGGAAACATCAATTACCTTGAGTGGGTGCAATTGGTGAACCAAGCCACTACCGTCAGAAACGATTATGTAGAGGCTATTAGGAACCTAAATGAGGCCGTTATTCAACTCAATTATTTCAACACCAAATAGAAAAACCCCATGAAAAATACATTCATCATCATTGTAATACTTAGTTTATTGACCGCTTGCGGCAGCAAAACGACCGAAGAACAAACAGTAGCGGCCACAGTCAACGAGAATACAGTAAAACTCACTGCGGTTCAGAGCAAAAATGCGGGAATCGTGACGGCGCCTTTAGAGCAAAAGCAAATTGCTTCGGTACTGAAGGTCAACGGTAAAATAGAAGTACCTCCCCAAAACGTGATTTCTATCAGCGTACCGATGGGGGGATATTTGAAAAACACCGATTTGTTGGTGGGTATGAATGTGCGCAAAGGGCAATTGTTGGCCGTTATGGAAGACCAGCAATACATTCAGTTGCAGCAGGATTATTTGACCGCCAAATCTAGAATCAGTTTTCTGGAAAACGAGTACCTGCGTCAAAAAGACCTGAACCAAAGCAAGGCCAGCAGCGATAAGGTCTATCAGCAATCGGAAGCCGAATTCAGAGGACAGCGTGTTTTGTTGAGTGCGTTGGCCGAAAAATTGAAATTAGTAGGGATTAATCCTGAAAGATTGAGCGAAAATACTATTTCACGCACGGTAAATATCTATTCGCCCATCAGCGGTTATGTGTCCAAAATCAACAGCAACATCGGCAAATACGTCTCACCAACCGAAGTAATGTTTGAACTCATCAACCCGACGGATATTCACTTGGCGTTGAAAGTGTTTGAAAAAGATGTAGATAAGCTCTTTATTGGACAAAAAATCATGACGTTTACCAACAACCGCCCGGATAAAAAATATATTTCCGAAATTATTATGATTGGAAAAGACCTTACCGCCGATCGAGCCACAGAAGTGCAGTGCCATTTTAAAAATTATGATAAAGCGCTCATTCCCGGCACCTATATGAATGCCGAGGTGGAGGTCAAAAACAACAACGCTTACGTATTGCCCGAAGACGCCATTGTACGCTACGAAGGCAAACAATACGCTTTTATCCGAAAGACTGACAGTGAATTTGAAATGAAAGAAGTAAAAATAGGAAATACCGAAAATGGGTTTACAGAACTACTTTTGCCTGAAAAACCCAATCAAGATTTTGTAATAAAAGGCACCTATACCTTGCTGATGAGTCTTAAAAATAAGTCAGAAGAATAGGTAGTGATTTCTAGGCTGTCGCTGTTTGTAGGGCATTGATCGGCTTTTTACAAACAGCGACAGCATAGGACTGTGTATATTAGGCATTGATGATAGAGCCTCCGTTGGGATGCAAAACTTGCCCTGTCATGTAAGAGCTGTCTTCGGAAGCTAAAAATACATAGGCTGGAGCAACTTCACAGGGCTGCCCGCCTCGTTGCATAGGGGTATCTTTACCAAAGTCTTCTAGGTTTTGGTCAGGAAAAGTAGAGACAACCAAAGGCGTCAGAATAGGCCCAGGGGCTACCGCATTTACCCGAATCCCTTTGCCTATGATACTGCCCGATAATGAGCGCGTAAAGCTGATAATAGCTCCCTTAGTAGCCGAATAATCAATCAGAAAGCCATTGCCCTGATAGGCTACTACCGAAGCCGTGTTGATAATACTACTTCCTGGTTTCATGCGTTTGATTGCTTCGCGAGTCAAGCGAAAAATAGCAAATACATTGACTTCAAATGTATCTTCCCATTGTTGATCGGGGATTTTTGTAAAATCATCGCAGGGCTTTTGGACAGCGGCATTATTGACAAGGATGTCAATTTTACCAAAATGTTCTAAAACAGTGTCAATGGCTTTGGCGGGCGTGGTGTGGTCCATTAAATCTCCGCTAATCAGTAAGCATTGACGATTTTCTTTTTCTATAAGTTGGCTAGTGGCTTGCGCATCTTCTTCTTCGATAGGATGATAAAGGATGGCAATATCAGCTCCTTCGCGTGCAAAATGGATGGCTACAGCTTTCCCAATTCCACTATCGCCTCCCGTAATAAGTGCTACCTTATTGTGTAGTTTTTGAGAGCCTGCATAAGTTTTTCGTATATATGTAATCGTGACCGGCATTTCTTCTGTCAAACCCGGGTCAAGATTTTGTGAGAGATTGATGGTATTCATTGCTATTCCTGAGATTAAAATCCTGTTTTACTTATTTAGTTTGTGTACATGTATTATCAGCGAGGTTGCTCATTCTCCTTGAGCGATAGCTGCTTACGATATATTTATTAAAAAAATGACCGTAGGAGTCGGCATTTAAAAATCCTTGATATACATGTAGAGGTACCTGATAATAGCGATACCGCGAACCATTAAGAAACTCTATTTCTAAGGTAGTGCCTTCATAGCCTATTGACTTTAAGGAAGAAGAAATGACATTCACTGTTTCCATTTTTTTAATTGATTGAATTGCCGAATAGATTCAGATGATAGTAGTATACGTTTAGGAATGTCTAAAAAAAGTATTCCATTGATAATGAGGTTACTAGTTGAAGTGTTTTGGGGTGGGAGATGCCCGATGTGGCAACACTTCTACAACCCTAAAATTCGACAGAGGATAGCAAAATATTTCTCTTTAGAGAAATCTCTCTTTATAGGATCACAAATGAGGCGGCATACCCAAGTTGTTGAGGAATACATGGGTCGGTGGAACAATATTTTAGGACGCTACTACCCAAAAACAACCATAAATTTTTTAGAACCATGAAAGCAACTTCCTCAAAATCAGAAATCGCCACTGGACTACGTGAATTGTTTGAAGACAGTCTGAAAGACATCTATTATGCCGAAAAAGCCCTCACCAAAGCCCTTCCTAAAATGGCTGATAAAGCTGTTTCGGGTGTGTTGGTAGAGGCTATTAAAGAACACTTGTCGGTTACAGAAGGGCATGTAAAGCGCCTTGATGAAGTATTTGAGGTAATAGGATTGAAGGCCGAAGCCAAAAAATGTGAAGCCATTGAGGGATTAATTAAAGAAGGGCAAGAGACAATGAACAAAACCAAAGAAGGTGTGGTGCGAGATGCGGGTATTATTGCTTCTAGCCAGAAGGTAGAGCATTATGAAATAGCTTCTTATGGTACACTTGTGTCTTTCGCCAAAACCTTAGGGGAGAATGAAGCGGCTCGCTTGTTAAGTGAAACGTTGGAAGAAGAAAAAGTAGCCGACAAAAAACTCTCAGCCATTGCAGAAAGTGCCATCAATGAGGAAGCGAGCAACTAACTTAGGCTATTCACCCCAATTTCCACAACAATGAAAAAACAGACAGACGCTAAACAGCAAGACCTTGCCAACAATAAAGAAAATGGTCAAGATAAATTTTTAACCACCAACCAAGGGGTAAAAATCAATGATAATCAAAACTCCCTAAAAGCAGGAGAAAGGGGGCCGTCGCTACTTGAAGATTTTATTTTGCGCGAAAAAATCACTCATTTCGACCATGAACGCATTCCTGAGCGCGTGGTACATGCGCGCGGAGAAGGTGCTCATGGGTATTTTCAGGTGTATGAGTCGATGGCCAGATTCACTAAAGCGGCTTTTTTGCAAAATCCCGACCAAAAAACCCCCGTATTTGTTCGATTTTCGACAGTAGCAGGTTCAAGAGGCTCTACCGATTTGGCGCGAGATGTCAGAGGTTTTGCGGTTAAGTTTTACACCGAAGAAGGCATTTATGATTTGGTAGGAAACAATATCCCCGTGTTTTTTATTCAAGATGCCATTAAGTTTCCCGATTTGATTCATGCCGTCAAGCCAGAGCCACACCACGAAATGCCCCAAGCAGCTTCAGCGCATGATACTTTTTGGGATTTTATTTCTTTGATGCCCGAAAGTATGCACATGATTATGTGGGTTATGAGCGATCGCGCTATCCCGCGTAGTTTGAGAATGATGGAAGGTTTTGGGGTACATACTTTTCGATTTATCAATAAGGCCGGCGAATCTCATTTTGTGAAATTTCACTGGAAACCCTTGCTGGGCGTACATTCGGTATGTTGGGACGAAGCGCAGAAAATTTCGGGCAAAGACCCCGATTTTCACCGGCGTGATTTGTGGGAAGCCATCGAAATGGGGCACTTCCCAGAGTGGGAATTAGGAGTACAAATAGTGGCAGAAGAAGACGAACATTCTTTTGGTTTTGATTTGCTGGATCCCACAAAAATCATCCCCGAAGAGCTAGTACCCGTACAGCGTATCGGAAAGCTTGTTTTGAATCGAAATCCTGATAATTTCTTTGCCGAAACCGAACAAGTCGCTTTTCATCCAGGGCATATTGTGCCAGGAATTGATTTCACCAACGACCCTTTGCTACAAGGAAGGTTATTTTCGTATACTGATACCCAGCTTTCCCGCTTAGGAAGTCCTAATTTTCACGAAATCCCAATCAACCGCTCCATTGCTCCTGTTCACAACAATCAGCGGGATGGTCATATGCGACAAACAATCAATCAGGGAAGGACAAGCTACGACCCCAATACCCTCGGGGGCGGTTGTCCTTTTCAAGCAAAAATGAAGGAAGGGGGATTTAGTAGCTATCCCGAACGAGTAGAGGCACATAAGATACGAGGGCGTAGTCAAAGCTTTTTTGACCATTTTAGTCAGGCAACTCTGTTTTTCAACAGCCAATCTGAGTATGAACAAAACCACATTGTAGATGCGCTTAGTTTTGAACTAGGAAAAGTAGAAACAGAAGCGATTCGTCAAAGAATGCTCAAGATGCTCTCCTATGTAGATGATGATTTGGCCGCTAAAGTGGCTTATAATTTGGGTTTATCAATTCCAGACGAATTAGAAAGTTTGCTCAATCAGAGCTATCCAGCAGATGCCGATAAAATGGCTTATCAGCCCAATATGGCCACCTCTTCAGTCGAAAAATCTAAGGCCTTAAGTATGGCATATACTCCCAAAAACTCGATTGCCACTCGTAAAATAGCTATTTTGGCCGCCGATGGCGTAGATGAAAAACAGCTTACCGCCATGAAAGAACGGCTGATGGCGGAAGGGGCAGTGGCAGAGGTAATTGCGCCCAAATTAGGATATATTGTTTCGGAGAGCAACCAAGCTCTTAAAGTAGATAAAAGTTTTTTGACGGCTGCGTCGGTGCTTTATGATGCCGTGTATGTACCAGGCGGAATGAACAGCATTGCTACGCTGACCGCTGAAGCAGATGCGATTCATTTTCTTAATGAAGCTTTTAAGCATTGTAAACCCATTGCGGCCGATGCTTTTTCTTTGCCGGTACTTAAAGAGACTTATTTTGGTAAACACCTTCCCGCCAATCACAAAGAAGCTTCCCAGATGATAGAAGGGGTGCTGGTGCATGATGGGTCGGAAGTCTTGAGGGCCGAGTTTATCAAAGCTATTGCTCATCATCGCTTTTGGCAGCGTGAAAAAAAACTTAAAATACCAGCTTAAATAAAGGACGTTTGAGGGGTCGGAGCAAAATCATAAAACAAGTAAAAACAGCCTCGAAGAGGATAAAATGGAAAGCTATGGAACATGCACAGGAAGAAGAAACATTGGTAGAAATCCTGAAAAATTTGGAAAGTAAGGGTTATACATTTGATTTTGGCTCAGAGTCGTCGGCCGAATTTAAAGATAAAATAGGGATTGCCGAAAAATACTACTATAGTCCCAATTTAGCAGAAAAGACTGAGGCGATTCCGCTCCTTGTACGAGAGGTACATCGCATTGAAGGAATGTCGGATCCTTCGGACAATTGTATCATTTATGCCATCGAGACAACCAACGGCTTGAAGGGCTTTTTGGTGAATGCTTATGGGGTTTATAGTGAAGACAAAGAAGCCGAACAAAACGCTATTTGTCCTCATGAGATTTCGGAAGAGCAAATTTATGATAATAATAAATTTGAAGCCCAGGTTAAATAGACCTCCCAAACGTCATTTTTTACCAGAGGCTTTAGCTGTGTTTAACTAAAGCCTCTGGTAAAAATGAATCTAATTTTGGCGGATACGTTGATAAATAATTTCAGGAATCCTTATCAAATCTCCCAAAAACATACCTCGTTGTTTAAAATACTTTACGAGTTGGACATACACATACAATTTATTGGAAGAGCTTCGCTTTATATCATAATACGACATGGCCATTTCTTCGATTATTTCCAATGGAATAGTGCGGTTGCTTATGATACTCTCTCCCTTATACGCCACCAATTCTCTCAATAAATTTACGCCATCTATTCCCACTTTTGCTGTTTTTTCCATACGTTTTTTATTTAAATGGATGTTTCAACAAAGTCACATTCTACGCCTGCCATTTGCTGAAGAATACTGGTCAATAAATTAGGATCTAAAGGTTTTATGATACATTTTACTACTCCCAACGACTTTGCTTTCCCTTCCAATACGGTATCTATCGAGGTGGAGTAGAGAATGATAGGCACAGCTTTCCAATTGAGGTGTTTTTTTATCTCTTTGATACATTCCAGGCCATTCCAGCGAGGCATGTTCATATCAACAAAGATAAAATCTGGTTGCAGCTCATCCAGCAATTTGATTGCTTCTTGACCCGAAGCTGCATAGGTACATTTAAACAGGGACGGGATTTTTTCTAAAGCCATCAGAAAAAACTCAAATTCATCCAAGTCATCATCAATCAATAGCACATGAAATTTTTTCATAACCAAACATTTTAATATCCAACATCCCTCGCAATCGTTTTGCGAAGTAATTTTTAAAGAAGTAGGGCAGGAAAAAAAGAGTGCTTTGGCGAAGACACACAACGGCTGTTGTAAATAGAAAATCTATTGTCTCTGCAACAGAGTAAAACAAAGGTGGACATTAATAATAGGTTTTCCAAACAAACACTTCTTTTTCGAGCCCATCTTTATGGACTTTTTTTTTATCTGACTTTTCTGGAATAAAAAAGGGGAAATGCTTTCCCAAAAACGTACAAAATATCCTTATATGTTATTGTGTATCAAGTGTTTTTGAAAGAAGGTGAGGGGTTGTAGTGATATACGTTAATTGGTGCGTTTTTTATTTTGAATGACTCAAACCCTCTATCAACATTAAGAGCATGTTTTGAAATCGGCGAAGGATTATTTGCTGCTTTACAAAAAGAGCATCTGTTGTAATTTTGAGATGTCAAACTAGATGAGAAATATGGTCCTTGGCAAAGCTTGTATTATTACTTTCGTAAATGGACGAAAAATGCTGTTTTTGATAGTATTATCACACATTTAGTATCCTATGAGCGGGTTGTCACACGCCACAGCAGGGACAATAAACAGTCAGAGCGTTTAAAAAGTAAGGTTAATTTCATTAGATACTGGTATTGACGGCAACAAATAAAGCGTAATAACTCTGGGCTTGTCTTTGGCTATTTATGTCTGTGCGGCTCATATTCACGATAGCGTATGCGGAATTGAACTCCTATCCACTCTGAATAAAACTGCCCCGGAACTCAAACTCATTCGTGCTGATAGTGCCTATAAAGGAGAGTTTGTTACGGCTGCTGGCTGGTGTGGGTACACCGTTGAAATTTCTCAAAAACCTCCCTGCGGGCAGGTATTTGTACCGCAAACAGGTCGCTGGCAAATTAAATGAAGGGTTACATGGGAAAATTTCTTTCGCCGTTTGTCCAAGGATTATGAAAAAACGGCAACGTCTTCGGTCTCTTTCATTTAGCTCGCTTTTTGTTCTATCATTTTGGCAAGAGTACCAAATTAAATTTCAAAACTTACTCTGAAACCGTCATCAGTATTCAAAAAAATGTAATGTATCTTGAACATACAAGGCATCGAAATCCAACTAATGCATTTACACATTCATTAGCGGCTAGCTGTGTTACTCTTTTTATCAACCACAACCCAAAGTTACTATAGCATTTCCATTGGGATTGAGAGCGTATTCTCCCCCAATCGCTGCGTAGATATTGAACAGTTCACGTTAAATTACGTTGAAACCTTTGTGCATGACACCATATAGTTATGTATAGTTATGTGCAGAAAATTTGTTATTCAGAATACAACAGTGTAAATGCGCAGAAGAGGTTTATAATGTGAATGAGACTGTTATCTATTCATTAATTTTTACGATTTGTTTCACTATTCTTTCGTTACTCTATATGTAGGATATTGAAATTTTTGACCTGCCTTCAATACCAACAGGTGCAGTTGAAAACAGCCTCTAAAATGGGGTTTAGAGGCTGGATTGACCGATTTTAATGGTAAAAATAAATAAAAAAGTCGTCAGTGTATATAATCACTCAGGCCGTTAGAACAAATTGATTTAATCGATATCACCAATCAGATTCGGGTAGTGTGGTCAATAACGGTAAGTAGTGTTGTCAGGATTTGTCATTACTTTAATTAAAAATCCGGGGCATCGAACAATTGAAAAATATGGGAAGAAAAGGGGCTAGTTTTCTTCGCTCGCACCAGTGCCTTCCGATTTCAATAGAGCAAGACTAAATCGTAACTGCCTGGGGCAAAGTCAGGCAACAGAAGCCACCCTTGTTCTACCGAGGCTTTCGCTGGTTTCCCATTGATGGTTAGTTGCCATTTCTTTTTTTTCTCAACAGGTAATTCCACCTTAGCAAGGGTATTGCCCGGCACCGTAAACTTCATGTGGTAACTTGATTGGTTTTGCCGGCATACTACTTCAACAGTTCCTCGTATGGTAGGGAGTCGCACCGTAGCGTATGTCAGTGAGCCGATTTGTGGTTTGATACTGAATGATTTCCAACCCGGTTCTAAAGGCTCTACCCCCATTAACTTACGGGGAATTGCGTTTGCGGGGACTGTACCCCAGGCGTGGTTCCAATCTAAATTGGATTTATATTTCTGGTCCCATGCCTCCATCGTCACGGTACTTCCCGAACGAATCATATTGTACCAACTACGTTCGGATTTTGACGTTAATAAGCTGAGTCCATAGTCGGCATCTCCTGCTTTGTAAATGGCATCCATCAGTAATTGTGATCCATAAGGCCCACACGCCATTCCACGGGAACGGATGAAGGTCATCACATCTTCTATCGACTCTGCTGGGACTAAGTTAAATGCCAGTGCAATCATATTAGCGTGTAGAGAAGCATGGTCGGTGTCCACTCCGTCGCGGAAGATGCGTCGTTTGCTATCCCAGAGTAATGAGTGAAATGCCCGATAGGTTTCATCAGCCAATCCGTTGAGCCATTCGACATCTCCTTTTTTACCAAGCGCATTGGCCAGTTTTGCCATATCTCTCAATGCCTTGTAGTGAATCGCATTGACCACGGTATTATAATCTGTGAATACAAAACCATCGGTTTCACCATTCCCAACCGTGCCAAAACCCCCAGCGTGTGGCCAATCGACAAGATCGCTTAACGATTTTTCCGTCAAATGAATAGCCTCTTTCAAGGCGTTCGACTGCTTCCCTTTACTAGTACTCATCAGGCCGTTTGGCTCACGAAGTGGAATGAGCAATTTGGCTTTCAAATCGTCATAGTAATGCTGAACAATCCTTAAGTCGCCTGTATAAAGATAATCGTTGTACGCCATTGGTACCGTGTAGAGTATGCAGTCTGTAAACCAAGTACCATGCTTAATCATGTATTCCAGCGACCGACGGGCTATACCATATTCACTGTCTACGTTATAATGACTCAATTGATTGATATACGCATCAACCTCATAAGGAATCCGCTCTCGATCCCCGTCCATGTATAGCCCTGCAAATGACACAACTTTCACACTATATTTACATAGCCCCCAAATTGCATTTAGAGTTGAGTCAGAGCTTTCAAAATGGGACGCAAAATCGTCAAATGGATAATGAACAAAGCTACGCGTAATGTCGGTTTCTTTCACCGATGCAACCTTGCCCTCTAACTCTACGTAGCGGAAGGGCAAAACCTCTCCTATATAAGCTGGCATCTTTACTGCCAACGGACCTGTATTCCGTTTGTCGGCTTTGAATTGTAGATGATAGGTATGACGGCCTCTTTGAAGCGGTATCCTGTATTCGGCGTATCGGATGGTCCCTCTTGGCTTCCGATTGATGCTTCCGTCAGCATGAATGGCTTCTCCCAGTCGTACAGTTAGGGAAGCCTTGTCTTCGGTTGTGCTAAGCGTAAATCGTAATTGACCAAAGCAAGCCTTCCCGAAATCAATCCGCATTACATCGCCCAGTTTATGAATTTGGCGAGGCCATTCATCTGTTTTCTGTAATGGATAATAGGCCGTCTGATAGTCTTTCTGTGCATCTGCCGTATAAAATTCGCTGATAGGCGACCAGGGAGAAGACTCATTTTTCTCGTTCCAAATCATGACCCTCCACGTATAACCTGTACTGAGTTGCAACGGTTGGCCCTGATACAAAACATTCACCGATTCTCCGGAATTGATTCTACCTGAATCCCAGATATCTCCGATACCTTTTTCGACACTATCACGTTGGGATGATACAATCACCCGATACGCAGCTTGAATGCCACCTGTCAGTTGCCAACCTAATACAAGTTGTTTAGGGTGAATCTGTGTACGGATAACCTCTTTTGGAGGAGCACCTGTCAGGATATACCCGTTTGATACCGCTAAATGGGGGTAAAGCAAGTGATTGACACGCAAATCAACAATCTGGACCTGCTGGCCGTTGGCCAAAAACGTCGTCAGGAAAAAAATACCGTACGTAATTTTCTTTTTTGATATAGAAAAAACATTCATAAAAAAAACGTTACAAAGTAAGGAATATGACTGCTGGTTGATTTTTAGGGGGTCATCTCCCTTTCCAGCCTTCATTTTGGGCCATCTTTACATCTTTATTTGTGTCAATGACCGTATTCGGAATAGGCCAGAGGTTATAATTAAAAGTCAAGGTAACCTTAGCTTCGGGCCAGAAAGCATATTTGCGAATGCGATCTACCGCAATCGTACCACCCATACGGAGCAATGTATTCCACCGAAACTCTTCATAGAGCAATTCACGGGCACGTTCGTCTAAGATAAGATTGAACTGGTCGTCCACATCGGCGGCAGTCACCAGATAGCTACATTGTGCCCGTTCACGTAATAGATTGATATCGGCTGCCGCGCCGTTTTTATCGCCCAACCGTTGCTTCGCTTCGGCACGTTGGAGAACAGTTTCAGAGAGTCTAATAAAATAGTCGTCACGAAACAGATTGCTTCGATTTTCACCATCGGCGAGACCCGTAAATTTGTCGGTGGCTATTTTGCACGATATAGGAAAAACCAGACTCTGGTTAATTTGATTGGTTGTGGCATTGGTACTTCCATTGTAAATAACTTCCCACGGAACCACTTTACCATAATAAGGAGAGGAAGGAACATTGGCAATAAAAATTCGTCGGAACACTATATCAGAGTTGCGCATGTCGTTTGCCCATTTTCCCTCATAGATGAGGTCGCGGGCATACCAAGTAGGAATGACCCCCGCAATGCCCCGACCGCCTAAGTCCTCAGCAGTACCTGTGAAATGGTCTTTGGCATAATCACGAAACACTGGACCAAAATTGCGGGCATAAGGCAAAACCGAATTATTGTCGCCTGCCCGGTAAGCTGCATAGTCTACTTGAAGTGTCCAGATAGATTCCTTGTTGCCATCCTGATAATTGACATTGCTCTCCTGAAATAAATCCCAAAATACATTGGGGGTGAAATTTACTTTATTGACAATTTCGTTGGTAGTAACCCCATTTTTGTAAACATTGATTGTCACTGAAGTTTCTTTTGCTCTTGCTCCAAAACGCGACTTCATCAACCCAAAAATACCTCCATTGATTACCTTGTCGGCATAGGCAATGGATTGATTAAAAGCTTTTTGTGCCGCTCCTGTATTTCCTTCGGCCGTCAGTTGTATTCCCTGAGCCAGACAGGCTCTGGACAATGTATGTTGAGCCGCTCCTCTAACCAGACGGCCTCCCTGAACCGTTGTTTCTGGCAGGTTATTTTCAATCGCCAGTAACTCATCAATGACAAATTGATAGGTGTCGACTCTACTTGCTCGTTGAAAATCATACCTGGGTTCTGTGACAATTTCCTTTACAATTGGGACCCCGCCGAACAATTCTGCCAGATTCAGGTAGGCAAAAGCCCGAAAAAAGCGAGCCTGAGCAATTGAATAGGCTTTTTCGCTTTCAGAAGGCCACGGAATCTGGGGTTGATTAGCCGCATGAATCGCAAGGTTTGCCCTTGAAATCATCAGATACCATCCGCTGTAAATACTATAGAACTCGCTACGGTCAGGACTGATATTACCATAGTCATTGAATGCGCTCGACTTTCTGATGCTCGGAACATCAATCATATCGGTACCGTTTCCACGTAGCACATTGTTACCCCAAATACTACGCAGTTGAGAATACAGGGTTACCAATACCTGATCGACCTGCGAGGCGGTACTAAATACATTATCTATTGTATAGAAAGTAGGAGGTACTTCGGTAAGCAGATTTTTATCAGACTCGCAACTTCCCAATAAGAGGGTTATCCCGAACAGTGTAATTCTCAGTGATTTGTAATATCTTTTCATTGCTATAAAATCTTTGATGTCTAAAAATTTAAGTTCAGTCCTAACGAATAAGTCGAAGCTACCGGCAGGCCGTTTTCTCGCATTCTCGAGCCGACTTCAGGGTCTCCGCCCACCCATTTAGTAAAAGTGGCCAGATTCTTGGCTGTTGTAAAGACTTTCAATGAACCCAACTTTACCTTGCTGAGAAATGCTTGGGCAAACGTATAGGACAATGATACGTCTTGCACTCGCACAAATGTTCGGTTTTGCAGTCCTAAGAAACGACCATCACCAGCGAAGGTAGCCGATGGATATTCGTTGCTTTGATTTTCGGGAGTCCAGTACGGAATATAATGGGTGTTATCATAGGGGCGGTTGGTTCCGCTGGTCATATAGGCCTGGGTATTAGACCGTAGAAAGAGATTATTTCCTCCGAAAGTGCCTGTTATCATCACATACAGGTTAAGGTTTTTGTAACTGATTGTGTTACTTAGGTTTAGCCGGAAATTTTCTTTTTCGAATCCCAACACTTTTCGGTCGTTGGCAGTAATGCCCGGTTTACCGTCCAAATCTCTGTATTTAGGTGCTCCCGGAGCGGCGCCGGTCAATTGTATATATTCGGTATCGCCCGGTTGTACTATTCCAATCTGTTCATAGCCATAGATAGCTCCCAACGATTTACCAATAAAGAGGTTGTTGGCGATGTCATCATCTTCTCGGCCATCATTGTCCAAATCTTCACCGTATAGAGAAACCAGTTTGTTGATATTTTTCCAGAAAGTTACCCCCGTACTCCAGTTCCAATCCCGTTTTTGCAAACCAACATACCTCACGGTAGTTTCGATGCCTTTATTGTTTACCTGTCCCATTGACGCTATCATTGTACTAAACCCTGTCATGACGGGAATGTTACGGGTAAAAATCTGGTCAGTTGTTTTTCCAACATACATATCTACATCGACAAACAGCCGGTTCTTTAACCAAACAGATTCAAAACCTACATTCCAAGAAGAAGTAGTTTCCCAACCCAAAAAAGAATTTCCAAGGGAGTTTTGGGAAAGCCCGTAGTAGATTCTTCCGGGGGTATTAGAAAATTCATAGCGTATTCCGCCACTTGCGCCGTTGGATACCGTCGATAGCGTAGTATAGGGTCCTATTCCCTGATTACCATTCTGACCCCAAGAAAATTTAATTTTCAAATCATCTAAACCTTGAAAGGACTGTAAAAAAGGCTCTTTGGTGATGCGCCATGCTACTCCTGCTGCCCAAAACTGCGCCCATTTGTTATCGACCCCAAATACCGAAGCCCCGTCCCGTCTATAAGAACCCGTAAAAAAGTATTTATGATCAAAGGCGTAGTTAATCCGACCCATATAACCTACGTTTGCCCGTTCGTATCCGTTAATATCCAGCCGTTGTACCGTTGCTTTGTGTAATCCCCGAATACCAAGTGCTGTATTTCCGTTGGCAGCAAAATCACTACCTGTCGAAGTCTGTTGTTCGTATTTGAGTTGGTCTCTTGTTGCTACTAAAGTGGCGTTGAAGGCATGCTTGCCAAACAACCTGTCATAATTCACAATGTTGTCCAACACATAACTGTTTGTGGTTCGCGTCTCTATGCTTCCATTCGCATTGACCAAAAAACCCTGAATAGTAGTAGGCGCATATCGGGTGAGGCCGCTGCCCTCTGCTACAAAGTAATTTTCGTAAAAGAAGTCTCCATAATAAACTTTATCTTGGTTGAGCAGGTAGTTTATTCGATAAGTCAAGCCTTGTACCCCAGGTATCTTGATTAAGGCATGTGAATTCAGACGATAGTCATGACGAACCTCCTCTCGGTTGCGTGTGCCGTCATTTACCCCCCACAAAGGGTTGATTGCTG
Organism: Runella sp. MFBS21; assembly: GCF_029433105.1. Classification (GTDB taxonomy): domain Bacteria; phylum Bacteroidota; class Bacteroidia; order Cytophagales; family Spirosomataceae; genus Runella. The sequence goes on along the minus strand of NZ_JARNTW010000008.1, from coordinate 43,447 downwards.
ATTCTGTGTAGGGATATTTCTCCAGATTTCCCTGGTCGTCTCTATACATGACGCCATAGGGAGACATCATTTGGGCAGCACTCAAACTGGCAGCACCTCCAAAATAATCGCGTTTGGCAAAACCGGCGTCTACTCCCACTTCCAGCCATTTAGTCACATTGGCTTTGAGCTTGCCTAGTAAGGCAATACGATTGAATTTATCGCCTACTACAATACTATTATTATCATCAAATGAAGTGGAAAGATAATAATTGATTGTTTCGGTGGCGCCGGAAATGGCCGTTTGATAATTTTGCATGATACCCGTACGACTGACTTCATCAAGCCAGACCGTTTCATGGCCTGCTTCTCGATTAGCTACTTCGCCGGGTCGCATCCAATTGGTAGAGCCTGCCGCATATTTATTGCGGTCATTTACCATTTTTATCCAGTCGTCTCCACGCAGCATTTCGGGGCGATTTTGCCATTTCTGAAAACCAAGAGAGGTGTTGAAACTAATGACGGGTTTGCCGGTGCGCCCGCGTTTAGTTGTAATGGCAATGACACCATTGGCCGACCGAGAACCATAAGCCGCCGCCGATGTAGCATCTTTCAGTACATCTATTGTGGCAATGTCATTAGGATTGATACTACTCAGGCTGCCCATGTAAATGACTCCATCCAACACAATCAGTGGAGTATTTGAGCCATTAATAGAATTCTGGCCACGAATCAGCATCCCGGGTTCTCCGCCAGCGGCATTAACAGCTCCTATATTCAGTCCCGCAATGCTTCCTTTCAGGGCTTCGAGTACATTAATATTGGGAGCCATAGCAATGGGAGAATTCTCTAGATTAAGTGACCCTACAGATCCTGTAAAATCCTTGCGCTTTGTTGTTCCGTATCCTACCACTACTACTTCTTCCAAGGCTTTTTCGTCTATCTTTAGCGATATTTCCAAAACAGTTTGGTTTTCTACCGCCACCTCTTGAGTTAAATACCCTACAAAAGACAATACCAATATGGTATTTTGTTCAGGAATTTCTATCGAAAAGCCTCCATTTGAATCCGTAATTGATCCTCGTAGGGTTCCTTTTACTAAGACCGTTACTCCGGGCAAGCCAACTCCTTTTTCATCTTTTACCCTTCCTTTGATGGTTCGCTCAATATTGGCAGCATCTTGTTGTTGATGGGTGATGGGAGCGACTAAATCACTTTCTATTTTCTGTTTTGTTGCTACCTTTCTCAATAAAATTCTCTTTCCTGATATGGAGTATTCTATCGAAAGGGGAGGGAGAAGTTCTTTAAGAACCTCCTCAAGCCTTTTGTTTCTAACCTGTACATTTATCCGCTGTTGTACATCTATTGCGTTAGAACTATACATAAAACGGACATGTGCCTGTTCTTCTATCCGGGTAAGTATTCCTTTAAAGTGAGTATTCTCTGCCTGAATAGAAATAGGTTTGTCCAGAATATTTTGTCCGTTGCTATGAATGGCACAGGCAGTCATGCAACAAACGAAAAGTAAAATAAACTGCGGGATAGATAGTTTCATAATTTTCCAAACCCAAAATGGAATCTGTAATTTTTTGTTCATAATTTAGCATTGTTTTAAGGGTGAAAGAGCTCTGAAAACAAGTGCCATTCATTTCTGGATACCAGCCAGAAATGAAGCTCAAATAGATGTTTGAGTAGCACAATACTAGCCGGCAATGTTGGCGCATTGCCGGCTTTTTATATCATTACAATTAAATTAATGCATATGATTAATCGTCAAATTCATAGAAAAATTATCCACACCCACTACCAGAAATAAAAATACTTGTGCCTCTGATTTCGTAAGTCACACGCAACACTTCGCACATATAGTCTAGTTGTTCATACAAGTCTAGCCCGTTTAAATCTCCAGTAAAGACACATTTTTTAAGTGTGGGATTGCCCACCATAATTTCTACTCCGTATACCTTTTGCATCAATGCTAGAATATCCTCTACTGGCGTATCATCAAATAAAAATGGGGATTTTGTTGGTGGGAGTGCTATGATTTTAGGGATATCGACCAATCCCTGCCGTATCGTTTGTAATTCTGTGTCAAAGACTACTTTTTGATTAGCAGTGGCAATGACACCATTTCGTTTCTTTTCCAATCGGTCATTACCTGTATAAATGGATACTTTTCCTGTTGTTACAGACACTTCAATCGTTTTTAGCTTTTCTTCCGGTTTAATCCGAAAGCTTGTTCCCAGCACCTCTGTAATTAACTCTCCTGTATATACGAGGAATGGTAATTGTGGGTTTGGTCTTACCTCAAAAAACGCCTCCCCTGTTAAGTACACAACACGTGTCTGTTTTCCATAGTTTTCACTGGCAACTATTGATGCGCCTGCTTCTAACGTAACAAGGCTACTATCTGGAAGTATGATTAACTGATGTGAAAGTGTGGTGTTTTTGCTTTCAATCCCCACAGGAGAAGATTCTGATATTTTTCTAAATGACTCTTTATAGAAAAAATACCATCCCCCTCCCAATACCATCAACAGACAAGCCGCAATACTGGACCAAACTAACCATATGGGGCGAACTGGTTTTTCTTTTTCGCTTCCTATTTCTGCCTGTATTCCAGCCCATATTCTAGTTTCATTATTGGCCACCTCTTGACTTTCCTTAAAAAACGGGGACTCGTTATGCCGTTTATAATGCAGCGCAGCCCATCTTTCAAGTAATGCAGCTTCTTCCGGTGTACACTCTCCAGCAATATATTTTTCCGCAAGTATGTCAAACTCCTGTCTGGTCATCTTTCCAATTAGTTCAAAATTTCAGTTATCGCAAACAAATTCATTCAGGCGCTGACGTACCATTTTCAGCGATTTCGTAATATGATATTCTACCGCTTTATCGCTTAGTCCCATTTGCGCTGCAATGACCTTTACTGACAATTCATTTATTTTATTCATCCTAAAGATAGTGGCTGTCTTTTCAGGTAATTGACTAAGTACTTTCTCAATTGCTTCCGATAACTGATTCTCGTTGAAAATGTGATCTATATCAATATTTTCAAAAACCTCATGCAACAATTGGTATTCTCTGTATTTACGCAGATTAATTTTTTTTCTAAAATAACGGTTGGTCAGATTTCTGGCGGCAATAAAGAGAAAAGCACTTAAATTCTGAATTCTCGACTGTGCCCTGTTTTGCCAAAGACTCAGCATTAGCTCTTGTAGTATTTCTTCTGCTTCCTCCTTTGACCCAGTTTGCTGATACACAAACCCGTATAACTGATGCCAGTATCGGCGATAGATTATCTCAAACGCCTTAGTGTCATTGTTTTTAAGCAAACTTACCAATGAGTCGTCTGTCAACTCTACCTTCTGCATTTAGGATTTTATTTTGTTAAATTTTCACTAAAGTTCCAGATAAACCTAAAATCCCTAAAAAAACTTCAAGTTTTTTTAGATTTTATAATTCAGCTTCTCAGGAAATAGACACTACTGGGAGTTGGGCTAACAAATAGGTTTGATAAGTCATGGCTTCTGTTTCTTGTCAGTAAGTACTCATCTTGAATGAAAAAGAATATCCACTTGATGTGAATGTTTGCCTATGAAGCAAGTGATAAAGTTCGTTTGGCTTACAACTGAGCCTTGTTTTTACCCCAATGCATAAAAATGATGGAGGAATACGCTGATTTTGGCTCATAACCACCCTTCGAGTCAGCAGATATGGAACTGACGGAAAGAGGGGGAGAAGGGAGGTGTTGTTGGAGTTGGTTGTGTAGTGCTAGATCAGTCGAACTAGCACAGCTTGATTACCGCTGTTCCAAAAGTCATTATTTTCTGATGCTACAACCAACGTTTGGGCATTGATAAAATGAGGAATACCATACACCGCACGCGGGTTGGCATAGGTCTTCCAGCTTTGGCCTCGGCCTCTGAACTGAAATAAACTCGAGCCCGTTGCCTTTTCAATTCCAGTAGGCCTTCATAGGGCTGCGCGAAGGAACTATTGCAAATAAAAGAAATGCTTGAAAACAGTAGCCATAGATAACGGCCATAATAAGATAATGCTGTCATAATCTTTTTGTAGCAAATGTAGGTCACACCTACGCCGCTTGCATAGTATAGAATCGATATTTTAACAGCCTATATCTTTCTGAAACCGTAAGGGAGTGAACAAAAGCTGTTGCTCGATAACGGAAGGATTTACCCCCGCAAAGACCTTGAAGTCGTGGATCATGTGCATTTGGTCATAGTAGCCAGCTCGGTACACAATTTCAATCCAGCTAAGCTGTGGAAACGCATCACGCAGGCGGTAAGCCTTCGAAAACCTTAGGATATGGGTATCTTTTTAGGGTTCCTCCCGCTATGCTTCACAAGAAGTGGCATAACATTATCTCAGGCAATTGTATGATTGCCTGAGATAATGAACGAAATAAGTCGTTGATGAGTAAAAAAGTGAGATTTAAAGTAACAAGTTGAGTACATGGCTTATACTGAGCAAGTGTTCTAGTAGTTGCATCAACAAACTTTCCAGCCAATAGTGTGCAACTTCAACCTATACAAACAAAAGTACAGCTTTTATTTTTTTACTTTACCAGGGGTTACTCCATACTGACGCTGAAAAGCCTTTATGAATTTAATGGGCTGAGTATAACCCACTTGGCTAGCCACACTTTTTACATTATACCCTTCCTCCAGCATTTTGAGAGCATTGGCAAGACGGTTTTCCATGTAGGATTGATAGATAGATTTTCCGTAAATATCTCTGAACATTTTCTTTAATTTAGAAGCGCTAAATCCTACTTCTTTGGCTAGACTCTCAATAGAAGGCATTTTTAGACAAAAATTTGTGATATATTTTTTATGTAAATTGGCGACTAATTGTAGATCACTTTTTGGGGATTCTTGTGAAGGGTTTTTTGATTCAATGCATAAATTTTTCAAAAAATGTAAAATGATAGGCGTAATAAAGTAACTATTTTTAATTTCACTTTTAAGTAAGGCAATACTTTGAAGAGTTTGAGTTTCTTTTGTGGAAAAGTCAAACTTAGTGGTTATTAAATCAAATTCTAGTTTTCTTTCTATTTCGTTAAAATGTGAAGACGATAATTTACTCTTCAGCCATTCAAGACTTACACATATTGTTATTAGATTTGTATCTTCTCCCTCTATATTCCAAGAGGTGTCTTTATGACTTGTTATAAAGATATCGCTAATTGTTATATATGTTTTATTCTTAAATAAATATGTTTTGGAGAGAGGTTTATGAATGCAAATAGCCCCTTGATGCATTATAGGGTGTAGGTTGGATTGAATTTGGCTGATAGTCCTTATGACAACCAATGGCTCATCAATGTAAGATAGATGCGAATCCCATGGAGATAGTGTGCTCATATTGTAATTGCTTATTTTTAATAAGTACTTCAATAAGCAAATTTTGTGCTACTAAAGAAAGCTAGGGATATGTTGCAATAAAAGGGGGATAATATTAACTATGTTTGCTTTGTAAGCTATTTAGTAAGCTATATAGTTTTTTCTTGTAAGTTCTACTTAAAGGGAGGGTGTAGTTGTCAATGTGGATATGATTAGAAGAAAAGCTTTTTACGTAATTGAGATTAACAATGTAAGAATGGTGAACGCGGACAAAACGAGAGTCTAATTTTTCGGTTAGTTTAACTAGAGAGACTTTGATGGTAAATCTTAAGTATGATGAATTGAGCCAGCGAGACGTATAAATAGTACAGTAATTTCGCTCTGCTTCTAAAAATAAAATTTCATTCAGGTTTAAGCTGATTTGTTCGTTATGGTTGCCTGTAATGAATATGCTTTTATCAGGATTAGATTTGCTGAGAAAAAGCCTAACTAGAGTTTTAAAAGTTAATTTATGAATAGGATTTACTAAATACGCAATTCTTTCATTGTCGATAATTGAAGGATAGTTTAGCGATTCATAGGAGGAGGCAATAACAATCGCTGGCAGGCCAGAGTCTATTATTGTTTTTAATAAATTAAGGCATATTCTTTCACCCAAAAATAGGCTTGTAATGATTAGTGAGAGTTTAGTATTTGATAAAATTGCTAAGGCCTCGTGTTCACCAATTGCCAGTAAAATGTCTTTGTATCCAAAATCGGTTAATGTTTCCTTTATGTCTGTAATATCTGAAGCGTTATTTGCAACTAGTAGAATTTTTGATGATAAATATAGATGCATACAATATACATGGCTTTAAGCCCTTATTTGGCAAAATTTAGCTTTATTGTTCATTAAAGCCAATAACTAATAGGCATTGGGGAACATTTGAAACACTTAAATCCGAGATTGGGAAATTTATTACACACTACAAAAAAGTATATAAAATTACCTAGCAAGTATAAGGAAATATTCCTAAAGGATAAGTCTACTAAATGATAAGAAGGGGCTAAGTAGCAAAAAAAAGTGGACAATTTACATATGTTATAAGTTAATATATAATGTATATATATATACAAGTTTATTTGTGTTAATAGACATATATAAATTTTGAAAATTTATCTTGCTAAAAATGTGTATCTATCTTTATTAAACCTCTGTGACTTTAAGTACAAACTCCCTACAGAGAGATGTGTTTACAAGCTATTTTTGATTTTATATTGATGAATAAACAATCAATAGGTACTATGCTTTGTGGGATTTGTATTCAAAAATACAAACAAATTTCATAAAGAAAATTGTGAATATATAGGGTGGTTCTTACTTTGAAATTATGTGGATATGACTTGTAAATGAGTGATGAAAATGGTTGATGTGATTTTTCTGAACTTGTATATTAAGATTTGATTTTGTTGCTATCAAACTTGAATTGTTAATTGTGAGAGAATTGAGATTGTTTTTGATTCTCATGTGCTTACTTATGTCGTTATTTGTTTGTGATGTGTGGAGTATTTGGAGAATAAAAATTCGTATTTGTGTTGTTTTAGATTTTGATCTATTTGGGATAGGAAGTAGAGTATATAATATATGAACACTGATTTTATAGCTTCATTGAGAAGATAAATTTTAATACCATATTTAAGTTCTTCTAAATAATAGGAAGATTGAGGTACGAGTTTATATTTGTGATTTGGCATAAAGTTTGCTACATGAGTATGCCAAGCATTTTATGGAGTAAAATTTCTTGATATTTAACGAGATTTGGTCATTAGTCCCCTTCTTTTTGCAAGTTATCCCTGTCTTCTTTTTGCCTGTATCAATTTTGTAAGTAAAAATTTAGTGACGTCTAAGGACACAAAGTTGAATTCTTTTAACAGGCTTTTTTGTCTATCTAAACTTCGCTTTATTATCTATTACTGTTCATTAATCTAAATAATAAATATGAAACATTTTACATGGCTCTACAGTATTACATTGTTTCTATGCCAACTGATTCCTGAGTATGCGGAGGCTCAGATAAGTGGTCTTGTTTTTCGAGACCTGAATGCTAATGGTGTCAAAGACAGTACTACGGTTTTTTATGAGCCCAGTGTAGGGGGAGTTACCGTCACTGCTTTTAACAGTACCGGAACACAAGTAAGTACAACTACAGCTGTAAATGGTAGTTACTCACTCGCTATAGGAAGTGCTGGTAAATATCGCGTTGAGTTTACTGGATTTCAAAGCAAAGATTTTGACGGTGCTATTGGAGGAAGTAGTCAATCTAGCATCCGATTTGTGGATGTTCCAGTAGGAGGTTTGACAGGCGTAGATTTAGGTATTAATTATCCCGATCATTATAGCAATGGCAGTCCTCCCACGCTTTTTACGCCTTGTTATGTAACGGGAAATGAGGTGCAGGCTAGCAATGAAAAAGTATTTGTTAAATGGGCCTATACAGAAGAAGGAAAGCCTCAAATGTTTGGAGGCTCTGCTCAAAACCCACAAGCACTAGCTAATTTAAATCAATTAGGAACGGTATGGGGGTTGGCCTATAATCGCCAAAAACAAGAAATATATACAGCTGCATTTTTGAAAAGGCATACTATCCTACTCAATAACAGTAACCCAGACAATGGTTTAGGAAATATTTTCAGCCTAGACCCTAACAATGGAAATCCGTCTATATTATTCAATTTATATAATTTGGGAATAGATGTTGGTACTATCCCTGATAATGCCACTCGAGGAATCACTGGAGGTACTTCTACGCCCAGTCAAGATAGCATAGCTTATGATAAGGTAGGAAAATTGGGAATAGGTGATATTGATATTTCTACGGATAATAAAACATTGTGGATTGTGGTCGTGAATGAAGTCAATCCACGCTTGGTTGCTGTGACTTTAGATAGTGATAACAACCCCGCTACTGTTCCGACGGCTTCCGATGTTAAGAGTTGGCCTATTACTTTACCATGTACAGGAGGCACAAGTCGCCCTTTTGGGTTAAAATATTACCGAGGACAGCTTTACGTTGGTATCGTGTGTGATGCTTCTACCTCCCAAAACACAAATGATTTGAGTGCAACTGTCTTACGTTTTGACCCAGCTACACAGGCATTTGCGAATGTACTCCAATTTCCTCTAAACTATACCAAAGGGATTGCTTTAACCCTTGGTGCATGTGCCCAATACACGGGCTGGTATCCTTGGACAAATGATTATACATTCCCTCCTGTAGGTACAACCGTGTGTAGTAACAATGCAGGTAATGACCTAGTTCGCCCTACTCCTATGCTAAGTGATATCGAATTTGATGTGGAGGGATCGATGATTCTAGGTTTTACCGACCGTTGGGGCAACCAAGTTGGAAATGGTAATTATAGTCCTCTAGGAGGTGGTTTTTATGATGTAGTCTCAACGGGTGGAGATATTCTTAGGGCTGCTCCTGATGGAAGTGGGGGGTACGTAATCGAAAATAATGGGACTTCAGGGGGAATCACAACAGCCTCTGCCAACAATGGAGATGGAATAGGTGGTGGAGAATATTACAATGACAACTATGCATTTCACCACGAATCAGCCCAAGGGGGAATTGCGATATGGCCTGGTTCGGGAGAGGTTATTTCTACGGCTCTTGATCCAATTGATGCGTTTACGGGAGGTATACGCAAATTTAACAATACCACAGGCGTAAATTCGAAAGCTTACCAAATTTTCGCTGGTGGATTTGGGAAAGCAAATGGGTTGGGAGATTTGGAGACTGCGGGCAGTGAAGCACCGATTCAAATAGGGAATCGGGTGTGGAAAGATGAAGACGGTGATGGAATTCAAGACCCTCAAGAGCCGCCTTTGGCAGGTGTAACGGTCGCTCTTTACGAAAATTGTACAGGCTCGGCAGTGGCTACTGCTATAACCGACGCCAACGGAAATTATTATTTTTCTTCAGCTTCTGGAACTTCTACTTCAAGTACTATCTATGGCTTGACATTGAACTATAATACAGCTTATTGTTTGAAAGTGACATCATTAGGAAGCGACCCTTCGGTCAGTGGGCTGACTCTGACGGTAGTTTCTCCCGCCAATGGAGAGACTTCGGGGAGTCCTAATTCTGGTGCAACATCCGTCAATAGTGACGCGTTTGTGGAAGGTGGATTGCCTACAATTCACTTTACGATTGGGAATGCGGGAGAGAATAATTATACCTATGATTTTGGATTTCCAAGCTGCGTTAAACCTAATGCGGGCCAAAATTTAAAAATTTGTGCACCTGCTACAAGTGCAAACTTAAGTACAGCAGCAGTAGGACAAACTTGGAGTCAATTAGGAACCTCCCCTGCGGTAGCTTCCATCAATGCTGCTGGTCAAGTGACGGGGTTGACGGTTGATGGCACTTATTTGTTTGTTCTCTCTGCGGGAGAGGGTTGTACGGATACCGTAAGTATCACCCGAAATAGTGTCAATGTGGCTATCACAGGTCCTACCATTGTTTGTTCAACGGAGTTGCCAGTAAGTTATACCGCTACCCCTAGTGGAGGAAGTTTCAGTAGCGGCTTACCAGCGGGAGTAACTGTATCAGGCAATGTACTTACGATTTCTGCCGCAGCAGCATTATCTAGCTTAGAATTCGATTATACTTATACAGATCCAACCACAAATTGTTCGGCAACGGCTTCAAAATCAGTTACAATCAATAATGGAGGAACGAAAATCAATATAGCCACTGATACATTATGTATCAATCAAACCTCTACCTATACTGATCCTAGTGGAGTGACTGGGACTTGGAGCGGACCTGGTATAACAGATACTGGAAATGGAGCTACTTTAAATTCTTCCGCAGCATTGACAGCTCTTGGAGTAAGCGCTCCCGTAAGCTTTTATATTTATTTTACCCAAAATGATGGCAATTGCTCTCGTGTAGACAGTGGTTTAGTATATATTGTGCCTCGACCCACGGTAACTATTTCGGACCCAACGACCATTTGTGGTAATGCGTTACCAACTAATTTTACGGCGTTGCCCATAGGAGGTAGTTATAGCTTGCCTGTGGGGCTGCCAGCGGGAGCTGTTAGTATCAATGGTAATATTTTGACTTTGAATGCAAATTCGGGACTAGCCTCATTGACTTTCAGTTATGAATATACTGATCAAGCAACAAATTGTAGCAACACAGCTAGTCATACCATAACGATCACTTCTCCACCTAATGCCGGAAGTGACAAAACACTTGCATGTTCCAATCCGGTCACTGGTTTGTTACAATCAAGCACCGTACTGACGGGCTTTAGTCCAGAAGGGGGCACTTGGTCGGGGCACTCTTCAAACCCCTCCGTGGCAACCATTACCAATCTGGGAGAAATAAGTGGCATGACAGTGGCTGGAACCTATCGTTTTATTTATACCGTCAATGGATGTAATGATACAATTGCGGTAGTGGTAGAGCCCTGTACAGGATGTGTAAAGCCGAATGCTGGAGCGGACGTAGCTATTTGTCAGCCCGAAACAACGGCGAAATTGACGGCGGTGACCCCAAGCGGGGTGTGGACTGCTCAAGCAGGAAATCCAGCCAATGCCACTATTGACAATGCTGGAAACATAACAGGCCTTAGCGTCAATGGTACTTACTATTTTATTTATTCGGTGACGTTGGGGGGGCAAACTTGTGCCGATACTGCAGCGGTCATTAGAAGAGAGAAGCCCGTTGCATCCATTGTGTCGCCTGTCAATGGAGAGGTGTGTACCAGTACTGGAACAGCGCAGTTATCTGCGACTCCTATCAATGGAAGCTGGAGTGTTTTGGGAGCTCCTGCGGGAGTAGCCGTTACTAACAATGGCCAAGTGACTGGACTGACATCTGTTGGTACCTACCAATTTATTTATACCCTTAATGGTTGTAGCGATACAGTTTTGGTGACGGTAAAAAATTGTGAAATCCCTTGCCCTAAGCCCACCATAGCACTTGTAGGGAGTCCTCTTTGCTCAGCAGATAATGCTTCTTTTTCTCTAACGTTCACTATCACTGGACAAACCGGCACCGTAAAAGTAAGTGCAGGAACACTTTCTGGATCTAATCCTTTTACAGTGATAGGAATTCCTAATCAAACTGTGCTTAAAATCACAGATAGCTTAAGCAATGTTTGTGTCTATGATACCCTCGTGTCGGGACCAAATTGTAATTGTATTCCCATTATTCCTACCGTTATTTCTCAAAGTCTAACGGCTTGTATTGGAGACACTTTCCCTACCTTGAAAACTACAATTGTCGGTGCCGCAGTAGCTGAATGGTTTGACCAACCTTCTGGTGGCACCCTTTTGTTTTCGGGCTTATCTTATAAGCCGTCTGGAACGGTAGCTACTACTAAAATATTTTATGTACAAGCCCGAAGCTCTGACTCTAATTGTTCAATAAATGCGGTAAGCCAGCGGGTTGCGGTGACTGTAAATGCTCAGAATTGTGATGCACCCGTAGATTTGGCATTGAAAAAAATGATTGATAAGAGAATAGTTCAGTTAGGAGATTCACTAACTTATACGATTAAAGTTTGGAACGAAAGCGCCAACACCGCAACGGGAGTAGAAGTGACAGATTCATTGGCTTCCACAGTAGCTTTAGGTATAAATAGCTTATTAACCAACCGAGGAACTACTACAGTTAGTGGTAATGTAATTAAATGGACTATTGGAACGATTGCGGCCGGTGGCGATACCGTAACACTCTCATATCGTGTGAAGGCGATACAAGAAGGGGTTCATTTTAATACTGCTGAAATTACAAAAACCAATGAGCATGATATCGATTCTACGCCCGGTAACGGTAAAGAGGAAGAAGATGATTTGGATAGACAATGTTTTACGGTTCCGATAAAGCTTTGTACTGGAGAAAAAGTACAAGTGAAGGTTTCAGATAAATATAATAATGTCCAATGGTTTAAGCAGGGAACTCAGGGTGCCGTGGCCTCGGGCAATGAAGTATTGTTTGGTGAAACGGGGACGTACACGTTTACAGCTTCCAATGCTCTTTGTCCGGTAGAAGGATGCTGTCCGGTTATTATTCTTCCAGGAGACAATTGCTGCCCTCCAAACCTTTGTATTCCTTTAACGCTTAAGAAAAAGAAAAAACCAAGCCAACTGTAACTGTAGAGTCATAAAATTTGGCTGGATCACTTCTAAACCCATCTCTCAGATGTTATAATTTAGAGAGATGGGTTTAGAACATACATAAATATGCAGAAGTAATTTATGGTTTATTCATAGACAAATGTTGTCGAAGAAATATTTTCGTGGCTGTTTAGGGTCACGGTTCTCGCCAACTAGACGTATGAGGCATAATTATACCCTTTTAGAATAGGTTGCACAGATGCAACCTTGGCTCTCGCCGAGGGTGGGGAGCAAACGCAGGGGCGACCAAGGTCGAGGGGAATCACCCGGCCTGCACGAAACACCGTGAAGAAAGGTCGGGAATACGGCCTAGGTTGTTTATGGAAGACCCTTGCAGTACTAGGAGAAAGTCCCTTTAGAAGGGTTTTGAACAATTGATGAAATCAGTGATTTTATTGCAGTTGTTGCATGAGCAGAGTTAAAATATCAGCGTCATGACTCATAAGTAACAGCATATCTTTACCGGTTAATTTGTTTAATGAAATACCCTGCTTATAAACCTTAGTAGTATTGACAGTACTCAACTTGACGGATGTAACTTTCTCTGGTCCTTCGAAAATAAGCCGTTTATTAGTTAGATAAAGCTCGCCAATGTTAATACGTTTGAGTATAGGAAACGTTTCTTTTTGAGTAGGTAAACTGTTTGATTGTAGATCCAGCAGGTCAAAAGATCGATTAAATTCGTAATGGTCATAATAATTATTACGCCGGGAAGTTGCCCGTTCTTCGTACCATTGAACACTACCAACATGTAAGTAACATACTTCAGACTTTTGGAGAGCAATGGCCACTTCAATGGATTCCAGTGGCTTGTTTTCGACAGCCCAATACCGCCTAAAACGTTCGATCTCCTGCTCTTCTTCAGCACTCAAGTGTATGCCTAAATTCTCAGCGATACGTTGCAGCTGTTGCTCTTCATCAGGAGTAATTCGAGCATTGATACTTAGTTGCTTCACTAACTGATTAAGGTGCGCTCGGCAAACTTTCTCAAAAATAGCTCCAGCTAACTCGGAAGAAATAGACGTTACCGTCTGCAATTCCAGCAGGGCTGCTTTGTCTTCGGCAGTTACTTGTCCATACACAATGGCTTTCTCTACCCGTTGCCGATACGCAACTTCCCCGATACGATTATGTATCATCTCAACTGATTGACTGGGAAGTTGAAACAATGTCCGCAAATGATTCAGTTCCGCCAAGCCATTACCCCCTAACAACTGATTGGTTAATTGATAGTTAAAATAAACGGCATAAAACTCTTCTAGATTGAGCATAAATTGGCTTAACGACAAGCCATATCTTTGTTCAATCGCCGCCAAATCGGTCGAGTTTATCGTCAAAATTGATTGAGTAGCCAGTAAGTTATTCAACTCAATAACTGCGTTTTCTACCGGTTGCTGACGCAGGAGTCGCTGCATAAAACTCTGTGTAATCAAAGGCCTGATCTCAAAGACTGCTGACATCATATTTTCGATAAGTTTCATAAATCGGTTTATTCCAGTCACAAACACCTCCATGATGTGAACAGGCACCTCTTCCTTTCGCATTTGAGGGGCTATAACTGCCATCACAACATACAGTTTGGTAATAAAGTACCCTACGCAGGAGTGGGTTCTCCTTCTCATAAAGTTTTGCTGCTGTTTTATGGCCCGCCTCGGCTGCTCCGGCAAGGTCCGATAATGCTTCTGACTTACGACCTAATCGAAGATAACACAAAGCTCGCTGATACATCTGTTCATCATTTAAGGAATTTAGACCGTTGTAATGTTCGATAGCAGATTGGTAAGCTTTGATACGAACGTAACTGAGGGCCAATCCTTCATGAAGTCGACGTTGATCTGCTGACTCATTGGCTGTTGCAAAACGTGCCGAATGATTATAAAGCCTGATTGCCTTAGCGTAACTTCCTTTTTTTAAAGATGCTTCTGCAAGGGATAGATACCCTCGCAGGCTATCTATCCGCAATGTTTCCTTGCGATTAAATTCAGCTTCAGCTTTTTGTTTTTCAACAGCGGCTAATCGCAGTTTTTCATTGTCCAGATCAATGCGACCTTTATATTGAAAACCTGTCAGTACTGATAAAAGTAACGTCACCCCCCAAATCCCCGCTTTCAAAGAAGAGGTGAAGTAAAATTGCAATTTCAGCTCCAACATACGCCTTCCCCAGTCGGAAACAAAAAAAGCAAATGCTAAAAGAGAAAAGCTGAATCCTAAATGAGTACCCCAAGTGAAAAGAGCTGCTACCGTTACAGCAAGGGCCAATATATTCCACAAAAAACCTCCGGATGAGGTAGTAGAATTACCCTTATTTCGAGATGATTCTTTAAAGTAATCAGGAAGAACTCGATGACGTGCCGTTATAAGATTGGGTACGTAATTTTTCATGAAAGTTGAGAAGACAAAAAACATTATGAGGGACTTGTACTTTCAATATATTTAAAAGAATAAATGAAATGGATTATACTTAGTAATTTTATTAAAAGTCGTAGACGAGTTTATGTCTCATTAATAAAATACATTTTGTCAGTTTCATTTAAAAAAATTAGTCTATGCTAGAAATAAGTTATTTCCTCTGACAAAAACAATTCTGCATGTGGCGACTTATTCCTGCCGGACTCCAGGAAAAAATAATTAAGAATGGAAAAGATATGCTCAAAGAACAGTAGGAAGACCATCCGCCGATGTTCAAATTGTTTTCCCTTGTCGGCAGTGCCACGGCTATTAAGTGAGCTAAATCCCTTTGAACCTACGATTGCCTATGGGTTGTGTGATTTGGGGAGGGGTTTTCCTGAATTAGGCTATGTATCTTTGGAAGAGCTTAAAAGTATTCAATACCCCCTTCTCTTCCCATTCCACTGATTGTACGGGACGAACATTTTGAGGCCGAATATTTGATGAGTGTATATGTAGAAGCGGCACTCCGGCATCAACGAATCACTGAAAATCTGGAGCATTGGCAACAGGCGCATCAAAAACTGCGGCAATCGCTTAAAGTGCAATAAAGCACATCATCTATGTTATTCTCAAAACAGTTTTGCAATTGGGTGACTGTGTTGGTATCAATCATTGAGGCTTGGAAATGCTATATTGAATTGCCATTGGAGAGCACTCAGTTTTTCTTTTAGTTGGGTGAGTGCTTTTATTAACTCCTCAAATGTAGGAGGGCTTTCTTCGTAAATCATTTCCTCCAACATTTTTTTATAGTCTTCTTTCCACGCTTCCATCATAACCATTGGAGGAATTGGATTTAATGTTTGAGGGTTATGCAGGTTGTAATCTACCTTTCCCACTCTAGAAAATGTAAACCGATGCGAGACAATCGTTTGATATAGTTCCTCATCAGCTATGGCGCGATCAACTGTTTCGGTTCTCGACAGATGATATACGTCATACAAATGACGGCTCAGCCTATCCACTCTTATCTTATCGACAGGCCGATGAAACTCTTCATGCAGCAGAAACAATTTCTCTAAAAAAGTTCTTTCGGCATCTACCGTAGGGATATTTATCAGGGGAGCCGCAAAATCTCGTCCCTCATAAATTTCGTCGACTAGAGAGCCGAAGGTACGAATGGTGTATGGTTCACGCAGTGAACGGCACCCGATTTCCAGGTGTACCTGAGGAAATAAATACCCAGGTGGTTTAATAATATTAGGATAATGAACTTCAATAATTCTGGGGTCTTGGTCGCTGTCGGTTGCCGCTACCGCCTTTAGCGAAACCTCAAATCCCTTAGCGGCATACATCCGTTGCAGCTCTTCAAAAAACGGACCTGTAGTGTATGCACCTGCCTCTTTTCTCAATGCTGTTCGTTTACTTTTTGAAAGTTCGCCTTCAAAACCAAAAAAAGATCTATCAATGGCCAAATCAATATCTTCCGAAACCGCTGGATGAGCTTCCAAGCTTTGCTGAGGGATGTTCCTCCTTTGAAAACCAAATGGCTGGCTATCTCCGTTTGAAAAATGATGGCTAATGTCTGTGTGACCCACCAGTCTTTCTCGACGGCAAACGCAGGCATTCCGGTTTGGGTACTTATGGCTTGAAAAACAGCTTCTTTTTCAGCGGCTGATATAGTATAAAAATCATTCTTTGCCATCTTTCAAAGCCTTTTTCATGATTAATTGAATCCAAACTGGTGCCAAAGCTATGTCATGCTTTAAATCAGCAAGCTTCTCCGTTTTGAGCAACTTTAAAATTTTTTGTTCTTCCAACTCACTTATTTTACCATTGCCGATTTCTTTTAACGCCTGTATCACCAGCCTGCTTATTTTTCCTTTTGCCAAAAGATTCTTGGGGGTGGTCTTTTTAAATTTAATTGTTCGCTTGCCGACTTTTATCTCGCGTGGTGACCCATCGGTCAATAATACGATTTTCATCGGCACCTGAGTGCTTAACCCGAGTGCATTCAGGGCATAGGCTCCGCTTGGAACTGTTCTGATTTTGTCCCGCTTTGCGATGGCCTCAGCCACCTCTTCCGCCGATGGTAACACAACGCCGATAAGTTTGCTTTCTTTGGGTCTTACGTAAATGCCCTGGGCTACCCGTATCAAGGATTTTTTATCTTCGAGACGATCCAAGGCTTTTCGTACAGCTTCCGAAGAACCATAATGTGTAAAATCATCAGGGAACACCAATGTCCCCTTTGGTCTTGACTTTATTGACTTTTCTATTTGTTTTTCAGAACTTTGCATACGCAAACCTTTTACATATCTGTCACAAATTTAGAAATTATTTGTGACAGATACAGGATAATAATCGTCACAAATTTTGTCAAGATATGTGACAACACCAATAGGCAGACGTCACTACAATGATTACACTTAATGCTGATTCAACTTAAACATTATAGGAAGTATCAGGCACTCTCAATCTGGTTAGTCCTTTGTCGGAAAGATAGACAAACTTACTAATGTAAACCAAGAAATTATAGATTAGCTTTGAGCATATTATTACCCATAATTTTAACCGATACTGGCAACTATTTTATGCTTATTAGCATAAATCTTTGCCGGTATCATCATTTTTAATTCTAAATTTTGTGCCGTGATTGCTTATGACTAATCCACGGCCTTCATTCGTTCTGGCATCGAAGTCAACACAAATAACACCCTCCAGAATTGCCTGGATAAAACCTGTTATATCCGGCTCCCAATAGGCCGTTGCTTCTTTATACGTTATACTTCGAGGGTTAGAATGCATTTCTCCTTCAATAACAATTAGCCGTCTCAGCTTGGAAGGAAGTGCATTTAAAATGGTATTATGCAACCAGTAGGGAGGTGCTTCGGCCTGTGCCGTATTCTTAATGATGATCCTGTCGGTCTCATTCAGTACACAAAAACTCCGCTTCGTTTGACCGCTTATGGTATGACGAAAACTGATACGCCTCTGTATATCGGTATCGGCCCATCCATAATCATTGACGACCTCTTTAATTATTCCCTTCGGTTCGGGGTCTTTGTGAAAAAGAGTTAAAAGAGGCGTTCCGCCATGAAATTTAATTTACCAATCATTCAAATCGGGAGAGTCTGCATTATTTTCCTTTACCCCAGCAATATCAACGTTTTGGTATTGATTCAAAAAATCCAACATCCTTCACAAATTTTGTACTTGATCCAAAATAAATGGTTGTACCTATGTTGTACCAAAGAAAAAAGCCGCTACGAAATTTCTTCGTAACGGCTTGATTTTGAGAGTGGTGATGGACGGAATCGAACCGCCGACACAAGGATTTTCAGTCCTTTGCTCTACCGACTGAGCTACATCACCATTTTTTGTCGGTATTTCCCGTCGTTTGGGAGTGCAAAAATGTAGGATAGCTTTTTAAAACGCAAATTTTTTGTCAAAAAACTTGAAAAATATTTGCTAAAAAAATCTGTAAGGCCATATCGCACTGTAAGACAGTGGTTTAGTTGTTCTGTTTTTTTACCTTTTTTGAAGTAATCAGCTAGGGAGCTAAAAATTTTATTTGCGATTGACATAATATCGATACGTAGCACATTCTTCCAAGACTTCACGGGTATATTGAGCGTCGGGATATTGTTGTTTGAGAACTAGGAAGTAGCTGTGCAAACGCTGTCTGAGTTCTTGGTTCATTTTTTTTGTAAAGGCAGCTTGTTCTGAAGCGGAGTATCCTATTTTTTCGCTCGCGGCAGCTTCATAAACGGCAAAAGCATTGCGTTGGCAAAGTGCTCCGCCATAAGCCGCTTTAGCCGAAAGCTCAGGAGCTTTTGATAGGGCTATAGCTTTGTCGAAATAAGATTTGGCTTTGCTAGCCACATAATAATCATCTTGTGACAAATCTCTCTTAGGATACATGTATTGATACTCGCTACTGCTGCGTTGCCGATTGGAGAGAATCCAGCTATTGCCCCAATATCCCATATTATACGCACCACAGCCCAAAAGATAAGCTGCTTGGGCATCTCCTTGTTTCATTTGGGCTTCCAGTTCGGCCATACGTTTCGCAAATTGGTAAGGAGTTATTGCAGGATTGGCCTTTTGGCCATTATCAGGGGTCAAATAAAAAGGATTTTGGTCTAGATAAGTTGCAAAAGGCTCTTGTTTCCAAGTTTGAACAGGAATTTTTTCAAATGCATTAGCCGCTAAAATATATTCGTGCAAACCTAAATGTTTACGCCCAATCAGAAGATTGATTTGATCTTGATGTACTCCTGAAAGTTGGAGGAGTTTTTTATCAAAATTAGTCAAATTGGGTGCTTGAATGTACTTCAACACTTCTTGAAGCAGTTCAATAGAGGTACTGTCTTCAATAGCATAGCGGTCGGTATTTGTCGCAAAGCTAACAGAGTACCCTTCGGGCGTTGTGGGACGTGCTTGCCAGCTTGCTGCTATATCAAACAAAAACGCTTTGGCGAGATATGTTTTGGGAATATCGGTTGATTTGCTACTACAACCAGAAAGCCAACCTGCTTTTTTTTCAGAATCAATTGGTTGACCTCGGTACATTTTGGCCAGTAAATCACAAGCACGTGTGTAGGCATTGACCACCCTAAAATTATTTGATTTCGTAAATCCTTCAAGCATACCAATAGCTTGATTTTCAAACTCAGGCGTAATTTTGTCTTGTTTTGCAATCAACAACAGCATTGTTTGCACTTCGATTTGTTGCTTCAAAAAAGTATTGGAGGTCTGCATTGATTTGGCTTTTTCCAAAGCTTTGGAGGCTTGCTCATAATCCTTATTGATATAGGAAATGTACGAATTGGCAGTGTTCCAAAAAGCGGAGGATGAAAGAGCGGGATTTTGGGCACATTGGGCGGTAAAATCGCCTAGTTGTTCAAAATAGGTTTTACTTTCTTTTTGGCGTTCTTGGTACGCTGTTGTATCTTCTACATAAGGAACAGGATTGAGGGTATAGTATTCGTTTTTATTGATTTCACGCGCTGTAATAAGTTCTAGTAATTTATTTTTAGGATTAAGCTCAACAATTTTTTTCAAGAAAGGTAATCCATCTTCTAAAGGTTGAATGGCACAAAGAGCATATACCGCTGCTTTTTCGGCATCGTTTTGACAATAACTAAGGGCTTTTTCTTGGAAAGTAATCCCTTTGATACGAAGGCTCAAATCTGCTTCTTTACGGCGTGAAGGACAGCGCTCAAATACTTGCGCAAATTCGTAAATTGCTCTAGCTGTGTCGCCTAAAGCCAAGCTTGCTCCGGCTTTGCGACTGTAAGCCCAATCGCTGATGAAAGTTTTGTTTTTGAGTGGTTTTATAAAGCGTTCGTAGAGCTTGAGGCATTCTTCTGGCTTTTGTAAAATCATCGCGAGTTTGACCGCCTGAAACCCGTACCTTTCTTTTAAAAAATCATCTGGAGCGTTTTGAGCTTGCGCTTGGACTTGCATATATGCTTGTTGTAAAACTAGGGAATCACGCTGGGTCTCATCCCACGAATAGAGGGCTGGGGTATACGCTTGGTCGATTTTTCGAGCCAATTGGAGATAATTGACGGCGGATTTGTTGCCTTTGAGGAGCAAACGCTGCGATAAAACATCGGTTTTGTTTTCTCCGTAAAAATAGTGGTATGCTATCTCTTCCGATACATTGGCGTATTGGGCCCACGCTTGCGAATTGAGCGTCGGCGCCACCTCTAAAGTGTCTTCGTATTCTGACAAATACAAGAACTGTTGCGTATAATTATAGCGGTTATCACCTGCGTGACTCTCGGCACTTTCGGGCATAAAGTAGCTCGTAAATTCATTTAAATCAGCTGGTCCACCTGCACAAGCAAGTAAGATTAGAATAGCGATGATTTTAGCGGAAGGCTCGAAAAACTTGAAAAAGCGATTGTTTTTCATAAAAAGAAAGGTTCAAAGAATCTAAATGGTAAAACGCAAAAGTAACTTCAGAATTTTGTATTTCTTCAGCAAGTAATCTACTACTTATTATGAGGTCTTCAGGGTGACATTCTTCAATTCGTAAAATATCCCCCTGACGAATGGCTATACCCCAAGCATGGGTGTTTTTGAGAGCAACGTACTGATGAGGATATTGAGATTTTTTTAAGAAAACAGTATTCTCTAATTCTTTGGTAGTGAGGTGATTGATGAAGGAAATAAACTTTCCGTTTCGATACACTATTCCCCAACGAAAAATAGGAAGCACTACATCTAAAGGCAATGGATAGTCGGAGATATAATCAGCATATCGGTGAGCTACATCGAGGTCTAGAATAGAATTGGGAGCATTGGGAGTTTTCCAGTTGCCCATGTTGTAGTACATCAACATGCCTTTTGCAATGGGAGGTACACCTGTAGTTCGATAAAACTTAATTTGGTGTAGACGAATCGTCGCCGACAAGGTAATAGGTTTTGTGGAAAGCCCAGATTGAGTAAGTTTTTTCTTCAATACCAAAAGAAGTTTAAAGTATTTAGACTTGGTGGTAAGCGACCAGTCACAGTCAATTTGTACTTCGTCCACCCCAAAGCTTTGCCTTTGAGCATGGGATATTTGTGAGATTTTAGTAGCTATATTTTCTCCCAATTCATCGATACCCCCCCAAGTTAGGTTTTCGAGGCTGCGATTAGTAATAAATACCGTAGGCACAATTGAAACGGGAGGGGATTCTGCAAAAGAAATAACCGCTTTAGGAATGGCTTGCTTGCTAACACCATCCCAATCCACATCAAAAAATTTGACGTAAAGCTTATCGATTTTATGATTTAACAATGCTTGTTTTTCAAAAGAAGATAATTTAAAAGTAGATTTCCAGTAATAAAATGCCTTCGAGATGACTTTAGGCTTAGTAGGTTGGGAGGGGGCAAAGGAGTGCATATAAATAGACTGGGGACGCCCTAAGTATTGGGCTACTACGTCAAACTGCCCGTTATGGTATCGGTCGAGGTAATGGATGGTGTAAGGGGTAAAATCACTTATTTTTTTATCGACAATAGTTGTGTAGGGCTCAGAAGTGAACCAGCGCAAGTGCTGTTTGAATGGAATAAGCACACAAAAACATACAAGTCCTATCGAAAACAGACGCTCCCATGCAAGGCCATTTAAAGCTCTTGGAATGAGGTATTTTGCTACAAACCAGCATACAACTAACGTAGGAGCTAAGCAAGCACGTCGAGCCAAATCATTGAAAAAACCATAACGATAGAATGCTAAAATAGTAAGCACGATCAATGCCAGTGATAGAAGTTTTGTATCTAATTTAGAAACCAAATTTTTCTTAAAAAGATAAAATCCTATCAAACCCCAAATTCCTACTTCCAAGGCCAAAAAAACGAAAAGTAAAAGATAATCATGAGAGGATTTTAGAAAATTCCACCACCAGCCGTGCTGGGTAAAAATGGGAAAATGACCGGCATAAAAAATCAATATCGGCAACGCCGTCAGAACGATACTTACAAGTGCAAAAGCTGAGCGTTTGGTTGTTTTGAGGGAGAAGGTATTGGAAGAAATTACCATAAAACCTACAAACGGAACAAGCCCTAAAGTGGCTAGAGGTGACCAATATAAGCCACTTATAAGTAGTAAGCAGGCTAGTAAAAAAGCCGCGTTTGACAAAGTTTTTTGGCCTACGGGAAGTAGAGTTTTTAATAATAATCCTATGCCAAGCCATGAGAACAGAGAGTGTTGAGGTGCTGCTATGAATGATTCTACATGACTTGGAAACATCAGCCCCCCTGGAGTTTGGATGAGTTCTATGGTGTGGTCATTGCGCCATAAGTCTACAATCGACGCTTTAAGAGAGGCCGATGATTTGAAAATCTCTACTAGCCACAAAATCCCTTCGGGGCTATTGAAAAACAAAAATAAAAGTAGCAGACGCGTGCCACCCAGCTCTTGTAAAAGCCTGAAAACAAGAAATAACCCTAGCCAAGTCCAAACAAAAAAATAATAAGACGCCCAAGATATACCACCCGTCCATTTGGCTAGGAGTGTAGGCACTAAATAGTAGGCATGATAATAAGCTAAGTAGGTTTGGTCATGATAAACAACCGGCCATGAGTACCGGATTAAGTTGTTTATCAGTAAATTGTGTTTGAAATAATCGAAATGCTGGGGCCTAAATCCTCCTACACCACTCAGGTATGTCCAACCAAAAGATAGTATCAAACATACCAAAACTGACTTAAAAAATAGGATGCCTTGTGGACTTTTAAAATATAAGAAACTACGAGAATAGGAAAGCTTGAAAGAGGGGAAAGTTACTGCCAATAAGCCTCCTAAGATAGCAGTACAAGGCAATGCTATCCACCATTCAAACCACCCCCACCAAAACAAGCAAATAGGCAAAAAAAGATAAAGTAAGACGGCGGTAGTAATCATGGAGATTTTAGGAAAGATTGCAATGAGTGTCCCAAGTTATGGATTGAAAAGAAATATATAAAACATTGTTTTCTTTCAAAGACTAATCCATTTGATAAATCTTTGGACTATTAAAAGAACTTTTTGCGTAATATTGCACCCTTGAAATCCTATAAAACGCTCATGAAAGATTCAAAAAAACACGCCTTCGTTAGTATCCTATTGTTGTTGCTTAATATGCAAAGTTTTGGGCAGGCAGCCTCTTCTCTGAAAGATGATTTAAAATCAATGACTGCCTTGCTCAAAGGGGAATTCGATAATTTTCAACAATTTGTTAGAGAAATTGATACTAAAGCACCAAATCGGCATCGTCGTACACATATTGTTTTTTCGCCAATTCAAGCCCCTACACTTGGCGAAAATGTATTTTATGTGAAGCATTATTATGACAATAATCCCAATCAGATTTATCAATGGATTTATGTTTTCAAAGAAGACCCGGCTGAAAAAGCAATACGTTTAGATAAGTATACTTTTAAAGTCGATTCTGCTTATGTCAATTTGAATCAGAAGCCCGATAAAATCAAAACATTGACATTTGATAAACTCGAAAATACAAAAGGATGTGCGGTCTATTGGCGTCGCAATGGGGATAAGTTTGTGGGATATATGAAAGATAAAGCCTGTCTGATGGAGTCAAAGAAAGATAAGAAAAAGTTCTACATGACCGATAGCCTCCTCTTATCTAAAAATGATTTTTGGTTTCGTGAAGAAGGGTTTGACGAAGCTGGAAAACGTTTGTTTGGCCCTACGGATAAAGTATATCATCAACTCAAGCGTTGCGAGGTCTATGTTGGATGGTGGCGACTCAAAAAAGAAGGCACTGAAGATAAATATGATCTTAATCGACAGGTTTATTTACACGATCAAGGTGGCCGTTTGCGATTGATTGATGCTGAAAAGAAACCTACCAAATACACGGTTGAATTGTCTAAAGTGATTTTTGGAAAAGACTTAGAGGTATTAAAGTTGGCATTGTACGAAGACGGCAAAAACGAAGCACTGGATTTTGCTTGGACTTCTTCCAATGCAGGTATGATAGGAATGAATGTAAAGTGGTTTCAGTCAAGTTTTGCTAAATTACCGCCGCCTGCATCAACTAATAATAAGTAATTGATTGGATTTGTACATGTAGAATTGAGTCGTTATTTTCGTTCAAAAATAACGACTTTTTTATGCGCTTGCCTGTATATCTTGATTACAATGCTACCACTCCTGTAGATAGTCGAGTGTTGGAGACGATGCTTCCGTGGTTTAGTGAGCATTTTGGAAATGCTGCAAGTCGAACGCATTTATATGGATGGACTGCCGAAGAAGCAGTAACAAATGCACGTAAACAAGTTGCAAAGTTTCTGAATGTAAATCCCAAAGAAGTGGTTTTTACGAGTGGGGCTACTGAGGCTAATAATTTGGCTATCAAAGGGTTGTTTGAAAAAAAATCAGTTCGAGGAAAACACATCATTACCGTTGCTACTGAGCATAAGGCTATATTGGACACTTGCCATCATTTGGAAGAATGGGGGGCCGAAGTCACTTATCTTGTTCCGTCTTCTGACGGTCTCATTAGTCTTCAGCAATTGGCCAATGTTCTTCGAAAAGATACGATATTGGTTTCGGTGATGTATGCCAACAACGAAATTGGCGTGATTCAGCCCATTCGTGAGATGGCTACTTTGGCTCATTCGGTGGGAGCAGTATTTCATAGTGATGCCACACAGGCCGTGGGCAAAGTAACCGTCGATATGCACTCTGACGGCATTGATTTATTGAGTTTATCAGCCCACAAGCTATATGGCCCCAAAGGAATAGGAGCACTAATAGTAAAACAGGGTATTGAAATCAGTCAGCAGCTAGATGGCGGTGGGCACGAGCGAGGGCGCCGCTCTGGTACGCTCAATGTGCCTGGAATTGTAGGTTTGGGGAAAGCGTGTGAAATAGCACAAAAGGAGATGAAATCCGAATCGGAGAGGTTGAAGCTTTTACGCGATCGCCTCGAACAAGGGATTTTGTCCCAAGTCCCGCATACGTTTGTCAATGGTAATATAGCTGCTCGTTTGCCTCATTTGACCAATATTTGTTTTGAAGATGTAGACGGCGAAAATTTACTTTTGAGCCTCAAGGATGTGGCGGTATCGACCGGCTCAGCTTGTACGTCGGCTTCGGTTTTACCTTCTTATGTGTTAAAGGTATTAGGCCTTACCGACGATCAAGCTTATGCTTCACTGCGTTTGAGTTTGGGGCGATTTACAACCGACGACGAAATCACCTTTGCACTTCAACATATCAAAGAGGTTGTCGAACAAATGCGCGTGGGTAGTTTGATGTAAGTTGGTTAGAATCCAATACTCGAAAACTTACCATTGTTTCGGCGCCATAGCGAATAGTCTTTGGCGTTGACTTCACCGTCTAGGTTCATGTCAGCGGCAGTGTATACTCCAAATTTCCCGTTTTCCCCAAGCCAAATGGCATTGTCTCGGGCGTTGATTTCAGAAAAAGCTCCTTTTTGGACGTCTCCTGCAAGTAGGCAGTAAAAGTTTCCCACCTTGGTTTGTCCTGATGAGGGAGCATTGGGAGGGATGAAGGATTGCTGACTTGTAAAATCATATGATATTTTGCCACCCGTGATACCTACTGCTTCATGCGATACTACACCGATATGATTGCGATGCTCTACCACTACATAAAACTTATGGCTTGCATCAAAAGAAGGGCAGCCAGATTGGGGACGGATGGTGCCATTTTGGTGTATGAGAGCGGCTGTTTTGAACACTGTAGTAACTTCATCCAAAGGAGAAGTACGGAGTGATACCAGTACCCAATCGACTACGTCACTTGGATATGATTCTACTTTTTCGGAGCCATTGTATAGCCATAGTCCTTTGGAATAAGGTTGTCCACTAGGGGTTTTAGCAGCAAAAGCGCTGCTTGGAGTTTGCCCAGGAAGTAGCCCTTGCTTATTGAGTATATTGGTCATGCTTGAGCCATTCATGGCTCCTTCCAAAAATGCTTTTATTTCTAAACATACACTAGAGGCAAGGGGCTCAAATACGCTAATGACTACCTCAGCTTTATCGCTTTCGCAATCGTTGACGGTTTGAGTTACATAATAATACACATCGCCAGTAGTAGTGGTAGAAGGTACGGGAGCGGTAGGACTACCATTGGTAGCAGCGGCGGTAGCATACCATTTTAGATTTTCTCCTTGGGCCGAAATTGGTTCTGCGTTGTCACCTTTGGTATAGCTGATGGTAGAAATGAGGGTGGGTTTGTCGGGTTTTGCTTTGATAAGAATTTCTATCTTGGCTTTTTCACTTTCGCATCCCCCCACTGTTTGAGATACAAAGTAGGCCAAGGTCGTAGCTTCATTAGTAGTGAGTAAAGGTGCTAAAGTATCGCCAGTACTACTAATATCGGAAGAGTACCATCGTAGACGGGTTCCTTGGGCGCTAAGGCTGCTTGGTACTTGCTGCTGACAATACGTTACATTTTCAACTTGGGGTGGAGTAGGCTTAGGGCTTATAGTAATCTCGATTTTCGACCTATCGCTTTCACACCCTTCAATAGTTTGTGTTACAAAATAGGTTAGCTTAGTACTTGATGATGTGACAAAAGTAGGAGTAGTACTTTCACCCGTACCCCCTGTTTCGAAGGCATACCATTTTAGTTCAGTGCCTTGAGCCGTGAGGGGATTGGGATTTTGGCCCTCGCAATATCCAACGTCAGAAACCTCAGGACGGCTAGGTTTTGCTTTTATATTAACCGCTATTTCTGCGCGATTACTCTCGCAACCATTGGTATTTTGAGTTACAAAAAAAGACAGCAATTGGGCTTTTTCGGTGGATGGTACAGGTGGAGTAGTAGTATTGGATTCACTCTGTATAGATGTATACCATCTTAGGTTCTCGCCAGAAGCGGTGAGAGGTGTCGCCGTATTTCCTTCACAATAGGCGTTATTAGTAACAGTTGGAAGGGTAGATTTTTCTTTAATAGTAACTTGGATTTCGGCTTTATTGCTTTCACAGCCGTCTATAGTTTGTGATACAAAATACGAAACTAAACCCGCAGTCGTGGTAGCAGGGATAGGCGCAGTGGTCTCTGCGCTACTACCTGTAGCCGAAGTATACCATTTAAGTTGAAGCCCTTCGGCACTCAAAGCAAGAGGGGATTGGTCTTGGCAGTATTCGACATGAACAACTGTGGGCGCCTGAGGTACGGCATTGATAGTGACGTCCAATTTTGCTTTTGGGCTTTCACATCCTTGAGGCGTTGTTTGGGTTACGTAATAGGAAGCTGTCCCCAAAGTTTCAGTAGAAGGAGTAGGGGCGAGGGTACTTCCTTCGGTGGCGTCGGCGGAGGTATACCATTTGAGGTCGGTTCCTACGGCAGTAAGTGGATTACTATTTTGACCTTGACAGTAGCTAACATTAGCGATAGCAGGAGCTGATACGTTAGAGCAATCTATACCTAAAGCCCCGATTTTGTCTATGTTGGTGTCTAACCATTGGAGGCGTTGTTCGGTCCAGTTTTTAAACCAATCTACTTCTTCTTTAAACGTGTTGCCGACGAAATAATTAGGCCATATCCACTCACCCAAAATGGGCCAACGCTGAAAGTTACGTACCTGTGATTCGGACAGTAGCTCCTCATTGTATCTAATAAAGGTATTGATGTAGTCATTGGTCCAATAGTTGGTACGGAGTTCTTTCCAGCGGTCTCTTACTTTAATACAAAAATCCCTATCTTCTAGCAGCCTTGCCCACCAAAAAGGTACTTGCTTGTCGTCATTGGGACAAAACTCCCTGACAAAATCATAAGCCCAGTGGTTGGTTTCCCAACCTTGACAAAAATTAGCATTACCGTATCCGTGGTCATAATCCCACGGAGCCCCCATTTTGATTTTGGGATTGCGGCTATCACGGTCTTTATGCATAAAAATACTGAGCCTAAAGGCGTCGATATTGTAAGTAAGTTCGGTCAAGAGGAAGTAGTCAACAAATGAATTAACATCGATGTATTTGCCATAGCCGTTGACGGGATCTTTAAATTGAGAGGACTTGAGGGTATTTTCAAATTCAGTGAAATGATTTTTGATGTAATTGTATTGTGCCTCAGTAATATTGGTTTGTTTGGGGTATTCAATCATCACGTTAATTTCCGTGTTGTGATTACCGGGATAAGGTGATTTCCAAGAAGCGTTGCCAGTGCCAGTATTTTTATCGATTTTAAGAATATATCCTCCGGTCACTTCGTCGCCGCTATTATCTGTCTCTTTGAGAGAGGCGATATTGATTCGGTTGGCATCGCGTTTGATTTTTTCCATGACAATATACACCCCCTTGTAGTCGTCATCTACCACCAATTCTACATAGCGGGTACGAGTGGCATACATACCGATTTGATTGGATAAATGGTACGTAAGTACATCCCGCATGAGCGACTTGTCGGTGTAGCTAGCGTTTAGTATCCAATCGCTCTCAGGGGGCATTCCTAGGATAGAAGCCTTAACGCTTTTGGTTGAGCCAGCGTTTTCTCTTGTTTCAAAACCATATGGCTTTTTAGGAAAAAATTGGGAAGCAGAGCCTCGAAATTCAATACCTATGGTGCCGTCATAGTTATTAAAAGGGTCGGGTTGGTTGTTGTTTTGGGAGTTGCGATAGTAGTTGCGATTGCCGGAGCCATTGTCAATCACACCCATATGCACATTTACTTTGGTTTCATCAATGATAGTTTGTCCTTGGGTATTGATAACAACAATGGGCAAATTCGAAGATTCAAAGTGCTGGGCTTGGGTTTGGAGGGCAATGCTTACACTACCCAAAATACCAATAAACGTTGAGAGGTAGGCTTTGTACATGGTAGAAGATTATGCTTATTTAATGCTTTTCATGCTGTATCCAAAAACCGTACCAAATTAGATGAATAGAATTTCGTACCTTTGTATCCGATAAAGAGTACATAAAAATATTGAGGACCAAGATATTTTGGGAATGTACTATAAAATGGGAATTCACTATGGAATCTAAAAGACAACAGAAAGTAGCTCGGCAAATCCAAAAAGACCTGAGTGATATTTTTCAAAAAGAAGGGCGAACTTGGTTTGACAATGCTTTTATTACTGTCACCATTGTCAGGATGTCTCCTGACTTAGCCATTGCACGTGTATACCTGAGTTTTTTAGTGACAAAAAACAAAGGGCTTCTTCTCGAACAAATCCAAGAACGCAATAAACAAATTCGTCAATTACTGGGTCAGCGTATTCGTCATCAGTTGAGAATTGTACCAGAGTTGCATTTTTACCTTGATGATACTGCTGAGTATGCTGCCAAAATGGATGCGCTCTTTGCGGGGATTACCATTCCTCCCGCTCCCGAAGAAGAAAACTAGTAGCTTATATTGTGCAGTGGGGCGTCGGCTTTGCTGCACAATCATTTATTAAAAAACATGAATTTAGAAGACATTAGACGCGAAATCGATACCCTCGACGACCAATTGTTGCTCTTACTTAATCGCCGAATGGAATGGGTTCATAAAGTAGGAGAACTCAAACGTGCTACCAAAACGGTCATCTACCGTCCCGAAAGGGAGAAGTTTATTCTGGATCGTGTCAAAAAACTCAATAAAGGTCCTCTTTCTTCTGAAGCGATTGAAGCTATCTACTTAGAGATATTTGCCGCAGCGCGCAATATCGAGCTTCCTGAGCGTATTGCTTACTTAGGCCCAGAAGGAAGTTTTACGCACCAAGCAGCCGAAAGTCGTTTTGGAGCGATGAGCGAATACATGACGCTTCCCACTATAAAGTCTGTATTTGAGGC
Source organism: Runella sp. MFBS21 (assembly GCF_029433105.1). Taxonomy (GTDB): domain Bacteria; phylum Bacteroidota; class Bacteroidia; order Cytophagales; family Spirosomataceae; genus Runella. The sequence continues at coordinate 13,282 of NZ_JARNTW010000008.1, read as the reverse complement.
AGTTGCCACGGGGCGAGCCAAGTTTGGGGTAATTCCTATCGAAAACAATCAAGAGGGAATTGTGTATGAAACGGTAGACTTGCTCAATGAAACTTCCGTCAATATCGCTGCTGAACTCAAAATCCCTGTACACTTTGCGCTTGCTACTGAGTGTGAAAACCCTTCTAAAATCAAGCGGATTTACTCAAAAGATATTGCATTTAGACAATGCCGTGGTTTTCTGAACAAATACTTTGAACAAACACAGCCCGAAGAGATTCAGGTAGAATCTACTTCAAAGGCGGCTAAATTGGCCTCCGAAGATCCTGAGAGTGCTGCTATTTGTTCGGTGATTGCCGCTCGTTTGTTTAGTCTTCCTACGCTTTTTGACAATATCGAAGACAATGGTAACAATCGTACTCGCTTCTTTATTTTGGCAAAAGACTTTGTAAATCAGCCTAGTGAAGATGACAAAACCACCATCATCGCCCGCTTACCTGACACCGACAAACCAGGGATATTGGCGAGCTTTTTGCAAGATTTTAAACGAGCTAATATCAACCTTACCAAAATCGAAAGCCGACCTTACAAAGGAAGTGAAGATTTCAACTTTTGGTTTTTTATTGAATTAGAAGGGTATTTTAAAAACGAAAACGTACAAAAAGTTTTTAAAAAACATAAAAACTACATCAAGTGGCTTGGTAGCTATGTGCGTAATGCCTAAGGCAATCCAATCAACATGGCAAGGCTTCACACCTTGCCATGTTGGTTTTCAATGCAATGCCCGCTGTTTGACTATTCCTCCTCGGGTATCATCTACTCCATGTTGTACAATAAAAGCTTGAGGATCAATATGAGCGATTTCGTCTCTTAGTCTACTTACCTCAAGTCTTGTAACGACCGAATACAACACGTTTTGTTTTTTGGTCGAACCACGCTTTCCATATCCTTTTTCGCTGTTAAGCACTGTGACTCCTCTTTTGAGTTTTTCGGTAATCATTTGGTGAATCTCCTCGTGTTTTTCTGAGACAATAATTACCGCAGTATATTCTTCTAATCCATGCACTATAAAATCAATCGTTTTGGCAGCAGCAAAATAAGTCAAGATAGAATAAAGTGCCACATTGACGCCTAAAAAGTAAGCGGCAGCAGTAAAAATAACGATGTTGAAAAGTAAAATAACATCACCTACTCTAAGCCATGAAATCCTACGAGTAATAAGCACTGCGGCGATTTCGGTTCCGTCCAATACCGCCCCTCCCCGCATCGCTAGGCCAATCCCTGCTCCAATGAAGAACCCTCCAAAGATGGCAGTAAGGAGTGGGTCAGGGGTTACATCTGGATAATGCATAAGCGACAAACAAATGGCTAACCCGGCGATGGCAATGCAGCTTTTTATAGCAAAAATCAGGCTGATTTGACGATATCCAATGAAGATGAAGGGGATATTGATGATAGGAATCAAAATGGCTAAAGGAATGTTGAAAAGGCTAGAAATTAGCATTGAGATTCCCGTTACACCCCCATCGATAAAATGACTTGATAGTAAAAATCCTTTGAGACCCATACCTGCACTTAACACACCAGCTGTTACTAAAAGAGTGTCTTTCAGAAGGTTTTTCCAAGAAAATACATTACTCATAGCTTAAATTATTAGTTAGCCGTTTAATAGTTGTCTGAGAATCAAAAAAAGTAAGCAGCCTCTCCTAAAAATACTGAAAAAAGGAGACAAACATATATTCTTAAGGTGTTATTTTGAGGCTTCTAATAAAAGCAACAGGCTTAGAAGGCTTAAAAGTGCCTTGTATTGAGATTTTTCCTTTACTAAAAAAATAACTCCATGACAGACAGCATTATCGCTTGGCAAGATTTTGAAAAAGTAGGACTTTATGCGGGTACTATCGTGCAAGTGGAAGAATTTCCGAAAGCGCGAAAACCCGCCTAGAAAATCTGGGTAGATTTAGGGACGCATCTTGGAATCAAAAAAACTTCAGCGCAAGTCACGAAGTTATATTCAAAAGAAGAACTTTTGGGTAAACAGGTGCTTTGTGTTACTAATTTCCCCCCAAAACAAGTAGCTGATTTTATGTCGGAAGTTTTAGTAACAGGCTTTGCTTTGCCAGAAGGTGAGGTGGTATTGGCTCAGCCTGACCGCCCTGTGCCCAATGGAACGAGATTGGCATAATTTACAATTTTGTTTAGTATTAATTAACTTTTTAATTTTATAGTAAATTATTTTATTATGTTTGTATTAAATAATAAATAATTTTATGAAAAAGACCCTTTTCTTATTTTTACTACTCACAAGTTTTTTACCCCTTTTGGGACAAAATAGCTATTCACTTTTGCCCAAACCCGTTCGATTAGAGGCAAAGACGGGAGTGTTTGTATTGGGAGCCAAGCCCATTATAGCAGTAGCGAGTACCGATCCAGCACTTCGGCGGATGGCCGAAAGTCTAGCGGGGCAGATAGGCCTTGTTAGTGGGCGTGACACCAAGGTATTTGCCGGAAATTTTAGGGTCAAAGACGGCATCAATTTTGTCGTTAGCAAAGACGTCAAACTAGGAGAAGAAGGATATTTTTTAGAAGTATCTCCCAAACGGATTGTCATCACTGCTGAGAATCCCAAAGGCTTTTTTTATGGCCTACAAACCCTCAAACAACTGATGCCTGCTGCTATTTTTGGTTCGGCAAAGGCCGACAATGTCACTTGGACTGTACCTTGTTGCTATATAGAAGACCAGCCTCGCTATGCTTATCGGGGTTTGATGCTAGATGTAGCGCGGCATTATTATCCCGTGAGTTTTATCAAAAAGTACATTGATTTGCTGGCACTTCATAAGATGAACACGTTTCACTGGCATCTCACTGATGATCAAGGATGGCGTATCGAAATCAAAAAATATCCTAAGTTAACAGAGGTAGGTTCGAAGCGAAAAGAAACAATGCTTGGGCATTACAACGATCACAAATACGATGCAAAACCTTACGGTGGTTTTTATACGCAAGAAGAAATCAAAGAAGTAATCAAATATGCACAAGAACGTTTTGTGACGGTGGTGCCTGAAATCGAAATGCCGGGTCATGCCTTAGCTGCGTTGGCAGCATATCCTCAATACGGCAACAATCCCGATAAAATCTACCAAGTGGCCACTACTTGGGGTGTGCACGAGAATGTGTTTGCTCCTAGAGAAGAAACATTTCGCTTTTTGGAAGATATTCTGACCGAAGTAATTGATTTGTTTCCCAGTCCTTATATTCATATCGGTGGAGATGAATGTCCAAAAATACAATGGCAGGAAAGTCGTTTTTGTCAAGATTTAATCAAGAAAGAAGGACTCAAAGACGAGCATGAATTGCAAAGCTATTTTATCCGTCGAATCGATAAGTTTATTACTGCTAAGGGGCGCAAGATGATTGGATGGGATGAGATTTTGGAGGGAGGAATTTCGCCCAACGCTACCATTATGAGCTGGCGTGGTACCCAAGGAGGAATCGATGCTGTCAAACAAAATCATGATGCTATCATGACGCCTACGCAGTTTTGTTATTTGGATCATTATCAGGCTGACCCCAAAACTCAGCCTATTGCGATTGGTGGATTTTTACCCCTTGACAAAACTTATTCTTATGACCCTACCCCAGAGAGTTTTAATGCTCAAGAATCAAAGCATATTTTGGGAGTACAAGGCAATGTATGGACCGAATATATGCCAACCGCCGAATACGTAGAGTATATGACATATCCTAGGGGAATTGCCTTAGCAGAAGTAGGCTGGACACCTAAAAACCTCAAAAACTTCGATGATTTTAAACAACGCTTAGAAGTACACAAACAACGCCTTGACTACCTCAATGTAAATTATTTTGGTGCTCCTATCAACAATAAATTTACGTATCGTTGGCCTTTGAAAAAATAGCAATCGTACTTATACCTTAATATTTAAGAAGGACTTGTGGAGTTGTTTTAATAACTTTGCGAGTCCTTCATTTGTTATTATAAAATATCCATGCATCTGAATAAAATTTTGGGCTCCCGTGGTTTTTTGAAGACCAAATGGTCTGGTTTTCCTAGTGCATTGGGAATATTGATAGGTAGTTTTTGGATGATTTCTTGTGGGGGATCTTCCATTACTACCCAGCCGAAAGCGCCTTTAGAGGCATATAAATATACAAATATGCAAATTCAGAACGAAAAACATAGGTCTGTCGTGCAGGTACCCGTCGATATATCGATTGCTGACGTGACAAAACATTTGAATGCTCAAGTTCAAGGACTTATCTATGAAGACAATAGTTTTGAAGATGGGAATCAAGATAACTTCAAAGCAAAGGTCTGGAAAAGAGGGCCTATAGTGGCCGATGCTCGCGATTCTTTATTGTTTTATACGGTACCCCTAAAAATTTGGGCTGAAAAAGGATACAAGGTGCTCGGCATAGGTGGCTCACAAGCCACCGAATTTCAGATAAACCTTAAGTTTATGACATGTTTTGGGGTAGATGCTGATTGGAAAGTCAATACGCAAACTGCCTCAGCGGGATTTGACTGGGTAAGCAAACCTAGTATTAAAGTTGCGGGGGTTGAGGTGCCTATAACTGGTATTGTGAGTAGATTGATTAATGAAAACCTCGCAAAAATTTCACAGGCAATTGACGACAATATCCGCCAAAATATTTCTATCAAGCCATATGTACTTCAGGCATGGAATTTGATACGTGAGCCTCGGCTTTTGTCGGAAGAGTATCGCACTTGGCTGCTCATCACGCCTACTGATATTTTGATGAGTCCTTTTAAAATTCAGAATGGTAAAATCAGTGCTACCGTGGGGATTAAAGGGTTTACTCAAACTTATACGGGCGAAAAACCAGTGACCAAGCCAGCACTCAATATTCCACCGTTGATTGTCACGAATGATATCCCGCAAGGATTCCAGATAGGGTTGATAGGGACTTTGCCTTACGAAGAGGCTTCTAAACTTGCCGCATCGCAGTTTGTAGGAAAAACTTTTGATTTTAAAGAAGGAAAATACAAAATTGAGGTGACCAGCGTCGATATTTATGGTCAAAATGAAAAGTTGATTATCAAAGCAGGACTTAAAGGAAGTATCAATGGGGTGATTTATCTGAAAGGTACGCCTTTTTATGATGCTTCAACTAAGCTTTTATCGCTCAAAAATGTTGATTATGACCTCAATACCCATAGTGTTCTCGTAAAAACGGCCAATTGGTTGTTGCAAGGACGATTTGCCAAACAAATTGAACAGCAGTTTGTCTTTCCAGTAGGTACTCAAGTAGAAGAAGCCCAAAAAGCCATTAGACAACAGCTTACTAGTCGCAAAGTAACAAAAGGCGTAAATTTAAGTGGGCATTTGGAGGGACTTGAACCTGACCAAGTCTACTTGACTCCCTCAGCCATAGTAGCTTTGATAGTAGCCAAAGGTCAAGTAGAGGTCAAAATAGACGGCCTCCTTTAAGTCAAAAATGGGGGTTGATTTATGGTTTTTACGATTTTTTTCTTTTTATTTGATTTTTAATGACAACAAGTATTTTTAGCTTTGTGCCCAATAGCGTAACCAAGCCGTCTTATCGTTCTGATTTGGGGTTTAACCAAAGCAGGAAGGAAAGTCCGGACAGCGTAGAGTACCGTACTTCCTAACGGGAAGGCAAACAGCTGGAGACGGCTGTTTGACAGCAAGTGCAACAGAAAATATACTACCACTTTACTATTGTAAGTGGAAAAGGTGAAAAGGTAGGGTAAGAGCCTACCGCTCGTTTGGTGACAAATGAGGCATGGTAAACCTTACGGGCTGAAAGACCAAATAAGTACTGATTGTGGGGTTACTCGCTCCAACGCCCTACAAAGGCTGTCAGTATGGGTAGGTTGATAGATTTCGACGGTGACGTCGAAACCAGATAAATGATAAGAGTCTCGGTATATATCGGGAAAACAGAATCCGGCTTATAGGCTTGATACGCTATTTAAATAAATTATTTATATTATTATAATACCCCTTGCAGTAAATAACGCTCATTGCCCATGAAAAAAATCAACTTACTGTCCACTCTATTAATTGTGTCATTGGCATTAACGAAAGTTGATGCACAGGCTCCTGCCCCTAAAAGTGCAGGGTATGAAGGCCCAAACAAATTGAATACATGGGCACTGACAATTACGCCAGCTCTTACGCAATTCTATGGTGACTTGCGCCAACACGATTTTAAATTGGGGCCAGAAGAACATCTAACGGGAGGTCTGGGTCTTGGTTTGCATAAGCAAATTACCCCTATTTTTGGGGCAAGCCTCAATTTCTGGACTGGTAACCTCAATGGGTCAAAAGAGCGTTTGTACAATGCTCATTTTGAAACGAAGGGCTTCTTACAATCTTCAATCAATGCTCATGCTAACCTAAAGCCTATTTTGTTTGGGTATAATAAGCTAAAGCGTTGGAAGTGGGATGTATATGTAGGCTATGGCTATATGTGGTACAATTCAAGGGTGTATCGCTTAGGCACTAACAAAAGCGTAGAATTGATTAGAACTAATACCAATGCCAGTTCTAAAACTGCTGGTGAATGGGAACGTGACGGATCTACTTACACCCGAGAAATTGTCTTCCCTATCGGATCTGCTATTCACTTTGAAGTATCTCCTCGTATTGATATAGGTTTAGACTTTACTCTAAATCACGTAAACTCTGAGAAATTAGATGTCACTTATGGTGGCGGAGGTGGTGAACAATACGCTCGTCAAGATATTTGGTTGTTTAACAAAGGGGATTCTAAACAAGACAAGTGGGGAAGTATTGGCTTGGGAATTACCTATAAAATTGGTAAAAGTGCGGTTATGGCTAAAAAAGATGCCAAAGGCAATTGGGTACATGATCCCGCCAAAGGTCGCTACCACTTGCGCTATACCAATCCTTTGGACTTGATTGCACCGCCTTACAACCCAACCATGAACGATGCCGACTCAATTGCAAAAGCAAACATGCCTAAGCCGGTTGATCCTCGTTTGTATACCGACTCTGACGGTGACGGTGTGGCGGACCTTTTTGATAAAGAACCTAGCACCCCTGCTAACAGTATTGTGTCGGGAGGTGGAGTTGCGATGGATCTTGAAAAATATATCAAAGATATTATTGCTAAAAATCTTCCAAAAGAAGAATGTGAAGCCATGTTCGGTAATATCGAATTTGATACCGATAAGGCCATTATTAAAGATCCTTCACAGCAAATTTTGAAACAAGTAATTGATTTGCTCAACTTGCGTCCAAACTGCCGTGCCGTCATCATCGGCCACACAGATGCACGTGCTTCTGACAATTACAATATTCAACTTTCAAAACGTCGTGTAGAAGCAGCTAAACGTTATATGATTCGCAATGGTATGCAAGACCCTAGTCGTATCATGGTAGAATACTACGGTGAGCTTCGTCCTATTTCTGATAATAAATCGGCTGTAGGAATGAGTCGTAACCGTCGTGTGGAGATTCGGATTCTTCCAATGAATGATTTGCGCTCACCATATCCTGCTGGTTTCCGTACAGGACGTAAAAAAGACCAAGAGCCGGGCAAAGTAGCAAAAGAGCCTAGAAAACGTAGAAACTAGGTATATAGCATAGCTTACAACAAGCATTAATCGCCGTTTATCGCACTGATAGACGGCGATTTGTTTTTAAGGAATTTCGAAAAAAAGCGCTTCGTCAAAACTCCCGTGCTCACCGTACTTGCAATAGCCCAATTGATTGGTTAGTAAGGTAGTCGAGCCAATTTTAAAAGAAGGAATGTGGGCATGACTATGACCGTATATCCAATAGGTGGGTTGTTTTTCTAAAATTAGTGCATCAAGATTACTGGCAAAACCTTGCTCCAATAAACTGCCTTTGTGCTTGGGATGTACACAACTTAAAGAAGGTAAATGATGGCTCACTACTACAGTGGGAATATCAGACTCAGAAGGAAGAGCTTTCACCAGAAAGTCAACGGAAGGCTTGTGTAGTCTCTGGGTGTATATAGCCGTAGTGAGCTTGCGGCCTTGATAATTGATAAGCTGGAAATCACTCATGTTTTTTTCAATATAAAGGCCTTCTAATTCGTTGATATGAGACCACAAGGTGGTGAAAACCAGTCGAATGCCCCGGTAAATAGTGGAAAAGTTATTTACCAAATGAATGTTTTTGGTGACGTTTAAACACAACGGTTTGTCTAATATGGATACATCCCAGCTTCGATAAAACTCATGGTTGCCACATATCCAAAATACTTTTTCAAACTGCTTAGAGAGTTGTTTGAAGAAGAGTTTTTCTACATTTCGGGTTTTGAAATAAGATAAATTGGTGATATCACCCGCCAAAATAAGTATCTCTCCCGAAGGCTTAATAGGATAATGGGTTAAGAATTGGATATTTTCGGCAAATTCAAAATGTAAATCAGAGCAGTATTGTATTTTCATAAAAAGGATTGGGTATTACCATTAACTAAATGAGGCTAGGTAGGCTGTAATAAATTTAAGAAATTAGCTCATAAAATCCATTTTGCAAGCTCTATATGTTTTATCGCTTAGTAATTTTTACAATCATTGGTTTTGCGGTAGCAGAAAAGGTATTTGGCCAAAACAAAATGGTTGATAGCCTCAAGCATTGGTTGGCAGTTCACCCTACGCAAGATAGTATGAGGGTGGTTACTCTACATAGGCTTTCGTATCGATTATCCGAAATAGATCAACCCTCTGCATGGCGTTATGCCAATGAAGCCAATCAGCTTGCCAAAAAACTAAACAACAACATTAGTTTAGGACAAAGTATAATCAACTATGCCATCTTAGAGTCGCTGGAAGGGAATTATACCAAAGGGCAGGACTATTACCTTGCTGCACTCAAACTTTTTGAAGCCAGGGACTGGGATAGAGGCAAAGCTATATGCTATAACAATATCGCCGAAAATTATAAAAGTATGAACCAATTTGAAAAAGCATTGGAGTATACTTTTAAGGCTTTAAAGTTGAATATGGTTACCAATCAAGCACGAGGCATGGCTGTCAATCATGAGCAAATAGGTGATTTGTACCGCCGCATGGGGCATTATGAAGAGTCTTTGGCCTACCTCAAAAAAGGCTTGGTATTGGCTAAAGAGGCAGAAGAAAATTATCTGATTTTACCCCAAATTTTACTGGGAGTTGCCCGTAACTATAACGACCGACGGGAGTTTACGGTGGCATTGGAATATTTGGACGAAGCCATTGAAGAAAGCCAACGCTACGGTGAAAAACTACTTCAAATTCAATGTTATGAAGAAAAAGCCAACACTTATCGTCTCCAACAAGATTTTAACAAAGCCAAAGAATGGTATGAAGAGGCTTTAAGTATGGCGAAGTTGTATGGTTCGGCAGTAGAAATGGCTCGTATCAACCAAGAAATGGCTAGTCTGGCCGAAATGGAAGGTAATTATAAAGATGCACTTTCCTATTTTCAGACTTATAAGACTTTAAATGATTCGATTGAACGTAAAAAAAATGTAGTGAGGGCTGAGCTGATTGAGCTGAAATACACTGCTTTTGAGAAAGAAAAAGAAAACCAACTCTTGAAAGAAATCAAAGCCAAACAAGAAGCCGAACTTCATCAAAAAACCCTTTGGCTCGTAGCGCTGACTTTGGTAGTAATAACCCTTATGGGGATATTGGGTTATGCTTTTTATCGAAATCGTATCAAGGAAATCAGAGAGGCCCAGAGACTACAAGCTGAGACAATTTACCAAATGCAGGTGTCTGATAAAATCAGAACCCAAATTGCGCGGGATCTACATGATGATTTAGGGGCTACGTTGAGTGGTGTGGCGATGCTGAGCCAAGCTGCCAAAAAACAACTGGGGGATAAAGATTCTAAAATTAAAGAATTGCTCGATTTGATAAGTATCAATTCGCAACGTACCGTAGCCACAATTCGGGATATTATCTGGACGACGCGCCCTATGAACGATAGCCTGGAAAGTATTACCAATAAAATGAAAATCTTTGCCTCAGAAATGCTCGATCCTAAACATATTCGGTATGATTTTAGCGTGGCCGACGAATTGAATGGTTACAAATTGCCTTCTCATCAGCAATACAATTTTTATCTGATTTTCAAAGAAGCAATCAACAACGTGGCCAAATACGCCCACGCAAGTCATGTATGGATTGAAATTTTTACCCAAAACCAACAACTGCGCCTAAGAATCAAAGACGATGGTGTGGGCTTTGACAAGGAAGTAGGACAGGTCAGTGGCAATGGACTCTTTAATATGGAAAAGCGCGTGGAAGAATTAGACGGAACGCTAAAACTCCAAACGGCCCCCAACCAAGGTACTACCATTGACTTGGCTTTGCCTTTAGGGACTACTCAAATGGTGGCTTAGTTATTTGTTGAAAGGTGTTTCATTGACCCAATGAAAACCTCTTGAAGTGAGCAAAAATGGCTTTTTGATTTTTTGTAATTTCATACTTAGCGAATCATCCTTCCATTTTCCTTTTAAAAACAGCGTGCTAGAATCAGGCTGAGTATACGAAAATGGGTATTTTTTATCATCACCATACCATTCTTTCAAAGTAAAGCTATGTTTGGCTTGATTATATTCAAACCCAATCCTTTGTTGAAACCCTTGTGAGTTGGTGATAGAAATCATATCAAAGCTTCCTCGTCTATCTAAAAACACACGCTCCCAGCGAAGAGTATCGGTGGGAGATACGATTTGATTGTTTTTCTTAAAATCAACAACTTCATAGGGACCATACAGGGCCGATTGAGGACTTTCTTGATACTGCCAAGATTGATAGCCTTGCATACAACCCATAATGATATAGGAACCGATAAGAAGGGTTTTGAGTCCGAGTCTTCCCCATTTAAACCATTTTTTTGAAGAAAAAAGTGGGTAATCTCGGGCGGGAGTAGGCTGATTTAAAACAAAAAAATACATTAATCGCTTTATATCGGGGGCAATCAGGTAAAAAGCAGCGAGCAACAATTGTGAAGAAAAAATCTTTACGGGTACATCATAAAAGAAATTCAATATCACGACATTGCTCATCACCGCCACAATAATCAAACTTCCTAAAAGAGTGGTACGTCGGAAGAAAAGTAAAAAACCGCCAATGACTTCGCCCATACCCGTAAAAAACTGATACCCTTTCGAAAACGCCATGAATGTCCAGAGAAGACCCATAGGACTCATATCGCCTAATTGCTCAAAAAGGCGATAAGTAGTGATAGTGCCAAATTGGGAAAAAAACACCTTCGCAAAGCCATAACTTAGCATAGTAATCCCCAAATAGAAACGCAATAGAACGCAAAACCAATAATTGAATGAATGATAATGAGCACGTTTGCGGTCTGCAATGCTCCAGACGACTGTTCCAATAAAAGCAGTGCTGCTTATCAAAAATAGCTGTACCCAATTCCAAGTAGTATCTCCGCTGCCATTGGGTCTAATCGTAATTTTAGGAATGTTGAAAAATGTCCTTCCTGCCCAGTTGATAGTTGTATCCCAAATATGTTGGTAAAAATCCCCAATACTTCCCCCATGAAGGAAAAGGGAAAACAAAGCTTCAAATAACTGTGGAAAGAAGAAAAGAAAGAAAAAGCGAAAACCAATTTTTTCGAGAAGAGACCAAGAGGGAGTGAGAGGCGCAGTTTGGTGCATGATAGGCAAAGGCATTAGGTTAGGATATGAAATTTACGAAAAAATGGCTTGATATGTCATTTTTGAATAAAATTCATAAAAAAAGCGTCAGCCGATTTCAAATCAGCTGACGCTTTGGAAGGCAACTAGGCTTTACTCACGATAAGGTCCAGATTCCCTAAAATCGGGGATAATAATTGGTCGATACCCATTAGCCTTAAACTCTTTGAATTTGAGTTGGTTATAAGCTCGAAATCCTTCTTTGTCCTCAGGAATTTTATTTAAAAAGTCTTCAAATTCACTGTATTCACCAAATATCTGAGATATAAAAGGCTCAAAAGTATATTTGTGAAAGGGTTCATCATAAGGTTTAATTAGATTTTGCATGTACCAAGTATAATTTGAGTCTAAGAATTCTCTATATTTTTTACAACAATGCTTATTTAAAATTTCAGTATTTTCATAATTATTTTTTAGCAATGAATAAACTTCCTTTTCATTACTTCCAAAACTCTCTAAGTAACTGTCGAAAATTTTTTGATTGATATTGATAAGGGTTTCCTTCTCTAGTATCTTTGTTAAGCTAGTGTCTTGGATGTCTAGCAAATGGTTTTTAAGTAAATCTATGGTGACGTCAGATCGTAATAGATGAGTTTTTATTTCTTCCACTGGAAATAAGTTGCTTAATAAGAATTCTTCCAAAAATTTATTTATGTTAGTTCTAGTACCTGTATTTGAATGTTGATATTGAGTTGATATAAAAGAAGTTATAGCATTTCTTAGTGATTGGTGTTGGAAAGTAGTGGAAATGTTTTTGTTGCAAAAAATCAAGCTTTTCAAAAGGTTTTGAGAAATATTGTCAAAGTCTCTGTTTTTTTCTTTTCGAACAATTTCAATATAGTCATCTATTTTTTCTTTTTTGTCCTCAATTAGTTCTTGAAGCAATTCTGGATTTTCAGATGATTCTTTGAATTTTTTCATTGAAAAGGTTCCAAAAAGTTGATAGTTGAAATATAAGTAATGATTGTCTTTTTTTAACAAAGGTCGAGCTAAACGGGTTGATTTTTCTTTTCTTAATCCTCCTTCTAATCCACTGTGGTCGTATAGGAATGAAATTGCACATTTAATTTCTTCAAACGTATAGTCTAATTCTGATTCGTTAATTTGTTTCGTCATTTCATCAAAATTTTGTTCTGAAAATTTGATATAATAACCCGAAGGAGATTCTAGACAGCTTGAATAGGCTAATAAGTCATATACAAAAGTAGATTTAAATTTTATAAGCTCAAGAACAAAAACATCTTCAAAAAGTAACTCTTCTTTTACTAAGCTATATGTGATTTTTAGACTATTGATAAAACGCCGAATATCTCTAATATTTTTTAAAAATTTGTAAATTAGACTCGGGTGCATTGCAAATTGTCGTTTAAGTTAGTAATTTACATTCTTTTAATTATGACACGAGAAGAGTTACATAAACTAATAGATTCCGAGTACGATAAACTTGAATCTATGCCATTGGGGCACACATTGTACGATTTAGAAGTAAGGGTTGAAATGATCAAGCAGAAGGTTGGTCAAGCCCTGCTACAGAGCCAAAGCGGTGCGTGTAATGATCGTCGAAAAAAAAAAGATACTGACACGCAGCGGG
>NZ_JARNTW010000072.1 GCF_029433105.1 Runella sp. MFBS21 | reverse complement strand
CATGGAAGTCGGGGAGACCTAAAGCGGAAGGTAAAAGATTTCGTTAGGGTAAATCTGGTAACTGGGGCTAAGTCGTAACAAGGTAGCCGTACCGGAAGGTGTGGCTGGAACACCTCCTTTCTGGAGCAAAGACTCCTATCCTTAACTTACTTTCATTATATACATAACTTTATTGGGGCTTGTAGCTCAGGTGGTTAGAGCGCTACACTGATAATGTAGAGGTCCGAGGTTCGAGTCCTCGCAGGCCCACAAAATAAGTTATATTACATCTGATTAACAGAGAGTTAATCAGTAACAACATTCTTGGGGGTTTAGCTCAGCTGGCTAGAGCACCTGCTTTGCAAGCAGGGGGTCAACGGTTCGAATCCGTTATCCTCCACAAGGCTATAAGTCTTAGAGTTTTTTGACATATTGGGAAGAAAGATAGAGTAATTAAGAAGAAGAAAGACAAGGGCGCATGGCGGATGCCTAAGGCTCTCAGCGGCGAAGAAGGACGCGATAAGC
>NZ_JARNTW010000071.1 GCF_029433105.1 Runella sp. MFBS21 | reverse complement strand
TGTAGGCCGTGGGCAAGTCATTGACGGTGACAGACGCACTGCTGCTCATATCGTTGGTGCAATTGGTGGAGGCATTGGTAGCCACGACGGTGTAGGTTCCTGCGACGATTTGGTTACCAAACGAAAGTTCGTTTCCCGTGCCAGCGACGGCATTACCCACATTTGCGTTGTCTCTTTTGAGTTGATAGTTGACGCCCGGCTGTGAGCCACTGAGGGTGATTTCGACACCTGTCCCTCCTTGGCAGAAGCTACCACCGCCGCCGACGTTGTAGGCCGTGGGTAAATCATTGACGGTGACAGACGCACTGCTGCTCATGTCTTTGGTGCAATTGGTAGAGGCATTGGTAGCCACGACAGTGTAGGTTCCTGCGAGGGTTTGGTTGCCAAACGAAAGAGCATTTCCCGTGCCAGCGACGGCATTACCCACATTTGCGTTGTCTCTTTTGAGTTGATAGTTGATACCTGATTGTGAACCACTGAGGGTGATTTCGACGCCTGTCCCTCCTTGGCAGAAGCTACCGCC
>NZ_JARNTW010000070.1 GCF_029433105.1 Runella sp. MFBS21 | reverse complement strand
CTAAAGCCTAAATCCCCCCTTTTACGGCTATGATTCTCCAAGAAGACCTTAACCAATGTTCGCCCCAACAACTCCGTGAGATGTTGGCCGAAGCAAAACGCGCTCAAAAGGTCTTTAAAGACAACCCTAACGTGCCTTTGAAGGTCGTCGCTAGTTACCAACTCGACGGTGACGAAATCATGTCCATTGAATCGGGTTTAACCCACGATTTTGTCGTGGCTGAACTACAAATTATCGCTCAACTCATTTTAGATGTACTTCAATCCCATGAATGATTTACAACAACGCTATTTGGGGGGATTGCCCTTGCAAGAACCCGCCAAACCCACTTCCTCCCTGCTTAAAATCATCCTCACCGTCTTGGGTATCGTCATGGCTCTATTACTTTTCTTTTACCTGCTCTTCATTCGACCTTTGACCAATAAGCCCAACAACACCACGGCCAATCAAGACACCGACGGTAAATCAACCAACAAAACCCAAGAACCTTCCCAGGAAACGGAAGGATCCGAACGGAGGGGGGCAGA
>NZ_JARNTW010000007.1 GCF_029433105.1 Runella sp. MFBS21 | reverse complement strand
GCTTCTTCCTTGAAGCGCTCGAAATTAAAGGATTCGTCAGTTTTCATTGTGTCTATAAGTTAAAACTAAGTTACTTATTTTCCCCCTTTGATTCAATTTGGGGTGACACAGTTTAGTTTACAATCTCTGAGAGTGCGTAAAATAGCGTTTAATATATACGGCGTTATGCTTTCTTTTCTACTGACTTTCTAAGTTTTTAGATTGCCTTCTCGTTAATTTCTTTCCTTGATGAATGATATTGAACAACATATCACCGTGGTCGGTGTCCCGTAGCAAAGGTGATAAAATAAAGTCCTTCCGGATTTTGTATTCTGCGTGCAAATGCCATTGATTTTTACGGTTGCTTAGTTGATATTCTAATTTGGTCGAGCCGTTGCAAACGGCTATTTATTTGGGGTACGCAGTGTTCTTTGAACACTACGCACAACGGGGGGGCTCCTATGTTTGAGAATAGTTATTGGAATCGCATTGGTTTAGGATAATTGTTTCAGGGTTTTGCTCTTGCTCTGCTCCGTGGTCTGTGTCCCAAAGACCTATTTTCAGAATTTGCTTTCTTGATGTTCGTTTACCATGTTAATAATTCTTAAACTTATACTCCAAAACTTTTTTGAGTTGCATTTTTTAGGTCTGTGGAGACACAGACCACGGGGTGAGAAAGTCTTAGTAACTGCGATTAATGGACTTTCCAAGTTTTTAGATTGCCTTCTCGTTAATTTCTTTTCTTGACGCTCGCCGTCAATGACGGGATTGAACAACACATTTTCCCGCTTTTAAAAAGAAACAAAGAGGGTTTAGGATGTAAGGAATTATTATCCATTAGGATAAAGCTCTTTTTGAAAGTCTTCATCCCACCATGTTTTTACTTCAAAATGCCCATCGCTATATGTCGTAAAAATGGCTTTATTCCACCTTTGTTCCTCATAAATCCCATTTTGCCACTCTATTAGAATATCACTAATATTCCATACTATTTCGGCATCAAAATCTAAATAGGAAAGATGTAATCCTTCATTATTGAAGGTGTTACCTTTTATACCAAATCCTTTTTCTTCGGTATAATAATCTATTTCTACAACTAACGTGTTAATGTTTTCTATGAGTAGTTGCTGAAATATTTCTTTCAGTTTTTGAGCATAATCCATCATTTTAGAAATTTAGTTTGCGAAATTTTGTGTAATTGCAGGATTATCTCCGATTTGATATTTTACCAAAAATGAAACAGGCCTTCTATCTGTACCATATCTAATACTAATCTCAACATTTACCTTTTGAGGCGAAGAATAAGGCGCTTCTCCTTTTAAAGCTTTAGCCCATTGAGTTTCCATATTGTACCACGCTCCGTCTGTTTTACGTCTTTGATTCAAATCGTAGCGCATTGGTACAATATTAATAGCTTCATTTGGTCCATAAAACTGATTACCGATTAAATGTCCTCCATCGTCCCCACTACGTTTGTCTTGATATTTAATTTGTTCTACATAGGAATCTTCTCTTTCTCTGCCTTTATTGAGTTGTAAATCAGCAGATACTTTTTTTACTCTGATATCAGCCTCTCTGCAACCTTAATCAGGCCATTAGTAACTTTTGCTATTTTGGTCTCAGCCGAATTAGGCTTCAAGGTTAGGCATAGCAAGTAATGGAGGAACTCTTTGATTATCTGCTAAAACCTTACTGAACTGTGAAATCCAACCATACTCTGTTGCTACTTCAGCACTTAAACCATCACTTATTAATGCTAAATCAACGTTTGAATCATCAGCATTATAAATAAGTTTGTATTGAGACTCCTCATCTTGAAATATCGATAATACTCCCATTAGTTGAATCATCAATATATAGGGTACGAATACCAATAGCTTTTCGTAGTCTTCTTTTGATAAGCTTTGTAAGTATTTAATATGAGGGTCATAATCTAATAATGGGTTTTTTATAGACCTCAAGTTTTCAATTTTCAATAAGCTTGAGTCAAAACTTTCCTTGGTAAGAATTTTCCCAAATTCTTCCAAAATTTTTTCGTATGTTTTCATCTTTATTTATTTTTGTTTAATCCATTCCATGGAATATTTGTAATTGTAGTCACCCCTTTATTTTTTAGGTCTTCTAATGCTTTTACAACCCAACCTGTTGCTATATCCTGTGGAATACCAGCTAAAGTCATCGCTCTTATTTCTATATCTGCCACTTTTGAAATGGTTAACAATTCATTTGCAGCTCTTGTTTTGTCTCTGCTCCGTGGTCTGTGTCCCACAGACCTATTTGCAGAATTTGCTTTCTTGATGTTCCTCTACCATGGTAATCATTCTTAAATATTAAACTTGTACCCCAAAACTTTTTTGAGTTGCATTTTTTAGGTCTGTGCAGACACAGACCACGGGTTTGGCTTGAGGACGGTGGTCGGAAAGACCACTTCGGCGCATAGACTGCCTATCTTGAACTCTCCACACTCAAACTCGGCTTTGGTACCTGCGCAACCAGGTTGGGTGGTGCCTTTTAGGATGACGGTCCACTGCTTCATGGGTAGTACAAAATCGCCCAACAATGCCGCCGTAAAACCGCTGACACCTCCCTCTCGGGTAAAGGTAACATCTTGGGCACCAAAAAATAGCTCTCGATTGGGCTCACTGCTGCCGCTGACGTGGAAGTTGAGCCGTACAAAAATGGTAAGTTTGGTGACGGCTTTCTCAAACTTGGCCTCCAATATCCCTACGGTGATGCGCGAATTGTCGCCCAATGATTTTGATAAACCCACTGGTAACGTAAGCAGTGCCTCGGGTGTGAGGCTCTCGATGAGTTTATCGGGGTTTTGGTCGAGGTAGCGAAAAAGCTTGCGGGCTTCCACGCGGCTTTCGGCTACCTCTTCTGAGACGACTATGGGGAGGTTGGCCATCAAATCTACGGCGGGAGTGGTGCTGCTCATGCGCTGATTGAGGGCGGCAAGGGCGGCATCCATATCGGCGATTTGGGCACTGACGACTCTACTCGGTGCGGCGGGGGTAGAAGTAGGTGGCTTGGTGGTGGGGTCATCGTGGGAGTGGCTCCACGCTACCCTCGCGGCCAAGCTGATACTTAGCAGTAAGATTTTGTATAGATACTTCATAGCTTTACTAGCTTTTGATGATAATAGTATGAATATGTCTCCTATGTTTGAGAATAGTTATTGGAATCGCATTGGTTTAGGATAGTTGTTTCAGGGTTTTATCTGCTAAATCGGTCATACCTACGACAGGAGCTTTTTAAAGTTGTTTGACTAAGTTTTGCGTACTTGCCTTAGTGAATGACAACCGCTGTACACGGCGGCGGCTCCTGCTAAAAGTAAAATTCGGGTTTTCATAGAAAAATTATTAATCAATACGTTCAAATACTCGTAATGTGTTGGTGGTATCTATGGTGTAGATTCTATCGCCTACGACTTTGAGGGTCATTACATTTACGCCTCTTCGGGGGCCATTTTCCCCTAAGTGCTGCCACCAATCGACTTGCCGAGTTTGGGTATTGAAAAGCCCTATAGCATCGTATTCCAAACCGCAAGTAAATACGATATGATTTGACCCGAAGGCTTCGATGCGAGAAGAAAAATCATCCAAAGGAATACTTTTGAAATAATCTCGTAAATTCCAAACTTGGGTTTGTAGGGTTTTTAAGTCCGTTTCCCAATAGAAACCCCGCGAAAATCCTTGTAGGACGTTTTGTGCTTTGTTGAGTATAACAGCCGCTGAATTGGGTATACGCGGCTCGCCCAAAAACTCAAAATCGAAAGGTAGGGTTTGGCGTATGGTGTGTAGTACCTCGCCTGTGTCGACCGAAAGGCCCAATAGGGTATCATTTGTAATGCCTACCCATACTACCCCCTCATGTACTCCTATGATTTTGTGAATATAGCCATATCGTTGTTTTTGAGTTCCTAACTCTACAAAAGTGCCAACTTCGGACACATCTTGTTCCCAATAAGATTTTCCCGTATCAATATTTATTATACCAAACAAAGGCCGAATCTTATTTGGAAGCCATCTAAATCCAAAAAAATAATTATCATGTTTTTCAAATTGAGTATATATGGAATTCCATAAAGGGTTTAACGAGTCTATTTCCCGCATTTGTCCTTGTTGTATTTCATTATCTTCTACAATACATGAGAACAAATTACTTTTTTGAAAAACCGTATTAAGAACTACACCTTTTATAGGATTACATTCACCTTCATAGGTTAAGATATGGAGGTTTGAATTAGAACCATTAAAAAAAATTTTATTGGTCAATAAATTAAAATTGTGAGTGTAAGGGTAATCATATGATGTCTCTGAAATATCATGAAAATTTTCAGACTTAATTACTATTTGTTTTTTACTTTTCGAGTAAAAAACAAACGTATTGACATCTACATCAAAAGAATTGTACTGACAGTCAGTAAGAGAATATAATAAAGTAATCATACGTTAGTTTAATGTATCAATAAATAAATCAAAAATTTCATGTTGGTCAGTTATATTTTTTAGTTTAGCAACGTTAAGACCAAAAGCATTAAATACGCTTTCATTTGCTGAATATATCTCCTCTGCTTTTCTATTAAACAGTTTCACAAACGCTTCTTTTACCTCTTTTTCGGAGACCTTCTTGCCATTGAAAACATATTTGAGTTTGGATATATCTTTTCCTTCCGTACTCAAAGATTGTAGGTATTGCTTAAATTGATTGATAAACTTAGTACTACTCGCAATACCGTCTAAAGTCTCTTTTTTGTAGCTTTTTAACTCGATAAAAGTACCATTTGTAAGTTTAATATCAAACAAACATCCCGTACAAATCGCATCTAAATCAATGTCTTCTGCTATTTTACCTTCCATTGCAACAACATCGGCTTTTTTATACTGTGCCAATTTCTTGAGCGCATGGGCAGAACCATCTTGCGCTCCAATAGCAGAGTTGTTTTTAAGAGTCTTCATGAAAGTACCAAATCCCGTGGTTGCATTGTCTCCACCGAATTCTAATAAAGTTGTTCGTAAATAGCCCAAGTGCTCAGCAATTGAGGGGAAGTAAGAATTACCTTTTCCGCCACAGCATGGTGCGTAAGGGTTACTTCTGAGAACTTGTTTCAAGTGCTCTATCCCCCCGAGCCGTTGGAGAGCCGTGACAGATTCAGGATTAGTGGGGTTTATAAAATCAACAATTTTATAAAGAACATCTTTATCATTAGCTCGTCCTACTTGGCCCATATCTTTCAACATTTTTCTGGCTATTTCCAGTAAATCGTCGATGCTACCTGTGGCTATTTTTAAAACAATACAATCACTTTCAGCAGAGGCTCTTCCTCTGGGAGCAACATAAGTAGGGCAAGTCCAAACATCAACATCTGTTTTTTTGCGTACAGGTATGCCATCAATCACTTCTTCTATCTCGGCTTCATGAAATGTACTTTTTTTCGTCCATCCAGCAGGCACGGCCCTTTCAGTAAACTTCAATACATTATTTTGGAAAGTAGCGATTGTATTGCCTGCAGCATCTAAAATTTGTTTGTTTTTATGGTCAATTTTTGCACCTACAGCAGAGATACCTTGAAAAATAGGACTAAGTTTATTTTTGAAGATTTTCTTAAACTTAGGCAGTGCTTCTTGAGCTACATTATTTTTGAAGGCTGCAAAATCGGTAGTCCATTGGCTTGAATTTGCTCTAAGATTGTCGAGCGCATTTTTGGCTGCCTGAGGGAAGCCACCCATTTGAAATTTGTTGAGACGAAAATACTTTTTCAAGGCCCCAATTCCCTCTGGTAGAAAACCTAAAGCAGAAAAGGCTAGATTAGAACCCAACTCCGACACAAACTTATCAGGGTCGCCATTACTGTCTTCAGCAGCAGTGATGAAAGCATCGGCTACATTACTCACTATTTCAGCTGAGACTGAACTTCCTCCCCCCGTAGCCAACATTAGACCTACTTGAAACACAAATCGTTGCCCAGCATCGGCTAGGGCTGCCGCTGCGGTAAGCCCTCCCTGCGGGCGAAACTGTTGATATTCTACTTCGATGTTTGGGAGGTCGTCATTATTGACTTTTCGATAGGCATAGATGACATCACTCAAGCTATACATTCTGATAACCCAATACTTCTCTCCATTGACTTTTACCCGCCAGAATTTATATTCGGGAGAATAAAGATTTTGGTAGAAGCCTTGGATGCCGTCGTTGATAGTATCACAGACGCAGAAACTACCCGTTTGACAAAAGTCTCTTCCACAAGCATCGGCTGCCGCCAATGTAAACACCGAAGCAAGAGCTACTCCCACGGGATCTTCGGCCGCCACCCGACCATTGGGGGCAGCTGCAATACTTATCTCTTTGATAAAACTTGGAAAAGGAGGTAAGAAATCAATGAACTTGTTGAGTTTATTGTAAGCAATTTCGACTGAGTCGAGAGCCGCTTGGCAAGTAGCAGGGAGTTCGCCATTGGCATCTGCTTTACAGAGAGTAGAAAGTGTTTTTAATTGATTGATTACCGCCGCTACTTCAGGGTTGTCTTTATAGGGTTGTAAAAGAGGAATTAGGGTATTTTGAATAGTAGAGATTTGTTGAGGGGTACCCTTGTATTCAGCCAATAAATCTTTTATCTGTTTTGAAGCATCCTTTAAGGAAGAGAGAAGGTCATCCACATCAGCCACATTACTCCAACTAGGGTCATACATGCTTTTGACAGTGCCTACCACTAGCTGATAGCAATCGTTGATTTTGATGTCGGCAAACTCCACCGTAATATCCACACTAGTACCACCCACGAGTTTTACGGTTACGTAGCCTTCGCCGGAGTAAGTATCACCGCCCGCGCTGTAGAGGGAAGTCACCGTAACGGTATAGTCGGCAGCCGTAAACTCATCGCCTACGGCCAATCCTGTGAGATAAGGCCCTGCTTCGGTGCTTCCGCCTACGATGTTGATGGTAGGCACGCTACCACAAGGAGCAGAGGCAATAGGGCTACAAGGCGTACCGCTGAGGTTGATGTATGCCTCACAAGTGGTAGTGCCTTGGGTAAGGGTGAGTTTGTATTCTCCTATTTGGTGAGCTGAGAGCTGCGAGGAGGTGATAGGGGTAGTGATACCCGGCCCTGTCCAACTATAAGAGAGATTGGCGGGAGCAGCCTCGAAGAATGCCGCACTGAGTGTAACAGTCTGGTAGAGACTGTTGCTGCCCGCTACTCGGGTGAGTTTGGAAACCTCTTGGCCACTGGCATTGACGGCTTTGATGTAATAGTCACAGGTAAATTGGGTACAAGCTACGTCAAATTCGCTGGAGGTAGCACATACCTCAGAGATATGATGTGGTTGGAAAAGGTCGTTTTGGTTGTCGATGCGGGTGCGGAGTTTTACTTTGTAGCGTCCGTCGGGTACTTGGGCAAACACATTGGAAGATTGCCAATTGGACTCCGTGGCATCGACCCATTGGCCAGAGAGGCTATCTTGCTGCACCAATACGGTTTTGTACTGGAAGCGGTAGCCACTAGGGGCAGCGGCCGAGGTCGTGAAAGTAACCGTAGCCGTGCCGCTGCTGTCGCAGCTGACTTGGGGTGTAGCCGTAACACCTGCTACACAAGGCGCTTGGACGAGTACATCTACATAGGCGGAAGTGGTACAACTCCCTACGCTAGCGGTGACATTGTATCTGCCCTCATGCTGAGGCGTGGCTTGGCTGCTTGAGAAACGGTTATTTCGCTTCAATCACTTGGAAAGGCTACTCAAATTCCCAAACAACCTTTCCAAGTTTATACTCCCAAGTACCTGAAACTTGGAATGTCTCCAGTTTACTTTATTCTTTTACAAACTCTTTCACGTCCACGCCCTGTTTAAAACTCAGTTTGTTTTCGGTTGGCTTAAACTGCACTGTTGCAAAGGCTTGTGGAATACTAAAAGTATGATTTCCAATGTATTTCATCTTAAACTCAACGTCCGAATTAATCACCTTTGCGACTAGTTTTTTGTCTTTTTGAGCGAATCTAAGTTTATAATCACTTCCAGGTTGGGCGTACACCCCTACGTAGGGTTCAAGTGGCGTCTTTTTTATCTCTTCGGCTAAATTAAGAATAGACGCCACCTCATCAGTGCGCTCAATTTTTTCTACATTTTCGAGCCGTGCCATGAGTCCCCAGCCATAAAAATCGTTGGCCACTGCGATGAGAAGCTCATTTTCACCTTTTTTCAGGTTTAGCTTAGCCACTGTATTGGTAATAGCGAGTCGGCCACCTGGGATTTTCCGCATTCCTACTTGGGGAAACAGGTTTTTGTCAACCAACACCATTTCATTGTTGAGATACACCCAAATTTCATCATTAAAGCCAATCTGTAAATTCGTAAAGGTAGGTTCTGAAGCCAGTATTTTCGTTTTAAGCCACACGAGTTTACGCTGTGGCGTAGCCCCAAAGCGTCGGGTTAGGTTAAGTAAGCCCGCCGTTTCGGCGTCGATACTTTCCAAAAAATCCTCCGCATCGGGTAAACTTTCGGCAAACGTTTCATTGCCTTTGGGAAACAAAACAGGCGTCGAAATTGCCCATTTTCGCAAGTACTGCCCGTCGTGTTTGGTCATATCAGTTCCTTCATAGCTTGCCAATCCTTCGGTTTCGTTGGGCTTAATTTGGAGATTTGTGATGTACCCTTCCCCCTCAAAAGCGATGCTACCTTCAGCGATTGTTCCTTCCAGTTTCGGAACTTCTAATACCGTATTGACCATATCGTTCACATACACCTTCATTTGTTTACCCGAAATGACCAATTTCATGTGATTCCACTCCCCCGTTTTGGCCATGGCAGGGGCTTGGTACTGCGGATAAATGTCCCACATATTGACCCCATCAAAATAAGGCGTATATTGAATGCCTTGATTGGCTAGTTTACTCCCGATTCGGGGTACACGCAGGTAAACAATTTCTTGTTCTTTGGCATCTTTTCGGTGAAAATAAACCGAAGACGCAAACTCCGTAGGGTGCGGATCTACGTCAAATTCAATCGTGCCATCCTTGAAAACCACGTCTTTCAACACCACCTGCCCTGACCTAGAGCCTATTTTCATGGACTTTTTACCCTTATAATCCATAAATGTGACTTTCCCTTCCTGAAAATCCCAGCGTTCGGGTATCAGTAGATTCGAATTATCAGTTCTTCTTGAAGAAGAAATATCCTTGTTTTTTTGTGCAATCCCTTGGAGAGACACAAGCACCCACATCATTGAAAGCAATTTTTTCATGGACGAATAGCCGTTTTATTTTGGACTTTTCACCAAAAGTCGGCGATTCGGGCGGTTATAGCTGGTTCAAACTTGTGTCAAGTTAGGTTCAAGTTCATTCTATTGTCGTTTTGCCTTATTTTTGTCGATTATGAACACAACAGCCATTCATCAACCAATTATCAAGCTCAAATCCCAAATTGAGTCACACTTACAATGGGGCGAAAGCAGCGTTTGGAATAATTACGATTTTGAAAAACTTAGCGAACAGATTACTGAAAAAACAAGTGTTTCGTTGAGCGTATCGACCTTGAAGCGAATTTTTGGCAAAGTAAGCTACAAAAGTGAGCCTTCCATGACCACCCTCAACGCCCTTGCGCAGTTTTTGGACTACGAAGATTGGCGTGATTTTTTGGTCAAAAACACCGAAAATACCGAAGTACTTCCACCAAGAATAATACCAACGCCCCCTGTTCCTTCCCCCTCTTTGACGCCGCTGACAACTGGTTTTTGGAATCGTCAACGGTGGGCTTTAGTGACATTGGCCGTTGTTTCGTTAAGCATTTTTGGTTTCTATTTTCTTTCGAGCAAACCCAAATACAACCCCAACGATTTTAACTTTTCGTCGAAAACAATACTCACCCAAGGATTACCCAATTCGGTAATTTTTGATTTTGACGCATCCAATGCCAACCCCCAAGATTCAGTATTTATTTCACAATCGTGGGACGTACGGCGTAAGGTGTTGGTCAATAAAAACGACAAGCACCATTCATCCATCTATTATTATCCTGGGTATTTCCGAGCAAAATTGATGATTGGGAAGGAAATCATTAAAGAGCACGACATACAAATCAAAACCGACGGCTGGCTTGGCGTCGTTGAGGCCGATTGGGGCATTGAGCCTTTGTATTTTAAGCAATCTGATATTGTAAACAAAACCTTTGTTGAGGTCAATAGAGAATTGCTTCAAAAGTATGACGTTTCACTCCACCCTACCCCACCTAAGATTCGGCTATTCAACCAAAAAGACATCAAGGGTATAATGACCGATAATTTCACCTTTGAAACCGAACTCAAAAGTGGCCCCGACGAAGGAAACAATGCTTGTCAAAAGGTAACGGTGTTGTTGCAAGCAAAGAACGACATTATGATCATCCCCCTTACAAAGGTTGGTTGTGTTGGTGATATTTCATTGGCTGCTTTTGGATACTATGTGGCAAGTGACAAGGCTGATTTAAGCGGTTTTGGATGTACGCCCAGCGACTGGACCAAACTTAGAATTGAGTGTAAACAGGGTGAAATGAAATTGTTTGTAAACAACAAATTGGCGTACACCGCCAAAGTCACCAATACTCCCACCGACATCATCGGCGTCCAATACCGCTTCAACGGAACGGGTGCTGTACGCAATACGTGGTTAGAGGGCAAAGATGAGAAAATTGTTTTTTAGAGCGTTTGTCAAAACCTTAGTAAACTTCCCTTTGGGTCTAATTAGTGCGCGGTTAATCCAACAATCTGAAAACATTTTAAGCAACTGATAATCAAAAACATCCCAAGGGCTTCGCCATATTGATTACTCCATTTTCAAATGGGATAATTTGTTGATCTATAACTCAATGTAGGTTTTCCCCCAACGCTTCATTTCTTCTAAAACCGTTTTTAAGGCTCGGCCTTTATCAGTCAATGAGTATTCTACCTTGGGCGGCACTTCGGCATATACTTTTCGTTCAACAATATTGTTTTGTTCTAGTGCTTTAAGCTCCTTCACAAGCATTCGGGTGTTGATACCTTCTATACTTCGTTCCAAATCTTTGAAACGTTTGGTTCCACTTTGTAAGACATAAATAATGGGCAATGTCCACTTCCCACCCACTATTTCCATTGTTCGAGTGATGGGGCACTTTATTTTTTCTAACATTTTTTCTTTTATAATATCCTTGTAATCAACAAAACATTACTTTTTGGTATTACTTTACAAATAAGTAACTACTTGCAAAAGTAAAGTAATGAAAATATGTTTGTAAAAACAATACAAACATGAATAAAGTATTTTCTCCTTTTCAAATAAATTCAAAAGTTACGATGCCCAATCGGCTTGCCGTTGCTCCTATGACAACTCAACAAAGCAATGCCGACGGTACTCTAAGCTCCGCAGAAAGTAGTTGGCTCAAACGGCTTTCAAACGATGGCTATGGCTTAGTTATATCCTGCGCAGTTTCTATTTCTGACACTAGCATCGCATTTTATAACCAATTGAGCATTGCCCACGATAGCATGATTCTTCCTCTTAAAGAGCTATCCGATAAAATGAAGCAAAACCGCAGCGTGAATTTACTTCAATTGTGCCACGGTGGCTCTAGAACGATTGAAGCACTGACAGGCGAAAAATCGCACAGCGCAAGTAGCTATTCAATGCCCATGATTAGTGGTTTTGTTTCCCCAAAAAAACTATCAAAAGTTCAAATCAAGGCTATTGTTTATGATTTTGCAGCAGCTTGTGCGAGAGCTGAAAAAGCAGGCTTCGACGGTATAGAGCTACATGGAGCAAACGGATATTTGTTTACTCAATTTATAAGCACCATGACCAACCAACGTAGCGATGATTACGGGGGAAATCTTGAGAACCGAGCAAAATTTTCGAGGGAAGTGGTCAGAGCGTGTCGTGCTGAGGTTTCAGAAGACTTCATTATTGGTTTTAAAATGAACTTCGAAGGAATGGGGCTAGAAACGGGCTTAGACATTGACGAAAATATCCAAATTGCGAATTGGCTGGCCGAAGATGGCGTCAATTATATTCATTCTTCTCAATTAAACTATGAAAGTCATTCTGTGAAGTATCCTGAAAAAAATTTAATTGAATACATCAGGAGTGGGCTTATCTCTTCTCTCCCACTTGCGGCAGCAGGAAACATTAAAAGCCTTGAAGATGCCCAAAAAGCCATGGATTTGGGGCTTGACATTGTGGCTATTGGGAGAGCCGCTATTGCTAACATTGATTTACCCAAATACTTTGAGAAAAATGAAGCATTACCTTTCAAAACTCCTTTTTCAGAAGAGCAATTGATTGGAATCGGTATCAGTGAAGGTTTCCTCGATTACCTCAAAAATGCCCCTCCACTCAAAAGTTTAGCTATCATTAAAACCTAAAATTTAGTACTCAAATGAACAAATTTGCAATTTTAGCCCAGTTCGAATTACAAACCTCTTGGTTCTTAAATACATTAGAAGGTATTTCTGATGCGGAAAGTAATCTCCAAGTAGCCGAGAATCTCAACCCCATAAAATGGATTGTAGGACATTTAATAAGTTGTAGAAGCACCCTTCTAATAGCTTTAGGAAAACAGTCAAACTTCACTCAATATCACACCCTATTTGGCAAAGGTTCTTCCAACAAAATGGGGGCTGCTACTCCTGATCTTGAAACCATCAAAACTGATTGGCTTTCTGTGAGTGTGGATTTGAAAGCTACCCTTCATAATACCTCAGAAGAACAATTATCAGCCAAAGCCCCGTTTCAAACCTCTATTCCTGACGAGACCTTACTTGGCCTTTTTGCTTTTTTCGCCATTCACGAAGGATTTCATATAGGTCAATTATCTATTTTGCGCAAACAACTTGGAAAAACCGTGATGCTCATGAGTCGACGATAGTTTTAGACATAGAAAAGCCCTATACCCCATTAATCAACGACCAATACCCTATAGAAAGAACGACAAACCTCTTGAAAATATCCTATCTTTCGGCATTCGCTAAAGATAGAGAGTACTTCCAACATTCCACACATGAAAAAAGTTATTTTGACGGGTATCTACCTGTGGGCAACAATCGCTCTTCATGGCCAAAACACCCCCAAAACACTCCTTTGGGAAGTCACCAAATCAGGGAATCGCCATACATCTTTTTTGTTTGGTACTTTTCATGAAGTAAATCCCTCATTTTTTCAATCCCTCTCTAATGCTGTAAGCAAGCTCCAACAATCGGATATTGTATATGTAGAGGAGAAAGCGGCCGTAACTACCAGCGCCTCACAGCATACACAAAATCCGTGGAATGCGGAGAAATGGCGTGCTATTTTGGATGATAAACAAGAAAAGATATTCAAGGATTTTATCAAAAAAGCCGATGATAGTACTTATTATACGCTCAGTCCATTGCTTCTTACCCTCACCACGTCGAGGCTGTACTTGACCAACTTTTGTGAGACCGAAACTCCTTTTACGGAATTAATGGATCATTATATTGAAAAATCGGCGCTTAATCAGCACAAAAAAACGTATTCGTTAGACAGCCCACAACAGGCATTGCTCAACCACGCCGCCCAAAACTTTAGTCGTTCTCAAGACTCAGTATACGCTTCTTATTGTATCAATTTCATGAAAAATATGATTGACAATAACTTATCAGACTGCACCTTCATCAATACCTATAAAAAGCTTGAGATTGATTACGAATTCGATAAAGATATTTCTACCAATACTATTTCTGCGCCCTTATTAATTGAACGAAATACAAAGTGGATACAAATACTTAACGAAGCATTTGTATCCAATAATTGCTTTGTGGCGGTAGGTTTCAGACATTTGTGTTATCAACAAGGCTTGATTCAACAACTCCGCAAACTCGGATATACCGTCACGCCACTGCCCGTTTATAATTAATTTACATGGCCATGAGATTCGAGAAAATCATTCCAATCGATACCTTAAAGCCCTTTGTGAAATACTTCATAATTTCGGAAAATCAGACGGAATCCGAATACAAAGTATTTCCTTCTTCGGGGCTTGTGGTAGGATTTCAGTATCGAGGGCAATTATTTACGATTCATAATGAAGTAGAGCACCCATTGGCCTCGGCGGGCGTCACGGGTATCGCCGACAGCTACAAAATATTTAAAAATGCGCCCCATATAGGCACTATTTTAGTCTATTTTACCGAAATCGGATTTACTCATTTTGCGGCTCATCCAGCGCATGAGTTGTTTAATCAGAGTGTTTCGCTTGATTATATCTTTGAGAAACACAAAGTAAACGAAACCGAAGAACGGCTATCTCATGCCTCTTCAGACCAAAAAAGAATTGAGATAATGGAGCAGTTTTTATTGACTCAACTCAAAGATATACAAATCGACAAGCTGATAGTAGAAGCAGTGAGGATGATTTATCACTCCAAAGGCACCATCAAAATCAAAGAACTCAACGAAAAATTGGCCATTAGCCAAAGCCCTTTTGAAAAACGATTTAGAAAGATAGTAGGGACTTCTCCCAAAAAATTTGCGTCTATTGTACGCTTCAATACCGTTTTAGACCAACTGGGTCAAGTTAAGTCTTTGACGGAGATTTGTTATGAAAACAATTTCTTTGACCAAGCGCACTTTATCAAAGATTTTAGACAATACACGGGCGATACCCCAGAGCATTTTAAACGATTTTTGTAGAAAAACGATTTTTTACAATCTTGGCTCTCACCGTCTTGCGAACTTTGTAACCGTAAAACAAAATCTACAAACAATGTTTAGCATAGACCAAATCAAAGAAGCCCACAGCAAAGTAAAATCAGGTGCCGATTTTCCAGCTTATATTCAAGAAATCAAGGCATTGGGCGTCACTTTTTATGAGACGTATGTATCTGATGGTCATACAACCTATTGGGGCATAAACGACTATCAAGCCTCTACTTCTCCAAAGTACGGGCCGCTTACGGTGGCTTCTCAAACCCATCAGGAATCGTTTCAAATTCAACTCAAAGAACATCAGCAAGGCAAAACAGATTACATGACATTTGTGGAAATGTGCGCCCAAACAGGGATTGAAAAATGGGCCGTTTGTATCGAAAAAATGACTTGTACTTACTTTGACCACGCAGACAAAGCGGTATTGATAGAGCAAATTCCAGAATAGGAAATAGGCAAAAAAATGTTTTGCCAAAATCGGGCTGATGTGCTTATTTGTACGTCAGCTCTTTTTATTTATATTTGTCTATAACCCAAAATACTTTGTTTTAGATTTTAGTGATTTGTATTGCGTGAATCCTTTCTTCTTTCTAAAACCAGATTGAACTCTCAAAAAAACTATGATTGAACATTTCCCCTACTTGCTTACAATGATTGTGGCCATTGTAATGCTTATTATGTTGGCCGAAAAAATCAAAGTAGCATACCCTGTTTTATTGGTTGTAGCAGGTCTAGTGATAAGTTTTATTCCCGGCATTCCTGTCTTACATATTGAGCCAGAGCTTATTTTTATCATCTTTTTACCACCTCTTCTCTACGAAGCAGCATGGGCTATTTCGTGGAAAGAGCTTTGGCGATGGAGGCGCATCATTTGCAGCTTTGCTTTTTTAGTAGTGTTTTTCACAGCACTCTGTGTAGCGATAGTTGCCAATTCCTTCATTCCGGGATTTACGCTAGCCTTAGGTTTTTTGTTGGGTGGCATCATTTCTCCACCTGATGCTGTAAGTGCAAGCGCCATTCTGAAATTTGTAAAAGTGCCAAGACGTATGTCTTCTATTTTAGAAGGAGAAAGCTTGCTCAATGATGCTTCATCGTTGATTATCTTTCGTTTTGCACTGATTGCCGTAGCTACTGGGCAATTTGATTTACCACAAGCGACTTTGAGTTTTTTGTGGATGGTGGCGGGCGGTGTAGGTATCGGATTAGCGTTAGGATGGGTGATTATGAAAATGCACCAAATCTTACCTACCAATGCTAATATTGATATTATCATTACCCTTGTTACTCCTTACATTATGTACATTGCGGCCGAAGATGTACATAGTTCAGGAGTACTTTCAGTAGTAAGTGGAGGTCTGTTTTTATCCATAAGAAGGTATGAATTTTTGAGCAGTTCGGCACGATTACGCGGCTACAATGTGTGGGAAAGTCTCGTATTTCTTTTGAATGGGTTGGTATTTTTAATGATTGGGCTAGATTTGCCCGAAATCACCGAAGGACTTAAACAAGAAGGTATTGCGTTTTCGTCGGCCATAGGATATGGTCTACTCATTACTGCCGTCCTTATTATTGTTAGGTTTCTTTCTTCTTTTGGAGCGGTATTTACGAGTATGTTCATGGGGAGATTTATTCAGGTAGCCGACCGTAATCCGGGCTTCAAAGCCCCCATACTTATGAGCTGGACGGGTATGCGCGGTGTGGTATCGCTAGCGGCAGCCTTGTCTATACCTGTACAGTTAGACAATGGGAGTCCTTTTCCCCAACGTAACCTTATTTTGTTTATCACTTTTGTGGTTATCCTTACTACATTGCTTTTACAAGGTCTGACCCTCCCTACCCTTATCAAAAAAATAGGTCTTCCCAACTTCAACGATTATATAGAAGAAGAAGAAGCTCATGGCATTATTCAAAGAGAACTAGTAGAAAATGCGCTGAATCATATCAAAATCAAATACCAAGATTCCGGTAGTCAGCCCTCAGTATGGCGCAGTGTGTTTCAGCAATGGGAAGCAAAAAATCAATCAGAAGATATTCAGGAACTAACGTCTAAAACCAAGGTATTGCACCTAGAAATTTTGAATCTCCAAAGAGAATGGCTTCTCAAAACCAATAAAATGGACGATCGATTTGATGAAGAAATCATCAAAAAGCACCTTCATCAGCTTGATATCATGGAAGAAAAACTAAAGTTCTAAGGCTTACTTTTTTAATGAACCTCAGCCTCTATAGCGATAAGTCATGCCTGCTGCTATTCATGGCATGGCTCATCGCTAATTGGAGGTATGCCTTATCTTAACATCACTTTTGTGATACACCTGCGAAAAAGGCGGTACACTTGCAGTTAGCCAAGCATTACCTCCAATAATAGAATTACTACCTATCACCGTCTTTCCCCCCAAAATCGTCGCATTGGCATAAATCACCACATTGTCTTCGATGGTAGGGTGGCGTTTGGTTTCGGCCAACGACTTAGAAACGCTCAAAGCTCCTAAAGTCACTCCTTGGTAGATTTTGACATTGCAGCCGATATCGGTAGTTTCCCCAATCACCACTCCCGTACCATGATCAATAAAAAATGACTTACCTATATTGGCTTTAGGGTGAATATCAATGCCCGTTAAACCATGAGCATACTCAGTAAGCATGCGGGGCAGCAAAGGTATCTCCAAATCTACAAGTGCATGTGCCATCCGATAGACTGCAATTGCATAGAAACCTGGATATACCGCAATCACTTCTTCTATTCCTACCGAAGCAGGGTCATTGTCTGTAATAGCCTGTGCATCAAGAAGCAAGTTTTCGTAGATAGAGGGTACCTGCGCTAAAAACTGAGCCGCCGTTTCGTTCTTTTCATGCGGTAGTTTTTTTCCTAATGGTTCCAACAAACAAACCAAACGATTTTGAAGATGCGTGTAAGCATCTGCTACATTGCGAGACAAATGTCCACAATCTTGCGTGATTGGGAACAAAAAGCCCATCATTTCCTCGACAAACTTGCCTACGTTGGCACGCGAAGGCAAAAAATACTGATATTGAGCATTTTGGCTAGAAAGTCGCTCAAAAAAAGCAGCCGTTTTATCTTGTGTGGTCAATGTCATGGCACAGATGGATTGATAAAAAATAAGCCCTTCCGACAGGAAAGGGCAGCTGGATTTTCGATTAGAAATACATAAAAATACCTATCACCCTTACAAAACAAGGCAACAGCAACAACAACCTACCGCAAAAATACAATACAAGAATGTCATGAGACGGGTTTTATATCTGTTCTACCAAAAACCGTGCAAAAAGGTTCATTTCACAAAAAAAAGTTATTATTAATTTGCAAAAAAACGCAGAAGAACCCCTAAAATTCCTTCAAATTGCACCTTCAAAGAATAAATACTCATTTCATTTCAAACAATTATGTATTTAATTAATGGTATAAAGAGCAGGAGTCTTTTTTTTTGTTTAATGTTATTTCCTTTTTTACTACATGCCCAATCGCGCTACGCCTATACTAAAACAGCGATGGGTTCTAAGTTTAATCTCATCTTTTATGCCCCTAGCGATTCAATTGCCCAAATCGCGGCGGATAGTGTTTTTAAACAAATAGACTATCTCAATACTATTTTAAGCGATTACCTAGATGGTAGTGAGACCAATCGATTGTCGGCAACTGCTGGCACCAACCAATGGTTTAAAGCAAGTCCTATCCTTTTTGAAGTAGTTAACCAATCCCTCCGATTGAGTAAACAAACCAACGGGGCCTTTGATGCTACCATAGGACCGGTGATTCAGCTTTGGAGAAGAGCGATAAGACGGGGTTTATTTCCTGATTCAGCCGAAATAAAGGCCACTCAAAAACTCGTAGGTTATCAAAAGGTAAAATTAAGGCCGCATTCTAAAGAGATATTATTGAAACAAAAAGGGATGAGGCTTGATTTTGGGGGTATTGGAAAGGGCTATGCTGCCGACCGTGCTCTTTTGGTATTGCGCCACTATGGCATCACCAAAGCCTTCTTAGATGCAGGAGGAGACCTCACCCTCGGCGATGCCCCGCCCGACAAAGAAGGATGGAGTATCGAAATAAATACCGGTGGCGCTGATACAACCTATCGAAAAATCATGTTTTTACACAACTGTGGCATTGCCACTTCTGGGCAAACTTATCGCTATCTTGAGCATAATGGCATTAAATATTCACACATCGTAAATCCTAAAACGGGCATTGGTTTAATCAATCATACCCGTACCACCGTGATCGCTCCCAATGGTACTGATGCCGACGCATTAGCGACTGCTTTCAGCGTACTTGGTGTAGTAGAAAGTGCTAAAGTGGTAAAAAAACTAAAAGATGTTCAAGTATGGCTTTTAGAACAGAATGGCACCTCATGGAAAACGTCAGCTTTTGAGCAGTAGTGCCAAACACCCACCATGCCTTGAACCTGTTCAAAGAATGTCGTAGCTACTTAGCAATAGGCTCCCGTAGGCCGTAAGACATAAGCTTTTTATTAAAAAGGTTTTGCCTCCTTGGCTGTGATTGTCTAAAAACACCGCACAAAATGCCTACTGCTTAAAGCTTACCGCCTAAGGGTAGCCAAAAAAGCAAAGGGCAAACGATTTGAATCGTTTGCCCTTGTTTACACCGTCACTTTTGACACAAAATATATGCCTTACGTCGACGTGAAATGTCTTTCGAGTTGTTTGCTCGTTACGCGCGTTTCACTTTGGTTGCATTCAAGCCTTTTTTGCCTTGAGCTGTCTCGAATGTAACTACGTCACCTTCGCGAACATTATCAACTAGACCTGATACGTGTACAAAAATGTCTTCGCCTGTGTTACTGTCTACAATAAAACCAAATCCTTTTGTTTCATTGAAGAACTTTACTGTTCCTGTGTTCATTGAAAAAATAAAATATTGATAAAAAATGGCAAATTGCCACAGTAAAAGTACGACTTATTACTTAAAAATGATTCTATTTCATAAATTTTTCTTTAAACTCTGATTCTGCATAATCGTGTAAATTATACATTATTCAAAGAGCTAAATTATTCAAATTTTTGATTTCCCAAAATCAACCACCTGAATTTCAAACACTTAAACCTATTGAAATAACAAAAAAATGGCATTATTGCTCTTCTAATTTAGTACTTATTTGAGTTTATGATTTTTTCAAAATAATTATTTTTTTTTCAGTCATTTATAAATAAAAAATCCCACAAACAAATTTGTGGGATTTCAAAACCTATAGTATACCGATTTAGGAGACCGCTTTCTCTACCGCATGTCCTCCAAATTCATTTCTTAAAGCTGCCACTACTTTTCCCGTAAAAGTATCATCTTGTTGAGAACGATAACGCATCAATAATGATAGTGCAATTACGGGGGTAGGAATACCCATGTCAAGGGCTGTTTCGAGGGTCCATTTGCCTTCGCCTGACGAATGCATTACACCTTTAATCGCTTCTAGTTTAGGGTCTTTAGAAAAGGCGCTTTCAGTTAGTTCCATCAACCAGCTCCTTACAACCGACCCATGATTAAACACCCGCGCGACTTGCTGTAAATCAAGCCCGTAAGGAGACTTTTCCATTACTTCGAAGCCTTCAGCGATAGCTTGCATCATGCCATATTCTATGCCATTATGTACCATTTTCACGAAATGCCCGCTGCCAGAGCCACCAGCGTATAAATATCCGTTTTCGACCGAAATATCACGGAATACAGATTCGCAGTAGTTAAATGCTTCTGCCTCACCCCCAATCATCGTGCAAGCTCCATACAGCGCTCCTTCTACGCCACCGCTCGTTCCGCAATCGAGATAGTCAATACCTTTAGATTTGAGGTATTTGCCACGACGCACCGAATCGTTGAAGTTAGAGTTTCCACCATCAATGATAATATCATGCTGCTGCAAATGAGGTATTAAAGCCTCTATGCAATCATCAACGGGCTTGCCAGCGGGTACCATAAGCCAAACGACCTTTCGACCTTCTAGCTGCAGACATAGCTCCTCCAAACTATAAGCAGGTGACACGCCTTCGAGCGAAATATTTTTGATATTGTCGGTAGCAACATCATATGCTACTACTTCATAACCGTGGCGATGTAGGTTAAGTGCCAAATTGTAGCCCATTTTACCAAGGCCTACGAATCCAATTTGCATTTTAGTGTGTATGGTTGGTGTTTGATATTGAGTACTGAATCTTTACACAAAGGTAACGTTCAATACTCAATACTTTTGACTCCTAGCTAAATTTACTTATCCCACCAGACTTTAGTATCCAAATCATCAGCCCCTTGACGACCGATTGCTTCTTTTACGTTGGTGCTGTTGACCGAAATCTCAGAGTTAGGATAAGTCAAGCGGCGAATGAAATCGCCCTTGATTCCTTTGCCTGGAAAGGGATTAGGTGTCAACTTAGGGAAACCTGTTCTTCTAAAATTAGCAAATGCTTCTGGCCCATTCAAGAAAGAAGCAATCCAGTATTGGGTGTTGATTTGCTCCAATGCCGTAGCAGCCACCAACGGATTTGCGGCAAGGTAAGTATCAATCGCAGCCGTAGGCACGGTGGAGTTTACGTCATAAGAAGCGAGCTGCTCCATGTGAGCCCTTACACCTTTGTTATAAAAATCGGCCACGGCACCAGTAGTCCAGCCTCTTTGCGCAGCCTCAGCTAGCAAAAGTTGGGTTTGAGAATACGTCACCAAAAACATAGGCGCGGTATTTTTTCCCATGCGAGTGCGGTCTAACTGAGAATAATCATAAAAACTTGCCAACTTAGCTGCTGCCGCTACAGGAGCGATAGAGTTGTTGTCGTACCCAAAGGGCATCCCAATTTGTATAGCAGGGTCTTTGGAGCCGCGCGCAGCCACTTGCTCTGAACCAGAAGCCGCTCCCACATAGCGTAGGGCTATAGCTGTAAGGCGGGGGTCATTGGTTTTCTTCAAATAATCCACAAAAGGTGCGGCTAAATAGAAGTTGTTTGCCTCGGTTGAGTTCAACATCTGCCCTGGGCCATTGACATAGTTAGGGTCGTGTTTGATAGAGGCGTTGTCAGCATTGGAAGCCATTACTCCACCCTGTACCGCTCTTTGTACAATGGACTGAGCTTGCGCAGCATCTACTTTACTCAACCGCATCCCTGCTCTGAGTAGCAGCGAATAGCCCAATCTTTTCCACTTAGTGACGTCACCTGCATAAAGTATATCGGCGGTTTCAATCGTTTTGGAGGCGTCCAATACCGCTGATGCTTCGGTCAATTCTTTGATAATATCTGTGTAGATAGCCTGCTGCGTATCGTATTTGGGAAGTACGATTTGGTCTGTAAAACCTTTACCCGCTTGCAAGTACGGAATATCTCCGTAGGTATCCGTTAGTATCATAAAGGCGTAAGCTTGGGTGATACGAGCCATGCTCAACAAATTGGTACGCGCAGGATTAGCCTTAGCCAATAGAATGGCATCTTCAGTATTTCTAACTACGCTACGATAATAGCGCTGCCAAGTTTGCTGAGTAGCTTCACGGTTATCTTGGTTGAAATTGGCTCCCAACAAAACCCCAGAGTTTGGAGATACCATCTGCTGCACAACCCCCATTTCGTACTGAACAATACCCGCCGGAAAAGAAGCATTGATAAGGGCATTGTTGAGAATAAAGGCTGGATCAACCGCCGTGGCGGCTGTTTTGTTGACATTAAGCTCGTCAAACCCTTTGTCACAGCTCGCCATTCCGAGCATTGCTGTGACTACTAATGTATATTTAAGAATTTTTTTCATGTGTTTTTTCTTTTAAGAATGTCAATCATTTACCATTCATTTCTTTTTCATTCACTAAAATTTGACATTCAAGTTAAAGCCCATACTGCGCGTGGTAGGCAAACCAGTAGATTCCATACCTACGAGGTTGTCAGAAGAGTACCCAAAAGATTCGGGGTCGATATTGTCAACCCATTTTTTCAGCATCAAAACATTGTTGGCTACAAAGCTCAATTTCAAACCTTTAACGGGAGATTTAGCTGGCAAAAATCTACCAAAATCATAGCCTGCCGTAATCTGACGAAGCTTCCAATAGCCGCCGTCATAAATAACAGGCTCTACCAAGGCCAACGAGCGTACTACTTCCCAATAAGGTTGTACATTGGCTTTCACGGTATTAGGCTCACCACGCTCGTTTACACCTTCACCCACGATTCCGCCCGCATCGCGACCCGGCAAAGTCATTTTGTGAAGGCCATGTCTTACTAGGTTGAAGTTGGTTCCTGAAAGCATTTTGTTACCTAGTTTGAAATCAATCAAGAACGATAGATTCACTCCTTTGTAGTTGAAGGCATTGTTGATACCACCTATCCATTTAGGAAGAGCACTACCAAAAGAAATCAAATCAGTAGTACGCAGTGGAATCCCATTGCCTCCATATACAATACGCCCTTGGGCATCTCTACGATAGCCAAATCCGTAGATTTGTCCCATTTCTTGGCCTACGACTTGGCGGAGCTCCCCATTGAATACGTGAGTTCCGACGGTGATTCTCTCGCCCGGAGTATCCGTAATCAAGCTGATTACCTTGGTCTTGTTGTAAGATGCATTGAATGTTAAATCCCACTGAAAATCAGGCGATTTGATAGGTACTAGATTCAATAACATTTCAAAACCACGGTTTTGGCTTTTACCACTATTGATAAGCGTAGTTACAAAGCCCGACGCATCGGAAATTTGGGCCGAAACGATTTGGTCGGTCGTGATTTTGTTATAAACCGCCGCATCAAGTGATACTCTGTTGTTAAACAATTTCAACTCCAAGCCCAGCTCTGTTTCTTCGGTACGCATTGGTCTCAAGCCAGCATTTGGTACAGTTGTTCCTTGCGAACCACCCACGGGCTGTCCGCCAAAAAGGTTGGCATTGATACCATAAAACAAGTTGTTGGAATAAGGAGAAACGTCAGTATCGCTACCCACTTGCGCATAAGCGGCACGGATTTTACCGAAGCTCAACCAGCTAGGCATGGCATCAAATGCTTGCGAAAACACAAAACTTCCCGATACTGAAGGATACAAGATGCTTCTGTTTTCAGGAGAGAGGGTCGAAAACCAGTCGTTGCGGGCAGTAGCATTTAAGAATAAAAAGTTTTTGTAAGAAAACTCTGCTGAACCATACACTGAGTTTACGGCTCTTTCTGACAAGCCATAGATAGGGTCTTTGACGCGACCATTCATGACAGTATAAAGTCCTCTTACCACAAAGTCTTGTACCAATACGCTATTTAAATCCGAACGGCGGTACATTTGATTGCCCCCGATATTGAAATCTAAGCCAAAATCTCCGAATTTCTGCGTGCCTGAAATCAAGATGTCGGCGTTGGTTTCTCTAAATCTACGCGATTCTTGGGTATAAGTTCCGTTGACAAAACCTGCTGGTGCAGCCGCCAAAGAAGCGTGGCCTGTAGGGAAGTTGTTGAAATCTTGGTCACGAGACCAGTAGTCTTGCCCTACCCTAGCTTGCACAAACAACCAAGGTAAGAGATTGTATTTGACCGAAATGTTACCAAAGATACGGTCGCGACGAATATTCTGAAACTGCTCCGCCAATACCCAATAAGGATTGGTACGGTTTCTGAACCTTGAATAAACAAACTCATTTCCAGCTGCATCGTATTTTTTAGCATCTAGCAAATCCAATGGCATAGAGTTGGCCAGATTGTAGATAGCCGTTGGGATAGAGTTATCTTGGTTGGCGATGTTTGGTGGGTTTTTGTTATACTCATTAGAGTAGTTGACATTGCCCGAAAAGCTCAATTTTTTAGATAAATCATACGCAAAGCCTAAGTTGATAGTTTTACGGTTAAAGCTATTGTTTGAAACAATACCTTTGCTATCTAAATTTGAGAAAGAAAGATTGAACCCCCCTTTGTCACTAGCAGATGACAAACTTACCGTATTGGTAAAATTGGAGCCGTTTCTAAAAAACTTGCGAATACGATTATAAACAGGCTCATACGGCACCGTAACACCGTCAAAAAGCACTTGAGTCATGCCTGGCTGAAACTTCTCTCCAAATGACCATTGCCCTGAGGTAGGATTGGCGGTTGTAGGTCTGACGCCGTTTTCACCTTGGCCATATTCATACTGAAAATCAGTAAAATCCAAAGGCGTTTCGTTGGTATAATTACTATTAAAAGTCACGCCAATCCCACGGCCTGTGCCTTTGGTTTTGGTCGTAATCATCAATACCCCGTCTTTGGCACGTGAGCCATACAAAGCCGCCGCTGTAGCGCCTTTCAAGACTGTCATGCTCTCAATGTCGTCAGGATTGATACTTGAAAGACCATCTCCTCCGTCTGAGGTATTTCCGCCTCCTCTCACAGCGATTGAGTTATCAGCACCCGCATTATTGGGGTTGGTTCCAAAGTTGGTATTATCAATGGGCACCCCGTTGATTACAATGAGTGGATTGTTTTGCCCCGAAATAGAAGACTGTCCCCTAATCCTAATTTTAGACGTACCAGCCGGCCCTGTTCCCAAACCAGAAATATTGACCCCTGCTATTTTTCCTTGCAAGGTATTCATAAAATTGGGGGTACGGTTTTCGGTAAGAGCGTCGGCATTGATAGTAGTGGTAGCGTATCCAAGCTTTTTAGATTCTTTTTTAATCCCTAGCGCCGTTACGACTACTTCCTGCAAGGCTTCGCTTGTTTCGGCCAAAGCAATGTCGATACGAGTCTGATTTCCTACAGCCACTTCCTTGGTGCCATATCCTATAAAACTAAATACTAATGTGGATCCAGCAGGGGCATTGATAGAGTAGTTTCCAGTTCCGTCGGTAGATGTACCCGTATTAGTTCCTTTTACAACTACCGAGACACCTGCTAAAGCCGATTTGTCATTATCATTGGTGACAGTTCCGCTGATGCGGCTCTGCGCCCAAAGAGTGCTTTGAATTGCCAAAAAGACCATCATGAGTAGGGTAGCTCTTGGCAAGAATAAACGTTTTTTCATCTTTAAATGATTAGTTATGATAAGGATGATAAGATAATTGGGTTTTAACAAGTGCAAAAAAAACACAATATTGTTCTAAAAACTTCTAGGAATAGACGATGTAGAATTTTGCAATATTTTTATATTTTCTTAAAAAAATTTAATAACCTAATTTGCCTTCCATGAGTCCTTTTGTGCAACAGCTTACGTCTTTGGCCGAATTCACGCACATCAAGGAATTGATACGTCTCAAAAACCCTATTGTGAAGCTGCAAGAGTGGCCTATTCGTGCGCAAGCAGGCATCAAGATTTTGTGTGTGCTTGAAGGGAAATTTGAATGGATTATCGAAAACAAACTCCATTTTTTATATCCAAACGATGTGGTAGTACTGTGCCCCGGCCAATCGCTCGGTAGCCCTTCGGCTACTTTGGAGATTGGCAGTCTTGCTTGGATTACCCTTCAGCCCGAAAGTTTTGAGCTTCACAAAGAGCTGGCATTGGGGAAGTGGTCCGCTATCAACGACAACGACCAAAAACTCTTGGGGAGGTTGTTGGTATCTCATTCGCCCGTGGTACTCAACAATCTCAAACAACCCTACGAATTGCTCCAACGTATTGAAAACGAAATCAAACAAACAGAATTTGCGTATCAAGTACGCGTCAATCAGTTGATTGACGAGCTTATCGTCACTATCGTTCGTCAGCTAAGTCAGCAGCAAAACCAACGTAGAGATTTTCCTCAGGCTTTTGCACAGCTCGAACAAATGCTCCGCGATAGCCTCGACCACCCTTGGACGGTAGAGGAAATGGCCACCGTGGTGGGACTAGGAAGTACGGCTTTTACTGAAAAAGTAAAAGCTTTTTCGGGTTTTTCACCCCTCAATTATTTAATCAATATCCGAATCGCCGAAGCAATGAAGCAGCTTCGTCAAAGTCAAAAAAGCCTCACCGACATTGCCCTTGATACGGGATTTTATTCTTCCCAACATTTTTCTACTACCTTTAAAAAACTGACCGGCTATACGCCAGGGCAATTTAGAAAACGAGGTCAAGAGTAAAAGAATACGGAAATAATAGACCTAAGGTAGAATATACGTTAAAATTACTTATTATGTTTTCGAACCGGCGACCCGGTCACTCATTCAGCGAATGGATTGCATTGTAACTCTCGACATCGGTACTACCAAAGTCAAAGCTTCGGCCTTTGACATGTC
This sequence comes from Runella sp. MFBS21, assembly GCF_029433105.1. GTDB lineage: Bacteria > Bacteroidota > Bacteroidia > Cytophagales > Spirosomataceae > Runella. The sequence continues at coordinate 252,030 of NZ_JARNTW010000007.1, read as the reverse complement.
GGCCAATCTTATCGGATGGCGCCAAGGCACTTATCCGACTTTTCATCCACAGCCCGATTATAGCGAACAAGACGCTGAGCAGATTTTCTTGACGGTATTGTATGCTCTCAAAAGTTTACTTAATGATGAATTAGGAAAAAAATACCACCCTTCAGCCCTGATATTTGGGGCTTCTATGCACAGTGTGCTTCCCATCGATAAGCAGGGAGTCCCGCTCCGAAATGCCGTTATTTGGGCCGACAATCGCGGGCGCAACGAAGCCAATGCCCTTAAAGAAGCTCCTGAAGGAAAACTTATTTATGAAGCTACGGGGACGCCCTTACACCCTATGTCTCCTTTGGCCAAAATATGCTGGTTTCACAATCATACTCCTCCCACTTGGTTTGAGAAAGTTTATAAATTTATTTCTATAAAGGAATACGTCATTTATCAACTTACTGGCCAACTAGTGATTGACCATAGTATCGCTTCTTCGACAGGTTTGTTTAATATTCATACGCTTACGTGGGAAAAACTAGCCCTTGATTTTGCAGGAATCAAACCTCAGCAGCTATCAGAACTAGTTCCTATTGATTTTGGCGAACTAAAACTCAAAAAAGAATATGTCAGGCTTTTCAGGCTCACAAGTGCTACAAAAGTGATTGTAGGGGCGAGTGACGGCTGCTTGGCTACGCTGGGCGCAGGGGTAGTAACGGAAGGCGACGCCACCATCACCATCGGCTCAAGTGGCGCGATGCGCGTAGCAGGAAGCCAAGTAATCCAAGATTCTCAACAACGCTTCTTTAATTATTTGCTTACCAAAGGAAAGTACATTTCTGGAGGCCCTACCAACAACGGCGGTGTGGTATTTGAGTGGTTTGTGCAGCAGTTTGGAGCGTCGGGGATTCACTTAGATATGGACTACACTATCAAGCAGCTTTTGATGGAAGCCGAACGAGTACCAGCAGGTGCGGGAGGTCTTTTGTTCTTGCCTTATCTACTCGGGGAGCGTGCGCCTCTTTGGAACGCCAATGCGCGCGGTGCTTATATTGGTACAAATATCACTCACGAACGGCGTCATTTTATCCGGGCTACGGTAGAAGGAATCATCTATGAAATTTATAGTATTGGAAAACTTCTACAGCAGTATCGCTCTATCCAAAATCTTTATATAAACGGAGCATACGCCACTTTACCTTTGTTTGCGCAAGTGCTTTCGGATGTATTTGGAAAAACGGTGTATATCAACGATAAACATGATAGTGCAAGTGCAGGCGCAGCACTGCTAGGTTTGACTCATTTGGGTATTTTCAAGGATTTGGAAGATGCTGCTCGCACCATTCGCTCAGTCGAAACCTATCAGCCTAATCCTACGCATCATGAACGTTATGGTCGCTTTACTGAGATTTTTGAAAGATTGAGTTATAAACTGAGCGAGGATTTTGACGCTTTGGTAGCTCTTCAAACTCCTTAAACCATTTACTTTAAATACGTTTTTATTTCTTTCATCAGCCCTTTGTACTCGGCTAATTCTTCTGCTTTTTTATAATAGGCAATTGCTTTTCGGCGGTCGCCCGAGCGAGCTGCTATACGCCCCAGCCCTAAGTATGAAAAAGCATGATACTCTTTAGTATATTCACTATCAAAAGGTTGTCGTAGAGCCGCCATATAAGCTTTGGTAGCTTCAGCCTCGTTTTTAAGGTGTTTTTCTTGTAAAAGTCCCTCAAAAGTATGCCATGCAATCGGGAAAAAGTGAGTATTATACTTTTTGAAACGCTCCAACAAATCCTCCGCTTGTTCATACTTACTCAAAAGCAATAGCGACTCTATTTGTTTCATCAAAAAAATGGGGTTTTTAGGATATTTATGGGTCAAAGAAGTCAAATATTGATTGGCTTTATCATAACGAAGTTCATGTTTTAACAAAATTCGGGCGAGATAATAGGCCGATTCAGTTCGGGTAAACATCCCTTTACGAGCTGCCACATCCATTTGTCGAAGCCCTTCTTCTTTATTTCCGTCTTTAAAAAAAAGCACCAAAGGTTTCACAATGGGATGGTCTTCTGGATAACGTATCACATAATAATTATAAAGACCTGAAGAAAAATAAAACTCAGGATTGCGTTCCATATACTTAAAGCCTTCCATCACATAGTTATAAGCTTTTTTGCCTTCGGCGGCGGCTTTCATTTTATCATCGTTGTAGTTGTGTACCAAAGCGATATAGCCATGCCCTGCCATCGAAAAAAAAGCTGCTTCGGGGCGTGTTTTCTCATCTTTTTCAAGCGTTTTGGCTTTATTGATACAATCTTGAAGAAGCGCCAAATACTGCGCACTCATGGTTTTGTTATCTTTTACGGGCAAGTATTGCCACTGTAGCTGAAGTGCTTTCAAGAGGGAATTAAGAGGATGATTAGGATATTTAGCCTTGATTTGTTTCATCAAAGGCTCGGCTTCTCCAAACTCAAAATCATAAATATGGTCAATCGCCTTTAGGACTAGTTCTTGCGTATGCGCATCATATAAGACTTGGGCTTTTGAAATAAATGATGTACACAACAAAACAAATAACAAAAATTTTCTCATGGATTCAGGCTGTCAATACTGGTAATCTAAAAAAGTAAATAGACTGTATTTTTCAATTTTTTGGGCATTCAGGTTGAAACCTTTAGCTTTGTTCTTAACGTTAAAAAAACAGTAAAGAGTTTAATAAATAGTTTTTTTTTACAATCCTAACAATGACTTATCTCCGTAATCAAAATCAATTTTGAGGTATTTTCACTCTTTTTGCTTGAGATTCAAATTCACTGACCAACCTATATGATTCATTACGAGCACTTTATTCTTGACAACGGCCTAGAAGTATATGTTCATGAAGACCACTCCACCGCGATGGCAGCCGTCAATATTTTGTACAATGTAGGCTCTCGTGACGAAGAAGAAAACCGAACCGGATTTGCCCATCTTTTCGAACACCTTATGTTTGGGGGTTCAAAACACATTCCTTCTTACGATGAACCCCTTCAAAAAGTAGGCGGAGAAAACAACGCCTTCACATCTCCTGACATTACCAATTATTATATTACCCTTCCATCTGTCAATCTCGAAACGGCTTTTTGGCTGGAGTCAGACCGAATGTTAAGTCTTTCTTTTGATCCCAAAGTGCTTGAAGTACAGCAAAAAGTAGTAGTTGAAGAGTTTAAGCAACGCTACCTTAATCAGCCTTACGGCGACGTGTGGTTGAAATTGCGTCCCTTGGCCTATACCACGCACCCGTACCGCTGGGCTACTATCGGCAAAGAAATTAGCCATATCGAAGAAGCTACTCTGGAAGATGTCAAGCACTTTTTTTATAAATATTATCTCCCAAACAATGCCATTTTGGTGGTGGCAGGTGATGTGACGGTGCCGCAAGTCAAAGCCCTTGCCGAAAAATGGTTTGGTAGCATCCCGGCAGGGCCTAAATATGTAAGAAATTTACCCCAAGAACCGCTTCAAACCGCTTCCCGATTTTTGGAAACGGAGGCCAAAGTACCCCTCAATGCACTCTATAAAGCCTATCATATGCCAGGCCGATTTGAGGATAATTATTATACTGCCGATCTTATGTGTGATATTTTGGGACGAGGAAAATCGGCGCGTTTGTATCAAAAACTTCTGAAAGAGCGTAAGCTTTTTGCCAATATCAATGCTTACAATACCGCCTCTATCGACCCAGGACTAATAGTAATACAAGGAAATCTCAATGCGAATGTTTCGCTTGAAGAAGCCGATGCGGCGGTTAAAGAAATATTGCAAGAGCTAGTAGAAACCAAACTTGCTGAAGAAGAACTCTCAAAAGTAAAAAACCAAGCCGAATCTACCTTGGCTTTCTCTGAGGTCGAACTCCTCAATAGAGCTATGAATCTAGCCTATGCCGCAAATGCCGGAAACCCCGAACTTGTCAACTACGAAGCAGAGAAGATTCAGGCAATTCAAGTGGAAGGCATCCAACAGCAGGCACAAAATATCTTAAAAGAGACCAACTGCTCAACGATGTACTACCGGGCTTTGGCCTAGCCAAAGCCATATAAATAATAGTAACCCGATTTTCTGTACAACATGAACAAATTTAGAATTGGCCTCGGCTATGACGTACACCAGCTCGAAGAAGGTCGTCCGTTTTGGCTTGGGGGCATCCAAATTCCACATACCCACGGTGCCAAGGGGCATTCGGATGCCGATGTAATCTGCCATGTCATTTGTGATGCGCTCCTTGGAGCCGCTAATATGCGCAATATCGGCTACCATTTTTCGGATAAAGACCCTCAATGGAAGGGCGTTGACAGCAAAATTTTACTCTCTAAAGTAATGGAAATGATTAGAGAAGCAGGCTATGAAGTAGGCAATGTAGATGTCACAGTAGTACTTCAGGAGCCGAAACTCAATCCCCACATTCCCCAAATGAAAGAATGCCTATCGGGGGTAATGCAGATAGATGCAGAGGATGTATCTATCAAAGCTACCACCTCTGAGCATATCGGATTTGTGGGACGAAAAGAAGGAATTGCTGCTCACTGTGTAGCTTTAATTTACAAATAAATACCTCATTGTCTGACCTTTTAGCCTATCCTCATGAAACATTCTCTTACTTTTTTAGCCAGCCTGATTGCTTTGGCAGCTTGTGGCCAAAACCCCTCAAATGGCCCCATTACACAGCCGCTTGGTTTTGAGGAATATGACCCCGTATCTACCCTAAAAGTAGACGAACATAAAGTGACACGGTCCAAATTCCCTTTTATTGATGTCCATAACCATCAATATCGAATGGATAGCCAAAATCTGGGTGAACTTATCAGTGAAATGGATAAACTCAACATGGGCATTATGGTCAATTTGAGTGGTCGAGGTTTTTCACAACAATGGGAAGACGGCACCGCTACCATTACGGGTGCTATTGCCAATGTCCGCAAAAATTACCCTAAACGTTTTATGGTCTTTACCAATCCAGAACTAAAAGGTATTGGTTCGCCAGGCTGGGGGCAACGCGCCGCCAAACAAATCGAAGATGATGTAAAAGCGGGCGCCGTAGGCATGAAAGTTTACAAAAGCCTTGGTTTTAGTGGTATTAAAGATACTGATGGCAAACGGGTCGCCGTAAGTGACCCCCGTCTCGACCCTATTTGGGCCAAATGCGGAGAGTTAGGAATTCCCGTCATTATTCATACCGCCGACCCCAAGTCTTTTTGGGACCCACTCGACCGCTACAACGAACGCTGGCTTGAGCTCAAAACTCACGCAGGCCGCAAACGTACCGACACCGACCCGGTGCCTTTTGATTCGCTTATTCGCGAACAGCACGCGGTGTTTGCACGTCATCCCAAAACTACCTTCATCAATGCCCACATGGGGTGGTATCCCAACGACCTCCGAAAGCTCGATAGCCTCATGACTAAATTCCCCAATATGTATGTCGAAATTGGAGCTGTTATTGCCGAATTAGGCCGTCAACCACGGGCTTCCAAAAAGTTTTTTACGAAGTGGCAAGATCGTATTTTGTTTGGAAAAGACAGTTGGGTTCCTTCCGAATACGCCACTTACTTTAGAGTGCTTGAAACAGAAGATGAATATTTTCCTTATCACAAAAAATACCACGCCTTTTGGCGCATGTATGGCATGGGTTTGCCGGATGATGTACTCAAGAAAGTATATTACAAAAATGCATTGAGAATCATTCCAGGTATCGATAAGTCCCAATTCCCTCAATAAAGTTCTCTTTAGTATCGTAGGATTTACCAATCGTTTCTGTCATGTCTCATACTCTATCATCCGTACAGGCGCTTTTAGCTAATCGTGGCTACATCACCGACGAGTACATTGCAATGTCAGTTTTTTTGGCAATGCAGCTTCACAAGCCTTTGCTCATCGAAGGACCTGCGGGTGTCGGCAAAACAGAAATAGCCAAAGTGATGGCAGAAGCACTCCATACCAATTTGATTCGGCTGCAATGTTATGAGGGGCTAGATGCCAACCATTCTATCTATGAGTGGAATTATCAACATCAATTGCTTTATCTCAAAATGACAGAAAGTACCACCCATGAGACAGACACTGCCACTATTGAACACACCTTATTTAGCGAAAAATTCCTCCTAAAACGTCCTCTTTTACAAGCCATTACTCAAGAAAAAGCACCCGTCTTATTGATTGATGAAATAGACCGCGCCGACGAAGAGTTCGAAAGCTTTCTGCTAGAGATGTTGTCGGATTGGCAAATCAGTATTCCCGAAATCGGCACCATCAAAGCGACCCATATTCCCTACGTCATTCTGACTGGTAACCGCACGCGGGAGTTATCTGAAGCACTTCGACGAAGATGCTTGTATCTCTGGATTGATTATCCGCCGTTTGATAAAGAACTGGCCATTGTCAAATCCAAGGTGGAGCAGATTGATGCTACCTTGGCACGTCAAATCACGGGTTTTATGCAAGAACTTCGCCAACAACGCCTCAACAAAGTGCCAGGCATTGCCGAAACACTTGACTGGGCACAAGCATTGGCCGAAATGCACATTACCCACCTCGACAAATCACTCGTTGAAGCTACCTTAGGAGTCATCCTAAAAGATTGGCAAGATATTCGTCAAACGCAGTTGAGTTTGTCTGAATTGTTTGAGAAAGTAGGCATCAAATCCAAATGGGAAGAGAAGTAGGTGTGTATAATTTTTCGGTAATAATTGGCGGTAGTAACGCCTAAAAAACGAACTTTGTAGTCCAAAATATCCAAATACAATGCAAAAGAAAATCGTTCGCGTAGGCGATATTGAATGTGGTTCAGATGAGTTGTTTCTCATTTCGGGGCCTTGTGTCATTGAAGACGAAAAAATCATGATGACCGTAGCAGAGCGTCTCAAAGAAATCTCAGAGCGCTTAAATATCAAGATTGTTTATAAATCTTCATTCATGAAAGACAATCGCAGCAGTCTTGATTATTATATGGGGCCAGGGCTAGAGGCAGGAATGAAAATTTTGGCAAAAGTGAAAGAGCAATTCGGCTTTACCTTGTTGACGGATGTTCATTATCCTGACCAATGCGCCCCCGTAGCTGAGGTGGTGGATGTATTACAGATTCCAGCTTACTTGTGTATGCAAACTACCCTTGTAGTAGCCGCCGCCAAAACTGGCAAGGTAGTCAACCTAAAACACGGACAGTTTTTGGCACCAGAAAACATGAAGCATCCCGTCAAAAAAATTGAAGATAGTGGCAACGAGCAAATCATCTTAACCGAACGCGGCTATACGTTTGGCTACAACGACCTTATCGTAGACCCCCGCAGTTTTTATCATATGAACAAAACGGGTTATCCGGTTGTATTTGACGTGACACACGCTATCCGTAAATACGGAATACCTTCCAAAGACAGTAAAGGTGGCGCAAGAGAATATCTGCCCGTACTTGCTCGTGCAGGCGTGGCAGCGGGAGTAGATGGCTTGTTTGTAGAAGCTCACACTTGTCCTTCAGAAGCACTTTGCGATGCTGCTAGTCAGCTTGACATCAACTACTTAGAAGAATTTTTAAAGCCTCTTATTGAATTACACAATGTAGAGGTCAAATACCGCGCTACTGCTCAAGAACTAGCTTAGCTAGATAATTGACATCAAAAAAGGGAAGGCGTGCCTTCCCTTTTTGGGTGATAACTCACTGTAAACTATCAAATGGAATAGGCTGATTTCTATCCCACAATGCCGTCACGTTTACAATCTTCCATTTACCGTCCTGCTTTTCCATGATTCGAGTTTCGGTACTATGGGTATAGTGTTTCATTTTTTTGTCGCTATTGTACTGATTCCAAATCAAATACGCTACATTGTCGCCAAAAAACTTCACAATCATATCCTTTCGAATTACCTTGGGATTGTTGCTTCCCCCTACTCCTATTTTATTGTCCTCAATGTAGCGTCCTATCTTATCATCTACCTCATTCCAGCCTATTTTGGGGTCAAAATAACCATCTTTGCTCCAAACTTGAAAAGCATAATTGGCATGAACAAAACTCTCTTTCCAACAATTGTAATCTCCCTTGAAGAAACATTCCGTTTCGTTTTCAATGGTTTGCATAATCGCTTTGGTTTCGCGTTCTTCATCAATCTTGGTCATTGAGGAAGTGTTTTTACTATCGGCCTCTTTACAAGCACTGAAAGCGCCAATAATCATCAACAGGGCAAACAACGTAGTTTTCATAAATCTAGATGTTTTAGATGAAATAAATGTGAACTTACCCTTGTTATTTCCCATAGTCATGGTCTGTTGACCTGCTTCTATGGTAGCCGTTTAATTTAATATAATAAAACACAAAATAAAAACAAAGTACAATTTATTTTTGAAATAATTATAATATACTCCAAGTTCATGGCATCAATAAATTAAAAAGCGAGAGTTCCTAAATTAAAAACTTTAGGAATTCTCGCTTTTTGCGGGTTGTTTTAGAGAACCTTAGCCCTCTATAACTTCAGTGTCACGCTTTTTCCTAAATACACACCTTGTGGTAGGTCAATCAAAAAAATGGTTTGGTTTTGTGAAAGGTTCGGAAGTGCGATAAAACCTTCTCCTTTGTTCTTATAAATACCCGGCACGGTCACCACCATACGACTAAGCTTACGAGATGGGTCTGCTATAGTCAGTTCTTGAAGGCGATCACCTTTCATCTTCAGCAACGCCATACCTTGGCTATCCATTTTTAGTTTACGACCTTTCTCTATTTCTACTTCCCCAGCTTTGTAAAAAGTAGATTGCACTATTTTCAATTGAGTGTGCTTGACGGCCTGTAAATCAGCAGTATTTGCCAAAATTTCAATACCCCGATTACTACTACTACTCGCCTCTAGTTGCTGCGACGTCACATTTGGCACTACGATATACTGATAAGAAGCGTTGATAGGTTTAGAGCCGTGGTCAAACCACACCTTAAATACATCTTCATTGACGAGTTCTTTGCTGATATTTTTTTGGTCAGTGATATCGGACCACCTTCCCGTTTCGGACTGATTAGAAACTTGCACAGTAGCCGATTGTGGAAATACATAGCCTACTTTATCGTGAAAAATCCACTTTACATTTTCGGCTGTTCTACTCCCCTTGGGCAAGGTGCTGACCGTTCCGTTTTGAGCTATCTTCACCTCACTACGCATTAGGGTTTGATTGTGAGTGGTTACCACTGGAAAGTTTGGTTTGGCCTTGATACCCGTACCCAAGCATACGTACTCTTCATCAAAAAAGAACCATGATTTTTTGGCCTCAGTGCCGTCATGAGGACTTTTAAAATCAAAGACTACGGCTCCATACATCCCGTCTGTCACCGCTCCTACAAAATCAGTAAGTCCGTCTTTCTGAATTTCTTCAGGGCTAGGAAGTTGTTTTTTCTGAAGGATGGTAGTACCCGATATTTTTTGCCAATCATACACCGCCCAAATATTATGATATTCATCCCCTTTGAGCATGAGGTAGTTGGTGCCGTCAGCACGATGATGAGTCGTTTTGCCGGGTCCGTTGTAGGGTTCTTCCATATTCCTATTTCGGGTCGAAAACATTCTGACCGTCGTATAAAAATGAGGTCTTTGGAAAACAAAGTGTTCGGTTTGCCAAAAAAACTTCGCAAAAGAGGCCGAAGGTTGCGCTTCTCCTTTGCGTAGCTTGATGATTTCTTCCAACTCTTTTTTTCGGTAATCTGTGCTTACAAAAAGCCGTTCGATTTCGAGGGTACCATAAGGTTGAAAAGTGGCTACTTTTTGGGAAATACTGCGGTTTTTGACACTAATATCTTCATATACTCCATACACCATCTGTTTATAGATGCCATCAAGGTAATAATCTATCAATTGATTGATTTTAGTTTTAGAAAAAGCGTAGCGCTTACCTGCTACATAATAAGACCATTCGCCATAGGCATTGGCGTATTTGCCGTATCCATAGGAGGAGGTGTTGTTGACCCTATCTACTCGGTGATGAAAACTATAGTCATGCTGAATCCCGCGCTCTCCGGTCGAAAACTTGATTTCGTCTTCAATGATTTTTATGATTTTATCAAATTCTTCATAATTATCCTTAAAAATCAGGTTTTTAGCCAAAATCCCTGCAATCACTATTTTATCTCCGCTAGGGCGTGCACCCGAAGCGCTCATATTGGCACGACCAATCATCGGTTGGGCCTTTTCGATGAGTTCTTTGGGTAGCTCCTCCCCTATCACCAACATCAAATTTCCAAGATTAGTAGGAGTGGTAATTTGATTGTCATGCCAATTGTCCCCTACAAAATCATTTTTGACCCAAAACTCTAATCCTTTCACTACCAGCGACTTTACCTTGTTATCCCTATAAAATTTGGAAGAAGGGGTTTTGTAGGCTTTTGCCAAAACAACCAAGTCACGCGTATGACCTCCGTGTGGGAAACTCGCTGTACGACTAAGATCGGTATAATTGATACCCTGAAAACTTCCGTCGTTGTTCATCTTAGCCATAATTGTCTCGACACTTTGATCAGTGACCTTGACGGCCATCAAATCCCCGACAATCCGCTGTTTAATAGTGACAAAATCATTGCTTTGTCCGAAACAAAACTGCTTCAACAAAAACAGTAGTAGTACTTTAGAAATGGATTTCATAAATTAAAAGAGTGAAGAAGATAGACTAAAAAAAGTGATGTCTAGTCTTTTTCTAACCTGGCCTTTGGTAGAAGTTTGAAATCTAAGCCAGCCCCCCCCCAAGAATATGTCGGAATAATATCACGACATTTGAAAACCAATTCTTTGGCCTCAGATATGTATATTTTGTAGAGTCAATGTTTTGAACCAATAAGTAGCAAAGCTTAGACATTCCAAATTGTCAAAAATTTAGAATGTCTAAATTCTTAGAAAGCATTAGCAAACTTTCCCTCCAAAAGGCTGACCCGTACGAGTCAAAGCTTCAAATATGGTGGAGTGACGTACGATAAAGGTATTGATATGTCGGAATGAGTTCGACAGTTTGAGGTTATGAAAATAAGCAGTAATATGCTGAAAATTAAGTGTGTTCATGGTCGTAATTGGTTAATAAATCTATGCAAAGTTCGGAATAATACAACAATAGACCAAATACACACTCAAAAAAGTACAATTTTAGAAAATAGAAGTGCCACAAATACCCTAAATTTGTTGAGGGAATACAGCAAGTTCTTTAAAAAGTATAATGTATTGATTATCAATAATATCACTTTTTTAGGGCTGAGATAGTAAGGAAAGCCAGTTTTTTCTTTTAGCTTTATTTGAAACTTCCTACGTATAGAATATACTAGAAATACATATGCCTTTTATAACCTTCTATGTTTGACGCTTTACATTATTTAGTGGCTCAATTTGTGCCGCTCTCCGACCGTGAAAAATCAGTTTTGGAAAGTGCGTTTGTGTTTAAACAAGTGCCCCGCAAGTTTCCGCTTGTCAAGCACGGCCAAATAGCCAACGAACTTTATTTTATCAACAAAGGGATGTTGCGCCTTTTTTACGAAAATGACGGTGACGAAATCACGGCTTATCTTTTTCGAGAAAATCTGTTTGCGAGTAGTTATGATAGTTTTTTGCGACAAACGCCCAGTATTCAATCACTCGAAACCCTAGAAGACTCAGACTTACTGGTGATTACTCAGCCTAAAATGAATGAACTCTACGAAGTCCTACCCAAATTCAATATCCTCACTCGCAAAATAGCCGAACAGCGTTTTATCAATGCGCAGCAGATTTTGTCTTCATTTCTATTAGATAGCCCCGAAGAACGCTACGCAAAATTTGTTGAACAAAACGGCGACTTATTGCTTCGCGTACCGCATCACATTATCGCTTCGTATTTGGGAATGACGCCCGTATCGATGAGTCGCATCCGCAATCGCCTGGCACAACAAAAACGTTAGAAAGGCTCATTTCTTTACAATTGTTAATGGAAGGAGCGCATAGAGCACGCTACCTTTGCAACATCATTAAAACAAAATGTTGCAGTCATGAAACACAAAATCAGAACCGAAATCGTCATTAATGCTTCCAAAGAAAAAGTCTGGAATATCCTCGCTGATTTAGAAAACTACGCTGTCTGGAATCCATTTATCGTACAAAGTGAGGGACAACTTCAAGCGGGAACAAAGCTCAAAAATACTCTACAAAATGGCGCAAAAACCATCGTGTTTACGCCAAAAGTGTTGAGTGTCATACCCAACCAATACTTTGATTGGCTGGGATCGCTGTGGATAAAAGGTCTTTTTGATGGGCATCATTACTTCGAAATCGAAGAAATATCTCCAAATCAAATAAATCTTATTCACGGCGAAAATTTCTCGGGGTTATTGAGCTCGCTTATTCTGAAACAAATCGGAAACGATACCCGCAACAACTTTGTCAAAATGAATCAAGCACTCAAAACCAGAGCCGAACAACCTTAATTTAGACTTTCCAAGTTTGTCTACTGCGAATTCGAAACTTGGAAAGTCAAGCAAATCAGAGACTTCCCAAGTTTGGCTACTGCGAATTCAAAACTTGGAAAGTCGGGCAAATCAGAGACTTCCCCAGTTTGTCTACTGCGAATTCGAAACTTGGAAAGTCAAGCAAGTCAGAGACTTCCCAAGTTTGGCTACTGCGAATTCAAACCTTGGAAAGTCGGCCAGGGTGGAGACTTTCCAAGGTTGGTTATTGCGAATTCAAAACTTGGAAAGTCGGACAAGGTCGGAGACTTTCCAAGTTAGCTTACTACGAATTCAAAACCTTGGAAAGTCGGACAAGGGTGGAGACTTCCCAAGTTTGGTTAGTGCGAATTCAAAACTTGGAAAGTCAGTCGAGGTGGAGACTTCCCAAGGTTGTCTACTGCGAATTCGAAACTTGGAAAGTCGGACAAGGTCGGAGACTTTCCAAGTTTGGCTACTGCGAATTCAAAACCTTGGAAAGTCGGGCAAATCAGAGACTTTCCAAGGTTGTCTACTACGAATTCGAAACCTTGGAAAGTCGGGCAAATCAGAGACTTTCCAAGTTTGTCTACTACGAATTCGAAACTTGGAAAGTCTAATCAAACTCTAGCTTGTAAAAACTTGGAAGTCGTTTTAGTTTTTTATCTTCGCAGCATCTAAACCAATAATTTTTTACGATGCCATTTTTACAAGCAGGGCCTTTTCGACTTCTTTACCAAAACGGGTTTGTTCGGCAAATCACCCACGAAGATACTGAAGTATTAAGAATGATTTACTTTGCCTTACGCGACCACAATTGGGGTACTTTTGCGACTCAAATCGTTGAAGAAAAGATTGATACTCAAGAAAATCACTTTTCAATATCCTACTTGTCTTACAACATAGACAAAAATCAAGTGCCTATTTTTGAGTGGAAAGCTTTCATCGAAGGGCATGAAAATGGCACTATTGTATTCAACATTGAAGGCAAAGCCTTACAAGCGGTACGAAAAAATCGAGCGGGTTTTTGTATTCTCCATCCAATTGAAGGCGTAGCCGAGCAACCTGTTACGATTTTTCACCCAAGTGGCTCTTCTACAGCTACCCATTTTCCGCGATACATTGCGCCACAAGACCCTTTTTTAGATATTAAATCTATGCAATGGCAAGCGGCCAACGGGTGTGTATACAAGGTTGATTGTGAGGGAGATATATTTCAGACCGAAGACCAGCGCAATTGGGGCGACGCTTCTTACAAAACTTTTTGTACACCCTTGTCTGAGCCGTTTCCCGTTCAACTGCACCAAGGCGATACCGTGCGGCAGCGCGTTAGTTTTCGGTTGGCAACAAAAAGCAAAGAACCTCAAGACAAAGCCCTAAATCAAAAATCAGCGCTCCGACAACAAGCGGTAAACATAGGTATTGCAGCTGCTATCGAAACAGACGAATTGTCGGCTGAGAGTGTTGAAATACTCAAGACTTTGAAGCTAAGTCATTATCGGGTTGATTTGACTCTTTTTGACAAAGATTGGATTTCTTATCTTTCAGGTCAAGCAGAAAAGGCCCTGCTTTTAGGTTTGCCACTGGAAATAGTGTTGACTTTAAATGATGATTTCGAATCTCAACTTGCTGATTTTGTAGGAGTATTACAACAAAACAGACTACAAATCAAGCATTTACTGTTGTTGTCAGCACAAAAACTCGTGACTTCTCAAGCTGTTATTGATTACATTCCCCAACTCAAAACGCAGCTTTCAGGAGTAAAAATCGGAGTTGGGACCGATTATAATTTTACGGAATTGAATCGTAACCGATTTGAGGCAGGAGAAGCAGATTTTGTGAGCTGCTCTTTTGATCCTCAAGAACACGCTTTTGACGAACTCTCGCTACTCGAAAACACCGAAACAGTGAAGTACTTGGTGGAGAGTGCCCACAACATTTATCAAAAACCCGTTCATATTTCTTTTATAGCCCTCTGTAGAAGAGCCAACCCTTACGCTACGCAGGCGGCTGATATGGTTTTGGCGATTGAAAATCAAATAGATAAGCGTCAATCTACAGCTTTTGCCAAAGAATGGGCTACCAAGCTTTTGTCACATCTAGCACATACGGAAGTAGCATCGGTCACGATGTTCCGAACCATCGGAGAGTTGGGGATTATGAGCGAATCAGGCAGTGTCTATCCTGTCTTCGAAGCCTTGAAGGCAAGATGAGTAGGTTTATTTTCTCCTACTCATCTTGTGATTATTGAACTTCGACAGAGCTTAATTGTTTTTTGCTACGTAGCCAATCGGGCCGAGTAGTGTGTATTTTGGCTCCTAGTTCGTTGAGCATGGAGTAAAGTCCAAAATAGGTACGATTGATATACAAGCCGTCTTTGGAACCACGTGCTACTTTCGAATTGCGAATTTCTTCCACTTTTGCAAGTTCGTCGGCAAAAGCATAAACCGTATCGAAGTAAGAATGGTCGCCAAAATCAAATTCATCAACGGCAAATGGTTTGCCTAACAAACGAATCATTTGCTTGAATAAGTTAGTAAAAAGGGCTTTTTCGCGTGGCGCATCCTCTTTGACCAAAAACTCCAAGTTATAAAATATCTTTTCAACCAAGGCATCGTCTTCGATGGTATCAGGATTGATAAGGGTGAAATAATTGTCATAAAAATAATCAGGAATCACTTTGACACACCCAAAATCAATAACGCCCATTGTACCGTCGGCACGCATCAGAAAATTGCCCGGATGAGGGTCGGCGTGTACTTGACGGAGGTGATGCACTTGATGGTCATAAAAATCCCACAACAATTGCCCAATCTGATTGCGTACTTCTTGGGAAGGATCCGTTTGCAAAAAATCTTTGAGGTGCTGCCCGTTGAGCCAATCCATCGTCAAGATTCGTTTGGAAGACAATTCGGGATAATATTTCGGAAAAATCAGTCCTTTGATATGCTGGCACGCCTCCGAAATTTCAACCGAGCGCCGTAATTCCAATTCGTAGTCGGTTTCTTCCAAGAGCTTGCTTTCTACTTCTTCGGTATAGCGTTCTACATCTTTTTCGTTAAGTCCAAAAAGCGTGACCGCCATAGGTTTGACCATTTTGAGGTCAGAGCTGATGCTATCGGCTACGCCAGGGTATTGCACTTTTACGGCCAATCTTTTGCCATACTTCCATGCTTGATGCACCTGCCCGATAGAGGCCGCATTGATGGCGTTGATGTCGAAAGTATCATAAAGCTCATGCGGAGCTTTGCCAAAATAACTACGGAAAGTCTTGACTACCAGCGGCCCCGAAAGTGGCGGCGCAGAGTATTGAGACATCTGGAACTTATCTACATATTGGCGTGGCAATACGCTACGATCCATGCTGAGCATTTGGGCTACTTTGAGCGCCGAACCTTTGAGCTCACTGAGCGAAGCATACACATCCGTGGCGTTGTCTTGGTGAAGCTCATCGCGAGAGATAGTAGGGTCAATTATCTTTTTGACGTTGTATTTGAGATAATTGCCACCGATTTTGGCACCGGTCTTCAAAAACTGCGTAGCACGTGCTACTTTGGAGGTGGGGATTTTATCTTGTTGTTTCATGGTTATCGATTTTGGTATACAAATTTTGCCAAATCAACCACCGTATCCACAATCGAACGGCCCATCAAGTCGAAGCCTGTGTTGACGGTTTTTTCGATAGCAGTATCCGTTAGTTCAAAATTGCGACTTGTATCTTTTACCCAAAAATCCAAAATATAGAGCGTATTGAGCCACACCGCTTCTGGATAGCGATTAGAAATATAAGGGCGAGCCACAATCTCTTGACTTTCGCGGCCTTCGTACATCAAATCGTGGGCGTAGTTCAGGAAAGCATCTTTGAACGGACGGAGCTGTTGGGGGTTTTTGGGAGCAACAGGCTGAGGCAATTTGCGGTAGCTATACACTACAAAACTCCGATTTGATTTAAGCACTTCTACCCAAGTGTAGTAAAACGCAAGTAGTTTTTCACGCACCGAATAGGTTTGGTAGACAGGGTCGTTTTCGGCGGTAGTGCGGGATTGAGTAAAAAACGAAGCCCACAAATCCATTTCTATGGCTTCAAAAGAAGTATAAAATTCGTATAAATCGGCTTCCGCCATTTTTAATTTTTTGGCGAAAGCATAAAAAGAAGCGGGAGCTTGCCCCTGTTCGAGTACGTACTCAACGTATGTTTTGCGAATTTTTTCGACTTTTTCCATGTCCATGATTGTCTTTTTAGAGATAGTTACAACGGGTGGTGGTGGTTGTTTGTTATCTCTATTCACAACGAACTGTACAGGAAAAAGGTTTGTAAAACCGACTAATTTACCAATAATGAGTTTTGTTCACTAGACCTTTGATGCTACGATGAACCTTACTAAAAATGCAGCGACTGCATTGCCGACGCAAAACAGAAGAGCTAATCTTAATCTAAAGACTAGTCTTCAACAAATAGATGAGGCTGATAGCTGACTTCTCCGAAGTGTCTTACTTTTTTATCTCCACCCCGTTGTGGTTGCTACCCACAACGGGGCGTATTAGGTTCGCCTTTATCGAGTCCGCAAGATAAAATTGACGCTATCAAAAGCATAAAGAAGTATATTAGTTGCCTTAAAAAACAGGTAGAAGGCGTTTGTGCAACAGGTACACCTGCCACTGGCGTAAATGGTAATCCTCTCAATTCATTAACTATCAATTGCAAATGAAATTTTATCAATTAGAAATTGAAATAAGACCTGGGCAAAAAATTTATCCTTCTGCCTATTTATCCCCCGAAATGCAAGGGGCTGAGTTCATCCCTGATGGCGGTGATACGAAGAATTTTTTTAAGCAGCCCCTCGAAAAATCCATCAATAATAGATCTCTTATTGACGATGTACCTGTTTTTGATTATTTTGTGTTGAAGGAACTGTATGGCAGTCGAAAAAAGAAATTCGATTGGATAAAACTCCATATTTATAAGTTTGTTGTCAATCATTACACAACAAGTTCTTGCTTTTTAGTATCAGAACAGTTCAAAGAAACTATCGCTGCTTTCAATCTCCCTCGGCATAAGTTTTACCCTGCTAAACTGATGTATAAAGGCGAAAAATTAGATTACTATGTTTTTCAGTTAGGCGAAGAAACCAAAATAACTTTTGAAAAATGTACTTATGCTGATAGGAAAAGTGGTATTATACAATCAGCCACCGAACTTGGCATTCATAATGAAGATGATTACTTAAAGACAAGGATAAAATTTTTTGATAAGGGTTCTGTATTAGATATTCACGATTTTGTTTTGGATAAATACCACGATTATTTCATTTGTGACGAATTATTCAAAGTAGTGAGCGAGCCGCTCAAAGAAGCGTTGGAGGCGGCAGGGCTTACCGAGGGTTGGAAGTTTGAAGACATTAGCCCGCGTACCATTACATTTTTAAATCAATAAATTTTTATCACCACTCGTCTTACTGTCCCATGGGCTGTGTCTCCACAGCCCTAAAAAATACAACCCAAAAAAGTTTTGGAGTACAAGTTTAATGTTTAAGAATTATTAACATGGTAAACGAACATCAAGAAAGCAAATTCTGCAAATAGGTCTTTGGGACACAGACCACGGCGTACAATTATCAAATAAAGAGCAACGATAACTACTATAATTAGATGAAAACAAGAACTCTAACAAGTAAATTTGAAATATCAAAAAGTTTTGAGAAACTCAGTAGTGCTTTTCTTGCCCAAAAGTTAGTGCAGATAAACCCTTTCATTGAATATGTTACCATAAATATGGTAACTTGTTCCGAAGTTAAAATTAAAATAGATAAAGGCCAAGTGATTATGTGGATTGAAAGAGTTGGTTTGGCAGGTAATTTTCACAGCGTTTATATACCCGTTACCTTTTATTGGAAATACAAAAATGGTGAATTACCGCTTTATCCCCATGAGGAAGTAGAGGAGAAAGATATTCAATTTTGGATTGAAATACTGGATGAATTTGTAGAGCGAATTCGAGAACGATTCAAGTCAAAGCCAAAACCTACACTGATAGAAGGTTATTCGTTTAGGGTAGAAATGTGGAAATGGGATGGCGTAGATGCCATGTTTGAAATCACAACCCCTGAGGAGTATTTTAATCAAATAATACAAATAATTGATGATGCTTTTGTTGGCTGGAACGACCTTTTTGAAAAAGGTAAAAAACGCCACCCAATTCATTATGTTGGCACTGCCGAAAAACTAGACGCTAACCGTTGTGAAATTCATGTAGATACAGGCTATGCAGGGATGTCTGCCTTAAAGCATATTCTTAAATACTTGCATAAAGCCAAAGTACCTATTGAGAAAATTGAGTTTTAGCCCTACACCTTGGTCATCCGCAAAACTTTATCAAAGTAAAAAAGACGAATTTAGATTTTTGACACATGATGCAAATCGGTTTTAAAATCAGCTACTGTAAATAGGTCTGTGGGACACAGACCACGGAGCAGGAGAGCAGGAGCAGAGCAGAGCAGGGAGCAGGAGCAGAGCAGAATCCGTTTTAAAATCAGCTACTGCAAATAGGTCTGTGGGACACAGACCATGGTGATGATAAACCAGCAGAATTCATTAAAATCAAGTACGAAGCAACTTTTAAATGGCAATAAATATGAAAAAAATGGGTAATGAACTGGCGATTATTTTTATTCCTGTATTATTCGCGGTGTGGTTATTGTGGCAGCTAATACATTTCCTTCTAAATATAAATGAAAACATTAGTATATATAATCAGATTTCTGCTTATTTCTTTCCATTATATGCTATAATATCTTATTCCATTTGTTTATTATTTTTTCTGTTTATATTTAATAATATAATAAAAAAAAGAGTATTCTTAGTTATAATTCATTTATTTTCAATTAATTTTTTGTTTTTTTATCTTTTTTTTAATCAATACATCGAATTAAAGAATTCAAAATCTTTTTATGAAATAATTATTTATGAAAATAATATAAAAATTAGTTGGTTTTTTTCTACTAATATCATAGGATTTATTTATTTATATTTAAGAAAAGATTTTGACTCTGTATTTTGACTCAGATGAAGAATAATAGTTGAATTATTGCAACTGATACACTTTTGAACACCCCACCCCCCACCCCGTGGTCTGTGTCTCCACAGACCTAAAAAATGCAACTCAAAAAAGTTTTGGAGTACAAGTTTAAGAATTATTAACATGGTAAACGAACATCAAGAAAGCAAATTCCGAAACTCAAGAATGAACTTTGATGAAGTTTATTTTTGGACGGATACCATTAAAGATTGGAAGCATTTGCTAAAACAAGACAAATACAAAGAATTGATTCTTTCTTCTTGGAAAGAATTAGTAGGCAGAGGTCAAATTGTAGTGTATGCATACGTGATTATGCCCAATCACTTGCACGTGATTTGGGAATTGAAAGAACCCAATGGTAAAGAATTGCCTCATGCAAGTTTCAATAAATACACTAGTCATATGATTTTAAAAGATTTAAAACATCATCATGCTGCAGTATTACCATTTTTTAAGGTTGATGACTCCGAACGAGAATATCGTATTTGGCAACGAGATCCGTTAGCAATACTTATGGACTCAAAGCAAAAGGTAGAACAGAAAATAGACTATATTCACCGAAATCCCCTACATGAACGATGGAGTTTAGCAGATTGTCCTGAAAATTACAGATGGTCATCAGCAAAATTTTATCAAAGCCAAAAAGACGAATTTGGATTTTTGACACATTATGCGAATCGGTTTTAAAATCAGCTACTGCAAATAGGTCTGTGGGACACAGACCACGGAGCAGATATTTTTTAAAAAATATCATTGGAATTATTGCTTCACAAAAAAACATTGAAAGTTTTCTAGAAGAAGTACCTTTTTGTAAAGAAAAAGAAATATTAAAAGGTGTACTTGATGAATTGAATGAGGATAAAAACTTTAATTTAAGGTGGGTTTTTCGTAAAAATTTAACAAACATAATTTTTCAATTAAATAAGTAAAATTTTCTATGCCCCGTGGTCTGTGTCTCCACAGCCCTAAAAAATACCACCCAAAAAAGTTTTGGAGTATAAGTTTAAGAATGATTAACATGGTAAACGAACATCAAGAAAACAAATTCTGCTCCGTGGTCTTTGTCCCAAAGACCACGGAGCAGAGAATATCAACTTTATGTTGTTGAATAAATTGCTTTTGTTGGCCTTTGCACCATGAGGTATAAGATATTTGTCAGTTTGTATTGAAAGGTAACCCCACAAAAAAAGCCCCAAATGCGTATTTGGAGCTTTTGCAGAAATAGCAGAAAGATTTTGATGAGTAGCTGTCAAGGATTAGCGTAGGAGCCTTATTGGCACTGCCCCAAAATAACCCACAATACAATAAAAATAAGGATAGTACTGAGGCATCCACCTCCTAATTTTTTGGCACCATAGCCAGCTAGTAGACCTCTGAATAAATTGTTCATATAAGCAGTTGTGATTTTAGGATGAATATTGATTGAACGCCTTCGGTATATTGCAGTTTTAGAATATGTCATTTAAAAAAACAATCCACTGAGTAAATGTGCAAATTTTAAAATAAGCAAATTTGAAAATAAAACCCTGATAATGAACCAATTACCCAGCTTGCAAACTTTATTCTAATCTGCGAAGCAAGTTATTAAAAAAAACAAAAACGGGGAAGTTTCTCCCCGTTTTGAGCAATATTCGTAACTAATATAAAAACACTAACTACGTAGCAATAGGCTGTAAGCTTTAGGCATTTTTTAGGTCTTCCCCACACAAAACCATTAAGCATTTAAAAAGCATATAGCTAAGGATTTAGACTCCTCTGACGATTTTGTCGAGGCGAATAGCCGACTGAATCATCGAGCGTACATCATGATAATTGATTTTCCAAGAGTGGCTCATGTGCTTCCAAATAGGAACGCCGTCGCGGGTCATAAGCGGCCACCATTCCCCCAACTCATGATTAATCATTTTGTCAAATACAAAACGATGAACGTTTTCGTAGGCTTCTAGGTATTTTTCATCTTTCAAAAAGCGATAAGCATCGAGCATTCCGATGAGCATCTCGGCTTGTTGCCAAAACTCTTTTTCGCGGTCATATACCTCACCCGCATGAGAACCTTCTACATACACGCCGCCAAACTCCCAATCAACACCATACTTTAAAGCATGACTGTATGATTTCGTAATTTGCTCACCATAAGTATCATACGGAAGACCTAGAATATCCAAAGCGTGCATCAACAACCACGCAAATTCGGCATTGTGACCATAGCTTGTATTATCTTCAGCGGCGGCTTTTAGACCATCTTCGGTGAAGCGATCCCAGCCCCATACGATGTCAAATTTAATCTGAGGAGCTACGCGCCAATCGGCCCAAAACTGCGGAACACCCGTGCCATACTCAGGATGCATAATACGCGAAACCAGCAACTCAATGATTTCGAGAAGCTTGCGGCGATGAATTTCTTTGCCCGTACACTCATACAAAGTCGTGAATGCCTCCATAAGGTGCATATGCGCATCGAGGGTTTTGCGGTCGCCGCCAGCGGAGCCGGGTCCTTTGAGGGTCCAGTCGCGAGTAAACATCTCAAAATACCCTCCATAGTGGGTATCTACAGCGTATTTTTGTAATAGGTCAAAGCATTTTTCGGCGTATTCTTGGCCCCGTGGGTCGCCAAGGGCGAGGGTGTATTCGCTCAATGAATAAATACAGAAACTCAACCCATAAACGATTTTTTCGTCAATCGTAACTTCTCCCTTGCGGTTGGTCATCCAAAAAAATCCGCCGTATTCATTGTCCCACATTTTATCAATGAGATAATCTACCCCTTGGCGTGCCATCTCTGCGAGGGTGCCGTCGGTATCATAGCCTGCTCGCACCGCCGACGAATACGTAAATACTGACCGAGATTGCGCAATCAAAGATTTTTCGTCTTCGCCCGAATCCTTGCCAAATTGGTCAAAATGAGTAATGAAGCCGCCATTTTCCTTATCAACGGTACGTTGAATCCAAAAAGGAAGTAAGCTACCCGAAAGATACGTCTGAATTTCTTGGCGGAGTGCCGTAAGTTTTTCCGAGGTCATGGTCTAAGATAAATGATATATATTGAATGGTTTGAAAATACGATTCCTTACAAGCGAGCTTTCAAGGCTACTATTTCTTCCAAACAAGCCGTACCCGTTTGGTTTAATTTCTGAACCGTAACGGCAGCGGCATAGTTGGCAATTTGTAAAGCCGCAAAGTCACTACATCTAACGCCCTTTGCCAACGCAAATGCCGCTACTACTGTATCTCCTGCTCCCACAGTATCAAGAGGGCCTTGTAGCGGAATACCTTTTACTTGGCAAGTTTCGTCTTTGTCCACGTACAGTATGCCCTGCTCTCCACGGGTAATAAGCACGGGTGCTTTGGTGATAGCTTGGAGCTGACGACTTTGGGTGATACAGCTTCCTAAATCATTAGAGACGGCGCAAGACAGGATTCGGGCTATTTCGTCGGTATTTACTTTTAAAGTAGCTCCCCTGATACTCCCCCCGAAGTCGCGGGAGTCGGCCAAGATAAAACACTTCGGAAAGCGAGCAATGAGCCTGTTGAGCATCGTCAATCTTTGAGCGTTTAGGAGAGGGTTCGTAAATTGCTGATTGATGATGAGTACGTCAAGCTCAGGAAGACTTGATTCTAAATCACTGACAATCTGTTCGAAATGAGTTTCAGAAAGTTGATTGTTGGTTCCAAAATCAAGGCGATTGGCTTCACCGCTACTCGTCATGGGCTTGGTATAAGTGCAAGTATCCCAGCCTTGTTCGATTATTTGTAAAGCTTGCGTATCTACCCGAAGATTTTGAAAGAGATGCAGCATTTCACGTCCAAAAATATCGTTTCCGATACAACCAAAAACTTTTATCGATTGAGCCCCCAAAGCGGCGATGTTCTGTACTACGTTGCCTGCACCTCCCAAAGAAGCGATAGGTTTTTGAGCCCAAAATACTTCTTTTTGGGTTTCGACCGACAGCTCTCCCGTGTGGGTTTGAAGTTGATAGTAGAAATCTACGGCAAAATCGCCAATCACTCCTACCCGTAAATGTTTGATATGGTTGAAAATAGAAGTTAATTCAGAGAGATTCATGGAAAAGTGGTGCTTCTGCACCGTTAATCGTTATGGGTGTTGTTTTCTGAAACAGGTTGATTTTTTCAGAACGGCCTACCGTCAAAAATTATGATTTGGGTCTAAAGATTTTGATAACGGCATCGTTGGTTTCTAAATACGGTCCCCCAATCAAATCAATGCAATAAGGAATCGCTGGAAAAACAGCATCGAGGCATTGACGAATAGCAGAAGGCTTTCCGGGAAGATTGACAATCAGGGTTTTGTGACGGATACCAGCGGTTTGGCGCGACAAAATCGCCGTGGGTACATATTGCAAACTTACTTGTCGCATGAGTTCACCAAAACCGGGCATCATTTTCTGACAAACAGCTTCGGTAGCTTCAGGAGTGACATCACGCGGGGCAGGGCCTGTACCGCCGCTCGTGACTACCAAGCAGCAGCCTTCTTTGTCGGCCATTTCGACAAGGGCTTGACTGATAAGGTGTTGCTCGTCTGGAATGACTCGATATACGGGTTCCCATTCGCTGATGAGGTACTCTTGAAGGGTAGAAACAATGGCCTTGCCCGGAATATCTTCATAGATACCGGCACTAGCGCGGTCGGAGACGTTGATGATACCAATTTTAATCATAGTAACGCTGAAACGTTGGATTTTAAATTTGATAATTTTGATAACTTGTCGAAAGTCTCGAACTTTCGCGAAGTTTAAAGCATTTTAACAGTAACAGATAACATCTCGAAAGTTAACTGATACCGATTATGAATACATTCGCCAAAGATACACTACGTTTGCACGAATTGCGTCATACTAGCTGTCGTGAAGACATTTTAGATATACTTCATCATCAAGATTCTGCCCTCTCGCACGGTGATTTGGAAAGTGGCTTACAAGAGCGATACGACCGTGTTACGATTTACCGTACCCTCAAAACTTTTGTTGATAAAGGCATCATCCATAAGGTATTAGACGAAGAAGGGCTTCGTTATGCGTTGTGTAAAGACGTATGCCATAGCCATGATCATCACCACGACCATGTACATTTTAAATGTCAAATGTGCGGTAAAACTACTTGTCTGGACGATATACACATTCCGGCCGTCAAGTTACCTCAAGGTTTTTCTTCTACCGAAATGAACTTACTCATTCAAGGTACTTGCCCGCTGTGTAGCAAATAAAAAAAGCGCTTCAAGAGCGCTTTTAATCATTTATCTTTTTCTTGCGTACCAAGGTCGCTTGCTTCGTTCAGGTTTTGGAGCCGAGGAGTCTGCTGCTTGAGGTTTTGGTTTAGAAGGACGGTTACCACGCGCAGGAGTGTTATTACGTGATTTAGAAGCTTCATTTCCGGGGATTTGAGTCAGTGGAAAAGGATGCTCTTCAATGACTGGTATCACCTTCGCAATGAGTTTTTGGATGTCTTTCAAATTGGCTCTTTCTTCCGTATCGCAGAAAGAATAAGCCGTCCCTTTGGCTCCTGCTCTACCCGTCCGACCGATGCGGTGAACATAAGTTTCTGGAATATCGGGTATTTCGAAATTGATAACGTACGCTAATTCTTCTACATCGATACCACGCGCTGCGATGTCGGTAGCCACCAATACACGTGTACTTTTGGTTTTGAAATTGTTCAACGCATTTTGGCGAGCATTCTGGGATTTATTGCCGTGAATAGCCTCCGCTTTGATATTATTTTTCAATAACATTTTCATTACTTTATCAGCGCCGTGCTTGGTACGGGTAAATACCAAAACGGTTTCCATGGCTTTGTCTTGAAGAAGATGCAACAACAAAGCGTTTTTATTTTCTTTATCTACAAAAAATACCGACTGCTGGATAATATCTACCGTAGAAGACACGGGGGTTACCTCTACTTTAGCAGGATTTTGGAGAATAGAATCGGCAAGTTTGGTGATTTCGGGGGGCATGGTCGCCGAAAAAAACAAAGATTGCCGTTCGGGAGGAAGGACGGCGATGATTCTTCGTACGTCATGTACAAAACCCATGTCGAGCATCCGGTCGGCTTCGTCGAGCACAAAAATCTCTAAATGTTTTAAACTCACAAAACGCTGCGCCATGAGGTCGATAAGCCGCCCCGGAGTGGCAATCAAAATATCCACGCCATTTTGGAGGGCGTTGGTCTGCTGATGCTGTTTTACGCCACCAAAAATAACGGTATGCCTAAGGTTAGTATAGCGGCCATAGGCAGCAAAGCTCTCCCCAATCTGTATGGCAAGCTCACGAGTTGGGGTCAAAATCAATGCTTTTATATTGCGTCGTTCGCGTCGTTGGGAAGGCTTTTGAGCCAATAATTGTAAAATCGGAATCGCAAAAGCGGCTGTTTTACCCGTACCTGTTTGGGCACAGCCCAGCAAGTCTTTTCCTTCGAGTACCACCGGAATCGCCTGGGCTTGAATGGGAGTGGGAGTACTATATCCCTCCGCTTGTAGAGCCTTGCGAATGGGGTCAATAAGATTTAATGAATCAAATGTCATAAAATAAAAATAGATATTCTGATTCTTAGCGAATTAGCTTATCTAGCATTAATTAAAATGTTATAAAAAAACCTTCCAATTCGCCAAGAACTGGAAGGTCAAACTCCACCAATGGAGCCTAAAGATACTGCTTTTTTGTGGAGATTAAATTTTTGCGAACCAACTAATCTACAAAGGTTTGATTACTAGGTTTTTCCAATTGACTTTGATGCCTCCTCCGTCGTGGATTTGGAGAGCGATGGAGCCATTTCCGGCACCGATTTTTTCGTCAGTAAGGTCTACCATTTCATGTCCATTGAGCCAAGTTTGCACCCGAGAGCCTTCTGCTCTGATTTTGAGGGTATTCCACTCTCCAAACTTCAAAAACCCTTCTTTATCATCAGGGATTTGAATAAGCCATCCGCGTCCATAAGACTCATAAATACCGCCTGTATCGTGGTTTGGCGGAGCTACTTCTACCTGCCAGCCACTGATTTTGGTGCTACCTTCGGCGATGTTAGAACGGATAAAAACGCCACTGTTACCGTTGGCTCCTTGTTTGAAATCTACGCTAAGTTCAAAGTTTTTATACGTTTTTTCGGTAGCCAAATAGCCGTACCCTTTATCGGGGCCGCTTTCGCATACCAACTCTCCCTTTTCGACATACCACTTTTCGGTACCGTATATTTTCCAGCCTTTCAGGTCTTTGCCATTAAATAGTTTTTCTTTCTTTTGGGCGAAACTTGAAAAGGCAAAAAAAGCACAACAGACAGTAATGAAGAATAGATTGCGTAGTTTGATGGTGTTCATTGCTTTTAAATATGAAAGTGTTTAATTCGACAAATTAAGTAATTCTTAACTATTTTTTACCGTGAAAACTTCTTTTTTTCTTGCATCGGCTCTCCTCATGGGAGGCTTAACGGCTGTCTATTCGCAAGATAGCTCACCTCTATCGCTCACCCAAGTGTGGCAATCTGACACCACTTTGCGCACGCCCGAATCGGTATATTATGATGCTCAAAACAAACGCCTACTGGTGGCTAACATCAACAAGATGAACGCAGACGCCCCGGACGGTGACGGGTTTATTTCGGTACTGACTACCGACGGCAAAATCAAAACCTTGGACTGGACAAAGGGACTCAATGACCCCAAAGGAATGGGTGTAGTGAAAAACTCATTGTTTGTAGCGGATTTGAAAGATTTAGTAGAAATAGATTTGAAGTCAGGAAAAATTATCAAACGACATGCGGCGCCCAATGCCGTCATGCTCAATGATGTAAGTGTAAGTCCAAAGGGAGAAGTATTTGCGAGCGATTCACGTGGGCATAAGTTGTATCGCTATGCAGATGGTAAATTGGAGTTGTTTTTGGATGACCCCAACCTGCAAGCCCCCAACGGAGTTTTTGCCGAGAAAGATTATCTCATAGTAGCTTCAGCAGGCACTGGCAATCTCTGGAAGTTGGATTACAATACCAAAAAATACGAATCTTGGGCCATAACTAATAAAACCGCCGACGGGATTTTGAAACATGGCGACAATTATTTGATTTCGTGCTGGCATGGTGAAATCTATTGCGTATCTCCTTCAGGAAAAACCTGGAAACTCATCGACAGCAAAGAGGCCAAAGTCAACACGGCTGATTTTGGGTACATTCCTCAGCAAAAGAAAGTGCTTGTTCCCAATTTCTACAAGAATATGGTAACTGCGTATGAAATAAAATAAATGATAAATCTCTGAAAGTTAACCATTTAAATCTTATTGATACTTAGTGCCTTAGTGTTTAAAATTTTGGCTTTATTAACGGTTAACAAATAACTGTGCGAAAGCACTTAAGCATGGAGTTTTTTCTAAGTTTATGTCTGGGGATAGGCTTGGCGGCCTGTTCGGGATTTAGGGTATTTGTACCTTTACTACTAAGTAGCATTGCGGTTCATTTTGGCTGGGTCAATGTAGCCACTGGCTTCGAATGGATGGGGACGTGGACGGCCATCACGCTGCTTGGCACGGCTACGGTTCTCGAAATCGGTGGTTATTATATTCCTTGGGTTGACAATCTCCTAGACACTATCGCCATGCCTACGGCCTTTGCAGCAGGTACTTTGTTGACGACCTCTTTTATTGAAATCAATAACCCTATGCTTCAGTGGGGATTGGGACTGATGGTAGGAGGTGGAACGGCGGGTTTTATTCAAGCAGGTACGAGTATGGTGCGGCTTGCTTCTACCAAACTGAGCGGAGGTGTGGCCAATCCTGTGGTGGCTACTGTCGAAAATATAGTATCTATTGGACTTAGTTTTATCACTTTTTGGTTTCCGATTATTGCGTTTTCGTTGGTAGTGATTTTTATTTTTTGGTTGATTCGGAAAATCCTCCAGCGACAAAGTAAGACTAACTCTTAGTTGCCTTTAAGACATTAGAACAAACACTTCATTTTATTACTACCAAAGACTCACCTGTACATGCAAGAAATGAAAACCAATCGCCGTGACTTCGTCAAAAAGCTAGGAGTAGTGACGGCCTCAACGGCTGTAGCGCCCTCTTTTAATATTATCAGAAGTCTTAACGACAACAAAATCCGTATTGCGACCATTGGCATGGGCATACAGGGATTTTCGGATACCAACGCAGCCCTTCGGACAGGTATGTGTGAACTGGTAGCCGTGGCAGATTTGTATGATGGTCGATTGGCTCATGCTAAAGAAGTTTTTGGCAGTCATGTGTTTACTACTCGTGATTATCGTGAGGTACTAGAGCGCAAAGATGTGGATGCGGTTTTGATTGTCACTCCTGACCACTGGCATGATCGTATATCGATTGCCGCTCTCAAAAAGGGCAAGCACGTATATTGTGAAAAACCAATGGTTCAAAACATAGAAGAAGGTGCGGCGGTGATTGCGGCGGCCAAGGCTTCGGGCAAAGTAATGCAAGTAGGAAGTCAGCGTATCAGTGGGGCGGCTTTCAAAGAAGCAAAGAGATTGGTAGAAGCAGGTGATATAGGAATGATTAATTTTATCGAATCTACCAACGACCGCTTCAATGCTATTGGAGCATGGCAGTACTCGATTCCGACGGATGCTTCTCCCAAAACGATTGATTGGGAGACTTTTTTAGGAGATGCTCCCAAACGGGCTTTTGACCCGGTTCGTTTTTTCCGTTGGCGCAATTATCGCGACTACGGTACGGGTGTCGCAGGAGATTTGTTCGTACACTTGATTACGGGAGTTCATTTTGTGACAGGTTCATTGGGGCCCAATCGTATTTTTTCTTCGGGACAACTTGCCTACTGGAAAGACGGGCGCGATGTGCCCGATGTCATGGTAGCTACCATGGAGTACCCTGCGATGGGCAAGTTAGATTCTTTTCAGATGGTATTGAGGGTCAATTTTGCCAATGCAGGTGCCATCAAAAACGTGACGCGTATTGTGGGAAATGAAGGTGAAATCACCTTTGGAGGAAATTCACTGACCTTGACTAAACGCAAGCTATCGGCAGCTCCGGGTTATAGCAACGGAGAGAGTTTTGGAACTTTTACGGAAGCCCAACAAAAAGAATACCTCGCTGCTTATGATGCTAAGTACCCTGCCGATACACGTACGGTAGAGCCAGTACAAGAAATTAAATTTGAAGCGCCTGCCGATGATGATGCACACAAAAACCACTTTGCTAACTTTTTTGAAGGAATACTCACCGGAAAACCCGTGATTGAAGACCCTCTTTTTGGTTTTAGGGCTGCGGCGCCAGTATTGGCTTGCAACAAAAGCTATTTTGAGAAAAAAGTGGTCGCTTGGGATCCGAAAAACCTAAAACTGATGTAACAAACTAGGTGCTGTTACTGATTCTTAGTACTACGACATTGGCGATTGGGGTTAGGATTTTGGTAAACCCTTTATCAAACGTTTTCCAAAAATACCTAACCCAGCGCCAATCCAACCCATTGTTGGTGGTGATGATTACCTACGCGTTACTTAGCGTAGGTTGTGTTGGGTATATTCTCATTCACCCCTTGCCTCAGCTATCGGCTGATTTTTGGTACAATTCACTCATTTTTAATTTATTGGCGGTAACCGGAAACTTCTTTCTTGTCAAATCGCTCCAAGAAGGTGACCTGTCGGTACTAGGCCCTATCAATGCCTATAAGTCATTGGTAAGCTTAGTGTTTGGCATTTTTTTATTAGGTGAGATACCCAACCTTTGGGGGATTATCGGAATGATATTGATTGTGTCAGGAAGTTATTTTGTATTGAGCCAATCGGGTTCTTCTGAGCGGTTTAGTTGGGATATTTTTCAAAAAAAGGAAGTTCAATATCGGTTTTTGGCATTGATTTTTTCGGCGATTGATGCCTTATTTCTCAAAAAAATCATCTTGCTTACCGATGCCAATGTGGCTTTTGTTTCGTGGTGTGTGGGAGGATTTATAATATCTATTTTGCTGCTTCTATTGACTGCACGAAAGCTCCAATTACGACTACAATTAGGCGTCGTCAGAGCCTATAAATGGCATTTTTTTGCCTTAGCCATTTCGACAGGGCTGATGCAATTATCAACCAATTACGCTTTTGAGGGAATTCAGGTGAGTTATGCGTTGGCATTGTTCCAAATCTCGGCATTGGTGAGTGTATTACTAGGGGTACACTTTTTCAAAGAAACTAAGCTTTGGCGCAAACTTGGAGGGGCGGCTATTATGGTGGCAGGAGCTGCTTTGATTATTTTATTCAGATAAAAAATGAGATACAACACAAAAAAGCTGCAAAGAATATTTGCAGCTTTTGCGATATATCATGCAAGATAAAATGCTTCTTGCGCTTATTTTTTGAGCGCTTTAGGCGTTAAAATAATACTCATACGTTTGCCTTCCAATTTAGGCTCTAATTCGATTTTACCTACTTCATCGAGTCCTTTGGCAAAACGCTCAAGCAATTTATAGCCTTGTTCTTTAAATACAATTTCCCGACCAGAAAACTGTACATAAGCTTTCACCTTTGCTCCTTCTTTTAGGAAGTTGAGCGCGTGTTTTAGCTTAAATTCATAATCGTGATCGTCGGTAGTGGGACTAAACCGGATTTCTTTAATGACTACTTTTTGGGCGTTTGCTTTAATCTCTTTTTGCTTTTTCTTTTGTTCGTATTTGAACTTAGAATAATCAATCACTTTGCAAACAGGCGGAACGGCATTAGGAGAAATCTCTACCAAATCAAGGTTTTGCTCTTCAGCCATGCGCAATGCTTGCTGAATATCATAGATGCCAGGAGCAATGTTTTCACCTACGAGGCGTACTTGAGGTACACGGATACGATCATTGATACGGTACGGTTCTTCTTGTCTTACTGGGCGGAAAGGTTTGCGTTGTTGTTGAGCCATTCAGTACTTAAAATTATAGTAACATTTTGTTTACTGCGAAAACTAATCAATAGTTGAGTTTTCTACAAAAAAACGTGGAAAAAAGTTTATTTTTATTTACAAATAACAAAAAAAGAGAGGGTTAGAGGTTCATTTTTGGGTAAAAACTTTTATTTATTTCCCAAAAACAACTCTAATCCTCTCTATCACAGCCATAAAGGAATTATTTGACTTTAAATACCGTAGACCCAATACGGAACCCTTGGCAGTAAAGTTCAATAGTATGTTCGCCTTTTTTGAGTGGTATACCACCTCTTGAATAAATAATAGAGCCTTGTGAGCCTTCGTTGCTATAGTCTAGCGTTTGTTTGGCGGTATAAACAGTCTCTCTGCCTTGATACACAAAAGTACCTGAGCCAGTAGCCATATCAGCCATCACTGCTCCTTCTGGATCCAAGATACGGAGATAAATTTCGCGTTCGCCATTGGGAGAGATAGGGTTGGCGGCTAAGTCAAAATCTACTTTAAGTTTGTCAATACGTTTGGCACGGTAGCTACCACCATCACGTTCTTTCCCTTTAGCCGATACGGCATTTACGGCGATTTTTTCGGCCTTTAAGGCAGAGGCAATCGTAACTTTCTCGGCCAATTCCCGGTTTTTGTTGCTCAAAGTTCCGACCGAATCTTCAAAGCTTTTTTGCAAGGTTTGTTTTTCGCCTTCTAAGCCAGTTACTTTGCTGGCAAGTTCTTGGTTTTGGGCCGTCACAATTCCCAATTCTTCCTTGAGTTTAGCGATATCTTGGTCTTTTTGATTTAAAATCGCTTCATATTCACGAATCTTTTGTTTGTATCTAGAGACATCGACCGAGGCAGCTGTTGAAGCACTTTTAAGGGCCGCTTTATCTCGTTCAATTTGTTGTTTCAAAGCAATAAGAGAATCAACCTGACCACCTAGTTGTTGGATTTCAGCAATTTTAGCATCCAACTGAGCAGAAATAGAATCTAATTTCATCTTGGTAGAGACAAGCTCTTCCGTTTTAGCTGCAATTACTGTTTCTTGTTCTTTATTCTTTTCTCGTTCTTTGTAGAAAAAATAAATTAGCACCACGTTGAGGAGCGCTAAAATAGCCAATGCAGCAAGGAGAAGGCTTTTACGGTCATTCTTTTGTCCTTGATTGTAGTCCATAAGATTTTTATAATTGTTAGGATTAGTTATTAGCCCAAGAAACGCAATCTTAAAAATTTTATTGCGAAATTTAAAAAATATTTCAATGCAAGAAAACAACCCATACTTGACAGAAGAAGATGAAGAGCTTTATGAGCATCATAGAATAGTAGCCGATAAGGGCCAAACCCTTATGCGTATAGACCATTATTTGAAACATCATCTTTCTGGTGTCACTCGTACTAAGCTTCAGAATGCGATTGAGACTGAATCGGTCAAAGTTAATAATAAAGCTATAAAATCAAGCTATAAGGTCAAACCATTTGATGTGATTACGATTTCGCTGCCTCACCCCCCCCGCGAAACTGAGATTATCCCCGAAAATATTCCGCTTGACATTGTCTACGAAGATGAAGAAGTACTTGTCCTCAACAAGCCCGCTGGTATGGTAGTGCATCCTGCCTATGGCAATTGGAGCGGGACGGTCGTCAATGCGCTAGTTTATCATTTTCAGCATTTGCCCACAGGACGCAACGGAGAAGCCCGCCCTGGTTTGATTCATCGTATCGACAAAGATACTTCAGGACTCTTAGTGATTGCCAAAACCGAATATTCTATGGCGCATATTGCACGTCAGTTTTTTGAGCATACTACTGAGCGTACCTATTATGCTTTGGTATGGGGAGAACCAAAAGAAAGCAAAGGAACGATAGTAGGGCACATCGGAAGAAGTGCTCGTGATCGTAAAGTGATGTCGGTGTATGTGGATGGTAGTCAAGGAAAGCATGCCGTAACGCATTACGAAGTATTGCAATCTTACAAGTATGTATCGCTCGTAAAATGTAATTTAGAGACTGGACGAACTCACCAGATTAGGGCGCATTTTCAGCACTTGGGGCATCCGCTGTTTAGTGACTCGGTATACGGTGGTGACAAAATACTCCGTGGAACCACAAGCGGTAGCTATCGGGCTTTTGTTGAAAATTGTTTTGAGCTTATGCCTCGGCAAGCCCTTCATGCTAAGTCGATTGGGTTTCAGCACCCACGCACCAAACAATGGCTTCAGTTCGATTCCGAATTGCCGGTTGACTTTAAAGCTGTCATAGAAAAATGGGAAAAGTACGCATCCTCTTAGGCTAGGACTCGACCACACCCGTAAACAGATAAAGCCATATCAGGCGAGCCATCCGGAAATTGAAAGGAAATAAAAAGATAACAACGGCGATACAAATCCCCAAATTGACAAAATCGAAAGGACTTGCCCCCAACAATAAGGCTGTAACGTAGGCTAGGGCCATTTCGGCGGTAGCCAAGGCATAGCTTACGTACATTGCTCCCCAATAAAACCCTGGCTCTTTGACAAAGTTTTGATGGCAATGCGGACACACATCTTCCATTTTGGTAGGACGAAAGCTGAAGAGATTATTGGTTTTAAAAACTTGTCCCTGATGACATTTAGGACATCTATTGTGAATCATATGATAGAGTGCCATTGCTTTATTGAAAATGTTTACAATGCAAAAATAGGGCCCTATTGCTTGACAAAACAGAGCATTTAGTGCCAAAAAATAGTACTAAACGGACATTAGCGTGTATCATGAAAAATTTCCCTATTTATGGCATAGCCGAATTTGCCGAAGATAGCATGGCTCATGCTTTGTATGCCAATGCGCTTCGGCCACATTTGGAGGAGCATCAATTTGTAAATACCCCTCACAAGCATAGTACTTATATCGCGGTACTTTTTACGAGGGGTAGCGGTACTCATTACATAGATTTTGATACTTATGATGTTCGACCGGGTAGTGTATTTTTGCTGACTCCCGGCCAAGTACATAGCTGGGTGCTTTCTGAAGATGTAGACGGCTATGTATTTTTTCATACCGAAGCCTTCTATAATCAGACTTACCTTTCAAAACGGCTCAGTGATTTTCCTTTTTATTATTTGGAAATAAATTACCCGGCGATATACCTCACTGAAACTCAGCTCCAAGAAATCATCCCTTTGTTCAAAGCTATCTATGACGAATATCAGCAGCTGTTGCCACTCAAATACCCCAAACTCACGTCTTTGATTGATTTGGTTTATATTCATCTGACGCGGATTTATCAGGAAGAAAGGGTACCGTCTTCGCACCTTAATTTTTTGAGAGTGAAAAAATTAGAACGATTGATAGAAGAAAATTTTAGGGTCAAAAAGCTTCCTAAAGATTATGCGGATTTGATGCATATGACTCCCCGACACCTCAACCGTATCTGCCAAGAAATCCAACACCAAACAACTGGTGCATTGATTTTGAAAAGAGTAATGATTGAAGCAAAGCGTTTGTTACTCCAAAAAGAAAACACCATTGCCGAAGTTGCCGAGCAGCTAGGATATGATGATGATGCGTATTTTGTGCGTATTTTCAAAAAACAAGTAGGTCAGTCTCCGAAACAATTTCAGAAGCAGATGACCCAAAATCAACATACTATGCACGTTGTTTTTTAGGGGCTTTAGTCTTCTCTCTCAAAGTTTCGTAGAAAATCATAAAATTCAATTTTGCTTTTTAAGTTGAGTTTTTGATTAATGTTTTTGCGGTGTGTTTCTACAGTATAATAACTAAGGTTTAGTTCGTGGGCTACTTGCTCAGTAGTAATTCCTTTTTTTAGGGCTCTTAAAATATCTATTTCTCGCTTGGTGAGTTTATATTCTGATACTTCTTTGATAGAGCGTTTTTTTTGAAGATTAAGAGATTCATAGATACGTTCATTAGCCATGATTTTTTTTAGTACCTTAATTAACTCAGAAGCAGGAGTAGTTTTGGGGAGATATCCGTCTATGCCCAATTGTTTGAATATGGCGATTTCTTTGGCATCGGCATACATACTGATTACTACTATTTTACCCTTAAAACCTTGCGCTTTGAGGGCATTCACAACGCCTAGCCCGTCCAAATGAGGCATATTGAAATCAACCAATACGAGTTTGGGGTTGAGAGTCTGGCATTGATATACAGCTTGCCTACTATCATATACTTGACCTATTACTTGAAAAAAGGCAGATTCTTTCAAAATCAAGCTTAAACCGTCATTGAAAAGCTGGTGATCGTCAATAATGAGTACTGTTGTGGGCATGGTTTGTTTCGATGATTACACTAGTTCCGTCATTTGTTGAGTCTATCAGAACACGAAGGGAGCTTAATTCGGCTCTTTTATAGATGTTTTGAAGTCCAATCCCCTGATAGGTCTGATTAGTGTCAAACCCCATACCATCGTCTTCGATGCTTACTTGCCATTGAGAATCATTGGCAAAAAACTGAATATGTGCTTCAGTAGCTTGAGCGTGTTTGATGATGTTTGTCATCAATTCTTCGATGATATTATAAACATTTTGCTGGGTTAGCTGAGGAAGTTCATCAATTTTTTTTTCGCTATAATCTTGAAAATAAAAGTTGGTAGTAGAGAAATCATTGAATCGACTTATCAAAGATTCTACTTTTTCGGACAATGGCCGGTCATCATCTTTGACAAGATTATGGCTAATAAACCGCAACTCAGTAAGAGCATTCATTATTTGTGTTTTGGCCGTAGCAACGTTGACTTTTTTCATATTCAAATAGCCAAGTGCTGAGGCTAGGGTATTGCCTACTTGGTCGTGAAGATTGCGCCCAATTGCCTCAATTTCTGATTTTCTCTGCGCTTCAGTATTTTGCCGAAGTTGATCTAAACGCTCCAAAAGATTCTGTTTAAGGATAAGTTCGTTTTTGAGTTCTTCGAGGGCAAGATAGGCTACCAGAAGAATCACAGCTGAGGCGTTGAAAAAGATTTCACTAAATGGAGATGGGGAACTGGAAAACTTAAAATAGCGAAGCGATAACTCTACCAACGGAGGGACAAACACAAAGGCTTCTACAAGCAAATAATAAGAAATATTGGCTCTAATATAAGCTAAATACGCATGATAAAGCGCCCATAACATATTTGCAAGGATAAGTAGCTGAAGTGCATTGGTATATACCAGATTTGCCCATGAGGCATCAGTAGCTACGATCAAAAACATCATAGAAATATTACAACAAGCCAAAAACCACGCCCAAATACGATAACGTCGAAGATTAATGGGGAGGTGAATCATCATTTGATAAGCAAAAGGATGAAACAAGGCGTTGGTCAGAAATATCGAAAAACTGCCTGCGTTAGAAGGCCCTAAGGCCGATTGCGAAGCAAAGGGAAAGGTATCTACAAAGTAGCCACTATTGAGATAAATAATACAAAGCCCGAAAAGAAAGCCACCTAAATAAATCAGTTTTTTTTGGCGAAAGATTCCTCCAACTACCCACATAAAAACAGCGAAGGCAAAAAACCAATAAACTGTAAATGTATTTTTAAGATTTTTGGTAAGGGCATATTCTTTAAATTTTTTTTCGGTCGAAAGTTGTAAATCCAATTCATGAAGTCCAGTAAATCTACTCGAACGAAGTATCACTCCCACAGTATCATGCGGTGGGCTTGATATAGGGAGCGCAAACTCATAGAACGGATAGGGCCGCTCTGATAGAGGAGTAGCACGCTCAATACTTCCCATAAGAGAAGGGATTCCTTTCTGTAATGTATAAATCTGTAGTGCATCGCACCGTAAGTGACTCGCATCTACAACCAGCTTTTGGGACAAGGCCGTAGGATTGATGATTTCAAAATAAATCCATGCTTCGGATTGATGGTAAGATTTACCTAATACAAGTATTTCAGAAGATGATTTTTCTGTAAAATTTTGATTAATAAACTGTTGAGTGTGCTTTTGTCGAAGCAAATGCTCGTTAAAATGAAGGCTATAACGTACATTTAGTCCTATGTTTTGTCGTTCAAATTTTTCTGAAAGTATAATATTTGGAGTATAGGTGACGCTTTTAAAAGAAGGTAGTCTTTGATAAAGTACAAACAGAATGAGGGCGATTGTCCAGAAGAAGCCACGATACTTCTCGCCCCATTTTGTCCAGTTTCTCCATTTGTTTTTCATAATCATTGAGACCTATCAATACACAAAGCAAAGACTAAAATGCATGCCAAAATATACCTGATGTCAGGTATATTTTATTTAGAAAATAATCAATTCCTTTGTGATGTAATATTGATAATCAAAGTTACTTGAAAGACATTTATTGTACTTTGTTAGTAATCAGAGAATTGATAGAATTTTACCCTACTTTAAAAGTTATGATTCCAACGCCCAATTAAAGTCATGTTGCTTTAATTGGGCGTATTAGTATTTCGATAGTATCTCTTCTCCTACTCTTCAATCCTTTGGCAATAAAGTTTTACACATTTTACTTTGCCACTACTACATGTTGGCTCAAACGATAAGCACCCGCTTGCACTTGCAAAACATACATACCTGAGGGCAAAAAATTAGCTTTCAAGAAGCGTTCTTGTTTACCCACATTTACATTGAGGGGCTCTTGCTGAAGTACTCTTCCTGTCAAATCAACCAACGATACAGTCCCTGTCATACTAGTTAGGCTTTCAAACTGATACGTAATTAAGCTGTTTTGAACTGGATTAGGAGCCACTTGAAGATTAGTAAGAGATGGTGGCTTTACCGACGAAATGGTGTTGTATTCAAATTTACATAGAAAAACTTCTCTACCTTTTAGCGTAATCGTTTTTTGCCAGTTTTGGTACGAAAGCTTCAGTTCAGTAACTTGGGTATCGGAGGTGGCATAAGGGTTTTGGGCCGCAATCAAAATTTCATTTCCTTTGATAGCGCCCCGCCATAGAGGTGATTTGGTACGTGCCGACTCCACCGCTGGTTGGGGAATGACTAATTCGTAATTTCCTTCAAAAAATCCTTTAAACTGAGACAAGCGATGCAGTCCCGCAATAAAATGTTCGTAAACTGCATAATTATCTTGGCGGCTTGCCACAGGACCTTCCCAAAGCCATAGTCCTTTGGCTCCTGAGAAAAAAGGAAATATAGCCGTAGCTTCTGCCACAAAGCTAGGTACAAACGGAATAGTAGGATTGAAAGCATCGTGATAACGAAGCCACACAAAGGGAATCACGGGCTTGTCGGACCAAGCACGATTGGCTTCTACCACAAAGAGCAGATAGGATAAATAATCTTTTCCCAAGGGTGAAGTATTGTAATCATAATAATAATAGCAAGAAGGCGTCAGGAAATTGAGCTGATTATAAAACGGCCCTCCTACTTTTCCTGTGATTGTATCGCGCATCACATGGAGTACCAAATTGGGGTCGGTCGTCCAATCTTTCCAAGGAGTGAGCGTCATTCCAAGCCAATTATTAAAACTCCCCCGAATCAATACATCGCTGTAGCTACCCAATTTGGTAGAAGCAGGTGCGAGG
The DNA here is from genome assembly GCF_029433105.1 of Runella sp. MFBS21. Taxonomy (GTDB): domain Bacteria; phylum Bacteroidota; class Bacteroidia; order Cytophagales; family Spirosomataceae; genus Runella. The sequence goes on along the minus strand of NZ_JARNTW010000007.1, from coordinate 213,177 downwards.
GTTCGGAAGTACTCACCTGGTGCAGCATAGAGCTTTTGAATGTCTTTTTTGTACCTATCCACAAACTGATTGTCAGACAGATTTCGATAATTAGCAGGTACACGAGCATTGGTTTTAATGCCTAGTATTTCGCGGTCGGTATCATGGATTCGTTCAATGTCAAAGGCCACAATATCGTAGGCAGGACGGTCAGAGCCTCGTGTATCATTAAAAATATTAGCATAGCCACGTAATTGGCTATTCCACGAGTTTCGGTATTGAGCCAAATCGTTTCCCCAAGGACTTTCTAGGGTACGTTCTGCCCACGGTTGGCTACTGACATCGGTTGCAATATGATACCATGTAATCGCCCTTTTTCCAATGGGCAAGGTGGCTCCTTCATTTCCCGAAAAAGTAGCTAAATGACTAAATCCACGACTCAAAGGCAGCGAGCGACTATCACCGAAGCGGGGGCCTTCATAGACAAGCGTAAAAGGAAGCGAAAATTCAGGAAATTTTTCCCATTCAATAACGTTATTACTTTCAACAGGCTTCCAAGTCAAAGGTGATGGACAATCTTGCGCAAAAGAAGTGGAAAAACACATCAAACCCGCCGCAACCAAGCCACATAAACTATATCGCATATCTAAAAATTTATTGATAACATTAAACAACCTAAGCCCTTATTTATCAGAACCATAAACCACAATCAACGAAAAGATTTACGCTTTTGAATTAAACAATAATCAGAGAAAAGTGCTAAATTTGGTACCAAATATAACCTGTAAATAAAAGCTATGAAAAAACTAATGTCCATTTGTGCGGTATTGCTCGCGTTTGCTTTGGGGGGGTGCAACCGCCAAAGTAGCGACGTTACGCCCACAGATACCGAAACTACGATAAGAGTTTTAACGACCAATCCGTGGAAATTAGACAAAATTACGGATTTGAATGGCAATGTCATCAACCCAAATTTACTTCCACCCGAAGGAAAAAGCTTTTTTGGGGTAAATATCTTATTTAGTGAAGATAAGACCGTTCGCGCTATTGACCCTATCGCCCGCACGGTAGTCAACGGAGGTTCTTGGGATTTCTTGGACGATGCTAAAGCACTTAATATAGACTTAGGAAAAGATTTTAAAGGTAAATACCCTATCAATAAATTGGAACGCTCTACCATGAGTCTCCGCAATACGATGGAATTCAACGGAATAAAGTTTGAAGTAAACCTTGAGCTAGTACCTGCTCTCTAGTTTCCTGAATCACCTCACAAAAATAGGGACGGTCAAAGCGACCGTCCCTATTTTTGTGAAATGTATCTCACCAATAATTAATCTTTCACTTTACTCCACCCAAGCGTAGCGACCATCCAATCGGGCAAATGCGTTTGTTTTTTGCGCTTTTTGAGATTCAAATAAATACCAAATTTTTTTAGGATAGGCACACGGTGGGTTTCTACAAACTCGATCAACGTGCCATCGGGATCTTCTACATACGAAAACCTTCCTGCTGCCTCTCCCATATCAAACGAATCGGCGCTATCGACAGTAAAAGGGAATCCATTTTTTTCACAACGAGTTTTGAGAGCATCCATATCAAGAGCGTCAAAACACAAATGTATGAATCCGGCATCGCCCCAATCACGGTTTTCGAAAATTTTGCGGGGTTTGCGGTCAAGAGCCTGAATTAATTCAATTTCAATTCCTCCCAATAGCTTTCCAAAGGCTCCGTCTTTACCCAAATCTTTACGCAACAACACCCTACGGAAACGTTGCTGATGAGCATTCAAAAATTTGAAATCTTCAAAAGCTCCTGTTTTATCATAAACGATTTGGTCAATCTGCAAGGTATTGGCATAAAACTTTATGGCTTTGTCAATATCACTCACGCCAATTACCGCTCCACATACACCCCCCGTCAAAAAACCGTTGGGTTTAAACCACGACTCGTTGGGCACGATTTGCAGGGGATTGCTGCGGCAGTCGTTTAGCCAAAAATAAGGATGGTTTTCGGGCGAATTCACCAGTGACGATTTGGCCTCAGAAGGCATCAATTGCCCATGAAATTTTGTCACATCAAGACTTTTAATTTTGATTGAAAAAATCCCAAGGTCACCCAATTCAGGCACGAAAGAAGGTTCGACTGGAATGCGATTTTTGTACTGCCAAATTTCTACTCCCCCACCTCCTGCCATATTTAGGGCCATAATGGCATGACGACGGCGTACCTCTCCCGATGTATAGTTGGTCATGAGTTTGGCATCCGCTTCATCATTAAAAATTGGCACATTCAATCCCAGCGTTTTTCGATACCATTTCCACACTTCATTGGCATTCGGTACTCCAATCCCCACTTGCTGGATTCCACTAATTAACTTATTCATAGAGGTTAGATGTAAGAAAGTTTGTTAAGTACAAATTATGTTATTCGATATAAAGAAATATTGTGATTGTTTCGGCACAGCAACCACCTTTCTTTTATTTAAAATCAGAAGACAATTCAGCAGCGTTACTCCCCCATGCGGCATTGGGAGATGATTGCATTTTTAGGATCAACTCGCCTCCTTGTTCTATTTGCTGATGTGAAATATAAGCTTTATCGTACGTTTTTCCATTCAAAATCGCAGATCCAATATAACAATTTTCGGGAGTGTTGTCTAACGCCTTTATTTTAAAGGTTTTGCCTGAGCGAGTTTTAACCGAAACTTCATCAAAACTAGGGCTGCCTATGATATAGTAAGGTTTTCCAGGGCATACTGGATAAAATCCCATCATACTAAATACCAACCATGCCGACATTTGCCCACCGTCTTCGTTGCCACTCAAGCCTCCTGCACCAGTAGTATACTCATCGTTGATGAGCTGTCTTACCCACCGTTGGGTTTTCCAAGGCATGCCCGCAAAAGCATACAAATACACGGTATGATTGCCCGGCTCATTGCCATGCCAATATTTCCCTTGCTCAAACATCGTATCTAGTTTTGCCACAAAACGCTCTTTTCCACCCATTTGCTTCATAAGCCCTGCTACATCATGTGGCACAAACCAAGTGTATTGCGCAGGCGACCCCTCCGTAATGTAAGAAGTACGAAGCGCAAAGGGATCTGAGTTTTGACTCCAACGCCCGTCGGCATACCTACCGCGTGCCCAGCCTGTAGAAGGATTTATTACATTCTGATAATTCAACGCTCTTTTGCTCAACAAAGTATAATCTTGTTTTTTGCCCAGTGCTTTGGCCAACTGTCCCACACAAAAATCATCATAGGCATATTCTAGGGTGCGGGAGGTTTGTTCGCGTTTATGAAACGCCTGCCACACCGAGTCTTCAAGAGGTACATAGTTGTATTTCAAGTAACTATCCAAAGCGCGGCGGCCTTTTCCTGCTTCATAGCTTTTTGGGTCGGGATTAGGCACAAAAGCATTTTTACGAAGATACAAATAAGCTTTTTCTACGTCAAATTTTCTGACTCCTTTCACATATGCATCGGCCATTACGGCACCCACATGATCGCCAATCATAGCAGCTGTATAGTGATTCCAACATGGGAAGATAGGCATCCAACCACCCTGCTCTGCTTTGACTACGAGCGATTGCATAAAACTAGCCGAGCGCTCTGGCTGCAGTAGTACATGTAAAGGCATGGCTGCACGGAAAGTATCCCAAAGACTAAAATCACAATAGTAATCAAAGCCGTTGGTCTTCTGAATTTGGTCATTTTCTGCAAAGCCAGGATAACTCCCATCCACATCCGAAAAGAGGCGGGGAGTTTGTTTGGTATGATAGAGGGCAGTATAAAATTTTACTTTGTCGGCCTCATTTCCTTGCACTGAAATTTTGTCTAACTCCTGATTCCAAGCTTTTTCGGCTCGTTGTTGGGTCGAGCCAAAATCCCAATCTTTTATTTCAGCCATTAGATTTTTCCTTGCTCCTTCAATATGGGCAAAAGAAGAGCCTACTTTCACCTTTACTACCCGATTGGAATTGAGATCTATTTCCACAAAACCACCTACATTTTCACCTTTTTTAGTCCCTTTGGCTACCGTTTGCCCTTTTTTTACATCGTTAGATTTCCAGACACCATATGATTTGAAAGGTTTTTCGAAGGTAATCACATAATACCCACTAAAACCAGCCGATTGGCCATTGCCTTGATAAATACGGTGTACGGGATTAGTAACGATGATTTCTTGGCGCTCTGGATTGATTTCTACAGTTCCTTCTCCTTCATCGCTGTTAGGTTCAATGAGAATATAAGCCGGTTCATTTTTACGAAAAGTAAATTGAAGAAAACCCGTCCGCTGTGCCCCTGTCAATTCTGCTTTGATGTCTAAATCTTGTAATTCGACACTATAATAGGCAGGATTAACTACTTCTTGACTATGCGAATAAGTCGAAGCCCTTTCAGCTGGAGTGACTTGAAGATTGCCAGAAAAAGGCATGATTGTCAGACTACCATAGTCTTGTACACAACTGCCATTGAGCCAATGGGTTCCTCTAAATCCATTGATTTTGGCGTCATTATAATAATAGGGAGCAATGCACTTTGTTTCGGTAGCTCGGGTCTGTGGTGTCCAAGTAGTCATGCCATGAGGCCACCCGATAGCTGGCGAAATTTGGCCTCTTAGCTCACTTGCCGCTTCACTATGTCGGCGAGCACTTTCGGTAGCTGCTGGTGCCGAGCCTATCAGAGGATTGACATATTGAATAGGCGTTTTTTGGGCAAAACAAGGAAGGGTAACAAACAAAAAGTAACAAAAACGGTTCATGAAAATGGCTTTAACCATAAAAACAACAAGATTCGGTTTCTTTACTGCAAAGGAAATCAATTTGAAACATGAATTGTCTCAAATGTAGATGATTCCTCTAAAAACCTTCTAATTTGTATGTAAGTAATGTTTTTTGATTCTCTCCTCTATCAAGCTTAGGTTTGTCGTTTGTTTTTTACAGGGTACTGCCACAAACCTTGAGCCTCTCTAAAGCAGAAAGCAACAATGCTGTTAGTAAAATAATAACTTCGGAGAAGTCAAATTTAGTTTTCGCCTATGGCCTTCATAAAATCTTCTACGTATTGCTCTCCTACTGGAATAATGGCCTCTCCGATATGAATTTTAAGATTACGAACCGATTGGATTTTGTCCAGAGATACAATATATGATTTATGAATCCGCATAAAATCTTGAGAAGGCAATTTTTGTTCTATTCCTTTCAGAGTCATGCGGGTAATCACCGGATGCCTCGCCGACGTCACGTATATCTTCACATAATCTTTAAGACCTTCGATATACATAATTTCATCATATCTAATCTTGACGAGGGCATAATTGGCATTCACAAAAAAATGAGTAGCCGTAACTTCTACCGGGGTTTGTTGACGCAATCTAAACAACTCATAAGCACGATTGGCAGCCTTCAAAAAGCGTTCAAAAGCTACTGGTTTGAGCATATAATCGACCACATCCAAATCAAATCCCTCAATGGCATACTCTTCATAAGCCGTGATGAGAATCACCATAGGAGCGGAAGATTGGCCTTGTAGAGATTTCAAAAATTGAATTCCAGTAATGCCTGGCATTTGGATGTCAAGAAAGAGTAAGTCAACAGTCTGTTCTTGTTCATGAAGCAAATCCATGACTTCAAAAGCATCGTGACAACTACCCACTAATTCCAAAAAAGGAACTTGTCGAATATTATCTTCCAACAGTTCGAGCGCTAAGGGTTCATCATCAACGGCAATACAACGTAGTTTTTGCATAGGTTTACTTCAAAATAATTTCTAAATCAGTTATAAATATACTTTTATCCTTTGATATTTTTAGGGTATGTGTATCAGGATAAAGTAATTCCAAACGCCTCTTGACATTGGCCAGCCCAATCCCTGAGCTATTGTCTTTACTACCGCTAAATTCGCTATTATAGCGGTTTTGCACTCTAAACCGTAATTTTTTTGACTCAGTAGAAAGAGCAATTTGGATAGCAGGCTCTTTGATAAGGCCAGTTCCGTGTTTGAAGGCATTTTCTACAAATGGTATCAGCAGCATGGGCTCTAAAGCCATGCCTTGCAGTAGCGCATCAAAATCCATATCGACTTTCACCTTATTGCCAAAACGCATCTGCTGTAGCTCTACGTAGCTTTTGAGGTAGTTGATTTCTTTGTCGAGAGGGATTTTGGCATCATCAGAATCATAGAGCATATATCGAAGCAAATCCGACATCTTCACAATCATAGGCTCTAGCAAATCCGATTTTTTTCGTGCCAAAGCCGCCAAACTATTCATGAGATTGAACATAAAATGCGGGCTAATTTGCGAACGCAAAAACGAAAGTTCAGACTGAAGACGTGCTTTTTCACGCTCATTTTGAAGTCTATGCTCTCGTTGATAATCGCTTAAAAGCTGAAAACATGTACTGATCCCAATCACCGAAATTAATGAATAAAAAGTAGAATACGTAAACCATGTACGAGGAGCAAAGCCCATCAACCAATACCTAAAAAAATAAGTAATGGTAAGTACCAAAATCAGCGTCACTAAGATGATCAAAAGATAAATTCCTAACCCGTGCTTTTTAAAAACTTTGGGAAGTAAAATTTCGGAATTACAGTAAAACAACAATACCGAAAAAAACTGTCCAAAATAAAAGGTCAATTGCCATATCCGGTCACGCTGCTCAGCCGTAAGCCTAGGTTGGCTATCCACGGAAGGCTGCTGCGACTGTATCAGAATGAATGGCAAAAAAATAAAACAGGCCCAAAAGAAAATATGAGTAACGACCACTAGTACTTGTCGCCATCGGATTTTTCGGGTGGAGGTCGGTAACGAAAGAGTTTGATTAACTAGGCTCTGGGATAACATACTTATTCAATTAAGATAAGGAAGGAGATAAAATACCTGCCTAGAGACATTTTCTAGCAAGTATATATTTTTTAAAATCTTTATTCTATTAATTGAAAGTTAGTAAAAGTTTAAATACCTCTTACCTACGAAGCGACGTTTCGCTTAAATTTTTAGACGAAATTAGCTCTCAGTTATCCCAACTCTACCAATTTCCGCTGATGGGGTTGCTTCATTTTTTCAGGAATCACGGCCAATATTTCGGACTTCATAGCCTCAATGGGCCCACGTCGCAAATGGTGCCGTAACGTGACTAGGCTCACTTCTCTTATCGGTTTAGGGCTATGAAACTGTCTCACTTGCTGAAGTTGGGTTTCTGACAAGTCGGTCAGCGATAGTTCAGGCAGGATTGTGACTCCCCCATATGACTCCACCATGCGCTTGAGGGTTTCGATGCTGCCCGATTCATATTCAAAATTACGATTCGCCGGATTTTGCTTTCTAAGTTCACAAATATTGAGGATTTGCCCTCGAAAACAATGTCCTTCTTCTAAAAGCCATAGACGACTCAAGTCAATATCTTCTGAAAGCAAAAACTCTTTTTGATAAGCAGCCTCATCTTCAGAGACATACGCTACAAACTCCTCATAAAAAAGGGGTTCTTCAAAGACCCGTTCATCATGCAGTGGAGTAGCCACAATACCTACGTCAATCAAATCCTTGTTCAATTTGGCCAATAAGTTTTCGGTCGTTAGTTCTTTGATTTTGACCTTAACGTGCGGATATTTTTGGATAAAATTAGCCAAGAAAAGAGGCAGAAGGTAAGGAGCTAAGGTGGGGATAATCCCTACTCGTATTTCACCTGCTACAATTCCCCGATGCTCATCCACAATCTCACGGGTTTTGAGGGCTTCGCGAAGTAAAATTCGTGCTTGACGAATCACGGCCTCTCCGATTTCGGTAGGAACTACGGGCTGCTTGCTACGGTCAAAAAGTTTTACGCCCAATTCGTCCTCTAACTTTTGGATTTGCATACTAAGCGTGGGCTGCGTTACAAAACAATTTTCGGCTGCCGTGGCAAAATGTCGATAAGTATCTAAGGCTACTAAGTACTCAAGTTGTACAAAAGTCATATTCAATTCTCCTTTATTTCGTCAACTCTTGATAAAGTTGATTATTCAAAACAAAGATAGACATATTCTACATTTGGGGCTCTAAATACTCACTTCTCACCCTGTACGACGCGCACTCTTACCAGTATCCGTAACCTCTAGCTGACTGTTGTACACAAGCTTATCTTACAAATATCCCATAACGAAAACAAAATAATCACTAATTTATCTAATAATTATGCTAAATTTAAACCTTATTGTACCTTTACCCGACAAGAAGTTTTGAGGTTTAAGTAATAATCGTTCATAGGATTTGTAGTAATGATAGACAACGACTATCTAATCAAACAACTTTCAAATGGGTGCGAACAATCGTTCAGATTGCTCTACGAACGCTATTTTGCATGCGTTTATAGAACGGCAAATAAGTACCTTCATTCTGAAAATCTTGCGCAAGATGTAGTCCAAGAAGTATTTACGAAAATATGGCTCAATCGTAGCTCGCTCACTGATATACAAAACCTTGAGAGCTATCTGGTAGTGATGACCAAAAATCATACTTTCCGTGAATTGAAAAAAATAGCCTTCGAACAGCACCAACAACAAACTTACTTATCTCAGCTTGACTTAGACACCAACCTCACAGAAATCACCCTTGACTCCCAACAACTCGACGAGTTGCTGTTGGAAGCAGTCGAGCAGCTCCCTCCCCAACAAAAAACGGTCTTTATTTTAGGCAAAATGCAAAACATGAGCCACGAAGACATCGCTCATCACCTCAACCTATCGCAAGGTACCGTTAAAAACCACATGGTGAGAGCTCTTAAATTTGTTAGAAAACATCTAGCTCCTCATTTGGCTTCTTTTGTTCTCCTTTCATTTTTTTCTAGATAAAAAATCCAGCAGCCGCACAAAGCCACAACACCCTCATTTTCTGACATTTACCCGTTCCTCTTTATTACTAAAAGCAGGATAAATAAAATATTTTAAAAAAAAGGCAAATTCGACTGTCCCTTACGTCCTCCAATATGACTCTAAGGAGTATATTAGAATAACACTAACTATTCTCAATAAAAGTACACACCTGCTTCTACCATATTTAACTTATACCATGATGAAAGAAAGATTTATTTATTTATTAGACAAGCATAAAAACAAAACACTCTCTGAGTCCGAGAAAACGGAACTCATGGAGCTACTAGTAAACAATCAATTTGACGAAATTCTCCAACATGACATTGTCCACACCCTCACAAACGAACTATCTCAACCAGTCTTGAATACTCCCAAAGAGTTTGATTCTGAACGAATAATTCACGAAATCCTGACACAGCACCCTAGCGATTTCCCCCAACCGCTCCCTATTCACAAACGCCTATCATATTTTTGGTGGGCAGCCGCAGCGGCTGTTGTTTTGTGCTTAGGAATATACATCCAAATCCAATCGCCTATTAATCAGCCAATTGCCCAACAAACACCCCCGCCAACACCCCAAAAATTCACTTACACTAATAAAGAATTTATCTATTTACCCGACGGAAGTACCGTACTCCTCAATTCTGAAAGCACCCTTACTTACTTCAACAACTTCAAAAATCAACGTGAAATATTTTTGAGTGGCGAGGCATTTTTTGACATCAAAAAAGATTCTTTACATCCATTTATCATACACACAGGAGATATCACGACCAAAGTTTTAGGAACTGCCTTTAATATCAATTCCCACAATGACAAAGTCATCGTAACCGTGACAAGGGGGATGGTCCAGGTCGAAAAGAAAGATAAAATTCTGGGAATATTAAAACCCAATCAACAAATCTCTGTCAATAAAAAATCGACTGATTTTCAGCAGCAAAATATCCAAGCAGAACAATCCCTCACTTGGAAAGCCACCAGCTTACTCATGGATGACATTACCTTTACGGATGCCATTCATCTTTTGGAGAAACGCTTCAAAACATCTATTAAAATCGAGAACCCCGAAATCAATGATTGCCGTATCCGAGCGTCTTTTCTTAACGACGAAAGCCTAGACGAAATCCTGACGCTAATTTGTGGAGCACGCCAAGCCGAATATGAGAGAGACAAAAATCAAATCATCATTACGGGTGGATATCCTTGTAAGTAACTTTTTATCACTAACCCCTAAAAAATTGCTCACCCTTAAAATCAATTACGTGCCTATGTAAGACCCTAGTATCGTTTTTCTACAAAAAAGGCCATCTGAGGTAGGAGTCAGATGACCTGTGTCATTAAGTAGTCCAAACAACTATTAAAAACAAACAAAGTTATGCATTTATTTTTATCCAAATTCAGGATAGAGACAAATACTCTATGCTCTGAAAAAAAACGAAAAACCCTTCGATTTGTCATGCAGGTAAGTTTAATCAATTTAGCACTCCTGTTGTGTACGATGCAAATGCTCCTGGCATTTGATAGTAAAGGACAAAAGCTGACGGATAGAATCATTCAGTTTGAAGCGCAAAAAGCGAGCCTTTCTCAAGTATTGAAAGATATTGAGAAAAAAACGCAACTTTCGTTCGTATTGCCTGTCGAAGAAGTGGAAGCTATCAGAGACATTACCATTTACAAAGGTGTTCATAATGTACAAGAGATATTGACCACTGCTCTCAAAAATACCAGACTTTCGTTTAGGCAAGTCAACGACAAAATGGTACTCATCTACGTAAAGAGTAAAAATCAATCCAAACGTCTAGAAGAGTCAATCACGGTACCGAGTATTGAAGCAGTCAAATACATAGATATTACCATTAAGGGAAAAGTAACCGACGATAAAGGAGAAGGGTTGCCCGGCGTGAGTATTGTCCAAAAGGGTACTACCAAAGGAACTGTCACAAACCCCTCTGGCGACTACAGCATTTCGGTGCCAGATGGCAATGCCATCTTGGTATTTTCGTACGTAGGGTACCTAACACAGGAAATAGAAGTAGGCAATCGCACGGTATTAAACATCACCTTCAAAGCCGACGAAAAAGCCCTGCAAGAAGTAGTAGTGGTAGGATACGGAACGGCCAAAAAACGAGACGTGACAGGTGCCGTAGTGAGAGCCAATATTGAGTCTTTTAGCGAATCACCCAATGTCAGTATTTTACAATCACTCCAAGGCGCCGTCCCTGGCCTCAACGTCGGTGCTGTGACTCAAGCAGGTAGCGACCCTTCTATCTCTATCAGAGGACGAAACTCCATTTCTGGCGGCACTTCTCCCCTTATCGTTTTGGACGGAATCATTTACCGAGGCAATTTGGTAGATATCAATCCCAACGATATTGCTTCTATCGATGTACTCAAAGATGCTAGTGCGGCGGCCATTTACGGTTCGCAAGCAAGCAATGGCGTGATTTTGATTACTTCCAAAACTGGCAAAAACCAGAAAAAACCGACCATTGAATATAGTACTTCATATTCGATTCAGCAAGTTTCAAACAAAGCCATGCTGCCTGAAGATGGTGCTGGGTTTATCCGTCGTATTGGCGACCGCTTTCTGAACGAGAGCCGCACTGGCACCGACATGCTTACCATGAATCCCAATTGGGATCCTACCAGCAAATTTTTTGGCCCTGATATTTTGACAGGGTATCAAAATGGAGTAGAGACCAATTGGTGGAATTTGCTGACCAACAAAAACCCCTCTATCAAAAACCATAACGTAAGTATCAGTGGCAAAAGCGACTTGAGCTCGTACTTTTTCTCATTAGGCTATACCAACCAAGACAATATAGTCATCAATGATAGCTACAAACGCTACAATTTTCGTATCAATCTTGACACCAAAGTTACGAATTGGATGAAAGTAGGGATACAATCTTTTATGGGAATTAGCAACTACTCCAATGTATCTCCTTCGGTAGGAAATGTCATTCAGCTTCCTCCCCAAATACCTTACTTAGACGCCAACGGGGGATATATTCTCCAACCTTATCGGGGTATATTAAATCCTTTCTTACAAATGGATCAAGACAACCTCGATAAACGCAACAATTTATTTGGGTTGATTTATGCCGATATCAATATCCCTTTTATCAAAGGGCTTAGTTATCGCCTCAATTATTCACAAAACCTAATTGAGGGTAAAACCTATAATTTCAATTCATACGCCCAAAACTTCACGGGAGAAGCGTCGAAGCTCAATTCGTCCCAACATTTAATGACCCTCGACAATATCGTCTCTTATCAAAATACCTTTGGAGACCATGCGCTGAACGGAACCTTTGTGTATGGTATCGAGAAACGTAATTTTGAGAACACTACCGCTACTGCTATCCAATTTGCCAACAATATCCTGGGTTATAACAAACTAGATGCGGGTCAGGCAGGTTTGCAAACTACTACTTCTAGCGCCTGGAAAGAGTCTAGCCTCTACCAAATGCTAAGGTTGAGCTATACTTACAAAAACAACTATATCCTCACAGCCACTGTTCGGAAAGACGGTTTCTCTGGATTTGGTCCCAACAACAAATTTGGAGTCTTTCCCTCAGCAGCTTTTGCATGGTGGCTAAGCGAAGAACGTTTTATGAAAGACAACATCAGGGTACTTGACGAACTCAAACTTCGGGTATCTTATGGAGTCAATGGAAATAGAACCATAGATCGTTATCAAACCTTAGCCAAAATTGGCTCTTCAGTAGCCAACGGCTATTTGTATGGAGATGGTGCCGCTGCTCAGATTGGCCAAAATATGACTAGCCTTGCCAACAGCGACCTTAAATGGGAATCTACTCGTTCTTTCAACATTGGCGCCGATTTTTCTTTGTTTAAAAATCGCCTCTCAGGAAGTTTTGAATATTACAATTCCAATACTCACGACTTGCTATTTAATATCAATATCCCTTCCCTCAATGGTTTTACTTCTACCCCGACTAATATTGGGAAATTAAAAAACAATGGTCAAGAAATCACCCTCACAGGAGTACCTGTGCAGAAAAAGGATTTTCGGTGGGATGTAACGTTCAATTTTGCCCGCAATCGCAACAAAGTAGTGAGTATTTTGGGGCTTGACAACAACAAAGACGGCAAAGAAGATGATTTAATTTCTTCCAAAATCTTCATCAATCATCCTTACGGAGTGGCTTATGATTTCAATATCATAGGTATGTGGCAACTAGCTGATAGAGAAGCAGGGCTTATTCCGAGTGGGTTTACGTATGGCACTTACAAAGTTGAAGACATCAACGGAGATAAAGCCTATACCGCCGCCGCCGACCGCAAAATCCTAGGCTACACCGACCCTTCGTATCGTTTTAGTTTTCTCAATACTCTCAAGTACAAAGATTGGGAATTCAAGTTCTTCATAAATTCAATTCAAGGTGGGAAAAACTATTATTATGGACAACCCGGCTCTTCTCTTGCCAATCCAGATAATATTTATGGTTCCAATTTGTTTAAGTTTGACTATTGGACTCCCGAAAACCCCAATGCACGTTACCGCCAAATCGGATATTATACCGTGGCTTTGGGCGAGACATTCTCACCTTATGTCCAGCGTAGTTTTGTAAGATTGCAAGACGTAACCCTCTCCTATTCAGTACCTAGAGGATGGCTTCAAAAGGTAAAACTCAATAGAGCTAAGTTATTCTTAAATGGCAAAAACTTAGTAACTCTTAGTGATTGGGATGGCTGGGATCCTGAGACTGGCTCTGGGCTTGACGTATCAGCCTATCCTCTTCTTAGAAGCTACACTGTAGGTCTAAACATTGAATTTTAAAATACTTTACTCATGAAAAAAATAGCTTTTTATATATGCATCTTGCTTCTAGGAAGCACGATTTCTTGTAATGAGAAAACATTTCTCGAAGAAGAGCCATTGGATTTTTATACCCCAGGCAACTCACTAGAAAACCGACCACAATTTGAAGCGGCAATCAATTATCTTCACAATCGATTGAGATTTACGCTCTTTGGGGGTATCAACTTAGATGCCAACTTTGCATTTCGCTATGCTACGGATTTTGCAGTCAATGCTACCGATTATAATCCAGCCGTAAAGCTCAATGATTATAAAAACACCATGGTTCCTACTTTCAACGTTCCGCAGTTTATTTGGGAGGCTCTCTACGTCATCATTTCTAATGCCAACGTCGTCATAGACCGCGCTCCCGCTTCTAGCAAACTATCGGATACAGAAAAGAAGTCCTTTAGAGCACAAGCTTTATTTTTTAGAGCATGGTCTTACAAAATACTAGCTAATCTTTTTGGAGGTGTACCTTTGGTAATCGAAGAAATCAAAGTTCCTCGCCGCGACTACGTCAGAGCCACCCGAGAGGCAGTGTATGCCCAATGCAAAACTGATTTGGAAGAAGCCATTGCCAGTTTAGGAAATGTAGACCAAGTAAAAGACGGAGCGGTCAACAAACAAGCCACCCAGCACCTTTTGACTGAAATTTACATTTCTTTAAAACAGTACAATGAGGCCATCAATACCGCCACCCAAGTAATCAATTATTCAGGCGTAAAACTCATGACTGATCGCTTTGGCCGCCATGTCAATCGCCCAGGAGACGTGTATCGTGATCTTTTTGAAGCCAACAACTTCAATCGTAGTAGTGGAAACCGAGAAGGACTGTATGTCATACAGTCTGATTACTTAAATCCAGCATCTACCCAAAGAGACGTGATTCAATGGGCATTGATTCCTAATATGGGAAGCCTCACTATCCGCTCCAAAGTAAATGGAGTCGAACAAAGCGTATCTGCTATCAAAGCATTCAACGACAAGCTAGCCGGCAGAGGAGTAGGCTGGATGCGCCCCACCTCTCACTTTTTGTATACTATTTGGCAAAACAGTAAAAACGATATTCGTAATTCTGAATACAATATCATCAGAGATTTTCAAATCGATGGTGTCGCACCTACTTCTCCAGATTATGGAAAGTGGTATGTCAAAGACGGATACAAAGCCAAGGTGGTTAATTTTGGCGACACTATCCGTAACTGGTTTCCAATTTTGAAAAAAGTGACAATGTCGGAAGGCGATTTCCCGGATCAAGTCGTCAGCAAAGATGCTTCGGGCAATCCTCTCGTTTCTCCATTTGGTGGCAAACTCTTGCTCAATGCTAGTCAAGATATGTTTAGAGATCAATACCTGATGCGGTTGGCCGAAACTTACCTCCTAAGAGCCGAAGCCAATATTTTAAAAGGCGATAATGCCGCCGCAGCAGCCGATATCAATGTGATTAGAGCAAGAGCTAAGACTTCTCTTATTTCGGCAAGCGAGGCTACCCTTGATTTTTTACTGGACGAACGTCTGCGAGAATTGTACGGTGAAGAACTACGCATGGTGACACTCACCCGCATGGGAAAACTTTTTGAACGTACCAAAAAATATAATGAGAAATCAGGCCTGTCCATTGAGGAATATCATAACCTCTGGCCGATTCCGTATTCGGAAATAGAACGGAATGTAAATGGTAAAATCGAACAAAACCCTGGCTATAACTAACACCATTTTGCCCCTGAGGAACAATGTTTTCTCAGGGGGTTTTTCTATTCCTCATACTTTTTTTTATCATGAAGCAAGTTTTATTTTTACTTATATTTTGTATAGGCACTCCTCTATTTGCCCAACAAAACAGCGCCATTTCTATCTCCTCCCAAGACGATAAGCTCTGGTACGACAAACCCGCCGAAGTTTGGACGGAAGCTTTACCTTTAGGCAATAGTTATATGGGCGCGATGGTATTTGGGGGAACCACTCAGGAGCATCTCCAACTCAACGAATCAACGCTCTACTCAGGAGACCCTAAAGGTACTTTTAAAAGCATCAACGTCCGCAAATACTTCAGAACGGTAGATTCACTGCTAAAAAAAGGGCTTTATCTCGAAGCTCAAAATTTGATTCATAAAGAATGGCTTGGCCGCAATCACCAGAGCTATCAGCCAATGGGAGATTTGTGGATAGATTTTGACCATAAAGCCCCCGCAACTGCCTACAAACGCTCGCTTGATCTGGCCACAGCTACTACCTTCGTGGAGTACCAATACAAGGGGACGCGCTTTACGCGTGAATATTTCATGAGCTATCCTGACCATGCTCTTGTGATGAAATTGAACGCGCAAGGTCCCGAAAAAATAAATGGGAAAGTGTATTTTTCGACGCCTCACACTCCTACTACTACCTTCAAAACAGCCTCTCAACAGTTGATTATGAATGGTAAAGTACCTGGTTTTGTCGTTAGGCGTACTTTACCCCAAATCCAAAAAGAAGGCGACCAATATAAATATCCCGAAATCTTTGATAAAGATAACGCCCCCTATCCCAATGCCGACCGCATCTTGTACGGAGCAGACGCCAATGGCTTAGGAATGAGCTTTGATACCCGATTAAAAATTCTTAAATGTGACGGAAAAATCACCTTTGAAAAAGAGCATATCCAAATTTCAAATGCTACTGAAGTGGTGATAGTATTGAGTGCAGCCTCTAGTTATAATGGCTTCGACAAAAGCCCCGCTACAGAAGGTCTCGATGCTTCCAAATTAGCAAATGGCTATTTAAACAAAGCGACAAGCAAAAGTTTTACAATCTTAAAACAAACACATCTCGCTGATTATCAGCGCTTATTCAATCGAGTTAAAATTCAACTTGAAAAACCCACGGCACAGTCAGCCCTTACTACTGACCAACGTATTCTGCTCTTTAAAAATGGCCAAGACCCTTCTTTGGCAGCTTTGCATTTTCAGTTTGGAAGGTACCTGATGATAGCCGGCTCTCGTCCGGGGGGGCAGCCACTCAATTTGCAAGGTATCTGGAACGACCAAATCATTCCACCTTGGAATGGTGCCTATACAACCAATATCAACGCCCAGATGAATTATTGGCCTGCCGAGCTTACCAATCTTTCCGAATGTCAGGAGCCTTTTTTTAGAGCTATCAAAGAACTCTCTATCAACGGCAGCAAAACTGCCCGAACTATGTATGGCAATGAAGGATGGGTAGGGCATCACAATATGGATATTTGGCGTCATGCTGAGCCGATTGACATTTGCAATTGTTCATTTTGGCCGATGGCCACAGGCTGGTTTGTGAGTCATTTGTGGGAACATTATCTTTTTACGGGCAATGTTCAGTTTTTACGCAACGAAACTTTTCCCCTCTTGAAAGGTGCTGTCCTTTTTTACAAAGATTGGCTAGTACCCAATGCCCAAGGGTATTTGGTAACTCCGATGGGGCATTCACCCGAGCACAACTTCAAATACGACGGCGACAAAATTGCGACCTTTAGTCAAGGCCCCACAATGGATATGGCTATCATACGAGAGTCGTTTGAGCGCTATCTCGAAGCCACTAAAATCCTAAATATTCAAGACCCTCTCGCCCTCGAAATAGCCGACAAACTAAAGCGCCTCCTTCCTTATCAAATCGGCGAATACGGCCATCTACAAGAGTGGTCGGTAGATTTTGAAGATAGCGAAAAAGAACACCGGCATATCTCACACCTTTATGCTTTCCATCCAAGCAATCAAATCAATCCTATCACTACGCCCGAACTAGCCGCTGCGGTGAGTCGTACCATGGAGCGGCGCGGCGATAAGGCTACTGGCTGGTCGATGGGCTGGAAACTCAATGTACAAGCACGGCTTTATAATGGAGACAAAGCCTATACCCTTCTCTCTAACTTATTGACCCTTATCAAAGAAAATGACCGTCAAAATTTCAATGGCAGCACCTATCCCAACCTTTTTGATTCGTGTCCTCCTTTCCAAATTGACGGAAACTTCGGTGCCACCGCTGGCATCGCCGAAATGCTCGTACAAAGCCATGCAGGCGAAATACATTTACTGCCCGCATTACCGAAAGTTTGGAACACAGGTAAAATAACGGGGCTGAAAGCACGAGGAGGATTTATCATAGATTTGGAATGGGAAAAGGGACTGCTCAAAACGGCCAAAATCACTTCTACTCTAGGAGGTAATTGTCGAATCCGAACTTCAAGCAAGGCGATAGTCTCAGTTCCAGCAACTGTTGTGGACAAGACTTCCAACCCCAATACCCTGTTCAACTTTATTAATCCCGGAAAACCGCTCATTGTCAATGCGTCGTCACAAGCACCTATACTTGCGGTAGATGGCATCGTGCAAGAGTTCAAAACCGAAGTAGGAAAAAGCTACACCATACATTTATAACGAATTAGGCGAGGTTTCATGAAGCCTCGCCTAATTCGTTATTTCTATTTTAGAGTAAAATCTCAGATAAATACGATATCAGTGATAAGTTCATAGCCAAACTCCCGATTGAGTGAATCGATAAGTTTGCGTTTAGCAATGACAAGTTCGTTGGCCAAAGGAGCCGAAGTAAGACGCAAAAAGAGGACTTTGTCTTTTACATATATTTCGCTGGTACGGGTCGATATTTCTTTTCCCACCAATTTTTCCCAATATACCTTCACCGCCGATTCGTCAAATTGCGAACGGAGACGATAACTTTCAAGCATTTTATTGATCGCTTCGCCGACGGTAGTTACTCCAGGGCGGCGAGCAGCATTTTCTTTTTTGAATCTATAAATCATAACCAACAGGGCAAAGTATTAACTTTACAAATTTACAAATATCCCCCTAAGCATAGACTAGCCGATAGACTTTTTTAGAAATAATTTTGGATTAAGCTCATTGCGCCGTAATATTGCATTATCAAGTCAGTTGCTTCTCATTCGCACAGCGATTGATTTATAAAGAAGAGGGGAGAGAATAGGCTCCGCGAACCTCTGGCAACCTGTTTTATCATACACAAAATAAGGTGCTAATTCCTACCTAGCTATAAATGACTAGGGAATATGAATCCAAACACTCATGTTAAGATTTTTCTAAGTTGGCATTCTCTATTTTCAAATACCCCTATACTTTCTCCTTGGAGTTAGGCGGCGAATTGGCAGGCTTTCAATTGGCCTATACGACGCACGGCACTCGCAATGCCGATAGCAGCAATGTACTCTGGATTTGTCATGCTCTCACGGGCAGCTCCGACCCCATCGATTGGTGGGATGGTCTGGTGGGACCTGGACTTCATTATGATCCTAAAGATTGGTTTATCATCTGTGCCAATGTCATCGGGTCACATTATGGCTCTACCAATGCCTTGAGTATCAACCCTCAAACCGGCACTCCTTATTTTCAGGCTTTTCCTGAGGTTTCGATACGTGACAATATCGCCGCCTTTGAACTACTTCGGGAAGAACTGGAAATCACTCAAATTCATACACTTGTGGGGGGGTCGTTGGGCGGACAACAAGCCCTCGAATGGGCAATTATCAAACCCGACTTAATCAAAAATCTTGTACTGATTGCCACCAATGCACTGCACTCACCTTGGGGCATTGCTTTCAACGAATCCCAAAGGATGGCTATCAAAGCCGACCCTACTTGGAAAGAAGCACGCCCAGATGCGGGTATAGAAGGTATGAAAGTCGCTCGTTCTATTGCGTTGCTTTCCTATCGCAACTACGATACGTACGATTTTACCCAAGCCAGAGATAGCAACGAGCAAACTGAAAATTTTCGGGCTGCTACCTACCAACAATACCAAGGTGATAAGCTTGCCAATCGTTTCAATGCTTTCTCGTATTGGAGCCTATCGAGAATGATGGATTTACACAATGTAGGCCGCAACCGTCCTAGCGTAGTACATGCTTTATCCCAAATCAAAGCCCATACGCTTGTCATTGGGATTAGCTCAGATATTTTATTCCAACCTAGCGAACAAAAGTTTTTGGCTAAACACATCCCTGATGCCGAATATCAAGAGATTGATTCGCTTTATGGGCATGACGGTTTTTTGATTGAATACAAGCAATTGAAGCAAATTCTAACCTCTTGGGAAACGAAACAAAATGTTCAAGTAGCTAAATAAAAAAGGGACGCAAAGTGCCACACTTTTTTCTGAAACTTAGCAGCCGATATGGTCCGAAAAATCTTGTTAGGTATTCTATTAATGCTGATTGCTGTTGGTATTTTTTACCGCGACTTGGTCAGCTATGGATATATGCAAGCCAAAGGACAAATTCAGATTTTGTGGAATACAAAACCTGTCACGGAAGTACTCCAAGACCCTACCCTACCCGACTCTCTCAAACAACGTCTCCAACTCATCGGTGAAATTAAAAAATTTGCGGTCGACTCTCTAGGGCTAGATTCTTCAGAAAGTTATACCACATTTTATGACCAAAAAGGCAAGCCTATTTTGTGGGTACTTACCGCTTGTGAAAGATTTCAAATGAAACCTAAAGAATGGCGTTTTCCCGTCATCGGAACCTTTGCCTACAAAGGTTTTTTTGATAATGCTCGCGCCCAAGCCGAAGAAAAAGCATTTATCGACCAAGGATTTGACACCCAAATCAATGAAGTATCGGCATGGAGTACGCTGGGTTTTTTCAAAGATCCTATTTTATCTTCTATGCTGTATCGTGGAGAAGGGAGCTTAGCCAATCTTATCATCCACGAAATGACCCACGGTACGCTATTTGTGAAAGACAACCTCGAACTCAACGAGAATTTGGCAAGTTTTGTAGGAGATTATGGTGCTATACGATTTCTAACAGCGAAGTACGGCAAAGACTCTCCGCAACTTGAAAAGTATGAATTCAGGAAACAATATAACGACGCCCTAAGCCAGCATATCGTAAGAGGAGCCCATCAACTTGATAGTCTGTACAAAAACTTTCCTTCTTCATTGACCACCACCCAAAAAGATACCCTCAAAATGGCTACTATCAAGCACATAGTCATCAGTTCGGATACTTTGTTGGGAGGAGTAATTGGCAAAAAATACCCGTGGCGTGGCAAGAAACTTCCCAACAATGCGTTTTTCATAGGATATTTAACGTATCATTCCCAACAAAATCAGTTTCAAAAAGAATTTCAAACGCAGTTTAAAGGAGACTTTCGAAAATATCTTTCTCATTTAAAAGCAAAGTATCCTACCTCATTTTGAGGGAGTTATTTGAACTTCTGACCGTTTTTTCTTGTATTTTTAAAAGTAAAAACAGAACTTTCGCCAAGTTAAAAGCATCAGAATATTGAATACAAATCGTATATATTACGAAATCACTGCCTTGACAACAAATAAAAAGTAAGTATGCTACGACGTTTTGCCATCGTCTTCATAGTATTGTTATTGTCAGCCTTTCACACCAAAGACTCTTACCGGCGTGTTCCACAGACGAGCTTTGGTATAGGAGAGCATTTTGAGTATCGTGTTCATTACGGTATTTTCAATGCGGCTGATGCAGTAGTGGATGTAAGTCCACAAATACAGTACGTGAATGGGCGTCCGTGTTATAAAATCAATATTGTTGGTACCACTTTAGGGGCATTTAGTTGGTTTGCCAAAGTGAGAGACGAATGGCAATCATGGATGGATACCTCGGCGATTGTATCCCAAAAGTTTTATCGGAATATACGAGAAAACAACTACCGAAAAGTAGAAACGACGATTTTTAATCATGCCACCGACGACGCCACCGTCACTGACGAAAATGGCACCAAGAAGTTTGATGTTCCAGATCATATTCAAGATGCTATCAGTGGGTATTTTTATCTCCGTACCGTAGATTTTAATAAATTACAGCCCAATGATGTAATTGATGTGCCTACTTTTTTTGAGAATGAAGTTTATAAACTGAAAGTCAAATACCGAGGAAAAGACAATGTAAAAACGAAGTTTGGCAAAATAAAAGCGATTAAACTAACGCCCATTATGCCCAACAATCAGCTTTTCAAGGGCGAAAACTCAATCCGTATTTGGGTCTCCGACGACGCCAACAAAGTCCCCATTAAGGTGGAGGTTGACCTCTGGGTGGGTGCTTTGGTGATGGAAGTGAAGTCTTTCAGAGGAGTCCGCAACACCTTCGATTGGTACTGATTCTTGTAAAGAAACAGCCCACCAAAATTGCGAATCTTCATCCTTAGCAGCCCATTCTCTAAATGATTCGTTAAATGTTTTGAGGTTGAGACACATGGTTCTAATGCGATGATAGTTGACCCTAAATGACTTGCTATTATAAAACAAATCATTTGCACAAAACATTCAGAACAAATAGTTCTTAAAAAGGTGGCTCTTCAGAAGGATTAGGCGGCGGGAAATTCATACCTCCTAAGTCGTTAGCTTTACTTTTGAATGTGCCTCCTACGGGCGGAGAAGTGTCAAAAGAAGAAGAGGGAGGCATTTTGGCATCATTTCCAAAGGTAGCTGCGTTTGCGCCACTAGGTGTAGTAGAAGGGTTTGGAGAATAATACCCGTCCAAATCCGCAAATTTGGTATATTTTCCAATAAACCTCAATTGAATCGTATCTAGCGAGCCGCTTCGGTTTTTAGCAATAATCACTTCGCCCACGCCCTGCACTGAATTCCCAGCATCATCTTGTGTAAAGCCATAGTATTCAGGGCGATACAAAAACGCCACCATATCAGCATCTTGCTCAATGGAGCCCGACTCCCTCAAATCTGAAAGTTGAGGACGCTTGTCACCACCACGAGTTTCTACCGCACGACTTAGCTGAGAAAGGGCAATAACGGGTACATTCAGTTCTTTTGCGAGATTTTTGAGGGCTCTCGAAATCGAGGCAATTTCTTGCTCGCGGTTTCCTCCACCTTTACCACCGTCACCTTGCATCAGCTGCAAGTAATCAATCACAATCATCTGAATGTCGTGTTGTTGTTTTAGACGACGGCACTTAGCTCTCAGCTCCAAAATTGATAAAGCTGGCGTATCATCAATATAAATAGGTGCTCGCATCAAGCGGTCGATCCGCTGATGAAGCTGCGTCCATTCATGAGGGGCAAGGTTTCCTTTTTTAAGCTTCTCACTATCCAATTCGGCTTCCGCCGAAATCATCCTATTTACGAGCTGCACCGCCGACATCTCTAGCGAAAATATTGCCACCGGCATACCAAAATCAACGGCAGCATTGCGCAAAGAAGAAACGACAAAGGCCGTTTTTCCCATTGCAGGCCGAGCCGCCAAAATGATAAGTTCGGTAGGTTGCCATCCTGAAGTAAGGCGGTCGAGTTGGGTAAATCCAGAAGGTACTCCTGTTAAGCCATCTTTTTGTTCACGCCGGCGCTCCAATTCTCTCAAAGCTTCCGTCATGATAGCGCTCATATCCGCATAGTTTTTACGGATATTAGATTCAGAAATTTTAAAGAGGGACTGTTCTACCGTATCTAAAAGTGTAAAGACATCAGTAGTATCTTCAAAAGCATCTTGCAAGATTTTGGAAGCTACCGAAATCATTTCACGCTTCATGGCCGACTGCGCCACTACGCGTGCGTGATATTCGATGTTAGCTGCCGAGTTGATTTTAGTGGTCAGGGTAGTGACGTACTGCGCTCCACCTACCATTTCTAGCTCACCCAACTGCCGTAGCTGATTGGTGACGGTCAGCAAGTCTATGGGTTCTGAATTGGTAAAAAGCGTAATGATAGCATTATATATTCGCTGATGCGATTCTTTATAAAAACTCTCAGCCTTCAAAATATCGATAACTGAGTTGAGTGCATCTTTTTCAATCATCAATGCCCCCAAAACTGCCTCTTCCAAATCAATCGCTTGAGGGGGGAGTTTTCCCATAGAAGCTCCTCCATTTTCTAGCCAACGATTGCTAGAATTGGGGCGAGCCGAACCTCCAGGAAGATTCTTTCTTAAAAAATTATGGGATTTGTCGTTTTCCATGTGTTAAAATCAACCACAATGATACGCCTATTTTTAGGATTCTGAAAGTGTCTTATACAACAAAAATCAACCACGGCAGATAACTACCTGATAACAAATATACTACATACTAAGCGTTTTTTCCTGACTTCCGGTCATTAATGTTTCGAGCTGCGTCTGTACTATTTGATAGTCAAGTTCAGCACAAGTTTTATTTATCTCTGAAATAATAATAGCATTCTTTCCATTCTGATACGTTCCAGAATAGGGCATATAATGGTCAAAATTGTTGAGCTTACCAAAAAGCAATATTCCAAACGTCCCTACCGCATTCGCTAAATGTGCCGGCCCACTATCAATCCCAATAAAATAAGCAGCATGCTTAATAATTTCGGCGGTTTGTAGAATCGTAAACTTCCCACATAAATCTAGGTACTTAGGGTTTTCGATGATGTTTATGGCCTTAAGACCTATTTGGGCTACATAGTATCCTTTTTCGTCAATCAACCAATCTACCAGTTTTTGCCAGTTCTCCACCGACCAGTCTTTGGCGGGATAGTTAGAGCTACAATGAATCACTACTAGGTTGGGAGGGAGTCTCAGGGATTTTATTTTTGCTTCATCAGCCTTCGAAATTAGGAGCTGAGGAGCATCATCTCGGATTGGCAAATCAGCACACAACTGAAAAATAGTGAGCAAATTACCCTTTTCAAAGTAATTAAAAACCGTGATATCTTTTTGAGCCGCAACTTCATTTTTGTGCACTTGCCCACTGACCAAATCGAAGTTACTTTGCCAAAATTCGAGGTTATAAATCTTATCAAAAACCCCCGACTTACATACCAGCAATCTCCTTAAAACAGAAGGCTGCGCCCAAGCCTCATCCACTGCGGGGTGGTGCGTTACAAGTTCTTTAAATACGGGTTTTACCATCCACACTACATAGTCGTTGGGATGAATCTCTCTTATTTGTCTAGCAAGCGGCTCAGCCGCTACAATATCACCAAAATGTTCGGTGCGGATGATGGCTATCAGCTTACGTTTTCCAAAAAATGAGATTTTAAGTAATAAAAAACGGATTATCTCCCCCACCGCCCCTAAACATTCTTTGGCTATGTATGAATATTTCCGATAACGATGTTTCCAAAGTGCAATGGTCGCAGCAATACTCATCTTAAAACGGGTAAATCTAAGTTTTGGTAAGTTTGTTAGAATGAATCGACAAAAAAGAAAAATGAATTTCCCTCATTTATCTTATTTCGACACTTTCAATCTTACAAAATTAGGTTAAAAACCTTTTTTGGGCATGCTAATCTCTCTTTATTATTGTTGTTACTTTTTTAAAGGTATGATTTCCTATCTCAAATTATTCTAACCTCAGGCTAATACGGTATGGACGAAAGTGCCTATTTTTGAGTTTTTCTAAGGTTTTTAACCAAGCAATCATAACCATGACAAATAAACTTTTTCTTCAAGCAGGCGCTATTTTAGGATTATTAGGAGTCGCTCTTGGTGCTTTTGGTGCTCATGCGCTCAAGCCTTCACTCGAAGCTTCAGGACGATTTGACACTTTCGAAACCGCCGTCAAGTATCAATTTTATCACGCCTTAGCTTTGATTCTGATTAGCATTTTACTGCAAAATGCTTCTGTGTCCGCAGCCAAGTGGTACAATTGGGCCGGCTATGCCACGCTCGGAGGTGTTATTATTTTTTCGGGTGCTTTATATACCATTTGTTTTACGGGTATCAAAGCGTTTGGAGCAGTGGCTCCTATCGGAGGTACATTGATGATTGTAGGCTGGCTATTGCTTTTCTTGGGGGCTACGAAATCATAAATTTAGCTGTGCATAAAAAAAAGGGTAGCGAGAGAATCTCACTACCCTTTTTTATTTTTCTTTCTGAAAGACTATCCCCCCAACACAGTCATATACTGCTGTAGAAGTGTTTCGTATTTTTTCGCCATTGCTTCTTGCTTACCTTCCCTACACGCATTGGCGATAGTTTGCAAGATATAAAGCTGAATGTTAGTATCATTATTTACATGATGCTGAACATTGTATTTCAACATTTCTTCGGCACGTGCGCCCATCACCGTCGCAATCTCAATCGCTTTTTTGTTTTCTCCCAAAATGAAAAGATAATTGACATAGTTTGCCGATATCTGGTCATAAGGGATAGTCTTATCAGGCATTTTTGCCAATATAAAATTCAAGGCTTCTTTGGCTTTGTCATTTTTACCTTCCCGAATGAGCTGATCCACCAGTCTCATAAAAGCAATACGAGCCGAAAACGCAGGCGAGCCTTTGTAAGTACCATCGTAGTATGTATTTGGATTATCCAACTCGCGCCAGAAGGTTTTCTTCATGAGGTTGTTAGCCATTACATCCGTATTGACATAGCCATCTGTAGCACCTGGTACACGTACAGGAAGCAATCGATACGCATAACCTTCGAGCTGCATAAACTCTTTCAGGTTCAAGTAATTGTCGTTGGTAAGGGTTCCTGAGAAGTAAATCGGGCGTTTCCAGTCATTAGTTGCAATCATATCAAGCATGATTAAATCTGACTTATAAAGGTCACGCTTACCCATGGTCCACTGCATAGTATCTTTTACAAACGAAGCTAGCTCAGGTTTAAGAATTTTCATTTTCTTCACTTCATCTGAGTTAATCCCCAATACTAGCACCGAAGAAGGCAAAATACTGGTCATTTCGCCGCTGGTAAGTGGGACTTGAATCGCGGCATTGTTTTGTTTTACCAATGCAATATACTCTTTAAGATTAATACCATTTTTTACAGCAGGCATTTCATAAAAAGGTACAATGTCATTTTTGCCAGCGGCAAAATTTGCATAATCCAACGAAATTGGCAGTGGATCAGACTCATATGTTTTACGTTTCATCTGGCCAATGTACCAATCCGTTCCTAATAAACTTAAGTTACATACTCGTACATCTGTACGGAAGCCTTCTACCTCCTGCACATACCATAAAGGGAAGGTGTCGTTATCTCCACCCGTAAACAAAATGGCGTTTGGAGCACAAGAATTTAAGAGGTTTTTGGCAAAATCAACCGAGTGATATCGATTACTTCTATCGTGATTGTCCCACCCTTTGGCTCCCATCAGGATAGGCGCCGCCAAACCAAGTACTGTAGCCAAACCTGCACGCGTACTAGCCGAAGGAAGGACCTTTGATAAGAAATCATAGATAAATACTACTCCTAATCCAATCCAGAAAGCAAAGATGTAAAACGAACCTACATAAATATAATCTCGCTCACGAGGCTCTACAGGAGGGGAGTTGAGGTAAACTACCAGCGCTATACCCATCATCATAAACAGTAACCCCGTAACGAGTAAATCATTTTTACGACGGAAAGCTTGACCAAGTATACCCAAAAGACCCAATAAAAATGGAATCATATAATAATTGTCACGTCCGGGATTGTTGGCCATTGGGGCAGGCAACCCAGCAGAAGTCTCCCAAGGGCGCAAACCGCCTGCACCTTCTTCATCACTTTCACGGCCCACAAAATTCCACAAGAAATAGCGCCAATACATATGGCCTAATTGATGAGAAAAGAAAAACGAAAGGTTATCGCCCATAGAGGGTTTTTGTCCTTCTGCTAAACCTAGTTTTTCACGGTACAACTGAGGGTGATTCATCTGATTGCTGTGCACCCGTGGAAATAGCATTTGTTGGTTTTTCTCGTAGACATACTCAGGGCGATAATCTGCAATCACATAACGCCCATTGGCTTTGCGATACATCGGCTCTCCTTTTTCTGAACTTACAGGACGTGCCGTAAACACAGGCCCAAACAACAACGGACGACTACCATATTGCTCCCGTTTGAGGTAAGACACATAGCTAATGACATCACTAGGGTCATTTTCGTTGATAGGAGGATTGAAGTTTGAACGCACCAATACTAAGAAATAAGAAGAATAACCTATCACTACAAAAGCAAAAGCCAAAAGTGCCGTGTTCCACAGTACTTTTTCTTTTTTAGCAGTATATATGATTCCCCATACTAGCGCCCCAATAAATAAAACTAGGAAAAATAAAATACCCATCGAATAGGGCGCACCTAAAGTATTTACAAAAAAGATTTCAAACTTACCAGCCATGGAAGGGAGCCATACAATTACCCCCGAATTGATAATTACTAATACTACCAATCCTCCCAAGAAAGCAGCAACCCCGCCCCAAAGTGTAGGTTGTTTGTATTTTTTGAAATAATAAACCAGTGCCAAAGCAGGTATCGTCACAAGATTGAGCAAGTGAACACCTATCGAAAGCCCTACCAAATAGAAAGTAAAAATAAGCCAACGATTGGCGGCTGCTTCGTCTTCGATGCGCTCCCATTTGAATACCGCCCAAATCACAATGGCAGTAAAAAACGACGAAAGTCCATATACTTCTGCTTCAACTGCCGAAAACCAAAAAGAATCAGAGAAAGTATATGCCAAAGCACCTACCATACCAGCACCTAATACCGCAAAAGTCTCTCCTTGCGTAAGTTCATCGTCTTTTTTACCAATGACTTTGCGGGCTAAAAGGGAGATTGTCCAGAATAGAAACAAGATAGTAAAAGCACTTGATACTACCGAAACCATATTAATCCAATAGGCCACTTTGGTCACATCTCCAAAGGAGAGCAACGAAAACATCCGACCTATCAAAAGAAATAAAGGAGCACCAGGTGGGTGGGGCACTTGTAGTTTGTAAGCGCAGGCGATAAATTCGCCACAGTCCCAAAAACTAGCGGTACGCTCCACAGTAAGCACATAAGTTACCAGCGCTACTGCAAATACGAGCCAGCCGGTGATGTTGTTAATTCGATTGAATTTTGACATTTTAGAGATGATATATTTTCGATTTTGGGTTGGTGTTGTTCCTAAATTGTGAAATATAAAATTGCAAACGACAGAAGTGAAAATGCCCCAATGCTGTCACTAAAACATTGGCTACAATCTATATTCAACAATCCAACGTAACCAAAGGCGTGCCAAAAATAGCAAATTCGACCTAAAGGGTAAGGAAGAAAGCTCTTAAAAGTTGTTAAAACAGATTTTAATTTCGAAGAACTGTCAGCAATTCGCTTATCATCATGGCAGTAGCACCCCATACTTTGTGACCTTGAATATCATAAAAAGGAGCATCGACCGTCACTCCACGGACTTCCAGCTGCGTCGCTCCAATGATACTTTCATCCTTCAACTCCTCTAGCGACACCTCAACTATCGCCTCTACTTCTCGCGGGTCTGGATAAAAATCAGGTTTGTAGGCTAATTTGCCTATGACTGGTAAAACAAAAAAATTGCTAGGAGGAATAAAAAGCTCCGTTAAAGTTCCCAATACTTTAACATCCGCCGCTTTGATACCTATTTCTTCTTGAGCTTCACGAAGCGCCGTACGAATAAGATTTTCGTCGGTTTTCTCATAACGCCCTCCCGGAAATGCCATCTGTCCAGCATGAACACCGTCGTATTTAGGACGTAATATGAGGGGAAGGTATATTTCTTGCCGGAAAGGATAAAACAAAATCAAAACTGCTGAGCGGCGTGTTTTTTCATTTGGTTGCATTTTTAAGCGCAACCTCGACGCTGAAGCCATTTTAAGATGGGCGTCTAGCCCGGGAAGTGGCTTCTGGAGTTGGACTTGGACAATATCAATAAATTCGCTAAAAAGCATCCGTCTGGTATATGAACTAATTGTTAAGGGTCTTTGAAGCTAAAGTAGCTGTTAGTTTCTAAACTAACCATTTTTTTTACAACAATTTATCTAACGTTTGCTATTATCATACAGCTAAACAACTCAAATTTTGAGTTATTTAGCTGTAGCCTATAGGCTTTAGACGCACTAAACTTAGTTTGTAAAAAAGATCTATTTATCACAAAGTCCTTAACTCATGGTCTCAACTCTACCCATATTTCCGCACACAGCAATGAGGGGCGTCTATATGCCTAACTTTGATATTGCTTCAAAAGCTGCTCCACTACAAAAGTACCATCCAAAGCCGCCGACATAATCCCCCCTGCATATCCCGCTCCTTCACCACACGGATACAATCGTCTGACGGTCAAATGCTCCGCAGTATTCTTATCGCGAGGAATACGGACTGGAGAAGACGTACGACTCTCCACTCCAATCAACTGTGCCTCGTTTGAAACATACCCGTGCATCTTTTTGCCAAAGTCCTGTAAGCCTTGACGAAGAGGTTCGGCTATGTGGTCAGGCAAGTATTCCCGCAAATCCATTGATTGAAGCCCTGGTTGATAAGACGTTTCCAATAATTCAGGTGAGTTTTTCTTTTTTACAAAATCCAGTACTCGTTGGGCGGGTGCTGTTTGACGCCCTCTTACCAACATACTTGCGCGCTGCTCAATTTTTTTCTGAAGTTCTAAGCCTGCTAAAGCTCCAAATTTCGCAAATGGCTTCGTATCAATGGCCTCAATACTAACCACCATACCAGAATTGGCAAAGCGAGAATCGCGCCTTGAAGGCGACATACCATTGACAACCAACTCTCCAGGGGCGGTTGCGGCAGGTACAATAAAACCTCCCGGACACATACAAAACGAAAACACCCCTCTTTGTACATTTTGATGATAGGTCTGGGTAACCAAGCTATAAGATGCGGCGGGCAAATAAGCACCTCTATCACTACAATGGTACTGAAGTGAATCTATCAGCTGTTGTTGGTGCTCAATCCTTACCCCTATGGCAAAAGGTTTGTTTTCAATCAAAACTCCTCTCAACTGACACAATTCAAAGATATCACGTGCCGAATGCCCCGTTGCCAAAATTACCCCTATCCCTATAAACTCACGTCCGTCGGAAGTCACCACTCCTCTTATTTCTTTTTCGAAAGGTGGTTCCAATATTTTTTGGTTACTAAAAATAAAATCCTGAACTCTGGTTTCAAAATGTATTTCTCCCCCTGCATTCAATATGCTCGCCCGCATATCTGCAATGAGCGGAGGAAGTCTGTTGGTACCGATATGGGGATGAGCATCATACAAAATTTGCTCAGTAGCACCGTGGGCTACCATAATTTCAAGAATACGTCTTACATCTCCTCTTTTGCTAGAGCGTGTATAAAGCTTCCCGTCCGAATAAGTACCTGCGCCTCCTTCTCCAAAACAATAATTTGAATCAGGGTCTACGAGATGGTCTTTGTTGATAGCCGCCAAGTCACGACGGCGTTTACGCACATCTTTACCACGTTCTAAAACAAGGGGCTTGTAGCCCAACTCCACCGCACGTAGAGCCGCAAACAAACCCGCAGGGCCAGCCCCTACTATAACGACTGCCGGTTTTTGCGAAACATTAGGATAATCTTTTTGATAAGAAATCACAGGAGTAGGCGGCTCTCCCACAAAAATCTCCGCCTGAAGGCTCACTTTTACCTGTTTAGAACGAGCGTCTATCGACTGTTTTATTTTCCGAACCACCAGTTCGTGGTCATCAGTGATACGGAGGTGCTGGATTATGTAATGCCGCAAAGCGACATCATCTAGTGCCGTTTGGGGCGGCAGAGTAAGTTGGAGTATTTGGTGCATCAGAAAGGGATTTAGCCTTTAATAGCGCAAAAATACGTCAAAATAGAAGTCAAATAGCCGCTTTAGAAGAAAAATAAAGCACTATTTCAAATACCTCGCCAATTCACTGTTATTTTTTACGTAAAAAGAAGGATTTTTACCCATAAACTCCGTAAACTCTTTGATGAAGTGAGATTGATCATAGTAGCCACTTTGATAAATCAAATCTTGCCAATCTTTAATCTGCCATCCTTGTTGCGCCAATACGTTGCACAAGAAGCCGACACGACGAATACGAGCATAATATTTAGGGCTTACTCCTACTTTTTGCAAGAATTTACGCTCAAGTTGTCTCCTACTCATACACACTTCATCTATCAGTTCATTAATGTTGAAGATTCCTTTTTCATCCACAATCAAATTTGCTGCATAATCTATAGCATCAGGAGTAGGGATTTTACGAAGAAACTGAAAATTTAAAAATTGTTCGAGCAATACTATACGTTCGTCGCAGGAAGCCGCTTCTTCTATTTTATCATACAATTCATCAATATTCTTCCCCAACACGTCCCGTAGATTGATACGCTCATCCGAAAATTCGTACATAGGCAAGCCAAATAAACTACATAAACCCGCAGGCCGAAATACAATCCCAACCATACCTATCTTACCTGATAAATGAAGGTGATAACTTTTAGTGGCCTGCCCAGTCAGAAAGGTTTTAGGAGCAATGCCTCCATTAAGTTTTTGTGAAACTACTCGGTAGGGATTTCCATAATTAAAAACCATAGAAGCAAATCCATTGGGTGGGGATTCTATAGGTAGCTGTGTGGTGAGAATTTCACTACACTCCCACACATAAAAACATTCAACATACGGCCTCAAGTGAAGCGCAGGGACGTACTTTCGGTAAAACATACATTTCAATTTTACCGAAAGTACTTATTTATAAAAAAACATACAAAATATCCCTAATTAAATTTAGCAAACGGTTTGGGATAATTAATTACCACTAAGTTGAGCTACAAAACTCTCGTGATTCCAATTGATAGTAAGAGATGTAATTTTGTCATTTTCGTCAAATTTGAACACAAAAATATGCTCACTATTAAACTTCAATCCTTTGCTTGGAAGCCCCATAAACTCTTTTTCTTGGGTTCCGAAAATCACAACCTTACAAATGATTGAGTCTCCTTCGGCATACATACTATCTATGGTATTGTCGATATCAGGAAAACAATCCATCAACAATTCCCAAACAGCCTTACCAAACTCTTTAAATAAGCCTTTTCCGCCTTCTCCCAGTGGTTCGAACCATACAGTAGCGTCAGGGGTAGCAAGACTAATCATGCGATTTGTATCAAGTTCTTGATAAGCAGAGAAAAACTCCACACACGTACCTTTTCTGGTCAATTCAGCAATCGACGATGATATTTTTGTAGTTTCCATTGTTTGTGGTACGGACGTCCCGTCCGTAAGGATAAAGTAGTTAAATCAAATAAAACTCCCGTCCGTAAGGATAAAGTAGTATAAGTCAAATAAAAGCCCCGTCCGTAAGGATAAAATAAAAAGCACCCCATATTTATAGAAATGAATGAATCATTGAGGAAAATTAGGATTAGCCTTAATCCTTCTAATCTGTCTCAAATGCCTATCCACATGCCCATAATGGACGATATAAATCTGAGCCAAGTCCCTATGTCTATCGTTAACGCCCGGTCTAACAAACATTCTAAAGTTCAGCTTTGATTTTTCAATCGCCATAATAATTTCGTCATATTTGCTATTGAAAATTTTCAGATTAGCCTCATCTTTAACTAGCCCCATTGGGATTGTATGGTCAGGAGACACATGTGGATTTGTTTCATAAATAAAAGAAGTATTTACACTATCAGAAGCAACCATATTCGACAACTCTGGATTTTCGCCCAACATAACCACATACCGAGCATCATGCTGAGTCAGAAGTGACCACATATTTAAGTGTTCAATCACTTGCGCAATATTCCATTGAGCAGGGCCTTCTTTAAAATTCCACTGAGCAGGAGTCAAACTAGCTGTTTCAGAATTAACTTCCGTTTTTGTACGTATATATTGTTTCACCAATGAGGCCTTTTCCTCAGTAGACCATGTCTTTTGGGCATTCCCTCCTTTCCACAGCAATGCCAAATACAAGAAAAATAATAACTTAGGTTTCATGGAATATCACAGTTTGTTATGACAAAATTATTCTCATATTGAAGAAAATTATTGTAAAAATGCGGCATTTTAGTCCTACCCAATCAAGATTAAAATCTCAAAAATGATAAAGTTTCACTACTTTGCTTTAACAAAAACCTCTCTCAACTTACCCTCCCACCCTTCTTGGATAAGTTTTCCATTTTTGAATGTAATCTTATGAGTTTCACTCTTACCACGACGACTCATATCCCAAGACCACAATTCATTAGTTTCAGTTAAGGTTTTACCGTCAAATTGATAACGGCAAACTCCACCTCCATCAAATTTTTTATTAACACGATCATAATAAGCATAAACTGTATAAGGATATGCGTATATTTTCATCATCACAAAACCTTGATATTTACCTTCTCCAAAGCGGCTTGTTCCTCCCCAATATCCCTCTTGCATTAGCCAAACTCCCTCTAAGCCCTCATTTTTCAGAGGTTCATCTACCTTTACTCGCTCAAAAATTTCATTTATTTCATAGTTTGGATATTTAGCTGTATTTATTTTACCCGACTGTTTAAATTCATTTACAGACATTTTGTAATCATATGCCACCGTATTTCCCACACCAGTAGAATCCCAAGAATAAAAATCTTTGTGTTCGTTATACTTACCATCTTTGAGAGTATAAGGTCCACCACCCATGCCTCCAAACTCTTTATTTCCTTTTTTAAGTTTTGCGACCATCCAATATCCATCCTTAAATACTTTAATACTGAATCGTTCGTCGGCCACCACCCAATCTTTATCATTCTGATATTTCAGTTGACTCAATCTAAAAGCACCATTGATACTGTTTACTGATTCATCACTTACAAACCCAAATGACCCAATTAATATCAGTAAAAAAAGTAGTTTTTGCATCTTCGTAAAAGTTTTGATTTACGATTCAAAACTACTTTCCTTCCACTTCTCAAGATTGTAAAATTGCGACATTCTGTAGCACGGACGGCCCGTCCGTGAATAATTCATCTAATCTCTTCTCCGTGAATAACTCATCTACCCCTCCTCTATGAGTACCCTAACCTCCCACTGTAAGCAACCTAATTTAAAATTTCCTTTTGAAAATTTTTCACAAAAGTGACTTACTCACACCTACTCCGTCTTGTAATCAGTAGATTAACATCCTGAAGACATGAAACAATTCAAACCCGAATACTACCGGTACCTCCCTCACTTCCAACCCAAAGACGGCACTTTTTTTGTGACCGCACGGTTGCATCACAGTCTTCCTAAAGAAGTACTGGAACGATTAAAAGAAGAAAAACAACAAGCTTATAGACATATTTTAGCTACTTCTACAAGCGAAGAAGAAAGGAAAATAGCGATACGAAATCTACACAAACGCCATTTTGCCAATTGGGATAAATACTTAGACCAAAATCAAAATGATCCACAATGGCTCAAACAGCCGGAAATTGCTCAAATTGTTGTAGAAGCATTGCATTTTTGGGATAAGAAATCTTATGAACTCGTTTGTTATACCCTAATGCCCAATCACTTTCATTTGGTTATTGACACTTATGAGTACCCAAAACCCCTCTATAGAATCATGCACAGTCTAAAAAGTTATACTGCTAAGTTAGCCAACAAACTATTGAATCGAACAGGGGCTTTTTGGCAAGAAGAAAGTTATGACCACGTCGTACGTAATGGTCAAGAATTGTATAATATCAATAAGTATATTTTAGACAACCCCGTCAAAGCAGGCCTTATCAACAACTGGGAAGATTACCCTTTTTCTTATTTAAACCCCAAATACCTTGAATAACCCTGTATCACGGACGTGACGTCCGTGATACAAGGATTATACTTTAAATCTCGCTCATCACAAATTTGAATGACCCTGTGGCACGGACGTCACGTCCGTAATAATAGACAAAACTATAGTATTAGAGAGACGGACGGGGGACGTCCGTGATACAAGGATTATACTTTAAGGGCTGTTTCGTGTTTGATTTCGCTCATCACAAATTTGAATGACCCTGTGGCACAGACGTCACGTCCGTAATAATAGACAAAACTATAGTATTAGAGAGACGGACGGGGGACGTCCGTGATACAAGGATTATACTTTAAGGACTGTCTCGTGTTTGATTTCGCTCATCACAAATTTGAATGACCCTGTGGCACGGACGTCACGTCCGTAATAATAGACAAAACTATGGTATTAGAAAGACGGACGGGGGACGTCCGTGATACAAGGATTATACTTTAAATCTCGCTCATCACAAATTTGAATGACCCTGTGGCACGGACGTCACCTCCGTAATAATAGACAAAACTATGGTATTAGAAAGACGGACGGGGGACGTCCGTGATACAAGGATTATACTTTAAATCTCGCTCATCACAAATTTGAATGACCCTGTGGCACGGACGTCACCTCCGTAATAATAGACAAAACTATGGTATTAGAAAGACGGACGGGGGACGTCCGTGCCACAAGGATTATACTTTAAGGGCTGTCTCGTGTTTGATTTCGCTCATCACAAAAATGCTATGCGTATTCCCAATACTATCCAAAGCCCCTAATTTTTCCATTAAAAATCGTTGATATTCGGGCATATCATTTACCACTACTTTTAGCATAAAATCATATTCTCCCGAGATATTATAGCATTCCATTACCTCTTCAAATGTCATAACAGCCGATACAAATTTTTCACCGTTGGCCCGACTATGCTCTTTCAAAGAAACATTACAAAAGGCTACTAAATTTTTGCCAATGCCTTCCCTATCAA
Source organism: Runella sp. MFBS21 (assembly GCF_029433105.1). Classification (GTDB taxonomy): domain Bacteria; phylum Bacteroidota; class Bacteroidia; order Cytophagales; family Spirosomataceae; genus Runella. The sequence continues at coordinate 177,078 of NZ_JARNTW010000007.1, read as the reverse complement.
CCAAAGCAACATATTTCTTTATAACTCCTTCCCGCTCCAACTTACGAACCCTCTCATATACAGGAGTGTATGACAAATTCAATTGGGCTGCAAGTTCTTTAGTCGTTAAAAGTGCGTTTTGTTGCAGATAGCGTAAAATCCCTTTATCTGTAATATCCAACTTTATCATATAGGCTTATTGTATGGTTTATAAGATATAAAATCTTAATAAAGGTAATAATATTTAAATTTTTATCTAAAAAATGTCAAAATATTAAACAAATCAACAAAACCCCTTCTCAACTTAATATTACCACCCCAGTTTGAGCAAAATTTTCTACACAAAATATTTTCCACCTCACTCAAGTGGCAGCCAAACAAAACACAACAAACTAATTATCAACAAATTACAAAACATTCAAATACATAAGGTATGCTTTTTTAGTGTCTAACATTAAATCAAATTTCAAAAAACATGAAGACGCTAACCAAGTATATAGTTTTAGGTTATGTCACTTTGATAGCCACCTCTGTACCCGAGGTTGCATTTTCCCAACAGTCTACTAAGAAAAAAAATACAACGACCAAAACCAATAAGACAAAGCTCAAAAGATCTCAAAAGGGCGCTTTGATTGGGGCAGGTGCTGGAGCTATTGTTGGAGGAATTATTGGAAAAAACAATCAAAACACTGCCATTGGAGCCATCATTGGAGCTACCGTAGGAGGTGCCGCAGGGGCGGTGATTGGGCAGCACATGGACAAGCAAGCTGAAAGGCTGAAAGAAGATTTAGGTAAAACTGCAAAAGTAGAACGCGTAGGTGAAGGTGTAAAGCTTACTTTCGACAACGCCCTATTGTTTGATTTTGGTTCTTCATCACTACGTCCTGAAACCCAAGAAAGTCTCCGAAAGATGGCTAATACCCTCAAACAAGAACAAAAGACTGAGCTTCTTGTAGAAGGACACACTGATAATGTAGGTTCTGAAACTTTTAACAGAGACTTGTCCAACAAACGCGCTCAAGCAGTTGCCAATTTTTTGATTGGAGAAGGAGTTTCCACTAGTCGTTTCAAAGTCATTGGCCAAGGCGAAGCCAATCCTGTTGCTTCCAACAATACCGAAAGCGGACGTCAACAAAATCGCCGGGTAGAAATTGGACTTTATGCCAGTGAAGAAATGAAAAAAGCCGCCCAAAACGGCGCTATCAGTCTTAGATAATCAATCATCAACAGTGCTACGAAAACTAATAATTTTTGTAGCACTCTAATTCCCCACAACAATGAAAAAGTTAAACGTATTCCTCATCACATTAGTCTCTTTCTTATCTATTTCTGCTGCATACTCGCAAGATTACCGTACAGGTATTGGTCTTAGAGCAGGGAGCACCAATGGCCTCACTATCAAGCACTATACCAAGCCTCGCGTAGCTGTCGAGGGTATTATTTCCTCGCGCTGGAGAGGACTTGGATTCACGGGTTTAATTGAAGGACATACCCGCGCTTTTGATGTAAATCGCCTTAATTTTTACTACGGTGCAGGTGCTCATATTTACTTTTGGGGTGAAGGAAGACGCGGCTCATCACCTTTTCCAGAACGTAATAGCGTAGTGGGACTTGATGGTATCTTAGGGCTAGAATATAACTTCCGCGAAATCCCTATCAATTTGAGTATTGACTGGAAACCTACCTTCAATTTCAACGTAGCTGACAATTTTTGGGGTGATGATGCCGCCCTTTCTATTCGCTATATATTTTAATACAATTTTTCTAACCACTCGCTAAAAATATCATAGAGCCATGAAATTCAAATCAATAGCCCTTATTTCAGGATTGAGTATTTTACTTTTTCAAGCAAATCTTAAGACTTATGCTCAAGATGCCTCGGCCCGTACAGGTATAAGAGGGGGACTCAATGTATCCAATCTTTATATCAAAGACGTAACCGACCGTAATCCCCGTTATGGGTTTCATGTGGGTCTTTTTACGCAAGTTCCCCTTATCAAAGGTATGCTTTATTTACAACCTGAGGTGGGATATTCTACCAAAGGCGTCACGGCTCAATACAATTTACTCAATGGCACCTTCAGAGGACAAAATACCTTCAAAATGGATTATTTTGAGATTCCTGTATTAGCAACGCTTAAGGTGGGCAACTTTGTTGATATTCACGGTGGGCTTTATGGGGGTTTTTTGGTAAATGCTTCCACTGAAAGTAAAAGTGATGCAGGTTTTAACGCTACCGTCCTCAACCGCGACAATTTCAACAATTTTGACTATGGTCTTGTCGCTGGTTTAAGCATCTATTTTGGAAAAATAATGGTAGGTACTCGCTACAATTACGGCCTACGCCCTGTAGCGTCAAGTACCGCAGCCAAAGTATTCCTAGACAATGCCAAAAATTCTGCCGCTCAGCTAAGCATAGGATATACATTTTAACATCCATTACACCTACTCTATACAATCCCGTTTGGCGTAAGTCAAATGGGATTTTTTATGCGCCACTGCATTAGACAAAATATCTATATTCTTTGATTGTCACCTCTCACATTTGTTTAACCCTTCTTCTTATACGTATTTATTTACACAAATTATCTATTTTTATATTCATATATAGAATATTCATCTAAAAAAAAAGCTATCCGTATCTTTCTGTGTAAATTTGTAGCTTGTTAAAGTGCATGCTACAAACCTACTTTTAAGTTTGTATTATAGGCCTCGTTCCTGAATAAATTATAATTTGTAAAAATGCAAAACCCAGACATTCAAGAAATCCTTAAATCACGAATCCTCGTACTCGATGGTGCGATGGGTTCGATGATTCAGCGTTATAAATTGACCGATGCCGATTATAGAGGCGAACGTTTTAAAGATTTCCCCCACGAACTCAAAGGCAACAATGACCTACTGTCGTTGACGCGCCCCGATGTGATTCAGGAAATTCACGAAGCTTACCTAGAAGCAGGTGCGGATATTATCGAAACCAATACTTTTAGTGGTACCACTATCGCTATGGCCGATTATCACATGGAAGACTTGGTATATGAGCTTAATTTTGAATCAGCTCAACTTGCCCGTCAAGCTTGTGACAAATATAATGCCGTCAATCCCAACAAACCACGCTTTGTAGCGGGGTCTATTGGGCCTACCAACCGTACCGCGTCGCTTTCTCCCGATGTAAACGACCCTGGCTACCGTGCCGTTACTTTTGATGAATTGGTAGATGCTTATTATGAACAAGTGCAAGCCTTGGTAGATGGTGGTTCGGACATATTATTGGTCGAAACCATTTTTGATACTTTGAATGCCAAAGCCGCTTTGTACGCGATTGATTTGTACTTTGATGACGTCAAAAAAGGAACGATTCGTGCTATCAATGGAGCATTTACGCCTCAAGCTATAAATACTACGAAAACGCAATTGCCTATCATGGTGTCGGGAACGATTACGGATGCCTCCGGCCGTACGCTTTCAGGACAGACTACGGAAGCTTTCTTGACGTCAGTATCGCATATGCCCCTGCTCTCCGTGGGTCTCAACTGCGCCCTTGGTGCTGACTTAATGCGCCCTTATGTCCAAACCCTCGCCAATCAAGCGCCTTTTTATACCTCAGCTCACCCCAACGCAGGCTTACCCAACGAAATGGGTGAATATGACCAAAGCCCCGAACAAATGGCGGTGATTATTGACGACTTCTTAAAAAATCGTTTTATCAATATCATCGGCGGATGCTGCGGTACTACCCCACCCCATATCAAAGCCATTGCCGAAGTAGCAGCCAAATACGAGCCTCGTGATATTCCTGAAAACGACCATGTCCAAAAACTATCTGGGCTAGAGCCGCTCAAAATCACGAAGGAAACCAACTTTGTCAATATCGGGGAGCGGTGTAATGTAACGGGTTCCAAAAAATTTGCACGCCTCGTCCGCGAAGGCAACTATGATGCCGCTATTGCAGTGGCACGTGAGCAGGTAGATTCAGGGGCGCAAGTCCTCGACATCAACATGGATGAAGGGATGATTGACGGTGTGCAAGCCATGACTAAGTTTTGCAATTTATTGATGGCCGAGCCCGACATTGCCCGTGTTCCTTTCATGGTCGATTCGTCTAAGTGGGAAGTGATTGAGGCGGGACTAAAATGTTTGCAAGGCAAAGCCATCGTCAATTCTATCTCACTGAAAGAAGGAGAGGAAAAATTTATCCAACAAGCCGAAAAAGTAAAACGCTACGGTGCATCAGTGGTGGTGATGGCTTTTGACGAAGTAGGTCAAGCCGACAATTACGAGCGCCGCATCGAAATCTGCGAACGCGCCTATTGGATTTTGGTCAATAAAGTAGGATTCCCTCCACAAGACATCATCTTTGACCCCAATATCCTGACCGTAGGTACAGGTATGGAAGAGCACAACAACTACGCCGTTGATTTTATCAACGCTACTCGTTGGATTAAAGAGCACTTGCCTTATGCCAAAGTAAGTGGTGGAGTCTCAAACGTATCCTTTTCATTTAGAGGAAATGAGCCTGTTCGGGAAGCAATCCATACGGTATTTTTATATTATGCTATCAAAGCAGGTATGGATATGGGTATCGTCAATGCAGGGCAGTTGGGAGTCTATGACGACCTACCCAAAGACATGCTCGAACATTGCGAAGACCTGATTCTCAACCGCCGCCCTGATGCTACCGAAAGGATGTTGGCCTTTGCCGAAACCGTAAAATCTAAAGGTAAAGAACAAGTCATAGATAATGCTTGGCGCGCTCAACCCGTCTCCAAACGCCTCGAACACGCCCTCATCAAAGGACTGACTGAGTTTATAGATGAAGACGTAGAAGAAGCCCGTGCTCAGTCGAGCCGCCCACTTGATGTGATTGAAGGCCCGCTTATGGATGGTATGAACGTGGTTGGTGACTTATTTGGGGAAGGAAAAATGTTTTTGCCCCAAGTAGTAAAATCAGCCCGAGTCATGAAAAAAGCGGTGGCTTATCTTACTCCTTTCATCGAAGCTGAAAAAGCTGGCGGCGCTGCCGCCGCTGGTAAAATCTTGATGGCTACGGTAAAAGGAGACGTACACGACATCGGCAAAAATATTGTAGGGGTTGTATTGGGCTGCAACAACTACGAAATCATTGACTTAGGAGTAATGGTCCCTACCGATAAAATCTTGGCTGCGGCCAAAGAACACAACGTGGACATCATCGGTCTGTCGGGTTTGATTACGCCTTCGCTTGATGAAATGGTAGGTGTAGCCAAAGAAATGGAACGTCAAGGTTTTAAATTACCATTGCTTATCGGAGGAGCTACTACCTCACGGATTCATACGGCCGTAAAAATCGACCCTCATTATAGCGGCCCCGTTATCCATGTATTGGATGCGAGTCGTGCGGTGCCTGTAGCTGGAAAATTGACCCAAAATGAGCAAACTTACGCCGACACCTTGGCTGACATCAAAAAAGAATACACTAAACTCCGCGAAGACCACGCCAAACGCCAACAAGCGAAAGAAGCCGTAACATTGGAAGTCGCAAGAGCCAACAAAACTAAAATTGATTGGGAAAATTTTGAGCCTACCAAACCGAAGTTTTTGGGTAACAAGTACTTCCACGATTATCCGCTCGAAGACATTGCCAAATACATAGATTGGACGCCTTTCTTCCAAACTTGGCAGCTGCATGGTAAATATCCCAAGATTTTTGAAGATGCGACAGTAGGAGTAGAAGCTAAGAAATTATACGATGATGCCAAAGCAATGTTAGCCGAAATCATCAAAAACAAATCTCTGAAAGCCAACGCAGTCATTGGTTTTTATCCTGCCAATTCGGTAGAAGATGATATTGTTTTGCATGAGTTTGAAGAATTGGAAGTAAGTTTTGCAGGACAGGGCCAAGCCAAACGAAAAGATTTTAGAGTCAAAAATCTTGACTTGGAGGCTTCTAGCCTTACGCAAACAGTATTACATAACCTCCGTCAACAAAACCAAAAAGCGGCCAACCTTCCCAATTTGTGCCTTTCTGACTATATCATGCCAGCCTCGGCCAAACGTACCGATTACATTGGGGCTTTTGCCGTTACAGCAGGCATTGGGATTGAGGCGTTGTTGGAAAAATACGAAGCCGACCACGACGATTACAACAGTATCATGCTCAAAGCCGTCGCCGACCGTTTGGCCGAAGCTTTTACAGAACTTATGCACGAACGTGTCCGTAAAGAGTTTTGGGGGTATGCTCAAGAAGAAACATTCAGCAATGAAGAATTGATTTCCGAAAAATACCAAGGTATTCGTCCAGCACCAGGCTACCCTGCTTGCCCCGACCATACCGAAAAACGTACGTTGTTCGACCTCCTAGATGCGGAAGCTCAAGTAGGCATTCAATTGACAGAAAGCTTTGCGATGTATCCTGCTAGTTCGGTGAGTGGTTGGTATTTTGCGCACCCTGCTTCTCGGTACTTTGCCCTTGGCAAAATCGCTAAAGACCAAGTCGAAGACTATGCACTCCGCAAAAACATGAGCCTCGAAGACACCGAACGCTGGCTAGCTCCTGTGTTGAATTATGATTAAAATGCCAACGCAGGCAGGGTTCTAAGGCTACCGCAGGCAGGGTTTCGCACCCTGACTGCGTTTTTCTTTCAAAAGATTGACATGCTAAAGCAGCCTTTTTTGAGATGATTGAGAGAAGGCCAATGCCACCGCAGGCAGGGTTTTGAACCCTGCCCGCGGTTTGTTGCGGTTTGTTTTTCTGCCTGCTTGCATTTTTACTACATATTTCTCCGATACTGCCCTCCTACCTCATACAATGCCGCCGAGATTTGTCCTAAGGTACATACTTTAGTAGCTTCCATGAGCGATTCAAAAAGATTGGCGTTCTGAAGCGCCGCTTCCTTGAGTTGGTTGAGAGCTTCGGTAGCTTCGGCCTTGTGGCGAGTCTGAAAATCTTGTCGATACGATACCGCATATTGTTTTTCTTCTTCGGTAGAGCGAATGACCTCCGCCGGTAAAATCGTGGGCGAACCTCGCTCATCCAAAAATGTATTGACACCGATGATAGGCAATGCCCCCGTGTGTTTTTGCATTTCATAATGCATTGATTCTTCCTGAATCTTGCTACGTTGATACATACGCTCCATCGCGCCCAAGACGCCCCCACGCTCACTAATACTCAAAAATTCCTGATAAACAGCCTCTTCTACCAAATCTGTTAATTCTTCTACGATAAAAGCTCCTTGCAAAGGGTTTTCGTTCTTGGCAAGGCCAAATTCTCGATTGATAATCAACTGTATGGCCATCGCACGCCTGACACTCTCTTCTGTCGGGGTCGTAATTGCTTCATCGTAGGCGTTGGTATGGAGCGAATTGCAATTGTCATAAATCGCCAACAAGGCTTGTAATGTAGTACGGATATCGTTAAAAGCAATCTCTTGGGCGTGCAAGCTCCGTCCCGAAGTCTGAATATGATACTTTAGTTTCTGACTACGCTCATTGCCTTTATACTTGTTTTTCAGGGCTTTGCCCCAAATACGCCTTGCCACTCTTCCCAACACGGTGTATTCAGGGTCCATACCATTGGAAAAGAAAAACGAGAGATTTGGCGCAAAGTCATCAATGTGCATTCCTCGGCTGAGGTAATATTCTACAAACGTAAATCCATTAGAAAGCGTAAAGGCTAATTGAGAAATAGGATTGGCGCCCGCTTCGGCAATATGATAACCCGAAATCGAAACAGAATAAAAATTACGCACCTGATTATCAATAAAATACTGCTGAATATCGCCCATGAGTTTGAGCGCAAATTCAGTTGAAAAAATACAGGTATTTTGCGCTTGGTCTTCTTTTAGAATATCAGCCTGTACCGTACCTCTTACTTGACGAAGCGTCTCTGCTTTGATTTTTTGGTAAACTTCGAGAGGCAATACTTGGTCACCCGTAGTACCCAACAGCCCTAATCCTAGCCCATTGTGTCCTTCTGGCAAGGTTCCATTGTAAGTCACTTTGGGTTCAAAACAAATATCGCTTTGTGCTTGTAGCCATTTTTCGCATTGCTGGTCGATAGCCGCATTCAAAAAGAAACCCAACACAATAGGCGCTGGGCCGTTGATAGTCATCGAAACGGAGGTAGAAGGGTCGCACAAATCAAAACCGCTATAGAGCTTTTTGGCATCATCGAGATTGCAAATACTAACGCCCGAGTTACCCACTTTACCATAAATATCTGGCCGAAAGTCCGGGTCTTCGCCATAGAGTGTTACCGAATCGAAGGCCGTCGAAAGCCTTTTGGCGGGCATTTGCTTGGATAAATAATGAAAGCGACGGTTGGTGCGCTCTGGGCCACCTTCTCCTGCAAACATACGCGTCGGGTCTTCACCTTCTCTCTTTAGCGGAAAAACACCCGCCGTAAAAGGAAACTCACCGGGTACATTTTCGGTCAGCACCCACTTTAAAATATCTCCCCAATCGTTGTACTTAGGCAGTGCAATCTTCGGAATTTTGAGGTGCGACAATGTCTCCGTCCACAAATCTTGCTCAATGATTTTATCCCTCACCTTGAACTGATACTTATCGGCACGGTATTTTTTGACAGTTTCAGGCCAAGTTTCGAGCAATTTTTTACAATCAAAATGCAGACGACTTTCTATTTCTCGGTAAATATCCCGAAGGTTTTCCGCTTTGTCTACAAGCTGAAGTTGAGTCAATGTCTTAATTGTACCCTCAAGCTGATACAACTGACGCGCGATGGCGGCTTGGTCATTGACAAATTGCTCATAATTCCGCGCATTTTCGACAATTTCGGCCAAATACCGTACTCTATCCGGAGGCATTATACTGTTTGTCGGGCCTAATTGTGAATTCCTTTTTTTGGCCGAAAGCTTATTAAACAATTGCCCCTTTGTCCAGTATTCTTGGTTTGCTTGCTTTTGCTCCAGCACCTCCAACAATCTGAGATAGAGCGCATTCATGCCTGCATCGTTGAATTGACTCGCAATCGTCCCAAAAACTGGCAAGGCTTCTTCGGCCACGTCCCAAAGTTGGTGATTGCGACGATATTGTTTTTTTACATCGCGCAACGCATCAAGTGAGCCACGCTTATCAAACTTATTGATGGCGATAAGGTCGGCATAGTCAAGCATATCAATTTTTTCGAGTTGCGTAGCAGCACCATATTCGGAAGTCATTACGTAAAGTGAGACATCCGAATGCTCGATGATTTCGGTATCTGACTGGCCAATACCCGATGTTTCTACAATAATTAAATCAAAATGAGCCGCTTTACAGATATTAATGGCCTCAGAGATATGTTTACTCAACGCTAGATTGGATTGTCGAGTCGCAAGGGAGCGCATGTATACACGTCCACGGGCTATGTCGGGATGCAGAGAGTTCATGCGAATGCGGTCGCCAAGCAGCGCGCCTCCCGTTCTGCGCTTTGAAGGGTCAATAGAAATAACAGCCAATGTTTTATCCTGAAAATCAAGCAAAAAACGTCTAATCAATTCATCAACTAATGACGATTTTCCCGCTCCTCCCGTGCCCGTAATCCCCAACACAGGTGCATGGCTTTGGGGCAAAAGAGATAAGTCATTTTTGGCAAAAGCCTCGGGATTGTTTTCGGCTTCGCTAATTAGACGCGCAATGAGTTTGGAAGATTTTGACAGGGGAAGTTTTTTTAATTGGCCATTTAGTTCCCCTAACTTTGTGGGAAAATCACACTTTTCAAGTAAATCATTAATCATTCCTTGCAAGCCCATCTCCCGACCGTCGTCTGGTGAATACAAGCGAGTGATACCATAGGCGTGCAATTCGGCGATTTCGGCAGGTAAAATAGTCCCACCACCTCCACCGAAGATTTTGATATGCCCAGCGTCTTTTTCGTTAAGCAAATCGTACATGTATTTAAAAAACTCAACATGTCCTCCCTGATAACTCGTAATTGCAATGCCTTGAACATCTTCTTGAATGGCACATTCAACGATTTCTTGCACCGAGCGATTGTGCCCCAAGTGAATCACTTCTGCCCCCGAAGCCTGCATGATGCGCCGCATGATATTGATAGCTGCATCATGGCCATCAAAAAGGCTCGCAGCCGTTACAATTCTGACGTGATTTTTGGGTTGATAAGGTTTGACAATAGTATTTTCCATGTGGTTTGAATCAATAAAATCTCCAACGAAGATAGCTTATTTATTTTTTTATGAATTCAATCATTCCTACTTTGGTCGGAACTTGGTTTATTTGCTTTACCAATTTTCCGATGTGGCTCAAAGGCAACAAAACCAATCCTACTTTTAATTATTCTATCATTAAAGGAAAAGAGAACCAACTCCTCGATGAAGTAAAATTCTTAAAAAAAGGAAAAGAAAAAAGCATTAGAGGCATTGATTATCAAGACAATCAAGTCCCAAGCACCTTTGTATGGCGTGGTCAAGGGATGCTGCGAGTGTTGAAAAGCAAATGGCAAGTCAAATTACTGGATAAAGACGGGCAATGGGCCGTAATCTGGTTTTCCAAAACTCTTTTCACTCCCGAAGGCGTTGATGTCATTTGTCGCCCCCCTCGCCTTGATGCCGATACTTTTAACCACATCAAAAATCAAATGTTACAAGATTCGGTTCTCAAAAAGCATGTTCATACTCTAATCCAATTATGAAACCACTTGATCCTCATAAACTCTACTACAACATCAACGAAGTGGCCGCTCGTTATGGTTTTGAAGCCTCTAAATTACGCTACTGGGAAACTGTATTTCCGATGCTTCAGCCCGAAAAACGAAGCGGGGACAGAATTTATACACCTGCTGATATTGAGCTACTTGACGAGATTGTGTATCTTGTGGAGGATAAGAAACAAAAGCTATCGGTGGCTCGCAAAATCATCGAATCTGGTAAAAGCCAACGCAACAATATCAATCGTGTAATACAACAGCTCGAAACCGTCAAACGTTATCTGGAAGACATAAAAGAACTTTATAAGTGAAAAAAAACATCATGAAGATAGCCGTCAGTGCGGGAATTGTTTTAAGCATTTTTTTTTGGTGGCACACCCACAAAGAGCCTCAAGCAACATGGGTAGCCGAAACACCACCTCCCGCCCTCAAAGCCCTTCCTAAAACTCAGGCAGCTATCGTTCATTTTGAATTTGAGCCCGATCCCAACCGCTACGAAGACCAACAAATCAATCTACGCCTCGAACGCCGTACTGACAATCAACTCTACCTCGTAGATGCATCTCCACGCGAGCAAGGCCGTCAGACTTATTATGCGCTTAATGGGAGCGTCAATCGAGTGGATGCTCGTCAGCTTAGCCAACGGCCTATCTTACCCAATCGTTGGATTCATTTGGTCAAATACGTAACTGAAGTAAGCAATGTCAACTCAGAAAGTTGGCTCACTTCGGCCTTAAATGTAGCCGCCGGACAAGCCAAATTTGCCGCCTCCTATGAAGTCATTTTTTGGGTACGCGATTCTCTCTCAAAAACCTCATCTCCACTTGCCTACACCCAACCTCTGTGGCCCAACAATAAAGCGGTAGGCGATATTAAGATTTTTAAACAAACGCCCGCCTTTAAACTTCCTCCTTCCAAAAGATATGGCTCAGAATCCCTGCCCCTCGACGAGCCTGTTGCCAATCTCCAAAAAGTAAGTTGGAACATGGGCCACAATCGTTTTAAGCTTTACTATACCAACGAAGTATCTTCGATGGTGCAGCACGTAAAACCCACTGGTAGACGAGGTGTAACTCAATTTGATGACGCACAACTCGACAAAGCAGCTGATTGGCTGGCTCACAATAGCCCCTCCGACATCGTATCGGTTGATTTTGAACCTGGGAATGCTTCTGAAAAATGGCTTTGGGATATGTCTGATCCCAATTTCCGAAAAACCATGTACCGACTTTCTGAACGTATTTATAAAAAACACGGAAAATTGTTTTATTCATGGATTGGAGAGCCATTAACTTTTGATTTTCAAGGCAAACATTTCAAATTGGATGGCTACGCCAACGACAACTGGAGTGCTGACAAAAAAAACATTGACGATTATCTTGCAGTACACCAAAACCCGAAAGCAATCCAAAATATTCAACTGCCTTCGCCCGTGATATTGATGACGGGTTTTGGCTATACTTCCTCTACTATCAATACAGCCGATGCCACCGACCAGCCCGCCCAAGTATGGAAAGCACCTATCAACTGGTATTTACGAACTTTAGATATATTGAATCTCAAGGCATTGACAGCTCCGCCCAATCTTAAGCTTATGAATTTCTTTTGGCCTTATGAAGACAAACCCGCCGACGCTCGCCGTAGCCTCACACGCCGTTTTTCGGTAGGGAATGGTACCAAAGGTTTTATTCGACAAATTGATAATCGGGTGATGTACCCCATGAATCTCGTAAGAGATGCGGTGTTTGTTCATCTCTGCAACCCGCGCGTTTTTTATAGTAATTATTGGATTTTTGGACAATCCTACCATCCTTACCAAGCCCTGCGGTACGCCAAAATCAACGGGACTCTCTCGTGTATTTCCCAAAATACGGGCGGGTATTTTGTGTATGAATACCAAGGCCCCGACCAACCCCCTTGTCCTAGTCTCAACGAAGATTATATCGGAAAAGATGCCCTTGGCGTAGCTGTTATGGTACAAGCCCACGAGTTATTTGCCAAGTATCAAGGAATTTTGGATGGCACTCAGCTAAGAGAAAGCTATGGATTTGAATACCAACGTAGTAACCAGAAAAGCACCCAAGCCATTTGGAACAACGATACTGGCGAATTTGCACGGGCGTTTAAGTACAACCAGCCTTGGCTCCAAGTGTGGAAAAACCCAAAAACAGGCAAAAGCCTTCTGCTGTTTCAAGACAATTTTGCAGAAGCTTTTGAAAAAGTAACCTTTACGACTATAATCAATGGTAAAAAGATACAACGTACCGCTGAAGGTAATGCCCTTTATATAGAAGCATTAGATTAAGCCTTGGCAGCGTTTTTCAACGCCGCCAAGGGTGTTATTGTTTAACAAAACGTTTTACTTGCAAAGAATCTCCTTCCACAATTCGGAGGAGGTAGGTACCAGTCGGTAGTCCTTTTACAGAAATCTGTTGTCGAATAGAGTGAGTTGTTTTTTGGGGTAAAAAATGTTGAATCCGCCCTCCACTTATTTCCACAATTTCAATTTTTACTTCACCCTCGTATTTGCTTTCCCATTCCAAATGTAGCCATTCTTGGGTGGGATTGGGAAATAAAGCTATCTCTTCAATTACTTGGGGTAAGATAGAAGTTACGGTCTCCAGCCGCCACGGTACTAGGTTTGCCTCGGGAGTAGGAAGCTTCACCGAAGTCAAAATATGAAATTGCCCCGCCTGAAAATTAAAGGGGAAGTTGGAAGAAGTGACGTCTATTTCTGCACCCGTAAAATAGTCGTACCACCGTCCTACAGGCAGTGTTGTAGTTTGCATTGACAAACCAAAATTGGCAATCACCCGTACTTCCATACTAGGATGTACAAGTGTGAGGCGTTTGAGGGTTTCGGAAGTTTCGAGCGAGAAATCATTGGTTTTGGTGCTTGCTTGGGTAGTTTTGAAACGAATCAGCTCCGAAAAAACCTTGTACAATTTGAGTCGATTGGCATCCCTAAAATATTCCCACCGAATGGGTTTATTGCCAGTTCGACCGTTTTCATCAATAGATACATCATAGCCCAATTCACCAAATTGCCATAGCAGCTTAGGGCCGGGGGTCAAAAAAAGCAAAGCTGCGGCAGCCTTGATACGTTCAAGTGCCGTGGCTACATTTTTGACTTCAGGGCTACCGTTCATGATAGCATCATACATGACTCGCTCTTCGTCGTGACTTTCCATAAAACCAATCACGGCAGGGCGTTGGAACCCAGCGTGATTTCGCCAAGAAATCCTGTTGAAATTCCCCTTTCCTGTTTTGATTGTTTCTCGAAAAGCACCATTTTGATTGTCCCAGACCATCATACCATAATTCGTAAGTTCGGCTTCTTCTTGGTCGTCGGCAAAGTGCTCCAAAATCACGTAAGCGGTAGGGTCAGTTTTCCGGATTTGGTCATAAATGCGCTTCCAAATCGCAATTCGGCTTGCGTCATAACGCCCCCACCGCGCCACATCCGTTCCAGAATTGGTTTGGGTAAAACCTTTGGAAAGGTCAAAACGATAACCATCAAAATGGTATTCTTTCAACCAAAACTCATTGACGCGTTCTACATAGGCTTTGGTGGCGGGAGCTTCGTGATTAAAATCAAAAAATACGCTAAAGGGGTGCGTTGCTTGCTGATTAAACATGGGGCTATTGGCCGATGGCTGCGAGCCGTCCCAATACATTTTCACGTATGGAAACTCATAATCGGCCTGATTGAGTACCATATCCAAAATCACCGCCATCCCGTTTTCGTGACACTTGTCAATCAATGCTTTTAAGTCGTGCGAAGTACCGTAGGCTTTATCAGGGGCAAGGTGAAACGTAGGATTATAACCCCAAGATTCATTACCTGTAAACTCCATAATGGGCATTAGCTCAATGGCGTTGATACCCATTTTTTTTAGATACGGAAGCGTATCGGCTACGGTTTTATACCAACGACTTCCCACAAAATCACGCACTAGCAGTTCATAAATGACCAAATCTTCAGAAGCAGGACGTTTGAAATCCTTCACTTTCCAATCATAAGGCGTTTGATTGGTTTGCAACACCGACACCGTATTTCCTTGCGCTTTGGTAGGGAAAGGCATCAGATTAGGATAAGTGCTTTGAGGGATGAATTTGTCATTGTTTCGATCCAAAATCTTTTCGGCATAAGGCTCAGCCACACCTACTGTGCCATCTACTAAATATTGAAAAGCATATTCTTTTTGGGATGCTAAGTTTTTGATTTCGAGCCAATAAGTCTGACCATCGGAAGTCCGATTCATCAAAAATTCAGGCTTACTTTGCCAATCATTGAAATCACCTAATACGTATATAAACTTTTTTTCTGGGGCAAAAAACACCAACGTAGCTGACGAGGCCGAAGTATAATTGATACCTGTCCGCAAGCCCGACGGCAGCGGTACTACCAAGGGTGCAGGGTTGACGGTAAAACTAAATTCGTCAGTCACTTCTTGGTTATTGGCCGTGGCGGTTACCCTCACAATATGCTTTTGACTCGTGCTATTTCCCGTCGAAATCGTGGTGGATAAGGTCGTATCATTGGCCGAAGCTACCACTTTTCCATCCAAAGTTAGGGTCAATTGAGCTTTGGAAGAAGTACTCACCTGAATGGGCAATGGCGTATTGGCATCTACAAAGAAGTTTTTTTGCGTTGGAGTTTTGAAACGTACAAACAACTGATTGGCAGAATATAAGTCAAATAAAAAATCTTCGGTTTGGGCAGAGCCGCTAGCATTTTTGACTAAAACTCCCATCCAACGTAACGTTTTTCCGGCCGAAATACTTAAATATTTGGAAGGAGTGAGTTTGATACTCCAGCGATTGTCTCCCACGCGCGTCAATAGGCCTGGAGCAAAGGCTTGCCCAAAGTTGCTTTGGCCTGAGGGGCTAAACTCAGCCGTTTTATTGTCAGGATTACTTCCTCCCCACGCCCAAATATACAACCCGCTTGCTTGGTTGAGCAAGCCTGCTTTGCGACTGTCTTTTGCTTGGCTTAGGTCAAAAGTGAGGGTGATTTCCCCATCGGCTGTTGGGAAATCGGGCTTCACTACCAATGCTTGTGACCAAGCTACTTGCTGTGCAAGTAACCAAAAACTAAAGATTTTTTTCATGGTTATTTTATTTCTAAAATCATCGCTGTGGTTGCCGCTACGGTCAGTCCATCTGCAAGCGATGTCGTTTCGCCCGTAAACACATTTTTGGCGGAGTTGGCACTTTTAAGCATTTCGGCGTATTTATTCAAATCGAGCTTCAAGGGTTCTTTGTTTTTATTCATCACTACCATCACTTTTTGTTTGTCATTGTAACGAAAATATACATAAAGCCCATCACGTGCCGCGAAATGTTTCAGTTGGCCTGTCTGAACAGCAGAGGTGGTTTTTCTCCATTGAAGAAGTTTTGTCAAAAAATGTTTGGCTTCTACTTGCTGAGGAGTTAGACCTTTTTCGGTAAAAGCACTTGCCGTGTGGTCGGACCAGCCGCCGGGCATTTCTTTCCGAATCAAATCATCGCTTTTGGCCAGAGGGCTAGTCATGAGGACTTCGGTTCCGTAGTAAATTTGGGGCAATCCTCTGGAGGTACAAATGAAAGCCATACCCATTTTCCATAAATCAAAATTTTCGTGAATTTGGGAATAAAAACGGGTAATGTCGTGATTGTCAGCCATAACGACGAGTTCGGCAGGATTAGGATACACAAAATCTTGAGAAAGAGTTTGATATAATTTCGTCAAACCTGTGTTATAGATTTTATCGTCGTCGTTGAGGGCTTCAATCAAGGCCATTTGCAGCGGAAAATCAAACATACTTGGCATGGATGAAACGTAGCCATTGGCATTTTTTTTGCCGCGTTGCCAAAACGCCACAATCGCAGGATTGGCCGACCATTCTTCACCCACCATGTTGAAATTGGGGTACTCGCTCATCACTCTTTGCGACCATCTTGCCATGAAATCTTTATCAGAATAAGGGTACGTATCCACTCTAATACCATGCAAATCAGCGTATTCAATCCACCAAATCGAATTTTGAATCAAGTAATTTGCCATCAAAGGGTTACGTTGATTGAGGTCGGGCATAGTTGGTACAAACCACCCACTTGCGTGCAGTTCTTTATCGTATTCGCTGGCATGAGGGTCTTGAACACTCTCGCGGGCGTGGTGCGTGATTTGAATATTTTGTTGGAAATTGAGCCAATCGTCGGTAGGGAGGTCACTCATCCACCAGTGTTCGGAGCCGCAATGATTAGGCACCAAATCAATCACCAATTTAATCCCTCGTTTTTGGGCTTCTTTAGATAAGTTTCGATAGTCTTCGTTGGAGCCAAAACGAGGGTCAATTTTGTACAAATCCGTCATAGCATAGCCGTGATACGAGCCCATTTTTTGATTGTTTTCTTGAAGAGGGCAAATCCATAAAGACGAAAACCCTAAATCTCGAATATAGTCTAGGTGTTCAGTAATACCCTGAATATCACCGCCATGTCGCCTATCTTTTCCGTTTCTGTCTACTGGGTCAAGCATACCTGATACATTGTCGTTGGCAGGGTTGGCATTGGCAAAGCGGTCGGGAGCAATGAGATACATGGCATCGGCTGATGTAAAACCCTGACGAAGCGCGGAATTAGGCGCTCGGTTTTTGAGTTCATAATCGTAAGAAAAAACCGTTTTTCCGTTTTTATTAAACTTTATAGGAAATTTCCCCGCTTTAGCTTGCGGACTGATTATCAAATCAATAAAAAGGTAATTAGGGCTTTTGACCCGGATTACTTTTTGGAGTTTTACGCCTGCAAAATTTAATTGGGGTTGGGTCTCACCAATGTTTTTTTCATATACCAACAATTGGAGTTTGGTATCCTTCATTCCTACCCACCAAAAAGAGGGTTCAACACGTGAGGGATTTGCAAGCCCTATGAATGAAATCCATGAAAAAATGACAAAAAAAGAAGTAAGTTTAGAAAGCATAGGATAAGCCGTTTTTCAAGGTATAAGCTTCTGATTTTATGTGAGTGATATAAAAAAAGCACCGACAAAACTTCATCGGTGCTTATCTGAGTCACGAGATTCTATCAGTTTTTAATAAGTTAGAAGTGAAATGCAACACTAAGTGGATTCATCTACTTTTTGAAAAAACATTACTTTTTGGTGAGCTTATAAATGGGCTTGCTTGCCACCGAGAAGTCGAGTACAATATCATAAGTACCTGCTTTGACTACAATATTAGCTCCACCAGCTTCGAGTACCCCGTCGGCTTTGTCGTCACCCATATTTACGCCCCAATCATTGTTTTGACGAAATTTGATTTCTCCATCTTTGAGCGTGATGTTGTTGAGTTTCCAAATTCCTTCTGATCCAAAATCGGGCATAAAAAAAGCATCAGGACCATCCCAACCATTGGGTGCGCCACTTCCTACAAGTCCCCATACTTTATAAGGCTCGATGGTATATTTTAAGGATTTAAAATCGACGGTTATGAGATAGATTCCGGCTTTCACGGCGATGTTGTCACCCCCAGCTTCGAGCGTACCATCAGCGCCTTTGTCGCCATAATTGAGATCCCAAGCTTCATTTTGGCGGATTTTGATTTCACCGTCTTTGAGGGTAGCAATAGCGCGCCACTGGTCAGAGGAAGGGTCGTAGTTCAATGCCACATCAGGAGCATTCCAGCCATTGGGAGTAGCACTTCCTACAAGGCCCCATGAGAGTTTGTCGATGCTATATGTAAAGGCCGCTGCATCAAACGTAATTTTGTAAGTTCCGGCTTTTACTTTGATGTTGTCGCCTCCTGCTTCAAGGGTTCCGTTGGCTCCCGTATCGCCATAGTTTACGTCCCATTTATTGTCTTGGCGGAATTTGATTTCGCCTTCTAGCAGTCCTACATAAGCTACAAACACATTTGCTTTATCAGTTTTGTAAAAAGGTACATCTAGGCCATTCCAGCCATTGGGCGTAGCACTTCCTACTACACCCCAGTTGGTACTCAAATCAAGCTTGTCGAGATAAGGAGTCACTTTTACTGACATTACAGCCGAATTGAGTGTGGTACTTCCACCCAAAAAAGACTGCACTTTGATGTCAATGTCGCCTACCGTAGCCGGTTTTAAACCCATTTTCAATAAAATTGGATTCAACTCCGACGTTTTGAATACTTTCTTCAATTCGGTACCTGTAGTGATAGCCGTTGCATTGGAGAAATCTCCACCTTTTTTATCAATCAAAACCGTGTAAGCAGCGGGCGCATCAAACCCATAGTCGGGCTGAGGCCAAGAGACAGTCAAGGCGTCTTTATCGGCATTTTCTTTGATCAACACCACCGTTTGCGACGATAAGGTAGGCATAGGCACTGTGCCCGTTTTCATGACAGCCTTAATTTCGTCTTTTTCGCACGACCACAATACTGTGACTACAGTCGCTGCATATATGAATTTATGGAACCAATTTTTCATTTTTGTGCTCAATTAATTAGAGAAACAACTCATTTCTAGCCTATTAGTAGCCTGTATTCTGAATCAGATTAGGATTGGCGGTAAGGTCGGTTGAAGGAAGCGGAAAGATTTTGAGGTAATCTTGCACCGAAGCGCCGTCTTTTACGCCACCTTTCCACGACCATAAGTACGATGAACCTGTGTATTTGGCAAAGCGAATCAAATCGGTACGGCGGCTTCCTTCCCACGACAGTTCGCGAGCACGCTCGGCCAGTACAAAATCTGGCGTAAGCTCACTGGAAGTGATGTTGCCAGTAGCATTGCCATAGGCTCTCACGCGGAGTTTATTGACATACTCCACCGCTAAGGCCTTATCTCCTGCACCGCGTGCAGCAGCTTCGGCATACATCAAGTACGCATCGGCCAATCTAAACATCGGAAAATCGGTATCAGGATGCGTGAGATTGCTCCCAACGGCTCCCGTAGAGGTGATGTTTTTGTATTTAGGCATGGCATAGCCGTCGGTAAAAGTCGGTATTTCGTTGATTTCTAACTTTTGGCCGTCCGTATAAAACATCGCTCTTTTGTCGGTCTTGCCCGTAGGGTCAGCAAACAGTTTGACAAAAGAAGGCGTTACGCGTACACCGCCCCAGCCTCCGTCAAGACCGTAGCTAGAAGCAGGCATCGAACCACCCACTGGCGCATGGCAAAGAAAAGTCATCCCACCCCAAGTTTGGCTGCGATTGCCATCAGCGGCCAGTGCCCAAATCACTTCTGGCGAATTGTGGTTGTCGGCTTTGAACAAATCCTCGTATTTGGCTTGTAAATTATAGCCCGCATCAATTACCTTTTTGGCGTAAGTGGCGGCATCAGCGTAGCGATTGCCTTGACCCTGCGCTTCCGCATTAAGGTATAGTTTTGCCAAAAGCATCCAAGCGGCGGCTTTGTCTGCGCGAGCGTATTCGTTTTTGCGCGCATCAACCAACTCACCATCAATGGCTTTTAACTCCGACTCAATGTAAGCAAACAAATCTTTGGCATTGGTTTGTTTAGGAGGGGCAGAGCCTACTAGGTCGCTTTCGGTCACAAAAGGTACATTTCCACCAAATAAGTCAAGCGCGTGCCAGTAGCTCAATACCCGCAAGAATCGAGCTTCGGCGCGTAAGGCTTTGGCATCGGCCAACACCGCCCCTGTCACTCCTCTTTCCGAAAGTTTAGCATCGCTTGTTTCGCGAATAAATTCATTACAAGAAGCGATTTGATAAAATACTCGATTGTAGAAACCTCTCACGAAAGCATTGTTGGAAGACCATTTCATTTGGTGCAATTCTGGCAAACCAGCATCGTTCCAAGCGATGACGGCCTCATCGGTAGTGAGTACTTGCAGATACCAATAGTTTCGTAAATAGCTCGAAAAGCCTTCATCTTGGCCTTTGATATCTTTGGTGCGGTCGTCGCCAGCAGGGCCTTGCTGCCCTGTAAGCATCAAGCCAGCGTATAGTTTTGCGCCTACTTGTTTGTAAGCGGCGGGGTCGTTATAGACCGTAGCGGAAGTGACTTCATTGAAAGGCTGACGATCCAGGTCTTTGATACAAGAGGATACCGCCAACGATAAGGCAATTCCTCCTAAAGCTATATTTTTATTGATGAAATTCTTCATTGTATTGTTTTTGAGAAACAGTTTTATCAAACTCAAATCCATTCGTTTTTGTGCTTAGAAACCGATGTTGAGACCAAGGGTGTAAGTACGCGGAATGGGATAAATATTGTTGTCGATACCGCCGCTTACTTCGGGGTTTAAGCCAGTGTATTTCGTAATGACAAATAAGTTTTGAACCGTAGCCGCAATGCGAGCGGTGGTTTTTCCACCAAAAACATTACCCAAATTATAGCCCGCAAAAAGATTGTCCATACGCAGGAATGAGCCGTTTTGCATATAATAATCAGAGAAGTACTGAGGCGTAGCAAACTGAGTCACGTTGACATTAGGCACTACGTTGGCAAGGGAGTTGTTGGCACCTTGAAAAGCCTGCAACACACCATTGGCCGAGACGACGTTGTTGTACACATAGTTTCCAAAATTGCCTCTCATCACAAAACCACCGCTCCACTGTTTATAAGTAGCTTGGGCATTGAATCCTAAGAATACCCTTGGGGCGGGAGACTGATAATGATAGTAGTCGTCGATGGTAATTTTGCCGTCTTTGTTACGATCTACATACACCCCTTCAATGGGCTTGCCAGCTTCGTCGTATACTTGCTGTGCGACAAAAAACGAAGACGCAGGGTAGCCCACCGAATGAATCTGAATTGTACTTCCAACCCCTCCAGCGATACCTCCTACGAGTACTCCTTTATAATTCGGGTCATTGGCAGAGGTGAGTTTGGTGATTTTGTTTTGGTTGTAAGTCGCATTGAAGCCCAAATCCAACGTAAAATCTTCGGTATTGATGGCATTGTAATTTAATAGTAACTCAACGCCTTGGTTTTCAATCGAACCTACATTCGACAAGATTTCGTTGGTCAGGTTGGTGCCTGCGGCGATAGGCACTACATTGAGAAGATCAATGGTTTTTTTGATGTAATAATCGACACTTCCCGAAAGGCGTGCTTTTTTGAAAGCAAAATCCAAGCCTACATTTTGGGTCGTGGTTTGCTCCCACTTGATGTTGGCGTTGTAGCCTTCGGCACGCAGTGTGGTATAGAAAGTATTACCAAGTTGTTGTTGTGCGGTAGCTGTACTTGGCGTATAACGCGCCAAATAAGCGAAGTTTTGACCTACATCTTGCTGACCCGTAACACCATATCCCAGACGTAACTTCAAATCAGACAACACATTAGAGCCTTTCAAGAAATCCATTTCGTTGATTTTCCAAGCAAAGGCTGCCGACGGAAAAGTACCCCAGCGGTTTTCTTTGGCAAAACGTGAGGAACCATCACGACGCAATGTAAACGTGAGTAAATAGCGGTCTTGCAGATTCAGATTGGCACGCCCAAAAAAGGAAACCAACGTATTTTGGGTTTTATAAGGACTATCATTAATGATTTTTGTTTCGGCGGCATCTTTCGTAATGCTCGTAGTCGTATTGATAAAATCTTGGTACGAATAGCCTGCCATCAAATCAAGGCGAATGTCTTTGGCGATGTCTTTGACGTAATTGAGATAAAAATCAAGGAGTTTGTTGCTACGGTCTTGAGTATAGACTGTTTTTTCGCCCCCATTGCTAAAATTGGAAGCCGCCGAAGCTGGAATAAGTTTGTTACCATCGCTTTTTGAAAGGTCGTACCCCAGGTTTAAGTTGGCATGGAGTTCGGGTAGGAAATGGAATTTATAATCCAACTGCATATTTCCGATACTGCGCAGCACCTTACTTTTATCATTGGTCAAGTTCAATAGACCTAGCGGGTTTCGGGTGGCGATAGTGTTGGGTTTGCCATCAGCATTGACCCATTCGTAATAGCCGCCATAGGCTTCATTTCCTGAAAAAACAGGCTGCGTAGGGTCAAAAGCTACTGCCGCCCCAATCGCTCCTTGATTGGCAAAAGTATTGTTGATAGAAGAGCCTTTTAGGTTGATGTCAACCTTTAAATGGTTATTGAGTAGCATGGGTGTTAAGCCAATAGAAGCTGACGTACGCCCCATGTTTGAAGTTTTCAAAATACCGTTTTGATTGGTATATCCTACCGAAACCCGATAAGGAGTACTTTTCAGTGAGCCTGTTACGCTCAGGTTGTTGTCGGTACTGATAGCGGTGCGGTAGATTTGGTCTTGCCAATTGGTATTAGCAGCGCCAAGGAGAGATTTTTGAGTAGATGTTCCGTAGGTATTTACCAAAGTCCGAAACTCGTCTGCACTCAGTACATCGATTTGACCATTACGCTGGGCTACCGATGCTTGCGTGCTGAGATTGACACGCATTACATCCCCTTTTCTGCCTTTTTTGGTCGTAATCATAATTACCCCATTAGAAGCCCTAGACCCATAAATGGCCGTAGCTGAGGCATCTTTCAGGATGTTGAATGATTCGATGTCGTTGGGATTAATCAAACTCAGGGGATTGGCCGCGCCTCTCACTTCGCCATTGTCGAGTGGCACACCGTCTATCACAATAAGAGGGTCGTTGCTAGCATTCAAAGAAGCTCCGCCTCTAATCCGAATAGTGCTACCTGCTCCAGGCGCCCCGCCGTTGGGTGTGATTTGCACCCCCGCTACTTTACCTGCCACAAGTTGGTCAGGAGTTGCGATGTTGCCTTTGTTGAAGTCAGCAGAATTGATAGCGGCAATAGAACCCGTAAGGTCTTTTTTACGTTGTGAGCCATAACCTATCACAACCACCTCAGCAAGTTGCTTGTTGTCGTTTTCCAAAACCACGTCAATAGTGGTGCGTGTGGCTACTGGAACCTCTTGCGTAAGCATTCCCACAAAACTAAAAACCAAAGTGGCATTGGCCGGAACCTCCAATTTGTAATTTCCATTGCCATCGGTTTGGGTTCCTCTTACAGTACCCTTTACCAACACACTCACGCCCGGCAATATGGCTCCGTTGCTCTCGGTTACTTTTCCCGACACTGCGCGGTCTTGGGCCATTAGCGACATACTCGCCAAAACCCATACCATCATCAAGTATCCTAATCGTCTCAAACGTACATTTGACCGATTTCCCAACTGATAGAATTGAATAATCATAGGTTTGAATTAAAAAAAATTAGTAGTTAAGAAGCAGAAAATTGACTTTGAATAAACTAATAGTCAAATTGTTCTTGCAAAAGTACCATAGATATACCCCATCGTCGTTCCACTTTTTGAGATGGAACCTATTTTTCAGAAATACGTACAACAAATTGACAATGAGTACATTACAACAAATAAGTGTGTACCACTTTATAAGGTGGCACCTATTTTAGCAGAAAAAGAAGAAATAAATGGCTTGAATGAAGAGGCAATATCTAATCTTCTACGCGAGATTCGAAGAAGTATTCACGGGGAGTTTGTTGTGTCATTTTTTTGAAGGCACGATTAAAAGCCGTCTTGGAGTTAAAACCCACCTCAAATGCAATAGCCAACATGGTATATTGCCGGTTTCGAGGGTCTTCAAAACGCTGCTTAAATTCTTCGATCCGGTATTCGTTGATAAAATCAAAGAAATTTTTGTCGTACCCTTCATTGATGACTTTAGAGAGAAGATGCGGCGACATCTTTAGTTTAGAGGCGAGTTCATTGAGGGTTAGGCCAGCATTGGTATAGGGTTTTTGTTTATTCATAAAACCCTCAATTTTTTCTTTGTAGCTGTTGAGATTTTCCAGAAGCTCAGGTTCTTTTTCAATCAGGGGAGTCATTGCATCCTGAATCACTACCGAAGGCGATTCGTTGGGATTTAAGAATGGAATAGGTTGATTGGGGAGTTTGAAAATCTCAGGTTGGTGAATAGCAAAATACCCTAAGAAATAGGGAATCGTAGAGAAAGCAAGCCAAATAGTATCGATACTTTTGAGCACAATAAACCCTGTATCAATGCCCAAGAAATAACCAATACAAAAAATGACCCCCGAAAACAGCCATAATGCTAAACACACAGCCTGTAGCACAAGCACCGTAGATAGGTATTGGAGGTTTTGTTCGTAAGAGGATTGGGTAGTATAAAGCACCCGGTAGCTGCGAATCACCCTACGACACGATAACCAATAATAAACGTTGACAATCCATGCGATACTCCCCATACCCCAAAAAAGCCATACCAAATCAGCTTCGCGGTTTACAATCTTGAGTTGAAGGCTTTTCTCTTCCATAAAAAAATACGGAAGATATAACATCAACTGAACGCCCGGCAGTACAAAATGCCCCCACCATTTGGCGGGAAGTTTGGAGGTCTTGAAAAGTAATTTTTGAATATAAAAGTAAAAGAGAGGCGCGTAGAGAAACAAAACAAAATCAGGCACTAGCAGCAATTTGGTATAATTTTGAGCCACTTCTTTATAAGCACTTACGACCCTAATAAACACAATCAACGCACTAAAGCCGAGCGCTACCACCAGCCACCGATTGGCTGGACGGTTGTAATCTTGCATAGAAGTAATGGCAATAATCAATAGCAAACTCTGAAATGCCGAAAACAACAACAACAAATCATAGACTGAAATAGAACGAAAAGTACCTGAAAGGTCTTCCCAACTGATGATTTTTACTTCAATGTTGTCATTATTAGTTACTTCTTCGCGATATAACAGCCTATTGGGAAGGGTTTTCCCATTTTCTCGACCTTCTACTGTGTCCCAATCACCTCGCGTAAATTTATATTCAATACGCTCTAAATCAGATACAATCGTAACCCGATAAGTGCCATCAACTTGTGGGCTAAGGCGGTGGTATTCGTCGCCAGGATCCCATTTGTTGAAGTTTCCTGTAATATAAAGGGTGGCATCCTTGGGAGTATTGGGAGGGATTTCGGTCACTACAAACCGATACGTAGAATGTGACTCCCAACCGTCAAGTTTTATTTGGATAAGTTTGGGATTGGCCTCTGCTGATTGCTCATAAGTACGGTCAGGTCGGCTATTTCCGTGGGCATCTCCTTCTGCTAATCCCCAGCTTCCTTGCGTAATTTTATACTTAAAGTGACGAAGTGTATCAGGTAAATTCAAGAAATAAGTACCATCTTCTTGACGCTTAAATTCATATTTGAGGTCGCCAGGCTGCCAATTGTTGAAATCCGAAGCCAGAAAAAGGCGGTGGTTTCCCGTTTTGAAAGGCGCGTGTTGGATTACTTCCATCCTGATTTGGGATTTCCCCCAAAAAGGTACAAGCCAACACAGCACCAACCCAACGATATACCTCATTTTTATCAATTTTTACACAGCCACTGGTGCTTTGATGGCAGGCCAAGGGTTGTAGTTTTCAAGCGTAAAGTCTTCAAATGAAAAATCAAATACACTTTTTATCTCTGGATTTAATTTCATCACGGGCAACACTCTCGGTTCACGCGATAATTGCAATTCTACTTGCTCCAAATGATTGAGATAAATATGCGTATCACCGCCTGTCCAGACAAAATCGCCGTACTCAAAACCACACTCTTGGGCAATCATCATCGTCAATAAAGCATAACTTGCTATGTTGAACGGCACTCCTAAAAACACATCAGCACTACGCTGATAGAGCTGACAAGAGAGCTTGTTGTCTGCCACATAAAACTGAAACAAAGCATGGCAAGGGCTTAAAGCCATCTTAGGCAAATCTACTGGATTCCAAGCAGATACAATGATTCGGCGCGAGTCAGGATTGTTTTTGAGTTGTTTCAATACATCCTGAAATTGGTCAATCACTCGCCCGTCGGGAGCTTCCCAGCTACGCCATTGTTTGCCATATACGGGGCCCAAGTTTCCGTCGGCATCGGCCCATTCGTCCCAAATACTCACGCCATTGTCTTTGAGGTATTTGATATTGGTATCTCCCTTCAAAAACCACAAAAGCTCATGAATAATGGATTTGGTATGCACTTTTTTGGTAGTAACCAGCGGAAAACCGTCTTGTAAATTGAAGCGCATTTGATACCCAAAAACACTAATAGTACCCGTACCCGTACGGTCAGTTTTGCGAGTACCGTGGTTTAAAATATGGCGAAGTAAGTCGTGATATTGTTGCATGAAAAAATTTCTAAAATCTAATTTTTATTCAAACATAAACCTAAAATCGTAATCCGACAATACGGGGTTGTCATCTTTATCATGACGTTGGAATGAATGCCTCCTACTTATGCAAAGGCTAATATGGTTTAAATCAAGGATTTCAATGGTCTTTTCTGCACTCTCTCGTTCTAGGAATGAAGCTAAGGGATTCGGTAAAATTTTATGCTGTATATAGTCATATACAAAATAACGATTGTATTGATAATCAGCGCCATCTGGCCTTAATAGTTTTTCCTCAAAATCGTCATCTTTTGCTTCTTGGCAATGCTTACAAGCAATGTACAAATTCTCCCATTTACAAACTTCTTCATAAAACGCTGGATTTGTTTTTGGATGAAAATGGTCAATGGTATCATCTCCTCTTTTCAGGGGAAACCCGTCACAGTATGAGCAATGGTCATCAGTCATTGCCTTCAAATCAGGTAAAAGATGTTGGTTTAGTGTTTTGCCTTTTACTTGCGGCCATTGAAACTTGAACAAAGGTTTGGCTTTGGCTAAACGTTTTTGAGCATATTCCTCGCCATAGACCTGCCAAAGGGGTTTACCATCTTTTATTACTGTTAAAATTTCAGGGGCTTCGCTCCGATAAAATCTTCTCATACACTCGTCAATGAAAAATCATGATTTGTAAGTCTTTTCAATTGGCGTAGCTCCATGCCAAGAATACTGTCTAATTCGGTACTTTGTCCAGAAAGCTCACTTATAATGCTGCGCAACTTTTGACTATTTTCTTCATTTTGAATAGAAATAAACTCCTCTTTAATCTTTTGAAAATCAGACAATTTCTTCTCTACCTCTACTCCAAAACGCTTCTTGATTCCAAATATCTCTTCCAAAATGTAGTCATAACTGTTCGCATCTTCTGACAAGATTGGAGGACCTGCCAAAACGCTGTAACCATCTTTTTTCTCAAACCGATGCACCCAAGCACCATCTACCGAACCCACCACAAAAGGAGAATGAGTTGAAATAAAGATTTGTGCGTTTTTGAACAACTTTTGAACAACGGGCAAGATTTTTCGCTGCCATGCAGGATGCAGATGCACTTCGATTTCGTCCAATAACAAAATAAAATTCCGTTCCAAAATAGGCGTATCATTCACCCATTTCAGTCTATCCATTCTCATCAATAAGTCCCCCATCCAGCTCACCATGGATTTCAAGCCGTCGGCAAGCTGAGCAAAGTTTAGCAATTGTCCATCAACCTTGATTTTTACCCCTAAAGGATCTTCTTCTAAGTCAAATTTCACCTCAGATTCAATGATTTCGCCTAAGGCATTTTCAATGATTTCAATAGTATTTCGGTATTGCCTTGCTTTCTGACTGTCCCCTTTTCCTTTGGCTATGAGTTCACGTGTTTGGATATTGACTAGCCATTGAAAAAGGTTTTGCGGATTAATTGAGTTTGTAAAGTCGTTTGCTCTATACAGAGGTTTATCATTAATTTCCTGAATCCCTGTCACTTTAAAATCATTAATTTGACGATATCCCGAATAAGCTAAAATGATAAATTCAAACTCAACCATATTTGATTCTGCTCCTATCTTACTATTGTATTCATTAAGTATCGGCCCCCAATGGTCACTACGAAGTTGTCCTTGGTTTAAGTACCACTTCATAGGTGGTGAGGAGACAGAATATTGGATAGTAAAAGAACTCAAAGGTTTTGTCGTCCAAAATTTATTGACAATTACTTCTCCACTGGAAAATTTAGGAAAAGACAAACACTGCAAAATGGTACTTTTCCCTGTTCCATTCTCACCTGTAAGAATGTGAATTTCAGCTTTATCAACTTCCTTCTTTGGGTTAAAACTTATATCTATATCTCTAAAAGGCCCAATCTGTGCGACTTGTAATCTCTCAATCCGAAAGTTTTCCATTGGATTTGTGGTTAATTCTGTTTCAAAATAACAAAAAATGCCCCGCTATTACTAGCGAGACATTTCTGAAATCTTACACCAACACTCCCCATTTTGGTCTAATCACGATACTTGACCAAGTATTGCCTAAAAACATACCGCCTCTCCCAAATCGCCGTTGTGTATCTACAGAAATTGCCATGAATTGCAAAATTCCCCTAATGCTCTAAGATACGCTAAGTGTAGTGTTGAAACTATCCCAAAAGACAAAAACGACTTTTGGTGATTAGAATATAACAACTTTGTTCGTCAGAAACCTATCTTTGTCAAATATTGTAGATAAGCCCTCTAAATAAACCTTGTATGAGAAAAATTATTTCATTTATGCACATATCGCTCGACGGTTTCGTAGCAGGCCCCAACGGTGAAATGAATTGGATTGTCGTTGACCAAGAAATTTTTGATTATGTTGGTCAACGCATTAGCCAAGGCAACACTGCATTATATGGAAGAGCCACTTACCAGATGATGGAGAGTTACTGGCCTTCGGCGGGCGACAAACCTGATGCCACCAAACATGACATTGAGCATTCACGGTGGTATAACAGCGTCCACAAAGTTGTTTTATCCAATACCCTAAAAGACGCTGATTTGACTAACACTACAATTATTAATGACAACCTTGCGGACAGGATAAATGACATAAAACAACAAGAAGGTGGAGATATCTTACTTTTTGGCAGTCCCACCGCCACACATTCACTGATTCAGCAAAATTTAATCGACGGTTATTGGCTATTTGTTAATCCCATTATTCTGGGACAAGGTATTCCTTTGTTTGTAGACATCAAAGACCAAATAAAACTAAAACTAATAAGTACCCGTCAATTTACTTCCGGAGTAACCGAACTCAACTACGTACTAGACAACCAATAATGCCCCCCAACAAGGGCTATGTAGCTACATCGAATTCATTAAAATCAACCCATAACAGAACTATGAACGATACCATTCTGCATGATGAACGAATCGCAAAAATGACTTTTGCTTCTGTCTATCCACATTATGTGACAAAAGTTGAGAAAAAAGGCCGAACCATAGACGAGCTCCATAAAGTAATCCAATGGCTTACAGGCTTTGATCAAAAAGCCTTACAAAAACTCATAGATGAGAAAGCAACATTTGAACAATTTTTTCAGGAGGCAACTCTAAACCAAAACGCACATTTGATAACAGGTGTGATTTGTGGCTATCGCATCGAAGAAATCAAAAACCCATTAACCCAAAAAACGAGGTACTTAGACAAGTTGGTAGATGAGTTGGCAAAAGGCCGAAAAATGGACAAAATTTTACGCACAATTTAATATGAACACAAAAGTATTATTTCTATTGATTCTATAATATGTATATAAAATGAAAATCATTTTATTTTTTTTGTTAACAGCCCTTACGCACCATTTATTAGCTCAAACAAAACAACAAATCGTTGCTTCAACCATTGAAAAAGTAACCATTTTCTCAAGCGGTGGGCAAGTGACAAGAAAGGCAAAAACAAGTATTTCTCCGGGCAAAATTGTATTAGTCTTTTCAGGGATTTCACCCAACATTGACAAACAAAGTGTTCAAATAAAAGGCGAAGGCAACTTCACTATTCTATCTGTTGTTCATCAAAACAACTATTTAAATGAGCAAAAAAGGCGTGAAGAAACCAAAGTTTTAGAAAATCAAAAAGAAACCCTTAAAAAAAAGGCGAAGATAGAAAAAAGCACTTTGGCCGTTTTCAAAAATGAGGAAACCATGCTCCTCAAAAACCAAGAAATTAAAAGCTACAATACAGGCATTAAAACAGCTGACCTGAAAGAGGCGGTAGATTTCCACCGAAACCGACTGAGTGAGGTATTTTTAAAACAAATAGAAATTGAAGCCAATATCCAGAAATTAGACAGTAGTATTCATAAAATTGACCAACAGCTAAAAGCCCTCAACCAACCCAAAGACTTTGCAACAAGCGAGGTGTTAGTGACGGTTTCGGCCAAAGAAAACATAAATGCTAACTTTGAACTAACCTATTTTGTCAAAGATGCAGGTTGGTTTGCCAATTACGATTTAAGAGTAAAAGATATTACAAACCCAATTGATTTAACTTTAAAAGCCAATATTTTTCAAAATTCGGGCGAAGATTGGAAAGATGTTAAACTCACTATTTCAAATGGAAATCCCACAGAAAGTGGCGTCGCACCTTCTTTACAACCGTGGTATTTGCGCTTTGGTTATCCCTCAAATGACAATCTAAAACTATTGCAAAGTCGCGTCTCAGGAATACCTTTGGGTGAAAAAGGGAAAGAGGTAGCAGGTAAGGTAACTGATAAATCTGACGGAACAACGCTTGCAGGTGTGAATATAACAGTAAAAGGGACTAGCATCGGGACCGTGACTGATGCCAATGGCAACTATTCATTAAGGCTCCCCGAAAAGGCCCAAAACTTAGTTTTTTCGTTCATTGGTTATATAAATGAAGAAGTTCCTATCAATTCAAATTTGATAAATATGGCATTAGTTCCCGATCAGCAAGCCCTCCAAGAAGTAGTGGTGGTAGGATACGGTGGTACAAAAAGTGCAAAACCAAAAACGCGAAGCAATAGCCCCATTCCACTAGAAACTACCGAAAAATACCAAGCTACTACTCTAAATTTTGATATCGAAATACCTTATACGATTTTGAGCGATGGAAAGGTTTATACGGTTGATATTAAAAACCAGACGGTACCGGCTCTGTACGAATATTTTTTAGTTCCTAAATTAGAAAAAGCGGCTTATTTGACCGCAAAAATTACGGATTGGCAAGAACTCAACCTTTTAGACGGCGAAATAAATTTATTTTTTGAAGGTGCATTTTTAGGAAAATCCATTTTGGATGTACACCAGGCAAGCGACACACTTAATATTTCTTTGGGAAAAGACAAAAGTATTGTTGTGGATCGAAAAAAACTGAAAGAGTTTTCAAGCAAACAGTTTTTGAGTAGTTATAAGACCGAAAATAGAGCCTATGAGATTTCGGTAAGAAACAATAAATCACAAAGCATCCAGGTGGTTGTACAAGATCAACTTCCCATTTCTACTACCAAAGAGATAAGCATTGAAGAAGAGGATTATAAAGAGGCCATGTTTGAAAAAGATACTAAACTCCTTACTTGGAAATACGAACTCTCGCCCAAAGAAGAAAAAAAACACACGTTCAAATACCGCGTCAAGTATCCTAAAAATCAAATAGTTGTAATTGATTAAGCTATATCAACGCTAATAAATCAACCAACGCCGCTTAATTCACTCTTCGGGACCGCTAAAGTATCATAACTACTTATGCTAAAAATAAAAACCTATTTTGAGAGACTTGGTTTTGAAGGAGATGACCTTGAAAAAATACTAAGCGCTTTTGAATTACGCCATTTCAAAAAAAACGATTTCATTGTGGATTAGGAGTTTTCAGCTCAGCAATTTATATATTAGCTCAGGCAGAACTATGGTTATTATAATTTTCTCTATTTTTGGTTGGTAATACCTCCCCCACTTATCTGACATAAGTGGGGGTTTTCCCTTCTCTTATTAACAGTCATATTAAAAAAACATTTAAAATGAGCAAATTAACAACTGTTCTATTTGTATTTATTACCCATCTATGTCTTGGACAAAAAACCCTTTCATTTGCCGACTCCATTCGTAAAGCGCACCTTATTCCCGAAATTAGCTATGCCGTTATCGATAGTAAAACCACATTGGAAATTGCCGCTTTAGGCAAACACTCTGTTGCGCTTCCAGATACAGCCACCCTAAACGACCGATTTCACATTGGCTCAAATACCAAAGCCATGACCGCTTTTATCATTGCAAAATATGTGGAAAAGGGAAATTTAACATGGACTACCAAACTTTTTGACTTATTCCCAGAATGGAAAACAGAAAGTAAAGCCGAGTACGCGAACATCACACTTCAAGATTTACTCTCTCACAAAGCAGGTATACAGCCTTTCCAAGGAGAAAACGATCCACAAATTCCCGATTTCAAAGGCACAAAGCAAGAAAAAAGGAAGCAATTTGGGCGATTTGTGCTAACCTTAGACCCCCTAAAGCTCGACGAACAGCATCCATTTGTTTATTCAAATGCAGGATATACTTTGGCCACATTAATGGTAGAAAAAGCAACGGCTAAGAGTTGGGAAGAATTAGTAGAAATTGTATTTAATAGAGATTTAAAATTGGATGTAAAATTTTCTTGGCCCGAAAACCAAAAACAAAAAGATACATGGGGACATAGCTTTGACAATGAAAAACTCACTCCTATACCTTCAACCGTTGATTATCATTTAGATTTTACGGAGCCAGCAGGCGACCTAAACATTAAGCTCAAAGATTACATCAAATTTGTTCAACTTAATTTGGAAGGACTTAAAAGTCATAACAATTATCTTAAATCCGAAACATATTATTTTATTCATAAGGGTATTAAAAACTATTCAATGGGCTGGTATAATATTTATGAAAACGGAAAAGAGCTTTCTACACATTCTGGGACCGCAGGTACCTACTACACCCTTGTGCATATAGATAGACTCAACCATAAAGCTTATATTATTTTCACTAACTCATTCAGTCCGAATACTCAGCAAGGTGTAAGGCTTTTGATGCGAAGACTTAAAGCAAATTATGGAGGATAATTTTTTTAAAATGTATAACAACCTATTATTAAACAAGCATACAAAACAATCACATGAAAATTTTCTTCAAAGTTTTTTTGACACTTATAGTATCTATAACAATTTTTAATTGTAGTTCTCCGAAGAAGTATGGATTCAAATCCAAAAAAATTTATAAATCAGAAGATTTAATAATAACTCAGATTTCTGAAAATACTTTTGAACATACATCCTTTAAACAAACCAATGATTTTGGGTATGTTCCTTGTAATGGCCTTATTGTGAGAAACAGCAATGAAGCTATTATTTTTGATACGCCCACCAACGACCAAAGCGCCGAAAAATTGATTAAATGGGTCAATGAATCACTTCATTGCAAGATAAATGCCATTATCCCGACCCATTTTCACGACGATTGCTTAGGTGGACTAAAAGCTTTTCATAACCAAAATATCCCATCTTATGCCTATTTTAGAACCATCGAACTTGCTAAAGAAGATGGACTTGAAGTTCCTAAAAATAGCTTTATAGATTCACTTATTTTAAAAGTAGGAAATGAAACTATTGTAGCAAAATCATTTGGTGAAGGTCATACAAAAGACAATGTGATAGGTTATTTCTCAAGCGAAAATGTAATGTTTGGAGGATGTTTAATCAAAGAAATAGGTGCTAGCAAAGGATATTTAGGGGATGCTAACGTGGCAGAGTGGTCAGGCACCGTCGAAAAAATAAAAAAGCAATATCCGAATGTTCAAATTGTAGTCCCGGGACATGGAAAGTATGGAAACAAGAAATTGCTTGACTACACCATCGGCTTATTCAATACACAAGCATTTGGAAGTCAGATGTTCAACAAAAATCCCTAATCAGCTTGCTAATAAATTAAAAAGGCGTTGACCAAACTTCCGCTTTGTCAACGCCTCAGTTAAGGATATTCTAAAAATTAAATATTCCCTTTTTTCTTTTCTTTTACGGCAAAATCAGCCGCACGAGCCGTAAGAGCCATATAAGTAAGCGAAGGATTTACGCATGAGGCCGAAGTCATACAAGCGCCGTCGGTCACAAATACGTTTTTGCAAGCATGCACTTGGTTGTTGCCATTTAAGACCGAAGTTTTAGGATCGCGACCCATACGTGCCGTTCCCATTTCGTGAATCGCCATTCCAAGCCATGAACCACGGTCGTTGATTTTCACATTTTTTACACCTGCTTTTTCGAGCATCTCAGCGGCGTCGTTGCCCATATCAACGCGCATTTTACGCTCGTTTTCTTTCAGTTCAGCATCAAATACCACCAATGGCATTCCCCATTTGTCTTTTTCTTTGAAGTCGAGATACATTTTGTTTTCGTGGTATGGGAGGGTTTCGCCAAATCCACCCAAGCCCATCGACCAAGGCCCTGGTTTGGTGAGTTCTTCTTTGAAATCAGCCCCAAAACTCAATTCGGCTACATTGCGCTGCCATCCCGAACGGCTTCCGCCACCTTGGTATCCAAATCCACGGAGATAATCGCGCTTATCATTGCCGATATTGCGATAACGTGGAATATAAATACCATTGGCCCGACGACCAAAGTAGTATTTATCTTCGTCGCCTTCCCAAGTACCACTTGCTCCGACACGGAAGTGATGATCCATGAGATTGTGACCAAGTTCGCCACTATCATTACCAAAACCATTAGGAAAACGATTAGAAGTAGAATTCAACAAGATAGCAGTAGTACCCAAAGCCGAACCACATACAAAAATCAAGCCCGCATTATAGATTTTTTCCTCCAAAGTTACGGCATCAATAACACGCACCCCCGTAGCTTTTTTCTTGTTTTCGTCATAAATCAAATTGGTCACTACCGACTCAGGACGCAAAGTAAGACGTCCTGTTTTTACGGCAGGAGGCAACGTACAAGATTGCGTACTAAAATAAGCCCCGAAAGGACAGCCCAAAGAGCATTTGTTACGAAACTGACAAGCAGCCCGCCCGTTGTTGATTTGAACAGTGGTAGGTTTTGACAAATTGGCCACCCGCCCAATCGTCATTGTACGGCCAGGAAAATTCTTCTCAATGCGTTTACGTACTTCCTTCTCCACGCAATACATATCCATAGGTGGCAAAAACTCACTATCGGGAAGTTGAGGAAGTCCTAGTTTTTCGCCCGAAATCCCCGCGATTTTCTCCACATAGCTATACCAAGGAGCAATGTCTTTGTAGCGAATAGGCCAATCTACTGCAACGCCGTCCTTCAAGTTGGCTTCAAAATCGATGTCACTCAATCGATACGACTGACGTCCCCACATGATTGATTTTCCACCTACGATATTAGGGCGATACCAGTCAAATCGTTTTACTTCTTTATAAAGTGAATCAGAGTCATTCATCCAGTACTTTTCGGTCATCTCATTGTAGGGATAATCTCGACTCAACTTTGGATGGGTTTCTTTTTGTTCCATGGTCAGGCGGCCATTATATTGGGTCTGCCAAGGGTCTTTCATGGCGTTTTCGTAGCCGCTTACATGTTCGAGTTTATGCCCTTTTTCGAGCATCAACACTCGCAATCCTTTCTCTGTCAACTCTTTGGCAGCCCAGCCACCACTTACCCCCGAGCCAATCACGATGGCATCGTAGGTCATTTCTTTTTGGGAATCTATATTTAAATACATTTCGGTTTAAGGGAATTTGTGGTTTGTGTTGTGTAGCTTCTCTTCAAACACTCCCACACGTGACACATGAATACAGAACTTCTACTAGCTTATAAAGCCCAAGCTTTTTGACCAGGCTTAAGCGGTACACATCCTTCAAATCTGCCCGGAATCGGTAGATATTCTAGCGCTTGCTTAGCTCCGATTTCAGACGTAAAATAGCCTGTTACGGTCAATTCTTTCATTCGTAAAAAGAAAGGCTTATCATTGGACGTTGTATGCTTTACCATTTCGATTTTTTGGGTACCATTAAGTTCACTAAATCCTTTCCCAAACTTCGATTTACTTTCAGAATTGAGCTTTGTAAGACCCGTATAAAACGCCTCTTGGTCTTCTTTGGGATAGCAGTCGCGCATTACTCTGACGATAAACTTCTCAACGCCCGCAGCCTTAGCTCCTGGAGTAGAAGTAGTGGGGATAATCACATCAGCTACTTCGGCCAACAAAGCCTCTTGTTCGGCGGAGACGAGTACACTTTCCCCTAAATTAGTTTTTTGGCCCAATACACCGGCCATGGTTGGAGCAGAAATCATAGTCCCCAAAAGGAGGGCAACCTGCTGAATAGCATCTCTACGGTTCATGTTTTTTCGGGTGGTTTAGTAATGATAAAGAATGAATCGAGTCAATCTTACTAGCTCGGTTTCAAAAAACTATGCAAATAATAACAAAAGCCCAAAACTAAAAAATAACCCTTCAAATTCATGAGGTAGCTCACCGAAATAGCTACTGTCTGCTACCTCTTATAGGGATATCTATCTACTTGCTTGGTGTTCACTCCCTGAGTGAGTTTTTTTGATATAATATTTGAAAAAGCGAAATTATTAATCCAAAAATCACGTTATTTGTACTATATAGACTACCAAAGCCCTATTTTCCTTTGTAAACTTGTAGTTCTACAACTCTTATAGGCAATTAAGCAAGTCACTAAGCCGACCCACTTTAGTTATTTGGTATATCTCTTCACTCATCTGCTTTTTTTGTTACTTCCCAAAAAAGCAGATACAAACACCCAAGCAAAAGAAAAATATGGCCAGTTCACAAGAAACTTTCAGTAAAAAAGAACGCGAAAAGAAAAAACTAAAAAAGAAGAAAGACAAGGAGGAAAAAAAAGAAGAACGGCAAGCCAATGCCAAAAAAGGTATGTCGTTGGATGATATGATTGCGTATGTTGACGAAAACGGCAACCTTACAAATACTCCTCCTGACCCCCGCAAAAAGAAAACTATCAATACCGAAGACATTCCAGTCGGAATCTCAAAACAAGAAGACATCGATCCTGTAGAAACTGTCAGAGAAGGAGTGGTAAGTTTTTTCAACGAACAAAAAGGGTTTGGTTTTATTAGAGACCTCAAAACCCAAGAAAGTATTTTTGTACACGTTCATGAACTGTCTGGCCCTATCAAAGAAAACGATAAAGTCACTTTTGAAGTAGAAATACGCCAAAAAGGGCCCAGTGCCGTTTCGGTCAAAAAAATCAGTTAGCATTCGTTGATACTCTCATAGCAAACGCCTCCAGAAGTGAATTCTGGAGGCGTTTGCTATTTTACACATCCAATACCCTCATTATCAACAACATATCATTCATTCACACGCATATAAATGAACATTTCTCTTTTTTATTTCAATACACAAATAAATATCGTTCAAAAAAATAAAAATATTTTCCTATTGCTGTAAGGAGTTTTGTGTACACTGTTTGTCTTTATGATAAGTTACTCAAAGTTTAACAATTCCCACAGGAAGTTGTCATAAAGAAAGAAACATGGAGCAAGTCTATCCCGACCACAGCGACAACAAAGGCTCTACCCCTTTTGGAGAATCTCTTCCTCCTCATGCCGCTTCCGAGAATTATAGTTCTCATTTTGAGACTGATGATGAGCTGTTTATTCGAAAAACACTCGAAAAAAATCTTCGTTTAGGTGTAGAGTTGCTCTACAAGAGGTACTATCAGCCGATGTGTACTCATGCCGTCAAATTTGTAGGTTCAAGGGCAACAGCCGAAGACTTGGTATCAGAGATTTTTTTTCAATTTTATACCAAACAGACCTTCCTCGAAATCGACACCTCTTATCGTCTTTACTTATTTCGAACCGTACGCAATCGCGCCTACAATTATCTTCGTTGGGATTTGGGCCGCAAAGCCGACCTACTCGAAGCATCCCAAAAACCCATTTTGGACGAATCCCAACCTGACCAAATCAGTCAGTTTGAAGAATTGTATCATGACGTGGAAGAAGCCGTCAACAAACTTCCTCTTGAACGCCGTCGAATCTACCTCATGCGCAAATTTGAAGGAAAGAAGTACCAAGAAATCGCCGACGAACTCAACCTCTCTGTCAAGACGGTAGATGTCCAACTCAACCGCGCCAGTCAGTATATCCGCAGCCTCCTCAAAGACAAGTGGATGCTCTCCCTTATCAGCTTGCTTTCAAGTCTTTTCTTTTAAGATTTGGTAGCGTCTCTATGCTTTGACCGGTTTTTAAGAACTATTACTCTAGTGCATCAATGAAGGCAGAAATCAACAAAGAATTCATATTTAGCTATTTGTCAGGTAAGACATCGGCTTTACAAAAACAAATGGTGGATGAGTGGGTAAAACAGCCCGCCAACGAGGAGTTGTTCTATAAGTGGCTCGTCGAATACGAATATCAGCATCCGCAATACCTCACCCAACTCCCCGAGGCTCTCAAACAGTTTCATGCCTATGCCGACAAGTTTGAAGCCGATCCCACTTATGAAATCTTCAAAGAAACAAAGGCCTCATTAAAGTCTTCACCGAGGTTTTGGAATACACTCATGATAGCTGCCTCTTTAAGCCTCACTTTGATAGCATTAGGGTGGTTTTTTGAGGACCATATAGTGTATCAAACCCACTCGACTACGTTTGGAGAAACGCGCTCTATTTTGCTTTCGGACAAGACCCAAGTTACGCTCAATGCCAACTCTTCGCTTCGGGTGCCAAGGTTTGGATTTGGAGCAAAAACCCGCGAAGTATTCCTAAAAGGGGAAGCAAATTTTGCTGTCACACACCAAACCAACAATCAAAAATTTGTGGTTAAAACAGATAAAGATTTTGAAGTAGTGGTATTGGGGACGGAATTTACGGTCTATTCTCGCCAACAACGCGCCAAAGTAGTCCTCAACAAAGGCAAAGTACAGCTACGCTACCAAGAAGGCCAAGCTCAAAAGCAGGTCATGATGAAACCTGGCGATCTAGTAACCCTCGACCAACGCAATCATTTACAACAAATCGTAACCTCACAACCCGAAAAATACGCCGCTTGGAAAGACCATCGATTTGTGTTTGATGATACTACCCTAGAAGAATTGGGCAAAATCATGGAAGAAAACTACGGTCTCAAAGTCAAGATTGAAGACCAAGCATTGGCCAAACGCACTCTAGTAGGCTCTTTCAGGGCTGAAAATGCCGACGAACTTCTCGAAATCATTTCTCAAATCTTCAATATCAATATCGTCAGAAATGGCGACTCAGTAATACTTACCGATCATTCAACTGCCCCTTAAACCCTTTTTGTAAAATGAAGGAAAACCTACACAAATCATGCTGGATGGGGATATTTCTCCTTTCGCTGCTCTTATGCGGACGACCTAGCTGGGCTCAAACCTACGCCAGAGCTCATCAACTACCCAAAAAAGCGGAAACCCTCTCCGCTCCCACTACGCTCAAATTACGCGATGTACTCAAAGATTTAAAAAGCAGATACCACGTCGATATTTTGTTTGAGGGAGGGCTGATTGAAGGTATCACCGTTTCTTCTGATTTAATCAATCCCAATGCTCAACTTGAGCAAAATTTAGAGCAGGTCTTAAAAGCCACGGGATTGGGTTACAAAAAAGTCAAAGATGGCTCATACGTGATTTTAGAAGCCAAAAAAGCAAAAAAAACGGCTGCTGCCGAAGCCCGATTTCAGGAGAGTATCAGCCCCGAAATCTCTACCGAAAAGCCCCAAATTGCAGATATTCCGCTTCTAAAAACGTCGACTCGCATCGAAGTCATAGAGCAAGCAGTCAAGGGTAAAATAGTGGATGAAAAAGGGCAAGCTTTGCCTGGCGTGAGTGTTCTTATCAAAGGTACTCAAAGAGGCACCACTACCAATGCCGAAGGCGGGTTTCAGTTGGAAGTCCCTAGTTCCTCTTCCATATTGGTATTTAGCTATGTAGGTTATGAAAGCAAAGAAATAACCGTTGGCAATCAGACCAATATCAGCCTTGCTTTAGCCCCCGAAAGCAAATCGCTCGGTGAGGTAGTAGTGACGGCGCTCGGTATCAAAAAACAAGCCAAAAGCATAGGCTACGCCACCGCCACTGTAGGTACCGATGAAATGACGATAAACCGTACCGCCAATTTCATGAATGCCCTTCAAGGCAAAATGGCAGGTGTCAATATCACTTCGCTAGGCTCTGGTCCTGCGGGTACGAGCAAAATCAGGATTCGGGGTCAATCTTCTTTTGGAGGCAACAACTCCCCTCTTATCGTAGTAAATGGGGTGCCAATTGATAACACCAACAACGGAGCGCGCGGAGACGTGTCGGAAAGAGGAAGCAACCGTACCTCCGACGGCGGCGACGGCCTGAGTAGTATCAATCCCGACGATATCGAAGCCATGACCGTTTTGAAAGGCGCGGCAGCTTCGGCGCTTTATGGCTCACGCGCAAAAGATGGCGTAATCATGATTACGACCAAAAGCCGTGGCGCTGGCTCAGGGGTTTCGCTCAGTTACAATTCCAACTTTACTTCCGAAACTCCGCTCGATTATACTGATTATCAATACGAATACGGGCAGGGTGAAAATGGTGCTAGGCCTACCGCTCCTTTTCCTACCTCTGGACAATGGAGTTTTGGCGAAAAATTCCAACCTGGCATGACCCAAATTCTATTTGATGGGGTGCAAGTACCTTACGAGCCACAGCGTAACCAAATCACGAAATATTATCAAAAAGGATATACTTGGACTAATACTCTCTCTCTTTCGTCGGGTGGAGCTAATGGCGGCTTTAGCCTTTCGATTTCAAACCTCGACAACCGCACCATTTTGAGAGGCTCAGGCTACGACCGCCGTACTGTCAACCTAGGCTTTACACAAACATTGGCCAAGAAATTGACCGTATCGGGCAACGTCAATTACTCAAACGAATTTCGTAAAAATCCACCCAACATCGCCGAGCAAGATTATAGTCCCGTGGTGATTTTCAACATGGCTAATTCTATGCCGCTAGATTTGTTGGAAAAATACGCCGAAGATGCCAACGGAAACGAAACTGTTTGGTCGAGATTTACCAACCGTACCAATCCTTATTTTGCCCTTAAGCGTTTCGACAATATCCACAACGACCGTATCTTTGGAAACCTCACAGCCCGGTACAATTTTACGCCTTGGTTGTTTTTGCAAGGTCGTATTGGACAGGATTATTACTCACGTGAGCAAGATTACAATCTCCCAACGGGTACCCAACGCCAGCCTGCCGCACCTGCGGGCTTCGTGAATGGGCAATATGTACAAGATGCTCGCAATGTACGCGAGCTCAATGCTGACTTTTTGTTGGGTGCCAATCGTACTTTTGGGGCGATTGGAATCAATGCCAACGTAGGTGGCAACCAAATGTACCGCCGCATTAGCCGGCACAACGTGTTTGTCCAAGATTTTTATACAAGAGGCCTGTATACGATTGGCAACAGCCGTCAACGAGATGCCGTTTATGATTTTTCAGAAAGACAAGTTAATTCATTATACGCTTCGGCAGAGGTGTCTTACAAGGATTATATCTTCTTGAACGGAACCGTCAGAAACGACTGGTTTTCAACCCTATCTCCTGCCAATCGCAGTATTTTATATCCGTCAGTTACGGGAAGTTTTGTCTTCTCACAAGCTTTTGCTACTTCTTTACCCACTTGGATTAGTTTCGGTAAAATCAGAGCTGCTTACGCTGAAGTGGGTAGCGATACCGACGTTTCGCCTTATGCCAACAACTTATTTTACAACATCAATCCCCAGCAATTTCCTTCACCAACTGGTGTAGCTCAACCACTCGCTAGTATCAATGGCTCAACAGTGCCCAACGCCAACTTGCGCCCCATGCGAGTCTCGGAAAAAGAGTTTGGTTTTGAACTCAAATTGTTCAACAACTTCTTAGGAATCGATTTTACGTATTACGACAAGCTTTCATCTGACCAAATACTACGCGCACAGACTTCCAATGCAGGTGGCTATTTAACCCAACTCATCAACGTAGGTCAAAGCCGTAACCAAGGAATTGAAATGCTTTTCAATTTAAACCCCATCAGACGAGATGATTTCAGCTGGAACGCTATTTTCAACGCCGCTTACAATAAAACCAAAGTGCTAAATCTTGGAGAAGGAGTAAGCGACAACATGATTACGGTAGGTACTGGCGATTTCACGGGAGAGCTTCGCCAAGTGGTAGGTCAGCCGATGGGGCAATTGTACGGATTTGGGTATTTAAGAGATGCCCAAGGCCGTCAGGTGTTTGACGCTGGTAATGGTCGCCCATTGCGTACTCCTACCCAAATCGCATTTGGCAGCGCACTTCCTTTGTGGGTAGGTGGTATCACCAATAGTTTCACTTATAAAGGCATCAATCTTTCGTTTTTGATTGATTTCAAACTAGGTCACAAGATGATTTCGGGTACCAATCACAACGCTTGGCGCCACGGTTTACACAAAGCAACCCTCGTAGGGCGTGCCGAAAACTTTGTGATTGGCAATGGTGTAAACCCCAACGGGGAAGTTAATCAAACCAAATCGGGAGTACAAGCTTATTACGAAACGGTACGTTCTCAAAACATCGCCGAGGAGTTTGTGTACAACGCGGGCCTTTGGCAGCTTCGCCAAATCACGCTAGGGTATGATTTTTCAAAATTCTTGCCTAGTTCGTCACGCTTTGTAAAAGGCATCAGACTGAATGCCGTTGCCAACAACGTGGCAGTTCTCAAAAAATGGGTCCCTAATATTCACCCCGAGCAATTTGGATTTCCTTCCGACAACCTGATTGGCCTCGAAGCGACAGGTTTGCCTATTACTCGCAATATTGGATTTAACCTTAATGTTAAATTTTAATTCATAAAAACGACTCAAAATGAAGACATTAAACAAATATATTGGTGCGACCCTAACTAGTTTGTTTCTATTTGGGTGCGACAAAGGATTTGACGAAATGAATGTCAACCCCATTGCCCTTACGGCGGTAGAGCCAAGTTATCAACTCAATACGGCCATTGTAAATACCGCTCCTGCTTACGGTAATTTGAGTTATGAGACAACTATCGTAAAACAAATGATTACGCCTTTTAGTGGTCAAGGTTCGGCCGCCAATTTCAACCAAGACAATCGTTCTGTAGCAGCCGGCAATTGGAATACATTTTATCAGACCAATATCAAAGAGCTAACGGATGTCATTGCCAAAACCAAAGATGTACCTGCTCGCTCCAACCTCTACAATATGGCTCGGATTTGGCAAGCCTATAGTTTTATGATTCTTACTGATACTTACGGAGACATTCCTTATACGCAAGCAGGAAGAAGCTACTTAGAAGGCATTGCCACTCCCGCTTACGACAGTCAAGAATCGGTTTATAATGCTATTTTGAGCGAATTGGACGCAGGTTCGGCGGGACTAGATGCCGCCAAAGCCAAAGTAGCAAGCGATTTGCTTTATGATGGGGATGTCGTCAAATGGAAACGCTTGGGCTATTCTTTGTTGTTGAGAGCGGCCATGCGCCTTTCAAAAGTCAACCCCACCAAAGCCGCCGAATACGTAGCCAAAGCCGTGGCAGGAGGGGTAATGCAATCCAACGCCGACAATGCCATCATTCGACATAATGCAAG
This sequence comes from Runella sp. MFBS21, assembly GCF_029433105.1. Taxonomy (GTDB): domain Bacteria; phylum Bacteroidota; class Bacteroidia; order Cytophagales; family Spirosomataceae; genus Runella. The sequence continues at coordinate 133,234 of NZ_JARNTW010000007.1, read as the reverse complement.
CTTTACCAATCCAATAGGTTCTCAGCTCAACGGTGGACAATCGGCTTTCTTCTATTTGGCGGAAGATTTTGTGAGTTATTTAAGCAAAAACAACGACCCACGCCTAGCTTCGATTGCCGTGCGTTATGTAGGAGCTACAAGTGGAGCGCAGCAAGTAGAAGCCCGCGCCAATCGTACGCCTGCAGTTCAGATTGGTGCTCCTCTTGGGTACGACAATACCACTATCAGTTCGGCGGTAGCTGCCCAAAAATTGGCGAGCCTATGGGATTATAGTCAATTGGACCGTACACGCATGGCAAGTCTGACGGCGCCGAGTTTTTTGATTACTTATGCCCAAACCCAGCTCCTACTCGCCGAAGCTGCCTTTAGAAAATGGACAACTGGCGACCCCGCTACTTTTTATAGTAACGGTATCAGAGCCAACATGCAACAGTTTGCGAGCTATGGAACCAATACCGCTATTGCCGACGCCGCGATTATCACTTATGTACAAGCCAATCCACTTGCTACGGGTAAAGAATTAGAGCAAATCAACACCCAATATTGGGTAGCTACTTTTTTAAATGGTCCCGAATCGTGGGCCAATTTTCGTCGCAGTGGGTTTCCGATTCTTACTCCCAATCCTTTTCCGGGTAGCGATCTCAAAACGGAGCCTTTTATTCGTCGTCTGACCTATACGGATGCCGAGCTGAATGTCAATAAGGTAAATGTGGAGCAAGCCATAAGTCGCCAAGGCCCTAATCTCCTCGATACCCGAATATGGTGGGACAAAAAGTAACACCTTTATTTAATATTTATCATACAAACCCCGCCCCAAAGAGCTGCCTCCAAGTAGCCCTTTTACATAAATCCTAAACCTATTTTTTTGATGTCAGACCCTCTGTTTATTTTATCCGTTGGTGTAGTTATTGTGGTTGGCGGTATTATTGGCCTCAAATTACATCCTTTTTTAGCTTTATTGTTAGGGGCATTTGTAGTAGCACTACTCACTCCTGCCTCCGTGATTGAGCAATACGCCCTAGCCAAAGGTACCACTCCTGCGGCTGCGCTGGCGCTGTCTAAAAAAAGTATTGGCGAGCGTATTGCCACTGAGTTTGGAAATACTTGCGCCAAAATCGGTATTTTGATTGCAATGGCCGCAATCATAGGCAAATGTATGCTTGAAAGCGGCGCCGCCGAGCGAATCATCCGTTCGATGCTTCGCTTGACAGGCATCGAAAAAGCGCCAATTGCGTTTCTGGTGAGTAGCTTTTTCTTGGGCATTCCTGTTTTTTTTGATACGGTTATCTTTCTGATGATGCCTCTCGCCAAAGCCATGACTCTCCGCATCGGGAAAAACTACCTTTTATTGGTACTTTGTATCATGGCGGGTGCAGCCATGGCCAACTCCCTTGTTCCCCCTGCACCTGGGCCTTTGTTTTTGATTGGCGAAATGCACATTCCCATTGGCTTGATGATGATTGCCGGAACGGTTGTGGGACTTTTTACGATTACTTCTGGCTATTTCTTTGCTCTTTGGGCCAACAAAAAATGGCCTATCGAACTTCGTGATTCTTTAGATGCCAAGCTCGAAGATATTAAATCTATTGCGGCCAAAGAAGATAAGCATTTGCCTGCATTAGGAGTGTCGTTGCTGCCTGTCATGATTCCATTGGTTTTTATTTGTGCTGATACTGCTATCAACGCGCTCTATAAAGCGGCTGATATTCAAGCGTTTTCTCCCTTGGTACAAAATTTCATCGCGTTAGTTAAATTTTTTGGCGATAAAAACATCGCGATTGTTACGGGGGGAATTGTGGCTCTATTGATTTTGGCCCAGCAGAAAAAAAACAACAAAGACGGCCTGACACCTTTTGTGCAAGCCGCCCTTATGAGCGGAGGGGGGATTATATTAATCACCGCCGCTGGAGGAGCTTTTGGCGGAATGCTCCAACAAACAGGCATCAGTTCTCGCATTGCCGATATGACCAAAGAATACCAAATGGCGCTTATTCCGTTGGCATTTTTGATTGCGGCAGTGGTACGCACGGCACAAGGTTCGGCCACGGTAGCACTTATTACGGCTTCGGGGATACTATCAGGAATGGCTAGCAATGCCAACTTAGAGTTTCACCCTGTATATCTAGGATTAGCGATTGGGTGTGGCTCAAAGCTTGTGCCTTGGATGAACGACGCTGGCTTTTGGATTATTTGCAAACTCAGTAATCTTACCGAAAAAGAAGCTCTTAAAACTATCTCACCCTTGTTGGTTGTAATGGGACTTACGGGTCTGGTAGTGATTATAATTGGGGCTAAATTGTTTCCTCTGATCTAACAACTAATCTCCCTCTTTTTTCAAACTACATTTCTCTAAAATTGAAAACAAATTTCGGAACCTTTCAACCTATCATACTTATGAATCGTAACAATTTTCTAAAAGTCATAACGGCGGGTTCGGTAGGAGCGGCTGTCTTAGAATCCAAACCTGCCCAAGCCACCCCTCCTAAAAAAGTACTGATGAAAGTGGGCTGCCAATCAGGTGGAACTTCAATCGAGAATCTCGAATTTAAAGCACGCCACGGCGTATATAACCTTGACGGCGGTGCCCCTAAGACGATTCCGGGCAAAGGTTGGGATTTGGAAGATTCGCTAGCCAAAAAGGAAGCTTGCGAAAAATACGGCATCAGTCTTGATGCTTATCACTTCCCGCTGAGTTCGGCGGGTATTGACCGCGTCGAATATCCCAATATCATGCTTGGCAAAAGCCCTGAAAGAGACCGCGAAATTGAAATTTTACAACAAATGATTCAAGTAGCGGGCAAAAGCGGCATCAAAGTATTAAATTATAATACTACGATTTTGCCCGTACTACGTACTGGCAAAACTATTGACCCCAAACGTGGCAATGCCGCCTACAGCACGTGGAATTATGAAGAAGCCATTAAACGTAACGATCCCAAAACCAGAGCGGGAGATGTATCTATCGATCAGATGTTTGAGCGAATCACTTACTTGCTCGACCGTATTTTACCCGTTGCCAGAGAATACAAAGTAAAACTCGCCAACCATATCGCCGACCCTCCCACACCCGTAGGATACCGAGGTATTACCCGCTGGAATAGCCCTGATGTCTTCAAAGGCATCCAGAGATTTGCCAAACTTTACGACACTGAATATCATGGCTTTAACCTGTGTATAGGCTCAATCGCGGAAGGCCTCAAAGACCCTAAAACTGAAATACTTCCTATCATCAAATGGGTGGGTGAACGCAATCAAATCTTCAATGTGCATTTACGTAACATCAAAGGCGGTTGGAACAATTTTCAAGAAGTATATCCCGACAACGGCGACATGAACTTCGTACAGGTCATTCGGGCTTTGCGAGATGTGGGTTATTCGGGAATGGTGATGCCCGACCACGTACCCACTCACCCCGACCCCAATAGCGGCTTACAAGCATTTTCTTTTTGTTATGGTTATATCAAAGGATTGCTCCAAACGGTCTCGGCTGACGTCTAAAATTATTTTTCCCTAAAAACACGGACTTATTACATAAAATTAAAACTGGTTTTGAACGCTAACTATTAGAATATCGGGACTGCCGGCTTCTATGGTTAGCGTTTATTTTTTCATTTACAAAGTTTACTCTTATGACTCACAAAACGGGCCCTCGCATCAAGGAAATGTACATTACCCCGATTGCCATCGTTGACCCTCCTCTCCTCAATGCCGCTGGTTTGCATGCTCCTTATGCTCTGCGGACAGTCGTAGAGCTAGTGACCGAAGATGGCATCTCGGGTATCAGCGAAATCCCGGGCAATAAAGACATCGACATCGCCTTAGAAGCTTCTCGTGCATTGCTTATCGGGAAAGATGTATTTCAGCTCAATCAAATCAGACACGTTTTAGAAGGGCATTTTGGCACCGAAACCGCCGCCCAACGTGGCGAAGCTCCTTGGGACCAACGCAAACTTGTACATATTTTTAGCGCGGTTGAGGTAGCTTGCATGGATATTATTGGCAAAATTACCGAACGCCCTGTGGTAGATTTATTAGGTGGCAAAATGCGCGACCACGTTCCTTTTTCGGCTTACTTATTTTATAAATTTGAAGGTGCTGGCGGAGAGTTAGGTTTCAACATCGACCCCAATGCTACAGGATGGGCAGCGGCACGCCAAGCAAGTGCACTCAACCCCGCCGAAATCGTAACCCAAGCCAAAGCCATGTGCAAAGAGTTTGGCTTTCAGTCGATTAAACTCAAAGGTGGAGCCTTCGAGCCTCGTCAAGAAGTAGATGCTATCATCGCCCTACGCGAAGCATTTGGTCCAGATGTGCCGCTTCGTCTTGACCCTAATGCCCTCTGGACGGTGGAAACAGCCATCAAATACGGGAAAGAAATGGAGCCTATCCTCGAATACCTCGAAGACCCCGTACGTGGCCAAGCCAATATGGCATTGGTAAGAAAAGCCCTCAAAACGCCCTTGGCTACCAATATGTGTACTACCTCCTTTGATGATATTCCTAATAGCATTGCCGTAGGTTCGGAAGATATTATCCTGAGCGACCACCATTTTTGGGGAGGGCTGCGCTCTTCTATGACCTTAGCAGGCATCTGCGAGACTTTTGGAAGGGGATTGTCGATGCACTCCAATAGTCATTTGGGTATTTCATTGGCAGCTATGGTTCATTTAGGAGCAGCACTACCGAGTATGAAATATGTTTTGGATACCCATTATCCGTGGCAATCAGACGAAATCATTATGGGAGGACGTTTAAAATTTGAAGAAGGCTCAGTAGCAGTACCCCAAGGCCCTGGACTAGGAGTGGAACTTGACCGCGAAGCCCTTGCCAAATTGCACCAAAACTACCTAGCCTGTGGCCTCACCAAGCGCGACGACGAAATCGAAATGCAAAAGGTAGTTCCGGGCTGGAAGTTCCAATCCGTTCGTTGGTAGTTTGTTTTTTGCAAAAGAGATGGGTACGTATTGGCAATTTTGAAATGGCTATTTTATGATAATGGTTATCTCTCTATTAACAATATGTATCCTAAATGATGCTTAAGTGCTAAAGCACAAGTTAATCGTTATTTCCCAACTGTTATTTGTTAAAAATCAACAAATTACGTCCAATAAAACACCCTAAAACTTTTGCTTTACTACTTAATACCCCTATCAATAAGCAAATTTTTCGTTACTGAGTTCTACATTAAAATTTACTTTTGCTCCTAGTGCATCAAACACTTTCAAGATAGTTTCAAGTCTAGCATTTTTTACACTATTTTCAATTTTAGAAATTTGAGCCTTTTGGACTCCCACAAGCTCTCCTAATTGCTGCTGCGTTAAATTTCGCTCTTTTCGAGCTTGCCTGAGTGCATGCCCTAACAAATCTATCCTTAACTCATTTTCAAACGCATCTCGCTTCTCTGTACCTAGTTTTCCAATGTGCTTATCAAGCATTGTATCTAAAGAGACTGTTTTGAGTTGGTCTTTCATAATCATTTTTTCTTGGTTTTATTACTCACATATTGTTTTCTCAGTTCTTCTGCTTTATCAATCTCTTTAATGGGAGTTTTTTGAGTTTTTTTTAAAATACCATGCGTTGCTACAACTAACGTTTCCTTTCCGTCTATTTTATCCCAAAATGAAAAAAGCCGGTAAGCCTTTCCTTGAAATAATGTCCTAAACTCCCAAATATGTTCATTAAGTTTTTTAAAAAGCTCGCGATCATTCACAAATTGCGATTTTTTGATATTGTAATAGATTTTTTCTCTTGCTTTCTCGTCAAGGCTTTCTAGAAACTCTACTGCTTCTGGTAAGAAAGCTACATCAAAATTTGGCTTCATTATATTTTTGCTAAAAATATAGATTTCCCAATCAGGAAACAACACTTGGCAATCTTTTAGTTCTGTATTTCACAAAGTTTGCAGAACACAGCCCCTAAGTTTGTATTTACAATCTAGGTTTTGTTTTTTTAAGCAAACAAACTCATTCCTCAACTTTTATGGCTTCCTGTGCAGATTATCAAGCAAAGAAAATAACCGAAACCATTACAATCGACGGCAATATCCAGAAAGATATTTGGGAAAAAGCCACTTGGAGCAAGCGTTTTGTGGACATGACCACTGGTGAGGCTGGTATGTACAATACCCAAACGGCTCTGCTCTGGAATGACACCTATCTTTACATTGCTTTTGTGGCCGAAGAGCCTTTTGTAGAGGCAAAACTCACCCAAAGAGATAGCATTATCTTTCTTGAAAACGATTTAGAAGTGTTTATCGACGGTGAAGATTGCTATTATGAACTAGAAATTAACGCCGCCAATACCCTATACGAAGTCTTCTTTATTTGGAAAGATGCTTATACCAAAGGAAGCAAATTTGATATCCCACAGTTTGATGTTCACCAGCCTCAGGCCTATACTTTTGGCGGAGACTACGACCGGAGCGGGGCTACTTTTTGGAAAGGAACTCATCCAAGGGGCATTCGTTGGGCGTTTACGAACTTTGACATGCCTGGCCTCCAAACAGCCGTACAAGTGGATGGTACGCTCAACGACCACAGCGATATTGACCAAGGCTGGAGTGTCGAAATCGCCATTCCTTGGCAGAGTTTGGAGTTACTTGCCCATGGCCGCACCCTTCCTCCTACCCACGGTGATATTTGGCGTATGTTTTTGGGAAGGTTTCAAAAACTTATGGTAGGAGGCAAAGAAGTACAACCTCACCCCGCGATGGCTTTGAATAGCCACGGAGTTTATGACACGCACCTGCCCGACCAATGGAGTAAAATAGAGTTTGTCAGTTTTTAAGTTTTTTTGGTAGGAAAAGAGGCAATAAAATTACTTCCATACAGCGAAAAATACTTATTAGACTGTTCGTTTTCGAGTTCGTTGGTCTTCTGCGTAATCGTCTCAAACAGTTGCTGAAAATCCTCAGGCATTTTACATTTCAACAGCTCACTGTTAGCATAATTGACCAGATTGTGAAACGAAATACGCCCTTCTTCGCGCAAACGCCACGTTTCAAAGATTTTAAATTGCAATACTACCGTCGAAGCCAACGAGCCAATGAGAGGAATAATGGCACAAATAAGTTTGATATTGGGTGTCCAAGTAGCTTTTGTTTGGAAAGCTACAAAAATAGACGTCAAAAATCCACACAATAATGATACAAGCTGAAGACTATACCACACGCGGTGGTTTCGTTTAGAAACCTTAGCATACCAAATTTCGTATTGGTGATGTACTTTGTCAATCAGCCGCAACAGTGCTTCTCGGGTGTTTTGTTCATCATTCATGGTTTTTAAAATTTAGTTTAGGTTGCTTTCACCAAATCAAGGGCATTTTTGGCAGCAGCGGCTATTAAGAATACATCCGCCCCCAAAGTCACAATCCGAAAACCTTCGTCGATACGGAGTTTGGCTTGCTGCGCATTCCCCACAAAGATGCCACAAGGCACGCCCGCTTTCAGGCAAGCCGCCAATACTTTTTGGACTTCGATTTCGAGCAGAGGATTTCCCAGATCATTTTGGAGATTCATACTTCCTGCCAAATCAAGTGAGCCGACAATAACTCCATCGAGGCCCTTCACCGCTAAAATCTCTTCGATATTTTGAACCGCCATGATGTGTTCAATCATAAAAAGCGTCACAAGCTTATCATTAGCGGTTTTGATGTATTCACCCAAAGTCTGCCCATAGGCCTGCGCTCGTCCTAGTCCTATTCCTCGTTCGCCGAGAGGAGGGTATTTAAGGGCTTTGATCGCTTTCTTGGCTTCGTCGGGAGTATTGACCGAAGGGACAATAATGCCACCCGGTCCCGTATCCAGCACCCGCTTTATGGTAGTAGCGTCGTTGTTATCCACTCTCACTATGGTGGTAGTAGTGGTACCATTGACCGCCTGCAACTGTGCCAAAATATCTTCCAAACTCATGGTAGTATGCTCCGCTTCAATCCATATCCAATCAAAGCCTAAATGAGCGATGATTTCGGCAATTTTGGGAGAGCCAAGCGTCAGCGTAAGGCCATAGAGTATCTCTCCCGCCTGAAGTTTTTCTTTGAAAGTCATTAGAAGAGAAGGATTAAATCATGCCGAGTTGTTTCATAAGACTATAAGAATCATAAGGATACCACCAGATTTCGGCGACTTTGTCATTTTCAAAGCGGCAAATCATGTTGTATCTAAACTCACACACTTGGCCATTGGGGGGAGTACCATTAGGAAGAGGTGCCACGAAAGTACCCGTATAAGAAAGCTCGAGCGTAACTAAGTCATCTTCTCCATATAGGTGGTGAATCGTATGCACTCCATCAGGAAACGCTACAGCTTCGGTCAGATAAAAGAAATAGCTCAAGGCTTTGTTGCCGCGCAAATCGCCCGGAACAAAATGATTGTGTCCTACAAAATCTTCGGAAACTACGTCTAAATAGGCGTCAAATTGACGCGCATCATTGCTTTCTACAATGCTACGCATGATAGCTTTGTTGCGTTCTACGTTGGCTGTCGCCATTGCGGTAAAGGATTTAGGTTTTCTTAACGATTGAGAATTTTATCTGCCCAAATGTAATCATTTATTACATGCCTTTTATACAAAGTCTTATTAGATTATTTTTCGGTTTTCAGATTAGTCAACCCCCTCATAATCTGTGAAGTTTGTTATGTCAAAATAGGCTTTAAAAAGCGTATTTTAAGTTGGCTTGCTTCCTCTTGCGCGCTGCCCAATGAACTTATCTAGAAAGTAATTTTGCCTTTGTTGTGTCTTTACAGCTAGTAATACTTAAAGTTCCCGACGCATTTTTTAGTAAACTAACCACCGTTCACAAATGAAAAATTTCCTTTTTCTCTTACTTATCCCCACCTTATTACAAGCCCAGACTTTCAAAAACCCTCTCCTACCCGCTGGAGCTGACCCTTGGTCTTTTTATAAAGATGGTTATTACTATTATATGCATACCACCACCCGAGACCTCAACATCTGGAAAGTCAAAGATCTATCTGAGCTTCCTACTGCTCAAAAAGTTACGGTATGGACTCCTCCTGCCACGGGGCCTTATTCAAAAGAAATTTGGGCGCCTGAACTTCACTTTCTAAGGGGAAAATGGTATATCTATTTTGCCGCTGACGATGGCCGAAACCGCAATCACCGTCTTTATGTCTTAGAAAATACCGCTGCTGACCCTACGCAAGGTACATGGACGATGAAAGGCGAACTCAAAACACCCGAAAACAAATGGGCTATCGACGGGTCGGTTTTTGAACATAAAGGGCAGCTTTATCTTACTTGGTCGGGCTGGGAAGGAGATGAAAATGGTCGTCAAGATATTTATCTATGCAAAATGAGCAATCCTTGGACCTGCGTAGGACCCCGTGTACGAATTTCTGACCCTCAATTTGACTGGGAACAACATGGCTCGCTCTATCGCCCAGGACCTGATGATAAACCTATCGTTTTGGTCAACGAAGGCCCGCAATTCTTAAAAAGCCCTAATGGCAGAATCAACATTATTTTTTCAGCAAGTGGCTGTTGGACGGACTACTACGCTTTAGGAATGATTTATGCCGCTCCTGATGCCGACTTGATGAATCCCTCTTCTTGGAAAAAACACCCTACTCCTGTTTTTTGGGCCAACAACATCAAAGGAACTCACGCGGCTGGTCACAATAGTTTTTTCAAATCTCCCGACGGAAGTCAGAATTGGATACTCTACCACGCCAATAGTGAAGCAGGCCAAGGATGCGGAAAAGAGCGCTCCCCTCGTATGCAACCTTTTACTTTCAGTGCCAACGGCACACCCGTATTTGGAAGTCCGCTATCAACCAGCATTGAATTGTCAGTACCTCGTCGCTAATAGTTAAAGTTTCTAACTTTGCTACCTGCGTTAGATGTAGCAAAGTTAGAAAAGGCGTTTTTAGAGTTACATTGATAGATTATGTGACAAAAGTTGCATTATATGCAAAAAAAATGACCGAGATTTGTTCAAATTTTACATACACACTAAATATATCTGAAGATGAAACGACATAGTTTTGCATTTATATTGACGTTATTGTGGCTATTAGGAGGGTGTGGTACGAAGCAAAATCAGCAAGAAAACCTTGTCAATATGACTCGAACTCAGTTTGACGCTTTACTAGATTCTGACAAACTGATCTTAGTAGATTTTTACGCAGATTGGTGTGGCCCTTGCAAAAAAATGACCCCTTACCTCGAAGAAATCAAAACCGAAATGTCGGACAAAGTCACGCTTGTTCGTATCAATACCGACGACAACCCCGAACTAGCCCAACAGCTCAGTATTGAAGGTCTACCCACCTTATTGTTGTTTAAAAACAAAAGCCTAGTCTGGCAAAATGTAGGTTATATTCCTAAAGAAGAAGTGGTGAAGCAACTAAACTAACGGTTTTCGTCCTACCCCTATTATTCAAAAATACTTACTGAGGACAAGGTAGACAAAAAGAAAACTTCCCAAAAACAAATGATTTCTTGTGCGATAAACACAATCATTGATGATTTGTGGATAGTGGTAACTCCACAAAAAATACTGTTCCTTGCTCTTGCTGACTTTCAAACCAAATATGACCACCGTGAGCGTTCACTATCTGTTTGGAAATCGCTAATCCCAACCCAAACGACTCTTCACCCTCGGTGCCTGCCCTACCGATTTCGCCAGTTGTACTGAAGAGTTTGTTTTTTAAATCTTCTGGAACCCCAATACCTTGGTCAATTACAGCGATTCGCGCTTTATCGCCCTCTTGGGATAATTTCACCTTAATGATAGCCTCGTATGTGCTGAATTTAATGGCATTGGTGATAAGATTGCTGACCACTCGCCATATTTTTTCGCTACTTCCCAACACCACCAAATCAGTCCCGTCGAGTTCGATATGCTGCTGTTTGCTGTAGGCTCTAGGTTGTAGTACATCGATGCAGTCTTGGAGGATTAGACGTAAGTTGATTGGAGAAAGTTGTAGTTGTTTTTTTTGGGAATGAGTGTGTAGTAAGTCATTGGTAAATGCCAAAGTATTGGAGCAAGCATTTTGTATCATTGTCAAAAACTCCATTCTTTCTTCCTTCGTTAGATTATCACTTTGCAACAACGAAATACAAGATGCAATGCTACTGATAGGAGAACGCAAATCGTGAGCTACGATGCGCAAGAGACGGCTATTGTCTTCTTGACTTTGCTCTAAATCTCTCAATGCTTCTTGCATGTGGAGGTTTTGGTCTCCAATGAGTTGATTGAGCCGAGTGAGTTCTTTTACTTGTTTGGAAGAACGTCTGTAATTTACCCAAACCACTCCCAGAAGAAGCGCAAACATAGCCGAAAACCCAGCAACCATCAGTAAGGTTTGCTGCGCGATTTTGTTGTCTTTTTCTAATAAAGTCAATTGATATTGTTGATCTTTTAATTGAAAAACAGAGCCAATATCTCTGGGTTGCTTTTTGGTGTTGATACTAGCGATAGAATCCTGCAAACGTTGATATGACTTCAAAAACTGATAGGCTCTACTACTATGTCCAAGGCTATCGGCCAGCGCCCAACTTAGGCGATAGTAAGGGAGCAATGAACTACCTACTTGCCTTTTCATATGCCGGAGTTTGTCAATTCCTGCCTGTACTTGCCTCAAAGTACTATCGGCCTTAGCATACTGCTTAGATTGAAGGTAGAGTTCTGCTAGTTTGATTTCTGCCGTAAGAGCGTCGGGCATTTCGTATCCAGGACGTTTATTGATTTGAATGCTTTTTTTTAGATACAATTCGGCAAGGCTAGCATTACCCAGCTTGCGATATGCTCCGCCCATATTGCCATATACCACTCCTCTTGCTCTTTCAAAATAAGAAGCTTTTTCGGGAAGAAATTCTGGTGCTCGATTATCAAGAAAAGATAGACTCTTCTGATAGTAAGCAAGGGCACTATCTAGCTTGCCTAGTTTTTCGAAGCACAGAGCCATAGCATTGAGCGCGTTGTAGGGAAGCATGAGTCGTTCATTAAATCCTGAGCGGCAACGGCTGTTTTCGGTCAGAAACTCTCTGAACATGGTGTTGGCTTCTTCATATTGTTCTTGTTTATAACGTACGATTCCCAAACCGTAGCTAAATGTGGAATATTTACAGGAATCCAAGTGTTTTTTTGCAAAATCTTTGCCTCGGTAATAGCGGTCAAAAGCATCAGAATAGAGGTACTCATTCATCAGAGCGTCTCCTTCCGAAAAAAAAGTTTGTGCATAAAGTTCTTTATAAGGCCCATTTTCTCCTCCTAGCACCGTATACATACTATCGATGACATTTCTTAATAGGGTAGGTGTATATTCGTGATAAAGATAGTATTCAAATTTGAAGCGATATTTTTTCCACAGGTCTTCCGGCCCAGCGTTAGGAAATCTATGATAGGCAGAATCTAAATAGCTTATGGCTCGTTGAGGGGTTTCGGTAGGGCCCAATTCGCCCGCATGATCAATAATTTTGTTGGAGATATCAGGATAGTTGACCTTTTGGGTAGAATTTGTCTGACAAGAGGTTAAGAAAGCTATAAGCACCAAAAAAACAATAGTAATGGTGTAACCATTTAATCTAACCCCCTTTAGAGTATTCATACGTAAATTTAGTTACGGAAATTTTTCCTTCTAAAAGCTATACATTCTTCTCAAGTATACCGCCATCAGTATACGTATACTATATTTTTGCGCGTCAAAAGAAAAAAGTATTGCTTCTTAAAAGGTACAAATCTAAAAGAACTTATCAAATTGACCACAAAATCGACAGTAACCTTTTCTAGGAGCAAAAACCATGAAACGACACTTATGGATACAATAATTGTCGTTTCAATCATCCTAGTTTCACTACTTATCAAGGAAATAGTTTTTCGGTCAATTCCCATTTTGCTTTAAACAAGGTTTCAAGTTGAGCTATTTCTCTTTCATAGATTGTTTTTTTGCGAGTACCAAAATAAAGAGTGTTTTCCAATGGGTTACTTCCTTCCCAAACCAGCTTGATTTTGCCTGACAGGATGGCATCACGACACAAAAAATCTGGCACCACCGAAAACCCCGTACTATCACTTAAGCATCTTATGATAGAACTGATGTTGGGAACAATGTAATTGGGACTAAAATCTGGATGCTCTCCAAAGTGCTTTAGCCAGAAGTTTTTGAGGTGCTCCATATCAGCAGCGGTGCTGTACCAGAGCTGCTGCTTGAGCAACTTAGCTGCTTTGGTCGTATGCCCACTGTGCAGTAAGGCCTCTATGTCAGCGGTCTTGGTTTGATTGCCTGCGATTAGTACAATTCGTTCTTTTGAAAAAGGTTGATATTGCAAATTTTGCTGATTTCCTTTCTGCGGACTCACAATAAGATCCAGCAGTCCATTGTCCAAATCCTGTTGCATCTGTGGATATTCACCAAACTTAATAATGAGATTGAAGGGAAGCTCATTAATGTGTTCTTCAAGGGTATACTGAAAAGTTTCAAAGCACATCCCCACACTTATCGTAGCTCTTTCTTCTTTAGAGCGTTTATGAAAGTGCTGTTCGCCGGTTTCTAGCTTTTTTAAAGGCTCCAACAAAAAGTTGTATAATATTTTTCCCTTTTCAGTAGGTACCATTTTCCGAGCTGCTCTATCAAATAGCTTATATCCTGTATAAGCTTCCAACGAATTAAGGTGAAGGCTTACTCCGGGCTGGGATATAAATAGTTCCTGCGCTGCGGCAGAGAGAGTTCCTGTTTCGTATATGGCTTTAAAAGTACGCAGCCATTCTAAGTTCCATCGCATATCTATTATTTTTCTGATACAAATGTACAATTTAAGTTATTTGTATGATAATATTTTCTGATAGAAATTTGCATTATCAATCATTTAAGTAATAACACAATGCTATTTCAAGCGTATAATTTAAAAAATCTCAGCTTAAAAAACAGGATAGTAATGCCTCCTATGACTCGTTCTAGAGCTGGCAAAGGTGAGACACCCACCAACCTGATGGCGGAATATTATGCCCAAAGGGCATCGGCAGGGCTCATTATTTCTGAAGGAACTCCCATCAGTCGTCAAGGAAGAGGCTACGCCTGGACACCCGGAATTTATACTCAAGAACAAATCCAAGGTTGGAAAAAAGTAACTAATGCAGTCCATGCAAAGGGCGGGAAAATATTTGTTCAGTTGTGGCATGTAGGCAGAGTTTCTCATACTTCTTTACAGGACCATGAGCAGGCACCCGTTGCGCCCTCCGCCATAGTCGCTGAAGGCGTGAAAGTATTTTTGGCAAAAAACGGCAAAGATGCAACCTCCGGCGAAGGCTATATGAAGCAGCATTCTATGCCTAGAGAATTGACGATACCCGAAATCCAGCAAATTGTGCAAGATTTTGAACAGGCTGCCCGCAATGCAATAGCAGCGGGTTTTGATGGGGTAGAATTGCACGGAGCAAATGGCTATCTAATCGAACAATTCATTGATTCCCAGACCAATCACCGAACAGATAAATATGGCGGTTCGTTAGAAAATAGATTACGTTTTTTGAAAGAAGTAACCACTGCGGTAGCGGAGGCTATTGGAGCCGACAAAGTAGGGGTTCGTCAGGCACCACTTACTACCTTGATGGGAGCCATGGACGATCATCCTGAGGAGACTTATATCGCCGCTGCCAAAATCCTGAATGACATTGGCATTGCCTATATTCATGTTGCTGAAGCTGACTGGGACAATGCCCCGGTGATGTCAGTTGAATTTAAAAAAGCTTATCGACATACTTTTGGAGGTGCCATGATTTATTCTGGAAAGTATACGGTCGAAAGAGCCGAACAAGCCTTGCAAAGTGGTTGGGCAGATTTGATTGGTTTTGGCCGCCCATTCATTGCGAATCCTGATTTGCCCTACCGCTTGCAAAATGGATTACCCCTCAATGAACCTATTCGTGAAAAATTCTTTGGTGGTGGTGCAGAAGGCTATACCGACTATCCAAAGATAAAGGAGTGAGGAGATGTTTGGGATACCACAAAAAAGAGCCGTAAACATTGACAGCCGCGAAAGAAAATATTAACAAAAACAACAACAGAGATGAACATTAACATTTTTGAAGCAGCTACTATAGGCGTTTTAAAGCTTAAAAACAGAATTGCAATGGCACCGATGACGCGGGCCAGAAACGAAGACGGGATTCCGAAAGATTTTAACGCAACTTACTACGCAGAGCGCACTGGGGCTGGATTGATTATCACCGAAGGTACGGCGATTTCGCCTACTTCAAAGGGAGTATTGCACATCCCAGGTCTATATACCACCGAGCAGGTAGAAGGCTGGAAAAAAGTAACCCAAGCAGTTCACGAAAAAGGTACTAAAATATTTACGCAGCTCTGGCATGTAGGTAGGGTTTCGCATACTTCTATCCAGCCCAATGGCGCTGCACCCGTGGGTGCTTCAGACCTACAAGCAGCCAATTCGTATGCGTGGGGCTATGATGAAAGTGGGCAAGAGGGATTTGTGATTTGTTCTCCGCCTAGGGCTTTAGCAACCGAAGAAGTAAAGCAGATTGTGCAAGATTTTGCAAATGCCGCAAAAAACGCCCTAGCAGCGGGTTTTGATGGAATAGAATTGCACGGAGCCAATGGCTACCTGATTGAGCAGTTCCTCAATCCAGCTATCAACAATCGAACCGACGAATATGGGGGAAGCATCGAAAATCGTTCACGTTTTTTGTTGGAGGCAATTGATGCGTGTATTGCGGCGGTTGGGGCTGCCAAAGTCGCAATTCGCCTTACCCCTTACGGTGGTTTGCACGAATTACCCCATTATGACGAAATCGAGGCAACTTATCAGTATTTAGCGAGCGAATTGTCTGCCAGAAAGATTGCTTATCTCCACATCATGGATCAAAAATCAAGAGGAAGTTTTGGCTTGCCAGATGGTTTTTTGGAGAGACTTCGAACTTGGTATGATGGTGTTATTATTTTGGCTGGAGGTATGGATCGACAAAAATCTGAATACCTAATCAATGTTGGAACAATCGATATTGCAGCCTTTGGAGAGCCTTTTATTGCCAATCCCGATTTGGTGGAGCGTCTCCAAAACAATTGGCCTTTTACTCCACCCAAACGAGAACTTCATTATGGTTTGACAATGAAAGGTTATCTGGGTTGGAAAACTTACAAAGAACAAACATTGGCCTACGCACCCGATTTGTAGGTAATATCAAAAAAATAGTATCTCGTTGGCTTCGGCGGTTGCTTCACCCTGTATTATCATAGGTTGCAAAATGATTTTTTGTAAACACAAAAAGCAGTAAGCTTACAAAGGTGAAGGCTTTTGTTGTGAAAAAATAGACCATGCCTATCAGAGCCTTTTTGTTGTTTTTGATGGTACTGTCGGGATGCACGCGTACCTCACCTCCTGTGTATCAAGGCACTAAAATACGGGGTATCAATACAGTAGCACCTTCCGAGCCTATTGATTCGGCAGCGTTTGTGCCTATCAAAAATATAAATGCTGAGTGGGTCGCGGTGATTCCTTACGGTTTTTGTCGCGAGGGCGAACCGCGATTTTATTTCAATATGGAGCGACAATGGTGGGGAGAAAGCCTAGATGGAACGGCAGAGACGATTAAACTAGCTCATCAAAATGGCCTTAAAGTGATGCTCAAACCCCATGCTTGGGTTGGTAGAGGGACTTACACAGGTGATTTGGATTTTAAGTCAGAAGCTGAATGGTTGGCTTTCGAAAAAGATTTTGGAGCCTATATCTTGGCCAACGCCCGTCTGGCAGATTCGATGAAAGTAGAACTCTTTTGTATCGCCACCGAAATGGACAATTTTGTCCGTAAAAGAGCTTCTTTTTGGCGCTCTATCATTAAACAAACACGCCAAATATACCACGGAGACCTTACTTACGCCGACAACTGGAACCACTACCATCGCAATCCATTTTGGGCCGATTTAGATTATATCGGAGTAGATGCTTATTTTCCTCTTTCGCCCGAAAAACACCCTTCAGTAGAAACCCTTCAAAAAGGTTGGAAAACCCATTTGGAAGGCTTGGAAGAACTAGCTACGACCCTTCAAAAACCAGTTCTTTTTACCGAATTAGGCTACAGAAGTGTTGACTTTGCAACAGCCAAACCTTGGGAGTCATACCAAGAAAGTCCTCAAAATCATGAATTACAGGCGAATGCTTATCGAGCTTTTTTTCAGGAAGTGTGGGACAAAAAATGGCTTGTGGGCATGTTTGCTTGGAAATGGTTTTTGCACCGCCCACGCCGTTTTCATGGCGATAGAGATAGCTACTCACCGCAAGACAAACCTGCCGAACAAGTCCTAAAACTGGAGTTTGGAAAAGCCAACTTAGATATTAAACCAAAATGAAAACTTCACCGCAAAGGGACTAACATTAGGATTTTGGCGATAGGTAAGTCGATGGATAGCGTCTACCCGCAACACCTTAAAAATGTTATCAACGGCGTAGCCTACTTCTACATAAGGCAATCGGTCGAGGGTATTGAAGCCCAAAACAGGCCGCCCTTGTGAATCGGTTGTCGCCAAAAGCTCCATATTTTCGGGACGGGTAGTACCATAAAGCACCCGAGCATTGGCCAAAAAGCGCCACTTCAAACGTCGAATCAGCGGAATACGATTAAAAAACAAACCTTCAAAATTGTGCTCATAGCGTAATTGGGCATAAGTATCATTCACAAACTCAAAGTAATTCATGAGATTGAAGGCATTTTCGACATAAAACAACGACTCATTGCCCAAAGGTGTATAAAGCATAGGGTAAGGAAGTGTAGACGGAATATAGCCTAGCGTAAGGTTATAATAAGAGCGTCCCCAGATGCCTACCCTAAAATTTTGTTTGATGTTTAGCGAAAGGCGGTGGTAATTGAAATCGCTATTGAGTAATTTTTTCATCCCCATTTGATACCTAAAAATCACCAATGGCCACCGTTGAGTACCTAAAGTAAGGCGTTCATTTTCATTATAAATAAAAATTTCATCTTTGCCCCATCGAGTCTCAAAAAATAGCTCAGTAGTCTGATAATCGCTCTGGACGGGAGAGCGCTCTCCTAAGGTAGGTGTGGTGCGATACGCAAAAGCATACATAGGGTCAAAAGACCGATGTCGTAGGCCTACCGTTTGGGTAAATCCCCTAAAAAGCTCGCGTTTAAGATACGCGCTACTTACTTCTTCAAAATACCCTCTTCGATAGGCGCCCCAGCGGGTCATGGCTCCAAACAGAACATTGTTGCCAATGGCTTCCGACGCAAGTCCAATTCGCTCCAAATCATAGCTGTGGCTTACCCCGCCGATAGTCCAAGGTTTACGACTAAAAATATAGTCTACACTCAGGTTGTATTTCCATTTTTGGTCGAGTGTTCCGTAGGCAGCATAGCCACTGAGCACCCATTTTCTACTGAAATCAGGATTGGTTTTGGCGCCGATTCTAATCCGACTGCCTTCGATAGCATTGTTGGAATATAAATAAAGAAACGGGCCAATGTCAATGTTTACTTTAGGAATGCGTTTGTAGCCATTGACCACCATGTTGATGACCTCCATATAAGTACGTACCACGGGGACTTGCTTCACAGAGTCTATGAGCTGATAGGCCGTTTTTTCGCCTGCACTCAGGGGTTCATGGCGTACTTTGTCCCAATAATCCTTGTCATATTCTCGGTAGTTTTCCGATAGCTCAATGGGATAATCATAAAACTTAGGAGGATGCGGCTTGTTGGTTACAATATTGCGATTTGAAGTATAAAACTTAATCAGCATTCCTGCCGTGGAGTCGGTAAGTTCGGCTACGTCAATCAGTACCCTCGACTTGACCGGCATCCAAGTGCTATCTCCTATTTCTTCATATTCTTGTTGAATCTTGATACGCTCCACAAAATTAATGTTAGCATTTTTGCCCACCGAAGCATCTACCTGAACCAGTGCATGAGAAAGGGTATCAATCCAAATCGACCCACTAAAAGCCAAATCTTGAGCTCGTTTGGGTTCATAATCTACCTGATAGCACCAATAGCCTCCCACAAAAACGGTATCGATAAGATAGTACTCATAGGTAGACTTCCATCCATCAGCAATAGGCGAATGAAAATCTTTCTCTACAATACTTAACCAGTTTTGGTAAAAATTATATTGTTGAAAAGACGACCCAATCAACTGAGATATCAAACTTCCATCGGTCACGGCAATACCCGTCACTTTGGTTTTAAGGATTTGTTCCTTCTTTTTGCGGGGATTTTCGCGGTAATAATAGTTGGAAATAGATTCTGACAAATAAATCGGGATGATGGGCCTACCGTCTTCACCTGCTATCTTCTCAAATTTCTCTACTGCACCAGTGATTTGACGCATAGATTTGCGTTTTCGAAGTCGGGCAGAAATATTGTCTACATCTACTTCAATTTTATTATAACTCTCGTATTCGTAGGCTCCCAATCTGGAGGGGTTGTGTTGGGGTTTGGTTTTGACCACACGCCTCAAGATATTATAAGCTGGATTTTCGCCGGCATAGATTTTGACTTCTTGAAGCTTGATTTCGGACGATTCGAGTTGAAAATTAATAACTTGAGAGAGCGAATCTTTTTGAATAGCTTTGGCTCGTATTCGATAAGACATAGAAGAGGCAACGAGCGAATCTCCGATTTGGGTAGTTTTGAGCGTATAAAACCCTTCAAAATTGGTAGTAACACCAGCGGTTTTTCCCTTAATAGCAACCGCTGCAAATGGCACAGGATCGCCAGTTTGAGCATCCGTAACACGCCCTGAAATAGTATAGGATGTTTGGGCAAAACCCTCAAAGGCACCAAACAAAACAACTAAAAACAATAGCCAGGCTTGTCGAAAGAGAGGTAAATGTCTAATCACGGGTGGGGGCTTTGATTCATGGCAAGTAACAAACGACCGATGAAGATAAATAAGTTTGTTTGAAAATAACAATTTTTTCAAGGGGTTTTGTTGATAATACGCACTTTAGAGATAGGAGTGTTGCAATATTCTTAGTTTTCCCAAAAAAAATCCTCTCGTGACAACACAGAGAGGAGGTCGATTTCTTTGAAAAATGGGGACATCTATCAATCACCACCACGCACGAAGCGCTTCAGGAGCGTAGAACAAAAAAGAGCTTAAGTATTCGATTCATTATATTCTACATGCCAAGTGTGGTCAGCTAACATCGTAACTTTGGCAATGTAGCGACTAAACTTGTACGAACGTCCCCATTCGTGAGGAGCTACCATCGACAACACATCTTTGCCATCTTCTTTTTCGTAGACATAATAAGTTTCGTTAAGCACTGGTTCGAAGTTCATTTGAGCCGCATAAATACGCTCCGATACATCCACTCGCTGACGCAAATCTTTGGCTTGCTGTGCCAAAATAGCCATTTGCTGGTAAATTTGGTTGAGTTGCCTTTCGGTTTGTTGACGCATCGCCAACACCGCTTTTCCTTTTACCTTACCCATATCTTCGGGCTTAATGACCGCTCCACCTACAGAGTGGGCATAAGCCATTAGACCTGGATTTTCGGCTACATGATCGGGATTGATAGGATTTTCTATCATGGAATTTGTTGGTTGGTAGTTCGTTTAATTCAACAATACAAAATTAAAGATTGTTTTAACATACATAGACAAAGAGATAACAATCAAGTTATAAATAACAAAAAATAATCCTTTATCAAAACTTAAAACAGATTTTTTATTTTATAAAAACCATATAAATAGATAAATAATTTATACATCTGCATATATAGCCAGACGTCTATCACTTTTAAAACATGATAAATACTCAGCAATACGCTTTAAGCGGTAAACTCCATAGTTTTGCACCCTCAATGAGTGTACGCTAGAAGTGCCTAATGCCTACAGCTTAAAGCCTAATGCCTAATGCTAAGTAGCGAGAATGAGGATTCTTTTGAGAATCTGTCGTTTTTATCCAAAATTTCCCAACAAATCTATGTTTGGCATTATGCTTGTATAATTTTAGTTCAGCAAAAACGTTATTTTTACGACATATTTAAGCCTATTTTTGGGCAAATGCCTGAAAGCGAGTCGATTAATGCAAATCAATAAACACCTAAGCTCTTTATCTCTACTCTCAATCCTTTTTTTGTTAGGGATGTCGAGTTTATTTATTGGCTGTTCGCAATACAGCACGGGACGAGTGAGCGTAGGGTATCATAATCTTACGGCCAAATTCAACGCTTACGTTATCGCAAGAGATAAGATGCGCGAAGCAGAACTTGCGATGAGACGCAATCACAAAGACAATTACAATCTCATCCTTCCTATTTTCCCTCCCCTTGATTCCGTCGAAGCCCAGCCCGTCAATGATTTGTTGGTAGATGTTATCAAGAAAGCATCGCTAATACCTGACCGTCACCAAAATAGCCGTTGGGTAGACAATGCACTCATTCAGATTGGCAAAGCTAGATTGTATAAAGGACAGTTTACAGACGGTATTGAGACGCTTCGATATGTAAATGCCAAAGGAAGAGACGAAGAAGACAAACACGAAGGGTTGATTTGGCTCATGCGGGCTTATACAGAAACCAAAGATTACAACAGCGCTCTTAGTGTATCAGAATACCTACGAACTCAGCCACTCAACGACAAAAACACGAGCCATTTCTATCTAGTAAAAGCTTATTTGCATCAACAAAGAGAAGAGTATCCGCTTGCTTTGGCTATCTTGGAAGAGACGTTTCCGCTGCTTCCTAAAAGTGAAGAGACGGCTCGTATTCATTTTGCTGCTGGACAAATGTACGATTTGCTCAACAAACCTCAAGCCGCAAATGTACACTACAAAGCGGTTGGGAAAAATCGTCCTTCCTACGATTTGAGCTTTTTTGCAAACATGAATGCACTCCAAAATCAAGCGGTACTGGACCCAAATGTATCGACCGAAGGAGGTTTTAGAAGACTACTACACGACCGTAAAACAAGCGACCTAAGAGATAGGTTGTATTATTCGATGGGGGTCATTGAAACCAGAAAAAAAAACTACCCTAGAGCGATTGGCTATTTTCAGGAGTCGATACGGCAGACTACCGTCAATACCACACAGGTGCCTTACACCTACTTAGAAATGGCGAAGTTGTATTATGAGCATTTACAAGATTATGAATTGGCTAAGGCCTATTTTGATAGTTCATTGACGTTGCTACCGCCGAGTTCTCCACAATTCTTGAAAATCAAAGAGCGTAAGGAAGTCTTAGATGAGTTTGTAAAACAAATCACTACGATTCGTACCGAAGATAGCCTCCAACGGCTGTCTCAACTCAATCCTGCAGCACTAGATAAGTTTTTGGATGGAGTGATAGAAGATGAAATTGAAGCCCAAGAGCAAAAAATCAAAGAGGCCGAAAAATTAGTAGCACAAGCCCAAGCACGAGGTGCTAATATGCAACCTTTTGCGGGAGACCCTGCCGAACGGTTTGTGCTGTATGATGTGGTGGTGGCCAATCAAAGTAAAATAGAGTTTCGACAAAAATGGGGAACTCGAAAACTAGAAGATGACTGGCGAAGAAGCTCAAAAGTGTCTAATCTAGTGACTCAAGCCGACAATATAACGCCTGTAGCACCGCAAACTCAAAGCGTGAATACCACTGCGATGGGCGATAATATGGCAAAATTGACGAAAGATTCGCCTGAGTGGAAAGCAAAAAAAGATGCGATGTATCGCAACATTCCCCTTCGCAAACAAGAATTGGATGCTTCAAACCAGCGCATAGAAGATGCTTATTATAAATTAGGGAAAATTTATAAGTTTAATTTGGAAGAACCCCAAAACGCCGTCAAGACATTTGAACAAACATTGACTCGCTTTCCTAATTCTAATTACAAACCTGAGCTTTATTATTTGCTTTATCTTACTAGCAAAACCAACCCCGAAAGTTGGAAAGAAAGACTTTTGAAAGAATTCCCTAATTCTTCTTATACTCGTTTGTTGACAAAAGCCAATGGCGCAACTACTGCCTCAGGCAACATAGAGTTAGAAGCCTTAAAGGATTACGAGAAGATATTGACCTTATATCAAAACGCCAACTATTCGGAGGCTTATGCTCAGCTCGAAATGGCAATCGTAACCTACGCTGGCAGCAAAATTGAAGATAAATACGCCTTGCTACGAATTTACTTGCTTGGAAAACTCCAAGGACGTGAAGCATACCTGAAAGCACTCAATAGTTTTATCAAAGATTATCCCACTAGCCCATTGTTGCCACGTGTGAGAGAAATCCTCGAATCACAGCAATCTACCTCTGTCAAGAAAAATGACTAGGGAAAGTGTGAACTTAGCCATTATTCTAGCGTAAAATTTTTATTATTGCATTTGTATCGATTTTAGGTAGATTTTATGAAAAACTAACTCATAAAGTTTATTGAATCAAGTTAAACATAACTATGACTTTTTTGAGAGGAAAATACCGCAAATTTATTATCCGTTTTTGGATACTTGCGAGCCTTTTTATCGGCGGTATTGTATTTTACATAACGGCAGTTTATTTCAACTTCTTCTGGTTGTTTGGAGGAATGCCCGATTTGAAAGCAATCGAAAACCCACAGAGTCAGGTGGCGTCGGAGATTATTTCAGCTGATGGCCAAACGTTATCAAAATATTTTATAGAAAATCGTACTCCGATTGAGTTTGACCAACTTTCGCCCAATGTCATCAAAGCGCTCATTGCCACGGAGGATGCTCGCTTTGTAAGACACTCTGGTATTGACCCCCGTTCCATGTTTCGAGTACTAAAAGGCGTCGCCTCTAGTGAGCAGGGTACCACCGGTGGGGGAAGTACCATCACGCAACAATTGGCCAAAAACTTGTTTCAGACGCGTAGTGAAAAGTACAAAGGTACCTTGGGAGACTTGCCCATCATCAAGACGGTGATTGCAAAAACCAAAGAATGGATATTGTCGGTACGGTTGGAGCGTAACTATACGAAGCAGGAAATCATGATGATGTACCTCAACACAGTTTCGTTTGGAAACAACGCCGACGGTATTAAGACTGCCTCTAAAACTTATTTCAAAAAAGAACCTTGGAATTTGGATTTGCCTGAGGCAGCTTTGCTTGTGGGAATGCTTCAAAATCCTTCACGCTATAATCCACGCATTTTTAAAGAACGGGCTCTCGAACGCCGTAATGTGGTGCTAGGCCAAATGATGAAGTACGGTTTTTTGACTCAAGAAGAATTTTTGAGAACAAAAGTGAAACCCTTAGCCCTCAATTTCAATATTGAAAACCATAATACAGGGCCTGCTCCCTATTTTAGAGAAACGCTGCGGGATTGGATGAAAGAATGGTTGGCGGCTTACAACAAAGAAAATGGTACCGATTATGACCTTTATACCGATGGGCTGAGGATTTATACCACTATCGATTCGCGCATGCAAAGCTACGCTGAGCAAGCTGCCGAAGAGCATATGAAAGACCAACAAACCAAGTTTTTCAACCATTTCAAAGCTCTTAAAATGGATCCTTGGGTAGTAAAAGGCAAAGGTGGAGGATATGCTCCCGACCCGGGTTTTGAAAAAAGAGCCGTCAGACGCAGTTGGCGATACCGCGAATTGAAAAGGATGTATGGTGATGATGAAACCAAGATTTGGGCCGAACTCCGCAGACCTATTAAAATGAAGGTATTTTCGTGGAGAGGAGACCGTGACACTATCATGAGTCCGTTGGATTCGATTAAATATTACAACAAATTTTTGAGAATAGGGATGGTATCAATGGATCCTCGCAATGGAGATGTAAAAGCGTGGGTGGGAGGAATTAATTTTAAACACTTTAAGTACGACCAAGTAAAACAAGGCAAGCGTCAGCCGGGTTCTACCTTTAAGCCTTTTGTATATTGTTCTGCTATTGACCTCAACTTTGTCACCCCTTGTGATCCTATCGTTGACCGACAAGTTTGTATTGGAGATTGGTGTCCCAAAAACTCAACGGGTAGCTACTCGGGGCAGCCGCTTACGCTGCGCCAAGCGCTGGCTAAGTCTGTAAACTCCATCAGTGTTCATTTAATGAAATTGGTAAGACCCAAAGCCGTAGTAGCCTATGCTCACAAATTAGGAATCACAAGTACTATCCCCGAAGAAGTGACGATTTGCTTAGGTACCCCTAACGTATCGGTTTTTGAGATGGTAAACTCTTATTGTACGTTTGTTAATAGTGGCAAACATGTTGATCCACGTTTTGTGACTCGAATTACGTTGAAAGATGGGCGAGTATTGGCAGATTTCCCACCTAATGAAAAAGAAGTGATTAGCCCGAGTATTGCCTACCAAATGTTGTTTATCATGCGAGGTGCTGTTGAAGACCCTTGGGGGACAGCTCAACGCCTACGTACCCAATATAAATTAGCGGACAACAACGACATTGCGGCCAAAACGGGTACAACTTCTGACTATACCGACGGATGGTTTATGGGAATGACCCCCAACCTTGTAACAGGCGTATGGGTAGGTGGTGAAGATAATCACGTTCACTTTACCAACATGGCCTATGGGCAGGGGGCGCGTATAGCCATGCCTGCTTGGGGACTTTATATGCAAAAAGTATATGCTGACCCAGACTTAGCCGGCAATGAACGCTCTCCTTACCGCCGAGATCGTTTTATTAAACCTGATGGTATGGAAGCCAATATTGGCTGTGGTGGCGTGAAGATTGATACTGTCAATACTTATTTACGACCTAAAGTCACCGACGACGAAAGTATATTATTCTAAAAAAATCATTCACTTTGAGGGCAAGCAATCCACTGCTTGCCCTTCTTTTTTGTTTTTAGGTATGAAATTTTTACTTGCTCCTGATAAATTTCGCGGTTCGCTTACTGCCGAAGAAGTTTGCAGCGCAATGGCAGAAGGAATCCGAGCGGTACTTCCAGCGGCAGATATTATCATGCTCCCAATGGCCGATGGAGGAGAAGGCACCGCCGAAATCTTGACTTTTGATGCCAGAGGTACCATGCTTACGACTACGGTAGCCGACCCTCTTGGGAGAAGTATTGAAGCTGCATACGGTATCTCAGCCGATGGTGCTACCGCCTTCATAGAAATGGCATCGGCTTCGGGATTGCGCCTGCTTGAATCCGACGAACGCAATCCCTGTTTGACCTCCACTTTTGGCACAGGTCAGCTCATCTTAGAGGCTGTACGTCAGGGAGCCAATCATATCGTTTTGGGAATCGGGGGAAGTGCCACTACCGATGCCGGAATTGGGATGGCAGCGGCCTTGGGATGGCAGTTTTGGGATGCAGAAGGACAGCCGCTAGAGCCAAATGGCGAAAATCTTATTAAAATTCACAAAATTGTTAGACCTGCTAGCTCTCCCAAAATCCATGTAGAAGTGGCTTGTGATGTAACGGCCCCTTTGTATGGGTTTGGCGGAGCAGCCCAGCTTTATGCACCCCAAAAAGGAGCTACTCCTGAGATGGTAACGCAACTAGACAAAGGACTTAAGCACCTAGCCGACTTGATAAAAAAAGATTTTGGGCTTGATTTGGCTCATGTACCAGGGGCGGGTGCTGCAGGAGGATTGGGATTTGGGGCTTTGTTTTTCTTGGGAGCCACCCTCAAAGAAGGCGTAAAAATAGTAATGGAACAAACTCACTTTGCCGAAAAGCTAGAAGGAGTAAATTGGATATTTACGGGCGAAGGGAAAATAGATGAACAGACATTACAGGGAAAATTGATTGCTGGAATCGCCAATGCAGCTCACTTAAAAGGCATTCCTGTGGTTGCATTGTGCGGAGCGCTGCTTGTATCGCCCGATGATATTAGGAGGATTGGTCTTACCTATGCTACTTCTATAATCAATCGTCCTATGACATTAGACGAAGCCATTGCTAGTGCTTATACTGGGGTCAAAGATGCCTCTCAACAACTGACTCAGCTTTTTTGCAAAATTTCGAACGTTGACAAGGTTTAGAACTTGCCAACGTTCGATTGTATCAAAATAAAATATTTATTTTTCGAGTAGTGTTCTGATTTTGTTAGATAACTCAGTATTTTGATAAATTCCTCCGAAAAGCTGAGACTGAGGACCATAAGCATAGACTGGCACCATGATAGCCGAGTGCCCTTTAGAACCAAAATTAGCTTTTACTTTTCCTTCTTTTTCATTACCTCCTGTGATACTCATAGCACCCGTTTCGTGGTCGGCTGTGACGATGACGAGGGTTTGTCCATCTTGATCCGCAAAACGGAGCGCTTCCCCAACCGCTTTGTCAAAATCTAGTACTTCATTCACTACATACGATACATTGTTGGCATGACCTGCATAATCAATTTGAGCGCCTTCGGCCATGACAAAAAAGCCCTTTTTTGCCGTTTTCTGAAGATGTTTGATACTTTCTGCTACCGTAAGAGGAAGAAAATTGCCACGACCTTTTTCCATTGAGAGAGCTGCTTGGTCGTCCAAAACCACAAACTTTTCTGCTTTATTATCGTTAGAGATGTCGCTATATTTTCTAAATACATCATATTGACGTACCTTGAGAGAGTCGCCAATATTGCCTTTGTCTTTACGGTCGAAGAAATATTTAGTCCCTCCTCCGACCAAAATATCCATAGGTTCTTTCAGGAAATCACCCGCAATCTCTTCTTGCATACTACGCTTAGGTTGGTGAGCATAAAACACCGCCGGAGTAGCATCCGTAATCGGCCCCGACGAAATGATAGCACATTTTTTGCCGCGTTGTTTGGCAGTCGTTGTCAGAGAAGGGCGCGCTACCAAGGTCGCATCCATTCCAATAGTGCCATTTTTTGTCTTATGGCCTGTGGCTAGAGCAGTACCCGCTGCCGCTGAGTCTGTAATAAAAGACTCGGCAGGTTGGGTTTGCATTAAGCCTAGGTGTTTGAATAAAGCCATATGAAGCTGCCCACGATTGGCGATAAGCCCCGTATGCATTTGGGCAAGGCCCATACCATCACCTATAAGAAAAATGATATTTCGGGGTGTTTTGTTGGTGCCGTCACTTTTATAGGAAGGAATATAAGGAACATAAGCTTCAGTAGGTTGAGTATGCTCTCCGTCGGCGGGTTTAACGCTTTTGAAATAATTAATCAAAGAGGCAGGAGTGTCTGTGCCAATCCAATCGGTATTGACGGCCATTAGTTCTTTCCAAACGGTTTCGGTATCAGTAGTACCCCAAAAACGAACTTTTTTACCTTTTTGGTGAGCGGTGTTTACCAATTCCACCAATTTTTCTCGGTCTTCTTTCGGAAAAAGCCCTTGGCCTTTCCATTGAGAAACTACGCTAAAAGGCGCACTAAAAAGAGCCACTCGACTTAGTGCTTGGGAAGAATAAATTTGGTCAAAACGGCCATCAAACCCTATCCAAGCGGGATATTTTTCAAAATCAGAAGCAGACGGCATACTACCACTTACTACAATTTTCAGGGGTCTCCCCTCTCCTACCAGTTCAGGAAAGCGCTTAAGTTGATTGACTAAGGTGTCAAGGGTAGGATTAAAAGGCGTTTTGAGGTCAATCAGTAACTGTAATGAATACATTTTCCCTGCTTTCAATTGGCTTTGGAGAGGATCCAGGTAGAGCGATTGTAGGGTTTTTCCAGCGGTGACTTCTCGCGGCGTATGAGCTACCATTAGTTCACCGCCTTGTAAAAATACATCTGCTTCTATTGACCCACATTGTAGCCCAAAGGCTCCTAGTAGCGGGTTGGCTTGGGCGTAGTCATTATGGGAGTGAGCTTGCGCAGCAGCGTAGTTGAGTTGGGCCGATGCAGGCAGTACTGCAACCACTCCAAGCAACATTAGAATCAAAGAGCGTTTCATAAGGAAATGGATTCAAACAAAAGGAAAGTGATAATAAGAGGCAAATGTAGGTAAAAAAGCCTCAAAAAGTGACGGAATAAAGAGAGCGTTTGGCTTCTTGAATATCTTGGGTGTCGTCTTTTCTCGGTTTAGTACGGAGGGTAATGTATTGTTGGCGCCATCTCCATTTGAGTTTCCAATGTGGATAAGGAGGTGATATTTTGGTGATTTTCATGCCGTTTTTATTTACAAAACAACGGCTTAAATGTGTCTTAAAAATGACTCAAATATGAAGGTTATGTGAAGATAATGACAAGAAGGACGCATAAGAGGCGTCAACTTTTTATGAATAAATACTAGAGACAGTTTTGAATAAACCACAAAATACCTCTAAAGAATATTTTGTTCGTCATTGTTTCAATGATTGGTAACTACTTAGCGATACGATTTAGGCTATAAGCCCTACACTTTTTGTTAAAAATTGTTTTGCATACGCAACGAATCTCCGCTGCGATTGCTTAAAAACATCGCAAAAAATGCCTACTGCTTAAAGCTTATCGCCTAAGGCTCAGTTATTACAATAATTGCACAAATATCTAACAATGTAAAACTCAGATCCTTAAATTGCTGATTTTTAACACTTAACGCTTTTTTAGTTTTGAGAAGACCCACAATGATGCTGCTAAGCCAGCGAAGAAAAACAAACTCAGACCTTGATTATAATAAACAATAGCTCCTAAGCAAACGACCGAAAGGCAAAGGGCAATCATTGGGAACCAAGGATAAAAGGGTGTTACAAACGGACGCAAAAGAAGAGGCTGAGTATGGCGCAATACAAAAAGACTCACCATACTTGTAATGTACATGAGCATTGCTCCCAATACCGACAAAATGATGATATCGTCGGTACGACCTAGCAATAGTGCGATTAGTCCCAAAGCCCCACCACTTATCAACGCCCAGTGGGGAGTTTGAAAGCGGGAATTAACAGAGGCTAAAAACGAAGGCAAATACCCTTCTCTTGCTAATGCATAAATCTGCCTCGAATACCCAATCGTATTGCAATGAAAAGAAGCAATAAGTCCAAAAAGCCCCAAACTTGTGAAGGCTTTGGCCCAACCACTATCTCGCCCCAAAGTCAAAGATAAAGTCTCAGGAAGAGGATAATCAATATTTACCAAAAGACGCCAATCAGTGGCACCGCCGCTAATAAGCATAGTACCTAAAGCCAAAATCACCAAAGTGGCAATACTTAATAGATAGCCGCGCGGAATGGTTCGGTGAGGATTTTTGACTTCTTCCGCCACCATTGCTACCCCTTCAATAGCCAAGTAAAACCAAATAGCAAAAGGCAAAGCCTCGAAAACACCGCTCCAAGTAACGGGCGGATTGTGGGCAGTAAAATTTCGGGTTTCATAGTAAGGCACCACTAACCCCATGAAAATCAGCAACTCTACTACTGAAAGTAGCGTAACAATCATTGAAAAGTTGGCAGATTCTTTGATGCCCAACAAATTGATACCAATAAAAACCACATAAGCACCTACTGCAATACCCAGCGTAGGAATGGCAGGATATAAAAAGTGCGCATAACTCCCTAACGCAAACGCCACTGCAGGTGGGCCAAGTACAAAATCTACGAGTGTTCCGAAGCCTGCTATAAATCCAAAAACAGGTCCGAGGGCTTGGTAGGCAAAAGTAAAAGGCCCTCCTGCATCAGGCATAGAGGTAGTGAGCTCGGTATAACTAAAAATAAAAGTAACGTACAAAACTGTCACAATGAGAGTGGCCACTAAGAAGCCTAACGTACCAGCAATAGCCCACCCATAATTCCACCCAAAATAAACCCCCGAAATCACCATTCCGACGGCAATGCCCCACAGTTGGGTAGTATTTAAAACTCGTTTGAGAGTTTGTAAAGTAGGGGCTGACAATGAAGAACGGGGCATAAAATAGGAAGCCAAAAAGAAAACAAAATGTTTAAAACTTGATTAACGCCCACCAGCCACATCTATGAACGTACCTGTTGAATATGATGCCGCATCCGATAAAAGCCATAAAATAGCCTTAGCTACCTCTTCAGGTTGCCCGCCTCTTTTCATCGGAACGTTGCCCTTGATTCTGTCTACTCGGCCAGGTTCACCGCCACTTGCATGGATATCGGTATAAATAAATCCTGGTCGTACCGCATTGACTCTTATCCCTTCAGTAGCCACCTCTTTAGCCAAACCTACCGTGAAGGTATCTATAGCTCCTTTAGCAACTGCATAATCAACGTATTCGTTGGGAGAGCCTGTGCGGGCTGCCACCGACGATACATTGACGATAGCTCCCCCTTCACCTCCATAGCGAGTTGACATTTTTCTAATCGCTTCTTGGCTGCACAAAAAACAGCTCAAAATATTAATGTTGATCACTCGTACCAGACGCTCTACTTCCATGTCAACGACATTTTTTTGGGTTTCGAGAATACCCGCATTGTTGACAAGGGCATGAATAGGGCCTAATCGCTTGTCAAATTCATCAAAAAGATGAGCTACTTGCTCGCGTACAGATACATCAGCTTTAATAGCAATGGCTGTCCCGCCCAAATTCTGAATGGTAGTGACTACCTTTTGGGCCGCCTCATGGTTATTTAGATAATTGACACCTACCTGATAGCCTTCTTTAGCAGCTAACAAGGCAGTAGCAGCTCCTATTCCTCTACTCGCGCCTGTAATCAAAATGTTTTTTTTCATAGTGGATTTATAACCCCAATGGTCGGAAAAGTATAAAAAGTCGAAAGCTTTGTTTTAATAAAGATTCCTAAACAAACCTCCCAACTTCATCATGAGTTAATAATAGATGCGTTACTTGCAGTTGTTTTGTCGGGTTACTGTCAGCTCAAAAATAAGACTTACTTACTTCTTTCAAAAATGCTAAAAATGAAACAACTCTCATTTGTATTATTATGCAGCCTGTGCGTATCGTCGCTTTGGGCACAATCTACCGCCAAAGGATATGTATACGAAGATACCAATGGCAACAATAAGAAAGACAAAAAGGAAAAAGGAATTGCCAATGTAGCGGTTTCAAACGGCGTACAAGTAGTATTGACCAATGAAAAAGGCGAATACCAACTACCTGTAGGAGACGACAATATTCTGTTTGTGGTCAAGCCTTCGGGCTATAAAATTGCTCTTGACGCAAACAACCTTCCCAAATATTACTACATTCATAAACCCAATGGCTCGCCAACTCTAAAATACGCAGGCGTGGCTCCCACAGGGCCATTGCCAGCTTCGGTAGATTTCGCCTTGACCCCTTACCAAGAAGATGAAAACTTTACGGCTTTGGTTTTTGGTGATCCTCAGCCTTATACTCCGGAAGATGTGGAGAATTTTACGAAGGGAATCATCGGCGAAGTTGAAGGAATCAAAAACGTATCTTTTGGTTTAACTTTGGGTGATTTAGTAGGCGACAACCTCGATTTACACGCTGCCTACCGCGATGCGGTCAAAAAAGTAGGTATTCCTTGGTACAATCTTATGGGCAATCATGACATGAACTATGATGCCACTACCGACGCCCACGCTGACGAAGCTTTTGAGGCTCATTTTGGTCCCGCCAACTATTCTTTCAATTATGGTAAAGCCCACTTTATTATTCTAGATGATATTTTACATCCTGACCCACGCGACGGCAAGGGGTATTGGGGAGGTTTCCGTAAAGAACAGCTCGATTTTGTGGAAAATGACTTAAAACTCGTTCCTAAAGAGCATCTGATTGTATTGGCCTTTCATATTCCACTTTATACCGACGGGGAGTCTTTCAGACTAGAAGACCGCCAAAGGTTGTTTGATATATTGAAAGATTTTCCCCATACTTTATCATTGTCGGCGCATACGCATTATCAACAACAAAATTTTTATACCAAATCAGACGGATGGTTGCAAGAAAAACCGCATCATGAATACAATGCCGGAACAACCTCGGGCGACTGGTATTCAGGAGAATACAACGAACAAGGTGTCCCCGCCTCAACCATGCGTGATGGCACTCCCAAAGGCTATATTTTTCTTTCACTCCAAGGAAACCAATACACGATTGATTATAAAGTAGCAGGCAAACCTAAAGAATACCAAATCGATATTTTTGCACCCAATGTAGTACCTATTGAGCGAAATACAACGGCCAAGGTATACGCTAACTTCTTTATGGGAAGCAAAAATGACCTAGTAGAGTACCGTATCGATCAGTTGCCTTGGAAGGCTATGAATTATGTAGAGGAGTTTGACCCTCACTTCTTGAGCTTGCTCAATCGCTGGGACACAACCGAAACACTCATGCGAGGACGACGCCCAAGCAATGCCGTCAAATCAAAACATTTGTGGACAACCGGCTTCCCCTCAGGACTTACCGAAGGCACCCATACTATTGAGATACGTGCTAAGGATATGTTTGGTCGAACATTTACCCAAACCAAAACCTACCGTATCGAAAAAACGCCTAGATAACCCAAAAAATACTCATTATGAACGAGTTGCATTGGATGCAACTCGTTTTTTGTGTGGGGTAAATCGGTAAAGTTTGTAACCATGAATTTCTGTTTCAAGCCGATAGTAAGTAGAGTCAAAGTGATGATTAAAAGCGGGATAGTAATATGATTGCCCAACTGGCGCAATCACATACTTCACTCCGCCCCTTTTATCGAGGTCAAAAAAAGCATCAAAGTTGATTCGTTTCGACAAATAAAGCTCTCGTATGACGTCGTCTTGGTAAGCTAGATTATGCTTAAAAAGCATTTGTTGTAAAAGCATTCCACGAAAGTTGTCACCGTACAACACCGCGATGTACTCCCCCTGCTTTAGCCGAGGTTCTAGGTATTTTTTTACATCATTTTGTTGATTGTATTCGCTGTTGTATTGATTAAAATCCGCCAAATGTAGCCTTTCTAGTTGGGTAGTTGTGAAATACAATAATGTGAGTAAGATAATCGATACAAAAAAGTAATGCGTATCTGAATGTAAATAGGATTTGGCGACCTTTTCAGAAAAATAACAAAAAACAGAGAGTAAAGATACGTAGGCAAATTCATGAAAATACCCTACCCCTGCGCCATATTTGAAGGCATTAGCGGTTGAGAAAATAAAAAACAAGAGTGTAGCGATTCCCAAAAAAACTTTGGATTTATCTTGATTAAAAATTCCTTTCAAGGCCAGCACACTGCTCATGCCGATGAGTACCGCAAAATGAGGAATCAACTGTTTGTAAGTAAATCCATAATATCCCCAAGGTTCTAACCGAACGATAAGGCTTCCTATCAGATTGATATAAAATAATTTTGTGTCGTGACCACCTAAAAGGAAAGTAAATAAAATAAGTAAAACCAAACACAAAATAGAAGCTCGTAGCAAGTTTTTCCATTCACGCATCCATACAAAATAACCAACCCATCCTGCTACATACATATACGCAATTTGCTTGGTAAAGAATGCTATCATACTCATAATCACTGCCGCTATGACGTAGATATTCCAGCTTTCCTTCTCTTGAAACGAGCGAAGCATAAAATAAATAAAAAGAGTGAGACACAAAAAAAGCAGGCTATCGATACGGGAATTGGTGAAATACCAATGTTGTAATAATCCAAATAGAAGAGCTAATGCAAAAGGACGATAATATTTGGGAATATGGAGAAGTTTTAAGGAAATAAAAGTAACCCATAAGGCGGCTAGAATAAAAATAAAAGAGACTACTCTACTCACAAATTGTACACGAAAAATATTATTAACGTCCCAACCTGTAAAAGCATAGATTTTGCCGACGATTTGATAATAAAGCGGTGAATAATGAGTAATCCAAAAGGGAGGAAGACTAGGATTTTGGTACAGGGGCAAATCAGCCGCTACTACCTGAATACCATAAGTAGTGGTACGCTCACTTCCCGAAATATCGGGATGATGACTGACCATAAAAATAATCTTTACACTGAGAATAATCGTAATACATAAAGCGGTAAAAAATAGCGAAAGGCTAAGAAAATGAGTACGGGCAAAGGAATAAACCGGCAAAAGGTGAGTTTTCATTTCGCGGATAGTTATAGGCTAGAAAAAAGATAGCCTAATATCCGAAAATAAAAAAAAGGAGCCAAGGCGGTTTAAGCATGATATGCCTAATAGTAGCAAAAAACTTATCAAACGGTTGCCTTTTTTATCCTAGAATCAATATCTATTGATATTGCATAGGTATTTTTCAAAACGATAGGTATGTATTTTTGTGCATACTGCAAATGGATACACAAACTTCTACTTCTCCCCCATCAATTCCTTCAAAATCTTCTGCGCCGCAATCGAAATCACCGTACCCGGCCCAAACACCCCTTTTACCCCTGCTTGGTACAAAAAGTCATAATCTTGGGACGGAATCACCCCTCCCGCAATCACCATAATATCTTCGCGGCCTAGTTTTTTGAGTTCTTCGATGAGCTGAGGTACCAAGGTCTTATGCCCTGCGGCAAGGCTCGATGCCCCTACAATATGTACGTCATTTTCGGCCGCTTGCCGGGCTGTTTCTTCGGGAGTTTGAAACAGCGGCCCCATATCCACATCAAAACCCAAATCTGCAAAACTTGTGGCAATCACCTTAGCGCCACGATCGTGGCCATCTTGCCCCATTTTGGCCACCATAATACGAGGACGACGTCCTTCTAATGCGGCAAAACGATCGGCCATTTGGCGGGCGATTCGGAAGTTTTCGTCGTCCGAAACTTCCGCACTATAAACTCCTGAAATTGAACGTATCACGGCTTTATATCTTCCAAAAACTTTTTCCATTGCATCCGAAATTTCCCCTAATGTAGCTCTTACGCGAGCGGCCTCTACCGCGCATGCAAGCAGATTGGTATTGTAATCCATTCCACCCGACTGAGTACACGCCTCCGTCAGTGCCTCAAGGGCTTGCTTCACTTTTTGGGGATTCCTGTCGGTCTTTATCTGCTGAAGTCTTGCGATTTGTGCTTCCCTCACCGCTTTATTATCCACTTCTAGCAGTTCTAAAGACTTTTCGGAATCGGGGCGAAATTTGTTAACACCTACTATCGTATCTTTACCGCTATCAATCCTTGCTTGCTTACGAGCAGCAGCCTCCTCGATACGCATTTTGGGCAAACCTGCTTCGATTGCTTTGGTCATGCCGCCCATTACTTCCACTTCTTCAATCAAGGTCCATGCTTTTTCCGCCAATTCTTTGGTAAGATATTCTACATAATAGCTCCCTCCCCACGGGTCGACGATCCGACAAACGTCCGTCTCATGTTGAAGATATAATTGGGTGTTTCGAGCAATCCGCGCCGAAAAATCGGTAGGTAGCGCAATCGCTTCATCTAATGAGTTGGTGTGCAAACTTTGGGTGTGCCCCAATACAGCCGCCATTGCTTCTATGGTAGTACGAGCTACGTTGTTGAAAGGGTCTTGCTCCGTCAATGACCAGCCCGAGGTTTGGCAATGCGTACGGAGAGCGAGCGATTTGGCGTTTTGGGGTTTAAACTGATTCACAATTTTGGCCCAAAGCAAACGCCCTGCGCGCATTTTGGCAATTTCCATAAAATGATTCATCCCAATTCCCCAAAAAAAGGAAAGACGAGGCGCAAAACCATCAATGTCCATTCCAGCGGCGATGCCCGTTCGCAGGTATTCCAAGCCATCGGCCAAGGTATAGGCAAGCTCTAAGTGTGCCGGCGCCCCCGCTTCATGCATATGATACCCACTAATGCTGATACTATTGAACTTTGGCATAAAACGACTCGTGTACGCAAAAATATCCCCGATAATACGCATACTAGGCGTAGGAGGATAGATGTAGGTATTGCGTACCATAAATTCTTTCAAAATATCGTTTTGGATGGTCCCTGCCAATTGTTCGGGCTTCACTCCTTGTTCTTCTGCCGCCACGATATAGAATGCCATAATTGGAATCACGGCTCCATTCATGGTCATTGATACCGACATCTGGTCAAGAGGAATTTGGTCAAACAGCACATTCATATCTTCCACGCTGTCGATTGCAACTCCTGCTTTGCCCACATCGCCTACCACCCGTGGATGATCAGAATCATAACCTCGGTGAGTAGCTAAGTCAAATGCCACCGAAAGTCCCTTTTGACCCGCAGCCAAGTTGCGGCGATAAAAGGCATTGGATTCTTCGGCAGTCGAAAAACCCGCATACTGTCGAATCGTCCAAGGCTGCTGCACATACATCGTACTATAAGGGCCTCTTAAAAACGGTGGTATGCCCGCCGCAAAACCAAGATGCTCTGCATTTTGAATATCTATTTTTGTAAAACGAGGCTTCAGTTTGATACCTTCTGCCGTTATGAAAGGTTTAATAGTGGACACTATTGGGCCTTCTTGATGCTCTGTAGCCTGTGGTAGGTTGGTGAAATTGGGTTTCATAATTATATACTTGATTGTTGCCAATCTACTATTTCCGCAAAAACTAACGCTTATTTCTCAGGCCCTAAAAAGGTCGCCAGAGGCTGCCATTCTTCCACGTTATCAGCAATGACTTTGATAATAGCCACAAAAGGTAAAAACAATACCATTCCCGAAACGCCCCAAATCACCCCTCCTAAAAACAACGCTATTACTGATGCTAAGGTATTGACTTTGAGTTGCACGCCTACTACCCACGGAAAAATCACATTGGCTTCCAAATATTGTACCACACCAAACACTGCCAC
Organism: Runella sp. MFBS21; assembly: GCF_029433105.1. GTDB lineage: Bacteria > Bacteroidota > Bacteroidia > Cytophagales > Spirosomataceae > Runella. Next base: position 95,774 of record NZ_JARNTW010000007.1, on the reverse strand, counting down.
TACACTCAAAGGATACCAAATAGAATCGTGCATCATCCAAGCAATCGAAATCGGCAAAAGGGCACCAATCGCAATGCCGATGTAAGGAATAATAGTCAGAATAGACGCAATAAAACCAAATAAAATCGCTTGTTTAATACCTACTATGGCCAACCCTAGGGTATTCAAAATCCCCACAATCAAATATACCAACAGCAGCCCTTTGATATAATTGTAATAAGTATCAACCGTCTGAGTAGCTACAGTTTTGACTCTTTCTTGGTATTTTGTACCAAAAAATTCATACACACCCCGCATTAGCAAACCTCTATAATGTAAAAATAAAGCGGCAAACAGGGGAATAATCACCAGATTGAACAACAAACTTGCCGTAGCATTTACGGTTCCGACCAATACCGTTCCAAGTTTACTGCTCAGGTTATTGGCCGTTTGACGTAACCAACTGATTTGCATATCAAGGGTGATACCAAACTTCACAGTTAGCCAGTCTTGCAACTGAACCAATACCAAATCGCTCTTAGTAGTCAGGCGAGGCAGTTCTTTTCGTAGCTCTGCCACTTGCCATATCATAATTCCTAACAACCCCAAGCTTATAACCAACACCACCGACAAACAAGCTGCAATCGCCCAACTGCGTGGCCAACGACGATTTTCGAGCCATTTACATAAAGGATACAACACAATCGCCACCAACAATCCAAAGGTCATAGGAATGGTGATTACTTTTGTAAAATACATTAGCAAAGCTACAATTACTACTATTTGTAAATATCGATTAACGCGTTCGGATGTGGGCATAATAATAAATTAGTCAATTTAAAATATATAAATATTTAATTATCAATCACCTGCATTATTTCTTTTCAGTTTAGCTCAAATGATATCACCAAAATAGTCTATTTTATTTTTCAAAAATCTTGGAAATACGTTTACGTTCTAACAACTTAAAATAAGTAGTAGGTTGTACATTTGGGGAATGATTTTCAAATGCCAAAGGCGTTTCGTCAAATCTAAATTTGTTGACTCCTACCATTGTACGCTTACCTTCTTCCAAATCTTTTAATTTCTTTTGAAAAGCAGCATCGATTTGATTTTGAATAAAATTTTGTTCAAATGCAGCCATCAGCCCCCCTTTATTTTCAATTTCTAACAACAACTCCCAAGCGGCCTCCGACACTGACAAAGTAAGATTCTCTAGAAAATAACTTCCTGCGGCGGGGTCAATAACTTTGTCTAAATAGCTCTCTTCACTCAACAATACAGAAATATTACGGGCAATCCTATCCGAAAACTCATCTGGTTTTCTAAACACCTCATCATAAGGCCTTACGGTGAGCGCGTTGCACCCACCAATCACCGCACTCATGGCCTCAGTGGTGGCCCTTAGCATATTGGTGTTAGAGGTAATGGTAGCATCATAAAAATAGGATGTTTGGGCGTGAATATAACACGGCTCAATAGTAAACGTCCCCAATGTACCCCACGCCTCCTGAATGCGCCTCCACAAATACCTCAATGCACGGAGTTTGGCAATTTCCATAAAATAATTAGTTCCTATCGATACTGAAAAAATCAACTTCTCCATCACCAAATCCAAAGGAAGTCCCTCGTCAGTCAATTTATCAACGTATGTAATAGCCGAAGCCAAAGTAAACGCCAACTCCTGTACGATGTGCGCCCCAGCATCATGAAAAGCATGACTACTTACACAGATGGTTCTGAAATGAAGTGCTTCTTGTTGTTTTTTTGTTATCTCAGCCAAATCTCTAAAATGCGAACTGGGCAAATGACCCGTTGTCATCCATAGTGCCAGCCCATCCTCCAACAGTCCTCCCTTCATTTGATAAGGTATCACTGCATCCAAGCCATTGAGAAGGTCTAAAGCTTGGTGATGAGTGATGAAATAAACGGGTCTTTCACTCAGTTTGATTCCATGAAGCAGCCTACTCAGCGGCACGTCTCCTATCGATTTATTCCCAAAATCCAAGGTTATTGCCTGCGCACCTTTCTCAAAATGATTGATGATAGTCGCATTGGTCTCTTTTTCGTTCTCAAACATCACCAAAGGTTGATTGGCCCATTCAGGGGATTTGGTTTGAGCTTGACGTATTTGCCCAAAAATCTCATTTTCAGTATCTTCCTCTGTATAATAAGGCTCCACTACAATGCCATCATCCACCTTCCAGAGAAGTGTAGCATCAAAATCTTTTCCTTTGAGGTCTTTGAGAGCTTGCTGTTTCCAAGTATTTTTATTGCTAGCTGGAAATTCAGAAAATAGTGGCAAATCCATGGATAGGTATCTTATACTTTTTAAAGAAATGACTTTAAATTGGAAAAAAGAAAGGTAAAATTAGAATATATATTTTCTGATTTCAACTCATTATCCCATATTTACAGTGCAATCTATCTCAATTTTGCAACATTCATTTTATTACCCTATTTTGTTATTATGAGTACCATTTAGTCATTGTTTATGACTATCTTTTTCCTATTTTTGCAGCCCTTTATTCTTTGAGCTAGTTTCAAAGGTGTGGTTTTATTTATAAAAATTTATTTCATACTTTTATAAATACCACATTTTCAAGCTATTCAATGTATTTCTCAAGGCATATCGTAGCAATAACAAGTAAAAAAAAGTTACCCCGTGAATAATCAGTTTCAACATGATGTAGCTTCCGTTTGGGAAAATTGCCTTCAAGTCATCAAGGCAAATGTCTCGGAGCAAAGCTTTAAAACATGGTTTGAGCCGATTGTTCCGTTTAGACTGGCCGGCAAAACCTTGACGATTCAGGTTCCTAGCCAATTTTTCTATGAGTGGTTAGAAGAAAATTACATTCACGTGTTACGTCGTGCGTTGGATTATGCCATAGGGCGTGATGGACAGCTCGAATACTCTATCATTATAGATACAGGTGGAGATCGCCAACCTCCTATCAAGGTGCACGTTCCTACCACCAATTCCCCCGAAGCCGCCGAAGCCCGCCAAAAAGCGGCTGCTGATCCCAAAAAGCAAACCCCTCACCCCCCCAAAGGCCCCGATACCTCAGAGTTGGATTTATTTCTCAACTCCAACTATAGTTTTGATAATTACATTGAAGGAGACTGCAATCGATTGGCGCGGTCGGCAGGGATGGCGGTAGCCCAGCGTCCCGGTGTCACATCTTTCAACCCCCTTCTGATTTATGGCGGAGTAGGCCTTGGCAAGACTCACCTCGTACAAGCTATCGGCAATCATATCAAGGGGCATTACCATGATAAATTTGTGGTATATGTTTCCTCTGAAAAATTTACTAATCAATTTATCAATGCCATCAAAAGCAATACACTACAAGATTTCACGGATTTTTATGTAAAAGTAGATGCTTTGATTTTGGATGACGTGCAGTTTTTGTCGGGTAAAGAAAAAACACAAGATACTTTTTTTCACATATTCAATCACCTTCACCAGTCTGGAAAGCAAATCATCATGACCTCCGACCGCCGTCCGAGCGAGTTGCAAGGGCTTCAAGACCGTTTGCTGTCGAGATTTAAGTGGGGACTTACGGCCGACCTCCAACAGCCCGACCTCGAAACTAGGATTGCGATCATTCAGCGCAAACTCCAAGCCGAAGGGATTTATATTGACGCAGGCGTCATCGAATACGTAGCACACAGTGTCAATACCAACGTTAGAGAACTAGAAGGTGTCATTATATCTTTGATGGCACAAGCATCTTTGGTACGCCGTGATATTGATTTGGAATTGGCAAAAAATGTACTCAAAAACATCGTATCAGCCGAAGAAAAAGAAGTAACAATCGATACCATTCAAGAAGTAGTGGCTGATTATTATGATATTACGATTGCAGATTTGAAGAGTAAAAGTCGCAAAAAAGAATTGGTATATCCTCGTCAGGTAGCCATGTTTTTTGCGAAAGAACTAACGGATTTGTCCTTAAAATCAATCGGTTATCATTTTGGAGGACGAGACCATAGCACGGTCATTCACGCCATACAAACGATCAGCGATTTGATGGAGCAACAAGACGCCGTCAAAGAGGCTATTCAAAAGATACGAAGCAACTTTGCTTAATCGCTTCAGTGTTATATTATTAAGTAATTGAGTGGCGTGGCACTCTGCGGTAACTTTAGCTTTGTCCAAAATGGCTATTTCATTCCTTCAAAGACATGAAATCTCTGCGGCCCAATGGAACCATTTCATTGATACCTCCCCTCAGCGTATTGTATATGCCTATACTTGGTACTTAGACGTAGTATCCCCCCAATGGGGTGCCTTGGTCATTTCTCACCATGACAGTTGGCAGGCGGTTATGCCGCTTCCTATTCGTCACAAATGGATGACACGCGTCATCCAACAACCTTTCTTTTGTCAACTATTGGGCATTTTTACACATCCCAACCATTCTACAGAAGAGTTTACCTCGCTATTTCTCCAGCAACTTCCCGCTTATTTTGGGTATATTTCTATTTATACAGGGCGTCTAGGACCCAATTTTATAAGCCCAAGTAGCTACGATATCCGTGCTCATTCCAACTATCTTTTGTCTCTCCATGCCCCTTACGAGCTGATTCGTAAAGGATATTCCCGCGACCGACGTATCAATCTTGCACGTGCCCAAAAAAACGAATGGCAATTGCAAGAAAGCCTAGACATTGTCCCTCTTCTTTCACTTTTTAAAGAAAATCATGCTTCCAACATTGAAGGAGGTGTAGCCGAATCTGCTTATGAATTATTGAAGAACGTATTTTCAGTTTTATTAGAAAAAAATGCGGCGCGGCTGCTATATGCTACCAAAAATAATCAAATAGAAGCAGGCGCCTTGTTTACCATTTCTGAAAATCGCATTATTTATTTGTTTAATGCGGCCTCTCCCCTAGGTCGAAAAGGGAATGCTCGTACCTGGCTTATTGATTATGTTATTCAGCAATACGCCAATCGCCCTATTGTATTTGATTTTGAAAGTCCAGAAATCCCTTCAATCGAGGCCTTTTACAAAAGTTTTGGAACCTACCCAGAAATATACCATTCACTTAGGCTCAATCAACTGCCCTTTCCACTACGCCAAATTCAGCAATATCGCTTAAAAACAAAAAAGTGAAATACAAAAAGTTATGCTTTTCATATTTCACTCTTATATCAATTCTTGGCAAGAATACCAAGTTTAGTTCTGCCTATGACAACGGAGGGATACGCAATACTTGACCGGGATAAATTTTGTCAGGATGGCTCAACATCGGGCGGTTAGCTTCAAAAATAATGTTGTATTTCTGAGGATCGCCATAATACTTTGCCGCAATTTTAGAAAGCCAATCGCCTTCTACAACTGTGTGGTATTGCGCTTCTGGCGCAGGAGTAGCTACCACCAAATTGTTATCAACCGCTTCTACACCTTCTACATTTCCTACTGCCAAAGCAATTTTTTCCGCATCTTCTTGGGTAGCTACTTCACCCTCTAAAATGACTGTTTGCCCTGACACCTTGACAATAAGCTTATTATAAGCCAATCCAAGTGTTTTTACGTGCTGAAGCAACGCACTCGCTTTTAATTCAGCTACCTTTTCGGGTGCTGCTGCTGGTTCCTCTTTTCCAAAGAGTTTTTCACCTACGCCTTTAAAAAATGACATTAATCCCATGATTGAAAAAGATTTTGTTTAATTTTTGAAAAAAAGTTAACTTGACAAGACCCAAATCTAAGTTTTTTTTGAGTGCTTGCAAACCCTTAGACTACTATTTCACCATTAAGTCACAGATACTCTATCATGAAAGTTTCATTTTTTAGTACAAAATCTTACGACCGAGATTTTTTTGAACGATTTAACACCTCTCACGAGATTATTTTTTTTGATACGCATCTTAGTCTCGAAAGTGCTCTTTTGGCCAAAGGAAGTGACGCAGTATGCGTATTTGTCAATGACCAGCTCACCTCCGAAATCATCTACAAACTTCACGAACTAGGCATTAAAATCATTGCTCTTCGCTGCGCAGGTTTCAACAATGTAGTACTTGATACCGCCCAAAAACTAGGTATCGCTGTGGTAAGAGTACCGGCTTATTCCCCTCAGGCCGTAGCTGAGCATGCGGTAGCACTCATAATGACCCTCAACCGTAAAACTCACAAAGCCTATAACCGAGTAAGAGAAGGGAACTTCTCCCTCGAACGCCTCACGGGATTTGATATCTATGGAAAAACAATCGGGGTGATAGGTACTGGAAAAATCGGTAATGCTTTTGCCCGAATCATGTTAGGTTTTGGCTGTAAAGTTTTGGCCCATGATTTGTACCCTTCTGCTGACTTAGAAGCATTGGGGGTGTCTTATGTATCCCAAAACGAACTTCTCAGTTCTTGCCATATCATATCACTTCACTGCCCACTTACTCCTGAAACTCAACACCTTATCAGCACCGATACCTTGAGACTTATGAAGCACAATGCCATGCTCATCAACACGAGTCGAGGAGGGCTCGTCAATACCAAAGCCGTAATCAATGCCCTAAAAACAGGACAACTAGGCTATTTGGGAATTGATGTCTACGAGCAAGAAGCCGATCTTTTCTTTAAGGATTTGTCTGAGTATGTCATCCAAGATGATATGCTCTTACGGCTAATGTCTTTTCCCAATGTATTGATTACGGCTCATCAAGGCTTTTTTACGGAAGAAGCACTAAGTGAAATCGCCAAAGTCACATTACAAAACCTCAGTGATTTTGAATCCGGAAATCTCAATCCGGCTACCACTTTGGTGGGTGGCTGATTGTAGACAACAAATAAATTTTAGGAGAGCACAAAGCTAGTATCAAGAAGCAGTGGAGTAAAAGTAGTAAAGTTGCATCTTTACGGGATAAAGTATTAATTACGCTAAACTTTCTAACCTTATTCCTAAAAAATGCATTCTTCTCCTTTTATGGGCGAGCTTCTTGGCACCCTTGTGTTGATTTTATTGGGCAATGGTGTCGTCGCCAATGTAGTACTCAAAGATACGAAAGGCCACAACGGTGGCTGGATTGTCATTACGGCAGGTTGGGCTTTTGCCGTTACTATTGCCATCTTTGTCTCCAAAGCATTTGGTGGCTATGATGCTCATCTCAATCCTGCTGTTACGATTGGGCTAGCCATTGCCAAAAACGAATACAGCAAAGTCATCAATTATGTAAGTGCCCAAATGATTGGCGCTTTTTTAGGGGCTACTTTGGTATGGTTGTATCATTTGCCTCATTATGCCAAAACCGAAGACAAAGGAGCCAAATTAGCAACCTTTGCGACCGATCCAGCCATTGCCTCAGGAGGTTCCAATTTCTTTAGTGAAGTGATAGGCACTATCGTACTTTTGGTGGGTATCAAAGGCATCGGGGCCGTCACTACAGGATTGGGGCCTTTTGCGGTGGGTATCTTGGTATGGGCGATTGGCTTATCATTGGGTGGTACTACAGGCTATGCTATCAATCCTGCTCGTGATTTAGGGCCTCGTATTGCCCATGCTATTTTGCCAATAGCTAGTAAAGGAAGCTCACATTGGGAATACGCTTGGGTACCTGTTGCAGGGCCTATTACAGGGGCTATTTTGGCAGGATTTCTTCTTTTATAATCCTCTTAAGCTAGTACTAAAACAACGCTTTTGGTCGTATCTTTGGGGCTTTTAACCAAAAATACGATTCATGAAATCTTTTATATTGCTTATTATCAGTAGCTTATTATTTATTATACAAGCTTGTAGTTTTTCGTCAGAGGCACAGCTCGAAAAAGGAAAATTGTTGATGAAAGAAGGAAAATTTAAGGAAGCCCTTGATTTTCTGAACAAAGCCGTAGAAAGTGACCCCAAAAATGTAGAAGCTCTCAATGCGCGAGGCGTGGTTTATTTTGAGCTTAAAGAATACACCAATGCACTTTTGGATTACGAACAAGCCCTTAAAATCAATCCTAATTACTATCGACCTTATTACAATCGAGCATTGCTCAAAATGGCTCAAAACGACGGCAACGGCGCTTTGAAAGACTATGCCGAAGCGATTCGTCTCGATCCCAACAATGCCGAAATATACGTAAATCGAGGACAACTTTTAGCGGCATTGGCTCAGCCCGACGCTGCTTTGCGTGATTTTGAACAAGCCGTAAACTTAGACTCGACCAATGCCTTGGGGTGGTACAATCGCGGTAATGTATTGTTTCAAAGAGAAGAATACAAAACCGCGATTGTGAGTTTTGAAAAAGCAGTAAAAGCCGATGCAAAATTTGGTAAAGCATTTCATGCCTTAGGCGTGGCACAAATCATGGAAAATCAAAAAGAAGTAGGTTGCTTGAGTCTCAAGCAAGCCGAGCGCCTCGGCTATCCAGCGGCCAAAGCTTCTTTAGAGCAATATTGTAAATAAGGCCTTGATTTCCCTCTCATCAAGAAGCCCTGCCGACTAGTCGGCAGGGCTTCTTCTTATATGATTTCTAAAGCTTAGGCAGTAGTAGTTTTGCGGCTACGCATCCAGAAATAAAGGATACCAAAAGCCACAATCAAAACACCAGGGAATAGCGCCATAGTACTCAAAGTAGCCTGTCCAGCGGCAAGCTCCATAGCATCGCCCGTAAGGCCTTTGGCTGTTTGCTCTGCACGGGCATCATCAATCCACTTACCAATGATAGGCTGGAAAATAGAAGTTGAAAACATCCCTACACCTCCAAGAATTGACATCCCTAAAGCGCCGCTAAGAGGCACTTTCTCGGCGATAAAACCAATCATGTTTGGCCAGAACAAAGCTACACCCATCGCAAAAAATATAGCTGCTACATAAGCCATAGTGCCAGTTTGGGTACTAAATAGATAGATACCAATAGTGGCTAATACTGCCGAGCCCAACAAAACCCCTGTTTGGTCAAACTTGGCCACAATGGGTCCTGCAAAATACCGAATTACGGCCATAAGTCCAGTTACCAAAGCGAGAATCAACATAGGGCTTGCACCTGACTTACTCATGATAAGACCTGTCCATTGTTGAGGGCCAAACTCCGAAATCGCCGTAAGGGCCATGCACAAAAACATAAAGATGTACAAAGGCGTAAGCATGGCTTTGAAGTTTTCGCTCAACGAAGCTGCCCCTTCCACTTTGGGTCTAGGGAAAGCTTGTCCCCAAAACAAATAAGCGTAAATCAACGTAGGAACAAGAATAACCCAGATTTGAGGCTGCCAGCCCGTATTGAGCTGTTTGGTCATAAATTCAGATATTAAACTACCTACTACAATCCCACCAGGAAACCACATGTGGAAGCGGTTCAGCATTTTACTCATATCGGCTCCCGAATAGGTATCAGCAATCATCGGGTTACAGGCCGCTTCAGTACAGCCATTTCCTAATCCAATCAAAAAGGTTGAAATCAATAATCCGGTGTACCCACCTGAGTAGATTGTAAGAAGAATTCCTAACGCGTGTGCTACAAATGCAATCTGCATGATGGTTTTAGGCCCTACAGTGTGATACACAAGACCACCCACAATCATGGCCAAAGGAAAACCTAAAAACCACATTGAGTTGATAAAACCAAGCTGCTCAGCGTTTAAATTAAATTCTGTTCCGAGTTGAGCCAAGATACCTGCCCTAATACTAAAAGAAAAAGCAGTAGTAATCAAAGCGAAACAACTACCATAAAACAATCTGTCTTTATTAATCATGATTTTTTAAAGGTTTGGTTTAAGATTAAAGAGTATAATGCTTGTTACAGTCTGCAAAGTAACACCTATGTTTTTTTTACCCACAATTTCGTGAGAAAAAAGCCTTTTTTTACTTTTACCTCCGAAGCGTCTTTTGAAGAAAATAAAAAAATAACCAAGATAGGATATGAAAGCAAGTAAACAAAAGTGGCTAAGTTAATATCTCAAAAGTTCAAGTCCTTTCAATTAGCTTACTTTTACTATAAGTTTATTACTTAAACATACCGCTAACGTATTAAAAACCAACATCTAAAAATCCATTAAATATGTCACGTAAAATCAGAATGGGGATGGTCGGAGGAGGTCGTGGAGCCTTTATTGGGGGCGTTCATCGTATTGCTGCGGCTATCGACGGCGAAATCGATTTAGTATGTGGTGCTTTTAGCTCCACGCCCGAAAAGTCAAAAGCATCGGGCGAAGATCTCATGCTCGACCCCGCACGTTGCTACGGCGATTTCAAAGAAATGATTCAAAAAGAAAAACGCCGCAAAGATCGCATGGATGTAGTCTCGATTGTCACACCCAACCACATGCACTTTGCGCCAGCTAAAATGGCCCTCGAAAATGGCTTTCACGTGATTTGTGATAAGCCCGTCACGTTTTCGTTGTCAGAGGCAAAAAAATTGAAAGAAATTATTGCTAAAACGGGCCTTACCTTTGCCCTTACTCATAATTATACGGGCTATGCCATGGTCAAAGAAGCGCGTGCCCTTATCCAAAGTGGAGCGATTGGCACGATTCGTAAGGTGATTGTAGAGTATCCGCAGGGTTGGCTATCGTTTCCGATTGAGCGCGAAGGTGCCAAACAAGCCGAATGGCGCACCGACCCCAAACGTTCGGGTATCGCAGGTGCAGTGGGCGACATAGGCACGCACGCCGAAAACTTGGCCGAATACATCACAGGTTTGAAAATCACCGAACTTTGTGCTGACGTAAGTAGGGTCGTAGAAGGCCGGGTTCTGGACGACGATGCCAACGTACTTCTTCATTTTGACAACGGTGCCAAAGGCATTCTTCATTGCAGCCAAATTGCCAACGGGGACTGGAATGGCCTCAATATCAGAATATATGGAGAACTAGGAAGCCTACATTGGCAGCAAGAGACTCCCCAATACCTCCACCACAAAAGCACCGAAGGATATCAAATTTACCAACCTTCTGTAGGTAAACTTTCAGATTCGACCAATGCGCATACGCGTATTCCATTTGGTCACCCTGAGGGATATTTGGAGGCTTTTGCTAATATCTATCGCAATTTTGCGCGTACTGTTCGCAAGCGAATGAATGGTGAAGAACCCAATGAATTTGATTTGGATTTCCCTACTATTGACGACGGTATTCGAGGAATGCAGTTTGTCGAAACAGTCATTGCTTCTGGCAAAGCCAATCAAAAATGGGTGAAGTTTAAGAGCTAAGAAAATCAGAGGTAGGGTAGAAAACTTCTACTCTATCTCCCCTAACTGAGGGAAAGGAGAAGTGTATCAATAACCCATTTTTTTCTTCTAAAAATGAAAATCACTAAAGTTTATCAGGAAGAACACAACCTTTGGGAAAGACTCAAAGAGGGTGATACTGATGCCTTTGGTAAAATTTCAACTCAATATTATCGCTTACTTTTTGATTATGGACGCAAATTCACTAGAGACCGTGAGCTTATCAAGGATGTTATTCAGGATGTATTTTTGCTGATTTGGCAAAAAAGAACTCATATTGATACTGACGAAAATGTGAAAGTATATCTTCTTAAGATTGTCCGAAATCGGCTTTTTAAAGAACTCCAAAAACAGCAACTCAGAGCCTCGGAAGACTATTTTGATTATCTCGAAATCACGGATTCGGAAGAGACATTGATTATTTCTCAAGAATCAACTCAAAACATCATTAGTAAACTTAACCTTCACGTCAAAAACCTACCCAAAAGACAACAAGAAGTACTTTTCTTGAAATTTTATGATAATCTAAGCAATGAAGAGATTGCCGAGATTATGAATATCAACCGCCAATCCGTCGCCAATCTCCTTTGTAATGGCCTAAGGCTTCTTAAAACACGTCTATTTTTCTCAATTACAGGTTTGTTGTTGATGCTTCTCCTTTTCTAACAAACCGTTGTGCTTTTTCTCCCCTAATGTTCTTCTAAAAGCGCTGTTCGTCTTCTTCAAGCACCATTTTATATTCGATAGGTTCTAAAGTGTCAAAGGTTAATAATTTCATAACCCACTTGAAGAATTAGGGTGCTAAAATTTTTTCGTGCTTTGATGAGTATTACTACATCACTTCTGGATATACCTTATATGTCCACAGATAAATACTATTTTTTCTATGATTGATTATAGCAAATTTAAAGTTGAAGATTTTGTGAGGGATGCTTCTTTCCAGCGGTGGGTAGAGGGCACTTCGCCCCAACACACGGCTTTTTGGGAGTTTTGGGAGGAAGCTCATCCTGAAAAGTCTGAAACGCTTGCTCAAGCAAGAGTTTTGCTATTAGGTCTCAAAAATCAACCCACTGCTATTAGTGATGATGAGATTTCGCTGGAGGTAGAACATATGGTGGACTTGATCAAAAAAAAGCCTTTTTGGGGGCGTTCGGTTTTGTATCAATGGCAACGCATCGCGGCAGTACTTGTCGTGATAGGAGGAATTGGAGGTTTTTGGGTTAAATATCGCCCTTCAGAGATTTCGACCACGAAAACTCAAATAAAGACTTCAAAAGCCCTGCCTAAAAATCAAGAAGTGGAAGTCTCCAACAATACGCCCGCTGACTATACTGCTACCCTGCCCGATGGAAGTACAGTTAAACTCAAAAAAGGCAGTAAAATAAGCTTTCCTGAGCGGTTTTTAGGCGACAAAAGGGAAGTTTCTCTTACGGGAGAAGGCTTTTTTGAGGTTGTCAAAAAAGACAATCAGCCTTTTTATGTATATACCAATACGGTCGTAACACGGGTGCTAGGGACAAGTTTCAATATCAAAGCATATTCAAAAGATGAACAAGTAGTGGTGGCAGTCAAAACGGGAAAGGTTATGGTTTTTCCGATTTCTGAGCTGAAAAAATCCCAAAAAAATGCGAAATACCAAGTGCAGAGTTTATACCTAACTCCCAATCAAAAGGCAACTTTTGAACGTCAAAATGAAAGATTCAACAAGGCATTAGTGGAGCAGCCTATCATCATTACTCAACCGACCGAGACTCCAAGTTTTGACTTTGAAAATACACCTATCAAGGAGGTTTTTGCAAACCTAAAAAAAGCTTACAACGTAGAGATCATTTATGATAGTGATGTTATGAAAAATTGTTCGGTTACGGCTCCTTTAGGCAACGAGCCTCTTTTTGTGAAGTTGGATATTATTTGCAAAACCATTGGCGCTCGCTACGAAATTGTGGAAACGAAGGTTTTTATCAATAGCCGTGGCTGCCACTAATCTTAATACTTATTTATCTATCTCTTTTAACACCTAACTAACAACCTTTAACTGTTTTCTATGTCCCCATAACTACCTCATCTCTAAAAAGAAGTCGGTAATGTTGCGAGCATTACCGACCTTTTAGCTCCCTTGCTTTATTTGTTTGCGGCAAATACCCGAAAAATCGGGTGCTGGTGGGAGTTTTTGTCCAAAAAATTGAACTTAAACCAATCCAAATTTATGGAAAGTTTCACAAAAAAGCGCAAACTGTTGCTTCTAGTTATGCGAATCACTTGTTTACAATTCCTCGTAAGTGTCATGCTCAGTAGCTTGGCCATAGCCCATGAGAGTTTAGCCCAAGAAGCTCTTCTACGTAATATCAGTCTACAAATTGATAATAAACCACTCAAAGTGGCTTTGGGTATGGTCGAAAAATCGGCTAAAGTCAAATTTACCTACCTACCACAGCTCGTGGCCAAAAACGAAAAAGTAACGGTTTCGGCTATCAATCAGCCCTTAGCTATGGTACTCGATAAACTACTCAAACCGCTCAATTTAAGTTATGAGGCTTCGGGAGAGTATATCATCATCACCAAGGCAGAGGTACAGTCTCTTGAAAAACGAAGTCTGGTTCCGACCAAAGTCTTTGACCAAAACATAAGAGGGCGAGTTGTGGACGAAAAAGGAGAAGGCCTTCCTGGTGTAAGCGTAGTAGTAAAAGGCACGCAACGTGGCGTGACTACCAATCCCAACGGAGAGTTTACATTGTCGGTGCCCGACGAAAAAGCAGTGCTTATCTTTAGCTACGTAGGCTATAGTGCCCAAGAGATTGTGGTGGGAAGTCAGACCATTTTTAATGTATCTCTCAAATCTGACCTCAAAACCCTCAACGAAGTAGTTGTGGTAGGGTACGGTGTTCAGAAAAAAGCCAATCTGACAGGAGCGGTAGATATGATCACAAGCGATGTATTTGACAATCGCCCTCTGACCAACGTCAACCAAGGGCTTCAGGGGGTATTGCCTAACCTTAATATCAAAATGGGGGACGGTAAGCCCAATCAAGCACCTAGCTTCAACATTCGGGGGACTACGTCCATTGGGCAAGGTGGAAACGCGCTTGTTCTTATCGACAACGTGGAAGGAGATCCTAGTTTGCTCAATCCCAACGATATTGCGAGCGTGACGCTTCTAAAAGACGCGGCATCGGCTTCTATCTACGGAGCAAGGGGGGTATTTGGGGTGGTATTGATTACGACCAAAAACCCGACCGCTGGCAAAACGAGCGTTACTTACTCTACCAACTACTCCCTCAAAAACCCCATTGCACGCCCCGATTTAGTCACTGACGGCTACACATGGGCGTCGATGTTTGCCGAATCTTTTGTCAATTTTGGAGGCACTTTTCCTCAAAACGCCAACAAAACACTCAAATTTTCGCAAGCCTATCTCAACGAACTCAAAAGACGGTCAGAAATTGGCGGCTTGCCCGAAGTCGAAATCGACCCCGTCACTGGCGAGTATGTTTATTATGGTAGCACAGACTATTATGGTATTTTGTACAAAGACCGCAACAGCTCCAACGAACACAATCTGAGCATTTCGGGTAGTACTGATAAAGCAAGCTACCTAATCACGGGGCGGTATTTTGGACAAGAAGGGCTATTTCGCTACAACTCTGACGACTATCAGATGTTTAACTTTACGGGCAAAGGTTCTATTCAGCTTTATCCTTGGTTGAAAATCAACAATATGTCGCAGTATTCTGACATGAAATATCACAATCCCCTCAATGTAGGAGAAGGTGGGGGTATATGGCGCAATATCGCCGACGAAGGGCACCCCCTATCACCTCTACTCAATCCAGATGGTACGATCACTTTCTCGGCCGCCTACAGCATCGGTGATTTTTATTATGGTAAAAACGGTATTGATAACCACAAAAAAGTCTTCAGAAATACAACTGGATTTGCGGCACAGTTTTTTAATGACAAACTACGAGTGAAAGGAGACTTTACCATTCAAAATACTGACAACAACGACCGAACCAAATCCGTACCAGTTCCCTATAGCGTAAAGCCTGGCACTATCGCATATGTAGGAACTACTACAAACTCCCTCACTGATGTATATCGTGAAACTACCTATATGACTACCAACTTCTACACAGAGTATGAAAATACTTTCAAAGAAAACCATTATTTAAAGGCATTGGTAGGATATAACTATGAGCAATCTAACTATAAGAGGCTATCAGCGCAGCGAAATGGGCTTATTTTTGAAGATGCCAACGATATTAACCTTGCACTCGGCCAAGCCATTACTACATCGGGGGGCTGGGAGCGTTGGAAAATCCAAGGAGGTTTTGCGCGGCTCAACTATTCTTTTAAAGACCGCTATTTGCTAGAGCTCAACGGTCGTTACGACGGCTCGTCTAAATTCCCTGCCAATCAGCGCTTTGCTTTCTTTCCTTCCTACTCAGTGGGGTGGCGTCTATCCAAAGAATCGTTTTGGAGAGTGCCTGAGCAAGTCATTTCAGATCTGAAGTTGAGAGCGTCTTATGGTTCTTTAGGAAACGGAAATATTGGCTCTTATGCCTATTTAGAGCAGTTTTCGATTTCGCAATCGTCCATGGTACTCAATGGCCAACGTCCCCAACAAACCCGAAACCCAACGGTATTGCCTGAAGGACTTACTTGGGAAACTGCCACCACCAAAAACATCGGTATTGACTTATCAATGCTCTCCAATCGTTTGACTTTTGTGGCTGATGCCTATATCCGTACTACAACCGATATGTTTACGGTCGGGCTTACCTTACCAGCGGTTTTTGGAGCTACTGCTCCTAAGGGAAATTATGCCGACCTAGAAACCAAAGGCTGGGAAACCATGCTTTCGTATAGAGATAAGTTCAACGTTTCTTCTAAACCCTTCAATTTTGACATCCGACTTACTTTGGCCGACTATAATGCCGTCATTACGAAATACAACAATCCTCAAAAACTGTTGAGTGACTATTATGAAGGTCAGCGATTGGGTGAGATTTGGGGCTACACTACCGAAGGCTTTTTCAAATCTGCCGATGATGTCAAAAATAGCGCCAGCCAAAACTTATTCCGTACGGCATCCAATGGACTATGGTTTCCGGGAGATATTAAATTTAGAGATGTCAATGGAGATGGCCAAATTACCCCAGGTACCGACCGCCTTGAAAACCCAGGTGACCGTTCTATTATCGGAAACTCTACTCCACGCTATACCTACGGAATCATGCTTGGGGCGGATTGGAACAATTTCTTCTTTTCGGCCTTCCTTCAAGGGGTAGGCAAACAAAATTGGTATCCGAGTAGAGAAGCAAGCTTATTTTGGGGACAATACAACCGCCCTTATGGAGATGTGCCCAAAAGCCAATTGGGAAATATTTGGACCGAAGACAATCCCGATGCTTATTTCCCAAGATATGTGTCACGGATAGCAAGTAATGCCAATGGTACTTTGAGTGCTCCTCAGACTCGTTATCTTCAAAATGTGGCTTATATGAGGCTAAAAAACATCCAACTTGGGTACAATATTCCACGTAAGGTAGCTTCTAAAATTGGAGCTTCGGCTGCGCGGGTTTTCATCTCTGCCGAAAACATCTGGACACTATCGCCACTTCACAAACGTACCCGTGATTTTGACGTAGAAAGCGCCGTGGCCTCTGACCAAGTATTCAATCCTGGTGGCAACTCTGGCGATGCTTACAACTACCCCATGATGAAAAGTGTGACGGGGGGCTTGTCTGTTACATTCTAACTACTAAACAATGAAGCAAATGAAACTAAAATATATCCTTGTTTTACTAGCTGCGGTCTTCTTGGTAAGCTGCAATTTAGAAGAGCTACCCGAAGCTACCACCTCTAAAGGGCCTATTTTTGGCAGTGAAAGCGGACTTGTATTGTACACCAACTCGTTTTATACGATGTTTAATGGCAAAAATCTCCACCGTGCCGATGCCATGTCTGACTATCTTGCACGCCGCGAATCGCCCCCTTTTATTACAGAAGGCAACTATAGCCCCCAAGTAAGTACAGGCTGGAGTTGGTCGGATTTGCGGAATATCAACTATTTTATCCAAAACTGCAACGACCCTAAAGTCCCCCTCGCGGTTCGTAAAAATTACCTCGGTATTGCTCGTTTTTTTAGAGCATGGTTTTATTTTGATAAAGTAAAACGCTTCGGTGATGTGCCTTGGTACGGCAAAGCACTCGATGTATCAGATGCAGAATTGCTTTACAAAGGACGCGACCCACGTACCTTGGTGATGGATTCGGTAGTAGCAGACTTGGATTATGCCTGCCAAAATATCACCGCGGCCAACGAGCCTACTCGAAGCTTGGTTACAAAATACGTAGCCTATGCCTTCAAATCACGGGTATGCTTATATGAAGGAACTTTCCGAAAATACCATACCAATTTAGGACTGCAAGCCACTTCTTCTAATTTCTTAAATCAAGCTGCTGAAGCTGCCAAAAAAGTAATAGACGAAAGCGGATATAAACTTTTTGACGGTTCGGGTACCGACAAGTCTTACCGACAAGTATTTATTAATCCCGCCCCCGTCACCACCGAAGTGATGCTTTCGGCGGTGTGCGATTTGGCTCTAAATAACCTAAACGACGCCAATTGGTACTGGACCAGTGGTACTTATGGCGACAAAGCGAGTTTTATTCGGACTTTTATCAATACCTATTTGAACATCGACGGTACGCCCTTTACCGACAATCCTGCCTATAAGACCATGCTTTTCAAAGATGAGGTAAAAGGTCGTGATCGACGCCTACAGCAGACCATTCGAGTAGGTGATTATAAGCGCACGAGCGGTGGGCAGTTGGTTCCTTCGCCACCTTTGTTTTCATACACTTATACAGGCTATATGCCCATCAAGTGGACTTTGGATGATATGTATTATGACACCCGCGATTTGAATATCAATTCTATTTCTATTTTTCGCTATGGTGAAGTACTTCTCAACTATGCCGAAGCCAAGGCCGAACTTGGTACACTTACCGATGCTGATTGGGCGCTTTCTATCGGTGCTTTGCGGAAAAGAGCGGGTATCACAGGCGGCTTGACCACCAAACCTACCAAGGTCGATACGTATTTACAGTCAAAGTACTTCCCTGCCATCTCTGACCCTGTGCTACTCGAAGTACGCCGCGAAAGGGGTATTGAGTTGTGTTTGGAAGGTTTTCGTTTCGATGATATCGTAAGATGGAAAAGAGGAGAGCTCATGCAAATGGAATGGAACGGTATGTATGTTCCGGCCCTCAATACACCAATGGACTTAAATGAAGACGGAATTTTGGATGTGGCTTTTTATAAAACAACCGCTCCTACCAAAGTATCAGGAGTGACTTATGTAGAAGTGTCACCCATGATAGCTGGTAAGCCCAACTCTCAGCTTATCTCAGGTGAAACTTCGGGCGAACTAACATGGCTAAACAACATTCCTCGTAAATGGACCGACAAAAACTACTATTACCCCATTCCAACAGGCGATATTATTACCAATCCTAAACTTACCCAAAACCCTGGTTGGTAGAAAAAACAAACAGTAACCCCTATGAATTTCAAGTCATTAGCTCGACCTTTGGTTGAGCTAATGATGTTTATAGCGCAGGAAGCAGAAACAAATTTAAAAAACACTTATTTTCATGCTCAAATCAAGGGAAACTACGAGTTGTGGTTCTATTGCAGGCGACTATCTTTATCTAAGTAATTCTTTAAAATTAGTTTCTATCATTTTTTATTCTGGAAATAGATTTAATCAATTGCGAATCTGTATTTTACGATTAACAATTAACGGATAAGTACTTATGAAAAATACATTCTTATATGTATACCTATTGATTTCTATTTTTTCTTGTAAAAAAAGGGATATGATTGATTCCGATGCCTATGATGCTTTCGCTTATGCCTATTGGAAAAAAGTAGCAGAAGTTGATGAAAAAGGAAATGAAATAAGGGTCAGTGATGCCAATCAATTATTCATACGTACTTGGTCGGGGTGGACAATGACACAGCCTCCCCGAGGCTTAGATAGTTTGTATTTCCAAAAAGACAATAAGATTATTTTCAAAGATCGCGTTGCCAAAACGGATAAAGTTGGAGGTTCAAATCATCTTTATTTGCTCACCGACCGAGGACTACAGATAGAAATGAAATTTGAATTTCCTGATACAACCAATGACTCTGCTTATGTATACGTAAGCAAAATTCAAAATGACAAGGTAGTAAAAGGGTATTTGGATAAATACATATTTGTTAAGCCCGCTGTACTATGATGATCTTTGCCTTTATCTTCGTATGTGATAAAATACGGTGGCCTCACCCTTAAGTTAAGCAAAACCTCAACAAATTGATATAAACTTTCCTATTTCTCATCTTCCCCTTATCAATTACCTGACAAAACAAATACTCCCTTATTCTATTAGCAAGAAAATCTGCAACCCGTAACAAGTATTAAAGCCCACCTTCGACACGGGCAACCGTTCAACAGTAGCGGTTTTTGAAGGCTTTTTTGACTTCTTATCGGCCTTGGTATGGTTTGGACTGGAAAAGCCGCGTATTTCAACGGTGGTACTTAATTCAACCGCTAATCGAAAGAAGGCTCTTGAGTTCCTTTGTCAGTTTGAAAAAGTAAACTGCTTCCTCGACCGTGATAGAGCAGGAATTGAGTGTTTTAGACTTTTACAGGAACGTGACGGGCTTAACGCCAAAGACTGTTCAGGTATTTATGAAAGGCAAAATGATTTTAGTGGATTCTTAATGAAACAAAATTAAGTCATCAAAAAACACCATTGTCTGAATACAACATAAATTTTACTAATTTTAAACTATCCAATCAATGGGGCTATTATATTAGCTAAGTTGGCTACTAGAATTACTTTGTAAAAAATCGCTCTCCCCCGCAATTATGTACCTAATAAACTCCCAATCATTTCCAAAATCTTTTTCAATTTCACGTAAATTCTTTTTCATTCTTTGTATATTTGAATCTGAAATCCGAACACCATCGAATATATCATTACAACACACAAACTCCCAGTTTGTTTTAGCAAAGTAAAGTGCTATATCCCTTTCTTTTCTAAACATTTCCCATACTTCTTCTGCGCTATCATAATAAACCAGTAATTGACTCTCTGTTTCTAAAAGATTTTTACCATGCCTTGCTAAATCTAAATTCATCAAATAATTATCATATACTATTTGATAATTAGATATAAATTTCTCCTTTATACTAGCAGATTCCTCTCTAAATTGATTCGCCCGATCATACCTCCCACCCTTTGCATAACCTACGGCAATGGCACATACAATTCCATTTAATTGGGCATGAAAATTGTGATTTTCGGGATATAATTCACAAAGTCCCCTTGCTTTATCAAGAGCATAATTGCATAATTCGAAATGAGATGCTATAAAATTTAAACTCTTTGATAGCTGTCGAATTATATCGCATAAAACTAATGAGTAAATATAATTTATATACTCATTTTGAGAAAATGCAGCTATTATTACCTCTAAACCATTAAAGTATTTATTTATTTGATCATTTTTAAAATTCACTAAACCGTCCAATATCCCATTTCTTAACGCATTAACGTATTGAGCCATTATTAGTTGACTGTGAGGATACTTCAGAGTATAACTATGTGTAATTTCTAAATAACGAATTAGTTTATTTGTTTCTTTTTGTTGTCCAAAATAGCTAGTAAAGTTCATCGTAATAGTGCTCAACCAAATACATACGCCTTCCATATCTAAATCGCCTACGCTAGTTTGAATTTCTAAAAAAAATTTCTCTTTCTCAGAAATAGATATTTTAGGCAAAAACAAAGGGTTGCATATAAAATTTCTATATATACTCCACGCAATCCAAGATTGTAAATTTAAACTATTAATTGGTTTTGTATTCAAAAGTATTTTATATACTAATAAATTAGTCTCAGTACAATCATCAAAATCTTGTAGTAACATCGAAAGCATAAACACAAAATTATCTGGTTTATGGCTCCATAATTCACTTAGCAAAGCTAAAATGTTATCCTTACCGTTACTTGACCCTTCAATCATTTTTGAAAAATGCCTTATGACAAAATACTCTCCAAGTATGTCGGGTTCTAACCCTAAATAATGTATTTTGTCACCAATAAGTAAAGATGAAGATATTCTATTATAAATATCATTATCTATTTGGATTGAAGGATTAAACCACACATAGTTATTCGAATCCAAATGAGCTATGAATTCATTTGACACTCCTCTAAGCAAAGTTGCTATTACAAGTAAAGTTTTATGCTTCTCGTAAATCGGTTTCTCAACCTTATTTAAATTCCATACCTTATTTTCTTCGCGTACAATTAATTTTCCAAGCAATTCACTTTTATTCCAACCTCTTATATCATCCCCTTCTACTAAAGCAACACCTGCTAAAAAAGCGAACAACGGTCTCTTTAAATTATCAATATTATATAAATACATCAACAATTCTTTTTTTTCATAGGCAATATTTTTCTCTTTTTTTAGATGCACCTCTTGTATTATTCCCCAAAGTATGTCATCACTAGCATCAGATAAAACAATTGGGCTTAAATCATTAGTATATGAGGAATTTTCAACTTCAATTTCAATAGAGAATTTCTCTATTATCTCTTTAGTTAGTTCACGGTCTATTAATAAAACCCTAACACTATACTTAAACAGGCTTTGGCGACTTTCTAATATTTTTAATAATTCAACAATTAAATCACTTTTTTCATTTGCATAATCAATAACAATAAAAGTATTTCTAACTGGCATCCATTTATGCCAAAGTTGAGTATTTTCGAGCAAACTTTTTTCTATAAATCCTGCATAAAAATCCCACAATTTAAGTTGAATACATAATTCATACGCTATTCTACTTTTGCCTGAGCCACCCTTTCCAGTTAAATACCACCAATAAAAATTTTTATCAGCTTTATTAGTTAAAGCAAATTTTCTGAGAGAATCTATTTCCAGCTCCCTTCCTAAAAAGGTAGTGTATTGAGCTTTATAACGAAAATCATAGGCATCTCTCTTATATGTATCTATCGAAGGCACTAATAAATCCGGTTGATTCTGTTTATTTATTTCACTTAGAATCTCCGTCCTTATATCACTTATTTGTCTACTGACAGAAGGAATAAGTTGTAATAACAATTCATTTAAGTTCAAGATATCTTTAGTATATCCAGTTAGTACGTCTGTATTTGATTTAAGTGTGGATAATATTTCGTGAGCTTGAAAAAGCAATTCTTGGTTCTTTCTATTCAGCTCTATACTTAATTCAAGTAAGGATAGTGTATATTCAACAAAAGCTTTTTTATGATCTTCATTTGTAAGTTGGTCGTGCAACTTATCAACAAAAACTACAATAAATCTTTCGACAAAAACTTTTTCAAAATTTTCTGGCAAAGAACTTTCTTTAATATACTTATCTTTCCAATCTTCGAATGGAGTAGCTAGTAGATATTCAAATGAATTGGCGAAATTTTTGACAAGTTCATAATTAGTTTGTTGGGTTATATCAAAATTTATAAAATCAATATTGATATAGTGGGCAATTAAACTAGAAATTGCACTTTGAGACTCATCGTTAGATTCATTATAATGTTCAAGAAGATTTCTTTCCAAGGCTGGAAATGTATTTTTAAGTGCCTTCTTTATAATTTTATCTAATTCTTGGTTTTTACCTTGAAACACTTTTGTCAACTTAGCAACCAATTCCCCAAATTTGTTTCCCGTAAGTGCGCCTACAGTTGTACCCAGTACCTCTTTACTAAGAAATACAGGCAGTGCAAAAGGCAATATCGCAGGGTTTACCAATGCATATGCTACCCCTACCCATATTGTAATTTGGGCTAAATTCGCACCAAATTCAACTACCTTTTCCTTCGTAACAGTTTTCATATTGTTATAAGTTATTGGAACCTGATCAATTTCCAAACTCGTTGTTGATGACCTGCATTCTCTAAGGAGAAATAACAATTAAGCTGTCAAAGTATTTTGAGTGCAGACTTGGGCATTTATTAAAGAAACAAAGAGTAAGGCAAGCAGATATACAAAGTGTTTCATATGATAGATAGGTCATTAACTGAAACTATTCTAACAAGGAAATCAAAGGTTTAGAACAAAAAAAGGCTGTAAATCGTTGATTTACAGCCAGTTGCAGAGAGAGAGGGATTCGAACCCCCGGACCTGTTACAGTCAACGGTTTTCAAGACCGCCGCATTCGACCACTCTGCCATCTCTCTAATTTTTGCCCCAGAGCTCGTTGCTTTGGGACTGCAAAGGTAGATGTTTTAAATCGTTTGTCAAGCGTTTTCAGTAAAATTTTTCAAAAAAAATTGAGATAAAATTCCTAAAAAATACCGCTCTGAGAGCAATATTTTGATAATCAAAGACTTGCCCTTATGAAAGTGCTTGTGCTAAATCTGCTATCAAATCATCAACATGCTCTAGTCCTACCGAAATACGCAACAAATTCTTAGGACTGACCGAATGCGCTCCTTCTGCCGTAGCACGATGCTCTATCAAACTTTCTACCCCTCCTAAGCTAGTAGCTCGTACAAATACCTTCACCCTGCTTTTAACTCTCAATGCTTCTTCCGCCCCTCCTTTGACTTGTATCGATAGCATACCACCGCCTGATAGCATTTGTTTTTGGGCAACTTCATAACCCAAATGACTCTCTAATGTGGGGTAATGTACTGCTTCCAAACCAGAATGAGTACTTAAAAAATGCGCCAACTGAGTGGCATTGGCCGATTGCTGACGCACGCGTAGAGGTAAGGTTTTAATACCGCGCAAAATCAACCAACAATCAAAAGGCGACGGCACAGCCCCTCCTAGTGTCTGAATTTGCCGGGCTTTTTCGGCCAATGGGCTATTTTCTTTAAAAATCAAAGCTCCACTGAGCAAATCACTGTGTCCTCCAAAATACTTGGTAGCAGAGTGCATTGATACATCACAACCCCACTCAAGCGGACGCTGTAAAATGGGAGTGGCCCAAGTATTGTCACATAGGGAGTAAGCACCCTTTTGACGTGCTAAGTCGGCGATAGCCTTAATATCCGCAATTTTAAGTTGTGGATTTGAAGGGGTTTCTATCCATACAAGTTTGGTATTTGACTTAAAGCTGCGGGCTACTGCTTCTACATTTCCCATATCGACTTTGGAATATTCTAACCCCCATATACGCATCACATCTTCTAGCAATGCGGGAGTACCATAGTAGGCGTCGTCGGGGATAATCACGTGGTCACCAGGTTTTAAACATTGAAAAATAGTGCTCGCAGCCGCCTGTCCCGATGCAAATGCCATCCCAATAGCCCCTCCCTCCAAAGCTGCGTAGGCTTTTTCCAAGGCATTGCGATTAGGGTTGCTGGCTCTAGTATAAATATGTCCGTGCGGCATACTGCCGTCTGCTTCTCTCTCAAAAGTAGTAGAGAGATAAATTGGCGGTACTACTGCACTGGCATTGGCGTCGTGAAATTGGGTACTTTGAATGGCAAGTGTTTCTATATTCATGCTTAAAATGAGTGTTTGAATCGATGGTCAACTAACTACACAATTTTACAGCAAATCTTTTTGAATCAAAAATTAGTTGTGTAGGTTTGTAATATAGTATGCAAGCAGAACATTAGCTTGTAAGATTATGGATTCAAAATCAGATTTTTAGTACTTACCTTTTCTTTCTGCATGTCATGAATTTGGAAACTTTTCAGCTTAACATAGAATCTCATCTTGCGCATGTTACTTTCAACCGCCCCGAACGCGCCAATGCCCTTAATCAAAAAGCATGGGACGAAATGAAAAGTATATTTGAAGATTTAGATGAAAATGAAGACGTAAGAGTAATCATCCTTAGCGGAGCAGGCAAACACTTTTGCGCTGGTATTGATTTAGAATTATTGATGAATGTCGCTCAGTTTTCGCAAAAATGCGAAGGCCGAAAACGCGAGCAACTTCGCAAAAAAATCCTTGACTTACAAGCTCCTATCAACGCTATCGAGCAATGTAGCAAGCCCGTTATTGCGGCGATTCATGGAGGATGTATTGGCGCAGGGGTGGATATTGCAAGTGCTTGCGATATGCGCTATGCCGTCTCCGATGCTTTTTTTACGGTCAAAGAAATAGACATGGGCATGGTCGCCGACTTAGGTACGCTCCAACGTTTACCCAAAATCATTGCCCCTGGCATAGCCCGCGAAATGGCTTTTACGGGGCGAAACGTGAGCGGACAAGAAGCCGAACGCATTGGGCTGGTCAATCGAAGTTTTGAAAACTCTGATGTAATGAATTCCGAAATTCTCAAAATAGCCCAACTCATTGCCAGCAAATCTCCTTTGGCTATCAGAGGCATCAAAACTGTCATGAACTATTCGAGAGATCATTCTGTGAGCGATGGACTTGAATACATTGCTAACTGGAATGCAGCCATGCTGCTGTCTGATGATTTAACCGAAGCATTTCAGGCCAAAATACAAAAGCGCGAAGCTACTTTTAAGTAGGATTAAGGCACAACCTTATTTAACCCATTGATTTACAACAAACAAGCATCTCATTAACGCATTTCCAAATTAGTACATTCACTTATATTTTTAGCGCTTAAACTCTTTCCATGAACTATTCTCAACCTATGCTACGCGAAGGCTCTTTGGCGGGCAAAACCATCATCGTCACGGGCGGCGGCACTGGCCTTGGCAAATCGATGGCTAAATATTTTCTTGAATTGGGTGCCAATGTGGTCATCTGTAGCCGTCGTTTAGCGGTGTTAGAAGCCACTGCCCAAGAACTCACCGAAGCCACTGGTGGGCAAGTCTTGGCCGCAGAATGTGACGTCCGAAAAACCGACCAGATTGAAGCTGTCATTGAAGCGGGTATCAGTCGATTTGGTGCAGTTCATGGTTTGGTCAACAACTCCGCTGGCAATTTTATCAGTCCTACCGAACGGCTTTCTTACAAAGCTATCGATACCGTGGTGGATATTGTTTTAAGAGGAACGTACTACTTTACCCTTGCGATTGGGAAATATTGGATTGAAAACCAAATCAAAGGCACTATCCTCAACATATCCACTACTTATGCTTGGACAGGTTCTGGCTGGGTAGTACCTTCAGCTATGGCCAAAGCGGGTGCCTTGGCAATGACCAAGTCCTTGGCTTATGAATGGGGGCAATACGGCATCAGGCTCAACGCAATCGCACCGGGGCCTTTTCCTACCAAGGGAGCTTGGGACCGTCTTTTTCCGAAAGATTTGGCCGAAAAATTTGCTTTCGAAAACCGTATTCCTCTTCACCGCACGGGCGAGCATCAAGAATTAGCCAATCTCGCGGCCTATCTCATGTCCGATTTTTCGGCTTATATGACGGGCGAAGTCATTACGCTCGATGGAGGGGAAGTATTAAACGGGGGGCAGTTTAATTTCTTACGAGAAGTCACTCCCCAAATGTGGGATATTTTGGAAGCCCAAATCAAAAACGCCAACCGCGCTAGTAAGCAAGAAGGCAAGTCTGAGGGGTAAGTTTTTTGTAAGCTGATTCGATAATCTTGAATCAGCTTACCCTACTTTCGCCCGTTTAGTTCGCTTTTCTGTCCGCTTCATTTCTTTTCTTACTCGCTCTTTTCTCGTTCTTGCCTCATTTTGTAGCAAACAATGTCACAAAACAGTTATGCTACAAATCTTAAAACACTTCCTTTTTGCTTTATTAGTAGTACATTCTGCCCTAGGCCAAAACAAGTACACTATCAGTGGTACTATCAAAGACGCCAAAACAGGCGAAACTATGATTGGGGTCACCGTTCGTGTCAAAGAACTCCCCAACACCGGCACCATTTGCAATGAATACGGTTTTTATTCCCTCACTTTACCTCAAGGTAATTATACCCTAGCGGCTAGCTTGATTGGCTATGATACCAAAGAAACACAGGTTGTTCTTACGTCTAACCAAAAGCTAGATTTTCAGATTTTGGAAACCACGGCGCTGTTAGCTGAAGTAGTTGTTAAAGCCACTTCCGACAACGACAAGATAACAAACCCTACCATGGGGGTTGAGAAGCTAAGTATCAAAGAAATCAATAATATCCCGGCTTTAATGGGCGAACGAGACCCTCTCAAAATAATGCAGCTTTTGCCCGGAATCAAGTCGGCAGGAGAAGGCAATAGTGGTTTTAATGTACGGGGTGGCAATGCTGACCAAAATCTCATTCTTCTTGACGAAGCTCCTGTTTACAATGCGTCTCACCTGTTGGGGTTTTTCTCTACTTTCAATGCCGACGCTATCAAAGATTTATCCATTTACAAGGGCGGTATGCCCGCGCAATATGGGGGTAGATTATCTTCGGTACTAGATGTCAAAATGAACGACGGCAACAATCAAGACTATCACGTAGGAGGAGGCATCGGTCTGATTTCGAGTCGATTGTCGATAGAAGGACCTTTACAAAAAGACAAGAGTTCATTTCTTATTACCGGGCGCCGTACCTATGCCGATGCTTTTCTTAAGCTTTCTTCCGACCCTGATATCAACCAAAACACACTTTACTTTTATGACCTCAATGCCAAAATGAACTATACTTTTTCGGACAAAAACCGACTTTACTTATCGGGTTATTTTGGTCGAGACAAGTTTGGCTTGGGGGATTTGTTTGGTATCAACTGGGGCAATGCCACTGGCACGCTTCGTTGGAATCACCTTTTCAACGAAAAACTATTTAGCAATACTTCACTCATTTATAGCAATTACGATTATAGCGTCAGTATCGCCAATGGTAGCAATGAATTTAACCTATCTTCTTCTATCAAAGATTTCAACCTCAAACAAGAATTTAGCTATTTTCCTAATCCCAAAAATGCAATGCGGTTTGGGGTAAATTTCATACACCATACCCTTAGCCCCCGCAACCGTATCGCCAATGCCCCAAATTCAAGTGTCAACAACACTAGCGAACCCAATCGAACCGCCCTTGAAAATGCCGCTTTTTTTAGCAACAAATGGCAGCCTTCCTCTCAGTTTAGTATGGAATATGGACTACGCATGACCTCTTTCTTGACCTTAGATAGTACCCAGAGCCAGACACATTATTTCAATGTAGAGCCTAGGCTTTCGGTAGCATACATCGCAAGTCCCTCGCTTTCGGTCAAAGGTTCTTATACCAGAAATGTACAAAACCTCCATTTGCTCACCAATTCCAATGCCTCTTCACCTACCGACCGCTGGCTCATGAGCACAGCTCACATCAAACCCGAAATAGCCGACCAAGTGTCTTTTGGAATTTTTAAAAACCTCCACAATAATGCTTACGAACTAAGTACAGAGGTGTATTACAAAACCATGAAAAACCAAATAGATTATAAAGACGGAGCCGACTTAACCTACAACGACCAAATTGAATCACAACTCCTTTTTGGGCAAGGAAGGGCTTATGGGATAGAGTTTTTGGTACGTAAAAACAACGGCAAACTTACAGGTTGGGTGGGCTATACCCTTTCTCGTACCGAAAAACAAATCGACGGTATCAATCAAGGTCAATGGTACGCAGCCAAGCAAGACCGTACCCACGACTTATCGGTGGTGGGTGTCTACAAGCTTTCTAGTAAATGGACTTTTTCAGGAACGTGGGTTTACAATACCGGCAATGCCGTCACTTTTCCGACGGGCAAATACCGGATTGATGATGCGGTAGTTTTTCAATATTCGGAGCGGAATGGGTATCGGATGCCTGATTATCACCGACTTGACTTGGGGGCTACGCTCAAATTCAACAAACGGAAGCATTTCGATTCGGATCTTTCGTTTGGGATTTACAATGCCTATGGTAGAGCTAATCCTTGGGCCATCAATTTTGAAGAGAATGGCGATACGACCGAAGTTCAACGCGTGTCGCTTTTTAAGTATGTTCCTTACATTACTTACAATTTCAAATTTTAAATGTTTACGCAGCTGCTTTTCCAGTTGTCAATCGCTGTAATTATTACCAAAAAATGAGTCAATGGAGACACATAACTTCCGCACTCCACTAAAATTTCCCATTACATCCATGAAATCTCCCAATACACTTATTCTCAACTCTTTATTGCTAGTGTTTAGTTTAGTCAGTCTTACTTCTTGCGTTGATACGATTCAATTGGACTTAAGAGAAGTAGAACCGCAATTGGTCATTGAGGGGAAAATTACCAATACCCCTTCCGAAAATGAAGTAATCATCACTACAAGCGTCGATTTTCAATTGAAAAACGAATTCCCCCCCATCACAACGGCCGACGTAAGCCTTACCGACCAAACAACTGGCGAGTCAGAAAAGCTCATTCAAACTTCAGCAGGTGTATATGCTATCACTGCCCTCAAAGGTATAGAAGGACACACCTATGCTTTAAAAGTAGCCTACAATGGTCAAATATATTCGGCGACCTCCACCATGCCCCAACAAGTGAATTTTGAAGAATTGACCTACGAAGAAGGGCCTCGCAGACCACAAAATAACTCTCAAACCCGCATGGTAGCTATTTTTAAAGACCCTGCATCGACCGAAAACTTCTATCGGTGGATTACTTATGGCAACGGCATACAGTCTAGGACGGTGTTTGTACGTTCTGATGCTTTTACAAATGGTAATTCAATCCGCCAATCCATCAATAGCGACATAGATATTGCCGCAAATGATGCCATTACTGTCGAAATGCAATGTATATCCAAAGAGGCTTATGAGTATTTCAATACGCTTATGAGACTCCAAGGTGATGGGGTTAATCAAGGCACTACTCCTACCAATCCGCCAAGCAATATTGTTGGAGGTGCTTTAGGTTATTTCAGTGCACACACCTCTCAAAAGCAAACAGTAGTGATAAAGCCATAAAGACTACTTATGAAGATTTTTTCAAAAATTGGGTTGGCAATGTAGAGAATGGTAATTTTGGAAACATTGAGATTTTAAGATTTGCATATGAAAAA
Source organism: Runella sp. MFBS21 (assembly GCF_029433105.1). Taxonomy (GTDB): domain Bacteria; phylum Bacteroidota; class Bacteroidia; order Cytophagales; family Spirosomataceae; genus Runella. The sequence goes on along the minus strand of NZ_JARNTW010000007.1, from coordinate 65,670 downwards.
ATACCAAATAAAAACCGGAGCCGTCATCTCTTTTTTTATCTCAATTCTGGCGCTACTGCCAAGGATTATTCGCTTTGACATGGATAATGTGAGCAATATCACCGAAAACCTCTTCTTTACATTTACATTTTCATTTCTCTGTTGGACCCTTTTACAAATACTTTTTCAAAGCCCTCGTTTTACAAATATTTATTTCAGGTTTTGGGTGGGGATATGTGGTTGCATGGTTCTCTCGCTGTTTCATTATTCTTTTTTTATTCAGCTTCTCCCCCAACCTACTATTTCATTTTTTTTTAATGGTTTATCTTGGAAACAGCGCCTAGGAATTGTGCTTTTTAGAGGCATGATGGTAGGCGGGGTTTTGTCGTTTATTATTTACTACTTCAACTTACTGCTTCGTACCCAAAAAATTCAGTTAGAGATAGAGCACTTAAAGCAAGATAATTTATCGGCACGTCTTGGTTCGCTCAAACAACAAATCAGTCCTCATTTCTTATTTAATTCATTGAATACCCTCAAAACATTGACTGAGGAAGAAAATGTAAAAAATTATGTGATTCAACTTTCAAACGTATATCGCTATTTGCTTCATCATTCAGAACGTCATTTAGCTCTTGTCGAAGAAGAACTTAACTTTGTAAAATCTTACTTTTACATTTTACAAGAGCGTTTTGAAGATGCACTTTTGATTGACATTAAGGTATCTCCTGAGACTTTGAAATGTAGTATTCCTCCATTATCATTACAAATACTTGTCGAAAATAGTATAAAGCACAATGTCATTTCTCTCAACAAACCACTCACAATCAGTATTTTTGATGAAAATGACTACTTAGTTGTTCAAAACAATCTACAGCCAAAAAAATCAGTAGAGGAAAGTACGGGAATAGGACTTAAAAACATCATTAGTCGATATGCCTTACTGGCCGACAAACCAGTCGAAATCTCTCAAACTTCTCCTACTTTTACGGTCAAACTTCCTTTGCTCTTATGTCACAAATACTCATCATAGAAGACGAGATCAAAGCCGCAAAAGAACTTAAGCGGATGCTCGAAGATATATACCCTGAAGCTACGATTATGGGTATATTACCCTCTGTTGAAGAATCTATTGAGTGGTTAAACCAACATCCCAGCCCTGATCTTATCTTTTCGGATATTCAGCTAGCTGACGGCCTCAGTTTTGACATTTTCAAGGAAGTCAAGATACAAGCCCCTGTTATTTTTTGTACTGCTTTTGATGAGTACGCCATTCGAGCATTTGAGACCAATGGCATCGATTATCTTCTCAAACCTATTGATAAAGATCGATTACAACAAGGGCTATCTAAACTAACTACCCTAAAAAACGCCTTTAAAGCCCCCAATACCCAACTGGATAACCTTCTGGCGGTTCTTAAGCCTTCGCATAAATCGACGTTATTGGTTTATTTCAAAGACAAAATCCTCCCCGTCAAAGCCCATGAAATTGCCTTTTTTTATTACGAAAATGGAACATTGGCGGCCTATACTCACAAAAACCTCCGCTATCAGCTACATTATTCGCTTGACGACCTTGAAAATCAGCTCGATTCGCAAATGTTTTACCGCGCCAATCGGCAGTTTATCGTCCACAAAGATGCTATCATTTCAGTAGAGCAGTATTTTGCGCGGAAGTTAGTTCTAAAACTTAGTTTAACTACTCCCGAAACAATCTTGGTGAGCAAAGCCAAAGCCTCTCATTTTCTTCGTTGGATGGAACAATAGGAATAAAAGTAAATCAAAACACCATATCCATAACCCCCTAAAAACCTGCATTTTAAGCACATTCTATCCATAATATTTTGTCACAAAAAAGGCGACAAAAGCACTTTCTTGCTTAAACTAGCAAGAATCGTACTTTTGTCGCCTCAGGGAAGCTAGCCTAAAAGTTTATACCCGACGCAATTTTGCTTCAATCGTCTGCTGCGTGTGTGGTACAGCACGTAGACGCTCTTTTGGAATCAACTTGCCAGTATCTATACAAATACCATAAGTACCGTTTTTGATACGCACAAGGGCATTTTCAAGCTGTGTAATAAATTTCTGCAAGCGAGCAGCCGATTGGCTCATTTGCTCCCGCTCACTTGTATCTACATCTTCCATCAGCTTGGTAGCAGCGCCAGTATTGTCAGTTCCGCTATCATTTTTCCGACTCAATGTATCCTTGATGTAAGCCAATTCGTTGCGGGCTGCTTCTAGTTTTTGGTTGATGATACCTTCAAACTCCTTCAACTCTTCTTCGGAGTAACGTTTTTTTTCTTCCTGTACTGTCATACTCAGTTTACTTTTTGGGGTAAAAACTTAAATGGCGGCCTTCGATATTCAGCCGCAAAATTACGCTTTATTCTATTTATACCAATGATTTTAGTGACCGTTTACTAAAAAGTTATTATTTTTTGATTTGCATAAATGTCGTAAATACCAAGTTTTATTTGGAAAATAAACACTAAACTTCTATACGATTCTACACTTTATGATTTAGTTAATACAACCTTCTTATAAAATTAAATTGTACTTAAACAAGAAAAAACTATCTTTTTGTTTTTTTCGTTATAAAGATATTAAGTTTGCGTTCAGGAAATAGACTACTAAAATAAGTAAGTAAATAGTTCGTTTCTTTTTTCAACAAACAGCAATTCCAAAACAATCAGAATCGTTAAAATTATGACTTATATTGAACCAGCTCCTATCAAAGATAAGGAGAATCCACTGGAGTCTATGATGTCGCGCTTTGACAAAGCAGCCGAGCTTCTCGGTATCAGCGACGAAATGTACCATATCCTCAAAGTTCCTCGCAAGCAAGTAGTTGTAGGACTTCCTGTGACAATGGACAACGGGCAAATCAAGGTTTTTGAAGGCTACCGCGTCATTCACTCTACTATCTTAGGCCCCGCCAAAGGTGGAATTCGATTTGATATGGGCGTCAACATCGATGAAGTACGCGCTTTAGCTGCTTGGATGACTTGGAAATGCGCCGTAGTAGATATTCCTTACGGAGGAGCTAAGGGGGGAATTGCGTGCAACCCTCGCCAAATGTCAGCCGGTGAAATTGAACGTTTGATGCGTGCTTATACTACTGCTATGCTCGATGAATTCGGACCTGACAAAGACATTCCGGCTCCTGACATGGGCACGGGACCTCGCGAAATGGCGTGGCTCATGGATGAATATTCCAAAGCCATGGGGATGACTGTACCAGCCGTAGTGACTGGCAAGCCATTGGTATTGGGAGGCTCGTTAGGCCGTACTGAGGCTACAGGCCGAGGAGTGACAGTATCGGCATTGGCAGCAATGGAAAAAATGCGCTTGAATCCTTACCGAACCACGGCTGCCGTGCAAGGATTTGGGAATGTAGGGATGTATGCAGCGGCACTTTTGCACGAGCGTGGTGTCACAGTTCAGGCGATTAGTGATATTTCAGGAGGATATTACAATGAACGTGGTATTGATATAGAAGATGCAATCGCCTATCGCGCTGCCAACGGCGGCATACTAGAAGGCTACCAACAAGCGGAGCCTATCACCAATGAAGAATTGCTCGCACTGCCTGTAGATGTACTCGTACCTGCGGCCAAAGAAGACGTAATTACCCAAGAAAATGCGGCTCATATCCAAGCCAAAATGATAGTAGAAGGTGCCAATGGTCCTACTTCGGCAAATGCCGATACCATCATCAATGACAAAGGCATCATGGTAGTGCCTGATATTTTGGCCAATGCTGGAGGAGTGACCGTTTCGTATTTTGAATGGGTACAAAACCGGATTGGTTATAAATGGAATTTAGAGAGAATCAACCGTCGCTCTGACCGGATTTTGAAAGACGCTTTTGAAAACGTGTATGCTACCTCCCAAAAATACAAGGTCAATATGCGTCTAGCTGCTTACATTGTGGCTATCGACAAAGTAGCGAGTACTTATAAATTCCGTGGGGGGTATTAATAAAAGTAAGCACTAAGCAGTAGAGAGTAGTAATAAGATTACTATTTTTGCGGGGCAAAGGACTCATCTCCTTTCCCCGCATTTATTTTTTATACGTATAAGAATGATGACTATTCATAAAGAAGGCTTTGTTAGTATTGGATTAGCGGCACTGTTTGTATTAGGAACCAATGCCCTCCTACGTAATTTTTTAGGTGATATAGAATGGCTTACTACCACTTGGCTGATAGTCTCTATTATATTCTTTTTTATCATTGTGCAGTTTTTTCGTAAACCTACTCGCCTCTCTCCTATCAACCCCAAGCACGTCATTGCGCCTTGTGATGGCAAAGTAGTTGTAATAGAAGAAGTCGTTGAAACAGAATATTTTAAAGGGCCACGACGTCAAGTATCTATTTTTATGTCGCCTATCAACGTGCATATCAATTGGAACCCTATCAGCGGAGTCATTAAGTATTTCAAATATCATCCAGGAAAATATCTGGTAGCGTGGCACCCCAAATCAAGTACAGAAAATGAACGCACTACTACCGTTATTCAATCACCAAATGGCGTAGAAGTTTTGTTTAGACAGATTGCTGGTGCTTTGGCCAAGCGTATCGTTTGGTATGTAAAAGAAGGACAGCAAGTAAGTCAAGGCTCCGAGATGGGTTTTATCAAATTTGGCTCTAGGGTAGATATTTATTTACCCCTTGATGCTACTATCAATGTCAATTTGGAAGACAAAACCACCGGCGGTATTACGGTCATAGCCACTCTTAATTAATCTTTCAGGTAAAGTTCTTAATCAAGACAAAAGGAATTTTACTTTCAAAAATTTGCTTTATTTTTTACGCACATGCTATCTACAACCGAATCGACCTCTCTCTATAATAACCTCGAACTCATGAGCGTGAGAGAGCTGTTAACTAATATCAACAATGAAGACAAAACTGTGCCCTATGCCGTAGAAAAAGCTATTCCACAAATAGAGGCACTTGTAGAGAAAATTGTGGTTAGAATGAAGCAAGGGGGTCGACTTTTCTACATAGGCGCAGGTACCAGCGGTCGGCTGGGTGTAGTAGACGCCTCAGAATGTCCCCCTACCTATGGTGTACCTTTTGATTTGGTGATTGGTATCATGGCAGGTGGTGACCAAGCCATCCGAAAAGCTGTCGAAAATGCCGAAGATGATCCTAACCAAGCATGGATTGACCTTCTCGAATACGAAATCGATGAGCTAGATTCTTTAATTGGGATTGCCGCCTCGGGTCGTACTCCTTATGTCATTGGTGGCCTTGAAAAAGCGCGCCAAGCGGGTGTCTTAACAGGCTGTATTGTGTGTAACACTGGCTCTGCAGTAGCCGCAGCAGCAGAGTTTCCGGTAGAAGTAGTGGTAGGACCGGAGTTTGTGACTGGTAGCACTCGCATGAAAGCAGGTACCGCCCAAAAACTCGCTCTCAATATGATTTCTACATCCGTAATGATACAGCTCGGACGGGTAAAAGGCAATAAGATGGTCGATATGCAAATGACCAATTATAAGCTTGTACAGCGTGCTATAAGAATGGTAAGAGAAGAACTTCCCTATTTAAGCATTGAAGAAGCTCAGGGCCTTTTAGATACCCACGGTAGCGTGCGGAATGCCGTTGAAGCAGGCCGAAAACCTTAATATGAAAGCGATTTGGCAAGCTATCAGGACACATTTCCAAGCCGATTTTCGCTGGGATGTTTATATGGGCATTGCCTTATTTCTTTTTCTTATTATTTTCTTCAATTATAGCGTCAATCTCGAAAAAGGCATTATTGATAGTTACCGTGGCAGGCCATTACGTATGTTTTGGTATTTTCTGTTATATGCATTTTCTTACTATGGTAGCTTATTGATTTGGGTCGCCTTTCGCAAAGAATGGTGGCGTTTACAAAATCCACGTTTTTGGGTCTACAGTCTTTTCATCTTAGCAATCCTTGGGATAGATGGTGGTTTTTATGCTTATCACCATTGGAGTCAATCGATATTTAAGGGAGCTATTTACAACTATGCTTTTCATTGTTTTACCAATATCTCCTCTCTCCTCACAGTATTTGTTCCTTTATTTATATTTTACAGCACATTTGATTCCCAATGGCATTTTTTCTACGGTTTTCTTCCTAAATGGCATGCTTTAAAGCCTTATTTATTATTGGTGGTATTGATGATACCTCTCATAATCTGGGCTTCTTTTCAAGCAGATTTTTTAAGCTCCTACCCTTCCTACGAAGACTCCAACGCCGATGAGTTTTTTGGAGTTTCACCCCTACTCACCACTTTGATTTATGAATTGTTTTATGGGTTTGATTTCGTATCTACTGAGCTTATGTTCAGAGGTTTTATGGTGATTGGGATGTCCCACTTATTGGGAAGAGGTAGTATCATATCCATGGTTGTTTGCTATGCAGCTTTGCACTTTGGCAAACCTCTCGGAGAAACTATCGGGTCTGTTTTTGGTGGATATATATTGGGAGTACTTGCCTTTCAAACGCGCAGTATATGGGGAGGTATCATCGTCCACATAGGCGTAGCTTGGCTTATGGACCTTGCCGCTTGGCTCCAAAAGATTTAAGAATGATATGATTGCTGTCTCTAAGACGCTTTGCGTCTTAGAGACAGCAAAATTGGAACTTAATGATAAATAATAGGCTCACAAGACTAACTAAGACCCCTATTTATTATTTTGATTTAAACGAGAATAGTCATAAAAAGACATCCCACCATAACGCTTTGTAAGTAAATCATTGATAAGTTGAAGTCGATAACGTTCTAATTGGCTGCTGTCAGCAAATAATTTTTGTAAGGTCTCCCATTGAGATTTATTTTCTTGAGAAGTTTCCTGAGTGGCTTTAATGATCAACTCATTTGTCTGTGGTGCACACGGAGCTTGAGGATCTATTTGACCTATTATTGATAATGCTTCCTCAAATTGTCGATTAGCTAATTTTGCTTTAGCATCTTGTAGCATTTTCTGGCAGGTTTGAGCCTGATATGACTTAAATATTTCTATCGTCATAGGCTTAATCTTCTGAAAGCAACTCGTTTCGTCAGGAATACTAAATAACAAATTTAGAGCTTCAATAAATTGATTTGTTTTAGAAAAATTTTCGGCCTGTTCAATAATCCGTTCACAATTGCTATTATAATAATTAATAGCTTTTTGCTTACCTTTTTCAATAAAAACAGCATAGTTCTCATTATCTTTATTAATTCTATCTAGCATATTATTAAGCGCTAAAACACGAGTTCTTCCACTACCTCTAAGCTTTTTTGTAATTGTAGCAAAGAGAGTATTGTTGTCAGGTTGTTTAATAAAAAGACTTATTTCAGCTTCAATCAATGTCATGTTTTGCACCCCCGCATTCACATTACGCTCATCTAAGAGCCGAATAGTGGGGTAAAGAACTAAATGATTTTGAGATTGAAAAGATGCTAGCCCATTAGAAGTTAGGATTTCAATAATCGAACTTTTTAATTTTTCTAGATGACTATCGTCCAATCCTTCCACATACGAAGGCATCACAACAGCTAAAGTCATTTTGCCAAATATATTTTTTTCATTGACAGAAGAATTTTGAGCTTGTGAAGCTAGGAATAGGTTAGATAAAATTAATAGGGATGCTAGAAAATATTTCATTGTATGATTACTTTTAGAGGCACTTTTTGTTGCATTTTTTCGGCAATTTCTTCTCCCCCTGACCATACATCACATACAGAAAAATTATCGTCTTCCACTTTCTTAACCCACAACGAACCTATTTCTTTCTGTCTAATAAGCTCTTTCCCGTCCACATTAATTTTCATCAACTCCACTACTTTTAGCTTTTTACCTGAAGTGACACCCAATGATTTGCCCGCAGTGATCAAAACTGTTTGTGCCCCTTTTCTTTTGTGTAAATCTTGGATTTCGGCAATGGAGGCCATGTATGGGAATATTTTTCGTAACCATTGACTTACTCCACATCCTATATTACTTATACCTTGTTTGATAGCTGCTGCTGTCGATAATCCCGAGCCAGGCATATCGCATGTAGTAGGTGCGGAGAAATAAGATCCCGAAGCCCCACTTGAATTACCTTTTCCAAAAGTTTCGGCATAGACAACCTCTCCAGTTTCAACATCAATCATTTTGAGTGAAAAAATCACTCTCGCTACTGTAACATATTGTTGGTATTCGGCTGAAAAAGATTTATTTGTACCAATAGATACCATATGCCCTGCAACAATGTATTGAGCGCCTAAAGTTTTGCCTTGAGCCACTACTTTACTATCTATAAAGTCTTCAGTTTTTTGCAGTTCTCTTTCATTAGCTACAACATCTAATTTTGTTCTATCTACAATTGTAAAGCGTTTAGATTTAACAAATTCATTAGAAACAATTTCGGTAAGTTCCGTAACGTATTTTTCCTCAATGTACTCTGCATGTCCAAAAGAGGGAATACCTATCACAATCTTTTCATTTTGGGCATAAATACTTAACGACATTACCCATAAAATAAAGAAGGCACTTAATTTTTTCATAATTTATCGTAAACAAATGTTTTTACTTGAGAGTCATTAAAATAGTATTTCCTTTAATGAGGCGTTCTGCTTTTAATTTTCTATCTTTTTTATTGGCCAATGATAGCTGATTACAGAACCTCATAATATCAAGAGCATACCGAGTAGTGGTTAGTGGTCTACCCTGAATATCGTGACGCGATACTCTTATTACATCAAATATAGTTTTTAAACTTGTAACACCTTGAATATGATAACTCTTAGTATTGGTAGCAACCCACTCCTCTAATACATCTGATAAAGGTAAGGCTTCTACCCCGATTTCTGTAGTCATATCAAAATCTGCGCTTTCTGCCAAACTAAACTCTAGGCTTAGATAGCGACCATTTTCAACAATATCGTTGAATTTTTGCTGCATTACATTCAAAAAATCTTCAGAAATAGGATCTATTGCTCTATTAATTAGCCGGCCCATATCTTGCGTATAAAATTTGCCACTATTTCCGACTTTGCTTGACAGAGTCATGGAAGTAGATGATTCGTAAGCATTTAACGTAACAGAAAGCTCGTTTCCGTTGGCCGTTTCACTAAACACATACTCCACCTCAACACAAATGTCTGCCCCTGACCCACTTATAATTTGAGTTTTGATATCTGATTGATTTTCAGAGGTAAGCACCTCATTAAGGGCTAAATTTCGAGCTTTTGATAAAAAATCTACGGTAGAATATCCTCTTTTGTCAAATAGTTCTTTGACTTTAGTCATCACAATACGGCTATTGGCATCATTTTCTACCACTTCACGCAAATTTTGTCCTTCCTTAAACATCGGGAAAACCATGATAGTAGGCTGAGTTACTAGCTTCTTTTTAAGAGAATCTTCCCTTAAGGTATTATCGAAATTTTGAACTTCATTACTTTTTTTTTGAGTGTATTGCCCCAGTGAATTAAGGTTATGAAGGATTCCCCATATTAGAATAACAATATATCTCATACGATTAATAACCGAATTTGCGGATTATGTTTTGATTTTCTAAATAGCGTCGTAGAGCATCATAGTTGATAGTCATTCTAAATCGAAGAGATAGTTTATTTTCTGAATTTAGCCGACGCGGTTTTGATACTTGTGTTATTTGGCTTACAAAAGGTTCATATTTTTTATTTGTGAAAAAATCATTTGTAAAGTTACCAATACTATTCTGATTAGAAACCAATGGTAGCCGATATGCTGAAACAGACGCAGAGGAGAGTCCTTGAAATAGCAGTATATCAAAGGCATTTTGTTTGGCATTTTGTTCAATTGATGGCATTCCGATCCCGCTTCCTAAAGCTTCTATTACAATTACCCCAGGTGCATTTTCTGATAATAACACCACACCAGTACTTAAAGGAGTTCGTTTACAGCCGCTCAATATAGTGGCTAAAATCATCAACCAAGTTAGGGAGTTATGAATTGTCTTTTTAAAATTAAGCCGACCGAAGTTCATTATTTTTTTATTTTTAAGAGGTTGGCTTGACCTTGAAGTGCAGGAGCGTAATTCTTTTTCATAGCAAGTGCTTGTTCAAACATTTCTTTAGCCTTATCATATTCTCCCATTTCCATGTATGCTTCTCCTAGTACCGTCCAAGGTTTATATCTTTCGGGAAATCTATAGTCTAGGCATTTTTTCACATCCGCATATACGGCTTCATAATTTTTTTCCTTTAAGTTCAACCAAGCACGGATGTAATAGGCGTTACCGTAGGTAGGTCCTAACTTAATGGCCTCAGCAATTTGTTTTTTTGCTTCGTCCATTTTATTTAAATTACCTAGTGAAAAAGCTTTGTTGGCGTAGGGTCTTGCTTGTTTAGGCTCAATTTGTGCCGATTTGTCAAAATAAGGAATTGCCTCTTCAAATTTGCCTTGGGCATTTTTGACGTAGCCTTTGGCCGCATGAGCATAGCCTGATTTTAAATTGAGTGGAATAGCTGCCTCAAAATCACGAAGTGCGTCCTCATATTTATCCATATAATAATAGGTGAAGCCTCGTAACATCATTGCGTCAAAATTTTTAGAATCCAGTTCTAAGGCGCGATTAGAGGCTTCTATAGACTGTGGATAGCGTCCTAAATACTGCAAAAGATTGGCTTTATTCTGAAACGCTTTGACGTGCTTAGGCTTCAACGCAATCAGTCTATCATACTCCTTAATAGCCTCTTCATGCCTTCCTACATTTCCTAAAATTAAGGCATAATCAAACAAATAATCTTCATCTTTGGGTTTAAGAGTTGACGCTTTTTGGAAATCTTTTACCACTCCCTCCCAATGTCCTTTCTCATAAGGTGCAAGGCTTCGGCGTTTTACTCCACGCGTATAATACAGCTTTGCATTGGTAGAATCTTTGGCAATCTCTTCATCCAACGCTTTTATCTGAACCTTCAAATCAGCATTACGTTTCTTTATATTTTCTACAAGATCGTCTATTTGATCCATTATATTTTGTATTTCATAAGCAGTCTGTGCTTTCTTATCTTCAGCTGCTTTTTGAGAAGGTGCTCCACCCAATTGGGCATTATTTTCGCCATACCTCAAATCGTCTTCATCCAACGCCGCCGACGGAACCGCCGCCGCTTGAGTACCTCCCCACTCTGCCGAAGCAGGGGGTGTAGCATTGGCAATATCTCTAACCATATGACGATTGGGAGCATTGTTTGCTGCCAAAGAAGCTTTTACCCTTTCAATTGAGCTCAGCAAACTAGTTCCATCACTTTTATCATAATCATTTTTAACAAGTAAATCCGCATTTTTAGCAGCATTTTCAAAGTCTTCTAGCCAGTAATAAATAACCCCTAAATTAAAATAGGCAGCATAACGAATTTTTCGATCCGATTTTTCATCTGCGCTGTATTTACTAGGAAGAGACTCAAAATAAGTGATAGCAGAATTCAAGCTACTTTTATCAAGAGGAGTGGAGGGGGTCATTCCTCCAAAAGCCGTTTTTATAGTTTCATAGTGCTGTTGAAAAGCTTCAAACTCTGGATGTTTCTTAGAATCAAGAATCCACAATTTTGCTTTTTCTTTCGATACATTATGATAGCCATAATCAGAATTTAATATATATCCTGCCTGTACGATATTATCATTAAGTAATTTCTTCCAAAGAGGTACTATCAAAGTCATAGCATTTTTAGACCAATACTCTTTCATTTGAGCAGACGTACTAAATTCTTGCGTTTTTCCTTCATTACTTACCCTAGAAATATTGGTGAACTTCCCAATAATAGCTTGTTTGTAGTCCATAATTACGATATTTGCCTGAAAAGCATAATTAAATGAAATATAGTAACTAGTTTTTTGGACTTCTTTTCCTGACTGATCCTTCACTTTGTAAGTTGAAGTTAGCTCTTTCACATTTCCATAAGTAGGGGTTTCTAGGCCAATTCGCACCATAAAGTGGCCGCCTCTATTAACGTCTTTATAACCAGACATCTTGCAGCAACTTGATTTAAGTTGAGGGGCAGAGATTCCTAATTGAGTAGCTACATTTGCAGGAATGTCGTATTCTACCGAATAGGTAGTGTACTCTGGAGGAAAAGGCCGTTTGGGATACGACACATAAGACACTTCGATAGGCAAAGCATCTAAATCAACTTTTTGAGTATAGGAATTAAAACAAATAAAAAATAAAAAAATGACGTAAAGTTTAGACATATATTTAATTTTAAAATACACTTGACATTCTTAGACACCTACAGTAGTAGGATTTTACTCTTATTCAAACCATTGGAAAACTCAGGCTCCTTTCAACCTTAGTAAGATTAGTCACGACGTAAAATTATAACCGATTTTTCAAAATCCAGTATTTTTTTTCTAATAAATATACAAACCTTTGACTTGTAAATGTGAGCTAGCAAAAACTCCAAGATTGCTTTATCCTTATTTCCTCCAAATATCAAAAAATCCCATTTTATACTTTTGCCAGTAATTTTTGTAAAATCAATAAAACCTTAACTATTTATTTGGTCTTTTATAATTACCCCATACTATACTTATTTATCTATATCATTGAAAATAAACACCTTTAAACTCTCATTTGGATCAAAAATAGTATTATTAAAAAAACATAACCTACTAGTCTAAGGATAACTCAAAATAATTGATAAAAATACGAAAATAAAAGGCGTTGGTTAATCTGCTATTACAATACAGGCCTCACCACAAACCCTTGTTTTTTCAATAAACTCAATACCCCCTTTTCTCCACCCAAATGCCCTGCTCCGACCGCAAAAAAGGTAGGTTTTGTTTCCATTGCTTTTTCCATGATAGGTATCCATGCCGCATTACGATTGGCCAGTAAAATATCTTCATAGCCATTAAAATCCCATTCACTATTGTCCATTACTTTCAGTAGCCCTTCTACATCCTGAGCTTTATAAAGTGCTACCATCTGCCCAAATTCTTTTGCAGACTCTTCTTTTTTTCGGACCATATCGGCTAGTAATGCAGCCTGCTTTTCGTAAGGTATTTGGTCAAAAATACTCATTTGAAATTCAACGGTTTCGAGGCCTAGCATTTCTTTTTTTGCATTGGAAGCCATCTGCGTAAACACTAATTCATAGGACTGTGGTTGACAAGACAATAGGGTCATGTACAACATCGACATCACCGTAAATGGCTTCATGCCATTCATCTGGTCAAGTCCCATTCCCATTTTTTGTTTAAAAAAATCATTCAATAACGTATAATCATCCGCCGAAAGATAATCTTTGAGCTTTTTGCCATCCGTAAACATCGCCGTCTTCATCATTTTCGACATCATGCTAGGGTCATCCATGTCAAGTTCAAGATATACTTGATCGGTTTTTGCAAAAGCAGCCTTAGTCGAATCAGTCAAGAAATAATCATTCGGACAAATCAAATGAATGGTACCATAAAGATAGGAAGGCTTCGAAAGGCCATTACCCGATATTTCCCATAACAATGATTTGTTTTGCGCTTGAATGAAGTGAGTCAATAAACAAAAAATAAGAACTTGAAATGTTTTCATTGCTTAAAAAAGTAAACTATCCGTTTGAAGGCAATTTAATTGATTTTTATCTTTGTATATTCATTTTTCTTTATTCTTAAACATAATATTATCATGGGAAAAGGAGACAGAAAGACCAAAAGAGGCAAGATTTGGCGAGGTTCAAACGGTGTAAAACGCCCTTCTAAGAAGAAAATAATACCCCCAAAACCTTCCTCGCCAACTACTTAAGGTAGGCTAGAACGCAATTGAGTTACTAAGCCTCAGGGAAAATCATGCCTTCGCTTAGTAACTCAGTATCTTTCAAAATTTCTATTCTCAGCTTTTTCTCTTTGAAGCTCCTGCTATGTCGTCAAGTGCATTGACCAATCGATCAAGATCTTTGGGGGTATGATATACATGGGGGGTTACGCGTACTCCTTTGATGTTTTCCCACTCAATACCCGTTGTATGAATTTTGTGCTTGTTGTAAAGATGCCCGTCCAATTCTGACGTTTTCATACCGTCTACTGATACAAGAGCAATCGCACAGGCATATTTAGGATCGGGAGAAGTATGGATTTTAACACCCGGAATCTGACGAGCTTTGTCAGTCCAGTAGCGCTGTAGGTAATGTGCACGTGCCTGCTTGCGAGCCGCCCCAATCGACAGTTGAAAATCTACGGCAGTACCAATAGCCATTTCGGAAGCGAAAGAGCGCGTACCTAAGCTCTCAAATTTGCGAATATCGGGTCCGTCAGGTTCATTGTTTGACAAGAGTGCCCATACTTTTGAGATTTTGTCTTTTTTGACATACATCATGCCACTACCAAAAGGCGCACAAAGCCATTTGTGTAAGCTTGTAGCATAATAATCACAGCCTAAATCGGGAATTTTAAAATCCAACAACGCAAACGTATGGGCGCCATCGGCAATTACCTCGATACCGCGTTTATGAGCTTCATCGGCTATTTTGCGTACAGGTTGAATCTGTCCCACCCAATTGATCATGTGAGTGATATGAACTACTTTGGTGCGTGAAGTAAAGGCACTCACAAACTTGTCTACAAAATAATTGTCATTTTCTTGAGGCAAGTCAAGATTTATCCAAACTAGTTTGATACCGTCGCGTTTTTCGCGTTGTTTCCAAGCATTAATCATATTAGGATAGTCTTGCTTGGTCAAAACTACCTCATCTCCCGGTTTTAAATCCAATCCAAAAATAACAGTATTGAGTCCTTCAGTTGCATTCCGATTGATAGCGATTTCTTCGGCTGAACAGCCGGCCAAATCTGCCAATTTGCTACGCAACGACTCCCTACCTTGATCCAATATACGCCACATGTAGTAGCTAGGGGCTTCGTTGCAATATTGGTAAAAACGAATATGTGCATCTTGTACTGAGCGTGGCTGTGGACATACTCCTCCATTGTTGAGGTTGAGCAAATTGGGAGAGACAGTGTACTCAGTTTTGACCCAAGCCCAAAAATCTTCATTTTGAGCAGCCTCTAAAGGCGAAAAATGAGCCATTTGCTGATTAAACATTTCGAAGGTTTTGGCTTCGGCAGGGGCTAAGAATGGCGGCAGGGTGATGGCGCTAGCAGCAGCACCAAGTGACCCTAAAAATTGACGACGGTTAAACATTGTTTAGGTAAATATTTGAAATATGAAGCGGCTTTACAATACTACAAAGAGCCCTCCAAAAAACCAACTACTATTTTCCGTTTAATAAAATCCTGCCTTAGTTTTTACCCTTTCCTGTACTTTTTTTAGAACTGTTGTTTACTTTTGCTACGAAATAAATCTCTAACATTATTGTCCACTTACAAACACCACAACAATGAAACGCTCTCAGTTGTCCTCCTTCCTCCTCCTCTTATTTGCTTCTCTTATCATCGTATCGTGTAGCAAAAAAGAAGACCCTGAGCCATCACTTGCCGACCAAGTAGCTGGTAATTATACAGCTACAAGTTTAGGATTTTCTGGAATTTCGGTTCCCCTCCCTTTCACAGACCCGACTGATGGAGTAACTATATCTGGCAAAATCGAAATCAAAAAAGTAACCGATGATACTGTAGATGGTAAATTGATTCTTATTTATAAAGAACCCACAGGGCAGCCTGAAGAAGATCCAGCTGATTTGAAAGGTATATCTCTTAAAAAAGCAACGAATGGTGAGATTGAAGCTTATGCAGGTACAACTAAAGTAGGTACCTACGCCAACAACGAACTAAAATTATCTATCAATGATGCTGATTTAGGAGTAGTTACAATTACTGGAAAAAAATAAATTTCTTGGTATTTTTTTCTAAATTAGGCCAGTGAATTTCCAATTCACTGGCCTAATTATTTTATTATTAGTTATTTACCATGTCTTTATTTTTATAATGATGAAAAGTATAGTTTTTTCCCTTTTATTCACCTTTTCAATTGCTTCTTGTAGTAAAAAAGAAGAACTCCCCCCTTCACTTGCGAATCAAGTAGTAGGAAGCTATACTTTTGTGAGGGAAGAATACAACGGATTCAATATCGTATACCCCTATACCCATCCTACTACAGGGCAAATCACTTCTGGCACAATAGAAGTAACAAAACTGAGCGACGAAAACGTATCTGCTAAGATGGTTTATAATTTTACGGATAAAACCGGAAAACTCACTTCAGATTCGCAAAATTTGGGGGAAGCAACCCTTAGACAACTACCATCCGGCGAAATCGAAGCTTACCAAGGCAAACTTCGAGTCGCTGTCTGTTATAACAATGAAATGAGGCTATCGGGCAGTGACCCAGATTTAGGAAAATATACCCTAGTCACCAAGAAATAAGCTCTCTAGGCACTCGTCATCTCCTCGCTTTCACCTACTTGCTGACGCCACATAGCATAGTATAGTCCTTTCTGAGTCAGCAGATCTTCGTGCTTTCCAGATTCGATGATTTTTCCTTTTTCTAATACGATGATTCTGTCGGCGTGCATAATCGTACTCAAGCGGTGGGCAATCAAGACCGTAATATGCTGCTGATTGCGCGATAAATCGCGAATCGTTTGCGTGATTTCTTCTTCGGTAAGAGAGTCTAGTGCAGAAGTTGCTTCATCAAAAATCAACAAATTGGGATGACGCAAAAGCGCCCGCGCTATGGAGAGTCGCTGTTTTTCACCTCCAGACACTTTCATGCCTCCTTCTCCAATGACTGTATCGAGGCCATTATCGGCGCGATTGAGCAATGAATACGCTGCCGCTTTCTGTAATACCGCCAAACTCTCTTCGTCGGTCGCGGTGGGTTTTACAAAGAGTAGATTTTCGCGAATAGTTCCTGAAAATAATTGTGCGTCTTGAGCCACAAAACCAATTTGTTCGCGTAGCTCGTCTTTATCAATCTCTCGACTATCGATTCCATTATAAGTAAGATGCCCTTCTTCGGGGTCGTATAAGCCCACAAGGAGTTTAATCAGCGTTGTTTTTCCACTACCTGAAGGCCCCGCAAACGCAACAGTTTCTCCTTTTTTCACTTCAAAATTTACGTCCTTAAGTGCATGACGACCCGCAGTGAGATGTTTGAAAGATACATCATGAAAACCGATTTTTTCGATTCGCGTCAATTCAACGGGTTTGGTAGGCTTGGCCTCAATAGGTTTACTCAAAATATCCCTAAAATTGTTGAGCGATACTTCGGCCTCTCGATAGAGTTGTATTACATTTCCAAGTTCTTGAAGAGGTCCGAAGATAAAAAACGAATACAGCAACAATGAAAAATATTGCCCAATGGTAAGTACTTCTTTGAAAATAAGCCAAAGCATCAAGGCTACAATACAGCTTCGGAGAAAATTGATAGTGGTACCCTGTACAAACCCTAAAGTCCTGACAAACTTAACCTTACGAAGCTCAAGGCCGAGTATTTTTTCTGTATTCCCATTCAAACGTTTGATTTCTTGGTCAGTAAGCCCCAGACTCTTTACCAATTCAATATTGCGGAGAGATTCGGTAGTACTTCCTGCGAGAGCGGTAGTTTCGGAGACAATTTTAGTTTGTATTTTTTTGATGCGTTTGCTTAGTACCGAGCTCAACCACGCAATCACGGGAATGGTAAGAAAATATACCGGAGCTATAGGCCAATAAATACTCCATGCGTAGATAATCACGAATGTAATCCCAATTACGGACTGAAATACCACATTGACCACCGACGTAATCATACGCTCAGTGTCGGTTTTTACTTTTTGCAACACCCCCAAGGTTTGTCCGCTACGTTGGTCTTCAAATACCTGATAGGGTAAAGCAAGCGAGTGCTTAATTCCGTCGGTATAAATCTGTGTACCAACCTTTTGCGTAATGACACTTATGAAATAATCTTGGAAGTTTTTGGCAATACGCGACACCATAGCAGCTCCAATAGCCAGGCCAACGTATTTTAAGACCCCCCAAATGTAATCGCTTTCAGAAAAGTCTTTGATATGCGACGCATAACGGTCAATCACTAAACGATAAATGTAGGGGTCAAGCAAAGAAAAAATTTGATTGACAGCAGCCAGCGTAAGGGCCACCGTAATGAGTTTCCAATAAGGACGAAGGTAGCGGTAAAGTATATCCATGAGTGAAAAACACCGCTTTTCCCCTTTCTGTTCCGCATACTCTATCTAAAAATAGTGTTTTAATTTTTTTTGAAACGATATAAATAAGGTGCCTTATTGGCCGCTCCGGTATAGCGTTTTTCGATACGTTCTAAAATATCCAAACTCAGCATTTTGCGTTGAAAATTGTTTCGGCGCAACGATTCTCCCAAAACTCCTTCGTAAAGTTTTTGTAGTTCATTCATCGTAAATACATCAGGTAAAAGGCTCGTTCCTACGACCTTAGAATCGAGATTAAAGCGAAGAGTCTCTAAGGCTTTTTCGATCATTTCTTGGTGGTCAAAAGCCAGAACAGGCAACTTATCAACCTCAAACCATTCGCAAGCCAGCGTTACTTCATTGACTTTGGCGTGCACTTTCGAAAAGTCCACCAAGGCATAATAACCTATAGAAACAAACCTTTTCAACAACCAATCCGCTTCAATACCTACCGAATGATTGGCGGTCAAAAAATCCTCTATGGATTGTTTGGTAGGTCGCTTAGCTTTCCCAAAAACCCGAAATTGCTCTAAATAAATATCAGATACACCAGTTCTATTGTATAGAATATTTCTTGCCGCATCATCAATATCTTCCTCCTGCTCGACAAACCCTACTGGTAGCAGCCAATTTTGCACTCCTTTGGTTTTCAAAAGCAGAATATGAAGCTGATTTTCATGAAAACCAAATACGACACAAGCAATAGAAAGTTGGGGTATAAAAAAATCTTTTTTGGACAAAAATGTTGATATTTCTTCTGAATCAGACATCATAAATTGACTATAATAGATAGATACAATATTGTTATAATTTGTTTTCTCGAATACTTAAACTCCCTACTACCCATACAGGAGACTTTATTAACTTCTATCGAAATTGTAATAATTTAACTTTGCCTTAGGTAGCGATATACGTTAGATAAACGTAACCAAGTAGGATCTGCTTGTGGAATACCAATAAAAAATGAAAAAAAAATTATTGTATCTTTAAAATATGAAACCAACAACCTTTTCATCTCGACGAAAATTCATCAAAGCATCGACAAGTATGGCCGCAAGCTGGGCTTTGCTGCCAGATATTGACATTGCTTTTTCTAAACCTCCTTTCAATCAATCACCCAACATGACAGTCACTAAAAGTCTTATTGGCATCTATGGCCAATGGGCCGCTTCCTTAGTCCCCAACCTCCCCGCGTTATCGTTTCGGCAAAGTAAATGGAATGATACAAAAAAATGGCAAAAAGAAGCACTAGCCAAAACCAATGAGCTACTATCAAAGCCTAATTTAGGAAAAACCCCCACCGTGACGGTTGAAAAGAAATATACTTACGACGGTCTGGATATTGAAGAACTTTCATGGCAGCTTCCTTATGGACGTGCGACCAAAGCGTATTTGCTCAAACCACAAGGAACACAAAAGCCACTGCCTGCGATTTTGGCCCTTCACGACCACGGAGGCAATAAATATTTTGGAAAACGTAAAATCGTAAAACTTTCAGACGAACAGCATCCGCTGCTTAAAGACCACCAAGAGCATTATTACGGTGGCAAAGCTTGGGCCAACGAAATCGCCAAAAGAGGTTATGTAGTACTGGTGCATGATACTTTTGCTTTTGAGAGTCGGAGGGTTTTGTACGAAGAAGTGGGCGGTTTCTTCTGGGGACCTCTCAAAACCGACGGAAAATCGGATGCCGAGCCCGAAAAGCCTGAAAACATCCAAGCTTATAATACCTGGGCAAGCGAACACGAGCATGTAATGTCAAAGTCGTTGTTTTGTGGTGGCACCACTTGGCCAGGTGTAGTACTGGCCGAAGATCAAGTTGCCCTCGACATCCTGAGTAATCGTCCTGAAGTAGATAAAAACCGTATCGGCTGTGCAGGGCTATCAGGAGGAGGGCTTCGCACGACCTATTTAGGCGGACTTGATCCCCGTATCAAATGCGCCGTGTGTGTGGGTTTTATGTCTACTTGGGATGACTTCACCCTCCACAAATCCTACACTCATACATGGATGCTGTATGTTCCATTGCTTCCTAATTACTTGGATTTTCCTGAAATATTGGGTATCAGAGCTCCACTCCCTACTATGGTACAAAACAACAATGACGATGATTTGTTTACCTTACCCGAAATGAAAAAAGCAGATGTCATTTTGCAAGAAATATTCAAAAAAGCAGGCGCAGCCGACCACTATCAAGGCAAGTTTTATGAGGGCGAACACAAGTTTGACCAATCCATGCAAAAAGATGCCTTTGAGTGGTTTGATAAATGGTTGAAAAGTTAAACTTAGTACTTTTTCTTCTGCTGTTACTTTAAACTCACTACACTCCGATTCGCCTTAATTCAGCACTCTGAGGTAGTGAGTATCCTTGTTTTTCGTTATTCCTTCCACCAAGATTCTATCTGCCTTTAACAGCTCTTTTTCAGTCGATATTTATCTGCTTTTAAGCATAAAAACACAGAAAATAAATAGTATGTACGGTTTTCATTCGTACCTTGCACCCCCATATTCAACTCACAATTATCGTTATGCCTCCAAAAATTCGTAAAGAGGACGCACTCTATTACCACTCAAAGGGCCGTCCTGGCAAGATTCAGGTTGTTCCAACAAAAGAGACCAACAACCAACTCGACCTTTCTCTGGCTTACTCTCCAGGAGTAGCCGAGCCGTGTATGGAAATCCACCACAATGTCGACGACGTCTATAAATATACGGCCAAAGGCAACCTAGTGGCGGTCATTAGCAATGGTACAGCCGTACTAGGCCTGGGCGACATTGGGCCAGAAGCGGGTAAACCTGTTATGGAAGGAAAAGGGATTTTGTTCAAAATTTATGCCGATATAGACGTATTTGACCTTGAACTCAATACCAAAAACGTAGACGAATTTGTCAGAACCGTCAAAATTTTAGAACCTACTTTTGGGGGAGTAAACTTAGAAGACATCAAAGCACCCGAATGCTTTGAAATCGAACGTCGCCTCAAAGAAGAGCTTAATATTCCTGTCATGCACGATGACCAGCATGGCACGGCCATCATCAGCGCAGCAGCGCTCTTGAATGGGCTTGATTTGGTCAACAAAAAAATTGAAGACATTCGAGTAGTGGTATCAGGCGCGGGCGCATCGGCTATTTCGTGTACCAAGCTTTACATCTCACTAGGTGTAAAACGTTCAAACGTAGATATGTTTGACAGTAAAGGACATATCAACACAGCTCGTACCGACCTTGATGCCATGAAAGCAGAATTTGCGTCTGAGCGTCGTTTTGATTCTCTAGCCGATGCAATGGTAGGTGCTGATTTGTTTTTAGGATTATCAAAAGCCAACGTTGTTTCACAAGACATGGTACGCTCTATGGCCAAAGACCCGATGGTATTTGCTATGGCCAACCCCAACCCCGAAATCCCCTACCCTGATGCTGTAGCTGCCCGCGAGGATGTAATCATGGCTACGGGGCGTTCAGATTATCCAAATCAAGTTAATAATGTACTGGGTTTCCCTTATATCTTTAGAGGGGCTTTGGATGTACGCGCTCGCGAAATCAACGAAGAAATGAAGCTAGCTGCCGTACGCGCCTTGGCAGATTTGGCAAAAAAACCCGTTCCTGATATTGTTAATTTAGCCTATAACACCGACAACCTCACTTTTGGCCGCGAATATATCATCCCCAAACCCGTTGACCCGCGTTTGCTTACGACCCTTGCTCCTGCCGTAGCCAAAGCAGCTATGGACAGCGGCATGGCCCAATATCCTATCACAGACTGGGATGCTTATATTCAGCAGCTTGAAAAACGCTTAGGACAAGACAATCAAATCTCTCGCGTCATTATCAACAAAGCGCGCCGTGCGCCCAAGAGAGTGGTTTTTGCCGATGCCGAAAACGTACAAGTACTCAAAGCAGCTCAGCAAGTACGCGATGAAGGGATTGCCACTCCTATTTTATTGGGAAAAGAAGACAAGATTCGGGGTATTATCCAAGCCAATAAATTGGATATGGCCGATGTCCCCGTCATCGATCCTTACAATCCTGACCAATCGGCCAATATCGACCGTTATGCCGAGGTATACTTCAAAAAACGCCAACGCAAAGGTGTAAACATCATTGAAGCTCGCAAGATGATGTACTACCGTAGTTCTTTTGGTGCCATGATGGTAGAAATGGGAGAAGCCGACGCCCTGATTTCAGGGTTGACGCGCAACTATCCTGATACCATCCGTCCTGCCCTCCAAATCATTGGAAAAGAAGCGGGTGTGAAAAAAGTAGCGGGGATGTACATTTTGCTTACGCGCCGTGGACCTTTATTTTTGGCCGATACCACTGTCAACTTTAATCCTTCCGTTGATGATATTGTAGAAATTACAGAACTGACAGCACAGGCCGTAGAACGCTTTAATATCAAACCTCGCATTGCGTTAGTTACTTATTCCAACTTTGGAAGTGCCAAAGGAGAAGATGCGGAGAAAATGAGCGCTGCTGCGGCTATTCTCCAACAAAAACATCCCGAAATGATTGTAGACGGTGAAATGCAGGCTCACTTACCCTTTGATACTGAGCTTCTCCGTACCAACCACCCCTTTAGCAAGCTTACCGAAGATGGCGCTAATACGCTTATCTTCCCCAACTTATCGGCCAGCAATATCGCTTACAACTTATTAAAAGAAGTAGGTGAATATGAGGCTATTGGCCCTATTTTGTTAGGAATGCGTAAACCTGTGTATGTATTACAGCTAGGTAGTTCGGTCCGCGAAATCGTCAATATGGTAGCTATCGCAGTGGTAGAGGCCCAAATGAAGGAGTAACTCCCAAATTTCAAATCATTAAGTAGCATCAACAAAATGGGCAAGCTGAAGAAATTAGCTTGCCCATTTTTCTAACATTAATATTTTTATTTATTGGCTACTTTTCCCCAAGTATCTTTCAGGCCGACAGTACGATTAAATATCAATTTTTCGTCGGTACTATCGATATCTAAGCAAAAATACCCTTTTCGCATAAACTGAAACTTAGCGCCGATAGCGGCATCTTTTAAGGCAGGTTCCGCATAGCCTGTCACGATTTGTAAAGAATCTGGATTGATATAATCTTTAAAATCTCCTTCGGCATTAGAGAGGTCTTCTACTTTAAAAAGTCGGTCGTATTGACGAATCTCTACCGAAAGTGCTTGATTAACAGCCACCCAATGGAGCGTCCCTTTGACATTGATACCAGAAGTATCATTACCACTCTTACTGTTTTCGATGTAGCTACAGTGAAGCTCTGTCACTTCTCCATTTTCGTCTTTGATGACCTCATCACAACGAATGATGTACGCGCTTTTGAGACGCACCATTTGTCCGGGAGCTAAGCGGAAATACTTTTTGGGAGGATTTTCCATAAAATCTTCCCGCTCAATGTATATCTCACGACTAAACGGCACTTCTCTCATGCCTCCGTTGGGATCTTCGGGATTGTTTTCGCTGTAGCACATTTCTACTTCTCCTTCCGGAAAATTAGTAATCACTACTTTGATAGGGTCTAAAACAACCATACGACGTTCGGCCACTTTATTGAGATGGTCACGCACACAAAACTCCAAAAGACTTATGTCAATCAACTGAATATTTTTGGTCACCCCAGCTCTGTCACAAAACTCCCGAATCGACTCAGGCGTATAACCCCGTCGCCGCATCCCCGAAAGTGTAGGCATTCGAGGATCGTCCCAGCCTGTCACGTGCTTTTCGTTGACTAATTGTAACAACTTACGCTTGCTCATCACGGTATAAGTGAGATTCAAACGCGAAAACTCGTATTGTTTAGAAGGAAAAATCTCTAGATTGTTGATACACCAATCGTACAGCTCGCGGTGAGGTACAAACTCCAACGTACAAATCGAATGCGTAATTTTTTCAATCGAATCTGACTGTCCATGCGCAAAATCATACATCGGGTAGATGCACCACTTATCACCCGTACGGTGATGATGGGCAAATTTGATACGATATAGCACAGGGTCTCTCATAATCATATTGGGAGAAGCCATATCGATTTTTGCACGCAGTGTGCGAGTTCCTTCCGCAAATTCTCCATTTTTCATCTTGACAAACAAGTCAAGATTTTCTTCGACTGTCCTATTGCGATAAGGGCTATTGGTACCAGGCTCAGTAGGAGTGCCTTTCATAGCGGCCATTTGCTCGGAAGTAGAATCATCGACGTATGCCAATCCCTTCTGAATGAGAACAATCGCAAATTGATATAACTCATCAAAGTAATCAGAAGCATAAAATTCGTTAACCCACTGAAAGCCTAACCATTGCACATCATTTTTGATTGATTCGACATACTCAGTATCTTCAGTGACGGGATTGGTATCATCAAAACGAAGATTGGTAGCTCCTCCATATTTTTGAGCTGCTCCAAAGTTCAAACAAATAGACTTGGCATGCCCAATGTGCAAATACCCGTTGGGCTCAGGTGGAAATCGCGTCAATACTCGGCCGCCGTGTTTCCCCAAACGGAGGTCTTCTTCGATGATTTGCTCGATGAAGTTCAATGATTTTTCTTCGGTGGATTCTTTGCTAATGTCACTCATTCTTTTTGTATTTAACAATAAATAGGCTAGGTATGCTGCTTGTCGGTTTCTAATTAGAACTTTTCTAATAACTGACAATTATTTTTTAAGCCTTAGAAAACGCAAAAGTAGTACAATTCGATTTGATTGGTATTGCAATACAACGCGAAAAATAAGATAAAATCACCAATGTATCGTACTTTATTTTATGGTCTTTTTTTCTTTTTGGTAGATTTTATCCATTTATGTACTTCTTTTATCTGTTTCAAATCAGCCATTAAACCCGTTTTTTAGCTTCATTGGGGATTGAATGGGGCTAGAATTAATTATAGTATTTTTTCTACAGCTCAAAAAAAATAAAACTATTTGGAGACTAAAGCCGTTTAATAAATGAATTGAAAACGAGACTTACCCAAGGGCTTTGGTACCACGCCCAACGGTCGAGAGGGTGTTGCAGACAGACTTTCTGACGACTCCTCGGCACGTTCGTCACAATCACATTTGAAATTGAATACATTATTGGCATGAACAACCCTAGAGTGGCAGTTTTTCGCAAGGCCCACTTCAATGCAGCACATCGTTTGCACAATCCGTCGTGGTCGCAGGAGCAAAATGAACGTGTATTTGGAAAATGTAATTTACCTAATTATCACGGTCATAATTATGAGCTTATTGTGCAAGTCACAGGGGAAGTAGACCCCCAAACGGGCTATGTAGTGGATCTAAAGTGGCTGAACGATTTGATTGAAGAAAATGTTTTACAAAAGTTCGACCACAAAAATCTTAACCTTGATACTGAGGAATTTAAACATCTCAACCCTAGTGCTGAGAACATTGCAATTGTGATTCATAACATCTTACGTGGGCATCTGGAGACCACATTTGACTTGAAAATACGACTATATGAAACCGAACGAAACTTCGTGGAGTATCCCGCATGACAACCAAGACCTTTTGGATTTAACCATTGATGAATGGGGAGACGACCACGGATTGAGTGCTTACAACACTCCCCTGCGCTCCGATGCTTTTGAGTTGAGTGACGTAGAAAAAGTGGCCAAAATTGAACACCATTTTCGAGAAATTATGGAAACTTTGGGCCTGGACCTTACCGACGACAGCCTCAAAGGAACTCCACTCCGGGTGGCCAAAATGTATGTTAAAGAAATTTTTGGAGGTCTCAACCCCGCCAACAAACCTAAGGCTACACTTTTTGAAAATAAGTACAAGTACAATGAAATGTTGGTAGAAAAAGACATTAGTTTTTACTCCAACTGTGAGCATCACTTTGTACCTATTTTTGGAAAAGCGCACGTCGCTTACATTTCGAGCGGGAAGGTAATTGGCCTTTCCAAACTCAACCGAATCGTACAATATTTTGCCAAACGGCCACAAGTCCAAGAACGCCTTACCGTACAAATAGCCAAAGAGCTGGAAAGCATCTTAGATACGCCCAATGTAGCCGTAGTAATGGATGCCAAACATCTATGCGTAGCTTCGCGGGGTGTACAAGACGATACTAGTACAACTGTGACGGCTTATTATGGTGGGAAATTTCAAGAAGCTGACACAAAAAACGAGTTTTTGAAATACTTGGAACTTAGCAAATAAACGTCCAACTAAGAGAGACAATTGATTGATTTTCAATATATTCAGTCAACCTCCAATAAAGTCAAAGCAGCGCGGGCCTTGTTGTCCACGCTGTTTTTGTATTCATGCTTTGGGTAGTTGAGAGCCAGCTTGAAGTATTCAATTGCCTTGCTTTTTAGGTTTTTGTTTTGGTAAATATAGCCTAACTGTAAGGCCGAAGTTGCCCCAAAATACAAACTTTGAGATTTGCTCAATACGATAGCTCGTTCGTAATGAGGTATCGCTGCTTCGGCTTGATTCTGACGTTGCAGAATCCGCCCCCAACGATACTGAAATTCAGCTTTGTCGCTTGTCCGTACAAATACCTCTTCTTGGTAAGGCTTCAAGACTTGTGCTGCTTCCGCCAAATACCCTCCATCAAAAGCAAAACGAGCTTTCATCAAAGTCTTTTGCTGCTCCGAAATCTCGCCTTTCTTGAAATTTTGAGCAAATTTTTCGGCAAATTTATCAGCTTCCACATACGCACTCCCTACCTTTGGGATACGATCCAAATACGGTATGGCAGCCTGCGCTTGTCCTGCAAGCCAATAGCTCAAAAACAATTTTAGTTGGGTATCTTTCAAGAAATTTTGGCCTCGATAATTTTTCAGAAAACCCTCAAAAAGAGACCTACACTCCTCATAATCACCTTTTTGTAACAAAATCTCACCTTTCAAATAATCTAAGAAAGGAAAAGGTAAATACTCTTTTCCCGTAGGGCGAGCCGAAAGGAATTGTAGTGCTTGGGTTCCTCGTCCGTCTTTCATTGAAATGGTAGTACCGAAAAAATGAAGTAAGAGATTTTGGGCGTCACTTTCAACCAAGGCTATTAGCTCCTTGTTTTGTACTTCAGTGTATTTCAAGACATAAGCATGCAGCAAAGCAGACACCAGTTGCGCTTCAATCCTGAGTAATGAATCTTGCTCAATCACTTTTTGTAATTCGCTCAATCCCAACGGAATATTACCACGCAATCCGAGCAGTTTGGTTACCCATTGATAGTTTTGCGGCGCTGACCCAATCAATACATGAAGCATTCCGAGAGATTTGTAGGTGCTAATAAAGTGGGGATACTTTTTTGCGTTTTCTTCCAACAACCGATACGCCTTAATGATGTCCCAGCAAGCACTTACTTCTTTTCCAAATTTTAGTTTTACAAAAGCCCAGTGAAGACGTATCTCGGCTTGCCACAAACGCTGATAAGGGGAAGTCGAAGGCAATTCACTCAAAATCTCCAAACGCTGGTCTTGACGAGGGGCAAGCTGATCAAAAAGCTTTTTCTCATCACTCACCAGCAAGGTCACCATGTCTGCATAGTCTTCCACATATACTTTAAAAGCATTGGTTTGGGCTTCTTTTCCTAACAATGTACGAGCCACACCGACCTTCATCCTAAATACCTCCCGATAAGCTTGCTGTTGTAGAGGAGTAATGGTATAGGGCGCGTTTTGAGCTATCAAAGACCCAGAAAACAGTATCCATACCAAACATCTCACTATACTATTCAAGCTTGCTTTTCGAATCATTTTAGGTAATGTTTTGGATGACGGCTTTCTTTTGTTGGAACAAAAATGCATCTCCCACTTGCTTTCCCATCAAAGAAGCACCTAATGGCGATTGTGGAGATACTACGATTATTTTTTGTCCCGACACCATCACTACTCCTACGCTTACAGCAATCAAAAAATCACCCAAAGACGAATGTACCAATGCTCCTAGACCTACCCTTTCAAAATTAAAAGAAGGATCAATTCGCTCTAAGACCGCCCGTTCTTGACGCAATTGCTCATAAAGCTGCGCATGGCGGTCACGTTCGATTTGGGCCATGGCGCGAGCAGTTTCGTATTTGTCACCCGCACTGCTTTTGGTTTCTTCATTGGCCGAATCTTGCGCCGATTGCATGGCATCATAGGCCGCTTGCATGCGCGTATCTAGTTGATTTTTGAGGATTTGTAGTAATTCTAATTTCATTTATGGAAGAAAAAAGAGCATTAGAATTTTCTAACGCTCTTTTCTTAAGTTTAAAGGCGGTGATTAATAATTTGGTCGTAGGTGCCGGCAAAAGCCGATTGTTTTACACCTTCTGACGACAGAAAATCGTGCGGAAATCCTAGCTCAATTTTACTGATTTCGTTCAAACGCTCCATCATTTCGTCAGGAATGACCGAGTTTAGACTTTCTAAAGAATCTTTGATTTGCTCCACACGACGCGAACCAATAATGGGCATTACATTAGACACCCGCTGACGCACCCAGTTGATAGCCACTTGGGTAGGTGTACATCCCAACTCTTGAGCGATACTTACTACTTCTTGGGCGATTTCCATACTGCGGTCATTGCGACGGAGGCTATTTTCAGGCACTCTTCCCCCTTCACCACGGAGGTATTTGCCAGTGAGGGCGCCGCCCCCAATCACCCCCCAAGGCGTAACGGCCATATCAAGGGCTTTGGCCATGGGCAGCAAATCCCTTTCAGCTCCCCTTTGAAGCAACGAATATTCGATTTGTAAAGCGGCAAATTGATTCCAGCCCCTAAGTTCGGCCAGCATATTGGCCCTAGAAATCACCCAAGCGGGCGTATCCGAAATCCCAATATAATGCACTTTACCACTGCGAATCAAATCATCCAATCCCCGCATCACCTCATCGACGGGCGTGGTAAAATCCCACATATGTACCCAAAACAAGTCTATATAATCGGTATTGAGTCGCTTCAAGCTTTCGTTTATCGAGCGAATCATGTTTTTGCGATGATTTCCCGCAAAGTTGGGATCCCCATCACGGTCCATCAAGGTATATTTGGTCGAAACCACAAAATGATCCCGATCAGAGGCGATAAAATCTCCCAAGTATTTTTCGGAGGTACCTTCTGTGTACCTATTGGCAGTATCCAAAAAATTACCGCCAGCTTTGGTATAAGCATCAAAAATTTTTTTACTTTCATGCTTATCGGCCCCCCACCCCCATTCGTTACCAAAAGTCATCGTACCTAAGCAAATTTCCGAAACGCGCAGGCCAGATTTTCCCAATAATTTGAATTTCATAGTTAAAATGTTTGTTTGATGAAAGTAGGACGGGAATAGTATTTTCGCCCAAAATTAAGGATAAAATTGGTTCATTATGTGTTTTCGCAATTCCTTAACCGCCACCGTTGCGGAAATAGAGCAACGTTTAGAAGCTGAAATGGAAGTTGATGCCGCTGACTTCCAGCCTATTTATCACGCCAATGGATTCGACTACCCCAAATGGCCCGTCGTAACTGCGCAAGCTCCCCGTCGTATTCAATTTTTTAATTGGGGTTTAGTTCCTCACTGGGTCAAAACCGTAGCCGAAGCCGAAGAAATGCGCCCTTTGACACTCAATGCCAAAGTCGAAACGCTCGGTCAAAAACCCTCCTTCAAATACGCCCTCCAAAATGCCCAAAGGTGTCTGATACCTTCTACGGGTTTCTTTGAGTGGCAAACCGTCAACAAACAGAAATACCCTTATTATATTAGGCTACGCAATCAACCCATTTTTGCCATGGCAGGAGTATGGGAAAGCTGGGTCAACCCCGCCCACACAGACGATGTCTGGAATACATTCAGTATTATTACGACAGAGGCCAACCCTCTTATGGCAAAGATTCACAATACCAAACAGCGCATGCCTTTGCTTCTTCTTCCTGGTACAGAAACAATTTGGTTACAAAACAATTTACCTACTGCGGCGTTAAAAGAAATAGCCAAACCACTTGATGATAGTCTTATGGAAGCATTTACAATCAGTCGTCGCCTTAGCAATCAACGTAGCAATCCAAATGTTCCAGAAGTTTTGTTGCCAATGGCCTATCCTGAACTCTCCCAACAACAGCTCTCTTTATTTTAACTTTTGTAAATGATTATAAAACTTTTGGCTAGTAACTAGACTCTAACCAAATCTCACACTTAACCATTCTCATGTTAAAGAAACTCTTCATTTGGGCTTGTATCTGCGGATTGTGCGGAGGACTTTCTTCTTGTTTTCGTTCATGGCGAAAAAGTGATCGAGAGATCAGAGAACATTATGCCAACCGAAACATTAAACCTACTTATTATACCATCCAAAACGACAGTCTACGGTTGTTTGTCGCCACCACTGGAGCCGATACGCTACCCCCACTTTTGTTGATTCATGGCGCCCCCGGTGCTTGGTATGGCTATATGAACATGGTAGACGATAGCTTGTTACAACAAAAATACCACATTATCGCCATCGACCGCTTAGGCTACAATCACTCTAGTTATCGCAAAAAACGATTTGTGACTTCTATCGACACACAAGCTCGTGCTGCTGCTCTTGCCTTGAGTCTTAATCATTCGCGCCAAAAAGGAGTGATTTTGGGACGCTCATATGGTGCTCCTATCGCCGCCAAAATCGCCATCTTAAATCCTCAAAGGTTCAATAAACTAGTGATGCTGGCTCCCGCTATTGATCCCTCCACAGAAAAGTTCTGGTGGTTTTCGAAGCCTGCCAAGTGGTGGATAGTGCGAATGTGGCTACCACATCGCCTCAATGTGGCCACCTTCGAAAAGTTTGCCCATGTCAAAGAGTTGGAAAAACTCAGTAATGAATGGTCGCAATTGGAAGTACCTACCACGGTGGTTCAAGGCGGCAAAGACTGGATTGTGGACCCTTCCAATCTGGATTTTGCCCGAAAACAGCTTACCAACAAGACCGCTGAGTTTATCTATTTGCCAGAAGCAGGCCATCTTATTTCTTATTCGCATCCCGATTTGGTACGTAAATTGGTCACCACCTTGTTTGATTCTGGCTCAGGCAATCCTATGGCCACTGCCAGTAGTGGTGGTCAAGAGGGTCACTAAAACAAGCCTACCTCTAGCAGAAGGGCTATTTTATTTGTTTTGTGGCAGGATGTTTTTTGTCGTACTTTCACGATTTAAACATTCATCCAAATGAAACCATTTTTTATATCATTTTTAGTAGCCCTGCTAAGTTTGTGGGTATCAAGCGCATTTAAGACCAGACCTTCATTATCCTCAGCCCATATCATCACTGGAGCTGACCAGCCTTCTGAATATATACCCTATCTGAAAGGGAAAAAAGTAGGAATGGTCATCAATCAAACCTCTATCATTGGGAATAAAATAAGCGTAGACAGTCTTCTTCAAATGGGTGTAACCATTGCTAAGATTTTTGGTCCCGAGCATGGTTTTAGGGGAAATGCCAGCAATGGCGCCAAAGTAGATGATAGCGTAGATGCTAAAACGGGCATTCCCGTCATTTCTCTTTATGGTAAAAACCGCAAACCTAGCGCCGACCACCTCAAAGACCTGGATGTAATGATTTTTGATGTGCAAGACGTAGGTGCCAGGTTTTATACATACATCAATACACTGGCTCACGTAATGGAATCTTGCGCTCTCAACAACAAAGAGCTGATTATATTTGACCGCCCCAACCCGCACGGTTTTTGTGTAGATGGCCCCATCTTAGAGCCTCATCTCAAATCAGGCATTGGGATGTTTGCAATTCCTATTACACATGGGCTTACGATTGGCGAATTTGCCCAAATGCTCAACGGCGAAGGTTGGCTTCCCAATCAAGTGAAGTGTAAGCTCAAAATTATAAAAGTAGCCAACTATACCCATGACATGGGGTATACGCTGCCCGTAGCTCCTTCCCCCAACCTCAATACACAGCAGTCTATCATGCTTTATCCAAGTATTTGTTGGTTTGAAGGCACTATCATAAGCCAAGGACGTGGTACTTATATGCCTTTTGCGGTACTTGGTGCTCCCGCTCTTAAAGGCAAATACAGCTTTTCGTTTAAACCTGTCAGTATCCCAGGTATGAGTGAGACGCCGCTCCACCAAGATACCGAATGCTACGGCCTTGATCTTCGCCAATACGACACCTCCATTTTTCTCAAAACAAAAAAACTCAATCTAAAGTGGCTAATGGAACTCTACGCTGCTTATCCTGTGAAAGAAAAGTTTTTTAATAATGTTCAAACCCATCAAATGGGTGTGTTCAATAAGCTTTCGGGAAATGAAGCTTTACAACAACAAATTATTGCAGGCAAGAGTGAGGAAGAAATCAGAAAAAGTTGGGAGCCTGGTCTTTCTAATTTTAAGAAAATGCGCCAGAAATATTTACTATATCCTTAAAACTAAAAGTGGCTAAAGAGACTTTACTAGACTTTACTCTGCCTTAAGTGCTATCAAAGCAAACAAAACCCGCTAGTGCAAGTTTAGGCTACTAGCGGGTTTATAAATTTATTAGAGTAAGATAAATTTGAGTGATTGGAGATAAAAGAACAAATACAAAATAAAATCCCTCGCAACTACTCAAACCCCTTAGGTAGTATGAGGGAGATTTTCATCATAGGTCAAGTTGTGATTGAATCATCATTGCAAATTTATGCAAAGTTTTAAAAACAAAACAACTTTTTGTTGCATTTTTTTGCAAAGTTTTTTTTGATTAATTTTCCACTCAATTTATGAAGCAGCTAGATCGATTTTTTAATTCTATACTTAACTTAACCTATGATAAAAGAAGAACGCCAAAAGCTCATTATTGAGAAGCTCAATCGTGACCAAAAAATCAATTTACTTGAGCTAAGTCAACTCTTAAATGTATCATATGACAGTATCCGAAGAGACGTTATTGAACTAGAAGACAAGGGTTTACTAAAAAAAGTACATGGAGGAGCTGTCGCTAATTCTTACTTATCGTTCAAGACCACGCAAGGCTACGGCATGGACAATCAAGAAGTATTACATCTTACACGTAAAGCCCAGAAACTCTTCGAAAATCATCAAACTATTTTGATGGACGGAGGAACTACTAACTTCCACATTGCGGAGCAGTTTCCCAAAAACCTAGAACTTACCGTGATTACTAACAGCCTACCTCTTGCTACTGTCCTCAATGACCATCCCAAAGTAGAAACCATACTGCTTGGCGGCACCTACCATAAGCGGTATCAGATTACGATTGGCCATGAGGTAATGCGCCAACTCGACCATTTTAGAGTAGACCTTTACTTAATGGGATTCAATGGTTTACACCCCCAAACTGGCGTTACGTTGCGGCATTATGAAGAATCGGTATTAAAGCAAAAAATGGCACAATCTGCCAATAAAGTCGCAGTGTGTGCCATTGCTGAAAAACTTCATAATATAGAAACTTACAAAGTTTGTGACATTCAGGAGATAGATATTTTGGTAACAAGTTTCAAACCCACCGATGTCTCTTTACAAGATTTTCGCAAACATGGTATTGAGCTTCTGTAAAGTTTGCAAAAATTTGCAAACTTTAGATTTCAGAAAATATCAATTTATAACTTAAAGGGCTTAGTTAGTCGTTATCTTGCTCTTCTTCCAATTTAGATACTAGTATCTTATCAATACGACTTTTGTCCATATCGATGATTTCGAAGCGATACTCCTGCCATTTAAAATGTTCGCCGGTATTGGGAATATCTTTCAGAATATGAAGGGCAAAACCTCCCAGCGTGTTGAAGCCGGTTAAATCAACTTTGTTTTCGACGGTGATATCAAAATGTTCTAAGAAGTCCTCCCAAGGAAGCTGCGCATCTACCAAAAAACTTCCGTCTTCACGTTCTACAATGTCATAATTGAATTCATTGGTTTCCGACAAGTCCCCTACCAAAGCATCCAAAATATCGTTGAGAGTGGCAATCCCTTGTAGAGACCCATATTCGTCTACGATAACTCCGAAGTGAACGCGTTTTTCTTTAAACTTCTGTAATACTTCGTAAGCCTTGTTGTTTTCGGCAATATAAAGAGCCTCACGCTTATAACTTTCTAGATTGGCAATTTCGTCGTCGAGCGAATTTTCTAATAAATCTTTGACATACACTAACCCTACCACGTTGTCGATACTATCATGACATAAAGGATAAACCGAATGCCTAAATTCCAAAATCCGTCGTTTATTTTCCTCAATTGTATCAGCCGTATCGAGCCATACTACTTCTTGCCGGTTGGTCATGAGAGAAGTGATTTTGCGGTCTCCTAGATGAAATACATTTTCCACAATTTCCTGCTCTATCTCATCAATGACGCCGCCCGTAGTCCCTTCCTGAATGATTGTTTTTATTTCTTCTTCGGTGATAGCTTGGTTTTGTTGTTTGATGCGTAGCACCTTCATAATCAAATCGCTTGACTTTGCCAACAACCAGATGAAAGGAGCAGTAAGATTAGAAAGCCAATTCATGGGTGTCGCCATAAACTTGGCAATCCCCTCTGGATTCGACATGCCTATACGCTTGGGTACCAGTTCACCCAAAACCAACGATAAATACGTCACAAAAAGCACCACTCCACCTACCGCTATGGTATGAGCGTAAGGTTTGAGGGGTTCGTATTGCTCAATAAACGCCTGAAAGTCGTTGGTAATACGCTCTCCACTAAATACCCCGTTTAGGATACCAATGAGAGTAATACCAATTTGAACAGTAGATAAAAAACGGTTGGGGGAATTGGCCAAAGCGAGTGCATGTTCGGCTTGTCGGTCTCCGTTACGAGCCGCAGTTTCCAATTTCGACTTTCGCGATGAGACCAGCGCGATTTCCGACATCGAAAAAACTCCATTAATAAGAACGAGTAGAACAATAACAAGTAGCTCCACGTAGAGGGGGGATGTTGATACAAATGCAAAAATATCAAAACTATTTGCTATCCAAAACAAAGGCATTTACTAATTTTGTCATGTTTTACTGTTTTACTACGCGAATGATCATTTTTATCAAAGACCGCCCGATTCGGATAATAAACGAAAAAGCTGCACAGAAGCTTCCACACCGCATTACATTTGACAAAATCATCGATGCTCATCTAGAAATGCTGAAGGTGGGTAGCTTGAAAGGTCATTTGCTCATTCTGAACGCAACGCCTATCACCGCCGAAAAACTCTTTCACTTCCTCAACAACTTTGATTTGCCTGATCTACAATCGATTTACTTAGTTCCAAAAGACAAAGAAGCAGTCGAAAAAAGGCTCAAAAAAATTTATTCTGTGGTAAAAGCCGCTGGTGGAATTGTGACCAAAGACAATCAGTTTTTACTCATGTTTCGGAGGGGTGTTTGGGACTTACCCAAAGGCAAACTTGACCCCAACGAAAAGTCAAAAAAAGCAGCTGTTCGCGAGGTAGAAGAAGAGACCGGAGTCAAGGCCGAAATCGTCGAGAAAGTTTGCACTACTTGGCATACTTATACCCAAAACAATCAAAAGATTCTTAAGCGTACCAAATGGTATTGGATGCGTAGTCTTGATGACTCCAAAATGAAGCCTCAGCAAGACGAAGGTATTGAGCAACTTGTATGGATGACCGACGCTGAAGCCCGCCCTCATTTGGTCAAATCGTTCAGTTCGATTCGCTATGTAATTGATTGCTTTTTGGGGCAAGAAGTAGATATTGAGTAGAATAATAGCTAAAAAAGCTAGCCTTTATGAATTCAATAAAAGCTAGCTTTTGTTTTTCAAGGTAGTGTTATTCAAAAATCGTTTTCATCCTTTTAATTATTTCTTCCAATCGCTCACGCGGACAGGCGAAATTGAGTCGGATAAAACCTGCACCGTCAAATTGCGCTCCGTCAGAGATTCCTACTCCTGCGGCCTCCAATTGCTGTGCTATGTTGGCAATCCCAGTGGCGCGGGTATCTATCCATGCCAAGTAGGTGGCCTCAAGCGGTACCATATGCAAGCCCTTGATACTCGATACCTCTCGGTACAAAAGGTCGTGATTTTGACGCAAATACCCCAACAACTCCTCATGCCACTGGCCTCCGTCTCGATAAGCGGCCAAGGCTGCTTCATAGGCATAAGCCGAAAGCATGGGCATCAAACCCGCTTTGGTTTTGAGAAAATTGGCCCTGATGGTGTCGTTGGGAATCACGGCAAACGAGCAGCCTAAGCCTGCAATGTTGAAAGTTTTACTTGGAGCCAACAGAGTAATGGTATTTTGCTCGGCTTCTGGACTTAGGGTAGCCATCGTAAAATGACTTTTATCTTCATCCAAAATAAGGTCACAATGGATTTCGTCAGAACATACCACAATACCATGCCGATGACAAATCTCAAACAAACGGCTTTGTTCTTCTTTTGTAAAAACAGTACCAGCGGGATTGTGAGGATTGCACAATAAAAACAGTTTAGTTTCGGGCGTAATGACCGCCTCTAATGCCTCAAAATCATAAGTCCAACGATTGTGTTCTAACACCAAAGGCACTTTAATCAGTGCGCGATTGGCGGCTTTGGTTTCGAGCATAAAAGGATGATAAACAGGCGTTCCCATCAAAACCCCCTCGCCTTCTTTGGTAAGGGTCCTAATCGATAGTCCGATACCTGATACTAGCCCGGGCAGCCATACAATCCACTCTTTTTTAATTTTCCAATGATGACGCTTTTGCAAACGCTCCACTACTATCTCTTCTAGCTCATCGGGGCAATGTGAATAGCCAAATACGCCGTGTCGTGTTATTTTATCTAAAGCTTCTAATATAGGCGGAGCAGCTTTGAAGTCCATGTCTGCCACCCAGGCCGGGATAACATTTGGGTCGGTGTATTTGTCCCATTTATAACTATTTGTATTGGTACGGTCAATCAGTTCGTCAAAAATACTCATTTTTAAAAAGTTATTGATTATCTGTTGTTGCATCAAAATACCCAACAGATAATCTAATTTTGATTAGTGCGTTGGTTTATCTTTTGCAGGAGCCGATGCGTGATAATCTCTCCGAATCATTTCGGCATATTTATCCATTAACTCCATTACTCGTTTTTGACTATCAGACTGTACGATAAGCCCTACATGGTATTCTTCTTTCATGCGCCAGACGATTTCGGGATCATCAAAAGGCGACATATCGGGCCACTGTTGCCGTGCTAGTGAAATGATAATACCCGAATATTTTTTTTGTACTGTCGGTAAAGTATATCCCTGTCCTTTGGCTTTGGCAGTTTCGATGAGCGCCCACTCACGCCAAAGGTTAATCCCCGACGAAAAGTCAACCATCTCCGCCAAATGCGCCCCTCCTACCCTAGAAGCCGTTTCGAGAAAATAAAATTCACCATCTTCATAGCATTTGATGACTTCTGTGTGCGACGCACTAAAATTCATATGAAACGCCTTCAATACCTGCTCGTTTATCTTTTTGAGGGCTTTGGCGTCTTTTGAATTAAACTCCACCGTCACTGACCTAAAAATCCCGCCACCGTGGGCTACTTCAAAAGGGGTATTGAGGTATTGGCTACTTCGCTCAAAAATCACCTTACCATCGAGCGTAAGCGCATCTACGTGATATACATCGCCAGGCTTAAATTGCTCAATCAAAAACATATGCCGCTCTTCGCCCAAACTATGTACCGTTTGCCAAGCTTCGTCGAAACTATGTACTTTTTTAATTCCCGCCGCCGATGCTTCCGCACGCGGCTTAATGACCCAAGGCGGAGTCGTAGATTTTAGATATTCGGTAATTTCAACATCATTAAACAAAGCCGAAAATGCCGGTACTTTGATGCCTTCATCTTGGGCTTGTACGCGCATTGCGAGTTTGTCACGAAAATAGCGAGCGGTAGTTTGTCCCATGCCCGGAATCCGAAAATGCTCCCGAACAATAGCTGCTTTTTCAACATCAAAATCATCAAGAGCTACCACTCGGTCAATCTTGCGGCTCCGCATGACATACGCCAATCCTTTGATCATATTTTCAAAATTGGCGAGTGTATTGGAATCATCTTCTAAATAAAAAAACTCGTCGATGCTTTCATAGGGCCAAGCTTTTCCTTCAGTACGTTTGGCAGTCAACAACAAAACCGTATTGCCCGCTTCTTTACAAGCCTTCAAAAAATCCCCTCCTTTGAAATAACACGTGATACAGAGAAAAGTCAAACTCATCTTGGATTGGTAGTTTAGCGTTGATAAAAGTTGGTCTGTATGTTTATAGATGTCTTAGTTCGCTATTTTTGGAGCCAGAAACGTCCATTTTCCAATCAAACTCACGATAATTGAAAAGAAAACGTTTTTTTTGCAGGCACATTCCAAACATACAAACTATCAATCTTTCAAACAAACGTAAATTGTGAATTTCCCCATTTTCGTAGCCCGCCGAATTCGTCAACCTCAACAAGCCACTTTTTCGGCCACCGTCTCGCGCGTGGGCATCATCACTATCGCTTTGGGAGTGGCAGTAGGTATTGTAGCTTTGGCGGTATTGTTTGGGTTTAAAAACACAATTTATCAAAAGGTATTTGTGTTTGGTTCTCACCTTCAAGTATCCAAATTGAGCCTTAATCAGTCTTTTGAAGAGCCTCCCATACCTCTACATACCTCCGCATACGATCAATGGCAGCAAATCCCCGGCATCAGACATCGTCAAGCGATTGCGCACAAGGCGGGTATCCTCAAAACTCCCGAAGAACTCCAAGGAGCAATCGTCAAAGGAGTAGGCAAAGATTATGATTGGCCACTTTTTAAAGAAAGTTTGGTAGAAGGCCGCCCGATACAGTTTTCGGATACAACCGATGCCAAAGAGATTATTTTGAGTAGAATCATTGCCCGAAAACTAAACTTAAAGGTAGGTGATGACGTAGTGATGTATTTTGTACAAAATCCTCCACGAGTTCGAAAACTACAAGTGGTTGGCATCTATGAAACTAACCTTGAAGAATTTGACAATCAGCTCATTATTGGAGATATCGCCCTCATTCAACGCCTCAATGGCTGGGGAGCAGATTCGGTGGGAGGATATGAGTTTTTTGTTAAAGATTTTGAAAAACTTGATCTTACAGCCAAAGAATTGTTTGCCCGCCTCCCAGCTGATATGCGCGTAGAGCGAGTGACGGAGCGCTTCCGGCCTCTGTTTGAATGGCTTCAGCTGCTCGACCAAAACACCCTCGTCTTATTTGTGTTGGTACTCTTTGTGACTTGCTTCAATATCGCCTCGGTCTTGCTCGTGATGATGATGGAGCGTACTCCAATGGTGGGATTACTCAAGACCCTCGGTAGTCCCAACATCCAAATCAGGCGCATCTTTTTTTATGTTGGACTCCAGTTGGCTATCAAAGGGTTGGTCATTGGCAATATCGTAGGACTTGGATTTTGTTGGTTACAGTATCAATTTAAAATCATCCCTCTTGATGCCGCCAATTACTTCATGAATACCGTC
Organism: Runella sp. MFBS21; assembly: GCF_029433105.1. Classification (GTDB taxonomy): domain Bacteria; phylum Bacteroidota; class Bacteroidia; order Cytophagales; family Spirosomataceae; genus Runella. The sequence goes on along the minus strand of NZ_JARNTW010000007.1, from coordinate 26,259 downwards.
CCTATCAAATTCGATTGGAGTTCTATTTTACTACTCAATTTGGGTATTTTGGCACTTATCGCGCTTATTTTACTCATCCCTACCCTCATCATCAGTCGCATACGTCCTGTGCAAGCTTTGGTATTTAAGAAATAATATCCCGTTAAATAAAATACGTCCCATTTCGGTAAGGGTAAAACTACCCTTAGGTGTCAATGTGGTAAAACAGCCATTCAAATATGACACCTCGTTATTGTATTTTATGGGCGCAAGCCATTGTATTTCTTGTTTTTACAAGTTGCCAAAATCGCCTATCTCGTGTAGGCGCACCCGCCGAGCTATCGGTCGAAATCACCCCCGAACGCGTCCAACGAGGAGCTTATCTCGCCAATCATGTAGCAGTGTGCATGGATTGTCATTCGCGACGCAATGATAACCAATTTGCGGGTCCTATCGTTGGGGGTTCCGAAGGAGCTGGCGGAACCCGATTTGACCACAAAATGGGCATTCCGGGCGTTTTTTATGGCAAAAACCTCACCCCTGCCGCGCTTTACAACTGGACCGATGGCGAACTCTATCGGGCAATTACGTCGGGAGTCTCTAAAGAAGGCAAGGCATTGTTGCCCCTCATGCCTTATCTTAATTATGGTAAAATGGCTTCTGAAGATATCAAATCAATCATCGCTTACTTGCGCAGCCTTCCCTCTATTCCCAACGACGTCCCCGATTCTAAACCTGACTTTTGGTTAAAACCACTCCTCAAAAAAATGCCCCAAAAAGCACTTTCTCAACCTAAGCCTGCTCTTCAGGATTCGATTGGGTACGGAAAATACTTAGCAACCTTTGCAGGATGTGCCGATTGTCATACGCCACGCCGAATGGGAATGCCACTCAAAAATAAAGGTTTTGCGGGAGGAACACCCTTCAAACTCCCAAGCGGGACGGTCACCTCTGCCAACATTACCCCCGATACACATACTGGCATCGGACGCTGGACCAAAGCAGATTTTATTGCTCGATTTAGGGCTTTTGACCCCCTCAGTTTTAAGCCTTTTGATACCCAAGAAGGTTTCAATACACCTATGCCTTGGCTTTTGTACAGTGGCATGACCGACGAAGATTTAGGGGCTATATATAGCTATCTCCAGTCGCTTCGTCCTATCAAAAATGAAGTTGTGCTTTTTAAACACCACCCAAACTCCCTTACTGACTTAGCTAGCCCTATAGCAGGCAGCTACGAAGTAAAAGAACTCCAAGTATTTGATAAAAAAATAAATACTACTCAAGGTTTTAGTGGCACCATCATTTTGAGTAAAATCAACAGAACTAGCATAAAAATCGACATCGATATTCATCACCAAGACGCAGAAGCCACGCCTGTGAGTAGTATTTGCGACCTTGTATCAGCAAAGCATAAAATGAGCCTTATTGAAGTCACCACCAAAGACGAAATCGGCTATGTCTCCAAAGGAAAAATTTATTTGTTGTCCCAAGATTCAAAGGGTGCTAAGACCAAAATTGTGGCTTATATGAAAGGAAAGTAAAGAGCATACTTTTAGCAAATGCGGTGGCATTGCAAACGAAATTTTGGATTTAGGTGTTCAGAACAAAAAGCGAGTCTTGCGAAAGGGCTAGCCAAATTTTATCACAAAGCCCCATTTTTCGCAGACTTGACGTAACTTTGTATCCATATCTCAAGAAAATCCTCTAATGACACAAAAAGAAATTAAATTCACCATCGAGCAAGACGAAGAAAAAATCCCTGAAAAAATCTACTGGGAAGCTACCGACAATCCCAACGAAGGTCTGGAAGAAACCAAAGCGATTGCGGTAGGCGTATGGGATCATTTTCATAAAGGAACGCTCTTTATCCCACTGTGGGCCAAAGACATGGAAGTACACGAAATGAAACGCTTTTGTATCGAATTGCTCGGCTGCGTAGCAGACACCCTTCGCAATGCTACTGGCGATGAAATCATGGCTGCCGATATCGACGAAGTGGGAATGAGTCTTAGCAAACGTCTCCAAAAAGAAATGCAAGCTGCCGCCAAAGGGCAATGATTCTTTCATTTAATTAACAATTAACTGTGCTTTAGCACTACTTAACAGTGGCTTGCCACTTAATACAATGAATAAAATAAAAGTTGGTATTGTAGGGGCTGCGGGATATACGGGCGGAGAATTGTTGCGGATTTTGGTAAATCACCCCTTTGTGGAGATTGATTGGGCTCACTCAAAAAGTCAAGCTGGAAAACCTGTGTATGCTACCCATACAGACTTGCTAGGGGATACCTCGTTGGTATTTTCGGGCGATGACCTTGGAGAGCTTTTACAACAAGCGACACTTTCGGCCATTTTTTTATGCTCTGGGCATAATGAATCAAGAAAATTTCTAGAAACATACAACGTACCTAGTTCCCTCAAAATCATTGACTTAAGCACTGATTTTCGGGATGAAAGCAATGGATTTGTGTATGGATTGCCTGAACTTCAACGCGATAAAATCAAAACAGCTACCAAAATCGCCAATCCAGGATGTTTTGCAACAAGTATTGAGCTTGCGCTTTTGCCTCTGGCTGCATCCGGGCTTTTGACCGACGAGGTGCACGTAAGTGCCATTACGGGCTCAACGGGAGCAGGTCAGGCTTTGAGTGCTACCACTCATTTTACATGGCGCAACAACAACGTCTCAATCTATAAAGCTTTTACGCATCAACACCTCAAAGAAATCAAAATGAGCTTGACTGCTCTTCAAAGTGGTTTCGATAAGGAAGTAAATTTCATCCCCTATCGAGGAGATTTTACAAGAGGTATCATGGCCAATGTGTATACCAAATACAGCGGCACACTCGAAGAAGCATTAGAGCTCTATCAGGCTTATTATGTGTCTCATCCTTTTACTCACGTTAGTACTCAGGATATTGATTTAAAACAAGTAGTCAACACCAACAAATGCTTGATTCAACTCCAAAAGCACGGCGGTAATCTACTGATTACTAGCGAGATTGACAATCTTATAAAAGGAGCGTCGGGGCAAGCAGTTCAGAATCTCAACCTGCTTTTCGATTTTCCCGAAGATGCTGGTTTGAGACTCAAAGCAGCCGCCTTCTAACACCACATAGCGGCTCATTGTTTTTCAAAATTCTCTTATTTTATACCCATAATCAGCATGAGTAAATTCGCTTTATCATTAGGAAGTGTGGTGCTTATGCTGATTTTTATTGCTTGTGGTATCATTGATGGTTTTAATAAGTCGTCAAGCACTTGGGAAAACGAGCGATGTGACACCACCCTCCACCTAGAGCAATGGAACATCATCGATTTGGTCTCCCCTTTCTCACAGGCCGATACGCTCAAAGATGCACTTATCCTTCCTCCTCAAGTCTGGTTAGTAATTGTAAAAAACGGTAAAATACAGCAATTAAATGCTGTTTTTGCGCCCACTTTTCAAGCTCCTCCTGCCGAACTTATTTCATGGACTGATAGCATCAGGTCGGATACGCTTTCGTGGCTCGACCGAGCTTACTTATGGACACTAGCCGATCGTCCTGATTATCCTTATCATCGTTATGAACAATTGTTGGAATCGACAAGAAAGAGGTTTATCGAAAAGCGAGATTCGATGATGAGTGATTATCTTGGACAATATCCAAAGTATAAACTTCGAATAAATTCTGATTTACGAGGCAATCGCTCCCAAAAAAGGCACCTGACCATGGGCAAGAGTGTATCGCCCCTTTCGCAGCATCAGTTTGGTTTTGCCTCAGATGTGCCCATTATTTACCGAGGGCGTCAGCTCCAAAACATCCGTTATTATAAAACTTTCATGGACGAAATAGGTGGAAAATACGGCCTTACTTGGGGTGGTACTTTTCGGGGGTTTATTGACCCTAATCATGTCCAGTATTTTAAAAATTCTTCGGAAATGCTAAAACAATTTCCAGAACTACGATATGAATATGAGGCTTTTGGGAAGTATTTTAAGAATCGGGTCAAAACCATGACCGAGGCCGGAAAAGCCGATAAAATAGAAGATACACAAGCTCTTTTAGCGACGCTACACGATTTGCACAAGGGCAAAGCTTGCGTATGCGATAGCTTGGCAGAGCGCCCCACTCCTACCAACATCACTAAAATTAGTACGGATTTTTACGCATCAAAACTACAGCCTCAACGAGACATTCTTTTAGTAGGAGACCTTGATAGTCAAACTATTACTCTTTTTCATCCTACAGGCATCATCAAGACATTTAGATTGGGGGTATGGCAATAACAAAAAACACAGCCGAAGCTAATGCCTCGGCTGTGTCAACTCAATCATTGATTATTCAAACCCACCAATATATAATCTAAAATGAGTTCAGCATCACGTTAAGTAAGGATAAAATCGAATCGTTGTTGATGAAAAAAACGTCCACAAATCCTGCGACACTAATTACTCAGATTATTCTACTTAAAAAGCACAAAGTGCTTGTACACAATTAATTTGCTTGCAAACGAGCTAGTTTAGAGAATGATTGGCTTTTGTGAATTCCAGTCAGGGTAAGTGATACTGTAGACCCTGCTTTAGGTGCTGACATCCCTAAATCCGCCCAAGTTTTGGTAAGCGTAGCCTTCCCACTAGCATCTGTAGTAATATCAGCAATTTTTACGCCAGCACGTGTCGTTACTGAAAGTGCCAAACCAGATACTGGAATTGAATCAATTCCTTTTTTATAATCTAAGATATTGGTCTTATCCAACTCATAAATCCGTACACTTAAGGTAGCGTTTGCCAAAGTAGCTTTGGAAGTGACAGTAGGCTCGGTCGTAAAACCACCTCCATCTCCAATGGCATTGTCAAATACCAAAAGTACAGGTGCTACTACCCGATCTACAAAAGGGTCATCTACTTTACAAGAAGCCACCACAAAAGCAGCCACAACGAAAAGGAATATTTTTGCAGTCTTCATAGTTCTCATCGGTTTTTTAAAGTTTGTTGAATAAGTGGTCAATGCGACAACATGTGTAAATGGCTTCAAGAATAAAAGACAAGGATGCTTTATTGTTGAAGAATATTAAGCTTTAGAAAACTTTACAGATGCTTTACCGATTAAGTTTGGGACAATACCAATACCGATAAAAATCAAACCTGTAATAATTAAAGTAGGCAAGTGAGCAAAGAAAGTACCCGCCGACAAAATTCCAAGAATCAATAAGGTTGAGAATGGCAACGAAAACGCCAATACCAATACCGCAAGTTCGGCATCGAAGGTGCGACGTTCTTTGGGTAGTCCGCTGTTTTCTTCCCGTAAGTTGAAAGCCGAAATATGCGCAAAAGGCCAAAAACTAGCCGAACTCAACGGAATAGCTACTGCCAGAAGTACCATAGTGGGGTCGTTGATACCTAATACCGAAATAACAGCCGCACTAAAAAGCATGGTTACTCCAGCTCTAAATATCAATAAAGAGCTAATAAGGCGTTTTTTACGCTGCTTTAACTGAACCGCTAAACCAATGAAAATCAACACTAAAGGAGTCATCATCGCACTAGTTTTGTCAAACATATCCGCAATGATAGCGGGCAAAGATTTGAAACTTACGCCCAAACTCAACAAAATAAGTGCAGATGCGATGATGATGTTGATAGGTTCTTTGACAAGGTTCAAAAGCAAACTTTTGATTTTGGTACTGAGATTTGCTTCTTCGCTTTTAGCATTTTTAAGAAACATATTCAGAGCCACTACGTATAAAAATATCAAGACAAAAAACTTGTTTCCGACATCACCCATTGCCGCCATTGCAACGCTTTCTTGTCCCAAAAACTCTGCGATAAAAGGAAAACAAGAAAGACCTGGTGCTAATGATGGCAACAGCATCACCAAGGTACGGCCCGTGGGACTGTCTTTTTCTACGCCAAAAAAAGATAAGGCAAGCGGCGTGATAAAGTACATGAAGAAATTAAACACCAGCGTCAAAGCAGGAACTATAATCAGCTTTGAATCGACTGTTACTTTCATTAAAGCAATAAAAATAGTAGAAGGTAGTGCTACTGAAAGCACCATTTCTTTAATCCCGTCGGTTTGTTGTTTGTTTTTGAATTTGGAACGTAACACTAAGCCCAATACAATCAATAACAATAAGGTAAATGCTTTTTGTAGAGCGTCACTCATAACTTTAATGGATAGTGGTTAAAATAGCAATGAACATTCAGGTAAGTATTGGGGGAGAAATTGTCGCCCCCAATACTGCTTACTCATTGCCAAAAATTAACTTATTGATTCTAGGGCGCTTACAAATTGCTTTATTTCGTCCATAGTCCCCATACTAACACGGCACCAAGGCTTACCTTGGATTTCGTAGCCTCTTACCATGATTCCTTTTGCCATCATTTTTTGGAGCATTTCTTTTCCAGGCATATTGATTGGGAAAATCACGAAATTGGTATAAGAGGTTACGTATTTATAACCTAAACGATCTAAGTTTTTGCAGAGATAGGTTTTTACTTCATGATTCAGCTTACGAGTCATATCCTGAAACTCGTTGTCGTCCATACTTGCTACTGCCGCTGCGATAGAAGTTTGGGTGATACCCATCCCACCACGTGTGATTTTTTGGATGCTATCGAGGGTCGAAGGCAAAGCAGCGATGTATCCTACGCGCAATCCTGCCATCCCCATAATTTTAGAGAAAGTACGGGCAATAATGACATTTTTCTTCTGCGCCAACAACGACACCATACTTTGCGTATCAGCTCCTACAGCCAGTTCCAGATAAGCTTCATCTACGAAAATGGGCACTTTTTCGGATACACGCGAGCAGAAATCCAACAATTCTTTACCCGATGTAATGCTTCCCATCGGATTGTTGGGGTTACAGATATATACCAACTTAGTGTCTTTATCGATAGCCGCCTCCATTGCTTTCAAATCGTGCGACCAATCGCCTTTGCAAGGTACAGCCTTCCAAGTAGCGCCAGTAGCCTCTGCTACTTTCACAAGCGACATGTAGGTAGGGTCAGCCGATACTACATTTCCACCTTTTTGGAACAATACGATAGCTACTTTCTCCAACAAATCCGAAGAGCCTGGCCCCATCATGATATGGTCAGGAGTCACTCCTTCTTTCTTAGCAATTTTGCCAACCAAGTTTTCTAACTCTTTCCATGAGTAGCGGCTTCCCGTAGCTACCGACTCGGCTACTGCCTTACGAGCAGACATAGGAGGGCCGTATGGGTTTTCGTTAGCATTGATACGCACCATGGTAGGAGGAGTCTTGGGAGGATTTTCCAAGAAAGTCTCACGAAGAAGAGGGCTGTGAAAAATATTTCCGTTGGCATCAACACGTGATGGTACGTTAGCGAAGGCACCTACAGCAGGCATAGCTGCCATGCCTCCTAGGGTCATCAATCCTGATTTTAATAGACTGCGGCGGTCAATTTTCTGGATCATTGGTATAAGTGTTTTTTTTATGGAAAATGGAAAATGATATATAAAGTACAATTTAAGACTTATTTTTCGGCCCACCAAAGCTTTGTTTTCATATTGTCGGCACCTCCATTGAGCGCAATCCCTTTATCCAAACTAGCCTTGTTGAGTGAGTACTCACTTCCTGGATAAGGCAGGCGAGTTGGGAGCACACCGTCGTTTTCAAATACCGATCTTGGGTCTTTGGCAGGCATTTCGGGCAAGCCAGTGCGACGATATTCGGTCCATGCTTCAATACCTACACCATAGAGAGCTAGCCATTTTTGTTCGAGGACTTTGGCACGAGTCACCGCACCTACTGTGGCAAAATAAGTAGCAGGTACTGTAAGGCCGTATTGGTCAAAAGAAGCAGTAATACCTGCCTCAAAATAACCTTTAGCAGTGCCCACTGTGATGTCACCATCAAGGACAGCTTCTGCCAAAATAAGATTTACTTCCGAAGCAGTCATCAACACACTAGGAGCATCAATTTTGGTGAATGCACTTCCTACAGTGGAGCTAGTCGCCAAATAAGTAGTGGCAATGGCATCGGGAAGACCGTTGGCATGACCTACATATTTACCACCTACAGGATTGGCGTACACCGTAATACGAGTATCCCCCAAAGCGTTCATTTTATCAGCCAAAGTACTGCTGATGTTCCAGTCGGTACGGCTCTCTTGGATAAGCACTTGGTGCCATTCGTTGTTGCTTGGCAATACAGAAGTACTTCTCAAAACGGCATTGTCGGCATTGGCAGTAATAATAGGATACTTAGTAGGATCGCTCAAGATTTCATTCATAATAGCCCGCGACTCAGTCGGCTTTTTGGCAGCTTGGCGATTGGCCAAACGTAATCTTAAGGAGTTAGCAAATTTTTTCCAGCGCAAGATATTACCATTGTGGACAATATCTCCCGAAATGGCTGGGCCTGATACACTTAGCTTTTCATTGGCAATCTTAAGGTCATTTAGTAAAGCTTCGTATATTTTTTCTTGCGAATCATAGGCTGGCGTATAAATAGCATCACCTGCGGTACCTTTAAGGGCGTCGTTGTAAGGAATAGCCCCCCAAAGATCAGTTATCACTGAAAACATCCACGAGCGCATTACCAAAGCTACCCCTTCGTAGTTGGCATTAGGGGCTGTACCTTCTGGCGCACTTTCAGTAATAATCCGCTGGAAATTTACTAAACCATCGTTGAAGAAAGCTTGCCAGTTGTTGTTTTGCATCGCTGGCGAAATCCCGTAATTATCGCCCTCGTTAGAGTAAATATTGCGCGAAAGATACTGCATCCATAGCATAGCTCCGTCGAGGTTGAGACGCTCAAAACGGGTTCTTCCTCCCCAATAGCGGTCAATCGAGCGCTCCAGTGCATAAGGCAGCAAATACTGAGCACTGATTTTGGTAGGGTTGTTGGGGTCTACGTTCATTTCGTCAAACTTCTCAGTACAAGACGTAGCCGTAAGAATCAAAGCCAAAGAAAGTAATATGTATTTTTTCATAATGTAAGTCTGTTTAATAAAACTTCGATGGGCTTCTTGATAGGGATAACCCCTATCAAGAGGTCATTTAGAATCCGAAAGTCAAGTTAAATCCTAAGCTTCTTGAATTAGGCAACTCGCCATAAGCAAACCCTTGACGGTTTCCGCCGAAACGGTCTACTTCTGGATCGATATGAGTAGTATTGCTAAACAAAATAGCAAGGTTGCGACCCACTACTGAGAACTTCACCGAACGAATCATATAACGCTTAAGCAATGCTTCAGGAACGCTATAACCAAGAGTCATCTCGCGTAATTTTACATAGCTACCATCATAGATTACTGCTTCATGATAACGGCGGGGGTTGTTGTAGCCATAAAGCTGATTGGCAGCTACAATGATATCGTTTGGAGCATATACTGCCGAACCGTCGGCATTAGTACTTACTACTTTTACGCCTTTACCGATGATACCTTCTTCGCGACCTACGGCCGTTTCTTCATATTGACCAGTCCAACGGGCTGTCCCGGTACCTTCATCAAAGAAATCACCTCCCATACGTACATCAATCAAAGCTGAAAGAGAAAGTCCTTTGTAAGTAAATGTATTGCTGAGACCTCCCGTCCAGTCAGGCTGAATATTTCCTAAAATTCGGGGAGTCGTAGACACCACAGGTAGCCCGTTGCTATAGATAATCTGCCCGTCGGGACTACGCTCAAATCCAATTCCATACAAGGCTCCATAAGCTTCTCCTACCCGAGCTTCGGAGTTAAGGCCACGTTGCTGGTGCAAAATCAAAGTGGTCAGTCCTTCTGCAAGTGCGATTACTTTGTTGCGGTTACGAGCAAAATTGGCCGTAACATCCCACGTAAATCCTTGAGGAGATTTGAATGGGGTACCGCTCAATACTACCTCTAGCCCTTTGTTCTGAATTTCACCAGCATTGAGGATACGGTTGTTGTACCCACTTGCTTTTGAAATTTCTACGCCTAATATCTGATTGCGTGATGTTTGGTTGTAGTAAGTTACATCTAAACCTACTTTGCCGCGCAAGAAACGCAAGTCTAAACCAAATTCAAGACCTGTGGTAATTTCAGGTTTCAAGCCTGAGTTAGGAATCGTGGTGTTTTCATAATATTGTGGAATAGAACCATTCCATGCACCTCCCGAACGATACACTTGGTTTAATTGATAGGGACGGGCGTCGTTTCCTACTTGTGCCCAGCTAGCCCGAACTTTGCCAAAACTCAAAACTGAACTTTGAACATTAAACAAGTCGGTCAATACCGCACTTACTGAAGCCGAAGGATAGAAGTAAGAACGAGCATCGGCAGGCAGGGTACTTGACCAGTCGTTGCGACCTGTGAGATCTAAAAACAAAGCATTGCGCCAGCCTAATTGGAACGTTCCAAAGAGTGACTGCATTTCGGTTTGTTCGATACGGCTTTCTACCGTATTGAGGCTAGGAACTGAGTTTGAGAGGTTATAAACCCCATCTACCACCAATTCTCCAACCCGTGTGAAATTACGCTTATAGTAGTTTTGGCGCAAAATACCTCCTCCTTGAGCAGCGATTGAAAAATCGCTTGTAAGAGATTTGTTAAAACTTAAGATAACATCCGAGTTAGTTTCTTGCGCACGCAATACTTCTTCTGAATACTGTCCTGGGGTACGGTTTCCATTACGAACGCGTTCAAAATTGATAACATTGATACGAGTATCTGACCAAAAATCAGTTCCCGAACGTGCCAACAAACTTAAATAAGGGGTAATTTTATAGTTAAGTGCGATATTTCCCACAAGGCGATCTTTGACGTTGCTTAGCGGCAATTTGTCATTGATATAAAATGGGTTTGTGAAGAAAGTGTGTTGCCAGTTTGGGGGATCACTATCTGGCAAACGCCCCGCAAGTGCACGTTGGATGTGCGTACTTGTGTAATCATCATAGTTTTTGTGTTGTTCCCATGATATATGGCGATGCGCCCAGATAAACTGCTGCCCTTCTTGATAGCCGCGATTTTTAGAACCTGATTTAATATATTCGGTTGATAGCGTCACACTCAATTTGGGAGTAAAGTTATATCCAGTGTTGAGTTTGAAGTTGTTACGATAAAAATCATTGCTGCGCATGATACCGTCTTGTCCCATGCGACCAATCGAAAGACGGAAATTCCCTTTTTCATTAGCTCCTGATATTGCGATGTTGTTGGTACGAGTTTGGCCAGTTTCCCAATATTGCTCCCAGTTGTTTGGATTAGGTGTAAGAGGTGCAACCTCTGTACCCGACCACCAGTGACGAATCAGACGCCCATCCATGGGTGCACCCCAGCTTTCGTCAGTACCTTCAGTACCAAAAAGAGGAGCATTAGCACCATAAGCCGCCCGATACTGCGCAATAGCATCGCCCGTAATTGCCCCTGACCAGCCGTCAGCGTACCAAGTACGGTATCCATTACCACCGCCATAAATATCTTGAAAATCAGGCTTTACGAGTGGTCTTTCAAAAGTTATGTTTGAGTTTACTTCTACGCCGATACCTTTAGTGCCGGCCCCATTTTTGGTGGTAATTAAGATTACCCCGTTTGCAGCACGTGAGCCATACAAGGCAGCGGCATTAGGACCTTTTAATACACTAATGTCTTTGATATTGTCAGGACTTACTTCCGAAAGCCCGCCTCCAAATTGTTTCTCTCCACTAGTCATGGAGTTAGAAGTACTTTGGTCGATAGGCACCCCGTCAATTACCACAAGTGGCTGGTTGTTGCCTGATACCGAAGAAGCACCACGAATCTGAACCGTAGAACCACTACCGGGTCCACCATTGCTCTGGACTCTTACCCCCGCAACCCGTCCTGCGAGGTTGTTGACGACGTTGTTGGAGCGAGCTTCCACTATTTGCGAACCTTTTACTTCTTGAACTGTATATCCCAACGCTTTTTTCTCTTTTTCAATACCAAAAGCGGTTACTACTACCTCTTGGAGGGCTTTGACATCCGGCAAAAGCTCAATGTTTATTGTCGAACGCGACCCCACAGTTATTTCCTGTGTGCCATATCCAATAAAACTAAAAACCAAAACAGCATTATCGTCAGGAATCGAAACTTTATACCCCCCGGTGCCATCAGTGGCTACCCCAGTTCTCGAACCTTTAAGTAGTACGTTTACACCCGGAAGCACTCCCTCGTCTTTAGAAGTAACCGTTCCAGTGACTATCCGCTGGGCGTATCCTGCCCAGCTTATCGCACACAAAGCAGAAAATAGTAGAAGTCTTTTCATCTGGTAATAGTTTGGTTGTTTGTTTAAGTTAAGTGTAATTCACGCTATGCACCGACCGCTCCGAAACTGCTAATACAGGCCGCATAAGTACCAGCAACCGTTACGGCCGGGCAAGCGTGGCCAAGCAAGAGGACTTTTCCTCCTTTGTCGTTTAGAAAACCAACCACTCAGCGTTGAGCAGTTGTTTATTCTATCCAAATTTTTTACCCTGATTTTGGTAGATTTAGTTTAGGTTAAGCTACATCGTCCATCTTCTCGAAAGATGGTATTCTGGAAATGAGAAAAGTCTTGTTACTCCTCTTTTATGTCTTTTCTCAAGTTGATAAGCCTCTACAAGTGCGGCTAAAGAAGTTTATCAACGTGAAGTAAATTGTACTTTTTTTGTAAATACTGCTCGAAAGTATGTCGTTAAAAACAAATAATCAAGTTTATCCAATATATTTTTTCAAAATATTCGAAATATATAGAAAATATACAATTTTTTCCAATTTAAAGCAAAATTATATTCTTTTTTATTAAATTTATACCAAATTTTAAAATATCAACTTGCATATCATTTTAGTTATCAAATTCGCCACTAAAATCTATATTTTTGAAAAAATCTATATTTTTGGTTTTAAAATCACCATAAAATAGCTACATAATTGACTTTTTTTCATTTTTTAATATATTTATATAGACAAAATATTGCACAAAAAATTATCTTTTTCTAATTTTGTTAAATGTAAATGAGTAATGAGTCGTTGCCAAGCGAGTATCCTTTTTCCTTCCAGAAAAGAAATCATTCATCCTTTACATCTTCACTTATGTCATCTATCATCAACCGCCGTGATTGGCTCAAATCTGGCCTACTAGCATCCGCAGGTCTTACTTTTGGTCAATCAACCCCTTCCTATGCTAGCCAAACTTCTCAGCTGGGCATTATTAATGTATATGCCGAACGAGAAATGGAACTCGCCAAAGAAGCTATGCTAGCAGCAGCACCTCAAATCAAAGCTAGGCTATCGTCCAACGAAAATCCTTGGGGGCCTTCTGCTTCTGCTATCAAAGCAATCACCGAAACTGCCCCTAAAGCATTTTTGTACGCTGGCGGTATCACAATGGAGCTCCGCAAAACCATTGCAGATATGCACGGAGTAGCTCCCGACCAAGTACTGCTAGGGGCAGGGTCTTCTGAGTTACTGATGGCTAGCTTAATGATGGCTGCTACCAAAGGAAAAGTCATGATGGCTGAGACATGCTATATTTCGGGAAGAGATGCCCGCGACGAAAGCGCCAAAATGCCCACAGAAAAAGTAGCCCTTACCAAGGATTATCAGTACGACTTAGATGCAATGGCTACGCGCGTCGGTTCTGATACTGCCATGATTTATGTTTGCAACCCAAACAACCCGACTGGTGTCATGCTTCCTTCCGCAAAACTTAAATCGTTTTGTGATGCCGTATCTCCCAAATCAACCGTTCTGGTAGATGAAGCATACATCGATTATGCGCCAAACCCTGCTACCGACAGTATGGTGGATTGTATCAAAAAAGGGCAAAATGTCTTAATCCTAAGAACATTATCCAAACTACATGGATTCGCAGGACTACGAATCGGGTATGCCCTAGGTCAACCTGAGATTTTGAAAGAACTTAGAAAATATTGTTCTGGAGGTTTTACGGTATCAGCTACTTCGGCGGCGGCGGCGGTGGCGAGTTTCAAAGACAAAGCCTTCCAAGAGATGGTTATCAAGAATACCGCTGAATCTAAAAAATTCCTTTATGACACACTGAAGTCAATGGATTATACTTATTTGCCTTCCGACGCCAATTTTGTATTGTTTCCTATTAAAATAAAGGGGCAAATGCTCGTTCAAAAAATGATGGCCGAAGGAGTTAGCGTAAGAAGTTGGGCTTTTGACCAGCAGAATTGGTGCCGCGTAAGTATTGGTACTATGGACGAAATGAAAGCATTCAAAGAAGCCTTTACCAAATCTGTCAGCTAAGTACCTTGAAAGATGAAGTTTATTTTTATCCTATGTTGTACCCTATGCCTGAGTGCATATGGGCAAGAATCAAAACGCGCACTCACTCTTGCGGAGTATGATCAAATCAAAAGCATTTCTTTCAAAAACGTTGACAAAAAAACATCTATTAGGGAAAAAGGGTTCTTATTTTCACGGCCTTCTACCAACGGCGTATTTTCAGTTCCTCTGAATGACGGTAGCGAACGAAAAATCTTTTTGTATAAAATATCGGAAGGGACAACTCCCCAAGGTCTTGGATTATTGGCGGTTTTTAGTGCTCCTAATAAGCAGATTCAGCAGTGTATCCCCAATACCCTCGCTCCCAAAGAGGTATGGGCTAAGTATGTAGAAGACCTCAAAAACAACAACAAGACGACCGACGGCTTTGCGGTTTGTATGGCCTATGTTTTGAGTCAGCTAGGTCCCGATTTCGCTCCCGAGAGTACAAAAGAAGAAGAAGATCCAAACGATTTTTGCTTTCCTGCCGAATTGTTTGTCAATCTCGCCGATGGCACCGAAAAATCGATTGCAAGTATCAAAGTAGGAGATATAGTTTCGGGACTTAAGGAAGGAAAAGTAACTCAGGTAAAAAAGCACCAAGGTACTTTCACACTGACTCGCTTGCTCATCAAACCCAACGGCCAAGCATGGGTGAGTCACAAGGTACAAAATGGGTTGATTGCGCTTGAAGTTACTCCTAATCATCCCATTCTGACCCTTCTGGGAAAAGCTTCTGTAGATCGATTAAAAAGGAAAGATTGGGTTTTTGTGCATGATGTAGTATCAGGAAGGTATGTGACTGCCGAAATCGTTGATATCCAACAAAATGCTAGAACGGTGCCAGAAGTCTATAGCCTAACTACCGAACATGGTACTTATGACGTAGAAGGTATTGTGGTTTTAGATAAACACTAAACTACACTTAAACTTACATTCTCTTAACCACGCAGATAGCAAAGATAGTGTGAATCACTTTTTCTTGATAGCTAATAATTGCAACCTCTAGAAATGAAAAAGCCCTGATTTGCATCAGGGCTTTTATGATGGAAACCTAAATCTAACTAATTTATTGATTAGAAGAATTTAGCACGATTGTCAACTATTTTGGCACTTTCGCGGATAGCTTCATTGAGTAAGAAACTAGCTTGGAAGCTTTTCGACTGCAAGTTAGCCTTGTACATCGAATAATCCGCAATCGGCGGTGCAGGTGTGCTGCTAATTTGCTCCATAATAAACACGCCATTCTCACCGGTAAATACTTTTGATTTTTTACCTGGTTTCAAGCCAAAACCTCTACCCAATGCAATCGGGTCAAGTCCAGCACTTGTGAGGAAGCCTGTCGCCAATGAAATATCGTTGGCTGTTTCGACCAAAGCGCCTGCGCCATATTTTTGGGCAATACCTTCTAAAGTAGGTGCTTGAATAGAGGCCAACTTTTTAGAGATTTGCTCAGCCTTCACTTCATTACGAACCTTCAAAGTCAACTCCTCACGGAAATCTTCTACTTTAGGAGTATTCTTATCTGACTTACCAGTCAAAATCGCTACCACATACTGTTCGTCAGTCTCAAAAACAGGAGATACTTGATCTATTTTAGTATCATCATTGAAAGCCCAACGAACGATTTCCCGGGCATTTTGCATTGTGTTGATGTTAGAAGCACCTTCTGGAATCCGATTAGCGGTTTGTACAAGCAAAGATTTGTCTTTCTTTGAGGCTTCATCAAAGTCTGCTTTTGATTTTGAATCTAGCGCAAATTGATCAGCTTTTGCATAAATCGCATCGCGAGTAGCTTGGCTTGGGGTCATCGTTTTGCCAATTGCTGCGATTTTATACAACACGTTGGTTTTGGCCTCGGTTACTTTGATGATATGGAATCCATAGTCAGATTCAATCAAACGGCCAATCAATCCTGTGCCACTCATTCCAAAAACGGCATCATTGAAAGGTTTCACCATAGCACCTTGACGGAAATACCCCAAATCGCCACCACGCTGAGCTGAAGCTTGGTCTTGGCTATTGGTAGCGGCTAGTTGTTCAAAGCTAGCCCCACCTTGTAGTTGTTTCAACAAATCTTGCGCTTTGGCACGAGCCACGGCTTTGGCCGAATCTCCCGTACCAACAGGGCGAATCAAGATATGACTTGCTTTGGCAGTATAGGCAGTATCTAATTTTGTACCACCATATTTATAAATGAAGTATGTATTTCCTTCACGATAAGGTCCATTGACACTACCCGGAATAAATCCTTTCACCGCAGCTTTCAATTGGTCTGGCATTTCGGAAAGCGACCAGTAAAGCTTTGTAGGTACATCCGAGTTGATTCTAGCGTAAGTCGAATCATTGGGAGCAGTAGCTAAGCCGCGTGCCAATTCTTTAATTTTGTTGTATAAGTCTACGCTATCTTCTTTGGTAGGTACCACAGGAAACGAAATATATTGAATAGTACGCGAGTTAAAGCCTTTGTATTCGTCTTTATGTTTGGCCAAATAATCCTCCAATTGAGAATCTGTCACTTTGATAGTGGTATCAAGTACAGAATAAAAAGGCACAAACAAATAGCGTAATGAAGCTTTAGTAGCTTGGGCTTGGTATTCTTTCTCCGCTTCGGCGCGGGTTACATAAGTACCAAGACGTACTAGGTTTTCATATTTTTGGCGAAGACGATCTTCCGCTAAGCTCTTTTCAAAGTTTGCCCAAGCTTGCTGTTGTTCGGGAGGCAAATTTTTGAGGTTTTTGAGATAGCTAATGACCGAAGTTTTGTCAAAAACGCCCGTTTGAGGATTGGTGAATGACTGCTGAACCGCCGGGCTTACGTTGTTACCCTGTACCATGTCAATCAGCTCTTCGTTGCTCACTTTCAAACCTAGCGCTTCGTATTCTTTTTTGTAGGCATAATCTACAATGTACTGATTCCAGACTTGCTCACGCAGCGACTGCTGTTCGGCTTCAGAAGCAGCACGACCAGTTTGGGCCTCAAAAGCCTGACGTGCTTGGTCAATTTTTTGTTGGAAATCTTTGTAGTCAATGGTTTCGCCGGCGATTTCACCTACTTTTTGGCTATTTCCACCTAGCAATGAATTGGGCCCTATAATATCTCCCCCTACGATAAAGAGAATTAAACTGACAGCAATGATGAGAACTGCAATACCTGACCGCTCCCTAATTTTGTTGATTAACGCCATAGTTGCTTGCGCGTTATGTTAGTTAAAGTTAATTGTTTATTAGTTGATTAAAATAAGTAATCCTGTGGATTCCAGAAATTGACCCGCAAAATAACATCTTTTACGTCTACAATCCAACACTGATTGATTCTTTGTCAATTTTCATGCCAACGATTTATTGATTTTTAACGTATCACCCACAATTTTTGGGTTACTGCCGGAAAACGGCTACCGCTGATTTTCAAAATATAGAAACCTGAAGGCAAGTCTGTTACTTTGATGGGTTGAGATTTGGTGAAGGAAGGCAAGTACTGGTGAAAAATAACTTTGCCTGTAGCATCAACTACGTAAATATTAGCATTTTCGATAGCGTTGAGGCATTCTACTGCAAAAGTCCCATCCGTACTTGGGTTGGGATAAATAGCTATTTGACTACCCGAGGATTCTAAAACATATTGATAATCGTCGGAAACAGGGGAGGTACAAATATGAGTATCATCAATATAATAAAAAGCTGTTACGGAATATTTGCCCGCATCGACTGCCTTTAATAAATTGTCGGTAGTAATGGTATTTTTGTCTCCATAGGTCCACTTAAACTGAATATTGGGGAGGTATTCGCCCGTTGCTTCAAGCGTAAAAGTACTATACTTTGTAATTTGGGGGCGGGCAGGAATAGGATTTACCTCTACTTTTACTTCGGACGACGGTAGAGAGGTGCATCCCAAGGCATCTCTGGTACGGGCTTGATAGCTCCCCGAAGTAGTGACTTTTAATTGCTGGCTGCTGGCTTTGTCGTTCCAGATTGTGGTAAGAGGGGTGTTGACTGATAAAGTAACCGTTTCACCTTCACAAAAACGCAATGGACCGCTTGCCATAATGGAAGGTGTAGCGGGCAGCGGATGTACCGTAACACGCAGGGGTGCAGAGTAGGCCGAATAGCAATTATACTGATTCATCGCTCTCACTGCATATTGTCCAGAGGTACTAACGGTAATCGAGCCTGTTTTTTGACCACTACTCCACTCAATACTTCGGTTAGTGGCCTGGCTAGTGGCACCTTGAACTTCCAGCTCTACGCTTGCATCAGCACAAAAATCAAGAGGGCCTTTGGCTACGACCGTAGGAACCTCCGGTACTGGATTAACTACCGCCGAAACTCCCGCTGAGAAATCGGACCAACAACCGTTTTGATCTTTGATTTGAACTCTATAGGCTTGATTGTCGCCAATAAAGATATTTTGCGAAGTAGCTCCATTGCTCCACCGAAAACCTGAAGCATCCTGAACGGCCAATTCGGCTTTTTCTCCCGCACAAATCACCAAATTACTTTTAGCAATGACAGTTGGCTGACTGGGTTTTGGTAAGGCTTCAAAGGTTGTGTTGGAAATATTGATGGTAGGAGAAAACAAAAAATTTCCAGCAGCATCACGCGCCTTCAGCCGATAAGACCCAGGACCAGTGTTAAAAATGTGCTCATTCCAACCAGTATTCCAACTATAAGAAGAGAAGTTTCCTTGTACTGTCAATTTTACCTGACCATTGTCAGCGCATCCAATTTTGACCATAGGAATAGGTACAGGGGCTTGGGGCTGCGAACGGTTAAAGAAGTCTTGCGTCAGGCTAGCGTTCCATAGTTCAGCCAAGGTTGACAAAGCTTGCCCTTGGATATGCACTCCGTCAGGGCGAGGTACTTGTAGGTTGTCGGTAGCAGGTCCTTCAAACACATTATGGGTCGTCTGAATAACTCTATTTTGGGCATTAATCACCGCCGATTCAGTACGTGCATTATACGAAACTTTGGCAATCATCCAACTTATATCGTGTCCCGAATCATTGCGACTTTGACTCACCACTTGCTGTAGATTAGAGACGATTTCTCCTTCTGACAAAAAAAACTGCGTATCAGCTTCACCTTGATGCCAAAGAACAGCTCTAATCCCCGTCAAAGAAGCGTATTGCTTAATCGTAACCCTGAGTTGCGAATAGGGAAGTTGATTGGTATAAGTACCTCCAATATAGGGATTGGTGGCCCAACCCGTGGTACTTTCGCGCCATGCACGACTAGTGGTACCTTCCAAAGCCGCATTGAAAAACAAAATCGGAACGTTGAGCCGATTGGTAAGCATGTCTCCTAGTTTACCCCAAGACCAAGCCGAATACCCATAAGGAGCGATGTAGCTATCAGAATTGAGATGCGCAAAACTGGGCTCTGGTAATTCATTTATTTCAAAAGAAGCATTCAAAAAATTGAAGCAATTGACGCGGTCGTCGTTGGCACTAGGGGCACCGTAATTTTGTAATCCACGCGCATTAGACTGCCCAGCCACCACAAACACCTCCCCTATTCCAATCCTCTCTGTTTCGGTTTGTTCAGCTACTTGACCATTCCTGATTATCCTAACCTTCAACTTATACCATCCCCCTTGGCCAGTGACTGTTCCTGAAAATATACCTCCAATGGGATTTGCCTCTAAAAGCTGCCAGCCTGTTTCGGTACCTTGTCCAGCTACCATCGGTACCAAAGAGGCTTCTATCCTTTCGGGGATTCCTTGCTGATAGGTACCAGATACTACGAAGGTTGCTGTATTAGCATTAGACCTTTGAAAAACGATACGCGATAATGGAAAAGTAATATTGACTTGAGCAAATGAGGTAGCTTGTGCAAACAATAACGCAGCAAATAGGAAGAAAGGAACAAATAACCGCTTATTTTTCAGGGGTTTTTGGAAATTAATCATTAAAATTTTCTAATTCTCAATGAGGTAAAAGCTTCAAAATTACTTAATTAAATCCTATTGATAAGGATAAAATGCAAAAATTATCTTTATACGCCTTTATTACGCCTTCCCAAAGCCTATCGTTGCAATGAATGGGTGTGTGCTAAAGAAAATAAGTCGAACGTTGGTGCACCTAAGTCAAGCACAAAATTACGAGTGCTTTCTTTGTCACCAACGTTCGACTTATTTAACGGGTCAAATCGCCCTTAGAAGTTATTTAACGGGATACGTAACGTTTGCCATTAGAGTACTTAAAATCGACACTACCGTCAAAATCTGTTTTTTCAAACGCTACTCCATTGTGAAAGTCAGCGTATTTGAAATCGGCATTGCGCTGAAAACGAGTATTGTTAAAGCTTACTTTTTGGCTAAAGTTTGCGTATTTAAAATCGGCATGCTCTCTAAACCGAACCTCATCGAAGGATGTTTTCTCTGAGAAGTCGGCATACTTGAAATTGGCATAATCTCCAAATCCAATATGAGCGAAGTTAGCGCCTCTACGAAAGTTAGCGTATTTGAAATTGGCATGTTGGGCAAATTTGCTACCACCAAAGTTGGCAATTTTAGAAAATGTAGAGTATTTGAACTCGCTACCATTTTCAAAGGTACAGTTTTCGAACACTACATTTTCCCGAAAATCCGCTGAGTAGGTAGTGCCTGTGTTAATTTCAATGTTAAATACTTTTGAACGTCGGTTGTTTTCTTGGAGATTTTTGTAAGCAATCACATCCCCTTTAAATATACAATTTCTAAAAACTACAGGTACTTCTACAAAGGCTTTAATTTCGTTCCAGCCTCCCTTTTCTTTTTTTACTTTACGATTCGACAACTCCGTAAAGTCCAAATCTCCTGTCACTATTACCCCATCATATTGTACAGATTTGTTTTGGTCAATAGCTCCAAAAATCTCGGACGCAGCCACTTCTTTTTGGGCATAAACTGAAGTTCCTACTACTACTAACATTAGGCCAAGTAAACGTTTCATCGCTGTATGAGTTTTGTTGAATAGATAATTTGCTAAATACAACCATAAGATGCCACTATGAGTCGGAAGGTTGCATGTATCTCTATTTTTTTTAAAATTTTATTGTTTCACCAAAACAAATAAAATCTGACCTTTGGGGCATCAATTTCTGCATTTATGATTACAGCACGTCGCATTTTATACCTTGTATTTATATTATTATTGGTTGAAAGTTGCGCTCCCAAAAGCTTCGTTTCTTCTACCAATAGCATCCACTTGGCATTAGGAAACCCCACCCAAGCCACCACATCCTCTCCTGACAACTACCTCATTATCAAGCCCCAATACACCCTCTCCTACAATCGTACAAAAGGCCATGCCAATTGGGTAGCGTGGGAGTTATCAAGAAATTGGCTTGGAAGTAGTGACCGTCAAAATGATTTTAGGCCCGACGATAATCTGCCCCAAAGCTGGACTAAAGTGGTTTCCAGCGACTACTCTTCTACAGGTTTTGACCGTGGGCATTTGTGTCCTTCAGCCGACCGAACCAATTCGCCCACCAACAATTCGAGTACTTTCTTGATGACCAATATCATCCCTCAAGCTCCTGAACTCAATCGAGAATCGTGGGCCTATTTGGAGGAATTTTGTAGAGATTTGGCATTACAAAAATACAAACTCTACATTACAGCAGGTACTTATGGAACAGGCGGTGAAGGAAGCAAAGGAAGCGCACGAAAAATTAATGACAAAGTAAATGTACCGGCTCGCATCTATAAAATTATCGTTGTTTTACCAGAAAATAGTACTATCAATGACTTATCTGCCGACACGCCTGTGATTGCGGTTGACTTTCCTAATAAAAGTAATACTTTACACAATGCAGGTTGGTTTCGTTTTGTAACAACGGTTGCCGAAATCGAAGAAAAAACGGGTACTCATTTTTTTTCAAGTACTACCTCCTCTATACGTAACTCTCTTATTAACAAACGGTTTGATTATCGTAACTTTAGTATCGACATTGATACCAAATGCAGTGTGTACAAAGGAAACATCCTTTTTGTGGGGCGAAGTGGGGGCTGTTATTACTTCAATGCCAAGGGCAACAAAACCTACGTAGACCGCGACTTATGCGACTGTAAATAAAAGGGGCGGCTATTCGCCCCAAGCCGTAATCATAAGTGT
This sequence comes from Runella sp. MFBS21, assembly GCF_029433105.1. GTDB lineage: Bacteria > Bacteroidota > Bacteroidia > Cytophagales > Spirosomataceae > Runella. Next base: position 3,972 of record NZ_JARNTW010000007.1, on the reverse strand, counting down.
ACGTGAGCCACCATAGTTGCGGTGCTCACACAAGTAAATACCCTGCCAAGTCCCCAGTGCCAAATGACCATTAGTGACCGGAATCATCACCGACGCGCCCAATAGCGATGCCTTCAAATGCGCAGGCATATCATCTGAGCCTTCGTAATCATGTTGATAATCGGGGTCGTTTTCGGGAGCTATTTTACTAAAATACATCTCAAAGTCTTTGCGAACGGTGGGGTCGGCGTTTTCGTTGATAGTTAAAGAAGCAGAAGTATGCTGAATAAAAACTTGACACATACCTACCCTTAGCTCTTTGAGTTGGGGTAACGCTCTCAGCACTTCGTCCGTAATAAGATGAAACCCTCGTGAGCGTTCTCTAAGTTGTAATCGTTGTTGAAAAATTTTCATCGTGTCCGAATAGTGGCTACGCAAATATGCCATGTGGAGCATACTACAAGTCTACGCTTTTACACTTGGGCTTCCAATTACACTAGTACCTTTGTAATAGTCCGTCCCTTTGGTGATGAAGGCTGCTTTTTAGATTTAATTTGAGTTTTATTGCTATTTTTTTCCTTCAACTGTTTAATGAAAGTGCTAATAGCTAATTGTTCTTCTTTTGTCAACGGGTCGTTTTGACTACCGACAAAGTCCACGTCTAGTTCTGTTGCTTTCCTTTTCATTTTGGGAAGTATTTATGAAGTAGTTTTAATGCTGCAATAGTATCAATAATCATAATTCTCCCACCAACATGTATTGCACCTAAACTATCAATAGACTTGTTTGTGTATTGATTTTCAGGACTTTGTCTAAAAAAGCTTGATTTGTTTACTCTTGAACCGCCTGAGAATTGGCTAAAAATAAGGGCGGTTCATTTTCGTGACTATATTCAATTCTAAAACGATATATTTTTTTTAAACACCTGATTGTCAAACAAGAACAAGTCTAATGTAATGCTGTATAAGCTGTGTTTTAGAAAAATGCTATGTTTCCTTCATGTCCTCGTTGAAATGAAAGTTTACAAGCAAATGCTACTAAATTTCCAGGAACTCCAGCATAAACTTTTGCTTTTCCTTTATTGAAGGGAGCACTTTCAACAAGATGCATATAAACATGATCTGACTTCACTTCAAGGCTTATCAAGCCTTGGATTATCTGTTGATTATTAACAATTGTCAGTTTATATACTTCTCTTTCTGGCTGTTTATACTCAAATTTCCAGTCAAACTGCCATTGGTTCTTTTTCGTTACCTTTTTAAGGTCAACAAGAGATACAATAGAGATTTCTGTAGTAAAACTATCTCCTGTTATGACATTTTCAATTGAGTTGGTTAGTTTGTCAACCTCAAAATCAAGTCCTCTCTCTTTTGTTTTTTTCACATTACGAATTTATAAAAAATAAGTTTGTTGAACAAGTAGACTTATCATTGCTAGCAATGCTCTCCCCTATTCATCTTAAAACCTTCGAGTCATCTTAATTCCTAAACGCTGTAGGAGTCAGGTTAGTTTGTTTTTTGAAAAAGTGGTTAAAGTGCGCGGGTTCTTCAAAACCCAAACAATCACTTATCTGAGAAATATTCCAATCAGTATGCTTGAGAAGGGCCTTGGCTTCGCTCGCTAAGCGCTCTGCGATATGTCCAGTGGTAGTTTTGCCAGTACTTAGCTTAATGGCGCGGTTGAGGTGATTAACGTGGACATTGAGCTGACTAGCAAAGTCTTTGGCCGACCGCAACGAAAATTTTTGTGAGGGAGATTCTATCGGAAATTGTCGTTCAAGCAATTCCGTAAACACATTGGTAAGTCGCGTATTGGCATCAATGTTTTGGTATAATCTTTCGGAAGGCTGCATTTTCAACGCATAATGAACCATCTCCATGATATAATTTCGAATCAAATCGTACTTGAAACGATAATCGGATTGAAGCTCCTCTAGCATTTTCTCAAAAACCTGAGCCACATTTCTATCTTGCGCTTCATTAAGTGGGTACGCAGGCTTTCCTCCAACGGCGTACATGGGCAGTTCGCGGAGGTTATTGCGCATGTATTCACTAAAAAACTCCTCTCTGAAAATACAAAAAAAACCACTGCGAGTATCATCAAGAGGCTGCATCGTGTAGGGGACTTGCGGATTAAAAAACAACAGCGTCGTTCCCTCCACTTCCAAACTTTTGTCGGCATAGTGATACACAAAATGCCCCCGAATCAATGATATTTTATAATAATCACGTCGAGCATATTGTATAGGGGCTTTTCCAACTTTATGATAATCTTCGAGTCGAAAAGCATTAAAATGCCCTAAATCCCGCGACAAATTAGGCGGAATTTCGTTTAGCTTGTGCCGGTAAAAATCCTCTAACGTTTCAGTTTTTGACATGAAGAGTACATTTTTTATAACAAAAATAAATCAAGGCTTCCACAGAAATCTAGCCGTACCTTTACCAAGTAATAGTTTTGGTAAAGATACGGCGATGTGTTACAAAATAGGTTAACTAAACAGTAACCTATTTCCAACGACAATTTCCTTTATACCTTACGGTCAGCACTTTGACGCTCAATCATCCAACCAGGGTATTCGGGAGCTAGTTTGCTAATTTCATCCAACTGAGCAAGCTCGTCTGCGGTAAGCTGTACTTCTGTAGCTTTTAGATTATCGTCTAATTGAGTAGTATTTTTGGCTCCAATGATGACACTCGTCACCACTGACTGGTGTAAAAGCCAAGCCAATGCAATCTGCGCAACCGAAACACCCTTGCCTTTTGCGATGGTTTGCATCACGTCTATGATATCATAAGCTTTTTCTTTATTGACTGGCGGAAAGTCAAAATTTGCCCGGCGCGCATTTTCAGGAGTTTCGTGGCGTCCATATTTACCACTTAGCAATCCTCCTGCCAAGGGACTCCAAACCATCAAACCTACTTTTTGATCTTGTAAAAGTGGCACAATTTCTCGTTCTAAATCCCGACCTGCTATCGTATAATAAGCTTGGAGGGAGATAAATTTAGCGAATTGTTTTTGCTCAGAAATCCCTAGCGCTTTCATGATATGCCAAGCCGCCAAATTGCTACATCCAATATAACGCACTTTTCCGCTGCTTACCACACTGTCGAGAGCGGCGAGGGTTTCTTCGAGCGGAGTAAGAGGGTCAAAACCGTGGATTTGATATAAATCAATGTAATCCAACTGAAGGCGTTGAAGACTTTCGTCGACTTGCTGTAGGATATGTTTGCGACTCAAACCCGATTCGTTGACTCCCGCACCCATTTTCCCACGAACTTTGGTAGCAATAACGAGTTCGTCACGGTGTAGCCCTAAATTGCGAATAGCTGCCCCAGTCATTTTTTCGCTGAGTCCTTCGCTATAGACATTGGCAGTATCGATAAAATTAATCCCCGCATCTACCGATTTTTTCACTAAAGCATCCACTTCATCTTGGGGGAGCGTTCCGATGGCAGTCCACATTCCTTTTCCGCCAAAAGTCATTGTTCCGAGGCACAACTCTGAGACTTTAAGTCCCGTATTTCCTAACAAATTGTATTTCATGGTAATTGTATGATTTTGTGTGCAATAAATTCAATAAGTCTTACGATATACCCAATCTGATTTTAATTCATTATAAAAAACAAACATAAGCATTTAGAAGACCTTCCTAAAAAGCACCTCCTGCATGCTCGGCGGTGCTTTTTGATGTCACAAAAGTACACTGTGAAGGTACCTCTTTGTTTGCCTGAATCAAACGGATACTTGTAAAATTCAAACAATTGATAGATATACCGAATTTAGGAGAAAAACGGCATGACTCATCCCTAAGACTGGCATTTGTAAAAAGGAAAGCTACTATAATTACTATGATAAACATAAAAAACTGTATATCCCTGAAATAGCTTGACACAAATTGTGTAAAGTTATGAAAGTGAGCAGCTTTATTAATTTAAAGAAAAAGTACAAAACAGGTGCCTTTCGATGGCATGTCATTGAACTGTATCGATTGGA
>NZ_JARNTW010000069.1 GCF_029433105.1 Runella sp. MFBS21 | reverse complement strand
ATTGATAGATGTAGGCATTGTTGTCACCTGCGCTAGCAGTTTGGGTAACAGTCGCACTGTTATAATCATCATCTTGATCGATTTCAGCGTAATTGACCCCCGCACCCGTGGCATTTTGGGTGATTGATGCTTCTGAATCATCAGTAGAAGTGTTGTAATTTTGGTCGATGTTGGCAGTATTTTCACTACCAGCTCCCGAAGCAGTTTGTGTAACAGTAGCCTCATTGGTGCCATAATCATCAATTTGTTGTTCAATCATGGCATTGTTAACCCCAGCTGCTGTGGCAGTTTGAGTAACAGTAGCGTCATTGGCATAATCTTGGCTATCTTGAATGATGCCAAAGTTATTGATAGAACCAGCACCGTCGGCGTTTTGAGTAAGGTTTACGGTACTACTACCGGTTCCAGAGAATCCTTGAGTCAAAGGGCTAACATTGTTGGCACCACCATTGGTAGTAGTCTGATTGTTGTTGAATACGTTTTGTGAGAAGGCTGCCATGGTAAAAAGAAGCCCTGCCACTGTGAGCGTGAGTTTTTTCAT
>NZ_JARNTW010000068.1 GCF_029433105.1 Runella sp. MFBS21 | reverse complement strand
ATGTGTGGCCCAAGGGCATTGATTCAAGTTTATCGTACTCGGAATCTATTAGTTTATGTAACTCTTCTCGTGTCATAATTAAAAGAATGTAAATTACTAACTTAAACGACAATTTGCAATGCACCCTGTAAAATCGTTAAAAAATTCCCACAGAGATTTAAGCCAATTAACTTATAAATCTTTAGGCTTAATTGCATCTCATTATATTAGTCAAATTCAATCGGGGGAAGTTAGAAGAATTACAGTTCAGCGTTTGAAAGAAATCTTAAATAAGGCAATTAGTAATGATAGACTAGACAAGAATGAATTAGACGAAAAAATAAAAAATAAATTATAACATAGTCATACTTAGATTATCATACTATCTTAATTTTAAGTGTTGTACAAACGTTATAGACGCCGTTATTGCAAATCCTTGGAGATTGTAAACTAAACTGTGTCACCCCAAATTGAATCAAAGGGGGAAAATAAGTAACTTAGTTTTAACTTATAGACACAATGAAAACTGACGAATCCTTTAATTTCGAGCGCTTCAAGGAAGAAG
>NZ_JARNTW010000067.1 GCF_029433105.1 Runella sp. MFBS21 | reverse complement strand
TGTTACCGATTCCATTTTGTGAAATAGAGGCATCATTAGCCGGCCCGTCAAGTTGGGTGATGCTAGCTTCATTACCTGTACCTGTCTGAGTAATAGAGGCTACATGGTCGCTATTAGATTGTGAAATAGAAGCTATGTTAGGATCCCCAGCAGCATTGGCAGTTTGTTGAATGGTAGCCGAGGTGTTGCTGCCAAGTACTTGAGCGATGGTGGCTTGGTTGTTACCTCCATTGGTAGCTGTTTGAGTGACAGAAGCTGAAGAGTTAGAGCCACCAGTCATGTTTTGAGAAATGGTGGCGGTGTTGGCAGAGCCCGACCCGTCGGCTGACTGTGAAATAGTGACTTGGTCAAACCAGCCATTTTGTGAAACGGTAGCCGAGTTGGTACCGCTAGAGATGGCGTCTTGAGTGATATTGGCAGATGAAGCAAAAGTAGATGAGTTTTGGAAGACATCCACTAGGTTGCTAGAGCCAGTACCCGAAGCAGTTTGGTCGATGATGATGTCACCCAAAGCATCGGTACGTTGTAGCGTAGTAGCGGTGTTGGA
>NZ_JARNTW010000066.1 GCF_029433105.1 Runella sp. MFBS21 | reverse complement strand
TGGTGCTACCGGCACCAGTACCAGTTTGAGTGATTTTGGCAACAAGGTCATTTTCATCTTGTTGAACATCTGCATCGTTTGCAGCACCAGCTTGCGCATCTTGAGAAATAGTGACTGAGGAGTCATCAGTAGCGCTATCTTGAGTAACATCAGCGTCATTGGTGCTACCAGCTCCTGCTGCGGTTTGGGTGATGGTAACTTCAGAGTCTTCACCATATTGATAAGCAGCGGCATCGTTTTCACCACCAGAAGTAGCCGTCTGAGTGATGGTAGCGGTATTTGCATCTTGATCTTGTTGGATGTATGCATAGTTATCGCTATCGGTACCATCGGCGGTTTGAGTTACAGTCGCTTTTTGGTCCTCCTCATACTGATCAATATAAGCATAGTTGTCGGCACTAGCCATGGCCGTTTGGGTTACAGTAGCAGTGTTATAACCACCGTATTGATTAACATAAGCATCGTTTTCACTCCCTGCGCCAGTGGCTGTTTGAGTGACAGTAGCGTCACCCTCATAGGATTGATAGATGTAGGCATTGTTGTCACCTGCGCTAGCAGTTTGGGTAACAGTCGCACTGTTATAATCATCATCTTGATCGATTTCAGCGTAATTGACCCCCGCACCCGTGGCATTTTGGGTGATTGA
>NZ_JARNTW010000065.1 GCF_029433105.1 Runella sp. MFBS21 | reverse complement strand
ATGCAGCTCGCCGAAGAGTTTTTTTTGAGTCCCGTTTGCCCTAAGTCTATCGTCGTTTTTGACCACTCCAACAACGATTCTTATTTGCAGTACCCCCTGCATCCTTTGACCCTGCCACAAATCCCCCAATTGGATTGGTTGGCTTATCCTTTCAGGGCGATTGTCAGGGGAGATGAGGAACAATTCGACGAGTTTTGCCACCTCATGACGCACTTCAGCCGACGTACTTGCATCGTTTTTGACGACTGTGGTATCTTCTTTGAAGGGAACCTCACCCAAGAAAGAAAACGTATCCTGAAAACCCCCAAAAACAACGAAAACGAGCTGATTTTTCAGGGACACAACTACGCTGAAATGGCGCCGAGGTTGCTCAGGGAGTCCAACATGTACGTCATCAAACAAACCACCGATGACCCCGACGAATTGCCCGATAAGGTCATTGCCAAAAAGCAAGTCCGACAACTCATGATTGAGGTCATTCGGGAGAATTACCAACGTCCCCCCAAACAGAAATGGGCTACCCGCATCTACGACACCGAAACCGATGAGGTTTGGTTGCTCGACCCTGTTTCCAACACTTTTCAGGTCGTGGAGGGGGAACAACATTTTCCCTTTTCGGCCTTGCACAAATACCGTCCCAATCCTTCAAACCCGTCGCTGTCATGATTAATTTTCACAATTTAGACAATTGCCCCCTGCCACAACTCCATGAGATGTTGGCCGAAGCCCGAAACGCCCAAAAGTTCTTTGAAGAAAACCCAGATGCAAAGGTCAAAACCATTACGTCTTACCACGTCAACGACCAACAAATCCTCTGTTTAGAGGGTGGGGAGTTCCAAGATGAAAACATTGCCTTGGAACTCTATTACATTGCCGAAGGCATTCAACAAACCATTGACGAAAAGCAAGCTTCTAAAGCCTAAATCCCCCCTTTTACGGCTATGATTCTCCAAGAAGACCTTAACCAATGTTCGCCCCAACAACTCCGTGAGATGTTGGCCGAAGCAAAACGCGCTCAAAAGGTCTTTAAAGACAACCC
>NZ_JARNTW010000064.1 GCF_029433105.1 Runella sp. MFBS21 | reverse complement strand
ATGCGAATCAAGAGTTGAAAAAGATGTAAATGCACAAAGCGGTAGCGATTTTACCAAAAATATGTAACAAAGTACCCTTATCAGAACGGCATTTAGCGGCATTTTGAATGTCAGTATGTTCAATAAGCCAATTGAAAGCCGATTCAATAGGTTGCCTTATTCTACTGACCATAGTATTAAAGTAATTCCAAAAAGCATCGTTTTTGGGTTCACCTTTTTGCCTTTTATGAATAGCAATAAGTTCTAAATTATATTCATTTTTGACTTCTATAACACTCTGTGGGAAGTCGTATGCTTTATCAGCATATACAACAATATTAGGATTTAGAGGAGCCATTTGCTGAAAGAAAACCGTTCCGTCATGTTCGGAGGCGGCAGAAAGCACAATGGCTGCGGGTTGCGGCATTTTGTGTGGAATAATCCAGCCAAGTAAATGGAGTTTAATACCATGATACCAGACATTTTTAGTGCTACACAAACCTTTATCTGCCATATTTCGAGCAATTTTGGCATTTTCACAGCCATTGCCTTTAGAGAGCATGATTGGCAGAGAATCCGTTACAGCTTCCTTCCTACGCCCCTCATAAAGCCAATCTACCTCGGGCAGGGCATCTAATAATTCATTGCTCAAAGACCGAAATGCACTTTCCAACAAGTTTAAACGATAACTGAATGCCTGATAAGTCGGCAGTTTAGGAAACCATGAAAGCAAATGTTTTTTTACATATTTGTGCATTTGTGTTTTCTTTTGATACCCTTCTTTGGTACAATATAGGTAAATCGTCATGAGTTCAGCATCAGTAAATTCAGGCTCTGAATTCGGACTCATCCGCATACTTTCTGAAAATATGTTCTCCGCATTTTGTGATACCAAGAAGTATAGCGTTATTAGTTCTGTTTCCCAGTCCATAAAAGTAATTTGATTAGATGTGAGAACCCAATCTTACTACTTTTTATGTTTCTGGGAAAACTTTTACCCCACTATCTACATATAAGTATCTCGTTAATAAATAGTTGGCTGTTAAACCCAACTCTTGATTCGCAT
>NZ_JARNTW010000063.1 GCF_029433105.1 Runella sp. MFBS21 | reverse complement strand
CACACATTGTACGATTTAGAAGTAAGGGTTGAAATGATCAAGCAGAAGGTTGGTCAAGCCCTGCTACAGAGCCAAAGCGGTGCGTGTAATGATCGTCGAAAAAAAAAAGATACTGACACGCAGCGGGGAGATTGATGTTTTGCATGATTCTATTTATTCGATGAAAGACACCCCGTTCGGCTATTCTGCTCTTGTTCAAGAGGATATGCTTCATCTTGCTCAACAGAGTGTGTACAAAGATGCTGCCAATACCTTCACACGCTTTACAAATGTTAAAATTAATCCATCGCAGTATCAGCGAGTAGTACAATTTTATGGAGGCGAGTTGGATGATGTGATTGAGGTGGCAGCGCAAAAAGATCCCGCAACTGCTGTGCAATATACCATGGTCGATGGAAGCATGGTGCTTACTGATCAGGGCTGGAAAGAGACAAAAGTAGGTCGGCATTTTCATTCTGATGATATTATGAAAGTTGGAAGCCAGACCAGACGTGCGATAAGCCATTCGATATATCATGCACAAATGATTGACTCAGAAGTATTTACATCAAACATGGATCGCCTTCTTTCAAAGGCAGTCCCCAAAGGCAGTAGGCATGTTTTCCTGAATGACGGAGCAATTTGGATTGAAAATTGGATAAAGCAGCGCTACCCCAATGCCATTTCAATATTAGACTTTTTTCACGGTAACGAGCATGTTGCTGAGGCCATCAAAGTAGTAGTATCTGATAAGAAGAAGCAAAAAAAGTTGATGCAAGAGTACAGGCAAATGGTGCTTGAGGGTAAAGTGTTGGAGGTGGCAAACTTACTGGAGGCTAAAGCGAAGAAAACCGCAAAGCCGATAGATGGTATACTTCACTACTTGCGAAGAAATGCATATAGAATGCAATACGCTGAATACCGTAAAATGGGCTTGATGATAGGTTCCGGAGCCATAGAGGCCGCACACCGAACAGTTATACAGTCACGAATGAAACTATCAGGTCAGAGATGGGCCAAGACCGGTGTGGATGCAATGCTTAAGTTACGAACAAGGTATGAGTCGGATAGGTGGTGCGAAGTCA
>NZ_JARNTW010000062.1 GCF_029433105.1 Runella sp. MFBS21 | reverse complement strand
TGAGGGGTGGGCATAAATAGGAACCAACGAATGTTAAAGAGTTGATGACCAAATCAATCCAATTACACACGCGGTTCCATGCAAGCCAAATTACTGTATTTATCTGACTTTTTGAATACCTGTTGGCAGCAACCGGAGGCAAAACAGTCCAAACGGGGAAAACCTCAAACTTATACGAGTATGTCATTTCTACTGTTTTTTATGCTCATGCTCCTCAAAGGCATTCACGCTTTTGCTGCCATGCACCGATGGGCCAAAGCCAATTATGTATTGCTGGGCTGGCAACAGGCCCCGGATCGTAAAACTATTCGTAGACGCTTTTTAGCTCTGCCTGCTCTGATTCAACAACTCATGCCTGCCATTGCTCTGCAGTGTCAGCAACGCCACCATCCCACCTTCGGTTACGCCTGTAGCTTTGCCGATAAAAGCGTTTTTCGTGCTTTAGGCGGTCTGTGGCACAAAAAACATATGCTCCTCAAGGTAGTTCCTCATGCCAGTATTGACACGGAAGCATCTTGGGCTAAAAGCGAGTATCATGGCTGGCGATTTGGTTATGGCCTTCATCTAATCTGTAATCGTTATCGCTTCCCGCTGATGGCTACGGTCACTACAGCGTCTACTAAGGACTACCGACTCTTAGAAACCTTAGTGGCACCCTTACAGCAGCGCTTAGTAGTAGTAGTTGCCGACAGCGGGTATTTTGCCGGCCGTTTTTTAAAAGCCATCCACGAGCGCTTTTCAATTTTAGTTACTACTCCCTGTCTTTTCAAAGTAAGCCCGCGAATGAGTTATTTCAAGCAATACTATAATGATATGGCAGGTTCTTGGGCCGGAAAGCTTACTTATCGTCGCCGTAAGCCCTCGATTGAACCAACCTTTGCACTTATTAAAGAGCTGACCGGTCTGACTGGCAATACGATGTTGCCTTACAAAGGCTTGGATAGGGTCAGTGCCTACTTAATGATAGCGAGTTGCACAGTCCAATTAATCATGTATGATAATTTCACTAATCAAAGAGAGTTGGGCAGTTTAGAGAATTTTAAAGTCACTTTTCAATAATGCCCATCCCTCA
>NZ_JARNTW010000061.1 GCF_029433105.1 Runella sp. MFBS21 | reverse complement strand
TAACTGATGTTACGCAGCCCTACCCAGAATAGGGTCGTTTGCTTTGAGAATTTTCAGTTTATTCCAAGCGTTTTTTAAGGCATTGAGCGTAAGTTTCCTTTTCAATGCGAAATGATTTTCTTTATTGGACAATTTTAAAGCCTCGAGTTTAACAAAAGCCAACATAGATAAGAATAAGTGATTTGATTGAGTTCTTATTGTATGTGCTGGCGAACTTGCGTAACCCGTATTAGATTTAATAGACTTATGGAACTCTTCAATTTTCCAGCGCAAAGCATAGTATGTTTTGATACAGTCTGCATCAGCCGTTAAGTCATTAGTAACCAAATAAACAGCCACTTCTGATTCACCTTCGTTTTGGAAGACTTGTTTAGTGAAGCATAATGGAAAATCCACACCTTCAACATAAACGAGAAGCGTTTGACCCTCTTTCAGCTCTAATGACTCAATCGACTGATAGTTTCCTTTACGTTTTTCTTCCCCACTCAATGCGACTTTTCGATTCGCTTTAAGTGGCATGATAAAATGATGATTGAGTTCTTGAATAAACTTGAAGTTTTCTGCTGATGAATACCATGAGTCAGCTAAAATGTACTTGAAAATCACACTATTATCAATGCTCTGTTGAAGGAGTTGCCGAAAATGATCCTGTTTTGAAACTTTACTTACTCGTTTGGGCTTATTTGTTTTTTTATCAATTACCCATTCTGTTTTATGGATTATTTTGAAGCAAATTGGCAAAGAAACCCCTTGATTATAATACAGTCCGGTGATCTGATTGATACCTTTTACTGAACGTTTTAAGCAATGGTCATAGTGCCAACAAATCATATCATTTTCACCCATATAGGCTTTTTCTTCTATCGTATCATCAAAACACAGAACCCCTTGCGAACTTGATATTTGTTTAACCAATGGCTTGACTACTGACCATAATTCTTTTGAACCATAATCGGCTGAGTTTAGACTGCGCGTAATTGTATCATGACTTAATTCGCCCTCTAACAAAGCTGATAAAGTCGTGCAATTGCTTTGGCCTTGATTGACTATCAGGTAATCACTGTACAAATCAAATATTGGAGATAGAAATTCCATTTCGCTTTTTTTCGTAAATTTAATTACTTTGAAGAATTAGCTAACTCTTGTGCGTAACATGAGT
>NZ_JARNTW010000060.1 GCF_029433105.1 Runella sp. MFBS21 | reverse complement strand
TCAATCACCCAAAATGCCACGGGTGCGGGGGTCAATTACGCTGAAATCGATCAAGATGATGATTATAACAGTGCGACTGTTACCCAAACTGCTAGCGCAGGTGACAACAATGCCTACATCTATCAATACTATGAAGGTGATGCTACTGTCACTCAAACAGCTACTGGCGCAGGGAGTGAAAACGATGCTTATGTTAATCAATACGATTATTATAACACGGCTACTGTAACCCAAACGGCCATGGCTAGTGCCGACAACTATGCTTATATTGATCAGTATGATGATGACCAAAAAGCGACTGTAACTCAAACCGCCGATGGCACCGATAGCGACAACTACGCCTACATCTATCAAGATCAAACTGCAAATACAGCTACCATCACTCAGACGGCTACTTCTGGTGGTGAAAACGATGCAGCTGCTTATCAATATGGTGAAGACTCTGAAGTTACCATCACCCAAACCGCAGCAGGAGCCGGTAGCACCAATGAGGCTGATGTTACTCAAGATAGCGATACCGATGACTCCTCAGTCACTATTTCTCAAGATGCGCAAGCTGGTGCTGCAAACGATGCAGATGTTCAACAAGATGAAAATGACCTTGTTGCCAAAATCACTCAAACTGGTACTGGTGCCGGTAGCACCAACACTGCGGAGATAGTGCAAGAAACTGATACTTATAATGATAAAGCTACTATCACTCAGGATGCCAAAGCAAGTGCTGACAACTCAGCCACTATCACTCAGGCGGGTGATGATCTCACAGCCACTATCGACCAAATGGCCGACGGCTCAGGTAGCTCCAACACCGCTACTATTACTCAGGAGTCTACTGCTAACTTGAGCGATGCGACTATTACCCAAGATGCCCAAAACGCAGGTACAAACACCGCCACTATCACTCAAAAAGGAAATGACGCGACTGCATCCGTAGACCAAACAGCCGCTTTCAGTGCCACCAATACTGCTACCGTTACCCAGGAAGACCTCAACGCTCTTGGATCTAATGCCGAAATCACTCAGGATGCGATCGACAACTCTTCCAATACCGCTACTACGCTACAACGTACCGATGCTTTGGGTGACATCATCATCGACCAAACTGCTTCGGGTGCTGGCTCTAGCAACCTAGTGGATGTCTTCCAAAACTCATCTACTTTTGCTTCAT
>NZ_JARNTW010000006.1 GCF_029433105.1 Runella sp. MFBS21 | reverse complement strand
TCCAATCGATACAGTTCAATGACATGCCATCGAAAGGCACCTGTTTTGTACTTTTTCTTTAAATTAATAAAGCTGCTCACTTTCATAACTTTACACAATTTGTGTCAAGCTATTTCAGGGATATACATGGGGTTGTTGTTACTGTTTTATGTTTAATATCGTTTATTAGCTCTTATACTTTTGCTCTTATAAAAGAAGGCGTTCCTATAACTTGGCATGCACTTAAATTAGATTTATTTTTGGCTCAGGATGCTCCTGTATTCAATGCGCTATGGCCAGCAATCTTCGGAACCGCTTTTCATTTATTTGTTTTTCCAGATTTAATACAGAAGAAATATAAACGCTTCTTTATCAGGTTATTCATATACCTAGTAACGGTTTTTGTCTTCAAAATTTTCCTTTGGACATTTAATGATTGGTTAGCTTCTAATTACACCTATGTTTATACTAATGATGAAGCTTGGAGAAAAGAGCAATTGGAGCAAGGGCAACTATTTCGCCCTTATGGGGAATTGCTAAAACAATCCTTCCTAATTCTTAGTAGCAATGGTCTCCGAAATGCGTTTTTAATTATGATTGGGGGAAGATTTATCATAACAATCTTTCTATATACAGGAGCTTTCACCCTCATCATGTACGTTTGGCAAAATCGTAAGCGGGAAGAGTCGTTAGAAAAGCAGCAACGCGAAGTAGAAATTCAATCCTTGAAAGCGCAGCTAAATCCTCATTTTTTGTTCAATTCGCTCAATACCATTTACAGTTCGGCTCTCACCGAAAAAGATACTCCCACGGCGCAGTTGGTACAACAATTATCGGGCATTTTGCGGCACAGCGTGGATGAAATTCGCCACGAAAAAACATCGTTGGAAAAGGAACTGGCATTTATTGAAAAGTACCTCGCACTCCAACGCGCCCGCTTGCCGCAACATCCCCACGTATCCATCAGTACGTCAATCCATTGGGACCAAGAACCCGCCGACATTGCACCGTTGCTGTTGATTCCCTTCATTGAAAATGCCTTCCAATACGGCATTAGCTTGGACCAACCGAGTTTTGTGGCTATTCATTTAGAAATTGAGGACAAAAAACTCCACCTACACGTCGAAAACAGCTTTTTGACAATACATAGCCACCAAAAAGGGACAGGAACGGGCTTACCAAACGTGCAAAAACGCCTTGCGTTGCTCTATGCGCACCAACATACCTTGCGGTTTGGCTCCGAGGGAAGTACTTTTCTAGTAGATTTGACGCTTCAACTGTAAACTATGAACGTTTCCTGCATCGCCATCGACGACGAACCTGCGGCCTTGACCATCATCGAAGAGTACGCGGCACTCATCCCGTTTTTAACCCTAAAACAGACGTTTGTAAGCGTCAAAGAAGCGTTGGCTTTTTTGAAAAAAGAACGGGTAGATTGCGTGTTTTTGGACATCAAGATGCCCGATTTGCTCGGAACGGATTTCGCTCGTATTCTTCAGGGACAAACGCAGGTCATTTTTACCACCGCCTACCCCGAATTTGCCGTTCAAGGATTTGACGTACAAGCGTTAGACTATTTGTTGAAGCCCATTGAATTTAACCGTTTTTTACAAGCTGCCAACCGCGTGTATGCCCAGCAAAGCCAACGGGTGGAAGGACAGAGTTACATTTTTGTAAAAGAAGGCTACGATTGGGTGCGCGTGTCGCTGGGTGAAATTCAGTACATTCAATCAGACACCAATCTGTTGTTTATTTATGAACGCAGCCGTCGCGTCATCACGCGCATGACTGTCACCGAACTGCTTCGCATTTTACCTGCCGAGCGTTTTTTACGCGTCCATAAGTCGTACATCGTCGCCATTGAGTCGATTCTCAAAATTGAACGACATCAGTTGGTATTGGCCAAAACCACCATTCCCATTGGTGAATCTTATCGTGAAAGCGTGGAGCGGGTGTTGTTGGGATAAAAAACAAAAACCGCTCATTTCAGCGGCTTAATGTCTAATTCGGATATAATTTTCGTCAATAACAGAAAAAGCTCCTTGAAAATCTGCTCCATACTGACGAAAGGCGTCGCACACAATCTTTACTTTTTCAAGTGTGGGCATTGTATCTTTGAGACGCACTAAGACAATGCCGTTGTGTTTTTTACGGTCTCTGTAAACCAAATCGCCGAAATCTTTATCTCTGGTCAGTAGAAGTCGGCTTTCTCGTACAGATAAATCCAATACTCCCTCGTCGGGTAATGACGGCACTTCTTCAGCGATGTATAAAACATCGAAACCCGCCTCTCTTAAACCTAAGACAAGGCGGGCTTCGATCCCTTCATCCGCGACAATTTTCATGACGCTAATTTGTAGAATTTCATATCTCTAACCGCTTCCGCTGCAACGGCAAGCGCTGCATGAATAGCTTCACGAGACAGCCGTGGATAGTCTAAAAGTAATTCTTCCTCGGTTTGACCTGCGGCTAACTTTTCTAAAATTAACTCAACAGGAATGCGAGTACCTTTGATGACGAGCTTTCCCATCATTACGTCGGGGTTTGACTCTACAAATTTTGCATAATCCATAGCAGGTTTTATTTAAACTTAAAGCATTACTTCTTAACCCTACACCAACGCCCCATACAACGCTTCGCGTTGGGCTTTTACGCGTTCGTCGGTGATGTATTCGTCGTAGGTCATCATCTTGTCCAAGATACCGTTTGGCGTAATTTCGATGATGCGGTTTGCGACGGTTTGGATGAACTGGTGGTCGTGCGAGTAAAATAGCATCGCTCCTTTGAAATCAATCAAGCCGTTGTTCAAGGCCGTAATCGATTCCAAATCCAAGTGGTTAGTTGGGTCATCTAAGGTAAGGAAGTTGGCCGCCGAAAGCATCATTTTCGACAACATACAACGCACCTTTTCTCCTCCTGACAACACGCTTGCTTTTTTGAGCGATTCTTCGCCCGAGAAAAGCATCCGCCCCAAAAACCCACGGATAAAGCTTTCGTCTTTTTCTTTCGAAAACTGACGTAGCCAATCTACCAAGTTGTCTTCGGTTTTGAAGAAATGGTCACTGTCTTTCGGGAAATACGAATTTGTAATCGTTACGCCCCATTTGAAATCACCCGCATCGGGTTTTACTTGCTCGTGCAAGATTTCAAACAAAGCAGTAATGGCCAATGTGTTGCGTCCGATAAACGCGATTTTATCTTCGCGATTCACGCGGAACGAGATATTTTCAAATAGTTTGGTTCCGTCTTCGGCTGTTTTCGATAACCCTTCTACGGCCAATACTTGGTCACCAATCTCACGTTCTGGCTTGAAGTTGATGTACGGGTATTTACGAGACGAAGGTTTGATTTCGTCCACGTTGAGTTTGTCCAACATTTTCTGGCGTGCCGTGGCTTGTTTGGATTTAGCAACGTTGGCACTAAAGCGGCGGATAAACTCCTCCAATTCTTTACGCTTTTCGTCGGCTTTCTTGTTCTGGTCGGCACGTTGTTTCAAGGCCAATTGACTTGATTCATACCAGAAGGTATAGTTACCACCGTACAACTGCACTTTGCTAAAGTCAATATCAACTACGTGCGTACACACTTGGTCGAGGAAGTGACGGTCGTGCGATACTACGATGACGATGTTTTTGAAGTTGTTCAAGAAGTTTTCCAACCACATTACCGTTTCTACGTCCAAGTTGTTGGTAGGCTCATCAAGCAGCAAAATATCAGGGTTTCCGAAAAGTGTTTGTGCCAACAATACCCGCACTTTTTGGCTAGGGTCAAGGTCGGTCATCTGGGCATAGTGAAGGTCTTCTTTGATTCCCAAACCGCTCAACAACGACGCTGCTTCGGGCTCGGCTTCCCAACCGTTCATTTCGGCAAACTCCGCTTCGAGGTCAGCCGCTTTTTCACCGTCAGCTTCCGTGAAGTCCTCTTTGGCATAAATCGCATCTTTTTCAAGCATGATTTCGTACAAACGCTTATAGCCCATCATCACCGTTTGTAAGACTTGGTATTCGTCAAACTCAAACTGGTTTTGTTTCAAAACCGCCATCCGTTGGCCGGGCGTTATGGCAACACTTCCGGTTTGAGCTTCAATTTCTCCCGATAAAATTTTCAAGAACGTTGATTTCCCCGCGCCGTTTGCTCCAATAACACCATAACAGTTGCCGGGGTTAAACTTAATATTTACTTCGTCGAAAAGCACTCGTTTACCGTAGCGCAACGACACATTAGAAACCGTTATCATTGAGTGAGTTGATAATTTTCAGTGAAAGATGTTGCAAAAATACGAATTTTTAGTGGGAAATAAGGTACATGATTCTTAAATACTGGTACGCAAACGGTTTATAGGGCGAGAGTTACGGTTGGTCATTGGCAATCTACGCTTCGTCGGAATGTGGTGTTTTTATAGTGATTTCACATCTACCTTTGAATCATCAAAACAGCCATAAAACGAAGCAGAAAAAATAACCTAAACATTGATCGCCATGGAAACATTTGTCAATAAAGAGCAGCAGAATCTTCCCAAAGACGAATATTTAATGAAAATAGCCCGTCGTCGGGTTGGTTTTCAAAAGCATGTTATTGTTTATTTACTTGTATGTAGCGTGATTTCGATAATTTGCCTCATAGAAGGCGGAAAAATTCCTTTTGACCTATGGTGGGCATGGGGAATAGGTTTGGGCATTCACGGCATAAGCGCGTACGGATTCTTGTTTGATGAACGTAAAGCGGCTGAAAGAGAGTATCAAAAATTGCAACAAGAGTTGCGAGAGAAATAGATAGTATTAATAAAAAATTTACACTGAACTTCTACCTTGAAATACAATAAAAATCCCCTTCATGAAGGGGATTTTTTTGTATAACGATGATATATCTACTACCTATTCTTGGTCTGACGCCAAAAACGGATAACGGTGATCGGTAGGAGAAACGAAAGTTTCTTTGATGGTACGGGGCGAGACCCAACGCAAAAGATTCAAAATAGACCCAGCCTTATCGTTGGTACCCGAGGCGCGAGCTCCTCCAAAAGGTTGTTGCCCTACGACTGCACCTGTAGGTTTATCGTTAATATAAAAATTGCCCGCAGCATTGACTAGCTTTTTGCTTGCTTGCTCAATGATATAGCGGTCTTGAGCAAAGATTGAGCCCGTTAGGGCATAGGGTGAAGTTTTATCCACAAGCTCAAGAGTTTCTTCAAATTGCTCAGGCGCATATACATAAATTGTCAAAACAGGCCCAAAAATTTCTTCGCACATTGTGGTGTACATGGGGTCGGTAGTGAGAAGCACGGTGGGTTCTACAAAATAGCCTTTTGATTTATCATAATTACCTCCTGCAATCACTGTTACACGGGTGTCCTTTTTGGCATTGTCAATGTAAGCGGCGATTTTATCAAATGATTTTTCATCAATGACCGCATTCACAAAATTGCTAAAGTCTTCGGTACCACCCATTTTGATGGTAGCTAAATCTTCTATCATGAAGTTTTTTATGGCTTCCCACAGATTTGAAGGAATGTAAGCGCGGGAAGCCGCCGAACATTTTTGTCCCTGATACTCAAACGCACCACGCACCAGCCCTACTGCTACTGCTTTGGCATCGGCTGAAGAATGGGCTACCACAAAATCTTTGCCGCCTGTTTCGCCCACAATTCGAGGAAACGACTTATAAAGAGGGAGATTGTTGCCGATAGTTTGCCAAATATGCTGAAACACTTTGGTGCTACCCGTAAAGTGAATACCCGCAAAATCAGGGTGACTAAAAATAATATCTCCGGCTACTGGCCCATCTACATAAATAAGATTGATAACCCCGTCGGGCAAGCCAGCGGCTTTGAATACTTTCATTAGCACATTGGCTGCATATACTTGGGTAAGGGCGGGCTTCCATACACACACATTTCCCATGAGCGCTGCCGAAGTAGGAAGATTGCCGGCAATCGCCGTAAAATTGAACGGCGTAAGGGCAAATACAAAACCTTCGAGTGGGCGGTGTTCTAAGCGATTCCAAACACCATCCGACGATTGAGGTTGTTCTTTATATATTTGGGAAGCATAGTAAACGTTGAAGCGTAAAAAGTCTATCATTTCGCAAGCAGCGTCAATTTCGGCTTGATACGCATTTTTAGATTGACCGAGCATAGTGGCAGCATTGATTTCGGCGCGATAGGGCCCTGCCAACAAATCAGCTGCTTTTAGAAAAATACTAGCACGGTGTTCCCAACTTAAATTGGCCCACTGCTCTCTAGCCGCCAAACTAGCTTCGATGGCTTTTTTTACGTGCGAAGCGTCTCCTAATGAATAATAACCTAATACATGTTGATGGTCGTGAGGGGGAGTGACGGCGTACCTATCATCAGTCATTATCTCCTCACTACCGATATACATCGGAATATCAATCTGCTTACTACGAGCTTCGGCAAGTGCGGCTTTGAGCGCAATACGCTCAGCAGAATTTGGAATATATGATTTAACAGGTTCGTTTTTCGGAACGGGTACGTTGAAAAATCCGGTAGCCATAGTTTGTTGATTTTTGGGTGATAATAAGTTTTTTGGGGTGCTACTTATTTCCAAGTAAGCCCCATGTTATAAAACATAAAAGCGTATATATCAGCAGTTTGTTCTAATGACTTGGCCGTGTTGCTAGCTCCATGCCCACTATTCACATCTACCCGAATCAATAGAGGATTTTTGGTGGATTTAGCTGCTTTTTCTTGAAGAGTAGCGATGTACTTAAAAGAGTGAGCAGGTACTACACGGTCGTCGTGGTCGGCGGTGGTGACCATAGTAGCAGGGTAATTCACGTCCTCTTTGATATTGTGCAAAGGAGAATAGGCGTACAAATTTTTGAAATCTTCGGCATTGTCGCTACTTCCATAATCAGCTATCCAGTTCCAGCCGATGGTAAATTTATGGAAGCGGAGCATATCCATTACACCTACTTGCGGAAAAGCCACTTTACATAAATCAGGCCGCTGATTGATGACAGTTCCTACGAGAAGGCCGCCGTTGGAGCCACCGCGAAGGGCAAGCCTTTCTTTGGAGGTGTATTTTTGCGCAATCAAATACTCGCCAGCCGCAATAAAATCATCAAAAACATTTTGTTTTTGGAGGCGCATTCCTGCTTCGTGCCATTTGTCGCCGTACTCCGCCCCCCCTCTCAAATTGGCTTGTGCATACACCCCTCCATTGTCAAGAAAGGGAATCAGCAAGGGGCTAAAACTTGCCGTTAAACTAATGTTGAATCCACCGTATCCATACAAAATGGTAGGATTGGCTCCGTCGAGTTTGAGTCCTTTTTTGTACACCAAAAACATAGGTACTTTGGTGCCATCCTTACTTGTATAAAATACCTGTTTGGTCTCATAATCAGTAGGTTTGAAAGCAACCTCAGGGTTACGGAAAATCGTGCTTTTGCGCGAAGCTATATCATAACTAAAAATAGTAGGAGGGTAGTTGAAAGACGAAAAAGTATAGAAAACGGATTTGTCTTCACGTTCGCCGCCAAAACCTCCTGCCGAGCCTAAGCCTGGAAGAGGTACTTCGTTTTCAAGCTTACCATTAAGGTCATACACATACGCGCGGGTTGTGACATCTTTTAGATAGGTTACAAAAAGCTTTCCGCCTGCCGTACTTGCGCCCTGAAGAGGTTCGGGCTTTTCGGGCAATATTGCTTTCCAATTTTTTTCATCGGGGTTGGCGGGGTCATACAGTACAACGCGGTCATTTTTAGCGTTTTTGTTGGTACGTAATAAAAATTTATTGCCAACATTATCAACGATTGAAAACTGATGGTCTGTAATATCAGCAATGATTGGTCTGAAATCTTTTTGCCCTTTTTCACGAAAAAAAAGCGCATTGCCGTCTTTACCTTTGCCACGGTCTGAAATGGTAAGAAATGAAAAACGCTCATCTTCGCTTACATATGCAATATGAAAACGTTGAGGGTTTGCTGGGTCTTCATACACAAGCTCATCGGCAGATTGGGGAGTGCCTACTTTGTGAAAAAATACCTGATGATTTTCATTTTTGGCTGCTAATGCACTTCCTTCTGGCTTAGGATAACGACTGTAGTAAAAGCCATCACCTTGCCAAGAAGCGCCTGATACTTTGACCCATTCAAGACGCTCATCAAGCATTTTTAGGGTTTTCATGTCCATGATTTGGTATTTTTGCCAATCAGAACCGCCTTTAGAAAAACCACAAACGGCGTAGTTGCCATTTTTTGATAAATTGAATACCGTTAATCTTGTCGTTCCATCAGCCGAAAGTTTATTGGGATCGAGCACGATCTCTGGCGTGCCATTTGCTCCTTTTTGTCGGTACAAAACCGATTGATTTTGCAAACCGTCATTTTTGTAAAAGTAAAAATATTCTCCTTTACGACGCGGAGCCGAATATTTAGGGTAGTTATAGACTTTTTCGAGTTGTTGTTTGATAAGGCCTCGGTAAGGAATTTTTTCTAGGTATCCAAAGCTTATTTTGTTTTGCTCGGCTACCCAAGCTGCTGTTTCGGCAGAGCGGTCGTCTTCAAGCCAACGGTAAGGGTCGGCTACTTTTACAGCATGATATTCGTCGACATGGTCAACTTTTCGGGTGGTGGGGTATTGCATTTGGGCGTGTACAGTGGCTGAAACAAAAGCCAAAAAAATGAGTGTTTTATTCATATGGCTAGAAGGATGGTTGACAAAGTGCTCGGCAAAAATAAACAATGTCACCCGCTTGTCAGAGAGCAACATCAAAAATATTGTTTTGACAATAAATCCCCGTTTTTTACTACCAATAAATTGATGGCTAAAATACAGTTATCCTTCACTTGATAAAGTTTTTAGTCCAGTAGAATTTTTCCTTTTGATAGGTAAAATGAAAAAAAGCCTCGCTCATGAAAAAGCGAGGCTAATAGTGGCATAAAAAGCGAGATTATTAAGGCGATACCAAGGTATAATTGTTGATAGTGCCGCCTGTTTTACGACTCGTAGTCGCACTTGTAAGGATAAGCTCTGTTTCGGAGGCGGAATTGATAATAAATTGAACCGTTCCGTTAGATTCGGTAGGTTGTGGATTCAAGTTTTTCAAAATCAGATTGTTGCCTGTAGCCGTCTCTTGAACCTCCCATTGGCCTGTAAAAGTGTTCCCGTCAAATTCTTTATAAGTAACTGATGTGGGGCTACTTAAATCTAATCGATAGTTAACATAGCCCGAACGGATATTAGTAGCAGCACCTTTAGTATATACGGTGGCTGAGCCTTCTTTCACTATCTGGGCGCTCCATACTCTTCCAATAATCTCACTGAGAGGCTTCGGCTTTTTCTTACAACCCGAAACCAAAACGATACTCGCCAAGGCCAAAACCGTACAAATGCGCTTCATAATCATGTATTATGTTTAAAATCAGAATATTTCTTTGTGTTTCTATAACAAAACCTACGCCAAACCAACAATATTGCGCTCGAATATCAGTTTTTTTTAAAAAATCTGCAAACGATTTCCCAAAAACCTATTTAAGGGAACTCTCTCGTATTCAAACTAAAAGACGAGGTATTCGGGAAAAAGGTTGTCTGCTGTCCTCACAAAATCATCCTAAGGAAGTTTTAGCGATTGCCAAGTTACCATTTGCCAGCCTTGTTTGCGTCTAACATATACATCAGTAAACCGAAAGCGCGTATCCAGATGCTGTCCGTTGCTGATGACTTTGGCTGCACAAACGCCTGTTACGATGGCTGTTTTGTCAAAAATTCTCACTTTCAATTCTTCAGGATTCATTTCATTATAAACCAACTTGCCATCTTTGATGGACTGAACAAAAGACTCTTTGGTATCAATCAGCCCATTGGAATGGCAATAAAACAAGTCAGACGCCATCACTTGGTCTAGATAAGCATAATCTTTACTGACCAGTGCGGCAAAACGTTTTTTTTCTATTTCCGTAACGGTGGCTTCGGGAGAAGTTTGTGACAATACGACATAGCTTTTTAAAATCCAGATACATATCATCGAAGCGATGAGAGAGAGCCGAGTGAGGTTTTTCATGAATAATATAAAAAGGTTTGGAAATACATTAAAGGTTTTTCTTTTTTAATTCTTGAACTGCAAAATTAGCGGCGCGCGCTGTAAAAGCCATAAAAGTAAGCGAAGGATTTTGGGTGCCGATAGAAGTCATAGCCGCACCGTCTGTTACAAATACATTCTTACAGTGGTGAATTTGATTCCATTTATTGACCATCGAAGTTTTTGGGTCGCTTCCCATACGGCAGCCACCCATTTCATGAATATCTAGGCCAGGGTTGCGTTTGTCGTCTACGAGGCTAATGTTTTTAAAATTAGCTTTATCGAGCATTTCGGCTACTGAAGTGTGGAAATGCTTGATAATTTTTAGGTCATTGTCGTCGTAGCCTACTGACGTAATGAGTTGAGGAATCCCGTATTTATCTTTTTGGTCGGGGCTCAATCTAAGATGGTTTTCAAACTTAGGGATAGTTTCGGCTTGAATCTGTACATACAAGTGCCAAGGCCCAGGTTTGCTATTTGCTTCTTTCCAATCTGCCCCAAAACCTTCTTGACCAGCGGCATGACCCCACCCTCCCCGCGATGCGCTGAGCGCAACCAAATAACCCCTAAGAAAATCCGTTTCTTGTTTATGGACATTTTGGTAGCGTGGCATAAATCCCGAAGTAGGACGGCGACCAAAATAATATTGATCTTCAAAGCCATCAATATCCGCATAAGCAATGCCTCGATAATTATGAAAAGCTACATAACGTCCCAACACACCACTGTCGTTGCCCAATCCAGTCGGAAAACGGCTTGAGGTGGAGTTGAGTAGAATCTGATTGCTTGCCAAACAAGAAGCATTTAAGAAAATTACTTTTGCGTAGTACTCAATCGTCTCATTTGTATTGGCATCTACGATACGTACCCCAGAAGCTTTGCCCAATTTGGGGTCATAAATGATAGAATGCACCACCGAATGAGGGCGAATCGTGAGTTTGCCTGTTTTTTGTGCCGCAGGAAGAGTAGAGGATTGAGAACTAAAATAGGCCCCAAAAGGACAACCTCGATAGCACAAATGCCGGGCTTGGCATTGGGCACGCCCAAGGGCAGTATGCCAAGGTTGAGGTTTGGTAAGGTGAGCACAGCGCCCAATGATAAGGTGTCGGTCTGTATAATGGGTTTTGAGGGATTTTTGCAAGTGTTTTTCAACACAATTGAGCTCCCAAGGAGGTAAAAACTCTCCGTCGGGTAGTCCTTCTAATCCGTCTTTGTTGCCGCTGATTCCCGCAAAACGTTCTACATAACTGTACCAAGGAGCAAGGTCGTCGTAAGTTATGGGCCAAGGTACCGCAAAACCATCTCTAGCGGGTCCTTCAAAGTCAAACTTACTCCAGCGCTGCACTTGGCGCGCCCACAAAAGCGATTTGCCACCTACCTGATAAGCTCTAATCCAATCAAAGGGTTTTTCTTGGATATAAGGCTGTTCGGAGTCTTTTGTAAAAAACTGTTGGGTTGCTTCATCTAACGCATAGCATTTGCTCACGATAGGGTTTTGTTCTCTAAAAGAAGGGGGAAGCCTATTATGGTGCTTAAATTCCCACGGGTTGGTCATGGCAGTGGGGTAGTCGGTGATATGGGTGACGTTTCGGCCTCGCTCCAATACAAGTGTACGTAGTCCTTTTTCACACAATTCTTTGGCGGCCCATCCGCCCGAAATTCCCGAGCCAATTACGATGGCGTCGTAAGTGTTTTGTTTTTGAGCGTCAATATTGAAATTCATGCAGCAATCACTTTTTCAGTAATCCTCTTTTATGAAAACGAATGTACTAAGATTATTCTTTCAAAGGGAGTCATGTATAAAAAATGCCTCATTATGCGGAAGGTTTTCTACAGATTGGTACGCTTGAAGTAGTAGCATGATTTATGAATGAAGAAAGATAAACAACCAATCTTTAAAATCAATGAAACGAATCATATTTGCTTCACTAACAGCATTGTTTGCAGTAGTAGCTTGCCAAAAAGTCCCCATTACTGGGCGCAATCAGTTAATGCTTATCAACAGCAAAGAGCTGTTGCCGATGAGCTTTTCTAGTTATAGAGAAGTGTTAGACTCTAGCAAAGTTTTGCGTAATGGTGCTCAAGTAGACATGGTCAAAAGGGCAGGTCAGCGTATCAAAAAGTCGGTAGAAGATTATTTGAGAGCCAATAACTATAGCCAAGCCATTGAAGGGTTTCAGTGGGAGTTTAATGTGATTGAAAACAAAACCATCAACGCTTGGTGTATGCCAGGAGGTAAAGTTGTGTTTTATACCGGGATTTTGCCGCTTTGCCAAGATGAAACGGGTGTAGCAGTAGTAATGGGACACGAAATCTCTCATGCGATTGCGAGTCACGGAGCCGAACGAATGAGCCAAGGGTTGTTGGCACAAGGAGCGCTTGCTGCAGGGCAAGTAGGCTTAGGGGCAGCTATGTCAAACAAACCACGTGAAACGCAGGCTACGTGGATGGGATTGTACGGGCTGGCAGCGCCCGCGGCGGCTAGTGTAGGTTATATTTTACCCAATAGCCGCAACCAAGAAAGTGAAGCTGACCGCCTTGGACTTACCTTTATGGCAATGGCAGGATATGACCCCCGCGCCGCAGTTGATTTTTGGCAAAGAATGGCAGACGCGAGCAATGGTCAAAAACCTCCACAATGGCTATCTACTCACCCTGCCGACAATACCCGTATTAGAGATTTGAAAAAGCTTATGCCTGATGCTGTGGCCATTTACAATAAAAATAGAGGCAGGAACTAGTAAAAATCGTAACTACTTAGCGTTAGGCAATAAGCTTTAAGCAGTAAGCATTTTTTTGCAATGTTTTTTTTAGGAGACTCATTGAGTCTGCAAAACCATTTTTAATCAAAAGCTTATGGCTTACAGCCTACGGGGTCGACAGAGCGGAGCTAAGTAGTTACAAAAAATTATAATTCCTCTAGTGATGCTAAATGAGCGTAGTCATTGACGACTGTGTTCAAAAATCGACGTGTATCTAACGGAGGGTTTATCTCAAAAATCGAGGCAATTTTATAAGTAGTTTTATCTAATAAACCATCATCATCTTTCATCAGTACTTGCCTGATGGTATCTATATCTCGGTCATTTAGTCTTTTTACTTGCAAATAAGTCACTTGATAGTCCTGCGGTAATGATTCAAAAGTGACATCACTAAGTCTAACCTGCTTAATAGTCTTAATGACGGTAGTGCCCGCTGCTATGTCGCCTATGCGTTGTCCTTTGCCATTGGCTGCAATGGCGACTACTGCTACAAAAGGCGTTAGTATTTCTGTATCTATCAAAATAAGTAGCCATCTTAAAATATACGCTCCTAATGTAGGTTTGGTACCGTCTAGTTTTACAACTCGAATATTCATAGCGCGCTTACCTAGGGTTTGGCCGTTGAGAAAGTATTCGGTAAGTAAGGGATAAAACAAAACGGGTAAAACAACAGTAAGAACAATCAAAAAAATAGACAACGTTTGTTCTAATTTAAGGGTTGTGTAAACCAATATCCACACAATTACCCAGCCAATATAAATAAGACGGTCGAGAAGATTTGCTAAAATACGGTCTCCAATGCTGGCTGTTTCATATTCTAAGTCAACATTTTGGGAGGTTTGGATACGGACAGACATGTTTTTGGTAACAACTAAAGAGTTTGTGGTCGCGTTTTTATATTTTGCAGAAAAGTTAGGGAAAAACCCGCAATCCCTCACCAACTCAAAACAAATTCTGATGAAAGAGGCGATTTTTATTAAGAGAAATACTGAAAAATGGCAGGAATATGAACAGACGTCGACTAATGACCCTGACCAAATGACAGAAAGGTTTATTGAACTCACCGACGACCTCGCTTATGCGCGTACTTTCTACCCCAAATCGAACGTAACGCGTTATCTTAATGGGGTGACTTCCACACTACACCAAAAACTCTACAGTAATCGCAAAGAAGATACGGGACGCATCAAAGCTTTTTGGAAATATGAGCTTCCTCTTTTGATGTATGAGTCAAGGCTTAAACTCTTGTACTCGTTTATTTTTTTTATGGGAGCTTGTATTTTAGGTTGGGTATCAGCAGCCAACGACGATACCTTTGTGCGTCTTATTTTAGGAGATAGCTACGTAAATCAAACGTTAGAAAATATCAAAAAAGGAGATCCTTTGGCCATTTATGGGGACTCTGGCCAAGCAGGGATGTTTTTACAAATTACGCTCAACAACATTCGGGTTTCTTTTGTGGCGTTTGTTATGGGAATTTTTTTCTCCTTTGGTACCATTAGTATTTTGTTTCGAAATGGAGTCATGTTGGGGGCATTTCAGTACTTTTTCTATGAACGTGATTTATTACTGACGTCTATTTTAAAAATATGGATTCACGGTACCCTTGAAATCTCGGCCATTGTGATTGCGGGGGCGGCGGGTCTAGTGATGGGTCATAGCTTGCTATTCCCCAAGACCTACAGCCGATTGGAGTCTTTTAAACAAGGGGCTAAAAAAGGCATGAAAATTGTCATAGGACTAGTGCCTATATTTATCACTGCGGGTTTTTTGGAAAGTTTTGTCACTCGTCTCAAAATGCCAGCCTTGCTAAGTGGAAGTATTATTTTTGTGTCGGCGGTGTTTATTGTTTGGTATTTTGTGTGGTATCCTGCCAAGCTATATAAAGAAACAAGAAATTTCCGTTTATTATAAACTTTTCCTAAACCCTCATGAATCCTCCCCTCAAACTTGTCCAAGAAAGAGATTTTGGGCAAAAAATCAATGCTACCTTTCAGTTTGTTGTTCAAAACTTCAAACCTCTTGCCACTTGTTTACTTTACATTGCAGTACCATTTAACTTGATGCTGGCATTAGCAGGGCTTTATTTAAATAGTAGGCTTACAGGGCTATCAGATTCGAGTGATTTTGTAAAATATTTCTCTTCCTTTTCGCCTCTTCTTTTTGTGACCTACCTGCTGTCGTTAGTGGGTTTTGTAATTACGAATCTAACCGTAACTAGTTTTATTGTAGAGTATGAGCAAGGCAATCGCGCTATTACGCCAGCCGATGTGTGGGGGAGAGTACAAGGTAGCTTGTTGAGTGGAATTGGTGCGTTTTTATTAGCCCTTTTAGGCATTTTTGTAGGCTTTATTTTTCTGTTTGTACCGGGCTATTTTTTAGCCTTTTGTTTCCCTTTTATTTTTATTGTGATAGTTCGAGAAAACGCGGACGCTTTCAGTGCGCTAAAACGCTCAGTTGACTTGGTTGAAAGTCCCTGGTGGTCGCCCGTGGTCGGAAGTATTTTGCTCATTTGGTTACTTTTTTTTGAGTCTGTTCGTCAGCAGATACGTAGCTGGTGGTCTACCTTCGTATTGCTCATGATGATGGTATTGATTGTATACATTGTTTCGATGGCCTTAGCCGTACCGGGAATGATATTAGGATTTGCGAGTGGGATGAAATTGGGAACTTTCAATATGTCGACTACTTATGTGATATTAACCATTGTCAGTAATGTATTTTCTACCTTGATTCAAAGTCTCATACCTATAGCAGCGGCAATGCAGTATTATAACTTTATTGCTCAGAAAACGGAATTGGCCGACGCTATTGACGAAATCGGAAAAGATATTACTCCTCGCCAAGATTTAAGAGAAGAAGATTTCTAATGTTTTTTGAGGAAATCAATGAAATCAACATTGAGAGAAGATATTGCCGCCCAACTCAAATCATCTAATCTAAATTTTCGGACGTTGGATTTGGAAGGTCTGGATTTGAGTGATATGGATTTGACGGGAGCCGACTTTCGTTTTTCAAATCTATCATATGTCAATTTTAGCCGATGTATTCTAAAGAATGCAAATCTTAGCTTTGCCAAAATAGACCATGCCAATTTTGAGGGAGCTGATGTAAAAGGAATCAACTTGCAAAGTGCTTCCACAGAGGGTGTTAGCTGGTCGGTGGGGCAGCAAAAAGATACGAAAGTAGTAACCGATAAAGTCCAGAATCTCACCCAAAAACTTTCCTCTCTTACCCATTTGCTGTACCATACGGGATGGTTTGGTACGGTCATAAGCGTTTTTATTGGAGCATTTATGTTTTATGGGGTGAGTGCGGTTATTTATTTTACCAATCAAATCTTAAACGCCCATGAGCCTACTCTTGGGGTTTTTTATCAGTATATTGTCGCTAATAACATCGTAGGAGGGATTTTGACGGTAGTAGCCACCAATTGGATGTCGGGATTTTTGGAAAAAAATGTCAAGTCAATTACGATTCAACATTTACTGTTGTCGTTTGTAATTGGGGTAGGGTATTTGTTACTTACTACCTTTTCTTTTTTAAGCTTTGGGCAAGAAATCATTGCTGAAACCCTTAAAAAATATCCTTCTCAGTCGACTAGTAATGCCCCTTGGTATGTATATGTGCTATGCCCGATTTTTGTAGCTAATGTATTTCATTATTTTCAGAAACAGGGCAAACAGCTTACTCGCAAGATTTCAGAACAAGAGCTTCAGCTTTCTGAATTAGAAAAACTAAAAACTAGGGCTGAATTGGAAGCTCTTCAAGCTAGAATCAATCCTCATTTCCTTTATAATTCGCTCAATAGCATAGCAAGTTTGGTACATTTTGATCCCGATAGAGCAGAGCAAATGACACTTCTATTGTCAAAGCTTTTTAGGTACGTTACTAATAAAATGCCTGATTATTTTGATACCTTGGCCAATGAGCTTGAAATGGCAGCTACTTATTTAGAAATAGAGCAGGTGCGCTTTGGAGATCGACTTTCGTTCAGAATACTGGTATCTGACGATGTACTCAAACAAGCTCAAGTACCGCGTTTTTTGATTCAGCCCGTGGTCGAAAATGCCATCAAACATGGTATCGCAAAAATGACAGAACGGGGTGCTATTGAAATCAAAGCAGCTAAAAAGGGAAGATTGCTGCAAATCACTATTCATGATAATGGCACGCCTTTCCCCGAGCCTGTAAGTGTGGGTTATGGTCTTCAAAGTATCCAAGAAAAACTCAGGTTGTTGTATGGAGAAGAGGCGACAGTGTTGTTACAAAATACTCCCTCCAAAGAAGTGGTCATAACGCTCCCTTTGATGAACAAATAAAAAACGAAGGAATTTTAGTGTATTTATTGTTGTTTTGTCGTTCTGTAACAAAAACTTAATTGTGTTGTGAGAAAAACTATAGTATGGTTTTTTTACACAATACCAAAGCGAGAATCACATGCTCCGTTTGGACTTTAAAGACCTTATTTTATTCGAAAACGAGGATTATATCGTAATCAATAAACCCGCTCATGTACCTTCTATCAATGAGCGCACCGCCGATAAGTCGGTGAGTATTTTGAGATTGGCCAAAGAATACAGCCATGATGCTCAAGTAGCGCACCGCCTCGATAAAGAAACCTCAGGAGCGCTTGCTATTGCCAAAAATCCAGAAGCTTATCGGCATTTATCAATGCAATTTGAACATCGCGAAGTCACTAAGCGCTACCATGCGGTAGTCAATGGAGTTCATGACTTTGACAGTATATCCGTTTTTTTGCCAATTGCACCAATGAAGGATGGCACGGCCGTTAAGATAGACCGTCAGAAGGGAAAGCCAGCCGAAACCGTTTTTTTTACGTTAAAAGCTTTTCGAAAACATACGCTTGTGGAGTGTATTCCAATCACAGGGCGTATGCACCAAATTCGGATTCATTTGCAGTGTTTGAAGGCCCCGATTGTATGCGACCCCACTTACGGTGGTGCCAATGTATATCTTTCAGAATTGAAGCGAAATTTTAATCTCAAGAAAGACACCGAAGAGTTGCCCATTATGCAAAGGGTAGCATTACATGCTTATTCTCTTTCATTTCAGCTATTGAATGGTGAGGCTATCAAAGTAGA
This sequence comes from Runella sp. MFBS21, assembly GCF_029433105.1. Lineage (GTDB taxonomy): Bacteria > Bacteroidota > Bacteroidia > Cytophagales > Spirosomataceae > Runella. Next base: position 276,118 of record NZ_JARNTW010000006.1, on the reverse strand, counting down.
AGCCCCCTATCCAAAAGACTTTGGGGTATTGGTAAAATTGCTGGAGAAAAACTCATAAAAAAATGAGGTAGTAAATAACTTAACTTACCTACTACCTCATTTTTTAAATATTTGTTTTACAGATAGAGAGGCACTTTTGCCATCCAATCATTTACTTCTTGCTTCACTGTCGCAATTTTTTGGTCATTGTCGGCATTCATCAATACCGTATCAATCAAATCTACGATGCGTTCCATATCGGTTTCTTTGAGGCCGCGAGTCGTCATGGCAGGGGTTCCCACCCGCATACCTGAAGTTACCATAGGTGATTTGGCATCAAACGGAACCATGTTTTTGTTGACAGTAATATCTGCTTTGATTAAGGTATTTTCTGCCAATTTTCCTGTTAGGTTCTTAGAGCTTAAGTCGATGAGCATCAGGTGATTGTCGGTGCCTCCAGAGATGATTTTATAACCTTTTTCTACAAAAGCAGTCGCCATAGCTTGGGCATTCTTACGAACCTGAATAGCATAGTCAGTATAGTCATCGCTTAGTGCTTCTCCAAATGCTACCGCTTTGGCAGCGATAACGTGCTCCAATGGGCCGCCCTGTGTACCTGGAAATACACCCGAATCAAGCAATGAAGACATCGTACGAATCTCGCCTTTAGGAGTTTTGATTCCAAAAGGATTTTCGAAGTCTTTACGAAGCATAATAACTCCTCCACGAGGTCCACGCAGGGTTTTGTGCGTGGTGGTAGTGATGATATGGCAATGTTCGAGAGGGTCGTTGAGCAAGCCTTTGGCGATGAGTCCAGCGGGGTGAGAAATATCCGCCAAAAGTATAGCACCGATTTGGTCAGCAATGGCTCTTAGGCGCGCATAGTCCCAATCGCGGCTATAGGCCGAAGCACCACAAATAATCATCTTGGGGCGCTCTTTAAGCGCTGTTTCTTCTACTTTATTCCAATCAATAAGCCCTGTTTCTTGCTCTACGCCATAAAAAAACGGCTGAAAATATTTCCCCGAGATATTGACAGGAGAACCGTGAGTTAAGTGACCCCCATGAGCTAAGTTGAAACCGAGGATTTTGTCGCCCGGCTGCAAACAGGCTAAAAATACAGCTGTGTTGGCTTGTGCGCCAGAGTGAGGTTGAACGTTGGCCCAACTAGCACCAAAAAGCTCCTTAAGACGGTCGATAGCAATTTGCTCTATTTGATCCACAACTTCGCAGCCGCCATAGTAACGTTTGCCGGGTAGGCCTTCGGCATATTTATTGGTCAACACACTGCCTTGGGCTTCCATTACTTGTTTAGAAGTAAAGTTTTCGGAAGCAATAAGTTCGATACCTGACTCTTGGCGGTGGTGTTCTTGAGCGATCAAATCAAAAATTTGGGTGTCGCGTCCTGTTGTCGTAGCAACCATTGGATTTACAATTTGGATTTACGAATTACAATTTGGAGAAAAATTTAAGCAAAGGTACAAAGACCATGTCAAAATAGAAGCCTAATCCTTTGAAATTCAAATCAACTTAAAGGATAAACGATGATGACAACAGCTGCCATGCTCCTGGATAGCTCTGCGATGGGCAGGAGTGGGGTAGCCCACATTTTGAGCCCATTGATAGTGAGGATATTCCAACGAAAGTTGCTCCATAAGATCGTCGCGGTAGGTTTTGGCCAAAATAGATGCAGCAGCAATACTCATAAACAGAGCATCGCCCTTTACGATACAAGTATGAGGTATGAAGGGATAAGGGGTGAATCGATTGCCATCTACGAGCAAGTGCTCAGGACGATAGGTAAGCTGGTCGATGGCACGGTGCATGGCTAAAAAACTTGCTTTTAGGATATTGATTTGATCAATTTCTTGATTAGATACCTCTGCAATAGCCCAATCAAGGGCAGCATCAATGATTTCTTGGCGCAAGATATTTCGCTGATATTTCGAAAGCTGTTTAGAGTCATTGAGAAGTTCATGTTCAAAATCTTTTGGCAAAATTACGGCGGCAGCCACTACAGGTCCCGCTAAGCATCCTCTTCCTACTTCGTCGAGTCCTGCTTCGATAAGTGCATCGTTATAAAAAGGTTTTAACATAGTAAGTGCTAAAGCATAAGGGGGTGCCCGGCGGTTAATCGTTATTTGTTTAAAATAAGTGTATTATGGCCAGATAGCTGCTTAAGGGTTTTTGTTCAATTCATAAAAAAAGTCTGTTATAAATGGAAATATAGCCTCTTTAAAACCACCTATCTAGCGAGGTATTTGGGTCAAGCAGGCAATTTACTTATTTTTGCTTCGAGGTAACACAGCCTCTCTCATTAATTTGGTATGCGACTTGTTTTCCTATTTTTGCTGGTATGTTGTTATGGTGTAGCTCAAGAAAGCCCAGCGCCGGCTACTAAAGTTGAAAAAGTGCTGATAGAAAATCAATCGATATCGGCCCTAGATACTGCTCAGTACCGAATCAGGGTCGGAGATAAGCTGCGTATTCGCAACCTAAATGCTCTTGAGATTATTTATCCCCAAAGTGCCGGAATCTCGGTGTCGGGCTCTCCTATCACAACCTCTGGCTCCATAAATCCCTATCAAACTACCGTTGACAGGTTAGGACAAATTGTACTTCCCCACATAGGAAGAATCAAAATTGTAGGTCTTACCAAAGCAGAAGCTATCAGTGAAGTAGAGCGACGCTACCAAGATCTTATCAACAACCCCATTTTCGATATAGAAATCTTAAATTTATATGTGAGAGTATTAGGGGCGGTATTTAAGCAGGGTGTCATACCGATCGAAGAAGAAAAAATGACTTTAGGACAAGTGATTACGCTGGCGGGCGGAATTGATTTTTCGATTGCCGACCGGACCATAAAATTGATACGCACTACCCAAGGAACCCAAACCGAGGTAGAGTACGACATCCGAAATATCACTGATCCTTTGGTGGCTAATATACGTATTTATGAAGGAGATTACGTTTTTATACCGCCTTCCAAAGGGAGTCTTCGGAATGTGAAAAATCAGCGAATATCAAGTATCTTACAACCTATTGTTATCTCTCTCAATACAGTAGCAGTGCTATTGGGGATTTATCTAACACTGCGAAATTAACCAACAAAATCATGTTTTCTTTTTTCAAGAGGACAAAAGCGTCTCCTAATTCGGCATTTTCACTTACTTATATGCAGTGTGATTGGCATTGCCATGTACTTTATGGGATTGATGATGGTGCCCAAACCGAAGAACAAACCTTAGAGATGCTGCAAGAGTATGTGTCGTTGGGAATTAAAAAAATAGTAGCTACGCCCCACGTAAGAGCTGATTATTTTAAAAATACCTTAGAGACTATCAAAAAAGCTCACGAAAAAGTTGAACGACTGATTTTACAAAACAATCTCCCCTTGGTATTAGAGGCTTCGGCTGAGTATTTTGCGGATGAAAATTTTTTGGGACTCATCAAAAAGAATGAACTTTTGCCTATCGAATCTCAATATATATTGTTTGAGTTGCCGATGCAGCAATTTCCGTGGGGCATCAAGCTTGTCGAAGAGGTACAACAAAAAGGTTATACGCCTGTGTTAGCGCATCCAGAGCGCTATCGCTATTGGCATACCAAACCCAATGAATGGAAGAGTTGGAAAAATAAAGGAGTATGTTTTCAACTCAATCTGTTGTCGCTTACAGGCTATTATGGCAAGGCCGAGCGTCGGATGGCCGAGCAACTCCTGGATGCCGATTATATCGATGCGGTAGGTACCGATGCACATGGTATAAGACACTTACAAAAATTGGCAGATTTGAACGGAAACCCTTATTTTGATAAATTACAACAATTGCCTTTACTAAACCATCTAGGGTAAATTTTTTAGGGAAGCTATATGCAAAATGAGAATTGGAATAGGGTGTATGATAGGTATGCAGAGGCATCTGTCAATATAGATATCAAACGAATCGTACGGGTATTGGCAAGTAGATGGTATTGGGTATTAGGATCATTGGCGTTGGCGCTGGCAGGCTGCTTTGTTTTTTTGCAAATATCCAATTCACGCTATGTATCCTCGGTACTCTTAAGTTACAGCGAAAAACAAACGGAGCTTAATGAACTCAATCAGCTTTTGGAGACTGACGCCGCCGCCAGTCAGAAGTATCTTACAGAAAGGTACGTGATAATATCTGAAGAGGTCGTGAATGGAGCCGTCAAAAAACTTAATTACCCATTTACCTTTTATAGCGAATCTACTTTTCGCACAGAAGATATCTATCCCTATCAGCCTTTTACGGCTCAAATCGTCTCTTATGAAGCTTCCGAATACGGATTTGGGGTCTTTCAAATCCAAAAAGATGGAATCATTACCTACAAAACCGAAAAACCAGAAGATGAGGTAAATGAAGAACTAAAATTTGATTTGTCAAAAGACACGCTCATTTCGGTCAAAGGGCTAAGTTTCAAAGTAAACTCGGTAGCAAGACTGACTCAAGACTATATCTTCAGCTACAACGACCCAAACCAGACCAGAAGGATGCTCAGTAGTCTTATTTATGTCAATGAAGCTGAGCGCAATATGTCTATCCTGAATGTGTCGTTTTCGCACTCCAATCGTAGGTTTACCCAAGATTTTCTACAAAAACTGATTGAGTCTTATCAAGAATACAACTTGCAACAAAAAAAGCTATCGTCTAATCTGACCATCAATTTTATTAGGGAACAGGCCCAAATATATGCCGATGCGCTTAGAAAAGCTTCGTCCGAACTGGAAGTGTATAAGCAGCGCCAATCCGTGCCTAATTTGCAAGCGTCTATGTCGGACGTAATGGGACAAATGACGCAATTTGAGACTCAAAAAAATACCTTAGAAATACAAAAAGCGTACATAGACCTTCTCGAACAAAGCCTTAATAATCGCTTTGAGCCAGTCAATATTGGGAGTATTGGACTTGACAATACCACCGATGGTGTGCTGGTGGGATTGGTTCAAAATCTGAACAAACTTATATTGGATCGTAAAAACTTTATCGTTGGCAAAAATCTCAGCGTAAACAATCCCGTTGTGAAAGCCGCAGATGATGAAATAGAGCGTATTCGAGAGCAGATTTTAAGCAATATTAGGGTTCAGAAAGAAAAAAATGAAAGTACGCTCAGGATTATCACCCAAAACCTTACTCTCCTCAAAAAAAGAATAGATGCTCTTCCTTCGGTCGAAAGGGAGTTGGGGTATTTACAAAATGACCGAGATGTCAATGAAAAAATATATTTATTGTTGATAAACAAAGAAATCGAAGCCTCTATCATAAAGGCTGGAATGCTCCCCTCATTTACCGTACTTACCCGCACCAATGCCTACAAAGTAGCGCCGAGAGCCGTGGTGATTATGTCGTTTAGTGTGTTGTTGGGATTGATTGTTGGCTTGGGTTCTATTTTCTTAGTGAGATACTTAAACAATAAGTTTGTTGACATTTCTGAAATTGGTAAAAATGGAAACACCACACTTCTGGGCGTGATTCAACGCTACCCTGATGAGATTCGAAACAATGAAAAAGATTTACATTATTTTTTGGATAATAGATCACTGTTTTCGGAATCAGTCAATGGAATACGAACCAATCTTAGTTTTCTGACCGAAATCAAAGAGAATAGAGGGAAACTGCTGATGGTTACGTCGGAAGTGGCAGGTGAGGGAAAATCGTTTGTAACCATCAATTTGGCCATTTCTCTTACAAAGGTGGATAAAAAGGTGCTGATTGTTGTCTCAGATCTAAGGCGGTCACGTTTGCACCGGTTTTTTAATAATAACAATAAAATTGGGTTGAGTAATTATCTGGCTGGAAAGATAGATAATTATGAGAAGGTAGTACAGCATTCGGCAATTGATAAATTAGACTATATCCCCGCCGGCCCCGTCCCTTTCAATCCCGCTGAACTCATTCAGCAAAGCCGTTTTGATGCAATGCTTGACGATTGTCTCCGACAATATGACTTTGTAATAGTAGACACGGCACCTATTGGGCTAGTATCTGACAATATCCCCCTTCTACGCAAAAGCGATTTAGTGTTGTTTGTGATAAGATGGCTGTATTCTTCCAAAGAAGCTCCGCTTTTAGCACAGCAGATGACCGATGAGCTAGAGCTAAAACAGGTCGGGATTATTATCAATGATTTTTATAAAGATAATCTATATGCTAGTGTTTCCACCCCTTCTTATGCTTCAAAAGGCTATGGATACAAGTATAGTTATGATTATTACGGCAAGTCCAATAATTATTATTCAGATTCAGGAACTAAGAAGCGTAGCCTGTGGCGTAAAATAAAAGGTTGGTTTAGACCTAAAAGCTAAACAGGAAATGGTAAACTTTTTTAAAATCGGCAAAGCCACTTAACTATTTATATTGTTTTGAAATCCCAAAAAATTCTTGCTCTTATTCCTGCCCGACAAGGCTCGAAATCCATCATTGATAAAAACATCAAGTCTTTGGCTGGCAAGCCACTTTTGGCTTATTCTATCGAGCAAGCTCTCGCGTCAAAGTATATCAATCGAGTTATTGTTTCTACAGATAGTGAATATTATCAACAAATAGCCGAAGCATTCGGTGCTGAAGTTCCTTTTTTACGGCCTGATTCAATCTCGGGAGATTTGACTCCTGACTTAGAAGTTTTTCAACATGCCCTTCAATGGCTTCAAAAAAATGAAGATTATACCCCTGATATCATTGTTCATCTACGGCCTACTTCTCCTTTTAGGGAAGTAAAAGAAATTGATGAAATGATAGAGGAGTTACTCGCTCATCCTCAATGGGATAGCATAAGAGCAGTGTGCCCAGTGCCCCATACACCTTATAAAATGTGGTTTTTACGGGACGATAAAACTTTGGCACCGTTGTTGATGTTGGAGGGCATAGCCGACCCTTATAATCAACCTCGGCAAGCATTGCCTGAAGTATATCTCCAAACAGCTAACATTGATGTGGTGAGATATGATACGATTGTAGCTCAAAACTCAATGACTGGTAAAAACATTGGAGGATATGTGCAAAAGATATTTAATGATATAGATTTACAAAGTGACTGGGAAAAGGCAGAACACCTGATTTTGCAACAGAACTCAGGTAATGACCAAATCCGAACGTTTAGTGTAGATATTGATGGAGTAGTGGCTCAGCTCTCTCCCAACAATGATTATAATTTATCTCAGCCCAATTGGCCAGTGATAGAGGCCGTCAATAGAATGTATGAACAAGGACATCGGATTGTATTATTTACGGCAAGAGGAAGCAAAACCGGAATAGATTGGTCGGCGGTGACAAAACAGCAAATTGAAAACTGGGGAGTAAAACATCATGAGCTACGTTTGGGTAAAGTTACGGCCGATTTTTACGTAGATGATCGCAACTTAAGTGTGTATGAATTTATAGAATTAAGTAAAAAAACAAATAGTTCTTTTTGACTTTCAACAGATTTCCTAATTTTGCAGTCCAATTTGAAAAGCAATAGTAATGAGCAATAAAGACACAGATTCTGGGTTAGAATTTTTGGAAAGCCCAGAGGGGTTAGCAAGCGAGCTAAACAAGTTTGAAAAAAACCTCGAAAAGAACCGTAGTTTGCTATATATAGCAATAGGGGTGGTGGTAGTTGGTTTGGCAGGATGGTTTGGCTATAACTGGTACGTAAGTAGCCAAGACGAAGAAGCCCAAGCAGCTTTGTATAGTGCTGAATTTGCATATGAAGCAGATTCTCTCAACAAAGCCCTCAAAGGAAGTGGTGGAAATCCTGGCGTAGAAAAAATTGCGGATGAATTTAGCGCTGCTCCTGCAGGAAATATCGCTACGTTTATAGCAGGTTCTGCCCTTATGAAACAAGGTAAATTTGACGAGGCTATTACTCGCTTAAAGGCATTCTCTGCTACAGATTTAGTATTACAAGGCCGTGCATATGCCTTGATTGGCGATGCTTACATGGAAAAAAATAATGTAGAAGAGGCAATCAGCTATTACCAAAAGGCAGTAGACTATAAGCCTACGCCGCAGTTTACGCCTTCATATATGATAAAATTGGGTATTGCTTACGAAAAGGCCAAGAAAAATCAAGAGGCTATCAAGGTGTATTCAGACCTTATCGAAGATTATCCTCAATCTTCTGACGTTTTGAATGCAAAGAAATTCAAAGCATTGCTCGAAAGTGCAGCCGAGTAAAAAAGATGATATAATGCACTCGCTCATTTGTTTTTTATAGAAACATATCAAAGGATAAGGCTCAACAGCTTTATCCTTTGTTTTTGATAAATAATCATACACTTTTAATTAGTGAACCCAAAAGTTCTTTAAATTAAAATGTTTGTTGTAAATAGATAAGTGTCAGGCATTTAATTTCGATTGATTGCCGTGGCAATTTCTCCATTTTCAAATTTCCTCATTTTTCAAATTAGTCCATTTACTTAATCTTCTCTTTATGAGTCTTCTAACAGTAGGTTCGGTTGCTTTTGATGCGCTTGAGACACCCTTCGGCAAAACAGATAAAATCATAGGTGGAGCGGCCACCTACATTACACTCTCTGCCTCGTATTTCGTTACTAAAAATAAGCTAGTAGCGGTAGTAGGAGATGATTTTCCCCAAGAAATGATTGAGCTTTTGCAAGGCCATGGAGTTGATACAGAAGGCTTACAAATCAAAAAAGGGGAAAAAACGTTTTTTTGGTCGGGCAAGTATCACAATGACATGAACAGCCGCGATACAGTAGAAGTACAGCTCAATGTAATGGAAGGCTTTGACCCTTTGATTCCGGCTTCTTATCAAGATTGTCAGTATTTGATGCTAGGCAATACCGCACCTTCTATTCAGAAAACAGTACTCGAACGTATCGAAAAACGCCCCAAATTGGTGATGCTTGATACCATGAATTTTTGGATGGATATAGCCATGGATGACCTCAAAGATGTCTTGAAACTGGTAGATGTATTGACTATCAATGACGAAGAAGCACGTATTTTATCGGGCGATTATTCACTTCGTCGTGCTGCCAAAACCATCATGGCAATGGGGCCAAAAACACTTATCATTAAAAAAGGAGAGCATGGGGCTTTGTTGTTTCAAGGCAATAATCTGTTTTATTGTCCAGCGTTGCCATTAGAGGAAGTTTTTGACCCTACAGGTGCTGGAGATACTTTTGCGGGCGGTTTTATCGGGTATCTTGCAAGCACTGATGATATTAGCTTCGACAACATGAAACGGGCTATTGTGTATGGTTCGGCTATGGCATCATTCTGTGTTGAGAAATTTGGCGCCGACCGAATCGTTGGTCTTACACAAGAAGAAATTACGGCTCGTGTTCAAGAATTTGTTAGTTTAGCTAACTTCCAAATCTAAAAAAAATAAGTATGAGTTATTCTATTGTTCGCCGCCCACGTCGAAATAGGCAGTCGGCAGCTATCCGTGCGTTGGTACAAGAAACAACTCTTTCGGTCGATGATCTTATTTTTCCGATGTTTATCTTAGATGGACAAGATGTCAAGAGTGAGGTGAAGTCGATGCCTGGTATCTATCGGTATTCGTTAGATACTCTTTTGGAAGAATTAAAAGAAATCACCGATTTGGGCATCAAGTGCATAGATTTGTTTCCCAACTATTCGGAAGATAAAAAAGATAAGTTTGCCACCGAAAGCTATCGAGAAGGTACCTTATACTTAGATGCGCTTAAAGCCGTAAAAGATAAGTTTCCTGATTTGGCTATTATGACAGATGTAGCTATGGATCCATACAGCAGTGATGGTCATGATGGATTGGTCGAAAATGGAAAAATATTGAACGACCAAACGCTCGAAATTTTAGGTAAAATGGCCGTAGCACAAGCCCGGGCAGGAGCCGACATCCTCGGTCCTAGCGATATGATGGACGGTAGAATAGGGTATATCAGAAAGGCACTTGATGCAGAAGGATTTACTGACGTCAGCATTATGTCTTACTCGGCCAAATATGCGAGTGCGTTTTATGGGCCATTTCGTGATGCGCTAGATTCGGCACCTCGCTTTGGTGACAAGAAGACTTATCAAATGAATCCTGCGAATGTAAGAGAGGCTCTTATCGAAGCCGAACTGGACTATGAAGAAGGTGCTGATTTTTTGATGGTCAAACCTGCTCTTTCGTATTTGGATGTCATCAAGACCTTGGATCAAAATTTCGACTTGCCGATTGCTGCTTATAATGTCTCTGGCGAATATGCCATGGTAAAAGCCGCAGCTCAAAATGGATGGCTTGATGGACAGAGAGCGATGATAGAAGTGCTTCTCTCTATAAAGCGAGCGGGTGCGAAGGTAATTCTTACCTATTTTGCCAAAGAATTTGCACTTCTAAAAACTCAAGTATAAAAAATCACAATTTTCGTTTTTTTTAAACGTTTAGTGTGTTAGCCAAGGAGCGAGTAATATCTGTATTCAACACCTAACTCATATGTTTGACGCTATGAAGAAAATCTCTGGAATCTTTATACTCTTTTGTGTTTGGTTTGCAGGCTGCAAGCAAGACGAACCACAGCCCAGAAGTGTATCCGATATTTTGATAGAAGATAGTGAGTTAGGGATGTTAAGAGCTGCCATTGACCATGCTGGTATCAGAGATGCATTCAAGACAAGTACTGTTACTATCTATGCGCCCAGTGATGAAGGGTTTAAGGCGGCGGGTTTTGCGGATGCCTCTGCTATTACGGCTTTGCCTCCCGAAGAAGTAAGAGCTCTTCTTACCAACCATATAATGATTGGTAAAATTACCAAAGACAAGATGGCTCTAGGGTTGAATAATCCTGTTACGATGATGTCAAAGGGGAATGCCTTTTTATCAAATGTAAATGGAGGACCGTTTTTGAATCATGCCAGATTTACAAAAACAGATATGGTAGCTACCAATGGTGTAGTACATGTCATCAACAACGTGGTTCCGATAGCGAATCGCTCAGTGGGGCTTATTCTAAAAAATACACCTGATTATAGTCTATTTAGAGAGGCACTTTTGAGAGCAAGAATAGCCGATCCTCGTTTGCAAGAATTGGTCGATACCACCGCTAAAACAGTATATTCGCCATCTTATACTTTGTTTTTGCCTACTAATCAGGCAATGATAGCAGCACGGCTTTCATCGGCAGAAATATCAGTCACAAGTCCTATTATTTTGGCACGAACTGTGGCTTATCATATTGCCCTGAGCCGCTATTTCTCTTATATGCTGTCGGGCAATTTAGCGATGCTAGACGCTTCTTATGTGACTAGCTTTGATGTTCAGTCAACAGGCATTAAAATCAAAGATCGCCAAAGTCCCCCTACTGAAGCTAATCTTATCAAAACAAATATCAACGCTACTAATGGGATTATCCACGTGATTGATAAAGTTTTAAAGCCTTAGGGCGGAACATAAATTGTGAAAATTTTGTATTAATTTTACTGTCAAACAATCAGTAAAAACATGAAAAGTTTAATAGTGGCTCTTTTGGTGTCTATGGTTGCCATCATGGGCTTCGTCAAGGCCGAATATTCAGATAAGAACACGGAAAGCAAAGATAAATTTCGGTATCGGGCATTGAGTAGCAACAATCCCGTGAAGATTTCTTGGGAAACCCTTCGTGATGTCACTTTTAAGAAAAAATGGTACCCCGAAGAATCAGTTTATATGCTCTATCCTACTTTTGGTCCTAACGTCAATAAGTTGAATGGAAAAGAAGTAATGCTTACTGGTTATGTATTACCGATAGATGCTGAGTCTAATCTGTATGCGCTTTCGGCGTTCCCGTTTAGTGCTTGTTTCTTTTGTGGGGGTGCAGGGCCAGAATCGGTCGTGGGTCTCAAATTCAAAAAAACTGGTCGTAAATTCAAGACCGACGAGCGTCATACTTTGCGAGGCACTCTAAAACTCAATGCAGATAACATCTATGAGTTGAACTATAATATTGAAGGTGCCGAAATTGCAGACGAATAATACTGGTTTGATGTAAACCAAATAAAAAGGGAAATCGATGTAAAATCGATTTCCCTTTTTATTTGGCAATGGTGACATTGATGTAGATATCACTATTGCGTCCTTTATCGTCGCTGCAAGAAATCTTTACTTTGCCAGGAGGAGGGCTAAAAAATACTGGACTTTGGGGTTTGGTTTTTTCTAAGAGCTTATCATTTACATACCAATAGACCGTCGTTACGTCATTGGATACTTGGCAAGATAGCTGCATTTGTTGACTGTCTAAAAAATATTCGCTTCCGTCGTTTGGACTAGTAATTGTAGGAGCACCTGCTTGGAAGATTCGAGTACAGTAAGGATTATGAGAAGGAATTTTGACATATGGAATTTGCATAGATTCGTTGTAAGCGATTAGTTCTGGAGAAAGGTTTGGATACAATTTACGTTGAAAACCAGTGTCGGGTAAGCATTGTGAGCAGTAAGAAAGGGTTTCGTTTCTATTGGTAAATACCCATTTGAGATGTTGGCATTTTCGACTTGGTGAAATGCCCATAATAGCGTAGTCAATGATTTGATGATTACAAAAACTATTAGGAACATCCCCACTCTCGGCACATACTTTTCGAGAAATAATATTGGCAGCAGGGCGAAACCAACCTTTGGGGGAATTGTAATCGATGGCATTGAAAATATCAAAGAGAAGGGGAGTCGCAATATTGGCACCGTTGAGTTCAGGCACTCCTATTCCCGAAAAATTGCCTATCCAGACTCCTACTGTATAATGTTGATTATAGCCGATACTCCAAGCATCTTTTTTGCCGTAGGAAGTACCAGTTTTCCAAGCAATACGCGGTAAATGATAAGTATTGTCGAAATTGTTGGGCAAATCGGGGCGTGTAATTTGGGTAAGAATATTCGTAATTAGATACGATGCTTCTGCCGAAATCAACACTTCGGCTGGTTTGGTGGCTTTCTCGTTCGAGTGTAGATACTTTAAGGGACGGATTTTTCCTTGATTAGCAAATGAGGCAAAAAGACGCGTAAGTTCCTCTAAAGTCACTCCACAGCCTCCCAAAATCATCGAAAGTCCTAAGTCTTTCGATTGTTTTTTGATTGTCTGAAAATCGGCTTTTTTTAAATATTCAATAAAAACACTGGGCGATATATCTTTTAATACTTTCACCGCAGGAATATTGAGGGAATTAGCTAGGGCAAATTCGACTGTTACTTTGCCGTTGAATTGTCGGTCAAAGTTTTCTGGCTCAAAACCACCGAAGTTGGTCGGTACGTCATTGAGGGTGGATTTGGGAGAAAGAAGACCTCTGTCAAATGCCACCCCATAAAGAAGAGGCTTGAGTGTACTACCCGGAGACCTCACCGCCCTGATACCGTCTACCTGACCTCCGTCAAATATATTCTGAAAATCGGCCGAACCTACATAAGCTTCTACATTAAGGGTTCGATTATTGACTACGAGAACTGCGGCATTGTGAATATTGATGCTGCGTAGACGATTTACATAATTTTTGGTGATTTGTTCTGCTTGTATCTGTCGATTTACGAGCAAAGTGGTATGGACAATGGGAGTATTTTTGTGCTCTTTTTGCATTCTTATAGCCCAATGAGGTGCTTTTTTAGGAGCTTCGCGTCGATACGCGTTGAGGGGTTCTTGTAATGCGTCTTCAATGTCGCGCTGTTTAAAAATTCCTGTTTGCTCAAATCGCTTCAACCATTTGTTTCTTTCACTTACGATAAAACCATTATTTTTTCCTAACCTCAAACTAGAGGGGCGATTAGGAATAATAGCAAGTGTCGTAATTTCGGCCAAGCTCAGCAGTTGGGGAAGCTTGCCAAAGTAAAGCAAAGAAGCGGATTTCATGCCTTCGATATTGCTACCGTAAGGAACCAAATTAAGATAAAGCTGAAGAATCTCATCCTTGGAATAGTGCACTTCCAATTGAGTAGCCCGAAAAACCTCAATCAATTTGCTAGTATAGGTGCGTTTGCGTGGCTCTAGCAACCGTACTACCTGCATCGTAATGGTAGACGCTCCTGATACACGCCGTTGGCGTAGGAGGTTGTTTGCGGCTGCTTTTGCTAAGGCAAAAGGATTGATGCCGAAATGATAATAAAAATATTTGTCTTCTTTTTGAAGGATAGTTTGGCGAAGAATAGGGGTAATCTCCTCTAACTCAGTATATATTCTCCACTTATCTTCTTTGTTTAAAAAAGCATGAAGCACACTACCATCCGCTGCCGTAACGAGCGTGGAGTAAGAAGGCTTAACTCGAAAAGGAAAGAAAATATCAAGCAGAAAAAAAAGTATCAATGGGCTTATCAAGAGCCCATTGCGACGATTGAAAATTCGTTTAAAAGAACTTTTTTTTACTACTTCTAGCATAAATATGAATGCTTAAGACACCTATACTTCTTCCAATAAAGTTCTAAAAGAGACATACTTATTCTGAAAAAGAGCGTGATGTTTTTGCTGATGAGCCGCGTCATGAAGATTCTGGTAAGTGAAGTAATTTTCCATGCTTTGAAAATAATATTGGCACGAGTATGTAATCCCTTCATTTTCAATCTCTGTCAAAAGGCGTAAAAGCTTGTTGCCTTCAAGCAGGCCTGTTGCCATTATTTCTGGCAGGTGTACTTTCTTCATCCATTGAAGCCACTCACTTTCTATCGCTTTGTCGATATTGACGGTTACACTATATAAAATCATAATTTTGGTCTTTATTTGATTCAAAACGCAATATTTAAAAATATAGTGGGCTTTTCGATACCATAAAAAAATAATATTAATTTGTTGGGCGTTTCGAACTAAAATAGTAGATTTATCCAAGTGATAAGTCCCTCCAATTTCAAGACCTGTCCAATGGACTATAAGGCATTAAGAGAATTGGTCAGACAGGGTGAAGGTAAGCATATTGAATTCAAATTGAAGACCAATCACCCCGAAAAAATCGTCCGTGAAGTGGTGGCATTTGCCAATACTGACGGCGGACGTCTTCTCATCGGCATCGGTGATGACCGCACCATTAAAGGACTCAAATACGTAGATGAGGATGAATACTTGTTGGTGAGAGCTATTGAAAAATATTGCTCTCCTCATATACAATACACCGTTGAGCGAGTTCCGGTAGGAGAAGAAAGGGATGTGTTGGTGTTCAATATTTTGCCGAGTCCTCAGCGACCTCATTATGTATTACAAGAATCTGACGCTGCTCGTACCAATACCACCTATGTACGCAAGAAATTTGTGCCCCAAAAGCAAGCTCCAAAATTGGTGAAGAAAGCCTACGTACGTGTAGCGGATAAATCAATACAAGCAAGTTGGGAAATGCGCGAGATTTTGAGGCGGAAAAACAACGATCATAATGTGAAATTTAGATACGGAGACAACGAACGTAAACTAATGCAACATTTAGATAAGCACCACAGCGTGACGGTCGATGATTTTGCGTCTGTAGCAGGGATTTCAAGAAATCTAGCCTCCAAAACGCTGGTTTTGCTAGTATTAGCCAACGTATTAGAAGTACATCCTGACGAAATGGTAGACCACTTCACAATGGTAGGTATCAACTAAAACAAAAATCCACCGCCCTTAAAAAGGATGGTGGATTACTATACTACCTAAACCTCTACCATTTAATTATTTCTTCTACTAAAACGGTTATTAAGTCTAATTTGTTCGTATAACAACTAAAAAGATTTTTCTTCTCTACCTAATTTTAGTTGTTTAGCATGTTTTTGGCCAAATTTTAAGCTATTATTTTGCTTTTACGATAGCCGTAGCTAAAATAAATGATTAAACCTGCTGCCATCCACCCAAAAAAGACAAACCAAGAATTGATGGGAATTTCAATCATGAGATATGTACAACATAAAATGCCCATCACCGGAATCAAAGACCACTTTTTTAGGAAACTGTATATGGTGACCCATAAAGACAACGCTAAAAATATCAGAAAAAGGTATTCTTGATGTTGCTCGTGCCCAAAATGAGAAAATGCCTCACTGATTCTTTGGCGCGAAAAATACACAAATACAATCCAAAGCACAGGAATAATAAACCCACTATTAATATACGGCATTCGGAATGATTTCGATGATTGATTTTCTTCTTTTGGTAAAATTAATACTCCCCCACACACCAGTACAAAAGCAAATAGGGTACCAATACTCGTAAGGTCAGTGACCAACGAAGCATCCATAAATAAAGCTGGGATTGCGACTAAGACCCCCGTAATGATAGTTGAAAAAGAAGGCGTGCTATAACGAGGATGAATTCTACTAAAGGCCTTAGGAAGTAGCCCATCGCGACTCATACTCATCCAAATGCGAGGTTGACCAATCTGAAATACCAATAAAACGCTTGTAGCGGCTACTACCGCACTAATCGAAATAAAATAACCTACGCGAGGTTGGCCGATTTTGTCGAATACGTAGGCTAATGGGTCTGCAACTCCTTGGAATTCTGAATAATTGACCATGCCTGTGATAACA
Source organism: Runella sp. MFBS21 (assembly GCF_029433105.1). Classification (GTDB taxonomy): domain Bacteria; phylum Bacteroidota; class Bacteroidia; order Cytophagales; family Spirosomataceae; genus Runella. Next base: position 259,705 of record NZ_JARNTW010000006.1, on the reverse strand, counting down.
AGCGCTGTGACGATATAAATAAGAGTACAGATAATCAATGAATAAATCATTCCTTTGGGTAGGTCACGTTGGGGATTGGCGCACTCTTCGGCAGTGGTAGAGATAGCATCAAATCCAATGTAGGCAAAGAAAACGGCTGAAACTCCTTTCAGCACCCCGCCAAATCCGTTAGGTAAGAAAGGCGTCCAATTGTCGGTGTTAATAAAAAATATACCTACTGCAAATACCACAAACAAGACAATGAGCTTTAAAGCTACCATAGCGTTGGCGCTACGTTTGCTTTCTTGGATACCTATATAAGCTAAGATAGTAACTAGCACTACAATCACAAACGCTGGGACATTGATAATAAATCTTGTATCGCCAAAGAGTGGCGCTGTAGTCCAAGCCAGATTCTCGACCGATTTACCCGCAGATAAAGTTTGTTCATACACTTTTTGGGCGGTAGCGGCGTCAGTTATCATCCATCTAGGCAACACAATACCCACACCCTGCAAAATATTGTCGAAATAGCTACTCCAAGAAATAGCAACGACTATGTTGCCGATGGCATATTCGAGAATCAGAGCCCAGCCGATAATCCAAGCGATGATTTCGCCGAAAGTCACATAAGAATAAGTATAGGCACTTCCCGAAACAGGTACTCTAGAAGCAAACTCTGCATAACACAATGCCGTAAAACCACAAGTGACAGCTGTAATGATAAAAAGAAAAATAACGCCTGGTCCTCCGTCATAGGCTGCTGCTCCGATAGTAGAAAAAATCCCCGCCCCGATGACAGCCGCAATCCCCATCGATACTAGGTCTCTTACATTAAGAACTTTTGCCATGCCACTGGTATGGCTTTCTAAAGAGGCATTATCTAATATTTGTTTTAACGACTTTTTGCGAAATAGAGAGTTGTTCATTGAAGTGGTTTTAGGGTTGCTTTAGTCTATCTATGGTAAAAATATAAATTATTGTGAACAAATCTACTCTAATGTTAGCTTTTGAGACACTAGTATACTTGGCATTATTTTTGATGCAAATACTTTGAATTGTATTTAAATATCTGATTGCTAAAAGTTTACATATATGTCAACTAAAATTAAACCTCACTCAGTCGTTAAATCTCGTATTTCGCCGAATGTAAAAAAGCGCTTGATTGCTTCTGGTAAAATCATTGTATCTAGCGTTTCTCTTAGACCCACGGGTGTGGCTATTCAGCCTGCTTTGCCAGATTCACCCCTTTGGAGAAGAACCTTTTTTGGAAAGTATCGTAGCCTTAACGAAGATAAAATGGACCAGTTCTCTGAGGAGTGTGCTATGAACTTGGAGGTACTTATTTAGGGTTTAGAGATGTTTTTGGCCTCTATATAATCTTCCCAAGTATCAATATCAGATAAGGTTTCTAATAAATAATACGGAAGTCGAGTAGCGCGATTAGACTTGTATTTTTTTAAATCAGCTAATGTTTCCTCCAGAAGATGGGCTTGGCTCCAAGGTTTGTTTTCAAACAAGTAAGGATGTAATTGGCTCATTCCTAATAGATAATACCCGCCGTCGTTGGCAGGGCCAATCACCACTTCTGCTTTTGCTAGATGCTCAAAGGCCTCTTTCAAATGCTTTGATTTTATATCAAGACAATCACTGCCAATAACCACGACTCGGTCGGCTTCAGTAAACTCAGCTTCAAAAGCTGCTCTCATCCTTCCCCCTAAATCAGGCACGTCTTGTTGGCTTTTTTTTGAAAAAAAGTCACTCGTCCATAAGTCATTATTATTTATAAAATCTCCATAATAAACAACGACTCTTTTATCATAATCTAAAGAATTTTGGCGAAGCCACTCAATCGTTATATTTTTAGTGTGTTGGAGAAGCTCACAATATACTTCTACGGCCTTTTGATGTCCAGCCTTCGCTGCTAGTCGAGTCTTTACTTTTCCAGCAATTGGGTTTTTTACAAAAACAATAAGTGAGCAAATCATTCGTTTGGGTTGGATAGTTGAAATAAAGATAGTAAGATTGACAAAAAAATAGAACGAACACGGAAGTTCAATACTTTTATGAAACATTTCCTTTGGGTAGCCTTATTCTTAACCACCACCACATCATTTGCACAAGACGTTGCATTTAAGAAAATCATTGAAAACCAAAAAGTTGACCCTACGCTTGCTACCCTTACAGAAAGTGAGCAAAAAGAATCGGGAGTATTGCTTCGCAATCAGATTTTTATCGAATATACGTTTGATTCGCTAGGCCAGTTTTCTTGTTTGGAGGGAATTTTTAAACGCATCCGAATCAATGATTCCAAATCAATTGAGATGTATAATAAAATCGTTTTGCCGGTACCAAATACCAACGATTTGCTGTATCTCAAAGCAAGAAGCATTAGCAAAAATGGAACCATTAAAGAAGTAGGATTGGAAGCGGTCAAAGAGCTTGAAGAGCGTGGAAGAGTCTATAAAATATTGGCAGTAGAGGGGCTAGAGGTAGGCGGAGAGTTGGAATATGCCACTCTTTTTAGACGCAATAGCACCTTGTTTGGCTCTGAAATTTTACAGAGTGATATTCCGGTGAGAGCTACTGAGCTTAAGATTATTACGCCTTCTTATTTAGTGTTTGAAGCCAAAGTATACAATGCTCCTGCGAATATCGAAACCGATACAGTTTCTCAAAAGCGAATCACCACCATTTTGGTCAAAAATCTACGCCCTATCCACGAAGAAAAATATGCTAACTTGAAAGCTAATATCGTAAAGGCAGATTATAAATTGTCCTACAATCTGAGCCGTGGCGAAGAGCGATTGTATACTTGGCAAAGTGCCGCCGAAACTTTCTATGATTATCTCCGAACAGGAATCGAAGAATCGAAAGCAGATGTGGGGGCTTTGTTAACAAAAGAAAAAATAAAAGGGCTACCTGCCGAAGCTGCACTCAAAAAATTTGAGAATTATGCCAAAACCAACATCGCCGTCAAGGAAGAAGAAGAGGCCGATATTGCTTCGGATGTATTAAAAAAACAGTACGCTTCTAAAGCAGGCATGATGCGACTTTATATTTCGGCCTTAGAAATACTCAATATCCCTTATGAAATCGTAGTAGGTTGTAGTAGAGCCGATGCGGTATTTGATAAAGAGTTTGATTCTTGGAGCTTTTTAGATGAGTACTTGCTGTATTTTCCTGCCACCAAAAAGTTTTTGGATCCAAGCAGCCCTATTTTGCGCTATGGGATGATTGATCAATATATGGAGGGAAACAATGCTCTATTTATTAAAACTATAAAAGAAGGTACGCAAACATTCCCAGAAGCCGAAATTCGCTTGATTCCGTTTTCGACTATTCTGGACAATCATGATGATTTGATGATAGATGTGAGTTTTTCGCCCACTATGGATCAAGTACAAGGAAAAGTAACTCGTCAGATGACAGGCCATCAGGCGGCACAACTACGACCCTACTATCATTTTGTAAAAGCAGAAGAAGAACGAAAGCAGTTGACCAACGAAATTATTAAATCTACCCTAAAACCTGATGTGACTTATTCGAATGCTCAAGTCAAAAATACAAATCTAAATAGTGACGAAGCCAATAAGCCTTTTATCCTCACAACTGATATTGCTCTGAAGAGTGTACTCGAACGAGCGGGGAAAAAATATTTATTTAAAATAGGAGAGCTTATTGGGCCACAAGTAGAGATGTACAATGAAAGAGAACGGCAGTACTCGATTGATATGGGTAATGCCCATGCTTACAAAAGAGTAATGAAAATAAGGATTCCGCAGGGTTATAAAGTGAGCGGACTAGAGAGCTTAAAGCGCAATATTACAGATGGTAAAGCTGAGCCAGTGATGGGGTTTGTATCTGATTATAAACTAGAGGCAGGTGTGCTTACGGTCACGATTGATGAGTTTTATAAGCAGGTTTTACAACCCATAGATACCTACGAATCGTTCCAAAAAATAATCAATGCAGCAGCTGATTTCAATAAAGTGACGTTGTTGCTTGAGAAAAGCTAAAACTCTTACAAGGAATCTATAATTTTGTTCTTTTAAAAGTAAGATTCAAAAGACAATACCAATTCTAAATGATGAATTTTAAAAATTGGATATTATTGCTCCCCATGATGTACGTCGCAGTGGGGTGTGTGACTTCAAAACCTACGCGCTCTACCACGGTAGATGCTTACAGCAATTATGACGAAGACTTGTCGGGTGTGCGACCACGATATAAAGAGGTAGCCCCTGCCGAAACCGCCCCTAAAAAAAATGAAGTAAAGCGTGTATTGTCTGATCAGCCTTTGCACGTAAATCGCCAACTCGATGCCGTAGTCGATACCATAGCGGCTCGCAATCGCAATATTCGGTTTGCTTCTGGCTATCGGATTCAAATCTATGTGGGTAGTACCCGCAAAGATGCCGATGATGCCAAACTTTATACTTATCAAACCTTTCCAGAGTTAAATCCCTACTTGATGTATAGCCAGCCTACTTATCGTGTTCGCATCGGAGACTTCATGAATCGTATCGATGCGGAGCGATATCTGGAGCAAGTGCGTACTCGATATGCTTCAGCGGTGGTTCTGGCCGAAAAAATTGATTTAAAAAAGAGCTTATTAATCAAGTAAAAACACTTAAATAGAGTCGCAGGGCGGCATTGTTACTAATATGAAAAAACGGGCACTCATTACGGGTATTACTGGCCAAGACGGCGCCTATTTGACAGAGCTGTTGTTAGAAAAAGGATATGAAGTACACGGAATTAAGCGTAGAAGTTCTCTCTTCAACACCCAGCGTATCGATCATCTTTACGAAGATCCTCATGATAAGGGCGTTCGTCTTCATTTGCATTATGGGGATCTCTCAGATTCTACCAATGTGATTCGCCTTATTCAGGAGATTCAGCCAGACGAAATATATAACCTTGGTGCGCAGTCTCACGTGAGGGTGAGTTTTGAGGAACCCGAATATACCGCTCAAGTGGACGGCTTGGGTACGATGCGTATTTTGGAAGCAGTTAGACTGCTAGGGTTGACCAAGAAAACACGTGTCTATCAGGCGTCTACTTCGGAACTATATGGGCTGGTACAGGCAGTTCCTCAATCTGAGACAACACCTTTTTACCCTCGTTCGCCTTATGCTGTAGCTAAACTATATGGTTATTGGATTACGGTCAATTACCGTGAAGCCTATGACATGTATGCCGTCAACGGTATCTTATTTAATCACGAATCGCCGTTGAGAGGGGAGACTTTCGTAACTCGCAAAATCACCCGGGCAGTGGCTAGGATTGCACTAGGTTTGCAAGACAAAATGTATTTGGGTAACCTTGATGCTCAACGCGACTGGGGTCATGCCAAAGATTATGTAGAAGCAATGTGGCGGATGCTTCAGCAAGATACACCAGAGGATTTTGTAATCGCGACGGGAGTTACTACACGAATCCGGGATTTTGTACGAATGGCTTTTGCGGAAGTAGGAGTGGAGCTAGAATTTAGAGGAGAGGGAGTAGAAGAGACCGCAATTGTACTCAAATCCAACAATCCCGCTTATTCACTTTCAGTGGGCAAAGAAGTGGTGGGTATTGACCCTCGTTACTTCCGCCCTACGGAAGTAGATTTGTTGATAGGTGATCCTACCAAGGCTAAAACCAAACTTGGCTGGGAACCAAAATATGACCTACCAGCACTTGTGAAAGAAATGGTGGCTTCGGATATTGAAATTTTCAAACGTGACCAGTTGCTCGAAAAAGAAGGACACCGCACTCTCAAATATTACGAGTAATAGAGCCTAAAGTCAATCGCCTTGGCTATGGCAGGGCGATTGACTGATTGATTAGCTACGCTGCCTTGCGGCTTCATAAATCACCATCCCTGCTGCTACTGATACGTTTAGGGATGATACCTTTCCAATCATTGGGATTTTGATGGTCATATTTGCGCGTCGAATAAGGTCGGGAGATACCCCATCTTCTTCTGACCCCATAACGATGGCTGTGGGGCTGGCAAAATCAATATTACTTACAATTTGACTCGCTTTTTCGGTACATACTACTATCTGTACGCCGCTATCTTGTAAATATTGAACGGCATCTATTAAATTGTTTTCGCGACAAACTGGCAAATAATTGAGAGCGCCAGAGGATGTTTTGAGAGCGTCGCTGTTGATTTGTGCAGCGCCACGCATCGGGACCACAATAGCGTGCACTCCCATGCATTCGGCAGTACGCGCAATGGCTCCAAAGTTGCGTACATCCGTGATACGATCAAGCAATAATAGCAGAGGTACTTCTCCTTTTTCGAAGATAGTAGCTAAAATATTGTGTAGCGAAACATAACGAATCGCCGACATAAAAGCGATGACCCCTTGATGATTTTTACGCGTAATTTGGTTGAGCTTTTCCATCGGAACGCGTTGTACTGGAATCTCGCGTTCGGCGGCTAATTGCTGGATTTCGTTGAAGTTTTGCTCACGATAAATCATGATTTTGTCAATCTCTTGTCCTGCACGAATCGCTTCCGCTACCGACTGTATACCAAATACTAATTCTTTTTCGCGGGCTTTATCTACGGGTTTTGTAGTATGAAATGTCCTTTTAGGAGGATAACCGTCTTTTTGAAATGCCATAGTTTTAAAGTTTTTTAGCAGTCACCATTGCCATTCCGGGTATGGTGAAATAGTGTATTGTTTTATGAATTTTAAGTCCTGCGGATTGTTGCCAAGATTGGATTTCATTCACAGTCCAGTTGCCTGAAGTACTTGTCAAGCCAAAAAATAAATTGCTTGAACTGCCGACCAGCTCAGCTCTACGTTGTAAAGAAGGACGTATAAATTCATTGATGATAAATATACCTCCTTTGCGAAGAGCGTGAGCGATTCGTTGCGTTAAATCTTTGTTTTGTTGCTCCGTAAAATGATGTGCTACGTTTGAAAGTAATATTACATCATAGGTATCAGGGCTGAGGGATGTGGTGAGCGCATTGCCTGCGATATATGAAATGCGATTTGTCAAGCCAGTCACAGGAGATGCTTTATCTAGCGCTTCTGGTAAATCCAGAATAGTGGCTTGCAATGTAGAGTACTTTCGACAAAGAGCAGCCACATATTGGCCGTTTGCTCCACCGATGTCGAGTAAGTGAGTAGCTTTTTTAGAGATAGGTACTCTTTGTACAAACTCTCTGACTTCGGAGCGAGCTACGGCGGTCATGGCATCTTGATAAAGCTTCCATTGCGTTTCGCTAAATACTTCATGCGATTCCATCCCTTGTCCTGTTCGTAAATACTGCCCTAGCTGACTTACCCATTCCCAAGCCACGTGATTATTGTAGAGTGCAATCGCATGTACAGAATGTGGGCTATCGGGAGCAATCCATTTTTTTGCCATTGGAGTCAAAGAAAATTGCCCTTGGCTATAGCTTAAATATTCCATCGAAACCAAAAGAGTGAGCAATTGTTCCAATGCACCTTCGTGCAGATTGCAAGAGTGCGCTATGCGTTTGGTAGTATCTTGGCCTTTTTCGATAGTGTCAAAAACCCCGGCTTCGGCTGCTTCCATCACTGCTTTGGCCATCACAAAGTACATTTGAATATGTAACAACGGAATGGGAACCTGATTGGTCTTGAGGGCTAGCCATTCGAGCGGATTTTCGGGAGCGACGCGAAGTTGCATAGATAAGGAGCTTTCGGAAATGGAAGGTAGACTTCCCCGATTAAAAACGCAAACAACTAGCAAAAAACCCGCTTGAATTTTCAAGCGGGTTTTTTACCAAGTTTTCTCTAATGTAGTTGTAAATGATTGAATTAATCAACTACAACAATAATCACTCTATGATTTAGGCTTCTGCCAATTCAATGTGAACAAAAGACTTGTTGTCACGTCCACGAGAGAATTTTACAGTACCATCTGCTAAAGCAAAGAGCGTATAGTCGCGGCCAACACCAACGTTGCGGCCTGGGTGATACTTAGTACCACGCTGACGCACGATGATATTACCAGCTACGGCAGATTGGCCTCCGAAGATTTTAACGCCAAGGCGCTTACTTTCCGATTCGCGGCCGTTTTTCGAACTACCTACACCTTTCTTGTGTGCCATTTCTTTAAGTATTTTAAAATTTTAAAACGCTATTGATTGAAGTAAATTAGCCTACGATTGCGTCAATTTTTACTTTTGTAAGAGCTTGACGGTGACCGTTTTTCTTTACGTAGCCTTTGCGACGTTTTTTCTTGAAAACGATTACTTTTTCACCTTTAAGGTGCTCTACAACAGTGGCTTTTACACTGGCACCGGTTACCGTCGGTGCGCCTATGCTAATGGTACCTGCATTGTCCACTAGCAATACTTTGTCAAACACGAGTGCAGCGTCCACATCTCCTTCCAAACGGTTGGTAAAGATTTGTTGGCCCTCTTCTACTTTAAATTGCTGTCCCGCGATTTCTACGATTGCGTACATGATGATTGGGATTAAATCAGTTTTTTCCAAAAATGGAGTGCAAAAATAGTGGTTTTGATAAAAATTAGCAATTTATTTTTATCAAAATCTAAAAAAAGTGTAGCTATTTGGAGCTACTTTCTATTATTTGAGGGAATAGTTTGACAAAGGGGACAAAAATACGTAGTTCGTCCACCGACTTGCGATTGCTGTATTTCTACTTTGCCACAAGGGCAGAGTCTGTGTCGTAAGGCTTCTTCATAGGGGGATGGAGCCCACTCTCGGGCATGAATTAAGAAGCTTTTGGGAAACATTCCATAGTTTGCTTCTTGTTCTATTGCCGTTTCCAAGACAAGCCTAATAGCGAAAAAAATACGCTCTACTTCTTCATTACTAAGACTTTGGCTGAGTCTTTCAGGGTGAATTTTGGCCTGAAAAAGCACATCATCTACAATCCAATTGCCGATACCCGCTACCGTACTTTGGTCAAGTAGAATGGGTTTAATCATGCTTTTCTTTTGACGGATGTTATGGTTGAGTTGCTCCAAACTAATAGTAAGCGCGTCAGGTGCAATTTTTTTCTCTTTTAAAAACGTAGGAATATCTTCTACTAGTGCAATGCGTTCAAATTTGCGCGGACAAATAAACCCTAAATTGAAACCTGAGCGGAATATAAAGACAATACGGGCATGACGTGGACGTGAAATCGACGAATGATAATATTCCAAATCGCCCGTCATTCCAAAATGAAATCGAAGAATAGGGCCTTGGTCAGTAGTTACAAACAAATTTTTACCTACTCGCTGAGTCTGTACAAAACAGGCTCCAATTAGTGCTTCGGTAAGGGTGGCATAGTCGGTAGTGAGTAGTTTGGAGTCTTCCACCTCAATCGCCTCAATCACCTGATGAAGTGAAGTAGCTTCAAAATAACGACGGTATGTTTCGACTTCGGGTAGTTCGGGCATAAACGTTTGAGTTTACAATAGAAAACTCAAAACCGACAAACTTGATTCGAGAATCTGAATTTTTTTACGGTTGTTATTCAATCACTTTGGGGACTTTAAAATACACACCGTCTTGCGAAGGGGCATTGCTGAGACCTTGCTCCCGTGGAAGGTGCTGACCCACCACATCTTCGCGCATTACGTTGATTTCGGATGAGATGTGCGTAAGTGGGGGGACATTGTCGGTATCTAATTCGTTGAGTTGCTCCATCCAAGAGAGTACGTTTTCTAAGCTTTGAAGGAGAGGAGCTTCTTCTTCGGGCTTGATTTCCAAACGGGCTAAGTTGGCGATTTTATGGAGAGTCTCTTTGTCTATTTGCATCGGCTTAAATTTTTACAAAATTAAGAGAATCTCCTCAATTAGGGCAAACAACTAAGAATTTAACCTTCAGACTGCAACTTTTCGATAAAGAGTGTATTATACAATCAAATGGCTTTAAGTTTGAAAATCAATACAGTTGACTTTAAGGTATTTGACAAAAACGATACTCAGGTTTTTGGTGAAATCTACGACGCATTTTACTCAAAAATTTTTGGGTACGCTTTTCGTAGAGTGGGTGATTATGATATAGCTCGCGACATCGCAGCCGAAACTTTTCTAAAAGCTTATCTAAATATTAAACATTACAGGTTTGAAGGGCATTCTGTTTCCGCATGGCTTTATAAAATTGCAACGAATGAAATCAATCTCTTTTTTAGAAATCAAAAATATCGCCCCGACCTATTTGGGCAGCTTTCTCATGAAGTAATTTCGGATCGAGAGTTATTGGTTGTATTTGACAAAGAACGACAAGAAGCAGAACGAGATACAGAACAGTTTGAAGCCTTTAATGAGGTTCAAAACCAATTGAAAAAGCTTGATGTGAAATACCAAGAAGTAATTTCTCTAAAATATTTTGAAGAAAAAAGCATACTTGAAATCAGTGCTATTTTAGAAAAACCAGAAGGGACGGTCAAATCGCTATTGTCGCGAGGATTAGAGATATTAAGAAAAAAGATGAGTTAAGGTTTTTATTAGCCAAAGAAATAGAGACAATGGAAAATCACGAAGAGTTTGAAAAAAAAATGCAAGGCTTAAAAAAGCCCACTCCAGCGACTCAACACCAAGCGTATCTAAAGGTGCCGATACTTAATACTCGAAAATCGGCTGCTATTGGATGGTGGCTTGTTTTATTTCCGTTGCTTTTATTGGCGTTTTTGGGAATGAAGGAAATTTTTAAATCCGACAATCACGTGGTAGATACTTTTTTTGATACCCTTACGGTATTTGATAGAGCCCACGGAGGATGGTTTTCACCCCTGCTTTTTTTTCTTTTTCCTTTGATAGCCGCTGGTATGAACCTACTTTCATTGCTCAATATCATTTATGATAAAAATAGCAATGAGTTGGTTATTACCATAAAATTACGTTTTTGGAATCTTTTTCTGATTGGAATCGGCATGAGTGTAGCACTTATTATCGGTTTTTATGCAGTCACCGAAAATATGATTGAAAAGTCAATGCAAGATATGGAAAGACTTAAACGCATAGAACACTTAAAATAACCGAGACAAATGAAATGGTTTGAGAGGAAAACGATTTTTTTTAAGCCTTATTCCTTAGCAGGATGGGGGTTGTTTATGATTACATTGGGCTATTGTGTGTATGCTTTTATTGAAGCCAAAGAGCATGCTAATTCGCTAAGCGACGTGCTTATTCAGTGGGTTTTCAGAGTAGCTTTGGTAGGGGTTATGTACTCTGTAATTGCTTATTTTACCTCGCCAGAAGAGTAGCTTCTTCCAAATTAGTAGCATGGGTATTGGGGAGTTTGTTGTATTTTTGTAGAAGGCAGAAAATACAGGTTGCATTCGGGGTATTGTTATAAAAAAACTTAAAAAGTTAAAATCTCAATGCGCCACCAAACTACTTTCCTATGAGCGTCAAACACGATAAAAACCTCGGGACTAAACAAAAAGCGCTTAAAATCAATCTTGATAGGCGTATTTATGGCTCTTTTGCTGAAATTGGAGCGGGACAAGATACCGCTGCCAATTTTTTTAAGGCAGGTGGTGCTTCGGGTACTATTGCCAAAACCATGTCGGCTTATGATATGAAATTCAGTGACGAAATCTACGGCCCTGAACCAAGCGGGCGCTATGTAGTGGAGTCGCGATTGATGAAAATGATTCAGCATGAATACGATTTGGTAGAACAGCGATTGGCTGAAAAACGAGGTGCTGATAGTTTGTTTTTTGCTTTTGCCAATACTGTAGTAGCCCTTAATTATCAAAAAAGCAACGAAGGACATGGTTGGCTGGGGTTGCGTTTTCAATTGACTCCTCGCGCCCCTTACAATGATGTAGTGATTCATATCAAAATGCTTGATAATGATAGTATTATGCAGCAGCAAGCCTTAGGGGTGATTGGGGTTAATTTGATATATGCCTGTTTTTATTATTACAAATCACCAGAGACATTGCTTTTGTCGTTGATGGATGATTTAAGTCTAGACCGTGTTCAGATAGACATGATTCGGATTCAAGGACCCGACTTTAAGCATGTTGACAATCGCCTGCTAAGTTTGTATTTGGTAAAGCATGGTTTCACAGAGGTAGCCATGTTTGGCCCTGACGGACAAGTGTTACAGCCTTCAGAAGCACTTTACAAAAAACATATCTTGCTCTTGAGAGGCCGACTCCGACCCATTACCAATGTACACGTAGATATGCTTCGCAATGGCCTCAAACAATTCAAGGCTGAGCCAGACGTAGATGAAAAGAAAGTAGTAATGGTGGCCGAGCTTACGCTCCAAAATCTAAGGGGAGGTGAGCAAGATATCAACGAAAAAGACTTCTTGGATAGGGTAGATATTTTGAGTTCGATTGGCCAAACGGTAATGATTTCCAATTACCAAGAGTATCATCGATTGGTAGCGTTTTTGGCAAAAACTACCCGTGTTAAGATTGGATTAGTAGTAGGTGTCCCCAACTTGGAGTATATTTTTGAAGAAAGTTATTATCAAAATTTGCCTGGTGGTATTTTGGAGTCTTTTTCGACACTGTTTAGTCGAAATGTGAAGCTTTTTGTATATCCCACTATCAAAGCAGGAAAAATGTTTACCTGTCAAAATTTTGAACTTCCTACCAACCTTCAGCCTTTGTTTAATTATTTGATTTGCAACGACAAAATCGAAGATATTCGTGATTTCAACGAAGAAAATCTCCGTATTTCTACCGACCGAGTCTTGGAACTTATCAAGCGTGGGGAACCGGGTTGGGAAGAAAGTGTTCCGGTAGAAGTGGCTGAAATGATTAAAAACAAATGTCTTTTTGGATTTCCTTGTGTAGTATTTGAGCCTAAACAAGCGGCTCGTATTCACCAAGCCGTAGGAAATTTATGATGAAATAACTCTTGGTTTGGGAGAGCTTTGTATTTTTTCAAACCGAGAATTTAATAGAATAAGGGCAAAATAGGGGTGATTTTTGGACTACTTAGTCAAATGTGGTAGAGAAGTATTTGTTTGATTTTGAGCTTCCTCCTTTTGAAAAAACGCCTTAAATCTTAATTTTGTGCTAATATTTCCAAAAAAGTATGCACAAATTCATTATTAGTTGTCTTGTTTTCACTTGGACAAGTGTAGGGTTGTGGTGGCTGGGAGAAAGGGACGTTCTCGCCAAGTATAGCAAAAACATTTTATCCCAAGATACTCTTCGTAAAAACCCGAAAGATTCGGGACGGATTATTACAGACTTTAATTTTTCATCTCGCAAAGATACCATCAAGCCCGCTGCACTTCAGAAAGATACCACCTTTCGGGCTATGGCAGAAGAAAATAGTTCGGAAGTCGTAATTGGGGATTTGTCTCATATGTATGTATGCCCTGGAAGTACTATCTTGATTCCTTTTGAGACTAAAGGGAAATTTGAAGATAAAAATGAGTTTATTTTACAAATGACCAATGTAGCGGGAAAGTTTGTAAATGTCTTAGACTCTATTCACGAAAGCCCGATTCGATTTACTTTACCTTCCGACCGCACAGGTTCTGTTGGTATTCGGCTTGTATCCACTCATCCCAATACGATTAGTCGGACTACGCGATTGATGGTACTGCCTTTTGCTCATGCTCGTATGGAACTCAACGATGGAAGTTCGATTGCTAAGATTGGGCCGGGGCAGCTAGCGGCTTATCGTGTAATGCTTACAGGAGCCGCTCCTTGGTCTTTTACGCTTTCAGATGGAACAACGGTTGCCAATTCCTTTATCAATCCTTATATCTCTCACCTAGCTCCTAGTCAAACCAGTACCTTCAAAGTAACATCTGTCTCCAATGCTTGTGGGAGTGGTAGTACTTCTGGAGAAGTAGTGGTACAAGTAAGTCAGGATACGCTTCCGGTGATTGCGCTTAAAGCCGTACCTCGGGCGGGATTTCGGGTGTGTACGAGTACTCCTTTTCAGATCAATTTCAACGCTACAGGTAAGTTCAATGCTGGTAATGGGTTTGTGGTACAGTTGAGTGATTCGACCGGCGAAAACTTCTCAAATTTATCGGCCTTGGCTTCCCAAAGCCCGATTATGACGCAAGTACCCTCTACCTTGACGCCTGGTCTTTATAAACTTAGGGTAGTTTCTACGTTTCCTACTATTTCGAGCGATACCGTGGATGTGGCTATTTCGGCACCTGCTACAGCGCGACTACGCAGGGATACGCTGCAGGTAGGAGAAGGCGAATCTACCGAACTTACCCTTGATTTTGAAGGGGGAGGGCCGTGGTTTGTATTGCTTTCGGATGGTACTTACCAAAATGACATTCGTTCTACTCCTTATCCGATTAGGGTGTCTCCTTACAATCCTACTACCTATACGATTTCATCAGCGGGTGGTTTTTGTGGAGTAGGTAATTTTTCAGGAAGTGCGCTTGTAAAAGTGAAGATTCCCCCGTCTACGATTACAACTGGCAGCCTTGCAGATAAGACAATCTGCTCAGGAACGGAGATTTCGGTACCTTTTACGACCACAGGGCGTTTCAACAACGCCAATAAATTTATTGTCCAAATGACCGATACAAGTGGTAAGTGGATTAATATGCAAACCATAGGTGGCACAAGTTCATTGAGAGCAAAAATTCTTCCTCCTTTTTTGAAAGATACCCTTACTAGCCAACAAATACGTGTAATATCTACTGACCCCTTCGTAGAAGGCACACCTACTACTATCAATGTAATGATGCCAAATGCAGCGCAAGCAATCGTGACGGGAGGGGCTGTGATTCGTCCGGGAGGGGCTGCGCGTATAAAAGTTTCTTTTAAAAATGGCCTTCCACCTTGGTCTTTTACGTTGTCTGATGGCTCAGCAGTGACGGGTACTTTTATTAATCCTTATCAGCTTACTGTCAATCCCCGTACAACTACTGAGTACAAAGTGACTTCCGTAAACAATACTTGTGGTACGGGTATAGTGTCAGAAAATGGAGGTGCAACCATAAAAGTTGAGACCAACTAGCTTTTTTTGCGGTAATCACCGCGAGAGAAGAACTTTTCAATAAAGCAATACATCAAAATAAAGAAATAGCGACTACCCATTTCTTTGATTTTTAATTTAGATTCTCCGAATTTACGATTGGTCCAGCTGTTTGGAACCACAGCGTATGAGTATCCTCTCACGATTGTTTTGAGGGGAAGCTCTACAGTAAGGTTGAAATGGGGTGAAAGAAAAGGTTTGAGCCCTTCCATTGTCTCACGTTTATAGAGCTTGAAGGCGTTGGTGGTGTCGTTGTATTTGATTCCCATTACCATCCGAATGATAAAGTTGGCGAGACGGTTCACTACCTTTTTTACCGTAGGATAGTCATATACTTTCCCTCCTTTACCCCAGCGACTTCCAAATACAGCATCGTAGTTTCCTTCCAACATTTTTTTATAAAACTTTACCAAGTCTTCGGGATCATCGGAAAGGTCGGCCATAAAGACCGCTACGCAATCACCCGAAAAACGCTCCAATCCATAACGCACCGCATATCCAAACCCGTTAGGGCCAAGATTGGTTTCATACACCAAGGTGGGTATTTCTTTTGATAGATTATTTAAAACTTCGAGGGTATTGTCTTTGGAGTTGTCGTTTGTAACCCAAATTTCGTGGGGAATATTATGTTTGGATAAAGAAGCATAGAGCGTCTGCAAGGTTTGGGGCAGAGAATCTTGTTCGTTATAGGCAGGAATAACAACACTTAATTTCATTTATCTACATCATGAATGAGTGAGAGGCAATTTGGAGCCTTCGTATTTTGACGACTCTTGTGGGTGCAAAACTCTTTTATTTTGCCCTAATTTCCAATTTCTTGAATCAAATGGTCGTATTTCTCAATAGTTTTTTGAGCAATGTCGTTGTATTTAAAATGTAGCCACTCATTCACATCTGCAAACATTTGGCGTCGATTACGAAGAAAATCCAAATTGGAGGTCGCATGAATATTGCTCAACCCCGCACGATGTTTTCGATAAATACCCATCGTTTCGTTGAGATATCCGATTTTACCTTGGGCGGCGAGTTGGATTACTAAAGCCCAATCACCCGCAGCAGCTCGATGATGCCAGAGTGCAAAATCTTCTGTTTTGAAAAAATTGCGATACATTAAACTGGCCGTCCCTACAAACCAACGGTCTTCTAACAAATCTTCAATAGTCGATGTTGCTTTTTGGTCTGGCTGATTGAAGAAATGACTTGGTGAGCCATCTTCATAAATAACGCTCAAGTTGTGGTGGCAAATCGCAAAATCAGGATTTGATTCTAAAAAATCAACTTGTTTTTGGAGTTTATAAGGGTCAGTCCAGTAGTCATCTCCTTCACACAGAGCTACATAATCTCCTTGGCAAGCTTTTAACAAAAAGAGGACATTGTTACGCCCTGCAAACTCTTTAGGAAAAGATGGCCCTAAGTTTTGAGGATGTAAATACGCTCTGATGATGTCAGGAAACCGTTGTGCATACTCTTGGATGATAGCGGGAGCCATATCCGTAGAACCATCGTCGCCTATTACAATTTCAAACGGAAAGTCAGTTTTTTGATTCAGGGTTCCTTCAATCATTTCCCGAATGTATTTCTCATGATTGAAAGTCGGGACACAGACGCTTACTTTCATCGGGATGATTCTTTCAGACGGTGAGGAAGAAGGGCAAAGAAGCTATAAACTTGCATCATCCATTTGGGTATGATATAATCTCTCACTACTTCTCTAGTGGTCTCGCGGTCAGGTTTTCCCAATTCAAGGTATTTTATGGCTAAGTTAGCCCGTCTAAAATAACTTTTTTGATATTGACGAGCTTCGAGTAGCATTTTATAATATCGAGCAATGTTTCTTTTTAATAAATCATCATATTGTTGACCGAGTTCTTTATTGATACCCTCGTACATTTTGATACGATTGTAAAGAAAACGAGCATCTTTATAATGATCTCTAAAGCTAGCTCCACCGCGATTTTTCCGATATACCGACATTACTCCCGAAACATACCCAATAGGACCTTGTTTGGCTAGGATGACGTATCTAGGTATGTCACCGCTAGTAGATTGTAAAAACCATTCGGGGTAATACATGAGGCCGTTTTTGAACATAACGGCCGAGGTAGCCATGAACCAAATTTCGTCTTCGCCTACCAAATCTTCAACAGTAATAATTGTTTTTTGATCTGGGCTGTTGAGCTCATGAGAGGGCGTACCATCTTCATAAGTAATGAGTGCATTGTGAAAGCAGGCCGAAAAGCTCGGATTAGCTTCCATGAAGTCTACTTGGATTTGTAATTTGTGGGGTGAAGTCCAATAGTCGTCTCCGTCCATTGGCGCAATGTAGTCTCCGGTCGCCAATTTAAGGGTTTCGATGGTATTGAAAAGGCCATTTTGCCCCAGATTTTTGGAATGCAAAATAGCCTTTACTTTATCAGGATACTGATTTTGATAGCCTTGAATCACTTCTTGCGCGCCATCTGTGGAGCAATCATCACCCACTAATATTTCGAAATCGAAATTGGTTTCTTGGGCAAGGGCGCTTTCAATAGCCTTGCCTATGAAGTTTTTTTGATTGTAGGTGAGAATGACGACGCTTACTTTCATTATACTACTGGCGTTGGAGCCGCAAAAACGGTTTCTAATTGCTCTACAGTGGGGAAATTAGGAGTAACAAGCTCTGCCTCTGGCTTATAGATATAGGCCATCGGATACCCTCTTTCAATAAAAGTAGGCTCAGAGAGGTTGTTGTATCTAAGCTGTACCGACCAGCGGATATTAGGGGTGATGTTGTTGCCAGACTGATGTACTAAAAAGGCAGAAAAAATAAGTAAATCACCTACTTCAAACTCAGTTTGAACAAAATCTTCGTCTTTTAAAGAAGCAGTGATACCCCCTTGATAGCCTGAAGTACTTGCTGCCAAAAGTCCTGACTTATGGCTTTGGGGAATGACCTGTAAGGCACCTAAATCAGCGCCTGCATTTACCATTGGGAACCAAATAACAGTACTATCTAGAGAGCCTTGCCCTGTACGCCAATCTTGATGCGCATCCAATTTCCAGTGTTTACTACCATCTTTTGAAAGAAAACGGCTGTTGAATTGCATGGCAGGACGCGCCCCAATGACGGGGAGTTCGATTCCTATTTCTTTCAGTAAATTGACGATTTTCTCATCGGTAGCAAAGCGGTGAAGCGAAAGGCTATGCTGTACGGTAATGCCGGTATTACGAAATGCTATGAAGTCTTTTTCAAAAAACTCGAACATTGCATTTTCAAACTCATCGCGGTTGTTGATATCTACCGTTCGCCCTGTGACCCTTTTGATCTGGATGGCAAATATTTCACGTGCCTCACGGTAGATATTTTCTACCACACTTTTATCTAAAAAATTACGAAGGAGGAGAAATCCCTCTCTGCGGAATTGTTCTTTTAATGTTGACATCTTACTTGGATTTTTTGGTTTAACAACCCCCAATTTTATCTCACAAATTCCTTTGAAAGAATGACATTAGTCAAAATTCAATAATCAAATCTGCAATAAATGTTCCAAATCTTTAATCTTCCCAAATCGCATACCCAAATCCTGCCGCTCCAAAACCATTGCCGTTGTAAAGTAAGTACTTTTTGCCGTTGTGGGTATAATAATTGGCGTAATCAATCATTTGATAATCAAAGTCTTCTGGGTTTTCTGACTTCTCAATACCTACTAAATGATCTTTCCGTTCCCAAGTTTCGCCATCTAATGATTCAGCATATCCCAATCGGTAGCTTTGATTGCGGTCAGTGCGATAGTCTCGCGTGTGGCGATATGAATAATACATTTTATAAATACCGTCTTCTTTAAAAACGCTAGGACGCCCCACAGCGTGCAAAAAATCATCAAAATCTAAAGTCGGGATGTCGCTGATATTCCAATGTATACCGTCTTGTGAAGTGGCAGATTGCGCACGGTAATAAGGCTCAGGATAGCCATGAATATACTCGCATTTATGTCCGGAGATATACCACATGCGCCAAGTGCCATCATCTTCGCGTATCACTGAGGGCTGTGCTGCCCAAATAGGATTCTGAATACTGCGATCCATAATTGGACCCGTAAACATTTTTTTGAAAGTAATTCCTCCATCATGACTTACCGATAGGCCCATCGATAAGCGATATGAATTATGAGTACGATTCCAGCCTGTGTAGTAGAGCCAAATATCGCCATTGGGCATATCCACAAACCACGCAGGCATCGCGCCTGTTTCGTCATATTCACCTGGGCCACCTAGTTCCAAAATAGGGCGGTCGTGAATATAAATGATTTTGGTAGGATCCTCGTAATCTACGTCAATAAAGGTAGGGCGAGATTGGCCATTGTCATCGCGCGAAGAAAAGTAAATCCGTAAAAAGTTTTCGTGTTTGTACGCAAACGGTACCTGAGCGTGAGTACGGCTATGAGCCATTGTACCGTCAGGTTTATATATTACTCCTTTTTTTTGCCACATATAAAATCAAAATTTCAGATAAGCTTTTGCTGCTTGATTTACGGAAGCTGTTTAGTTACTTTTTTCGGCACGAATGCGCCAATTATCCACAAAATCTTTTCCTGGAATAGGTAACTCTATGTCGATTTCGGGAGCTTTGGCGGCCACGGTATATTCCATTACATAAAAGCAGTTTCCGAAAATATAGTGAAGTTTAAAATTCTCGACCGTGTTGGGCAAGTCTTCGAAAGGTACCTCGGCTCTAAATAGCGGATTGGCCTTCCATAAAATCTCATAGGTGGGATTGTTGCGTAGCCAAGGCGCCATACTTTCATCGCCAATCACTACTTTGCCGCCTACTTTCACAACGCGGGTAAGCTCCGCAAAAGCTTTTTTACGCTCTGAGAAAGTATTGATACCGCCAAAGTGAAACACTGCATCGAAGGTACCATCTGCAAAAGGAAGATAAGAGCCATTTCCTAAAAAGAAATGAGTATTCACTTCCTTAGGCTGTAGCTTTTGGGTGGCTAGTTTTAGCATGTTGTGAGATAAATCCGACAAAACAGCGGTGCCACCAGGGCTAATTTGGTCAATAATCAATGCCGAATCTTTACCTGTACCAGCGCCTACTTCCAATACCGTTTGGCCAGGTTTGAGGTCCATTAAACCAATCATAAACTGACGAGTGGCTGCTTCGTCCGAGTGATTTAAGGTCTCAAATACCCACGATACTCCTCGGTCATAACGCTGATATGCTTGATCATATAGATATTGCTCACGAGCATCGTCTTCAAACAATTCGCGTGGATATACCATGTCTACGATACCCGAATCCAATACCGGATATACAGTGCCGTCAGGAGCAGTAAGAGAAAGGCCATTTTCGGCAACTTCTAAATTTTGTCCCGTTTTGGGGCATACCAAAGAGTCAAGGAATTGCTGACGTGTCATTATGATGATATTCTAAAGATTCAAAAATAAATTAACTTCATTAAAGTTGACAGTTTTGAGAGGTGTTTCCTCACCTAAAACTTATTTTTTGGTATTTCGGATATACACTCGGGTATGTTCTACTTCACCTATAAAATGATAATGCTCTGAAATGAAAGCTTTCAGTTTAGGAAACTTTTCGTGGGCTTGCGTAGCTGGGTCGTTGAGCCAGAGGCTATTCGGCCCTACTGCATCTACAAATACCTTGGGTTGATTTTTTTGCAAATCACTCAAAAAGCGCTCATAATATTTTTGGCGCAGAGGATGAGGATAAATACACCTTTCGGAGTGATTTTCGGCAGTGCCTTGGGGCATTTGAGTTTCTACATGATAGCGACACATCCATCCCCATATCACTAGCCTTTCTCCTGGATGAGCATATTTTAAAATCAATTTCGATACCTCGCTTCTCGGAACTTGGTGGCTAGCTCCTGATACATAAGCATTGAGTGGTAAATGCCTAACGACTGGATATGCAAACGCTCCTAAAAAAGGTAAAAGGGATAAGGCCGCCGCCATCACCAATTTGAAAGGCGTCTTGAGGGTATAGTGTGCTATTAAAATAGCTCCTAAAAGGGCAAAAGGATAAATGCAAAAGTTGAGATAATGGAGAAAATCGTTGCCAGATTTTGTGGCCGCAAAAAGAGCAGCTAGTAACCAAGCAAATACGAATGCCTCGAGCCAAGTCATTTTGAAAGACTTTTTCTTATGTTGTAGTCCTACCAGAATAACACAAAGTGAAATACTGGCGAGAAAAAGTAAAAATGAATTACTTTTTGCAATGAAAAAAGGTAACCGTGCAATGGCGTCAATGAGAGAACTCCCACTGGCATAAATAAGATTGCCTAGAATATAATAATCCCAAAAGTCGTCGAGTACGCCGAAAGAGGCTATAGTTAAAAGTACAATTCCAAGAAATGATAAACTTCCAGCAATTAAGTATAAAAAATATTGCCAGAATAACCGATTGTTCCATAAGCTTACAAGCGCAAAAGCACCAATCACCACTGCTTGGGGCACTACTTGAATTTTGGCAAAAGGACTCATACTAAGTACTACTCCTAAAAAGAAAATGGTATTTAGAGAAGGTTGTTTGAGACGGGAGGCAGAAGTTATTTTGCTCA
Organism: Runella sp. MFBS21; assembly: GCF_029433105.1. GTDB lineage: Bacteria > Bacteroidota > Bacteroidia > Cytophagales > Spirosomataceae > Runella. The sequence continues at coordinate 238,233 of NZ_JARNTW010000006.1, read as the reverse complement.
ACAGCCATAGTCCGATGTTGAGTAATAAAACAGGCAACTGCTCGCTAGAATAATGTACAAAATCGACTTCTTGAGTAAAGGCTACAAAAAATACAACAGGCAATAGTGAAAGCTGGGCGGTAGTCTTATCAAAAAAATGAATGAGGCTTTGATAGAAAAACCAGAGACTGCCTAAGACACACAGAAGACCCATGAGCCGTGCCGAAGTATAATCAAAGGGAAGGCCAAAAAGGGAAGGTAAAATAAGGGCATAATTATCTAAAGGACCAATCGTAGTACCATCCACAGACTGCCAATAAAGAGGAAATTGTTTGAGCGTAATCGCGTGGGCAATCATCTGACTTTCGTCGGGATTGATTTCTTGATTGAAAACCAAGATAGGCAATCGCATAAAAGCCACAAGAAAAAGCGATAACCCGATAAAAATGCGAGAAAAAGAAGGAAGATTGGTCTGTAAAAGTAAAATCAAAACAATCCCGATAGCTAACACATAGCCTAAAGCGAAGTATACTATCGGAAAATCATCAAAACTTATCACCTTGCACGTTAATCTTTATCTGTAGAAATCTCTTCTTCTCCCGAACTTTATATTTCTTCAACTTGCTCAATAAAGTCGCGGTATTGAAGTACCGGAATGAACTGCTGTTGGGTACGGTATTGTAGAACCATAAATACCAAAAACAGCGAAATTAGGAAGGACTGTAATACCACAATCAGTAAAGCAGAACTTAGCGTAGAAGCCCACCCTGGTGAGGCATCGTTAATCCATTTCAAAAAAAGTACTATACATATTACTACCAAGGCTGTTACTGACATTCCAATCGAAAAAATAAGGATTCGAACGGCTGTAATATCAATCAAAACAGATACGGTACTGAGTCCATGTAAAACCAGAGAAACAAAATTCATCTTGCTTTCTCCTGCTAAACGTTTGCCTCGTTCAGTAGGTACTGCTTCATAAGGGATTTTAGAACGAATAATTCCCCCAGGAAAGTTGTTCCAGATTTCCGAAACGCGTACTAGGTTTTGTAAACGTCTTTGAGGAACAAGTGAAAAGTTGCCGAATGTGATGATTTTTCCCGTAAGTTGTTTAAATACAAACTTATAAATAGCATAAAAAACCCTAAAAGTAAGGCTTTCTTGGCGTTTGGTACGTTGGGCAAAAATGATACGGTCAGGAAATTTTTGAGAGGCTTCTACCAAGGCATTGATATCTTTAGGGGCGTCCTCTCCGTCGGCATCCATCACGATTACCTTTTCGCAAGTTACTTCTTGAGAAATATAAGAAAGGCCGATAGCAATGGCACGCTGGTGGCCAAGGTTTCGATAAAGACGGACGATTTGAGTCTTAAGCCCTTTGAAGGTGGTTAAAGTCTCAAAATCCTTGTTAGAACAGTCGTCTACAATAACCAAAGACGTAGCAGCCAGTATATCGGCCGCTACGTCTTCGTTGATACGTTGAATGAGCAAACTCAGCGCATCCCAATCATTGTATTGTGGTATAAGTATGACGTACTTTGAGGTCATGTGTTTCGTTGTCGGCTATCAAATCAAAGAATTATCCCTCAAAAACTTATAACAGCGGATAATCTCAATATGTATGGATATGGCTTGTCGGGACGACAATCCTTAAACATGCGATGCCAAACGAGCGGCAATACCATCATGAATCTGAACCAAGGTCTGTTCAAGGTTGTAAGTCCAATTCCAATCAGGGTAGTGGCTCTTAAATTTAGTTAAATCACTTACATACCAAATATGGTCACCGATACGGTTGGTATCCGAATAGTGGTAGGTTAGTTTTTTACCGGCTATTTTTTCGCAAATTGCAATCGCTTCCAACATCGAGCAGTTGGCAAAACGGCCACCACCAGCATTATAAGCTTCTCCTGGGCGTGGGTTTTGGTAGTAATGCCAAAACATATTTACAAGGTCATAGCTGTGGATATTGTCACGTACTTGTTTTCCTTTATAACCAAAAATGATATAGGGATTACCCGTGATTGTACATTTCATGAGATAAGCTAAGAAACCATGAAGCTGTGCACCTGAGTGATTAGGACCCGTCAAACAACCACCGCGGAATACACCCACTTTCATCCCAAAATAGCGGCCATATTCTTGACACATAATATCGGCGGCTACCTTAGAGGCACCAAAGATAGAGTGCTTGGTATGATCAAGGCTATGATGCTCATCGATTCCGTTTTTGAAGTAAGCATGGTCTTCCGAAATTTCCCAGCGAGTTTCTAACTCAACAAGGGGTAAGTAATTGGGATTATCGCCATATACTTTGTTGGTAGAAGTAAAAATAAAGACCGCTTCAGGGCAGTTTAGGCGGGTCATTTCGAGCATATTGAGCGTACCTACTGCGTTTACCCCAAAATCAGTGAAAGGCTCGCGTGCTGCCCAATCGTGGCTAGGCTGTGCCGCAGTATGTACAATAAGCTTAATATCAGCACCATATTCTTTGAAAATAGGCTCTAATTGGCTTACTTCTCGAATATCAGCACTATAATGTTTATAGTTGGAATAAGACTCTTGGATACGATTTCGATTCCATTCGGTATTTCCATCTTGGCCAAAGAAATATTGGCGTAAGTTATTATCTACCCCAATGACGAGGTCAAATTTATCAGCAAAAAAAGCGACCGACTCGCTTCCAATCAACCCAGCCGAACCAGTGACAAGTGCAATGTTCATACAAAAAGCGTCTTTTTGAAGTGTTGTTAATATTGGAAAATTTCTATTTTTCTCAGTTTTAGGGCGTAAAATAAGTCAAAAAAGTTCAATCAGCCTAATCCGTAAAATAAGTTAATTAAGCCTACAGCTAGTTTGAGGATGATTGATTTTAATAATGTTAGAACAAATAAAACGCAAAAGTTCGCTTTACTTACATCTCTGCTTTGTCCAATTTGAAGGCAAAAGTAGTGCCTTTGTCTATCTTGCTAGTGACCGTAATTTTGGAGCCGTGGGCGTTGATAATATGTTTGACAATCGCCAATCCAAGCCCAGTACCTCCTTTTTCACGTGAACGACTTTTGTCGACTCTATAAAACCTTTCAAAAATACGTGACAAATGTTCTGACGGGATTCCAGGGCCATTGTCACGTACCGACACTACATAATGTTTTTTCTCTTCTTCAAAATGCACAATCACTTTGCCATTATCATTGCCGTACTTGATAGCATTTTCAATCAAATTTGTCATCACTTGATTGATACGTTGTGGATCAGCTTTGACCCATACATGTTGCATTTGGTCGGGCTTAATTTTGAGAATGGTATTGCGTTGATTGGCTTTGTTTTCGAGTTGTTCACATACATCAAGGGTAATAAGCCGCAAATCCACCCGTTCTTTATGCATTCTAATATCACCAGTTTCCATTTGGGAAAGTGCTACCAAATCTTTTACAAGGGCATCTAGCCCATCCAGACTTTTTGCGGCTTTTTGCAGAAATTTATCACGCACTTTTTCGTCGTCCATAGCGCCGTCCAAAAGTGTATGTATAAAGCCTTGGGCCGCAAAAATCGGGGTTTTGAGCTCATGCGATACATCGGCCAAAAACTCCCTTCTAAATACTTCGAGTTTTTTTAGCTCATCAATTTCCTGCTGCTTTTTGGCTACGTAAACAAAAATCTCTTGATTTAACTTCTTAAGGGGATTGGGGTTGCTGACGATCGTTTTGCGTGGAAAATTAAAGTCTTTAAGTTTGAGACGCTGAATGGTTTTGTGCATTTTGGTGACTTCTCGATAAACCAAGATTTCGATAGCGTACATAATGAGGAAAAAAGAACCTGCAAAACTGGCAAGACCCGCTACAAAAAGCATACTTGTAGTCGTAGCATTGACAAAAGATAAGAAAGCGACTGTAATAGTCGATATAAATAATGCGAGCAAAAAAGCAATAATACGCGGAGTAAGTCGCATAAAAGTCCTTTATTAGTAGTGTGTTGTGCCGTAAAAGAACCTCCACAAGCTATAAGGAAGGCCAATCTTGAATGATGCTGCAAATGTAATTAAATAATTTTTGCTTAAATTTTAAGAAAATGTTTTGTCTTATAGTTGATTATCTGTAACTTTGCACTCCGTTTTGAAAATTGAAGTAAAGCAATGGCAAAGAAAGGTAACAGAATTCAGGTAATTTTGGAGTGTACTGTACAGAAAGAGTCAGGCGTTCCAGGAATGTCGCGCTATATCACGACTAAGAACCGTAAAAATACGCCAGGGCGTATGGAAATGAAAAAATACAACCCGTATTTGAAAAAAGTAACGGTTCATAAAGAAATCAAATAATTTGTTATTTGTTGGTCGTTAATAGTTAATTGGTACTGTTAAACGATTAACCATTAACTCTTAACATTTTTAACTGATACTAACATGGCAAAGAAAGTAGTTGCAACCCTAAAAAAAGAAGGTGGTAAAACTTATGCTAAGGTGATTCAAGCTGTGAAGTCTCCTAAGACTGGCGCTTACACTTTCAAGGAGGTCATCGTTCCTACTGATGAGGTACAGGCTGCGTTGAAAAACTAATCCGCACGATTCTGTTACCGTAACGATATTTAAGAAAGTCCCTCTCAAGGGACTTTTTTTGTTGTACTTTTGTTCGTAACTAGTAGCAAAAAACAAAGAATTATAAAACGCTTGTTTTTGGGACTACTGTAAACCGTAAAAACTACCTTCTAACTATGGGTTTATTTGATTTTTTCTCTAAAGAAAAAAAAGAATCACTTGACAAAGGGCTTGAAAAAACGAAAGAGAGTTTTTTTGGAAAACTTACCCGGGCTATTGTAGGGAAATCAGAAGTCGATGAGGAAGTACTTGACGAACTGGAAGAAATCCTTATTAGTTCAGATGTTGGTGTAGGGACTACTGTCAAGATTATAAAGCGCATCGAAGAGCGAGTTGCCAAAGATAAATACACTACCACTTCTGAGTTGGATCGTATTTTGCGCGAGGAAATTGCTGCCTTACTTACGGAAAATAAATCCCTCGATATAAAAGATAGTTTTGAAACCGAAAATTTACCCAAACCTTATGTCATCATGGTGGTAGGGGTAAATGGAGCGGGCAAAACAACAACTATCGGCAAATTGGCGCATCAATTCAATAAACGAGGTAAAAAAGTGGTTTTGGGTGCAGGGGATACTTTTAGGGCGGCAGCTGTAGATCAACTCAAAACTTGGGGACAACGAGCAGGGGTACCTGTGATTGAGCATGGCATGAATACCGACCCTGCCGCAGTAGCGCATGATGCCGTAAAGAAAGGCCTTGAAATGAACGCTGATGTGGTAATTGTGGATACCGCGGGTCGCTTACATACCAAAGTAAACTTGATGAACGAGCTTTCGAAAATCAAACGGGTAATGCAGAAAGTTTTGCCCGAAGCTCCTCATGAGGTATTGTTGGTACTGGATGGTAGTACGGGTCAAAATGCGGTGATTCAAGCCCGCGAATTTACAAAAGCTACGGAAGTGAGTGCCTTGGCTATCACAAAGCTCGACGGAACAGCAAAAGGAGGCGTAGTGATTGGAATTTCGGATGAATTTAAGATTCCGGTCAAATACATTGGAGTAGGAGAAAAAATGGACGATTTGCAGGTATTTGATAGGGCAGAGTTTGTTGATTCCCTCTTTAAAAAATAGCTGATTTTCTTCCTTATAGAAGCGAAGCCGTAGGTACAATATACCCACGGCTTCGCTTTTTTTAAAATACGTACGACACGCTAAAGTTAGGACTAAGTCCTGCATTGAGGTTGGTGCGCCATATCTTATAATCAGAATGGGCAGTGGTGTCGTAATTTACCCGAAAAGAGGCCAGTTCTGTCTCAATCAAAAAGCGATTACTAATCAAATAAGCCAAGCCCACACTCGGGTATAGTTCGTAGGTGTTGCCGTGGGATTCAGATATGATATTTGAGTTTCTTTCTTGTTTGGAATTTACCCTGATGTAATTGGCGGCGATTTCGCCATAAGGAGTAAGACGGCTAGGTAAAAAATATTTCCTCACGAAAATGCCTGCATTGTAAGTGTTCAAGGTATTTTTTACATCTTGTTGGGAGGAAGTCTTATTGAAATCTCGGCCATAGCCTACACGGATACCCATAAGGGTTTTGTCTTGTACAAACTTCGAAATTTTAAAAGAGATATTGGTATTACTTTCGTTAGCTCTGGCATTGGTCGGAAGAGGTGCTGGATCGGTAGTTTGATTCCTAAATCCAAAGGTTGTACCTAGCAGCCATCTGCCTTTTTGAAGGGTAGAAAGGTCTTTTGTTTCAATCCCATAAGAAGTGGGTTTTATCCAATAGAGCAGACCTGTTGAAAATCCTCCGATAGTTAATGGAAAAGAGTTTGATGTGGCCGACAACTGAACAGCAAGCCGTTTACTGAAAAAATAAGTAGCTCCTGCTTCAAAAAATGGGTTTATTGAAATACTATTGTCTTTCTTTTCTGATACCATGCCATTATTGTCGGTTTGAGTGGTGCGAGAAAAGGAACTGGAAAGACTAAGTCCGCCTCCCACAAAGCCTCTCCAACGTTCTTGCCCAAAATAATAAAATCCTCCTGAACTGATAGAAACATAGGTAGAAGGGTTGCGAAACTTGCCTAGAAAATTACTTTGATCAATGTCATATTTTGAACGACCAAAAGATTGAGATATACTACTGCGCCATAGGATATTGTCTTTGACAAATTTCCCATACACAACCCCATACGAAAATGAGAATGTGTTTGACTTTGTAGAAATGTCCTTGGGGTAATCGACCACACTAAAATTGGTAGATAGATTTCCAGAGATAAATGAGTTACCTTTTTCGGTCTGGGCGAAAGCATGAAAGGTAAGCACAAAAGCGAGGAACGTAAAGGTGTGTTTCATTGGTAGAAGTGAATTTTGGAATGGAAAAATGTATTTCAATAACGCTGTGGCCATCCAAAAATTGACTTCAGAAAATAAAAAAAGCAAAGCGTTAAGCTTTGCTTTTTAAATGGTTACTAATGAATTAGTTATGTCAAGATAGGTTTTACCACTTTTCCATGAACATCCGTAAGTCGGTATCTTCTTCCTTGAAACTTGAAGGTAAGTTGCTCATGGTCAATACCCAATAAGTGCATAACAGTAGCCTGAAAATCATGTACGTGTACAGGGTCACGAACGATATTGTAACTAAAATCGTCGGTTTCGCCATGAATGTATCCTTTTTTTACGCCTGCTCCTGCCATCCATATCGTAAATGCACGAGGGTGATGATCGCGCCCGTAGCTTTCTTTGGTGAGCTTCCCTTGTGAATAAGAACCTCGGCCAAATTCGCCACCCCAAATAATGAGTGTATCGTCTAGTAATCCTCTTTGTTTCAAATCCAATACCAAAGCAGCCGATGCTTGATCCACGGATTTGGTCATGATTTTGATGTCGTTAGGAAGGTTTCCGTGCTGGTCCCAGCCCTGATGATATAATTGGATAAATTTAACTCCTTTCTCGGCTAGTTTTCTGGCCAAAAGGCAATTGGCCGCAAAAGTGCCCGCCTTACGCGCTTCTGGCCCATACATATCAAAAATATAATCGGGCTCTTTTGAAATATCTAAGGTTTCGGGTACGGCGGTTTGCATTCGGTAGGCCATTTCATACTGTGCCATCCGGCTATTAATTTCGGGGTCAAGTACCTGTTTGTACTGGTCTTGGTGCATTTTGGCGAGGTAGTCGAGCATACGACGTCGGCTAGTACGGTCGATTCCCGGTGGGTTGTTGAGATAAAAGACGGGATCGGGACCCGAGCGAAAAACCACGCCTTGGTGTACCGAAGGTAAAAATCCATTTGACCAAAGTTTGGCATATAGTGGTTGGTCTCCTCCACGACCTTTGGACAGCAGTACTACAAAAGAAGGTAGGTTTTGGTTGTCGGAACCTAGCCCATAGCTGACCCAAGAGCCAAATGAAGGCCGCCCCCCTTGCTGACTACCTGTTTGAAAAAAAGTAACGGCAGGGTCGTGGTTGATGGCTTCAGTATGCATCGACCTAATGAAAGTAGCTTCATCGGTGATTTTGGAGATATGAGGCAATAGCTCACTTATCCACATCCGACTTTGGCCATATTGGGCAAATTTGTAAACCGAGGCTGCCAAAGGAAAACTACTCTGTCCGGCCGTCATTCCCGTCAAACGCTGCCCTTTTCGAACCGATTCGGGCAGATTTTGTCCCCACATTTGCTCTAATTTTGGCTTATAGTCAAAAAGCTCAAGTTGGGAAGGTGCACCACTTTGTAACAAATAAATGACTCTTTTTACTTTAGGCGCAAAGTGAGGCTTGCCCAAAGCCCCTTCGGTCGTATTAGCGGCATGGGTGGCCGAATTGCCCAACAAAGACGATAAAGCCGCCGCTCCTAATCCTAGACTAGTACGCGACAAAAAACTCCGACGACTGAGCTGGTCGTGGGTATGTTGCTCGATTTCTTCAAATGCGTTTTTCATCTCTTTATCACAAACTCGTCAAAATTCATAATGGTACTTGCCACGATAGTGAGTGCCGCTAATTCGGCTTTGTTAGCGGTGGCATCTAGGGGATATTCGCCTACTTTCAAAAGTTCATCACAACGGGAAGGGTTTTTTATAAAATCTTTCATTTCTTCTTGGTACAACTGAGTCATTAGCTGTGTTTCTGCGACTTTGGGAGGGCGGGAAGTAAGAGCGGTAAAAATATAGTTAATGGCAACAGGCACAGAAAGAGGAGTGTTTCCAGTTGTTTTTTGTTTGGAAATTGACTTTTGGGCCAAAACCCGAGCCGCTTCCACAAATTGTGGGTCATTGAGAGTTACCAAAGCTTGCAGTGGCGTGCTGGTTTTTTGGCGTCTTACGCTGCAAAAATGCCGTTCGGACGCATCAAAGTTCAGCATCATAGGCGGCGGAGAACTACGCTTCCAGATAGTGTACATACTTCGACGATAGAGCGAATCGCCATGATTTTGTACGTATTGAACCGCATTGCGGGTGGCGAGTGCTTCCCAAATACCCTCAGGCTGGTAAGGGTGAACACTTGGCCCGCCGATGTGATTGCTCAAAAGACCACTTGATGCTAATGCGGCATCGCGTACTTGTTCGGCCGAAATCCGATAGCTTGGCCCACGGGCATAGAGTAGATTGTTGGGGTCGGCTTCTAATAAACGTGAATTGGCCGAGGACGACTGACGGTAAGTGGCCGAAAGAACGATGTATTGTTGTAAAAGTTTATAATTCCAGCCCGATTCTCTAAACTTCACGGCTAAATGATCGAGGAGTTCGAGGTGCGTGGGCAAATCTCCTTGATTTCCAAAGTCTTCTGCCGACACTACCAGTCCTTTGCCAAAATACCTTTGCCACATTCGATTGACCATCACTCTGGCAAAAAGCGGATTGTCTTCATGAATAAGCCATTGAGCAAGCCCCAAACGATTTTTGGGAAATTCTTTCGGAATCTTGAAAAACTGCTCAGGAGTATCAGCCGATACTTCTTCGTCGGGGGCGTCGTAGGCACCCCGTTTGAGAATGTGAGCTTTGCGAGGATATTTTCGCTCTCGCATTACCATCAAATCGATTTCTTTGTTCAAAATATCGGTTTCGTCGCTTATTAATTGTTTGCGTTCAGTGAATAGTTTTTGAGTTGGCGGGTCGATATGGGTGATATAATAATCAAACAAACTTTCTATTTGAAAAGAGGTACGTTTGTCAGAAGGGGTATTGAGCGCTGTTTTGACAAAATCTTTTTCTCCAATCACGCTATGTACTTCGAGGGGGGTAAGCTCTCTACGAAATACTTTTAGTTCGTCTACTGCATATCCTTTAAAGTTATAATCGTGGCGCTGACCAATGGAGAAGTTGGGAGCACCTGCCCCCCAATTGGTGTGATTTTTACCCCAAAGTATACTCTCTCTAAGACCGTCTGACATCACTTTGCCAGATGCTCGTTGACCATTGATATATACTTTGAGGCCATTTGCTTGGCTAGAGCCATCGTAAGTCATGGTGATATGTGCCCAACGGTTGGCTTTGAGTACATAATCTGTTTCGAAATCAATGGCATTGTCAGGCCAAACATTACTTATTCTAAAAGCCAGTCGCCCGTCTTCGAGTCTTTCGCATTCATAGCCTCTAAAACCGTTGAAGGGGCCTAGATTGCGGTTAAATAATGGGCCTTTGAATTTGGGATCGATTACACCCACCCATAAGCTCACCGAAAAAGGCTGATTACGTTCAAAAAATCCAGAAACAGAAGGGACATCTTTGTACTTTCCCCAGCCGTTGATACCTCGCATCTGTAGGTAACTTTCGCCAATCAACCGTATCCCTTTACCTTTGGGGCTTTTGATGCGTACGGGTAGGAAGTCTAAGTCGCCGTTGGTCTCAAAGTGTAAAGTATCATTAGCAAAGTTTTTGAAGATAGGGCGCTTTTTATCTTTCTTCTCTCCCGCCATTCTGATGTTAATGGAGTCAAACGGAACATCAATGATCAACTCAGAACGAGGGGAAATACGCGGCGCTTTGTCAGCTTTGGCAAGCCATTGTTCAAACCTTTGTCGCACAGCTGCTGCGTCTTTTAGTTTGTTGGTTTCAATCTGAGAAAGCTTTTCTTTGATAAATTTCAGTTGCCGTTGGGCTTCGGGTTTGGGTAAGGTGATAGAAGGGCTAGGCTCACCGTTATACGGGATTTGACCATATTCGTTGTTGTTATTGAAAAAAGCGAACAACGAATAATAGTCTTTTTGACTTATGGGGTCATATTTATGGTCATGGCAGCGAGCACACTCGACTGTGAGTCCTAAGAAAGCTTTCCCAAAAGTATTGGTACGGTCGGCTACATATTCTACAAAATATTCTTGTGGTACAATCCCCCCTTCTTGGCTTTGCTGATGATTGCGGTTAAAAGCCGTCGCAATGAGGTGTTCTTTTTGGGGATTGGGGAGCATATCGCCCGCAAGTTGCCAAGTCACAAATCGGTCAAATGATAGGTTTCGATTGAAAGACTTAATGACCCAATCCCGATAAGGCCACATCGTACGGAGGCCGTCGTCTTGGTAGCCGTGGGTATCAGCGTAGCGGGCTACATCAAGCCAGTCTGCCGCTTGGTGCTCACCAAAATGAGGGTTACGCAGGAGTTGGTTTACTACTTTTTCGTAGGCATTAGGGCTATTGTCTTTCAAAAATGCTTCGACTTGTTCGGGAGTGGGAGGAAGGCCAATCAAGTCAAGATACACCCTTCTTAGCAAAGTAGTCTTGGAAGCCTCAGGTTGGGGCTGAAGAGGAGACGGTTGCTGTGACTCTAGTTTGGCAAGTACAAATCGATCAATGTCGTTTTTGATCCAAGCGTTATTTTTAACTTTTGGAAGTTCGGGTTTAGTGGGCTTCACAAACGACCAATGCGGTTTGTATTCAGCTCCTTGTTCTATCCACTTGACAATCGTCGCTTTTTCTTGGGCTGAGAGCGTAAGGTGCGTGGAGGGCTCGGGCATTACGTAATCGGGGTCTTCCGACAAAATTCGATGCACCACATCACTTTTGGCTGGATTGCCGGCTACGATGGCATTCATTCCGCTTTCACATTTTTTATCATAAGCGGCTTCGGCGACGTCTAGCCTCAAATCGGCTTTTTGTTTGTTTTTATCGGGACCATGACAAGCAAAGCAGCGATCCGATAAAATAGGTTTGACGTGGAGGTTGTAGTCTAATTTTTCGGGTAAGGTTTCGCTTGCTTGTACCACGTCTTGTGGTAAATCTAAGCTATCACCACAGGCTCCTAAAAAGACAATAGAGAGGGCTACTAAGCTCCAATTGATTAAAACACGCTTCTTCATTTTGATGACACAAGTAAGGGTGGCATAACCACTCATTATGAAAAGTTGGTGTTTTTGTAAATGTACTTAAAAACAAGAAAAAATATTATTGATAAATACCTAAAGAACCAAAATCATGTCATCGTTGAAGCCGTTTCTTTCAAATTCTCCTATTTTTTTGAATCCCCATTTTTCATAGAAGCGGATGGCTTGGTAGTTGGTTTGCTGTACTCCTAAATATAGGTTGAATAGGGCAAATCAAGACTTTAAGCTTGATTTGCCCTATCTTTTTAGATTTTAAGAGGTAGCATCTAGCGGTTTCAAATCATAAATCGAACGAATACTTGCAAATTCTTCAATAATGTTGATTTCTAAATCGCGTAGCTCCCCTGTGCGTACATCAAAAACCCAACCGTGAATATAAGGATAACCTGTTTTGTACCAAGCCCTTTGCACGTGGTCTATCTTAACGATGTTGATGCATTGCTCTTTTACATTTAATTCTACCAGTCTATCAAATCGTTTTTGTTGGTCGGTGATAGAATCCAACTCTTTTTGATGAAAACGATACACATCTCTTAGCGTTTGAAGCCAGCTATTGAGCTGCCCCATGTCGCTAGGATTGAGAGCGGCTTTTACACCTCCACACTCATAATGCCCACATACGATGATGTGTTTTACTTTGAGATACTCTACTGCATACTGTACCACCGCGTTGACATTGTTGTCGGTAGCTACTACGAGGTTGGCAATATTGCGATGGATAAATACTTCCCCCGGCTGAAGTCCCATGAGATCTTCGGCTGTAACACGGCTATCAGCGCAACCGATATAGAGGTATTCGGGGTGTTGGCCTTTGGAAAGTTTTTGAAAATACTCAGGGTCGTTGTGAAGTTTTTGAGCGACCCATTCTTCGTTGTTGTCAAAGATGTGTTGAAAAAATTCTTTCATAAAAAAATAACAGTTGAGTGAATGGAATGTTGTAGAGTATTTGTACCAATATTACAGAGAAAACTTCTCTTAAACAAAAGCTCAAACGTGCATAATTTGGGGAGAAGGTAAAAGAGGCAAATTACGGGCGGATTCTGGAAGTCTGTTCTAAATCCTTATATACTTCTTCAAATGGTTTTCCGGCTGCTACTTGTTGGACAAGTACTTGTACGTTGGCTTCTCCTACGGCGGCTAGCCATCTTGAAACTTCGGTAGCTCCTGTCATGTAAGCAAGCATCACATGGCTGTCATTGCCATTAAAAAAGCCCCGCATCGATGAAATATCTTTTAAATCGAGTGTTATTTGTCCTCCACGTGAGAGATAAAGACATTCTTCTTTGTAGCTAAGGTGCCGTTGGATACTGTCGGTTTGAGGTACAAAGCGGTAGTCTACCATCAATGCTAGCCCTTCATTAAACCATTGGGGTATTTGGCGGGTAGTTTTCCACCACCCTAATCGCGTAAAAAGCTCGGCGTGGCACATTTCATGCGCAATGACATCCGTGTTGAGCCCTTCGACATTCAACACGATGAAAGATTGACCCCAGGGAGTTCCAAGGCTACAGCCTGCCCCTTCGGTGCTATTGCAATAGTGGCGGTATTGTTCGGTATTTTCACAAAGGATAAAAGTAGCTTTCTGTTGTGGAGCACCCCACAAACGGTTGATACGTTTATGGGCGTCAGCCATTGCTAATTGGGCTTTTTGAAGGTTTTTGGGGGGAGTATCAGGACTGATATAGAAGGTGGAAGTAATCTTTTTGAAATCTGAAAATTCAATCCATTGGCATCGCCATACATGCGGAAACAATACAAAATAGCTAATGACAACTGCCATTAGCCCTCCTATTGAGTAAAAGATAAGATGACGAGGAAATCGATTCATTGAATCGTAATTTTACACACCAAATGGTTTATTCGAAGTCAGAAAGGTCAATCGCTAATGCATTTGCTGCTTGTTTGATAATGGTTTGTTGATAGAGTGGCCCAATCTCCGATAGTTTTGATTCTCCACTGATGAGCATGTTTATCATTTCATTGCTTAAAATGTAAGGTGTTATTAAGCTGCCGTGCTGCTGTTCAATCCACCTTTTGATAGGCAAAAAAATGTTTTCTTTCAGTAAATTGTGGCGACTAGTTCGCTGTTGAATCACCATGACTTGCGACCCCGTTAGGGTCAATTTTGTGGCAGGCAAATTTGCTTGCTGAGCAGCATTGAATGCCTGTTGATAAACCTGAGTTATTTTATGAGCGATAGAAGGGTTTTGGATTCGGTAATGAATTCCTTTTAAGGCCATCCACTCTAGCAATGTATCGGGCTGATGTAGTATATCATAAAGGATTTTTTCGGAAATAACTTGATATACTGGCTTTTTGACAATTTGGGCTTGCTCGTCTCTGAAACGATAAAGCTCATTTAAAATATGCTGATGAAAAGGACTTAGTTCTTTTAGTTCTTTAGGGCTTAAAAATGTATTCTTGGGTTTAGAGGCATAGGTTTTTGTTTCTAAAAACTTCATACTTTCTCCAAACCACTGCCAGCGTTGTTGGTTTTTGAGCTGTTGAGCGAGCGTATCTCTTAGTGTTAATAAGTGAATGACATCATTGGCGGCGTATTCAAGCTGAAGGTCAATTAAAGGTCGCTTGAGCCAATTACTCTGTTGTTTTTTCTTGTTTGATTCAATCCCAAATACCTCATTCAATACACTCCCTAAGCCGATTTTCTCGAAGTTAAGCAGTTTACAGGCCACACTCGTATCAAAAATATTTTTGGGGCGGCAGCCATGTAAATAAAAGAGCCGCATATCTTCTCCACTATCATGGAGCACTTTCTCAATGTTAGGATTCTCTAGTATCTTCCAAAGCGAGTTTAAATCTGAGACTGCAAAAGGGTCAATCAAAAAACAGTCGCCCGAAGGGGTAGCAATCTGAATGAGACAAAGGGTAAAACCATAGGCAAAATGATTGTTATCAAATTCAGTATCAAGTGCTATGGTAGTTAGGCCACTCAGGTGATGAGAGAGGCTTTCAAACTCTTTTTGATTTTGAATAAAAATAGGGATTGACATAGCGCCAAAAATAGCAAAAACAGCGCCATTTTGTCTATTATTTTTAAATAAAACTACAAAAACGTGTCAAAATTTCCGCTTTTATGGAGCGGCACAACTATTGATAAATAAGCATTAATAAACCGCTAAACATTCTCTTGAAAACAAACATAAAAATTAGCCATGAATTTTAATCAATATACCATCAAAGCGCAGGAGGTTGTACAGAGAGCAGTACAAATGGCGCAAAGCAACCAACAACAAGTGGTGGAGACGGGACATATCTTGAAAGCCATGCTGGAAGAAGACCCCAATACATCGCAGTTTTTGGCTAAAAAGTTGAATGTGCCTTTAACTACTCTCAATACAAAACTAGAAAGTATTGTGGGCGCCTATCCGAGAGTGGCAGGTAGTGCCAATACCGAATATCTAAGCAATGACCTCAATGTAGCTTTTCAGAAGGCTCAAAGCTATCTTAAAGAATTTGGGGATGAATTTGTAAGTGTCGAACTACTCTACTTAGGGCTTGCCGCTGGCAAAGACGCCACTGCCAAACTGATGCAAGAAGTAGGATTGAAAGAAAAAGACTTATTGGCCGCGATCAAAGAATTAAGAGGAAAAAATAATCCAGTGAAAGACCAGAATGCCGAAGCTAAGTATCGTTCATTAGAGCGATACAGCAAAAATTTGAATGAATTGGCTCGGGCGGGCAAGATTGACCCCGTCATCGGGCGAGACGACGAAATTCGCCGCGTACTACAGATTTTGGCGCGTCGTACCAAAAACAACCCCATGCTTTTAGGCGAACCGGGGGTAGGTAAAACAGCTATTGTAGAAGGACTCGCTCAGCGTATAGTACAAGGAGACGTACCTGAGCAATTGAAAGATAAGGAAATAGTGTCGCTTGATATGGGGCTGCTCATTGCAGGTGCCAAATACAAAGGCGAATTTGAAGAACGCTTGAAGGCCGTTATCAAAGAAGTGACAGATTCGGATGGCCAAGTTATTTTGTTTATTGACGAAATCCACACGCTCATCGGGGCAGGGGCTGGAGGTGAGGGCGCTATGGATGCCGCCAACTTACTCAAACCAGCCCTTGCGCGGGGCGAACTTCATACAATTGGGGCTACCACTACCAAGGAGTATCAAAAGTACATCGAAAAAGACAAAGCACTGGAGCGGCGTTTTCAAGTAGTAACGGTAGATGAGCCTTCTGAATCAGATGCAATTAGTATCTTGAGAGGTATCAAAGATAAATATGAACTTCACCACGGAGTCCGTATCAAAGACGATGCTGTTATTGCAGCCGTGGAGTTGTCGAGTCGCTATATTTCAGACCGATTTTTGCCCGATAAAGCCATCGACCTTATGGACGAAGCAGCGGCAAAATTACGTCTAGAGATGGACTCCGTCCCTGAAGAACTCGACGATCTCAACCGCCGTATCATGCAGCTAGAAATTGAACGAGCTGCTATCAGACGCGAAAATGACAAAGAGAAAGAAGCGCGCTTGAACAAAGAAATCGCTGATTTGAACGAAGACCGTACAGCTTTGAAAGCCCAATGGGAACTTGAGAAAGGAAAAATCACGGAAGTACGAACATTGAAGGAGCAGTTGGAGCAGTTTCGTCTCGAAGCCGACCAAGCTGAGCGTAGTGGAGATTATGGTAAAGTAGCTGAGCTACGCTACGGTAAGATTCCGGAAATTGAGAAAAAGTTGGGGGAAAATAGCCCCCAAAAGCGCAACGAGAATCATACGCTTATCCAAGAAGAAATCACAGCGGAGCATATAGCAGAAGTAGTGGCTAAATGGACTGGAATTCCGGTAAGTAAAATGCTCCAAAGTGAAAGAGAAAAATTACTAGGACTCGAAGCCGAGCTTCAAAAAAGAGTAGCCGGACAAGAGGAGGCGATTCAGGCCGTGGCCGATGCCGTGCGTCGTTCGCGGGCAGGTCTACAAGACCCCAAACGCCCCATTGGAAGTTTCTTGTTTTTGGGACCAACCGGTGTTGGTAAAACAGAACTGGCCAAAACTTTAGCCAATTATCTATTCAATGACGACAATGCCATGGTGCGTATCGATATGAGCGAATACCAAGAGCGCCATACCGTGAGCCGATTGGTGGGGGCGCCTCCGGGCTACGTAGGTTATGATGAAGGAGGGCAATTGACTGAGGCCGTGCGTCGGAAACCGTATAGCGTTATTTTACTAGATGAAATAGAAAAAGCGCACCCTGATGTCTGGAATATTATGTTGCAGGTGCTAGATGATGGCCGTTTGACAGACAACAAGGGACGTTTGGCCAACTTTAAAAATACTATCATTATCATGACCTCCAATATTGGTAGTGATATCATCATGGAGAAGTTTAAAGAAGCAGGCAATAAGCTTGAGAAAGGCTGGAAACTTTATTTCAAAGAAGAAGCCAAAAACGATGTGTTGGGGCTTTTGAAACAAACGGTGCGACCAGAGTTTCTAAACCGTATTGATGAAATCGTTCTCTTTGACCCGCTAGGTCGTGATAATCTCAAACAAATTGTCAGAATTCAGTTCAATCATATCAAAGCCTTATTGGCCGAACAAGGCGTAACCCTTGATGCCTCTGACGAAGCCCTCGTTAAGCTCGCAGAAGAGGGATATGACCCTGCTTTTGGCGCAAGACCTTTGAAAAGAGTACTTCAAAAACGTATCTTGAATGAGCTTTCGAAGCAGATTTTGAGTGGAAAGATTACCAAAGATTCGGTAATAATGATGGAACTCGGAGAAAATGAAGAAGTAGTCTTTGAGAATGTGACAGAACTTAAAGTAGAGGTATAAAATAAACTAAAAACCCCCGCTGAGACTTCGGCGGGGGTTTTGTTTATAATTTATTGTCAGCTTTCAGGTACGTTTTGTTACCGTTGGAGTTGATGTAATATTGACCTCCCTTAGGTCCTTGATAAATGGTGCGGCCTTTGTCGTCTTTTCCGATAGTTTTGTCAGCACCAGCTACCTTTTTACGAGTGCCCATATCAGCTTCTTTACCATCGTCATTTTTGGCTACAAGCTTGGGTTTGGTTGTTTCTTCTTTCTTGGGTTTTTCAGCTTTCGCTGTTTTTTCCTCCTTTGAAGCTTTTTCCTCTTTTGGGGCTTTTTCCTTTTTTTCAGTTTTCGCTGTTTTTTCCTCCTTTGGGGCTTTTTCTTCTTTCGGGGCTTTCGCTACTTTTTCTTCCTTTGGGGCTTTTTCCTTTTTTTCAGTTTTCGCTGTTTTTTCCTCCTTTGGAGCTTTTTCCTCTTTTGGGGCTTTCGCTACTTTTTCTTGCTTAGGAGCTTTTTCTTTTTTTTCAGCTTTTTCTTCTTTTGGTGCCTTCGCTTTCTTTTCCTTTGCAGGCTTTTTGTCATCTTGTGCGATAGTATCTACCGCTACGCCCAAGCAGCAAAACACTACTAATAGGGCAAACAACTTTTTCATGGGAGTAATCAATTTGGTTATTGGTGAATGAGATATTTCAAAAGTATTGCAAATTTTCAGAATATAAAGAAAAGATTGTGCTTTTTAATTGCTTTTTAAAGCATTAGACGAAGAAGGTACACAACTGTCACCATATCAATCTTTTTACACCTATGAAAAAGCTATTTATTGGACTTACTATATTGCTATCATATACGGGGCTTGCTCAGGGAGTGACTCCTGATTTTAAAATACAAGTGATTGATAATCAGATTGATGTTGGGTATGGATTGGCATTGGGCGATGTGGATGGTGATAAGCGAATAGATATATTGTTGGCAGACCAAAAAGAAATTGTATGGTACCGTAATGATGGTACCAAAGATACCAACTCCTGGAAACGCCATGTGATGGCTTCCAATCTTACTCCCAAAGATAATGTCTGTATTGCCGCACGGGATATTGACGGTGACGGCAAAGTAGAGGTAGCGGTAGGAGCCATGTGGAACCCTGCCGAAACCAAAGACATCACGCAGTCGGGAGCGGTATTTTATTTGATTCGCCCTGCTGACCCTACGCAGCTTTGGGAGCCAGTACGATTGCACCACGAAATCACCACTCACCGAATGAGGTGGGCCAAAGTCAATAAAGATAAATTTCAGCTTATTGTGGTGCCTTTGCATGGGCTCGGAAACGTCAATGGAGAAGGCAATGGCGTGAAAGTACTGGCATATGATGTGCCCAAAAACCCAAAACAAACTTGGCCCTATCATTTGGTAGATTCGACACTCCATATCACTCACAACTTTGAAATTTGGGAAGATAAAGACGCTACTAAAATCCTCATTGGTAGCAAAGAAGGAGGTAAAGTGGTAGCCTATCAAAAAAATGAGTGGAAATCTACTGGCAAATGGATTGGCGAGGGAGTAGGAGTAGGTGAGGTGAGAAGAGGCGATTTGCCCAATAAAGGCACCTTTGTAGCAGGTATTGCTCCGTGGCACGGGAACCAACTCGTTGTCTTTAATGCCCAAACAAATACAAAAAAGATACTAACCGACCAACTAAGTCAGGGGCATGCATTGGCCTGTGGTGATTTTTTGGGTTTAGGATATTCTCAAATAGCTGTAGGCTGGCGAAACCCTAATGCAGAAAAAAAAGTAGGAGTCAGATTGTTTGTACCAAAGGACAAAACAGGGGAAAGCTGGGAAGAATTTGTATTGGACGAAAGTGTAAGGATGGCTTGCGAGGACCTTCAAGCGGTAGATTTGGACGGTGATGGGGATTTGGACATCGTAGCCGCAGGCAGAGCTACGCTCAACGTGCTCATTTATTGGAATCAACGTAAATGAGCTATGCCTGTCAGCATTTCGTGGGCTACTTTTTGAGGCTCAAAAGAAGCAACCAACTCTTGAGAGGCTTCTCCCATTTGAGGTAAGCGCTGAGGATTGTTGATAAAAAAGCGCATTTTCTCTAATAAATCCTCTGTATCGTTAGGATCAAAAGCAAAGCCATTGACTCCATTTTTTACTAAATCATCCACACAACCCGAAGGCTCCGACACCAACACCGGCAAGCCACATATCATAGCCTCATTGACCACTAGCCCCCAAGGTTCGGAGTGGCTGGGCAATACCAGTACGTCGGCCAAAGCGAGGTGTTGCGATACTTCATACCATGCGACTCCCTTTTCGAAGTAAATGTTTTTGATAGACTGAGATATTTGCTGTAAGTGAGCTTTTTGCTGTCCTTCGCCTAAAAACACTAATCCCCAATCGGGAGTCTCGGCGCTGATTTTGGCAAAAGCTTCTAAGAGAAAAGGCAGGTTTTTGGGAGGAATGAGCCGGCCTACAAAAATGAAATTATAGCGTGCCCAGTTTTTTTCTTTTTTGCGCTCTTCACGTGTGGGTATAGTAGCTTCGTATTGTTTAAGAATGGTGTCATTGTCAACTATCGCGGCTTTTTGGGTGAAAATCTGGGAAGGTTTTACACCCAACAATTGTAGATACTGCGCAGACGAACTCCCAAAGCAGAAAAATCCATGAGCCATTTTCAATAACCTCTTTTTTACTTGTTCTTTCAAACCTTGGCGAGCATGGTCTCTGACGTTGGATTCATTAGAAATAATCACCTTTATACCCGTTAATTTGGCATAAAACAACAAAACTAACTGGGCAGGGTCGTACCAACCTGTAAGGTTCAAAACATCGGGACGATAGGCTCGGATTTTAATCAATAGCGCTTTTGTACGATCCCAAACACTAATTTCGTCTAGTGATTTTTGGAATAATACTTCGTAGTCATAATCATACCTGAATGCTTCTGCTTCTCCCATGTTGGCACGACTACTTTCAGAAAGGGCAATTTGAGCCACATGAATTTGGATGCCATATTGGGGAGCTATCTTATGAAGTTCACTAAATAATTTAGATTTATAGTGAGCCCAAAGTTGATTATGGACGATGAGTACGCGCATGTTTTGAGAAGTAGGCGTCGAGGTATTGTTTTAAAACCGGATATAAGTGTTTGGCCATATAAGCTTGACCTTTGGCATTGTAATGAATACTATCAAACTCTGGACTCCGAAACAAATCTCTAGTCAGAGAGTGTTCTTTCTGGTTGATTTTTAATTCATCAATCACAAATATGTGATTTTTGCGCGCAAAATCCAGAATCTCTTTTCCTTGGGAATCATATTGGTTTTGGTCAATTTCGGGCAGTTCAGGGTGTAAGTACATAAAAAAAGGAATGCCCAATGCTTTGGTTGTATCTGCTAACTGTTGATAGCCCGCGTTGAAAGTAGTGCCAAATTTATGAATCACATCGTTGGGAGCCTGTTGGGTAGCTGGCGATAGCCATTCCTTGAGTGGGACTTCTACATAATGATAGATAAATAGATTATAAATATAGCGATGCCAAAATTCGTAAAGAGCCACTTTATATTGTTTTTCGGGGTAATTGGGATTTACTCCCACGATTTTATGATGACTCATGTTGTCGTAGGCGTCATGACTACTTGTCACTAAGCACATCACATCAGCCCCAAAAAATCCTTTTTTCTTTAAAAAGGCGAAGGCATTGTCTGGTCCCCACGATCCCGCCGAAACGTTTAGGACTCTGATGGTTTGCTTATAGTGTTGGGTTAGTTGTTTTTCAAGAATGGTACTTGCCAAATCATCATGGTCAGTAGGATTGCCACCATTGATGACCGAATCACCTACCAGTAGTACTACAGTAGTATCGGCAGGATTGATAGGCTCGCTTCTAAGCGAAAATTCATTGGTTTTGACTACGTTTCGAAAACGAAAACGGTATTGATTAGGGGCAAAAATATACTCAAAGTCAGGGTCTTCGATGTACAAAGGGGCGTTGCAAAAGCCAAACCCAAAGCGTAGTAAAAGCTCGAAGACTCCTAGTAGAGCTAATAAAATAAATAAAAATTTTTTTCTAAAACGCATAGTTTAACTTATTGTCTGTTGACTAAAACTAAGACGAGTGATAAGAAAGGTATATACCAAAAAAAAGGTAGTATTAAAAATACTATCGAAGAAGCTATATTCAATTAGTTCAGTCTTCAAAGATTTTTCTAACAAACCTACTCCCAAACTAAGAGCGACTATCACACCTCCTCCAAAAATATAGAGCGGAGTAAGCGTATGATAAACATTTTGATGAAAAATTCCCCATAATAGAATTGATAACATTAGTGAAATATTAATGCGGTCCATACTACCATCTGTGGTGACCACATGGAGAAAAAATATAAAAGTACTTGCTGTAATAGCTTCTATTGAAAGTTTTTTTCGTATAAACCCGATAATGTTGATGATCACAAATGCAGTCGAAAAAATAATTTGTATGGTTTTCCAATATTCTGGTGTGAGTGTAAACAAAAAACGCCACATGGAGCCATGTATAGGTACCGTCACTCCTGCTTGTACGCGGTTTTGAATCATGGGTAGAAGCGTATCATAAAATGGCAAAAACCAAAAAAGGCAGCTAAATAAAGCTACAGCGGCATAAGAAATTAGAATTGGTACATTAGCAATTAGTGAGCGTTGGGATTGGTAAATGTTCCATAAAATAAGAGGTACAGCCAATATACTTATAGCCATAAATGAAGTAGCAAAACCTAAAAAGAATGCCGACAAATAGATTTGCTTGGACCTATCCTTAGAATATGAAAAGAAAATAGCCGCCAGTGTAAACAAGGTCATAGAGCCTTTAAACGAACCCACCAAGGTTCCAGAGCGTAAAAAGATAGGAGCTATCACAGAAATACCCAAAGCATACAGTAAAATAGGAGGAGAAACATATCTACTTATTCCCAGCTTCTTAGGAGTAGGTTGCCAAAGATAAAGTAGTGTTAATAACACATAAACGCAAAGAAGGCTATCAAACCATGCAAAAATCAGTCGATAGGAATATGGTCCTGCAGAAAGAGATTCGGCCCAGCCCATCATGAGTTCGACAAGTGGTAGCTGACTTCCGGCGTGGTAGTTCCACATTTGCTGCTCAGAAGCGGTAAAGGGGGTATAAGCTCTTTGATCGGTACGAAACTGCTCCCGCATAGCTACATTGTCATTAAAATCATAAGGATTAATCCCATTGACCAGCAATTGACCCATGTCTTGATCCATTGAAAGATCCACAAATCGGTTGGTAAAAGGAGATCCTAAAATAATCAGTACTCTAAGCGATATAGACAATATAAAAAATAAACCTACTAACGATAGTCTGTCGTATAGACGGGCTACATAGTAAAGAACTAGCGCAACCAAGTAAAAAGCCACTGCTGTAAAGAATACATACCAATCTAAGAGTAGCTTGGCCGACTTTAGAAGGGAGTAAACATTTACACAAAAACCACCGAAACAAACTGATAGAAACAAAACCAAGGCAATTTTGTCAATCAATAATCTTTTAGGGAGCGAAAAGCCTAATAGAGAATCAGTGGGGTCAAGAGAAGGCTGATTTGTGGATAAATCCATAGTTTAAACAAAATTCTAATGGTTGGCAATACCCTCATAAATTAAAATTTCGGGGCTTTCCTTTTTTAAGCTAAAACTATACTCAGGGAACATTTCCTTTAGAGAAGGGCCTGCATGAGAATCTAAGTAATACTTATGTAATACACAATATATTTTTTCTGCTTTTCCCAAATACTGTTGATGTACAAATCCGCCTGCTTCTGATGCCTTAAAGTTAAACCCACTCAGAAGCTTACGCCCATGTTTAACCTCTACATTGAGGGAGGTAGGTACAAAAAACCAAATTCGACCAATCGCATTTACATCATCATGTGTGTGAATAAAATCTAAATCTTCTTGGGTGAGGTGTTTGAGGGTATATCCCGACTTTCCAACAATGTTATTTTGATAAATTTCCCATTTTTTTGCACCATAAATAAAAATACCATTGGCAAAGTTTATAATAAAAAGAAGGATAAGAGTTATTTGCCCCCATCGTTGTTTTTGGCTTAAAAACTGCAATAAGAGTGGTAAAAAGAGATACGCCATTATCTTGAGATGGCGATATTCAATGGATATTTCGGCACCTGTATTGTAGAAAAAAAGGAAAAGTGCACAATAAAAAATATAAAAACCTAGGAATACAGTTTTAAAAATACTATTTGACATTTTTATACTAATCAGCAGTACTACGCCAAAGCTTAGAACTGAAACAATACCATATAAAGGGCCTATAGGGCTGTAATTGAATGTGTTAAGTTTAAGATAAAGCTCTGATAAATTGAGCCATTGAGTAAGAGGATAGCCTAAAATCTCAAATGAACTAGGCAATGGAACAAATTTAATTGCGCTTCCTGTAGTAGGATTGGTACCTAGACGTAGAAAAAATACTTGAGTAAGTAAAAAGTAAACTATCGCACAAACTCCTACCACTAAAACTGTATAAAAAGAAGAATTTATTTTTTTTGTACGATACCAATCTTCTATAAAAAAAAATCCTGCACAAGTAGCGATTGCTCCCAAGCCAATGGTGTAGGAAGATTTGAGTATAAAACAAACAAGCGAAATAAGGAGTAAGCTTACAAAAAGCAAACCATAACGATGACGATATTTTAGGAAGAAATAAATGCTCCAAGGCTGTCCGCCAAAAATCAACAATTCACCGCCTGTATAATTGATGAAGTTGGTAGTAAACAAACGAGAACTAACGAGCATCATTAAGCAGATAGCAATGATAGAGGGCTCTACAGAAAACTGTTCGTAGACTTTTTTCCATCCGATTAACCCAATGATGGAAAAAAAAACGGTAGTGATTAGGCTCGCAACTCCAAGCGATGTATTTGTTAATTGGCTTATAGCTCCTGGAAATAAGTATTGACCCGGAGTCCACCAAGTCAAAAATAGAGAAAGGTCTTTTTGGATATTAGAAGGATGGGGTAAAGTCATTTTATTGAAGTCCCCTCCCATTATCATTTCCATCCATACAGCAAAAGAAGTTCCAGGATCTTCGCCAATTACCTGTGGAATAAAAACACTAGATACAATGAGAATAATAAATACCAATAAAATGTAGGCATGCCACCCAATAAACTGCGTCTTCATTTAAGATTGTGAAGTAGGGTTCAGGTCTGAGAAAGAGCCAAAACAGGTTTGGAAGATTTTAAGCCAGAAAAACGGATAAAGAATGCCTGAGTAAGCCATGCACTAATATCTATCGTTTGGCCTCCAGAAGCTAAAGCTACAAACAATAACAATGAAAAATAAGCAATAAAAGTGGATGCAGGGTTTGTAGGATAGCTGTATTGAAGGAGGTTGGTCATTCCCAACAAAAACCAAAAACCATTATAAAATATAAATCCTAAGATACCCAGATTGACCCAGGCTTCAAGCGAAGGCACATCAAAAAACTGGGATTTGTACCCTTCTCCAAATATAATAGTTCCTATTGAAGCTTGGTTGAAAAAGAAATCAGTGGCATATTTCCAACTAAGTACTCGATATAAGGAAGAGTGGTCAATTCCACCTTCACCTGCTGTAGGCTCACTGGTTTGCACCCCAGTAATAGTGTAGATTACTCTCCCAAACCGGCTTGAAAACGCTTGATAGTTTGACGTGACGGCGGTCGTAACAAAAGTCAGCTGAGAGAGAGATAAGCTTATTATGATAGCAATGCCGCCCACTATTTTCAAGGTATTTTTGGAAAATAAGGCTTTCACTACTTTGATAGAGTTGAACATAAAAGCTACGAATGTGATGACTACCAATGTAATGATACTCGTATTGGTACGGCAAAGAATCATCACTACTACCGAAAAAAATACCAAAAAAAGATATACAAGTTTATACAAAAAGCTATTGGTACGCTGTACCATAATCATAGAAGCCACAATGGTCATTAGGGCATTATTGGCGTAAGTGTGTGGGTTGCTTTGGGCAGTATTGGCAGCATAGCGGATACCTGCACGCTCTCCAATATGCCAAGTAGGGTCATTCAAGATAACGTACAGAAGCCCAATACTAGCAAACAAGGTATACAAAATAAGGGATTTTAAAAGAATGTCTGTCTTATCATTGGGATAATAACACATCAATAAGAAAAAAGCGATAGGAAGTACATAAGTAAGCATCTCCTTACTTCCTGTAGGCGAACCATTGATGCCAGGGTAATATTGCCAATACACCCAAGCAACCGCAATAAAGCCTAGCCAGAAAAAAGATAAAACCCGGTTGGGAAAATAAATGGTTGAGAAAATATTTTTAGGAAAAATAAGCAAGAAGCCAATTACCCAAAATATCATTGTAAATACACTACCGCTAGGACCAATCCGAAGCCCATCCCTAAAAAAGAATATAATTGGGTAGGAATTCCACAACATATGAATTCCCAGAGCTTGGCGATAGTATTTTAAATCATTCCACATGCTATACTAATTGATTAACTAAACAACCCATACCGTAAAATACAATAGATAGCTCGAAAGCCATCTTTCCAATTAATTTTTTTGCCTTCGGCATAGGTACGTCCGTAATAAGAAACGCCTACTTCGTATATTCTGATATTGGGGATACGGGCAATTTTGGTAGTGACCTCGGGTTCAAACCCAAAGCGCTTTTCTTGCAACTCTAGACCTTTAATCATATCAGCCCTAAACAACTTATAGCAAGTCTCCATGTCGGTAAGGTTAAGATTGCTAAACATATTGCTTAAGAATGTCAAGATTTTGTTTCCGATAGAGTGCCAAAAAAACAAAATGCGGTGTGCTTTGCCCCCCATAAAACGAGATCCAAAAACCACATCAGCATAGCCATCGACAATGGGCTGAAGCAGGATGTTAAATTCTTGAGGATCATATTCTAAATCAGCATCTTGTACGATAATATAATCCCCCTTTGCTTGGCGTATTCCTGTATGCAAAGCGGCCCCTTTTCCTTGGTTCACCTCATGTTTGTAATAACTGATAGATACGGCAGGATTTTGATTTTTAAATTCTAAAACCCTAGCTTCAGTATTGTCTTTTGAACAGTCGTTTACAACAATAATTTCTTTTTCAAATCCCCCTATCAACTTTACCGCTGCAACGGCTTTTAAGACCACTTGAATGGTTTTTTCTTCGTTATATGCAGGAATAATTACACTAAGTATTGGGCTCACAATAGATTTTTATTTATAGTCTTTGGTGAATTCGTTTGTTAAAGATAGTCCTTGATTTTACTTTGCGTTACAAAGTTGATTTTTTTACTTTGTATTTCAAAGTGAAATTTGGCTTTTATTTAATCTTCTCAATTCTTTCTTGTTAGATTGCTATCATTGAGGTATTTATAAAGGTTTTGTGCAAATATACGGCTACCGTTGTCACTCAAATGGCACAAATCACAATAATAATCTTTTTGTCGGGGCATTTGTTGATCCATGTCAAACAAGAAAGTATGATATTGAGCGGCTAATTGACGAATGACATCATTGTGGACTTGGACTCCTTGTCGTACATTGATGGGGTCGCCCCAAAGCCACAGAGGAGAAGGGTATTTGCAAGTGGCAAAATCCCGATAATCAGTATAGCCTCCATTGCCAATTACACTCTGGGGTACATATAATGCGTAGGTCATTAGAAGAATCTTTTCTTTTTTTGCTTGAGCTTCTTTGATAATTCCTTCTACGTTTTGACGGTATGCTTTGGCGGTTTTGATGTCGCTTCCGTATTGGATATAGTCTGGATTGATTTCTTGAAAATTCAAAAATTTCTTACCCTTCAGTTTGTCGATAAGTAAGTTGATACTTTTGTGAGCAATAAAGGGCAGTACCGTCCAGTTCACTTCAGGATGACGATTCATGAGAGCCATATCGTAGTACCACAAAATATGCTGATAGTCGTCCGAAAAATCTTTGGGAGGGATGTTGTTAAAGCGATTTTCGTTGATAGCCTCATAAAAGATAACCAAATCGAAATGCTTATCGGCGAGCATTTTGTATTTGTAAAGGTTGTCGAGAGAAGTATGCGCCGGTGTGGCGGCGTTATATATTTTTACTTTTGGATTACTAAGATGTAGAAGTGAATCCAAGGTTTTGTTGATTTGCCCGCCAAATTCTAAACTCATAGCTGAGCCACCCAAAATTAGGATGTCATAAGTGTCATTGTTTTCTGCAATATCAGCTTGAAGAATAGTCTGAAGTTCAGGATAAAATTTGTTACTAGGTTGCCAAAAAGGATACTTCATGATAAAAAGAGCAAGTCTTCCGATCAATTCTAAAAAAAGAAAAAGTAACAAAATTGAGATGGCCCCAAATATATAAGAGCGTTTTGATGACTTCATGGCAACAATATTTTTTTGCAGAATACCTCTGCTGTGTGGTCTTCTAGGTATTTTTGGCCATCGATAGTAGCCGACGGATGATTTAAATAATACTCAATAGCCTCCGCAATAGCGGTGGGTTTTTGTGGCGCTACTGTGAGGCCAAGTTTATATTGATGTACTAGCGCCCCCATAACTCCAAGCTGAGAGGCTATCATTGGCTTGTTGTATTTGGCCGCGAGACCCAGAATATTACTTGAACTAAAAAAATTGATATAAGGTACGAGTACAACATCGGCAAGTTTAATGGCCTCATTGGTATCGTTAGGATTAAAAAAGCGAATATGCTTCACAAAACTTATACCAGGATATTTTTTTTCAGCTTTTTCGATAGACGAATACAAGGTAGTTTCATAACCTATTTCGGGCTCACCACATATCAAGATGCACATTTGCTGATGTTGGGTGGTCGAGAGGGTGGCCAGTGCCTCCAAAATATTGGGTACATTCTTTCTTTCGGAAAGATGCCCATAAATCAAAAAAATCTTCTTTTCAGAAGGAACTCCGTATTTATCTTTAAGGACTTGGGTAGCAGTAGTAATAGGCAAGCCTACATCAATGGGGTCTGGTAAATACTCAAACCTTGAGCCAAATTTTCTGTTGTATTCTTGCACACCTTGTTTGTCATTCAGAATAAAAATTTGGTCGATTTCAGAATGACGTAGCATCCACTTCATTTGTAAGCCTTTGCGCCATCCTCTCCATTCGCGCTTTAATTTGGCTTTGAGAGTAGAACCATCTTCATAATACTTCCTAAAAGGCAAAAAAAGTAAACCCGAGATTTTGATACCTAATTTGGGAATAAAAGCCTTGCCTAACTCATACTGGAAAGCATCTATGTGCATAAAAACCAACCGTTGGATATGGTATTGCTCCACTAAAGGCTTTAGATAGTCCATTTCAGCGGCGGCTCTTGCTATCACACCTGTGTGGCTCAAAATAAAATCCAAATCTTCGGGCTTGATATAGCAAAAATTAATACTTGATTCGTCTTTTTGAAACCGAACCTTTGCACCTTCATGCAACACAAATACGAACTTTTCTCTAGTAGTTGGGGGAGATTGTTTGAGATACTCTACCAAAAACTGTAAATAATCCAAATGGTGGCCGCTAATGTCGCGGTCGTAGATGAGGGTACGTTCGGGTAGTTGCATTATTTGTTTACTAATTCTTTATAAACGGCCAAAGTCTGCTGAGCCGTATTTTCGGCTTTAAAATCAGGAAGTCGCTGATAGCCACGCATACGCATGAGCCGCTGAAGCTCGGTATCATAAATTACCTTCTCGACCGCAGCTTGAATAGATTCGGGGTTTTGAGCTTCAAAATATACACCTGCGCCTTCCGCGATTTCGTTAAAAGAGGTACCATCAGTAAGAGCAACGGGACATCCGCAACTCATAGCTTCTAAGACAGGTAGTCCAAAACCTTCCATCAACGAAGGGAACACAAAGACCTGTGCTTTTTCGTATAATTCTATCAGAGTACTATCATTAAAAATAGGATGATAGACAATTTGGTCTTGTAGATGATTTCGTTGGAACAATGCTTTTTCTTCTACCTTAAAACCGCCTCCACCAGCACATACCAATTTCAAATCTTTGTCTTTGGCCAATGTAGGGCTAATTGCCTCAACAAAACCTACAAAATTTTTATAATAATCTCGATTGCCTACAAACAATACGTAGCGTTCGGGAAGATTTAGGTTGTTGTTTAGACCTTTGGTCTTAAGTGCCTGCTTAGCTAAATAATTGCCTAAAGGAACAACCCTGATTTTTGATTCATCTATTTCAAAGTATTCCAAGATGCCTCTTTTAGTAGCTTGAGATACCGAAATTACTACATCGGCACGTTGAAGTAGCTTTTGTTTTAAACCCGAAAGCCCTTTCCCAAATACAGGATATGTTTCCCCGTATTTTTCGCTAATAACGTCATGAAAAGTCAACACTAGAGGCTTGGTACCTATCTTATTCAAAAAATAAGAATGATAGTAGGTAGGATGAAAAATATCAAAATTCCCCAGAGATAGCTTGGTAGAGCTATAGAGCCTGTTGAGACGTGAAAATACTTGATTGGCTCGGCGGTTTTTAGCGAGTTTTTGATAGCCTACAGGATGTGAATAGCTTACTTCTTTCAAATATTCGCTGTTTGAAAACTTAATCGCTAGTTCAAATTCAATGTCGTTTCGTCCACTAAAAGCGTTCATCAACTCATAAAAGTACCGAGAAATACCGCCGTATTGGGTGCCAGTAAAGGTCTGGTGATCATAAAGGACTTTCATGCAACAACTACGTATTGATAATAAATCGACCGCTTTTGGCAGATATTTCCCGCAAAAGTACAAAAAAACTAACAGCTATAGGTTATTTAGTTATTTTATGGTAAAGTGGAAAATGAGAAATGCTATCAATGATACTTTGGAGTTGTTGTTTGAGGAAGCGTTTCCAAGGGGATATTTGAGGAAAAAGGGCCGATCTCACAGAAAAGATGCTGGGTGGCCGAGAAATATATTGTGTGAGGTTAGCTAAGTATATTTTTCTAATTGAATCAAAACCAGATGCTTGGATAGTGGTGTTTAGGGCTTTAGGAAAAGATAAGCATTCTCTAAAATTTACAAAAATCAATTTTTCGGTTTGGTTCACTTTCCACTCATTTTCGCTAAAAGTGACAGCGCGTTCGTGAAGGTTATGAAGAGCAAGGTTCCAACCAATATTTTTGTTGACCAAAACATTTTTAAAAAAGATAGGAACGTAATTGAGCCAAAGCTGCTCGTGGTTCATGCCTTCGCAAAGATTGAAATGAGCCCGGTCAAAGAGTCGCTCTTTCCACCATTTCAAAAATTGTAGGGTATTGTCCGACTGGCGAATGGCCCAAAAGCCACTGTCATACATCCCAGTGTTCAAAAACATCTTCTCGTCTCCATAAGGTGTTTTACCAAACTTGTGGGTGATACGAGGTGTTAAGACAATATCATAATTTTTGATGACTTGTACTATTGCTCCTATATCACCTATAAAAAAAACGGTAGGGTCAACATAAATGAGCGTTTGGTATTGCTTTGTTTGTAAAAAAAAATCGGCAAAAAAAGGTTTAGACGCCGCGATGAGCGAAGCTTCATCGTAGCGTTGTTGTAAAGACTGTATCTCGCTCATTGGCAGTTCGTTGAGAGAGATAGTGCGGCTATCGAAAACTGTACGATTAGCATCTACTATTCCTATTTTAAAAGAAATATTGGGGGGCAGACTATCGCCTAATACCTTAGTAAAAGGAAGCTGTGCGACGGTACAAACGGTAAATATCAAAGTTTGGCTAGCCATTTTTCAAATGGTTTTTTTAGGAATTCTCTTACACGCTGATATTTGTATACGGGCTCAGATTTGATGTAAAAGCACGAAAATTGTCGATAGTAAGCATTATGATTTCTCAAAAGCTCAGCGCGATAAAACTCAAAGAGAGCTATTAAATCGGGTCTTTGCTCAAAAGTAAATCTATTTTGGTATTTCGAAATGATGTTAGGTTTGGCGGGGTCATAACCACTATAATGAAAAAACATTACAGGTAGATTGTTGACGGAGTGGGTGCCTTCTTTGGATGAAAAGCTGCGTTCGTGCAAATTCCAATAGGCAGCATTCCAGCCGGGATGTTTTTCGACGTGGACGTTGTTCCAAAAAATTGGGGCAAAATTCACCCAATTTTGATCTACAAAAAGTCCATTACATAAGTCTATCTTACATTCATTAAAAAGTTTTTCTGCCCACCATTTTACGAAATCAATTGCCTCGGGGCTTTTTCTTAAAGCAATAAAACCTAGATTGTAAACACCCGTATTTAAATGATGAAGCTCATTGGGAGTGAGCTGGTCATCGATAGGCGTAGCTAGATGAGGCGTGAGTACAAAGTCGTGTTTTTGAAGTAGATTTTCTAATTCAGTAAGAGGCTGATAAACAATGATGTCTGGGTCAAAATAAATAACATTGCTGACTTGTGAAATCTGCTCAAAAAAATACCTGAAAAAATAAGGTTTTACAGCTGTATTAAGCTCAGTAATGTTGTAATGCTCACACATTTCTTGGAGGCCACTGATACCTATATTATGTAACTCCAACAATTCGAAATCTGGAAGCATATCAGTAGGCACTTGGGCTACATCTAGCCTATCTACAAGCCCAATGATAAAGCGAATGTGAGGGTTGGTTCGCCTCAATGAGTCGCCTAGGGTGCGGGCTTGAGCCAGATAGTTGATAGAGCAAAGCGTAAAAGCTAATGTCATTGTCAGAGTTGGGAAGATTTTTATTCAACAAAAAAGACAGCCCTTTAATGGCATAGTTCATGTACAATTTTCATTACATTGTCTACGCTCTCAATTGTGGGGTGTCGTTTGAGCACTTTGCGCTTAGCATTTTGGCCTAATTCATCTCTTAAAGAAGGATTTTCAATGAGTTCAATGATTCGATCACTCATTTGGGTTTCATCCAGATAGTCCACCACAAAACCTGCATCGGTTTCGACTAGCTCAGGCGTCCCTCCTGCTTTATTAAAGCATACAATTGGCTTGGCTGCCAAAGCGCTTTCTAATACTACTAAGGGATAGGGATCTTCGCGAGAGGTAAGAGCAAAAACATCGAATTGACTCAAATATTGAAAAACTTCGGAAGTAAGTCCCACGTGAATGATACGGTCAGCGATTCCCATTTTTTCGGCATCAAACCGTTGTACATCATAAAGCTCTGAATGGGGGTTCATACCTACCCATACAAAATAAATAGGCTTAGTTTTGCATCTTTTGATGACTTGCTGGGCTACCATCATAAATACATCATTGCCCTTGCGCCATTCGGCATGCCCGCATCCACCTACCAAAATAGCGTCGTTAGGAAGCCCCATTTTTTTTCTAATATCTACTTTTTTACCTTCTTCGATATTTTTAAGAATTTGGGGAGCGTCTATGATTTGAAAGGTGCTAGTTTGGTGATGTGGGTATTGGTAGTTTTTATAGAAATAGTTTGCCACAGCTTTGGAGACTACAATCAGGTGATTGGTTCGGCTCATGAGGTAGTCCATGTCAGAAGGAGCACTGAATTTTTTAATGGACATCTCTAACTCGTGAGCAAATAGCACCGTAGGCGCAGCTAGGAAATTGAGCTGATGGTAAGCTGCTGCCGAACCGATGGTATTTACGAAAATAAGCCCAAAATCTTGAGCTATCATATAATCTCGAAATTTTCGCCACCGTCTTTCCAATATCCACTGTTTCAAAGAATTTTCGAAACCTAATATTCTTAGTAACTGAGATAAAATACCATTGAGATAAACATCGCCCAAGCGAGGTAAACGAGTAGTAGGAAGTAGCGCCCTGAAATCATCTTCAAGGGGGCCATCACTGCACAACAATAAATGCATGGAGACCCCGCGTTGTTTTAGATGCTGTAGCAATTGCAACAATACGATTTGACCTCCAGCGCGGTTAGCGTCATGGCTTATGAAAAGGATTTTCTTCATTAAAAATTCGCTAATAAATTCTGCCAGTTTCCTAGCTGCTGATGTATATCAAACTCCAAGCCTCTGTTTTTCAGTGTATTTTTGTCAATTTTGATGGTTCCGTTCATTACATCCTGCATGATTTGGGCGAGTTTGGGAATATCGAAAGCCGGAGCAACCGCTCCCATACCTGGTAATACAAACTCACTAATTCCGCCGGAGTTGAAACCGACGATAGGTTTTTGGAGATAGGCGGATTCAATCATCACAAGAGGAAAAGGGTCTTCGCGTGAAGTGAGTACAAACCCATCACAAATATTGAGATAATCATAATAATCTTGTCCACCTTTAGGACCTAATGCTATGAAATTCAGGTTTTCACGTTTTACTCTTTCTTGTAAATAATACGAAACCCCGTATTCGCTATAGCTTCCTAGCCATACAATATAGGCGTTTTTGGGAAGGTGAGATAGCAAGTCGGGTATCATATCATATCCTTTCCTCATACCCATAGTACCTGACATGAGCCAAACAAAAGCATCTTTTGGAATACCAATTTGTTCTTTAAGAGCAGCGGGGTTTTGTTGGAGGGATATTTTGCCTGTATCAATAAAAGAATGTAAGAGCTTTACATTGGGAGCTCCCATTCTTTGGAGTTGTTGTACTACTATTTGTGAACATCCAATGGTGGTTTGGGCATGCGTCAACATTTCGGCAAAAGAATCAGCACGTAATGTTTCGAAAGTCTCCAGCAGCTCATGAACGTGTACTACATAAGGGATATTGAGTTTACGTGCTAGTCGGGCAAACTGCGGCATCGTAATCGTGTTGAAATACCACAAATCGGGCTTAAATTCTTGATGAATTTTTTTGATGTAGCTCTCTTCAGGAGTAAGGCCGAAGCTGCGATGATAAACAGCTTCGACGGCATAGTAGGGTAGCCCACGATGAAACTTATGGATGTAAGTGGCATCGGCAGGGGAGTTTTTTGCAAATAATTCTCCTGCTTGGCGCGAATAAACGGCAGTCTTTATCTCACTACCAGCCAAGTGTTTTATCAAATACCAAAGTACCATTTCTGAGCCTGTCCGCGCTCCGGTAGGGGTAAAAAACAAAATTTTCATGCGTTAGACATGGCTCTTCGGGTCGAGCTTATAAAAGTAAGGCTTGTTGCGAATGATTTTCCAAAAATAGGTAGAAAACAACCAAACTTTACGTGTAAAGTCTTTTTGTTGCTCAAGTTGGCCAAAAGGGTTGCGGAATTTAGAGATATTGAGTGCTATTTTCCAGCCAAAATATACCGGTATCATCACATAATAATTGAGCATTAAACCTAAGTATCGGCCAATTCCAAATTCTTTACGTACCCAAACAAGATTAGAAAGTTGGATTTGAGGATAAAATTTATTGACAATCGTAATGAGTACATCTTTCCGTTTGGGATTGCTTCCCCATTCGTGATGAATGTAGCGACAATCTTCAAAAACTTTGAGTTTGCCTACGCGTCCCAAACGGCAGTTCCACTCTACATCTTCTCCATACAAAAAGAAGTCTTCGTCCATGTATCCTGCCTTTGCGACTACTTCACGTTTGACTAGTAAAAAGGCTGCCGGAATCCAATCGACTTGGTCAGGGTCGTTATAGTGGGTTTCGGGGATGAATTTTTCTAGCAACTTCTCAAAAATACGCCCTGGAGGATGTACATATAGGGAGCGTTTAAAAACGGCTAAACTTCTAAAAAAAGGACGGGGAGTTTTGTCCGAAAACAATTGAATACCTCCGCAAGCAGCAGTATCAGCTTGAGTATCTAATCGCTGGACACAGCGGCTGATGATATCGTCGAGCAGTTCGGTGTCGGAGTTGAGCAGTAAATAGTAGCGCCCTTTTGAAGCTTGCATGCCTTTGTTGTTGGCTCTCGAAAAGCCAGCATTGTAGCCCATATCAAGCCACTGGATGTCGCTAAACTCCCGTTGAATAATCTCTTTGGCTCCGTCTTGCGAATCGTTGTCGACCACAATTATCTCAAAACTTACCCCTTTTGTATAAGCATAGATAGAGCGAATACAATCGGTCGTCAGTTTAAGCGTTTTATAATGAATGATAATAATTGAAACGTCCATTCAAAAGTTATATCGAAAAAACACTCCCTAAACACAGACGATTGGTAGAGCCAGTGCCAAAGGATGAGTGTTGAATGATAATGAATTAATAAACCTTATAACTTGGGGTGGGTCTTTTTTCGGCTGGGTTACCCATATATACGCCCCAAGCTTCAGTGTTTTTGGTGATAGAGGCTCCCATCGCAACGAGTGTACCTTCAGCAATAGTAGTATAGTCGCGAATGGTAGAGTTTACCCCAAAAAAACAATAGGATTCTACTAAGCAATGCCCCGATAATACCACATGAGAAGTAAAAAAAACATGGTCTTTGATAAGACCGTGATGACCGATGTGGTTGCCACTCCAGAGTACACAATTATTGCCAATTTTTGTAAAAGGCTGAATCGTGTTATCTTCTAAGATAAAGCAATTTTCACCGATTTCATTGCCAAACCAAGTTGCTTTTGAGCTGATATAAGAAATAAATTCATACCCTTTTGCTTTTGCTTCTAGGTAAACTTTTTCCCGATTTTTGTTCATTTTGCGGCCTGTCATAGGAGCAAAAAACTTAAATTCATCAGGAGGGAAAAACTTTTCTACGTCTTCAAATGCTACTACCGGGAGTCCCCAAAAAGTAGTTTCTTTTAAATATTCTTGATTGACCGTAAAGGCCACTACATCGTGTTCGGAATCGTGAGTTAAGTAAAAGTGCGCTAATTCTGCGGTATCTAGTACTCCAAAAATTACAACCTTCGCCATGTATGTTAAGTGTAAAAAGTGTGAAGTATCCAATTCGATACTCTATACTCAAAATGGTTAAACTAATTCGTATTCGTTTAAAAAACCTTGGATGGTGGCTAGATCATTAAACATCATGATGTCTATGATAGAAAGCCAAGGAACAAATTCATTTTTGAACTGTGGGTATTCAATAGATTTAGATTTTATAAAACTCAATTGGATATCGGTTTGCTCAAAAATATTTTTGTCATATAGCTCCGTTCCTCCGATGGGGTTAGTATAGTGACTGGCGTTTTCTTGTTTACAAATATCAAGGATTCTTTCTTGGGCTTTTAAGTGAGTATTTTGATAAATACTTGAACTTGGTATGATTTCTACTTGCATGTCCAAATAGTCTCTTAAAACCAACAAACTACTACATATCCAGTCACTTACTTTTTCGGCGTCTAAATTGATAATTTTTTCGGTGACTGCAAAAGCCGAAAAATAAAAGGGGGCTTTTTTGTATGCTTGTTCGAGTGTTTTCAGAAATTTCCCTCGCCATTTTGGGTCTTTACTCAATGAAATTTCATTGATAAGTTTGTTTTGGCTAGCGTCTTGTAGTGGAATGGTAAATAAATGCTCTTGTCCATTTACTAAAATCCTGTTACGATTAATCCACCCTTTATTAATATAGTTAACGTCATCATATACCACAAACTTATCCACGGCATTCATGAGTTGTAAATACCCAATGTAAGGCATAAAATAAGGCTGCATGATTCCTAGATGCATGAAAACAAAGATTTTGGTTTAGACTGATTTATTTTATAAAGAACCCCACGAAAGAATTATTTCAGTTTGCGAAGGTAATAATCTTCTCCTGGTACAATGAGTCCTTTCATGGTAGTATCTGTCCCTAAGCGTAAGTCTGTTGGCAAAGGTGGGATTACATTCTTTGAAAAGAAAAGGTAATCTGCTTCTTTAGGAATAGGCTGTACTCCTTTCTCAAAAGGATTGATGGTGATTAATTTCCTAGAAAGATGCTTTCCATAGAGTGGATATTCAAAATCGTCGTTGATTGTTCCCAAGGCTACGGTTGCGGAGTCAGGAACTATTTGATCGAATTTTTGATAAGCTTTCGTAATATCAGGACGAGCAAAAGTCATCATTGCAATTCGTTCAGTTTTGAAGGCAGAAGGCTTGCCCAATGCTGGAAATGGAAGACAACGAACATTGAGGAAAACCGAAAGTAATGCTGAAATACAAGCTACCACTGTCACAATACCGACGTATGTTTTGAGCGCTACCGAATAGCCAGATTTGGCGAGGCTATATTTATGCGTAAAAAGAAGAGATAAGAATAGTACCCCAAACACTCCCGTTTCCTGAAAATAACGTCCCTTCCAAGGGTCATAGGGAGCTGAATATGATAACGCTGCAAAATGCAACAATAAAGCTATCGCTAAAAACCAGTGAGCCGGCGAACGCACGATTCCGAACAATACCAAAAACACGAGAGGAAATACCAATGCAAATCCAAAAATTCCCCAATAAGGATTTCCGTTGAAAAATTCAAAACGGCGTTCAAAAGAAAAAGGTACAATCGAAAACTCCGTAGTTTCGTCTAAACGCATTTTGAGCTTATCTTCTAGCCATACCAAAGGTTTGCGCATACCGCGG
This sequence comes from Runella sp. MFBS21, assembly GCF_029433105.1. Taxonomy (GTDB): domain Bacteria; phylum Bacteroidota; class Bacteroidia; order Cytophagales; family Spirosomataceae; genus Runella. The sequence goes on along the minus strand of NZ_JARNTW010000006.1, from coordinate 200,174 downwards.
TTGATGTCTTGACCTATTTTGATATTTCGCAAGCCATCGAGATTGACAAAATCATACCCATACCTTACCGCATTGCGAGAGCCTTGCTCAAACAAATTGCGGAAGCCTCCGTTTGAAGTAGCTCTTTCGATTGATTGGTGCTTGAGGGAAGTAGGAGGACCAATAGGATGCCCAAATACTTGGATATTTTTGACATATCCAGTGGGTAAAGTCCAAATACAAAAGCAAATCACTATGGCTGTTCCGAGTTTGAAGATGGCGGGCCAGTTGAGGCTAAGACTTACTGAAGCCCTGTCTTGAGTTTTGCTTTTAAGAAATACTGTATAAAGCATTACGATAAAAACAGAAGGCAAAAGTAAAGTAAATGTGACTTTATGACCATATACTACTCCAAAACTCAAAGCGGCTAGGTACAAATAGCGGTTTTCTTTGGTTACTTGGTAAGTAAATAAAAAATAAAGTAAGCAACTTAGATATGCTGCAAGTACAATGTCGGTTTCGGTAGTGATGGCTTGCATCAAAAAATCTAGAAACATGGCAAAGGCTAGGGCACAAAAAAAACTAGCATTGAGCCGATTTTTGGTAATGCGTTGTGTAATACCAAAAATACATACCAAGGTAATCCAGTAGGAAGCGTGATGAATGAGCTTGAAAGCATTTTCAAATTTACCAGTTATTAAATACGAATAAATTTGAATCGTACATACGCTTTTTGGGTAAGTGTCTATATTCCAGTTGGTACCACCAAAATGAGCCATGCTACCCCGTTGTATATATTGGATGACACGATTGAGGTGCCCAGTCATGCTATCCCATTCATTGGGTACTGTAAAAAGCACTAACACTAAATTGATAAGTCCTATAACTGCTACTGATACAATCATTACCCCAAACAAAAATTGCAAGTAAACTCCCGCACTTGCATACCATCGTTGGGCAGCATGCCATCGCTTAATGGCCATCTGTAAAGGTGAAAATGGAGTGGTTTGCGGAGAAAGTAGACCAAATATCAACTGGATAATAGTAGGCGGTATAAAAACAGAGAGTGCCCATGCCCACACATTCGCACTAAGATGCAGAGGCGATAGACAATAACCTGTCACAATAATACTACTAGCAAATAGGATAAAAGAGGTAATGAGCCATTCAATCAATGATGGACGGCAGATTTTTGCAGCTGTACGTCCAACATAGTATATAAACAGGGCAAAACTAATCAGTGTAATAAAATTTTGTATGAATATCATGAATGCTAAAAAGCTACGTCACCTACAAATGACTGATTGGAGGGGCGAAAATACGAATAAATTATCCAATAATCTGCTCTTTAGAGAAAAGCAGCAAATAAGAGTATGGCGCTTAAAGCGCCCAAATACGGCAGATTAACTACCCAATAACCTATAAATGTTGATTAATCAGGGTAGCTATACGCTCTACATCTTCGTGAGCAAGTTCAGCATGAAGAGGTAAACAAAGTACCTTCAATGATATATCTTCTGAGACAGGGCATGGCTCAGGATTGGAGAGAAATGGCAGTTTATTGAGAGAAGGGTAAAAATATCTCCGTGGGACGATGTCATGTTGACCTAGTACTTTTTTGATAGCCAACATTTTTGCTTCGGATTCGAATACTACTGGATAGTAGGCATAATTGCGCTCTAGTCCCATCGCCCATTCGGGAGCCGAAAGATGAGTCCAGTCAAGAAGCTCTGTGTACACATCACAGACTGCTTTACGAGCAGCTATCAATTTTGATACGAGTGGTAGATTACACAGCCCCATAGCTGCATGAATCTCGGAGTTCTTACCATTGATACCCATGAAAAAGTAATCATCGCCACGGTGTCCAAAAGCACGCATGAGGTGAAGTTTTTCGTGCCATTCCTTTTTGTTTGTAATGATAGCACCTCCTTCAATGGTGTGAAATAACTTGGTAGCATGAAAACTACAAGTGGCAAAATCGCCATAGGAGAGTAATGATTTACCAAGATAATTGGCCCCAAAAGCATGGGCACCATCATAAATCACTACCAAATTGTATTTTTTCGCAATTTTTTCAATTGCTTCTACGTCACAGGCGTTGCCATAGACGTGTGTTGCCATGATAGCCCGCGTATTTTCGGTAATTGCAGCCTCAATGAGGGCGGGATTGATGCAGTATGTTTTAGGATCAATATCAACAAAAACGGGCTGATAGTTTTCCCATAAAATGACATTGGTAGTAGCTACGTAAGAGAAAGGAGTTGTGATAATTTCCCCTGGCTCGCTCAATAACTTGAGCGCCATCTGTAATACGATCGTACCATTTCCACAAAAATTCAGGTAAGATACACCCAAATATTTTTTGAGGTCCTCTTCAAGTTGTTGGGCAAGAGGCCCATTGTTGGTAAGATATGCACTTTCCCAGATTTTTCTTAAATAGTCGACATATTGGTCAAAATCGGGAAGGTAGGTTTTGGTAACGTTAATCATTCCCTTTAGACCAGTACTTCTGATTGGTTGATTTGAAAATTTAATTGGGGGCGGACATAGCCAGGCCATTTGCCATACCAAGTTACTCCTTCACGGTGGTCTTCTACTTCAAAAGAAAGGGCTTCCGGTAGTTGGAACAAAACAGTTGAAGTGTCTTTTACTACCATGATAGAGATCACATAGGAGCCATCATTAAGAAAATTCCCCGGGATTTCTAGAGTAGCGGTCACCAATCCTTTTTCGAAAGATTGGGAAGTAGTACCTACATTGAAAATACATTCTCCCGTAAAGGCATATAGATGAAGACTGAGGTTTAGATCAGCACGCTCCAACATGTTCCAAAACTCGATATGTACTTTTACAGAAGTACGAACATCAATATAGTTTTTACCTTCCTGAAAATCGGGGTCGATACGTAGCGTACGGAAGCGCACTTGGTCGTTGCCTGGACCTTGTTCGGGGGTTTCCCAATAGTGCTCCAAATTGGTTTTAGCTACATGGCTCAAGTAATTATTGACTACATGAGTCGTATCTCCTTGCATTTTGAGTTGGCCATGTTCGAAGTAAAAAGCACGATTGCAAAGAGACTGAACTGCTGCCAGATTATGACTTACAAACAAAATAGTACGTCCACTTTCGGAGACGTCTCTCATTTTGCCAAGGCATTTTTTCTGAAAATCGGCATCTCCTACGGCCAAAACTTCGTCAATGATTAGAATTTCTGGACTTAAGTGAGCCGAAATCGCGAATCCTAACCTTACATACATTCCCGAAGAATAGCGTTTGACGGGAGTATCTAGAAATTTTTCTACACCTGCAAAATCAATAATGCTGTCAAAAGCAGCTTTGATTTCATGCTTCTTCATGCCCAAAATAGCTCCATTGAGGTAGATATTTTCCCGGCCAGTAAGTTCAGGATGAAACCCTGTTCCTACTTCAAGCAAACTAGCTACCCTACCTTTAATAGTTACTTTGCCAGCAGAAGGCTCAGTGATTTTGCTCAAGATTTTCAATAAGGTGGATTTGCCAGCGCCATTATGCCCCACAATTCCCACTCTATCACCTTGTTCTACTGTAAAGTTTACATCACGCAGTGCCCAAAACTCTTCTTTCTCAATTTCATCTTGTGCACCTTTTCCAAAAAAATGCTTAAATTTTTCGGAAAAAGTGTCGCGGAAAGTAGAGCTTTTGCGCATCGCCTTTTGGTGATCGATGATATATTTTTTGCTTATATCTTCTGCTACAATAACCTGCATCGAGCGCTTAAAAGTTTATCTAAATCCAAAAGTAATCAAATGTAATCAACAAATGAATTTTCCTCTTTACGAAAATAGTAAATGGAAATTCCTAAAGTAAGTGCGATGATGCCCATTGCACTGTATAAATGCTCAATCTTAAAGAAAGCTCCATCTCCCAAAAGACACCACTTAAAGCCATCAATAATACTCACCAGAGGGTTAAGATAATAAATATCGTACCACCAAACATCGTGATTGGCTTCTACCAACTTGCCACTATAGGCAATAGGACAAACGTAAAAGCCTATTTGTACTAAAAAAGGGATAAGTTGCCCTATATCCCGAAAACGTACATTCATTACAGCAAAAATCAAGCCGAAGGAAAGAGCCGCAAACAAACTCAACAAAACAAATACAGGTAAGAGTATAATTTGCCAATTGGGAGGATGTTGATACCAAATCGCAATTACTGCATAAAGAAACAGCGAAATCAGGAAGTCGATAAAACCAACTATGACTGAGCTCAAAGGCATGATAAGCCGTGGAAAATACGTCTTCGTTACTAAGTTAGAATTAATAAGAATACTATGACTAATCTGAGTGAAGGTATTAGCAAATAAATTCCAGATAGTAATACCTGCCAACACCATCAAAGGGTATGGGATGCCCTCATCTCCTTTGAGCCTAGCGATTTTACTAAATACAAATACCATCACCACCGTTGTGGCAAAAGGCCGTAAAACGGCCCAAGCTGCTCCGATGGCAGTTTGTTTATAACGAACCGATAAATCGCGCTTAGAAAGAATCCAGAGTAGTTCCCTGTTTTTCCATAAATCTTTCCAATAATTCTTGGCTCCGTGTCCGGCTTCAATAACTACTTCGTCCGAAAATTTCATTAATGTTCAAGTAGATTAGAAAACAAAAAGACGTCAATCTAAAGTTAGACGTCTTTTATGAATATATCGTTTAACTTTTTACAGTTTTTTTCTTTAAATCTTTAAGCGCTTCTACATAGGTCTGCTTTGCAAGTATAAAAATGATGGCTACAAAAAAGCCAATAATCGCCCCAAATTTCATGTTTTGACGAGTAAAAAGTTTGGTCTCAAGAGGCAGTACAGGAGGCTCTATGATAGTAAATAGAGGAGCTTCTTTGACAATTGACATCTTTAGACTTTCGAGGCTGCGTGAGGCTTCTAAGTAAAGGGAAGAAACAAAAGTGGTACTTCGCGTAAGTCGTCCCTCTTCTACTTTGGCTGTAGGTACTACTGCTTCAGTATTGATTACAGTAGTCTGTGCCAGACGGCTCTCAGTCCTATTAAGGACACTTCCTAACGAATCAACCCTCTTTTTCATGATTACCATCATTTCACGCGATTTCCTTGTTTGGTTTTCTTGATAAACGCGCTCTATTGTTTCCAATAATAAATAAGAAAATGTGCGCGCTACCATTTCATTTTCCATCGAAACAGCCAATTCATTAAAAGCTGTTTTCATATTAGGTTGTGAAATGCTAATTTCTCTATCACGAACTTTATATAAGACCCCATCAAAAACTTGGCGTTCAAGTTTCGACATGCTATCGCGACTAGTATGATTAATTCTCACTTTAGTCCATTCTGGAAGGAAACTTGCCCATTCATCCTCTCGTAAGTAAGTAGAATCAAGATAGTAATTGGCAAACAACTCCGTCTTACCATTGGCCAATTTGATTGGTGTTAGCAGGGCGCGTTCGAGTACAGGCCGGGTCTTAATAACATAAAAGAGATTTTCACCTGTAAATAATCCAGCATCTCCTTGTGCCCCTCCCATGCCTAGGAGACTACCAAAGTTGCCCATGTCACTCCCTGATTTAGACCCACTAATGCTGAAAACAATCCTAGAAATGTACTGTATTCGTTTGTTGTTTTCGGAGTCAACATAATACCCTATGGCTGTTCCGATTCCGACCATGATTAGAAGAATCCACCAATTTTTGAGAACCAAATCTTTGGTTTCAATTATTTTTTGGAATATCAGCTTGGGAGTAAGTGTTGCTTGTTCTTGTTGTTCCATGATATAATGATCACTAACCTGAAGTCTTTGAAAATGTTGTCTACTAATCGAAATTTGGCTATTGACTTCCCAATACTCTAAATGCAAGTACTGTTGTAATCAAAGTCATTACTGTTGATGAAATTCCAATAACAGATTGGAGGGCGCGTTGAGCTTCGGCCAAGTCTGATTGAGTACGCTGAGGTACACGGATTTCGGAACCGGGTTCTACTTTAGGATATATGTTAAAGAATAGAAACTTGCGGGTACGGTCGATAGAGCCATTAGGATAAATAACATACGACTTACGTTTCAATGACATTCTGGTGAAGCCACCTGCTTGTGATATAAAATCCATAAAAGAACTGCCACTGCGATACTTGACCGTTGTTGGAAACAACAACTCTCCCTGAACACGTACTGTTTCGAGGCGTTTAGGAATATCAATTACATCGTCGTCTTGGAGGATAATATCTTCACGACCTCCTGGATTGCGTAAGATACGTGCCAAATCAATCCCAATCGCTTCTTGTTTGTCTTTTGACACATTTTCGCCCACAAATTGCCCTTTCTTAGCATCATCCGAAATCACTGCTACGGCTTTGTTTCTTTGCTCGATTTCTTCGTCGGTCAATGCTATCTTTCTCAACAACGTAGCCCCGTTAATATAGGCTTGTGCTGTGAGTCCGCCGGCTCTTTTAAGCATATCTGAAAGTTTTTCGTCTTTAGCTTTGATACCGTATAGCCCAGGACTTACAATTTCCCCTTTCATTGTAACGAAAGTTTGGGGTTGGTAGTTGGTGGAAGGCCGCACCAATACTTCATCATAAGGCTCCAATACAAATCGGCTATCGTTGGCGTCCATGGTGAGGTCGCGATTGATATCAAAAAGGAAGATATCTGCCACTTGTGCCGAAATGGATTGAACATTGACGTCACGTTTGCGGCGTACGACTTCTATTTGAGAAGTTGCGGCTGATTCTTTGAAACCTCCTGATTGAATAATCGCATCTTCTAGCGTGAGATTAGAAGTATAGTTAAGATTCACTTCTGGGCCAAGGTTTACTTCGCCCGTAATTCGTATATAAGCCCCTTCTCTGAGTTGGAATTTTGAAGGAATGATGATTTGGTCTTCTCGTCTTAGAAGTAAGTCATCAACTTTGCCATTCATCATATCAGCTAGGTTGATAGAAATGTTTTCGACTGATAGATCGTCGCGGGTACGAATGACGTTGATACGTCCTGTAAATGCCTCTCCCGTAAGACCTTCGGCATTTTTGATGAGCTCGAGTAGGGTTTTGTTTTGGTCTAAAGAATATTGGCCAGGTCTGAATACCGGACCCGAAATCGTTACCATGTTTTCGAAACGGTCAAGTAGCATATCTGCGGAGACTTCATCACCGTTTTTAGGAATGTACTTGTCATACTCAGAAGAACGGACATCCACGATTTTACGCTCTTTGGTAGTAAGACCTAATATTTTGAGGCGGTCAGTATAAGCATTTTCTGTAAAACCACCCGCATACTCTAATACCTTTGCAATAGTTTCATTAGGCAGCAATTCATAAAGGCCAGGGCGCTTTACGTTTCCTTTTATTTCTACTCTTTTGTTATAAACACCTACTTGGATTACGTCATTGTCTTGCAAACGAATATCGGTATTGAGAGCACCGCTCATAAGAAGTTCATACAAATCAAGGGTGGCTACGGTTTTATTTCTTCTTACTACTTTTATTTGGCGAAACGAGCCTAATTCGTTAGGACCTCCAGTAAGTTGTAGAGCATTAAGAGCCGTAGAAAGAGACGAAACACTATAGGTGCCTGGCGTAATTACTTCTCCAAGCACCGTAACCCGAATGGTGCGTATTCTGCCTAACCTCAACAAAAGAAAAGTACTAGCATTGCTACCGGGTGCCCCAAGGTTATTGTAATAAGGGGATAAGCGAGTGATTAATTCCTTTTGAGCTTGCTCAATCGTGCGTCCGCTTAATTGTACAGCCCCGATGGGTTTTACAAAGGCAAAGCCATCTGAATTGACAGGCAATTCCATCAATGACTGTGAGTAACCATAAATATACGCACTTAATTCATCACCTGGGCCGATGGTATAATCACGAGGGGTAGCCATGTTTTCAGAGGGTGCAAAACTGACTTTTGAATTGCTGAATAGTTGATATCCAAAGATTTTGCGGCGCAGTTTTGTCAATTCCGCTTCTTGTAAAGCTTCATCTGCATCGGTAGTTGTTGCTTGATCTTTTTTATCAGTAGCTTTTTCAACTTGGTCTATTGCCGTTTTAGGGTCGGCTTTAGGATCACTGCCTTTTTCAGTAGCTGTTGTGGTAGAAGGAGTGGTAGTGGTAGATGTCGCCGTAGTGCTTGGCTGCCCTGTAGTACCAGGAGCAGAAGGTTGTCCTTGAGTGGCTGTTCCAGAGCTGCCGCTTGGCGCTCCACCAGTAGGCGTTTGAGCATATACAGCTGTAAGAGTAAATAGACTGACAGAAAAAACATGTAAAAAAGCACGTGTGGCGTGCATGGCAGAAAAACTTCCAAAAAACTTCTTCATGAAATAATGTTCAAAAGCAAAATTCTTAGTTTCTGATTAACAATAAATTAACACATCAACAAAGCCAATCTATTTATAGAATCAAATTGGCCGACAAAGTAACGCAACTTTTTCATTTTTTTAAACTTTTTTCTTTTTTACGGCCATTTTCGGGGCTTATTGTATAATTTTTCCGATATTCCCATATATTATAAAAAAACGCATTTGTGAAACAAATCGCATACCGTTAAATAATTAAGCAAATACAAATATGACAAAAAGAACTTTGTTTTACAAAGTAACTTTAAATTCTATCAACTAACCAAACTTTTGTTGATAAAATTTTTTTAAAACTCTTTTTGGCTTTTAAAACGTTGTATTTAGCGTAGATTAAAACGAAATTTGTAAAAAGGTAACCCTTATTAAGATAAAAATGGCAGAAGAAGTAAAGTATGACGAAAGCAGCATTCGTTCGTTAGATTGGAAAGAGCATATTCGATTACGCCCTGGAATGTACATTGGTAAATTGGGAGACGGCTCCGCCGCTGATGATGGTATTTACGTGTTGGTTAAGGAAATCATTGACAACTCCATCGACGAACATACCATGGGATATGGGAAAGCAGTAGATATCAAAGTTACGGAACATAGGGTAGAGGTAAGAGATTATGGGAGGGGGATTCCGCTTGGAAAAGTCGTAGATTGTGTCTCTAAAATCAATACAGGAGGAAAATATGATTCAGGGGCGTTCCAAAAATCAGTAGGATTGAATGGGGTCGGTACTAAGGCTGTTAATGCTCTTTCGACTTACTTTAAAGTTCAATCGTTTAGGGAAGGAAAGACAAAATGGGTCGAATTCAAAAAAGGGGAAGTCATAGCAGAATCTGGGGAAGAAGATACAAATCAGCGCAATGGTACGATGATGATTTTTGAGCCAGATAATACTATTTTTAAAAATTACCATTATATCCCGCAGTTTTTGACCAATATGATTTGGAATTACTGCTACCTCAATGCAGGGCTTAGTATTAATTTCAATGGGCAAAAGTTTGTTTCCCAAAATGGTCTTCTAGATTTGTTGAGGAATAAAACAGACGAAGATGCTATTCGGTATCCTATTATACACCTCAAAGGACAGGATATTGAGATTGCGCTTACCCATGGCAACCAATACGGCGAAGAATATTACTCTTTTGTCAATGGACAATATACTACGCAGGGTGGAACACACTTAATGGCATTTCGGCAATCTTTGGTAGATACCGTGAGAGAACATTATGGTAAAGATTATGCCTTTGAAGATGTGCGTGCTTCTATCATTGCAGCGGTTAGCATTCGGGTACAAGAACCTGTTTTTGAATCCCAAACTAAGACAAAATTAGGCTCTAACAATATTTCTCCCGATCCCAATAGTCCCACTGTAAGGACTTTTATTAATGATTTTTTGAAAGCCAAACTTGACAATTACCTCCATATGAATCCGGCGGTAAAAGAAGCACTAAAGAAACGGATTGAGCAGTCGGAAAGGGAAAGGAAAGAATTGGCAGGTATAAAAAAACTGGCTAACGAAAGAGCTAAAAAAGCTAGTTTGCATAACAAAAAATTAAGAGATTGTCGGAATCATTTACCAGATGTAAAATCTGAAGATCGTTATGAAACTACTTTGTTTATCACAGAAGGAGATTCGGCAAGTGGGTCGATTACAAAAGCGCGTAATGTGCAAACTCAGGCCGTATTTAGCTTGCGAGGTAAGCCTCTAAACTGCTTTGGACTTACCAAAAAAGTGGTATATGAAAACGAAGAATTTAATCTTTTGCAGCATGCCCTTGATATTGAGGAAGGATTAGAAAATTTGCGATTCAATCGCATCGTGATTGCGACCGATGCTGACGTAGATGGGATGCACATCCGTTTGTTAATGCTCACGTTTTTCTTGCAGTTTTTTCCAGATTTGGTTCGAAATGGCCACGTTTATATTCTCCAAACGCCTCTTTTTAGGGTTCGGAATCCACGTAATCACAAAGAGACTATTTACTGCTATAGTGAAGAAGAAAGAGTAAAAGCAATTAAAAAACTGGGTGGTAACAAAAAAGTGGAAATTACGCGTTTTAAAGGACTAGGTGAAATCTCTCCTGATGAGTTTGGTAAATTTATCGGTGAAAATATGCGTTTGGAGCCAGTGATTTTGAAGAAAGAGGTCACAATTCAAAAGTTATTAACTTACTATATGGGAAAAAATACCCCCGAACGTCAACGATTTATCATCGAAAATCTGCGGGTAGAAAGAGATGTGTTGGAAGAAGAAGCTGTAGCATCTTAACTCAAAGGGGGCTTACCTCCCCTTTTTTTTGGGTTTATTTCGCAAATTGATTTTTGCGCCACCACTGAAATCCTAATCCTAGTAAACCAACCAAGGCCAGGGGTGCTATTAAATTGATTAATTGCCACTGGGTTCGTTCTTCTTTCAGTCTAATTTTATCTAGGGGTCTTAGCATTACTTGTTTGTTACGAGCCGTAATGAGCCCTTTAGGATCTACCAGATAGTCTATGGCATACATTACAAAATCTTTGTTGGCATAAGTATACCTAGTTAGGCGATCATAACCCATAGATAGGGGGGCGTTGCGAGTGTAGTCAATGTCATTGACAATCATGTCGCCGTCTGATACAACAATAATTTTACTAGGTTTGCTTTGACCAACAAACGAACTCATACGAGGGTCGGTAGGAAGTAGACGATTGTTGTAAAGAGAAGAAAAAGTTCCTTCTAACAATAAGCCGATGGTTTTTACTCCATTGTTATATTCTCTGGGGTCAGGTTGCTGACGGGCTTCGTTGTAGGCAACTAAAGCGGGCACTTTCAAAGTTTTGGTATATTGTGATGTAAGTAAAAGAGGAGTTTTGACCACATTGGGAGCCATAACAGTATCAATAGTACTTGGAAAACGACTATACACTGCGTCTAAGTTTCGTACGATAGGATTTGCTCCAAAGTTGTTGATCAATGGGAAGAATCGCCAAGGCATAGGTTGGATTTGTGGCTTATCTCCCATGTTTCCTACATTGAGCGGAATCATCGCACAGCTCATGTCTTTTACTAGATTTGGATTGATACGGCAACCATACTTAAAAAGTAAATCATCTAAGTTGAGTAAAAGTGGCTGGGCAAAAGTTCCCTGTAAACTTACGCTGTCGACCTGAGCGCCATCAGCAAAAATCAGTAATTTACCACCTCGCATCACAAACTGGTCTAACTTGTATTTTTCTTCTTCGCTAAAAGGTGCGTCAGGTTTAGGAATGATTAAGAGATCTCCTTTATCCCAAGAATCAGGATTCTGGACATCGAAATATAAATCATAGTTTTGCTGGAGGGTTGCTAATAAATCAGAGAAACGTGGTGGAGGTACTTTGGTATGACCCACCAAAAAACCAATCTTTTTGCGGTCTTTTAGCGTAAGACGCCTAATGGCTGATGCCAGCTCAAATTCTACTCCTTCATAAGATTGATTGAGGCGTTCTTCAGAACCAGAAGCTTGATTTCCTTTTAATAACTGAACAGGGTATTCTTTGCCTCCATAGAAAATAAGAGCACCGGGGAAAATAAGCCTCTCTGTGCGTTTGCCGTCTTCATTAGCAAAAAGATTGGTGGGAATAAGACCCTTTTGAGCCAGTTCTTCTTGGAGTTTTGGATCATTGGGTTCGATAAATCTATAGGCAATGTTGCTTCCTCCGTAGTCAGCAAATGACTCTAAAGTTTCTTTGATTGCTCTTTCAAGTCGCTCAAAACCAGGCGGAAAATCTCCTGCTAAATAAACATTGATGACGATTTGTTCGTCTAGGTTTTGGAGTAGGTTTTTGGTTGCATCAGAAATAGTATAGCGTTTTTCTTGGGTTAAGTCCCATCTAACAAAAACAAAAGATGCTAGAAGATTAATGCCAATGAGGATGGCGACCAAAACGGATATTTTTATGAGTTGTTGTTTCATTCAAAATAGAATAAAAATGGCAAATTACCACTTTTTAAAAACAAAGAATACCGCCAAAACCATGAGACCAAAGCCCACCAAATAATTCCAACGAACTTCTTCTTTCAGATAAAAAACTGCAAATCCTACAAAAACCGTCAGACTTACTACTTCTTGAATCGTTTTAAGCTCGAAAGCATTAAACTCATAGGAACCGATACGATTAGCAGGAACGGCGATGCAATATTCTAAAAAAGCAATAAGCCAACTAACTAAGATAACTTTCCAAAGTGAAGTTTCTTTAAACTTTAGGTGCCAATACCAAGCGGTTGTCATAAAAACATTTGATAGTAGCAGTAACAAAACCGTACGCATACGAAAGATGAATAAAAACGTGGCAGCAAATATAAGCGTAAAAAAACAAAGCGTTAGCGAGTTTTACACCTGCTAACGCTTGATTATTATCTTATTGTATATTGTTTTATAAAAACCGCATTAAAAATGCCAACGTACAAAGGCTTCCATGGCTTCGTACTCTGCTAAGCCCAATTGGTCGTATAAACGAGCTGTTCCGCTGTTGCGTTCTTCTGCACGCTGCCAAAACTCCCGTGAGTCTTCTCCTTGGAAGACAACACCGTCTTTTTGAGATTGGTGTTTGAAGATACCGAGGCGTTTTTTGACCACTTGGTCAGGACTCATCGGTACAGCCATTTCGATTTCGTGGATGTCCCACTCGGCCCACGCACCACGATAAAGCCATACCCAGCAGTCTTTCATGAAGTTTTTGTGCTTCAATTGTTTGAGGGCTGCTTCGATTGCGTCCCAACATACCTTGTGAGTACCATGAGGGTCAGCAAAATCGCCAGCAGCATAAATTTGGTGCGGTTTCACCTCTTCTATCAAATTAACAATGATTTTGACATCATCATCGCTGATAGGTTTCTTTTGGATAGTGCCTGTTTCATAAAAAGGCATATCTAAGAAGTGGAAATGCTCCGTGCCCACAAAACGACAAGTAGATTTGGCTTCGCCCCTACGAATGATACCCTTTACATAACGAACTTCTGGTGTATCGATTTCGCTGTCTTTTTTCTTTTTAAGGAAGTCTTTTGCGTCCTCAAAAATTTTCATGGCAGCAGGGCTTTCTATGCCAAACTTCTGGTTATAATCTACCACAAAGTCGATAAAACGAAAAGCTTCATCGTCAGCAACGGCAATGTTACCAGAGGTTTGGTAAGCTACATGCACCTCATGCCCTTGGTCAACGAGACGTTGGAAAGTACCTCCCATTGAGATGATATCATCGTCGGGGTGAGGGCTGAAAATAATCACCCGCTTTTTGGCAGGTAATGCTCTCTCTGGACGGTGAGTATCGTCGGCGTTTGGTTTTCCCCCAGGCCATCCTGTAATAGTATGCTGAAGCTGATTGAAAACATTGATGTTGATATCGTAAGCGGAGCCGTGAGCCGCAAGCATATCACTCATACCATTGTCGTTGTAATCTTTGGTAGTGAGTTTAAGGATTGGCTTTTTAAGCGTCAAAGACAAATGTGTCACGGCTTTTTTTATCATAGAGTTGTCCCACTCTACGGTATCTACTAGCCACGGTGTTTTTACGCGAGTTAGTTCTGAGGCAGCCCGCTCGTCTACAAAGAAAGATGTATTTGGGTGGGCTTGGAGATAGGATGCAGGTACATGCTCTGTTACCGGACCTTCTACTGAGGCTTTGATCATGGGTGCTTTGCGCTCACCCCAAGCGAGGAGTACTATACGCTTAGCATTCATGATGATAGATACCCCCATTGTAATGGCCTTTTTGGGAACTTGATGTAGCCCGCCAAACTCCATGGCGGCAGCCGCCCGAGTGGAGTGGTCTAGCGTCATCAGACGTGTACGCGAATTGATCAACGAACCAGGCTCATTGAAGCCAATGTGCCCATTGCCACCTATTCCTAACAATTGGAAATCAATACCTCCTAAGGCGTTGATTTTGTTTTCATAACTTTGAGCAAATTCCGCAATCATTGGAGCCGGAATCGCACCATCAGGAATGAAATAGTTTTCTTTAGGAATGTCAACATGATCAAAAAGCTGCTCGCGCATAAAGCGTACGTAGCTGTGAATCGAATCAGGCTGCATGGGGTAGTATTCGTCCAAGTTGAACGTAATAACATTCTTAAAACTAAGGCCCTCTTCTCGGTGCATTTTGATAAGACGGGCATACACGGTCTTGGGAGAGGAGCCCGTCGCAAGACCTAATACACAAGGTTTGCCCTCTTTTTGTTTGCTGCGGATCAAGTCGGCGATTTCTTGCGCTACTGCTCCAGATGCGTCTTTTGCATCTGCATAAATCTGAGTTGGAATTTTTTCGTAGGTAATCGCTTGACCTATAATGCCACTGTCGGCAGCTTGGGCTTGAATCATTAAAGGTTCAGTAATCATGATATCAAGAGAAGAAGTGATTTTTTCGGATTCAAAGGTAGCTACTTGTAAGAATATTAACGAGTTAAATTAATAAAAAATTTTAAAAATACTTTTTTATCGGTTCAACCTTTCAATTAAAGCCCTGATTTTGACTTCATCACTATAAATAATTTCGTACTCATTGGCTGGTAAGACAGAAGCCATATTGATGCCTTCTTTTTTAAAAATCATTGCACCATCGCGGACGGCCTTGCCCGTGAGATGAAGGGCATGCACTCCTGTATGAGCCAAAAGCGACGCATTGTCAGCATTTACGCCTGCGCCAGCCATTATTTCGATTCGGTTGTTTGCTTTTTTTACAATTTGTTCCAAAAGCTGCCAACCTTCTGGAGCGGTATTGTGTTGGCCTGAGGTCAAAATTCGTTCAGCTCCAGTCTCAATGATTGCCTCTAAGGCTTCAAAAGGATCGGGAGTGACATCGAAAGCACGATGAAAAGTTACTCCCATAGGATGAGCTATTTGGACCAATTCTTTGGTAACTGGAATATTTACTTTACCATTTGGGTCCAAGATACCAAATACCACTCCATCTGCTCCTAACTGTTTGGCAGTTTCTATGTCAGATTTCATGGTTTCAATTTCGTAGGTATCATAGCAAAAATCTCCACCTCTAGGACGAATCATGACGTATATCTTGATAGATAGTAAGCGTCGAGCAAGTTTGATAAGACCATAGCTCGGAGTCGTGCCCCCTTCATAAAGACCGCCACACAGTTCGACGCGCTGCGCCCCTGCTTTCTGAGCATTTAAACAAGATTCAATAGAAAACGTACATACTTCAACCTGCATGCGAACAATAAATTTTAAGGATTGATTATCAGTAAATTAAAAATTATCTTTGATAGATAAAAATTAAACCATTTTGGTACAAATTTGTCTATTTAAAAGAATAAAACGTTAAATCTCTATAAAAAAGCTACCAATATGCCAGTTTGGGATTTATCTAATGCCAAACATCTACTATCAAGGTGTTTGTTTGGGTATTCGCGCAAAGACCTACAAAGAGCGCTCGCTTACTCTACTGTAGAGGCATTTGTAGAGAAAGAACTCCTCGCCGACTCACCTTTGCCTGCTCCCCCAGGAGATTGGGTAAGTGAAACCCCTGTAAACAACAACTTAGAAGGAGAACGATATCGTTCTCTTACTTATTGGTGGTATGATAGAATGCTTGCCGAAGAAACCAACATGCGTGAAAAAATGGTATTGTTTTGGCATAATCATTTTGTATCTGCTCGTGACAAAGTAAACTACCCTCAACATATGTATCTCCAAAACGCCTTGTTTCGGCGTATGGCGTGGGGAAATTTTCGTCAACTTGCCAAAGATGTTACTATTGATCCAGCTATGTTGATTTATTTGGACGGTAGATTGAGCCGAAACAATAGCCCAAATGAAAACTATGCTCGTGAGCTGATGGAGCTTTTTACGTTGGGTATTGGCAATTATACCGAAGAAGATATAAAACAAGCTGCTTTGGCTTTGACAGGATGGCAAGTCAATGGGCTAACCGCTACTTTTGTGGCATCTCGCTTTGCCAATTCTAACAAAACTTTCTTTGGAAAAACCGGTAATTTTAACCACGAAAACATCATAGATCTTATCTTAGAAAAGCCTCAAGCGGCAGAGTTTGTATGTCGGAAGCTCTATAAAGAATTTGTGTTTTATAAGCCAAACGAAGCTTTTATCAAACAAATGGCAAACGTATTCAGGCAAAATAATTATGAGATTCGCCCCGTACTATCATTTTTGTTTACCTCTGAGGAGTTTTTTAGTGCTCAGTACAAAGGAGCCAAAATCAAGAATCCCATGGAAATTACTTTGGGAGTTTTGAAGGCGTTTGACTTGACTGTCATGCAGATTACTCCTTCAGCCGACTGGGCTTATATTTTTAGCCAAACGCAAGCCCTTCAACAGCAATTGTTTTCGCCCCCTGATGTTCAAGGATGGGTAGGTCAGCGGGATTGGATTAGTTCTACTACCTATGCCGTCAGAGGAGGGTTCTCAGATTATGTCGTCAATGCTATGGGCAATACCCGCAGTACGCAATTTAAGCTTATATCGCCTCCAGTGGACTATGCTCGGAGCTATAAAACCTCAGAGGAGGCCATCAAATTTGTAGATGATGTGGTAAATGTGTTTTTACAGTTCCCAATAAGCTCCCCAAAAAAGCAGACCTTAGTCAATACATTGCTTGGGAGTACGATATTGGCCAATTGGTCCACAAGTACCCCCGGCGCTGAAAACCAAATAAAAGCATTGCTGAAAGCCATTATGCGGCTTCCTGAGTTTCAATTTGCGTAGTTCTTAATTTCCTTCATTTTCCAATCGTATGAATCGTAAAGAATTTTTAAAACAGTTGAGTCTCGTTTCAGGAGGCGTAGCTTTTGGAATGAACGGAGTGCCTGTCAGGGCGTTTGCGTATAATCCTTTTGCGATTCATATGGAAGCGACCGCTGGCAAAATCATTGTATTGGTACAATTGGCGGGTGGAAATGACGGTCTCAATACTGTCGTTCCCTACGAAAGTGCGGCTTATTATAGTCGCAGGGCAAATATTGCTATCAGAAAGCAGGATGTATTGCCGCTCAATAGCCAAATCGGGCTCAACCCCAATATGATAGCCCTCAAAAATTTGTACGATAATGGTAAAATGACCCTCGTCCAAAGTGTAGGCTACGCAAATCCGAATCGGTCACATTTTAGGGCTACAGATATTTGGCTTACCGCTTCAAATGCCGAAGAGTTGTTGGATGAAGGATGGGCAGGACGGTATTTGACAAAGATGTACCCAGGTTTTCCGGTGTCTATTCCAGAGCATCCGATGGCAGTGCAGTTAGGTTCAGTGGAGTCTTTATTGATTCAAACAGATTTGGGGTCTACAGGTGTGGTATTTAGCAGTCCTACCAATTTTTATAATTTGGTCAATGGTACCACTATTGATAATGAGCCTATTCCGGATACGTTGGCTGGCGAAGAACTGAAATTTATGAGGCAAATAGCTACTCAGTCGGTAGCATACTCAGGAGTGATTAAACAAAAATGGGAGATTTCGGCCAAAAATATATCTCCTTACCCTTCTACAGGATTGGCAAGTCAACTAAGGATAATAGGTGAATTGATAGGTGGAGGACTCCAAACGCCTGTATATCTCACCACTATAGGTGGGTTTGATACTCATGCTAATCAAGTAGTTGCGAATGCTACCACTACAGGTACACATGCAAACCTTCTTAAGACTGTGTCGGAAGCCGTGGCGGCATTTCAAAAAGACCTAGAAAAAAGAGGCGTAGCCGATAAAGTAGTAGTGATGACTTTTTCGGAATTTGGGCGGCGAGTAAATCAAAACGGCACAATGGGAACAGACCACGGCTCGGCAGCGCCTTTGTTTGTGATTGGAAATAGCGTAAGAGGGGGAATTATAGGGAAAACCCCAAGCCTGACAGACTTAGATGCGAATGGAGATATTAAATTTGAATTTGATTTTAGGCAAATATATACTAGCATCTTGCAGGATCACTTGGGAGTCGAATCTCCAGTAGTTAGAGATATTATGGGACAAAGAGATTTTTCTACCTTACCTATTTTTCGAACCTCTACTACTCCGCTTTTGGTTCATAAGGACGAATTTTCACTGGAGCAAAATTTCCCTAATCCTTTTGTAGAGACCACCCAAATCCGGTATTCTGTTAATAAAAAAATGAGTATTAAGCTAGCGCTTTATGATATGCTAGGGAGAGAAGTAATGGTACTTAAAGAAGCCACTTTGTCTGCGGGCAATTATATGGCACAACTCAACGGCGAGCAGTGGATGCCAGGTTTGTATTTTTGTATGATGAAGTGCGACTCCGGCCAAAAAGTGATTCGTATTGTAAAAGCGTAGTAAGCAAAGCCAAACTCTACAGTTTAGGATTAAGTTTAGCTCACAACAAATTATAAAGTCTTACGTTTTTTAATTTGGTATAATTTTGGTACTGTGGTAGCTTGACACTTCACGGAGGTTTCGATATTTACCAAAAAATGGAAAAAGAAAAAGCGATAAAGATGCTAAAGCTATTTTCAATTGTATCAGTGGCACTTTTTAGTCTGGCGGTAGTGCAAGCACAAACGGTGTCTGATAAGTCAGAAAAAAAATCTAAAAAATTTCGGGACAAGAAAGCAGAAGCAGATAGTTTGCTCCAAAAAATTGGAGTGTCCACTCCTAGTTTGGGAGTAGGTGCCACTGTGGCTGGGAAGTCTATCAAGCCTTCGGATGGGGTTGGTTTTTTTAATGAGACATTGCCAGACTTGGGACTTAAAATCAAAGAACATCGTAAACAAGAAAAAGCGCGTCGTCAAAAAAAGAAAAAATATCATACCGAATATGAAGGCTTAGCGATTGTGAAGCAGGTTGTTAGTATGGGGAGTGGTGATCGGATTACTCAGATAGAGTTTCACGTATTGAAAGAAAATCGCTTTCTAAAAATGTATGATGGGTTGGAAATCAACTGGTACGACCCCCGTAATCGTATGGTGAGTAAATCGTTAATAAAAGACAAAGACAACGCGCTTTTGCTGCATGGCCCCTATAAACGTTATGTAGCAGGCAATTTAGTAGAAGAAGGAAATTATTATATAGGAGCCAAAGACGGACGTTGGGAAGCATATGACGCAGACTATAAGCTGCTTGACAAAACGAAATGGTATCGAGGGTTTCCGGCCGAATCTATTGTATCATATTATGATTCTGCCCATACCAAAATTCGAGAAGTGATTCCAGTACAATATGGTAAGCGCAAAGGAGATTATCTGATGTATTATGACGCAGGGCAGCTCATGGTCAAAGGGCAATATGATAATGACGCGCCAGTGGGCACATGGAATGAATATTATCAGTATCGTCGTCAACGCAAAAAAATTACTCGTTACCCTCGATATTGGTATGAAGACGGAGAAGGGGTAGTGTTGAGCGAGTGGGACGATAAGGGGAAGCTCATTTATGAGCGCCCTAAAGACGGAACCCCAGACGCGGAGGAAAACGGTAACTAAGCAAAAATAGTAATCTATTTCCCATTAGAAATTAAATGATATTTCTAATGGGATTTTTTATTTAAGAATTTATTTTTGCAACATAGTTGCAATTGAGTTACCTTTGTCAGAAAAACTAGCAGAGTTTGAATCGTTTGTTTTACATATGGGCAGTGTGGTTGGGATTATTTACCGTTGATGTGCTTTTCGCACAGTCTCCTCAAGCATGCGATTGTTTGATTAAAGGAACTGTCAAGGATCGAGAAACGGGGCAGGCGATTGTGGGGGCGATACTCATCGTAGAAGGAACCAATCGAAATGCCATAACGGATACAGAGGGACGCTACAAGATAGATAAACTTTGTCAGGGGAATTATACTATAGAATGTAAAATCATAGGTTACAAAACCGTCAAAGCGAGCGTTTCGCTAATCCATAGTGCCGAAGAGGATATCAATCTTACCGAAGAAGAAGTTCATCTTCAAGATGTCGAAATTACGGCTCATCGGGTCCAATCTTCCCTCTCTCAAAAAACAATTGCTTTAGAAGGGAAAGCTTTAGAACAAAATCAAGGCCAAACGCTGGGCGATGCGCTCAAAGTACTCAATGGCGTGACTTTATTACAAACAGGAGCCTCTATTGCTAAGCCCGTAATACATGGTTTGCATAGCAATCGTATCCTTATCATGAACAATGGCATTCGTCAAGAAGGCCAGCAATGGGGTTCTGAGCATGCTCCCGAGATAGATCCATTTGTGGCAAAAAGAGTGACAGTAGTTCAGGGGGCGTCGGGAGTAAGATATGGTTCAGATGCGATTGGGGGAGTTATTTTGGTAGACCCTGATGAACTTCCCAAGCATTCAAAGATAAGTGGAGAAGCAAATATAGCTGCTTTTTCAAACGGGCGAATGGGAGTAATATCAGGCACATTGCAGGGAGGGATTTCGAGTTGGAAAGGATGGGCGTGGAGAATACAAGGTACGCTCAAAAATGGCGGTAATATTCGTACCCCTGATTATTTTTTGGCAAATACGGGTGTGAAAGAACACAATTTTTCTTTGACCACAGGATACCGAAACTCCAAAGTGGGAGCAGAGGTTTTTTATAGTCAGTTTCATACCAATATTGGCATATTCTCGGGTTCGCATATAGGAAGCACTTCGGATTTGTTGAATGTTATCAAAAATGGCGAGCCTTTTATTAAGGCGGCCTTTGAAAGAGAGATAGAACGTCCTAATCAGCTCATTAACCATGATTTGTTGAAAGCTAAAGCTTTTTATAATATAGGTGCCAATCGCCTGACTTGGACTTTTGGACGGCAGTTTAATCGACGTGCGGAGTATGATTTGCATGGACCTCAAGCGGCTACCAAACCTGCATTATTGTTTCGACTTACTACTTATACAAGTGATTTGGTTTTCGAACATGCTCCTATCAAAGGTGCTATTAATGGTCAAATAGGACTCAGCGGATTGTATCAGTATAATTTTACGGATGGGCGTCCTCTCATTCCTGATTTTGATCAAGCAAACATCGGTCTATTTGTTATTGAAAGATGGGTACGTAATCAATGGGAGTTGGAGGCTGGACTTAGATATGATTGGCGGCAGCTAGATATTTTTAAGTTTGTGGGTAGCACCCTTTCGCCTCGCCAACATCAGTTTAGTAGCTGGTCTGGTACACTTGGAAGTGTTTGGAATGCCACGGAGGAGTTATCGATGAGAGTCAATGTGGGAAGTGCTTGGCGGCCACCTAGCCCCAATGAATTGTATAGCAAAGGAGTTCACCACGGTGCGGCTGCTTATGAAGAAGGAAATGATCAAATGCAACCCGAAACGGCGTACA
This sequence comes from Runella sp. MFBS21, assembly GCF_029433105.1. Classification (GTDB taxonomy): domain Bacteria; phylum Bacteroidota; class Bacteroidia; order Cytophagales; family Spirosomataceae; genus Runella. The sequence continues at coordinate 178,593 of NZ_JARNTW010000006.1, read as the reverse complement.
ATCTCATCGGGAGTATTGATTATAATAGAAAGCACTGGCAAGTAGAAGTAGGAATTTATCATAACCTTATTCAAAATTATATTTATCTAAAGCCTCAAGCCGAACCTATCTTGACGGTAAGGGGGGCTTTCCCGTATTTCAAGTATGTTCAGACAAACGCCTCTTTCACCGGCGTAGATGTAGATACGCGCTGGGAAATCATTCCTAAAAAACTTACCCATACCGCAAAAATTTCCTATTTGAAGGCTTATGACCTTCAAGAAAAAGGGTATTTGGTACTTATCCCAGCCAATAGAATTGAAAATACCCTAAAATACAATTGGGCTCAAGTAGGCAAATGGGAAAATTTCTATCTATCGCTTACGCATCTATGGGTAGCCCAACAAAAACGGGTGCCTCCCAATAGCGATTTTGTAGATCCTCCAGCGGCTTATCATCTGTGGAGTGTGTTGATTGGCGGAGATTGGAATAAAAGCATAGGATGGAGTCTAACAGCACAAAACATATTGGACACAGCCTACCGAGATTATCTAAACCGATTTAGATACTACTCACTAGAGCAAGGACGGAATGTGTCTTTAAGAATAAAGTGGAATTTCTAACATAAAAATAAATCAAACACACTCATTATGAATAGACTACATTTTTCTTGGGCTTTGGTGTTGACGCTTGCATTAGTAACAAGTTGTAAAAAAGAAGAACCTGCACCAGAAGACGAAAATGAACTTATCACTACAGTACGGCTGAAATTCACTGAAAACGGGACCACTACTACTCAAACTTTCGATTGGAAAGATTTGGATGGAGAAGGAGGGAATGCACCTACAATAGCCTCTGTGGGTTTAAAAACAAATCGTACTTATAAGCTAGAAATCGAATTTTTAAACGAAAGTGTTACTCCAGTAGATAATATCACAGAGGAAATAAAAGAAGAAGCAGATGAACACCTTGTGGTGATTACACCCCAGCCAGCTAATCTATTGACTTACACCTATGATGATAAAGATAGTCGTAACTATCCCATAGGGCTTACCGGAAAAATCGTAACTACCTCGGCAGCTACAGGTACACTACAAGTACAGCTTCGTCATCAGCCGCCAGTAGGAGGAGTGGCCGTCAAGAATGGTACAGCTACGCCAGGCAGCGATGATGCCAATGTTACTTTTAATGTAGTAGTTGCACCATAATTTTTAACTTAAAGCAATCAAAATCAATCAATAAATTAATTGAAAGTGCCATTTGGTAATAAAAGAACCGTTTAATCAAAAAAAAACGCAAAGGTTACTAATAATAAGGAGTTTATTAGTACTTTTGCGGTCTTAATTTTTTGAGGTGTCTTTGAGCCAAAAAGATATATGAAACTTTCCGAGTTTAAGTTTGACCTTCCTCAGAGCCTTGTTGCGCTCTATCCTGCCGAGCGAGGAGAATCGCGTCTAATGGTAGTAAATCGTCAAACCAAGAAGATAGAACACAAAAAATTTTCCGAAATTATTGACTATTTCGGAGAAGGAGACACGATGGTTGTCAACGATACCAAGGTTTTTCCGGCACGCCTTTATGGGCAAAAAGAAAAAACGGGTGCTAAAATCGAAGTATTCCTTTTGCGAGAGCTCAACCGTGAAATGCGTCTTTGGGACGTGTTGGTTGACCCTGCCCGCAAAATCCGAGTAGGCAACAAGCTCTATTTTGGGGATAGCGACTTAGTAGCAGAGGTAATCGACAATACCACCTCTCGTGGTCGTACGATTCGTTTTCTTTATGACGGGAATCATGAGGAATTGATGAAAGCAATTGATGAACTGGGCGAAACCCCCCTTCCTCGCGATATTAAACGTAAAGTAGAAGATGCTGACCGTGAGCGTTATCAAACGATTTTTGCGCAGCATGTAGGAGCGGTAGCTGCCCCTACTGCAGGGATGCACTTTACTAAAGTGATTCAGCGGCGCATGGAAATCAAAGGCGTTAATTTTACGCCTATTACGTTGCATGTGGGAGTCGGTACGTTTCGTCAAGTAGATGTAGAAGATTTGACTAAGCACAAGACCGATTCTGAAAACTACTTGATTACGGAATCGTCGGCCAATGTCATAAACGAAGCTTTGGACAAAGGTAAGAAAGTATGTGCCATTGGGACTACTTCGCTTAAAGCCCTCGAATCATCGGTTTCGGCTAATAATCGGGTTAAGCCTTTTGAAGGCTGGACAGATAAGTTTATTTTCCCTCCATATGATTTCAAAATATCAAATTCGCTTCTGACAAACTTCCACTTGCCAGAGTCTATCTTGCTGATGATGACTTGCGCTTTTGGAGGTCATGAGCTTATCATGGAAGCATATGACGTAGCGATGAAAGAGAAATATAAGTTTTTTAGCTACGGCGACGCAATGCTTATTATTTAAGTTTTTAGTCGTTGGTCAATAAGTCCTTTAGTTAAGTATTTTGACGAACGACTGTTAACCAACGACTTTTTTATGACCAAATTTGCCATTATTGTAGCAGGCGGAAGTGGCACCCGAATGGGCAGCAAAACCCCCAAGCAGTTTATGCTCATAGGCGGAAAGCCTATTTTGATGCATACTATCGAAAAATTCCTTTCCTACGATTTTTCCCTTCAAGTGATTTTGGTGCTACCTGCCAACGCCATGAAAATGTGGTATGCGCTTTGTGATAAACACCAATTTTATCCTCCAATTATGACGGTGACTGGGGGGAATACCCGTTTCCAATCTGTCAAAAATGGTTTGAAAAGAATCAGCTCCAAAGAAGGAGTAGTAGCAGTCCACGATGGCGTACGACCCTTTGTGACTTCGGAAATTATCCGTAAAAGTTTTGAAACGGCCCAGTTGCATGGTGCCGCGGTGACTTGCGTTCCTCTCAAAGATTCGGTAAGGATAATGAATGAAGACGGTTCTAATCAAGCCGTAAATCGCAGTGCTTATCGACTAGTTCAGACTCCCCAGACATTCAGGCTTGATTGGATGAGAACTGCCTTTGAAAAAGAAGAACAATCTACTTTTACCGATTGCGCTAGTGTGTTGGATTTTGCAGGTTATCCTATTACTCTTGTAGAAGGTGACTACGAAAACATCAAAATCACTACTTCGGATGATATGCTTTGGGCAGAAAGTATTCTTCTGAAGCAAGCTTCTACCGAAGATTAGTTTAGAAGCTTTCCTTAGCTACTATCTTTGTAATTTTCCAAACAAACATTTCCTACTTTTGGTCCGAAATCGCCTTTCTATCGAAGCCTATGTAGAAGGAGTATTGACGGGAAACCGCCTTGTACTAAGTCGTGCGATTACTTTGGTAGAAAGTCAACTTTCTTCTGATAAGGAACTTGCACAGGCCGTATTAGCGCAAATATTACCTCATAGTGGTCGGTCGGTTCGGGTCGGTATTACGGGTGTGCCGGGCGTAGGTAAAAGCACTTTTATTGAAACTTTTGGTAAACACCTTACACAACAAGGCAAGAAACTTGCTGTTTTAGCTATAGACCCCACAAGCCAGCTCACAAAGGGGAGTATTATGGGAGATAAAACTCGTATGGAAGAGTTGGCTCATGACCCTATGGCATATATTCGCCCTTCGCCGTCTAGTGGGTCGTTGGGGGGAGTTGCCAATAAAACAAGAGAAACCATATTGTTGTGTGAAGCAGCGGGTTTTGAAGTGGTTTTGGTAGAAACTGTGGGGGTAGGTCAATCCGAAACATTGGTCAAAGGAATGGTTGACTTTTTTTTACTTCTCATGTTGGCGGGAGCAGGTGATGAACTACAAGGTATTAAAAAAGGCATCATGGAAATGGCCGATGCAATTGTGATTACAAAAGCTGACGGTGAAAACAAAGCTGCTGCACAGAGGGCAGTACTAGAATACCAAAATGCATTTCACTTATTGATGTCTCCTGCCAATGGATGGTCTCCCAAAGTATTAACGTCTTCCGCTTTAGAAAAGCAGGGAATTGCAGAGGTTTGGGCGATGATAGAGCAATATATGCAACTTACTACGGCTAATGGATTTTATAACACACATCGTCAAGAGCAAAATCTAGAATGGTTGCATGCGCTTATTCGGCAGTCTCTCGAAGAGCAATTTTATCAAAATAAAGATATTATAAATACGCTCCCTCAAATGGAAGAGTATATTAAAAATGGCAAATGGCTGCCTATGAAAGCAGCCACTTACTTACTCGGTATATTTAGGGGATAAACTACTTGACTATTCTAGTGACAATAGGAATACATTTGGCAGGTGGGCAATTCTGAGGTATCGTTACTGATACTGTAGCGGTTCCTTGTCCTGTACCAGCACCGCAATCACCCGTTACACTGACAATTTCATAAGTGGTATTAGTGTTGGGTGATACTAAAATATTTTTAGTAGGTTCTTGAGCTGTCAACGTTACTTGAATATTTCCTGATAAAGTAACTTGGGCTGGCAATACGTTATTTTGAGAGGTAACTGTCAGGGTAGCATTTTCCCCTGAGTTGATTGTACCGCCTCCTGAGAGCGCTACCGTAGGATTGGCAGGACATTGATTGGTAATAGAGGTGAGAGTACCCTGAGTTATCTCTTGGGTAAGAGATACTCCCTCTGGGTCACCGGGGTTTTCGTAAGCTCGTGTCACAATAGTGGCAGGGTTAGATGCACTTAGAGTAAGATTATAGCATTTACTTGTATTGCCAGCGGTACTAAAAGCAATGCATCCGATGTTTTTCCAGTTGGTATCTACGGTTGTTCCGGCTCCTCCTATGTCCGTATTAACTACATTGATACTTAAAGCACTGGTAGGATCTCCGTCGGTTCTGGTGATGGTCATCGTGGCGTATGATCCTCCACTAAAGGCTCCTCTACTTCTAATGACAGGAGTACTAAGCTGGTTGTTTTGATAAATTAATAAAAAGTTGGCATTGCCCATCACAAAAGCACTATCGGGAGAGGTAGCGCGGATTTCTACACAGACAACTACAGAGTCTTTGGCACAATTGTAGGCTCCATGTACAAGTCTTACCTCATATCTTCCCGGAGAATTTTGAGCTTGTAGCAGTGCCGAAAAAAACAGAGCGACTGCGAAAAAAGAAAAAGTGAAGAATTTTTTCATATTTGATGAATTGAAAATATGGTTCAATTTTTGAGGGCTCCAAAAGTATCTATTAGGTATATTGAAGCAATTTTCATGCCAATCAAAAGTTGACTCCTGAGAATTTTCCATTATTGACACGCCATAGTATGTCGTCGATTGCATTAATGTCGCCATTTAGATTGTAATCAGTTGATAAATACCTTGAAAATTTTCCATTATCAATACGCCATTGAGACGAGTCATTGGCATTTATTTCTGAAAAACTATTTTTTCTAGCATCTCCAGCGTATAGACAATATACTAATCCGATTTTTTTCTGTCCTGATGCAGGGATGTTGATTGGTATATAAGATTGTTGCTGTGTAAAATCATAAGTGATTTTGTTGTCTACAATTGAAATAGGTTGGTGCGAAGCAGCTCCTATGTGGTTTCGATGCTCAATGACAACATAATAAGAAAGCGACGGGTTGAGCAGAGGGCAGGCAGAAACTAAGCTCACCTCACCATTGTTACGAAGTAATGCTGCCGTCTCATATACCTTTGAACTAGTATCTGAGACATTGGTACGTAAAGATAAAAGCACCCAATCTACCACGTTGCTATTATAAGAAGCTACAGACTCATTACCGGGATAGAACCACGGGGCTGAGGAGTAAGGCTGTCCTGCGGGAGTTGGTACTCCTAAAGAAGTATCAGTAGGAGTTTGCCCAGGCAATAACCCTTTTTGATTTAGAAGAGAAGGCATTTGAGAGCCATTCCACAAACCTTCCAAATAAACTTTTATGGTAGGACAAGCAACCTCATAAGTAGGTGCGCTTACGTTTACTTGAATCAAAGCTCGAGGGCCTTCACAATTGTTGATAGTCTGTGATACATAATAGTTTGCGGTACCTGTGGTAGCTGTGGAAGGTGTAGGAGCAGATGGTAAAGCTGTTCCTCCTGAGAATACATTATACCATTTCAGATTTTGTCCTGTGGCTGTTAGTGGAACCGCTGTTTGACCTTGGGTATAGTTAACAGGGCTTGTAATAGTAGGGGGAGGTGGGGTTGCAAAAGTAATCACATCAATTTGGCTACGAGAGCTTTCGCAATTATTGACTGTTTGTGATACCCAATAGCTGATTGTCCCTGCACTAGTTGTAATGGGAGTAGGTGCGGTGGGATTTCCTACTCCCCCAATGGCAATAGTATACCATTTGAGGTTGGAGCCCGAGGCAGATAAAGGTAAAGCAGTTTGATTTTGACAGTAAGCAATAGGGGTCATAGCTGTCGGAGCTGAAGGGAGTGCGTTGATAGTGAAGCTACTCGTTTCACTTCCGACTACTACTGGCGATATGGCATTTACTTTTACTTTATACCCTGTGCCGGATGGGGTAGAAGGAGGAAGGGTTGCAGTCAATGGGCTGCTGCTACCTGTTGTAGGAATATTAGCGAAATTGTTGCCGTTAAGGTCAGAAAGCTGTACTACATAGGTCGCTGAGGGTAAATTGGTAGTAGTAAAGCTCACACTGATAGTTTGTCCTGCACATACAGTACTTGGACTAACGGAAGTGGTAGTAATAGTAGGAGGAGGTGCGGCTGCCACCATTAGGCTATAATCGTGAACTTCTCCAAAATCTAAAAGGCCACATGGTGGAATAAGCGCACTACTAGGACCGAAATTGTAAGTAGATCTTACACGCATTCTGACTACTCCCGCCGATACTGCTATGGGAATCGTAAAGGAACCAGATGCAGTAGGGTTCATCCGAGGCATTTGAGGAATACTATCACTCCTATACACCCGTTCTTCTAGTTCAAATAAGCCATCTCTATCCCAATCTATCCACACAGATAGATGTTGGTCATAAAAAAGACCACTGCCATTGTGAGTCGCTCTGGCAAAAAAAGTGTAAGTAGTTCCAGCCACTACATTGTAGTTGGTACTAGTAAAATCACCATAATTGCTAGGAGAGCAATTGGTATTGGGGTGATTGATGATAAAAGTAGACCCTTGTTTTAGTTCAAAGTCATCAATCAAAACAGGGGTAGGATCACACAGCGTATTATAAGTGGCTTGACAATAGTTAAGTGCTGTCGAAATCATATAGACACTACTGTACTGGTCGGTAGAGTTAGAAGCCTTGACTCTATAAAAGTAAGTTGTAAAAGCAGTAGTAGTCTGATCCAAAAATGTAGTCACATTGGGCGCTAACCCTGCAATGGGGATAAATCCTTCTGTGTTTGAGACACTTGAGCGTTCTATAATAAACCCTGTTTCATTGGAGGAGTTGTCAGTAAATGAAAGTGATATGCCAGACATTCCTATGGTGGCAGTGAGATTGCTAGGGACATTGATGCCTGTTACGAGTGGCCCACATGTAAGTGTATACTGATTGCCGCCATAAGTGCGAAGAAGTAATCCATCTTGCATTCGGGTATACTGCCCATTAGTAAAAACATTTCCGCATGTAATGGGGTAATAAGACATGATATTGGAGAGTGAAGGGTTGTATAGGTTTCCTTGAGGATCGCGGGCTGTTCCTTGAAAACTACAACCAAACAAACTTAATGAATCTCTTCCGAATGGGTCAGCAGGTGTGTCACAGAGCAAATCGCCAGTGGTAGCGCAGTTTGCACCTTGGAGCGGATCACGTGTCACATACTCTCTTTCAGTGAGATTACTTGCTGTGCTATTTTGAAAAGTATGTAAAAGGTTGAAATAATGCCCTAATTCGTGGACAAGAGTTCGGGTGTCAGTAGCATTGCTGGCTTGAACAAAAACCCTATTACTTACACTTAAAGTACTAGGCATATATGCGTATCCAGAAACCGCTAATGACCCAAATTGGATAGTGTTGGGGAAGTATAAATTGAGGGCATTGGGGACATCATTTGCAGCGCATAGGGTACCTTCATCGGCTGTATTAAAATCAAAAAAGGCGCTATTGTTGATGTAGTTGACCGTACCGCAAAAATAAAATTGAATATTAATATTGATGAAGTAAGTATTAGCTTGATTAAGAGCTTTGTTTAAGTCAACTAAAGATAGGCCACCAGTTCCATTCGAAAGCCGTAAAATATGTGCTTTGATAGGGATATATTGTACAGTATGGTTGGCTATTTCAAAGTTTTTGGCAAGCTGTTGTTTTACCTTTAAAAGTAATTTTTCTCTCTCTACGATGCTGCTTTGTGATTCATGAGGGTTACCACAAGGAATTGTTTGTCCTTTTGCCTTTGGGGAAAGCAAAATACAAGCAGCTATCGCTAGCCAAACAATATACTTTAAATGTACTATCATACCCTACTACTAAAAACTTGTGAAATGTGTCGATAATTTGAAAAGCCCTTTATTCTGGGCTTTTGACGTTTTTCAGAATTCTTAGTGAGCCTCGATTGACAATTGCCACATTAATCAAAATAATGGCAAGTAATAAATCATAAGGCTAAATGAATTCTTCATATGTAGGGTACGCAGAAGTTATGCTCAATAACTATGCCAAAAAATTCTAAAAAAAAGAAAGAATCTTATAAAATAATTATTTGTAAATGAATGGCTGTTTTTAGTAAACAAAAGTTTATAGGCTGGCAATGTAATCGCGTCCAAGCATACGCATTTGACGGGCTATTTGTTGTGTACGCTTCTGGACATAATTGGAAGGATTTTTGGCGGAAAATCGCAGCGGACTGGGCAAAACCGCTGCAATTCGCGCTGCTTCTGTACGGGTGAGTGCGGAGGCAGATTTATTAAAAAAACGTTGGGAGGCAGCTTCATACCCAAACGTCATTTTGCCAGTTTCGGCGACATTAAGATAAACTTCTAAGATGCGTTTTTTGCCCCAAATCACTTCAATCAACAGCGTAAAATAAGCTTCTAATCCTTTTCGGATGTAACTACGCCCTTGCCACAAAAATACATTTTTGGCTACTTGTTGGGAGATTGTACTCGCTCCCCTGATTTTTTTTCCTTTAAGGTTGTATCTAAACGCATTGTTCATAGATTTGAAATCAAACCCCCAATGCTCAGGAAAAAGCTGGTCTTCGGAAGAAACAACCGACAAAGGAGCTTCTTTTGACATCTCGTCGAACGAAGTCCAATCAGAATAAATTTTACTATCACGGCCATCGGCGATTGCTTCTATTTTGCGGGCTATCATGAGGGGAGTGACCCATACAGGAACAAATTTGAGAACCGTAACCCAAAGGACTGACCCAATAAAAAAGTACAACATACCTTTCAAAACAATACGAGTTACTACTGATTTCCAGCTACGAGTGGGAGTAGATTTGGGAGAAGGAGCAGTAGTAGGGCGAATTCGATTGACAGCCATATCAGAGGGTTAGAGCGAGTTTTAGTATTTCTAAATACAAAAATCGGAAAAAAAGGGAGAATCTTTCAAACCAAAAACAAGTCGGCAGCAATACGGTCGGCAAAAAGTCTCCCTGTACGAGTGAGAAAGAGTTTATTGTTATCTAAGTAAAGCCATTCTTTTTCAACAAACGACTTGAGGTAATGTTTTTGTACTTCTAGGAAGTTTATTCCTGAAATTTCCTGAATAATACCCAAATCACACCCCCAAATCGTACGGAGACTTGTCAGAATATAATCGTTTACTTGGTCGAAGGGAGTAAGTACTTCTATTTCGAAATTGAGGGTTCCTGTTTGTAGTGATTTGAGATACTGTATGTTATTAGAGATATTATACTGACGTGTGCTACCATTGAAAGAATGAGCACTTGGCCCAATGCCGAGGTAGGGGCGGCGCTTCCAATAGCTACTATTATGGATAGCATACTGATGATTTCGAGCAAAATTTGAAATCTCGTATTGCTCAAAATGATGATTTTCTAAATACGCTACCATAAGCTCAAAATGACGCGCTGATAGTTCCTCTTCTACACCCTGGATTTTGCCTTTCCTTAACCAGTTTCCCAAGGCTGTTTGAGGCTCAATGGTCAGATTATAAGCCGAAATATGGGGCGTTCCAAGCCCTACGGCCATTTCCAAATCCTTTTCCCATAGGCGAATGTCGTCACTATCCGTGGAGGACGAAATGCCTAAATGTTTTTCACTCATGCCATAAATCAAATCAATCGTCAGGTTGTCGAAACCACAGTCTTGTGCTAGCTTGACACTTGAATAAGATTGTGAGGCATCATGAGCGCGGTTCATAAATCGCAAATAAGGCTCATGAAAAGACTGTAGGCCTATACTGAGCCGATTTACGAAGGGTTTCAACGATATTAGCTTTTTATAACTCAAATCATCAGGATTGGCTTCAAGCGTAATCTCGGCATCCGTTTCTACCTGAAAATAAAGGTGAATAGTCTCAAAAATTTTCCCTAATTCTTCGACAGTAAGCAAGGAAGGTGTACCACCTCCAAAGTAAATAGTTTGGAGGGTATTGTGGGGTAAATAATCTTTTTGAAGCGCGATTTCATGACAAATAGCGGTCACCAAATTGTTCTTTGACTTTAGGTTTGTACTAAAATGAAAGTCGCAATAGTGACAAGCTTGTTTACAAAAAGGAATATGAATGTATAAGTGCATACGGCAAAGTTACGCAAATGCCCCTCCCTAAAGTACGGTAAACTCTACACGACGATTTTTTTTCTTGTTTTCTTCGCTCGTATTAGGTGCGATAGGGTCGAGGCTCCCTCTTCCTACACTTTGCAACCGCTCTTTAGTGATTCCTTTTTGAATCAAATAGGCTTCTACTGACTGGCAACGCTCCTTGGAAAGTTTTACATTCAAATCAAAATCTCCGACATTGTCGGTATGGCCTTTAATTTCGATGCGAATCGAAGGGTTTTGGTTCATCACTTCTGCAAGGGCATCTAATTCTGGATAAGAATCGGTACGTAAAACGGGGCTACTTTGGTCAAAATAAATGTTTTTGAGGATGATTGCCTTTCCTTTTTCAATCTTACCAAAAGTCTTGGATTCGATGACCGTAGGACTACTAGCTACCGAAGAAGCAGGAGGAGGAGTTTGTACAATTTTGGGGATTAAAACAAAGGTTTTCTCCAACTCTCCATCCGAAATCCACTTAAGGGTTTCGATACGGGTGTTGAAGTCTTCAAAACCATCTGCTTTGATTTGCAGCGCGTATTGTTTGGTAGGCTGTAATGAATATTTGAATTTACCGTTGGCAAGAGATACAGGTACCTCGGCTTTGGTTTGTAAATCTATCACTTTCAATTGTGCTTTGGCTACGACACCTCGGTCTTTGCGAGATACCACTCCAAAATCAAACTCATACGTAGACCTGGGTACACGCAAGGTAAGACTTGTACGATTGATGAGCGAATCCACAAAGGCAAAAGCAATGGGTTTTTCGTCAATTCCTTCGCCTAATAGTTTTAGTTCAAAGCGTTCACCTTCTATTCCTTTCACAAAAAACGGAGTAGGTCGCTCAGTGGGCTTACCGTTGATGGTAGCTTTGAGGTTAAGTTCTTCGCCCGTGTAAGCATCCAATACAATAAGTTTTAGCTCCTTTTCTTTTTTCTTGATAGGTACTAGCTTAAACTGTACGATAGTTTGGTGCTGCAAATCCTTCAAGGTTTGGGTGGCAGTCTGAAAACCTTCTGCTACGCATTCTACGGTATAATTGGCCTTGGAGGGTAGCTTGGCAGTAGCTTTGCCTGTAGCATCAGCGTTAAGTTCTAATACACGTTTTCCAGAGGCATCTAAGACATAAATACGAGCAGAAGCAATGGGTTGGGCATTTTCGATGTTGTAGGCTTCGGCAGTGATAAAATACTCATCCGATACAAGACGAAGCTCTAAATCATAGATTTTGTTGCCTTCGGAAGGAAGTTCAACTTGCAAAGTTTTAGACAAGGGAAAATAGCCCTTGGTTTCGCCTGTGATTTGAAAGTTGTCATTTGAAGTAAGGGAAACTTGCGCTTTTCCATTGCTGACTTGAAGGAGCGTTTCTTTGCCTGTGGCTGATTTGACACGAGCTACTCCACTCAAAGGCTGATTGGTTTGTGCATCCACCATTACGATATTGAGCACACTAGGTAAGTTTTTGGCAAGTTTTACCGTAACGCGTTTGTCTTGTGTCAGTTTAGGGATATCGGCACTAAAAGGCAGAAAACCACCGGCTTGTACGGTAAGCCCAAATTCGTCCCCTTCTTTGACTTTGATGTAAAACTCATTATTTAACATTTCGGATTTCAAAGAAATCGGTTTGCCTTCTTTGTCTTTCAAAATCACTTGAGGATTGGCAATGAGTTCGTTGGTTTCTTTATCCACAATCCGCAATATCAGGGCGTATTCGACAATCAACTTGCTATCATCGGGTTTTTGTCCTTCAGCAGATACTTTTACGGATTGAGTAGATGGCGAATCAGCTACAAGCTCTACTTCTTCCAATGCTTTAGGCGTAGTAGTGGAGGGTGGAGGAGTAGGAGGTGAGGAAGGCGTGTTGGTAGCAAGTACGGGAGTGTCTTCTTTCTTTTCAGTAAGCGGCGTATCTAGCTCCACAATCGCTACCGTAGGTCTAGAAGGATTTGTGGAGGAGCTAGAGGTTTTGTTGGTAGCAAGAGAGGGAGGATTCGCGGTCGTACTTGGCAATTTTTGAAGCAAAAAATCGCGAGAAATTACCTCGCAGTTTTTGTGAAAATCTTTAGTGATAAGGATATTTTTTGTGAAAAACTCCGCAAGATTAACCGAAAGTTCGTATTCGCCCGTAATGGGAACAAGCGCCGTAAAACGTCCGTCGGAGGGATTGTTTTCTAATACCGCTACCGACTGCCCCGAGGCCACTTCTTTGACCACGATAGTGGCCGCAATAGGAGCTTTAGTTAGAGAATCTAAAACATAGCCTTGTACAGTGGCAATCTTAAACGGACGGAGTTCGTCCGGAACGGGGGTTGTAAAAATATCGCCATTACTTACAAAATACATCAAATCGCCGCAAGGGCTTATGGCCACAAACAAGTCAGATTTTTTGGTATTAACAAATTCCAAAGGTTGTGGTTCTGACCAGTTGCCGTTGTCTTGCAATACTGATTTATAAAGGTCAAAATCTCCTTTGCCCGATTTTTTGATGGAAGAAAACACTAGCGTGCGGCTATCGGCCATGATGCGCGGGGCTTTTTCGCAGTCTAAGTTGACCGGTGGAGGAAGTTCAAAAGGCTGTTTCCATTTTCCATTTCGGCCTTTTTCAGATACCATGATACGGTAACATTGCTTTCCATTAACATTTTTACCAACATCCTCACGGGTAAAATACAGCCGTTTGCCATCAGGTGATACACTCGGGAAGCCTTCATAGCCTTCTGTGTTGATAGTGGAGCCGATATTGATAGGCTTGCTCCAGCCGTTTTTTTCACGTACTGAGTAGTAAATGTCTTCTCGACCGTATCCACTTTTGCCGAAATTGGCAAAAAAGAACAAAGTATTACCATCGTAGCTTATGCTGGGGCCGCCCATAACGGGCGTCATCATTTCGCGGGCGTATTCGTTGATAGGGGCAATGTGGTTGGGTTTCATCCATTCGCCCGAAGGATGAAGTTTTACCTCATATATTCCAAAAAAGTTGGCCTCATATTCATCAAGTATTTTATCTGAACGCCCTTCTGAATTAATTTGAGGGACTTTCTTTGCAGCATTCACAAACAACCCGTATTTGTCAGACTGAAAAATGAGTGTTCGCCCGTCGGCACTGATAGAGGGAGCATATTCGATATGTTCGGTTTCATTGATGGGGCTAGGGAGGCGTTTTCGCCCTTGTCCCCACATTATAAATGGTAATAATAATAGCAGTAATAATCTCATGATTAATTAAGGTTTATTAATAAATCTGAGGAGTATGCCTGAGCCGTTGGTGCTGAGTTGAGGCTCAACGGTAGTTTCGTATCGCAGCGAACCCAATGTTTTTTGGAGTACTGGCAACAATTCCGCCTTGAGATTTTCGGCTTTAGGGCCTGCAAATACCACATTTAAGGTAGTGGAAGGATGTTCGTTAAGCCAGTTTTTGATAGCCGTCAAATCAGGTACTTCGTTGGCCGAAGCTGTTAAAAGCTGAGTTGATAATGTTTTTAGTGAATTGTTGAGTGTAGTACTAAGAGCAGGGTCGGATTTGAAAAATACTTTAGGCAAACATCCGTCCAAAGATTTCCAACCAGCCTCCTCGGGGCATGAGTCGGCATTGTCGGCTAGGCCGTCATTGTCTTTATCAGGGCAGCCGCCATGTTCAGGAGCGCCTTTTTGGTCAGGACAGCGGTCGTCTTTGTCGGCGATGCCATCGCCGTCAGAGTCGGGGCAGCCACGCAAGAGTTTAGAGCCTTTTACCTCTGGGCATTCGTCTTCTTTGTCCATTAAGCCATCGCCATCAGTATCGGGGCAACCACCAAATTCTGCTAGGCCAGTTTTATCGGGGCAAGCATCTTCACTATCGGGGATACCGTCATTGTCGGTGTCGGGGCAGCCGTTGAATTTTTGTGGGCCAGCGGCGTTGGGACAAGCATCATTTTTATCAAAAATACCGTCACCATCAGAATCGGGGCAGCCGTTGGTTTCTTTGGGGCCGGGGTGTTCGGGGCATTGGTCATCAGCATCTTTGATACCGTCGCCATCACGGTCGGGGCAACCTTTGAAAGTCCAAAGTCCGGCTAAATCGGGGCATTCATCTCGTTTGTTTGAGACGGCATCTCCGTCAGAATCCTTTATTTTTTTTGCCCAACCCTGAATTGAGAAACCTGCATAAATAGTAGGCGCGGGGCTTTTGCTGCCAAAAAGAGAATTGATACTTTCGGTGCCAAAAAACAGCCCTCCTAATTTAACATGAATCCCTACGGCCCATTGTTTGGTATCTCTCCAGTAGCTAACAGGCATCGAAAATTCGGCCCCGTCTTTTTCAATTCGAGGGGTAAGGGCTGCTAGTAAAAAAGGATTATAAGCGTTTGCTGTTTTTTTTGCGCTATTCACTAGGGCATTAAGGTACCAGCCCTTTTTGCCTAGTCGTACATCCACATTGGCCGTAAAGATACTAGGAAGTTTACGGGAAAGATTGTCGCGCATTTGGGCTGTCCCCTCTGTAAGAAGAAGTCCCCTCAGATCTTTGACTAAATTTTCTTCACCAAATTTGGTGGGTACGATATGATTAGTAAAAGCTGCATCACGAGATTGTAAACCGTTGTAAGTAAGAGACCCATTGTCTAGCAATGATAACCCGACTCTTACTAAATATTTGTTTTCGGTGACATCATAAAGTTCTTTCCCGTCCATTTTATAGAGATAATTTTCAGGATTGGGAATGAAATCATAAATAACCCCTACATCAAACGCTCCTCCTCCGTTTGCTTTGGGAATTATTTGGGACCAT
Organism: Runella sp. MFBS21; assembly: GCF_029433105.1. Taxonomy (GTDB): domain Bacteria; phylum Bacteroidota; class Bacteroidia; order Cytophagales; family Spirosomataceae; genus Runella. The sequence goes on along the minus strand of NZ_JARNTW010000006.1, from coordinate 163,197 downwards.
TCAAACGGCTGATTAAAACCCGATGATGCCCCACGAATATTTCCCGAAAAGCCAGTGCTTCCGATATTTCCGTTGGCATTGAGACCGTCATAAAATACTCCCCCCAGAAGTTTGTAAGTAGCTCCTGCTCTGAGTCGGTGATTTTTGTGGGAAAACACCGGCAGGGCATACGACAACGCAATTTCATTGAAGGCTTCGGTTTCCCAAATCCCATTGATAGTATTGGTACTCTCAGAAGTACCAATTTTAAGGCTAGCGGCGCGGTAGCGAGTGGTGATTCCAAAGGCGTGAGAATTAGGCAATTGAAGCATAAAGCCCGGTCCTCTTACATCCGTATAAGTGGGTGCCCAAGTTTGTTTATTGAGTTTTAGGGATGTTCCCGAAAAAAGCACATAGTCGCTTGGATAATCTACTTCCTTCACTCCACCGCGTGTATAAATAGAGGCTAGATTGACTTGCCATCCAATCCGTGAATCACTCAAGGAGGCAGGGTTTAAATAACTCCCTTGAAGACCGGCGTAGTTGTTGAATTGCCAAGCGCCTACTTGCGAAAAACCTAAATGTGAAGATAACAAAGCGATTCCGCCTACTAATAGATGTTTCAATTTCATACTACTAACAAAAAGGTATATTTTGACCTCAAGTTAGCAAAAATGAAATAGATGTACTTAAAAAATTATCTAGCGGTGGAGTCAAATAAACGCTTGAGGATAGAGGCGTTGTTGCTATTTAAGGAATATAGGTTTGTTGTACCGCTTAGGGTTAGGGGCTTTGCGATGGGAGTTTTTAGCATCCCGAAAACTTTTGGGATTTAATCGAAGAACGAAGTGGCCGCCGCGCGGTTGAGCCTTGACCAAATCACCAAGTATGTAAAGTTCTTTTATCAAGTTGTGGTCTGTTGCGATGTTTTCCTAAAATAGCTTCTAACGTTGGAGGCTTGGCGCAGTGCTAGAATTGTTGCTGTGTCTGCCCGGCAACTGAAGCCGATTAAAAAACTGAAGTTGAAGTCAACAATTAAAACCCAAATAGAATTCGGTCTAGCCCGATCTTAGCTGATAGTATTACAACTGTCGATTGTTATCCCATCCGCCAGTCTTGCGGCAAACCTTTTGTTGGCTGTTGGGCTTGTCAGTAGAGGTAGTCAATTTTATGGAAAAAAGATTCAATAAATTTCCATTGTCCCCCTTTGTCACCGAAGACTAAAATTTCCCCGTTTGGTCCATCATAAATGAGTCGCAATGTGATTTCTTTGTTGTATTCTTTTTCTTCGTAAATAATGTCAACAGACAGAGTGACTTCTGTGATTGCTGGCGAACAGTCTTTTATATTCGTGATAGCATAATCTTTTAAAATTTTGTTTTGAAAGATTTTTCTAACCTTACCTGCTTCTTTTCCCCAATTGATTTCTCCTTTGGTAAAAAAATGTATCTGTTTTGCGATTGCTCCATAGTTTTTACTTTTCCAATTTTCTATGAATGATACAGCTTCTCTTTCAGGTGTAAACACTTCATAATCATTTGGTAAACCTTTTGGCGGAACGTTAACTCCAATTTCAAGATTCCTTGCTGACCATTCATCTACTTTCCGACTAACTTCCCTATTCCTTTTTTGACTTTCTGTATGATTTTCAAGTGTCGTTTTTAATTCATTTATACTTTCACTAACACTAAGTTTTGGTTCATCTGGTGGCGGATTCTTTTTGCCGTCTTTTACAGCCTTCGCCCAATCATTTAATGCAAAAAGAGCAGCCCAACATTTTGCAGCAACAGTTTTATTTGCATAGTTAATGTCTCTGCCATGAAGAATTCCATGTCTATAAGGCATAGTAATTTCCTCTTCTGTTGTTCGCTTTCTCGTGTAGTTAAAAATTTCTTTCAAAGTTGCTAAACCTGAACTATGGGCTGCAATAGAATCCCATGCGGTCAAGTCTGTATTCTCCGCAAAAAATCCTTTATTTCTATCAACATCATTTACACCACCGTCTATGACTAATAATAAAACAGGAATACAAGCATAATATTTTTCTGCTATTGTGTCCTCGTAGGCTGCTTTGATTAACGAGTACCTTATAGAAAATTCCTTAGTGCCTTTAAGTTGGTATGTCAACCATTGCATTTTGTCTGAACTATAATAATTGATAAGTTCTTGTTCCGCTAATTCAGTATGTCCTTTTTCTGCAAATTCAATACAAGTAAGCATTAAATCACAATTCATCGATTCATGTGCTATCCAGCCTTTTTGGGAAAAATGGTCATTGAATTTGTCAGGGCTTTTGGAAATCAGGTCAAATTGTTTTTGAATGTCTGCAAAAGGTTCAAAAGCTTCTTTTAAGTCTTTAGAATTTGCTCCAAACAATGAAAATAAACCTGTTAGCTTGCTTAGTGCATCTGCCCCATCAAGCTCTTTCTTTAATTTTTTATGTGAAGGATTATCTTCTATTCTGTCATTCATCTTTCAAAGTTTGTAGGGTGTCAAATAGCCTTGCAGCCAACGGGTAGGCAATAGCCAAAGCCATTTCGACTATTCCCCAAATATACTCACTTTCAATAAAACGTAACTAATATTTTTTAGTGCTTTTGTGGGACTTGTTCCCCGAATTGGGTAGTAGCCAAACAAAAAAGAGAAGCTTAATTTTCCATCAACATGGGTCATCGCGAATTTAGATGATTCAAAAAAGACCTTCTGATTTTTGTTTGAGTAGTTACAAACTCTCAAATGTAAACAGAAGGTCTTTTTATGCTTGGTAACTATCCTTTTTACAAATGCCCTTTGATTTTCTCTTCAAGTAAGCTTCTGTTTGACTTCTCCGAAGTCATTTGTTTTTTGTGCTTGTTAGCTACAAGCCTTGCGCCTCTCCGAGGCAGAATGCCGTTTTGGAAGCATAGCTTCTATTTGATACCTCTTATATGCTAGCTGTTACGCTCGGAAAGACTCCTAAAATTTTATTCAGGAGTTGAAGGGGGCGATTGTTTGCTAGCCTTCCGCCGCTTGCGGAGCGCGTCGCTCAAGAGGTATTCTATTTGACCATTTGTACTTCTAAATTCTTCTTGTGCCCATAGCTCAAGTTCTTTCAACATCTCGGGGCTGATTCTGAGTACAAATGCTTTTTTTTCACTAGCCATCGTAAACCTTTATCAAGGGTGATTGAGAAGCAAAAATGTCAGAAAAGCCCTTTCTTTCAAAAGAAACTTTTCTGACCATCACGCTATTATACGAAAGATTAATTGTAGAGTGTGCCCGTATTGACTACGGGACTGACGGATTTTTCGCCACAAAGAACTACCAGCAAGTTGCTGACCATAGCGGCTTTGCGCTCTTCGTCGAGATGTACAATTTCTTTTTCGGAGAGTTTGGCGAGGGCCATTTCTACCATGCCTACGGCACCGTCCACGATTTGTTTGCGGGCTGCTACCACAGCCGAAGCTTGCTGACGTTGAAGCATAGCCCCGGCGATTTCGGGTGAGTAGGCCAAGTGGCTAATGCGAGCTTCTAGCACGGCTACGCCCGCACGTTCGAGGCGTTCGTTGAGCTCTTGTTCGAGCATCTCATTGATTTTTCCGGAGCCATCGCGCAAAGTAATCGTGGCATCTTCGTCTTCGATAGTATCGTAGCAGTACATACCCGCTAATTTTCTTACGGCGGCTTCCGACTGTATTTCGACGAATTTTTGGTAGTCATCTACTTCAAAAACGGCTTTGGCGGTATCTTCAACGTTCCAGACCACTACAGCAGCGATTTCGATAGGGTTGCCCATTTTGTCGTTTACTTTCAACTTTTGTCCGTTGAGATTACGAGCCCGGAGGCTTATTTTCCGGCGGCGATAGAGAGGATTGACCCATCGCAATCCATTTTGCTTCATGGTGCCGATGTACTCTCCAAAAAAAGTAGCAACGGCGGCTTCGTTGGGGTTGATAACGGTAAGACCAGCTGTCATGATGACCCCTGCAATAAAAGTAAGGGCGGCCAATGCACCAGCATTGCTAGAGGCAAACATGCCCCCAAAAAGCCAAAGCAATATGCCTAAAACAACAAATACATAACCAGAGGCGGAGGTAAGTTCTTTTTCTTTCATGCGAGTATATTGATATTAAAATGATATCACAATGATAGTTTGTTTTGGGACTAAAAACTTGTGAATTTGGACGAACGGTCAGCCTGCTTTAAGAATGGTGAAAAGATAAACTCTCTTGAAAAGTTTGATAAAAGGCAGCCCATAATCACCAATAGGCTTAAACAATCTCTCAACGAAACCCGTTATTTTTCTTAATTTTGCCAGATTGTTTTTAGAAGCACAAAAAGACTTCTTATACGAGTAATAAAGCGGTGATAAAACCCGCAAAATACCAACACTAATGCTAAGCGAACAGGAATTATTGCGCCGACAAAAGCGCGAAGAATTGATGAAAATGGGGATAGACCCCTATCCAGCCGAGATGTTTGAGGTCAATGTTACCGCGGCTGATATTCATAAAAACTACGAAAACGATAAGCTTAACTATAAAAGTGTCGCCATTGCAGGGCGTTTGATGAGCTTTCGCATCATGGGAAGTGCTTCTTTTGTAGAGTTACAAGACAGTACAGGGCGTATTCAGCTTTATTTTCGCCGTGATGATTTGTGCCCCGGAGATGACAAAACGCTTTACAATACGGTTTTTAAGAAACTACTTGATATTGGCGACATTATCGGTGTAAAAGGGTATGTATTTACAACCCAAACGGGCGAAGTTTCTATTCATGTCCAAGAGTTTAAGATTCTCAATAAATCTTTAAAGCCTCTACCTGTGGTAAAAGAGGCCGATGGCAAAACCTACGATGGCTTTACTGACCCAGAACTGCGCTATCGTCAGCGGTATGTGGATTTGATTGTGAACCCTCACGTGAAAGATATTTTTGTGAAACGAGCCAAAATCATCAGCACCATGCGCCGCATTTTTGATGATAAGGGTTGGCTCGAAGTAGAAACACCCATTTTACAGCCTATTCACGGGGGAGCAACGGCGCGGCCTTTCAAAACCCACCACAATACGCTTGATATGCCTTTGTATATGCGTATTGCCAACGAACTTTACCTCAAACGCCTTATCGTAGGAGGTTTTGACGGCGTATACGAGTTTGGAAAAATGTTTCGCAACGAAGGCATGGACCGTACTCATAATCCTGAGTTTACTTCTTTGGAGTTTTATGTGGCTTACAAAGATTATCATTGGATGATGAACATCACCGAAGAAATCCTCGAAAAAGTGGCTTTGGCGGTACATGGCACTACAAAAGTACAATCGTGGGGCAACGAAATTGATTTTGCGGGGCCTTATGAGCGATTGAGCATTTTTGAGGCAATTGAGAAGTTTACGGGAGTCAATGTAGAAGGTAAAACCGAAGAAGAGCTTATCGCTCAATGTAAACAATGGGGTATCGAAACCGATAGCACTATGGGCGTAGCGAAGCTCATTGATGAGATTTTTGGGGCTAAAGTAGAGGATAACCTTATTCAGCCTACGTTTATCATCGATTATCCCGTCGAAATGTCGCCATTGACCAAAAAGCACCGTAGCAAACCAGGTCTTGTGGAGCGTTTTGAGTTGTTTATCAATGGAAAAGAAGTAGCTAATGCCTATTCGGAGCTAAATGACCCTATCGACCAACGTGAGCGTTTTGAAGAGCAGTTGCGTTTGGCCGAACGTGGAGATGAGGAAGCAATGGCGATGGACGAAGATTTTATTCGCTCATTAGAATACGGAATGCCTACTACTTCGGGCATCGGCATCGGGATAGACCGACTTACCATGATGCTTACGGACCAAACAAGCATTCAGGAAGTATTGTTTTTCCCACAAATGCGCCCTGAAAAGAAAGTAGAAATGGCGACTGAGGCTGACTATGTAGCGCAAGGTGTGCCCGCAATTTGGGTACCTGCTTTACAAAAAATGGGCTTTTTGACCATTGAGGCTCTCAAAGAAGCGAATCCCAATAAAGTATTTAATGACTTGGGAGGGTTGCGCAAGAAGTTGAAAATCGATGCATCAATGCCTAAAAAAGAAGAGGTAGAAGCGTGGATAGCTTAATATAAATAAAAAACATGAATCCTTCCGAAGTTAGGTGATTCATAGATGAGACCTTCTGATTTGTGTTTTTGAGTAAGTACAAAAAATTCTCAAATGCAAATAGAAGGTCTTTTTATGTTTATCATAGTAGTTATGGTAGCTATCCTTTTTATAAATGTCGTTTAATATTCTGCTGAGGTTTGACTTCTCCGAAGTCATTTGTTTTTTGAGGGGGACTTTTCAGCTACAAACCTTGCGCCTCTCCGAGGCAGAATATGAGAATGTTTTTATGTAAGAATGGCTTCGGAGAAGCCTAATCTTTGTAGCATGGAGTTTTCTCATTTACAATAAGGACTTCGTAGAAGTCAAACATAAACCTTTTTGACGACAAATTTTGACGTTCTGTCGGGCTATCATACTCTCCAATCTTTAGTGTATCTCTTTTTCGATCAGCATTATCAAACTGCTACGGTTTTATACATTTCAGCGACGGTCTCTACTGCATAGTCTATTTCGGTTTCAGTATTGTATTTCCCAAACGAAAAGCGAACATTCCCTCGGTCAGGGCTAACGCCCAATGCTCCTAATACATGTGAGCCTACTTCTGAGCCACTTGAGCAAGCACTACCCCCGGAAGCAGAGATTTTGGCGATGTCTAAGTTGAAAAGCAACATATCGCTAATGTCAGAGGCTGGAAGGCTAACATTCAATACTGTATAATTACTAAGTTCTAGGTTGTCGCAATCTCCGTTGAAGCGTACGCCCTCTATCTTATCGCGAAATCCTGCAATCATTCTTTTCTTTAGCGTTTCCAGATGTTGGCGATGCGCGTCCATATCTCGATAAGCAATTTCAAGTGCTTTGGCTAATCCTACAATTCCATATACATTTTCAGTACCGCCGCGCATATTGCGCTCTTGAGCGCCGCCATAGATGTAAGGAGTTATTTTGATGTTATCATTCACAAACAAAAAGCCTACTCCTTTAGGACCGTTGAATTTGTGAGCAGCGCCCACTATAAAATGCGTTTTGAGGTGTTTTAAATCATGTCTCAAATGTCCCATAGTTTGTACTGTATCACTATGAAAAATGGCGTTGTATTGTTCACATAGATTTCCTACTATCTCCAAATCCAACAAGTTGCCGATTTCGTTGTTGCCGTGCATGAGCGATACCAAAGAGCGCGGCGAAGTACGAAGCAATTCTTCCAAATGGTTTAAATCTACATGACCTTTGGCGTCGAGGTTTACCATGCTGAGTTTTATTTTCCCTGCTTTTGCTAGATGTTCTAAAGTATGCAATACTGCATGATGCTCTAGCGGTGACGAAATAGCGTGGGTAAGTTGATAGCACTCTATGCTACACGTGATGGCCGTATTGTCGGCCTCTGTACCTCCTGATGTAAAGAAAATCTGAGCCGGCGACGTGTTGAGCAAATTAGCTACAGTTTTGCGAGATTGCTCTATGGCTGATTTTACTACTCGTCCATGACCATGGATAGACGAAGGATTGCCGTATTGTTCTGTCAACCACGGAAGCATGGCTTCGATTACTTCACGGTCGATAGGGGTGGTAGCGGCATTGTCCAAATATACACGGTCGGAAAGAGAACGTATCATCGTGATACAGAGTTTATAGTTGTTGATTGTATATAAAAAATCTAACCGCAAAGTTAGGTCTAAAGTTCTACTCTATCAACCTATCGGATCAACGGACTAATGAAGTTTAGGAATAAATTCAGAATAATCTTTGGCAAGTACAAAAAGGATTTCTGAAAAAATACTTTCAACTTTGCAAAAACATAAAACCATGCCCATTATTCGTCAGTCTTCTTATCCGGGTGCTCCACGGTATTTGTTTAATGGTCACTTACAGACAGTTGTACCTAGTTTGTTACGAAAGGTTGAAGGAGTAGTGTATGAGCGAGAGCGGTTTACGCTTTCTGATGGGGATTTTGTGGATATTGATTGGATTGACAAATCCAGCAAAAAACTGGTCGTCTTAACGCACGGGTTGGAGGGGGACTCTCATCGGCATTATATGAAAGGGACTGCCAAACTTTTTGCGCAGCACGGATGGGATGTGTTGGCGTGGAATTGTCGTTCGTGTAGCGGAGAAATGAATCGAGCCTTTCGGCTCTACAATCATGGCGAAATCGGAGATATAAGTGAGGTCATCAATCATGCGATTTGTACCAAAAATTACGAGAGGGTGGTGTTGGTGGGCTATAGTATGGGCGGCAACATTGCCCTCAAATATGCCGGTGTACAGGGTCGAAATATGCCTGACATTATCCGTGGGGTTGCAGCCTTTTCAGCACCTACCAATCTCAAGACAAGTGCCCAACTGCTCGACCTCCCTTCCAACCGTCTTTATCGAGAAAGGTTTATGAAAAAATTGGTCAAGAAAATGGCGCATAAAGCGGCGCTTCATCCGGGTAAGATTGACTTGAATAATCTACAGAAGGTGAAAGTCTGGAAAGATTTTGATGATTTTTTTTCGGCCCCTATTAATGGATATCGCGATGCGAATGATTTTTATGAACAAGCCTCGGCGGCCAATTTTATTAAAGATATCAAAGTCCCCGTGTTGATTTGTAATGCTCAAAACGACCCCATTCTCAATGAAGATTGCGTGCCTAAATCTTTGGCCGAAAAGCACGATTTGATTTTTGTTGAAACGCCCAAGACAGGAGGGCATGTGGGTTTTTTGGTCAAAAACGACGAATATACCTGGGCGGAGAGAAGAGCACTAGAGTTTTTAAATCCAAGGTCATAGACCGCCGCCGCTCTATGACCTTGGTGTTTTTTTAAGCGAGATGCTTTTTGAGGATATTTTCAATCATGTCGCCGCTCACATAAATCGGCTTATCGGTGATTGTCACTTTTAGGGTGCTGTTGTCTACCAAATACTCTCCCTTTACCTTACTAATACCGGCGGGTAGCGAAAACGAACCCTTGAGGGGGTCGCCACTCATGGTGCCATTACCTGCTTCGATTGCTTTTTTTGCTTTTTCTAAGATTTTGTCGGAAGGACCCTCAAAAGGAATATCAAAACTGTGTGCCATATGTCAATGATTTTATGGATGATAAATTTGGAATGGCGGCAATTTAAAAATTTACTAACAATTCTGCTTGTTCGTGGATAAGTCTGTTGATAAGATTGTCTTGAATGCTACCTTCAACAAAGTTTTTTTTCATAAACGGAATCTTGACGCGTTGGGCGAGTACATTCATACCAAGGTAGTTAAATACATCATTAAGATGACTCAGCGCCAAGGCTCCTCCTTGCATACCATCAGAAATTCCTACTAGAGCTGCTTTTTTATGGAGCAATTCGCTCGGGTAGCTCAAGCCATCAATAAATACTTTCAAAGCACCAGGATAAGAATTGTTGTATTCAGGGACAATAAAAACGTACTTATTTGACTCATGCATCATTTGTCGAAAGTTATTAAACGTTTCGTTTTTACCATTATTTTCATACAATGCCGTTCTTATAAAATCATCAGGAAGATCAGACAGGTCTAAAATCTGACTTGTGGTATTTAAGTTGGTGAGTAATTTCTGATAAAACTCGGCCACTTGTTTTGACTTAGAACGGCGGCGATTGGTACCGACTACAATTGTAATCATTAGTGATTAAGAAAAAGTTGTTTTTGAATTAACTAAAAAGGAACCTTAAATTGTTCACCCAAAAGACTCATTTAAGTGCTTAAGGGTATATATTATTCATTGTTTGTGTTGATAATCAGTGATTTAATGAAAATGATTATCCTTGTTTGATTCTACTTAATTACATTTATTTTAATTATAAAACTATTTAATTTTTTATGGCTCGCTTTTCTCGTCTTCATGTGTATCAAGTAATGCATCAGGTTCCTTTGGTTCCGTTGTTTAGTAATAACGACATAGATATCTGTAAAAATGTTTTGAAAGCTAGCTACAAAGCAGGAATAAGAGCATTTGAGTTGACAAATAGAGGTGATTTTGCGCATGAGTTATTTGCAGAGCTAGTCAAATTTGCGCGGCAAGATTATCCCGATTTAGTACTAGGAGTAGGCACTATCATTGACCCTGCTACCGCGGCACTGTATTTGCAGCTAGGGGCCAATTTCATTGTAAGTCCTAGCTTTAATTCGGAAGTAGCTAAAATATGTAATCTCCGCAAAGTAGCGTATCTGCCAGGCTGTGCTACCTTGACGGAGATTTCAAATGCAGAGGCATGGGGTGTCGAAATTGTCAAGTTATTTCCTGGCGATAGTCTCGGACCATCGTTTGTGAAAGCCCTCAAAGCACCGATGCCTTGGACTACAGTGCTAGTGACAGGTGGCGTAGAACCAACCGCAGAAAGCTTAAAAGCGTGGTTTGGGGCGGGAGCCGATGCAGTCGGAATAGGCTCGCGCCTATTGACTCCCGAAATCCTCAAAAATCAAGATTGGGAAGCTTTGGAAAAAAGAATAAGTGAGGCTTTAAGGCTAATTGAACAATTGAAGATGAAGGCCTAAAGTTTTTTAAATTTTTGCTGTGTCATTCCAACTTTTTTGTAATTGCTAGCGTCTTGTGAGTATAACGGCATACATGAAAGATGAACGAACGTTAGTAGAAGGGTGTCGAAATAAAGACCGCATATCCCAGCGAACGCTCTATGAGCGCTTTGCCGGGCGGATGTTTGCGGTCTGTCAACGCTACACACGTAGTCGTTTTGAGGCTGAAGATGTGCTTCAGGAGGCATTTGTAAAGGTTTTTAGTCAAATTCACACTTTTCGTTATGACTGTCCTCTCGAAGCATGGATAAAGAGGGTGGTTATTAATACTGCTATTTCATATCTACGCAAAGAAAAACCTTATTTGGAGCAGGCTGATGTAGAAAATCATATGGAAGTAGCCTCCGAAACAGAAACCGCACTTTCGGGTATTCAGTACCAACAGCTACTAGCCATGGTCCGAGAGTTACCGCCAGGATGTCAATCTGTATTTAATCTCTACGCAATAGAAGGGTATCAACACAACGAAATCGCGGAAATGCTAGGTATATCAGAAGGTACATCTAAATCGCAATATGCTCGGGCAAAACAATTATTACAAGCCAAGATATTGGAAAGTGCAGAGAGGAAGTAAGTAAGAAAAAAACAAGTTTGGAATTGAGAAATGGATACGGCGGAAGAAAATAATTTTGAGTACAACTGGCGCAAAGCTTTTGAGGAGGCCGAAGAAGCTCCTCCGGCTTCAGTGTGGGCAAAAATTGAGGAAAGATTGGACGAAGATGAAGAGCGGGCCTTAATTGTACCTTTTTGGAAAAGTGCTCAGAATATGAGATGGCTTGCTGCAGCAAGTGTAGTGCTCATAATGATATCGGTAAGAGTAGGGTGGCTCAACCAAACTACCAGTTCTCCAAATGATATTGCTCAAAGTGGTGCAAAAAGTAAAATTGTAGAAAAAGACAATAAAATATCAGCTCCTGATGGGCAAGCTTCTGTCGCCCAGATACCACAAACAAGTATTATAGCAAGAGAAGAAGCTGCTACGTCTTTAAAATTATCTAAAAAACAAGACTTGGCTTTGTCTCCCCAAAAGTCTCAAAAAACATTGAGAACTAACTCGCAAAATGTGAGTTCTGATATTGACTCCCAAAATGAGAAACTGTCGCCCACCTTGGAGACTACTACTATAGCTATAGCATCTAAAGTGGAGGCTCGAACTTCTAATGGCGTTTCTCATTCTAACGTGGAAAATACAAGTGCGGAGGTGGTAGCAGCAGCTACTAACCAAGATATTATATCCATATCACGTTCTATTAATTCACTTTCTATCAAAAATTTGCAAGACTTGCTGGGACTTACAGAACGGCAACCGTGGGTAGCTTATCAAGAGGTGCCCAGCGAGTCAGCAAATAAGAAAAAATCACTTCCTAAAGAATATTGGGCCTCTGTAGGAGTAATGCCAGCAAGTTATAATGCAGGTGTCTCTATTGGTGGAAATGTTCCTAGCAGAGCATTTAATGCATCGGGGCAGTATGCCTTGGCAAATGTCACCAATCGAAGTACTACCAGTACCAATCGTTCGTCACTTTCGTATGCTTTACAATGGCAAGGGGGGCTTCAACTCAACCAAAGATGGTCTCTGGAAACAGGGCTGAATTATTTGCAAGGAAATTCGAGGTTTGAAGGAACAAGCGGATTTGATGCTTTTAGCAATAGTTATGTTAACAACTTGGAAGCAGCCGTAAATTATAGTACTAATAACTCCAAGAACGTTGCTAGTGATTTTCCGGGACTTATCACTGACAAATCACAAATTCAGACTTTGGCTACTACCCAAAGCATCAGTAATTCTTATCAATACCTTCAAGTACCTGTACAAGCTGGATATGCAATCATTAAAGCCAAAAGCAAGCTTTCATTGTGGGTGCTGGGAGGAGTGGTAAATAATATTTTTCTACGAAATAGTTTCGAAACTGGACAGGAGCGGGTAGTGACTGTCAGCGGGGCCGATAATCCCTACCGTACATTGTCGTTGTCGGCTAGTACTGGATTGAGAGTCCAATATCGTATGAATAAGCATTGGACTACTTTGGTAAGTGGCAATTATCAGCAATCATTAGGTTCTACAACGCGAGCGAGTGCAGTTTTTGAAGCTAAGCCTCAGCTATTTGGATTAGGGGCAGGGCTTCGTTATGGGTTTTAGGATTGGTGATGGGTCATGTCATTGCCAAGTAATATTTCAGGGGCAATCATGACCCGCGAATTTTCTGAAGCATTTTCAAGGTTAAGGACGCCGCGAGGGCATACTGCGGAACACATCCCACATCCTACACAAGAAGATCTCACAATATCTTGGCCACGTTGGGCATAAGCTCGTACGTCGATACCCATTTCACAATAAGTAGAACAATTGCCACACGAAATACATTGGCCGCCATTGGTTGTGATTCTAAAACGTGATTTCTTTTTTTGCCATAAGCCTAAATAAGCCGCCAAAGGGCACCCAAATCGGCACCATACTCGATTGCCCATTAAAGGATAAAAACCAGTTCCTACCACTCCTGCAAAAATGCCTCCAATCCAAAATCCGTAGGCAGAACGAACGCTATTGCTATCCACAAAAAGTACATTGGCCGAGCCAGTAAAATAGGTGTAGAGTACCATAGCGGTCATCACTACTGCAAATACTAGTACTCCATGAATAAGATAACGTTCTATTTTCCAGGATTTAAGGGATTTGTCAGAGAGCTGCCGATAGGGGTCACCAAGGGTTTCGGCAAGGCCACCACATCCGCACACCCAAGAGCAATACCATCGTTTTCCAAAAAAATAAGTCATGATAGGAACTCCCACCAAAAAAAGCAAGATACCCCATACCAACATAAAAATGCCCAAACCCCCACTCTGAATCAGGCTGTTTAGGTGATAATCAAAGAAGAAATCATAATCTAAAGGCCAGATATTTTTGAAGTCGTAGTAAGGCTTGTTAAGGCTGACCAGTATTTCTGGAACGATGAAAGCAAAGGCTGTCTGGAAAAATATAACAGACAAGGTTCGCCATTGTTGATAGCGGCTATGACGGTATTTGATAAGCATTCTGATACCCATTACAGCTACACAGAGTGTATACAAAAAACCGTATAAAAACCATCGACTTGCTTCGCCGCCATTTAATGATTGGCTGATTGGGTCAACCAACATCGTCCAATTGACCAAATATTGGGGATAATAATAAAGAAGAATGTAGAAAAAAATCAGAAAAGTGCCTACTCCCCACCCAATCCATCCACGAGAAGTTGCTGCATTTTGAAAAATATGGTTGTTTTTGATCCCTGCAAGCTGTTGGATGTCAGGAAGTATGTAGAGAAGTATTCCTATAATGGATAAGCCAAAGGTCAAAAACAGCCACAACAAAGGTTGGGTTTTGAGCGGGCCGTTAGCGGATGCTTTTGTAATATTAAAACTATATTCGTCATAAATGACTTTGTCCCACTGTTGAGCAGCTTTATAAGAGTTATTAAGACGATTGAAAATTTGGTCAAATTCATAAGTAAAACGCCATCCGTTGGTGTAAGTTTTGTTGAGCAAAGGTTGTAAGGCTTTTCCCAAAGTGGCTTGATGCTCTGGCTTAAGATTGTTTTCTAAAATCGTTGTCGTAAGCCTAAATTCATTCATTGACAAAGTATAAAGCCACAATCCAAAGCCTAACAAGAAAATAATTAGACCCAAACGCTGAATGGATTTCATCTTTTATGATTTTGTGATTTGTTGAAATATACTTTGAAAGTAGCGAAAAAGATTGGATGATAAAGAAAATATCAAAGAAAGAAACACAAAAAAAGCGTGGAACTTTTAGAGTCCCACGCTGATATTTTTGGCGCAAAAAAGCACCTATAAAATCGATTCGGCTAGTACAAGCACTTTGTTGTTGAGTACTTCTACTACGCCACCGTCTACCGTAAAAGTTTCTTTATGAGAGCCTTCTACGACGATATTGCCTTTACCAAGGGTACTCACAAGGGGCGCGTGGTTGTTTAATACCTGAAACTGCCCTTCGGTGCCAGGAAACGTTACCGCACTGGCTTCGCCTGAAAAGACTTTTTTATCGGGAGTAATGATTTCTAGTGTCATAGTATATCAATTTGAAAATTTGAAAATTTGAAAATGCTCATTCCCAAATTTTCAAATCAACTCATTTCCAAATTATTTACCCGCCGCTTCTCTCAATAAACGCTCTCCTTTTTCGGCAGCGTCTTGGATAGTACCGACAAGGTTGAAGGCCGCTTCTGGCAAGTGGTCAAAATCTCCATCCATGATTTGGTTGAAGCCTTTGATAGTATCGTTGATATCAACAAGTACCCCTTTCAAGCCGGTAAACGCTTCGGCTACGAAGAATGGTTGTGACAAGAAACGTTGTACACGACGAGCGCGGTTTACGGTAAGCTTATCTTCTTCTGACAATTCTTCCATACCCAAAATAGCAATAATGTCTTGCAATTCTTTGTAACGTTGCAAGATAGCTTTTACCCGTTGAGCACAGTTATAGTGAGCATCACCGAGAGTTTCTGCGGTAAGGATACGGCTAGTTGAATCAAGGGGATCCACCGCAGGATAAATACCCAACTCAGCAATTTTACGACTTAATACCGTAGTGGCATCCAAGTGAGCAAAAGTGGTAGCGGGAGCAGGGTCAGTCAAGTCATCGGCAGGAACGTACACGGCCTGTACCGAAGTGATTGAACCACGCTTGGTAGAAGTAATACGCTCTTGCATAGCACCCATTTCGGTAGCCAATGTAGGCTGATAACCTACCGCTGAAGGCATACGCCCCAAAAGAGCTGATACCTCAGAACCTGCTTGAGTAAAGCGGAAAATATTATCAATAAAGAAAAGAATATCGCGACCTTGGCCTGTGCCGTCGCCATCGCGGAAGTACTCAGCTACTGTCAATCCTGACAAAGCTACGCGAGCACGCGCTCCTGGAGGCTCATTCATCTGACCAAACACGAATGTCGCCTGAGAATTTTTGAGTTCCTCATAATCTACTTTTGAGAGATCCCAGCCACCTTCTTCCATACTATGCTTGAAAGCTTCACCATACTTGATGATACCTGCTTCAATCATTTCACGCATTAAGTCGTTTCCTTCACGAGTACGCTCACCTACCCCTGCAAATACTGAAAGACCGGCATAAGCTTTGGCGATGTTGTTGATAAGCTCTTGAATCAATACCGTTTTTCCTACACCTGCACCACCAAACAAACCAATTTTACCCCCTTTTACGTAAGGGGCTAAAAGGTCAATCACTTTGATACCGGTATAAAGAACTTCGGTAGAAGTGGCTAAGTCTTCAAATTTTGGAGCAGAGCGGTGAATTGATAAGCCGTTTGACTTGTCAACTTGCTTCATACCATCGATAGCGTCACCTACCACGTTGAAGAGGCGACCCTTTATATCTTCCCCGATGGGCATTTTGATGGGGCCTCCAAGGTCGATTACTTCAAGACCTCGTTGGATACCTTCGGTACCTTCCATCGCAATAGTGCGTACGCGATCTTCTCCAAGGTGTTGCTGACATTCTAAGATTACCTTTTGTCCATTAGGCTTGGTTAGTTCCAATGCGTCAAGGATTGCTGGTAGCCGTTTGCCTTCTCCCTCAAAACTCACGTCCACAACTGGGCCAATCACCTGCGTTACTTTGCCTATGTTTGTTGTGTTTGCCATTATTATAAAATAAACGTTATCAGTTATTTGTTATCCGTTAATGGTTATCGTTTCTCGTTGATAATTTTGGAATTATGATTCAACGAAGCCCCGGATAACTATTAACTCATCCATTCAGGCCGCAAAATTAGTTGTTTGTTATATCAAACCCAAATACCCGTTTGTTGTATTTTGGATATTTTTTATAGAAATGCACAAATTTTTAGAAAAATATTGTGCGAAAACGAGTTTTGGGCTATTTGCTCCTTCTTTGATTGAAGTTATTTAATTGCAAATAATTGCTTACAGTTTTTGATAAAGGGTGTTTATTCACTAATGTTGTAGACCTTTCAATCCTGCAATACCTTGAAGCTGTTTTTACAATCGTTGAGTGGATTTATTTTAGTCACCACACTCCTACCTTTTGTCAGAAGCGATTATTGGACGTTTCGCGTGTTTGAGTTTCCTCGTGTGCAAAAACTCCTATTAGCACTTTCTATCATATTGATTTATCCTTTTATGGATTTCCAAAATGACTGGAAAGACTGGGGAACGATAGTAGCGATGCTGGGGGCTAGTATTTATCTTTTTTGGCAGGTTTTTCCTTTTACACCTTTTGCTTCTAAACAGTTACTCAAAACCCGTATCACTAATCCCGACCGTACGCTGAGCTTAGTAATGTGGAATGTATATCAGTACAATCGATCTTGTCAGCCTTTTCTTAAGCTATTTGCCCAAGTGGATTCAGATATTGTGTTGCTTTCAGAAACCGATCAATGGTGGAAGGAGAATTTAGCCCCCTTAGAAAAAAACTATCCTTATTTTGTACATGTCCCTCTCGAAAATACGTACGGGATGTTGCTTTATTCCAAACTCCCTCTGTCCGAAGAGCGAGTCGAATACTTGGTAGAGGAAGGTGTGCCTTCTATTCATTCCAAGCTGCAGTTGAGGTCGGGCGAATTTATCCAGCTTTTTTGTATTCATCCTACGCCTCCTGTTCCTCAAGAAAACCCACGCTCAACAGAGCGAGACAAAGAACTTTTGATAGTGGCAAAAATGGCCAAAGAAAGTAAGCTGCCCGTATTGGTCTGTGGGGATCTCAATGATGTAGCATGGAGCTACACCACCTCTTTGTTCCAAAAAATGAGTGGCTTATTAGATCCTCGGCGTGGGAGGGGCTTTTTTAATACTTTTCATGCCAAAATCCCCTTTCTTCGTTTTCCTCTCGACCATATTTTTTGTTCGATAGATTTCACGCTAATCAAAATCGCCCGTCTCAAAAATAGTGGCTCGGATCACTTTCCAATGTACATTAAACTACAGTATGAGCCGCGAGCAGCGATAATTCATGACGAGCCTAAGCCTACTGAAGAAGATAAAGAGCTAGCTCAAGAAAAACTTGAAAAGGAAACCCGTGAAGAAGGCCCAACTGACGCCTAAACTCACCGTCGTAAAATAATTCTGAAAGTAGTGCCTTTGCCTACTTCTGAGTATTTTACAAAAAGCTTACCGCCATGATACTCTTCTACGATTCTTTTGGCCAAAGTTAGCCCTAATCCCCATCCTCGTTTTTTGGTACTGATGCCAGGTTTGAATACTTTTTGCCAACTTGAACGAGGAATGCCCTTGCCCGTATCACTTATGTCAATTGCAACCTCTTGTTTGTTGAGGGCAAACATTCTGACTTTGATAGCTCCGACCCCCGTCATAGCATCTACGGCGTTTTTACAGATATTTTCAATGACCCATTCAAATAAGTTTCTATTTAAGAACATCGTTTTCTCCGTATCTAGCTCATTTACAAAGGTAAGCTCTACTTTGGTAGAAATGCGTCGTTTGAGATAATCTAAGAATGGACCTACTACTTCGGCTATTTTTTCATATTTCATCGTAGGAGTAGAGCCAATATTAGAAAAACGAGAAGTAATCATCTCAAGACGTTTGATGTCTTTTTCCATTTCAATGGTATATTCATCAGGGTAGCGATCAGGGTCAGTACGAAAAAACTCAATCCACCCCATCAATGAAGCGATAGGCGTACCCAGTTGATGTGCTGTTTCTTTGGCAAGACCTACCCAGACGCGGTTTTGCTCGGCGGTTCGAGAGGCACTAAAAACCAGATAAGCCAAGAAAGCCAAAACCAATAAGCTTAATAGCTGTACATAAGGATAGTAACGCATCTGTACCAACAGCGGAGAGTCACTAAAATAAATGTATTGTTTGGTACCCAACAAATCAACTAATATAGGGGGGTTGTCTTCTTTGATGTCCTCAAAAGCTTCCTTCACACGCACTTGTCGCTGTGCTAAAGGAAGATTACTTGGAAGGTCTAAATTGATGTCGCCAGTGGGTTCTAAGTCTTCGCTCAAAATGATAGTCTGTATCCGGCTTTGTTGAATATTTTCTTTCACAATCTCAAACAAAGAAGTATAGTCTTCGGTAAGATCTGTGTGATTGGCTTGATATTCAATGAGTTGGGCGAATACTGTAAGCTGTCGCTTCTCGCGAGCTTCTAGACTCTCGACAATGTTGTAAGTATAAAAAACAGAGGCAATGCCAATAAGAGCAAGGTTAATTCCAATAAAAATCTGATACAAATTTTTTTGGCTGTAAATATCTATTGTAGGGAGCTTCATGTTTTGGCTAGGCGCAGAATGATGATTTTGGGAGGTATCAATGACAAATTTATGAAGGATACAACGGTTTATCTAAAAAGCTATTTAGGTCTCTCAAAAAAATAGGGGTATTACCTTAACCTAAAAAGCCCTAAAACAAGAGATTTTGGGTGTTTTAGTTGTTTAGATAATTTCTAAATTAATAAAGATAGGGGATAGACACATCTAGTTTTTTGGAAAAAGCGTACATAGATTCAAACGCTGATAGCCTCTGAGATAGTGCATTAATAGTTTTTGAATCAAGATATTGTAGAGGTGCGCACAAATATGACAAAAGTCAGTTTTTGGGGGTGTCTAAAGTCATTATTCCGATTTTTAAAGAAGCCCATCTTGCATTAAATAGATGAGAACTAATTTATACTTGTTCTAAATTACTTTGTAATCGCATTTTAATTCTTTGAAAACGGTTTTTGAAATAACTTTGTAAACTTTTTGTAAGGTAAGTGACATGGAATCTCTACAGTTTAGAAGTGTTGGTATTTCTTATAAAACAGCACCCCTTGAAATTCGCGAGCAAATTGCATTAAATGAAGACGAGGCTAAAGCCTTGATGTTGAAAGTGCAAGAATTTTTTGGTGGTTCTGATATTTTGGTTGTTTCTACCTGTAACCGTACTGAGTTTTATTATAACTCTGTCGAAGACCACAACGTGGCTATTGCTAAGTTGCTTTTGATAGAGAAAGGCCTCATAAATACTGAAGCCTATTTGCCTTATTTTGCTTACTATTCTACTCAGCAAGCAGCTGTACGTCATTTATTTGAAGTAGCTACGGGGTTGCATTCGCAAGTAGTAGGAGATATGCAAATTCCCAACCAAGTCAAGCACGCTTATCAATGGTCAGTAGATTTGGGAATGGCGGGACCCTTTTTGCATCGTCTTTTGCATACTATTTTCTTTGCTAATAAACGAGTGGCTCAAGAGACCTCTTTTAGAGATGGAGCAGCTTCGACTTCTTATGTCGCTGTAGAGCTTATTGAGCAAGTAACGGCCTTGAAAGAAAATCCTTCTATTTTGGTATTGGGAGTGGGCGAAATTGGAACGGATGTATGCCGTAACCTCAAAGAAAAAGAATATACCAATATCACGATAGTCAATCGTACTCTTCAAAAAGCCCAGTCATTAGCTTCCGAGCTTGGTTTTGCGGTTGCGGATTTCGAAAATGTCGAAGAGGAGATAAACAAAGCTGACGTAGTTATTTCGTCGATTGTGAGAGATGAACCCTTTATTACTCAATCCCTTCTCCAATCTGCATCCCGTTATTCTTTCAAATACCTTATTGATTTGTCGGTGCCGAGAAGCATTGCTGCAGATGTAGAGCAGGTGCCCGGAATGATTGTCTACAACATAGATAATATCCAAAATCGGGCCAACGAGGCTTTGAGTCGTCGTTTAGATTCTATACCTCACGTAGAATCAATCATTACACAAGCCTTGGAAGAATTTAGTGATTGGTCGAAAGAAATGGTGGTATCTCCTACCATCCAGAAGCTCAAAAACGCCCTCGAACAAATCCGCCAAGAAGAAATGTCACGTTTTATGAAGGGCTTGTCGGAAGAGGAAGTAGCTAAAGTAGATAAGATTACCTCAAGTATGATGCAAAAAATCATCAAACTTCCAGTACTTCAGCTCAAAGCAGCCTGTAAACGTGGAGAAGCCGAAACCCTCATTGATGTATTAAATGACTTGTTCAACTTGGAAAGTCAGCCTGAGCGTCGCTAAAAACTTCTTATTTCGTTTTTCCGTATTTTTTTAAGATTTGTTTTAATTCTGGAAGCGGAAGCTTCTCAATCGTATGCCCTTGATAGCCACGTGTGGTCTCGGCGGCAGTGAGAGAATTTAAAATAGCTTCTTCGGTCGCTTCTATTACGGCTAAGAAAAGGCCAGAGGTGTCATCATTGTGGATGAGCTGATAGGTTCCAAGTTTACCATTGGAATCGTGCGGAATGGTATAGGCCGTGGAGAATGCAATCACATAATCACCACTGCCATTAGACATAATCCCGCCTGTTTTTCCAAGACCAATCAATGCTCTTTTGGCAAGACGTTTGAGATTACGCGCATCCAGAGGAGCATCGGTAGCTACGACAATCATACAAGAGCCATCGCTCGATTTGTCTAGGGTTTCTTTGAAAGGGTATTTTCCAAGTTCGACGCCTACGGGCGCTCCTGCGATTTCGAGTACTCCTCCAAAGTTTGTTTGTACTAATACTCCTACTGTATAGCCGCCTACTTTGGCGGGGAGTTTGCGAGAAGATGTACCTATTCCGCCTTTCCATCCAAAACAGACAGTGCCTGTACCCGCTCCTACATTTCCTTCTTTGACGGCACCAGCAGAAGCGTTTTCAATGGCTTTAAGTACATCTTTTTGCTGAACATGCCTTCCTCGGATGTCGTTGAGATAGCTATCGTTGGTTTCTCCCACGATTGGATTGACGGATCGAACAGTTTCGTTACCTTTTTGGCGTAGCGTCCACTCTACCAAAGCTCCCGTAGCGACAGGGACACTGAGGGTATTGGTAAGTACGATAGGGGTTTCGATATTTCCTAACTCCGCCACTTGGCTATAGCCGGCCAATTTGCCAAATCCATTGCCTAATTCGATAGCGGCGGGTATTTTTTGCTGAAATATATTACCTTCGTAAGGTATAATGGCTGTTACACCCGTACGTATACTATCACCTATAGATAGGGTGGTGTGACCTACTTTAAGCCCCTTGACATCAGTGATTGCGTTTAAGCTTCCCGTTGGCAGGATTCCTATTTTCACTCCTAGATCACGGAACCTTGTAGACTGTGCAAAAGAACATGAAAATAGAAGGCTCATCGCCCAGATGACTATCAAAGATTTCATCGTTTGTTGAAGTGTTTTTGGGGTCTTTTTTGTTAAATATCAAGTAATTATCAATAGAAGTCTAGTAAAGTATAAATAATTTTGGAGCAATCTTGAAATTGTCCAAATAAACGCCTTGATTTTTCAAGTCTTTCTGAATAAGGTGTAGAAATAAAGCAATTTTTTGAGTGACTCGTGAAATCAAAGCCTTAATTTTGCGTTGTATTAAATCAGATGAGAATTTAGCTGCTATTATGAGATATTCAATTCATTTTTTTGTTCTGGCGTTCGTTGGTTGTATTCATTTGATTTGGGCCCAAGACAATAAAACTAACTTTCAAATAGAAGTACCCAATGAACCTAACTGGAATATAGTTTCGGAAGGAAGCCGTATTGAATTTACCCTTAAAACCGTGGGAGGCAAAGGGGATTCGGTCACTTTTGTAGCCATGCAAGGTTTAGTAGAAGGCATGGAGTTTGATTCGACAGGGTATTTTTCTTGGGTACCCTCCTATGATATGGCTGACCGAACCAACACCCAAAAATCAATTCAGCTGATTTTTGAGGCGCGTAATAATCAAAACGAAACCGCAACTCGGTCGATAGAATTGAAAGTTCTTCATGTCAATCGCCCTCCACGGGTAGAAGAACTCAAGCCGTTTTATGTACAAAACCGTACGCAAAATATTTACCGAATAGACCCCAATGCCCTCAAAGACGATGACAGTGACCCTATCGTGGTGATTCCTGTGACGGAAACTTTGCCCGAAGGAGCTAAACTATCATCGGCAGGAGAGCTTACATGGCAGCCCTCACTTACGCAATTCAATAACCTTAAAAATCAGCCTATATACATCGATTTTTTGGTAGAAGACCAACCTGCTAAATCTCGTGCGAAAGGGCGTATCAAAGTAGAAGCTACGCAAATGGATTTGCCACCTAATATTATACAAATTCCTAAAGGTGAGTATTTCAAACATAAAGAAAATACGACGATTAATCTTAAATTTTTCTTGTCTGACCCCAACGGAGACGATGATATTGCCACTTTTGATTTTGTGACGGATAATCCAGATGTTCCTTCAAGCACTTTGGTAAAAAATACCCCTAACCAGTATGAGTTTATCTGGACGCCAAGCTATGATTTTGTAAAAGACCCTAATGATTCTTTATCTTTCACAATTACTTTTTTTGTGATTGATAAAGAACAGAATCGGGATGAACAAAAAATAAGATTTACTATTCTAAATGCTGTCAATGAGGCTGAAAAAGATCGTCAGATGTACGACTTGTATCGAGCCTCGCTAGTAGAAGCTTGGAATTTGGTAACTCAGTTGAGTGAAAAAGAGCAAGAATTGAAACGCTCCTACCTGAAAGCTAAAAAAGGAAAGAAAAACCGCTCCATGGTAAATGCAGGTTTGGGTGCTACTACGGGGCTATCGCCAGCGGTCATCAAAGCCCCTCAAACAAAATCGATTGTTTCGGCAGTAGGAGGCACTACGATTGTGACGATTGGGGCGTTGGAAGCAGCGGAGGTGATTGGAAAACCTTTACGTGACTTGCTCGACCGTTATAATTATGTGTTGGAGAAAAAAATCGAAATCCAGAATAAAGGAGATGTTTTTGCTCGCGAGTTTGCATTGAAAGCAGCGAGACGTCAAAACGATTTTGCTAAAAAGAGAGATGAGTTTCGGGCTGCTCTTGCGATCAAAGGGCTTGTTACACTTGACTTAGACGCCGGTTGGGAGAATAAAAAAGAAGCGACCGATAAAGCTATCGGCCGCACCTTCAAAGATTTTACTCCATTAGAAGTGAGTAATCGTACTCGGCAGTAAAAGAGGCACTATTTAGTGACTTTCAGTTTCCCTTGCATAAGCGTATGGTGACCAGGGAATGTGCATAAAAATGTATATTCTCCGGGTTCTTTTGGAGCTACAAAGTAAATAGCCTCGCTAGTCTCGGGCTGTAAGATATTGGTATGAAAGAGTACGTTAGCCGATTTGGGAACATACTGCATATCCGAACCTTTTAGACCTAGCTTAATGGCAGCATCTCCAACAGGGTTGGCTGTGCCGGGTTTTACAATCACGCAATTGTGGAGCATATCGTCGTTATTGTTAAAAATCCATTTGATACGGCTTCCTGCTTTTACTTGTACATCACTGATGTCAAATTTAAGACCCGGTTTAGTACCAACAATGATAGTTTGGTCAGGGCCATTTGTCCAGTCTGCGGGTTGTTCGGTGTTACGTTTAGCACTTGCGGGTCCTTTGTTAGTAGAAGAAGTAGCAGCAGGCATGGTATGAGTGCTGTGGTCAGTAATGACAGTTGCGGCCTTTGGCTGAGCAGCATTCCACTGGGAGCTAGGTATTTTTTGACCGTCTGCAATTTCGTTTAATGTATAATAACCTACGTTGTGTAAAAGAGGCAACCCCGCCGCAGAACGAACACCTTCAGCTTTGATTTCATGAATATATCCTAGCTTTAGGCTGTCTAGCACGATGCGAGCTTTTAGACCATTGTCAGACACGGCAATATGACGAATCACTCGCTCCGACGCATTGATGATAGGGCTACCATACGTACGGTGGTATTTGTAAGTGAAGGTGTTGAATTGATAAGAATCTACATTTTGAGCAGTTGCTTTGTCAACAGGCATTGTAAACTCTACTTCAAAGCCATCAGGCATGGACCGAACCGCCTTCATCTCGAAAGGAGTTTTGCCAGTCCATACGAGACGTTGTAACCCAAAATCGTCTTTTCCAGTGGCTGACCAGCCTCTACTTGTTTGCCCTACAAACATAGAGCCGTCGAGTCCCCATACCATTCGTAAAATCCCTGATTGGAAACCTTCACGGAAAGGGAAACAGATACCTTGCCATTTGCCGTTTACTTTTTCAAGCATTACGCGCATGATTTTGCTGTGGCCTTGGTCTCCTACAAAAAGCTGCCCCTCAAAAGGTCCAAATGCTCCTTTGGTAATATCCTCGCGAATATCCGAGGTAGAAATACCCATCAATGTATGAGGAAACCATACGGCTGGGGGTTTTAAGCCAGGTACTCTTTTGGCAACTTCATAAAGAGGCTCGCCCGTGTTGGGAATGTCTTGTTCTTTCAATTTGACGGGCGATTCGGGCTCTTGGCTCCAGCGGAGGCCAGCAGGATTTCCCGCAAAATCGCCAGGCTCAAGGTGAGTCATTCGGCCCGACCCGACCCAGTCCCCTTGGTTTTCGGTATAAAATATATCTCCTGACTGCAACGCCGCATAGCCTGCTGGTGAACGTAGGCCGGTGGCAATGGGAGTCATGTTTCCTTTATCATCAAATTTTAAAAGCCAACCTCTCCATTTTGCTAAACTTGCTCCGCGACCAATCCAATCAAGGTTGAGGGTCACCAACAAATCACCGTTAGGAGCTAACACGGGCCCATAAGAATACTCATGATAATTGCCCGAAAGAGGCCATTTGTAAAAAGACTCATAGACATCAGCGGTGCCATCATTGTCAGAATCGATAAGGTGGGTGATTTCACCCCGCTGTGAAACCAAAAAAGAGCCATCAGGGCGATACAAAAGTCCAAGAGGCTCATGTAAGCCGTGGGCAAAGCGTTTGTAAGTGGGTTGGCCTGAGCCTTTGAGGTAGGGGTTGTTGATCATCCATACTTCGCCTCTTCGAGTTGAAGCGGCCACGCGGCCATCAGGCAATACGGCTACACCACCGATTTCGAGTTGAATATTTTCGGGAACAGGAAGCGTAACAATACGATAATAATCGTCTTCGGTCATGGGGCGGTTTTGAGCCTGGGTCCAAAGCGAAGATGTTACTAATCCAACTAAACAATTTATTAATACTTTTTTCATGAAAAGTAAGCCTTATTTTTTAATAATAAAGATAATAAACACTGGCTTTTACCCAAAATAAAAGCGAGGTACTTAGGGCACCCCGCTTTTTTAATACATTTATCAAAGAATTACATCGTTGACAGTACATTGTTCATATTACGAACGGCATCTGCTGATTTAGCGAATGATGCTTTTTCAGATTCGCTTAAGCGAAGGCTAACGATTTTTTCCCAGCCACCTGCACCAATTACAACGGGTACACCCATACAAATATCTTTTTGACCATACTCGCCATTAAGATATACCGAACATGGGAAAATGCGTTTTTGGTCACGAACGATGCTTTCTACCAAAGTAGCAACAGCAGCACCTGGCGCATACCATGCCGAAGTACCAATCAATTTGGTCAAAGTAGCCCCACCTACCATGGTATCGGCAGCTACTTGCTGTAGTTGCTCTTCTGACAAGAAGCGGCTTACAGGAATACCATTGTAAGTAGCCAAACGAGTCAAAGGAATCATGGTAGTATCTCCGTGGCCTCCAATTACCATTCCATGAAGGTCGTTTGGCGATACATTCATAGCCAACGAAAGGTATGTTTTGAAACGTGCACTATCTAAGATACCGCCCATTCCAATAATACGTTTTTTGGGCAATCCCAATTCTTTGAATGCCAAATAAGTCATAGTATCCATTGGGTTAGATACGATGATGATGATGGCTTTAGGAGAATATTTTAAGATGTTTTCGGCAACTCCCTTTACAATACCTGCGTTGATACCGATCAGTTCTTCACGAGTCATGCCCGGTTTACGAGGAATTCCTGAAGTGATAACTACCACTTCCGAACCTTTTGTTTTTTCGTAGTCATTTGTCGAACCAGTGATTTTAGTATCAAACCCGTTCAAAGTAGCTGTTTGAAACATGTCAAGCGCTTTACCTTCTGACAAGCCTTCTTTGATGTCGAGCAATACTACTTCCTGGGCCAACTGACGGCGGGCGATGTTGTCGGCGCAGGTTGCGCCTACTGCACCTGCTCCTACTACAGTAATTTTCATTGGGATTATGAATTTATTGGTGAATTAACGGTTTTTTAAAACTGGGCGTAAATATAGGGTGAAAACCATTTAAAGCTACTCTTAAAGGTAGATTTAATGCTAAAAACATATAGTCTGATGCCGTTCATCCAGTTTTTACAAGACACCCTTTCTTGAAAAAAGCTACTCATCCTATTTTGATTGCAGACCTTTAAATCACTACCGTATCTTTGTTGCACCTTTTTTAGCCATGAAACATTAACTTTATCGTTGATTATCACCCAACCTTTACAAACATGACACCTATTCGGAAAGGGACAGTCGTGAAGACTGTCAAAGATATTACAATTGGAGCTGCTCTGACGGTGGCACTGCTGCAAGGAAGTATGGCGCTTCAGAGCTGCGGTGATTCTTCGCGTGATGAATATCAGCAGGAAAGACCTTATAAGGGTAGACCCGTAAAAACATACATCACCGAGATAAAACCCGGGGAGTTTAAAATTACGGACGAAGTAGCTGTCAGCAAAGAATCCGAAGCAGGGGCGATTGTGCGTTATTTTGACGGAAGGCGTGATACTCTTACAGTAGCCGAAGCGCGTGGATTGGTGAGGTCTGATTCTACTACGCGCGATTATTATAGCAACCCCAATCATTATCATTCACATTATCATCATAGAAGCTCTCTTTCCAACGCGCTTTTGTGGGGGGGGATGGGGTATATGCTGGGCCGAAACAATTCTTCCCAATACTATAACGAAAGCCGCGAGCGACAGTATAGTTCGGGAGTATATGCTAATTCTTCGACATATCAGCGCTCAGCGGGGATTCATGATAGTTATCATAGCTACCGAAAAAGCTCCGCTTCGCGCCCTAGTAGTGGAAGAAGTGGCTTTTTTAGCCGTAGTGGACGCAGTTTTGGTGGTTAAAATTAATTAATTTAAGAAATTCAGTTCATGATAAACACTCGATATTTGAATCAAAACCCTGAAGCGCAGTTGCGAAATGTAGGCTGGGATTGGATGTTAGGGGCTGATACGTTGCCTTACCTTACCAACGAAGTAGTAGCCATTAAATCATATGAAGCAGAGGCGTATTTCAATGCTGCCAACGAATTATATGAGATTTATACTGAAGCTGCCCAACATGCCATAGACCGTAACTTATGGAAAGAAATGGGTATTCCCGAAAACCTCATTGAGCTTATCAAAATAACGTGGGAAGACGACCGTCATTGGCATATTTATGGGCGTTTTGATTTGGCAGGAGGGGTAAAACGTGAGCCAATTAAGCTCATTGAATTTAATGCTGATACCGCTACCTGTATTCCCGAAACGGCGGTAGTGCAGTGGGCACACCTTAAGGCCAACCAAATGGACGAAAGCCAGCAGTTCAATAATGTTTATGAAGCCTTGAAAGAGCAATTTGCTGAGCTTCGTCGTCGTAATATGCATCTTGCACCTACTTTGCTTTTTTCGACCATGCGCGATGCTCCCGAAGACGATACCAATGTGGCGGTGCTGGGAGAGGCGGCTCGTGAGGCAGGTTTTGATGTGGAGTTTAGCTATATGGATGAAGTTGAATTTTCACCTAATGAGGGTATTTTCAAACAAAATCCTCACAATGGAAAGTTCGAACAATTTGACTTTTGGTTTAAGCTCGTGCCTTGGGAATATATCGGCTATGACGAACCCGACTTGGCTGAGATTTTGACACAAATCGTTAAGAATGGAAAAGCGGTGATTATCAATCCGGCCTATACCTTGTTGTTTCAATCTAAATATATCTTAAAGTTGCTGTGGGATTTGTATCCTAACCATCCACTTTTACTGCCTACGATGAGCCAACCTTTGACTAATAAAGTAAGTGTAGAAAAAGTGCTTTTTGGTCGTGAAGGTGCTAATGTTCGTATTTTAGAAAGCAACGGAGCAGTGGTATCGGCAGCAGATGGTGATTACGGAGATTATGAAAAAATCTATCAGGAATACGTCGAATTTACACGAGATTCTCTAGGACAGCGCTACCAAGCGGGGGTGTTTTGGGCGGGAGAGGCTTGTGGTTTGGGCTACCGTAGAGGTGGCAAAATCATTGACAATACAGCCCAATTTGTAGGCCACATAGTGGAGTAATGTTATCCTCCACTTATGATCTTCCCGTCTGACATTTCGATGATTCTGTCGCCGCCTTTGGCAAAGTCGGGGTCGTGAGTGACGGTGATGATGGTTTGGCCATTTTCATGAGAAATCTTACGGAAAATATCAAAAACCAAATTAGAATTGGCTTTATCAAGATTTCCGGTAGGTTCATCGCCCATGATGATGGTGGGATCGTTGATAAGAGCGCGAGCGATGGCTACGCGTTGTTGCTGACCGCCTGAGAGTTTAGAAGACTGTTTGCGGGCATGTGCTTCCATATTGACTAGTTTGAGCTTTTCGTAGGCTCTTTCTTCTATTTCTTTGGTGGTGTATTTTCCAAGTTTTTGGGCGGGTAGCATTACGTTTTGTAATACCGTAAACTCTGGTAAAAGAAAGTGAAATTGGAAAACAAACCCTAAATGCTCGTTTCGAAAATCAGCCAAACGGTCTTGACTAAGACCCGTAAGTCGGCTGCCGTTTACCTCCAAAACACCTTCGTAATCGGTGTCCATTGTAGATAAGATATAGAGTAAGGTAGATTTGCCACAACCTGACTTGCCGATGATGGATAAAAATTCTCCTTTTTTTACTTCAAAGTTTATATTCTGCAAAACCTGAAACTTTTCGGGTTCGTAGAAATACTTGTTGATGTGGCTGGCTTGAAGAACAGTACTAGTCATGTTGGTAAAGATAAAATGCGAAAACTTAACCTCTTAAGATAGCAACGGGGTCAATTTTAGAAGCTTTCCGTGAAGGAAAATAACCCGCCAAAATGGTAGTAATCAATCCAAACACTAATCCCATGATGTAGTATTCGGCCCTAAAAATCACTGGAAAGGTTTTGAGGCTAATCATATCGCCGGTGTCAAAAGGAGTAATTGATAGCAGTAAACTAATACCAAAACCGATACCTAGCCCTAATAAACCACCCGCTAACCCAATGATAATAGCTTGTAGTAAAAATACAGCAACGACGTCTTTGCTCCCAAATCCCGTAGCTTTCAGAATGGCAATGTCTTTGAGTTTGTTGATGACATTCATGTTCATGATGTTATAAATGCCAAATCCAGCTACTACTAGCAGCGTCATGGATACCACAAAGGTCATGACATTTCGAATCTTTTCCCCAGCCAAGATAGCTTGATTGGCGGTTGACCAGTCTTCTGCATAAGTGTTGAATTGTTTACTGAGCTTTTTGCCAAAACTAATGGCTTGGAGAGGGTCATTCATTTTGATGTGAATATCGGTGATATAGCTTGCGTCTTTTCCCAAAATTTCTTGAACAGTGCTGATGCTGGTATAGCAGCGGATGTTGTCGATAGTACCTATCCCAAACCCAAATGTACCTACTACTCTCAAAGTGATATTGCCACCCAGCGGAGTAGTGACACTGACTTTGTCGCCTAGCCTTACATTGAGTTTACGAGCCAGAGTAGCACCCAATACGATACCGTTGGGGTTGGCCAAAAGCGACTTGAAACTGCCCGTTTTGATGCGACTGTCTAGGTCATAGAGGCGATTTTCGCGAGGGTAATCAATACCCGCTATTACTCCCGAAATCTGAATGGGACCGTTGTTGAAAAAAGCTTGCGAACTTACCTCGGGAGATACTCCCAGTACACCCGGCATTTGTTCTATCATGCTTACCATTTGTAGGCCATTTTTGATACGAGCCAGTTGTTGTTTAGGTTTTTGATGGTATACAATATTGATGGTGCCTTGTTGTTTGAAAGTATCATCCAAAATACTAGGACGTTGGGTGTTTACCTCGTTGTATATCCTGACGTGAGGGCTTGCATCCAATGCCGAATCTTCCAAAAATTGGTTGACACCTTGCATGAAACTTATCATTACGATAAACATCGCTATCCCGAACGTCACCCCCAGCATGGCCACGAGGGTTTGGCGTTTTTTGGCTAAAAGATGAGTTTGCGCGATTTGAAATGATAGATTCAGGTTCATTTTAATTCATGTTTATATTTTGGCACAAAGCATCTTCTCTTACAGGCGCATAGAGATGATTTTTAGTGTATTCAATCAATGCTTGGTATTCATGATAAGAAATAATGCCTTTTAAGTTTGTCAATGACATATTTTCTAATGTGGGATGAATGCGCTTGGGCAAATCGGGCCGCCCTAAACCTGCTTTGACGACGGCGGTATGTAAAAAATGATTCAGAATATGCGACGCCCAGCCTACCGACAAATGAGGCTGCTTGACGATAATTTCCAAAACGGCTTTCTTGTGCCAATTTTCAAACTCTTGCTGAGTGATAGGTCGATCGCCTTCAAAAATCTGTGCATAGTTGGGCATGGCTGTAAGGGGGATTATTCTTTGACCAAAACACTTTTTTCATTGAGGCCGGCTTTGACTTCTATCAAGTCAAAGTTTTCGGCACCTTTCACAATTTTTATTTTCTTTTTCTCTTTGGCTTCCACCACCCATACACTATCCATACCTATCAAATATTCTTTGGGAATGGTGAGGGCTTTGGAGTTTTGGGAAATAATGATGTTGGCTTCGACCGTTAGACCGTAATAAGCGGCGGGGCTTTCTCCTACAAACTCAGCATCTACGCGGAAAGATTGGTCTATTTTATTGAGTTTGGGATAAATCTTAGTCACTTTGGCTTTAAAGACTTTGTCGCCATAAGCATCCATTTTAATCAATACTTCTTGGTCTACTTTGAGTTTAGAAAAATCGGTTTCGTCAACGGCCAATTGCAAATACACATCATGGGGGTTTCCCAACAATGCCACTGCTTCTCCACGGCGTACTAGCTCCCCTACCTTTTTATAAATTTCATAAACTCGGGCTGCTTCAATGCTTTTGATTCGATAATTGTCGCCTTCGCGTGTGTTGACTCGAAAATTGGAACGAGAGTTTTGTAAATCTACATACAGCTGATTTTTGGTACGGGCGAGGGCTTTTTGTCGGGCAGCTACGTCATTTTTGGAAGTAGTATAGGTCAACTCTGCCCTCTCAAATTCAGCCTTAGACGTCGCATTTTGGGCAAGCAAATCTTTGAATCGGGCGTAGTTGATAGAGTCGTTTTGGAGTTTGGTGCGGGCATTACGTAAGGCTACTTCTAGTTCGGCCAAAATCGGCGAATTGTCGGCATAATTAGCTTCGGCTTGGCGATAAATATTGGCGGCTGCTTCCGAACGAGCATCTTGTGAGAGACTCTCTAAACCAAACATAAGTTGATTGCGACTCACTACGTCGCCTTCATTGACCAACTGCTGTTGGAGATAGCCGTCGGCGTTGGCTACTACTTTATATTCGTTTTTTGGAAAAACGTTGCCAGAGGCATATACAGCTTCGGTGAGGTTTTTGTAAACGGGCGAGGTCGTTTCGTCTTTAGACTTACAACTATTGCCCAAATAAATCAAAAGTCCTCCAATGGCCGTAGCTACATAAACTTTATGGAAATAATAAAAGGCTATTTTTTTCATTTGTATATCTAAGTCAGAGGTCAAATGTTAATATGCGTTTCGGATTTCTAATAACTTGCCATTAATCATCAAGTCGGCTAAGGTGCGTAGGTATTTGTTTTGGGCGTTGAGTACTTCATTAAAAACATTCAGGTATTGGTCATAACTAAGCACTCCGCTTTTGTATTTGATAAGTACCAATCTCATGTTTTCTTCATTCAATTGATAGGTTTCTTCATTGGCCTGAAGCGAGCGTAGGAGTTGCCCATAGGTGATTCTCAAATCCCGGGTTTCGGTTTGGTATTTGAGGCTTTCGTTGTTGAGCTGCATCTGGGCAATTTCGACATTAACTTTGGCGCGTTGAATACTATTTTGACGAAGACGCCCGCTATAAATTGGGACTTCAAAACGTAGACCTGCCACGCCAATTCCAAACCATTTTTCGTTGAAATTTAGAAAATTAAGTTGATTGCGTTGGGCTTGTTCAGAGTATCGAGCATAGCCCGAGAGCAAAGGTAGTTTCTGTTTCTGCTCTTTTTTGAGGGTTTCTTTGGCTAGCAAAAATTGCTCTGCTCGTAGTTGAAGACGGGGCGCAGCGGTACTTGGCTCGTCAGTTTTAAAAGAGATCGAGGGCAGCATTTGTTTGACTAAAGCAAGAGTAAAAGGAATTCCTTCAACGAGGGCGGTAGAGTCGCCAACGAGGAGCCGCAATTGGTTTAGATTCTTCTGATATGCCATTTCGTTCTGATGGAGCGCATCTTCAATAGCCAATTGAGTCGCCCGTACGCGATTGTATTCGAGTTGGTCTATGAGCCCTTTTTGTTTACGCTCGGCAGCAATGTTCGTGATGCTATCGTTGTTGGCGAGGTTTTGGCGAGAAATATCAATGTACATCTTGGTAAACACCGTAGCAAAATAAACCCTCGCGGTTTGGGTACTGATGTCGTCTTGCAAAACAAGGGTCTGGAGTGTACCGATTTTTTGATTCACTTTAGCGATTTCTACGTCTTGTCGGAGGGGAGCATTCCAAATGGGAATCGAGCTTTCTATACCCGCCGTGAGATTATAAGGAACCCCAAATTGAATACTGCGAAACTCTCCTTCTTTGCCGCCAAAAAACTGTGCAGGAATCAGTTGGGTCGGTAATACAAAATTGTAATCAAAGGCCGTCGTAAATTTCACTTGGGGCAAGCGGGAGCCTTTGGCAAGGGCAACATTCCATTGCTGCACTTGAGCATTCTGGCGTGAAATCAGAATATCTTTATTGTTTTTTTGTGCCAGCAGGATAGCCTCATTGACGTCTTTAAGAACTGATTGGCTTAAAACGGGTCGGCTTCCTAAGAGCACAATTAAGGAAAGAAGAGCTATCTTTTTCATCAACAGGTGAGTGCTATATTTTGGTAGCGTTAAGATGATAGCCCAAAACAACTCTACCAATGACGAAAGTCAAAGTGAAGGTTTTTGAAACGGACAAAAAAAGCCATAAAGCGGAAGAAAGGCGTTACCTTTGTTGGCTGTGTGAGAGAAATTATATATTTCCTTTTTTACTTGCAGCTATTCTCAACATTGTCAAGAAATTATGCACGTTACAGGATTTACGTTTATTCGAAACGCCGTCAAGTTTGATTATCCTATTGTCGAGGCTATTACATCTATTTTGCCGATTTGTGATGAATTTGTGGTGGCAGTAGGCAAAGGCGAAGATGAAACACTTCGTTTGATTCAGGAAATTGATGCCCAAAAAATCCGCATCATCGAAACCATCTGGGACGAAAGCCTGCGAAAAGGAGGAGTGGTATACGCTAAAGAAACCGACAAGGCTTTTCAGGCAATTGCGGCGCACAGCGATTGGGGTTTTTATATACAAGGCGATGAAGTAGTACACGAAAAAGATTTGCCAATCATTAAAGAAGCCATGCAGAAGTGGAAAGACGATGCTTCGGTAGACGGTTTGTTGTTTAATTATATTCACTTTTATGGTTCATATGACTACATCGGCGATTCGCCAAAGTGGTACCGAAAGGAGATTAGAGTCGTCAAAAACAATAAAAATATATACTCTTATCGGGATGCACAGGGGTTTCGTAAAGATGTAAATCAAAAATTAAGAGTGAAGCCTATTGATGCCAGTATCTATCACTATGGATGGGTAAAAGACCCGCGCATAATGCAACAAAAGCATCTTCATGTGCATCAGTTTTGGCACGAAGATGAGGCCGAAAAGCACATAAAAGTCTCAGCTAAAGGTTTTGATTATTCCCAAATTGACTCTTTGGATAAATTTACCGGCACACATCCACAGGTGATGCAAGCGCGTATTCGCCGTCAAAATTGGGCATTTACTCATGACATTAGTCACAAAAATCTGAGCTTCAAATATCGATTTAAGCTCTGGATGGAAAAATATACAGGCTGGTATGTAGGAGAATATCGTAATTATAAAATTATATAAGAGTCATTCGACTTACCTAAACCCCCTAACTGCCGCGATTTATGACACAATATGAAGATGCAGATGATTTTTTGGCGCATCAGACCCCCGAAATCCGTCAGGTGCTTCAGTATATCCGTCAATTGATGTTGGTAGCGCATCCCAAAATGCACGAAAAGTTTATGTATAGCAATACACTTTTCTTCATGTGCTTAGATTATGTATGCTATTTTGGAAAAATCCACAAAACCAAAGGAGTCGAGATTGGGTTTGTGAAAGGGTTTTTACTTTCCAATGAGCAAGGGCTTTTGGAAGCCAAGGGACGCAAATTGATTAGAGGAATTACGGTTCGTAATCTTCAAGAATTCAAAGAGATAGAAGAATCTTTTTTGGAAATAGTACAAGAGGCGATTTTAATCAACGAAACACGCCCCGATAAGACTTTTGCCAAAATTATTTTTGAAAAAAGACAGAAAAAATAAGAACCTTTAGAACTCCTCCCATTTCCAATCTTTACCCAATACCAATTCTTTTTTCAAGCCTTGCGCAATCAATAAATCGCGGGTTTTGTTACTGTCGAGTTTTTTTGCGGGTAAATCATTGGCATTGGCCAAAGCATATAAGTACATCGCCGTAAACCGAACGCCATCGAGCATTTCGTTGCGTTTTATTAGATTGAAGTTGTCACAATTGGCATGATAGCACCCAAAAACTTCTGCCCCTAAACGACTTGCCGGTGCGCCCGTCGGAATACCTTCAAGCATAAAAGGCTGATGGTCTGAGTGGAGGCCTGCTCTGCTTACTACCGTATTGGCAAAAGAGTCATCTACTTTCTTGATTTGTTGGCCTATTACTTCAAAAAAAGGTATCAATTCGTCGCGACCACCTACGCTCATTCCGTGTACACTATTGGTCATGTCGAGATTCATCATAAACTTGACATTGTCGAGCTGTTTGGATTTTACGAGTTCTTTTACGTTTTGTTTTGAACCCAACAATCCTTGCTCTTCACCCATAAAAAGTACAAAATCTATGGTGCGTTTGGGCTTTATTTTGAGCGCTTTAAAAGCCCTCGCAATATCTAGGATAGTAAAAGAACCGAGGCCGTTGTCGGTGGCACCCGTAGCCAAATCCCATGAATCAAGATGACCTCCTATGATGATTTTTTCGGGCGATTTTCCAGGGATAGTAGCCACTACATTTCGTGCTTTGATTTTGCGACTGACATTGCGCATATCCACGATAGCGTGCAAATCGGTATCTACTTTAATCCAACTTCTGATTTCTTCGCCACTTTCTTTAGAAATATTGACGGCTGGAATCGAAATCAACGAGCCTGTTACGGAAGCGGTACCCGTAAGAAGAATATTGCCTGGAATTTGATTGACGGTGATAATAGCCGTAGCGCCATATTTGATCGCCAAGGCGGTTTTTTCGGAACGGTGAAGGTTTTTTTGCCCTGTTTTTCCGTTTACTAAGCCAATGTTGGCCAATACAATTTTACCTCTGATTTCATCTTTTAGCGCTTCAAAATCTTCTTCTAATCCATTGCCTACGTCTACGATAGGGCCATTGACTCGAGCTTCGACGGGTGAATGTGCTAAAGCCACCACCGATACAGTCCGAAAGTTGTCACTTTTGTTAGGGACGATTTCGAGCGTTACGGTATCTCGCATCCACGATTCTACCTCAAAAGGTTGGTATTTTACATCTAAATAACCGTATTTTTTGAGAAGATTGAAGGCATATTGCTCTGCCTTTGCGCCATTTGTACTGCCTGTAAGCCGATGCCCAATCGTTGAGGTTGCCTCTTGAAGGGTTTCGTAGGCACGACTATTTTTCAGGACTTCTTCATTAAGTTTTTGAAAAACACCTACAAACTCGTTGTCGCTCCGAAAACTGAGAAAAGAAACAAAAGTGAGACTGACAAAACTAGTAAGTAAAAATTGACGCTTCATACAAGGTGTTGGAGGAGGTAAATCAGCTTATAAAAGTACAAAAAAACTGATTGGGTTGTTTCCCCTTTGATTAAAGTATTTATCAAATGGTCAACGACCTCTCAAAAGCGAAGTCCCAATACTACATTGCAGACATTTTTTTTGTTGGCAAAAATTATTGTAAAGTTCAATGGCCGCTTGGGAGTCAAAAGCGTTTTCTTGTCTTAATTGCAGTGTTTTCCAGAGCTGGGTGATGTGGTTTTGTTCACCTGGAAGTTTTTCTAGCCATTCTAATGCTTTATCCAAAAAAATTCGATTGTTTTTGGCTTCCGAATAAGCCACCAAAAGCGGAATCGCTGTATTGATGATGATATTTTGGATGGAAGTTTTGCCCAAAGGTGGAATAGACTGAGCGGATTGTTTGTGAAACTGATAGTGGGTTTGCCAATAATCAGACTGCGTAACGTGGAGGGATTTTATTAACAATTCTAGGCTATCAATGTGGATAAACATAGAAAAAAAACTCGTATGTTGTTGAATAAGCGCACTCAATTGGGCCAAGCGAATAGTAGGAAAATTGGTGGGGCGCAAACGCAAAAACTTCCACTCATGAGGCAATAGACGGGTAGTAGAAAGGGTATATTTTTTACTCAAAAACAAATGTTCTTTTTGCATTAAAAGAATATGATTATCGTCGCTTTCCCTTGGAATCAATCCCGCTTGCCCAAATACCAATGCTTCGATTTGCAATAGATTATCACGATGCTTCTGTAATATTTTCAACGGAAGCCCTTGTGCCAAACGTAGCATCGGCTCTGTATTGATTTTAAAACCAAAATTTTGGGCAAGAAGTTGATATGCTGTTTCTTCCCAATCTTGTTTGTTTCTCTCCAACATCTCATGCACTACAGAAGCTTTTCTCTGGAGACGCTGCATCATGACGCGGTCGAGCATAGAGCGTTTCTGAAGGTCTGACACACTCTCAAACTGCCCTGCACACGGGATAATTTCTTGACTTTCGAGCAGTGTGTGATAGTTTTGCAAAAGCAATATAGAGGTGAGAGGTTTAAGGGCCAAAGTAGGAATGGGAGTACCGTCAGGGCGAAGAATAGGGGAGTCGTTTTCCCATACTACATGCAAAATGACACTGTCGTAGAAAGGGTCTTGATGATGATTATGCCGAAGCCAATCCGAACTACGTAGGTGCATTTCGATATTGCCCGCCCATTCGATGCCCGCAATGACGACACGCCCATTCAAAAAATCGGGGCCAGCATTGGTGTTACGCATTCCGGTAGCAAGTACTTGGAGCGATTCGTTGGCGACAGTGGCAAGGTTGGTTTTGTCAAAGTACTGAAATTGCCATAAGAAGTACAAGAAATCTTCCGACATAGGTTTGGGTTCAAAATAAAAATGGGTTAAATTGAGTTAAAATAAGTACTTTGATCGTTATATAATGTCACTACGTAAGCTTAGATGTGAGCATATCTTCGTTGAAAAGATTGATAGAATTTTACCCTTCATGTGGATTTATAAAAGGTTGTGTATGAAAAGGTTCCATTTTTTGATATTGTTGTTGTACTTGACAGGACTGAAAAGCTATTCCCAAGTAATCAAGCTATCTGAAGAGCCCGCGCAGTTTATAGCAGATGTTCAAAAAATGATGGCTATGAGCGGAAATCCGGCTTATCTCAAATCCGCCAAAAACTTAGAGACTTTGTGGCTTGATACTCGTTTGACTCAAAATCACCAAAAAAGTATCGTTGCTCTTACAAGGCGTATGGTAGCCAAAGGATATAAACCTTCCACACCGCATTTTGAACAACTATTCAGCGGGCTTTATTCGGCTTTTAACGGCTCCTTGGCTAGTCCTAACGAAGTAGAGGGGTATTTGGCGGTAGCATCGCAGGTGGTCGAGACCTATGACCCCAAAAGCTCGCAGAAGTTTTTTGAAACAGCCAGAGGAGTGTTTGAAAATAGAACGCTCTATCATTCCAATTTCAACAAGCTTTTTGCTTTAGAAGGTACTTTTAGTTTTAAATTTATCAATAACCAGACTCCTACTTCTACCACTACTCCCAACACCAAACCAGCTACTACCAATGATGGGTGGGGAGATGTAGTAGCCGATTCGACAGGCTTGCTTAGTGCTACCGCCTATGAAAAAAAGCCTCTTCCTACAGTGACGGGGGCTGTGATTGAATTTAAGAATGTAAACCTTGTGATGGTCACTGCCAATGATTCGGTAGTGTTGAGTCAAACCAATGGTAATTTGGGAATTAAAGAAGGGATTTGGGTGGGAGAACAAGGAAAAATGACCTGGGAAGTAGCGGGTGGCTCTCCAGAGCTTTTTGTTACTTTTACCAAATATGGTTTTAATACTTCTCTGCCCAAGCTAAGTGCGGAAGATGTCAAACTTAATTATATTTCTAAACTCTCCCAGCCGCTAGAAGGAACTTTTGAGTATGAGAGCAAGCGCCGTCCCAAAGGCCAACCTTCCTCTTATCCTAGATTTATTTCTTATCGAAATGATGCCAATCTCAAGGGATTGAGCAAAAATGTTCAGTACAAAGGAGGGCTATCGTTGATAGGATTAAAACTAATAGGAACTTCACTAAGTCAGCAACCTTCCACGATTATTGTCACTCATGATGGCAAAATCGCCTTCAAATCAACAGGCCGCAGGTTTGAGTTTGCCGATTCGGTGATTATAGCACCTTTGGCTACTTTTTCAGCACCTTTAGGGCAAACCGATTCACTTTATCATCCAGGGGTACGTCTTACTTACAATGACTCAGAAGGATTAGTGAAAAGTCAGCGTGCCGATCGAACAGGCTACAAATACACTCCCTATGCTGACTCGTATCATAAGATGTTTATTGAAGCCGAGATGTTACGTTGGAGTTTTGTCAAAAAGCAAATAGAGTTTTCTGTTATTGCAGGCAAGACAGTAGTTCCTATTCGATTTGAGTCTTACAGCTTTTTTAAGCCAGAGCGTTTTAGGTCTTTAAGTGAGCAGTATGGTTTTCATCCGCTTTTGATGGCATCCAACTATATTGCCAAACAGAAAACACCTACTTTTTCTTCTGAAGAGATTGCAGAATTTTATAAAAAAGACATGAATGCTGTCAGAGGGGCTTATGGGCAGATGATGTTTGACGGCTATGTCGAGGTTGACCCTAAAAATGGTTTATTGCGACTTACTGATAAAGGAATCTTAAATATTTTGGCCAACAATAAGCAAACAGACTTTGATAATTTTGCAATATCTTCTTTATATCCTGCCAATGCTACTACAGCCAATGCCTCCCTAGATTTGAAAGATAATGTACTTACTATAAGAGGAGTAGAAAAGTTTACGGTCAGCGATTCCCTCAAAATTGTGGCGATTCCTTCGGATAAAGAAGTGAAAGTATTTAAAAATCGGGATTTTATGATGAATGGTCGTTTGATTTCGGCTAATTTCCGGTTCAATGGCAGTGGTTTGGCCTTTAATTATGATAAGTTTTTTGTAGATTTAAACAAAATCGACAACATCACTTATATTCCTAAAGAATCTTACGATAAGGGAGGAACTACCGAAGTAGGAGGAGAAGTAGTATATGAAAAATCGGGGCGTATATATCTCAATGATCCCACCAATAAATCTGGGAAAAAGAAAAATTCGGTTTTTCCACGGCTAAGTGTGCCAGAAGGGATGACCGTTTATTTTGACCAGCCCGATCGAGGAAATTTAGCATACAATCGAAAAGTCTTTTTTAAAATACCTTCGGTAGATTACGATAGTTTGGGTTCTCAAGATATTGTGTTTATTGGGATGTTTAATTCAGATGGTATCTTTCCACCCTTTCAGGCCCATCTTCGCTCAATGCCCGACAACTCCCTCGGCTTTACTTACATTCCCCCTGCCGCTGGCTATAAAGTGTATGGAACCAGTACAGCTGTGAAGTTTACAAAGGAAATTGTCATGGATAAGCAAGGGCTGCGTTCGCAAGGAGAGATTTCTCATTTGAGTGCTCGTATTCCTACTCAATCAATGTTATTCATGTCTGATTCTTTGATTGCTAGCGGTGCCGAAGCCGAAATCAAAGAGGCCGTGATTGGAAAAGCCTATTTTCCAAAGGTTGATTTGCGTAACTATAGCTTACGGTGGATGCCAAAAGCAGACAGTATGTCGTTGACTACTAAGGGAAATACTTTTAATTTTTATAACGGAACTACTAAACTTGACGGGCGGATTGTACTGCGTTCTACAGGTCTGTATGGAAAAGGGTTTTTGCGTCGTGAAGACTCTGAGCTTACTTCTCAAGACATCAAGTTCAACAAAGAAGGGTTCTTAGCAGGAGAATCACAATACAAGATTATATCGGCTACCAATACCACTCGTCCAGTGCTTTTAGGACAAAATGTAGATGTTGATTTCAATATTGTGAAAGGAATTGTAGGAATTTCTACCAGTCAAAAATCTATCGAAAATACTTGTATGGAATTTCCCTTTGCATCGTATCGGACGTCCATTAACCGTGCACAATGGAATATCAATGCTAAAACCATCGCCATGAAAGGCGATGTAGCTACTT
This sequence comes from Runella sp. MFBS21, assembly GCF_029433105.1. GTDB lineage: Bacteria > Bacteroidota > Bacteroidia > Cytophagales > Spirosomataceae > Runella. Next base: position 122,071 of record NZ_JARNTW010000006.1, on the reverse strand, counting down.
CTACTTTTACAGCTACTGCCCCAGAGCAAGAAGGTCTTACCTTTAATGGTTCGTCGGCTTTGTATGAAATCGAAAAAATGACCCTCAATATTGGCGGAGTTCCTTTTATTAAGTCAGCTGATGCTAAAGTATTGCCAGATAAAGGAATGGTGATAGTACGCCGTAATGGAGAAATGTCAGCTTTTAAAAATGCCCGTTTGGTATTAGATACGCTCAATGAATACCATCGACTTAAAAACGGAAATATTCAAATTATGTCGCGTACTAAGTTTATAGGGGATGCTACGTATTTGTATGCTACCGTCACCAACGACACTATTCCGGTAAAAATGGGGAATTTTGATTTAAGGGCGGTATCTTCACCAACGGTATCGTCAAATAGCAGAACGGCAAAAAATGCTAAAAATAAAGTGTTTTCGACCGTAGCACGTGCCGAGATTGTGGAAGTTGACAATTTTGTGATTGGTCCTCGACTTCAATACAAGGGAGGCATGACTATGATAGCTCCAGAGCCTAACTTGCAGTTTGACGGCTATATAAAGCCTATTATCAAAAAACGCCCCGATTTGGTAGCGTCTTGGATTCCATTTAAAGAAACTCCTACCAAAGATGTAGCTCTAAAAGTAACTCCCGAGCTCAAAAATGAAGCAGATTTGCCTATATCAGTAGGGTTACATTTTCGCTCTGGAGCCGATGGCTTGTACAATACCTTCTTATCACCTAAAGAATCTCGTAACGATCAAGACATCTTTGATGCAGAGGGCTTGTTGAGGTTTGACGAAAAAACAAAAGTTTTTAAAGTAGTTTCTGAACCCAAAAAGGCAGATGAATTAATAGACGAAGAAAATGCTTATACTTTCAATGACGCTAAAGGAACTATAACTTACCAAGGAAAACTTAATTTTGTGAGCGGAGGAAATGTCAAACAAGGGGAGGAGATGTTTTTAGCAGCAGGAAGTGTAAATACAAATATTGATAGTACAACCTATCGATTCAATACGTTGCTTTCGTTTAATTTCCCCACCAGCAAAGAAATCATTGCCAAAGCAGGAGAAAAAATTGTCCAGACCAACTTAGATGAGCAAAATAGCGACCCTGCCGAGCCAGAGTTTGAGCGTTTAGGAGCTAAACTTTCGGCGCTTATTGGTCGAAAAGCTACCGATAGCTACATCGCACGCACAGCAGCTGCTTATAAACCCCTCTTTGATGCTTCGCCCAAGTTCAATGCTACCTTGGTGTTTTCAAATGTAAATTTGCGATGGTCTGCGCCACAGAATGCCTTTTATAGCGTAGGTAAAATAGGTGTTTCAAATATTGGTTCTACAGATATTAATGCCGAAATGGAAGGGATGATAGAAATTCGTAAAAATCCCCGTGGCGACGAAATCAGCATTTATATCGAATCTTCCGAAGATGTTTGGTACTATTTCGATTGGCAACAAGACAAACTGGCAATGGTGTCTTCTGACCAAGAATTGAATGATTTTATCATGGTCAAATCAAAAGATAAAAAAGAGTCGACTGTTTTGCCTATTGGATATGAAGAGCGAGATTTGTTTGTTGACAGATTCAACTCTTTGTATCGTCCTAAGCCCAAAAAACCTGTAGTAGTCAAAGATTCCAAAACCCCTACTAAAACTACCGCCCCCAAAACATCACCTAATACCAAGACTGCTGCTACGGCTGCTCCTAAAGAGAAAGAACCTGTAGAAACCACCCCCATAGAAACCAAAGAAGAGGCGGAGAAAGTGGCAGAAGTAGAAAAAACAACACTGCCTACTGCCAAAGATAAAACCTCCAAAGACACTAAATCTACGGCCAAATCTACCGACCCTAAAGCTAAACCTGGTGCCAAAGTTGCCCAAACTCCTCCTAAAGCTCCCGCAAAGAAAAAAGAGAAGGAAGAAGAAAAAGAGGGATTCTAATCGTCTGGGCATGATTTTTTAGGTGTAAAACAATAGCGCTTTACACCTAAATGTTTCATACCATGGAGATTAGACGATTTTATGCTACTAAGAGATTTAAGGTATTTGCGATTACCATTGGAGTGCTGGTTATTATCCGCCTCTTACTTCCTTATATAGTGCTTCATTATGCCAACAAAACCTTGGCTACCATGTCTGGGTATTATGGTCATATATCTGATATAGACTTATCATTGTACCGGGGTGCGTATCAGATTAAAGAAATCTTCTTGAATAAAGTCGACGACAAATCCCACCAACAAACCGAATTTTTCAAAGCCCAAAAAGTGGATTTGGCTATTCAATGGAAGCCTCTTTTTAAAAGACGAATCGTAGGCCAATTGATATTTGAAAAACCTACTTTGATTTTTACAAAAAACAAAATAGAATTAGAAGACGTCCAAAGAGATTCTAGTGATTTTAGAAAAATACTGAAAGACTTTATGCCACTTCAGGTCAATCTTTTTGAGATTAGAGAAGGAAGTATTCATTATGTGGACCCCTATGTTAGTCCCAAAGTAGATATATCGTTGGAAGACACTTATGTGCTTGCACAAAACCTAACCAACGCCGAAGAAAAAGATAATGATTTACCAGCTACTGTTTCGGCGCGAGCTATGGCTTATAAAGGTACTATGAGCTTGAATTTAAAACTCAACCCTTTAGCTTATGATGCTACGTTTGACCTAAATGCCGAAATCAAAAATTCTAATTTAGTTTTGCTTAACGACTTTTTTAAAGCCTATGGTCGTTTTGATGTCAGTAAAGGAAGTTTAGGACTTTATACCGAATTTGCCGCCAAAGAGGGGAAGTTTAAAGGCTATGTAAAGCCTATCATCAAAGATTTGGAAATCTTGGGTCAAGAAGATAAAAAAGATTCTTTTTTTCAAAAACTATGGGAAGGGATTGCGGATGGAGTGGGGAATGTACTCGAAAATCCAAAAAAAGAGCAGGTTGCTACTAAATTGGCGATGGAAGGAAGTTTTGAAAAACCTCGAATACGCACTTTGGATGCGGTTTTCGAGCTACTTCGCAATGCTTTCATAAGAGCATTGGTACCTAGTGTAGATCATCAGATTACATTAAACTCTCTTCAAGAAGTAACAAAAGAAGATAATCGAACGCTATTGCAGCGGATTTTGAATAAACCCGCAAAAGAGAAGAAGAAAAAGTAAAACAAAAAAGCCGCATTCAGAGCGGCTTTTTTGTTGAAATACAGAAAATATTTTCTTAGTGTTTAAAATGGCGCACACCTGTCGTGACCATCGCCAACTCATTAGCATCACAATAATCGATTGACTCTTGGTCGCGAATAGAGCCGCCAGGCTGAACTACCGCGGTAATCCCTGCAAGATGTGCAATCTCTACACAATCGGCAAAGGGAAAAAACGCATCGGATGCCATGACAGCACCTTTAAGATCAAACCCAAAAGCCAGCGCTTTTTCAATGGCTTGACGTAGAGCATCTACCCGTGAGGTTTGGCCTGTACCACTAGCGATAAGTTGGTTTTCTTTTGCCAAAACAATGGTATTTGACTTGGTATGTTTACATACTTTCAAGGCAAATTCGAGCGCTTTTACTTCTGACTCAGTAGGTGCTACTTTAGTGACAGTCTTAAATTGAGCCGCTCCTTCCACTACTAAGTCTTTATCTTGTTCCAAGACACCATTTAAGATAGTCTTAAACATTTTGTTGGGAAGCTGTACATTTTTGCGCTGGAGCAAAATACGGTTTTTCTTTGATTGGAGCACCGCCAAAGCATCGGCTTCGTAGGCAGGTGCAATCAAGATTTCCATGAATAGCTTATTGAGTTCTTCTGCTGTAGCCAAATCTACCGTGGCATTGGTAATAATCACCCCTCCAAAAGCCGATACAGGGTCGCAAGCAAGAGCATTGACGTAGGCATCATGAGCAGTAGAAGCAGTAGCTACTCCACAAGCATTGGTATGTTTGATGATAGCAAAAGTAGGAGCATCTCCGAATTCGTCAATCAAAGATACACAGGCGTCTACATCTACTAAGTTGTTGTAAGAGAGTTCTTTGCCGTGAAGTTTGTCAAACATTTCGTCTAAATTTCCGTAGAAAGTAGCCGATTGATGAGGGTTTTCTCCATAACGAAGCGAGTTTTGGGGAAGTGCCGTAAAATCATAAATGCTGGCCTCTCCTCCTGCTTTTTGTACAAACCATCGATTGATAGCCGTATCATAGTGGCTCGTAGTCGCAAATGCTTCAAGTGCATAACGGCGACGGTCGGCTAGTTCGGTAGCACAGCCTTTTTGGGTTAGTATTTCCAAAACATCGACATATTGTGTACGCGATGATACAATAAGCGAATCTTGGAAGTTTTTGGCTCCTGCTCTAATCAATGAGATACCTCCAATGTCGATTTTTTCGATGATATCTTCATCGCTTGCTCCTGAAGCTACCGTTTCTTCAAAAGGATACAAATCCACCACCACGAGATCGATAGCCGGGATGTTGAATTGGGAGGCTTGAGCCAAGTCACCTTCATCATCACGACGGTATAAAATCCCCCCAAAAACCGCAGGGTGGAGGGTTTTGACGCGCCCCCCAAATATAGAAGGGTAGCCCGTAAGGTCTTCGACGGCCGTAACAGGAACGCCCAGGCTTTCGATAAATGTTTGAGTTCCGCCAGTTGAGTACAGCTTAACGCCGTTTTGGTGGAGAAGTTTGACGATAGGTTCGAGGCCGTCTTTGTAATAAACCGAAAGTAAGGCCGATTGGATTTTTTTCATTGTATTGGATGCGATTGCACGATTGATTCTTCCGCTTTACTCCTAAAGTACTTTTGTTAGTTTTGGTTTGATTATCAAATCATTAGTACTGTTAAGTGCGGTTAAATAACAACTGAGTTTTACTGCTGAAAAATGAAGCCGCAAAATTACGGTTTTTAATTTTAGAAAGAGAAGAAAGAAAAAAGAAAAGCTGAAAGGAGCGATTATAAAAGCCGAAAAACAGACACCCCCTTTTTCTTTTTGGAAAAAGGGGGTGTTATGGGAAAATAAATGAAGCTAAATCTTACCAGATTTTCACACGAATATTTTCGGGGCGATACATCTTATCGCCGGGTTGTACCCCAAAAGCTTTGTAAAACGGTTCGAAATTTGACAAAGGGCCGTTGGCTCTAAATTCGCCAGGAGAGTGCGGGTCGGTATTGACACGCAGGCGAAGTGCTTCGTCGCGGGTTTTGGTACGCCATATTTGTCCAAAAGCCAAGAAGAAGCGCTGGTCGGGAGTGAAGCCATCTGTTTTTTCGTTGCTTTTCCCCTGTTTGGTAAAGGTCTTGAATGCTTCATAAGCTACTGAAAGCCCGCCAATATCGGCGATATTTTCACCTAGGGTAAGTTGTCCTTTTACATGAAGACCATCCAGTACGGTATAGCCGTCGTATTGGTCAATTACGACTTGGGCGCGTTGTTTAAATTGGTCGTTATCGTCTTTTTTCCACCAGTTTTTGAGCATTCCCATATAGTTGTATTGACGGCCTTGGTCGTCGAAGCCGTGCGTCATTTCATGACCAATCACCGCACCAATAGCACCGTAATTGAAGGCATCATCAGCTTCAGGGTCGAAAAACGGCCACTGCAAAATACCCGCAGGAAAAGCGATTTCGTTGCGAAGTGGGCTATAGTAAGCATTGACCGTAGGTGGAGTCATTCCCCACTCAGATTTGTCAACGGGTTTGCCTAGGCGTCCGAGCATTTCTTCGTAGCGCCATTTACCAAAAGCACGGACGTTTCCATAGAAATCATCTCTTTTGACTTTTACTCCCTCATAATTTTTCCATTTGGAAGGATAGCCAATTTTGGGCGTAAATGCCTTCAATTTTCTCAGGGCCTCTACTTTGGTTTCAGCGGTCATCCATTCAAGTTCGTTGATACGTTTTTCAAATACCTTTTGGAGATTTGCCACTAGTTCATCCATACGTTTTTTGGCTTCTGGCTTGAAGTATTTTTCTACGTAGAGCTGTCCTAGTAAGTCGCCTGCGAGATTGTCTGTAAGGCTAGAAATACGTTTCCAACGTTCTTGCTGTACTTTTTGACCGTTCAAGGTTTTGCCACTATATTCAAAACTCGCATCCACAAATGGCTTACTCAAGTAGCCCGAAGCTCCGCTGATCACCGAAAATTTTAGCCTAGCCTTCAAAGTCTCAATATTGGCCATAGGTAACATTTCGTTGAGGGCTTCGTAGTACTTAGGCTGCGCTACTATGATTGTGTCGGTTTTCATGCGGAGGGTGGTAAGCACATTTACTAAGTCCAAGTTAGGAACTTTGGCCGCAAAATCTTTAGTAGCAAACTTGTTGTAAAGCGCGATAGGATTACGCATTTCGATGCGTCCCATGTGCGAAGTGGCGATTTGAGTTTCTAACGCCAAAATATCTTCCGCAAGTTGCTTGGCTTTGGTAGCTTCAGTACCCGTAAGAGTAAATAGCGTCGAGATATAGTTTTTGTAAGCTTCTCTTACTTTGACGGTAGAAGGGTCGGTTTTGGTATAATAATCTTTTTCGGGAAGTCCTGTACCAGTCTGACGCATACTCACAATGTATTTGTCAGGGTCTTTGGCATCTTGACCTACTCCTGCACCAATAAAAGTGCTTCCTCCTTCGAGTGGATGGGTAGCTGAGTAGCGCAGCAATCCTTTGTAATCTTTGATTTTATCGATTTCGGCCAAGATAGGTTTGATGGGCTCGTAGCCACGTTTTTCGATTGCTACCGTATCCATACCTGAAGCAAAGAGGTCTCCCACACGCTGCTTTACACTCCCTGCAGGAGCTTTACTTGTGGCAGCTTCTTCCAAGATTCCTTTTAGGTTTTTTGTGTTGTTGTTACGCAAAATATTGAAAGAACCCCACGCCGTTTCGGAAGCAGGGATTTCGGCTTTTTTGAGCCATCCACCGTTGGCATAAAGAAAAAAATCTTCACGCGGACTTACCGACAAATCCATTCCAGAGAGATCAAGACCCCTAACGGGCTTGGGGTCGTCGGTTTTGATAAAAGACAGCAGCCCTAGGATAGACAAGCCGGCTGCAAGGTGTAGTTTTTTCATATTGGTTTTAGTTTTGAATAAAAAAGCACGACAAAATTCTTTAATAAAAGTAATATTTCATGCTTTTGTTTTAAAGAATCTATCTTAATCGGCACTTTGTGTCGGTGAAATCGAAAAGTTTGAAGAAATAAAAGAGAGACAGAAAAGCCCTCAATCCTCTCTAAATTTAACGATAACGTGGAGAATAGATTTGGTCAGAAAAAGACTTTACTGGGTAAATCTAAAATTAGTTTTTTCATGAGTTATTTGAAAACCCTCACCCTGTTATTGGTTTTTGGGATGTCTACTCCAATCTTACGCGCCCAATCATCTCCCGAATTTGATATTTTTCAAGCTTTACCTGCCGATAAGCAGTTAGGTAAATTTTGTGGATTTGAAATGGCTACTTTTACCTTCAATGGACGTCAGGCCAAAGTTGTCAAACCACGTCAGATAGGACTAACGGCGCCTTGGATATGGCGAGCACGGTTTTGGGGACATGAGCCTCAGGCCGATAGCGCTTTGTTGGAACGGGGCTTTCATGTGGTATATTGTGATGTCGCGGAGTTGTTTGGCAATAGTCAAGCGATTGATATTTGGAATCAATATTATGCTTTGATGACCAAAGCGGGTTTGTCCTCGAAAGTGGCGCTTGAAGGTTTTAGTAGGGGAGGAGTGTATGTTTATAATTGGGGTATGGTCAATCCCGAAAAAGTGTCGTGTGTATATGCCGATGCCCCCGTGCTCGACCTCAAAAGTTGGCCCGGTGGCAAAGGACGCGGCCCGGGCAGCAAGCGTGATTGGGAGGTATTCAAAGAAGATTATAACTTAAAAACGCAAGAAGAAGCAGCTCAGTTTAAAGGAAGCCCGATTGACAATGTCGATAAAATCGTCAAAGCAGGTTTTCCTATGCTTCATGTTTGTGGAGATGCCGATGAGGTAGTACCTATGGATGAAAATACTGATTTGTTCGAAAAACGAGTCAAAGCTTTAGGTGGAAATATCATGGTCATCCACAAACCCGGCGTTAAGCACCACCCTCATAGCCTCCAAGACCCTTCGCCTATTGTAGCTTTTGTATTAAGAGCTACTTATTCAAGATAATTAATGAGTAGACTTTCCAAGTTTCTAAAACTTAGAAAGTCTGATAAACTAAAAACTAGGGCTTTAGCCCTGACTTCATAGAAATTACTGCTTCCCTTATTTTAGGATAAAACGACCGTTAAATCATTTTGTGTAAAAAATACGCAAAATGATTTGCGGGTTAATTTGTTTTGATTTTACTTTGCGTCAGCAAAACACAAAGTAAAGTGAACAACGACCTCTCTCAATACCCACGCCCGTCAGTTACGGTAGATTGCGTGGTATTTGGATATGATACCCAACAGCTGTCAGTATTGCTTTTGCATCGTAAAGAGGAGCCTTTTGCCAATCATTGGACGCTTTTGGGCGGGTTTTTACGTCTTGATGAAACCTTTGAGGTAGCCGCAGAGCGTATCTTATCGAGCAAGGCAGGATTGGCAGGCTTATATTTAGAGCAACTCTACACTTTTGGCAGTCTCGACCGCGACCCGCGCGGGCGTGTTCTTGCGGTTTCTTACTTTGCCTTGGTCAATCCACGTCAATATAATTTGGTGGTGGGTAATATGGCTCATGATTTACGTTGGTGTCCGCTCAGCGATTTGCCCACTTTGGGGTTTGACCACCAGCATATCATTGAATTGGCACGGAAGCGATTGGCCTCTAAGGTGACTTATCAACCCGTGGGATTTGAGCTTTTGAACGAAAAGTTTACCATCACGGAGCTGCAAGACTTATACGAACGCATCTTGGGGCAATCGCTCGACCGCCGTAATTTCTACAAAAAAATCATGGCGACCGGTGTTCTTAAAGCTACTGGCGAACGCCGCGAAGGTCTCAAAAGCCGCCCTGCTGAGATGTTTGCTTTCGACAAAACACGTTATGAACAACTCATCGAAGAAGGATTTCAATTTAAAATCTAAAATACAGTCATGAAAACACTCCCCGTTCTCTTAAAAGATGGCTACAAAGTTGGCCACAAATTTCAATATCCCGAAGGCACTACCTTGGTGTATTCAAATTTTACTCCTCGCAAATCACGCAATGAAGAAGTAAATGAAATCGTATTTTTTGGGTTACAGTATTTTATCAAAGAATACCTAATTCGACAGTTTGACGAAAACTTTTTCCAATTGCCCAAAGAAGATGTGATGCGTTTGTACAAACGTTGTATCGATAATTATCTCGGCAAAGACAGCATCACTTACGATCACATTGAAGCGCTGCATGATTTGGGGTATTTGCCCCTTGAAATCAAAGCCCTGCCCGAAGGTACTCGTGTACCTATGCGAGTACCTGTACTTACGATTTGGAATACAAATCCAGCGTTTTTTTGGGTTACTAATATGCTCGAAACCCTCATGAGTGCTATCTTATGGAAACCTTCTACCTCAGCCACTACCGCAGCGGAGTATTGGGAAACCTTCGTAAAATACGCGCAAACTACCGTAGGAGAAGATTTGAGTTTTGTGCCTTGGCAAGGACACGACTTTTCGTTTCGGGGAATGTCGGGTATCGAAGATGCCGTCATGAGTGGAGCGGGGCATTTATTGTCTTTTGCGGGTACGGATACCATTCCTGCGATTGATTTTTTGGAGCAATATTATAATGCCGATGCCGACCAAGAGCTGATTGGTGGCTCAGTACCCGCTACAGAGCACAGCGTAATGTGTATGGGTACGCAAGATGCAGAGATAAGTACCTTTGAGCGTCTTATTATGGAAGTTTACCCGACGGGTGTAGTATCAATTGTGTCTGATACTTGGGATTTTTGGCAGGTTATTACGGAGTTTTTGCCCCAACTCAAATCGCAAATTCTGGTGCGAGATGGCAAAGTGGTGATTCGGCCTGATAGTGGTGACCCTGTCAAAATCATTGTGGGCGATACTGATGCTCCCCAAGGAAGCCCTGCTTACAAAGGAGCAATCGAGTGTATGTGGGAAACTTTTGGAGGTACAATTACTCCTCAAGGATACAAGTTATTGGATAGTCACATTGGATTGATTTATGGCGATAGTATCACTCCTGCTCGACAGCTTGCGATTTTAGAAGGTCTTAAACAAAAAGGTTTTGCAAGCTACAACGTGGTGCTCGGGATTGGCTCTTACACTTACGAATACGTCACGCGTGATACCTTTGGGTTTGCGATGAAAGCTACCTATGGAGAGGTAAATCACCAAGGACGTGATATTTTTAAAGACCCCAAAACCGACGACGGCACCAAAAAATCAGCCAAGGGCTTGATGGCTGTACATCGTGATACTTCTACGGGGCAATACATCTTGAAAGACCAATGTACTTGGGAAGAAGAAGCGCAGGGAGAATTGAAAACAGTTTTTAAAGATGGCAAATTGTTGGTAGATTGGAAGTTGGAAGAAATTAGAGAAAGGGTGAGGCAAAGTAATTTATCCTTTTTGACCTAAACACAATAAAGCATGAAAAGAACGCTAGTCATCGGGGATATACATGGAGGTTTGCGGGCATTGCATCAGGTACTTGAAAGAGCTGATGTTTCAACGGATGATACGCTTATCTTCTTGGGCGATTACGTAGATGGCTGGAGTGAGTCGGCGCAAGTAATATCATTTTTGATAGATTTAGAAAAAAGCCATCGATGTGTATTTATTAAAGGAAACCATGATTTGTGGTGCGAGGGATGGCTAGATGCGGGCATTGCCCCCCATACTTGGCTTATGCACGGTGGGAGCAGTACCGCCAAAAGCTATCAGGATGTTGCTATCGACATGCGTTTGGTACATTTGAATTTCTTCAACGGCATGAAATTTTATCATATCGATGGCCAAAATCGGCTTTTTGTACACGCAGGTTATACGTCAGTGTATGGGCCGGAAGAAGAACAGTACCCCGACAATCTTGCTTGGGATAGAACCCTCTGGGAAACGGCGATGGTGATAGATAGTGGTCTCAATCCTGATTTGTTTCCGCGACGATTGAAAATGTTTAACGAAATTTTTATCGGTCATACACCTACCATAAGATATGGGTTTGAAACCCCCATGCATCGATACAATGTCTGGAATATAGATACTGGAGCGGCATTTTATGGTAAACTTACTCTTTTAGATGTAGATACGCATCAGTACTGGCAAAGCGATACAGTACAAAATTTATACCCTGACGAAAAAGGACGCAACCAATAACAAAACTTACATACAGCCTTTTATGAAAACGCTCAACTTAATTTCTCCCCTCTCTTCTGAGATTCTATTTCAAATTTTTACTTTTCCAGATGGTCAGCCTCATATTAAGCTTGATTTAAATACAGTACATGAGGTTAAAAGCTGCTGTATCTTAGCTCGTATTTCAAATATGAATGATTTGTTTTTGGTATTGGCTGCCAAAAACGCTTTAGACACTGCGGAGGTCGAGGAAGTGGAATTATACATATCGTATTTGATGGCTGCACGCATGGATCGGGTGATGACAAGTGGTGAGCCTTTTTCTTTAAAAATTGTAGCTGATATTTTGAATCTAGGTAACTTCAAAAGAATCAAAATTTTTGACCCACACTCTGATGTTGCCACGGCCTTGGTCAATCGCTCGGTAGCGATTGATAATGCAATCTTGGTTAGAATGGCTATTGACGATTTTACCGAAAAATACTCCACCAATAATAACTATTGTTTGGTTTCACCTGATTCGGGGGCGTTAAAGAAGGTTTATAACGTAGCTCAGCAACTTGGCGTACATGACGTAGCAGAGTGTATCAAACACCGAGATGTAAGCACCGGACAGCTCTCAGGTTTCAAAACTTTTGAAGAAAATTTTGAGCAAAAGACTTGTTTCATCGTCGATGATATTTGCGACGGAGGAGGCACGTTTGCAGGTATTGCAGCCTTGCTTAAGAGTCGTAATGCCGGCAATGTGGTATTGGTAGTAAGCCACGGTATTTTTAGTCGAGGACTTACAATAGCAGGAATTGACCATATTTATACTACTGATTCGTATCAATCTTTTGGAGAAGTACCCCCGAATTTTAAGTCCTATGAAGTTGGCACAATGTTAAGGCCATAGCGATAATTTGTATGCCAAAAATATTCTTGACAAAAAGAGCTTAAATGGCATAGTTTTTGATAGATTGTTTTGAAATTCCTTCCTTATTTCTTCTAGGCTTACACTGCTTCAAAGCAAGCGCCATTTAGCTAAGGTGTTTGTTGTAAGAGTTTTTTGTCTATTCCTAACGGTTACATTTAGGGGGTGATGCATAAAATGGCTTTAAAGTTGCCCTAAATTTGGTTAATATAAGTTGCATAAAGTTCATGTCTATTTCTTCCGTAAAGACTTCTTAAACGTATTTATGGAAGAGTTGTATATGTTCATTTTTCAGAAGAGGAGATTTGGTTCGAGCAGTTATTAATTACCAATTTAAACGCTTTGCCCTTTTCATAACTATATATTTTAACGTAACCAGATTAACCAAATGAAAAATGTTTTTTGCAACCTAGTTTTTCTCGCAATGCTAGGTGTGTGTACTTCATCATTTGCGCAAGATGACAAGGATGATACCCACACCATTCAGATTACGATTCCTGAAGTAGCACTTCTTGATATCGAACCTAGTGGCTCAAAGAATATCTCTTTGGCTTTTACGGCGCCTACCGAGGCCGGAAATCCCATCACAGCCCCAACAGCTAACAATTCTCTTTGGCTCAATTATTCATCTATTGTAGCTTCTACAGGAGAGACCTCTCGAACAGTAAGCGTGCAGATTACGAGTGGCACGGTACCGAGTGGAGCAGACTTAACTCTGCAAGCCGCTGCTCCGTCGGGGTCGAATGGAGGAGGGACTATTGCTAATTCTGCTTCTTCTACACTCACTTTGAGTGGTAGTAGCCAAACCTTACTAACCGGTATCGGAAGCGGCTACACAGGGGATGGTGCCAATAATGGGCATCAGCTGACCTATAATTTGGCGCTTGCTTCAGGTGCTTATTCAGACTTGAAGCACGATGCTAGCACCACCGTTACCGTCACCTACACTATTTCAGATCAATAACTCCCCCAAAGGGTAAAGTTTAGGAATCCGATCCATTTCATTAATTTTTGTACGACATATGGCTAAGTTTTTTATTCAGGCTATTAGTCTGATGTTAGTTAGTGGATGGGTATCGGCCAAAATCATTGTTTTGAATGGCCTGACTCATATACATTCGGGGAATCAAGGGCAGGCGATGAATGGAAAGATTCAGGTCAAAAATGTAGGTACAAGTCCCGAAAAAGTCTTGGTATATAAAAAAGGATTGGTTCAGACTTGTGACGGTAAAACCGATTTTGTGGAAGTAGGTGCCGATCCCAGAACTTTGGGCAAATGGTTGGAAACCAACATTGACGAAAAAGTTTTGGAAGCGGGCGAAAGCTATGAGATTCTTTATACTATCCGTATTCCACAAGATTCGACTTTAGGTGGTTCTTATTGGGGGGTGCTCATGGTAGAAGGAGCGCCCCCACTTTTCAAAGAAAAAGAAGGGAGCTTGGCGATAGAATCTCGAATCAGATATGCCGTTCAGGTAGTATTGGATATTGGAATTTCTGAAAGCCCTCAATTACATTTTGAGAATGTAGTCTTCAAAAAAGCGGACCCAAAGCATAAAATCGTGCAAGCCAAAATCAAAAACCTTGGGAAGTTTATGGTAATTCCTAAGCTTATGTTGGAGATATATGGCAAAGACGGGCAAAAACTTCTGGCATTGGAAGCACCTTCTCAAAAAGTATATCCTTTCACGTGTAAGGATTTTGATATCGAAATCAAAGACCTTCCTTCTGGCAAATATGAGGCTGTATTGATTGCCGACTATGGACAAAATCTGTTTGGGACCAATTTGGTCATAGAGATAGACTGACAATATCCATGAGATAGATACCGTGAAGAAATACTTTTGCGTCATACCATTCTTGGTGTGGTCTCATTTTGGCTTTGCGATAGAGGATTTTTCTATTGTCATTCTGAATCCACCCCAGCAAATAAAACCCGGAGATTATTTTACGCTCTTTGTTGAAATAAAGCGTGACGAACCTTACGACCCTACCTTTGGTACTACCTTCAATCTGCCTAAAGATTGGCAAGTATTGGCTAAGAAGCTGCCCCAAATCACTAATCAGTCACGGGTTTTGAGTTATTCTTATACCGTAGCTACCCCCCGTACTACTTCAGCAGGAGAGTATGTTGTGTTGTTTAGAACTTGGGAAAAAGGTTTTGAAAAAGAAAGTAAAGAGATAAAGATAAGGGTAGAAAAACTTCGTAAGGTAGAAATTACCCCGCTTGTTTATCCTGAATATGTCAAAGAAGGTGAAACCCTGAAAATTGAATACTTGATTCAGAATTTGGGCAATGAAAAAGAAAAAATAGAGCTAAAAAGTAGCCGAGGACAAATAGAGGGTCATAAAAGTTCCCTTTTGTTAGAAAAGAATGAATCAGTCCGTGTATGGGTGCATCAATCTATACCTTATACCGAAAGCAATATGTGGATTGTTAATTCGGATTTAAAAGTAAGTTTTGGGGATACAAGCCGGCCTGTTTATCAGGTAAAAAGTATTCCCGTATATGCAGCCAAAAACAAAAAAAGCGACCCTTATTTACGGTTTCCAGTAGAGGTAGGGGTATTGTATCATACTTTTAGAAGTGTAAATCAACAACGCGAAGGCTTTCAATATGATATCCGAGGTGGGGGGAATTTAGATTTTTCTCAGAAGCATTATCTTGATTTTGTAGCACGTAGCCAAAATCAATTTGGCTATGCGGCGATTGGGTCGTATGAGCAATATTCCCTCAATTATTCATACAAGCCTTCGGCTCGTCAGCATACCGATTTGGCATTAGCAGACTATAGTTTAGTATTTACAAACCTTATCGAGTTAAGTCGTTTTGGAAGAGGTTTTAAAGTAGATCACTCAGTGGGGCGTTCTACAGTATCGGGATTTTATCAAGAACCTAGGTTTTTTCCAGATACAAAAAAAATAATGGGAGGAGCTTATGTATTCAATCCTACTCCTAAAAGTGCTATTGGGGTTAATTTTTTGTCAAAACAACATGTTTACAATGGACAAAACCTAGAAACCAATTTTTTAGGACTATCTACTTACATCAAAAAAGAACGGATATGGTTGGAGGCGGAAGCTACAGGTAGCCAAACCAACGACCGCTTTGATTGGGGGGCTTTTGGTAGGTTAAGTTTTTCGACCCAAAGGCTTCGTTTTTTCTCTAATGTGGTATATGCAGGGCAACAGTTCTATGGATTTTATAATGATAGCCGCTTGCTCAATGCCTCACTTTACTATGCAATTACCAAAAAACTAACATTGGGGGCGATTGGCAACTATAATCAAATCAACCCAAGTTTGGACGTGACTGTTTTTAGTCAAGCCCCTTATTATAAGAGCAACATAGCCGAGCTGACTCTACGCCCTAATACCCGTAATCGTTTTGTGTTAAGTTATAATGAACTTCATCGAGAAGACCGCGTTATGCCTCAAAAATTCAATTTTAAAGAAGAATTTATAAGATATACTCATTTTCTCAACACCCGCCGATTTAATCTTTGGATGGATGGCAACTATGGCTATACTCACAATTTGCTCGTATCGCCCGATAAAGATTCAAGCCGGGTGTCTATCAAGGGTATGATACAAGCGCAGGTAGTGATATTGAAAGTTTTTGCGTTGGGGGGCAATGTAGAATACTTACGTACCAATAGGTATTCTATGCAAAATGAACTACAAGATTTTATGTTTTATGGAGGAACGCTGAGGCTTCAGTTTAAGAAATATTTTGATTTGTCGCTTTTGTATCGAAACAATTATACGATTGACGAACTTACTGAAAAACGCTCTTTTTTTGATTTACAAGCCAATCTCAATCTTCCACATCATCAGTTGAGTATAGTGGGGAGTCAGGCCTATTATCCCAATATTACGGAGCAAAATACGCTGTATTTAGGTATAAAATATACTTTAAAGCTCAGACCGCCTATTGCCAAAAACACAAAGCTGGGGAGTCTTAAAGGCAAAATAACAGGCCCTGCTAATGTCAGGAAAAATGGTGTGATTTTACAGATAGGTGACCAAAAGCTGGTAAGTGACCGAAATGGGCAGTTTGCTATCAACAATCTGCTGCCTAATAAATATTACATTACCCTAGTGAGGTCGTCGATGCAAATAGGAGATATACCGGCGATTGCTACCCCTTTGGAAATAGAAATAAAATCCGATAGCAGTTATTATGTCGATATACCTTTCTCAAAAGCAGGGATAGTGATGGGAAAAGTAATGTTTGAAAAAAGTACACAAACACGTACTAAAGAACTACTTACCAACAAGCCCACTATCCTCGCAAAGCTTTATAACGATACCGAAAGCTATGTGACAAAAGTGAGCGACAAAGATACTTTTACCTTTAAAGAAGTAAAGCCTGGACCGTGGAAAGTGATGATATGGATACCGGGCCATGGCGAAAAATATAAAATAGATAATGTTGTCAGTGATGTAGAAGTCACGGAAGAGGCTTCTCATGAGCTATTTTTTAAAGTAAAACCGATTGAACGAAAAATCCATTTTACAGAGAATAATTTTTATCTAGGAGCTAAAGAATGAAATGGTGTATCATATTGATTTTAGGATATGGATGTTTAGGAGTAAAAGCACAGAGCACTGTTTCAGTGATAACTAATCTAAATTTGCCAACAGTAGCACTTTTAGATATAGAGCCTTCCAATGCATCTATTACATTGGCTTTACAAGCGCCTGTCCAAGCGGGGAGTCCTGTTACTACTCCTTCTACTAATACTTCCAAATGGCTAAATTTTACTTCAGCTATAACTACGGGTGGGAGTAGGCGTATTACGGCCCAAATTACGGCAGGAGCAGTGCCTACGGGAGTTAAACTTAAGCTTAATTTAGGCTCCTATACAGGAGTAGGAGCAGGAACGCTTGGCACACCTCTGTCCAATGTTTATTTAAGTACTACTTCTCAAAATATTGTGACAGGTATCGGTGCTGCTTACACTGGGACAGGAAGCACAAATGGCTATAATTTGACTTATAGCTTAGAAATAGATAACTACGGACAATTGCGCCATAATCTTTCCAATACTGTGACCATAACTTACACTATTATCGATAATTGATGAAATATATAAGCTGCATCTGTATTTTGTATTGGTTAAATCTGAGTAATGCTTTAGGGCAAAACATTTCGGCAACGGGTATTACTTGGAATGCTAGTGCTACTACTATTACAGAAGCAGGGAGTAATTATGCTTCTACCGCCACAAGTGCTGCTAATCAAAGCACTATTACCATAACGGTAGGCTTAGCTCTGCTGACAAGCTGGCGAGTGCTTGTCTATAAGCAAGATGCGTCTTGGAATTCAAATTTATCGCTTTGGATTCGAAAAACAGGAGATGGTACCGGTATTCTGACCCCTGTTTTAGGCACGATTTCCCCCAATGGTACCACAAGTTATGTGCAACTTTCGGGAAGTAATCAGGAGATATTTAGAGGGTTTTCCAATCGTTTTGATGTACCTATTCAGTACGAAATCCGTGGAATATCAGTTTTGATACCTGCCAGCAATTATTCTACGAGTGTTGTTTTTACGGTAATGGATATTTAGTAAGGCAGTTTTACTTCATGATTTCACGCAGTACTTCCAATGATTTGATTTCGCCAAGGCCTTCTAGGTGAGTTTTGTAATAGAAAATGAGGGTATTGAGAAGCTGTTGACGACGTTGGCGATCCAAATAATTGGGGTAATCAAAGGGAAGTAAAATGAATCTTTGGAGTGCCTCTTTCATGGGGGCATCTAAGGTATAAGGATAATGATTTTCGGCGAGTTGTTGCTCCATTTCGCGGACGGTGTCGATACCAAAACCTAAATAAAAGGAGTATTTAGCTAAGAATTGCAAGTGAAAATTCTCAAATCCTTCGGCGCTTTCTTCTAAATAAATAATGGACTCATTCAAAAACTCAAATAAAGCGGCATTGGCTTCTTCTTCGCGCAGTGTTTTGACCAATAGTTCCGTGATAAATAGCGAAATGCTAGATTTGATAAAATCAAAAGGAAGACTTTTGAAAGGTAAGCTGCATTTTACTTCTGCTAAGCGGTGAATTGTCTGTTCTTTACTTTTGTGATATACCACCAAATCTAGTAAAGTCATTGGCTGAAACAACGCAATTCTGTTGGTTTTAGATTTAGCAGTTCGGACACCATTTACGACATAGCTCTGAATGCCAAATTCTTCCGTATATATCTTTACAATGATTGAAGTTTCGCGGTAGCGAATATAATTGAGGGCAATACCGCGTGTTTTGTGAAGCATGAGTGTGTAACTTTGAAGCGAAAATAACACAAAATGTATAATTGATATGAAACCAAAACTCTTCGTCGTCAAAATTGGCGGAAACGTAATTGACAATCCAGAAGCACTTCGCTCGTTTTTGGAGTCTTTTGCTGGACTCAAAGGTCACAAAATCTTACTGCATGGCGGTGGAAAAATCGCAACACAAGTGGCTGAAAAGTTAGGAATTCCGACAGAAATGGTTGACGGTAGGCGCATTACTGATCACGCTATGCTTGATGTAGTGACGATGGTATACGGAGGTTTGGTAAATAAGAACATAGTGGCAACTCTTCAATCGCTTGGAGTCAATGCCCTAGGAGTGACAGGAGCGGATGCGGGTATCATACGCGCTCATAAGCGCCCCGTCAACGAGACGGTAGAGCCTATTATCAATTATGGTTTTGTGGGAGATATTGATGAAGTAAATAGCAAGCAAATTCAAGTATTCTTAAAAAGTAAACTTATTCCTATCGTAGCTCCCTTGACTTTCGACCCTGTTTTGGGAGTCATGCTCAACACCAACGCTGATACGATGGCGTCGTCGGTAGCAGTGGCATTAGCGGAATTGTACGATGTGAATCTGGTTTATTGTTTTGAGAAAAAAGGCGTGCTTTTAGACCCCGAAAACGAAGAATCTATCATTCCTGTACTTACACCAGAGCTATACGCCTCTTGTAAAGCGGCTGGGGTGATTTATAAAGGAATGATTCCAAAGCTTGATAATGCTTTTAATGCGCTAAAAAATGGAGTAGGACAGGTTACGATTTGTCATGCTGACCAACTGCGCCAAGCACTCACTAAAAATACAACAGGTACAAAACTTACAATTCAATCGAATTAATCTATTTCTATGACTCCAGAACAAAACCTAGCCAATCTTGGTATTACCTTGCCTTCTCCTCCCGCCAAAGGGGGAGTTTATACTCCTGTCGTGGTGACAGGAAATTTAGCTTATATTTCAGGCCACATATCTCTTGACTTGGATGGCAGCCTCATCGCCGGAAAAGTAGGAAGAGATTTGGATGCCGACCAAGCTAAAGAGGCCGCTCGCAAAACAGGATATTTGCTGCTTTCTACGTTACGGTCTCAATTTGGCAGCCTTGATCGTATCAATAAAGTAGTAAAAATTTTGGGAATGATTAATGCTATCCCCGAATTCGAACAACACGCCTACGTCATGAATGGTTGTAGTGAACTATTTGCCGAAATATGGGGTGATGAAAAAGGGGTAGGCGCACGTAGTGCAGTAGGGATGGGTTCTCTACCTCGAATGGCAGCCATCGAAATTGAGGTGATTTTTGAATTAGCTTAATGCTGATAAGTTGCCCCAAAATTAGGTCAGCTCATGGGCTGGCCTAATTTTTTGTGAGAATTCTAAAAATGGTATACAGTGAGAAATAGTATTTTGAAGTATATAAATATCTATTGATAAAAAAATAAAAAAAATGTATAAAATGTTTTGACATTAAATGTATATACATATATATTTGCATCGTCAAACAAGATTAGAACAAAAAAAACATTATACAACAATGGCAACTCAAGGAAAAACCAGCTGGGTAATAGACCCTACTCACAGTGAAATCCAATTTAAAGTAAAACACTTAGTGATTTCGACAGTTACAGGAAGTTTTAAAAGCTTTGAAGGTTCGGCTGAAACAGAAGGCGATAGTTTTGAGGGAGCAAGTGTACAATTCAGCGCTGATGTCAACAGCATTGATACCAACATGGAGCAGCGCGATGCTCACTTAAAAAGCGCCGATTTCTTTGATGCCGAAAACCACCCTAAACTTACTTTTGTTTCTAGTTCTTTTACTCAGAAAGACGAAGAAACTTACGAAGTTGTTGGGGATTTGACCATGAGAGGAGTTACAAAATCAGTCACACTTACAGCCACTTACGGAGGTTCTATGGTAGACTTTTATGGAAACTCTAAAGTAGGTTTCGAAATCAGTGGAAAAGTGAATCGTAAAGATTTCAATCTTAACTGGAGTGCGGTGACTGAAGCGGGGGGGGTAGTAGTGAGTGATGATGTAAAACTATACGTCAACGTACAGTTGGTAAAACAAGCCTCTTAATTTATTATAGATGCTTCAAAACGAAAAGGCCATCCGTGTGGATGGCCTTTTCGTTTAATTATGCTAAGCCTGTCTTGGATAGAGGCTGTCGGCCAAGCTTGCTACGAGCTTCCGAAAGAAGCGTTTGCAAGTCGTTGCGGCGGCGAGTGTTCAGCCTAGGGGCTCGCCACCATATGAGCCGTTTTCTTTTTTCTTGATTTTGCGCCAATTCCAAATCTTCGTACAATTCTTGATTGAAACGTCTGAAATCACCTTTGCGTTTGAAAGACAATGGCACTAAATCTTCGAAGCCAGTTAAAATTCCTTCATTAAATGTAGAAGAAAATACTTCGATTTCTAGTTTGTCTTTGTGAGATGATTTAAGTTTTACTTTAGGAGGCATTATAAGTCCTAAAGCAACGCCATGCCGCATGATGTACTTCTGAAGGCTCAGCCCTTCCTCAACTACTGCTTTATACATTATGGGGCGAGTGAAGAGTTCTTTCGCCGCCAAAACCCGATAAAGATATTTACGGTTTTCGGTACTAATCCGTAAATGATAGTAGTTTGTTTTTCCGTGATTGCTCAGATACTTTTTCACCTTAGTGGGGCCTGCGTTGTAAGCGGCTGCCACCAACGACCAAGAGCCTAGCTCATTGTATAGGCTTAAAAAGTACTGACAAGCTGCGTGAGTAGATTTGACGAGGTTTTCACGTTCGTCAACTTTGTTGTCAATGACCAGTCCCATTGCGCGTGCAGTGTGAGGCATAAATTGCCAATACCCATATGCTCCTTTATGAGAAATAGCTTTTGGGTTAAGAGCACTTTCAACAACACACAAATATTTAAAATCTCTGGGTACTTGATATTGCTCTAAAATGGGGTCAATGACCTTAAAAAACTTCTCTGCTTTGGCTTTGATTTGAGGTAGCGGTAAGCTAGCTGTGTGCAGCAAAGCCGACTGAAAATAATTAAGCACTTTGTTTTCGTAAACGGGTAGCGGCTCGTCACAAAAACGAATACATGAAGATTCGTTAAAGCCCTCAGCTTTAACTACTCCGCTTGACAATAGAAGCGTTGATAAGATGATGCATTGTCTTCTTTTCAAAACGATTTTTGGTTAGTTAAACAATACGATGTAATACTCAAAAAAAGGCTTTTTTACATCGTTTTTTCATAGCTGAACAGCATAATTAACGTAAAGTTAGTTAAAAATTGTGCAACCGCCAAAAAAATTAAGCTAAGAGTATCAGTTAGTTGCAATATAACACCCTAAGTTTTATTACAAAATAAAACTTATTTAACGGTAAAAATAGTATGCCAAACAGTCCTAAAAGTGACGTATTTTTAGAGGTATTTATAAGTGCATTTTTAGGATATACATTAATCAAATTGTTATCTTAAAACTGTTTTGTTGGAATTTTAAAAATCTTAATAAAAGTATAAAAAATACAGCAAAAATTATACCAAAATGATGAAAATTGGATATAAAAAACTCCCTTTTGGTCATGGTTATGAGTCAAAAGGGAGTGATATAGTAGGATAAATCCTGTAATGCTATTTCTTCGGAAAGCTTGCCTAGTTTTAGAGTCTTACGATTACATCGGCAATTTTTCGGTCATTGGACAATCGGGGTACTTTGTTTTGTCCACCGAGCTTTCCTTGGGAGCGCATGTAGTTAATAAATGCATTCTTTGGCAAAGAATGTATTTTTAAGGGTCTCAAAATACTACCCGAAATCAAGTCGTCATAGTATACGTTGAGTTCGGTAAGACGTTTGTCAATATCTAAGGAAAATTGTTGAAGGTCGTTAGGAGGAGTCGCAAATTCAACAAGCCATTCATGATAAGGAAGACCTTCGGAAGGAGAGACCATAGGCGCCACTGTAAATTCCACAACTTCGGTTTCAGGATGGCGCTGCATGGCATATTTCAAAGCTTTTTCTACTTCTTCTCCGATGACATGTTCGCCAAAGGCCGAAATAAAATGCTTGATGCGGCCAGTGACTAAAAGGCGATATGGGTTTTTTGATACAAATTTGACCGTGTCTCCTAGCGAATACCCCCAAAGCCCCGCGTTGTTGTTGATAATGAGAGCATAGTTTTTGCCGATTTCTACTTCTTCTAAAGACAAGCGTGAAGGATTTTCGTTGAAAAACTCATCTGTCGGAATAAACTCAAAAAAGATGCCACTATCAGCAAGTAGTAAAAGCCCCTCTGCATGTTGCGAATCTTGATAGGCAATAAAACCTTCCGAAGCAGGGTAAGTTTCGATAGAGTCTATTTTTTTACCTATAGAATCGTATAATTTGGCACGATAAGGCTCAAAGTTAACCCCACCATATACAAATAACTCAAAAGTAGGAAATACGTCTTTGATAGGTTTGCCTGTACGGGCATTGATTCGGTCAAAATACATTTGTACCCAAGGAGGAATACCCGAAATTAATCCCATAGGTTGATGAATCGTTTCATCGATAATACGATCCAATTTTTCCTCCCATTCTTCGATACAATTAGTCTCATAGCTCGGTAGCTGATTGGTGCGGAGATAGGCGGGCACGTGATGGTTAGAAATACCCGAAAGCCGACCCGTCGGTACACTTCCTTTGGTGTCCAATACAGGGCTTCCAGATAAAAAAATGAGTTTATTGTCTAAGAAGGCAGCTTTACCCGTTTCGTTGATATAGTTGAGTAACGCATCCCGTGCCGAATTGATATGGTTGGGTATAGAATCTTTACTGATAGGTATATATTTGGTCCCTGAAGTAGTACCAGAGGTTTTAGCAAAGTAGAGCGGTTTGCCAGGCCACAGAATATCATCCTTCCCTTCAATAATTTGCTGCACATAGCCTTTAATATCTTCGTAATCTCTAACAGGCACTGCTTGCTTGAAATCCTCATAAGAATGAATGTCTTTGAAGAAGTGGTCTCTTCCAAAAGCAGTGTTTTTTGCTTGATTAACTAGTTTTTTGTACCAAATATTTTGAAAAGCGGGAGCGTTGTACATCCAAGTTTGTTGCTGATTGGCAATATACTTGGCAAGTGGTTTACTTAACGAAGATCGAAGACCCATTTTGGATGCTTTTAGTGTTTGTTATGGTACTGATAATAGAAATATGAAAGCAACTGCCAAAAATAGACTTTTTATCAATGAACCTCAATAAAAAAGAGAGCAAGGTATATGCCCTGCTCTCTTTTAGTATTAAATAAAATTGATTAATTATCTAATTTCTAGTACTTTAAACTCTGTTCTTCTATTTCTTTGATATTCAGCTTCGGTACATATTACACCATCTACACAGCCATTGACGGGCATGCTTTCACCCATACCAGTAGCTTTCATACGAGAGCGAGCTACACCTTTCGAGGCCATATAGTCTACCACAGCTTGAGCTCTTTTTTGAGAGAGTACCTTATTGGAGTTTGCATCTCCTCTGCTATCAGTATGCGATAGTATTTCGGCTTGCAAAGAGGGATAGCGCTTCATAGTAGCTACAATTTTGTCGAGTTCACGAGCTGCGTCGGGTCTTAAGCCTGGTTTTCCTTGGTCATGATAAATATTATCAAGTTGTACAATATCTCCTTTTTTAAGTAGGCCAACATCTTTAGACAATACTTTTGGAGGGGTTTTTTTAGGAACTTTTTTGATTTTCAGGGTATTGGTTCCATAAGTATCTTTTGAGTAGATGAGTGTATAATCACAACCTTCCGAAATTTCAAATTCATACCTACCGTCTGGACCCGTGATTACTTCATATATTTTTTTGTCACACTCATTTCTAAGTTTTACTAGTACTCCTTCGATAGGTTGGCTGTTGGTTTCTGTCCTGACTACTCCTTTTACTTTAGAATGTTTTAAAATTTGGAGAGAGTCACTGGCCGAAGTTTTTTTTTTTTCTAAGTTGGATGTTGTGATTGGTTCTACTCCGGTGGGTTGGCTAATACTTACTTCTAATCTTGTAGGTTTATCGTCGGTAAGATGACGGGTAGAGAAGCCCACAGTATTGTCGATAAATCCTTCTTTCGATACCGTAAAGACAAAATCATTATCGGAAGCTAAGCATAGATGTGCCCATCCATTAGCACTAGTTTCTAGTCCTTTTTCTAAAGGTTCTCCTCCGATTTTAGACCGTACAGTGATGGTAGCTCCTTCGAGTGGTTGCATAGATTCACTTTCAAATACTTTGATTAGAAGTTCTCGGCATTCATACATGGAACTTTCGCGCGTAAAACGATAAATATCGTCATCTCCATCTCGACGGTTGCTACTAAAATATCCCATTGTCCGAGCACCATCTGTCACTAAGCCAAAATCATCTCCTTTGGAATTGATAGGAGCATCAAGATGAATTACTTCAATGACTTTTGTGCCGTCTTTACTCAAAATGGCATAGTATAAATCTAGTCCACCTAAGCCACCTTTACGACCTGCGGTAGAGAAATAAAGATTTCCTCGGTCATCTACAAAAGGAAATAGTTCATCTTGCCGGGTATTTAATGTTTTACCGAGATTGACAGGGGAAGTCCATTGACCGTTTTCGAGACGAGAAACATAAATATCTTTTCCTCCTACGCCATTGGGCATATCTGATACAAAATACAAAAGGTTGCCGTCTTTGCTTAAAGAAGGATGGGCCGTTGAGTAGTCATCGCTATTGAAAGGAAGTTCTTTGATATTTGTCCAATCATCAGCTCCCCATTGAGCGCTGTAAAGTTTAAGTTTGACATTATTGTCCTCACTTACACCTTTGTGTCCTTCGTTGAAGTTGTTGCGGGTAAAAATAATCTGCGAGCCATCAGCACTGAAAGTAGCAGGGCCTTCATGAAAACGAGTATTGAGGGCTTTACTAAAAGGCACAGGTTTGCCTGGGCGTACCACTTCACCTTTACTGCCTCGTAGGTCATCGAGTCCGTAGCTGTTATAAGTACCTAGGGATTTTGAATCATTTGAAGTAACACGAGTGTAAGCATCAGAACCTAGTCGTCTTCCTTGGGTGCGAGTAGGCTTTGTATTGTCTTTAGCCTCTTCTTCTACTCCTTCAGCATTTAATGAGCTTATTGATTTTATCTCGTCTGGCTTTGCAATATAAAACAAATCTAAATATCCTTTCTCAGGTGCTTCAGATGAGATAGCAGCTGGCGCCTTACCTGATACAAAAACAAGTCCGTCTTTAAAATAAGTGGGACTAAATTCCGCATTTGGAGTATTGATAGCTAAATAATCGAGTCGGTAGGTAATTTTACGTTTGGTTAGCGTCAGGGATTCTTGACTTTTTCTGTCTTCAGTAGCTTTTGTAGCTTCATAAAGTTCATAGTAGCGTTGAGAGGCTCGCATGTCACCATTATTGGCTAAGACTTTGGCATAGTGCAAATAATGGTATATAGAAGCACCTTTGAGAGTGGTATTATCGGCCAGAGCTTTTTTATAAAATTCTTCTGCTTTTGGGTTGTCCCCTAATCGAAAATAAGCATAAGCCATGTTTAACTCTGCGTGTTGACGTTGTTCGAGCGGAGTCATGCCATTTTCTAGTGCTTCTTGATAGAGGGCAACAGCTTTGGCGTAAGCTTGTAAATCAAATTGGCGATTGGCCTGTTGAAGCAATGTTTCACGAATGGGCTTTTGAGCCATTACTGTCGTCATTGCAAATAACGTAACCAAACAAAGATGTTTTAATTTCATCATGGGTATATGGTTTTAAGTCCCGTCCCTGTTTTTGTAAATATTAGTTTCAACGAATTGTGATTAGCGACTTATTGTCAAAAACTTAGAGAATTCTCGACCATCACTCAGCTTGACAATATAAAAATAGGTGCCAGCAGGAAGGGCGTTTTGGGAAGATATCCCTCCATTCCAGTCATTTTTGTAGTCGTCGGCAGTATAAATAAGACCTCCCCAACGATTATAGATTTCGAGAGAGGCACGTAAGTTTTGGGGTTTTCTGATAATCAAGAAATCATTGATACCGTCGGAGTTAGGAGAGAATCCTTCTGGTATAAAAACATCATTATCTTTCCCTTTTAGATTATTAAGTGCTAGAGGGGTAGGAGTAAGATCATCACTTGGATCTTGATTTTGATTAATGTCAGGCCAGTTGCCATTGGTGGATTGGTCAATTAAGGTATGACCCTTGATATCAATGGCAGATACAAAAGCCGTATTATTAAAAATACTGTCAGTTGCGTTTGTAAAGTCAACCTTAGCTATCAAAGATAGTGTAAGAGCTTGCCCAGCCGCAAGAGACGTAGTTTCGGGTACCAAAAGCAGATAATGATTGTTGCTCCCTTGGTAAGAGGTATCGACTAGTGGCGAAGTTGCTACCGACGGCTCGACAATTTTTACGACAGGAGGGGTGAGAACAACTGCACCGCTCCGAAAAGTTTTATCTAGGCTGTCTATGACTTGTATTTGTTTTAGAGTATTAGTACCCATATTCACCACCTGAAGGAGGTACTCGATTTCGTAGGTATTAGTCCCAGCACTGGTCCATCCTTTTAAAGTTTTATTAATACCTACCATTTCTTTTGCTGCACTTTGGTTAGGTTGAAGCGCGAGTTCTATGATATCGCTACCTGCTTTGCAAGGGCCTTCGGCATCAGGATCATCACTGACAAAACTGATTGTTACTTTTCCGGCCTGACGATCTTCAGAAGAAGGTGTATAAATGGTGGTGAGACCATTGGTCGTACTAAAAGTACCCGTACCATTACTAATCCATTGGGCACTACTTGCCACTCCCCCTATTGTGCCTTCTAAAAGGTAGTTGTGAAGAGTAGTTTGCTCAGTTTTGGTGATTTTCGCCGTAGCGGGATTGGTCGTACAGAGCGCAAGCGATTGAGTGCAAGCTTGGAGTTTGACATTAACAGCCGCAGGCTCGCTCATACATCCAGTGGCCATATGACGGGCAAAAAAGTAGAAAGTACGATTTTCGCTAATAGCTCCCACTTCTTTAAGAGAAGGAGAACTAGGAGAAGAACTAGTATGGACTTCGTAGGATATTCCCGTAGGTGCTTTTTTGAGTAAGGCTGACGATAAGTCTACCGTAACAAACGGACATTGGTTTGTCATTTCGGTGACGACTTCTGGGCGTGAGGGTATACTGCTGCCTACATAAACTTTAAAGGCCTGGGAAGGGCTACTTTTACAATCGCCACGTTTACAATAAGCGATGTATTGGGCGTTTTCTAAAGGAGTAACCGTAATAGATTGTCCTTGCATTCCGTTGCCCCATTCTACAATGCCTGTGCAGCCAGCGGCGGTTAAGATAAGATTTTCGCCGGCGCAAAGAGTATTTTTTGAGGCAGTAATAGTGGGAGGAAGGGGAGGTACTACCGAAACATACACACTGCTCTTGACAATATCGCAGGTGGTGCTTTCGCAATGAGCCCAATACTCAGTTGTATTTTGGGGTGAAACACTAATGCTACTACCTGTTTGGTTAGTAGACCACCTGATTGCTCCTGCACAATTGCCTTGGGCTGCCAAAGAAGTCGTCTCACCAGCACAGATTGTAGACTTGGTGGCAGTAAGTTTTAAAGGCTCTCCGCCCATTATGGTAATGATAATATCATCCGAAAAACAGCTAATACAGCCTTCATTGCGACAGGTAGCAGTATATTTAGTGGTATTGGTAGGATATACCGTAATTTCGTTTCCAGTTACTCCATTAGACCAAATCACTTCTCCGGCACAGCCTGTTGCACTTAATATTATCGACTCTCCCAAACAGATTTTATTGTTTGATGCTTTGATTATGGGGGTAGTAGGGGTATTGATTAGAATCGTAATGCTATTAGAGAGCGCACTTTTACATTCATCCTTTTGGCAATAGGCAGTATAGCTAGAAGTTTGGGTAGGGTATACAAAAACAGAATTACCAGTTTTGTGATTTGACCACACTACTTTACCTTCACAGCCTGAAGCCTTTAACAAGACAGCTTGCCCTGAACAGCTTATACTTTTTTCGCTACTGATAGTAGGAGCCACGATGTCATCACAATCACTGGTATGACCCGCCCACACAGTTTGAGCTACGAATGTACAGACGATTAAAAGAGTGTTTTTTAAGAAGGATTCCATAATGATGGCTTAAATCATAAATCGTGCCAACTATGCCTCATTAAAGTTTGATTATGTACGAAAAATATACTTATTTGGCATCAAAGAGAAAGAGAATCAAGATCTCAGTTACTATAAAAAAGCACCCTTACGAGATTAGAAAGTAGGGTGTAGAAGGCCTATAGAGTGAAAAAATGAGAAAAATATAAAATTTTTAGAGTGTAAGTTTAATGTCTTAAAAAACCCTGTATAATGTTTCGTAATATACCTGAAAGTGAGATTGGTATCCTTGAGACCTAGTAAGAGGTAGAAGCCCAAACAGTTTGGTAAAACTATTTGACATGACAAATTTTTGTAGAGTAAAACTAAAACGAAACGTACTTTGGATTAAACTCTTAGTAATATTAGAAGGTATACAAAGTAGAGACTGGACTTTAAGAGAGACAAGAGTAAAAGCAAGTAAAGTGTGGTACTGATACTATGCAAGAAGTAAGAAAGAGGACAAAAGGAGGCAAAAAAATCTTATTATTACTCATTAGTGATGACAGATTTTAAAAAAATTAAAAAAAACTAATAGACTGATAAGCAGTTTTTTTTCTGAAAAATCATAGCTTTGTACCGCATTTTTTGTAACTATTTTAAAAAAATGCCAACAAAAATTTTCTTGGTGAAATCATTAACCATCTAAAATTTTCGTTTTCTTTACAGCGCAAACACTTAAACTATTTTTTCAATTAAACCCTAAAAGTAAGTCTGATGGAAAAGAAGGCTACATCTCCCGCACCGGCCAAGGCGGCCGCTCCTAAAAAATCAGCTGGTGGTCTCAACCCCATTCTGGTCATTCCTGTATTGTTGGTTATCGCGTACTTGGTTTATCAATACATTTGCGGTGACCCTAGTCACTTCGTAGATGGCGACCACGAAAAGGGACCAAAATCAGGTGATTATTTTGGTATCGTTTATGAAGGGGGACCCATCGTACCTTTATTATTTACCTGTTTCTTAACGGTATTAGTATTCTCAATTGAGCGTTTCTTTATCCTTGGCCGTGCCAATGGTTCAGGTTCAATTGATGAGTTTGTTCGCAAAGTGAAGTCTCTTCTTGACAAAAATGAGATTGAAGCTGCTATCAAAGAGTGCGACAGACAAAAAGGCTCAGTAGGTAACGTAGTAAAAACAGCTCTTCACAAGTTCATTGAGCTTCGTACCGAAACTGAGTTGACTAAAGATCAAAAATTGGCAGCTCTTCAAAAAGAAGTTGAAGAAGCTACTACACTTGAGCTTCCAATGCTTGAGAAAAACTTGACTATCATTGCGACTTTGGCTTCAGTATCTACCTTGACTGCTCTTCTTGGAACGGTATTGGGTATGATTCGTGCATTTGCCGCTATGGGTAATACAGGTGCTCCTGATACTGGTGCTCTTGCAACAGGTATCTCTGAAGCTCTTGTAAACACGGCACTTGGTATCGGTACTGCTGCCATTGCAACTATCATGTATAGCTATTTCACTAGCCGTATTGATACATTGACTTACAAAATTGACGAAGTCGGATTGAGCATTCAACAAAACTTCTCAGCTCACAACTAATTACGAGAGCTGAAAGCAAATGCGGTATATATAAAAAAATTATATATAAATATTTGCTTAGTATTTGTTATTGTTTTATATTTGTAATGTCAATTTAAACCGAAAGTATTATGCCTGCTGTAAAACCCAAGCGGAACTATCCGATGATGGATATGACGGCAATGTGCGACGTAGCTTTCTTGTTGCTGACCTTCTTTATCTTGACGGCTCAGTTTAAAGCACAAGATGCGGCTACTATCGAAACGCCCTCTTCTATCTCGGCTATCAAAGTTCCCGATAAGGATATTATGATTATTAGCATAGGCAAAGACGGAAAAGTGTATTTTGGGGTGGACAATCAGGTAACTCGCCTTGGTATGTTAGAAAATATTTCTCAAACTGAAGGTATACAGTTTACTGACAAACAAAAGAAAGTATTTTCACTCCAAGCTAACTTTGGTGTCCCTATCCGTTCTTTACCTCAATGGTTGAATGTAGGAGTAACTAATCCTGACAAAATGAAGGAAGTTCCTCAGCCAGGTATCCCTACAGACTCAACTGCCCAAAATGAGTTGGCTAAGTGGATTTATCAAGCTCGCCGTGCCAACAAAGACTTGCGTATTGCAATCAAAGGTGATAATGTAGCGAAATTTCCAGTGTTTAAGGATGTAATGGCATCATTACAAGCTCAAAACATCAACAAATTTAACCTTATCACCGGAACAGAAGCACCACCAGCGGGCTGGAAAGCAGATTAATAACCAAACCACTATTAAAATTTTAAAGAAATGGCAGAAATAGCACAAGGTGGTGGTGGCGGACATGGTGATAAGAAAGTCCGCAGTAAAAAAGCCTCGACTCGCGTAGATATGACTCCGATGGTGGACTTGGGCTTCCTGCTCATTACGTTCTTCATCTTGGCCACTACGCTTAGCAAGCCTTCATCAATGTCGTTGGCGGTACCAGATAAGCAAAACAAGGATCAACCGCAAGATACGGAACCTTTGAAAGCCTCAAAAGTATTGACTTTGTTTTTGGGGAAAGACAACACTGTATGGGCATTAGATAGAATTGCTGCTGATGACGACAAAGCCAAAACTGATTTGAAAAAAATCTCTTACGGCCCAGATTTGCGTACTTTGATTTTTCAGGCTCAAGCGCAAGTTGACCGGGAACATGGTAAGGATGAAAAAGGTATAAGTCAGTTTGTGGTGGTTATCAAACCCCTCAAAAGCAGTACCTACAAAAACATGGTAGATGCGCTTGACGAAATGGCAGTAACCAAAAGTAAGCGATACGCCCTCGTCGATGCACTTACTACTTCTGAAAAAGAACTTTTAGGAGATAAAGCAGATTAATCGTAATCAAAAAACTATCCAAACGCAATGGCTGAAACTAAAGCATCCGCGGTCACTCTCGATGATATCATATTCGAGAATCGCAATAAAGCGTATGGTGCGTATGACCTCCGGAAAGCATATCGTCCCACATTGACCAAGTCCATGTTTATTGGTATAGGGTTGTTTGTATTGGCGATGCTTTCTCCAGCTCTCATCAGTCTGATTCCGAAGCAAGAAGAAGAACAATTCATGCAAGAAATCGACTTGATGAAAATACCACCACCGCCAATTGACCCAAATGAACCACCACCGCCGCCACCTCCTCCGATAGAGTTGCCTAAAGTGGCCACTATCAAGTTCCTTCCTCCTGAAGTAAAGAAAGATGAGGAAGTGCCAGAAGAGTCACCTCCGCCAGTAGTAGAGGAGTTGGAGAAAGCAGCAGTAGCTGATAAAACTCAAGAAGGAGATGCCAACGCTGAAGAGGCTATTATCGCTCCTGAAGAAACTGCTCCCGTAAAAGAGGAGGTGAAAGTAGTAGAAGCTGCTCCTGTGGAAGAGCAAATCTTCCAAGTGGTAGAGCAAAACCCCGAATTCCCAGGTGGAATGGCCGCTTTAGGACAATACTTAAGCAAAAACATTAAGTATCCTGCCGCTGCCTCTCGGGCCAACGTATCAGGTAGAGTATTTATGACATTTGTAGTAAATACAGATGGAAGTATTCAAGATATTTCGGTACTAAAAGGCCTTGGATTTGGTTGTGACGAAGAAGCTATCCGCGTAGTAAAAGGTATGCCTAAATGGAAACCTGGAAAGCAATCTGGTCGTAACGTACGGGTGAAGTACAACTTACCAATTAGCTTTGTATTGGAGTAAGACAATTATGAAGCGTAAACCACTTCATAATCGGCTCATGGCATTATTGTCAATAGCCGTTGGGCTGGCATATTTTGGAGGAGGCCTCTTTTTGGTGGCCTCCTCCGCTACTTTTGGTATGTTACCATCGGGAATTTTAAGATACTTATTTGGAGCATTGTTGATAGTGTACGGAGGTTATAGGTTTTATCGTGGATATGATCAGCAAAAAAGTGAAGATTCATAGGTTTTATTTATATGTATTAATAATTATAGCCTTTATGGGCTATGAGTTGACTTCTTGCAAAAAATCGGAAGATTCGACTTCTCACGGTACTATTGCTATTGCCTCTGACGAATCGCTTCAGCCGATGGTGGAGCAGATTACACAAGCATATCAACATACCTATCCCGAAACACACTTCAATGTGTTGTACCAACCTGAGCAAATAGCCATATCTATGGTGTTGAGAGATAGTGTTCGATTGGCTTTTATTACTCGCGAACTCACAAGTGATGAACAAAAGAACTTGAAATCTCAAGGGATTCGCTATAATCCTCAACACATCGCTACCGATGGAGTTGCTCTTCTCACCAATCGCTCCAATACTGATAGCCTCATTACTATACAAGAATTGTCGTCTGTATTTAATGGTGAAACAAAAACGTGGGAAGAGTTAAAAGGAGGAAATCAAAAAGGGAGTATCACATTGGTTTTTGATAATGCAAATTCTAGCAATCTCAACTATGTGATGACCAAATTTGGTTTGACCAACATCCAAGGAATTAATATTTTTTCGGCAGGCTCTAATAAGGCTGTTATTGAATATGTAAGACAAAACCCTAGAGCTCTTGGTTTTATCGGTGTAAATTGGCTTAGTGACGGTGATGCCCCACTTACGGCAGAGCTATCCCAAGGATTGAGAGTGATGGGAGTTGCTTCCAAAGCAGACGCTGCTTTAGATGAATATTATCAACCTTTCCAAGAAGGATTGGGGCTTAAACGTTATCCTTTATCGCGAAAAGTATATGTGATTAGCCGTGAAATGCATTCTGGTTTAGGAAGTGGACTACTCAATTATATAATGCGAGATGTTGGAAGTTTAATTATTGAAAAATGTGGCCTTTGGCCCGCAAAACCATTTAATCGAGAAGTAATTCTAAAGAAAGAGATATAAAATTTTTCGATTAAGGCACAATTTTATAGTTTTGTTTCCCGTTTCTGAATCACAAATTTTTTTTATCACCCCACATTTACAACAACCTACTGAAAGATGAACATTAGATTCAAATCGTGGTTAGTAGCGTTTTCCGCAAGTGCGTTCGTTTGCAGTCAGGCTATTGCCCAAGATGTTGCCACTGGTTTAAAACAATTGGATGGCAATCAGTCATGTTTGGCTAAAGAAACATTTGAAAAGTTGGCAACGGCCACACCTTCTGCTGAAAATCAATTTTATCTAGGTTATTATTATCTACGTACTAAGCAGCCGGATCTCGCTAGAGGAGCCTTTGAAAAAGGCTTAGCAG
Source organism: Runella sp. MFBS21 (assembly GCF_029433105.1). Lineage (GTDB taxonomy): Bacteria > Bacteroidota > Bacteroidia > Cytophagales > Spirosomataceae > Runella. Next base: position 88,219 of record NZ_JARNTW010000006.1, on the reverse strand, counting down.
CTGATCCGAAAAGCAAAGATAACCTCAACAAAGTAGGACTAGGAGCTGTGGCTTTGGCTCAAGGAGATCGTACTAGTGCTCAAACTACCTTCGCAGAAATTTTAAAAGCAACCAAAAATAAAAATATCGAAGTACTCCAACGTATTAGCGAAGCTTATACAGGGTATGTTATGATTGACTCTATGAAGCCAATCTATAAAACAACAGACCCTGCGCGCGCCGTTGAACTTGCCGATATCGCTATTGCATTAATGCTTAAAAATGGTTCTAAAAACCAAGAAGTTTATATGTCAAAAGGTGATGCATTCTTCTTAAAAGGAGAAGCAGGGCCGGCTGTATCTGCGTACGAAGATGCTATCAATGCAAACCCTAGCTTAGGGGAAGCATTTGCGAAAGTAGCAAAAATCTATTGGGCAGGTCGTAACTATGAATTGGCACAAACCAACTTCAAAAAAGCAATCGAAGTAGATCCTGACTACGCACCTGCTAATAAAGAATATGCTGAACTTTATTTCTTTGTGCGTCAATACAAAAATGCATCTAAATTTATGGATGCTTATGTGGAAAAGTTGGGTACATGTGCTACTGACGATGAGATTCTAAGAAGCGCCCAATTCAACTTCGTTGCCGAAGAGTTTGGAAAAGTAGGCCCCAAAACTACAAAAGTAATGCAAAGTGGTCGTGACAACGATGTGTTGTATCGTATGTTGGGATGGGCTGCGTATAAAGAGAATCAATATGAAAAAGCAATCGAAAACTTGAAGAAGTTTTTGCAAAAAGCCCCTCAAAAAGCTATTGATAACGACTATCGCTATCTAGGTAATTCAATGTTGAGAGTTTCACCAGCAGATACTATGGCGGCGATTGCTAATCTCGAAAAAGCAGCAGAAATGGATACCGTAGAAAATGGCTATAAAGAAATTGCTGCTTTTTACAATGGAGCTAAAGATTATGAAAAGGCAATTACTTATTACGAAAAAGCCTTGAAGTGGGAAAAGAACCCCTCTTTACAAGATTTAGTGAACCTTTCATTGCCTATTTATAACGTAGCAAACCGTATTTTCCCTACGGGCGCTGATTCATCATCTTTGCGTGAAAAGAAACGTGACTATTTCTTAAAAGCAGATTCGCTTTACATCCAGATGATTGAGCGTAAGCCAGACTTTTTGTATCCATATGCCCAGCGTGCCAAGGCCAACTACTTCGCCTATACTAGAGAAGAAGTAATGGAAAATGGCAAAGCAATTCCTTTGATGGAAAACTACATAAAATTAGTAGCTGCTGATACTGCTCCAATGGATGATACCAAAAAAAGTAACTTGAAGCTTTTCTATCAAGTTTTAGGAGCTTATGCTTTCACTGCACAAAAAGATGAAGCTAAAGCAAAAGAGTGGTTCACGAAACTCTTAGAAATAGATCCAGGAAATAAAACAGCGACCGAGTTTTTGAATCCGCCGGCACCTGAGCCTGCTCAACCTGCCGCTAAGACTCCTTCAAAAGCTCCAGCCAAAAAATCTTAGGCTAGCTTTGGTCATAAAAAAAGCCTCTCGTATTAGCTACGAGAGGCTTTTTTTGCACCATAAAAGTGATTATTAAATCACAAGTTGATGCCTACTAAAATACTGATTAAGAATGACGTGGTATTTGTCACTAAAATGTTCATAACACCAAGCTTTAAGCTTTTTAACGTCATTGGGCAACAACACTTTAAGTGCTTTACGTAATTCCTTTTCAAATAATTTTTTGTCAAAACTGACTTTTACAAGTACAAGCTTGATAAAATCTAACATAGTTGCCATAGCAGGTTCAGAATTTAGAAAGAACAATTGTGAGGATGGAGCACTCTTTAAAATTAACGCGTAATTATTGAAATTATGTTAAAAGGGTCTATTAATTTTGCATTAATACTTCGCGATGAAAATACACGGCAAATATATACTTTTTTTTACTTTTTTTTGCATTATATTTACAGTAGGTGCACAAAATGCCGAAAATCCATTTTTGGTTGAATTTACAGGTACTACCATCAATCTTCAGGAGCCATTTACGATTTCAGTTAAGATTACAGGATTTGACCAAGCTCCTTTGGTAACATTCCCTGACAACATAAAAAACTTTCAAAAAAGAGAAAGCTCCCGTTCAAGTCTTACCAATAAAATCGGCGGAAATACGCTTGTAACCTATACCATTTCTCAAAACTACTATCCACTTAAGGCTGGTACTTTTGATACTGGTCCTATAGAAATTTTGGTAAACAAGCAGGTACTTAGGTCGGAAGGAATAGAAGTAGTGGTAGAAGCTAGTAAAGTTGAAGATGAGGAAGAAGAAATGGATGTAGCCTCACAAATCACCCCCGAAATGCAAAGTGAGGCAGCCCAAGGCGCTTTTTTAGTGGTGGCGGTAGACAAAAGGCGAGTATATGTTCAAGAAGGTTTTAATCTTAGGCTTTCGCTGCTTGTATCCGAAAACAATGCCACTGATATGGAGTTTTATGAGGTCGAAAAACAACTTGAAAAAGTGTTGAAATCGCTTAAACCAGCGAGTTGTTGGGAAGAAAATTTTGGAATTCAAGAAATCCCAACGATTCCTGTCGAGATTGGAGGCAAGCGTTTTATGGAATACAGAATATACCAAGCATCTTTTTTTCCGCTCAATAATCAAACTATTCAGATTCCGACAGTAAGTTGGACGATGAAAACGGTCAAAGAAAATGCCTCAGGGGAAGAAGTAGCGGCGTTACAGACTTTTACTTCTAAGCCATTATCGATTAATGTTTTGAACCTTCCTCCTCACCCATTGCGCAATCAAGTAATCGTGGGAGATTTTAAACTTGAAGAAAAAATTAGTAACTATTCGTTGGAGACAGGCAAAAGTTATCAATATGATTTTCGAATCAAAGGAACTGGCAATATTCAGGCTATAAGAGAACCGACGTTTTCAAATAATTCATTGTTTGATATATACTCTCCCGACATTATCAATAATGTACTGAGACAGAAAGGCAAGATAGCCGGAGAAAAAACTTTCAGTTATCAAATTATTCCTAAACAACACGGAGAGTTTGATTTGAACAACCTAGTTTTCTGGGTTTATTTTAACCCTAAAAAACAATCATACGATACGCTTCACTCTAACTTAAAACTAGTAATAACGGGTGAAGATATGATGACAACTCAGCTAGCTACCTCAGAAGCCGAGTCAATTTATATGGGAATTGAGCAATGGGATTCGGCAGTAGCAGTTGTCAATTATCAAATGATAATCAGAAATATAGCTAATATTTTAGTGGTGTTGATGTTGATTGGAATGATTTATATTTTAAAAAAATAATGAGTAGCACATACGGAAAAATTTTCAAAATAGCCACTTTTGGCGAGTCGCATGGGGCGGCTATTGGGGTAATAGTAGAAGGATGTCCGGCTGGGCTAGATTTTGATTTGGAGTTTATCCAACAAGAGCTGGATCGACGTAAACCGGGGCAATCACGTATCACTACTCAGCGACGCGAAGCTGACACCGTACAGGTTTTGTCAGGAGTTTTTGAAGGAAAAACTACCGGAACTCCTATTTCTATGGTTATTTGGAATGAAGATCAGCGGAGCAAAGACTATTCGCATATTTCACAGCAATATCGCCCTTCGCATGCTGATTATACCTATCAAGCCAAATACGGGGTAAGAGACTATAGAGGAGGTGGAAGAAGCTCTGCCAGAGAAACAGCAGCACGCGTAGCAGCTGGAGCATTAGCCAAAATATTGCTAAACCACCTTGGAGTAAGTGTCCAAGCCTATGTATCCCAAGTAGGAAAGCTCAAACTATCGAAACCCTATCAGGAACTTGATTTGAGTTTGACAGATACCAACGCGGTGCGCTGCCCTGATCCTGAGATGGCTCAAGTTATGTTTGACTATATTGATGAAATTCGAAAAAAAGGTGACTCTATTGGAGGAGTAGTAAACTGCGTCATTACTGGTACACCAGTAGGGTGGGGAGAACCAGTATTTGACAAACTACATGCCGAATTGGGAAAGGCTATGTTGAGTATCAACGCTGTCAAAGGTTTTGAATATGGTAGTGGCTTTGAGGGGGTAGAATTATTAGGGTCGCAGCACAATGACGCCTTTTATACCGACGAAAACGGAACAATAAGAACCCGCACCAATCACTCAGGAGGTATACAAGGAGGAATCTCAAACGGCGAAGATATTTTCTTCAAAGTGGCTTTTAAGCCGGTAGCTACCATCATGCAAGACCAAGAAAGCGTAAATCAAGAAGGAGAAAAAATAGTAGTGCAAGGCAAAGGTCGTCATGACCCCTGCGTGCTGCCTCGTGCGGTGCCCATCGTGGAAGCAATGGCTGCGCTGGTTTTGGCTGACTTCTATCTTAGAAATAAGGCCACCCAATACTCTTAATTTGATTTAAGCTTGATTTTTATTAATTTTGTTGATTAAATAATATCTAAATCTAGCTATGAAATTCATTGTATCGTCGTCAGTGTTGTTAAAACAACTCGCGGCTATCAACGGCGTCGTTTCTACCAACCCTATTGTTCCTATTCTCGAAAATTTCCTTTTTCAATTAGATACTAATCTATTGACTGTTACGGCTTCTGACTTGCAAACCGTAATGATTACGGAATTTCAGGTAGAATCTTTGGATAAAGGGGCAATAGCTATTCCAGCCAAATTATTATTGGATACGCTTCGTGGCCTACCAGAGCAGCCGATATCACTCAATGTGGATAACGATACTTTTGGAATAGAGATTGTTTCGGACAATGGCCGTTATAAACTTGCGGGGGAAAATCCCATTGATTTTCCTAAAATTCCCTCGGTCAATCGTTCGTTTTCGGTAGAGTTGTCGTCTGTAGCTCTTCAAAATGCCATTGCAAATACCATATTTGCCACAAGTACCGATGAGCTTCGACCCGCTATGACAGGGGTATTTTTACAATTGGGTTCAGATTATGCCACCTTTGTAGCTACGGATGGTCACCGCTTGATTCGTTATCGCCGTTATGATGTCAAATCGGTAGTAGATACGACGATGATTATTCCACGTAAGGCTCTAAATCTGCTCAAATCTTCTTTGCCCTCCGAAAACGTTGCGGTAAAAGCAGAGTTTAGCCAAGCCAATGCTTTTTTTAGCTTTGCCAATATTAGGATGATTTGCCGTTTGATTGACGAGCGCTTTCCTGATTATGAAAATGCGATTCCGACTAATAATCCTAACGTATTGACCATTAGCAGAGGAGAAATCTTGAATTCTTTGCGCCGTATTTCAATTTATTCGAACAGAACCACTCATCAAATTCGTCTGAAACTGACGCCACCAAATCAGCTTGTGATTTCGGCCGAAGATTTAGACTATGCCAATGAAGCCAATGAACGTCTACTTTGTGAGTACAATGGAGATGAAATGGAGATTGGTTTTAATGCTAAGTTTTTGATTGAAATGCTCAATAATTTAGATGCTACTACCTTATCTTTTGAGTTGTCGGCACCTAATAGAGCTGGGATTGTGATTCCGATGGAGAAAGACGATGATGAAGATATATTGATGCTAGTGATGCCTGTAATGTTGAATACCTATGCTTAAGAGATTTAGGTAAATTTGCAGCCTTTTGTAGAGAATTATGTCTTTTAAAAATACTTCCCTGATGCCGAGTCTCTCGGCATTTTTTTTGACAATACTTCCATTTCTGACAAGTTCGTTAGTAGGGGCGTGGATTATTCAAAACGAAAATTTGATTGCCAATTTTCATACTTATGAATGGGTCTTGGTATGTCTAGGGTGCGCATTGGCTTGTGCTTTAGCATTGATTCCCCCCACTTTGCTGGCATTTGGATTTGGATATTTTTTGGGATGGAAGGCTATTGTACCTTTGGTATTGCTTAATCTAATGGCTATTGGGCTAGTTTATATTTTTGTGAGGCAGTTGGATACAGATGTTTTATTAGAAAAAGTAAAAAAATACCCTAAAGTAGCGAAGGTACTGAATAGAGTACACAAGGATGAATTTACTTTTGTGTTTTTTACGAAGCTCTCTCCAGTCTTACCTTTTGCCCTCACCAACTTGGTTTTTGCTCTTATGAAAGTAAGAATCAAGAATATAATGCTAGGTGGGTTTTTGGGGATGATACCTCGTACTGTGCTAGCGGTATGGGTCGGACTAGAAGCACAAGAGATAAGACAACTCATCGAAAATCCCAATCAAAACGCTACGAATAAACTGTGGGTGATAGCTTTGGTGGTAGTGTCGGTTGTGGGGTTGTTGAGATTATTTGTAAAGCCGAAAGACTAGGGGAGGGGTTTCCACTCTCCATTTTAAAAAATAAAGAGTGGAAGTAAACGATTATTTTAATAATTCTTCAACAGCTACGTGTACTTTATCGAAGCCAAAACGCTGCATTTCGGTATCCATAAGAATAGCGATTTGGTCGTTACATAAGTTACCAATGCTGCCTTCATGGGTATGCTTTAAATCGCGTGAGGCTTGGTAAGTGCCTTCGTTGATTTCCTTTCCTACTTGTCGATAAGCATCTCTGAAAGGTACCCCTTGTACTACAAGCTCGTTGACCCTTTCGACGCTAAATAATAAATCGTACTTAGCATCGGCCAGAAGATTGGGTTTTACTTGCAGATGTTGGAGCATAAAGTGAGTAATATCAAGACAGTCGAGTATTTCGTCAAAAGCTGGCATAAGCAATTCTTTCAACAACTGCATATCTCGGTGATAGCCCGAAGGTAAATTGCTCATTACCATTGTAATTTCGGTAGGAAGGGCTTTCAATCGATTGGTTTTGGCACGTAATAGCTCGGCTACGTCAGGATTTTTTTTGTGAGGCATGATGCTGCTTCCTGTGGTAAGATCATCGGGGAGGGTGACAAAAGCAAAGTTTTGACTATTGTACAAGCATACATCCATTGCTAATCGAGACAAGGTGGCTGCCAAAGCTGCAATAGCCGTAAGAGCCGTTTGTTCGGTTTTCCCACGCGACATCTGCGCATACACCACATTGTAATGGAGGGTTTCGAAGCCCAACAATTGAGTAGTCATGGTACGGTTAAGCGGGAATGACGAACCATAGCCCGCTCCTGAGCCCAAAGGGTTTTTGTTGGAAAGTTTATAAGCGGTCTGAATCACGCTCATGTCATCTACCAAAGCTTCGCCATACGCCCCAAACCACAACCCAAAAGAAGAAGGCATGGCAATTTGTAAATGCGTGTAGCCCGGTAGGAGATCGTTTTTATGTTGATTGGAGCGTTGAATCAATAAATCGAATAATTTTTTAGAGGCCAGAGCGACTTCTTCTAGGCGGTTTCGGGTAAAAAGCTTCATGTCCACCAAGACTTGGTCGTTGCGTGAACGTCCGCTATGTATTTTTTTTCCTACATCGCCAAGTTTACGGGTAAGGAGTAGCTCTACTTGGGAATGTACGTCTTCTACGCCGTCTTCTATTTCAAACTTTCCTTGTTGGATTTCTTCGTAAATGGCTTTCAATTCTGCTTTTAGAAGAGTTAATTCTTCTTTTTCCAATAATCCTACGCTTTCGAGCATGGTGGCATGAGCGATATTGCCCAATACATCGTAGGGAGCCAAATATAAATCCATTTCACGGTCACGCCCGACGGTGAATTTTTCGATTTTCTCAGAGATAGAAGTAGTTTCTTTTTGCCAGAGTTTCATTTTAATTTAACCACTAAGGCACTAAGTTGTCACTAAGGTAAAATAGAGAAAAACTCATTTACCATAGGCTTAATGCTTTTTGTGATGTTTTCGGTATGAAAATTAATGAGCAATCCTTTAGGTTTTTGTAACAGTTTCATGTAAGTTAATAACTGCGCTTCATAAAGTGGAATGAGATTTTCTACAGCCTTTAATTCTACCACGACACAGTCATTTACTAATAAATCTAATCGTAATTCAGCATCTAATCGAACGCCTTTATAAGTGATAGGAACGCTCAATTGCCTCACTATTTGGAAACCTTTTACTTTGAGCTCTTGCACAAGGCATATCTCATATACCGATTCCAATAGTCCTGGCCCCACTTGTTTGTGAACTTCTATGGCACAACCTACAATTGCGTAGGCTACTTGATTGACTTCTTTTTTAGTCATTTCTTAGTGCATCTTAGTGTCTTAGTGGTAGAAAGAGGATTATGTGTCGCAAAGTTACTTTTTTCTACTAAAAACCTTGGCATCAGTAATCAAATCTCTATGCTCGCTAAGAAAGCTTTTGAAGCTATACACTTCCTCTAATTGCCCTTCAAAATCAAGGTTAGTTTCGTACACTTCTTCATATACTTGTGCAAAATCGGTGATTAAATACCTCATTTGCTTAACTCCTCGTGTATGGAGCGCTGGAAGGTAAAAATTTTGGTGATCTTGCTGAAAGCGATGGGGTTCGTAATGGGAGGTGGTTTTGAGATCAAGGGCTTCTTTGCGACCTAGTACATCCACAAAACCATAAATCAACACATCATTGATTTGGTATTGACAATACACTTGGGTTTGGACGATAGGTTTGGGTAGACGCTGACGTACTTCGCTTAAGATATTGGCATCAAATTGGTCTTCGCCAATGCCTTTCAATACTGCATCCTCAAATGATACGCCACGCAACTGAGCCTCTGTTTGGGGAATAGGTACACGATTGATACGGTCAAGTAGCTCTTGTTCACTTATTTTTCCTTGTAAAAATCGCGAATAAGTGTTGAGCAAAGATGGGTAAAAGCGGTACGCAATCGGCAACTTCATACAGTGGATTTATAAAAAAGGCGGAGATTGACTCCGCCGTAAATTTTTAGTTTTTGTTAGCTCCACCTTGTTGCGCGGGTTTGGCCTGTTGGCTTTGCTGAGCTTCACGCATGGGATTGCTGCCACCACCTCGCTGAAAACCGCCTCCTTTAAACAACTGAAAACGCGTAGGCTGCGCTGGCTGACGTGGGAAGTGATTGCTCTCTTCATCAATATCAGCGATTTCGCGATATGGGTCCAAGGTCCATTGCACTACCTTCTTCTTCGTCGTCACCACCTTCGATACCTGCTGGTCGTTCAAACGCCATATCTCCGCTGGAAAACGAGCCACCGAATCCGTTCCGTCTTCAAACTGCATCTTCACTATCACAGGCATGGGCAAACCACCTTTGTTTTTGACTTTCAAAGTATAAAAATTCAAGCCTGATTCTACCAATTTACGCTCGTCGGGCGAAAGACTTGCCAGATAAGCTTCGTATTTCTTCTTGTCGGTGTCGGTTACTTTGTAAGGGTCGTAGATATTATAAAAATCTTTCATGTCAGGATTTTTCTCTACCACCGACTCTTTGATGTAATCTTTGTCGCGCTGACGAGCCACGGTGTTGCGTTTTTCGTCAGCTTGTTTTTTAGCTTCGGCTTTGTTGAGATCAGGATTTTGGGTATCTACCGCAAACCATTCTACTTCTACTAAGTCTTGGTCTACTGGCTCAGTAGTATAAAACCAACCTTTCCAGAACCAATCCAAATCTACACCCGAAGCATCTTCCATGGTACGGAAGAAATCGGCAGGAGTAGGCGACTTAAAAGCCCAACGGCGGCTATATTCTTTGAAGGCATAGTCAAACAATTCACGTCCCATGACGGTCTCGCGCAAGATATTTAAAGCGGTTGCTGGCTTTGCGTAGGCACTCGCGCCAGCGTTGATGAGATTGTCAGACATGGTCATGATAGGCACCAGATTTTTTGGGTCTTGCTTCATATAATCTACGATAGCCTGAGGTTCACCACGTCGAGTCGGATAGTCTCTATCCCATTCTTTCTCGGTGAGATATTGCACAAAAGTATTTAATCCTTCATCCATCCACATCCATTGGCGTTCGTCATTGTTGACAATCATGGGGAAGAAATTGTGGCCTACTTCATGAATAATCACCCCAATCATTCCGTATTTGGTAGCTTCAGAATAAGTGCCGTCAGCTTCAGGGCGGCCACCGTTGAAGCATATCATGGGGTATTCCATACCGCCCACTGGCCCGTGGCAGGAGATAGCGACTGGATAAGGATAATCTACCGAAAATTTAGAATAAGTTTTGATGGTATGCGCCACCACTTCGGTCGAATATTTTCCCCAAAGTGGATTTCCTTCTTTGGGATAAAACGACATGCAGAGTACTTTTTTACCGGCTACTTCCTGCATTTTTCCGTCCCAAATGTATTTACGAGAAGTGGCAAAAGCGACATCGCGCACATTGTCGGCTTTGAAAATCCACGTTTTCTTTCCAGTAGGTTTACCCTTTTCGGCTTTTTCGCGGTCTTGTTGTGACTCAATAACCACTACTTTATCAGATGTTTTTGCTTTTTCAAAGTTTTTCAATTGCGAAGGAGTCAACACTTGGGCGGGGTTTTGAAGTTCGCCAGTAGCTCCTAAAACGTGGTCGTTAGGGACGGTGATTGCCATTTTGAAATTACCAAATGTAAGAGCAAATTCTCCTTGGCTGTAGTATTGTTTGTTTTGCCATCCTGTTACATCGTCATACACGCACAAGCGAGGATAAAACTGGGCGATTTCGTATACATTGTTGCCATCTTTGAAAGCTTCAAAACCAGTACGGCGTCCACCTTTTGAAAACTCAACGATGCGATAATTCCAGTCAATGGAAAAAGAATAACTCTGTTTTGACAAAATAGGTTGGGGCAAATCAATCCGCATCATCGTCTGATTGATGGTATATGGAAGCGCTTTGCCGGTTTTTGTGTCTTTTATCGACAAGATATTGTAACCATAGTCAGCATTGGAATAGTGCATATCCGAAATAGTCGCCAAACTTGCCATAGAAGTCTGATTTCCAAGGTCGCCAGTACGCGAAATCGGTCCGGGAGAGTTTTTGGCAAAAAGATTCTGGTCTAACTGAATCCAAAGATAAGGAAGGGCGTCGGGCGACTGATTGAAATAAGTGATTGTCTCGCTTCCAATGATTTTGTTGTTGGGCTCATCAAGCTCTACTTTAATGTCATAGTCGGCGCGTTGTTGCCAGTAATCCTTCCCTGGTGCTCCTGACGCACTACGATAGGTGTTGGGAGTGGGAAGCCCTGTTCCTAATTGCTCAAAACGATTGTTGGCATGATAATCCGTCGTAGCGGATCTTTGGGCAAAACTAAGGTTTGTAAAACCCGTAGCCAATGCCAGAATAATGATGAAGTGTAGTTTTCTCATGGGTTAAAAAAATATTTTAAACTTAAAGATACAACAATGCGCTTATTTGAGGTAAAGAAAGATACCAAAAATGAAGATGTGCAGATAAACCTCTGTTAGTGAGTCAAAAGGTTGTGAAAAACATTGATACTAAATAGAATTTTTTTAAGAAAAAAAGTGATGCAGTATAGAGCCTCTTTATATGAGAGGCTCTATACTGCATCACGTACAATACTAATAGTATCTTACTCTTCGGCCAAAGTGCGAGAAAGGTTGATGCGATAGATACCCAAAGAAGGTATTGCAGCGGCCAAAATACCAATCAAAATAGCTCCGCCTAACAACCACACTTCTTCTGACAAAAGACCAAAGTCAGCAAATGAATAATGATAGTCAGATTCGGCAGCATTACTAAAGAGCCATAAACCCACTCGGCTCAAAATCACACCTGCTACGTACCCTACCAAAGCCAGCATAATACCCTCTAAGAGTAGCATTACAAAAAGTTTGGTGCGAGTGGCTCCCATTGAAAGCATGAGCGCCATTTCATATTTTCGTTCTTTAAGCGAATTGTAGAGAGAAATAAAAACACTCACCCCCGCTATAAAGATGATAAGAAGGGCAATCGCCCGCAAAGTATCAATCCCGATTCCAAGTAAGGAAAACAAGCGATTGATTTCAAAAGCTACTGAGGCGGCTTGCATTTTGGTGTTTTCATTGATAAATCTCGGAAGAGCTATCATACCCATAGGGTTCCGAAATTTGATAAGCAAGCTAGTAATTTCTTGACTGGGGTCATCGGTTTGAGTCGAATCTCCTCCCGTAAGCATAGAAGTGACATTGGGGCCTTCTTGCGCATGCTCATGAATAGACCAGACACTCGATATATCAGTCAAAATGAGTTGGTCAACGACCGAATTGTTGGTTTCGAAAATCCCTACTACTTTGTATTTCTTATCGCCATGCACATCGTCCATATTGTCAAAACCATGAGCTCCAGAGAAGGTGTCGCCGACTTTAAGGCCTGTCACTCGGGCTACTTTTGCTCCCAGGGTAGCTTCAAGTGTAGTTTGAAAAAGCTTTCCTTCTTTGAGTTTGGCTTCAAAGTGATTTGGATATTTGGCATTAGTACCAACGATGCGAAATGACATATAATTGTCGCCCATGGCCAATGGAATCGCCGTTTTTACCAAGGGGTTTTTTATGATACGTTGCGCTTCGTCCAGCGATACATTGCCAGTCGGAGAATCGATTTGATAGATACTAGACAAAATCAATTGTAAGGGGCTCCCTTTGGCCCCTACTACCATGTCTATGCCTTTGATATTGCGCCTAAACTGTTCATCAAGTTGTTTGTTTAGCAATAAAAGCATGGAGATGATGCCTATCCCAAGTGTCATGAGGAGGGCGCTGAGAAAACTATTCAGTTTTTTGTCTTTGAGGTTAGCCCAACTTATTTTAAAAAGATTCATCGGCGTAGTTCGTATGCTTGTAGTATTTGATATCAAAATTAAGCACAGATATGGGTATCCTGATGAGTAAAGCGAGATATTTTCTGAAGAAGCAGTCTTAGGTGATGTAAATCAGGAAGTTGTGTTGATATTCGTCATGATTTGAAAAAAGGCATTGGGCTACATTGAGGTATCATATACATTAACCAATTACGTCAATGAAAAAGATCCTAGTCCCAACCGATTTTTCAAAGTATGCACAATATGCGTTGGAGGTGGCTGCCGATATTGCTCTGAAAACCAATGCGGAGATAATGCTATTACATGCCAACGAAAAAATGGTAACCGCGACTCCCTTGGCCGAATATTATCTTTATGACAAGGCGATTGAGGATGAATATCTGGATATGGTGACCGAAAGCCTAAAAAAAACACTTAGTGAAATAGCCGACAATGGTAAGTTTGCAAGGGTAAGAATCCAGACAGCGGTGATTGGGGGACCGATGGCCAGTGTAATCGAAGAAGTGGTGAAAGACCATGCCATTGATTTGGTTGTGATGGGAACGAGAGGGGCTTCGGGGCTTGAAGAGTTTTTGGTAGGGTCTAATACCGAAAAAATAATTCGCCGCGCTAAATGCCCCGTGCTTGCGGTGCCGATTGCGGTCAAGTCTTTTTCAAAAATAGTATTTCCTACTACCTTAAAAGACGACCAATTGAAGGCATTTTACACTTTAGCAAGTTTGCAAGGTATTTTCAATGGAGATATTTCATTACTTTATCTCAACAATCCCGCCCATTTTGAAAATGATGAAGCGATAGAAGCTCAGAAAAATCAGTTGGTGGCCATGTCTGGGCTTAAAAATGCGACGCTTTATGTATCAAAACAAAATGTGTTTAATGAAGAAGATGCTATTTTGAATTTTGCCCATGAACAAAATATCGATTTGATTGTGATGGCGACGCACCAGAGAAGAGGGTTATCTCACCTTCTGGTAGGAAGCATGACCGAAGACACCGTTAATCATTCGGATATTCCAGTGCTGAGTATTAGTATTAAATAAAAACTATTTGGCTAGACTCAATTCAGAGAGCTGAGCCGAATGGGTCAAAGGAAGAGACAAGAAGAAGGTAGTACCAATGCCTTCTTCGGTCTCAAACCAAATATTGCCACCAGCGTGTTCTACTCCTCTTTTGGCGATAGCAAGACCCAAGCCAGAGCCTCCCTGTTTTGTACTAAAGTTAGGCAAAAACACCTTCGGACGAATGGACTCTGGAATTCCATTGCCATTGTCCTGAACTTCAATATAAACATTGCCTTCATCGGTGCGCAATCGTAGCGATATTTCGGGGCGTCGGTCGGCTGGTACTGATTGTATACCGTTGATAATGAGGTTTGTGATGATTCGTCCAATCAGCTGCCTATCACCCATTACATTGACGCGTCGACTTTGAATATCTCTTTTAAGCACAATCTTAGGGTCGTCGGCATAGAGATCGGCGGCTTTGTTGAGTACCGACGATATTTCAAAAAGCTCGTTTTTGGGAAGAGGCATTTTCGCAAAATCCGAAAACGAAGTGGCGATATCACTAATGTTGTCGATTTGATCAATCAAAGATTCAAAAGTACGCCTAATTCTCTCACTTTGAGGTAAGTTAGGCGGAAGGTCACGAAGCATGGTACGCTGAAGCTGCTGAATGGTCAATTTCATCGGAGTCAGCGGATTTTTGATTTCGTGTGCTACCTGTTTGGCCATTTCACGCCAAGCCGATTGCTTTTCGTTTTTGGCCAGTTCTTCTTTGCTTTCGTCTAGTTTTTTCAACATCTGATTGTATGATTCCACAAGCAGTCCAATTTCGTCGTCTGATTTCCAATCTACCGGCTCATTCAGCTGGTGAAGATTGATGCGTCTGAACTTCTGAGTCATGGTTCGTAATGGAATCGTGAGCATGTTGGATGCCCAATAAGAAAGAGCCAAAAAGATTAAGAATACGATGGCAAAGACGCTCAAAATTGTTGAAATCACCTCGATGATTTGGCGGTCAAGTTCGGGTTTTGAGTCAAAATAAGGGATACTCAATACTCCTAATGGGCGACTTGTATGGCTTGATTTGACGGTGACATAGGCAGTACGGTATTCTTTGTTGCCTAGCGACTCATTAAGCAATACCTCATTTTCGCGATCTTGGAGCAGGTGAATATAAGCTTCAGGATTAACCCATTTTGAAAGAAGTTTGCTTTCATAAATGAGTGGTTTAGTGGTGGTATATAGTTGTCCTGTTTCGTCAAAAAAGTTGATATCAACATTGGCGTCGCGGGCTATTTTTCCAAGCTCTTCTTCCATAGAGTCTTTGCTCCTACTACCCTTCAAATGCTCTTCAAGATAAGGCGCAAAATTGATTACTACATTTTTGGTATTGGCTAGATAAGTACTTTCTTGATTGTTGAAGTAGTTGGAATTAATGACACTCAACGTGATGACTACAATGAGAATCAAAGGCAGGAAAAACGCTACGTTTAACAAAATTTGAATTTTGTTGGTATAGCTAATTTTCAATCGCCGCAAACCATACTTGAGAGCATATACACCAATGATTCCAATAACATACAATACCAAAATGAGGTATAAAAAAGAAAAATTGGAGATGATGTTTTTGAATGGATAGGATTTTGAAGATACTACTACATAGCGCTTGTTTTTGTCACGGCTCCCTACGTGTTTGTAGCTATAAAGCAAAATTCCCTCCTCAAACAAATCCGTACCTTCCAATTCGGCAATGGGCATTTTGCGGTCATAGTTATAGCTACCTGCGCTATATACTAGGCGTTTGTTGGCATCATAAATGGCATAGCTGTACTGACGAGTTTCGGGCGCTTGTACAAACTTTTTATCCATCAAAAGTTCAGGGTAGACATTCTTGGGTTGTTCCTCGCGAGGGTTAAGGTTAAGAACCACTTTGCCCACAAGCACCGAATCTTTCTGAATATCAATCAGACTTAAATACTGTTTTTTAAAATTGTTGACAATGTCATTGATAAAAAAGAGAGAAGGATAGCTTGTTTGATACTTGGCCTGTCGATAGTAGCGGGTATACTCATCAAATGTCTGCTTTGAAATAGTGTTGTCGAGAGGCTCTCCATCTGCTTTAAACGATAATACCTCAATGTCGTATTTATCGAAATATTTATCTAAATGAATACTCTTGATTTTTTGTTGAATGCGCTCACGTGACAGAATAGTATCTTTCGTGAATGTATTCTGAATATCAACATCTTTGGCAATGGATAGTCTCACTTTATCCAATAAAAACTCTCCTAAGCCATCATTTTCGGCGATTACTTTCTGTCCAAATTCTTTTTTATTAACTACATCTTTTTGATCTTCTTCATTGTATACTACATAGGTAGTGACTATAGCCCAGAAAAAAGCTCCCGTAAAATAGTAAATCGTAGTACGATAGCGAAAGGTATATAAAATGCGAGGAAAACGCGAAAAATAAAGTATGAGGAAGTAAAGAGCGTGAATAATCACAATCCAATCAATGGCCGCTCCAGACACCCATAAGATGATCATTGCCAACACCATCCCAATCAAAAACACGAAAATAGCACGCGAGCGATTGGAGTTGAATCGAATGAAAATACTGACAAGAAAGTGAGTAAGCAGAAAATAAATACTGGTAATAAAAATGAATATTACCAGACACACAATCTTGAGCAGGGTAAACGAAATGCTAAGGGTGATATCTAGCGTAAATTGAGATTTTTCGTAGATGTTGGTGATTTCTGAAAAACAACCATAAAATACGCCAAAGCTCAACGTAACACACAAAATAGATAAGAAGACTTTGAGATTTTGGGATGTTTTTAGAAGGTGATGATAGGTTTTGAAACGAAAATAAAAATCAGCTAAATACAGAGATAAGATAAAGCAAACAATACAATTCAATAGTAAATCACCTACCGATGGAGCAATCCATGAAGCATAAAATTTGGGGTTAAAGAGGTCTGTTTCGGAAAAAAGAAACGGAACTCCAAAATATATCATTCCGGCTCTGAGTAAAACCAGATAGGCTGCAAGCAAGATAAAAGCCCGGTCATAGCTTTTGTGACGACTCCACCGAAATACCCACTGGAAAATATAAATTCCAAAAAATAAAGCGGCTAATGAACCCCAAATGATGGTATTGACTGGGGTGGATTGGTTTTGGTGCGTATCAAACTTGGGGGGAGAAATCGAAAATAAAAACCGATTTTGAGGGTCAAGTACATTTTGATAAACAGGGCCAGCGGTGGTCGATATCGATTCAGGGTCAATAGTAAACAGGTCTGAATTATATCCAGATTGAAAGTAATTGTTTTCGTTGTTGTAATGACGGTACAGATTAACTACCGATACCACATCGATACGGTCGTGGAGTCGGATGTATTGTTGACGGCTTACGAGATATTTGCCTTGTTCGAAATTGACAAGCTGGGTTTCGGTAATACGTCGAATCGATTCATAATCAGGGATGAACCTATAATCGGACCAAAAAATCAAGCGACCATTTTGGTAGATGTAGTAAGGGTATTTGGTCGGACGACGTAAATCCGAAAACTGCGTGTTGGCATTTTGGGAGAGCAAGGCTATCGTCGCAGCTAATTCTTGCTGAGAAATGCTTAGTTCGTGACTAACTCGCTCTTTTACGGCCGAAAAATATTTTTCTTCGGTGGCGCCTAACGCTCCTTTTTCAAAAAAGAAGAAAGATAGCAAAGCTAATACCAACGAAATCAAAGCCAAAATGGCCAGAATATGTCTGCTAATTTTCTGCACGTAAACCCCTAGCTTGTTTTTTGATAATTTGACAGACATAATCCTAAAATCGTGCCAAAAGTTAGAATTAATAACTAAGTAAATGATAAGCCACCGTTAATCCTAGTTCAGTATTAAGTAATCGTCTGTGAACCAGACGACTAATATACTACAAATTTAGAAGGCTCCTTCCATTATTAGGCATACTTCATAATAAAATCAAGGTTATTTTATAACCGTAAATCCCGCCCCTTCTTCTGTTTCTTCAAAGTCTACTTCCGTGCCAATCACGTACATCAAATGCCTTTTATCAATAATAACTTTAATACTATCAATAACGAAAATTTGATCGTTTTCGGTAGGTAAATCAAAACCTAATAAAAACTGGGCACTACATCCACCTCCTTTTATCCCTACTCTTAGACCATATATTTCCGGAATTTTGTTGCTTGTTAAAGTGTCTATTATTTCTTGTTTGGCAATAGCCGAAATACGTACAGGAGGAGTATTTAACATGGTTTTTTATAGGTTATCTTCATTAATGCGTACTATTTTGCTTTCTGTTTGCGTTCTTTGCGCAACGTATCTTGTAAAGTGCAAACAACAAACCCATGGAAATCGTCACGGACCTACTAAAAATTCTTGTTCCCTCAGCTTTGGTTTTATATGCAATGTATCTGACTATAACGGCTTTTTTGAAAAAACAAGTCGACGAAAAACACCTTGACCAAAAACGAAAACAAATAGAAATCACACTTCCGATTCGTCTTCAAGCCTATGAGAGGATGTGTCTCTTTTTGGAACGTATCAGTCCCAACAACCTTCTTATTAGACTCAATGGCTCGGCTACTCATGCCTTGGAATTTCAACAGATTCTGTTGAGAGAAGTAAGAGAAGAATTCAATCATAATTTGTCGCAACAAGTGTACATGAGTGTTGAAGTATGGGAAGATATTAGGGCTGCTCAGCAAGAGGTAATTACGCTCATTAACCAAGCGGCTGCGGATATTCCTGCGGAGGCATCACCGCTGGAATTATCTAAAAAGATTTTTGAAAAAATCATTCAAGACAACCGAAACCCTACTGCTCACGCCCTCAAAAAAGTGAAAGAAGAAATCCAACGGGAATTTGCCTAGCAAAATCATAACCCTAGGACTTTCATAGCTGCATTGTAACCCGGAATACCACTTACGGCTCCTCCGCGCTTGGCACTCGAACCGCATATATACAACCTTTCAAATTCGGTCTCTACTCCTCTGCTTCCTATCTCGGTGGTGTTTTCGGCAAAAAACCAGCTAGGTGCATCATGAAAAATATTGCCTTGTGGTAAGCCTAGCTCTTGCTCTAAGTCGTAAGGCGTTTTGGCCTCAATACATAAAGATTGGTCGCTATTTTGAGCAATGCAGGTTTCGATAGGTTCGTCTAGATATTCATTAATACCCTCTAAATAGGCCTTTACTACTGACTTTTTTAGGTTATCGGTGTTTTGTTTAAACAAACTATAAGGCATATCAAGCCCAAAAAGAGTTAGCGTGTGGAAACCACTTTGGGCAAGTTGAGGTGAGAGAATAGAAGTATCGGTCAGTGTGTGGCAATAGATTTCGCAGGGAGGAAGTGAAGGAAGATGACCCCTACTAGCCTCCTCATAAGCTATTTGTAGCTGCTCATAAGATTGATTGATATGAAATGTCCCTGCAAAAGCTTCGGTTGAAGCAACATCATTTGCTTTTAATTTGGGTAATTTACGTAAAAGCATATTAACCTTAAAAGCCGTTCCTTCATTAGAGAGAGAAGGAGTATAGGCTTTGTTAAGGAGTTTATTGATTGTTGTTGGAGAAGCATTCATCAACACGTATTTTGCCTTTGCTTCATATGCTTGGTTGCCTTTTTGATAGCCAATGGTATGATAAGAAGTTCCTAAATGCAAAAGCTCCACTGAGGCTTCGGTAATCATAGTAGCACCCGCTTTTTGTGCAGTATCCTCAATCGCCCTTACCACTGCCCCCATACCTCCCACTGGTACGCGCCATTCTCCAGTCTTGTTGCCAATAACGTGATAAAGAAAAGTCTTGTTTTGGAGCAAACTTGGGTCGTGTGCATGAGTAAAAGTGCCGATTTTGGCATCAGTCAACACTACACCCCGTAGAATATCGTCATGCAGAAAAGTTTCAATCAGCTGCCCAATGGGCTGCTCTATTAGCGCTTGCCATGCCGATTTTTCGTCAGAATTGCTAAGCGATTTTTCCCAGTCCTCTTTGGAATGAAGGGGCCACAAAAATGAGTCCCAAATCTTAGTGGCTAATATTTGCTGCAACGACAAGATTCGTTGGTACCCTTCATAATCTTTAGGATGTAGCTGTTTGATTTGTTGAGTATTGAGGTGCTCATCAACATTGCTTAAAAGTAAGCTCGACGATTTTCCGTTTTTAATGAACGGAGTAAAAGAGGCAGTTTTTCGACGTTTGAGTTGAATAGATAGCTTTAAGTCTTGAATGATTTTAGCAGGAAACAAACTTACCAAGTAAGCATAACGCGAAAGATATGCCTCGTATTCGGGAAAAATACGTTGAGAGGTAGTGGCTCCTCCGAGATAGTCATTTCGCTCAAGCAGTAGCACAGATTTACCCGCTTGGGCCAGATATGCCGCAGCTACCAAACCATTATGACCTCCGCCTACTATAATTACATCATAAGTCATCGTCACTGACTCACCCACAGCTTTTGTGTGATTCTGTTGCGTCCAAGGGTTGCATAAGTAATAAAATAAAGCCCTGAGCGAAGTTCCTGAAAAGGCCGAATGGTAAGACTATTGGTCGAAGACGCTTGTATTTCAAAGGGGATTTCTTGACCTACCATATTGACTAGTCGAAGAGCATCTAGCTCAATATTATCAAATTGTAGTTTGATTGTTTTGCCATCGGAGGGATTCGGATAAATCACAAAATCGGAAGCTTGAGACTGCGAACTTACCGCAATGATTTTAGAGTATTCAAACGCGAGGTCTTTGTCAACTTGTTTGAGTCGATAATAATTGACCCCTGGCAAAGGAGCTTCATCCAAAAAACTGTATTCATGACGCTGACGGGATTCGCCTAGGGAGGTTATTTTACCAATCGGCAAAAACTCTTTTAAATCTACACTTCTTTCGATACTAAAATAATCACTGTTGGTTTCGGTGGCAGTAGCCCAATTAAGACGTACACGATTGCTTTCAGCTTGTCCACGAAAATAAATGAGCTGGACAGGCACTACATTTGACCACGATAAACTTGAAATAAAAATACTTTGGGTAGTGAGTGGGCCTTCACGGACGAGAAGTCCACTCCCAAAAGTAAGGGTGAGTTTTTTGACACCTACATTCCGAAAAACTACCTCTGTCGAGGTGCTATCATAAGGGTCAGGAGTAAAACCGTATATGTTTTTGATATGAGGGAGCTCCCCATTAGATAAATAAGCTGTAGAAGGATTATAAGAAATTTCGGGGGTTATCCCAGCATCTGTGGCATCTCGACCGTCAATAGCTACCCTATCTTGATAGTTACTAAAGCTAAGGTCACGGTCAACCCCCAGAATTCTAAACGAAAGGTTTGTAACAGGTGAACTAAAATTGAAGGTAACAGTAACTCTTTCAAGGGGTGTTCCTAAAGACGTACTAAGCCAAAGCCCGCGAGAGTCGTTTCGAGGAGTGCTGTTGTTGAAACGGCGAGTATCGCCTTCTACGGTAGCAGTTACGTTGACTGCGGGCGTCCCTACGTCCAGAAATGTCTTTGTCAAAACACCTTGAGGCGACCAAGGTGTAGTATTTCCAACGGTAGTAAGATTGATGCCTCCCTGTCCAAATGTAAGTGTGGAAACAAAAACTGCCAATAGTATAAAATATCCCCTCATACGTTGAAAGTGATTACAAATTAACCTCCCTGTTAATTTATGCAAAAAGTATGCAATAAGTGAAACAAAGATAAAGAAACTTTAGTAATAAAGAATAAAAAGGCTATTTACAATTCATTAGCCAATTCGATTGCTTTTCGGAGAGCTGCCAGTTTGTTATGCACCTCTTGCATCTCAGAAGCAATGTTTGATTTGGCTACTACTCCCATACCGGCCTGATAAAACAAAGTATTGTTTTTACTCAAAAAAGTACGAATCGTAATACAATGATTGAAATCGCCACTAAAGCTAATGTGCCCTAATGCCCCACCATAAATGCTCCGATTGGTAGTTTCGAGGCGATTGATGATTGTCATGGCATTGTGCTTAGGGGCGCCAGAAAGAGTGCCAGCCGGAAAAGTATCAGCTACTAGCTGAAGAGGGTTGACCCCAGGGCTCATTTTGCCAGTAACTTTCGAAACTAAGTGAATAACGTGCGAAAAAAACTGAGCTTCTTTGTAAGTTTCTACTTTGACCACATCGCAGCTTCTACTGAGGTCGTTGCGCGCTAAGTCTACAAGCATTACGTGTTCGGCAGTTTCTTTGGGGTCGGCAGCTAGTTGGCGAGCCAGTTCGGCGTCTTTCTCATCGTCTCCAGTGCGTCGAAATGTACCCGCAATTGGGTGAATCTCAGCGTGTCCATTTTTAATGTAAATTTGTTTTTCGGGCGAAGATCCAAAAATCTTATAGCTTCCAAAATCAAAATAAAACAAATAAGGCGAGGGATTCACAGACCTAAGTGTGCGATAAACGTTGAATTCATCACCCACAAACTTTTTGCTAAAACGCCGAGAAGGTACAATCTGAAATACATCGCCTCTCAGACAGTGATTAATACATTTTTGGATGATTTCAGACATTTCATCGTCAGTTACGTTGCTTTGTTCTTCAGCAGCAGCCTTAAATTGGAAAGTGGCCATTTTGGGTGCTTTCACAATCATCTCCAAAGATTCCAAGTCCATTCCCATGCTACGGCTATGATGGCTGTCTTCGCGAGTAACTCCGTAATCATGTTCAAAGAGATATACTTCGTCTTTGAAATGATTGAAGGCAATCACAAAACGATATACGCGATAAACCATCTGAGGGATGGCATTGTCGGGTGTTTTTTCTTGAATTTCGATATCTTCGAAGTATTCTACCGAATCATAAGTAATATGCCCAAAAAGCCCCCCATTGATGAAAGGGTACTCGTTTTTAGGTGCATCGAAGCGCTTAATAAACTCTTGTAAGGTTTGCATGGCTTGCTTACGACGAGTAAGAGGAAATGTCTCTTCAGAACCATCGGGGAAAGATTGGCTTACTACATCTTCATCAATCACAAACGAGGCTACTGGATCACACGCAATAACGCTGAAACCATGCTCCATGCCGTGGTATTCAGCACTTTCAAGCATGACAGTATAAGGGAACTTGTCGCGTAATTTAAGATAAACTCCTACGGGAGTAAGCATATCTCCCAACAATTTACGATGTTTTGTAGTGACGGTAAAGGCAGTCTGAACCATTGTTATATGTGAATTAGATTGGTAGGTTTTGATGATAATGTCTTAGAAATAAAAAAAGCGGCTCGCTGCGATGAGCAACGAGCCGCTGGTACACACTCCAATATTACACAAGGCTACTTGCTCATCCGATAGAATGAGTACGCCACCAATATGCAATATTGATTATGTTGTTATTCATGTCACAAAAGTACAACTGTGATTTTAAAAACCAAATTTTATTTGTGGGCTTAGCAGTATCGTCTATTTCTTTTTGTAAAGATTATAAATGACCGATACTTGCAAGGTGCGATTAGAGAAACTCTCCGACTGAGATGTTGATAGATTGTTGAGGCCATGAATATACCGGATATTGAGGCTAAAATCTTCGGCCATATCCATGAAGTCGAATCTAAGACCCGTGCCCAAGCTCATTTCGTTGCGGCGAAGGGGTACAATCGTATTGGGAGTATGGAGCAAATAACTAAACTCGGGAGCAACTTCAAAGGTTAATCCTTCTGTAAGAATATAGCCAAGGACGGGTACAAAACTTCCATAATTGAGGTTATTTTTAACGATTTCGTTTTCTCCCTTAAAAGTACCTCCGCGTACCGAAAGCTGTAATTCAGGCTGGAACACCCACTTTTTGGTACGAAAGCGGTAAAAAACACCTAAGTTAGGGTGGGATTGAGCCTTGAGATTATAAATAAAGTTGGGGGAATAAGTACTCCGTGAGATGTTTAACCCAGCTCTTAATCCCAAATGAGGCTTCATATAAACAGTTTGAGCCTGAGTAGCAATAGCTACTGTGAAAAAAAGAGCTAAAAACTTAAATTTTAAATTCATGATAATGTTGCAAAAA
The DNA here is from genome assembly GCF_029433105.1 of Runella sp. MFBS21. GTDB lineage: Bacteria > Bacteroidota > Bacteroidia > Cytophagales > Spirosomataceae > Runella. Next base: position 64,526 of record NZ_JARNTW010000006.1, on the reverse strand, counting down.
AATGTGATGCGAAGGGATTCTATCCCACAAGGTATTATGTATAAACAATCAATTTAATCTTGGGTCAGTAGGGTAGTGTGATTTTACGCGATATTCGCCGCCCATTCGTCGCAATACAGCGCGCCAAAATTGGTCGGTAGGAGTATCAAAAATAAAAGCGGCGTCTGTTTCGGCCACAATCCATGAATCCCTTTTTAGCTCATCATCAAGCTGTCCCGCGCTCCATCCCGAATATCCTACAAAAAAACGGATATCTTGCTCGGTTATTTTTCCCGCATTTAAAATGCTGATAATTTGCTCAAAATCACCGCTCCAAAACAAATTCTCACCTACCGGAATAGCATCTTCAATAAAAGATAAGCGATGCAAAAAATGTAAAGTATTTTGCTCAACAGGTCCGCCTAGATACAAGGGTAAATTGTTGGCCACCGGTTCTTGCAAAACATCGTTGAGAAATAAATTGGTAGTTTGATTAAAAACCAACCCAAAAGTTCCTCGCTCATTATGTTCGCACAAAAAAACGACGCTCCGTTCAAAATTAGGATCCCCTAAAAACGGTTCGGCAATGAGTAATTTTCCTTTGGTGGGTTTTAGTGATGGCATTTTATATCAATCAAATTCTAACATCAGCAAATCTAATCACATAACGAAAGAAAGTACAAAAGTAATGGATTTTATGTAGCCTGACCTAATAAAAAGGAAATTAGGAAAACAGAAAGGCGTTTGATAAAGACTCTTTTTTAACTCTTTAGACCAAAGAAAGAGCCTGTTCTTTAAACGCAGATCGAGGTTTGATATTTAAGGTTTGGAACAATTCCGCATCGGCATCAATCTCAGGATTTGGGGTGGTTAGAAGCTTCTCGCCCGCAAAAATAGAATTAGCCCCTGCCAAAAAGCATAACGCTTGCTCTTCAGCACTCATGTTGACTCTGCCCGCCGAAAGTCTGACCATAGCTTTGGGCATCAAAATACGAGCGGTGGCTATCATTCGTATCATTTCCCAGACCGAAACACGCTTCTGATTTTCAAGAGGGGTGCCTTCTACCGCCACTAGAGCATTGACAGGTACCGATTCGGGAGGGGTAGGAAGAGAGGCCAAGGTGTAGAGCATTCCGATGCGGTCTTCGTCGCTTTCTCCCATTCCAATGATACCGCCTGAGCAAGCCGAAATTCCAGCTTTTTGAACATGATGCAGGGTGTCGAGTCGGTCATCGTAGGTGCGGGTCGAAATGACATCTCCATAAAACTCTTCACTCGTGTCAAGATTGTGATTGTAGGCATACAGACCTGCATCTTTTAGCTTTTGAGCTTGAGACTCGCTCAACATTCCCAATGTGCAGCATACTTCTAAGCCGATTTTATTAACCCCTTTTACCATTTCCAGTACCCGGTCAAAATCGCGGTTATCGCGTACTTCGCGCCAAGCTGCTCCCATACAAAAACGTGTGCTTCCAGTATCTTTAGCTCTTTGGGCTGCACTTAGTACTTCGTTTATTTCCATCAGCTTATGAGCTTGTACATTTGTTTGGTAACGAGCCGCTTGTGGACAATAAGCGCAATCCTCAGGGCATCCGCCTGTTTTGATAGAAAGTAGTGTGCAGACTTGAACTTCCTGCGGGTCGTGGTGTTGACGATGAACCGTAGCTGCTTGGTAAATAAGCTCTAAAAGCGGAGTATGGTATATCTTGCGGATAGCGTCTTTGGTAATATTAGAATGAGTCATGGTATAGTAGGTATCAAATCAGTGAAAAAATAAGTAGACTGAAGAGATTCGCCTGATGCGTTTTTGTATTGATATATTTTCTCGACGGTTTCGCCTTTTTCGAAATCAATGGATTTGGAAAAATAAGGAGCTTGAAACACAAAAGTATGAAACTCGCCATTTTCGCCGCATACATCTACTCCTTTTGGAAGATTCTTAACGAAATCTTGATTGAGGATTTGCCCACAGAAAGAAGAGTCGAGGTAATTACCATTGACACTCACTACTATGGTTTGGAATCCTAAATCCCAAAACTCCGCTAATAACTCTTGCGAGTCTCGCTTCCAAAGGGGAAAGCTACCCTGCATCCCCACTTTTGTAAGTTGATTTTCACGGTATTGGCGCAAATCTTCTAAGAAAATATCTCCAAAAATAGAATGGGTAATGCCTGCCTCTGCTAAGGGACGAAGGGTATCGCTCATCCGGAGGTTATACTCTTCCATAGAGGAAGTCTCGGGTAGGCGCAATGTAATGAGCGGAAGCCCTATGCGTTGGGCTTGCAAGTTTAGTAAATCTTCACGGACACCGTGCATTGATACACGCCCTAAGGCTTCATTGACCGATGTCAGCAAGTACTTTACATCGTAGGTGTGATTTTGTAGAATATGATAAAGAGACAGGGCGGAATCTTTTCCGCCCGACCAATTCATGAAAGCCTTCGTCATTATTTACCCAAAGCAAGTTGAGGAAAACGGCGCTGTAGCAACTCAAAGCCTCCAAACAAGAGGGCACTGTAGGCGATGGTGCCGGCTAAGAAATTGCGCATGAAGGGAAAACCTTGAGCCAAGCATTGTACCAAGCCCGACCAATCGCGACTAAGAGGCAAACCTGTACGAAGATCTGTACCCCCTGCGAGCCATACACTAAAATCGGATAAGACCCAATGCGATAGTGCTGCTACTACGGAGGCGAGGAGCAGATTTTTGATATTGATTTTGTTTAATAACACTTTGCCATACACCACAATCAAAGCAAAAATGCCATATACCCAATACCAACCATCATAAATAAAGCCATACTGACCGCGATACACTACCGCATTGACGACAAGGTCACTCACCAAAAGTGCTAAAAGAGGAAAAGTGAAAGCTTTCCAGCGAGAACTAAAATAAGCACCTCCAAACAGCCCCATTGCACCAATGGGCGTAAAATTAGAAATAGGAGAAGGCTGAGCGACGTTTAAAATACGAATCAGCGCAATAGCTAAAATAAAACACAATAGTGTCAGAACGCGGGGATTGAATGTTTGTTTCATAAATTTGGAATGTGGTTAGGCTACGAATCCTCCGTACGTGGCGATAAAAAAAGCTTTGGGCAGGTCTCCTGACTTGTTTCATCGCTCGGTACCTTCCCGACATTCAAATCGTCAGTGGTGTATAGAAGCAAGAGAGCGATTTTCGACGAAACTCACAGTTGCGGGGACAGTCTTCGTTTTGCACGAAATTCCCTATTAAGCCTTCAAAATTTGCGATAAAACAAAAATATGAGGCACCCAAATACAGCACAAAAATAAGGAGAACTCCCCACAGTTAGGGAGATTTGACGCTAAACTTTTACTTTTGTTGCTTTCAAACGTAACTTTCATGAGCAATGCACCTAAGCCTACATTAGGAGATTATTTACACTTACACTTTCTAGTACTTATTTGGGGGTTTACGGCTATATTGGGCAAGCTAGTGAATCCCTTTCTTTCTCGCGTAAGCCTGACTTTTTTCCGAACTCTTTTAGCGGCAATTGGACTAGCGATAGTATTGTGGCTTTGGAAAGAATGGAAAAAAGTCCCTACTCATGACCGTTGGGCGATGCTCGGCGTAGGGGTGATTATGGGTTTACATTGGCTTACATTTTTTGGGTCAGCACATGTGTCTAGTGCTTCGGTGTGTTTGGCGGGGATGTCTACTACTTCTCTTTTTACGTCTTTGTTGGAGCCTCTTTTCAATCGTAAAAGCGTGCGGCCATTGGAAGTATTGTTGAGTCTAGTGGTGATAGCAGGACTTTATCTTATTTTTAGATTCGAATTTGACCAGTCGTTAGGTTTGAGTTTGGCTCTTGTTTCGGCATTTTTGGCCGCTCTTTTTACGATTGCCAACAGTCGCCTTGTGACTCGCCACAATGCTCTTTTGATTACATTTTATGAAATGAATGGAGCCACGCTTGCCATGCTTATTGGTATCATCGGAGTGTCGTTGGGCGAGGGTTTTACCTCTCGCGAGCTTCTACCCCTTCCTTCTGATTGGCTCTGGATTGGGATATTGGCATTGGTATGTACGGTATATGCTTATTCGGCAGGGGTTCATTTGCTACGCAAAATCTCCCCTTTTACGCTCAACCTTACTATCAATTTAGAGCCTGTATACGGCATGATTTTGGCCTATTTTATCCTTCACGAGCGTATGACTACGGGATTTTATGTGGGGGCTTTGGTGATTTTACTGTCGGTGGTTTTATATCCTATTCTTCAACCTAAGTTTACTCCTAAAGAAGCTTAGCGCCAGATTTTATTATGAATTTTTTCCCAGCCTTTTTGGTCGCTAGGTAAGGGCGCGTCGCGGCTGATGTATTTGCCTGTAGCGTCTACAAGCACACTATGAGGTACGCGGGTAATTCCCCACGAATTCACAAAAAAATCGTTTTGCTCTTCCGTTAGCTTGATGTGTAAGCCTCTGTTTTTGTTTTTAATTACAGATTGTACCCATAAATCTTCTCCGGAGTCCTGTTCGCATAGGTACACAAAAGGCAATTCTTTTTCAGAATATAAATTTCTAAGGAGTCGCGCTTCTTCCAAACTTTGGAGACCAAGATCGTCGTTGGTCCAAAAAATGACGTAAAAAGGTGTACCGCGATAATGTCTTTTGATTTTTTCCCAAACTGCATTTCCGTCGGCAACGGCATTTTGGTGGAGATATACACCTGAAATAGGTTCTAGGGCTTCATTTATATTAACTTGTGCATTTTCGCTGAGTTGGCGGTAGGTTTTATTGATAAGGGTAGAATCTAAGTTTTCGTTGTGGTGTAGTTCGTCTAAGGATATTTTATATAGTTGATTTGAAATCTTGGGACGTATATGATGATACCAAAGTTCCATGGTTTGTGGCATGGCGCTATTGATATAGCGGGCATAAAAGTTGGCTTGGATATAATCAAGTTCTTTTGTGGAGATTGCACTTGCGTATTTTTTGAGGTAAGTTTCAAAAATACTCAAGGGTTGCATGATGTCTTTTCTTCGTTCAAAAAGTGTATTTAAAAAATTAATATCACGCATTTTGGCGACGCCATTTTCTGTAAATGAAAAGAGGCGTTCTTTTTCTTCTTCGCTGAGATTGGGAATATTTTCTAAAATAAGGGTAGAAAGTAACTTCACAGGCAGGGTGGACTCTTTGGGGGTAGGGGTAGTATTGACAGTATGTTGTATAAATTTGTCATAACTATTCGCTTTAGAGAACGTGAGGATTTGGGTGGTATCTAAGGCAACAAGACTAGTGAAAGAAGTAGGAAAAGGAGCGTCGGTTTGGAGCAGCTGGTCATAAAACCTAGCTACCATAATATCGCTGAAAGATGAAAGAACCCACTGACTTAGTAAAGGTTCTGGTTGGGAAAAAAAAGAACTAAAATAGGCAGTGCGGCGCTCTCGTTCGGTAGTGAGTGTTTCCCAAAAACGATTGATATTGTCTGTACTCTCTTTTTTTTCAGGATTAGTAATAAGCCACTTATTGAAAGCTGCCCAAAAGCGAGTATGTTGATTATTGATATTGGCGAGCACACCTTCAAAAAGAAGAGGTAAGTTGGCTTTGTCGAGCGAATCGCCGTTGATTTTGACATTACTCTTTCCTTTGGTGGCTAGGAAAGGCACACTCATGTTGGCATAAGAAAGATTACATTCCTCAATTGGATAAACTAAAGGGATTTTTAGTTCAAAACTTCCGTCGGATTGTAGTGGTGCCACTTTAATAATCACCCGATTGGGACGTAAAATATTGGTTCTAGATACCACGACTTCAGGGGCACGGCGATAAAGTCTCAATGATAGATTCTCAACCTTTCCTCTAAGCCACAGTGTATCATTTTGGGTATGTCCGTCATGATACATCATCCCTAATACCACAATAACCATGAACTTTATTTTATGATTTAGGTAGGGCGAAACTAGGAGTTGGAAGGTCGATAATGCCATAGCTTTTCGTGTTAGGGACGTGTGATTTCAAACACGTGTTTTAAGATTTCTTGGTCATTTTCTGTAAAAGGCTCACCTTTTCTGCTAATGGTTTCTTCAACTACTTTGAGCGCTTTTTCGAGGCGGTATTCTGTAAAACCTTCTGCGGCGCCACCCCAAGTAAAAGAAGGGATATGTTTGGGTTGGAAGCCTGCCCCAAATACATTTACATTGACTCCCACTACTGTACCAGTATTAAACATAGTGCTGATGCCTGCTTTGGTAAAATCCCCCATAAATAACCCACAAAAAAGACGATTGGAGTCTTCGAGGGTGTGAGTGGCATAGCTATAGAGTTTTACGTTAGTATAATCGTTTTTGAGGTTAGAGTTATTGCAATTGGCACCCAAATTACACCATTCTCCCAAGACCGAATTGCCCAGAAACCCGTCATGGCCTTTATTGCTGCAACCAAATAGCACCGAATTGCTCACCTCTCCCCCTACTTTGCAGTAAGGCCCGATGCTTGTATTCATCCGCATTTTAGCCCCCCAATTTACAGTAGCATCATTGCCGAGTGAAAAAGGTCCCATGATGACGCTTCCTTCGTGAATGGTGGCGTTTTTGCCAATATAAATGGGGCCGTTTTGAGCGTTTAAAATGGAAGCACGAATGTTTGCTCCTTCTTCTACAAAAATTTGATGAGGTGCATAGCAATGAGTGTAAGGGTCGTCAATAGGTTGACTTGTACGATTGTGCGTGATTGCCTCAAAATCGGCCTTAATTTGAGCACCATTTTCACCATAAATGTCCCATATCCGCTGAATAACCGTAAAAGACTCAATAAAAGAAATAAGTTTTAATTCATTTTTGGGATTCACAACCTCATAAGGCGAGCGGTAGGCAATTATCAAATCATTTCCTATCAATGCTTCGCCTTCATTAAGACGCCCAATCGCTTGGGCAATGGATTTAGTTGCGCAGACGGCACCGTTCAAAAATACATTGTCGTCGGTAGTGAGGAGTGGGAATTTGGCTTGAAGGTAAGATTCGGTCAAGAAAGAGGGTGTTGCTTTCAGAAAATGCTGCCATTTTTGGGTCAATGTCCAAATCCCACACCGAATTTCAGAAACAGGACGAGTAAAAGTAAAAGGTAATAACCAAGGACGTATGCTGGAATCGTCGTAAATAATAAAATTGGCCATTTTTTATTTTTTTTAAAAAGCAGGTTTTGCTTTACCTATGCTTTTAGATTAAATGTCAAAAAGTGAAAAAATCCATTATAGTTTTAAAGGCTTTCGTCGTCACAAAGATAAGTTTTGCGTAAAATTTATTAGGTTTGCCAATACAAACATTTTTGACTCACCAAACAATACAAATATTCCAGATAATCATGCCTCAACTTTCCAAACAAATCGTTGATAGCGAAAATCAATTTACTTTTGACCTACCAGTAAAAGTACTTCAATTTGGTACAGGAGTATTGCTTAGAGGTCTGTGTGACTATCTTATAGACCAAGCCAACAAGCAGCATATCTTTAGTGGGCGTATTGTAGTTGTGAAATCTACCGCTGGTTCAGCCGACGATTTTGCTGCCCAAGATGGTCTTTACACGGTTTGTGTGCGGGGTGTCGACGGAGAAGGAAATACGATCGATGAAGCTACGACGGTTACGGCGGTCAGTAGGGTGATTTCGGCGCAAGACAATTGGCAAAGTATTCTTCAAGTGGCTCGTAATCCGCATCTAGAAGTGATTATTTCTAATACCACAGAAGTAGGCATTCAATACGTTGAGGAAAATATCTTTCAAAGCCCTCCCCAGTCTTTTCCGGCCAAGTTGACGGCTTTTTTGTATGAGCGCTTTCGGACGTATGGTGGCAAAAAAGACAAAGGAGTCGTAGTAGTTCCTACCGAGCTTATTACTGATAATGGCCTCAAGCTACGCGAATGTGTCGAGAAACTTTCTGCTTACAATGAATTAGGAAAATTATTTAACAAATGGTTGAAATACCATGTCAAGTTCTGTAATTCTTTGGTAGACAGGATTGTGCCCGGTAAGCCAGATGCGGTCACTCATGCCGCTCTTGAAGAAAAGATAGGCTACCAAGATTCATTATTGACCGTTGCGGAGCCTTATCTTTTGTGGGCGATTGAAGGCGATGAGCGAGTTAAAAAAGTATTGTCGTTTGAGCAAATCCACCCCAACGTCATCGTTGACGAAGATATTTCCTACTATCGTGAGCGTAAACTTCGTATTCTCAATGGTAGTCACAGTGCTTCGGCGCCACTAGGGTATTTAAGTGGATTTGATATTACGTTTCAGTGCATGAACGACCCTGCTATGTCGAAGTATTACGAGAACATCATTTATGACGAAATCGTACCTACTTTGCCTTTTGACGAACAAATGGATGAGTTGAAAGTATTTGCGGGGGATATCCTGAATCGTTATCGTAACCCGTTTATTCAACAAAAACTCATTGGAATTACGCTACAGCAAACTTCCAAAATGAACGCTCGTAATGCCACTACCATACGGCGTTATTATCAGCAGTTTGGCAAGGCTCCTCGTTTGTTTGCTATTGGATTTGCGGCTTATTTGTTGTTTATGAAAGCCGTAAAACAACAAAATGAGCATTATTATGGCCAAAGAGGTGAAGATTTTTATATCATTAATGACGAACAAGCAGCTTATTTCTATGAGAAATGGCAAGGAGTTACGACAGAGTCAGTAGGGGAGTTGGTACAAACAGTATTGAGCAATACTAAAATATGGGAAGCTGATTTAACAAAACTGGAAGGATTTGCCGAAACCATCACCGAATATCTTACAGATATGATGACCAACGGCGTGAAAAATACCTTGGAAAAGGCAATATTGTAGCAATAATTATACATTAAGGGTTAGATGTTAGGTTTTGACTTAGCCTCTAACCCTTTTGTTTTTCTTTTCAAACAAAGAATCAATATGTTAAAAAATAAATTTGTTGTAGGTATTATTTTTTTGGTAATCATAGGGATTATTGGGTATACTTTTTTGGGAGAAGAAACAACCGTTTCGGTCGATGATTATGTTGCTCAAATAGAAAAAGAACGTAAGGATAAAGATAACTTTTATCGAAATTCTGATAGCTCACCGATTGCCGACAAATCTAATTTTAAAGGATTGCATTATTTCGCTCCTGACCCTACTTATAAGGTTGAGGCCAAAGTGATTCCTTATCATAGCGCTGCTTCAGACAAGCAGGTATCGGTCCCAATGACGGATGGTAGCAAAGAAACCTATGAAAAATATGGATTTGCTGAATTCACCTTGCCTGGAGAAAGCGAAGCCGCCGATTTGAATGTATATCGTCTTTTGATTTATAAACACGACAAAGGTCTCTCTATTTTGTTTCGCGATGCCACAGCACCTGAGGAAACTTACGGAGGAGGGCGCTATCTTGATTTTAAAACAGAAGATGTGAAAGACAACAAACTTCTTATCGACTTCAATGTGGCATACAATCCATATTGTGCCTACAACGCAAGCTATGCCTGCCCGATTCCTCCCAAAGAAAACACCCTGCCAGTAAGAATAGAAGCAGGAGAAAAAAACTTTGATAAATAGAAATAAGGTTTGCTAGTGAATAATTTCCGAGATAAGGAAGACCACTAGTTATAGGCTTTCCCCAAAATCCTCTAATTTTGCAGTCTAAACTAAAAGTTTTAAGTAAAAGACTTAGACTTTTAAAACAATTTTAAATACACCCAATCAATATTGGGACTGAATGTTTTATGAAAATTTCTTATAACTGGCTTAAACAACTAATTGATATTGAGGAGTCTGCTGAAGAAGTAGGTAAACTATTGACAGCTACGGGACTAGAAGTAGAAGGCATAGAACCTGTGGAAAAAGTACAGGGTGGCCTCAATGGAATAGTAATAGGAGAAGTGCTCACTTGTGAGCCTTTTGCGGTCAAAGAAAAAACCCTTCACTTGACTACGGTTGATATCGGAACCGAACAGCCCTCTACCATCGTATGCGGAGCTGCCAATGTAGCAGCTGGGCAAAAAGTAGTAGTAGCTACCGTAGGGGCTACGATTTACCCTACCCAAGGAGAACCTTTTACGATTTCAAAACGCAAGGTATATGGTCAGCCCTCAGAAGGGATGATATGTGCTGAAGATGAAATTGGATTAGGCGCATCTCATGCGGGTATTATGGTGTTGGACACTGATTTGGCCAACGGTACTCCTGCTGCTCAATACTTTGGATTGTTGCCCGACTATGTCATCGAAATCGGCCTTACCCCCAATCGTGCCGATGCTGCCTCGCATCTTGGCGTAGCACGTGACCTCAAGGCAGTATTGAATCGTGAGATAGAATGGCCATCCATTGATCAATTCATAGCCAATGAAGCACCTTCTGCTTCAGGGGTAGAAGTAATCGTCGAAAATTCGGAAGCCTGTCCGCGCTATGCCGGAATTTTGATGGAGGGGCTGACGGTCAAAGAATCTCCCGATTGGTTGAAGGAAAAATTGCAGGCAGTGGGTGTGCGTCCTATCAACAATGTGGTGGATATTACCAACTATATTTGTCACGAACTAGGGCAGCCGTTGCACGCTTTTGATGCCGCTAAAATCAGTGGGCATAAAGTAATCGTCAAAACCTTAGAAGCTGGTACTCCTTTTGTGACGCTTGATGGTGTCGAAAGAAAACTCTCCCAGCATGATTTGATGATTTGTAACGCCGAAGAACCTATGTGTATCGGGGGGGTGTTTGGTGGTACCAAATCGGGCGTGACTGAAAGCACGACAGGGATATTTTTGGAAGCAGCTTATTTTTCGCCAGCGTGGATTAGACGTACCGGAACTTTCCACGGTCTCAAAACAGACGCATCTTTCCGATTTGAGCGAGGTACTGACCCCAACATGCCGGTATATGCTCTCAAACGCGCTGCTTTGCTGATTCAAGAAGTAGCAGGTGGAGAGACCACTTCAGAAGTAGTGGATATTTACCCCAATCCCATTCCTAACAATAATATACCAGTCAAATTCCGCAATATTGACCGTTTGATTGGAAAAACCCTTGACCGTGCGCTGATAAAGCAAATCTTGACAAGTCTCGACATTGAGATATTGGACGAAACTTCAGAAGGGTTTGTGGCTTCCGTCGCGCCTTATCGGGTAGATGTGACCCGCGAAGCTGACATTATCGAAGAGATTTTGCGGATTTTTGGGTTTGATAATATTGAGCTTTCTGACCATCTCTCTGCCAACTTTTTGTCAGGTTTTCCTTTGGTAGATCCCGATAAACAGAAATTACGAATTGCAAATTTGTTGGCTGCCAATGGATTTAACGAAACCATGACCAACTCTCTCACGAAGCCCATCTACAATGATGCTGTACGAGGAAGTTTTGTGGGCGAAGATGTAGTAATACTGAATCCCTTGAGCGAAGACTTATCGGTAATGCGGCAAACTATGGTGTTTTCAGGCTTGGAGAGTTTGGCATATAATCTCAATCGCCGTCAACGAGATTTGAAACTTTGTGAGTTTGGTAAAACCTACCACAAAGTAGAAGGTAAATACAAAGAATTATCGCATTTGATACTATTGATGGCGGGGCATCAGCAGGCGGAAAGCTGGGTAGCCAAAGATCAAAAATTGGCATTTCATGACTTAGCAGCCCAAGTGCATCTAGTTTTAAATGCATTCAGGGTACATAATGTAGATAAGCAGGAATTGACCGATAAGTCAGTATTTGAGTATGGCCTTACGTACACTGTCAAGAAAAAACCGGTGGTGAGTTTTGGTCAAGTCAGAAGCAAGCTTACCAAAATGTTAGACATTAAGCAGCCAGTATTTTATGCAGATTTTGACTGGGCGTACTTGCTTAAGCAATACAACGATAAAGTTCGTTTTTCGGAAGTCTCTAAATTTCCAGAAGTACGCCGTGATTTATCTTTGGTATTGGATAAAGCTGTGACTTTTGAGCAGATTAGACAAACAGCCCACAAATACGAAAAAGAACTGTTGACGAATATCAACGTATTTGATGTGTATGAGGGAGAGAATATTGGTTCTGATAAAAAGTCATACTCAGTGAGTTTTACACTCCAAGACGAAGCCCAGACCCTGACCGATAAAGTCATTGACAAAGCCATGCAAAAACTGATGTTAGGTTTTGAAAAGGAATTGGGGGCTGTTATCAGAAAATAAATGTAGGGAGTAGGAGAGGTAATACACACTGATTTTTGCAAATGCGATGTCTAAGTACACCGGAAATAAACTAGCAACATTTGAAGATGATAGGTTGCTCGATGAGCTGAATTTTCAGTTCTTGTTTATTGAAAGAAGTATTACGGCTTTGCAGGCGGCTTTTGGTCACGAAAAAGCCGCTCATATTGAGCTAAAAATCCGTTTTGAAGCACTCGAAAAAAAATATGAACGCCAAGTGGCGGAACTCAAATCATTGCGTCAAGAAACCCGAAACTTAAAAGCTGAGAATAAACAATTGCGCGAAAAAGAAGTTTCTTTGAGGGAAAAGTTAAATAATTTCAAACAATTGTCTATAATTGTAAAAAACCAGAAAAACGCAGACGCGATTACGCAACTGAACACCAAATTGGACGATTACATTCGATACATAGAAGAAACCATAGCGTTGTTACAAAAGCTATGACTCAACTCATGGAAAAAGAACCGAAAAGACGACTTTTAAAGGTGAAAATAGCCGATAAAACTTACGAAGTCTGGGCCAACTCAGACGACGAGGAGTCTTTTATGAGAGATGCAGCCAAAATAGTTGATACCCAAGTAGAAGTTCGAATGAAAGAAAAAGGTGAGAAAGATATTCAAAGAGTATTGGCTATGGTATGCCTTGATGCTATGGTAGCTCGCCTCAAAGGAGATAACGATATAGACGTGATAGAGTCTACAGTTTTCAAACACTTAGACTATCTACAAAAATACTTCAGTCCATCGAACCAAAATTAAATTATTTGGTAGCTTCAGTTATGTATATCTAACGTATGCTGGTTTAAAGGAAAATATGTAGAACCTTAAACACAGATGTCAAATGGATATATTGTTTTTTTTGCTTGATGCTGCGGTTTCGGCCGCCGTGGGAGCAGCAATAGTGTACTTTGTCCTCAAAAAATCTAATAAAAAGACCGAAGAAGACGCCCAGCAAAGAGCGGGGGAAATTGTCAAGAATGCTGAAATAACAGCTGAAAACATCAAAAAAGACCGCATTCTTGAAGCCAAGGAAAAATACTTGAAACTCAAATCCGAGTTTGAGGATGAGTCAAATAAAAAGAAACAGATTATTCTGCAAAATGAGCAGAAAATCAAACAACGTGAACAACAACTCAATCAAATGACGGAGCAAAATAAGCGCCGTGAGAATGAGTTGGAGACTTTAAAGAAAAACCTAGAGCAGCAAACCGAAGTTGCGAATAAGCGCCGTGAAGAAGCTGAAAAAATGCACCGCTCCCAAGTAGAGCAGTTGGAGCGTATCGCCAATCTTACTGCGGAGCAAGCCAAAGCTCAACTGATAGATGCTATTCAGGCAGACGCCCAAACTCAAGCTTCGGCCTTTATCAAAAATACCATCGACGAAGCCAAGCTTACGGCTACTAAAGAGGCAAAAAAGATTGTTATTGAGACCATCCAGCGTACGGCTTCAGAGCATGCTATCGAAAATACGGTATCCGTCTTTAATATCGAAAGTGACGATGTCAAAGGAAAGATTATCGGTCGTGAAGGGCGGAATATTCGTGCATTAGAAGCGGCTACAGGTTGCGAAATCATCGTCGACGATACCCCCGAAGCTATTGTGATTTCAGGATTTGACCCAGTTCGCCGTGAGATAGCACGTTTGTCTCTGCATAGATTGGTACAAGACGGCCGTATTCACCCTGCTCGTATCGAAGAAGTAGTGGCCAAAACCAAGAAAAATATTGACGATGAAATCGTCGAAATAGGAGAGCGTACGGTGATTGATTTGGGGGTTCATGGTTTGCATCCTGAGCTTGTGAAGATGATTGGACGGATGCGTTTTAGGTCTTCTTATGGCCAAAACTTGCTTCAGCACTCTCGTGAAGTGGCACGTCTTTGCGCTACTATGGCTTCTGAATTGGGATTGAATGCTAAATTGGCAAAAAGAGCGGGTCTCCTTCACGATATTGGAAAAGTATGGCCCGAAGAATCAGAGCTACCGCACGCGATTTTGGGAATGGAGCTTGCCAAAAAATACAAAGAGAATCCAGAAGTATGCAATGCCATAGGAGCGCACCACGACGAAATCGAAATGACGAGTATGATGTCGCCCATTATCCAAGTGTGTGACGCGATTTCAGGTTCTCGTCCTGGCGCTCGTCGCGAAATGATGGAGTCTTATATCCAACGCTTGAAAGACTTAGAGGCATTGGCTACTAATTTTCCTGGAGTGGATAAGTGCTATGCGATTCAGGCAGGACGTGAATTACGCGTAATCGTCAATTCAGAAGCTGTAAACGACGAAGCCGCAGGTAAACTATCTTTCGATATTTCTCAAAAGATAGAAAAAGAAATGCAATACCCTGGACAGATAAAAGTGACGGTGATTCGGGAGATGCGCTCTGTAGCGTATGCAAAATAAAAAATGTTAAGAATGGGAAGTGACTACTTCCCATTCTCAAACTTTATGATACATCTTTCTTTTTCGAGAAGGTGTAAATTTTCTTCTAATTTCATGCGGACTTTTTCATTGTCAAAATCTCCCGCATACAGTGCTTTGAGTTCACGCCGCTTGATAGCTTCCAAAAACCTCCTACTATCTTCTTTACTTTCTAGCACCAATGGAGGAACTTCCGTGGGCTTTCCATCATCGTCTTTGGCTACCATCGTAAAATAAGAAGTATTGGTGTGCTTTTGGGTGCCTGTGCGTACGTTTTCGGCAATGACCCGAATACCTACCACCATCGAACTTCGTCCTACATAATTGACCGAGGCATGTAGAGATACGAGTTCTCCTACTTCGATGGGTTGTAAAAAATTGACGCCTTCTACAGATACTGTTACAACGTACGTACCAGCGTGTTTGGAGGCGCACGCATAAGCGACTTTATCCATAAGTGATAATAAAATCCCTCCGTGTATTTTTCCACCAAAATTGGCATAGGCAGGTATCATCAGCTCGGTGATGGTAGTACGGGAGTAATTGACCGATTTTCCGCTCATAAAGCTTATTTTTTCTCGTCTTTCAAACTTACATTACCATGAGCGAGTTTTTCGGCTTCGTCAAATAGCGTGAGTGCTTTCTGAATTCCTTCATCTTGTCCGGCCATTACTTGATAAAACTCGTTGTTGAGACCCGCATTTTTATCTCTTTTCTGATAAGCATAGCGACCAATCATCGCTTTGAGATAAGTCCGAATGTAAGGTTTAGAGCGGTTAAATTCTTTTTCATTGAATTTGATATCATCGGCAGTGGCATTTTTTACAATACCCTCTAAATCGCTGTCTTTGGCAGTGAAGGTTTTGAGGTACTCTGCAAAAGATTGCTTTTCAAATTGTTTTTTGTTTTGACTTACATAATTTAGAGCAAAGTCGCGAATAATATTTTTACTAAACAATTCATACAAATAAGGCGTCATCATGCTCGTGTCGCGCGGTACAAATACATCTGGAGTAATTCCACCACCACCATACACGATACGACCCGCATCAGTCCGGAATTGAAGTTTAGGGTTGTTTTTGATACTATCTGCTACAAAAAGCTCCCCATGCGCAAAACGTTCTTTGAGGTCTTTTTCGTAGCTTTCAAGATCTCCCGACTTATAAGGTTTCTGAATACTACGTCCACTAGGAGTATAATATCTGGAGATAGTTAGGCGAAGTTCGGAGCCGTCAGATAAGTTGACGGGCATTTGTACAAGCCCTTTGCCAAACGAACGTCGCCCAACGATAAGTGCGCGGTCGTGGTCTTGAAGTGCTCCAGCTACGATTTCAGAAGCAGAAGCACTTCCTTCATCAATAAGTACCACTACACTACCGTTTTCAAACATGCCTAGATTTTTGGCTCTGGTTTGGCGGTCATAGCGGTCGTCTTTACCATCGGTATAAACAATCAGTTTGTCACCCGATAATAATTCATCTACCATGTTGGTAGCACGATCCATGTATCCTCCAGGGTTGCCTCGTAAATCCAAAAGCAACTTTTTCATGCCTTGGCTTTTGAGGTTAGTAATCGAGTTTTTAAACTCATCGTAAGTAGATTCCGAAAAGCGTGTCACCTTTACGTACCCGATTTCTTTGTCTATCATATAAGAGGCATCAACCGAATAAGTGGGGATGCGGTCGCGGCGAAGCTGAAATACCAGAGGTTTAGGAACACTGCGGCGCAGGATTTCCAGTTTGACGGCACTTCCTCTTGGGCCGCGTAGTTTGGAAAAAATAAAGGCATTGTCTACTTTTTTTCCTGTAAAAACTTCATCGTTGACTTTCAGGATTTTATCACCTCCTTGGATGCCCACCGCCTCAGAAGGACCACCTACGAGAGGGGTCACTACGTATACTGTATCTTTATAGAGATTAAATTCAATCCCAATGCCATCAAAACCGCTTTCCAGCTGAGAACGAGCCGCTATTGCATCTTTGGGGTTGAAATAATAAGTATGTGGATCAAGTTTTTCAAGCATTTTGGTGATAGAATAATCCACCAAATCGTCGGTATTTACAGTATCTACATAATTATTGTCAATGAGTTGAAGGACTTCCTTAAACTTGGTATATCCTCTTGCTACATCGGTCATGCCTTTACTGCCTCCAAAAAAAGTAGCACCGAGCAAAATACCTGCGGCAAGGGTAATGCTCAATAAAATCGGTAAACGTACCGTCCAACGGTCGTTTTTAATTGGGTTTTCCATTTTTTATACTTTATCAAAAACATAAAATTAACGAACAAATGCAAAAGGTAGTTTCCAACTGTCAAAAATCTCTCCAAACTTTCCGTTCTTTGTAACAATTACTGATTAAAAATCCCATGAAACCAGACAAAAAGCTTTTTCTTCTAGATGCTTTTGCATTGATTTATCGCGCTCATTTTGCCTTTATCAAAAACCCAAGAATTACTTCTAAAGGGTTGAATACGAGTGCTGTATTTGGTTTTCTCAACTCTTTATTGGAAGTCCTAAAAGATGAGAAGCCTACTCATTTGGGTGTCGCTTTTGATACTCCTAAACCCACTTTTCGACATATTCAGTTTGAGGCATATAAAGCACAGCGCCAAGAGCAACCCGAGGATATAACTATTGCGGTACCGTATATAAAGCGATTGTTGAAGGCCTTGTGTATTCCTATTTTAGAATTGGACGGCTACGAAGCGGATGATGTCGTAGGTACGTTGGCTAAAAAAGCCGCACGCGAGGGTTTTGAGGTCTTTATGATGACTCCTGATAAAGATTACGGACAGCTTGTAGAAGAGCATATCTACCTCTATAAACCCGCGGCATTGGGCAAAGGAGTAGAAATCATGGGACCGCAGCAGATATGTGAACGATGGGGAATCAAAGACGTAAGCCAAGTAGTAGATATGCTTGGTTTGCAGGGAGATGCTTCTGACAATATCCCTGGCATTCCGGGCGTGGGAGAAAAAACAGCCCAAAAATTGGTAGAGGAATTTGGGTCTGTAGAAAACCTTCTGGCCAATACCGATAAATTAACCGGGAAACTCAAAGAAAAGGTAGTGGATGGTGCCGATAAGGCTATACTTTCGAAGGAATTGGCAAAAATTGATGTCAATGTCCCAATCGAATTTGACGAATCGGATTTGCTTATGTGTGAGCCTGACCGAGAATTGTTGTCAGAGTTGTTAGACGAACTAGAGTTTAGAACACTACGGAAGCGTTTACTAGGTGAGACCGACGTTAGCCCTACTTCTGCCCAAGTATCTGCCCCTGCAAGCAACGGTCAGTTGAGTTTGTTTGGAGAAAGTACACCTACACCTACATCGGAGCCATCCAAGCCTACGCCCAACAAAACCGCTGTCACGAGCTTTGTAGAAAGTATTTCGACCGAAAAACGAACCGTAGCTAATACATTTCATCGTTATCACTTGATTGATACCCCTGAGTTGCGAAAATCTTTGGCTTATTATTTAAGCTTACAAGATTCATTTTGTTTTGACACCGAAACTACTTCTATCGATGCAATCGATGCTGAGCTAGTAGGAATATCGTTTGCCTATCAAAGCGGAGAGGCTTTTTTTGTGACGGTACCAGCAGACCGTGAAGCTGCACAAGAGGTAGTAGAGGATTTTAGGGAGGTGCTAGAAAATCCCAAAATTGAAAAAATTGCCCAAAACCTCAAGTATGATTTGGCAGTATTACAAAACTATGGCGTCGAAATAAAGGGACCCTTGTACGATACCATGTTGGCGCATTACCTGATTGAGCCAGATAAACGGCATAATATGGATATTTTGGCTAACTCTTACCTCAATTATGAACCTGTGGCCATTGAAGCGTTGATTGGAAAAAAAGGCCCCAAGCAACTCACTATGCGTGAAGTGGCAATAGATAAACTGGTAGAATATGCCGCCGAAGATGCGGATATTACACTTCAGTTAAAAGAAAAATTGCATCCTTTGTTGATTGAAAATCAGGCTGATAAGTTGTTTAAAGGTGTGGAAATTCCCTTGGTGCCAGTATTGGCTGATATGGAGCGTGAAGGAGTAAGGGTAGATCTTCAAACCTTGAAAGAAATGTCGGGTGTATTGGATACCGATATGAAGCAAGTCGAAACCGAAATTTTTGCATTAGCGGGCGAAGAGTTTAATATTTCATCACCCAAACAATTGGGAGTGGTTTTATTTGAAAAGCTCAAACTTATTAAAAACCCCAAAAAGACAGCTACTGGACAATATGCCACGGGCGAAGATATCTTGTCTGATCTTGAAGCAGAGCACGAAATCGCGCGAAAAATATTGGATTATAGAGAGTTACAGAAACTGAAGTCTACTTATGTAGACGCTTTACCTCTTTTGATTAATAACAACACCGGTCGGATTCATACTTCTTTCAACCAAGCCGTAGCCGCGACGGGGCGTTTGAGTAGTACCAATCCCAACCTCCAAAATATTCCGATACGAACGCCACGCGGACGCGAAATCAGAAAAGCATTTGTGCCTAAAAACGAAGATTTTGTGATTTTGTCGGCCGATTATTCACAGATTGAATTGCGAATCATGGCGGCTTTTAGCCAAGACCAGACGATGCTCGAAGCCTTCAACAATGGCTTGGATATTCATGCGAGTACGGCAAGCAAAGTGTTTAAGGTAGAACTTGCAGAAGTAACTTCCGAAATGCGACGTAAAGCCAAAATGGTCAACTTTGGAATTATCTATGGAATTTCCGCTTTTGGATTGGCGCAACGATTGGGTATTCCAAGAGGCGAAGCAAGCGAAATTATTAAAGCTTATTTTCAAGAATTTCCGTCGGTCAAAACTTTCATGGATAATGCCATCCATAAGGCACGCGAAAACAAATATGTAGAGACGATTTTGGGACGGAGACGTTATTTGGCAGATATCGATTCACAAAACCAAACGACGCGCGGTTTTGCGGAGCGAAACGCCATCAATGCGCCTATTCAGGGTTCAGCGGCTGATATGATCAAAGTGGCCATGATTAATATCCACGACTTCCTGAAAAAAGAGAATCTCGAATCAAAGATGATTTTGCAAGTGCATGACGAATTAATCTTTGATGCACATCGCGACGAGGTAGAGCTATTGAGTCACAAAGTCAACGAGTTGATGGTAAACGCTATTCCTCTGCCCGTAAAAATGGAAACAGGAATAGGGGTAGGCCAAAATTGGCTAGAAGCACACTAGATTATCGAGGGGAGGGCATATTGCCATATTTCACGGCAATTCCTTCCATCACAAACCCTTGATAATCTTTGGTGGTATAGTATTGGTATTTTACATTGACCAAGGCGTGGGCACCCATACCTACGCCTTGTAATATAAGCTGGTCAAGGAGTGCGCGTTTTTGACTTTCATCATTGCCCCTATAAATCATCCTTCCTCCTTTGGTTTGGGCTTCACTAAGGGGTACCGACTTTTCTACCTTCACGGGGCCGAGTTCAGTATAGGGCCGATTAGTAGGTTGTTTTTCGTAAAAAATATCAAGTGGATAGTCAGCGTTGGCTAGCTTGATAGGGATTCCAAGGCCTCCGTTGGGAGTAGAAACGGGACGCCCACAAGCTCCTAGCACCAATATTCCTAACGTATAACTCAATAATTGAAGGTAAGATATTTTTAAAGTCTGCATGTTGTTTATGGAGGGGTTATTAACAATAGGCTAAGTATGAATAGCTGGTACAAAATGGTTAAATAGTTGGTAATAACTGCTGACATTTATCAGTGCAATACTCACAACTAACAACGTCTGATATTCGTATTGTATTATAACCAAAAATTCTGTTGTCTTGTGTCAAAACATGGCAAAATCATACTGTGTTTTTGTAAAAAACAGCGTTTTCGGAGCCAATATTGAGCACAAAAACCAAATTTTTATGTATTAAAAGCTCTTTTTTTATCAAAAAAATAAAAAATAATAGCTTTTATTTTAGAGGAAAGTACTTTAAAATGTTTGATTTTGTAAGATTTTTAAGAAAAATATAGATAAAATATAGTGAAGTGTGAAAGGGAGGTATTGTTTTGAAAAAAAAATGGTACGAACTTTGCGAGCGCTTTAAAAACGCCCTCATTTTGATTCGTTGATGAGGCAACGGTAATAAAGACATATGAAACAGAAAAAGCTACTTACTAAACTAACTACAGCATCGCTTGCATTGTTGCTCCTCTTGACTGCAACAGTGGGGCGCTCTATGGTGCTGCATAAGTTGGATGTTAAGAAGCCAGTTGCTGTTAAGACCGACAAGGAAAAACAAGCCAAAGATGAGCGCCCTGTAATTCAGGAAATGTCGATTGAGGCAGTAGTTGCCCCTGCTATTTCGTTTGATTTTGAGCAGTCTTTTTATTTTTTACCTACTATATTTAGCTTCGAGCTACCAGTAGTTTGTACTCTTCCCAAACGCTTTGACGTATTTTATTATTTCTTCTCTTTTTTCCGAAACGTTTTCGGGCATTTTATCGCGATCAACGCTCCCTAGTCTTTAGGAGTTGAAAAGTATTGGTTCGTTGTGTTTTTTTATCAAAGAGCCAGTTTTGTAGATACCTATGCGTATCCTTGGAGGCATACTATGTCTTCTCCCAGATTCATTTAAATTACATTCAATCAATTGTTTCCTAAATAAAAAAATGCAAAACAGACTTGGTATTTGGATTTTGACGATAGTAGTAGCTTTGTTGAGCGTCTATTATCTGTCGTTTACTTTTGTGGCGCGTAATATTCAGAGCAAAGCCGAAGCATATGCTACTGGAAAAGACGGGATTGTCGACCTTAAAAAGAAAGAGCACTATTTAGACTCTATTCGCCGTGAACCAGTATTTCTTGGTTCAACCTACCAAGAGGTCACCCAACGTGAGCTTGGCTTGGGTCTTGACTTGCAAGGAGGGATGCACGTAGTGTTGGAAGTAGCACCTTCTGACATCATGAAAGGATTGGCTGGAGGAAGCGCTCGCAATAGCCAGTTCAATGAAGCTTTGAAAAAGGCTATTGAAGCTCAAAAATCAAGTCAGGCCAATATTGTTGACTTATTTGCGAGCGAATACAAGAAAATCGCGCCTAATGCTTCATTGGCTCAAGTATTTTCAAACAGCACCAACCGTGGTAAAATCAATAGCAGTTCTTCGGATGGAGAGGTAATCAAATTTTTGAAGACAGAAGTAGATGGTGCTACTAGCCGTGCCTTTCAAATTATCCAGCAGCGGGTTGATAAATTTGGGGTAGCAAACCCTAACATCCAAAAATTGCCAGGTTCGGGGCGTATTTTGATTGAATTGCCTGGGGTAGATGACCCTGACCGTGTTCGTCGTCTTTTGACGGGTTCTGCTAAATTGGAATTTTGTGAAGTATATACACTTGATGAAGTATCTCCTGGTTTAAATGCTTTTGGAGCGTATTTGACTCAGCTAGATGCCGAGAAAAAAATCGCAGAGAAAGCAAATGCAAAAGCTGATACAACTGCTGTGGGTGGAGGATTGGCAGCGCAACTTGCCAAAGGGGCAAAAGCGGATTCTACCGCCAAAGATTCTACGGCTAACCAAACAGGTTTGGCTAGTTTGTTTGTTCCTATTTCACAAGGTCAATTAGGGGTGTATGCAAAAGACACAGCTCGTGTCAATGAGCTTTTCAGCCGTCAAGAAGTTAAAGCGATGTTTCCTTCTGATGCTTACATGATGTGGGATCGCAAAGGGATTGTAACTACCGACAAACGTAACGAGATAGTAGGTATCTATTTTATTAAAAAGCCAAGTGGACAAGCACCGCTTGAAGGCGATGTAATAGTAGATGCTACTGGCAACAACTATGATGACCGAGGTCGTCCAGAGGTAAGTATGCGAATGAATACTGAAGGTGCTCGTAAATGGAAAAATCTTACTGCTGCTAATATTGGACGTCCTATCGCTATCATTTTGGATGGCTTTGTGTATACGGCACCAAACGTACAAAATGAAATCCCCAATGGTAACTCAAGTATTACGGGAAGCTTTACGATTGACGAGACCAAAGATATGGCCAATGTACTCAAAGCTGGTAAATTACCTGCTCCAACAAATATTGTGGAAGAAGCTGTCGTAGGAGCTACTTTGGGATCTGAATCTATTACGGCTGGTATTATATCATCTTTGGTAGGTTTGTTGGTAGTGTTAGGCTTTATGGTTATTTATTATAACAAAGCCGGAATTATTGCGGATATCGCTTTGATAATCAACTTATTCTTTTTAATGGGTATCATGGCTTCTTTGGGGGCGGTGCTTACTTTGCCAGGTATTGCGGGTATTGTACTTACGATAGGTATGGCGGTAGATGCAAACGTACTTGTTTTTGAGCGGATTAAGGAAGAGCTTGCGATGGGGAAAGATATTAAGTTGGCAATATCTGATGGTTTCAAAAACTCTCTTTCATCTATATTAGACTCCAACGTTACTACCCTTCTTACGGGGATTATCCTTTTCTTTCTAGGAACAGGGCTTATTTTAGGGTTTGCTACTACATTGGTGATAGGTATCCTTACTTCTCTTTTTGCGGCTTTATTTGTTTCACGTTTGATTTTGGAATGGTGGGTAGCTAAAGGCTATAAAATTGAGTTTTTTGCAACTTGGTCTCAAAACCTATTCAAAGACACGAATTTCGATTTCGTATCACGCCGTCGTCTATATTACATTATTTCATCGACTATCATCGCGTTGGGTATTGTTTCTGTCATCTTTAAAGGATTTGGCCTTGGTGTTGATTTCAAAGGAGGACGTAGCTATGTAGTACGTTTTGAAAATCCTGTTAGTACATCAGATGTTCGTGAGGTTCTTACTGAGGTTTTTGGCAGTGCTCCTGAGGTAAAAACGTACGGGGGTGCGGGTATTGCCGCCAACGAACAAGTTAAAATCACTACGAGCTATTTGGTAGATGATTCAGCGGCAGATTCTGATAAAAGAGCAGCTGCAAAACTTAACGAAGGGCTGACCAAACTATCAGGTAACAAATCTACGATTCAAAGTTCTCAAAAAGTAGGACCGACCATTGCTTTTGATCTTATCATTACCTCGTTGAAATCTATCTTCTTAGCGGTCTTGGTAGTTTCTTTATACATTTTCTTACGATTCCGGAAGCTCGCTTTCGTGTGGGGAGGTGTGGTAGCATTGTTTCACGATGTACTTATTATTTTAGCAATATTCTCTATATTTAATGGCCTTTTACCTTTCTCGTTGGATGTAGATCAGGCTTTTGTTGGAGCTGTTCTTACGATTATGGGTTATTCGATGAACGATACGGTAGTTGTATTTGACCGTATTCGCGAATATTTAAGAGACAATCGAAACAAGAAGGAAAGTATACCGGTGATTATTAATAATGCCTTAAATAGTACCTTAAGCCGTACCGCCGTAACAGGTCTTTCTACGATGTTGGTACTTATCGTATTATTCTTCTTTGGCGGAGAGGTAATTCGGGGATTCTCTTTTGCGATGTTGATTGGGGTCATTGTTGGTACTTATTCTTCACTTTTTGTAGCAACTCCGATTGTAGTTGATGCCCTTACCCGTGCACAGTCTAAAGAAGAAACCGATGAGTCTAAAAGACCAGCTCCTGCCCGTTTGATTTCGGACTTCCCTGATACACCTCGTGGTGGCATGCAGGAAATAGAAATGCCTCAAGAAGAAGAGCAAAAAGAAGAAAAGGCTAAAAAAGAAAAGAAAGCCCCACTCATTAAGCCTTCTCTAAAAAAATAGTTAGGTGATTTATCATAAGTGGTTAGTCGTTGAGAGTCGAAGTCAGTAGATTATTATACAGGACGTTGACTTGTCACTCACTAACCACTTTTCTTTTGTACTTAAAATAACTTTTGTTGTAATTGTTTGGTAACAAGCCGATAACAACGTATTTTTCAACCACATTTCATTCACAAACCTAATTTTGTATCGTAAAACTTTAACCTAACAAAGAATGGCAAATCAACTTTGGATTCGAAAACCTTTAGACAAACTGATACATGAATCATCGGGAGAAGGTAACCAACTAAAAAGAACACTCAGTGCGGGTAGTTTGATTGCGCTTGGCATTGGTGCGATTATTGGTGCGGGATTATTCTCCATTACGGGTGGAGCTGCCGCCAATCAGGCTGGACCAGCCATTACCATTTCTTTCATCGTTGCTGCCCTTGGATGTGGATTTGCGGGCTTATGTTATGCCGAATTTGCGTCGATGATTCCTGTAGCAGGCAGTGCCTATACTTATTCTTATGCCACTATGGGCGAATTTATCGCTTGGATTATTGGCTGGGATTTGGTGTTGGAATATGCCGTAGGAGCTGCTACTGTAAGTATAAGTTGGAGCCGTTATTTGGTTAAATTTTTAGAAGGTTTTGATGTCCATCTCCCTCATGCCCTCACTGTAGGACCGTGGGATGGAGGAATGATCAATCTGCCGGCGGTATTTATTGTGATATTGATGAGTTTGTTGTTGATGAAAGGTACCCAAGAAAGTGCCTTGGTCAATGGTATCATTGTGGCTTTGAAAGTAGCGGTAGTGATTATTTTTATCATTTTAGGTTGGAAATATATCAATAACGAAAACTATACGCCTTATATTCCTGACAATACTGGTACTTTTGGTGAGTATGGTTTTAGCGGTATTATTAGAGCGGCAGCGATTGTGTTTTTTGCTTACATAGGTTTTGACGCAGTAAGTACAGCAGCTCAAGAGGCCAAAAACCCTCGTCGAGATATGCCTATCGGTATTTTGGCTTCTTTAGCGATTTGTACTATTTTATATATCTTGTTTGCTCACGTAATGACAGGAGTGACCAACTATACCTCATTTAAAGGACAAGATGGAATTGCGCCAGTAGCAGTAGCGATCGAACACATGGGTACTCCCAATGCAGCCGGTTTGATTGTGCCAGATTATCCTTGGCTCAACCGCGCTATCATTGTAGCGATTTTGGCAGGTTATGCTTCGGTCATTCTGGTGATGCTTATGGGACAAACACGCGTTTTCTTCAGTATGAGCAAAGATGGCTTGTTGCCTAGCGTGTTTTCACAGGTACATCCTAAATTCCAAACTCCTGTAAGAAGCAACTTGATGTTCATGGTTTTTGTGAGCTTGTTTGCGGCTTTTATTCCTGCACGGGTAGTAGGCGAAATGACCAGTATAGGTACTTTGTTTGCATTTATTTTGGTATGTATCGGCATCATCGTCATGCGTAAGCAAATGCCAGATGCTCCTCGCGCTTTCAAAACTCCATTGGTGCCATTGGTACCTATTTTGGGAGTAGCTACTTGTTTCTTTATGATGGCTTTCTTACCGCTTGATACTTGGATTCGATTGATTGTGTGGATGATTATCGGATTTGATGTATATCTGTGGTATGGTATTAAGCATAGCAAACTATCGGGAGGCTTACACACTCTCGCTGGCGATTATAAAATCATTGGTCTTTCGGGATTGGTATTGGCGTTGGCGCTGGGGGTTATTGCTTTTGTACACCATGCCCAAACCGACGGGGCAGATACAGGATTATTTTATTTCTCTTTGATTTTTGCCGCGATTCATGCTGTATTATATATCTCTACTTGGCTGAAAAAATAAATTTTTAGCTAGAATTATACGTATGAAAAAGGGCTGACTCAAGACAGAGCCAGCCCTTTTTTGCATCTGAGGGGATGCAACCGTTGATTAAAGTTATTTTTATCGACCCAAAGGAATCGAAAACCCTGCTAATAAACTAAAACTTTGATTGTGTACCGGTATGCGTACAATACCTGAGTCATAGACGCGCGTAAACCCACGCTCGTAGCGACCTTCAATGAGCATTTTGGCAACGCCTAAATCAAAACTTACGCCCAAGCCACCTGCACCTCCTAATTCAAAACGAGAAAATGAGCCTAAGCCAATCGATGTACGCGAGGGAGGAGTTTGAAACAAGAATAAATCGGCACGCGAAACGATTTTTCCAGCTGCGAGATAGTTGAGAGAAGGACCCAATATAACATAAGGTCTAACAGGGCTATCTTCATATCCAAAGTCATATTGCAACAACATCGGAGCTTGAATATAAGTGAGGCGTTGTTTGAGGCTACCACCTAAAGGTAAATTGGCTCCTATTAGATCCAATAGATTATTGGAAGTGATACCTGCTCCGCTTTGTCGGTAACCTATTTCGGGACGAAACGACAGACCTCCACTAATAGGAACTTGCAAAAATAAAGCCCCATTTCCACTGACTATATAGTCGAGTTGCCCCGTAAAGTTTTCGATAAATCCATTGCCCATGGTTTTGGCTAAAGACACCCCGCCGCGCGCTCCGATAGATACTTGTGCTTGGCTCGACAAACCTACAAATGCAACAAACAAGGCTGTTAGTGTATGACGTAATCTTTTCATTAGTATTAGAAGATGGTTAAATAAAAAATAAAAAAGTTACGTAAAAATTAGTCCATATCTCAATAAAAGCTTTACCCATTTAACGACTTTTAGACGGTCGTATTTTAAAGAGTAACGCTCTCTTTGGTTAACGATTGTTAACGGTTACAGATCCTTATTCCTGCCTGAAATCCTAGCCAATTAGTAAACTCTAGCCCATTTTGAAGCGAGGTCACTGGAAAGGGCTGATACAGACGGGATAAGTCCACTTTAAGATAGCCAGGCTGGGCGGTGAGACCTGTGAGGGAGGCTGCTGCAAATAAAGCTAATTGTGGAGTAAGTTTTTTTTCTAAACCTAAAGCAATACGATAAAACTGTCCGTTGACGGAATCAAAACGATTGACTTCTTCCATGATTTTGTTGGCAGTGAGGTCTATGTTGGTCATCCAGCCTCTGCCCAATCGAATCGCCGAGCCTATTCCATAGCCAAATGTATAAAGGGGTTTGTTGGCAATTCCAAAATTTCCGCCGATGGTGAGAATGTTATAAAAGGCATTGACCCCAGTTTTGAAGGTTAAATTAGCGTAGTTGAGTTCGTCTGTGCTTATTTCCAAACGTCGATAGCCATTTCGTCTTACAAAACTAAAAAGGCCAATAGGCACTCCCCCCGACGAATCAGCGTAATTGAAGAGAGATAATTGTATACCTTGCTGATGAAGATGAGCATAATTGAAAAAGGGACTGATTTGGGCTCCTCTCACTTTTTTGGTAGCAATATTGGCGAAACCACTTATCTGAGAGCCATATAGATTTCCCAAAACTAAGTTGCTGAAACCACTAATTTGCACTCCTTTGGTAGTTCCTAAAACAGCATTAGCAAATCCCGCAATTTGTAAGCCGTTAGTAAAAGTTCGGCCTGTGAGGTTGGTAAATCCCGCAATCTGTAAGCCACTATGGTGACCTCCTGTCGCATTGGCAAAGCCTGAAATTTGTAAACCTTCAAAATTTCTTAAAACCGCGTTAGCAAATCCTGATACTTGTAATCCATGTACACTATTGCCGACGGCATTGGCAAATCCCGCTATTTGAGCACCATGCACATTACCACGTACAGCATTGGCAAAACCACCGACTTCTAGGGCTGTCACCCCCAGTGAATACCCTGCAAAGATATTGAAGGAGATGGCATTGATGACATTACCGCTCATGACGTGGTTTGTACCAATGAAAGGTAAAAAAGAAACTTGAAACGGACGATAGAGCGTATCCTTTACGTTTTTGATGTGAATAGCTTGCTTGGCAGAAGCAAAGGCATCCACAAAAGTTTGTTCTACATCTTCTATGATTTGTCGTCTAGGTTTAGATGGGCTAAAGACCGTATCCACTGACACAAGCATCGGGGGAGAAGGTGCTACAGGCACTTTTACTTTGAGAGTGTCAGAAGGAGGCAGTGTGGCAGCTTTTACCTGAGGCGAAAGCGGCTGAAGCCGACTATCAAGTGGCATTTGGAGTAAACTTATATCTAAAGAGGGAGCCGTAACGGCAGTGCTATACCCAAAGTATCGTTCTTTACGTACTTCTAGCTGCGGATTGGGAAGAGAAGCAGGGAGTTTTAGGCGATAATAGCCGGCCTTGTTGGAAACCGCCGAAATCAGGGTTTGTTTTTCAAAAATACTGGCTTGGGCAATCCGCTCACCTGTTTCGCGGTCAAAAACATAACCATTGATAATAATATCTTTGGGTTTTTCGGTCTGAACTTCTACTTTTTGAAGAATAATATGCCCTCTTCGCTCTTTATAAGCTGCGCCTCCTTTAAAAATCTCATCTAGCACTTGCCTTACCGCCTTGCCTGATGCTATAAGGGTGATACGTCGGTTGATGTCAAATTCTTTGGGATTGTAAGAGAAATTAAATCCTCCCCGTTCGCCAATGATCTTTAATGCTTCTTCAAGGCGTTCATTGGTGATTTTGAGGCTAATGGCTTTGTCCAAAGTCGAGGTTTGACTCCAACTCGACGCCGAAATCAATAAAAGGATTCCAACACAAATAAAAGACTTGAATAAATTCATCTTGGGCTGCTTGTATAAACAGCAGGAAGGTTTTTTTAGAAAAATAGATTTCATGGCTGTTGTGATTATAGCTCACAATGAGAGTACTTACTTAATTACATCCTTGCCCATCGAGCAGTATCGTTTGACCCTTGTGAGTGACCTTAAGGTTGAGCGTTTCGGCAATAACTGCCAAAGCATTATCGAGGCTTTCGCGTTCGAAGCGGGCGGTGAGTTGACAATTCAAAAGGCGTTTGTCGATTTGAATGTCAGTTTGATATCCTTCTCTAAGTGAGGCTACTACATCCCCTAAGCTGGTTTTTTCGAATACAAAAACCCGCGTACGGTAAGCCATAGCATTGATATCTAGCGATGGTAGCTTGATGATAGTATCGGCTTGGGCGGTAGCTGTCTCGTTTTTTACCAATACAGTTTTAGTTTTTGAGGTCGAAAACTGCACTTTGCCGCTGGTCACCGCTACATTTACGGCTTTGGTGTAAGCTTTGACGTTGAAAGATGTACCTAATACCCGTATCTCAGTATCATTTGCTTTGATAACAAAAGGATGATTTTCATCGCGTTTTACGTCAAAATAAGCTTCTCCTGTCAGTGACACTTCCCGTATTTGCTCTCCAAAATCAGTTTTATAACTAAGTACCGAATTTTGATTTAAAAAGACAGTAGTGCCGTCAGGCAAGGTCTGTTTGACGGTGTTTTTCTGGGTTTCTATCATCTGCGCCATTTTAGCTTCTTGGGGCTGATTCAGGAGTAGATAGCCTAGCCATCCTAAGCCACACATTACTAAAATACTTGCTGCAATACGCCAAAAGTAAGATGTATTCCCCAGAGGTCTGACTTTGGGGTAACTTTGGGCTATCTCCACAGGCACAGTCCTTTGTGCAGGGGTTTCATTTGAGATGTGTGCAGAAAGTGCCGCTTTGGATTTGACTTTTTGCCAAGCGGAGTCTACATCTACTTTGATGGTGGGTTTTACTTCTTGCGAGGC
The DNA here is from genome assembly GCF_029433105.1 of Runella sp. MFBS21. Lineage (GTDB taxonomy): Bacteria > Bacteroidota > Bacteroidia > Cytophagales > Spirosomataceae > Runella. Next base: position 34,543 of record NZ_JARNTW010000006.1, on the reverse strand, counting down.
CTCCCAAATCTGCTGAAAACGCAACAATTCCACCTCATGGTTGGCTGATTGCACCAACCACTCTTTTACTTGGTGCATTTCGCTAGGAGAGGCTTCTCCTGCAACATACCGCGCCAGTAAATCGTCGGGAATATGTAGATGTGAATTCAAATCGAGTGTTGTTATAACATAAACTTTTTGTAAAAGAAGGTATTTTCTCCAACACGGTTTTAAAATTCACTTAAAATCCATCCCACCAAAATCGGCAGATAATCTGCCAGCTCGGTGCGTAAAATCTTGAGTGCTTTTCCAATTTGGTTTTCGACGGTTTTGACCGACAACCCCAATTGATCCGCAATTTCTTGGTACCTTAATTCATTGAAACGACTTAATCTAAAAATAATACGACACTGTTCGGGTAATTTTTCGATGGCCAACGAAAGTTGGGTTTCTAGCTCGTTTTTATAAACCGTGTCACTTACCGACTCATACGTCGTTTCCTGATAATACGTGGCGTACTCTTGGTGTTCGTTTCGTACTTTTTGGTGTTTGATGCGATTGAGACAATGATTATGCACGGCTCTAAATAAGTACGATTTTAGCGATTGCGTAATTTCAAGCTCTTCTCGTTTTTCCCAAATATTCACAAACACTGTCTGGACAATTTCCTCAGCCTCTTCGGCATCATGCAAAATCGAACGCCCATAGGTGCATAAGCTGGCGTAGTGTTTTCGAAATATAGTTTCGAAAACCCTTTCATCTCCTTGCCGAATGGCGCTAAGTATTTGTGTGTCCGTTAATTGCACGAATGACGTATCGTTTTGGCACAAAGGTAATGCTTTGCCCGTAACGACAGGGTCGTTTTTGTGACGAGTTGTTAAAAATCAAGGTTAAAACCTCATTTGGGATAAGACAACTGTCCTCGGCCTTCCCCCTATGCGTCGTATGATTTTTTTATAGCAGAAAAAAAAATACTTTTTTCCGCAAAAAAATAGGGGAGTGCCGTCAATGAGTTGTCATACTTCCAAAACGAGTTTTATATTAATTCATAACAGTCATGAAAAATTTTAGAATCACTTTTACTCAATTTGTCACCTTTGTATTGGTATTAGGTTTTTTACAGTCTTGCATCTTCATTAACAATGACGGTCTTCTCGAACCCAAAAACCCTGATACAAAAACACTAAATCTACGGGATTTTGACCGTTTAGAAATGGAAAGTGCGTTTCGAGTGCGGGTACAGCAAGGAAGCCAATTTAAGGTAGTAGCTTACGGCGACCGTCGTGATGTAAGTGACCTCGATGCCTTTGTGGATAGAAGTGGAAAGCTAGTGATACGGTATAAAAACTGGCGCTCTCGTCGTTATGAAATGGAGATAGACATTACGATGCCTGCCTTGAGAGAAATTGATTTTTCAGGAGCTGTAAATGCTGATATTGAGGGCTTTTCGGGTGCCAGAGACATGGAAATTGAGCTATCAGGTGCTTCAAAAGCCAACATCGATGGAGATTGGGAAAGAACAGACATTGATTTGTCGGGGGCTTCTAAGCTCACTTTACATGGACAAGGTGCTTCATTGGTCGGTGACTTATCGGGAGCATCTACGCTGGAGGCTTTCGACTATCCGGTAGATTATGTTGATTTGGAATTGTCGGGAGCAAGTGATGCGCGCGTATTGGTCGATAAAACTTTAATCGTAAAAGCCAGCGGAGCAAGTTCGTTGCGCTATCGGGGGCGTCCTGACGTCCGTCCCGACTTGTCGGGGGGAAGTACCGTGAAGCCTGATTAAACTCATACAGCCAAGGTTATTGGTTGGCGGCAATAATCTTGGCTAATTCTGCCCCTACTATCTGCTGTCCCCAACTAGAAGCATGAAAATCATTTTCAAAAAAAGTACGGTGACTTGGGCTATCATTTTTCCGAATTATCTTTAAAGGATTGATAACTATAACTTGCTTATTGTTGGCAAAATGTTGGGTAAGATGTCGAACAAAAGGATAATTTTCATCCATAAATGCTGCTTTGTGAGGAGTTGAGAAGCCCATTTTTAGGTATTTGTGATGATAATAGTCATTGACTTGCATAGCATGAGGGTACACCAAAATATAAATTTTTTGGGCTGTTTTTGTGACTTTCTCTACAAAGGTGTCTAGGTTTTGATAAAGAACTTGTACATCTTTTTTTCTGTTACCTTCTACCAGCACAGTTTCTTCAATAAGGGTAGGCTCCGCGCGAAGGAGTTGTTTTTCATAAGTCGAAAAAGCTTCTGGTTCGAACCCCTCTTCGTCTTGATACCGTGGATTGAGATCAAGAGTTTGCCTTTTAAATTTATAAAAAAAAGCTTTTTGACTCAATTTGTAATTAAGCCATTCTGGTAGTTTTAGATAGTTTGTAATGCCATAGTAGCAGTTTTTAAGAAAAGGGAGGGTGCTCCAATTAGGTTGTTTACGAATATTTACCAAATCGTTCCCGATATATATTTGATAGATGACAACCGAAGCGGGGAATTGTTTCATGCGCTGAGAGGCTATTAAGTTGGTTTCTAAAATGCCTGTGCCCGGAATGGCATGATTCACAATACAAAAAGAAGTAAGACTATCACGGAGGGTATTTACGTAAGGGTCGTTGGTGGCGCTAAACGAATCTCCAAATACCCCCAAAAAGGGTTTTTTAGAAGTATTTTGTAGAATGGAAGGGGTATTAAATGCCCTGAGTTCAGCACTATAAAAGTCCCATAATTGGGATTTGTAAAGTATTTCTAAAATGCTTAGGCAGAACAAAAACAAGAAAAGGAAATATCCTAATGTGCGCAGGAACTTCAATGTGAAATAATATTAGGTTGTGTCGAGTAAAGATAGTCAATACTTCTAATGTATGCATCTATACTCAACGGCAACAGAGAGCTACACCGCTACTTCCCCGAAAAATTCATAACTTTGCACTCCTAATTTGAGGCCGTTGTCAATAATCGGTTATTAGTATTTTCAAAACTAATAGGGATTATGAACCAACGGCAATTTTAATAAAAAAAAAGGCCCGATGAACTACAAAGAGTACAAAGGATTGGACTATGCTCAGGTAGGCAAAGACATCCTTCAGTTTTGGAAAGACAACCAAATTTTCGAAAAATCTGTCGAAGTACGCGAAGGGGCACCGTCGTTTACTTTTTATGAAGGACCTCCCTCGGCTAATGGCACGCCAGGGATTCACCACGTGATGGCTCGTACGATTAAAGATATATTTTGTCGTTACAAAACCCTGCGTGGCTATCAAGTGAAGCGCAAAGGAGGCTGGGATACACACGGCTTGCCTATTGAGCTACAAGTAGAAAAAGAACTAGGCATCAAGAAAGATGATATTGGTATAAAGATTAGTATCGAAGACTATAACAAAAAATGTAGGGAAGCCGTAATGCGTTTTACGGATCAATGGCTCACGATGACCGAAAAAATGGGCTATTGGGTGGATATGGACGACCCCTATGTTACGTACAAAAACGACTACATTGAGAGTCTTTGGTGGCTTCTTAAGCAGCTATACGACAAAAACCTTTTGTATAAAGGTTATACTATTCAGCCTTATTCGCCTGCGGCAGGCACGGGGCTTAGTTCGCATGAGCTCAATATGCCTGGTACTTACAAAGAGGTAAAAGATACGACCGTGGTGGCTCAGTTTAAGGTAAAATTGACGGGAAAATCGGGTTACCTTTTTGATACCGCCGATAGTGATGATATCTATATCTTGGCTTGGACGACTACCCCTTGGACACTCCCAGCCAACTCTGCCCTCACAGTAGGCGCAGCAATAGATTATGTACTTATCAAAACTTTCAACCCTTATACTCATCTGCCCATCAATGTGATTTTGGCGAAAGATTTGGTAGGGAAATATTTCTCAGAAAAAGGCAAGGACGTTGATTTGTCGACCTATAAAGAGGGCGATAAGGTGATTCCGTGGAAGGTGCTTTTGGAGTTTAAAGGGGAGCATTTGGAAGATATTCAGTACGAGCAATTGTTGCCTTACATCCAGCCACTTCAAGATGAAGATAAGGCTTTTAGAGTGATTTTGGGTGATTTTGTAACGACCGAAGATGGTACGGGGGTGGTTCATACTTCGCCTACTTTTGGTGCTGATGACTTTAGAGTAGCCAAAGCCAACGGCGTGCCCCCTATCATGGTGCGCGACGAAAACGGCAAAGATGTGCCTATCGTTGATAAACAAGGGCGTTTTGTGAAAGAAATGGGTGAATTTGGAGGGCGTTTTGTCAAAGAAGAATACTATTCGGATCAAGTACGCAACGAGCCTGATTTCAAGCCTACCGATGTACTCATCGCTATCAAGTTGAAGGAGGAAAACAAAGCCTTCAAAGTAGAAAAATACGAGCACCCTTATCCGCATTGCTGGCGCACCGATAAACCTGTGTTGTATTATCCATTGGATAGTTGGTTTATTGCTACTACCAAACTCAAAGACCGCTTGGTAGAATTAAACAAAACCATCAACTGGAATCCCGAAAGTACTGGAACAGGGCGCTTTGGCAATTGGCTCGAAAATCTGGTAGATTGGAACTTGAGCCGTAGCCGTTATTGGGGAACACCCCTGCCGATTTGGCGTACCGAAAGCGGCGAAGAGATTTGTATTGGCTCCGTAGAAGAGCTAACCTCTGAACTCAAAAAAGCGGTAGAGAGTGGAGCGTTGAGTGATGAACAGCGTGCTAAAAATGAAGCTTTCTTGCAATCACAAGGTACCGAAGCTTTTGATTTGCATCGTCCGTATGTTGACGAAATCTTTTTGGTTTCGGCTAGTGGAAAAGTAATGTACCGTGAGCCAGACCTTATTGATGTATGGTTTGATTCGGGCGCGATGCCTTATGCGCAGTTTCACTTCCCTTTCGAAAACCTCGATAAGTATCCCAAAAGCATGGGTGGTACAGCCGATGATGATGCAAAAACATCTTTCCCCGCCGATTTTATCTCTGAGGGAGTTGACCAAACGCGCGGTTGGTTCTTTACCTTACACGCGATTGCGGGCTTATTGTTTGATTCTGTATCGTTCAAAAACGTCGTTTCAACGGGCTTGGTGTTGGATAAAAATGGTAACAAAATGTCGAAACGTCTCGGCAATGCCGTTGACCCTTTCTCGACCATTGATACTTATGGTCCCGATGCCACACGTTGGTATATGATTACGAATGCCGAACCGTGGGACAATCTCAAATTCAATATTGATGGTATTGCGGAAGTGCAGCGTAAGTTTTTCGGAACGTTGTTTAATACCTACAATTTTTATGCGCTTTATGCCAACCTCGACGGGTATAGCATTGAGCAGTTTGATCGCCTCCCTAAAGAAAAATTGACTGAGCTAGACCGTTGGATTATCTCCAAAGTGTTTTCGTTGGTCAAAGAAGTAGGCGAGCATTTCGACAACTACAATCCTACCAAAGCGGGAAGGGCGATTCAGGATTTTGTGTGTGATCACCTTTCCAACTGGTATGTGCGTTTGTGTCGTCGTCGTTTTTGGCAAGGCGAAATGACCGACGACAAGCGAGCTGCGTACCAAACGCTCCAGCATTGTTTGGCGGCGGTAGCGCAGTTGATGTCGCCGATTGCGCCTTTCTTTGGTGATTGGCTTTATCGCAACCTCACCGAGCACGTGCGCGAAGAGTCGATTGCTAAAAACACGCCTTTCAAACATACATCGGTGCACTTTACGGATTGGCACACTTATGAGCCTTCGTGGGTAGATGCTGATTTGGAAGAGTCGATGCAGCTGGCACAGGATATTTGTTCGTTGGTACACTCATTGCGCAAAGCTCACCGAATCAAAGTGCGTCAGCCGTTGACGAAAGTGTTGATTCCGGTATTGAACGAGAAAATACGTCAGCAAATTGAGCACGTAGCACCTATCATTATGACCGAAGTCAACGTCAAAAGCGTAGAGTTTGTGAGTGACGACAGCGGTATTTTGAAGAAAAAAATCAAACCAAACTTCAAAGCTTTGGGCCCTAAATATGGTCCTAAAATGAAAGAAGTAGCGGGTATTATCAATGGCCTTGGCGCAGAAGGTATTGCAGAGATTGAAAAAGAAGGGTCATTGGTAGTGGCTGGATTTACGCTCCTGCGCGATGATGTCGAAATCATTGCCGAAGACGTGCCAGGATGGTTAGTGGCTAGTCAGGGTAGCCTCACGGTAGCCTTGGATGTGACCATCACCGATGAGCTTCGTCGCGAAGGTATCGCACGCGATGTAGTAAACCGTATTCAAAACTTGCGCAAAGACAGTGGTTTGGAAGTTACTGACAAAATCAAGGTAACTCTCCAAAACAACAACGAAGAACTCGCGGCAGCAATCGTTACCAATCGCGATTATATCTGTCAGGAAGTGCAGGCAGTTTCGTTGGATTTGACGGCTGATTTGAATGGCTCCGCCACCGAAATAGAAATGGATGAGTTTTTACTAAAAATAAAACTTGAAGTAGCGAGCTAGTGTGTTAGGTACTTGTTAAAACCCAATCCCTGATTTCTTCCGAAGAAATCAGGGATTTTTTTGTATCTCATTTTGTAGTAAATTTAAATTGTATCGATTTTGTTCTACCCATTTTTATTTTTTAATCCCAACCTTTTATTGCTATGAAAACTACTTTCTCCACCTGTTGCGCACTGTTATTTTTATTATTTTATTCAGGACATGGATTTGTGCTTGCTCAAGACATACAATATGCTCCTGATATTGAAAAGAAAATCAAAGAAGTAGAAAATAATCTAGGATTGTGGGTACAGATTGAAGGGGCTAAAATTGAGGCTACCCTTCAAGATCGCATGGCATTCCATAAAGTAAATGGGGTGAGTATTGCGGTCGTTAAAAACTATAAAATTGAGTGGGCAAGAGGTTTTGGTTGGGCGGATATTAACACGAAGCAACCCGTCACTACAGCGACATTATTTCAAGCGGGCTCGATTAGCAAATCGCTCAACGGCGTTGGAGTTTTGAAATTGGTCCAAGAAGGAAAGCTAGACTTGTCGGCTGATATTAATAATTACCTAAAATCATGGAAATTTCCTTACAATGAGCTTTCTAAGGGAAAGAAGATTTCGACTGCCAATTTGCTAAGCCATACAGCAGGGTTGACGATTCATGGATTTCCAGGTTATGAAGTAGGAAAGCCTTTACCTACCTACGCCCAAATTTTGGACGGCGCTAAACCAGCAAATACTTCTGCCGTTAGGTCGGCTTTTGAGCCGGGATTAAAATTTCAATATTCAGGCGGAGGTACTACGATTTCGCAAGTTATGGTGGAAGATATTACTGGAAAACCGTATGATGTCTATATGTGGGAAAATGTATTGAAACCTATGGGTATGCTTAATAGCTCCTATACTCAGCCACCCGCCTCAGGCAAACCACTTGCCACGGCTCATAACAACAAAGGGAAAGCAATCAAGGGGAATTATCATCTTTATCCCGAACAAGCGGCGGCCGGCTTATGGACTAACCCAAGCGACTTGGCTCGCTATATTATTGAGACGCAATTGGCCTTGGAAGGAAAATCCAGTAAGGTCCTTTCAAAATCTATGACCAAATTACGCCTAACACCCTTTATTGATAAATCGTCGGCTTTAGGAGTTTTTGTTGATCAAAAAGGTGAGCAAACTTACTTTCAGCATGGAGGGGTAGATGAAGGTTTTGTAGCCCAATATTATGGTAGTATAGAAGGCGGAAATGGCGTGGTTGTGATGGCCAATACCGCCACTACTTCCATAATTCCTGAGATTATTAATAGTGTGGCTAAGGTGTATGACTGGAAAGGATTTTATAACCCCCAGCAAAAAAAGGTAGTTGAGGTGAATGATGCATTCCTAAATAGGTATTTAGGAGATTATCAATTGGGCGATGTTAAGGTATCGATAAAAAAAGAAGGAAAAGATGTATATGCGGTTCAAAACGGGGGGAAGATGAAATTGTATTTTACCAGCGATACTGATTTTTTTATTTTGGAAGTTCCGAGAGGCGAATTCACTTTTTTAAAGGATAGTGAAAATAAGATAACGGGTGTCCAACAAACCCAAGGAAGTGATTCTTTCAAACTTATGAAGGTTTTGTGAGTTTGGTACGGGTCAAAACCCACATAGGTTTCGTTGGATTTGCCAGCTGATTTGGATGGCTCTGCCATAGAGATGGATGAGTTTTTACTAAAAATAAAACTTGAAGTAGCGAGCTAATTTCTTTTTTGTTTTCTCAAAACCAAACCCCTGATTTCTGTCGAGGAAATCAGGGGTTTTTTATGGGTTTCGAGATGGGAAGGTAATAAATACTAAACACTGTCAGATACTTTTGGGGTAAATGCCTACGAATCAAGCATCTATTTTAGAATGTCTGCTTTTAGGCTTATTTTTACAGCACATGAAATACTCTACATTGCTGTTCTTATTGTGTTATTTGGCTAGCCCTGCGTTCGGACAAGCCAACGATATTTTTTTTTCTGATTTTGCCTCTCGCGAAAAACTCATCGATTCTATTTTTAAAACCCAATCAGATCAAAGACTAAAAGATACTGTAGCTTTCAATCAATTGATTAAGCCCTATCTAACTCAGGCAAAAAACAAAGGTGATCAGGCCTTAATCGAACGCCTTCATTTAGAATACTTTAGGTATAGGTTACAGCAAGGCAGTAGAAGTTATACGACCAATCTACACGACTATAATTATTTGGTAGACAATTTCTCTTCCAAAGACAAACACTATTTGGAGGTGATAGCCATGCAAGCGTATGCCAATTATTTACGTGATTTGGGTAAGAACTACGCATTTACTTTTGAACTATACATAGAGGCGTTTTATAAATACGAAAACTTCACTATTAGAGACTTTCCCCACAAAATAGACTACTTATATGACATTGGCATTGCGTATTATCAGTTTAGGGATTTTGAGAATACTATTCACTATTTGACCAAAGCAGTAGCCGAATCCAACAATCTTTACGAAAGAAATACCGGTTTGGTCAATACCATAGGGTTGTCGTATCGTGAATTGGGAAAGCTAGATTCGTCGATGATTTATTTTCAAAAGCTAAACCAATTTGCCCTACGAAAAAACGACCCTAGTTGGATTCTGATTTCAAGGCTTAACATAGGACATACTTATTTTATGTCCCAAAACTACACAATGGCGAAGAAAGAAATGGAGTTTTGCCATACTTATGCCCTAAAGACAAACCAAAAGTTTGGGATTAGTGAAGCCTGTATTGCATTGGCTCAAATAGCTTTATTAGAACAAAATTACCTCCTTGCGCAGCAAAAAGCCCTAGAACCTTATAAGATTTGGAAAGAGAAATTTGGAGAAAAATGGATTCAAGAACGGATGTCGGTGGCTAAAGATATTTTCGATATTTTGGCGAAAGTCTATGCTCATAACGGCAATTATGCCCTAGCGTATAAATATCGTGACTCATCGTTGGTCATCAAAGATAGCCTCAATCGTCAGTACAATGCTCTTCAGCTTTCTACGGCTCAGCACAAAGTTGTACTAAGCAAATATCAGCAAGAAAAGCAGGCGCTTAATTTTGAACGAAAAAAACAAACCCTTATCCGAAATGCATTGCTCATTATTATTTTTTTGAGCAGTATCATTGCTCTATTGTTTATTAATAATCAGCGGTTGAAGCGCAAAAAACTGGAAGACGATAAAAAAAATGCCGAAGCCAAACTCAACGATTTTACGAAGGCGCTTCAACAAAAAACGGAGTTGATTGACCAGTTTTCCAACGAATTGGAACAATATCGAGAGAAGAAAACGGAAGATAACCGCAACGATATTATATTTCAATTACAGCAATCTACCATTCTGACAGACGAACAATGGGACGAATTTCGTAATATGTTTGAGCAAGTACATCGAGGTTTTTTGACCAGATTAAAACAAAAAATGCCTGATTTGACACCTGCCGAAATCAGGTTTGTGGTATTGAGCAAGCTCAACTTATCGCCCAAAGATATGGCCAATATACTTGGCGTAGGGCCTTCTGCTATCCGAAAGTACCGTTATCGGCTTCGCAATAAACTTCACCTCCCCGAAGATGGTAGCATAGATGAAGTAATCGCTATGATTTAATGGTTTCGTATCTGATTGATTGGTAGGCGTTTATCAAAAGTAACGTTTTTGGAACGCTTGTTTTTTGTATTCTTTCTCGCAGCCTTCAATTTTTGCTGCATGTACACTAAACGTATTCTTCGGTCTATCAAAAACAACTTCCGATTGCAGGTTGTGTTGGTTATCCTTATGGCTTTTGTTATGTCGGCTTTAGTATTCTATTGGTACAATGCCAGGATTCAACAGCTCAATAATAACTTCCCTACTGACCCTGCTCACAAAAATCATTATTAACCTTAAAAAACCTATTTTATGAAAAACAATCTTAATTTTATTCTTACGGGTGTAACGGGTGTTTTGGGTTCACATATATTTTATGAACTAATGCTCAAACTACATGAAAATCAATATGAAGGCAACATTGTGCTTTTGCTGCGTTCAAAACCAGGCAAAACGTATATGGAGCGTTTTGATGAGTTGTTTACTCAAAAGCTTCTACCCAACTATCTGAAGCAAGTAAATGTGGAAAGAATCCGTCATAACAATGTTACATTAATCGACCTTGATCTCAATAATATTTCGGAGGTCGAAATGAACATTTTGCAAAAAGGCGACAAATATCATCTGATTCATTGTGCGGCATCCGTAAATTTAGGGAATAGCCCCTCTGCTTATGAAGAAATCAAAAAAACCAATTATAATGGTACGCTTCAATTACTAGAGGCATTGAAGCCTTATATTTTTAAACTTACATATATCAGTACCGCTTTTGCATATCGTCCTATGGAATACAACGACCCACAGGGCTATGGCAAAGTAGAGTATCGGAATCATTACGAAAAGTTTAAAGCGCAAGTAGAAGAAGAATTGTTTAAGGTATGTGCAGGTTATGGGCTTCAATGTCAGGTACTACGTCCTAGTATTATTTGTGGACGGTTGATAGATTACCCTCATCATGTAATAGGCCGTTTCTTGGTGTTTTATTTGTTTGGGGCATTTTTTTACCGTATCAAAGAAACTCCTTATAACAATCTTCCGCTACGTATTACGATCAATCATGGCTCAGGGCTCAATATCGTAGCTGTAGACTATGCGGCAAAAGCAATCGTAAGAGCTTTGAATACCGATATACGAGAACTAAATATTGTGAGCAGTAAATACGTACCAAATACTTATACCATTCCGGCATTACTGAAAGAGGTGGGATGGCATAATTTTGAATTTACCGACATGGTTCCTACTGATATGAATGCTGCCGAAAAACTCTATTATCGTACAGTAGGCCCGCAGCTCAACGATTATTTACTAGCGCCTGATTATGAGTTTGATGTAGAAGTGCTGATGGAGCTCATGAAAGATATCGAAGAGCCCGATATTTACATGCATTTTCGTGACTTGTGTCGTTATGCGGTAGAACAAAAGTTTAATAATATTTTAGCTTGATGGGTGTTTCTAATGAAAAGCCGTGCTGTTTTTAACTTGAAATTGATAACAGCACGGCTTCAAAATTTCACTTGTTTATGCCTAATCTTGTCAGAATAAACGCATAATTGAAAGCTTCTTCTTTGAGATAATCAAAACGGCCTGTAGCTCCACCGTGACCCGATTCCATGTTGATTTTGAGCAATACCAAGTTATTATCTGTTTTGAGATCACGTATTTTGGCTACCCATTTGGAGGGTTCGTGGTAGCCCACTTGTGAATCGTTGAGACCACCCGTCGCTAAAATATTAGGATAATTTCCCTTTTTGAGGTTGTCGTAGGGAGAGTAAGTCATGATATAATCGTAGTCTTCCTTGATATTTGGGTTGCCCCATTGTTCGTATTCTTGGGTAGTGAGGGGAAGGCTACTGTCAAGCATTGTATTGATTACATCCACAAAAGGTACTTCGGCTACTACCACTTTGAATAAATCAGGGCGTAAGTTAGTGACAGCTCCCATCAACAATCCTCCTGCACTTCCGCCGTTGATTGCTAGTTTGTCGGAAGAGGTATACTTTTCTTTGATAAGATGCTCCGCACAAGCGATAAAATCGGTGAAAGTATTCATTTTCTTTTTGAGTTTGCCGTCTTCGTACCATTCTTCTCCTAAGTCTGAGCCGCCGCGTATTTGGGCAATGGCATACACAAATCCACGATTTACAAGACTAAATACATTGGAATTGAAACCCGCATCGGACGAATACCCATAAGAACCATAAGAATACAACAAGCAAGGGTTGGAGCCGTCGATGTCGATTCCTTTTTTATAGACAATCGCCATCGGTACCTTTACGCCGTCTTTGGCCGTAGCCCATAGGCGTTTTACTTCATAATCATCAGGATTGAAACCACTCGGTATTTCGCGTTCTTTGAGTTTTGTGCTCTGATTACTAATCATATCATAATCATAAATCGTAGAAGGACGATTGAGAGACGTATATGAGTAGCGGAATTTGGTAGCGCTAAATTCGGGTGTACCAGATGGATAAGCGGTATATACAGGTTCGGGAAAATTGATGGTTTTGGTGTTACCTGTAGCTATCTCTCGTACATCCATTTCGAGTAAGCCATTGATTCTTTTGGTAATGACCATGTACTTTTCAAAAACATCAATGCCTTCAATTTTGGCTTTGGGGTTGTGAGGAATGACTTCTTTCCACTTAGAGCGATCTTCGTAACCTTCTTTGGGAGCTTCCAATACTTTTTGATTTTTGTTTTGTGGGTCTTTCCAGGTTACAAAAAAACGATCAGTATAGTCATCTACGCTGTATTGAATGTCTTTTTGGCGGGGCAAAAATAGTTTGAATTTAGCATTCGGCTGGTCGGCTGGAATCCAGCGCATATCAGCGCTTGTAAAACTCGAAGAAGCAATGCCAATCATTTTCTTGGTCTTGCTCCGACCTACATAGGTGTTAAAAAGTTCATCCTTTTCTTCATAAATCAGTTCGTCTTTTGCGGAGCTTCCAAGTACATGTTTATAGATTCGATAAGAGCGTAGGGCAGCGTTGGGCACGCTATAAAACACCGTTTTGTTGTCAGCGGCCCAAGTCATGCTTCCTGCCATTTTAGCAATTTTATCTGGGAGTTCTTGCCCTGTTTGTAGATTGCGAAACTTGAGATCATATTCGGCATACGAGCCTGTGGTATTACTTACATAGGCGGCGGTGGTATTGTCGTCGCTTACATCATAGCCACCCCAAATCAGGGCAGGTTTGCCTTCGGCCATTTTGTTGAGGTCAAAAGTGATTTCTTCGGGGGCGTCGAGGCTACCTTTTTTACGGCAATTGATACCGTATTGTTTTCCTTTTTCTTGTCGTGTATAGTAGTAGTAGCCATTGTCAAAGAAAGGAACCGATTGGTCATCTTCTTTGATACGTCCTTTCATCTCTTCAAAAAGCTTGTTTTGCAAGTCTTTAGTGCTTGCCATTACGGTGTCGGCATAGGCGTTTTCGGCTTTGAGATAGGCGATGGTTTCAGGGTTGTTTTTGTCTTTGAGCCAAAAGTAATCGTCGGTACGTGTATAACTGTGATTAGTAAAAGTTTGGGGTTTTTTGAGAGCTTTAGGAGGGGCAGGATAGTCGGCTTGGGTAAGTACTTTTGTAGTTTCGGAAGGGGCTTTACAAGCGCTAAATGCCAGTATAACCAGCGTAGTCACCTGTGCCAAAATTTTGAAGGTTTTCATGAAGGAAAAGGGTTTAAAAATAGAAAAGCAAAATAGTAAAAAAATGCGCAATTTTGTTGAGACATTTTGCTTTCCCGACCTTTCGTATGTTGTTTCTTGATAAGCGGTTTTTATTCTTTTGTTTTTTTTGCGCAAATGCGCCTTTTCTTTTTGCCCAAAAACTAATAAGGGGGCCTTATCTCCAAATAGGGACCCCTACTAGCGTAGTTGTCAAATGGCGTACCGATGCGGCTACTTATACCAAAGTCTTTTATGGGACTGGATTAAACTCCAAAACACAAATGGTAAAAAATGATGCCGTTGTGACTGAACACGAAATCATCATTACAGGTTTGCAACCTAACACCGTTTATTATTATGGGATTGACAACAATGGAGAAATAAAGGAAGGGGTTGATTACTATTTCAAAACTGCTCCTTTGCCAGGCAGCAAGCAAAAAATTCGGATATGGGCAATGGGCGATATGGGTGATGGCTCGCCCAATCAAAGGTCAGTAAGAGATGCTTATCTCAATAGCATCAAAAAAGATAATCGACAGACAGATGTGCTGCTGCTGCTGGGTGACAATGCCTATGCTATCGGAACCGATGAAGAATACCAGTACAATTTTTTTAATGTATATCAAGATTACTTCCTAAAAAACAATGTATTATGGGCTATTCCGGGAAATCATGAATATTATTCGGGTGCGCAAAACCGCCGAGATATTGCTTATTTTCAGATATTTTCTTTACCCACAAAAGCCGAAGCTGGTGGGGTAGTGTCGGGTTCCGAAATGTATTATTCTTTTGACTATGGCAATGTGCATTTTGTGGCGCTGGATTCTTATGGGATTGAAGAAGACCGATACCGATTGTACGATACATTAAGTCCTCAAGTGGAATGGCTCAAAAAAGACCTTATTGCCAACAAACAACCTTGGACGATTGTGATGTTTCATCATCCTCCATATACTCGAAATTCCCATGATTCGGATTATGAAGAGCAGCTGAAGCTTATTCGCCAAAATCTAAATCCTATTTTGGAGCGATTCAAAGTAGATTTGGTATTGAGTGGGCATAGTCATTTGTACGAACGCTCACGTCCTATGCGTGGGCATACGGGACTTTCGGATACCTTTCGTGATGATTTGCACTTGACGAGCCTTTCGTCAGGGCGCTATGATGGGGGAGAAAACGCTTGTGCGTACGTCAAAAATGGCGGCGACGAAGGCGTGATTTATGTAGTGGCAGGCTCGTCGGGACAAAACAATGGTTTTAATGGAATCGCTCATCCTGCCATGCCATTCAAAAATTCAATCAATGGCGGCTCGGTAGTGATAGAAGTAGAAGATAATCGACTGGATTTTAATTGGCTTTGTAATGACGGCATTGTAAGAGACCAATTTACGATTTTTAAAAATGTTCCTAAAACCGTTCGTTTAAAAGCTCAACATGGAGAGAAGGTAGTTTTGAGACCCGATTGGAAAGGAGTTTACCGGTGGCCAGATGGAACTACGACATCGACTTTTGATTTTAGACTTTTACAAGATACTGTCATTACAGTAAAAGATGAATGGGGCTGTTTAGAACAAAAGTTTGTGGTTAATATTGCCGTCAAACCTTCCATAAAGACCCGTACTCCTCAAGCCGTTTGTGAAGGCCAAAATCTTAATGTGGCCTATTTAGTAGAAAATACTGACTCACGTCAGTGGCAATATCGAGTACAATTATCAGATGAGAAGGGAAGTTTTGAGAAACCTACTTTTTTAGAAAATAGTGGAGAACAAAATGCTCAATTAAGTGTATCAATTCCGAAGGGAATACCGCAAAGTGCAACCTATAGAATTAGAGTGATTGCCAATGCTCCTGGGTTTGAGTATACCGCTTCGGATGCTTTTGCAATCAAACAAAAAGCAACGGCAACCCTTAGCGGAGATACAACTATAGAGGCAGGTAAAAGTGCTGAGTTGAAATTGGTGTTTATGGGTACGCCACCCTGGACTTATAAATTATCAGGAGGAGCAACGGCTACCACTACTATCAATCCCCTCCTTGTTTCTATAACCCCCCAAATGACGACCCTGTACGAGTTGGAAACTTTCGCAAATGCGTGCGGAAATGGCGAATACCAAGGGAGAGTTCAGGTAGTAGTAGTTCCAAAAATTACAAGCACTTTGTCAGTCAATGAAGTGCTATGTGACGAAACTACGGCATTTTTGAATTTTCAAGTAGCAGGTACTTTGCCCAACAATATCCGTTTTGTGGCGCAGCTGTCTGATGCCAATGGCAGTTTTAATACTCCTAAAAACATAGGCAGTGGTATTGAGAGCCCTATCAAAATTGTGGTTCCTAAAGAAGTCGAATTTGGAGGAAATTACCAATTGAGGACAATTCCCGACCAAGTCAGTGTATACAATATAGCACCGACGGGTGTCTTTTCTATCAAACAACGTGCAAAAGCGAGCATAAGCGGTGATACAATTGTACAGTTAGGAGAGAAGGCTTTATTGAAACTCTCATTTCAAGGACAAGCACCTTGGACTTACAAACTATCTGATAGTACTTCTGCCACTACTACTGAGCGTTTTGTATCCCTGCCTGTCTCCCCTGACTTGGCAACTACTTATACCCTAAAATCGGTGACAAATATTTGTGGTATAGGAACAGTGAGTGGAAGTGCAAGGGTGAATGTATTCGTAACGAGTACCATGCCTCAAGAGAGTCAGATAAAGGTGTATCCCAATCCTGCTCAAAATAGAATTTTCATAGAAGTAGAAGCTACTCAAAACAAAACTTTAGAGTGGGAATTGTGGAATGTGGAAGCTAAGGTAGTAAAACAAGGAAGCTTACGAAGAAGTCAACGAAATCAGACTGAAGTAGATATTCATAGTTTACCAGCAGGGGTATATCTACTCAAAATGGTGTTTGCAGGAGCGACGATTGAGCGTAAAATCATTAAACTCTAACTCTTAGCTTAGGATTGCGGCAGAGAAGTTTCGAATCGCGGTATTGGAAGAATGTCTGGATTACGCCTAAGTCTGCTTCTGCCCAATCCAACTTGTATATTTCTTCAATCTTTACCCATTTGTATTGAAGATGTTCTGTAAGTACAATAGGGGCACTCATAATACGACATATATAAGGCACCAGGCATATGATTCGATGCGTATCTTCTTTGTATGTAGGCGCCAAACGAACCCCGATTTCAATCTCAACACTCATCTCTTCCATTATCTCTCGGTGAAGGGTTTCTTCCTCGCTTTCACCTTCTTCTACTTTGCCGCCCGGAAACTCCCATTTGAAAGCCAGCGACATACCATCACTGCGTTGAGCAGCAAAGATACGACCCTCCTTCTCGAAAATAGCACAAGGTACTACTACGAGTTTTTTGGGATGTTCGGAGGGATGAGAGTGAGACATACGCGGATATTTATTTTTATACAAAGGTACGACGTAAAATCATTTTAATGTTGTTTTTTTATCAAATGGTCATCAACTTCAGAAATATTTTTTACTTTCAAGCCTGTTTTATGAGTTATTTTAAATTAAATATGACAAAACAAATATATTTTTTATTCTGAAAATTTATCATTCAAACATAATCTTAATTCAACTACTTCTCTTATATCATGTTTACGGAAAAAGACCTTATTCAAATTGCTAACCAAGGGATTTCACTTGAAACGATTCAGCAACAAATTGCTCATTTTCAAACAGGTTTTCCTTATCTAAAAGTACTCAAAGCGGCTACAGTGGGAGACGGAGTGGTACGAGTTGAGGAAAACGAATTAGCCACATTGGTGGAGGAGTTTGATGCACAATCGGCTGATATTTCTTTATTAAAATTTGTACCCGCTTCGGGCGCCGCTACTCGGATGTTTAAATCACTTTTTGCTTATAAAGATGAAGGCAAGAGTGATAAGTCTATCGTAGAGTTTGGTGAACGTTTACGCGATTTTGCTTTTTTTGAGGATCTCAAAACCGCAATGGCAAAAGATGATATTGACATTGAAACCGAAATTGCAGCGGGTAATTTTCAGAAAATCGCTGATTATCTTCTTTCAAGCAAGGGCCTAGATTATGGTAATCTGCCAAAAGGGCTATTGAAATTTCATCGTTATGAAACAGGCGCTCGCACTCCCGTGGAAGAGCATTTGATTGAAGGAACCAATTATGCCAATGCGGCAGGGGTAGTTCGTATTCATTTTACGGTTTCGCCTGAGCACCGTAGCCGTTTTGAAGCATTGATTGACGTCGTAAAACCCCATTATGAAGATGAGTTTGGGGTAACGTATGAGATTAACTTTTCCGAACAAAAGCCCTCGACCGATACCATTTCTGTCAATATAGACAATACTCCTTTCCGCAACTCGGACAGCAGTTTGCTTTTCAGACCAGCAGGACATGGTGCTTTGTTGGCCAATTTGGATGACCAAGACGGAGATGTGGTTTTTATCAAAAATATTGATAATGTAGTACCTGATCAGCTCAAAGAAACCACTTTTGTTTACAAAAAAGTATTGGGAGCATTGCTTTTGAAATATCGTCAGCAGATATTCGATTTTCAAGAAAATATCGAAAACGGTGGTAAAGATGATACACTCATTGAAGAACTAGCTTCATTTTATGAAAAAATACTTTACACTTTACCGCCAGCAGATTTTGAAACTTGGAGTAGTGCCCAAAAACTTGCCTATTTTGCCGAAAAGCTAGACCGTCCTGTACGGCTTTGCGGTATGGTTAAAAACGTAGGCGAGCCAGGTGGTGGCCCTTTCTGGGCACTTAATCCTGACGGTACCACTTCTCTTCAAGTAGTAGAATCAGCGCAGATTGATATGAGTGATTCGGTCCAAAAAGCTTTGTTTGATACCGCTACCCACTTCAATCCCGTCGATTTGGTATGTTCGTTGAGAGGGTACAAAGGCAAAAAGTTTTCACTGATGTCTTTTAGAGATATTAATACCGGATTTATTACCCAAAAATCAAAAGATGG
Organism: Runella sp. MFBS21; assembly: GCF_029433105.1. Classification (GTDB taxonomy): domain Bacteria; phylum Bacteroidota; class Bacteroidia; order Cytophagales; family Spirosomataceae; genus Runella. The sequence continues at coordinate 15,836 of NZ_JARNTW010000006.1, read as the reverse complement.
TAAAGATCTAAAAGCCCAAGAGCTTCCAGGACTCTGGAATGGTTCGATGTCTGATTGGAATACGGTATTTGTGGAAGTACCACTTATTACCTTCAACCCCGTCAAAACCGTCAATGATTTGTTGCGGAAAGAACATCAAGGCTAAAAAAGTAAAGGCGGGAACTCCCGCCTTTACTTTTTTATGATTTTTTTATGAAGCCATTGGTTTTCAATTCTGACGCGAATCAGATAAGTACCTAAAGGGAGATTACGTATATCAATAGTGTCTTCAAAATCAGGTCTCATATCCCATTGCCGTTTTTGAATTAGCCTACCTTGCAAATCCAGCAGTTCCCATTCTTGAGCTTTGGGATGAGAGGTTTTGAGATAAAGCTGATTGGTAGAAGGATTCGGGAACACCGTAAAAATATCTGGTTGGGTTGTATTAATGCTCGTGATGATGACATTGGCTGTGGCACTGCCCGAAACCGTACCCGTACCACAACCATTAGAGACTGATTTTAAGGTATACGTTGTCGGAAAGTCGGGCTTTACTGTGACGATAGCAGGAGACGTACTAGTAGTAGCCGTAGTATTGTCAGACAATACGTACGTCCAAGGGCCATCACCTCCTAGCTGTATAATCAATAAAAACTCTTCGCCAGGTTTGATGGGAAAATTACCGCCGCCGCTAAGTACAGCAGTAGGTGCAAGAGCCAATGAAAAAGGAGCCGACGGAACACTCACAATCGCCGCATTATTTATTGCTATGGTACGTATTTGATACTTCCCGTTTTGTTCGAGCGTTGTAGGGATAGATACCCTAATGGGACTTTGATTGGCCGTACCAATAATGGTTGGGTTGGCAAAAGAGCCATTTTTGTCAGATAATTGCGCCTGAAATACTGTATTGGCTGGGAGTGAGCCGCCAATCGTAAATTTTATGTCTGTTTCTTTACCTGAACAGATGCCGGCGTTCAAGTCTTCTGTCATGATTCGGGGAATCACCGTCACAGTAGCACTACCAGTAGCAGTTCCTTCTCCACAGGCGTTTTTGACCGATGTGATGGTATAAGCCGTGGTTTGAGAGGGAGTCAGGTTTAGGGTCAGAGGAGAGGTAGAAGTGGAACCAGTGCTTCCGTCGGATAAAGTATACGTCCAGGGGCCTTCTCCTAAAAATGTGAGTACCAAAGAGGTGTTTTCTCCAAAATTGATAGTTGTATTGCCACTAATAGAAGCACTAGGACGTACTTTAAGTATAAAGGGTTCGCTGCTTACACTGCTAGCAGGAGCACTGGCAATCACCCGAATACGATACAAACTACCTGCCGGTAATGTAGTGGGTAAAGTAATATTGATAGGACTACTTGAGGCGGTTCCTAATGACAAAGGACTTGCAAAACTGCCCGCGCCATCAGATAGCTGAGCCGTATACGTTACGGCAGTCGAGAAAGTGCCACTAACAGTAAAAGGCAAACTTACCCCTACTCCCGCACAGACACTTCCTAAAGCTAATTCTGCTACACTAATACGGGGAATGACAGTGATAAGAGCATTGCCCGACATGGTACCTATGCCACAGGCATTGCTTATTGAAGTGAGCGTGTAACTAGTAGTGGTAGTGGGCGCTACTCGTACAGTGGTGGGGGTGGTAGTGGTGGTGGCAGCGGTACGGCCACTGATTTGGTAAGTCCAAGGTGCTTCACCTGTAAACGCAAGTGAAAGGTTGGTGGAATCGCCAATTCCGATGGTAGTGGTGCCACTAATGATAGCCGTGGGTAAGGGTTTTATCGTAAAAGCATTAGTGGTATTGGAAGAGGCGGCGGCACTGGCTACTACTCTGATGCGATAGCCCGTTCCAGCGGCGAGGTTGCCCGGCATCACCACACTAATAGGGCTAGCAGCAGCTGTACCTATGGCAATAGGACTGCCAAAACTCCCCGTAGCATTTGACAATTGGGCAGTATATGTCACTTGGGTAGTATCAAAACTACCTATTTGAGTAAACGCTACTGACGAAGAAGCTCCCGCACAAAGGCTTGTAGGAGTAAAACTAGCATTGATGATAGGAAGTACCTTGACTCGTGCACTGCCTGCTACGGTGCCAGCACCGCAGGCATTACTGACAGATTGTAAGGTATAGGTCGTCGAAACAGTGGGCTGTACAGCACCTAGTAGAGGATTGGTAGAAGTAGTGCCAGTGTTGGTATTGGTAAATGTATAAGTCCAAGGGCTACTGCCTGTAAACTGAACAGTGAGGGTGGCACTCCCTCCTCTGATGATAGTGGTGTCGCCTTTGATGGTAGCTGTGGCAGGATGAAGTAGGGTGAAAGATTCGGACGGGACATACGTAACCCCCGCCACATCAGTAATGACCCTAATACGATAATCTCCCACGGGAGTATTGGCGGGAATAGTAACGACAATAGGGCTACTTGTACCAGTGGCAAGTACGGTAGGAGTAGAGAAAGTAAAAGACCCACTAGCGTTGGAAAGCTGAACGGTATATTGGCTATTTCCAGTAACGTTCGAAACCAAAAACGCCACTGACAAGTTAGTACCCGAACAGATACTGGTGGTGGGTACATTGCTGGTCACAATAAAAGGAAACTGCGCAAATAATTTATTTTGAGCTAGTAATAAATTTAAAAATATGAATGTAAAACGATAAAACAATCTCATAAAATATTGTCCGTTAAATGTTATCTGGAGCGAATTAAAAGATAAAAAATTTCAGATAACGTATAATCTACCTCAATCCTACTAGCAAAGATACAAGACCCTAAGTGAGAATTTTGTATTTTCGCCCCAATTCTATAAAAAACATGTCTATCCGTATCCAAAACCTTACGAAAATTTATGGCAGCCAAAAGGCGGTCGATGATATAAGTTTTGATGTAAATCCCGGAGAAATTGTAGGTTTTTTGGGCCCTAATGGTGCGGGTAAGTCTACTACCATGAAAATCACCACTTGCTATTTGTCTGCTACAAGCGGTAAAGTAGAAGTCCATGGTTTTGATGTAGCTCAGCACTCCATGCAAGTACGGCGTAGTATAGGGTATTTGCCAGAACATAATCCTCTCTATACTGATATGTACATCAAAGAGTTTTTGCGTTTTGTGGGAGCTTTGTATGACCTCAAAGGCAGAGAACTTAGCATTCGAGTCAATGAAATGATAGAAATGTGTGGGTTAGAGATAGAGCAACACAAAAAAATTGGGCAGTTATCCAAAGGTTATCGGCAGCGTGTAGGCTTGGCGCAAGCATTGATTCATAATCCACCCGTACTTATTTTAGATGAAGCCACTACTGGCTTAGATCCTAACCAAATCATTGAGATTCGAAATCTTATCAAGACCGTTGGTCAACAAAAAACTGTATTATTTTCGTCACATATTATGCAAGAAGTAGAAGCTATTTGCAATCGTGTTGTGATTATCAACCGAGGTAGAGTGGTGGCCAATCGTATTTTGGAAGATTTACAAAATGAAGGTAAATCCCTCGAAGAAGTTTTCAGAGAGCTAACTACGCAATAGCTTATCTTTGAATTTCGTTTGAAACAAAAGCCTTGTTTCAAACGTATTATACAACGTATCTTTTATTTTTTATTTATAACAAGACCATGAGAAATACCACATTGATGCTAGGGGTTCTTGGGTGGCTTTTTGCATTTTCGGCCTTAGCCCAAAATACAGCTAATCCCGATGCACCTCCGGTAAGGCAGGAAGAAGGACCTATCAAGGTTATGAATGAACCTCCCAAGAAAAAACCCGAGCGTGCTCCTTCAGCTTTAGACAAATTGCGCTTAGGGGGAAGTATCGGCCCTCTTTCGTTTGGAACAGTGACCAGTATTGGCGTATCGCCGGTGGCGGGGTATCAAGTAACAGATCGCTTGGCCTTAGGTGCGGGTATCACTTATCAATACACGAGTATTCGTTATCGTTCGTTTGGGAGTACTGCTGCCTACAAAGAAAGCTACGATAATTACGGAGGGCGAGTATTTGGGATGTTTAATGTATTTGAAAGCATCAACCTAAACGCAGAGTACGAAACCTTAAATGTCCAATACCGCGATTATCTCTCCAATGGGATTGCACGTCGCAAATGGATTAATTCTGCACTGGTGGGAGCTTCCTATTCTACACCCATAGGTGGGCGATTTATTAAAGCATTCAACATTATGCTGCTTTACAATCTGAGCTACAATAGCCTCGTCAATCCTTCTTATCCTTCCGAAAACATTTACCCTACTTCTAGTCCGCTAGTGATTAGAGCGGTATTGTTTTAAAAGGAAGTTGTTTAATAAAAAATGGAAATCGACATTCACCGATTTCCATTTTTTATGGGTATATGAAGAGTTAAAAAAAGCTATTCTTTTACACTCGCAAATTGAGTCAGGCGATGGCCCATTTTATCTCTTTTGGTAAGCAAGTACCCTTCATTATAAGGGTTGGCCAGCATCTCGATGGGGGTTACGTCCACTATTTCGAGACCATATCCCATCAAGCCTACTCTTTTCTTGGGATTATTTGAAATCAGATTGATTTTACTAATTCCCAAATCTCGCAAAATTTGGGCTCCTACACCATAATCACGCTCGTCCATTTTGAAGCCTAGAGCGATATTGGCTTCCACAGTATCAAGACCATTTTCTTGAAGTTTATAAGCCTTCAATTTGTTGATGAGACCGATACCACGCCCTTCTTGATTCATATAAACCACCACTCCCTTGCCCGCCTTTTCGACCATTTGCATAGAAGCATGAAGCTGTGGGCCGCAGTCGCAACGGCACGAACCAAAAATATCGCCAGTAGCACAAGAAGAATGCACTCTTACTAAAATAGGTTCGTCTTTTTCCCAAGTGCCTTTAATAAGAGCTAAGTGTAAATCGTCGGTATTGGTTTGTCTAAACGCAACCATCTCAAAATGCCCCCATTCAGTAGGCATATCTACGGCGATTTCACGCTTAATGAGCGTTTCGGTACGAAGGCGGTACTCAATCAGGTCTTTGATGGATACTAGCTTCATCCCAAACTTGTCTGCCAATACCCTTAGCTCAGGCAAACGAGCCATACTACCGTCTTCATTAAGGATTTCGATTAGCACACCTGCAGGCGCCAATCCCGCCAGCCTAGCAAAATCAATGGCGGCTTCGGTATGGCCTGTACGCCGCAATACCCCACCTGGCATCGAACGAAGCGGAAAAATATGTCCAGGGCGTCCCAGTTCTTCGGGGCGCGTATCAGGATTTACCAAGGCTTGGATAGTTTTGGCACGGTCAGAAGCCGAAATTCCCGTAGTACAGCCATAACCTAACAAATCTACCGAAACCGTAAAAGGAGTTTCGTGACTAGAGGTATTGTTACCGACCATCATTTTAAGACCCAATTCGTCGCAGCGTTCTACTGTAAGAGGAGCACACATCAAACCGCGTCCTTCTTTTACCATAAAATTGACCATCTCTGGAGTAATCTTTTCGGCAGCACATATGAAGTCTCCCTCATTTTCTCGGTCTTCATCATCTACTACAATGATGATTTTTCCTTCCCTAATTTCACGAATCGCATCTTCAATTGAGTCGAGTGGAATGGAATTGGTATTATTATTGCTATCCATGTATCAGATAAGAAATAGAATGTTGAAAATCACGTTTTATGCTTACATACTTGTTAAAGCAAAACCGTACTCAGTGTGTTAGTGAAACAACTTTCGACAAAGATACGTTCTTTGGCGGGAAGGAAAGTAGAAATCGAAAAGCTATGAGGAGATATCTTTTATTTTTGTTTTCATGTATCTGTTTTACAGGTGTTTATGCTCAGCAGTCGACCAACTGGTGTACAAACCCTCCTTCCAATGCAGCTCAGGGAGGCTTCAAGGTCAATGGCGTGAATGGAACAGTCAAGGGGTGTGCTTTCCAAAACAACGGTTTTGAGGTGACGGTTGAAGGAGCAGTGGCAAATGATTCTTATGTTTTTGATTATAAAGGAGGGGATCCTACATTACCTAACGGGGGCCTAACGAATGTAAAAAAATTCAAATATTTTAAGCAAGGTACTTATCAGATTTTACAATTTGCTAGTAATGGTACCGGCTCCATTGCTTGCCAAACAGTGGAGGTTTATTATCCACCTAATTTTACGGTAAGAGCTTGTAGTGGGCGCCAAGTACAAGTGACTATTCCTGACGATAGCACAGCGCAACGGTATGATGAATTTAGGATTGATTGGGGGGATGGTACCACAAACTTGGTATCAAAAAGCAGCAACATGAAATCTCTCCATACTTATTCCTCGGCTAGCAGTACTGCTAGGGTGTTGGTGTCGGGACTGGTAGGAGGTGAGGTGGTAGGAGGCTGTGTCAAACCTTCCGCAGATATAGCTCTCAATACTACACCTCTTTCATCAGTGGCGATTCGTAAAGTAACAGTGCGCGACAATGGCACTGTAGCAATCTTGGTGAGAGGGACCCAAGGCGCTGCTGCCGAAGTAGAAGTAAGCGAAAACAACGGGACTTATCGTAGCTCAGGTCAACTTATGACGACCAATGATACTACTACGGTGATAGTAAGTAACATCAATGCTCTCAACAACGATTATTGCTTTAGACTGTCGGCAAAAGACGGCTGCGAAAATACTTCTACGCAACTCTCTAATGTGGTATGTGCTACCAACCTAGAAGTAACTGCCCAAAATCGACAAAATGAGCTGAAATGGAAGCAATATCCTACGGATCCAAATTTTCTAGGTTATAGAATTGTCCGAAACTCATCCATAGCTCAGGTTATCCCGAGTATTGGTACCACTACCCAAATAGACGCCAATGTAGTATGTGGAGAGCAATATTGCTATCAATTAGTAGTTCAGCTATCGGGAGGTGTGGAGTCGGTATCATCGCTCAAATGCGTCAAAGCGATTTCTAACATCATTCCCTCTGTAGTAAGAACGCCCTCCGTTAGTGTAGACGAGAGTACCCAAAAAATACATGTAATCAGTACATCTCCTACTTCGGGAATTACAAATTCTTATAGGTTAGTTTATCTACGCTCGGATGATGGTAGCAATAATTTTAAAGAAATAGCTACCCAAAGTAACTCATTTTTGTATATCGACAACGAAGCAAATCCTGCAAAACAATCTTATTGTTATAAAATCCAATATGAAAATGCTTGCGGAAATCGCTCAGAACCTACGCCGCCTCTCTGTAGTGTTTATCTCACTTCCAAAACCACCACAACGGTAGATTGGACCTCTCAGTCTCCCTTTGGAGTTCAGGTGAATCAATACGAGTTGGAGATTTTGGACGAACAGGGCGTTTTGGTAGACCAAGTACCTGTAGGCGGAAATTTGAGCTACAATCCTGAAGTTTATAACCCTGATCAACAATTGTTTAGATATCGTATCATTGCTTATCCTCAAGGAGGAGCAGGGGCTAGTTATTCCAACTTCTTTGTGTTTCAACGCGAAGCTACGGTTTTTGTGCCAGATGCGTTTTCTCCAAATGATGATAATATCAACGATAAATTTGCTCCTAAAGGACAATTTTTGGATACATCAAAGCTAATTATTTACAATCGGTGGGGACAGCCTCTTTTTGAAACCAATAACGCTTTTGACGGCTGGGACGGAAAAATCAACGGTCAGCCGGCTTCGGAAGGAACTTATATTTACCGTATCGAAATCAAAGATTCTTTAGGGAAAGCTTTTGTCAAAACAGGTACTGTACTTTTGGCGCGTTAGTTTGGCTTGCGGTATTGCTCCTCAAATTGATTCAAAAACCGACTCCCAATGGGTATTTGCGTCTGTGAAATCTGAATTTTAGATTTCTGAAATGCTGTAATCTTGTCGAGTGCTACAATAAATGATTGATGTACTCTACAAAACTGACCGACGGGGAGTTTGGCTTCTATGGCTTTTAAATTAAGCCGTGTCAAAATAGGCTTAGCTTGTTGTGTAGTATATATTTTGACGTAGTCTTTCATGCCTTCAATGTAAAGGATGGTATCAAAAAACAATTTGATTTGCTTATATTCCGAAAAAACAAAGAAGAAATTCTGCTCCGCTATAGCGGGTGTTACTATATCTTTTTGACGTAGTAGAAACAATTCTTGTGCTTTTTCGCAGGCTTTTAAAAATCGCTCAAATGGGACAGGTTTGAGCAAATAATCAATGATGTTGAGCTCATATCCTTCAAGAGCGTATTGTTGATAGGCCGTAATAAAAATCACCATTGGAGGTTTTTGAAGGTTCTTTAAAAACTGAATACCCGTCAGAGTAGGCATTTGTATATCCAAAAAAATCAAATCAATCATTCCTTCAGAAAGCAGTTCTACCGACGAGAGCGGGTTGGAAAAGGTGGCTGCTAGTTCCAAAAAATCCACTTGACCAATATCGTCTGCGAGCATTTCAAGCGCAAAAGGCTCATCATCTATGGCAATACACTTAAGTTGTGTCATGGTTGTAAAACTAAATGGAGGCTAACTTTAAAAATACCGTTTTCTTGTTTGATTTGTAAATCATGGGTGTCTGGATAATGTAACGCTAATCGTTGTCGTACATTTTGAATTCCAATACCAGACTGTCCTTCGGGCGGGAGATTGTTCTCAAAAATAGGATTTTGAGCCGTAAAAATGAGTTGCTTATTTTGGACGATTATCTTGAAAATGATTTGACTCTTATTGGTGCTGTGTAGGCCATATTTGAAGGCATTTTCTACAAACGGAATAAACAACAACGGCTCAATAATTAACGAGTCGATTTCTCCTTCGTATATCAACAAAACCTCATCTTTGGAGGTGAGCCTTATTTTTTGAAGGTCGATGTAGTGTTCTAAATGATTGATTTCTTTTATTAAAGGGACTTTTTCGGCCTCTGCTTCATAAATCATGTACCGCAATAATTGAGATAATTTTACCACTATTTCTTCAGCTTTATCAGACTTTTGGCGCGTAAGCCAACGTAGATTGTTGAGGGTATTGAACAAAAAATGCGGACTGATTTGAAGTTTTAAAACCGCTAGCTCAGCCGCCACTTTTTCTAGTTGAATCTGTTGTTTTTCTTCTTGTTCGCGTAAGCGGTCGCGGACCAGCGCCAGCATAGAGCTTACCAAAGACACAAAAGAAAAAGATAAGAAAGTAGCGATAATACGGGGAATAGGAATAAAAAAAGAAGGCGGCGGAGGTGGCTGAACTCCACGGAAATGAGTAGGAGGTTTTGGGACAAAACCATGTCCATTAAAGACAAACGAACGCAGTAAGAAATCGGGAACCAAAAGGCAAATAAAAAAACCTACCAAAAAAGCTGCTATAAAAGGTAATGCTTTTTTGGTGGTGAGCAAGGTGGGTGTATATCGTTGGAGATTGAGATAAAAAAATAAAATAAAGAGCCCATTCTCAAATAATTTGATGAATATCATCCTTTTGAAATAAGGCTCTTCCGAAAATTCCGAAAATGGAAAGACCAAGAAGGGCGTGCATATAAACACGCTCCACCCCAATATATGCAACAAAACACTGTATCGCTGGAGATACTTCATTGTTCATGATTTTTTAGAGTGAGACAATATTAGATTATTTTTCTTAACAATTTCTTAACATTGTTCTACACATTCAGCCCCAATTTCTACACTTCCTAAAGTTTGTGCCACGTGTTGCGTTTTGCTCCCGTAATCCCTAACAAACGCAGCATAAAATGAAACTAGCTAAGGTTTTACTAGCAATACTGATAGCCACTTTGTTTTATACGGAGGTGTTTAGTCAACAACATGCTAAAACAACTCGTGTATCAAAACCAAATTATAATTTAGTGTTTCCACAAGGGCGGGTCAACACTATAGAAATAACGCTCCCAAAGGCTGCATGGGACAGTATCAGACTAGATATGAAGAGTAAATTTAAAAGTGAATTTGGTAAAATGAGCCGCCCACCTCGAATGGATTTTGATAGAGAGAGAGCTTCTGGTCCTGCTACGGAACGGGGAGGTCCTCCTATGAATTTTGGTACAGGAGAGCCTCGATACGTGTCTGTTTCGCTGAAATTCAATGGTAAGATTTGGAATAAAGTGGGTTTTCGACTCAAAGGAAATTCGACGCTGATGAGAGCTTGGGGAGAAGGCGTGTACAAACTTCCGTTCAGGTTGGCTTTCGACGAAAAGAAAAAATCAATTCCTTCTCATCAACCTAAAAATTTTGGGGGCTTCAAGGAATTGTCTTTTTCTCCAGCGGTGGGAGATAATTCTTTGATACGAGAAAAAATAACGGCGGATATATTCCGTAAAGCGGGTGTGCCAGCTGCCCAAACGGCATTTTATAAAATCTATATCAACTTTGGAGAAGGTCTACAATATTGTGGTGTATATACTCTTGTAGAAGTGATTGATGATACAATGGTGAAGACGCAGTGGGGAGATTCTGAGGGAAATATTTACAAACCCGAATCTACCTTAGCGCGTTTTAATGCACGCCAATTTGAGAAAAAAAACAATAAAAAGAAGGCAGATTATGGTGATGTTCAGGCTTTTGTCAAAGCTCTCAATGATGATTCACTGCGTTTGAGCAATGCCGCTGAGTGGCGGGCTAATCTTGAAAAGACGTTTGATGTAGCTCATTTTCTAAAATATCTAGCCGTGAACAATTGCATCGTCAATTGGGATTCGTACGGCGGAATGGCGCACAATTATTATCTATATCATTCTCCTACCAGAGGTCTGGTTTGGATTCCGTGGGATCACAACGAAGCGATGTCGGTAAGGGGCGGAAATATGCGTCCTATGGTGGATGCTAGGCAGGGACCTCCTGAAGGTTTTCGTCCGCCCGAGGGATTTGGCTCACCACCTCCTTTTCCTATGGGAAGTAGCGTGTCGTTGGATATAAGAGAAGTCGGTAAACAATGGCCTTTGATTCGTTATTTGGCCGATGACCCTGTTTATTTTTCACAATATATTGCCTATGTCAGAGCATTTAGTGAGAATATTTTTACCACCGAAAACATGAAAAAAATATTTGCAAAAAATCATGCTTTGATTGCCCCTTACGTAAATGGGAAACTGGAAGAGCGGCGTCCTTATTCTTATCTGAGGAGTATTGAAGAATTTAAAAATAGCACAGCCCAACTGAATACCCACGTGATAGAGCGTCAGAAAGCCATTAGAGAATTTCTAGAAAAAGTACAAAAGTAGTCTGCAACGACAATCAAAAATTTTGCGTATAAATTAATAACTTACCTGATACCAAATTTAATTATGAAATGGATTCGTTATGCGGGGCTGACCGTCACGTTGATGTGGATAACTATGGCCTGTAAGGACAAAACGCTAGATAGTGTTAGTAGTGAATCTAATCCTGACTGGACTACCGAGTCTCATAGCAATGGGGTAGACCCAAATTATGCAGTAGTATTTCCGCAAGACAAAGTGAATAGTCTTGAAATCACGCTGACCGCCGCTGATTGGACGGCTATCAAAGCAGACATGCAGACCAAAAGCGGGTCAGCATTTGGAGCAGGAGGAGGTATGAACAATGGGGGGAATCAAGGGGGGGGGCCTCCCGGAGGAAACCCTCCTTCGGGTGGAATACCTGGAGGAAACGGTAATAATGGAGGCAACAATGGTGCCTTAGACCTTATCAATGGAGATCCTATTTATGTAGCAGCTACCATGAAGTTCAATGGGAAGGTATGGAATAAAGTTGGCTTTCGACTCAAAGGGAACTCAAGTCTTTCGTCTACTTGGAGGGCGGGGATTTATAAGTTGCCTTTTCGCCTCAAAATGGATGAATATGAAGACCAATATCCTGAGATAGACAATCAGCGTTTTTATGGTTTTCAGGAGCTGTCGATGTCGCCTGCTTATTCCGACAATTCGCTTATTCGCGAAAAAGTAGTAGCTGATATTTTCAGAATGGGGGGCGTGGCTGCGGCTCAGACTGCCTTCTACAAAATCTACATTGACTTTGGCGAAGGCCTTAAATACTGCGGCGTATATACCATGGTGGAGGTAATTGATGATACAATGGTAAAAAGTCAATTTGGGGAGGATAAGGGTAATATTTATAAACCCGAATCAACATTCCAGACTTTTGTGCAATCTCAATTTGAAAAGAAAAACAACAAAACTACTCCCGACTACAGCGATGTGCAGGCATTTGTGACAGCTCTCAATAGTACCGATAGAACCACCAACCCTACACAGTGGCGTACCAATTTGGAGAAGACTTTTAATGTAGATAATTACCTCAAGTACTTGGCTATCAACAATACCATCGTCAACTGGGATTCGTATGGTGCGATGGCGCACAACTACTATCTCTATAATTCACCCACCAATAAGCTCACTTGGATACCTTGGGATCATAACATGTCCATGACTTCTACTTCGACCAACGGAGGCAATATGGCCGGAGGGGGTGGTGGCAGATCTGCTGTGTCTCTAGCCATGACTGAAGTGGGGACAGGCTGGCCACTCATCCGAAATGTAGCAGCAGATGCCGTGTACTATGCTAAATACAAACAGTATGTCAGGACATTTACAGACAATGTTTTCACTCCTACCAAAATGAACGAGCTTTTTGATAAATATACCACTCTCATTACCCCTTATATAAATGGGGCGGAAAAAGAAGTAGCGCCTTATACCAATCTTACCAATACAGCAGATTTTACAGCTGCGTTGGGTATCTTAAAGCAACACGTGGTGACTCGTAATCAGGATGTTAATAATTTTTTGAAATAAATGGGAGCATTTATCATTCCGCCCACTATAGTCCAAAAGGCAAGTTTGTACGAGCCTATTTCACTAGCAGAAATGGACGGGGTAAAACTTATGAATCGAACCGACGCCAAATTTTTGGTGCCTCTGTCGATGTTGTCTAGTATTCTTGATGACTTAAGACCTCATTATCGCCTATTAGAAATTGAAGGGCAGCGTATGTGCGATTATCAAACGCTTTATTTTGATACACCCGATTTACAGTTTTATCATGAACACCAAGCTGGAAGATTCAATAGATATAAGATTAGACAGCGGAATTATGTACAAACGGATGTGAGTTTTACAGAAGTAAAATTTAAAAACAATAAAGGCCGTACGATCAAAACACGTATTCCTATCAAAAAGGTTACTCCAACGATAGGCGAAGAAACTCAGGCTTTTTTGCGCCGTCAAACTCCTTTCGAGCCAAGCCTTTTGACACCTGTTTTGTGGGTAGATTATACTAGGCTTACCTTGGTGAGCCGTACTACAGCTGAGCGCTTGACACTTGACCTTAATCTATCTTTTCGGAATGATAGTACTCGTAAAAGCTATGAACAGCTAGTGATAGCTGAAGTAAAGCAAGATTCACTTAAGCACTCGATGTTTTTGGATTTGATGAAACGCTATCAGCTTCGCCAAGGCTCGCTAAGCAAATATTGCTTAGGTGTAATTAGCCTCAACGAGGCTGTGAAGCAAAATAGGTTTAAGACAAAATTGAAGTATTTTTTAAAAATGAACGATTGGGCCATTGATAATATAAAACCTTAAATTATGATTTTCTTACAAGAATTGGCAGTAGCCGATACCTTTGAATGGTTTAACAAGCTCCCCGAAAAGTTTTTTGTAAGACTTGCGGTTGATTTGCTCACTGTAACGATTTTGGTGAGGTTGATTTATTATCGTATATATCGCCGAACCGACCTCTTCCTTACATTTTTTGGGTTCAATTTGGTCATTTTTCTGGTGACCTATCTACTCAATAAAGTACAAATGTCGATGGGAGCAGCTTTTGGGTTGTTTGCTGTGTTTTCGATGTTGCGCTATCGTACCGAAGGAATTTCGGCCAAAGACATGACTTACCTGTTTATCTTAATTTCGATTGGGCTTATATCGGCTATCATTAAAGGAAGCTGGGATGAATTGGGCTTGGTAAATGGAATAATCATACTGGCTATTTGGCTCTTAGAAGGTAACTTGCTGATGAAGAGAGAACTAACTAAGAATATCTACTATGATAAAATTGAGTTGGTATTGCCCGAGAAGAAAGCAGAACTGCTCCGTGACCTTCAGGCTAGGACAGGGCTTGACATTCACCGTTTGGAAATCCAAAATATGGATTTTTTGAAAGATTCGGCACTCATTACTATTTTTTACTACCAAACTACCGCCTCCAATGAAAAGAAACTGGAAAAGCCTGTTTTGGAAAATGCCTAATTCCGACGCTCGTTTTATTGCTAATGGCTGGCAAATATCAACTTTGGTTGTGACGCTATGGGTGGCTCCGCAACTAGTTCTTGCCCAAGCCACTGATATTGGGCTGTGGTCGGGAATAGGAGTAGAAAAGAAAATCAATAAATCGCTTTCGGTGAGTCTTAACGCCCAAACTCGTCTGACCGACAACCTCTCGATTTTGAGGGCTTACTTAGGAGAGCTTGGAGTAGGTTATAAATTGGGAAAGCATTGGGAGGTGGCGGGGTATTATCGATATATCGGGCGGCGCAAAAAAAATGCCGATGGCTCAGGATATGAGTATCGTTCCTACAATCGATTTTATGCCGATTTGGCTTATGACCACAAGCTGTGGAAGTTGAAGTTTGACTATCGATTGCGTTATCAAAATCAGTTTCAAGATGATGACCAAGCTGCCGAAAACAATAGCAGCTATGTGAGAAACAAATTTGAATTGTCGTATCCTAACAAAACACGCTTTACCCCTTATATCTCCACTGACTTATTCTACGAAATTGGTGGTAGTTTTGACCAAATGCGAAACAAAGCAGGAGTGGAGATGAAGATTAACAAACATCATAAGCTCGAACTTTCTGGTTTTACCGATTATCGGTTGATAGGAAAGCAAGAAAACCGCTTTTTGATAGGTCTTTCTTATAAAATTAAACTATAGATGTTAGTGTTGTTGGTAAGAATGCGTTGGTTGACGCATTCTTATTTTTTTGCCTCACTTTGAATTTTTTGACCTATAATACGTAAACCATCTAAGGTCAGATTTCGGTTGATTTCCACAAACTCTCCGTGTAAGGTGTCGATAATAGAGGAGAGTCCACCCGTAGCCAAGGCGATACAGTCACCGTCAAGTTCGCGGCGTATACGCGTAATCATCCCTCTCACTAAGCTTTCATACCCAAGCAAAATACCCGCTTGTATGGCATGAGTCGTATTTTTGCCAATGGCAGATTCGGGTAGTTTCAAGGGAACCTCGGGCAATTGGGCGGTATTTGAAAACAAAGCTTTTACGGCGGTTTTAAGGCCTGGAGCGATAGCTACTCCCAAGATTTTTCCCTGACCCGATACGGTAGTGAACGTAAGAGCCGTGCCAAAATCTACCACCACGGCATTGCGGTTATATTTTGTAAAAGCTGCTACTGCGTTGGCAACGAGGTCGCTTCCAATTTCGTGAGGATGTTCAATTTCTACTTTCAAGCCGGGATACACTTCTGGGCCTACGACTACGGGTGCTTTTCCAAATAAGTGTGTAAGCATATTTTTAATAGTAGCGGTAAGGGGAGGAACCACGCTACTCAAAACCGTAATTTCTACTTTGTCAAGGGCTAGATTGGCTTCCAAAAAATGTAGCCGTAGATTGGTCTCATAATGGAAAGAGGGTTCTTCAGTAAGCGAGCGTGTTCTGAAGATATGAGTCCATTTATTGTTTTGCCAAATTCCAAAAACGGTATCCGTATTGCCAACGTCAACGGCTAAGAGCATGATAAGGGCGAAGTTTTAATGAAAAAAATAGAACAAGATTTAAGGGGAGTGTACGCTGAACTGTGTCAGGATTTTAGTTTTGCCTTTTCAGCCTCCGAGGTAATTTTCTCTGTCAGCTTGTAATCTATCGCCAAATTTAATGTACAATTGCGACATGGCCAACCCCCAATT
>NZ_JARNTW010000059.1 GCF_029433105.1 Runella sp. MFBS21 | reverse complement strand
TAAACTTGTTTTTGCCTTCTTTGAGTTTTCGTTCATAATAAGCCTTAAAATGAGCGTTATATCTCATGGCCGACATGACACAATTAGACAGAGTTGCTTTAATGCCCTTGTGGGCTTTTTTACTGACTCTGGGTCTTGACTGCAAACTTGTACCTGAACTGTTTTCAAAGGGAACAACCCCTGCATGACAGGCCAATTGCTTGGCATTCTCAAACTTTTTAAACTCGTCGGTAATGACAATACATTTAGCCGCAGTGACAATACCTACCCCTGGAATAGAAGTAATATTTTCAAATAGAACTTTGAGAGGGGGGTCGGAGTCAATGAGTTCTTTGATTTGTTTTTCGAGTGATTGTAAGTCAGTCTCTACTCCTTTGAGTGTGTGAGCAGAATACTTTTTAGTGTCTTTGGCAAGGCTTTTATTGGCTTCGCAAGACTTCTGTTCGTGTAAAGCTGTTAGACAAATTTGACGCACTTTTACTAATCTGTCACGAACGTCAAGTAGGTTATCCAATTGGTCAACAATGGCTCTGGGAGGGGTGTACAGCTTAATTTCGTCCCGATTCTTGTAAGCATAACGGGCGATACGTTGGGCGTCAACCACATCGTTCTTGCCTCTGACATCGCCCATAGAGTACTTAATTTGGCTACCTGATTCCAGCCAAATTGAAGCTTTACGGCTCAGTAAATATTTCAATAAACGAGTGTGATAAATCCCTGTATGTTCCATGCAAAAAACGGCGGATGGAATCTTGAACTTTAACTCTTGCTGGATGCTTAGTACCGTTTTCGTTATGCTCTTTATATCATTGCCCGAGACCAGCTCCAGGATAATCTTATTGGCACTGCAAACAGCCCAATTCAAACTTTCTTTGGATATGTCAATACCGATAAAATACTGCGTTTCCATGATGAATGATGTTAAGAGTTTGTGTATTTTTACGAACCGTTGTTGAGATTTTATCCGCCATCAACACCTTAGCTAATGGGTTTTCCCCGGATTTCTATTTGATATTTGGATAAAAACAGGATATAGGTCGGAGTGCCGATGCACTTCAATCCCGTGGTGGGTTCTACCCATGCGGCCCCTTAAAGTGCCTATATCCTGCTCAACAACTGAAAAGTAAACTTACCAGTTTCTTGGTTTTGTTCAATCACACAAATCTAAAGGCGGCCCCGT
>NZ_JARNTW010000058.1 GCF_029433105.1 Runella sp. MFBS21 | reverse complement strand
TACCTTGTTTAATTAGTTTTTTTATATTTTATATTATTTGGATTAACGTGCGAATAGTGCCGATTGAGCGTATTTCTGGCAGACTCGCATGAGAACTGCCAATCTATGGTAGTCTTCTTATCCATTCGTTCTTTGAAATAGCACATTACTTCCTTTGTGAGTTGATTCATAGAGGGAATTCGTCGGTTAAGACATTGCCTTGACAGAGCTGAAAATTCGATTTCTATCATGTTGAGCCAACTGGCTGATTTTGGGGTATAAACAAAGTCGAATCGATTAGCCAATACCTGCGCTTTTTCCGCTTCTAAAACTTCATAAAAAGCATTAGGGGTATGAGTATTGAGATTATCCAAAACCAGCGTTATTTTTTCAGCATCGGGGTATGTTTGGGCTAAATGTTGCATAAATTTGGTAAATTCAACTTTGGTACGATGCCTCCTCACATGAGCTAATCTCTGACCCGTTTTTGGTTCGATAGCTGCTAAAACAGTACACGAGCCATGTTTGCTGTAAGCGTAATGTTCTTTGGCCGGGATTGCCGGTTTCATCTTAATTCCTTCTATTACATTGCCAATCAAGAAGCATGGTCGTTCATCATAGCATACTACAGGACGAAGTGAATTATAAGGCAAAAGATAGAGCCGAAGGATGATTTCCATGCGTAACAAAAACTCCGATGTAAGGCTTCTGATACACCATTGGCGTTTCCTATGGGGCTGTAACTCATTTTTTTAAAATTAAATTTACGGTCGAGTAAGAAATCTCCTCAACAAGTTGCAGTTCTACCAAACGGTCGGCCAAGAGGCGTAATGACCAACTTGAATGACCATCAGGTGCCTCACTACATGCCAAAGCCGTCACTTTCGCTCGGTCTGTGCCCTCGAATTTAATGGGGCGGCCGCTGCGCGCTTTATCCTCCAAAAAAAGCAGCCCTAACTCAGTGTAGGATTTTGCCCACGCCGATACGGTTATATATTGAACCGATAATAACTTAGCTACTTGCTGATAGGTTTTACCTTCATCCAAGTAGAGTAAGGCTTGCATTCGTTTATGTTTACGAACTTTTAGAGCCCCTTTGCTGAGTTGAGCTTGCAGATAATCCCGATCCGGTTCACTCAAAGTAATGTGTTGTCTCTGCATCAGTTATTGATAGTTTTTCAAAAACTAATATACATAAAAACTTTTAAAACAGTGTA
>NZ_JARNTW010000057.1 GCF_029433105.1 Runella sp. MFBS21 | reverse complement strand
TGTATATCCCTGAAATAGCTTGACACAAATTGTGTAAAGTTATGAAAGTGAGCAGCTTTATTAATTTAAAGAAAAAGTACAAAACAGGTGCCTTTCGATGGCATGTCATTGAACTGTATCGATTGGAATTAGTCAGTCAATCTCAGATTTTGACTGAGCTTAATATTTCCCTAAATTCACTTCGAGTCTGGAATCGGGATTACCAGCGCTACCGATTCAGACGTTATTATCCTAAATCTAACAACCTTAGAAAGATGAAAACCGAGGCTGATGAAATTACCCGCCTTAAACTTCAATTAGCTCAAACCGAAGCGCTTCTTCAACAGGAAAAACTCAGACGGGAAGCCTTCGAGACGATGATTAGTATCGCTGAAAAAGAATTTAAAATTCCGATAAGAAAAAAGTCTGGTCCCAAACGGTAACGGAACTGAATCGGCATCACCCCTTAGTAAGTATACAGACACTTTGCGGGCTGTTTGGGAAAAGCCGTCAGGCTTGGTATGATGCCCAGAAACAATCACAAAAAGAAGAATTTCACCATCTAATGCTTCTTTCGGAGATTAGAAGACTACGCCTTGATTTACCCAGTGTAGGAGTTGATGTTTTACATCATCAACTAACGGAGTTTCGATTGTGCCATGGGATAAAAATCGGAAGAGATAAACTATCTAACTTGTTGAGAGAGAATAGCTTATTGATCAAAAGAAAAACACGTAATGTAAAAACAACCTGGTCACATCATCGCTATTTTAAATACCCCAATCTCACTATTGGCAAAGAGATTTTGATTCCTAACTCATTATGGGTTAGCGACATTACCTATATTTCTATTGTTCGTGGATTTGTTTATTTGAGCCTTATCACCGATGCTTACTCCAGAAAAATTGTTGGCTGGGCACTGGAGGATTCCTTAGGAGCTATTGGCCCTGTCACCGCCTTGAAAATGGCTATAAAAGACAATAAAAGTCATTTACGTCCTAACCTCATTCATCATTCTGACCGGGGCGTCCAATACTGCTGTCGAGAGTATATTGATTTATTGAAGTTGCATAATATTTCCATCAGTATGACAGAACAAGGTGACCCTTATGAGAATGCCTTGGCGGAGCGAATGAATCGAACTATCAAAGAGGATATGCTGCTTAATCGTAGTTTTTTCGATATTCAAGCCGCTGAAGAAAAAATACGATGGGCAATTGAAAACTATAACACATTACGACCGCATGGCAGTTGTGATTATCTAACGCCTGAGCAGGCTCATCAAATGAAGGGACCATTAACTAAAAGATGGAGAGCATCAAAACGTGAGAAAAAGCAAAAAGTACAATTTTAGAAACTATTTCAGTGAC
>NZ_JARNTW010000056.1 GCF_029433105.1 Runella sp. MFBS21 | reverse complement strand
GGGAGTGTACGCTGAACTGTGTCAGGATTTTAGTTTTGCCTTTTCAGCCTCCGAGGTAATTTTCTCTGTCAGCTTGTAATCTATCGCCAAATTTAATGTACAATTGCGACATGGCCAACCCCCAATTATGGATTGGCATCGTCCATTTTTTTGATAAGTCTCTTACTACTAAATAAACTAATTTCAGCAAAGCTTGATCGGAGGTGAATGCACCCTTGGTTTTGGTGACTTTGCGAATTTGCCGATGCATTCCTTCAATGGCATTAGTGGTATAAATTACCCGCCTAATTTCAGCAGTATATTCGAAAAAAGTAGACAGATTAGTCCAATTATTCATCCATGATTTTACAGCCAGCGGATATTTTTTGCCCCACTTATCCTGAGATTCCAATAGCTTTTCGAAGCCTTGTTCCTGATTAATTGCTTTATAAACAGGTTTCAAATCTTCAATGACCATTTTTTTATCTTTTTCAGGCACATAACGCAGACTGGTCCGAATTTGATGAATGATGCATAATTGTATTCGCGTTAGGGGAAATACGGCTTCAATAGCTTCAGGAAAGCCTTTCAGACCATCAATACAAGCAATCAGAATGTCTTCAACTCCTCTTTGCTTTAAATGCGTCAGCACTGAAAGCCAGAACTTAGCGCCTTCGTTTTCAGAAAGATAAATGCCGATTAACTCTTTTTTCCCTTCTCGGCTTATTGCCAATATGTTATAAATTGCCCTTGATTCGACTCCGCCACTTTCACGTACTTTGTAGTGCATACAGTCCAGAAAAACAAAAGGATAAACAGGCTCCAAAGGACGATTACACCATTCATTTATCAATGGAACTATTTTATCTGTAATATGAGAAATCTCAGTGGCAGATATGTCCATCCCATACATTTCCTTGATGTATTCTGAGATATTACGTGTACTCATTCCACGAGAGTACATGGCAATTACCTTATCTTCAAGCTCTTCGGTGATGATTAATTGACGTTTGGGTAATATTTTCGGCTCAAAAGTCCCTTGACGGTCTCGGCTACTTTCAATCTCTAAATGCCCTGATTGAAGACTTCGAACTGTCTTTTTTGTCTTGCCATTTTTACGGTTATTCTCACCGGCAGCCTTGCTTTCTTCCAAGTGGTGAGTTAGTTCACCCTCCAGCATAGATTCTAGAAGATGTTTTAGCATTGGAGCAAATACACCATCGGTGCCGCCCATTTTTCTGCCTTCATAAAGACCTTGAATTGCTTCTTCCTTGAAGCGCTCGAAATTAAAGGATTCGTCAGTTTTCATTGTGTCTATAAGTTAAAACTAAGTTACTTATTTTCCCCCTTTGATTCAATTTGGGGTGACACAGTTTAGTTTACAATCTC
>NZ_JARNTW010000055.1 GCF_029433105.1 Runella sp. MFBS21 | reverse complement strand
CTCTTCCCATTCCGAACAGAGAAGTTAAGCCCCGCTCCGCCGATGATACTGGGATAACACCCGGGAAAGTAGGTAGCCGCCACGATATTAACAACTAAAGCAGTTCTGCAAAGAACTGCTTTTTTTTGCCCTATTACTCCCCTTATAAAAAAATAAGGTTTTACTATTAGTGTTTTGCTACTTATTTATTATATCGTTTTGACGAAAAGTCTATTTGTCCTTGAATTCATTTTTATACAAGGGTAACATTTAACGCCCTGCATATGTCCTACTCCCTTAAGCGGTTACCAAATTAAAGTAGAGATTTTGATTTTTATTAATAAACTGTTGGGGTGTTAAATATCTAAAAGCCTAGTGGGGCCTATCGAAATTATAACCATTCCATCAACTATCCAAATCTTGCTTAACTTCCTGCACCGTTTTAAAGTATTTTAAATTTAAGCATTCGTTTCTTTGCGTTCTACTAAGCCATTTTGTGGGAGTTTTCCAGGTTGAGAAAACCTTATTTCCATACCATTTTCTTCTGCAAACCTTTCCAAGGAACGACTAATAAATTCAGGTCGCGGTGGCGGACCACCCACTATCGCACCTGATATAAGCAGGGTTTACCTTCTGAGCAATCACGTTTTGTAAAAGTTTAACTAATTTTCGTGCCGATATACTCGTTACAGCAAAATATAAAAGTACTTTCCGAGAACATTCATCAAGGATATTTAATATTCGTACTTTATGCTCATGGCTTACCAGTACATCGCGCAGAAAACCCATTGACCACCCTTCATTGATTTGCCCTGCCGGTAATGGATTTATCACTACTCGTTTTATCTTCTTTCGTACTCTTGCTTTCCGTAAGTTTAATTTTGCAGCCTTATACACCTTATAAATACGTTTTCGATTGCATTTCTTTCCTTGGTTTCGACACCAATAGAACAATAAGCGAAAGCCCCAATTGGGCTTTTCTGATGCTTTGCCTCTTAGCATTTCACCAATCTCAACATCTTCATTTTTTCGCTTGTGTTTGTAATATAGACTGGCTCGGCGTTGCCCCCTAATGCCCTGCTACATCGTCGAAGCGATGTATTCTTTTCCAATGCTTTGATAATTTCCAACAGAATAGTAAGGATTATACCTTTTTTAGTAGTTCATACACTTCTCATAATCTAGACTCTTGTCTGCTAACAATTTTTTCAATCGGATATTCTCCGCTTCCAGTTCTTGCATTCGCTTTAGCTCATCTGCTCCCATGCTTCCATATTTTGTACGCCAGTTATAGAAAGTGTCGGGAGAAATCCCATACTCTCGACAGACATTTTCTATGGTTTTGTCTTTCTACACTACCCAATATCGCTATGATTTGAGGCGGTTCGCTGAATTTGCTTGTCTTCATCGTTTTAACATTTTTAGAGTTTGAAATTACCTTTTTCTCTAATTTAAAATGGTTACCCCTTTAGGAGGCACGACATACCACTGCAATTACGTCTAAAGACTCCCGAAGAAAAGATTATCTATGACCTATTGTTAAGGGGAGGGGAGAAAAAAGATATTTAACTGATGGGTTTACGGTCCCTCTTTACAAAGTCAATCTAGAAGATTTTATGTTTTGAACCCTTCAATAAAAATATTTAGGCTTCTTCTTTAGCCTAATTTCAGAAACCTTTTGGTTTTGTGATTCCTTTTGAACATACGCCCCTCACAATTTTCTCGATCCACTAAGCCATAACCTTCAATCACATTTTGTACTCAAAGAAAAACTATAAGGCTGCTTCCTTACTCAAACAGAAAAAAGCAATTTCTCCTCTGTTAAAAGAGGGAAATTAGGCAATATTTAAAACTATTTTATAAAAACCGTATCATCTGTAAGCACTGCTTTTATAAAGTCTGTCTGTTCGGAGTTTCAACAAATAAAGCTTTATGGAGCTTAATGTTATAGTAATTATAAAGAATAAAGCTTTTATTATTCTATTATTTTTGTAGGCTATTGACGTAGTTGTGCTAACACAATCCCATTGTTTTTACTATTTTTTTTTCATGCTTCACATTCTTTAAACAAAATTTAGCAGAATATTTAGC
Source organism: Runella sp. MFBS21 (assembly GCF_029433105.1). Classification (GTDB taxonomy): domain Bacteria; phylum Bacteroidota; class Bacteroidia; order Cytophagales; family Spirosomataceae; genus Runella. Next base: position 273 of record NZ_JARNTW010000055.1, on the reverse strand, counting down.
CATTTTCATGAAGAGCTGATACAGAAAAAAGCCAAAAATCAATTGAGAAAATGTTTTTGGTGGAAATATATCTATATATAAAATTTTGTTTTTTATATATAAAATAGTATTAAATGTGTGTTTTGGGCTTTTTTTTTCAAAAAAAGAGCTTTTTTCAAAAAAAAGGTGTTTAAATATTTGGAAAGGGGGTGGCGGTTGTGTTATCTTTGCACTCCCAAAACGGAAGAGCGGCGGGGACGAAGAGAGAGAACGAGAAGGTTTAAAAAGTTTTGA
>NZ_JARNTW010000054.1 GCF_029433105.1 Runella sp. MFBS21 | reverse complement strand
GTTACAGGGTGGGTGTTCACCTCTTCCCATTCCGAACAGAGAAGTTAAGCCCCGCTCCGCCGATGATACTGGGATAACACCCGGGAAAGTAGGTAGCCGCCACGATATTAACAACTAAAGCAGTTCTGCAAAGAACTGCTTTTTTTTTTAGCCTGACCTCAACTTCTATTCGTTTTTCAAAACCTCTACGGGATTACTTTTTGCGGCTTTTATTGTTTGGGAAGCAATCATAATAAATGCAATAAGTAGTACTATTAGTAAGCCAATAAATAGCTCAAAAACTTGCACAGGTACATGATAAGGAAAATGGGTTAGTACAAAATTTTTAAAGAAAAGGTACGTAAGAGGAAGGGCAATAAAAGCTGCTAAAGACAATTGGAGTATAAAACCTCTACTCAATATGTAGATAAGATTGACCGCAGTGGCACCCATCACTTTCCTTATTCCAATCTCTTTTAGGTGGGTCTCGGTCGTAAATACCACCATCCCGAATAATCCCATCGAAGCAATTGAAACGGCGAGGAAAGCAAGAAAACCAATAATTTTAATAAGCATTGAAAATTCGCTATAGGCTTCTTCGATAGCTTCCTCGTAAAATTGCGCTTTTAATGGATGAACGCGGTCATATTTTTTCCAAATCGATTCAATTTTACCTAATGTCGCTGTCATGTCCATACTCTGTATTTTGACATTGATGATTGTCCTGTCTCCGGGCGTCCAGTGCATAAAAGCGACGGGGCCAATGAGATTGTCAACTTTACCGTAATGGAAATCTTTCATAACGCCCACAATAGTTGCTTTTCGGGGTCCGTGGAAATTACTAAATGTAACAACCTCCCCAATCGCCTTTTTAGGGTCGTTATAACCAATGTTAAATCGTTTTAGAAATTGTTGATTTACAATCATTTCTGAAGCTGCTTGGGAGCTAGTAGAGCGAGTCTTGAAATTTTCTCCTGCGATGAGCTTATATTCATGCAAAGGCAAATAATTTTCGTCAACATGGTTCGTCATTACTAGTGCAGAGTCACGTGTATTTTGATATTTTACAAATCCACCCCACGCATTCCCGACGCTGGTTACAATCAGCGACCGTGATAGGGCTTTCACTTCTGGTAGAGTACTCAATTCTTGAAGAAGAACTTCTGGGCGATTGTCTTGTGTATCAATGTTTAGGATATTTTCGGTTTTGAATCCCAAATCAAAAGCAAGGATGTTTTTATACTGTACATATCCGATGGCAGTAGTGGTTATAAAGATTAAGGTAAATATATATTGAATTACTACTAAGCTACGACGGAAGTTTAGGTGCTTGAATACCTTTGCAGATTGATATAGCGGAGCGGCCGCATTTCGAAAAGCATTCATAGCACTTACTTTTGAAAAAAAGAGTGCTGGTAGAAAACCTGCAATAGCTCCTACAAATATTGAAAAAATAATAAAAGCTATCATCACAGCAGGTGTGAGTTCGAGCTTGATGGTACGTTGCATTTCGGGAGCAAGGTTGATGAGTATGGGCCTCAATGTCAGAAATAAGAAGAACGAAAGAACAAGCGCTGATAAGGAAATTATAATTGCCTCTATCAAAAACTGCTGCAGTATTTCATTTTTTCCTGCACCGATGGCTTTGCGAAGCCCTACTTCTTTTAAGCGGCGAATGGCTCGTGCTATTGAAAGATTGGTATAATTGAAACAGGCTGAAATTATCACGATGAGGGCAAGTCCGCCGATAATCCACAGTATAATGGGAGGCAGGTGTGGCCCTGTGGACGCACCTGCCTCAGAACGGCTGAGATTTTCTCCTACCACTAAGTCATACAAAGGAAGAAGTTCTAGTTTGATTTTTGTATTTTTTTCGGCGATATTTCCTTCTTTGGCAATGGCATCGAGCTGCGCCTGAATGGTCATTTTATCGACATTTTTAGGGAGTAAGAGATAGACATAGTTAGCCCACTTGTTAGCCCATTGTTCATAATTGTTGTTTTTATTGAGTTGCTCTGCGGTTGAAAGCGATACCAAAGCTTCAAAGTGAATATGCGAAAAGAAAGGAATGTCTTTGATAACGCCCGTTACTCTATAAGGAAGGGTATCAAACTGAATTACCTTTCCCAATGCATTTGTACTCCCAAAAAGTTTTTTAGCCGTAGTTTCGGTCACTACAATGGAATACGGCTCTTTGAGGGCTATTTCAGGATTGCCTTCCAACATAGGAAAAGTGAACACCTTAAATAGGGAGGGATCTGCCCAAAAACCTTTGATAGGGAGTATATTTTCGCCCACTTTGGCATCTTGCGAAAAGTCGTTGTGTACAATTGCGACTTCTTGGGCTCCAGCTACTTTTTCCCGGATGAGTTTTCCAAGTTTTAATGAAGTGGAACCAAATTTACCACTTAACTCGTCGTTGACGGTGGCTACATGAGTGATACGATAAATTCGCTCCCCGTTTATATGAAATCTATCATAGGAGTACAAGTCCATAATAAAGGCAATCAGCAACAAGCCAACCGACATACTAATGGCCAAGCCTACAATATTGATAAAAGAGAAAAGCTTGTTGCGCATCAAATTGCGACTAGAGGTTTTGAGGTAGCTTCCAATCATGTCTTTGCGATGTTTGTCTCGAATAATTAACTGATGTTACGCAGCCCTACCCAGAATAGGGTCGTTTGCTTTGAGAATTTTCAGTTTATTCCAAGCGTTTTTTAAGGCATTGAGCGTAAGTTTCCTTTTCAATGCGAAATGATTTTCTTTATTG
>NZ_JARNTW010000053.1 GCF_029433105.1 Runella sp. MFBS21 | reverse complement strand
ATGAAGCAAAAGTAGATGAGTTTTGGAAGACATCCACTAGGTTGCTAGAGCCAGTACCCGAAGCAGTTTGGTCGATGATGATGTCACCCAAAGCATCGGTACGTTGTAGCGTAGTAGCGGTGTTGGATGCGTTGTCGATCGCATCCTGAGTGATTTCGGCATTAGAGCCAAGAGCGTTGAGGTCTTCTTGAGTAACGGTAGCAGTATTGGTAGCACTGAAAGCGGCTGTTTGGTCTACAGATGCAGTTTCAGTATCTCCTTTTTGAATGATAGTGGCAGTGTTTGTACCCGCGTTTTCAGCTAGTTGGGAGATGGTTGCACCACTATTATCTGTATTGATCTCCTGAGTAATAGTAGCGGTGTTGGAGCTACCTGAGCCATCGGCATCTTGGTCGATGGTAGCAGTGAGATTATTACCATATTGATTAACTGTAGCATAGTTGTCAGCACTTGCGGATGCATCTTGGGTGATAGTGGTAGTAGCAAAGTCACTATCTGTGTATTGATCCACATATGCTTGGTTATAACTTCCTGCACCAGTACCTGTCTGGGTAATAGTGGTCTCAATATCATCACCTGTTTGTTCTACATTGGCATAGTTTTCAGCACCAGCTTGAGCATCTTGAGATACAGTGATATCGGCATTAGAGCTATTGTTGTATTGATCTAGGTAAGTAGTGTTTGAACTATTGGCACCACTGGCGTTTTGCTCTACATCTATAGTTACATAGTCTCCTCTTTGCTGGATATTAGCATAGTTTTGCCCCCCCGTGATTGCATCTTGCATTACGGTTACATCTCCATAACTACTTTGTGAAGTTTGCTCTACGTAAGCTTCATTGTTACTATCGGTTCCGTCGGCAGTTTGTGATACAGTGGCCGATAAGTCATCCCCTGCTTGTTCCACGTCTGCAAAGTTGTCGGCACTAGCCGAAGCCGTCTGGGTAATGGTAGCAGTGGCGTCATCACTTAATAAAGTTTGCTCAATGGTTCCTGTATTTGTACTACCAGCACCAGTAGCTGTCTGAGTTATAGTTGCCTCAAGGTCGTCGGCTAGCTGACTAATAGTTGCGTCGTTTTCGCCTCCTGATTGGGCGTTTTGGGTGATAGTGGCTGTGACATATCTACTCAAAACTCCTTGTAAGATATTTGCGTCATTGTTGCTACCAGTTCCTGCCGCAGTTTGTGTAACAGTAAGATCAGAGTCATCACTACCTTGCCATGTTACGGCATCGTTTACACCTCCAGAAGAGGCTGTTTGAGTGATAGTAGCATCTGTATTGTTAGGGAGTAAATCTTGAATTACATCAGCATCATTTTGGCTACCCGTACCAGTTGCATTTTGGGTTACAATGGCACTTAGATTATCGGCTAATTGGACAACGCTAGATTCGTTGATAGCACCATCAGTGGCAGTCTGAGCAACGGTTGCAGTTGAATTATCGCTCAACAAACCTTGACGAACATAAGAGTCATTGGATGTAGAAGTACCACTTGCACTTTGAGTGATTGTAGCGGTTAAATCATCATTTAATTGATCTACATATGACTCATTATATCCACCGCCGTTAGCGGTTTGAGATAAACCTACATTAGAATCATCACTGGTAACAGCTTGGCTTACATAGGAGTCATTTTGGCTACCAGCTCCGTCGGCATTTTGGGTAGATGTTACAGTAATATCTGTGCCATATTGGTTTACATCTATGTAGTTTGAACCTCCCAAATTAGCGGTTTGAGTTACCGTTGCGGTGTTGTCATTGCTATTGTTCTGATAAATATCAGCATCATTGTAGCTACCAGACCCAGTAGCTGTTTGAGTTACTGTAGCTACTGCATCTTTTCGCTGATCAATTTCAACATAGTTTTCGCCGTCAGTAGCATTTTGAGTAACTGTTGAAACGTTAGCATCATCAAATTGATTGACATCAGCAGTGTTTATACCATTAGTTGTCGTTTGAGACAATGTCGCGCTGTTGTTACCAGTGGCATCTACGTTTTGAGACAAAGTGGCAGTATTAACACCGCCAGCACTAGCTTCTTGGGTGATTGTTCCAAAGTTAGCAAATGCTGCACTCGTTTGAGTTAAGTTGATAGTGTTGAGGGAAGAAGCTCCGTCGGCAGTTTGGTTAAGTGTAGCCGTATTGGCTCCGCTTCCTGAGACAGTTTGGCTTGGTCCACTGACTGTGTTTATTCCACCATTAGTTGATGTTTGATTCGCAGTTAATGAGTTTTGCGAATACGCCGCTAGAGCAAAGAGGAAGCTCGCAACGGTCATTGTGAGTTTTTTCATGAATGTATGTAAATAAAATGGTTCGAGGTAAGATTGATTTTCAAAAGGGTATACTTAATGTATACAAAAGTATAAGTTTAAAAAGATTTTTTGTTAAGTTTGGTATGTATTTTTTTTAACGGTATAAAAATATAAAAAAAACGCTGAAAAGAATTTCTTTCAGCGTTTTTTTATGTTATCAAACGGGAGCTTGTTTAGATACCAGTTTGAGTAAGCGTAAAGGTATTATTGTTACCGTTTTGGTTGAGCGTGTAAGAGTTACCACTACCATTTTGAGTAAATCCAGCGGTGTTGTTGTTACCGTTTTGGTTAATTTCTAGGTAGTTATTTCCTCCCCCTTGTTGGACTGCTCCCCCCGCGGCACCCACGATGCTGTTTCCGTTTCCAACTTGCGAGAAAATGGCCTCATTTCCTGAACCAATTTGCTCAAGAGCAGCATAGTTGGAGTTACCATTTTGCGTTAGAGATGCCATGTTATCTTGTGATAGCTGAGAAATGTAGCTAAAGTTGTCATTTCCAGTTTGACTAACACTAGCGGTGTTGTTAAGCCCAGCTTGCCCAATTTGAGCGTTGTTACCGATTCCATTTTGTGAAATAGAGGCATCATTAGCCGGCCCGTCAAGTTGGGTGATGCTAGCTTCATTACCTGTACCTGTCTGAGTAATAGAGGCTACATGGTCGCTATTAGATTGTGAAAT
>NZ_JARNTW010000052.1 GCF_029433105.1 Runella sp. MFBS21 | reverse complement strand
TCGATACAGTTCAATGACATGCCATCGAAAGGCACCTGTTTTGTACTTTTTCTTTAAATTAATAAAGCTGCTCACTTTCATAACTTTACACAATTTGTGTCAAGCTATTTCAGGGATATACAAGCTGCCTTATAATGAATTTTATGTTTAGTAGGGTATATAGAAAACTGCATCATAGAGAACGCCTTTTGAGGAAATGCAACAATAAAATACCTTTGCAACACTACAAAATACACATTTTGTAGTGAATGTGCTTCAATCAAGGAGTTAGGTGACATAAACAAACAACAAAATGCAAAAGTTAGACGAAATAGTTAAAATGAGTATTGAGAACACAAATCGTTTTCCAGATTTATCTATTATTTTAAATGCAATAAATGAAGGACATGAAATAGATGTTCGTTTTAAGAACAATTTGATAAACCATTATGTGAAAGAAGATGATGACCTACTGAAAGTAGTGAGACTAATGATCAGTAAAAACTATGAGTTCAATAAGTTTGATATTTTTGATTTGGCAAAAAATGGGTTCTTCAAAACAATGGATTACTTTAAATCATTGGATTTTGATTTGAACATCAAGAATGAACAAGGTGAAAATGCTTTGTTTTATATTATTCGAAGGGACGTGTCACGATTCAACTACATTGATAAATTTTGGAGAAGAGAAGATTACATAGAAACTATAGTTGAAAATTGTATTAAGCTTGGTATTGATGAAAAAGCCGTTAATAATCAAGGAAGGAATTTGTTACATGCATATGCTTTGAGCGGCATGCCAAGTGTATATTTCGACACCTTGATTAAATATGATATTGATATTAATAAAATTGATAATAATGGCTGGACTCCGCTTCATTGCATTTGCGCATATAATGGAGATGACGATGAATATAAAAAGTTTTTGGCTTTTGGAGCGGATAAAACAATTTATACAAAAAAAAGACTTACCTATTTTGAAGAAGAATTTGATGCGGAGCCAACATCAGAAATTTGTTCAGCATACGACCTTAGATTATATTATTTAAATTCACTTGGAGGTGAATACAGCGAAGGTACTGAGTATGGCGACTTTGTACGTAAAGAAATTGAACTCTATTTAAAACCATAAATGTGTCAATCACAACTTTACCTGTTTTGTCCGTCTCGCAAAACGGGCGTTTTGTGAGACAAATGCACATACAGGAAAAATCCCCGATTTAGTTGCAAAAAATGTCTCATAATGTTATCTCATTTATCAATGTATCATTCATTTATTATCTTTGCTTGACTTAATGAGACAAAATTATGCTTCTCGGATACGCCCGTGTTTCGACACAAGACCAAAATTTGAGCCTGCAACTCGATGATCTAAAGAAAGCAGGCTGTGACCGCATCTTTCAGGAAAAAGCATCATCGGCCAAAGAAAGACCGCAACTACTCAAACTGCTTGAAACCATACGGGAAGGGGATACCGTTATCGTTTGGAAGCTTGACCGCTTAGGTCGCTCCTTAAAAGAGTTGATTAACCTCATCAATGATTTTCAGGAAAAGGGCATAGGCTTCCGCAGTCTCAATGATGCCATTGATACAACTACAGCTCAGGGCAGATTGGTTTTCAACATCTTTGCTTCACTGGCCGAATTTGAACGGGATTTAATACGCGAACGCACAAAGGCAGGGTTATCGGCTGCTCGTGCTCGTGGCCGCTTGGGAGGTAAGCCAAAGGGATTAAGTAAAGAAGCGCAATCGAAGGTGGAAGCAGCCCGCACTTTGTATGAGAAGAAGGAAAAAACAGTTGAGGAAATTGGTAAATTACTAGGCCTCAGTCGTGCAACGGTATATCGATATCTACAATCGATAATAGAGTGAATTAAAAAAAGGGGTTTACTACCCAATAGCTTTTTAAAAAAATGCTTTCTACTTGGCAAAATAATACTTTTGCTAAGTTTGTAAAATCCTTACCCATTCACTCAAATGAAGCAATAGTGTATGCGTTAATAGAGTGTCTGTTAAAAATAAGAACAATACAAATCCACTTTCGATAAGATGAATACATTTCCATTCAAACTCGTACAAAATGACTCGCATACAATTGTAGTTGAATGCGAAGGAGAAGCATTTGCTACTCACAACCCAATTTTTGAGAAACATGAATTTAGTGGTAACGGCTACAGTTGGGAAGGCGTCATTCGTCATATTCTGGATGAGAAGAATCCGGAGCTGTTAACCCACTTAGATTTTGACCCCGAAGCTGGAGCGTTTTACGCTTATGTTGATTCGGCAGAGAATCTACAAAAAATTGTAGAGGTTTTGCTTCCCGTTTGTTCTGACCTCAAACAATTTGACGCATATCTAAGCAGGATTGACCCTGAGGAAATGGATGATTAATTAGCGTCGCTCCGTGTAGACGTTAGTTAATCTATTCAAGCCGTTACCAGCAGAGCAGGTTTAGGCTTGTGAATTGATTCGTAAGAGAAATAAGAAACATTTCTCATTCAGTATATATAATGCCGTTGCAACACTATGAAAACCCAATGAAACAATTTCTCATACTTTTTTCTTGCATAATTCTAAGTACAAAGTCAAATACCCTGAAAGCTCAAACTGTTACTATGCCAATCAAATGGAAAGTAGGCCAAACTTTTAGATACGAGCTGAAACACAAAGGTATTGGCAGCATGATGATGGAAGAATTCAACAGTAATAAAGCTTTCCAAATCAAGGTACTGAGTCAAAATGCTAAATCTGATAGTAGCTACATTATAGAGTGGCGATATATATCTTTTGTCACATTCATGACCGATACACTTAAAGAGGAATTTGCGGTAGCTGAAAAAAAGTTTATCCTCAAAACTCCTTTTCGTTTTCGACTTGACAAAAAAGGCAAATGGCAAAACTTTGCAGATACAACAGATATTAAGCGGCAAATGATTGATTTTTATAAAATTGAGAGAAAAACAGCGCGGGAACCGGGGGGCTTTGACTTCAAAATATCCCAAATTAATGAGTGGGAAAACTTTGGAGAGTACTTAGATGCTATCCTTCCTGAAATAAAAGTCTTTTACTCAGCTTATGATTTATTTCCCGCCAGTGTAGCGATGAAAAAAGATACTATTGAAACGTTTAATGATTATATCTTGGAATACAACAAAATGGTAAGCATTCCAAAAATTCTGTCTTCTACTTCTAAATATATTAATCCTAACTTATTGAAAATTAGCAATTTTGAGAAGTTAAACGAATCCGCATTGAAAAAGTATTTTTCAGAAAGTACAAGAGCTGCGTGGGATAAAATGAAGCTAAAAAAGGATAATCCTGCCAGAGTAGCAAACGAAAAAATGCTTGATGATTTTCAACCTAAATTAAGCAATAATTATGAAGCACTTTTCGACAATCAAAGTTCAACTCCGATCAAATTTGATTACCTTAAGGAAGAATGGATGATGTTGCGAGGAGGTTCCAGCTGGTATTATAGCTTTAAAAGGTTATGAAACAGCTGCTCGCTGTACATGGCCATGAGATTGTAAACTAAACTGTGTCACCCCAAATTGAATCAAAGGGGGAAAATAAGTAACTTAGTTTTAACTTATAGACACAATGAAAACTGACGAATCCTTTAATTTCGAGCGCTTCAAGGAAGAAG
>NZ_JARNTW010000051.1 GCF_029433105.1 Runella sp. MFBS21 | reverse complement strand
TGATTAGATGTGAGAACCCAATCTTACTACTTTTTATGTTTCTGGGAAAACTTTTACCCCACTATCTACATATAAGTATCTCGTTAATAAATAGTTGGCTGTTAAACCCAACTCTTGATTCGCATTATTTGATGGAAGAGGGTATTACCAGCCAGGGTTTTGCTTGATTTGACTATTGAGCAGCATTTGTTCTGTTGCTAAAGGAGCAAGATAGTCACGATTGATATTGAATTTATAACCTGTGCTCATTCCCCCAATTTTCTGGTACAATTCGATATAGCCGTTGGCATCGGTGGGATAAGACGCCAGCAGGTTGGCGGCCACAATTCCTGTCCACTGAGCGAGTTTTGCCCCTTTGGGTTTAAGTCCTACTAACTTTTCGTCGGCGGCAGCCCAACGGTAAAGGTCGTCGTGGCGGTAACCTTCACACGCAAGCTCTACTCTTCTTTCACGTCTGATTTCGTTGATAAGTGGGCTTAATGACGGAAACTCTGCCTTGAGGTCGGTATTGATAGCCGCAATCTGTAAGGTAGGCATTCCAACTCTTTTACGGAGCAAATTAACACTTTTATCGGCGTCGGCTTGCGTAAAAATGCCCAATTCGGCTTTGGCTTCGGCAAAAATCAATAATGCCTCGGCATATCGAAACAAGATATAGCCCGTAGTACCTCGGTCTTGTTGTTGAATATAATCGGGGTTATGACCCTTATAAACTTGATAGCCTGTGGCGGGTTTGTTTTCGTTTGCAGCCGAAAAACTAGGCGCTTGAAACATTACCGGAGCTGCACCATTGGGGCGGTTGTTGGTGATGATATGCGCTCCATCCGGAACATACACCGTTTGAGACAGTCGTGGGTCACGGTTGGTGATGGCCTCCAAAATAGTAGCATCTCCTTTGTACAACGGACTCACCGAAATAGGCTTACCATCGGTACACAAATACGCATCTATTAGGTCTTTGGTAAGTCCCCGACCTGCTCCTGTATTGGTATAGCGATGCCAATAATGCCCTCCGTTGAGATTTAAGTCATATTTGCGCCATAGCATTATTTCTCGATTAGAACTGTAGTCGGTTTGGTTAAAAAGTTTCCAGTAGCCATCCGCGCCTGGTGTATCTACTAAGCCATAGCCGCCACCATTGTTTAAGAGAGTCTCTGCTACTTCTGCGGCTTTTTTTAGGTATTTTTCACCGTTAGAGCCAGTCACGCCAAAGGCAGTCCCCGCATGATATTTCTCCCACGTACCTTCAAACAGCGCGATACGCGCCTGAAACAACAGCGCTACTTCCTTGTTGATTCGCGATACTTGAGCGTTTGATTTGGTAGGTAAGTAAGCGACGGCTTTGTCAAGGTCGTTCATTAAAGAATCTACAATGACATTGCGAGTGAGTCGTGTGGCGCTGAGTTCGGGGGAGTTAGGGTCCAACGGTTTTGTAATCCAAGGTAGGTCACCAAACTGCCGAAGCTTGTCGTAGTAAAACCAAGCGCGGAAAAACAAAGCTTCCCCAACATAGGCTTTTTTCAAGTCCCAGTTTACATTGACTTTGCTTTGGTTGACAAGGAAGTAATTGATATTTCGTAAGGTTGACCAATTGCTGTAGGCCCATCCTCCACCCGATGCGGGTACGATTCGTTCACCATTAAGGGTAGTATTATACCCCATGTTAATCATGTTGTCGCTACCCTCATCAGCGTCGTTACCATAGATGCCGATGGTGCCAAAAGTACTGATAGTAGAAGGAAACGCAGTGTAAAAATTATTAGCATATAGTTGTAAGTCACTGGTAGACTTCCAAAATTCGGCATCGCTGATGGCGGTTTCGGGGGCGCGCTCAAGAAAATTTTCTTTACATCCTACCAACGTAACTATACTCAGTAGAAGGATAAATGCGATATATTTTTTCATGATAAATATGATTTCGGGGGTTTAAAAAGTGACATTGATTCCTCCTGAGAAAGTCCGTTGCAAGGGATAAATCTTGCCAGTTCCAATCGAAAGCTCAGGATCTAGTGTTTTGATGAGCTTGGTGAAGGTAGCTAAGTTTTCAACACTTATATAGGCTCTCACTTTCTCAATTTTTATGGTATTGAGTACCGTTTTGGGGAGAGTATACCCAAGTTGTAAATTTTTGATGCGTAGATAGGCCGCATTCTGTAAATATCTCGTTTGCGTTTGAGTGTTTTTACTATTCTGCGAACTCATGTAAAATTTAGGAAAATATCCATTGGGGTTCTCTGGAGTCCAGCGGTTGGTGTGGACTGTAAAAACGGAGCTTTGCCATTCATCCCCCACAATTCCCCAGAAATAGTTGGAACCAATAAAAACATCCCTTTTTGCAATTCCTTGGAGAAACAACATCAAGTCAAAACCTTTCCATGTCATATCTCCTGTAAAACTATAAGAGAAGCGAGGTGTACTGTTGCCGATGATTTTTCTATCGCCAGGGTTTTCTAATGTTCCGTTTCCAGGGCCAATGATACCGTCGTTGTTAAGGTCTTTGTATCTTACATCTCCCGGGGTCCACGTAGCCGTTGAGAGTAAAGTTTGCTTGGGTGCGCTATTGATTTCATCGATACTTTGGAACAAACCAACGGTTTCGTATCCCCAAATGCTTCCCATTTCTTGCCCTGCAAAGAAGGTGCTTATAGACCCTGTAGGATTGGGATAACGCACTACTTTGCCACTATAATCACTTAATACGCCCTTGAGGCCATATCTTATATCACCGATTTTATCCCTCCATCCTAGGCTTAGTTCAAAGCCTCTGGTTTCGATGCCGGCGTTGTTGGCACTAGGGGGCGTAGCTCCCAGAATACCCGGTAAAGCCTCGGAAGGGCCTGCAAAATCATCCGCTTTACGGATATACCAGTCAAAAGAGGCATTCAAGCGATTGGCCAAAAAACTAATGTCGGTTCCGAGGTTGAGGGAGGTAGTGGTCACCCAAGTGAGGGCAGGATTGATAAGGCCCGGAGGGGTCACGTTGGCTTGCTGACCATTGTTAAAAAGCCAGCTTGTGCTTGTAGGACGTACAGTACCAAGACTCGGATAAAAAGGATACCAATTGGCCCCGCTTGCATCCAAAAAGCCTTGGTCTCCTAATGAACCATAAGAGGCTCTAAGCTTGAGTGCACTCACTATATGGGTAGCTCCTTCAAAGAAGGCTTCTTTATCAACATTCCACCCCGCAGATACACCAGGATAAAACTTCCAACGAACATCGCGCAAAAAACGAGAAGTGCCGTCGTATCTTCCATTGAGTTCGAGCAAGTATTTCTCTCGGAAGTTATAATTGATTCTACCGAATATCCCATCAGAAGCTAATTTTCGAGACACATCTGACACCGAAGCGGAGGTACCATAAGTAGTGCTTAATGATGGGATGTTTTCAGAATAAAGTAGACTATTGCTTGCACTATAAGAGAGATAAGCGTTTAAGTCACGTACAAAACCACCCAAAACCTTTACATAATGCCCTCCGAGTGTTTTTTCGTAAGAACTAAAAACATTGATAATATGGTGCATGCTTCGTTGGTTACTTCTCGAAAATGAATTCGGAGAAGTGCCGCCAATGATCCCCGTAGTGCCATCTGGTAAAACTTCGTACAAGGTTTTGAGGTGTGATTGGTCATCGTAGAAAGAGCCATCAAGGGTGTAATTGGCGGTAGCAGTCCAACCTTTAGCTAAATTTAGGTTAAATTCTCCAGTGAGTAAGATTTGGTCAGTGGTGGATTTTGACCGGCCACCTTCTTTATGGAGTAATACATCGCTGGTAGAGGAGTAGTTGCCGTCAGGATTAAAGAGAGCCACAGTGGGGTACTTCCTGGCAATTTGGTGCATGTATGCTTCCAAACCTCCGCCCGTTTTGCTACCATAAGCGTTGGGGGTATCAAAATATTGGCGAGAAGCACTACTTCGAAGGCTAAAACTCAGCCATTTATTGAATGTCGAGGTGACATTGGCGCGGACATTAAACCGTTGGTATTTGTCATAACCATAATTATACATCCCAGTGTATATCCCTGAAATAGCTTGACACAAATTGTGTAAAGTTATGAAAGTGAGCAGCTTTATTAATTTAAAGAAAAAGTACAAAACAGGTGCCTTTCGATGGCATGTCATTGAACTGTATCGATTG
>NZ_JARNTW010000050.1:1615-4699 GCF_029433105.1 Runella sp. MFBS21 | reverse complement strand
AGAACTGCTTTAGTTGTTAATATCGTGGCGGCTACCTACTTTCCCGGGTGTTATCCCAGTATCATCGGCGGAGCGGGGCTTAACTTCTCTGTTCGGAATGGGAAGAGGTGAACACCCACCCTGTAACCACCATCAAGACCTTTTGATTTATTCAATCAATAATGCTTGGCAAAACCCTTAAGTCATTGACATTGGAAAGAAAGATACAATAAATATTCTTAAAGAAGATATTGGGCAATTAGTACTGCTCAGCTTTGATGTCACCATCTTTACACCTACAGCCTATCAACGTCATAGTCTATAACGTCCCTTATATGGAAGTCTCATCTTCAGGCCGGTTTCGCACTTAGATGCTTTCAGCGCTTATCCGTTGCCCACGTAGCTACTCGGCCATGCTACTGGCGTAACAACCGATTCACCAGCGGTGAGTCCAACCCGGTCCTCTCGTACTAAGGTCAGCCCCCGTCAAACTTCCTACGCCCATCACAGATAGGGACCGAACTGTCTCACGACGTTCTGAACCCAGCTCGCGTGCCACTTTAATCGGCGAACAGCCGAACCCTTGGGACCTTCTCCAGCCCCAGGATGTGACGAGCCGACATCGAGGTGCCAAACCTCCCCGTCGATGTGAGCTCTTGGGGGAGATCAGCCTGTTATCCCCGGCGTACCTTTTATCCTTTGAGCGATGGCCTACCCATGCAGAACCACCGGATCACTAAACCCTGGTTTCCCACCTGTTCGATCCGTCGATCTCACAGTCAAGCTGGCTTGTGCTTTTGCACTCCCCGCACGGTTACCAAGCGTGCTGAGCCAACCTTTGGAAGCCTCCGTTACTCTTTTGGAGGCGACCACCCCAGTCAAACTACCCACCATGCGCGGTCCTTCATCAGAAGTTAGAACACAGAATACAAAAGGGTGGTATTTCAACGTTGGCTCCATGATCCCTGACGAAACCACTTCATAGCCTCCCACCTATCCTACACATTCATATCCCATATCCAACGCAAAGTTGTAGTAAAGGTGCACGGGGTCTTTCCGTCCCGTGACGGGTAAGCGGCATCTTCACCGCTACTACAATTTCACCAAGCTCACGGTTGAGACAGTGCCCAGATCGTTACACCATTCGTGCAGGTCGGAACTTACCCGACAAGGAATTTCGCTACCTTAGGACCGTTATAGTTACGGCCGCCGTTTACTGGGGCTTCGATTCAAACCTTCGCTCGCGCTAAGCTCCCCTCTTAACCTTCCAGCACCGGGCAGGTGTCAGGCAACATACGTAGTGTCTCCACTTTGCGTTGCCCTGTGTTTTTGTTAAACAGTCGCCTGGGCCATTTCTCTGCGACTCCAGCTCACGCCAGAGTGTCCCTTCTCCCGAAGTTACAGGACTAATTTGCCGAGTTCCTTAACCGTGATTCACTTGAGCACCTTGGTATATTCTACCCAGCTACCTGTGTCGGTTTACGGTACGGGCTAATACAAGCTGATGTTTCTGTGCTTTTTCTTGGAGGCCAGTTCAAAAGTTCGCTTTGTCCGTAAACGCCGCTCAACGAAGACTTCCGTCACTTCGTACTCTCTCCCCTACCCCGTACACTTCACACTTGTATCAGGTGCAGGAATATTAACCTGCTGTCCATCAGGTGCGGCCTTCGCCTTCCCCTTAGGCCCCGACTAACCCTCAGTTGATTGACATAGCTGAGGAATCCTTAGCTTTACGGTGTGTATGGTTCTCACATACATTGTCGTTACTTATGCCTACATTTGCTTTTCTAACCTCTCCACCATAGCTCACGCTACAACTTCGCTGATGTTAGAATGCTCCCCTACCGATTATTAATAATCGCATCGCTTCGGTGATATACTTGATGCCCGTTTATTATCGACGCCCGCCCCGCTCGACCAGTGAGCTGTTACGCACTCTTTAAATGTATAGCTGCTTCCAAGCTAACATCCTGGCTGTCTCGGCAGTCAGACTTCCTTTGTTCAACTTAGTATATACTTAGGGACCTTAGCGGTTGCTCTGGGTTGTTCCCCTCTCGGACCGTGACCTTAGCACCCCGGCCCTCACTGCTGTGTCTATTTATGCCCATTCGGAGTTTGTCAGAATTTGGTAGGATTTGACTCCCCCGCATCCTATCAGTAGCTCTACCTGACATAAACGCCCCACAACGCTGTTCCTAAAAACATTTCGGGGAGTACGAGCTATTTCTCAGTTTGATTGGCCTTTCACCCCTATCCGCAGTTCATCCAAAAACTTTTCAACGTTAACTGGTTCGGTCCTCCATGTAGTGTTACCCACACTTCAACCTGACCACGGATAGATCACCAAGTTTCGCGTCTGCTCTCTTTAACTATTCGCCCTATTCAGACTCGCTTTCGCTTCGGCTGCTCATCTTAAATGATTAACCTCGCTAAAAAGAACAACTCGTAGGCTCATTATGCAAAAGGCACGAGGTCACCCACAGGCTCCCTCCGCTTGTAAGCGCATGGTTTCAGGTTCTATTTCACCCCGGTACTCCCGGTCCTTTTCACCTTTCCCTCACGGTACTCGTTCACTATCGGTCTCTCAGTCGTATTTAGCCTTGGCGGATGGTGCCGCCGAATTCAGAGGGGGTTCCTCCTGCCCCCACCTACTCAGGATTCTACTACGTCTCTACTTTGTACGCTTAAGGGACTATCACCCTCTATGGTCCAACTTCCCAGTCAGTTCAGCTTCCAGTAAATTCTAATAAGTAGTCCTATAACCCCAACACAGCCGTAACTGCATTGGTTTAGGCTTCTCCGGGTTCGCTCGCCACTACTGCCGGAATCACTGTTGTTTTATTTTCCTAGGGGTACTTAGATGTTTCAGTTCCCCCCGTTTGCCTCCTTTCGGATATCCTGATTACTCAGGATGGGTTGCCCCATTCGGATACAGTAGGATCGACATGTATGTGCCACTCCCCTACCATTTTCGCAGCTTATCGCGTCCTTCTTCGCCGCTGAGAGCCTTAGGCATCCGCCATGCGCCCTTGTCTTTCTTCTTCTTAATTACTCTATCTTTCTTCCCAATATGTCAAAAAACT
Source organism: Runella sp. MFBS21 (assembly GCF_029433105.1). Classification (GTDB taxonomy): domain Bacteria; phylum Bacteroidota; class Bacteroidia; order Cytophagales; family Spirosomataceae; genus Runella. The sequence continues at coordinate 1,637 of NZ_JARNTW010000050.1, read as the reverse complement.
CTAAGACTTATAGCCTTGTGAT
>NZ_JARNTW010000005.1:67658-365836 GCF_029433105.1 Runella sp. MFBS21 | reverse complement strand
CATGGCAGTTGTGATTATCTAACGCCTGAGCAGGCTCATCAAATGAAGGGACCATTAACTAAAAGATGGAGAGCATCAAAACGTGAGAAAAAGCAAAAAGTACAATTTTAGAAACTATTTCAGTGACCAAAAATGAATCCTAAATCTGTCAAGCTATTTCAGGGTGATACAAGTGTTTGATAAATTTACAGGCGATGGTATACTGGCATTCTTTCCTAAGTTTTATAGTGGAGAAGAGTCCATTATTAGAGCTATTAAAGCTACTAATGAGTGCCACTTAGCTTTTGAAGAACATTATAAAAATTCTAGAAGCTATTTTACTGTTGTTCCAAAGGATACTGGATTAGGCATAGGTATTGACTTTGGAATGACAACATTAATGAATACGCAAAATGAATTAACAGTAGTAGGTGTACCCGTTGTTTATGCTTGCAGGTTTTCAGGGGCAAAGGCCGGTGAAACTCTATTGAATCAAAGTGCTAAAGAAGAGTTAGAAAGGCTATGCTCACAATTTGTAAATTTTTCAGAATCAGAGCTTTTTATAAAAAATGAAGGCAATACTATAGCTTATAAAGCCTCTCTTCATAAGGAAGCGTATAATATTGTCGCCCCTGATTGGGATACATTAACTCAAAAATATACGAAACCGCAAGAGGGAAGTGAGAGTCAGAAAGAATCCTAAGATTTGTGTAACATCTTTGTAACAAAAACCCCTCAAATTTCACGTTTTGAGGGGTTTTTGTCTTTTGACTACTTTATTAGACTTCTATTTCTTCGCTCTAAATAATTGACTTAGGTAGAAGAAAAAAATCTACCCAACCAAAAAGAAGCATAACTCATTAATTTTTAGCGAGTTAAGATATAATGTAGGACGTAGGGGATTCGAACCCATGACCTCCGCCCTGTCAAGGCGGCGCTCTAAACCAACTGAGCTAACATCCTAGGTCTACCGTCTGAAAAGTGTTTTTGAGGTCATTTCTCAAACGGGAGCGCAAATATACAAACTTTACGAAGTCCGCAAAGGCGTACGATAAATTTTTTGTGAAGGAATACGGCGCAAAATCAACAATCCAATCACAAAGATTACTGCCAAAAACAAGATACTATTGCGCATCCCAGACAGCTGCGTGATCACTCCAAAAATGGTGGTCCCCAAAAACGTAGAAAACTTATCGCAAACATCATAAAAGCTGAAATAAGAAGCTGTATCGGGGGTATTCTCGGGTAAAAACTTGGCGTAAGTAGAACGAGAAAGCGATTGTACGCCTCCCATTACAAAACCGATTCCGGCCGCCAATCCGTAAAATTGCACCTCGGTATATACAAAATACGCACTGACACATACCCCAATCCAAATCACCAAAATAGCGCATAAAGTGGCAGTATTGCCCCATTTCCCAGATAGCAAAGCCGCACAATACGCCCCTACTATGGCTAAGATTTGAAGTAGTAAGATAGTCACAATCAGGGCATTGTCGGGGAGTTTTAGCTCATTGCTACCAAAAAGCGTCCCGATGTACATAACAGTCTGAACCCCCATATTGTAAAAGAAAAAAGCGACTAAAAAACGCTTGGTCAAGGGAAGATGATTCAGCTCGCCTAGCACTTTTTTGAGTTCGCGAAAACCGTTCCAAATCCACCCACCTTCGCGTTTTTTGGTCGACGGCTTGCCATTGGGCAAATAATAAAAAGGGATTTGGGCAAACCCTACCCACCAAATCGCCACCGTCACAAACGAAATACGGCAAGCAGTACCTGAGTCGATGTTGCCGTACCATTCGGGTTTGATAAGCATTGTAAGGTTGAAAATCAACAGCAATACACTCCCGATATAGCCCATCGTAAAACCACGCGCCGAAAGTTTATCAAAACGGTCTTCGGTAGCGATTTCGGGCAAATAGGCGTTGTAAAATACGATACTCCCCGACCATCCAATCAACGAAAGCGTAAAAGCAATCACGCCCAAAACAAGATTTTCACGGTTGAAAAAGTACAACAGTAAACAAGTAGCCGCCCCGAGATATACAAAAAACTGCATGAATCGTTTTTTACGACCACTAAAGTCAGCAATAGCGCCCAAGATAGGATTGACAATCGCGATAAACAAAAACGCAAAAGAAACAGCAAAAGAAAAGAGAGCCGAATTGTTGACGATGATTCCTAAAAACTCAACATCGGGTCCACCTTGTGCATTGACGGCGGTATTGCTAAAGTAAATCGGAAAAATTGCCGATACGATTACCAGTGAATGCACCGAGTTGGCCCAGTCATACATGCACCAAGCATTAAGGATTGAGGGTTTGTTCTTTTCCATTAATAGAGTTTTTGCGAGAGTAGTGTATTGGTAAGTGCTTAGTGGGGCGGCCAGAATCAGGCTGATTTACGTTTTGTAAAATAGTACACGGGTACACCTAGCGCTACAATCAAAAGTCCCATTCCCGTATCAAAACGCGTGTTGGCATCGCTCAACAAAATCAAACAAATACCCAAAGTGACCGTAATGTAAAATAAAGGTACAAAAGGATAGCCCACGGCTTTGTAAGGGCGGTCGGCATTGGGCTCACGACGGCGCAACACAAAAATACCCGCAATCGTCACCATATAAAAGAGCAATGAGCCGAAGGTACAATAATTCAACAATTGATTATAACTTCCTGATAAACAAAGCAATGAAGCCCATACACACTGTACCCAAAGGGCTTTAGCAGGTACAGCTTTGGTATTGAGCGTAGAGGCTTGTTTCAAAAACAAACCGTCTTGTGCCATAGCATAGTAAAGTCTTGCGCCCGCCAATATCAGGCCATTGATACATCCAAAAGTAGAAATCATGATGAGCACCGCCATGATACCCGCCGATGAACCACCAAAAATCACCGACATAGCGGCTGTAGCTACGCGGTCGGTAGGATATTCGGCAAACTGAATTCCCTGCGCCATCACGTCGGTGCCAGTGGCGGTACCTTTCAAAGGCAAAATACAGAGATAGGCGATGTTGGCCAATACGTACAAAACCGTTACGATGAGGGTTCCTAAAAACAAACTTCTCGGAATATTTTTCTTTGGGTCTTTGATTTCGGAAGCGATAAAAGTGACATTGTTCCAAGCATCGGACGAAAACAACGAACCAATCATCGCCACGCCCAAAGCCGTAAGCAGTGCCATGCCCGAAATCATTGTCACTGTCCCCGTTTCTTTGCTTGTTCGGCTCGCTTCCCAGGCATTATCTAGGTTTTGTTGTAGCACCCCACTTTGTAGACCGTATCCTATTCCAATCAAAATCAGACCAAACAAAGCAACAAGTTTGGTAGAAGTAAAGATATTTTGAATCAACTTACCCGCATTGACCCCACGGGTATTGACATAAGTAAGCAAAATAATACAGGCAATCGCATAGAGCGTACCCCAATAAACGTTGACAGGGCCAAGGCTCACCAACACATTGTTGGCATCTTGAAGGTTGAGTTTAGGCAAAAATACGGCCGAATATTTGGTAAATGCCACCGCTACTGCGGCGATTGTCCCGGTTTGAATCACCGTAAATACGGTCCAGCCATATACAAAACTGGTCAATGGCCCAAAAGACCTTTGAATATAAATGTACTGCCCGCCTGCTTTGGGCATCATGCCTGCTAGCTCGCCATAGCTCAAAGCCGCTGCCACCGTGACTACGCCCGTAAGCAGCCATGCCACTAGCAGCCAACCCGTAGAGCCAAGCATACGAGCCATGTCGGCGCTTACAATAAAAATGCCCGAGCCAATCATCGCTCCCGAAACGAGCATAGTGGCATCGAGCAAACCAAGTGATTGTTTGAATTGCGTAGATGAAGTGTCAGACATAAGTCGAATAAAAAGTTAAGTTAGGTTTAGGAACAAAGATATTAGAATCGCACGAAAAAACTTGGCAAGTTTCAGATACGTCAAAACATTATTCTGCAAAAGCAACAATTTGCTTTATAAGGGCTTGATTGATTTTGTAATAGCTCTCTTGGGTCCAGCCTGCTACGTGAGGCGTCAATATGACCCGTGGCGAATTGCGTAAATAATCAAAAGTGGCTTGTTGTGAAGGCGTAAGTTTAGCCAATTTTTCATTTTCTAAAACGTCGAAACAAGCCCCTCTTATCTTTCCATTTTCCAGAGCCTCCACGACCGCCGCCAAACTCACTATTTCACCACGGGCGATATTAATCAAGAAAAAGGGCTTCGCTACTTCTTGAATAAATGCCTCATCCAGCATCAGGCGCGTCTCTTCTGTCAGCGGGATGTGCAAGCTAATCACGTCTGCTTGAGCTTTGATTTGCTCCAAAGTCGCCTCTTGGGCATATTGATTGCCGTAGTTTTTTAGGTACTTATCGTAGGCCAACACTTTGCAGCCAAACCCACTGAGACGTTTGGCGGTAGCACTTCCATTGAACCCAAATCCGATGATTGCCACGGTTTTGCCCATGAGCTCTATACCACGGTTTCCTTCACGGTCCCAGATGCCTTGACGTACTTCCTTATCGGCTTTCAAAATATTGGCAAACAATCCTAACAGCATTCCCACCACATGTTCGGCCACAGCATCGCTATTACCTTCATTGGCCGCAAAAACTTGAATATTTCGTTTTTGGGTTTCGTCCAAATCAATCAAATCTAAGCCTGCCCCCGCTCTCGCCACAAACTTCAACCGAGTCGCACAGTTTAGTAGCTCTATGTCAACGGGAGTTTTACTTCGAATGATAAGCCCTTCAAAATCACCAATATACTCTAAAATCTGCGCTCTTTTAAAAGAAGGCTCATAACGATACGCCAATCCTGCTTGGTCGAGCATTTCGAAAAGCGAAGGATGTACTTCATCTACGATTAAAATATTCACAATTGTGTCAAGTTATTAAGAGGCACAAAAATAGTACGGTTTATTTGTAAATTGCAGCCTTAATTACGAACGATTTTATTGATTTTGGAGGTGGAGAAGGTAATTCCATCGGGAAAGCAAAGCCCATAATTTATAAAATCGGCTTACATTTTAATTTTTTTATTTATCATGAGTGAACCAGTTCATCATAAACCCATTATAGGAATTACCTTGGGCGATTATAACGGCATCGGGCCAGAAGTAATACTTAAAGTACTGTACAACAATCAATTGAATCGCATTTGCACGCCTGTCATTTATGGCTCTATGCGCATTTTGAATCGTTATCGTAACCAACTAGACATGAAAGATTGGAATTTGTTTGGTGCTCCTAAAATCGACCAAATCAATCCTAAGCTTACCAATGTTATTACGTGTTGGCAAGACCCTCAAGAAGAAATACAACCAGGAAAAATCACTCCTGAAGCAGGAAAAGGGGCTTTTGAAAGCCTCAAAAGAGCCCTTGAAGATTTAAAAGCAGGCAGGTTAGACGGCTTAGTAACGGCCCCTATCAACAAAAGTAATATCCAAAACGACGAATTTAAGTTTCCGGGTCATACTGAATATCTCGCCGAAGCTTTTGAAGTAAGCGAACCTCTTATGTTTATGGTCAGCGATACCCTGCGTGTAGGAGTCGTATCTGGTCATATTTCGCTACGCGAAGTAGCTGATTATATTACAAAAGACAAGATTGTGGTTAAATTGCAAGCCATGCTCAAATCACTTCGGGAAGACTTTGGAACTCAAAAACCCAAAATAGCTGTATTGGGATTGAATCCCCACGCTGGCGAAAATGGCTTGTTGGGTAAGGAAGAAGAAGAAATTATTTCGCCCGCTATTCAGGAACTTAAAAACAAAGGGCTGCTAATATATGGCCCATTCCCGGCTGACGGCTTCTTTGCGGCACAATCATACCGTAAATACGATGCCATATTAGCGATGTACCACGACCAAGGACTCACACCCTTCAAAACCATTGCCTTCAACGATGGTGTGAATTTCACGGCAGGGCTTCCTATTGTACGTACTTCGCCCGACCACGGCACCGCCTACGATATCGCTGGCAAAAACTTAGCCGACGAAACTTCCATGCGCCAAGCTATTTATACCGCTTGTGATGTGATAAAAAATAGATACGAACAAGCTGAATTGGTTAAAAATGCGCTTAAAAAGAACCCTGTAGTAGAAAAAATGACCGCCCAAGAGGAAAAATAAGATGTTGAAATCAATGACCGGCTTCGGAAAAGCCACTATAGAATCCGCAACACTCTCGGTAACTGCCGAAGTAAAATCTCTCAATTCAAAGTTTTTGGATATTTTTTGCCGGATTCCGCGCAATTACTCCGAGCGTGAAATTGAAATTCGAAACCTTATCACTCAAAACCTCGAACGCGGCAAGGTAGAGTTTACCCTCACCGTCACTCCTTTGGGCGACGGCAGTGCGGGTACAGTTGTCAATCGAGCCTTGGTAAAAGCCTATTTTAAGGACTTACACCAAACAGCTGAAGAGCTTAGTTTTTCGCCTAACCCAACAGATGTATTGCGAATGGCCTTGCAAATGCCTAACGCTTACTTGGCCGATGCCCCTACCGAAGAGCAACAGTTGGCCGAAATAGCCCAAATTCACCAAACTGTATTAGAAGCTCTCAAAAAATGTACTGAGTTTAGAATACAAGAAGGCCGCGCGCTGGACAGGGCTTTTAAAGAAGCGATCAAAAAAATCGGGGCACTATTGGCGGAGATTGAAGTTCTTGATCAAAATCGTATCCCCGCCGTACGCGAACGCCTCCGCAAAAATGTAAGGGATTTGTTACAAGACGAATCTTTTGACCAAAATCGTTTCGAACAAGAGTTGGTATATTATGTCGAAAAATTCGATATTTCAGAAGAGAAAGTAAGGCTCAAAAATCACCTTGTTTATTTTCTGGAAACCATAAAAAGCAAAGATAGCAACGGCAAAAAACTTAATTTTATTGCCCAAGAAATTGGACGTGAGATCAACACCATCGGTTCCAAAGCCAACGACGCGCCTATTCAGCACTTGGTGGTTCAGATGAAAGATGAATTGGAAAAAATCAAAGAGCAGACGGCTAATATTATTTAGGTACTGATGCGAAAACAGACTTTCCAAGTTTACAATCCATCTGATTACCAAAATGTTAAAAATAAAACTTGGAAAGTCTAATTTTGCATAAATACTTAGCTAATTTGAAAATGTATCAAGTGTTGCACTTCATTTTCAAATTAACGAATCATTTCATTCCGGCATTTCACTTCATTCCTATCACCGCGAGCATCCGTCCTGTTTTGCCTTTTTCTAAGCGATAAGAGAAATAATCTTCGTTGTGAGTGACGGTCGAATAGGGCGAAACTTCAATTTGGTCTAGAGGAACTCCACAAGAAACCAACTGTGAAGCGTTGGCTTTTTTCAAATCTACCAAAAACTTTCCCGAAGACGAATCAAAACGCTTGAAGTCTTCATCGAAATGCACAGCTACTTCCTCTCCTACCTCAAAAGCGCACTCGTCGATACACGTACCCACATAAGCATAGCAATCTGACGGCTGCGTACCGTAAGCTTGTTGCATTGTTTCTAGGGTTTTAATGACTATCTCCGCCACAGTACCACGCCATCCCGCATGTGCCGCACCTACGGCCTGTTGTTTGGCATCGTATATTAAAATAGGAGTACAATCAGCCACGGTCACTCCCACAAACACCCCAGGTACATTGGTTACTAAAGCATCGTAGCCTTCGGTGCGTTCGGCTTGCGTTACTATCCGTACTTGATTGCCATGAACTTGGTGTGAAGCCGCAAATTGTTCAGGAAGAATACCTAGACTTTCGAAAAACACGCGACGATTTTCATGAATAGCCTCCTTCTCATCTCCCGACGACAAGCCCAAGTTGAGTGAGGCATAAGGAAATTGGCTTATGCCCCCATGTCGGGTACTTTCGGCGGCAATCAGCATCGGAAACACCTCAAAAATAGAGGGTGAGCGAAAGCAAACACTTTGTTTTAATATCTTCAATTCTCTAACAATTTAATCTCACTTAGCACTATACTCCCCAAACACTTGGATCTTCGCGCCACTTACTGAGGGTATTAAGTTGACTGCTTTCAATAAAATCTAACTTAAGAGCTTCCGAAATCAGGCAATCGTAGTCGCTCAGGCAGACTAGTTTTACGTTTCTTTCCGCAAAATTATCGGCTGCCAATTGAAAACCATAGGTAAAAATAGCCGCCATTCCCAACACCTCTGCTCCTGCTTCGCGCAATACATCTACTACCTTGAGTGAACTTCCTCCCGTCGAAATCAAATCTTCCAATACTACCACTTTTTGTCCCTTCAAAATACGGCCTTCAATCTGATTTCCCATTCCATGTTTTTTGGGTTCTGGACGTACATAAGCATAAGGCAAACGAAGTACGTCAGCCACCAACGCTCCTTGAGCAATACCCGCAGTAGCTACGCCAGCTACTATTTCTGCCTCTGGGAATTCGGATTTGATGGCATCTGCTAAGGCACTTTTAATGTAAGTTCTGACTTCTGGAAATGACAAAGAGACGCGATTGTCGCAATAAATGGGTGATTTCCACCCCGAACTCCACTGAAAGGGTTGGTCTGGACGAAGACGAATGGCTTCAATATTGAGTAGAGAAGCTGCTATTTGCCGCGATACCACTTCTTTCGGCGTTAAAGATGTTTGATTTTGCATGAAAATGATTGAATTTTTTACAGGCACAAAATTACGTAGAAAAAAGCACGTACCCTTGGCTTATCTACCTTTTATCAATTATTAAGGAGTGCTTCTATGGGGGTGAAAGTCTCTTTTTAGCATAGATAGTCCTTATATATTAACCTAAAAATAACTATTTGGTACCATTAACAAGTTTTAATATCAAATCTCTGAGAAACCCGTAAATTTACGGACGCTGAGGTACATTTTCTGAGCACTTATCCTACTTTAATAATGAATTTACTAGTTTTACTCATCATAGGTGTTTTCGTCTATTTTGGGTTTGCCTATTTTGTCTCTGGAAAAAACCTACGAAATAGTTGGCCTTGGTGGGTTATCATTTTGGTGGCTAGTGGTCTACTGCTTGCTATTGTTAGAGGAGTTTATTTGTGGCTATCTTAGCAATCTTTTTCCAGATAGACTTTGGATATTTGTGGTATTGTTGGCAATTATTCGACTCTAGTGTCGTTTAGTAACCACAAACGACAGAAACATTTATTAAACTTCGATTAACATATGGCAAATATTCTTTGGGCAGATGATGAAATAGATTTATTAAAACCTCATATTTTATTTTTAACCAGTAAAGGCTACAATATTACGCCAGTAAATAGCGGTGCTGACGCACTCGAAAAAGTAGAGCAAGAGCGCTTTGATGTTGTTTTTCTTGACGAAAACATGCCTGGCATAACAGGCCTAGAGACCTTAGCTCAAATCAAACAAAGCCGCCCCAACTTGCCGGTGGTGATGATTACCAAAAGCGAAGAAGAAAAAATCATGGAGGAGGCGATTGGCTCCAAAATCGCCGATTATCTCATCAAACCCCTGAATCCTAATCAGATACTCCTATCGGTCAAAAAAATATTGGATAACAAACGATTGGTAAGCGAAAAAACCAACCTGAGTTATATGCAGGAGTTTCGGCAATTGGCCATGCAATACCAAGATCGAATTGGTCACTCGGAGTGGGTTGAGCTGTACAAAAAGCTCATTTACTGGGAATTAGAACTTGAAAGTACGCAAGACAAAAGTATGGAGGAGGTATTTTCGACCCAAAAAGAAGAGGCCAACAACAACTTTTGTAAGTTTATCTTGGATCATTATGAGGATTGGCTCAACGATCCCAATGCTGATAAGCCTATTTTGTCTCATCAACTGATGAAACGCAAGGTGTTTCCACTTATGAAACCCTCCGAACCACTATTTTTCATTTTGATTGATAACTTCCGCTATGACCAATGGAAAGTTGTAGAACCCATTCTAAATGAGTTTTTTACGGTCGAAGAAGAATCCTCTTACTATTCTATTTTACCCACTACCACGGGCTTTGCTCGTAATTCTATCTTTGCGGGTATCATGCCCAGCGAAATAGAACGCCAATATCCCAACTGGTGGGTCAACGACGAAAACACTCCCGAAGGTGAAGAAGGGCTCAACAAACACGAAGAAGATTTGTTGAGAAAACAATTTGAACGAAATCGCATGCAAGTGCGCTTTTCGTACAACAAAATCATCAATCAAAACCAAGGTAAATCCTTAATTGATAACCTTCCCAATCTTTGGAAAAACCACCTCAACGTAATCGTCTACAACTTTGTAGATATGCTCTCCCATGCGCGTACCGACATGATGATGATCAAAGAGCTAGCGCCTGATGAAGCCGCCTACCGCTCGATTACTCGTTCGTGGTTTTTACACTCGCCTATCATGGATTTGCTGCAAAAAATTGCCGAGAAAAAAGGCCGTATCATCATCACAACCGACCACGGCATGACGCGCGTCAAAAAGCCCGTGAAAATTGTAGGCTACCGCGAAACCAATACCAATCTTCGCTACAAGCAGGGAAAAAACTTAGGTTTTGATGATAGCAATCACATTTATGTTTGCCGTCGCCCAGAGCGTTTATTTTTACCTAAGCTCAATGTTTCTACGGCCTATGTATTTACGTTAGGGGATTACTTTTTTGCCTATCCCAACAATTTCAACCAATACGTCAATATGTACCGTGATACTTTTCAGCACGGTGGGATTTCGATTGAAGAAATGATTATTCCTTTTGTTTTCTTAAAAGCCAAATAAAAACCACCATTGTTGTGTTGTAGAGACGTTGCATGCAGTGGAGACGTTGCATGCAACGTCTCTACAAAAACGTTGGATTTTTGATACAATCTCAAAACTCTACTCGATAGTTAATCACAGGCACCATTCCTAACTGATATTGTTTCACAATCTGTGCCTGAAAAATATCATAGTAGCTATAAGCTTCGTTTTGGATACCTGCTACATTTTGAATATCAATCGACCAAGTACGGGTATAATTAGGCTTGTTTCGCTTCCAGAAAACCCTCACATCCGGTCTGAAATAATCTTTCATTTTGAGCGTATAAAGTTCACCTATTTGATAAACGGTTTTGCCAGCTTGCCGCGAAGCTGCTACATCGATGGGCGAATCCCGATAACCTCCCAGCCACAATACCCGTAGGTTTACCCCAAAAGTCCGATTGGGACGCCGATGAAATTCTTTGCCGCCCGCCACACTAAAGGTATGATTTCCGTTAAAACGTGTACTACGCTCTACGCCATCTCTGCCTTTGTAGGTAGAATTGTACAAAGAGCCCGAAATGAGCGTATAAAAATTGTTTCTCAAAAACTGCTGATAAGTCACTTCAATACCGTAGTTGCGCCCAGTTCCCCGATTGACAAGCCACAAATCACTCACGCCTTCAATCAAATTAAGGGCTGAAAAAGTGCCATTGTTCGTAACATCCGACCATATATCATCACTTGCAATAGGCACGTTGAAAAGGGATTGATAATATAGCTCTGCTTTGATTGTAGCTTGCTTTTGAAGATTACGCTCATAGCCCACTACAAAATGATGCGCTTTGGTAAAACCCAAGTTTTTGTTGCGCTGTAGCGGCCCTCCGCCCGACATGCTTCCTGTAGAAAGATATACTTGTGGCAGTTGAATTTGGCTGTGCAAACCATAAGACAAACTTACTGCGGCTTTTTCGGAAGCTGCCCACCTCACCGACGCCCTTGGCTCAAGCGACTGGGTTTGGTTATAAGTATATGCTAGATAATGAAGCCCCGCTTGAAGATGTAAACGCGGAGTCAAACGCCCTGACATTGATACAAATGGCTGAATCAAAAAGCCTTGTGTGGTTCCTTGGGCCTGCTCCTGCCAACTACTCACCTGTACAGAATCGCGTTGATGAGTGATGTATAGGCCTTCTTGCAATTGCCAGTGTGCGTTGAGCTTATGTGCCAAAGAAGTAGAGAAAGAATAGCGCGTTTTTTGGAAAGCATCCACTTGGCTCAATGTTCGACTAAAATTCTGTTTGTTGAGGGCATATCCTTCTCGACGGTTTTCTAAAGCCGAAGCTGCCACTACGGTTCGCCAAGTGGTATTACGGCCCACATTGATGGTATGGGTAAAACCCAAAGCCCCCATACGATTACGAAATTCTATGTCAAAATTATCTTTCTGATATTTCCATTCGAGGGTATCGCGCGAGGCTTGAAAAACATTGCTGCTCATACCTCCCATTCCAAACACCGTAAACGTGCCTGCTTTGCGCGTAGGAAAGGTAAGATTGAAGGAAATATCCTGAAAACGAATATCTTCGCCCCCAAATTTCACTCCCATAGCCGCTAACAATCCCGTAAACGAATAACGGTAATTGACCAAATAAGAGGATTTGTTTTTGGGGGAAATAGGCCCTTCTGCGGCAAAATCAAGACCTATCAAACCTGCTTGTCCCGTAAATTCATGCTTTTGGTCATTGCCTCGACGCAGATGCACATCCATTACGCCCGCAAGCACATTCCCATAAGTGGCCGGAAATGCGCCCGTTAGGAAATCGGCGCGTTCCATCAACTGCGCACTCAAGATATTAGTCCCTCCACCTGTTTGGGTAGGTCTATCGCTAAAAGTCCCAGCGTTGCTGAGGTGATTAGGATTGACGATCTCGACTCCTTCAAGTCTCCATTGAGTACCCGTCGGCGAATTTCCCCTGATTACCAGCCCATTGGCTTGGTCGTTGGCAGCAGCTACTCCCGGAAAAGAAGTCGCTAGTCGGGCAGGGTCAAAAAACGTACCTGCATAGCGAAGCGTCTGTTCGATAGTGATTGTTTGAAGGCTATTTTGGGAAACAGGCCGCGCAGTCCGCACCACGGTCTCCGAAAGCTGCTGTGTAGTTTCTTTGAGGGAAATAGTGAGTACTTTTTCTTTACCCGCTTCTACCAATACTTCTGGCAGGATAAATGTTTCGTAGCCTACGCTACTGACCTGTATCGAATATCGACCAATCGCCACCCCATTAAAATAAAACCTACCACTAGAGTCTGTCACGGTGCCACTCGAAGTGCCGATGATTTGTACACTTGCGCCAATGAGGGGTTGATTGTTGTCACCGTCCATAACACGCCCCCTGACCGTCTGCGTAAGGGGTGTCTGACTTCTCAAAAGAGAGTTCACAAAAAATATTAATAAAAAAAATAAAGAACTTGACCTAAATAAGCGGTTCATAATGGAAAAGGATATATATTTCATCAAGATATTTACGTTGTTGCGGATATAGTTAGGCTTGACGTTAGCAGGCTGAGCCAAACACTTTGATTAAGTATAAAACATACCTTTTCACAAAAAGGTTAATTTCCCTCCCACTATGAGTATCAAGACCACCGAGGCAAAACTATACTACACCTTATATGATTTTTTTGAAGCAGAGGGCTTTCAATTGCTGATGCAAAAAAAACAATTTCGTAAAAGTACAACAACAGGCTTTACAAACATCATTTTTTCGGTGTCAGAATACGATGATGAAGCTTGGGTAGAGGTACATATAGGCTGCCGCAATCACCAAATTGAGCAAATGGCCCAGCAGTTTATCCCTTCTCTTCCGATTGATTTTAGAGAAGATGCCAATACGCTCATCATCTCAACAGGAAGATACAACGACGTCAAATATTTTCGATATAAAATCCAGAATGATGACGACTTGAAAAACACCTGCGACGCTATCATGGACTTTATGAACTTGTCGGGATGGACATTTTTTAAATCAGTCACCAAAGTAGCTGACATTGATCGGATTCTGAATAGTCAGCCTCATAAGCCCTCCAAATACCTCTACAATCAAGAAGACCGCTGCTTCAAAGGACTGATTGCGGCTAAACTCAATCATAATCCACATTTTGACCGACTTATTGAGATTTACCAAGTGTATTTACAAAAACAAGTCAGGGACGAGATAGAACTTCATAACTATCAAAAACTAGTCTCCTTTTTACAGTACTACAACGACAACTAGTCCACAGTAGCTTTGTTCCAAAAACTGACCAACATCAGTTTTTGGGTATGACGATTCTCATGTCATTTTGGTATACAGGGGCGCATTTTTGGGGAAATACCAACCCCCCAACTGTATGTCGCAAGCTACACTCTCAACAACCGAAGTAAAATGTTATCACTGTGGTGCCGACTGCGATGATAGCATCATTGTCCACGATGATAAACCCTTTTGCTGCGAAGGATGTAAATTGGTGTATGAATTACTCCAAGAAAACGAACTATGTAGCTATTATGATTTTACCCAAAATCCTGGAGTATCGCCCGACAAAACCTACTACGCTGGCAAATACGCTTATTTAGACATGCCAGAAGTACAGCAGCGCATCATTGAGTTTACGGATGGCCGTCAGACGCACGTCAACTGGTACCTACCTCAGATGCACTGTAGCTCGTGCGTATATCTACTCGAAAACCTTCACCGTCTCCACGAAGGCGTGATTTCGTCTTTGGTCAACTTCCCCGAGAAAAAAGTGCGGGTAGTCATAGATACCCAAAAAATCAAACTCAGCAAACTTGCCGAACTCCTTACCTACATTGGATACGAGCCTTATATAAGCCTTCAAGATGTAGAAGGAAACGCCCAACAAAAAAACAATCGAAGTAGATTGTATAAAATCGGGATTGCGGGCTTTGCCTTTGGCAATGTGATGATGATGAGCTTCCCCGATTATTTTGGCTTAGGAGATACTCAAAGCGATCATCAACTCCAAACCATGTTTAGTTTGTTTAGTGTTGTGCTAGCATTACCAGTCTTTTTTTATTCGGCCTCCGAATTTTTTGTGTCGGCGTGGAAGTCTATTCGCAAGCAGTATCTCAATATCGATGCCCCCATTGCCTTGGCCATTTTGGTGACTTTTTTACGTAGTTTATACGAGATTGGTACTCAAACGGGCGTTGGCTATCTCGATTCCATGACTGGTATTGTATTCTTCATGTTGTTGGGACGCTATTTTCAAGACAAAACATACTCAGCCATTTCGTTTGACCGAGATTACAAATCTTATTTTCCGGTAGCGGTTACATTATTAAAAAAAGCCACTTCCAAAGACTCAGAAGTGCCCACTACGTCAAATGAACAAATCTTAGTAACAAACTTACAGCCTGGCGATCAGATTTTGATTCGTAACAAAGAATTGATTCCTGCCGATGTGCGCTTAATCAGCGAACGAGCCATGATTGATTATAGTTTTGTTTCGGGCGAATCGGTACCCGTCGAAAAAACCCGTAATGAAATCATCTACGCAGGCGGACGACAAATGGGGGGAGCTATCGAACTTGAAGTTACCAAAAAAGTATCCCAAAGCTACCTTACTCAGTTATGGAACAATGATTCTTTGAGCCAACAACAACAATCCCAAAAACGTGACTTAGTAGGCCAAATCAACCGTTATTTTACTTGGACAGTGTTGGGGCTGGGCTTGGCGGCATTGGCATATTGGTATCTTATGGGAGACCTTCCACGAGGTATCAACGCCATCACTACGATTT
Organism: Runella sp. MFBS21; assembly: GCF_029433105.1. GTDB lineage: Bacteria > Bacteroidota > Bacteroidia > Cytophagales > Spirosomataceae > Runella. The sequence continues at coordinate 350,357 of NZ_JARNTW010000005.1, read as the reverse complement.
TGATTGTGGCTTGTCCTTGTGCCTTATTGCTATCAGATACTTTCACCAATGGCAATATGCTGGGGATGTTTGGTTCAAATAAGTTTTATCTCAAAAATGCCCAAGTCATTGAAAACTTATCCGAAATTGATACGGTCGTTTTTGACAAAACAGGAACACTCACCTTGCCCGATGCGGCTCAAATTGAGTTTGTGGGAAAACCACTTTCACCCCTTCAAAAAAGTATTGCCAAAACCATGTCTGAGCAATCTTCTCATCCTTTGAGTAGGCTCATTGCTAAATCTCTGGCGGCATCTCCCAAAGAAAAAACATTGACTCATTTTAAAGAAGTAGAAGGACTGGGCCTTCAGGCTCAATTGGGCGATGACTTTGTAATCAAAATGGGTTCGGCTCGCTTTTTGGGCATCGCTCCCGCCTCCGACGACCAAGAAACAAGTCATGTGTATTTTAGTTTTGGAGGACAGTTTTTGGGATATTTCAACATTTTTAGTCTTTATCGAGACAATCTCTCCGAAACGCTCACAGCCCTCAAACAACGTCATTATCAAACCTACCTTTTGTCAGGTGATAAACCGACCGATATAGCCCTTTTGAGTCATCTATTTGGTTCAGAAAAACAGCTTCATTTTCTCCAAAAACCTGAAGACAAACTTCGTTTTATTGAGGATTTGCAGCAAAAAGGCCAGAAAGTGCTCATGGTAGGCGATGGACTCAATGACGCCGGCGCTCTTCTGAAAAGCAACGTAGGGATTGCCGTTTCTGACAACATTAACAACTTCACTCCGGCTTGTGACGGTATTTTGGAAGGAAAACAACTTTCGCTCCTTCCCCACTACGTAAAATTGGCCAAAGCGGGTCGGCGTATTGTGATTCAGAGCTTTGTTATCTCGGTGGTATACAATATTATCGGGTTAAGTTTTGCCCTAACTGGCACTTTATCGCCCGTGATCGCGGCTATTTTGATGCCGGCCAGCTCTATCTCTATCGTGCTTTTTACGACCTTAAGCAGCCGACTGGCTACGCGACTACTCTTGAAAAAAGCTGACTAAAGTCAGTTTTGAGACCTGACATCGCTCATCTTTATTGCAGCCCTGCGCTCTTACTTTTGAGCAAAACCAATCGATTGTTGACGATTTCAATAATCAAAAACCTCCAATGCTATGAGTGCTCTCATTCTCCTTTTATCGCTTAGTCTGCTAGTGGCTGGGGCTTTCTTGGTAGCCTTCATCTGGTCAGTCAAACGCGGACAGTTCGACGACGACTACACACCTTCCATTAGGATTCTTTTTGAAGACAAAGAAAATAGTTCATCACCTCAATCATAAACCTCCTCAATTTTTGTATGGAACCAATTTCCAAAACGACCTCTACAGTTGACATGGAAGAGTTTCAGTATGACAACACTATCGTACGTAACTTTGCCATTGCCTCCATTGTATTTGGGATAGTGGGTATGCTGGTGGGCGTACTCATTGCTTTCCAGCTCGCTTTTCCGGCGCTTAATTTTGACATTCCCTATACTACCTTTGGGAGATTGCGCCCCCTTCACACCAATGCGGTCATTTTCGCTTTTGTCGGAAACGGCTTTTTCATGGGATTGTATTATTCGGCACCTCGGGTACTCAAAACCCCCATGTGGAGCCCACTTTTGAGTAAAATCAATTTTTGGGGCTGGCAATTGATTATCGTAGGTGCGGCTATTACCTTGCCTTTGGGTATTACTACTGGTAAAGAATACGCCGAATTGGAATGGCCCATTGACATCGCCATCGCAGTAGTATGGGTAGCAGGTTTGCTCAACTTAGTGATGACCATGATCAATCGCCGCGTTCAGCACGTGTATGCCGCTATTTGGTTTTATCTAGCTTCTTTTGTGACAGTAGCGATGCTACACGTAGTCAATAGTGTAGAGCTGCCTATCTCTCTTACCAAAAGCTACTCATGGTATGCTGGTGTGCAAGATGCACTCGTCCAATGGTGGTATGGGCACAATGCCGTGGCATTCTTCCTTACTACACCTTATTTGGGTCTGATGTATTATTTCTTACCAAAAGCCGCCAATCGCCCTATTTATTCTTATCGCTTATCGATTGTCCACTTCTGGTCTTTGATATTCCTTTATATATGGGCTGGTCCTCACCACTTGTTGTACACTGCCCTTCCTGACTGGGCGCAGTCGCTTGGGGTTGTGTTTTCTGTGATGTTGATTGCACCTTCTTGGGGTGGGATGATCAACGGTCTCTTTACCCTTCGTGGTGCATGGGACAAAGTTCGTGAAGACGTAGTACTCAAATTTATGGTGGTGGCTGTTACAGCCTATGGCATGGCTACGTTTGAGGGACCAATGCTTTCACTCAAAAACGTCAACGCTATTGCTCACTATACCGACTGGATAGTAGCGCACGTACACGTAGGAGCATTAGGTTGGAATGGGTTCATGACTTTTGCGATTATGTACTGGCTTTTCCCTCGTTTGTATGGACGGCCCCTCTATTCGCTCAAACTCGCCAACTTCCACTTCTGGATTGGCACCCTCGGCATTATCTTCTACGCAGTACCGATGTACTGGGCGGGCTGGACTCAGTCGTCGATGTGGAAAGAATTTACGGAAGAAGGCTTCTTAAAATACCCTAACTTCCTCGAAACCGTAACCCAATTGATTCCTTTCTATGTATTCCGGGGAATTGGTGGTACGTTGTATTTATTAGGTTTTGTAGTAGGTTCTTACAACCTTCTTATGACTGCCCTTAGTGGCAAACTCATCAAAGTCGAAAACGCCCGTGCAGCTTCTTTGGCTTCTATTTGGCATCAACCAGCCAACGAGTTTTGGCACAGCCGCATTTTCGAACGCAAACCTGTGATGCTTACTTTCTTTGCATTGATAGCGGTTATCATCGGCGGAATTATTGAAATGGTACCTACTTTTATGGTAGAGTCCAATGTCCCTACCATCGAAAGTGTCAAACCTTATACTCCTCTTGAACTGCAAGGTCGTGATATTTATGTTCGCGAAGGTTGCTATACTTGCCACTCTCAAATGGTAAGACCTTTCCGTAGCGAAACCGAACGCTACGGCGAATATTCAAAAGCGGGAGAATTTGTATATGACCACCCCTTCCAGTGGGGTTCAAAACGAACCGGTCCAGACTTGCACCGTGTAGGGGCCAAATATCCCGACTCTTGGCACTACAACCACATGGAAGACCCTACTAGTATGTCACCAGGTTCTATCATGCCCAAGTATCCGTTTTTGTTGGAAAGTACGCTTGACCTAAGCACTACTCCTGCCAAAATCAGTGCTATGCGTACGCTAGGCGTTCCTTATGGCGAAGGCTATGAAGACAAGGCGATTGCCGATGCTCAGACTCAAGCCGACCAGATAGTGGCTAGTCTGAAAAAAGACGGAATCAAAACCAAAGCCGACAAAGAAATCATCGCCCTGATTGCTTATCTCCAACGTCTCGGTACCGACATTAAGGCTCAATAATGACAAAAAATAGACTTTCCAAGCGGCAAGCGGACTTAGCTCTAGCTTGGGAAGTCTCCTCTACAAACCCAATATTATACAACCAATGAAATTCAGAAATTATCTCCAAACCATCGAAGGCGTGGGTATTTACCCGCTCATCGGTCTGCTGATTTTCACCGCACTTTGCGTAGGGCTGATTTGGTATGTTATTCGAATGGATAAACAGACCGTCAAAGCCATTAGTCGCTTACCACTTGAAGATGGCACCATTCAAAAAGGTATAACTACCTTTCTACTTTTCTTCATCACCAGCATTGCTTTTGGCCAAGCAGAGCAAAAAAAAGCCGGAGACCAAGAGTTAATAACTTATTTGATATTGATGCTCCTGGTTTTGGTGATTTTGGCCGTAGTAGTGGTACTAGTACAAGTGTTGATGTTGCTCCAAAAATTAACCAAAGGCACTTCCACTTCAGCCGAAGCTCCCGAAGATTTACGCGGCGAATCGGCTCCTTTGTTTAGCGACCGTTGGTGGCAGCGCTGGACTGGTTTTGGGGTAAAACTTCAAGACGAACAACGCATCCTTATCAAAGGACACGATTATGACGGTATCCACGAACTCGACAATCGTATGCCTCCTTGGTTAGCTTTCTTGTTTCAGGGTACCATTGTCTTTGCTATTTTTTATTTGATTCATTATCACTTTACCAAAACAGGTGATTTGCAATTGACCGAGCTAGAAAAAGAGTCGAAAGTTATCGAAACCAAAAAAGCGGCATTCTTAGAAAAAGCAGCGGCCAAAATCAACGAAAACTCCGTTACGCTTGCTACCGATGCCAAATCGATTGAAGAAGGGAAAGTTATTTTTGCAGCCAACTGCGCCGCTTGCCATGCCGCCGACGGCGGTGGTTCCGTAGGTCCCAACCTGACCGACGAATATTGGCTACACGGCGGAGGCATCAAAAATGTATTCAAAACTATAAAATATGGTATCCCCGAAAAAGGGATGATTGCGTGGGAGAAACAATTGAACCCTCTCAAAATGCAGCAAGTAGCGAGTTATATCATTTCGATAAAAGGCGCCAAAACCGCCGCTCCTAAAGCACCGCAAGGTGAGATTTATGTAGAAACCAAAGCAGCCGCCGATAGTACCGTGGCTATAGAATCCAAATAAACCAGAGAGGGAGGATTCTAATCCTCCCTCTTCTTTTTTGCAACCCAAATGCTATGCAACCCCTCGATACACATCCCGATTTTGATGAATCCTTCCGCGATAGTTTTGCGGCGGTAGATGATACGACAGGAAAAAGAAACTGGTTTTTTCCTCAAAAACCAACGGGAAAGTGGCACAACCGCCGCGTATGGTTTACTATTTTTCAATTGACGGTTATGTTTGGCCTTCCTTTCATCAAAGTGAATGGCCAACCCCTATTTTTGTTTAATGTACTAGAAAGAAAATTTATCGTATTTGGCATCTTCATTGGTCCCCAAGACTATTGGCTTTTTGGCCTCATGATGATTTCATTCTTTGTTTTTATCGTACTTTTTACGACTGTTTTTGGGAGAGTATGGTGCGGATGGGCTTGTCCCCAAACTGTATTTATGGAAATGGTTTTTCGTAAAATCGAATATTGGATAGAAGGCGATTGGAAAGCACAACGCGCCTTAGAGAAAGCCCCTTGGAATCAAGAAAAAATTATTAAAAGAACTTCTAAAGCAATCCTATTTTTAGCTCTTTCTTTCCTCATTGCAAACCTCCTTTTGAGCTATTTTGTGGGGATTGACGAATTATACAAGATTATCGCCGAACCTATCTCTGAGCATCTTACTTTATTTTTAGGCATTTCTGCTTTTACGCTTATTTTCTTTTTCAACTTTGCTTGGCTTCGCGACCAAGCTTGCACGGTAGTGTGTCCTTATGGTCGTTTGCAAGGAGTACTGCTTGACAAAAACTCGGTGGTGATTGCCTACGATTATAAAAGAGGAGAACCCCGCGAAAAACTCCGCAAAGGTGCCGAACGTACCGCCGGGGATTGTATCAACTGCTTCCAATGTGTGAATGTATGTCCCACAGGTATTGATATCCGAAACGGTACCCAAATGGAGTGTGTTAACTGTACGGCTTGTATCGACGCTTGCGACAATATCATGGACAAAGTCGGCCTTCCTAAAGGATTGATCCGTTATGATTCTGAAAACAACATCGCAAGCGGAAAAAACAAACTCATCACGACTCGTACCATTGCTTATGCTGTAGTACTATCGGCGTTGTGGATAGGACTTGGGTACGCTATCCTGACTCGCGACGATACCGAGACTACACTATTGAGAGCTCCAGGCTCACGTTTTATTGAAAATCCCGACAAAAGTATCAGCAACCTCTATACTTTTAAACTTTTCAATAAAACCAATCATCCTATTACACCAGAGATGCGAATCATCTCTCCCAATGGCACCTTAAAATTTGCGGGGATTCCCAATCTGCATCTTAATGCCGCTGGAATGGTAGAAGGCTCGGTGATTATTACTTTACCAAAATCCGAAATCACCAAACGACGTACTGAGATAACGCTGGGTATTTTTGCCAACGGCGAAAAATTAGAAGAATTCAAGACCTCGTTTATTGCACCCGAAGAATAAATTCACTCATTTCTCACATTTCAATTTATTATCTATATGAAACTCTCTTGGGGAAAAGGCATTTGGGCATTTTATGGCCTGTTTGTCGCCATGATACTCACTATGGTTGGTATGAGTGTGGTTCAAAAAATCGACCTCGTCACCGATAGCTACTACGAAGAAGAATTACGTTTTCAGGGAAAAATTGATAAAATCAAACAAGCCCAAAAACTCACGATTCCGCTTACTTGGGAAGTGACCGACCACAATATCCTGGTCAAATACCCCAAAAATCTTAATAATATCAGCGGGCATATCAATTTTTATTGTCCTTCCGACAACCGGAAAGACTTTAAATTACCTATTCAAATCGACGCACAGTCAAGTCAATCGATTCCTTTAGAAAAGATATCCGCAGGGCGTTATCAGATTCAGTTTGACTGGCAAGCCGCCGGTACTCAATATTGGAACGAAGGTATTATTAATCTCTAAAGACTTTTTGGATAAGTTGTTGTTCCAGATTAGCCCATTTTACCTAAGATGTTTTATCTAGCTTTTTCATTGGGATTGATGAGTAGCCTCCACTGCATAGGCATGTGTGGGCCTATTGCGTTGGCCTTACCAGTGCATCATCGTTCTTTTTATGGCAAAACATTAGGTATCTTGAGCTATAACTTAGGTCGGGCTTTTACCTACAGCTTACTTGGTTTTTTACTAGGCAGTCTCGGAACTGCCCTCAATTTTGCGGGTTTACAGCGATTTCTTTCGGTGGGGTCGGGCTTGGTAATGCTAGGCGCAGTAGCCTACTCTTCACACTGGCTCGACCAGCTTTCTACACCTCTACCACTTCAAAAAAGCGTCGTTTGGCTCAAAAAGAAACTAGGCGTATTGCTCTCTCGGCGCAGTTTCGGCGCATTGTTTACCTTGGGAGTGCTCAATGGCTTTTTACCTTGTGGATTGGTATACATGGCTCTCATTAGCTCTTTTGCCGTAGGGAATGCCGCCGAAGGTGCTTTGTTTATGGGATTGTTTGGATTAGGGACACTACCTGCGATGAGCGCAGTAGGGTTTGTGAAAAATATTTTTTCGGTAAGTTTTCGAAGCAAAGCTCGCCAACTAATGCCCGCTATTGTGGCGGCCACGGCTCTTTTACTCATAATTAGAGGTTTTCAGTTTTCGGGAGACTCATTTTTTCATAAATCTTCCCCCGAAATCCCGATTTGTCATGGAAAATAACACCAACGATGACCTTTGTCATATTTTACTCCCACAAACAATTTCATTTTTGGTAAAAGTAGTTTTTTATCCGACATTACCATGAATACCCATCTCTTACAAAAATACAACGTTCCAGGCCCACGATACACCAGTTATCCCACGGTGCCTTATTGGGACAAAACTCCGATGACCGAGACTAAATGGCAAGATTTAGTGAAAGATATGTTTTCGGTCAGCAACGACACCGAAGGAATCAGCCTTTATATTCATTTACCTTTTTGTGAAAGCTTATGTACTTACTGTGGATGTAATACCCGCATTACGGTCAACCATAAAGTAGAACATCCTTATATAGAAGCAGTACTCAAAGAATGGCAACTTTATTTGGATTTTTTGCCTTCACGCCCGCTGATTCGGGAAATTCATTTAGGCGGTGGCACTCCTACTTTTTTTAGCCCTGATAATCTACAAACTCTTATCAAAGGATTACTAACAAAAGCAGAAGTACACCCACAAGCAGAGTTTGGATTTGAAGCGCATCCTGCAAGTACTACCGATGCACACCTAGAAGCATTGTATGAAGTAGGCTTTCGACGTATCAGCATTGGGGTTCAAGATTTTAACCCTGTCGTTCTTCATCTCATCAATCGCCCCCAAACCTATCAACAAGTAAAGCACGTTACCGAAAAAGCCCGTGAGATTGGTTACACTTCCGTCAATTTTGATTTGGTGTATGGCCTTCCTCAGCAGCGCGTATGTACCATGACACAAACTATCGGCGAAGTCATTGCGCTACGTCCTGACAGAATCGCTTTGTATAGCTATGCGCATGTACCGTGGGTCAAACCCGGTCAACGCAAGTTTACGGAAGATGACCTCCCCGATGCCTCCAAAAAACTGGCCATTTATGAAACTTGCCGTGGGGTATTAGAAATGGCAGGTTATGCAGATATTGGCATGGATCACTTTGCCCTCAAAACCGATGAACTTTACAAAGCATTAGAACAAAAACGCCTGCATCGTAATTTTATGGGCTATACCACAAGCAATACCCGTCTTTTGGTAGGTTTGGGGGTATCGGCTATTGGAGATTGCTGGTGGGGATATGCCCAAAACGAAAAAACGGTAGAAGCTTATTACGAACGCCTCAAGCAAAATCAATTGCCTATTTTCAGAGGGCACGTATTGACCCGCGAAGACCTTATCTTACGTCGGCATATTCAACAATTGATGTGCCATTTCGAAACAAGTTGGTACGATACCAAAGACCAATGCAGAGCACTATATGAAGCTCTCGCAAGACTCGATGAGCCCGAAAAAGACGAGTTAGTCAGCATTGAGCCTTTTCACTTGACAGTGACACCCTTAGGTCGTTCGTTTATTCGTAATATCAGCATGGCCTTCGATGCACGACTCTGGGGAGATGTACCGCAAACGACGATTTTTAGTCAAGTCTTCTGAAATACTAGGCTATAAATACAATTTAATAAAGTTTTAATTTTTTTGGAAAAACCGTAATAACCTCCGTATTTGGTATGTTAGAAATATTTATTCAACAAACCCAAGCGATGAGAAGACACGTCGAAATGCTAGATGCACTTTTCAAAAGTGCAACAGAGGGAATTATTGTCGTGGATTCGTGGGGCGCTATCCAGTTAGTTAACCCAAAAGCACAGGAGTTATTTGGTTATGAAGAGGGGGAATTGATTGATAAAAAAATTGAAACCCTGATTCCACAACGTTATGCTAACAAGCATGTTTCCCACCGGATGAACTACGCTCAAGCCCCTAAAGCCAGGAGTATGGGCGGAAATTTTGACCTATGGGCCAAAAAAAAAGACAATAGTGAGTTCCCAGTAGAAGTAAGCCTTAGCCCATTTAGTACCAGCGAGGGAGATTATGTAGTAAGTTTCATTATCGACATTACCTCTCGCAAAAAGCAAGCAGAGGCACTCTTAGAAGCCCATCACCAAATCCAACACCTCAATGCTGATTTGGAAGAACGCGTCAGGATGCGAACTCGCGAACTCGCCCAAGCTCTCGAAGAGCTTGAACAGTCAAAACAAGAAGTGATGCGTGCCCTCGAAAAGGAACGCCAACTCAATGACATGAAGACCAAATTTGTGACCATAGCGTCGCATGAGTTTCGGACGCCCTTGGCTACGATTTTGTCATCAGCGTCGTTGATTGGGCGCTATACCCATACCGAAGAAGACGAAAAACGCCAAAAGCACGTACAGCGTATCAAATCGACGGTCAATAACCTGACTGAGATTCTCAATGATTTTCTATCATTGGGCAAACTTGAAGAAGGTCAAATCCGAAATGTACCCGTCTTGTTTAATATCGCCGATTTTTGTACCGAACTCGTCGAAGAGCTGCGCCCTGTATGCAAAGAAAATCAAGCAGTGAAGTACACCCACAAAGGCGATCAAGAAGTATGTATCGACCGTCACCTTTTTAAAAATATCCTTATCAATCTTCTTTCTAACGCTACCAAGTATTCGGGCGAAGGCAAAGACATATTTCTGAATACACAACTAAAAGATAAAACACTTTTCATAGAAATCATCGATCAAGGAATCGGAATTCCTGAAAAAGACCTCCCTTATGTTTTTGACCGATTTTTCCGTGCTCATAACTCAGGCACTATCCAAGGGACTGGTTTAGGACTCAATATCGTCAAAAAATACATTCAACTCATGGAAGGCACCGTAGAACTTCTGAGTGAGGTCAATGTCGGAACTACCATTCGGATTCAACTCCCCAATTGTTGTTAATAGCTCCATGGGGAGCAAGCTATTCTCATTTACATAGATGAAAACAATCTTACTCATAGAAGATAATCCCGAAATGCGGGACAATACCGCCGAAATTCTGGAATTGGCTCATTATACCGTACTTACCGCCGAAAATGGCAAAAAAGGCATCAAGTTGGCCCAAGAAAATGAGCCTGACCTCATTATTTGCGATATAATGATGCCCGAACTCGACGGCTACGGGGTGTTGCACTTATTGAGTAGAGAGCCCAATACGGCGAGTATTCCTTTTATATTCTTGACTGCCAAGGCCGAAAAGTCTGATTATCGCAAAGGAATGACCCTGGGAGCCGACGATTACCTGACCAAACCCTATGACGATGTAGAATTGCTGAGTGCTGTTGAAACACGTCTCCGCAAAAACGACTTACTTAAAACCGAATACTCTCGCACAGAAGAAGGCCTCAATCAATTTCTGAACGAAGTAAAGTCTTTTGAATCCCTCAAAAAGCTTTCTGAAAATAAAAAGACCAAAACTTACAAAAAACGAGAGGTTATTTATTCAGAAGGGAGCTACCCTAATGCGGTTTATTTCCTTAAAAATGGGAAAATTAAAAACCTAAAATCCAACGAATTCGGTAAAGAATACATCATAGAACTGCACAAACCTGGTGATTTTTTTGGCTATCTAGATTTGTTAGAAAATACGACTTACCAAGACTCAGCCGTGGCACTGCAAGACAGTGAAGTGGTCATTATTCCCAAAGATGAATTTAATTCACTGCTTTACAACAATCGTGATGTAGCTACCAAATTCATCAAAATGCTTTCTAACGAAGTCCGCGAACGCGAAGAAAGGCTCCTCAAATTGGCCTACAATTCGGTCAGAAAACGCGTGGCCGAATCGCTCATCATGCTTGCCAACCGCTACCAAGAAGACAAATCAAAACCCTTTGCGATTTCAATCACCCGTGAAGATTTGGCAAGCATCGTCGGTACCGCCACCGAAACAGTCATCCGTACTCTCTCTGACTTCAAAGATGAGCACCTTATCGAGATGAAAGGTAGCTTGATTACAGTGCTTGATTATGAAAAATTAGCGAGAATGAGGAACTAGTCCTCATTCTCTAGCCCAATGCTTCTACTTCTAGCATCGCCTGCTCCCACTCTTCGGTGGCTTCGTCAATTTTTTGCTTAATATCTGCATAAAAACGATTCAACTCTGCCAACTTGGAAGGATCGTTGTAAATGTTTGAGTCGGACAGTTTAGTTTCGGTATCCTCTTTTCGTTTTTCTAAATCGCTGATTTTCTGCTCGATTTGGGATACTTTATTTTGAAGCTGTTTGAGCGTAGTTCCGTTAGTGTTTTTTGCTAATTGTCCATTAGATTTAGAAACCTCACTGGATTTTGGAGTAGTCATCACGGGAGCGAGGGGTGCTTCCACCGACTTTGCGGCCTGCTCTTCAACTCTTTCCTCTTGCCACCATTCGTATTCTTCGTAAGTACCAGGGTATACCTTCACTTCTTTGTCTTCGATGTACCAAATTTTGTTGGCAATGGCTTCCACAAAAAAGCGGTCGTGCGAGACCACCACATACGACCCTTCGTACTGACGGAGTGCCTGAATCAGGATATTGACCGATTGCATATCCAAGTGGTTGGTAGGCTCATCAAGCAGTAAGAAGTTAGCCTCTGATACCAACACCTTTGCCAACGCCACCCGCGATTTTTCCCCTCCCGACAACACCTTGATTTTTTTGAATACATCGTCTCCAGTAAATAGAAAACAGCCCAAAATCGTGCGGCATTCGGTTTCGGTTTTGGTCGGGTTGGCGTATTTGAGCTCTTCCAATATAGTATGCTCTACATTGAGAGATTCGAGCTGGTGTTGGGCATAAAACGTAAAGAGCACATTATGACCTAGTCTTCGCACGCCATCGACAGGCTCTGTACCTGCGATGATACGCAGTAGAGTAGATTTTCCTTTTCCATTGGCTCCAATCAATGCCACTTTATCCCCGCGTTCCATGGCTACATTGGTATGCCTCAAAATTTCCTTTTCGCCGTATGCTTTCGAGACATCTTCTAGCTGAAGCACATGCCGACCGGGCTGAGTCGTAAACTGAAACTTAAAATACACCTTGGCATTTGCATCTACTACCGCTTCTACCCTCTCTAATTTATCCAACATTTTGGCACGGCTTTGGGCTTGTTTGGCTTTGGTAGCCTTGGCCTTAAAGCGTTCGATGAAGCGTTCGGTTTGGCGAATTTTGGCTTGTTGATTCTCGTAAGCCCCTTTTTGTATTTCGTTACGCAGGGCTTTTTCTTCTATATAATAAGAATAATTTCCGGCATAATAATTCAGTTTTTGCCCGCTTACTTCTACCGTAGTATTACAGACATTATCCAAAAATTCGCGGTCGTGAGATACCACTATTACTGCATTTTCATAACTCTGCACATACTTTTCTACCCACTGAATCGACGGCAAATCCAAGTGGTTGGTAGGCTCATCAAGCATCAAAAGGGCAGGTTTTTGGAGAAGTAGCTTGGCTAGCATCACCCGCATACGCCATCCTCCCGAAAACTGCCGCAACGATTTTTGTAAATCAGTTGTCGAAAATCCTAGCCCTTCGAGTATTTCTTCAGCTTTTGACTGAATAGAATAACCATCCAGCGCTTCAAACTCTTCTTGTACCCGCGCCAACTTATCGACGAGCTCGTCGCGATAGTTGGTTTCCATTTCATGCAAAATCTTATCTATCTGACGCTGAAGCTCATTTTGCCGCTCAAAGGCTTGCATCGCTACCGACAAAATCGAATCTTCGGTTTGGTATGATAGTAAATCCTGATTCAAAAAGCCGATAGTACACCCTCCTGCTTTGGAAATAGTACCAGCATCGGGCTGATAATTCCCCACTATCAAATGCAATAAGGTAGATTTACCCGTTCCGTTTAGCCCAATCAGGCCAATTTTATCTTTTGGCTTGATATGCAACGAAGCATTTTCGTACAAGGCTCGGTCGCCTAAGTAATATGATAAGTTAGTTATTGAAATCATGCCGCAAAGTTAGCGGATTTTGTATCTTTGTCCGATAAGTAATCACAGAATGACGTCCATAATCCTACAGAAAAGGGCAAAATCTCCCAAGCCACGACGTTATATGACACGTGTGTTTAGGAACGAGCCTGAAATTCTACACCATTTTCGCCTCCGATGGACCCCTTGGCTGTTTAATACCCCTCTGCACGTCAGGTATCAAGCAGCCGAAGAAGTTTATACTTTTGTCTTGACAAACGCCGATACCCAATCCGACGCTTATGGTTTTTTTCATTTGTTTATACAAACCCCTAAAGGCATTAGTCCTTTTAGAGCGTCATTTGGCTCTTTCGAAATCGCCGAGCATTTGAGTCACGAAGATTTTGACGAATGGCTACATTTCATTGAGGATTTTAGCAAAACACTCGGGATTAGGTCTATCACACTCAAACATTACCCTTCTTGTTATAATCCAAACCGGACGGCTTTTATTAAGAGAGGATTGTTACGGAATTCGTTTGATATACTCCAATCTACCTCCAATCAGTACCTTGCTGTTACGTCCCGTTGTTTTGAGGAAGGATTGCATGCGTCCGAAAAAAGACGCTTACGCAAATGTACCAAAGCAGGTTTTTGTTTTGAAGAGTGGCAACAGCCCGTTGCGGAAGATGTTTATCAATTTATCCAGCACAATCGGAAGTCACTTGGCTATTCGTTGTCGTTTAGTCTTGAGCAATTCAAAATGTGGCTCCGTGTTTTTCCCAAATATTTTCGTATTTACTGTGTCAAAGACGGTGAAACAATCGCCTCGCTTACCATTGCGGTACAAGTAGGAGAAGAGGTATTGTACAATTTTTGTCCTGCCGACAACCTCAGTTATCGTACTTTCAGTCCAGCCGTAATGCTCAACAAAGGACTTTATGATTACTGTCAAAAACACGATATCAGTCTTTTAGACTTGGGGGTCTCTGTAGATGAACAGGGTCTCGAAAAACCCAGTTTACGGAGATTTAAACAAAATTTAGGAGCAAGAAACTGTGATAAACTCCAATTTCACAAAATCATTGTTTGAAATAGTACCTTGTTGCTTCTATTCGCTATGAATCTTCGTAAAACGCTTGCCTTATTTTTACTGGCTTTTCATTTTTTGGGTCATCTTATTGCCCAACCCCCTCTTTCACCCGACAAAATCAAGTTTGTAAGACAAGGAGTGCGGAGGTTTATCTTTGACGAACAGCAATCTATTCCCTTGGCAGCATTGAACCCTCGCGAAATCATCGGACTATCGGCCATGTATCCAGTCAATCATATGGGCAGTGAAAAAGCCGATGTCAAAATTCATGAAGGGCAACTTTCGATTCAGTCTAAGACCGATACACACACGGCCATTTGGTTTGGCGGATTCAATCCATTTGCTACCTACACCATCGATTTGGGCTCTTGTCAAGGAAAAGGCGAATTAGGATTTATGTTTGCTGATGCAGCCAAAAGTGAGCAGTTTTTCATCAAAATCAAGTACCACAACCTACAAATCACCGAAGTAACCCAAACCCTACGCCAAGGCTCCAAGGTCATAAAAGATAGCACAATCGCCACTAAAAACGCCTTAAAAAGCCGTATTTCTGGAAAAATCATTCTACAAATGCTTGGTAGTGGTCTTACTTTATATGTCCAGAAAGATAGTTTGCCTGTACCTATCGGTCAGTCTGATTTTGGTCGGTATATTGATTTACGTAAAAAACAATACCTCAATTCTTTTCAATCGCATTTTTATGTATACCAACAAACAGGGCACGTTGCCATCAATAAAATAACGTCAACCCTCAGCAGCGGTATGGGACTAGCCGATATTAGGGCCATAACCTACGAAGACGGAGAACCTATGCTTGACCGTGGCCGACTTTGGTACACCATGTCTATTCGAGGAAGGGCTTTGCCGCACCATATTCAAGGAGTTTTTAGTATGGATCCTACCGTGTTTGATGTTCGCTTAGAAGGGGTTATCTTGTTTGACCGCGCCGACGGCCTCCTGCGCAACGAAATCGCTTCTCATATTTTTTTCGACCGACAGCATAAGCTATGGCGGGGCATCACGACAGGTTTTAGTGCTTATGCGCATCCAAATGAAAAAAAACAACTGTTAGCTGTTCAGAGTCAAAAAGACCCGCGTTTTGGTTTTTCGGTGATGAGTGCTAGTCCTTTTGGAATAGTAGGAGACATCGAAGACCCTCATATTTTATTTGACGACATCGCAAAAAAATGGCGCATACTCACCTGTGAAAATATCAACGGTTATAAGGCTGTCATGCTGGAGTCGGAAGAGTGGAACAAAGGTTATCGCCGCATTGCAGGCCCCGTCACTTTCAATTCTACGGGTACCTCTATCCAAAAAATAGGCGACACACGCTACTGTTTTTCGGGTAGTCAAGAGCGCAAAATTTTCATTTACTCTTACCCTGACCTCAAGTCAGTAGGCACTTTAGGAATGGATTTACCTCCTTGGGATGCTAGCTCGGGTACCAGAGTCTGGCCCAATGTAGTACAGCTTCCCGAAGGCTACCCCTTCCGCTACGTGGCATTGATGATGGATCGATTCAATTATCCTGGATTAGAAGGCCCCAACTGGACCTACGGTGCCCTGTATTTGTATCATGGATATGAATAATCAGAGACAAAAACTGATTTATGTTATTTATTTTACCATCTTACTGAGGTAGATTTATTGGTTCATTATTACCAAACGCCAAATGATTCACTTCAGAAAATGGAAAAGTTTTTAAGAATTCTCTCCATTGTGTTCCTTGTTTTGACGGCTCTCAACGCCATCATAGCAGGACTACTATTTATGATAGACCCTTCTGGCTCTAAAATGGGAATGACCGTCGATTATTTACAATTTTCACCATTCCGTTCTTTTCTAATCCCCGGCCTAGTTTTGTTTTCTGTAAACGGGATTTTGAGTTTACTGACGGCATTTTCTACCATAAAACATCAAGCAAATGCCCCTGCGCTTATTATCATTCAGGGTATTTTGCTGGGTGGCTGGATACTGATTCAAATCATCATGGTGAGAGATATCAACCCACTCCATATTATTATGTTTACCATTGGGGTTATTTTAGTAACCTGCGGCACTTTACTTTGGAAAGCCGCCAAAGCATAAGTTTTTACCTTGTATTTTAGGTACCCCCCAAAAATACTCCTGACATAGGGCTGTCAACCATAAGTATTAAATTTGTCATAAAATACCTGACGTAATCAGCACTTATGGAAAAGGAGACCTTTTATCCCCAAAGCCGACAAGCATGGCGCGAATGGCTACATGAAAATCATCATTCTAAGCCATCTATTTGGCTGGTTTGTTATAAAAAACATACCAATATTCCCACTATTAGCTGGAGTGAGGCCGTAGACGAAGCACTATGTTTTGGGTGGATAGACAGCACTCGCGTCTCGGTAGATAACGACGCCTTTATCCAGTTTTTTTGTCCAAGAAAACCCCGTAGTGGATGGTCTAAAATAAACAAAGAAAAAATAGCACGACTCACCAAAGAAGGTTTAATGACCTCAGCGGGATTAAAAAGTATTGAAATTGCAAAACACAACGGTTCTTGGGATATGTTGGACGAGATTGAAGCACTCATTATCCCTCAAGATTTGACAGAGGCGTTTGAAAACTATCCTTCGTCGTTAAGTTATTTTTTGGGTTTAAGTAAATCCGTCCGAAAATCCTTATTGCACTGGCTCGTGCTCGCCAAACGCCCCGAAACGAGACAAAAAAGAATTCAGGAAGTAGCATCCTTGGCAAGTCAAAAGCAATTACCTAAACAATTCAGGTAACGCCTCGGACTATTGCCCAAATACACCGCTATTTTTGATAAATGATAGGTACTATCCCTGATAAACTTGGTTTAAGATTAAATAATATTCAATTTTTTGGGAGAAATAAAAGCTTAATTACTAACATTGCGCTTTTCATCAACTTTGACAAAGTTCTATCATTTGAATCAAAACCGTATGTTTAGAATAGTAACCGCCTTTTTAGGTTTTGTACTTTTGACCACCATCCTACACGCCCAACAACCCGTAGAAGTCACCGAGCAGACCCTCAAAATCGGAGGGCTCAAAGAAGAGGCGTTTTATTTTGGATTTGCCACCGGCGACAAAATCGTTTTTAATTTCAAAGAAGTTGACAACAAAGAATTGAAAGAAATCGAAATTGTAGAATATCCCAATAATCCTCGGTATTCGGATTACAAAATCACTCTTTTGGAAAATAAAACCATCGAGGTACCCAAGCAAGGAGTTTATATTTTCAGATTTAAAAATACTGCTCTTACTGGCCGAATCTGTAAAATCAAGGTTCAACGCATCCCTGCTAGTATCGAAACGGCTCATTTTAATACTTCGGTGACATGGGAAGACAGAGATGAAACCACCTACAAAACATATACCAAAGAGGTCATTGCAGGCTATGATACTACCTATATTCAAAAAACAAAAAAAGTACTTGTCAAGACTGAGCAAAAAGAAGAGTTGATTTTTGATAAACCACAGAGGGTTCACTCAAACGCCAACATCAGCAATCACAACAAAACTTCTCTCTCATTCAAACTTCCCCTCAATCAAATCAGTCCTTACAAAACCACCAAAGTAATCGCTTGGGCTTACTGGGTGGGCGTAGGCAAAGAAGCCAATCTAGCTTGGAAACAAAATGCCCAAATCATCAAAAACATAGTGAAAGGTGCGGTGGCTTACTTTACTACACCGCTAGGCGCATTGGCAGCGGGTGTGGTCACTGATTTAGCCACCCCCAAAGCCGGAGAAGATGTGTATTATGGCATTGCTAATCAGACCAATAGAGATCTTTTTGTGGCGGGCCAAAAATATACTGTTTATGACCAAGGCAAAGGCGTAGCGGGCTATCGAAAATTCACCGAACCGAGCTTATGTCAAGGGACTTATTACGTGCTTCTCTCCAACGACAATCTAGTGCAGGCCATAGATGCCACCGTGAAGGTCGTTGCTATTCTCGAAACCAACGTCTACGAAGAGCAATCCTACTCGGACATAATTCTCAAGCCTCGTTATGAAACAAAGACATTTTCGGAGCCTGTCATCAAAACCTCACGAGTCCCTGTCACTGGAAAATTTTGAATTAAATAAATGTGCTAATTGGTTAGTCAAACCCAAACGGCTTTATTTGAATTAATATGATGTTTGAACACATTTTCAAAGAGCAACTTACGGCCTTAACAAAGGACCTAACCCTCATCGAAAAGCTATGGAGTGAAATCAAGCATCAGTATTCAAAACCTGAACGCCATTATCACAACCTCTCACATCTCGACGCGCTAGTGGCTTCTCTGTCAAACGTCTTTGACAACATCAATAATTGGCAATCTCTCATTCTGGCCGTAGCTTACCATGATATTGTGTATAATGTCCTAAAAAACAACAATGAAGAGCAAAGTGCTAAACTTGCCGCCGAAAGACTTGAGCAGCTAGGCTTGTCCCAAAACAGTATAGCGCATTGCTGTGCTCAAATAATAGCCACCAAAGGCCACACAGAATCAAATAATCAAGATACTAACTATTTCATTGACGCTGATTTGGCTATTTTGGGTGGTACTCCTGAAGAATACAAACACTATACACATCTGATACGAAAAGAGTATCGATATTATCCAGACCTGATTTACAATCCAGGCCGACGAAAAGTTTTACAACATTTTGTCGCTATGCCTCGCATATACAAAACCGACTATTTTTATGAGCGGTTTGAGTATCAAGCTCGTATCAATCTTCATCACGAACTTAAGAGCTTATCTTAGTACAAATAGATATATATTAACAGACATGATGAGCCTGAAAAGTCGACTAAACAGCATTTTTTGACTTAGATCAAAGTTTGAAGGAAATAAGCATTGCATTTTTGCACCATTATTAATCTTCATAACAATTCAAATAATGAAAAAGAAACACTTTAAGTACATCAACACCTTATTTGTAGTAATTCCGATGACACTGATTATGGCCTTTGTCGGTCTTATGCGCAACTATGGATTTGGCGAAGACTGGTTTGTCAAATTTATAAAAGCCTGGAGCGTCATGTTGCCTGTAGCGTATGCGTCAGCATTTCTCATTATTCCTAATGCCCGAAAACTGGCAGAAAAATTAGCCGTAAAAGAGTAATTTAAGAGCCCACTAATTTTGAATGTACGAACAACTCACACATTACCTCAACAGCCAAATCAAAGTAAGTGAAGAAGAACTAAAAATCATTCATTCTTTCTTCAGGCCATTGAAATTAAAGAAGAACGAGCTTTTAGTTACCCACGGACAAACCAGCCAACGAACCTTCTTCGTTGGCAAAGGTTGTTTACGGATATTTTTCATCAACGAAGAAGGACAGGATGCTACCCGATATTTTGCTTTTGAAGACCAGTTTGCGACGGCTCTAGTAAGTTTCATCACGGGTGAGCCTTCCGAAGAGTTTATACAAGCAGCCGAGGATTCGGAATTGCTTTATATCACGCACAAGGATTTTTATCATTTGCTCGAAGTCATTCCGCAATGGGAAAAGTTTTATCGCCATTACCTCGAAAAAGCCTACGTAAACAATACCAAACGCCTCATGTCTTTTCTTACACAAGACGCCACCGAAAAATATCGCCAATTACTTAACGAAAATCCAATCATCGTAAGACGTTTGCCTAATAAAATGGTCGCTTCTTATCTCAATATTTCGCAGGAAACATTGAGCCGTTTAAAATCAAAAGTTTGATTTTATTTTTTGATCTACATCAAAGCGTAGCGCATTGAATGTCAATAATTTTACCCAAAAAAAATTGACACAAATGAGCTACCAAAAAGAATCAATGATACACAGCGGAATCGTTTTACAAAACAAGCAAATCGCGGCTCACACTTTCCATTTACAAATCCAAAGCGATGATTTCGCCAAAATGCAATACGTAGGGGGTTTTACGGTAGATATATTTTTAGGAAACCCTTTAGAGGAAGCTTTTTGCCAAGACCGAAAATATTCCTTCTGGAATTATGAACCTGTCTATCACATTGCCGACTTTGCCATTTGCACATTCTCAAACGGAAAAGGGGCGGAATGGATACAAAAATTACAGCCAGGGGAGCGTATTTTTTTCAAGCCACCCAAAGGAAAATTATTGGTAGACAATAATGCCGACAATTATTTGCTTATTGGAGATATCACTTCCTTATCTCATTTATACGAAATCCACAGAAGCCTTGCAGTAAGCAAAAATATTTTCACTTTTATTTATGCCCAACAAGAAACTGATTTTTTTCCTGATATAGACCACAGCTTCCCATTCAACCATCATATTATAAAACCTGTACTGACCCACATCGTAGTGGATACAATCATTAGTCTTTTGCCAAGGTCTCTTGACAATACAATAGCCTACATTTTGGGTCATCCTGAAATCTGCCTCGTATTGCACAATTATTTAAAGCATAACAAAAACCTACCAGTTCAAAACCTACGTACAAAACCGTTTTGGAAAATTAAACAAAATAACCACTAATCTTAAGTCTGCCCTCTTTCCATAGACCTTCTGCTTAGAATTTTTATTGTGTACGGTAGTAGAGCTGTATTGACCCAAGACTAACGATTTGATTGTTAGTAGCAAGGCTTGGGCAGTCCACAATTTCTATCATAAGGCACGATATGACAAATAGGGCAGTTTTTGTAACTTTAGCCCCTACAAAGCACTTCCTATACCTAATCCGTTAGATGATGAAAAAAATAGCAATTATAGGAGCCACGGGGATGCTAGGGCAGCCCGTCACATATGAGTTTCTTAATGCAAGCTATGAAGTCAGTATTTTTGTTCGTAATCCTTCCAAAGCACAAAAGCTTTTTGGGAAGAAGGTCAACATTACTACTGGCAACCTCACTGACGTAGCAAGACTCAAAAAGTTTTTAGAAAATCAGGATTTTTTATATCTCAATCTTTCGGTAAAGCAAGAAAGCGGGGAGCACGATTTTCAACCCGAACGAGAAGGATTAGCAAATATTTTGAAAGCCGCAAAAGAGACCTCCCTACCAAGGATTGGGTATCTTTCATCGTTGGTGCATTTCTACCAAGGCCAAAATAATTTTGACTGGTGGGTCTTTAGACTCAAAGCCGATGCTGTTTCTCAAATCAAAAGCAGTGGTATTTCTTACTCTATTTTTTACCCTTCCACATTTATGGAAAGCTTTGGAAAAGGTGCTTATCGTCAAGGCAACAACCTCTTGCTTTCGGGTAAATCAGCTTATAAAATGTATTTGATTTCGGGGAGCGATTATGGAAAGCAAGTAATCCGGGCTTTTGAAAACAACAATGGCAATAACGAATATACAATACAAGGACAAGAAGGATATACTGCCGACGAAGCCGCTACTTTATTTGCAGACCATTATCCTAAAGCCAAAATCAGAATCATTCGAGCACCTTTTGGGCTATTGAAGTTTTTAGGAAAATTTACCAATAAATTTAATTATGCCGCCAATATCATCGAAGCTCTAAACAACTATCCTGAGCAATTTGACGCTGAGAAAACTTGGCAAAAACTAGGCACTCCCCCCACGAAGTTTTTGGACTATATCAAAAAATGCCCCTAAAAAATTAGAAATACGTATCTATCAAAATGTCAAATAAGGCGCAATTTTGGACACTAGTTTTTCGTCTAGGATTTTAATTTTCAACAAATCCTCCTCCGACTGAAATGCTCCATGCTGCTCCCGATACCGCACAATAATCTCGGACTGTCGTCTTGATAAATAAGGATGTCGATCAAGATCTTCGGGAGAAGCGGTATTGATATTTATTTTTTTGACGGGAGATTTCACCCTTGCAAGTCGATTGAGTTCTCCCAAGGCTAATGAATCTAGTCCAAAGACTTCGGAAAATTGTGACTCTGATACAAAACCCCCTAACCCATCTCGAAACTTTACAATCCGAGCAGCTAGTTTGCTCCCAATTCCTTTTAAACGGATAAGTTGGGTTGTGTCGGCGGTGTTGATGTCAAAAACTACCTCTAGCGGTTTAGAAAAATGATTGGATTTGGGCGGCACTGCCACTGTAGCGACTTCAGCTGCTGAGGTCAATGTAGCTTGGGGCTGGGTCTTAGATTCTTCTTTTGCGAGGCTAATGTATGGTTCGAGTTTTTCGTAAAGCGTAGGTTGTAGCCCATATATTTTTTGCAAATCTTCTTTCTTACGAAATTTCCCCCCTTTACTACGGTATTTTTCGATGCGTTCTGCAATAAAACGCGGCATTCCTAAGGCCTGAAACTGCTCAACTGTAGCTAGATTGGGATCAAAATAAAATAAAGTCAAAGGCTGTTCAGGATTGCCTTGCGTCTCTTTTGGGTAATTTTTTGCGGTATAGGAAGGATACGATTTGGATAATACCTGCGATTTTTCCAATATAGCTACCAAGCTATCGGCTTTTTGAATATCCTGTGGTTGGATAACAAAGCCCTCATTATCCAACATTCTATCATACACAAGAGGCAAACTCCAGCTCGCTACCATCAACGTAGCTACCACCAAAAACGCCCGCGCTTGGCTTTTCGAAACCCCAAATTCATCTCGAATAAGTAATATTAAGCGGCGAAGCATACAAATTTAAAATTAGTAACCACGGCTTTTTGACTTACTTCGCTACTTTACGTCACAATTTCCCTAATTTTGCCGCCTTATATCATTGTCAAAAATCGATAACAACTAACTGATAACAGATAACGTCCCCATGAGCCAAGCTCCCGCTACCTCTTTACAAGACATTGTGGCACATGCCAAAGAATACGGATTTGTATTTCCTTCTTCCGAAATTTATGATGGGCTACAGGCTGTGTATGACTACGGTCAAAACGGTGTCGAACTCAAAAATAACCTCAAAAACATCTGGTGGAAAGCCATGACACAACTCAACGACAACCGCAGCGGCGGGCCAATCGTGGGTATTGACGCGGCTATCTTTATGCATCCCCTTACGTGGAAAGCCTCAGGGCACGTGGATGGTTTCAATGACCCGATGATTGACAACAAAGATTCTAAAAAACGCTACCGCGCTGACCAACTTCTTGAAGCAAAAGCCGAACAATACGCTGCCGAAGGCCAACCCGAAAAAGCCCAGGAATTGTTGAATGAAATGGGGCGTTTGTTGGGAAATAACGAATTAGAGGCTGTACGCGAACTCATCATTGCGGAAGGTATCAAATGCCCAATTTCGGGTACTGCCAACTGGACCGAAGTGCGTCAGTTCAACCTTATGTTTAGTACCCAAGTAGGGTCTGTGGCAGAAGATTCAAATTTGATTTATCTCCGCCCCGAAACAGCCCAAGGAATTTTTGTAAACTTTTTGAACGTACAAAAATCTGGCCGCATGAAGATTCCTTTTGGGATTGCCCAAATCGGGAAAGCTTTCCGCAACGAAATCGTAGCACGGCAGTTTACCTTCCGCATGCGCGAGTTTGAGCAAATGGAAATGCAGTTTTTTGTACGTCCTGGTACCGAAATGGAATGGTACGAAAAATGGCGTGACACACGCCTGAAATTTCACCAAGCGGTAGGTCTGCCCGCCGAAAAACTGAAATTCCACATTCACGAAAAACTCGCCCACTACGCCAATGCTGCCGTGGATATTGAGTACCAGTTTCCGTTTGGCTTCCGCGAAATCGAAGGGATTCACTCACGCACCGATTTTGACTTAAAAAATCACCAAGAACTTTCGAAGAAAAAGCAACAATACTTCGACAACGACCTCGACGAAAATGGCAAGCCTTTTGGTAATTATATCCCTTATGTAGTAGAAACTTCGGTAGGTGCCGACCGTTTGTTTTTGGCGGTATTTTGCAATGCTTATACCAAAGAACTTGTAGGAGAAGGAGATGCTCAAAAAGAACGTACTGTACTAAAATTACATCCTGCGTTGGCTCCTTTCAAAGCGGCGATTTTCCCCTTGGTCAAAAAAGACGGCTTGCCCGAAAAAGCCGAAGAAATTGTGAAAGCACTCAGAAGCGAGTTTCGGGTATTTTATGAAGAGCGCGATGCCATCGGCAAGCGTTATACGCGCCAAGATTTGATAGGAACGCCTTTCTGTATTGCGGTAGATTATCAAACCCTCGAAGACAACACCGTCACCATTCGTCACCGCGACAGCATGGAACAGGAGCGCGTACATATCGACGAGTTGAAAGCTAAAATCGGCTACGCTGTGTCAGAACAGCGAATTTTGGAGTTAATTTAGAATAAGTTCTTTAACCACAAAGAACACCAAGAATAGCACAAAGGACACAAAGCATTGTGAACTTAGCGGCCTTCTTCGTTTTCTTTGTGGTTATTTTTTTAGGCTACATTTACTTTAAAACGCTCACTATAAAGTTGATAGAAACTAAGAGAGTAAGCAATGTAAAAGCAAAACAATAAAGCCACTAGCACAATTGGCCCTTCCCTGAAAATATTGTAGTCTAAAAAAGCACGTGGCAAATTTAAAGTCACACTCACCCATGCAAATAGTAGCCCCAATCTTGAAGACACTGCGTTGAATTTCAACGAATTCACAAATTTTTGTTTACCCGATGCATACCTCCAAATCTGTTTTATAGTTTGTGGAATAAGCATCAAAAGCGGAGTCAGTACACACGCCATAAAAACCCAAACAAAATACTGCCTAGACACCAAATATGCAAACTGAAAAGTAAGCAATCCAACCAAAAGCGTTGTCACAAGCGTAGGCCAACGGAAGTAGGATTTCATGATTTGCCAATGCCTTTTGGAAATTTCCCCCCTCAAATTTTCTTCGTACTCAGCTTGAAGTTTGCCAATTCCAAATTCGGGTACACCTCCGTTTGTATAGTCTTTCCATACCCCATAATGGTCCCACGCACGAGCTGGGCGTTTGTAGTTTACAAAATCCGCATGAACCTCCCCAAAAGCACTTTCAAAAGTTTGCCCCTGGGCTTGTCTATCTTCAATAGCCAAAATATAATGATCTAGCAATTCTTCGTACAAGTCTTGGTACTTGATACCACCTTGGATGAGTTCTTTGCTGATAAGGTCAAGTTGAGTGGGGGTTAAGTTCATCACAGAGAAGGTTTTAAGTTCAATATTTTTTGGAGATTTGTCACAAAATCCGCCAATTCCGACACCGCACTTTGGGCTTGCTGTTGCCCGTTTTCGGTGAGCTTATAGTATTTTCGATTTCGGCCGTCCACTAGGGCATTTTCGGTAGTGAGTACGCCTTCCGCTTCCAATTTGTGCAAAGTAGGATAAAGCGCCCCTTCGGTGAGTTGAAGCTCTCCCGCCGTAATTTCGCGTACCCGTTGAGTGATTTCGTAGCCGTACATGCGTTTGTTGTCTTGTAAAAGTTGCAAGACAATCGCGCTCAAGCAGCCTTTCAGATAAGTTTGTTGTTGCATATCACAAATATACATCAAAATTTTAAATACCAAATTTACTTAGGTATTAGCTATTCTGTTTTTTTTTAACTTTGTTAAAGTTTAAGACTTTAACAAAGTTTTGTAATGAATCCACTTCCAAAAAAACACTATACGCCAGAAGAATACTTAGAATTGGAAGAAAAGGCTTCTTATAAAAGTGAGTATTTTGACGGTCACATCTACCCCATGGGCGATTTTGAAGGCGATACACCCGAAGCAATGGCCGGCGCAAAACCTGCTCATAATGCTATACGGGAGAATTTATCGATTGAAATAGGTTCTTTCTTAAAGAAAAAATCATGCCGCTCCTATTCAAGCGACCAACGGGTTTTTATTCCTTCTACTGAGCTTTACTCTTATCCTGACTTGGTAGTGGTATGTGGAAAACCTGAGTTTTCGGATAGCCAAACCAGTAGCTTGACCAATCCCGTTTTAATCGTAGAAGTATTGTCACAAAGCACGGCCAATTATGACAGAGGCGAAAAATTTGAACTTTATCGCGCTATTCCAACGTTCAGAGAATACTTATTGGTAGATTCGCGCCGTATTTGGGTGGAGCTTTGGCGAAAAAGCGAGCAGGGTATTTGGTCACTGATGTTTGAAAGCAAATCGCTAGAATCCGTGGTACATTTAGAGACGATTCAGGGGGATTTATTGGTTGCTGACTTATACTCAAATACGGAAGATTTGCCAGAAACCGTTTTTAGAATTCGATAAATATAAATAAGAATGATATACCAAAGGACTGAAAGTAACACTTATACGAAACTTTCAGTCCTTTGTTTTTTTTACTAAGAGTAGCCGAGAGACCCAAAAACCGTAAAAACATTTTTTTAATCAACTCTCGTATCGTACCCTTTTTCGCAGTATGTACAATCTACAATTTTGGCTTTTGTGCCTCAGTAATTTCCTATTTTCAGCCAGTTTTCAAATGATGATTCCTGAATTGCCTGATTACCTCTCGGCTATGGGTGGGCAACAATACATCGGACTCATCATTGCACTTTTTACCCTCACCGCCGGCCTATCGCGACCTTTCAGTGGCAAACTCACCGATACTATCGGCCGTGTACCGGTCATGGCCTTTGGGTCGTTGGTATGCTGTGTGTGTAGCCTGATTTATCCTTTTGTACATGTGGTGTGGGGATTTTTGCTTTTGAGATTCATTCATGGGTTTTCAACTGGAACCAAACCTACCGCGACCGCTGCTTATGTAGCCGACATCATCCCCGAAAATCGACGGGGGGAGGCCGCAGGAATGCTTGGTATTTTTACCGCTACAGGTATGTCGATTGGACCCACTATCGGTAGCTATCTTACTTTATGGTTTGGTATCAATCCCATGTTTTATGTAGCTTCTGCTTTTGCTTTGATATCTATTTTGATTTTGCTAAACATGAAAGAAACCTTAGTAGAGAGGCAGCTTTTCAGCTTTAAGCTCTTCAAAATCAACCGACAAGACATTTTCGAGCCTCGCGTCTTGAGCGTATTTTTGGTCATGTTTTGTGTATCATTTTCATCGGGGGTGATTCTTACCCTTATACCAGATTTGAGCAAGACTTTAGGCATTCAAAACAAAGGCTTGTTTTTCACAGTCTATACGATTGCCTCTTTACTTATTCGAGTCGTGGCGAGCAAATCGTCCGATATCCACGGTCGTGTACCTGTCATGATTATCTCTACCATTATTTTGGCGATTGGTATGGCCATACTTGGTTTTACCCAATCCACCTTTGGATTTTGGGCGGCGGCGATTTTGTTTGGTTTTTCATGGGGACTCAACACCCCCACCCTCACCGCTTGGGCTATTGACCTCAGTCATCCCGAATATCGTGGACGGGCATTGGCTACGATGTACATTGCATTAGAGGCGGGCATCGGCGTAGGCGCGTGGTGGTCGGGCTGGTGGTATGGTGGAAAAGTAAGCAATATGCCTTTCGCTTTTTATCTTTCTTCGCTTTTGGCTCTAGCCTCATTGGGCTATCTTATTTGGTGGCGGCGCCACAAAGCCATACAAATGGGATAAAATTTAAAAACTAATGACTTTTGTCGGTACAACGAGTGCGTTTGTGTTGTAATTTTGACGCCACTTCCTTATCTCTGATTGGAGAGCAGGATATTGTTTAGTGGACACCTCGTTTGAATGCAAGAACTTCGCACCCTCATTGGCAAAGAAATAACGCTCGAATGGCGCCAACGTTACGCCCTCAATGGCATGATGTTGTATATCGTCAGTACCATTTTTGTGTGTTATTTGAGTTTTCGGCTCAAGTCAAACCAATTGAACCCCCTCGCTTGGAATACCCTCTTTTGGATTATCATGCTTTTTATGGCTATCAATGCCATTTCTAAGAGTTTCACCCAAGAGCGTGCGGGACGGTTATTGTATTATTACACATTGGCAAGCCCGCAGTGGATTATTCTTTCCAAAATCATCTACAATTCCGCCTTGATGTTGATTTTATCGATGTTAGGTTTTGGGTTTTATAGTTTTGTGATGGGAAATCCCGTCGGTGATATCCCTATGTATCTGCTCACGATTGTGTTGGCAAGTGTAGGTTTTGCTTCTTCTTTAACGATGATTGCGGGGATTGTTTCCAAGGCTGAAAACAACGGCGCATTGATGGCTATCTTGAGTTTTCCGGTGATTATTCCGATGCTTTTGATGGTGATGAAACTCGCCAAAAACGCCCTCGACGGACTCGACCGGGGCAGTAGCAACGACGAAATGATGATATTGTTGGCATTGGACGCGATTGTCGTAACTTTGTCATTGATTTTATTTCCCTATTTGTGGAGGAGCTAACACAAATAAGAGACATAAATTTATTAGCTCTGAGTTATCACTTAATTTGTTGATTTAGTTATAGATTATGAAAAAATATTGGTGGAAAATAGTAGCGGTGGTATTGCTAGTTTATGGCTTTTACTTTGGTCTTATGGGTGAAGTACCACGCCGTGATATTTTGAACGAAAGTATCCGAAATGTGTACTTTCACGTATCGTTGTGGTTTGCTACTACGCTATTTCTATTAGTGTCGGCAATTTTCTCCGTTCGTTATTTACGTTCTAACAACCTAGCCGACGACGATAAGGCAGTTGAGTTTGCCAATGTCGCTTTACTTTTTGGGGCTTTGGGATGTAGCACCGGCTCACTTTGGGCTAGAGTGACTTGGGGCGGATGGTGGCCCAACGACCCCAAGCTCAACAGCGTTGCGATCAGTATGTTGATGTATTTTGCGTATTTGGTGTTGAGAAGTTCACTCGAAGACGAACAAAAGAAAGCCCGTATTTCGGCGATTTACAACATATTTTGTTTTGCAGTATTCATTCCTTTGATTTACATTTTACCTCGCCTGACCGATTCGTTGCACCCCGGCAACGGCGGCAACCCTGCCTTTGGCGAATACGACATGGACAATCAGATGCGTCGGGTGTTTTATCCTATTATCATCGGGTGGATGCTCCTAGGCACTTGGATTGCTTCACTGCGTATTCGGGTGCGCGCTTTAGAAAAAATAGAAGATTAATGTATAATTTGATATAACCATGAGAAAAATATTGTTTTTGTTTTTAAACGTGTTGGTTTCCTTAAACCTCTTTGCTCAACAATCTGTTAATCAAGAAACACCTATGGCCGACCAAATGCGTGCTGACGGCAAGATATGGGTAGTAGTCGTGGTTATTGGGGTAATTTTTGCGGGCATTATTGCCTTTTTGGTTAACCTAGAGCGCAAAGTCTCCAAACTCGAAAAACAATCAAAGAAATGAGTTTTTGGGAATTAGTCGTAAAGATTGAAAGTAGCGTTTATTTGAAGAATGCGGAATTAAGCCAATTTAGTAAACATCAAAAATCAGCATAATCATCATGAAAAAAATACATCTTTTTGGACTCATCGTCATTGCTATTGCTATCGGTATCATTGTCTCTACTTACGGCAATGCCAGTACTTACTCCAATTTTACGGAAGCTACCGAAATGGCCAAAGAAGGCGAAACCTCTGATATCCACGTAGTAGGAAAGCTCAAAAAAGACGCTAGCGGGCAAATCGTAGGCATGAAGTATGACCCCGTCATGGACGCTAATCACTTCGAGTTTGTGCTAGTCGATACCAACAAAGTAGAAAAGCGAGTGGTATATCTCAGCCCCAAACCCCAAGATTTTGATAAATCAGAGCAAGTAGTGGTGATTGGTAAAATGCAAGGTGATTATTTTGCTTGCAACAAAATCTTGATGAAATGCCCTTCTAAATACACCAACGAAAAGCCTGATTTCAAAGAAGCGACGGCAGAAAAAATATAAACCAACCCACGCAAAGGGTGCACTAGCTTAAAATACTAGGCACCCTTTGTCAATTTCTACTTCAACTCATGACACTCGGAAATCTAGGTCACTTACTCGTTATTATATCTTTTGTCACGGCTTTGGTAGCTACCTATGCTTACTTAAAAGCCACGCTTTTGGCTACCAACAATCTCGAAACCGGCACTTGGAAGCAATTTGCTCGTTATGCTTTTTATACCCACTCTGCTGCGGTGATAGGATTTTGTGCGGTCTTATATACCATCATTTACGGGCATCATTTTGAATATCACTACGCTTGGAGTCACTCATCAAAGGCTTTGCCGTGGTATTATATGCTATCTTGTTTTTGGGAAGGCCAAGAAGGAAGTTTTATGCTTTGGATGTTTTGGCAAGCGGTGCTAGGGGTGGTGTTAATTCGTACTAACAAAACATGGGAAGCACCCATGATGACCGTTTATACGCTAGTACAAGCTTTTTTGACTTCCATGATTTTGGGAATCGTAATACCTGGTTTGGATTTCAAAATCGGTAGTACTCCTTTCTTGACTATCGTTGAAGCCAATCCCAACGCGCCGTTTCTACAAATGAATCCCGATTTTGTACCCAAAGACGGGAATGGTCTCAACCCTCTTCTCCAAAACTACTGGATGGTGATTCACCCTCCTACCCTATTCCTAGGTTTTGCGCTTACTCTTATCCCTTTTGCTTATCTCATGGCTGGTCTATGGCGTAAGCAGGTTTCGGAATGGCTTCGCCCAGCATTGCCTTGGACTCTGTTGGCGGGGGTGATTTTGGGCGTGGGTATTTTGATGGGTGGCTATTGGGCCTACGAAACTCTGAGCTTCAATAGCTACTGGAGTTGGGACCCCGTCGAAAATGCCGTGTATGTACCTTGGTTGATTTTGATTGCAGCCTTGCATACGATGATTATTGCCAAGAAAAATGCTACTGCTCTTAAGACTTCCGTCATTTTGGTGATTGCACAGTTTATCCTGATCTTGTATTCTACTTTCCTTACCCGCAGTGGCGTTTTGGGCAATGCCTCCGTTCACTCATTTACGGATTTGGGCCTTTCGGGGCAGCTTCTTTTGTATCTTTTTGCTTTTATTGCCGTAGCGATTTTTTTGAGTGCAAGGGTCTGGAAACTCATGCCTTCTGACAAAGAGGAGGTTTCAACTTACTCACGTGAGTTTTGGCTTTTTATGGGTGCTACGGTCATTTGCTTGGCTGGTTTTCAAGTCATTATTCCAACTTCCATTCCAGTCTGGAACAAAATCGTCGAGGCATTTGGTGGGGTTTCTAAGCTTGCTCCTCCTACCGATGCCATTAGTTATTATACCAAATTTCAACTTTGGTTTTTTGCCGTAATAGCCATTTTGTCAGGAATTGGCCAGTTTTTTTGGTGGAAACGAGTTCAGAAAGGAAAACTTCAAGACCTCCTGACCCCTCTTTGGATTACATTGTTGATTTCTGCTTTGTTGATTACTTTTGGCAATATTCATAAACTCCCTTATATAGCCCTTCTCACCGCCGCCGTTTTTGCGCTAGTAGCCAATATTACTATTATTTTGGGGGTATTGCGTGGCAGCTACCGTCTTTCAGGTGGCGCTGTCACTCACATAGGGGTGGCATTGATGTTGATTGGTATTTTGTGGTCGTCGGGTTATCAAAAAGTAGTTTCGCTCAATGCGTCAGGACTTTTGATTTCTAAAGATGATTTCTTTACTAAACAAGACAACAAGGAAAACAAAGAAAACGTGTTGCTTTGGCTCGGCAAGCCTACGCGTATGAGTGATTATTTGCTCACTTACCGCGGGCCTCGCACCGAAATCCGCGATGTTTCTAGTTATGTCCCTAGCAGTTGGCTCGACATCATCGAGGGAGATTTTCACGCCGTTTGTTTGAGAGATATTACTATTGGCGAAAAAACATACCACAAAAAAGGTGATACCGTGGCGGTATATCCTGAAAATGTTTTTTATGAAGTCGAATACCGCGAACCCAACGGACGCATCACTACCCTCTATCCGCGAGTGCAGTTCAACGAGCGTATGGGTTTGGTTACATCGCCTGATATTAAACGCGAGCTTAACAAGGATTTATATTCGTATGCTACTATTGGTAGCAACCCCAACGAAAGCCAAGATTGGTCACCTACCGAAAATTTCCGCGTGGCTGTTCAAGATACGTTTTTTGTGAATGATTTTGTGGCGGTGCTAGAAAGTGTAAGTCGAGTAAATGCCGTGGAAGGTATCAACTTAGCTTCCAACGATATTGCGGTCAAAGCACAAATAAAAATATTCGACCAAGACCGCGAATACTATATCACCCCTACTTTTGCTATCAACCAAGACCGAATGGTATTGCGCAAGCCAGAAGTAAACGAAGAACTAGGGCTAAGAGCGCAGTTTATGGAAATTGATCCCAAAACAGGCACTTTCACTTTTGCATTCAATGCCAAGCAAAGAGACTTCATTGTGATGAAGGCCGTCGAGAAGCCTCTCATCAATGTGCTCTGGATTGGGACCTTGATTTTATCGCTAGGGTTTACTATGTCGACCATAAGGCGCTTTCGTGAATTCAGACTCACCCGCGATAAAGAACCCAAAATCGAAAGAGTTGAAAAAATAATTTAAAAAATAAAAGAGAAAAGCGGCTTTTGGCCGCTTTTTTGTTAGTATTTAAGAAATACAATTTACGCTCAGTAGAGGCGTTGATATAATTAAAAATCTTCTATGTAGTGCGTCAACATCATTATATAGTACAGTTGTGTCTTTTCATGATTTTGCTCATGGGAAGTGCTTTGTATGCTCGGCCTACCGAAACTCCTACCTCCGAAAGCTTCAAGAAAACCCTTATTTTCAAAAAACATCAGTTTGATATTTCAACCAGCGATGCTGGATCTGTACGAGAGCTTGTGATACGAGTTAGTCGTGACAATGCGTTTTTGATGACTATTCGACAAAAAACCGACGGCTGGGTCGTCAATGCAGAAGCAGGTGATTTGGACCAAAACAATGCTCCCGAAATCTATATTTATTCTTGCACCTATGGCAGTGGTGCCTTTGGTAAGGTGTATGCGTTTCAGTTTTTCCCTGATTTTTTTGACAAAATTCATACCACACCTCTTACCGCAGACTTAGCGGAAGGTTATATGGGGCATGATTCATTTATGATAGAAGACAACATGCTCATCAGAAAATTTCCCATTTACCATCCCGGCGATACCAATGCCAAACCAACAGGAGGGCTTCGTACTATTATGTACAAATTAGAAGAGGTAGAAAAAAGGCTCATCTTAACGCCAAAATCCTCCTTGCCTCATCCTTCTTCGTTGCCCAACCGATAGGAAGCAATCTCTTCAATTTATTTTTGGCAAGATTATTGCTGGTTTAAGTTAAAGCCTATATGGCGCAAGTGTCATTATACCCTACTTACTATGAAATACCCATTCTTTCTCTCTTCAGAAGAGAAGGTGAAGCTGTCTTTAGCTCTCTCATTTACAAAGTGTTTGGTCTTTGCTTAATATTATTTCTTTCAAACTCCAATGACCAAGCGATGTTATTTTACTAATTTCCCGCAACTTTTTGTGAAGACAAATGTTTGTAGAAGAAACATTCTAAGAAAAAGTAGTATTGGGGCAAAGCCCATGCTAATTGATAAAAACTATAGCAGTAATTATCCCAAAGAGTTTTCTTTTGTTCTAAAAAGGCATCAAAATTTTAATATAGTGTGAAAAGAGTAGAATTCCCTTTAGCGATTGCCGAAGGGAATTTTTGTTTTTAAGAAGTATGATCACTTACTATCAACCATTTCCCTCCTATTTTGCGAAACACTAAAGTATAATGTCCCCCAATGTCTC
This sequence comes from Runella sp. MFBS21, assembly GCF_029433105.1. GTDB lineage: Bacteria > Bacteroidota > Bacteroidia > Cytophagales > Spirosomataceae > Runella. Next base: position 316,612 of record NZ_JARNTW010000005.1, on the reverse strand, counting down.
CCTTTTCGGGGCGAGTCAGGTGCCATTTTCCTATCACAAAATAGGCGTTTTTGTCAAGGCGATTAAGACGCAGAATTGTGAACTTCAATGTTCCCATAGAAGCACGGTCAGGGTAGCGCACTTTGTAGTTGTCTAAGGTATTTTGCCACCCATAAGTCGGCCCCTTGGCACCGATAAAAGCCAAAGAGTCTGATTTCCAGTAACCTTGCATAAACGAATTAACATCGCCCGCATTCCAATCCGCTTCTTGTTTTTGAAGAATAGCCAAAATGGCTTTTTCGTCTGCGTTTTTTTGGCCAAAGCCTATATTCCAAACTGCTAAAAACAACAGTAGCGCAATGGTGATTTTTTTGTTCATCCCTATTAGATTTAATATCCTCTTGACAAATTGATTTGGTTTTCGACAGGCTTGCCTTCTAAAAATCGGGTAAGGTTTTTGGCGAAAAAATTGACTTTTCCTTCATCTTCACTTGCTTGACCACCGCCTGTGTGTTGAGTAAGTATGACGTGGGGCATTTCCCACAAGGGATTATCAGAAGGGAGAGGTTCTACTTCCGTTACATCCAATACTGCACCCGCAATGCGCTTCTCTTGTAGAGCCTTAATCAACGCTTCTTCATCGACGGTAGTCCCACGGCCTACATTTGCAAAAACAGCCGTAGAAGGTAAAGCGTCTATCATCTCAGCCGTAAAAAAACCTTTGGCCATGCCGGGCAGGCAATTAATGACTAAATCAGTCTCAGGTAAGACTTTCAGAAGAGCTTCAGGGGAGTGAATATCGGCACTCGGATGCGATCGTGCTACCATACTTATATCACAATCAAAGCCAGCAAGCATTTTTTTGACGGCTTGACCAATGCTCCCAGCCCCCAAAATAACCACCCGCTTGCCTGTTAGGAGATTGAGGCGAAAACGTAGCGGAGCTCCAATCCAACGTTTTTCAGCTTTGAGCAGGGTAAGTTCGTCCACTCCTCGATAAAAAGCCATGATACCGGCGATGATTGTCTCCGCACAAGGAATCGAAAAATAATCGGCCAGATTACACACTACTGCTTCTGGCAAAGAAACATGTTTGAAACCATCGAATCCAGCCGAATCTAGCTGCCAAAATTGAAGATCTGGCGAAACCTCCTCAAACCATGCCGCAGGGGGATTTCCTAAGATAATTTGAGATTGTCGAAAGCCTTCGCGTTGTTGTTGTTCGGTGTGTTCTATTTTAAAAAATACTGAATGCTCCGCAGGAAGCTGCTGACGTAATTTCTGGCGTAATACCTCATTCAAAGGTGTATTTACAAATATTTGCATTAGATTTGTGGGGAAGTTACATAGCTAAAAGTAGCGGATTTTTATCAATTACTTTAGAAAGTAACCAATAAAATTGACATTTCATTAAACTCACTTTCAAGCATATGCTCAATAAGTGGCTCAATAAGCTCAACCGACACGACTATCCTTTCATCGATTTGTTTTATTACTTAATCGTGATTGTCGTTTTCTTTTTGTTGGTAATTATCTCTAGTATTTTTTTTGACTAAAACACCTACCTAGACTTCCCGCCGATTTTTCTTGAGAAGCCTAGGCAGAGTGTGCCGTATCTTATTTTATGCGTGAATACTGGGGTAGCTCCCAATCACATACCGGCTTCAACCACTCATAACCCGATTCAATCGGCTGGCCGTCGGGTGGAGTCATGGCATTGATAGGGACTATATCTGATGCGTTGGAAGCTGCTTCTTTTATCTGATTTTCGGCAAACAAATAATGTGCTTTTTGCTTCATATCCGCCGTGGTTTGTCTTGATAACCAAGTTTTTAAATCTTGCACTTTCAATCCTATACTAGCTCGTACTTGAGGAGTGACGTCTTTGCTTCGGCTCAAATCCAGAAGATGTGTCAAGATTAGCTTTTCTACCAAGCGCTCAATTTCTCCCTCATATCCTGCGCGGCTCTGCGTCGATTTCCAAGTAGCATTGATAAGCTGCCCGATGACTTCTTCAAGACTTGGCAAGGAAGGATCAATTGCTGACTGAATCACCAAACGACTCAAACGCTCGGGATTGAGTAACATCCGAAGGCTCATTCCTGCCGCAGCTTCGGGTGGCCCAAGTGGATCAAACACAAGTCCTGTGCGACGTTTGAAGGTCTCACGGGGATTGGCACTATATCCAAAAGCACGGGGAGGAATTAGTTTTAACACCGAGGAAGGCACTTTCAGAAAAGAAGGTTGTAAAGTCTGTAACAAAGCCTCCAGTGCTTCCCGTTGTTCTTTACCATTGACAGGCAATGTTTCAAGATTTTTCTCACCTTTTACCGAAAAACGATAGTTTACGCCTGCCAATACTTTGGCCGTAGCTTCTACCTGAAACCGATGAAAAAGGTACATCGGCACAAAAACCTCTTCCAACGAACTCATCGGAGTTCCCGTACGAAGTTTACGTTCGTCAAAATTAGTCAAAGTGACTTTCCGAACTTCCGAAATACGTTTTAGTTCGGCAATCGCACTCACGCCATTGTCCCAAAGATGCGTCTGAGGGTGAGCACTTCCTTCGGGGCGTGCATCTTGGTCAGTCAAAAAATACAGTCCCTTGGCATACATTTGCTCTACGATACCATTAAGGGCTTTTTTCTCGTCAGTGCCTTTGGGAAAATCTTGGTATCCCCACATAATAGACCACTTGTCGTAGTCTCCTATTTTTTGGTCGTAGGCGTTTGATAAATCTACTTTTCCGTCTTTGAGCTCTACCAGCATGTGAGGATAGTCCATCACCGAAGCCCGATTGTGCACACTCGCTACGTAATTGTGTGGTAAGCCTAAGGTATGACCTATCTCATGCGCGGAGAGTTGTCGGAGGCGAGCAATCGACATCCCCATCATATCTTCTACGTTAGTAGTATCGGTCTGAAAATCACCAACCAAACCCTGAGCAATGAGGTAATCTTGACGTACCCGCAATGACCCCAAAGTTACTTTCCCTTTTAAAATTTCTCCTGTGCGCGGGTCGATGATACTACCGCCATAAGACCATCCTCGGGTAGATCGATGCACCCACTGAACCAAATGATAGCGTATATCCATGGGATCGGCATCGGCAGGTAGCAATTTGACTTGAAAGGCATCTTTATAGCCAGCAGCCTCAAAAGCTTGATTCCACCATTTGGCACCTTCTACCAAAGCCGTCCGAATAGGCTCTGGGGCACCGGGATCGATATAGTACACGATAGGCTCCACGGCCTCACTCAATGCGGCATTAGGGTCTTTTTTCTTGAGACGATGCCGCACAATATACCGCTTTGTGATAGGCTCACTGACGGGGGTGGCATAATCGTAAAACGAAGTAAAAATATACCCCATGCGTGGATCAAACTCTCGGGGTTGAAAATCTGCATCGGGGATCTGCACAAACGAATGGTGCTGACGCATTGTGACAGTAGTGGGAGTAGGTACTACTTGGCGCAAGTAAGCACCTGGAGAATCGCCAGTGAGGGTGATGGTTACTTCAAATTCGGTGTTTTTTGGAAAATTTTTGGTATTGGGCAAATACATCGAGGAGCGCGACGCATCCAATTTGTAAGTACCTTGCTTGGAACGACTGATGTCCTGAATTGCTCCTACCGCATCTTGCAGTAAAAACGGGGTCAAATCAACCAAGACATTTCCCGAATTTTCGGCGGCAATTTCAAAGCCCCAGTGAACAGACTGCGCAAACGACTCCTCCACCGCACGACGTTCGAGTGGATCTTGACTCACCGCTCGATAGCCATAGTTGGGTTCTATCATCAATACTTTGTTGCCAGTGCGCTGAAATTTTATGATGTGTTCTTGCCCCAAACGACCCCGGTCAAGGCCAATGTCGTTTGAGCCAATACCCTGAGCTAAAGTGGGATAATACAACAATTCGGTATCAAACTGTTTGATTTCTAGGTAAATCTTTCCCTTTTTGGTATCCCAATAAAAGGGTAAAAACCCATCTTTCTTTTCCATGTCTTTGGTAAAAGTTTCGATGGGATTTTGGCTAAAAACTGAAAACGAAATGAGCGTAAAAAGAAGAATTTTTCTCATAAGAAGCGTTGGTTTGTTGAATGAAAAAGTGGGCTATTCACAAATAAACCACTTTTTCAGGAAACTTTCACCAACACAGTGAGATTTGTATTAATGCTTCGCAATCTCCTCCAAGCTCACGCCTAAAGCTTTCTTTGCGAGGGCATTGAGATCTTTTTCGTCGCCTTCAAAATGATAGGTACGACTGCTGTGTCTGAGGCTTTCGCCTTTTTTGAGGGCTTTTGCGGGCGACGATGATTCCAACTCATAAAAGGGTCCCATTTGAGTCCCATCTGCCACGGGTCCATCATTATAAGAATTGACGGCATCGCCTTTAAAAGGTTCTTTCTGGATTTCCCACATCGAATTGACATAGTCACCCGTAGGGTCAAGGTCGTAACTAACAATCGTCAAAATACCTTTTTCGGCATCATAGCTACCCATCACGGGTTTTGAAATACCCGGTGGCAAGCCTATTTTGCTGCGATGCTTGCCATCTGCTTTGAAATACAACACACTGTCTTCGATGATAAGACGCTCGGCGGGGACTTTCCCAAAATAACTATCATTGATTTTGGATTTATTTTCATTTCCTCCCTCAAAAGGAATAACGACGGTAGTTTTGGGTGAGGGGTTAAACATCCCCAAAATCCAAATCGACAATAAGCCCGTTTCTTTTTTCCAGTCAGCCCCTTGATTGGTGATTTGATTGACGGTTTCGTAAGCTACTGTTTTCACATTTTTTAGCGGCAGATTAAACGCCGTCTCCACATCCACCTTGCTAAGTACCTCCACACGACGCTCAATCACCAAGTCGAAGGTAGTGCCACTGTAATTGGTAAGCGAAGTCGTTTTGCGAAATACGGCCTTTGATTTGTCGGACGAGGCCACCTCAAACGCCTCAGAATCAATCACCGCAGGGACTTGCCAATCATCAAAGACAAACTTTTTGCCAGGTTGGAAATAAATAGAAAACTGCCCTCCTTCGGGGCCTAACCAAAAGCGGTCTTCGCCCCCAAAAGCACTCATATGAGAAGTAAATTTCCCTTCTTTTAACAATGATTGGTTAATCCAGCCGTAGCTATTGCCCGCCGCGCCATTGGCCGTAGAAGTCATGACCCGTCCTTGCAGAGCCGCTACTACGGCCACCTGAGCAGAATCATCGTCGGGCGAAACAAGAACAAGAGTGGGTTTGAATTTTTTTAGGGTTTCGATATCTGTACTAAAAGTGTTTGTGTTGGAAGACATAGTATCGTTTTTAGGAGACGAGCAGCTCGTCGTGTTTAGTATCATTACCGCCGTCATCGCCAAAATGACTATCGAATGAGTGCAACAAAAGTGTTTTTGGGGAAAAGCCATAGCAGAGTTAGTGAATATTCTATTTGTGAATGAAAGCGTACTTAGATTCTCAAATACTCATGACCCGTAAGATGAGCTGCGTCGGAGACGCTGCACCATTTTTGACCCAAATCGTAGTTTGGGCCAAGTTATCGCTTGTCCCGACGTGCTGTCGGGATGCTCAGGATAACTCAAAACTACCCTATTGGCAAACTGGAAACTAAGGCAAGTACATCAACCTTGATACCTATCAGCTTTCGTCCTATATTTGTACTGACAGTATTTCAAATTCTCCCACTTCGGCAATTCCCAAACCGCTAGTAGTAAGCTTAGTCGGACTGATTAACTGATGGACAAATTTATTCTTGCATTAAGAGCCTATCAATCTGACGTTGAAATTCATAGGCATTCAGCGTACCAAATTGTATTTACGACTGACAATCCCTTTCATTCTACAATTGAAAGAAAGAAATATCAAAATATTTATGGTTTTGTAATCAGACCTCAGGTAGCACATGCCTGTGAATGTAGTAATAGCACTCTTACTATTATCAATATTGAACCTTACTCTTTTATTGGTAAAATTATCCTTGACAAACTTGGGAACAACAATTCTAAAGTGTTTAATAACAATGACGAACTTACAAACTTCTTCAATATTTCGGAGTTCAAGTTTTCTATATCCAATCTTGTAAAGTCCAATCAGCTACCCAAACCCCTCACAGAAAAAGATGAAAGAGTTGAAAAAGTAATCGTTCATATCAACCAAAATTTTCAAACAGAACAGTTTTCACTTAACGATATTGCGAATCACGTTTTCTTATCACCCTCTCGATTAGGTTTTTTGTTTAAACAAGAAACGGGGAGTAGTATTACTAAGTATCTTTTGTGGACAAGGCTGAGAAGGGCTATATTTTTAATACTTACAAATCATAAAAAAAGAATTACTGACATTGCATTAGAAAGTGGCTTTTATGACTCCTCACAAATGAACAAATACATGTATCAAATGTTTGGAGTTGGCCCTCTAAAGCTTCGGCAAAAAAGTGATTTGATACAATTTTTAGAGATGGAACCCCATTAAATTTGTGGCTCAAACCAATCTCATAAAAATTCAACACTTTAAGCTATGAATAAAATATTAGTTGTAATAACCTTGTCGGATAGTGGAATTGAAACCATAAAATCTACGCCAGAACTTCCTAAAAAGGAAATGGAGTTTGTAAACTTGTGGCAAAAAGAAGAAATTTTGGAAAGTTTTTTTATATCGGTAACGAAAGTAAATGCCGTCTTAATTTTTAAAAGCATTGACGAGCCGCAAGTTAAGAAACTTATAGAATCACTACCCTACTTTCCATATATGTCGAAAATAGAATATCATGTTTTGAATCAACAGTTTTGAGAAGCTACAAAGTCTGTTGATTTTGGTAGAAACTAAGGTTTCGTGATGGAGTGCTTACAAGAAAGCAAATTCCCTCCTTTTTACATGGATTGGAAGAGATGGGCTTCTTGCCTATAGAGCCACATACAATAGAGACTTTCTAAGTTTTTAGCTTCTACTGCCTCAAACTTAGAAAGCCTTTGATTGTTATGAAGACGCCACTTTTTTTCTGATAGTGATGCCTCTATTTTCGGCCCATTCTTGGGCTTTCGCGGTGGCGATTGCAATAGCTCGGCCTTCGTCGTTGCCTTCTTCTAGCAAAGCATTCGCTATTTCGATGGCTTTATTCCGTACCCGTGCCCGAAAGTTTTTCAAGGAAACGGGATAATCATCCTTGGTCCACGGCATGATGGTATAGCGTTTTGAAATTAATATTACTTCATTCCACGTTCGAGACGTTCGGCCATTTCCAGATGAGCGGTCAATTTGGGAAGCGTTTTAGAAGCAAAATCCTTGATATTTGTATCTTTTGATTCTTCCACTATTTCCTGAAACTCTTTGATATCTTCTTTATGGTCATCCACCATCATATCGAGGTATTTTTTATCAAAATTTTTCCCAGTCTCATCCTTAAACTTATTGACCATTCTTTGATGCTTATCCATCAGGGCTACTGGCAAAGCCAAATTTTTTTGAGAAGCAATATTTTCTAAATCAGCAATAGCGTTGGTATGGTCATCCACGAGCATTCGGGCAAAGTCTTTGACCTTAGGCGACATTGATTTTTGAAGTGCCAATTTCCCTAACTCGACTTCCATCATACTCCCGCTTGCGGCTTCTGCCAAAAACTCAGCATCGTCTTCTTGGGCATCTGCCGCTGCCTCTGTAGGAGCAGTGGCTTCGATTCGTTCTTCGTTTGTTTTTTCGGTGGTATCTTCTGTGTCTGATGAGCCACCACAGGCAGTCAACCCTCCTATCAAGAACAGAACTGCCACCAATTTCATGTTTGTTTTCATAGTTTAGTAAGATTTGTTGTCGTACATAACTATACGTTCAAAACAACCATGCCAATTTGGTTTGGGGAATCAAGCGTACATTTTGGGGATTATAAAAACTAAGGATGAAAATTTTGCCCCATATACAAAGTAAGACACGACATTTTCTAGCGAAGCAATATGTTGAATAAGAATATTCCACTTCTAAAATTATTGTGCAATTAAATCCAATCTGTAATTTTGATAACTCTTAGCAACGTTTGAAAGTCCCCGGCAGGCTCAAATCGTCCTTAAAAGCCTTAGAGTAAATCGCATGAAATATAAGGAATCGATTTTAGTTTTTATATTCTTCTTTTTATCCTTATCAACTAATAGTCAGTGTCTAGTATCTATAAGTGATATTTCAACGCAGATTGATCTCACCCCTTATTCTTCAGTTTTTGAAGATAGTACTTCTAAACTTACTTTTAAAGAAATTCAGCACAAAGACTTCAAGCCCATTGAAAAAAAAGATATTTTGATTCCTTTTTCAAAGCGTACATTCTGGTTCAAGGTACATTTAAAAAATACAAGCTCTCAAAATGCGCATTGGGTGATAAAGTGGGACAATCCCCTTCCCGAGAGCCTTGACTTTTATTTACCTGATTCACAGGGCCGTTATAAGGTTCAGAAAAAAGGCACCCTTGTTTCAAAACCCGAGTTTTTTTATGGTAGTATGAGTCCTCATACAAGTTTTAATCTCACTCCTCAAGGCCAAAAGATCATTTTTATCCGCGTTCAAAGTCAACGGAGTCATTATGCCCAGATTGAATTATATACTTACTCCCAATATATCACCACCCAAGGAGCAGAACTCCAAGGCAATGGTTTTTTGCATGGTATTAGCCTTCTTCGGCTTTTTTATGTACTGCTATTGGTGTTTTTTGTCGTCAAAGATGTTACGTTTCGCTACTATTCTTACTTCTTAATTTTAAGGACCTTCGCCTTCTGGGGTATCAATAGCCTCTTGGGAGTATTTTTCACCCAACCTGGGTCTACCGCTACTATCATCAATTTTATGTCTTATCATATCATGCCAATTGGATACGTCTGGGTAGTTCAGTCCATATTGCCCTATCCAAGTAAGCTCAGGCCTGTCAGATTACTCTTAAATATCATCATCGGAATTACGGTTATCCTTGCACTTTGCATCATTTTTAATTATCAATGGTATTGGTTAGAAATCTCCTCCTATCTGTCTATTTTTTGTTGGCTTGTGGTCGTTGGACTATATATGGCTGCGGGTATCCATTCAGCCAAAATCGACTGGAGCTATTCTACCCCTTTTTTGTTGGGTATCAGTAGCTATATTTTGATTCAAATTAGCTTGGTTACCCAAATCGAAATTCCTTGGAAATACACCTTTGCCTACCTAATGTATATTATCGAGATTTTTGTATTTGGCCTTTTTTTAGGAAAAATTATTCACAATTCTCAACAAGCCCAATCAGATACCGAAAGAGAGCTGTCGTACAAACAACAGCAAGCCAACTACCTAAAAGAGCTAGACACCCTCAAAACCAATTTCTTCACCAACATTTCGCACGAATTCCGTACTCCACTTACCCTTATTATCAGTCCTATTCAAGAATTAAAAAAGAAGTTTCCTACCCTCGAAAGCCTCTGGCTCATCGAACGAAACGCCCAACGTCTACTCTCTCTTATCAATCAACTGCTAGACGTCAGTAAATTGGAGGCCAAAGAAATGCCCGTTGATTTGCAAGCTGGAAACTTAGCAAAGTTTACTCAATCCTTGGTGCCTTCTTTTCAATCTTTGGCCGAAAGCAGACATATTCAGTTTGAGATTTTTCAGAACCAAATCAATGCAAACGTCTATTTTGACCCCGATAAGTTTGAAAAAATCATTTTCAATTTGCTTTCCAACGCTTTTAAATTTACCCCCAATGGAGGGAGTATTTCGCTCGGCGTTTATTATGGTGAAGCTTTGGACGAAGTCAAAATCATCGTCAAAGACAGCGGCATCGGGATTCCTGAACAAAAACTAGAGAAGATTTTTGACCGCTTTTTTCAAGTCGAGGGCACCAACCAACCCAACTATGAAGGTACAGGCCTCGGCCTTACTTTGGTTAAGGAACTCGTGAATTTGCTCCAAGGTTCCATCCAAGTCACTAGCCAACAAAACCTAGGTACTACTTTTAGCGTAACTTTGCCATTAAAACCAGCCACACACCCAACGGAAAACTTACCACTCTATTTTCAAAAAGACGAGGCTATTTTCTCTCCTTCTGCCAACGACGCCACCACCATGCCCCCCCTCTTCCCTGCTCCAAATACAACCGAAGAGGTATTGCTGATTGTGGAAGACAATGAAGATTTGAGAACTTACATAAGAGAGATTTTTGAGAATGATTACCAAATCATCGAAGCCGTTGATGGTATAGACGGACTTGAAAAAGCAACCAATTCTATCCCCGACATTATCATCAGTGACCTGATAATGCCCCGTATAAACGGGTTTGAGCTTTGCAAATACCTCAAATCTTCCGTCAAAACCAGCCATATTCCTATTATAATATTAACAGGCAAAGTAACACTTGAGAATAAACTACAAGGTTTAGGACTTGGCGCAGATGATTACCTTATCAAGCCTTTCAATGCCGCTGAGCTAAAAATACGCGTGCAAAATCTGGTTAGTATGCGAGAAAATCTCAAACAATATTACTTACAGACTGCCACAACTACGCCTTCTGCTTTAGAGGCAAGTTTATCTTTAGAAGAGGTATTTATCCAGAAGATCAAAATCATTCTTGATAAAAATCTATCTGATAGTACTTTTGGTGTAGAGCAGTTGGCCGCTGCCGCTAATCTAAGCGCTTCTCAATTGCTTCGAAAACTCAAAGCACTCACCAATCTCACCACCGTAGAATTTATCCGCGTGTATCGTTTAGAAAAAGCGGCGATTTTGTTAAAGCAAAAAAATGCGACTGTTTCTGAAGTCGCTTACCAAACGGGCTTTGAAAACCTTTCTTATTTCACCAAAGTATTTCAAGAAAGATACCATGTATTACCTTCAGAGTACTAGTCTTAAAAGGCTCTAAAGTTATGATTTCATAGTTTTTTTGTCAGATTGCTGGATTTATGGCAAAGAATGCTGGATTTGTGTTAACCCTTCTTTTTACAAAAACCACACATTTGCGATATTTTATCGCACTAAAAGGCTGCTTGCTTCTTTGCACTTATCGATAAGTGTAAAGTTTGCCTGTCTTGTATTACTCAATCCTTGTTTTATCAAATACGATTCCCTGAAAATCAAATGCTCAACTCATGAAAAAAAAATTTACACCCCATTTCTTCAAGTCTGCCTTTAAACCATTAATGAGTGGCTTTTTAAGTTTGATGATGTTTAGCAATACGTTTGCCGCTACCTATACTTGGGACAATGCCAACAATACCTTGCTTATTTCGCTATCTACCGATGAAAGTATCTCAATTAGTAAAAGTGGAGCAAACACCTCCTTTACGCTTAATAGTGGTGTATTTACCCAATCGGGCGGAGATATTGCCACTGGTAGCGGCACAAGCACCATTACAATTGCAGATGCCGATTTAGTTTCGTCTTTAACAATCGATAATGTTTCTATCAGTAGTGGTACAAACAATGTCACATTCAGCGGAAGTGGAAGTCTATCGTCTGCTGCAATCAATATCAATATTGCCCAAACGGGAGTTTCTAGTACTATTAGTGCTTCTGCCACGTTTAGTCTGATTGCTACCGAATTAGTTTTTCAAGCTACAGCGGGAGTGGGAACCTCCTCCGTCCCAATCAATACACAAACCGGTAAATTTGAAGGCACTACCACTAACGCCGGGATATTTGTTTCAAACATTGGTGACCTAACCCTTGGCGGTACGAATGGTAGCTTAAATGGAGTAACGGCAACAGGTACTTCCGGAATAATTCACATAGTGACAAGCGGTACTATGAGAGTCGTAGAACAAGTGAAAGGTTCGGGTAATGTAACCCTACAGACTACGGGGGTTGCCTCAGACCTTATCACAGAACACGGGGCTGTAAACGGGATTGGTGCAGCAAGCGGAGTGATGACCGTGAATGCGGGTCGTGACCTTATTTTGGGTACTGTAAACGGATACGGAGATGTAAACGGTCAGAGTGTAGCAGTTCTAGCTGACCGTGATATTGTCATATCTGCTGCTACATATGTACAAAGTAACGGCGGAAGCTTATCAGCCACGGCAGGGAGAGATTTTAAAATCCTTCAAACCAATGGAGGAGGCTCCGTTTTTAATAACAATGCCGGCAATGCTCCCATTACGATTTCAACTGGGGCAGAGGGAACCCTTGTTTTAGATCAAGGCTCTAACGGCGGAATCGCAGCAAATGGTGGAACAATCACCATCAATGCGGATAATATCTCTTTACTTTCTGGGGGAATAGCAACCTCTTCTACTGTCATCTTAGCCTCAGCTACTACTGCTCGCTCAATCTCTCTCGGTACCGAAACTAACGGGCAATTAAGTTTAACTGATACCGAGCTAGACCTAGTGAGTGGCGGTACGTTGGTCATTGGCGCAGCCAATAGTGGTACTATCAACGTCGAAGCCGACATTTCGCGAACTACTGCCACCGCAATGCAGTTGATTAGCAATGGTGATATCAATATCAAAGGTGGAAGTATCAGTACAGGCGGGGGTACATTACTTCTTGATTCAGGCACTTCGCCTGCGGCGGTGAAACCTACTTTTACGGGTACTGACGTTACAAGCAGTACGCTTTCCTTTAGTAGTGATGTGGCCATTGTTCTCAACGGCACTACGCCTGGAGATGGTACTGGAAACTCATATACCCAACTGACGGTGTCAGGAGGGATTAATTTGACCGGAGCCACACTGGCACTAAGCGGTACTTATGTTCCCGTATTAGGCCAAACGTTTAAGATTGTTGATAATGACAATACCGATGCTATTACTGGTACTTTTATTGGCCTCGCCGAAGGGGCAACTATCAGCAGTTTTCTAGGAAGTAATTTCTCTGCTTCTATATCTTATATCGGTGGCGATGGAAATGATGTGGTCATTACGGTAGTATGCAGTGCCTTTAGCGCACCTACGGCATCTGTTACTACCCAACCCACTTGTGCCATTCAAACCGGAACAATTACCATTACTACGCCAACGGGAAGCAATATAGAGTATAGTGTAAACGGTACTGATTATCAACCACAAACTACCTTTAGTGCACTAGCTCCAAATAACTATTCAATAACTGCTAAAAACACGCAAACAGGTTGTATTTCAGAAGCATTAAGTCTAACTGTCAACCCTGTGCCCACTGCTCCAACCATTTCAGGGATAGATTTGACTCAGCCTACTTGTGCCACCAACACCGGAACCGCCCTCGTCAACGCCTCTGGTACAGGTACTCTGGAATATTCTAAAGACGGCATCAACTGGCAAGAAAGCAACACTTTTAGCGGGCTTGCCCCAGGCAACTACACTTTTCAAGTAAGATTGCAGAACAATACGACATGCTCGGCTTCTTCTCAGCAGCAAACCATTAATTCAGTGCCTACTTCTTTAACTGTCTTTACCTTACAAGGAGGAACCACACTCTGTGCTAATAATTCGGGTAACACTCCTGCCGCCGCCCTCCTCCTCAATGGCTCACAAGTCGGAGTACTTTACCAACTCAAAAAAGACAACCAAAACTTCCGAGAACCTATCTCTGGTAATGGTAACAACCTCGTATTCTCCAACATAAACCAAGCTGGTAACTATACGGTAGAAGCTTTCGTGGAAGGAGGGGCTTGTCTGACTACTATGAATGGAGCTGCTACAATCAACCTCGGACAGACACCCAATGTCTTTTCTCTCACTGGGGGAGGTAGCTACTGCAACGGTGGAAATGGCGTAGCTATTGGCCTAAGTGGTTCACAAGAAGGATTTGTTTATCAACTTCGACGCAGCAATGCCAACATCGGTACTCCAATCTCAGGCACTGGCAATGCCATTAGCTTTGGAAATCAAACCGCCGCAGGTTCATACACCGTCGTGGCTACTCAAGCTACTTCGTCTTGTAACAGAAACATGACAGGGTCTAAAACTGTAACCATTACCAATTGTAATGCCAGAGTCGCCAATGCTGAAAATAGCAATATTGAAAGTAGCGAAACTAAAGAATGGGTCACTATCGCTCCCAATCCTGTGGTAAATTCAATCCTTGAACTTATCGTAAGGGGTATTGCTCAACAATCTGTTGAATGGCATATTTCAAATATACAAGGTTCTTTATTACAGCAGGGCTCTTTTCAAGTTTCTTCACCTATGTATACCACCACCTTAAATGTATCTCATTTAAAAGCGGGGGTTTATTGGATACACTTAACAACTTCTACATTCCAAAAAACATCTATCAAAGTCATTAAAATATAATCAAGGTTTTTTCACTTTAATCTCATAAGCATAGGTAGATTCAATTTATGCTTATGAGATTTCTCCTATATTTGTAGTGAAGTACCTATTGATTATGCGTTTTTTCTTGATTCTTTATCTTTACTCTTCCTTTCTTTTTGCACAATCTTCCCCTTGGCAAAGTATTACTATTTCTGACGGGCTTTCGCAAGGCATGGTGTATGACCTGCGCCAAGACCGAGAAGGCTTTATGTGGATTGCGACCAAAGATGGCCTCAATCGCTACGACGGCTACAATTTCAAGGTATTTACCAATGACCCCTACAATCCTTTCAGTATTTCTGGCAATACTTGTACTGCTTTGTTGGAAGACACCAAAGGGAGGATATGGGTGGGAACCGAAAAAGACGGCCTCAACTTGTATGACCCAAAGACCCATAAATTTTACCATGCAGACATCCGCGACCAAGGATTCAACAATGCGGGCAATTATAGCATTGTTTATCTAAAAGAAGATCAACAAGGTTATATTTGGATTTTCACCGTGCAAGCTGGAAAATACTTTAAAATTAACCCACGTCAGCTTACTCTCTCTACCAGTGAGTTTTCGCATCTGGTCGAAAAAGTAAACATCAAACATAGCCAACAAATCCCTCAGTTTATCCATGACAATGTTCCCCTACCCCTACAATATGCCGAGCACCTTTATCAACTAGATACTATTTATCAGAAACACCATAAAATCCTCCAGCGTACTGTTACTAATGCTGTTTTGAAAACCTCCAGGCACGGTTTCTGGGCTGCAACTGATGAATCAATTATCAATTGGAATCATCAAAAGTTAACACAAATTCGGGTTCCTGCCAATAAACAAAGCAGTTTAAACTTACTGAATGACAGCACCTTAACAATTTACAATCAGGAGTATGTGTGGCTACTCCCTATAAAGGATTTTCATAAAACTTCTGAACTTACGCCTCAAAATGCTCACGCCCAACTTTCTATACCCTTTCACTTGAGTAAGGCGACTCGTACGATTAATTATATTTTTCAAGACCAACAAAATAATCTATGGGCTACCACTCTAGGCTATGGCCTGTTAAAATTTAATCCCCATACCAAAGAGTTTCAGTCATTTTTACCAAGCTATTCGCCAGCCTACCTCTACCAAGACCGTCAACGAAAAGTATATATACATGCCAATTATCGTCCTTCGTATCATTTTTATGAATTAGACAAAATTACAAATACCCTAAAAAAAATACCCAACACTTCTTATGCCTCCAATGACCTTCACGATGCTTTATTGCAAGACTCAAAGGGCCATTATTGGTTATTGACGAGAGTTGTACCTCAAGTCAGTCGCACTTTAAAGAAATATGCCCCCAACTGGCAACTACTAAAACAATATCCTATTCCTGCTCTCAAAGAAACCTCTACGGCTAGTTATAGACTTTTAGAAAGTAAAAATGGGTCGCTGTGGATAGGTTATACCGATGGTATTTTGTTGTATTTTGACCCCACCAAAGAGCAATATAAAATCCACAATTATAAGCACTTATTACCCCAAAATGGCGCCACTGTTGAAACATTTTCTCTTTTGGAAGATGTATTAGGCAATCTATGGATTGGAACCCAAAAAGGTCTCATTAAAGTCGAAAACCCTTATGTATCACCTTCTTTTTCGATTTACAAAAACAACCCTACTAATCGGCAAAGTTTAAGCAATGATTTTGTATCAGGGTTACTAGATGACCCTTTACAGCCGCGCAATTATCTATGGGTGAGTACCAAAGGAGGGGGGCTCGAACGCCTCGACAAACGAAATGGACAATTTCAGCATTTTACAGAAGCCCAAGGATTACCCAACAAAGTAGTATATGGGGTACTCTCCGACGAATACAACAACCTTTGGGTAAGTACCAACAGGGGTATTGCTCGACTCAATCTTAGCACTTTTATTTTTAGTAATTTTAATAAATCGGATGGTCTACAAGGTGACGAATTTAATACCAATTCTTATTTCAAAGCCTCTTCAGACGAGATTCTCTTTGGTGGCGTCAATGGCATTACCATTTTTCGACCCTCTAAAATAGGTCACAATAAAAAATCACCCACCGTTAAAATTATTGACCTAAAAATTAACAACAAGACTGTCATTCCTGGCGATACGACTGGTATTCTTCAACAATCTATTGAATATACTTCACAACTACTACTAGACTATAAGCAAAATTCACTCACCTTTGAGTTTGTAGTCATGGACTTGAGTAACCCTATCAAAAATCGATTTCGATATCAATTATCCGGCAGCGGTCAAGAATGGATAGATATAGGTACCAATCGCTTCGCTAATTTTACCCAACTTCCCTATGGGCACTATACACTCAAAGTACAAGGTACTACCGACGGCGAGCTATGGAGCAAACCTATCGCGCTACATATTTATATTCGACCTCCTTTTTATCGAACTTGGTCAGCGTATTTGATTTATTCAATCATAATTTGCTACGTACTCTATCGTCTTTATTATATCCAACTCAATCGGGTACGATTAAAAGAACAAATCCGTTTTAAAGACCAAGAAACCTCCCGATTAGCAGAATTAGACACGCTTAAGACCAATTTTTTCACCAACATTTCACACGAATTTCGTACCCCACTTACCCTTATTATCGGCCCTATTCAGGAATTAAAAAAGAAGTTTCCTACCCTAGAAAGCCTCTCGCTCATCGAACGAAACGCGCAGCGTTTACTCACACTTATCAACCAACTCCTTGACGTCACTAAACTTGATGCTAAACAAATGACTGTTGACTCGCAACCAGGAAACTTAGCAAAATTTATTCAAGTGTTGGTCACTTCTTTTCAATCTTTGGCACAAAGCCGAGATATTCAGTTTGAATTCGCCCAAAACAAATCTAACGCAACGGTTTTTTTTGACCATGATAAGTTCGAAAAAATCATTCTCAATCTGCTTTCCAATGCCTTTAAGTTTACCCCAAATGGTGGGCGCATTTCACTGAGTATTTATTATAGCGAAGCTTTTGACCAAATAAAAATTATCCTCAAAGACACCGGCATTGGTATTCCTGAACAAAATTTGGAGAAGATTTTTGACCGCTTTTTTCAAGTCGATGTCTCCAAAAAACAAAACTACGAAGGTACCGGCATTGGCCTTACCTTGGTCAAAGAACTAGTTGATTTGCTACAAGGGTCAATCCAGGTCACAAGCCAAGAAAACTTAGGAACTACCTTTAGCCTCTCTTTGCCATTAAGAGCCGCAGACTCCAAAACCCAAATTAGGCCGCTTAATTCACAAAAGCATGAAGCCATTTCCGCACTCTCTACTGCCGACGCCCCCCTCACACCCCCACCTCCTCCCAAAATGCCCGAAGAGGTGCTGTTAATTGTGGAAGACAATCAAGACTTGAGAACTTACATAAGAGAAATTTTTGAGGATGAATACCAAATCATCGAAGCTATAGATGGCATAGACGGGCTTGAGAAAGCAATGAACTCTATCCCTGATATTATCATCAGTGACCTTATGATGCCTCGTATGGATGGATTTGAGCTTTGTAAATACCTTAAATCTTCCGCCAAAACCAGCCATGTCCCTTTCATATTACTCACCGCTAAAGCCACCCTAGCCAACCGCATCGAAGGTTTGGAACTCGGCGCAGATGATTACCTTATTAAGCCTTTTGATGCCAATGAACTCAAAATACGAGTACAAAACTTAATCAAAATTCGTAGGCAGCTTCAGGAATTGTTCAGTAAAGCTATCGTTGACCTACGACCCACGGAAGTAAAAGTAAGCTCTATCGATGAAGCTTTCCTCCAAAAAGCAAAAGAAGTTATTGAAAAAAACATTGCTGACAGTAGCTTCGATATCACGCAGTTTGCCCATGAAATGAGCCTTTCTTCTTTTCAACTCCGCCGCAAACTCAAAGCTCTCACCAATTATACCGCGACAGAGTTTGTGAGACGTTATAGGTTACAGCGGGCGGCTGATTTACTCAAACAAAAAACCGGAACCGTCTCCGATATAGCCTTTCAAGTAGGCTTTGAAAGCCTGTCCTATTTCACAAAAGTTTTTCAAGAGGAATTTGGACATACTCCGTCTGAATTAATCAAATAGCCCCTTTCCTTTATTCAAAAATTGCATTTTGCTCAAAATGAGCAAAAGAATCTCCATTTTGAGTTAACACAGCCCAAGCCTCAAAAACCATCTTTGTGTTTGTATTCATTCCATCTTTACTACCCTAAAGAGGGCGAGTAAAGAATGGTTTTTCGCTCAATTTTACATTTCAAAGTAGTTATGAAAAACTCTCTACGCTTGCATCCGCTCTGTTTTTTGGGGCAGAGTTTGGTCATTTTATGGCTGACTTTTACCCCTTTTATTAGTGCCGCTGCTACGCTCACCGTTACCAATGGCAACGACAACGGCCCTGGTTCATTGCGAAACGCACTTGCTACCGCCTCCAACAATGACCTTATCGTGTTTGCATCAAATGTTTCGACCGTTACGCTTACTAGCGGGGAACTGCTGATTGAAAAAAGCGTCCATATCAACGGTGGCACAAGTGGTGTCACTATCACACGATCTGGAGATATACAGTTTCGAATTTTCAATGTTGAAAGTGCCTCTGAGCAAAGCCCTGTAACAGCTTTTTTGACTCTACTTACTATTAGCAATGGAAATCACCCCACTCAAGGAGGAGGTATCCAAAATTCAGCTACTTTGACCTTAAATCAATGTAGAATTACGGGCAATACCGCACTTCAAGGAGGCGGCATCCAAAACGACGGGGTAATTACGCTTAACAGCTGTACTATCGACAATAATACTGTCAGTAGTACGGGGGCGGGTTTTATCAGTTTTGGAACCTCCAATACACTCACCAACTGTACCATCAGTAACAACGTGGCTTCTGGAGGGGGCGGGGGCCTTAATATTCAATTTGGCGACCTCTCCATGACACATTGTACAATCGCTTATAATCAAGCGTCAGAGGGGGGAGGGATTTTTATTGCCAATAATTCAACCATTGTGCTTACCAATACAATTCTTGCTAACAATCCAGCTACTAATATTTATGGAACTGTAAGTAATACGAGTTCCCATAATATTTTAAGCTCAACTCCAAGTACGTCGGGAGGAATGAGCAATGGCGTCAACGGCAATATACTTTCTACATCTCCCTTATTAGCCCCCCTTGATACGTATGGTTATTATACGCCTACCCATCCATTACTTCCAGGCAGTCCCGCTATTAATGCAGGCACCAATACTAGTATAAATACTGACCAGCGAGGGATTAGCCGTCCCCACCAAAGCGGCGTTGACATAGGAGCTTTTGAATCTCAGGGCTTTACCATGTTCATTTCTGAAGGCAACAATCAAAGCGCCAATCTCAGTACTGCCTTCACTCATCCATTGATTGTCACCGTTACATCTTCTTATTCTGAGCCAGTAAAGGATGGAAAAGTGACATTTACAGCGCCTGCTAGTGGAGCAAAAGCAACTATTACTACCACTATGGCTACCATCAATGACCAAGGTCTAGCCACTAGTGGCACCGTCAGTGCCAACAATGTAGGCGGTACCTATACCGTCACCACAGAGTCCAATGGGGTGACTTCTCCAACTAGCTTTACCTTGACAAACATCTGTACTGAACCTTCTATCACAATACCTCCTGCTTCTACGACGGTATGTGCAGGATCAAAAGCTACATTTAATGTGACCGCCACTGGCTCTCTTTTGACGTATGTCTGGAAAAAAAATGACCAAACTCTCTCTACTAATTCTACTTATAATACCCCTCTACTTACGTTAAGCAACAGCGGCGATGAGTACAGTGTAGTTGTGAGCGGAGCTTGTGGCACTTCTTTGACTGCCTCCGCTACAGTGACGGTCAATGGTGCGTCAATCATTACATCTCCTTCAAACCAGTTGGTTTGTCCCCACAACTCCGCAACCTTTTCTGTAAGTGCTACTGGTACCAATTTAGGCTACCAATGGCGTAAAGGGGGTACTGATATTCCGAATGCTACCGACCATAATTATACCATCCCAAACGTCAGTATCACTGACGCAGGCTCCTATGATGTCATCGTGTCTTCTACTGGCTGTACAAGTGCTACATCAAGTGCCGCCACACTTACCCTACTCAGCGCGGCAGTTATGACGCCGGATATGCCTTTTTGGGGAGGACGCCTCAATGAAGGCCAATTTCAGTTAGGAGTAGGTTTATGGAACAGCTCAGAAGGACCTATGTTTGCCTTTGACGGAACGGCTAGTAAATCGCTTATTCGTACCACTAGCAACGCAGGATTCATATTTACCCCTTCTACTTGCGAAGGAAATGGGAGAATTATCAATCAAATGCGCATCTACACTGCCAATGACTACCCTGACCGCGACCCTGCAAGTTATGCTATTTATGGAACTAATAATACCTTTAACGGTAGCGGTCCTTTTGATACTTCTGTTTTTACCCTTATCAGTTCGGGGGACCTAAATCTTCCACTAGATCGCAATATCAATTCCCTCAACGACGCCTATTCTCAATTAGTAAGCTTCACTAATACTACTCCCTACAAGAGCTACATGCTCATATTTCCTAGCATTCAAAACTCCAGCACCGTTATTTCTACCCAAATCGCCGAAGTCAAATTCTACCCAGAAAATTTCCAGCCTTCTTTTGTGGTATCTTCGGTGAGCAATACGCAAGGAAAAACGATTGTTAGCTCCTTGGGGACTGTCACCTCTGGTACTGACCAAATGCCCGAAACTCTTTCTATAAGTATCAGTAGTGATGGGACAAACTTCGGGCCTTCGGCTACCTCTAATGGTGTCACTATCAGCAATATTGCTATTGCTCCTACTGGAATCGTGGATGCTTCGATAGCTACCCTTTGCGATGCTACCGACGCTACTTTTACCGTCAAAGTAACCAATGCCCTCAATCAGTCGCAAACGACGTCTCTTTCCGTTAGTACCCACACCAACCCCTCCCCTACATTGTCTTACGCCGACATTTCCATTGAAGCAGGCACTGCTACTACAAATTCGCCTTCCGTGGCTACCGACAATGGTTCTATCTTAACCTATGAAATTCAATCATCGGGAACTTACAGCGGAAGTGTATCGGTCAACAACAGCGGTGTAGTATCTTTCAATAATGTACAGCCTACTGGTAATCACATTATTATTATCAGAGCTAGCGATGATTGCGGAGCTTATACTGATGCAAGTTTTAATATTAACATAAGTACTCCAGTAGCTCGGCATTACCGAAGTATTTCAAGCAATCATTGGAACAACTTAGCAACTTGGGAAACCTCTATTGACGGTATCGAATGGGAGGCAGCGCTCAATGCTCCCACCGCTAATTATGCTAATACCATCACCATCAGAAGTCCACACATAGTCACTGTATCAGCTAGCGTAGATGCCGATGAAGTTTCTATTGCAAATGGTGGAACCCTTATTGTCAACAATGGAATTTCATTGACTATCAATGACGGAACAGGAGTAGATGTAAGCGTCGCAGGTTTATTAGCAATAGCGGGAACCATAATCAACAACGGCCAAGTTCAAATAAACGGAACTCTTCAAATCAACCAAGAAGGTACCCTGAGCAATGCTCCCACCTACGCCATAGGCTCTTTACTGAAATACAATACAGCTGGCAGCTTTGCTCGTGGCAACGAATGGACCCCTAATGCTATTTCAGGGACAGGATATCCCTTTGATGTACAACTTAGCAACAATACAGCCCTTGATCTCTCCAACAGCTCCACTAGCTCTCTTTTTCAGTTGGCGGGAAATCTAATCATCGATCATGGCTCTACCTTATCAATGGGAGCGATGACTCAACCCTTGATTATCTTAGGAAATCTGATTTATAGTGGTACACTTGTCTTCTCTTCAGGAATAGGGGGAGATTTAAAATTATGGGGAGATTTAAGTCAGCAGAATTCTGGTACACTAACTTTTAACGGTCGAACTATTTATTTTGAAGGCAGCTCCACTCAAAATATATCCTCAAGTACTGGTTCATTGACTTTTCCACACCTTACTATTAATAAAGGAGGGGGAACTGTCAACTTAAATACCAACCTGAATATCAATGGCGATGGCGGAGGCAGCTCATTGATATTCAACACAGAATCAAGTACTCTTACCATTAACAGCAATACACTGACTTTGGGAGGCTTCCTCCCCACTCCCCCACTCAACTCGGGAATTATTGGGAGTTCAACAAGCAACTTAATCCTAAATGATGGAGATACTACGGGCGATATGGGAAGCATTCGATTTGTAGCTGACCACCAACTCCTCGGCAATCTAACCATCAACAGAACCACCTCAACAGGCAATATTACTCTTCTGAGTCCGCTTGAGATCAGTGATGTATTGGCTCTCACCTCTGGTACCATCACTAGCGGAGATAATATATTGGAGTCATCTGCTACTGGAAGTATCAGCCGAACTCAAGGTTACGTCATTGGAAATTTGCAGAAAACATTTAGCACTAGCGCACCTTTTACCTTACCCGTAGGTACACCTAATGGTTACTCTCCCGTTAGTATATTATTCTTGAGCGGCCCTGGCACTCTAATGGCTAGAGCTATTCAAAGCAAACACCCTAATATAATTGGCCCGAATGCACTCAATCGGTATTGGCACATTACGGGTAGTAGTATTACTGCCAATCTTGCCTTTTATTATCTGCCTACCGATGTAGTAGGCACTCCAAGTAATTATCGTATTGTCCAATATAACAATGGTTTTATTCCTCCTATTAGTTTTTTCCATGATTTATCAAATCGCATAGGCTACATCAATGGCGTTAGCAATTTTTCAGACTTTACATTTGCAGAACTTCCCTCTGTATTTCCAGAAATAGGGATTAAGAGCAAAAATACGCCTATTGCGAATGGTTCTGGTACTTTTTCTACGCCTAATAACACCTTTTTCGGATCAGTTGAAATTGGAACTACTACAAGTCGCTTGTACACTATCTTCAATACGGGAGCACCAAATCTAAATTTAACAGGCACGCCCAAAGTAACGCTTTTGGGTGATCCTGAGTTTTCGGTCATTACCCAACCTAACTCTCCCGTCAGTCCAGGCGATAGTACTTCCTTTAGTATTCAATTTGAACCCACAACAGTAGGAGATCGCACAACTTTAGTTAGCATTGCTAACGACGACACTGACGAAAATCCTTATAGTTTTTCCATTAAAGCAACAGGCAAAACATGTACCCTGCCAACTATTTCCAGCGTTAACTTGACCCAGCCTACTTGTGCTACCAACACCGGTACCGCCGTCGTCAACGCCTCTGGAACGGGAACACTCGAATATTCTAAAGACGGGACCAACTGGCAAGAAAGCAATACTTTTACCAACCTCACAGCAGGAAATTATACTTTCCAAGTACGTTTGCAAAACAGTACGACTTGTTCGGCTTCTTCACAACAGCAGACCATTAATCCCGTACCAAACGCCCCAACTATTTCCAGCGTCAATTTGACCCAGCCTACTTGTGCTACCAACACCGGTACCGCCGTCGTCAACGCTTCTGGAACGGGAACACTCGAATATTCTAAAGACGCTACCAACTGGCAGGAAAGCAATACTTTCAGTGGACTCGCCCCAGAAAATTATACCTTCCAAGTACGTTTGCAGAATAATACCTCTTGTAGCAATAGTTCGGCTCAGCAGACTGTCAACCCCGTACCAAACGCTCCAACTATTTCCAGCGTCAATTTGACCCAGCCTACTTGTGCCACCAACACCGGTACCGCCGTCGTCAACGCTTCTGGAACGGGAACACTCGAATATTCTAAAGACGGCACCAACTGGCAAGAAAGCAATACTTTCAGTGGACTCGCCCCAGGTAATTATACTTTCCAAGCACGTTTGCAGAATAACACCTCTTGTAGCAATAGTTCGGCTCAGCAGACTATCAACTCCGTACCAAATGCCCCAACCATTTCCAGCGTTAACCTAACCCAGCCCACTTGTGCCACCAACACCGGAACCGCCCTCGTCAACGCCTCAGGAACGGGTACTCTGGAATATGCTAAAGACGCTACTAACTGGCAAGAAAGCAATACTTTCAGTGGGCTCGCCCCAGGTAATTATACCTTCCAAGTAAGGTTGCAGAACAGTACGACTTGTTCGGCTTCTTTTCAGCAGCAGACTATCAACGCTGTACCAAACGCCCCAACCATTTCCAGCGTTAACCTAACCCAGCCCACTTGTGCCACCAACACCGGTACCGCCGTCGTCAACGCTTCTGGAACGGGAACACTCGAATATTCTAAAGACGGGACCAACTGGCAAGAAAGCAATACTTTTACCAACCTCACAGCAGGAAATTATACTTTCCAAGTACGTTTGCAAAACAGTACGACTTGTTCGGCTTCTTCACAACAGCAGACCATTAATCCCGTACCAAACGCCCCAACTATTTCCAGCGTCAATTTGACCCAGCCTACTTGTGCTACCAACACCGGTACCGCCGTCGTCAACGCCTCGGGTACAGGGACTTTGGAATACTCTAAAGACGGTACTAACTGGCAAGAAAGCAATACTTTCAGTGGGCTCGCCCCAGGTAATTATACTTTCCAAGTAAGGTTGCAGAATAATACCTCTTGCAGCAATAGTTCGGCTCAGCAGACTGTCAACCCCGTACCAAACGCCCCAACTATTTCCAGCGTTAACCTGACCCAGCCTACTTGTGCTACCAACACCGGTACCGCCGTCGTCAACGCTTCTGGTACAGGAACACTTGAATATTCTAAAGACGCTACCAATTGGCAAGAAAGTAATACTTTTACCAACCTCCCCGCAGGAAATTATACTTTCCAAGTGAGATTGCAGAACAGTATGACTTGTTCGGCTTCTTCTCAACAGCAAACAATCAACGCTGTACCAAACGCCCCAACCATTTCCAGCGTTAACCTAACCCAGCCCACTTGTGCCACCAACACCGGAACCGCCCTCGTCAACGCTTCTGGTACAGGTACGCTGGAATACTCTAAAGACGGCACCAACTGGCAAGAAAGTAATACGTTCAACAACCTTGCCTCAGGAAATTATACCTTCCAAGTAAGGTTGCAGAATAACACCTCTTGCAGCAATAGTTCGGCGCAGCAAACAATCAACGCTGTACCAAACGCCCCAACCATTTCCAGCGTCAACTTGACCCAGCCTACTTGTGCCACCAACACCGCTACCGCCCTCGTCAACGCTTCTGGTACAGGAACACTTGAATATTCTAAAGACGCTACTAACTGGCAGGAAAGCAATACTTTCAGTGGACTCGCCCCAGGTAATTATACTTTCCAAGTAAGGTTGCAGAATAATACCTCTTGTAGCAATAGTTCGGCTCAGCAAACAATCAACGCTGTACCAAACGCCCCAACCATTTCCAGCGTCAACTTGACCCAGCCTACTTGTGCCACCAACACCGGTACCGCCCTCGTCAACGCTTCTGGTACAGGAACACTTGAATATTCTAAAGACGCTACTAACTGGCAGGAAAGCAATACTTTCAGTGGACTCGCCCCAGGTAATTATACTTTCCAAGTAAGGTTGCAGAATAATACCTCTTGTAGCAATAGTTCGGCGCAGCAAACAATCAACGCTGTACCAAACGCCCCAACCATTTCCAGCGTCAACTTGACCCAGCCTACTTGTACTACCAACACCGGGACCGCCGTTGTCAACGCTTCTGGAACGGGAACACTCGAATATTCTAAAGACGCTACCAATTGGCAAGAAAGTAATACTTTTACCAACCTCCCCGCAGGAAATTATACTTTCCAAGTGAGATTGCAGAACAGTATGACTTGTTCGGCTTCTTCTCAACAGCAGACCATTAATCCCGTACCAAATGCCCCAACCATTTCCAGCGTCAACTTGACCCAGCCTACTTGTGCTACCAACACCGGTACCGCCCTCGTCAACGCTTCTGGAACAGGAACACTTGAATATTCTAAAGACGCTACCAACTGGCAGGAAAGCAATACTTTCAGTGGACTCACAGCAGGGAATTATACTTTCCAAGTAAGATTGCAGAATAACACCTCTTGCTCGGCTTCTTCACAACAACAAACCATTAATCCCGTACCAAACGCCCCAACTATTTCCAGCGTCAATTTGACCCAACCTACTTGTGCTACCAACACTGGTACCGCCGTCATCAATGCTTCTGGTACAGGAACACTTGAATATTCTAAAGACGCTACCAACTGGCAAGAAAGTAATACGTTCAACAGCCTTGCTCCGGGCAATTATACCTTCCAAGTACGTTTGCAGAATAATACATCTTGCAGCAATAGTTCGGCTCAGCAGACCATTAACCCCGTACCAAACGCGCCAACCATTTCCAGCGTTAACCTAACCCAGCCCACTTGTGCCACCAACACCGGAACCGCCCTCGTCAACGCTTCTGGTACAGGAACACTTGAATATTCTAAAGACGGCACCAACTGGCAAGAAAGTAATACTTTTACCAACCTCCCCGCAGGAAATTATACTTTCCAAGTAAGGTTGCAGAACAGTACGACTTGTTCGGCTTCTTCTCAACAGCAGACTATCAACGCTGTACCAAACGCGCCAACCATTTCCAGCGTCAACTTGACCCAGCCTACTTGTGCTACCAACACCGGTACCGCCCTCGTCAACGCTTCTGGAACGGGAACACTCGAATATTCTAAAGACGCTACCAACTGGCAGGAAAGCAATACTTTCAGTGGACTCACAGCAGGGAATTATACCTTCCAAGTAAGGTTGCAGAATAACACCTCTTGCTCGGCTTCTTCTCAACAGCAGACTATCAACGCAGTACCAAACGCCCCAACCATTTCCAGCGTCAACTTGACCCAGCCTACTTGTGACACCAACACTGGTACCGCCGTTGTCAATGCTTCTGGAACGGGCATTTTGGAATACTCTAAAGACGGTACTAACTGGCAAGAAAGTAATACTTTCAACACTCTTGCCGCAGGCAATTACACCTTCCAAGTGAGATTGCAGAACAATACGACTTGTTCGACTTCTTCGCAACAGCAAACAATCAACGCAGTACCAAACGCGCCGACCATTTCCAGCGTCAACTTGACTCAGCCTACTTGTGCCACCAACACGGGTACCGCCGTCGTCAATGCTTCTGGTACAGGTACACTTGAGTATTCTAAAGACGGTACCAATTGGCAAGAAAGCAACACTTTCAGCAACCTTGCCGCAGGAAATTATACCTTCCAAGTGCGTTTACAGAATAATATCACTTGCTCGGCTTCTTCACAGCAGCAAACCATTAACGCAACTCCCACATCACTGACCGTATTTAATTTGCAAGGTGGAGCCACTCTATGTGCTAATAGTTCGGGCAACACACCTGCCGCGGCTATCGTCCTCAATGGGTCACAAGTCGGAGTAATATACCAACTCAAAAAAGACAACCAAAACTTCCGCGAACCTATCTCTGGTACAGGCAGCAACCTCATATTTTCCAACATCACCGAAGCTGGTACGTATACAGTCGAAGCGTTTGTAGAAGGAAGAGCTTGTTTGACCAATATGAATGGAACTGCTACAATCTACCTCGGACAGAGCCCTAATGTCTTTGCTCTCACAGGAGGTGGTAGTTATTGTAATGGCGGCTCAGGCGTGGCGATTGGTCTATCTGGCTCGCAAGAAGGATTCGTCTACCAACTTCGACGCAGCAATACCAACATCGGCACTCCAATCTCAGGCACTGGTAATGCCATCAGTTTTGGAAATCAAACTACTGCAGGTTCCTATACCGTCGTAGCCACTCAAGCTACTTCGTCTTGTAACAGAAACATGAGCGGTTCAAAAACGGTAACCATCACCAATTGCAATGCCAGAGTCGCCAATAAAGAAAATAGTCCTATTGAAAGTACCGAAATTAAAGATTGGGCCACTATCGCTCCCAATCCAGTGGTGAATTCTTTTGCTACAGTTTTGATAAAAGGGCAAGCAAATCAAACGATTCAATGGAAACTCATTGACTTGAAGGGCAATATTTTGAAACAAAATACTTTTGAAATCACCTCCCTTCACCACCGTCAAGAAATTCCTTTGCAGAATACGCCTATTGGTACTTATTTTTTAAAGTTCAATACAGATGTTCGAAGTATTACATTGAAAATTGTTAAAGTAGACTAGTCATGCCTCCCCCTAAGCATTTTCATCGCTTGGGGGGATATTTTTATTCACCAAAATCACTTTTGTTTTTTTAGTTCTTGTTGCCAGTTGATTCCCAAAAAACTAAAAGCATGGTGAGCTCCACCAATCGTGTGATATATGATTTCATCGGCAAAATCGAGACCTTTTTCTCCATTGGCAAAATAAACTACCCCTTCCTTTTTGGTCAGATTTACCATGTAAAAGGCTTTAAAGTCCCCATTATCCCCCCAATGCCACAAATAGGTTCCGTCGGACAGTTGCTCCACCCCCATTCCTAATCCCCAAAAAGATTGGGGGACGATTTCTCCTCCCGAGAAACGCTCCGGTAGCGGTGTTTGAGGGCTAAGCATTTCGGCGAGCAAAGCTTGATTTAGTCCTTTTGAGTCGAGTAAGGCTTGTAAAAAAAGTGCATAATCTGCTGCCGTGGTCTGAAGAGAATAAGCCATGTTGGCTTGTGTAGGTTTGTATTTTTGCCCAATCGCTTTTTTGTCATTATGAGGGAAAGCAAAATCGGATTCAAAATCGGCTTTCCAAACAAAACCACTATGGTTCATTTTAAGAGGCTTAAGAATCTGCTGCTCCATCCAATCATTGATGGGCATTCCTGTGATTTTTTCAACTACTTTTTGTAAATACACGAAGCCCTCCCCCGAATACCCAAACCTTTCGCCCGGCGTAAATGACATATTCACCCGAGGTTTTTGTCGATTACGTCGCCAATTAGGAAACCCCGAACGATGACTCAATACTAGCCGCGCAGTGATTTGCTTATAACGCCCATCAAAAGCGGCATCAGCATAAGGCAAATATTGATAAAGAGGCTTGTCTAAATCGATTTTCCCTGCTTCTACAAGTTGCATTACGGCATAAGCAAAAATCGGTTTGGTAAGCGAGGCCGCTTCAAAAACGGTATTGACATCCACTTTCTGTGAAGAATCTGCCTTAGTCATTCCGTACATTTTAAGAGAAATAGGTTCGTTGGGACCAAGTAGCGCAAGCGATAAACCTGGCACTTTCGCCTGAGTCATCATTTGTTGGATAAGGGTATCTAAGTGATTGGGAGAGAGTACCTGTTGTGCATGAATTTGCAAACAAAATCCTCCCAACCACATTATAAACATAAAAGCATGTCGGTTCATAGAGCAATCCTTTTTTTAGTGTTGCTGCAATTTACCAAATCAGCCTCTATACAATCAAAGGTTTTTTTTCTTACCGTCTGGCGTAAACGAAAACACTGGTCCTTCCCATGCCCCAAAATCAATTGTCCCTGCGCTTTCTGTTAAAGGGGCAAAAATTCCAATTCTATTATATTTCTGAGTCATAGGGCTCGCGATTACTTCAGCATTGGTATAAGCCGCCAAATAACTACAAAACAACTCACCATCGTTTGCAGTATATTTGGCACCTTTATCTTGCTGGGCTATATTACAAGCATAAATTGTAATTTTTTTGACCAAGCCATACAAGGCCCTTGTCACATTTAGATTAGAAAGCAGAAGATTCTCCTTCCCAATCGCCAACCCTCGTTCATCACTACTTGGTATAGATTGGGCAGCTTTATCAGATTCTATTCCAGCAGGTTTTGCACCTCCATGACACATAATAAAAAGATTATCTAATCCATTTTGGGAACGAGCATAGGTGGCTATCCACTCAAATATATGAGATATATTATTCTCTTTATTTACTTTAAAAATATTATCCGCAAGATGGGTAGGAGCTTTTCCCAGTAGCCGCGTATCATGCAAAATCATGTTTTTAGCCATTTGTTTGTTTTTTAATAAAACCCTCCATTTCTCTCTATTTACTTTTACTGTACCATTCCACTAATACCCGCATGATACACTGTGCCGTCTTTGGCTACTACGCAGGGAGATGATTGGTCAATAGTACGGCCAGTATCGTATTCCCATTTTTTGGTACCTGTAGCCGCATCAAAGGCATAGAGTTTCTTGCCAATGCCCTGATAAACTAGCCCCGTTGCTACAACTGCCCCAGAAGCAATCAAATTGTTGGCTTCAGGTTTTGCTTCCCATTTTTTGATACCAGAGGTCGCATCTACGGCGTAAAGGGTGCCTCCCGCACCGATATAGACGATACCGCTAGCCACTATAGGTGACGAATAATCAGGGCCGCCATCAGGAGTTTTAAATTCCCACTTCTTTGCCCCTGTTTTAGCATCCAGAGCATAGAGTTTATCATTGTTAGTGTTAGCAACCGCACTAGTCCCAATATAAACGACGCCATTCGCAACAGTGGGAGATGAATTGGTAATCAAACCGCTGTCAAACGTCCATTTAGTCACTCCTGATGAAATATCAAAGGCGTTAAAGCCACTAAACTCCGACCCAGCATACAAAAGCCCATCAATCACTGCAGGTGACGACTCGGTAATAAATGTTTTGTCTGCCTTCCATTTTCTAGCTCCAGTCTTCGCATCCAATCCATAAATGCCTACCTGAACTCCTGTTCCTCTAATACTAGCATAAACAATACCATTTACGAGCGTAGGAGAAGCCTGCCAGCCGTATATTTCATCATCTCTAAACTCCCATTTTTTGGTACCCGTCGTAGCATCTAAAGCATAGAAATAATTATCACCAGGATAATAAACCAGCCCATCACTCACCAAAGGGGCAGCAAAAGGCTGCAACAATTTGACGGTTGAGGGATTTGACTCCCATTTCTTAGCCCCTGTCTCAGCGTCGAGGGCATAGAGTTTTTTATCCCAACTGGCAAAAAATACGACACCATTCACCACTGTTGGGGAGGAATTAATACTTGCCCCCGTCTTAAACTCCCATTTTTTGACACCAGTAGTCGCATCTATTGCATAAAAGACACCATCTAAGTTGCCTATATACACTGTCCCTCCTTTTTCTTTATCGACACTCACTGTATACGCCTGCGTACTACCGTCTTCGGCAGTTACGGTATACGTTACGGATTTTGAAAAATCCTGTGCCGCACCAGAGGCAGGTGATACAGTGGCTTTATCAGATACCGTAATCGTGGGTACGAGCTTGGTAATATCCGTAGCGGCTGGTACTGTAGCCGACAGAGTAGTACCACTTATAGTCGCATCCACTGCGAGGTTAAGAGCCGCAAAAGTGAACTTCGTAATAGCTTTTGCGGAGCTTTTAGCCACGGGGGTTGGTGGCGAATCTTCTTTTTTACAAGACACCACGCAAACCATTAATACCAACCCTATCCAGCTGAGTTTCTTGATAATTTTCATTTTAATAAAATTAAAAAGTTAACAATTCTTTAGGGGCTTTTAACCCTATTTTCAGTGCTAATCTTCACCCGTTTATAATAGATCCAAGCTAAAACTGAGCAAACGGTAGGTTCATTGAGTGCAATGTGGAGTTGGTTGAGTGTGCGTTCATTACATTGTATCCAAACTCAAAGTGATAAATCGCTATTTTATCTTTGAACACTGGGTACACTATCCAATATCGATTCTCCTCCGTCTTTGTAAAGCACTTTTATGGCATAGCGGTATTTTCCCGTTTGCGTAGATTTGTCAACAAACTGACTGGTGGTGCTTGGTAATCCTTCTATCAAAACCAAACCTGACTGATTTATTTCTCGGTAAATCAAAACCCGGTTAGCGGTCACTGAATTTACGTTCCATGTCAGTAAAATCTGCTTACCATCAGTAGTTTTGGTAACTTTTAAATTTTGCACGCCTCGCCGTATCCCCGAATCGTAGGGTTTTACTTGGATTGGGAATGATTTTTCGGATAACAATTGGCTGTCATCCATGGCAACTAATGTATAACTGTACCGATGTTTTGGTAAAACGGTCTTGTCAATGTATGAATTCTTTTTGGCATCCAGACGCGTCAGTTCGCGCCATTCGGGGTCTTTGCCATCTTCTTTCCGATATACTATCTGCATTTTTACATCTTCGCTCGAAGACGGCACCCAATGGAGAGTCGCCGTACTGTCGGATACTGAAAAACCATCGAATACAGGACTGACGGGAGGAATACGGTCGGGCTTTTTGAGTTCTAAAATTTCTGAATAGGGACTGGCTCGGCGCGACTTATCAAAAGCTACCACGCGATAGTAAATTTTTTTGGTAAGGCTACGAAGCGTAATGCTATCGGCAAAGAACTCGTCTGCCAAAAAATCAGTGGTGATGGGTGTAAAAACGTGGTCGATGGCGTTGGCTTTATAAACCATATAGCCCAGCAAATCGGGTTCATTGTTTTTTGACCATTGAATTTTAACAATACCTGCGCTATCGATACTACCTTTGAGACCCGTGGGTTTTAAGGGAGCCGATTCGTCTTTCATCACCACATAAGCAGGTAATGAAATGGCCGTATTGCCTGCGGTATCTATGGCTGATACTACGTAATAGTTTTTACCATATTGATTTCCTAATGGGTCTTTAAACCGTGTAATGTCTTTAGTCAAAAGTTCAGAAATAGTTTGATAAGTACCGTTTATTTCGCTACTTTTCTTTACTACAAAACCCTTAAAATCACCCTCTTTCAGTTGTTTTTGCCACTCTATAAGTACCTCACTCCCCTTAGAATTGGTCGCTTTTAGATGTGTAGGAGCTATCGGAGGGGTTAAATCACGCCCTCTTACATTCAAAATGGGTGAAGGAGAACTCAATACGCCGAAAGTGGTCAGCCCAATGACTCTATATTGGTAATTTGTATAGTTTTGAGGCAACGAATCCACAAGTGTAATGTATAACGAATCACGGTTTCCGTAGAGATAGGGGTCTTTATTGATTCGCTTAAAACTTTTTCCTCCGTCGTCCGAACGGTCATAGTAATAAGCCACAAATTGCTGATTGGCCAATGCCTGATTCCACCTAAATTTTACTACTTTATCTCCTATTTCTTTGAAAATCACTGGCATTAGGGGTTTATCATCCACCTTTTGGGTATTGATTAGAATGGACGCGGGCGTAATGGCAGGCAACCCTTTCAGAGGAGACGCTTGCTTCAGTACATAGAGATAGTTTTTGTTTTTGGCGATGTTTTTGTCCACAAATCTCAGTCCCATTTTTTGACCATAGTCAGCATAAACCGCTGTATAGAGCATTACAAAGAAGAAACGATAATCGTTATGATTTTTTCTTTCAAAAGCTTCGCCAAACGACCCTGTTTTTGTATTTTTTTCTTCTTTTAACAATTTTGCAAATCCTTGGGCAAGGGTATCTTGGGGCGGCAAAGCTGCCCATTGAGCTTGCGAAAATGCTTTTAAGTTAGCACTCAATACCGTAGAATCAAGAATTTTAAAATTGCCACTATCCACAGTATATCGCATCAGCCGATACCCCGATTGATTGCCTGATTTCCACACAAGGGCATCTTTGGGTAACCAACGTAAAATCACTGAGTCACCTGTATAATGGGCTTGGAGTGTGATGTTGGCCTTCTGAGCCTGAACAAAATACCCCATACACGCGAATAAAAGAATAAACAATTTTTTCATGGGCATTAGTCAGGTTGTCGATAAGCAGAGGGTTGAGCGTATCTAAATTCTATCTTTTTTTCTAAGGTATTCCCGCCGATTTGACCACCATAATACCTAATAACAGCCGCCGCGGTGTCGTCGTCGAAGGGAACAATATCAAAGCGCCCGAGCAATAACTCAAATAACTTATCACGAGTAGCAGTATCTTTTTTGAGCAAATCACCATAGGTAATGATGTCTTTTCCGAATGCCTCTGCAATGACTTTGACCGATTCGACGTCAAATTTTTTCAGGGCGTCATTGAGATACATCGGTTTTTTATTGATTAACTCCTGACGCAAGCGCTGGTGTAGTTCTTGGGTTTCGTAATAAGCCAGTACCCGTCCCCAAACTCCATTGGCTTCATTTTTGAGCTTTTCATAGTTGGCCTTCACTTCTTCAAGTGAATACGCAAACGTTGTATAAACCAACGACTTATTTAAGTTAGCGCCTCCCCCTCCTATGCTAAAACGTGCCTTCTTTTCTACTTTTTGAGTTCCTAAGTCCGCCTTGTCATAACCTGTAAAATAGGTTCTGATTTTGTTTTGAAACCTCAAGTTTTTCATCTCAGGCGACAGTAAATTCCACGACCAATTATTGAGTTTGGTACCAGTGAAGAGATTATCAAGCTGTACCAATTTTTGAGTATAATATCGACTCAGCTTAGGCGCAGGGATAATCTCAAACAATACGCCCTTATTTTTCCCCCTTTCTCCAAAAACCTGCGGTTCTACATCTGTTTTTTCTAATGGTTCAAGAGTCTGATTCCCTCCCAAACTTACCATTGCTAAGTAGCCATATCCTTTCCCTTCTATATCGCTTTGGTAAGCCGCCATTTTCTCATTGAAAGTAGCATACTCACTCGTTTTAAAACGGTATTGATATAACGTCAAATCGGGTTGTTTTTCAAGAACTAGCTTTTTGGATGTAGTCATGTTATTTTTGAGAGAGGTGATTCGTTCTCCCCCAGTAGCTGTCGCTTTTACGGTATTGGTTTTGCTTTCTGCATCAAGCGCAGTACTGGGTTTGGTATTTAATTTAGCAAAAGTGGTATTTGAAGCATCAGTTGTATAAACCAAAGATTTTCCCCTCAATACCAATTTGACAGTATATTCTGTGTTTTTTTCGAGTTTCCCAGCTCCTCCAAAAGAAGAAAGGCCACCTGCAAAAGAGTAATCAATATCTGCTCCGTCGAGTTGGGTAGGAATTTCTACGGCTTTTTGTGTTTTTTGGTTCGTCAGTAATATGATAGGTTTGTCCTCAAACTGCCGTTCTTCGTCACTATAGGTTGTAAACTCTACTTTAGTGGCCATTCCCAAGCGGCCACGTTTGTATTCATTCGCCAATGCGTATTGTTGATTTTTAAATGGAAGCCGTGCCACTACCAAATTGTCATCAAAAGAATCGGGCATTTTTCCAGTGCTAAAATTAATGTTTCTTGTTTCGCTGACCGGGTTGTTTTTCCATTTATACTCCTGATAATTTGCCTCATTGCCGCGCTTAACCAAAGCCTTGGCTGATACTCTTAATTGATAATCTTGTTTGGGGAAAAACATGCTTTCTTTATTCCAAAACAGGGTTTGCCCGTCACGTTTTAAGATAAAATCGTTGGTCGTTTTGGTAGATACCGACGCAGAAGATGTACCTGTATAAGCTGCTTCCACTTCCAGCTTGTACGACTCAACGATAGGGTTTTCGTTGTCATCAAGCGCATCCACTTCAAATTCAAGTGGATAATTCAGAACCAGTACCGGAGAATGAAACACATTTACGTCTTTTTCGCCAGCGCTAATGTTGACACTATTAATAAGAAGGTTGTTATCAAACGGATTGGTACGTACTACGCATTTGGTACCAATCTGAACTGGCAAGCTGAAATCTTTGATAGGGTTTTCGACATACACCATGCCATCAAACCACGTAGGGTTGGGCAGCCCCGTACCCAGTCTTGCATACAAACCTATACTTGTAGAACCCAACAAAAACACGCTTGCCGTGACTTGCAGATACCCATAAGCTTGTGCTTGAGCATACCATCCCTTGAAGCCTGCGGGTTTGCCGTTGCAATCGCCAGCACCGCTTTTAAGATTGATATCAAAGCCCAACCCTGCGCGATAGCCTACGCTCACCACTTCAAGGTCTATTTTTGCAGCGGCGTTGAGGGAGGCTCCGAAGGCAATACCATCTCCCGACTTGGCATTATCCATTTTGAAAGGCTTATAGTTGAGCTTACGAAGTACATCATCGGGCACATCAGGAGCAGGTATATCGGGAATGTCTGTACCAAGCATAAAATAGGTTTTGGCAGTGGCGACATCTACGATATTCAAATTTATTCGATTTTCGGGCTCCCCAATTTTTAGAAAATACCCCTCTGGGCTGGCATGAATCCGCAGGTTTTTATCAGCAGTAAGTTCTATTCCAGCCTGTTTGGCAGTGACACTACCCGTGAAATCGAAAAGATTTTGTTGACTATCATAAATGGCATTGAAAGAGCCATTTATCAACCCATCACCTGCTTTGGAGGGGGTGTTAGAGGCATTGATAAGCTGCACATCACCGTCGAGTGTGAGTTTAAGCCCATCGCCAAACTCCGCTCCCATCACCACTTGTCCTGCGGCTATTTCTTCTTTGACAATACATAAGTTTACGCCCGCCTTAATGCCAATTGGCCCTTCTTTCGGAATATAGTTAGGCTTTGTAGTGATATTTTGACCTTTCTCAATCGGTGTGGTGAGAGTCATATTATGATAGGCACCACCGCCAAAACCTGTAATATAAACTGCGGGCGGTACCATAGGAAGTTTGAAACCATTGAGATTAGCATAGACATACCAATAACCAAAATTGTCTTTATGACCAAATTTAGCCTCCGCAGCAAGTGCAATTTTTGGAGGAAATGTTGCCCTTAAGTTACCAGCAAAGCCATTCCCCATTGTTTTGTCTCCACGATAAAAAGTCAATGAGCCTTTGACACTCACAGGCCCCAACTCTCCCGAAACATATACGCTGTCTAAATACACCCCGTCGAAACGCATTTTGGGTCGTAGATTTTCCAGCTTTACATCAGCCAAAATAGACAATCCTACTTTGGCAACGGGTTTGAGTGGAATATTTGACATTTCTAAGCCACCTCCAAATACAAACCCTACTTTGCCGTCTTTCATGACAGGCATAAAGGCATCTACTGTAAATGGAAATCCCCCGATACTCTTTTGGGGGCTGGCAAATTTGCTAACAAAGCCCGAAAAGCCTTGGTAAACATCTTTTCCTTTTTTGAGGGCAGGCGAGTCAAAATTTCCTAACTCAATATAGGGTGCTTGGCTTTGTATTTTAAGTCCCTGAAATGTAAACATATCCAATTTGAAACTCGGTAGCGGTAGGCCTGCGACATCGGTTACGGCTTCGCTTACATCAAAACTCATCTCACCGTTCAAATCGGCCTTTGCCAGAAATTTACCTTCATTCACTGCTTTATCACCCACCGTTACAGTGATGTTAGAAGTGGCCAACAAACTCATTTTGGCTTTCCAGATAGATGCGCTGATGTCTTTATCTTTATCAGGTTTAATCACAAACTGATACTTCAGCTTGCTGTCTTCTTTGTCTTTGGTAAGGGTGGTGGTATAAGCAAGGGATGTACTTTTGTCATCGCCCGAGATTGGTAACACGATTTTGCCATCGGCAGCAGCTTCGATGAACACGTTATTGAAAAAAGTAACGTTGAAATTATCCAACGAAAAATAC
Source organism: Runella sp. MFBS21 (assembly GCF_029433105.1). Taxonomy (GTDB): domain Bacteria; phylum Bacteroidota; class Bacteroidia; order Cytophagales; family Spirosomataceae; genus Runella. Next base: position 278,955 of record NZ_JARNTW010000005.1, on the reverse strand, counting down.
CAACCTGCCAGATTTCCGTCGCCGATACCAATGGCGTTTTTAGCGACCAAACTCCCTGTTACACCACGGCTATCAATTACAAAATTATTAACCGTTACGTTTACGCGGTCTTTCTGGTCGGCTTTGAATACCTCGGGCAGCGTTACTTTGAGTTGGGGCAAATAAAACCCCTTCCACGTATTCTCTTTCAGCAAACCCACGTCTCCTTTGTCATTGTTGGGGAGTTTAGGTTCGAGAGCCGCCAGCATTTTGTCCATACCAGCAGGGTTTTCTTTGTCGCTGTGGTCGTAGGTAGCTTCACCTACAAGTTCAAAGTCAAGGTCTTCCATGCCGTGTACTTTAAATGCGGGGATGCTTACCTTGGCTACCCAGTCCGAAAACCCGTTAGGTGTTTGGGCTTTGAGCGTGGCTATTACTTTTTCGTCATTGTCTTTGCGGCGAATGATGTCTTTTTTAAACTCGTATTCGGCATAAATATTGATCTGTTTGAATCCATCTTTAGTATTGTAAACCACGTACGTAGCTTTGCTCAAGTCCGCACCTCCTTTAAGGGTTAAGTTACTGATAGGCACATCTTTGTAGAGGTACAATGTATATTCCTGGCAACTGCCTTCTATCCCAATGCACGCTCCTTTGAAACCAAATGGAATCACGATATTTTCTTCTTTTAGTTCCACCACCGTCATTACGTCAAACTGGGCATTGGTGGGCGTAATCAGGAAATTCTCGAAGGCCGTAGTAATGTCCACTCCACCAGCGTTTTGGGTAAAACCCAGGGGCGTTTGCCAGCCAGCAGTGTTGGGAGCATTTTTGAGAGTAGCCGCATTTTCATTGATATAGTTGGTGATTTGTCCCCAGCGGTTTTTAAGTTCGGTTTGTACTTGTTGGGCTTGGGCTTCGAGCTGTGTGGGGTTGGTCAAATCAGGCGTGAGGCCGTTGGTGTTGGTCAATTTATCAAAATCGGGCAGTTTGTTGGGCAGCGTAGCATCGGGCATGAGGCTCGGGATACCGCTACTGTTTTTCTTAGACATAATTTTACCCGCAAACATGACCCCGTCTTTGTTTACTTTTACTCCTTCAAATGTTACCTGCATGGGCAAACCCAAAATGGTTGCAATACCTTCCCCTTTGCCGCTGTTGGCATCGCTTATTTTATTAATGGCCACTTTGTAGCCTTTGGTGCCACCCGCCAAAAAGGTTTTGCTTTCTGCCAGATTGGCTTTTTCTTCTATTTTATCCTGAATATCAGGAAACTTGCAGCCGCTGCATTCGGCCATAGTTACAACGGGGTCAGGTGGTGGTGGAGATCCACACTTTCCCACACAAAACGAGCGTATTTCGCTGACCGCGTAATGCGCGCTTTTTTCGTCAGCAGCAGGATCGGTGAGCCATTTTACGCGCCAGTAATACATCACCTCGGTGGTAAGGGGTATTTTTTGAGAAATTGTAGCATACGTCAAGTCGGCCAGTTGGGCAGCATTTTTAATGTCCCCCGAATTGACAGTCAATTGCCCTGACCGAACAGCTTTGATGTCGTCTGGCTTGAACTCTTTGGAAGTGGCTACTTCCAATACATACTTTTCATTGACACTCAATTTATATTTTCCTATTGTTCCATTTTGTGCCTGGGTGATGTCAAACGGGAATAAATCTTCGTCGGCGGGTCGCTTGCTTGTTTCAAACTCGAAGGTTAGCTCACCTGTATCGTTTATTTTAGCATTGGCAGCGGGAGTTTTCAACACAGGCTGATCCATACCCGCGACAAATTGCGCATTGCAACTGCCACTCAGCTCTTTGCCAGGCTTATCGGTCATAATAGCATTGACCCCCCATTTTGCGATACGATGTTTTTCAAATTCGGCCAACAACTTAGCCCCCGCTGTGCCCTCAGGCAGACTCAGTGGCAGAAAAGTGGCGAGAATATCATCGACGGGTATTCCCTTTAAGGCGAACTCCTGCGCTTTGGCGGGTGAATTAAACCTTGACCAGTCGTTACTCGCTTCATTTGAGCCTATTTCTTTGTTTTTTTCATCCCATACTTTTAACTTAAAATCAAAACGCTGATAGCTTTCTTTGTAGGGGGCATATTGGATTACCAAGGGCATTCCTCTAAAAGGCATCGCTCGGTTGTTTTTGGGATAAGCAGCCGAAATAGTAAAGGGACTGGAAGGATCACTTCCACCATACTTAAACGTAAAAACTTCACTAAGTCCCTGATTTTGGAAAGAGTAATACTTAGAAATCGGTTCTTTTTCAGCTATTACCACGCGCCAAGCGTAGCTTTTCCCCACTTCAAATTTGGGGTCACTTGCCTTGTATAAGTATGTAGGGCTACCATTTTCTATTTGAATATCTGCAAACAACGGCCCCGACCGAAAAGCATCGTATTCGTTTTGATTGGGGAGCAGTTCGGCTATTTGAAGATTGTATTTGATACGACTTGGTAGTACACCTGCCGTGCTTGTCCACGAAAATTGCAAAGGTTGATAGTTGGCACTTGCGTTGGCAATGGATTCTTTGTTTTGGGGTTGTAACAGAAATGGGGCTTCGATAGAAGTAATCGTGAACCTATAACAGACCTGTTCAGATAGCTGCCTATACCCGTTTGCTTCAAAAGTTTTGACACAAAGTTCATAGTCTCCTTCGGGCAAAATATAATTACCGATAGCATCTAATTTTAGAGGTTGGGTACTTTTATCAAGTAGTTTCTCGGCCGAATAAGACTGCTGTAAATCATTAGAATTCAACAATTTACCCGCATTTGTAACTACAATCGGATAAACGCTCTTATCACCTGTATAATATTCAAGATTGTCGGGTAAACTCAAATCAACGCCTGTATTGCTTCTCAACGAACCTGTGATTCTGACCTCAGTGTTATTTCCGAAAAGTTGTAGCTGTACTTTTTCTGGTTTCAGATAGTCTCCAAACAGATTTGAATAAGGCGCGTTGACAGAAAGCGTTGCTTGAACAGGATACTGCGCCCAAGTAGCCATACTGATAGCCAAGAAGTAAAGAAATAGTAATGCCTTTTTCATCATTTTCAGAAAGTATAGGTATAGTCGAGTGTGCCTCTAAATTCATTGAAATTGCGATTCGTAGCAGTTTCATCTTGGCTCATCACTTGGTAAGCAGTCAACCCTACGCGATGATGTTTGGCAGGTTTCATGTGAGCCGAAGCCGAAAAACTCATAGCGTTGCTCTCTTTAGATAGGTTGTAGTTGGCACTGAAATTGGTAGTAAGTTTATTTTTCAGGAAACCTTTGCTTACCCCAGCCGTCATACCCAAGTTATCGGTAGTACCACCAATGTTTGTGAGGGAAAAATAACTCACCCCAAAATCAGCACTTAAAAACTGTTTATCGAGCGAAAGTCCATAATTAAAGTTAGCATTAAGGCCACTATATTCGGTGTTACGTTTAAAGGTAGTATCCGTACTGTTATCGATGAGCTGGTTAGTCCCCACGGATAACATCAGATTGTGGCTAAACGCTTCATTTACAAATGTAAGCCTAGGCATGAGCATCAGGGTATAATTGGCCTGATTCATAAGTTGTACTGCTTGCGTAACGGTTTGCTTGATACCCGGCGCTTGATTGAGCGTGCTGTAATTGGCATTGACCATAAAGCCAAACATCGCCGAAGGATTGATTGATAGCGTAGCAGAGGGCAAAAATCGCCGCGTACTTCGTAGCTTATCGCTGTAGAGATTGTCGCGTTGAAGACGCAAATTGCCATTAAAAACCACTTTATTCTTCAAAAGATTAAAACGCGGAGCGACGGAGATAATTTCCAAATCGTTATTCACATTATACATTCCCATGGTCGTAAACCCTGGGTCGATACGCTGATAACCTGCCCGAATCCCATAACCTTTTCCACTATACGACAAGCTGCTACTGACAGCTATTAACCCTCTTGAAGAGATATTGACATCAACCGTTTTGTAGAGCACAGGCGACACTTGAGCTTCAAGCAGGGCGGGGTCTATTTTGGCGGCGTTGACATCGCCCGTATAGATACTAAAGGCGGCGTCTGCATTAAAAACCAGTCGCGTTCCAAAGCTCTTATTTATGACCACTCCCACGACCGTATTTTTGGCTGGACTCAGTCCAAACTTCTCATAATCTGTCAGTGAGGTAGCGTCGTCATAGCCCTGCATCATAATCAGATCAACGTAGTTTTGTCCTTTCCCTACGCCCAGCCTTGCCGCATAGCCCATACGCCGAAAAGTAGTGGGGCGATTTTCGGCCGATGTAATTGCTTTGTTGAGCCGCCCCATCATAAAACCCATCCTCAGAAGCCCTTTCTGTACTTCCAAGCCCCCGCCAAGCACTGTAAAGCCATTGAGGGTATAGTCTGAGAAACGTAGATTTCGGTAGCCAGCGTGAAGGGTAAATCCCTTGTAGGTAGGACTCATACCAAATTGATTAAAAGGCTGGGCAAAACTCGTTTGACGATTTGAATAACTAACCGAAAAAGGAAAGCTGAGTCCATTTAACAACGTAATCGTCACACTTCCCGACAGCCCATAGCCAAACGGATTGGCTCGGTACAACGGACTACGACTCCCCATACTGTAGTAGCTTCGTGCGCCCACACTTCCCGATACCTTCACGGGATTTTTGGCAGAAAGCTGACTGAGGTCTTGGGCGAATACAGGGCACAAGCCAAACGTCCAAAGCAGTAGCAAGGGCAAAAGGTATAGCTCTCCTTTCTTCATTAGGATTAAAAATTTTAGGGTCATTCCATTTTTAAAACATACCATGGCTCGATGCTCCGCACTACTCTGTCTTAGACAGATTTTTCATTCTTGAATAGTAGTTCAAACTATTTATATGAACACCATCATTAAAGCAAAACCCGTTAGAATCAGGCTAAAAAATAATGACAGCAAGGCTAATCCTTTTCCCCTCTTTTTTTCCTTCCCGCGTTTGATTCGCACAAGACTAATAATACTGAGCGTTAAGCTACCAAGTGCCATGACCGCCACAATTCCCACCCCAACACCTCCAAAGAATAAAACAGGGGTCAAAATCGTTGTTCCAAACGCAATCAGCGCTAAGGGTTCAATGGGACGCGGTTGCTTTCTTTCATCTGTAGGATGGAGTTCGGGTATTCTTTGAGATATTACACTTTGATGGGTAACAGTGGCTGCCCCATAGCCCATTGAAAACAATAGAGTACACAGTAAAAGATACTTCATACCAGTAGAAATCCAAAGGTAAGTTCGTCCCCTATTTTGTCATTTTTTGAAAAAAACAACTCCATAAACCAATCCCTTGTCATTATACGTAGCTTGGTGAAAGGTAGGGAAAGCCCCCACTTGCCCTATTTTAGAAGCGTACCTTACTGCCGATCTTACCCAGCCTGCTGTACCCGCCTCATCGCGGTTGATAGGTTCCATACGGCTCTGTGGAATATCTCGGAATGTGACGGCATCTGGTTTGAAAAGTATCGTTCCGCATACGACTCCACGACCATGATCGGCATGATAAAAAGTAGGAATACCCGCTGAGTAGCCGTGGTTGGCGGCCCATGTCATCGATTGACGAACACGCTCCTGAAAGTTGTTTAAATCAACATTGCCCAGTTCTGACTGAGGAATATCTTTGAACTCCACATATTTTTTAGGAACAAGCACTGTCCCATAGACGATTTGGCCGTTTTGGTTGCCATTTTCAAAGGTAGGAACTCCCGCCCCAAACCCATAGCGGGTGGCATAAGCCATGCTTTCGCGCATACGTCCCTGCAAATCATTGATAGCTACGCCATTGAGCTCGTTGGCAGGTACATCTCGCCACGTGGTTTCTTGGGCCATGCTCAAAAGGCCAACTAAGAAAAATATAGATGTAAAAAACAGTGTTTTCATTAGTTTTCAGGAATGGATTAATAATTATAACAAGGAATAGAATTTACATTAGCTGCTCTGTCGCCGTTTTGATACACCGTTTCATTCGCTTGGTTTAAGTAAGCTCCGCAAGTAGGTCCAGTTATAATCTTTCCTTTCTCAAAATCCACTGTTTGTTGATTATCAGCTTTATTTGGGTCACAGCTCGACTTTGGTAAGCCCAACCAACTGCCATCATATCCGACACCAGCTCTCCCGTACATACCCTCTACTTTTCCCCAAAACGCCTGAGCACCTGTGGCTTGGCTCCAATAAATTTGCCCAAGCGGCCCAGTTTTGGTAAAATGCTGAAAGTGTCCTTCTTTGCGAGTAGTCATGGTACCTTCATCACCAATAGGATATCCCAGTGGGCTATTCCAACGGCCGAGGGCTTTGTATTTTTCGTAAATAGAGCCATAAACGGCAAATACACCTTTTGGAGTAGAAACAATAACTCCTTTAGTAAACTCATTACCCGTAATTCCCGTCAAAAACTGTTGCCAATCAGAAGTGGGCGTACCCAATGCCGTAAACTTATCTTGACCGAGGGCTTCATATTTCTTCATTTCATAATTTAAGAAACCAAATGCCTTTCCGTCGATATAATAAATTGCGCGGTCTTTGTTGCCATAATATTGCACCCAACCGTTACCACTTGCGGTTTTAACTGGTTCGCCACCGTTATCGGCTTCTGGCATCCAGCCCAGTTGTTGATATTTAGCTTTAATCGAGGCTTTGTAATCAGGGTCAGCAGGTTTGGGGCAGCCCGTTAATAAAAACAGCATTGAAACACATACAAGTGGCAAAAAAAAAGAAGTTATTTTTTTCATGGTATTGTCTCGTTTAACCTCCGACGAGTTTTTTAGAATAAGATTTTTAGAAATGAACTACTTTACTGTGCAGTCAATAAAACACTTCTCGACTGGTTTGATAGAAGGGGGATTAGGATAATAGACCGTACCATTGGCCATTTTAACATAAGGAATTACTAACCTCCAAGGATAGCTACTACAAGGTGCTTGTAAACTTCCTCCTTCCGTTTTACGATTGGTTGTATATACTTTTCCATTAGCAGAAGGAAGCAAACTGATGAGTTTTCCGGTAGTGTTATACACATAAAGCGCATAGCTATTATCGCCCGAGGGAATACTGAAATATCCTTTTGTGGTGTAACTTGTACTTGGAGGTAGGGTTTGAGGGGTTACTTGTGCATAGTTGGTACTCAATATTTCAATTTCCCCTATTTCCGTTATTTGAGGAGTACGGCTGTACTTGGTTACGGTAAAAGAAGTACCATTGCAATCAAACTTTAAACTGCTAAACTCGGGAGGATAGGTATAAGAAAAGGTTTGGCTACTGCCGTAGTAAACGCCGTCAGTGGTTTTAATGTAAGCTCTGAAATTATTAGTAGCTTCCAGTTTTGCGATGTCTGCTTTTTTAATTCCACTCAGTATTACGCCATAACCATTTATTGAGGTCGTACTTACCACTTTCAAAACGTTATTGTCAAGCGTTGGGTTAGCAGTTTTAGAATCATGAACCACAAAGCCATATTCCACAATTTGTGCTCCATTGGTAGTAAGAGTACACCTAAGGGCTATTCTATCATCATCACTTTCCAAATTGACAATCGTACTAAAGGAAGCGGAGGTATAGCCTATGGTAGGAACAGCAGCATTTGTCTTAAAACTTTTTACTTCACCATAGCCTGTTCCGGCAGCCGTAGTAGCATAGCCGCGCACATAGTAAGTAGTGTTGGGGTTAAGATTTGTTAGATTTATATTAAAAAACTCAGGTGCGTTTGAAGACCCATTCTCGCGTTTGGTATCGGCAATGGTAGGGGTCTGATTCGTACTGCTCCAGCAGATACCCACTTGCCCATTGGTCGTTGTTCCGAGCGTATTGCGGGTTACACCCACATCGGCCGAGGAGGTTGTGATGTTAGTTACATTGCCAGTTGTCACGGTGGAAGCCACTACGTTTGCAGTTTTTATGGTCGCTACAGAGCCGTAGCCTGTACCAGCGGCGTTGGTCGCATATGCACGTACGTAGTAAGTAGTATTGGCTTTAAGTCCCGAAAAACCACTCTTATAATCTTTAGGAGCATTGGCCGTGCCAAGTTCGGTTTTAAAATCGGAAGTCGTAGGAGTTTGGTTGGTTTCAGATAATACATGACCATGTTGAACTACATCACTGCTACCTATATTGGCTATTTTCCCCGAAACTTCCAAAGAAGTGCTTGTTATATTCTCGCCCGTTCCTGTAGTAACTTCTGGCGCTTTTTGGGCAGTAGTACTGAAGGCGAGTTCTTCACTATACACAGGGTCTCCTTCGTGGAGTACATATGCTCTTACATAGTATTTGGTATTGGCTGTAAGCCCCGAAATAGTCACCTGAAAGTCGACAGGGATGTCGGTTTTTTCACCAGCTTTTAGTTTAGTATCGCTGATAGTTGGTTTTTCTTTCGTGGCATAGCAAATCCCATATTCTTTGATTGATGAACTTCCATCACTGCCTACGCCCACTTTGGAAATGGAGCAAGAGGCTTGTACTGAGGTGGTTTTTATGTCATTGATTTTGACATTTCCCAATATAGGCAAACTCGCAGTAGGGTCGTTTTTATTGGTACGGCATCCTACATAGACAACTAGCCCCCATAAGAGCAACACATGAGCGACCTTAAAATATTTGGATAAAGTTTTCATCATTATAAAATTTTATACCCTAAGGATTGATAGTAGAAAAGAGAAACCATCGCTTTTACCAAAATCACGCCTAAGACGATTTTTTTGATTTCCAGCGCTAATCTTCACTCATTTGATTTAGATTCAATTCAAAACTGAGCAAACGGTAGAGGCATTGAGTGTAGTAGGGAGTTGGCTGAGTGTGTGTTCGGAAAAAGTGCCTCCAAAATCCGTTTTTTGTAACTTCTAAAACTCCCCTCCTGCCATGTTTTTGGGGATGTCATTCTTAAATGTAGCTTTGTGGTAGGTGGCTTTTTTGGGCACTTTAAAATACACGATATGCCTCGTTCAGAATCAAGTACTGCTTCCTCTTACTTTTCAAAGTTGCTTTGGGGAATTTGGTTTATTTTGGGATGTCAGAGCTTTTGCTTGGCACAAACTACCGACAAAGACACCCTTTTCTTAAATGGTACTTTGCCCGAAGGCTATCTATCGGTGATTGATTATTGCCGATTTTATTACAATAATTTTAATCCAGCAGCCTTCCCACACAACATCGTATTTGAGAAGTATAACCCTGATTTGGCACTTAGACATAAATCTGTCACGACTTGGGTAAGGCTAAATATCAACAATACTCATCCCAAAGACACGCTTCGTTTGGTATTGTGGGCAGGAGATATACACCTCGATGATGTCTTCAAAAAAGAATATAGAGTAGTTCATCAAAGTAATCTCCAAAAATCCTTCTTCAACAACCACAACCAAATTTCTTTTAGTGTTTTACCTCACCAAACGGTCACTTATTGGATTCGTACTTCACTTTCTAGGCATTTTAGCGACTTCCACCCAGAATTATACGCCGAGAGTACCTTTAAGCGTTTGCTTCCTCAAATTGATTTTAACTATTCCCAACGCTATATCTTTATATGGATGGTGATTGGATTGTGTTTTTTCTTGGGAATTTTTGCGTTTGTCCAGTACGCTTATGGCAAAGATCTCCCTTATGGCTTTTGGGCGAGTTATCTTTTAGTCAATTCGTTTTTCTTTTTTACCGAACTCGATCGTTCTTTTAAGTTAGGGGTTCTCACCAATCTCAAAGACGATAGACGATTTCTTCCTTGGGCTATCGCGGTTCAGTTTTTAGTCCAAATTACCTATTTACTTTTTTTAAATTCTTTTCTATCAATAGAGCATCACAGCAAAGCCATTCATCGCTTTCTAAAAGGCAGCTTAGTGATTATGTTGATTTGTTTTGTGTTTGCGGTATTTGCCATTAGGCACTACGACTTACACCTCACCGACTACGCAGATATGTTGTTGGTATTCACCAATTTACTAATCGCTATCATTGTCTTCAAAACAGGTTTTTCTGCCATACCCCAGACTCGTCTTATTCTGATAGGCACTTGTGGGGTATTGTTGGCAGCTACTATAGCGGTGATTAGAGAGGTACTAGAAATCAAAGAGGTAAATGATTTTTGGCTAAGTCCTTTGGTCTCTTTTGGCTGTGGTACTATCTGGGAATTGGCCTTCTTTTCTTTAGCACTCAGCGAACGTACACGCTTGATAAGACAGGAACATCTTGCTCTTCAAAAAAACTATATGGCTCGACTTGAGAATGAACTAAATCTCCGAATCAATGAAAATGAGCTTCAAAACAAACAATTGGAAGAACAACGCATTCGACAAATTACGGATATGTTTCAGCAAAAAATCGCGGAGGTAGAAATCTCCGCCTTGCGCTCGCAGATGAATCCACATTTTATCTTCAATTGCCTCAATTCTATCAAAAGCTACGCCCTCAACAACGATACCGAGCATGTCTCGGTCTATCTCACCAAATTCTCTAAACTCATTAGGCTGGTACTCGAAAACTCAAAATCAGAAAAAATTACCCTCAAAAACGAAATCGAAACCCTGCACCTGTACCTCGAAATGGAAAAACTCAGGTTTAGCGATAAGTTTGACTTTATCATTCAAATCGACCCACTCATCGAAGACGATTTCATTGAAATTCCACCTCTGCTCATTCAGCCTTTTGTCGAAAATGCCATTTGGCATGGAATCATGCAAAAAGAAGAACATGGGTGGGTCAAAATCTTCATCTCCCAACCCAAAGACAAAAGCATCCAAATCGTGGTCGAAGATGACGGTATCGGTAGACTCAAAGCCGCCGAACTCAAAAGCAAAACTTCTACCAATCATAAATCCTTTGGTATGAAAATCACTTCCCAAAGACTTGATATTTTCAAACAACTCTATAACCTCGACGCCACTATCGCGACCCAAGATTTGACCAATCCCACCGGAACACGCGTTATTATCGAAATACCCATATGAACGCGCTTCTTCTTCTCTTTTTGACTTTTTAGGCAATTCTTTTCGAGGTATTTTTGCATTATTTTTTGTTTCAATAGGCATTTAGAACAAAATTTAGCAAACGGTATCTTCATTGAGTGTAGTGATAGGTTGAGTGAGTGTACGTCCTATGAATAGGCCAAAAACTGCTTTTTTGTCCTTAAAATGAGTCTATAAACCTCCTAAACTTCCCTTCATAGAAAGCCTCATTTTTGGTAATACTCGCTCAAAGTGTAGATTTGTGGTGGACGATAAGATATTTTTTAAATATCTTATTTCAATATCACATCCGCTGTCTATGCTTTTTATCTACCTGAATCATGCGAGTGATTTTATTTTTAGTGGTAATTTTGGGAAATGTCACTTACAAAACTATAGCCCAAATCACTACATTCCCCAAAGTGAACTTTGACAAACGGGGTAATAAAATGTACTTAGATAGCCTTGCCCAACTAGGCAAGCGACAGATGGTTTATTTATCTCAAATCCCGCGTTCTTTCCAAACAGACACTACAAAACTTTATACGCTTTATTTTCTGGGTACCGTATATCGTATCTGGAACGGACGCCGTGATACGTCTCTGTACTACGCCAACCAACTCATTCAAGAAAGTCAGCTCTTAAAAAATAGAGATTATTTATTGCGAGGATATATCGTTGCAGAATACTATCAACGCATTGCCAATATCAATTTTCCAGAAGCTATACGCCTTAATTATGAAGCAATCAAAAACCTCGACAATCGACGATTTAGCCAAGAAAATGCGTTTCGGTTTAAAAACAATTTAGGGGAAATCTACTTCGAAATGCGGCAATACGAACAATCTCTAACGCTGTACTTAGAAGCACTTGAGCTTATCAAAATAAATACTTTAGACGTAAGCATCGCAAGCCACTATGCCAATATTTATCAAGGAATTGCAAAAAACTATCAAAAGCTGAATGATTTTGCAAAAGCAGAAACGTATCTCACGATTGCAATCGAAAAACTATCTCAATATGGCTCAGAAAGTAGTAAAGCTTGGATTTATGGAGATTTAGCAGATAATTATGTCTACCTAAAAAAATATGAGGATGCTTTATATTTTTTTCAAAAGGCAGAAAACATTTGGAATAAGCTCAACTTAAAAAATCAGTTGATAGAAGTTTGGAGTAATTTAGCAAAACTCTCCGTCTTGATGAACCAATACGACAATGCCCTTCAATATGCCCAGAAAGTAATTGGACATAATGACAATGTCCCGCTAGTGGATGAGAACTCCTATTTTGCACTTTATAAAGTCTACAAAGCACAAAATAATTGGGAAAAAGCACTTCAGTATCATGAAAAATTCACTGAGCTTAATGCTCTCACGATTAGTAAAATAAGAGACAAACAAGTATCTGCCGTACAAAGTCAATTTGAAAGAGAAAAGTTTGAACTAGAAAATTGGAAACAACTCCAAATTCAACAACAAAAATTAATGGATTTAGAACGGCAAAGCATCATGAATAGACTCAAAGCCGACTCTAAAAACAAGTTTCTATACCAAAAAGCCAGAACTGCCGAACTACTACGCAAAGCCGAAAGACAACGTTTAAAGACCCAAGCAGCCGAAGCACAGTCTCGCCAAGAACTTATTATTCGAAATCTAAAAATCAATGAACTTCGGCAAAGCCTTTATCTACAAAACCAAAAACAAAACATTCTGACGGGGTCTTTTGTTATGCTTTTTCTTTTTGCATTTTTGGTAGGCTGGTTTTTATTTCATCAATCCCGTCAAAAAGCACTATTTATTGAAAAGGAGGGAGTTTTTCAACAGCGTCTTTCCGAAACCGAAATGATGGCGCTACGCTCGCAGATGAATCCACATTTTATCTTCAATTGCCTCAATTCTATCAAAAGCTACGCCCTCAACAACGATACCGAGCATGTCTCGGTCTATCTCACCAAATTCTCTAAACTCATTAGGCTGGTACTCGAAAACTCAAAATCAGAAAAAATTACCCTCAAAAACGAAATCGAAACCCTGCACCTGTACCTCGAAATGGAAAAACTCAGGTTTAGCGATAAGTTTGACTTTATCATTCAAATCGACCCACTCATCGAAGACGATTTCATTGAAATTCCACCTCTGCTCATTCAGCCTTTTGTCGAAAATGCCATTTGGCATGGAATCATGCAAAAAGAAGAACATGGGTGGGTCAAAATCTTCATCTCCCAACCCAAAGACAAAAGCATCCAAATCGTGGTCGAAGATGACGGTATCGGTAGACTCAAAGCCGCCGAACTCAAAAGCAAAACTTCTACCAATCATAAATCCTTTGGTATGAAAATCACTTCCCAAAGACTTGATATTTTCAAACAACTCTATAACCTCGACGCCACTATCGCGACCCAAGATTTGACCAATCCCACCGGAACACGCGTTATTATCGAAATACCCATATGAACGCTATTATTATCGACGACGAACCTCACTGCCGCAATGTCTTAGTTCGGATAATCGACAAATATTGTCCACAAATCAAAATCATTGACGAATGTAAAGATGGTGTAGAAGGCAGGAAAAGTATTGAAAAACACCGTCCTGATTTGGTTTTTCTAGACATTGAAATGCCCCAAATGAATGGGTTTCAAATGCTCGAATCTATTCAGGCAGAGCACCTCAACTTTGCGATCATTTTTACTACCGCTTACGACAAGTTTGCCATTAAAGCATTCAAATTCAGCGCCTTTGATTATTTACTAAAACCTATTGATGAACATGAATTAGTGGCGGCGATTACACGCCTTCAAACCATCAACACCAACCGTAGCGAACAACTCCAAAGTCTTTATCATAATTATCAAAGAGGAAAGTTTGAAAAAGTAACTATTTCTACTTTAAACGGTGTACAGTTTTTAGACTTTGATGACATTATTTTGATAGAAGCCGACAGCAACTATTCGCGATTTTATCTAAAAGACAATAAGCTCGTAGTAGCCTCTAAAACATTGGCTTATTTTGACGAAATACTTTCCGAAAAAGGTTTTTTCAGGTCCCATAAACAATTTATTATCAACCTAAAACACATCAAAGAATACAAAAGCGGAGACTGGAATGTAATCATTATGAGCAACCAACTTCAGGCCAAACTCGCCCGTACAAAAAGAGAAGAGTTTTTACATTTGTTTTCGTCGCGTCGTTAGCAAAAAAAAGCCGTACCTCAATTGAAGTACGGCTTTCCGACGTTTTCTTAACCTAAACTAAATTTTTCAATGCTTTTGATTCTCCTTTGATATTGTTGATACTCTGAGTTTGTCAAAAAGTTACATCATTGCAACCATTAAATTTATAGACAAACATTTCTAAGCAATATAAGATGACTATTGCTGACCCGAATTGGCACGATTCCGTAAGTCTTCTGTACTGGTGCTACGTTGACGCGCTGCCTTCACATTTTGATTCCCGAAACGATAAGTAAACGACACTCTCACTTGACGGCTTTCCCAACGTGAATTGATTTTGAAATCCAAATCTTGGTACTTCACTGTTCCTGCAAATCGATTCAAGAAAAATATATCATTGATATTGACTCTCAGCGACGCCTTACGATTCCAAAGGGATTTGGCAACTCCCGCACTTATCTGCCCTTGTGCTTTTGCAAACAAAAGGTTGTATTGGGTAGGAGAATTCCAGAATCCACTTACCTCTGCTGTATAGCCTTTGGGTAAGGTGAAATTGTTCATCACAAACACACTAGCTCCAAACTGCCCCAAGTCCAAATCGGCACCATAATAGAAAGAACGATATCGATTATAGAACGCGCTGATGTTGTTTTGCATTGTCCACCATTTATTTATCGGGATGGGCAAACTCAACGTTAGGTTATAACTATCCTGATGTTCAAGGTTTTCGGTAGTCACATACGTTTTGTTTTCTTCTGGGATTTGTTTGGGTATTTGGTTAGCAATCACATCGTTGATACGGCTATATCCCAAAGTAGTCGAGAATGCACCTTTGAAAACGTGCGTAATCTGGAAGGAATTCGTAAACTGTGGACGCAAATTAGGATTGCCTTGCTCAAAAGTAAGCGGGTCTAAAAAGAACTGAAACGGATTCAAGTTGCGGTAATTGGGGCGGTCGATACGACGACTATACGAAATATTCAAGACGTTGTTGGTATCTAAAGTTCGTGATACAAACACACTTGGAAACAAATTGACATAGTCGCGCGTCACGATATTATTCAATGTTACGGAGTTACCTTCAGAGTGTGTATGTTCGGCCCTTAGTCCCACTTGTAGCTGCGTCTTTTTGTTGAGTTTGGTGCTATAGTTAGCGTAGGCAGCGTTGATATTTTCTTTGTATTTGAAACGATTTGAGCGCGTAGGATCTAATATCCACTGATTATCTACTTGGTTTTCAAATCTCATATCATTGTCAGAATCGACCAAACTACTTTTGGCTCCCGCTTCAAACTTCCCGTTTTTCAAAGGTTGAATATAGTCTACTTTGGCCGCTGCGATGCCAATAGTCGAAGGCATGATATTACGGACAATGTCTTTACTTGTCACTGCTCCAGCAGGTGTAAAATAAGTAGTATTGAGGTCGTTACCAGAGTTTCCGTTGAAGAAAGAATAATCTAAGTCGGCGGTCAATTCACGTCCTTTGCCAAAATCATGCTTTAAGTTGAAATTACCAGTATAATTGTCCAAGCGATTATGGTTATAGGTATCGGTTTCAAAGCGACTAGTGAGCGTATTGGTTTTGTCATAAAAGTCAGTACTTGAGATTCCATTCATCCGAAACTGATTCAAGAAGCCACTAGCCAATACACCTAATGTTGTTTTTTTGCTTACAAAGAAGTCCATACCTGCTCTAAAGCTCAAGTTTTGGGGATTGCCAACGCGAGGGCTATTTTGATCCAAATAGGTGATTTGATCTTTGTAGGCAATCGTACGGTCGATGCTTTGGGTATTTTGGAAACGTCCATGAAAAACACTTACATTTCCAAACGAATTGACTTTAGCGTTGCGGTGATTTAGACCTATCGAAGCATTGAGTTTTTCGTATCGTCCATAGCCTGCCCCAAGGGTATAATTTCCATTAGTCCCAAAGTTTTTGTTTTTCTTCAACACTATATTGATTATCCCTGTATTACCAGCGGCATCGTATTTGGCAGGAGGGTTGGTGATAAGTTCAATTTTTTCGACATTATCACTTGGCATTGATTGGAGCATATTCATCAAATCTTGCATTGAGATCTGTTGCAATTTACCGTCAATCATCACCATCACACCTTGGCGTCCCTTAAGTTGAAGGCGGTCATTTTGACGGTCGATAGTGACGCCCGGCGCTTTTTCCAAAATTTCGAGGGCTGTTCCACCTGCCGACACAATGCTGTTTTCGACATTAACTACCATGCGGTCGATTTGCTGCTCCACAAAAGGTTTCTTGGTTACAACCTTTACTTCCTGTAATGTTTGGGCATTTTCCAACACCTTAAGCACGGGCATTTTTATATCGGTAGCTTGGGCAGTGATTTCAAAGGGAGAAGAATAAGTTTTCTGAAATCCCATCATCGAAGCGGCTATCAAGTAGCGGCCCCCACTTACATTTTCGATTTCATAATTTCCACTTTCGCTTGTGATGGCACCTTTCACCAAGGTCGAATCAGCGACTTTTAGCAAAAGGATTGTCGCAAAGGAAAGTGGCTTTCCGTTAGGTTCTTGCGCCTCTCCCGAAACTTTTCCCCGAATAGGACTTTGAGCAAAAACGGACGAACAGAGCAGCAATGCTGCTGCAGCAAAACTTATAGAAGTTTTCATGGCTGTTGTTTTATGGCTGTTGTTTAATTACTGCTTCAAAGGTATGGTACTTTGTTATACAAGCTACCTTTTTTTACATAAGCGGTAAAATTATCTTGACAAACGGTTTTGGGAGAGAAGGCAGTTTGTAAGAGAACGATAAAATGAAAGATTCGGTCACAAACTGCCTTTTATTCGTTTAAAATGGCTGTTATTCTAAAATATTGACTTTTACTTGGAAAGTCTGACTAGGTCTTCAAAAGTGACTTTCCAAGTTTCTCATAACTCGCAAGCTAAACTTGGAAAGTCGGGTACTGTTTTCAAAATGGCTGTTCGTATTCAAAATATTGACTTTCCAAGTTTCTCATAATTCGCAAACTAAACTTGGAAAGTCGGGTATTGTTTTCAAAATGGCTGTTCGTATTCAAAATATTGACTTTCCAAGTTTTTCATAACTCGCAAACTAAACTTGGAAAGTCGGGTACTGTTTTCATTGTGGCTGCTAATTTCATACATAAGATGCAAGAAGGAACTACAAGGTTGCATGAAGCGTCAAAAAAAATTGTTGAGATGCAAAAATTGGTTTCCCATTTGTGTTTCTTTTTACTTTGTGCTTTGTTTGATTACTGTCTATGTCACTGCCTTATTATATTGATATGATTGGCGTTTTGGTATTTGCCATCTCGGGAGCTTTGGCGGCTGCCGGCAAAAAAATGTACCAAGACATCTTCGGAGTTTTCTTCACGGGTTTTATTTCGGCGATTGGCGGTGGCACCCTGCGCGACGTCACTTTAGGAGTATACCCTTTGGCGTGGGTCAAACACATCGACTATCTCGTTTTTATTACGTTGGGCGTGCTGTTGACTGTGATTTTCAAGAAGGCAATTCTCAAACTTCATAAAGTAATTTTTTTCCTTGACACAATCGGCATTGGCGTGTATACCATTCTTGGGGTTCAAAAATCCCTTCAATATGGTGTCAATCCTTTCGCGGCTATTATTTTAGGGATGATTTCGGCCGTATTTGGGGGAGTCATTCGTGATACACTCATCAATGAGTTGCCTCTTATTTTTCAAAAAGAAATTTATGCTACTGCGTGTATGGCGGGGGCTGTAGTATATGTTTTGCTGGATTATTACGGAATTCATACTGATTGGAATGCCATCGGATGCATTTTATTGATTATTATTGTCCGTTTGATTGCGGTCAAATACCAACTTTCTTTACCCAAGATTGACTTTTGATTCCCCCAATGATACCTATATGAAAGAATCTTTATCCGCTCTGGATTATATTCGGCTCAACTTCTCCGCCGAAAGCTCCGCTACCGTCAACATTGCTTTAGCTTTGATGATGTTTGGTGTAGCACTCGACATCAAACCTTCTCACTTTCAAAGCCTTATTCAAAATCCTCGTCAGCTATTGGCGGGTGTATTGAGCCAAGCTGTGGTAATGCCCGCCGCTACCTTTCTGTTGGTCATGGCACTAGGCGACCATATCACTGTGGGTGTCGCTTTAGGGATGATTTTGGTAGCTGCTTGTCCTGGAGGCAATATTTCTAATTTTATCACCTCTCTAGCTCGTGGCAATGTAGCCTTGGCTGTGAGCTTGACGGCAATCAGTACTATTATCGCCGTAGTGATGACGCCTTTCAATTTTACATTTTGGGGCAATCTATACGCACAAAGTAGCTCGTTGGTTCGGCCTCTTACGCTGGATTGGGTAGAATTACTGAAATCAGTGATGACTATCCTAGGGATTCCGATGCTGCTAGGAATGCTGTGTTCTATTTATCTTCCACGCGTCGCTCACTTGTTGCTCAAGCCTTTCAGAATACTTTCTTTGGTGTTTTTTACAGCTTTAGTAGTAATTGCTTTCACCCAAAATTTCGATATTTTCATCAATCACATCGGCTATGTATTTATAGTGGTACTCATCCAAAATGCCTTGGCGTTGGCGATTGGCTATGGCATGGGAAGTGTCTTCGGATTATCTGTCCAAAACCGCCGCACCCTAAGTATCGAAACAGGTATTCACAACTCTGGTCTTGGCCTTGCTTTGCTCTTCAATCCTACCGTCTTTCCGTCTGATTTACCTTTGGGTGGTATGGCTATCATTGCAGGATGGTGGAGTATTTGGCATATTTTGTCAGGCACGGCCTTAGCTTTTTATTGGCAACGTAGTGGTCAAACCTCTTCACTTAATCCCCAACCCTGAATCTGAAAAAATCATCATCAATGTCACACCGTAGTTTTTTTTACAGCCTTCTTAGAGCTTATGTCCGTTTTTGGCACAATCGTATTTTTTATCGCAAAGTTGAAATCAAGAATTTCCCAAAAAATCTTTCGACCGATATCCCGTTGTTGATTGTTACTAATCATCAAAATACCCTCATGGATGCCTTGGCGGTGGTACTCAACGTAGGTGAAAGGCAGCCCTACTTTTTGACCCGCGCCGATATTTTCAAAAAAGATTTTGTACGCAAACTCCTCATGTCGCTCAAAATGCTACCTGTTTATCGCCTTCGCGATGGCATGGATGAAATGAAGCAAAATGACGACATTTTCAATACCTGCGTCAAAATTTTGAGTACAGGTGGTACCTTGGCGGCTTTTCCCGAAGGGAATCATGGGGTACAATACCATTTACGCTCTTTCAAAAAAGGGCTGGCGCGCATTGCATTTCAGGCCGAAACGGAACACGATTGGCGGCTCAACCTCCAAATACTCCCTTGTGGGCTTTACTATACCCACTGCCAAAAAATGGGAGAACGCCTTGTACTCAATTTTGGAGAACCATTCAAACTTAGTGAATACCAAAATGCCTACCAAGAAAACCCACCTCGCACGCTTACGCAAGTAACCCGACGCATGTATGATTCAATACAAGCCTTGATGCTACACATCGACGATTTGCCACATCATGACGATTACAAGTGGCTTATAGACGTAGCTTCGGGCAAAGGAGGGGATTTGATGAACACGGTGCTTTCTACGCGAAAAGAGCTTGATGAATTGCGAAAAAATACGCCCGAAAAGTACATGGGTCAAATACAAGCCGCTCATCAGCAACGACTTCTGATGGAGCCTAAAAGCATTAGTCCGTTTACGGTAGGCAAAGGTAAACCTGCTATATTTATGTTGGTTTTAAAAATGCTTTTTTTATTGATTAGCAGCCCTTTAGCCTTATATGGAGTAGTCAACAATGGCCTCCCCTACGCTTTTCCTTTTTTGATGACGCGCAAATTAAAAGATCCTCAGTTTTCGAGTGCTTTCCGGATTGTGCTATTCGCTTTAGTAACTTTTCCGATTTTTTATCTGATACAAATTTCAATCGTTGGTATTTTTACAGACGCACAAAGCACGCTATTATATGCGCTCTCTCTTCCCATCAGTGGTTATCTTACTCACCATTGGGCCCGCAAATGGAGCGAAACCATACAGCAGTGGCAGCTATAAGTAGTTGAACAAAATTGAGGTGGGGTCAGCAGTAGGCCGTTTGGAGAGTAAGTAGCCAAAAACCATGAGAAAAAGACTTCTCAAATCTTAGAAAGGATTGATTCACGTTTCTTAGAACCTGCTTGTGGTAATGGAAACTTTTTAGCGGAAGTACTAAAAAGAAAATTAGCCGTAGTAGATGCTCAATATAGCAAAAGTCAAGTGAAATAGGAACGTTATTCTAGTATTGCGGTTTCCAGTATTTACGGAATAGACATTTTAGAAGACAACGCACAAGAATGTCGAGACCGTTTGCTTGGTATTCTAAGATTTTCGAGCAAGTAGAAAATGAGTGTATCCGTTCTGTTCGTTTTTTATTGAGCCGAAATACACTTTGGGGGGATACCTTGGACTTTACCAATCTCGCCCCAAACCAACCGATTGTATTTTCTGAATGGAGTACTGTAAACGACTCTATGTTTAAATTTTTGGTGGAAAAAACACCCCACTTCACGCTTTTTAACGATGAAGGCAATTTATCCATTACTTAAAATTAGGCGAAGATGAGTGATGTAAAGCCATACGATGATTTAGTTGACCAAATTGGCAATTTACTTGCTAATGCCAGATTGCATGCCGCAAAAGCAATAAATACCCTGTTGGTGCAAACTTATTGGCAAATAGGAAAATATATTGTTGAGTACGAGCAAAGAGGAAAGCAAAAATCCGATTACGGCAGTGAAGTATTGGATAGACTTTCCAAAGACCTGACTTCTAAATACGGGAGAGGATTCAGTAGATCAAATCTCGTTTATATCAGAAAACTTTATTTGTCTTTTCCAATTAGTGAAACACTGTCTCACCAATTGAGTTGGAGTCACTACTTTGAGATTCTTAAAAATGACGATTCTTTGGCAATTAGCTTTTATATAAAGCAATGCGAAAAAGAAAATTGGAGTGTAAGGGAATTAAAACGACAAATGAAAAGTATGTTGTTTCACCGTTTGGCACTCAGTAAAGACAAAGAAGGAGTGCTGACACTATCTCAAAAGGGAACCGAAACCCAAGTGGCAACTGATATTATTAAGGACCCCTATATCTTTGAATTTTTGGGAATACCCCAACAATATCAGTACCTCGAAGGCGAGTTAGAAACCAGATTGATCCAAAATTTAGAACATTTTCTTTTAGAACTTGGTAAAGGCTTCGCCTTTATCGGCAGACAATACAAAATTACGCTTTCGAATCGCCATTTTTTTGTGGATTTGGTTTTCTATCACCGCATTTTAAAATGCTTTGTACTTATTGATTTAAAACGGGGAGAAATTGAGCACAATGATATTGGGCAAATGAACCTGTATCTGAACTATTTTGCCAAAGAAGAAAATGAACAAGACGATAATCCGCCCATCGGAATAGTGTTAGGTGCTTACAAAGACCATATCCTGGTTGAGTACGCTACCGAAAACATTACCAATCAGCTTTTTGTAAGTAAGTATCAGCTCTACCTGCCCGATAAAAAACAATTGCAAGCAGAACTCGAAAAAATACTAGGGTCAGAATCAGAATTTTCAGGATTAAAGAATATACAAGATGAATAAGTACAATGACATCACCTATAAAAGTACACAACCCAAGCTTGGCAAAGAATGTGTCTGTCCAACCGACAGACAAAACAACGAACGAAAAGAGTATCGAACCGATAATATGCGTTTGATGGCAATGGCTGATGACTTGGTCAATTAAACATTCTACCTGTCTTCAATCCCGAAAGCTTTAGGGATTGTATATTGACAGTTTTGTGCTCCGAAATCCCCCCCTGCGCCAAGTGCCAACCCGTTATTAGGAATCGTACAAAGTTCCTTTACAAAGCAGAAAAATTCAGCCATCAGGGGCTGAATGCGCTCGTTTGTCCATATCATTCATCACTTTTAAAACTCAACCACAATGTCATTAGAAAATCTAATACAACAGGTTAATTTCATAAAAGAAATCGACAAATTAAAGTACATCCAACGCAAAACAAAATTGTTTAACAGCGACCGGTGTGAAAATGACGCCGAGCATAGCTGGCATTTAGCGATGATGACCATCGTGCTGGCCGAACATTCAAACACACCGATTGATATTCTTAAAGTCTTAAAAATGGTCTTGATTCATGATATAGTGGAAATAGATGCGGGTGATACGTTTATTTATGACACCACAAAAAATCACTGTAACACTGAGCAAGAGCTTATAGCGGCCAAAAGGATTTTTGGCCTTTTACCAGCACCCCAAGCCGAAGAATTAATCGCCATTTGGCTAGAGTTTGAAGAGGGCATCAGCGATGAAGCCAAATTTGCCAGAGCAATGGACCGATTTGAACCATTGCTTCAAAATACCTCCAACAATGGCGGAACTTGGGCCGAATTTAATGTAGACTACCAGAAAGTTTATGACAAGAAAAAAGTAATCAATCATGGCTCTACATCGCTCTGGAATTATGCCGAAGGCCTGATTAACGAAAGCGTAGAAAAGGGGATTTTAACAAAAAAAAGTGATCATTAGACCCTTGCAACACTTATACAAATCATTCTGTATTTCGTATTGAATCATTTGTATCTCCAATTTCTTTTTTCAACTGCTCGGACATTTTCACAGTTTTTCAATGTCCTCAGATATTTGAGAAGATGATTTAATTCATTGTCGTTTGGGTCACCCCTAAATTCATCAATGTAAATTGCATTGCCATAATTAGGGCGTGCCTTTTCTGGGGTATCATCTATCAGAAGTATTTGCTCAAGTGCAAAGCCACGTTTTTTGAGCTTAGCGAGACGTTTTTCATAAACATAAGTATCTTGTTCAATATTTCGTCTATATGAACACTTACTTCTCCCCCAAACTACTTCAAAACGAATACTGGTTTTAATTAGACTCACAATAGACTCCACATATTTGTCGTCTGCTGAAGACCAAATCCCCAGTTTAAAATCGAGGCTCAGCTGTTGAAGAAAATCATCAAGGAATGGCCGCTTATACACAAAATATTTATCGAAGATGAAATCTTCCAAAAGGTCACGTTTATGGGAAGTAGCGTGAATAAGAGTCTCGTCAAGGTCTAATATGATTAGTTTATCGGTCATTCTGTATTTTTGCCACCATTCTGCCACCCTAAAGGTTTTATAAAGCATAAAGCACTGTAAGAAACTGTCTTACAGTGCTTTATAAAGTCGGGATGGCAAGATTCGAACTTGCGACCTCCTGGTCCCAAACCAGGCGCGATGACCGGACTACGCTACATCCCGATGCTAGGCCAAAATTAGCAGCGGAGGGAGAGGGATTCGAACCCTCGGTACCCTTACGAGTACGGCAGTTTAGCAAACTGCTGGTTTCAGCCACTCACCCATCTCTCCGTTGATTTTGCTGCATTTGCAGCGGCGTTTGGCTTAACGAGGTGCAAATATAGCTGAATTAATTTCTCTTTCGCAAGTTTTCAGGTCAAAAAAAGAACAAAATTTTTGAAATTTATTTTCCAACCAAATAGCTTTCAGACAGAAATTCCTCAATATCAGGCGTTGAGCGATAAAGCTGCTCGTAAGAATTTATCACAAAATAATGCTCCTGAAATCGGTCAATATGAAAAGGTGTGGCCAAAATCGTCCGAACATCGAAAGGTAACTTGGGAATTTTGTCGCTTAAGCAGTACACACTTTCTCCGGCTGACGATAAAATTCCACCCCCATAAATTTTGAGCTGACCTGCTTCCTCTATTAAACCAAACTCCACCGTGTACCAATACAATCGACTAATCTGCACAATGGCTTCGGGTAAATCGATGAAACGTAAAGCAATTCGACTCAAATCTTCGACAAAATCACAAAAGGGCTGGTGAGTCAGCAAAGGTACATGCCCAAAAGTATCATGAAACATATCTGGCTCTTCGAGATAGTCCAATTGGGCGGGCGTACGAAGCCACGTAGAAGCTGGAAACTTACGGTTAGAAAGTAATCTAAAAAAATCTGGCTGCGGAATCAATCCCGGCACTACTTCTACCTCCCAACCAGCCAACTGCCGTAGACGCGGATTGGTCTCGTTGTTGAAATTAGGAATATGCTCCGCCCTAAACCCTACCTTTTCGATGCCCTCTAAATACATGCGACTAGCAATAGCAGGTAGCTGCGCCATCTGACGTTGAAAAAGCATCTGCCACATGGCTTGGTCTTCTTGGGTATATTTTTGATATGCCTGTTCCATGTCTGGTCTCATTTGGGAGTTTTACAACGTACCTCTCAACGCCTGTTCGCGCTCAATAGCCTCAAAAAGAGCTTTAAAATTTCCTTTACCAAAAGATTTCGCTCCTTTGCGTTGGATGATTTCAAAAAACAAAGTAGGGCGCGGCATGATAGGCTTCGTGAAGATTTGCAGCAAGTAGCCTTCATCGTCTCTATCTACCAAAATCCCCAATTGGCGCAGCGGCTCCAAATCTTCGTCGATATGGCCTACACGCTCTAGCAAATCGTCGTAGTAAGTGGTAGGGACGTTCAAAAACTCCACGCCTCGCTCTTGCAATTCTGTCACAGTCTCGATGATATTGTCGGTGGCAACGGCGATGTGCTGTACGCCCGCTCCGCCATAAAAATCAAGGTATTCCTCCACTTGCGATTTTTTCTTGCCTTCGGCAGGTTCATTGATTGGAAATTTAATGCGCCCGTTTCCATTGCTCATGACTTTGCTCATTAAGGCTGTATAATCGGTCGAGATGTCTTTGTCATCAAACGAAACCAATTGATTGAAGCCCATGACGTGAGCATAAAATTCTACCCAAGGGAGCATTTCGTTCCAGCCTACATTGCCCACCATGTGATCTACGTACTTGAGACCTACATCGCTAGGCTGATAGGCAGGCTTCCAAGCTTGAAAACCTGGCAAAAAAACGCCCTCATATTCTTTTCGCTCTACAAACACATGTACTGTATCGCCATAGGTATGTATCCCCGACCGAATTACTTTGCCCCACTGGTCTTCCTCTACTACTGGTTCAAAATATGGTTTAGCGCCGCGCTCTACCGTGGTATGGTAAGCATATTCTGCATCATCTACCCAAAGTGCCACTACTTTCACGCCGTCGCCGTGGGTATCGATGTGCTTTCCAATTTCGGTTCCGCCTTTCAAGGGTGATGTCAATACTAGACGAATTTTGCCTTGTTGCACTACGTAAGACTCGCGGTCGCGAAGCCCCGTCTGCAATCCCGCATAAGCCAAAGGCTGAAATCCAAAAGCCGTCTGAAAATAATGCGCCGCTTGCTTGGCATTGCCTACATACAGCTCGATATAATCTGTGCCATTCAAAGGCAAAAAGTCTTCTTCCTGAACTTGTGAAGGGACTATTTCGGTGATGAATGTTTCCATGATATCCATTTTTAAGGTTGATAACTAATCCAAATTCCTCTATCGAATCTAGGTAAGGATTGTTGATGAAGCGTCAAATATTTAATTGTTTTACTAATTATTAATTTACTTACAATTTTAAAGACAATATTTTATTTAGACAAGTTTTTATCAAAAAAATGTAAATATATAAGAACCTTAAGCCCAATAAATGGCTTAAATTGCGTCACATTCATCACCTTTTTGTATTAGACCATGAAAATCGCAGTAGCTGCTTTATGCCTTATTCTCACTACGACCCTTCTCCACGCTCAGATTGATTTCAAAACGCCCTTTAAGGAATGTCAGCTAGAAGGCAGCATCTCGATTTATGACTATCAAAACAAAAAATGGCACCTCAGCAATGCCGTTGATGCCTATCAAGAAACGCTACCTGCTTCTACTTTTAAAATCATCAACTTACTCATTGCGCTAGAAACCAAGGTTATCAAAGATGAAAACGTGGTAGTCAAATGGGTAGGCCATACCGATACTACCTTGTATGGATACCGCCCCGACATTTATCATGACATGACCGTCAAAGAAGCGTTTGAGGTTTCGGCCGGCTGGGTATTTATCGAATTGGCTAAGAAAATCGGAAAAGAGCGCTATAAAGCTTTTTTGAAAGCGGCTCAGTATAGCAATCTCAATTTATCGCAAAAAGGAGATGATTTTTGGAATTTTGGCAGTTTTGGGATTTCTCCCATGGAGCAAGTCAAATTTTTGATGCGGGTCTATGAAGAAAAAGTGCCTTTCTCGAAGCGAAATATCGAGATTCTTAAACGAGTAATGGTAGTCGAACAAAAAGGGAATTATACCATTCGAGCCAAAACAGGCTGGACTCGCTACGGAGATAAAGATACAGGCTGGTGGGTAGGTTATGTGGAACGCAAAAACAATGTGTATTTTTTTGCCACTCGCCTCATCAAAGACCTCAAAACTCCTAATCCGCGTTTTGGTCAATGCCGCAAAGACATCACCAAAGCTATTCTGACGCAGCTAAAAGCCTTTGAATAGAAACGAGTGGCTCTTATTGTTATACACTTAATTTTTCGGGGGCAAACTTCACAAAAAAATCAAGGGACTGGGGATTCCGCATCGTATCACGACTTGCCACTTTAGCGGGATTCATACCCATCAATATTTTTTTGACAGGGGCCTCCATTTTTTTACCACTTATGGTATAAGGAATTTCCGAAATTGCATAAATCGCGTCAGGCACATGGCGCGGACTAAAACGCGTTCGCAATTCGTGATTGATTTTCGACTTAAGGTCATCTGTTAGCTTCTGTCCCTTAGCAGGAACCACAAACAAAGGCATAAAATACTTGCCTCCTTCTTGTTCGAGGCACACTACTAGGCTATCGGCTACATCCTCTACGCTCTCCACTGCGCTATAGATTTCACTGGTTCCGATGCGTACACCATCGCGGTTGAGTGTTGCATCGGAACGTCCATAAATTACCACGCCTTCACGCTCAGTGATCTGAATCCAATCGCCATGCCGCCATACGCCCGGATAATCTTCAAAATAACTCGCCCGATAACGCTGGTTTTGGGAATCGTTCCAAAAATAAATAGGCATCGAGGGCATGGGCTGCGTGATGACCATTTCGCCTAGTTCATTCTTAACAGGCTGTCCTGCCTCATCGTAAGCCTCTAATTTACAACCTAATAATCGACACTGAATTTCGCCTGCGTATAAGGGCAACGTAGGGCACCCTCCCACAAATCCGCTACAAATATCGGTCCCCCCACTTAGCGAAATCAGCCACACATCTTTTTTGAAGGTTTTATAAACCCATTCAAAACCCTCCGACGGCAAAGGCGACCCCGTAGAACCAATGGTTTGAAGTTGGTTAAACTTGTATCCTTGTAAATTGATACCAGCTTTCATACAAGCAATATAATAGGCAGCGCCACCGCCAAAATGATTGATTTTGGCTTTCTCGGCCAAATCCCACAGTACATTGAGGTTTGGAAAAGCTGCCGACCCTTCATAAAGCACCAGGGTAGCCCCTACGAGCATCGAAGCTACCGAAAAATTCCACATCATCCAGCCCGTGGTCGAATACCAAAAATAACGGTCGCCGGGTTTTACATTCTGGTGAAGAGAAAGTGCTTTGAGGTGTTCGAGCAAACAGCCTCCCACACTATGAGTAATCGCTTTGGGCTTACCCGTAGTACCCGACGAATACAATATCCACAACGGATGTTCAAAAGGCACAGGTGTAAACTCAAGGGTCGAAAAGGGAGTTTTGAGCACATCCCCCCACATGACAGCTTGCGAAAGTTTACTTTGAGGATTCAAAAAAGGCAAGAGAACCGTTTTTTTCAATGTAGGAAGTTGAGCTATCAAATCCCCTATCAGTGGCAGCTTGTCATAAGCTTTGCCATTGTAAGTATAGCCGTCTGTCAAAAACAACACTTTAGGTTCGATCTGCTGAAAACGATCAAGCACGCTCGCTGTTCCGAAATCGGGCGAGCAACTCGACCACACCGCCCCGAGCGAGTTGGTGGCCAAAAAAGCAATCACGGCTTGAGGACCATTGGGCAATACCCCCGCTACTCTATCCCCCACTCCTACGCCTGATTGTTTGAGAAAAGCCGCCACAGCACCTACTTGTTTTTCAAGATCACGCCACGAAAGCTCACGCAATGGTTCACGTTCAGACTGATACATAATAGCAGGTCGGGAGGTATTTTTGTGACGAAATATATGCTCGGCATAGTTGATAGTAGCCCCCCTAAACCACTTTGTACCAATAAAATCTTTAGAAGACCTTATCAATACATCAAAATATAAACTATGACTCTTAACGTCGTTGAATTGCCAAATACTTTCCCAAAAATCTTCTAAATCAGTCACCGACCAATCCCATAAATCATGGTAATTTTTGAAGTAAAGTCCTTTCTTAACAAACAACCAATTTTGGAACTTTTTAAGGTTGGATTGCTCCACAAAATTGCGAGAAGGCATCCAAAGTGGTTTCACAGATACACGGTCAGTCATCACAGCGATAAAGTTAATAGGATAGGATGGATTTTTGAATAAACGTCCAAATCCATCCTTTTGAGATATATTAATGATAAAAAATCATCTTTCCCCAAAAATTCGTACCTTTGTATCGCTGATTATCAGGCAATTTCGCCAAAATAACCAACAGCCAAATATTCATTTACATAATTCAATAATTACAGTAGTGATACTGCAAGCTCAATGAAAAAAAGCAATAAAACTCCCGGCAACGAGCCATTTTACAGTAAGTTTAAAAAAGATCCAGAAGGGACTTCCAACAAACTAAGTAAGTCTTACGATTTCAAACCTTCCAGAAAATCAGCAGAAGAACGCTTCGACAAACCTGCCTTCAAAAAACCTTTCGACAAAAAAGGTGACTTCAAACCACGTGGTGAAAGAAGTTTTGACAAACCTTTCGACAAAAAAGGTGACTTCAAACCTCGCGGCGAAAGAAGTTTCGACAAACCTTTCGACAAAAAAGGTGACTTCAAACCTCGCGGTGAAAGAAGTTTTGACAAGCCTTTCGACAAAAAAGGTGACTTCAAACCTCGCGGTGAAAGAAGTTTTGACAAACCTTTCGACAAAAAAGGCGACTTTAAACCTCGCGGCGAAAGAAGTTTTGACAAACCTTTTGAAAAAAGAGGTGACTTTAAACCACGCGGCGAAAGAAATTTTGACAAGCCTTTTGAAAAAAGAGATGACTTCAAACCTCGTGGCGAAAGAAATTTTGACAAGCCTTTTGAAAAAAGAGGTGACTTCAAACCTCGTGGCGAAAGAAATTTTGACAAGCCTTTTGAAAAAAGAGATGACTTCAAACCTCGTGGCGAAAGAAGTTTTGACAAGCCTTTTGAAAAAAGAGATGACTTCAAACCTCGTGGCGAAAGAAATTTTGACAAGCCTTTTGAAAAAAGAGATGATTTCAAACCTCGCGGTGAAAGAAGTTTTGACAAGCCTTTTGAAAAAAGAGGTGACTTCAAACCTCGCGGCGAAAGAAATTTCGACAAAAGAGAGGATAGAACAGAGCGTGGTGAAAGGCCCGTTTTCAAGAAATCTTTTGATAAAGAAGGTTTTGAGCCAAGAAGTGAAAAACGTCCCCGTACCAACGAAAACTTTGAAAAAGCACCTCAAAAAGACCGCGCTAAAGATGCTCAACGTCGGCGTGTAGGTGAGTTTGAAGAAGCACCTCGTTACAATTTCAAACGGGCTGAAGAGCAATACGCAAAAAAAATCCAACCTAAAGACGACGACGGACTCGTCCGACTCAACAAGTATATCGCCAATGCGGGACTTTGCTCCAGAAGAGAAGCTGACGGGCTTATCGAGACGGGACAAATCACCATCAACGGGAAGGTCATTACAGAAATGGGGTATAAAGTCAACCCTGGAGACGTAGTAAAATACGGTAACCGCGTCTTGAACCCCGAAAAAATGGTATATATTTTGGTCAACAAACCAAAAGACTATATCACTACTACCGACGACCCCGAAGGACGTCATACTGTGATGGAATTGATAGCAGGTGCTTGTTCCGAACGTATCTACCCCGTAGGCCGCTTAGATCGTAATACCACCGGTCTATTGCTTCTTACCAACGATGGCGAACTAGCAGAAAAGCTCATGCACCCTTCTAACAATGTCCAAAAAATCTACCAAGTAGAACTGGACAAGCCTATTACGGCAGAAGACTTCGAGAAAATCAAAGATGGTTTAGAATTGGAAGACGGACCTATTAAGCCTGATGAATTGGCGGTGGTTACTCCCGATGCAATGGTAGTTGGCATCGAAATCCACAGCGGTCGCAACCGTATCGTACGCCGGATTTTTGAATCTCTAGGTTATGAAGTCCTCAAACTCGACCGTACTGTGTATGGCGGACTCAACAAAAAAGAACTTCCTCGCGGCAAATGGCGCTTCCTTAATGAAAAAGAGGTAGTGAAATTGAAGTACTTATTGTAGCATTATTTCACTCCACAAAAATCTGGGAGGGTATCATACCTTTCCAGATTTTTTTGTTTCAAGGGCTTTCCCAACTGACTTCCTTTTATAACACAAGCCCTACAGCTCTTATCAACACACTTATTTTCAACACTTTAACAGTAAAATAGATATTTTTCAAAAAAAATTAGTAAAAAAAATTGCGAAACCGAATAGTTGCACATAAATTTGCAACCAATTAGTTTCATAATAAAAAAGACAATGAGACGAGATATTTTTCAAGCCATCGCCGACCCCACCAGAAGAGCTATTATAGCGCTCATCGCCATACAAGCAATGACTCCCAACGCTATTGCTGAGCATTTTGACACGACTCGTCAAGCAGTTTCGAAGCATTTGAAAATCCTGACTGAGTGCGAACTCATCAGGCAGCAACATCAGGGGAGAGAGATTTACTACCAACTCGAAATTGAGAAAATGAAAGAAATAGATAAATGGCTCGAACAGTTTCGAAAGATTTGGGAAGACCGTTTTAACCAACTTGACGATTTATTATTAACGCTTAAAAACAAATAACACAATGAAACCCAATCTGCAATTTGACTTTCTTGTTGACAAAGCCACCAACGCTATCACCTTTAGAAGAGAATTTTTGGCTCCTCGTCAGTTAGTGTGGGATGCTTACACCAAGAGAGAGCTATTGGACCAGTGGTTTGCGCCTAAGCCCTTTAAAGCCAAAACCAAATCAATGGATTTTAGTGAAGGAGGACGTTGGCTTTATGCCATGGTAGCCCCCGACGGAACCGAATATTGGAGCATTTCGGACTTCCTGACCATCAAGCCTATCGATAATTTTACCGCCTTAGACGGGTTTTGCGACGAAAACGGTGTTCTTAATCCCGAACTTCCACGCGCCAATTGGGATGTAACTTTCAGCGATAAAGGCGAAAATGCCTTGGTTGAGACGGTCATTATTTACAACTCACTCTCCGACTTAGAAGTAGTAATTCAGATGGGAATGGAAGAAGGTCTAGCTATGACTCTCGACAACCTAGATGAGTTTTTATTAACCATCCAGTAATCTATCACGCATAATTTTTAATAATCCTCAATCATTAACACCCATGAACACAAGACAAATCACCGTTCAAGCAAACATTGCAGCTAATATTGAAAAAACTTGGGATTTTTATACCCAACCCGAGCACATCACAAAATGGAACTTTGCCTCCGATGATTGGCAGTGCCCCAGTGCCTCCAACGATATGCAAGTAGGTGGGAAATACAGCGCCCGCATGGAAGCCAAAGACGGTAGTTGGGGTTTTGATTTTGAAGCCATTTATGACGAAATCACAGAGGGTGAGGGATTTACTTATACTATGCCCGACGGCAGAAAAGTAACCGTCACCTTCAAAAGTATTGACAACGGCACTCAAGTGACTACCGTTTTTGATGCCGAAACCCAAAATCCAGTAGAAATGCAACAAGAAGGGTGGCAGGCGATTTTGAACAATTTCAAAAACTACGCCGAAAGCCAAGCATAGTTATCTCCCTTCTATAGAAGAGACCACAGTAAGGGTATATTATAAATCTTCGGATTTATAATATACCCTTTTTCATAAGGTTTATTGCCAGTTAAACTTTTGACGAGTTTATGTCAAATATCATTCTTGAGTGATTTTGTTTTTTAGTAATTTGCCCCTACATCATAATTAGCATTATGGAAACGGCAACAGACAATAAATTTTGGCAATTTGGTACTGAGTATTGGTTTGGGTTACTCAAAAGTTCAGAAAAAGGACTAACTCAATCTGCCGCTGATGCCCTCTTCTCTGAAGCGACCTCCCATCAAAAGCCTAAATCTGCATTCAAAAAGGACATTCTTCTTTTTGTGAATCAATTTAATAGCCCTCTAATGCTTTTACTCATCGGAGCGGTTATTATTTCGGCTTTTTTGGGTGATACATCCGACGTGTTCATTATCTTATTCATTGTGTTGTCAACAGGCCTTCTCAGTTTTTTTCAAGAAAGAAACGCTAGCAAAGTAGTGGAGAAGCTTCAATCCATGATTGCATTAAAGACAACAGTGTTACGAGATGGTACTCTTAAAGAAGTAGCTTCCAAAGCAACCGTAAAAGGGGATGTTATTATCCTAAATGCGGGAGATATGATACCCGCCGACTGTCTGCTCCTTGAAGAAAACGAACTGCACGCCAACGAATCCAGCCTTACGGGTGAATCTTATCCTGTCAAAAAAACAGTGGGAACATTAGATGCAGAAACCGAATTGTCAAAAAGGACCAATTGTCTATGGGAAGGTACCAACGTAGTAAGTGGCAGCGGCAAAGCATTGGTGATACAAACTGGCGAACAAACCATTTTTGGTAAAATCACCGTCAGCGCTTCAGGAACCGTAGAAACCACGTTTGAAAAAGGCATCAAGGATTTTGGTTATCTTTTGATGAAAATTACCCTGATATTGGCCGTAGTGATTCTTACCGTCAATCTCCTTAATCACAAAGGCATCATAGAATCAGCCCTCTTTGCATTGGCACTAGCAGTAGGAATGGCGCCTGAGCTATTGCCAGCTATTACTACGATTTCGATGAGTGCTGGTGCCAAAAGGCTACTTGCCAAAAAAGTAATTGTAAAAAAACTAAACTCTATCCAAAACCTCGGAGAAGTTAACTTACTCTGTACCGACAAAACTGGCACTATTACCGAAGGTGCAATCAAAATAGCGGGTATTACCGATGCCTCCGAACAAGAAAGTCAATTTGTAAAACAACTAGCTTATTGGAATGCCTATTTTGAGACGGGATATTCCAATGCCATCGATGATGCCTTAAAACAATTAAAGCTTGATAGTCCGAATGTGACGAAGATAGGCGAAGTACCTTATGACTTTATCCGAAAAAGACTCAGTATTGGTATTAATAATGCTGACACAAAACTTCTTATTAGCAAAGGTTCTTTTGGGCAAATCTTGAGTATTTGTTCAAAAATTAAACTTGCAAACGAAACCCTCGAAGATATTGAGCCACACAAGCAAGCCCTCCAAGCAAGTTTTGAAACTTACGGGAGCAAGGGGCTAAGAGCGATTGCGATTTGTTATAAAAACATTGGTACAAATTCCATCTCAAAAGACCTTGAAACCGAAATGATTTTTGCAGGTTTTATTTTGATGAATGACCCTATCAAATCGGGCATAAAAGAAACTATCAATCAATTACAACAGCTTAAAGTAGGTTTAAAAATAATCACTGGAGACAATAAAAACGTAGCTTCGTCAATTGCGCTCGGAATTGGTATCTCCAATCCCAGAATTATAACAGGTAAAGAGCTACTCAACACAAGCCCCGAAGCACTAAAGCAGCTCGTAAAAAAAACGCACATTTTTGCCGAGGTAGAACCCCAACAAAAAGAACGTATCATTTTAGCCCTTAAACAAAGCTATACGGTAGCTTACATGGGAGATGGTATCAATGACATATCAGCCCTCAATGCGGCAGATGTAGGTATATCGGTCGATAATGCCGTAGATGTAGCTCGCGAAGCCGCAGATTTTGTACTGATGGAAAAAGATTTAATGGTTTTGGTAGATGGCATCAAGGAAGGCAGAAAAACCTTTGCCAATACCCTCAAATACCTGTATATCAGCACCGGCTCTACTTTTGGCAATATGTGTAGTGTCGCAATAGCATCTTTGGTGTTGCCCTTTTTACCGATGCTTCCCAAACAAATCCTCTTGACCAATTTCCTGACTGATTTTCCTTTTCTTACCGTCACTACCGACGACGTAGACAAAGAACAATTAGATAAGCCCGGTAAATGGAACCTGAAAATCATTCGCAATTACATGATTGTGTTTGGGATTCACAGTTCATTGTTTGACCTAATCACCTTTTTGACACTGCTTTATTTTTTAAAAGTAAAAGAATCAGGTTTCCAAACAGGCTGGTTTATAGAGTCAGTGCTTTCGGAATTATTCATTGTATTTATCATTCGAACCCACAAAAACTTTTTTAAAAGCAAACCTGGAAAATACTTAGTTATTTTGAGCTTGCTAGCCTTAATACTCACCTTAAGCCTGCCCTATTTGCCTTTTATGCAAAGTATAGGTTTGAGTCCATTACCCCTCCCCAATCTGGGTGCAATGCTACTGATTGTAGTGGCTTATATCCTCACCGCCGATCTACTGAAAGTATGGTTTTTCAAGAAATACCGTAATGCTTGATTAACTTAAAATCATCTTTCGGTGTTTCTGCCCCCAAGTTACGATAGCCCCTATCAACGGCTCCAATGATTCACCGTGCTCAGTAAGACGGTAAGTGACCGCATTGGAAGCTCCTTCTTCTGCGTTTCGAATTATTAATTTATTGACTTCCAAATACTTCAATTCTTTGGTCAAGGTCCTGGGGGTGATATCTCCTAAATCCCGTTTGAGTTCATTAAAACGCTTCTGTCTGTCGCATAAACTTGCCAAAATAGCTCCCCGCCAACGTCCACCAATTATCTCAATGACATCTTGCACGTCTCGCAACTGAACTTGTTTTTGTTTGTTTTTCATAAATAAATAGCTTCTAAAAGTATCCTAAAAGATACTGACTTTTTTGGCAAATTTAGTATCTTTTGGATACTACCCAATATATTTGCCACACAAATTTATACCTCGAAAATGAAAATAACCGTCATTGGTGCATCGGCTGGCGTAGGACTCGAAACCGTCAAAAGAGCTCTTCAGCGTCATCACCACGTTACAACACTTTCACGCTCCGAAATCAGCCTGCCGAGCCATCCTAACCTCACCACTCTCCGAGGAAGTGCCACCCAAAAAGAAGCACTCAAACAAGCAATCGACCAAGCTGAAGCGGTGATTGTGGCCCTCGGAACGGGCAAAAGCATGAAAGCCACGACGCTTTATTCAGATTTTGCCAAACTACTCGTAGAGATTCAGCAAGAGACCCACACCACTATTCCTTTCATCGTTGTCACAGGATTTGGGGCAGGGGAAAGTGGTGCCTTTAATACTTTTTGGATGAAACTCTTTTTTAAATTCTTCCTCAAAGATGTATATGCTGATAAAACTAAAATGGAAGAAGTGATTTCTGACTCTTCCATAAAATGGGAAATTGTAAGACCAGGACTTTTAAAAGAAAAACCTCTTACCGAACAGTACCGCGTAGAAACTTTTCTCTATAAAGGCATCAATATTGGTGCCATCAATCGTACAGATGTGGCAGATTTTTTGGTAAAGCAAGCCGAAAATCCAACCCTGCTTTATCAGTATGTATCTCTTTCAAATCAATAATCCCTCTAATCAACTTAAAAATGGCTTTTCAAACACCTTCCAATGAGGTAGGCATTCCTAGCTCTGTAAAAATTTTCACTTGGGTTCTCATCGGTGCGGGTTCATTTTTCTTTTATGTTTACACCTTCAAGCCTAGCCTCAGTTTCCCCAATGCTACCCTCGAAACCTATTCCGCCCAAATGGGATTTGCTAGTACGGGAGTCCGAATACTAGGAAGTGTTTTGGCTTTGTTGGTTTCGGTCGTAGCCAACAACCCCCGTTGGTTGTTTATTACGCTTGTTTCCAGAGTTTTTATCGAACTAGGCGACGTAGTTGTTGGAATGGTTTTGGATGGAGTCACTACCAATACCTTGGCTTTAATAATACTCGCTTCGGTGGAAATTTGGGCAGTATTAAATCTATGGAAATATCAAAATACTTGAATACTTTTGTATCTAATTAGCAATGAGTAAAGAGAAACAATTATTTAAAAATATTATCAATTAAAATTTCACTCTTACTTAAGTTGTCAAAAGTATTGGAATTGTACCGCTTATATATCGTCAATAGATTATAATAAATAATTGACGGTTTGGTTTCTTTTAATTGTGTGAGATATGCTTACTTATTTAGTAAAAGAAAGTGAAGGCAAAACCTATCATTTTAAAGCATCGATTTACAACAATGGCATAGATATTATCCAAGGTGTGTTTTATCATTGGCTGAGTAAGTCGTGGGAAGGCTGTGGTAATTTAGAAAATGCACTTCTCCGAAAAAAAAAACTAGTTGAAGGAAAAATCAGAGAAGGTTATAAAATCACTGATTACCTAGAAACTTTAGAAAATTCGGTAGATGTTTATAATCGTATCAAAAGCCACATAGGAATAGAATATTCAAAACCCTCGGCAGAATCAGACTGTAGCATATATACAGGATTTTTTTTAGGATGGCTCATCGACAACGAACTTATCAGTAATACATTCAGAAGTGATCACAATTACGAAATCGAACAGTTCAAAAAAAGAAAAATCACTGCCCCTACCCTCCTCGATACATGCTGTGACGGGATTTTGATGCTCGAAGATGTATGCGAGGTAGGAAACCGTTTCGCGCTTCCCTACCTCAGCTTTGACTCAGGAAACTATCTGAATGATTTCAAAGCGCTGCTCTTGGCCGGAAAACCAAACCTCTACAAAGTTGCCGATAATTGGTACAACTACGAGAGATTAAAAATAGCTATTAATAAACGTTTTGAAAATTGGGAAACACAAAAAGCAGCAAGAGCATTTTGGAAGTTGTGGTAAACCCCAATTACTCCTTCATTTTTTTCTTAACCACATCTGCCGGATACCGAAGTGCTAGCTTCCTGATTTCATAGCTAAAATCTTCAAAAGTTTCGCGCCACAAACGTGCTTCTTCAGGGCTATATTCATAAAAACCTTGGGCATTTTGTACTCCTTTAGCGCCAGCTTTTACGAGGTCGTCTATCAGAGGGGGTATATCGGTTCGGTTGCTGAGGGTAGGAAAAAGCTCTTTTAGCACCGTATGATAAGCCGGTACTCCCGTCAAATCCATCCACCGAAAAGGCCCCACGAGGGTCATCCAATAGCCCGCATTGTTTCGGCAAGCCCTGTCAACATCTTCGACAGTAGCGTAGCCTTTTTCTACCAAATCAAACGCTTCTCGGTACAAAGCATACATGAGGCGATTGGTAATAAACCCTCGAATGTCTTTTCGTACGAGGGTAGGTTCTTTTCCCCACCGATGCGATAGTTCATAAAGCCATTCACCCTTGCTTACATCGCTCAACTCACCACAAATCACCTCCAAAAAGCGCGTAGTATGTGAGGGTTCAGCCCAATGCAATCCCAAAAAGCGCCTTGGATGTTTGACTTCTTGCTGTAAAACACTGATAGGAATCGCCGAAGTATTGCTTGTAATCACCGTATCGGCTGATACCACCGCTTCGATTTTTTCATAAACCGCCCTTTTGATTGCTAGATTTTCGAGTGTACACTCAATCACCACCTCACAATCGGCCAAGGCAGCATACTCTTCCGTAATCAGAAGTGAAGGCCAATAGTAGCTTGGCTCCAAAGTAGTGAGTCCTTCTTGAAGCGATTTTTGTAAATGTTCTTCTATACGTGGTTTAGCAGTGGAAACATCTGTGGGTAGCGGGGCTACCGCAACCACTTTATGGCCTGCCATCAAAAGGCAAGTAGTAATACTACATCCCATCAAACCTAGTCCTACCACCCCTACCGATACTTGACTACTCATTTGTGCTTTATTATCTTGTGTAAAATCTTATGTTTCTAGTGCTTTTTTGCTAGACTATCACTACTCTTTCTTCGTAAACTCCTCTAAAATACCCTGATATTCTTTGAGGAAAGTTTTAAACTCACGCTCTAATCTAGGTAAATCTTCGGCCAAAGTGCTTGTATCATTGGTTTTGAGTTTTCCTTCTCCTATGCGGGCTATCTCTGCCACACGTGCTACCCCTATAGTACCAGCACTTCCTTTGAGCGTATGCAAATTGCTTTTTACAGTGGCAATATCACCCTGTGCAAAAGCCGATATAGCCTCCTCAACCAATTGGGTCGATTCGGTCACGAAGTCTTCAAAAATTGAACTGATAAGTTCCATGCCGCCAAGCCCAAGTAACTGATTTACAATATCCAAATCCACAATAGGCAATTGTAAATCTTGCGCAATCACCTTTTGTTTGTTTCGCAGCACCGTCGTTTCTTTGATAGAAGTCCCAGTGTCTACAATTTCTTTTACTTTTTGAATCAACACTTGTGCTCGAATCGGTTTGGGCACATAGTCATCCATTCCTTGGCTCAAAAACCGCTCACGGTCTTCTTTCATCGAATAGGCCGTCATCGCAATTACCGTAGGCAATTTACTACCAAACTCATCGCGTAGATTTTGGGTAGTCTCGATGCCGTCCATGTCGGGCATCTGAATATCCATAAATATCATATCATAGGGTCGCATATCAGCTCCATACGAAGCCCTTACATGAGCAATCGCCTGTTTGCCACTATCAGCGGTCTCGACCACACAACCCGATTTTTTTAGGATTTCGCTCGCTACTTTCCGGTTCACAAAATTGTCATCTACTAGCAATACATGAGGGTGATAAGTTTGAAAAAAGTTTTCTAAAACAATTTCTGCATTTTCGGCTTTTTGCTGCGTAGGGCTTATCATCGTTTCTTTGGTTTCGAAAGTAAACCAAAACGTACTTCCTTTTCCTAGCTCCGACTCTACCCCGATTTCACCTTTCATCAAACGGCACAACTCTTTCGAAATAACCAATCCTAACCCAGTGCCGCCAAAAGTTTTGCGCGAGGAGGTATCTACTTGACTAAAGGCATTGAAGAGTAGCTTTAAATTATCAGGCGTAATGCCGATACCTGTATCTTTGACTTCTACTTTGATTTTATGAAATCTTCCTTTCGTCCACACGGGTGTAATGTACAGGTTTACACCGCCGTTTTCGGTAAATTTAATGGCGTTGGAGGTCAAATTTGATAGAATCTGCAATAATCTCGTCTGATCGGCGATGATGTATTGGGGTAAGCCTTCGGCCAAATGATAACGCAAGGAATTGTTTTTGTTACGGGCAATTTGCGAAAACAAAGCGGTTAGTTTCTCAAAAATTTCTTCCAAGCCCACGGGAGCTTCGTTGAGGGCCATTTTACCCGCCTCAATTTTTGACAAGTCCAAAATATCATTTAAGATATTGAGTAACGTTTCGGACGAGCGCCTCATGGTCAAGATATAATCCTTTTGCTCGGGATTGAGCGGAGTACCATTGATGAGGTCAATCATGCCGATGATTCCATTCATGGGCGTCCGAATTTCATGACTCATATTAGCCAAAAACCGCTCTTTTACTTTCAATGAGCGTTCGGCTTCTTCTTTGGCTTTGACAAGCTCTTCTTGGTTTCGCTTAAGCTCCGTAATATCACGCGCCAAGGCCGCCACAATAGGCGCCCCTTCTTCGTCTTCCAAAAGCAGCATGTTGAACATAAACTGCCGAATAGTCCCGTCTTTGATTCGTAATTCAGCCTCAAAATTGCGCAAACTCTTATCACGTCGAAGGCGTACGAGAGCCGCTCGGATACGTTGCAAATCCACAAAATAATCGGTCACATGCGTTCCAATAGCCTCCTCTACGGTATATCCTGTACGTTTCAGTACCGAAGGACTAATCATCGTAATACAACCTGTGCGGTCGGTTCGGACATAAATATCTTGCAGGTTGACAAAAATCCCTCGGAATTTCTCCTCACTTTGTTGCATTGATAATTCTGCCAATTTGCGCGGGGTAATGTCACGAGCCACCCCCGATACTTCTTCGATAGGCCCTTGAGAAGTTTGAATGGGATTCAAACTAAACTCCAGCCATAAATCTCCTTCTCCATTTCGCGTCTCAATTTTGATTTCAAACGCTTGGGGATGTCCCCTAAATGCTTGTCGATAGCGCTCTTCAAGCAAGCGGCGGTTTTCGGGACTCATAAGTTGCCATCCCAACCGCTCCGTAGTAGTATTAAGAGCAGGAGTAGTACGAAGGTGCTGTTGGAGAAAAGCAGAGTAATTTTTATTAAAAGAAGTCAACTGAAGTGCCTTGTTGACCGACCATATCAGATAAGCACTACTATCAAAGATAGCGTTGAGTCGTGCCGTTTGACGATTAAGTTCAGCTTCGTTTTGCTTACGCGCTATCGCCAATGCCACTTGTCCCGAAATAAACTCCAACATCTCTAAATTGCGAGGGCGGTATTGGTTAGGATTGGTATAAGACTTCACCCCGATGATTCCTGTCACTCGATCACCAATCCTCAAAGGAACGCAAAGCAGTACTTGGGGGATTTTTCCATAAATATAAATACCTTGGCTTTCGGCCAGCGCTTCAATATCTTTTTGAAACAAAAACAAGGGTTTATTGGCTCGAATGGCGTATTCGGTGATACCATTCCCTAGTTTACGTTTTGTAAATCTGACGTTTCCCTTAAAATACTCATCTACATAATAAGGGAAATACATGTAGCTTTTGGTAGGGTCGTAAAGGGCAATGAAGAAATTTCGGGCGTCTATTACCTTCCCTAATTCCTCATGGACTCGGGCATAAAACTCGTCCAAATCGCGCGTTTTAATCGTCCAATTGGCGATACTATAATACAAGTTTTGCGAACGCTCCGCACGAACTCGACTAGTAGCATCGTGCAAAATACAACGGAAAGCGGTTGGTTTACCGTTTTCGTATCGGCAAGTCACACTTCCATTAAGATATATTTTTTTTCGTTGTTTATTCCAAAAAATCGTTTCAAAGTCAGGAATAGCCTCCCCTTCTTGGACCCGCCTTAAAAGATGCAATGTAGCATCCATAGCATCGGGCCATATTACATCCTTGATATTGAGTGAAGCAAGTTCTTCTAATTCATAGCCCAACCGCTCCCGCCACACTCGGTTGACAAACAAAAACTTTCCTTCCAAAGATACTAATTGAATCAAATCGCTGGTATTATCAATCAAGTCTTGCAGCTGAGAATTTGATTTGTTGAGGGCAGTAGCAACGCGAAGCTTATTGGTGATATCTTCGCCAATGATGGTAAAATCGGCGATTAAGCCATTCGTTTTATTTAGAACCAAAGAATTGACTTGCACGGTTCGGAGGTTTCTATTTTTGGCAATAAGAGAGACCTCTCTAAACTCTGCCAAGCTTCCTCGCTCAAGCGACTCTTTCAAAAATTTGGATACATCTTCTCTCTGTTCATGAGCAAGCAAATCCTCAAAAAAATTAAACCTTTGAAGATCCTGCACACTCCAACCTAGCATTCTCAACGTGTAAGCATTGGCATAGCGAATCGTCCCGTTGGGTTGCATAGTCAAGCCAAATAAGTTGAGTTGCTCTACAAAATTATCTGATACATTGATTGAGGTGGTTTCCACTAATAATTCCGTTTTTTAGATAAATAAAACAAAGATAACACTCCTTCTACGCCACAAGGTATTTTTCTTTAACCTTATAAGCAAATAAGCCTGAGGCTTTACCATAAATAAACAGCTTCTTTATCCAGATTATCGCATGACTACTTCCCTTCTCAAAAAGCCATAAAAGTCTTGATTTGGTAAAAATAAAACTGCTGTAATTATCCAAAATCGGTGTACTTTCGTGCCGCAAAAGTACATTTAGGGGGTGCGTTGTTATCAATTTATTGTTGAAGACATGCTAACCTTCAAGTCAAAACTTTTGAAAAAACACATGAAAGTAAAAGCTAAAAAACACTTAGGGCAGCATTTCTTACGGGACTTGTATACATCAGAGCGCATCGCTGATCTCTTATCAGGACATGGCGGTTACGATACCGTACTCGAACTTGGCCCTGGTATGGGAGTTTTGACCCAATTTATCTTGCCCAAAACACAGTATCAAACTTACGTAGTAGAAATTGACCGTGAATCGGTAGCTTATCTCAAGGCCCATTTTCCGACCTTGGAAGGGCGTATTATTGAAGGAGATTTTTTACGGTTAAATTTGAATGAATGGCGAAATTTAAGTGCCATTCCAGTAGATCCAAACTCCAACCCAACCTTTGCACTCATCGGCAACTTTCCTTACAATATTTCCTCTCAGATTCTATTTAAGGCACTTGAATATCGAAATCTCATTCCCGAAATCGTCGGGATGTTTCAGAAAGAAGTGGCTATGCGGGTAGCTTCTCCTCCTGGCAAAAAAGACTACGGTATTTTGAGTGTGTTGTTACAAGCTTTTTATGATATCGAATATGCCTTTTCGGTCCCTCCTGAAGCTTTTGATCCCCCACCAAAGGTCAATTCGGGTGTTATAAGACTCAAACGCAACAGCGTACAAAGCCTTGACTGTGACGAAGCAATGTTTATCAAGGTGGTCAAAGCAGGTTTTAATCAACGCCGCAAAACCTTGCGCAATGCCCTCAAACCATTAGGGATTAAGTTTGACCACTCTCTTTTGGACAAACGAGCCGAACAACTAGGAGTAGCCGAGTTTGTACTACTCACTCAAAAGATGACCCCCTGACGATTTTGATTGACCATG
Organism: Runella sp. MFBS21; assembly: GCF_029433105.1. GTDB lineage: Bacteria > Bacteroidota > Bacteroidia > Cytophagales > Spirosomataceae > Runella. Next base: position 236,070 of record NZ_JARNTW010000005.1, on the reverse strand, counting down.
ACTTTCGAACTGACCAAAGAATTTATTGAAGCTTTAGAAACCCACATCGCTGAGCAAAACAATCAACAGTTGCTTGCAGAGGTGGAAGAGCTTTACCCAGCCGATATTAGTAGTATTTTGTACGAGTTAAAGACTGAGTCGGCGCATTATTTGTTCAGTTTGCTTGATACTGAAATCGGAGCCGAAATCCTAGCCAACATCGCGCCTACTGAGCGGAAGGAATTTCTAACCAATTTTAATTCGCAAGAAATTGCGCGTTATATTGAAGTCTTTGACTCTGACGACGCCGTGGACTTGCTCAAAGAACAGCCTATTCAAATCCGCGAAGAAGTCATTGGTCTCTTAAAAGACCGCGAACAAGCACGCTTTATCATTGATCTTCTTCCTTATGATGAAGACGTGGCAGGGGGACTCATGCAAAAAGAGTTGGTCAAAGCCAATGTGAATTGGACCGTCAATGAGTGTATCGAAGAAATCCGAAAACAAGCCGAAGATGTAGAGAAAGTATATGCGGTGTATGTGATAGACGATGATCAAACATTGCTGGGTCTGATTTCGTTGAAAAATTTGGTACTTGCACGGAAAAACACCAAAATCGGCAACATTTACGACGAAGATATTCATTATATCGAGACCTTTCGTCCTGTAGAAGAGGTCGCTGAAATCATGCAACGGTACGACTTAGAGGCGATTCCGGTCGTAAACATCCAGAAAAGACTGCTAGGCCGCATTACCATCGACGATATTTTGGACGTAATCACCGAAAAAGCCGAAGAAGACATTCAGGCTATCTCAGGGATCACGGGCGAAGTAGAAGAAGACGATAGCCTATGGGATCAGGTCAAGGCACGTCTGCCTTGGCTCATTGTAGGGGTAATTGGAAGTTTGATGGCCGCCACGGTGATTCGTCTGTTTGAGGGAGAACTTAGTCGTATTGCGGCATTGGCGATGTTTATTCCTATTATGGGCTCCACAGGGGGCAATGTAGGCATCCAAACCGCCTCGCTCATCGTACAAGCCCTAGCCGACAAAACTGGCCTCGAAATCAGTTGGAAAGACCGTCTCCTCAAAATCATCGTCATTGCGGCTCTCAACGGCCTCATCATCGGGTTACTGGCGGGGATATATGTCCTTATTTTCAGTCAGACCCAATTGTTTTGGGTGGTGAGTCTCTCTCTGCTGATGGTCGTACTACTGGCTTCTTTTATGGGTACAGTCACTCCCTTAGTGCTCAACCGGTTTGGTATCAATCCCGCAGTAGCTTCGGGTCCATTTATTACGACTGCCAACGACCTCATCGGTATTGGTACTTATTTCTTGATTGCACATTTTTTACTAAAACTTTAACCCATAACTATCTCTACTTCAAAAAAAATAGGCATCATCACTAGGTTTTTTTTATTAAAAAAAGTCCCTTTCCAAGTGCCTATATTTTCGATTTTATAAGTAGAAGGTACTCCAATGATGGTGGCCATTTCGCTTCTCACTTTCTGACGAGGAGGAATATCCTTGTTGATTGCCTCTACCCCACTTTTGTATCTAATATCATAGTCAGGGAACTTAGACTGGTACATCACCATCACTTGCGAAAGGCGGATTTTGCTCGTTCCTCCAAACACCCCTGTATCTACTTTATCAGCCTCTTTTTGGGCGGCACATCACAAAAAGTAAGTTTAACAATCTATTTAAATGTACGAAAAGTGTCCTTATTGGGTCATGGTCATGTCGATTTTATACTCATTCATTCTCTTACCATCCAGTTCCTTTGGCTTTGGTACGAATGCGACACAAATACATATCGGCGGTGATGTATAAAGTAGAGCCGTCGTCGCCCCAGTTACAATTGGCAGTTGCTTCTCCCGTTTCGATTCTTCCTAGCAATTTACCCCCTGGAGTAATGATCAAAACACCTCCTGGCCCCGTACACCACAGATTTCCTTTGGCATCGACTTTCAATCCATCAGGCAGACCCGGGAGTCCCTGTTTTACCATAGAAGTAGCGTCAAAAAGTACCTTGCCTTGGGCTAATGAGCCATCGGAGTTGACAGGGAATGCCATTACTATAGCGCGGTCGGGGTCAGATTGAGCAACATACAAGATTTTTTCATCGGGCGAAAATGCTAACCCATTCGGACGAGTCATTTCTTTGGTAAGCAGGCTCACGGCCCCATCTTTGCCAATCCGATATACCCCAAACCAATCTATTTCGCGCGTTGGGTCATTTTGTTTTTTGGGCATACCATAAGGAGGATCCGTAAAATAATAGGCACCACTCGAATGCTGCACTACATCATTAGGGCTATTGAAACGTTTTCCCTGAAAATTGTCGGCAAGGGTGCGTTTACCAGCGTCTGTTAAAGGCATGGCTGAGATACGTCGGTCGCCATGCTCGGCAGAGACAAGTCGCCCTTGACGATCGATAATGAGGCCATTGCTCCCTGGCTCATCGCCGTAGGTGCCAGCACCTGTAAATCCCGAAGGCTTAAGAAAAGTACTAAGTCCTTCTTTGGTACTCCACTTAAAGACGGTATTTTGAGGTACATCCGAAAACAGCAAATAGCCCCCTTGTTTGCTCCAAACGGGCCCTTCTGCCCACGTAAAGCCCGATGCCAAAACTTCTATCTTCGCATCAGGAGCAACAAGTTCATCGAGTTGTGGGTCGTTGCGTACAATCTTACCAATAGTAGGATAACTTGATTGAGCCACCACGGGAGAAGCGCATATGAACAAGGCCCAAGCCAATAGCTTATTGATTTTCATGAAAAGCAAGGTTTAGTTTTTATGATATAAAAGAAGCTTGGCAAGATGGTTTAATACCTTCTCAGTCAAAATTTGTCATAATTGTTTCAAAGATAAAAAACACAAACCCGCCAAAACTGCTGCTTTGACGGGTTGGGTATGGAGCAAAAGGGAAAATTTCTAAGGAAAACCGAAACGCCTTTGTCGCAAATTATTTACGGTACGGCATTAATTGATTTAATTTTTTATCAAAACGGCTTTCACTTGGGTATAATAAATCGTCGTAACACCCTCAAAGCCAGAATCAGTACCTACCAAAAGCCATAATTCTCCTTTGTCGTTGGTTTTGGCAGTGAAAGGCTTTGTCTGATTATTGCGTTTAATGATCTGATATTTGTATTGGTCGCCTTCAATCCCAATATTTCCTAATACTACGGCATCTTTACCAGATTCACTTTGAGCACCTTTATCCCAGTTGAGTTTCCAGTCACCTGCGGTATCTTTGGCTCTTTGAGGTGCCGTGCCAGAAGCCCCCGCTTTCAAATACACAGCACCGCCTGGAGAGCCGCCCACTCCTATTCCTGAGGCAGGGTATTGAGAAGCTAATTCTACCTCAAACTCTATTTTGTAGCTTTGATTGGGAGCAAGTCCTGTCAATTTACGAGTCAAATACATGAAGGCATCGTCACTACGGTTGCTGCTTGTCAACTTGAGACCTTTTTTGGTGGTATCCGTAGGAAGGGCGGTAAGTTTTGAACTAAATTCCATAATCCCTTCTTGCTGAACATTGTAGTCCACGATTCCCGTCTGCCACGTAGTGGTATCTTTGTTGAAATCGGTAGTATGAATAAAATTAGGGCCGACGTTGTCGTCTGTTTTATCACAACTTACCAACCCCACTGCAAGTAGTATACCTACCGCCCATATCGATTGCTTCATAGCTGATTTTAAACGACTTACTCCTCTCAGGCGTACCGCATACGCCCCCTCTCTTGATTGCATCAATTTCATTACTGTTTTTAGTTTTTTTAAGTTAATAATGGTGAAATCAAGGCCTCGAAATCATCCAAAGGACGCCAAGCAAGGGGCAGAAGGTTGGAATCTTTTTTTTAAAATTCTGATTTTTAAGAGAGAAACAAGGGCTTGGTTCTCTCAGCAATTATAGCCAATCATTTATTTATCAATAAGTTATCATAAAACAAAAATCGCCTCAAAAAATGAAAAAATAAATGGTTTATTACATTACTTACCTCACCTAAAGTAGCCAGACAAGACCTGCTTGGCACTACTCTAGCTCAAGAAATAAGTCCTGTCAAGGGGAGAGTTTTGGGGTTTTTGAGAAATGAACCGCCGTAGGGCTTTCAATAGGCCGAGTTTTTTAAGATATTTGCAGTTCGATTAGAACAGAATATGTGTATTTTTTGTTAAAAATATAGAATTAACGCATATACGCGATGAGCAAAGAAGTAGAATTACTAGAAGAAATTACCAACTCCGAATATAAGTACGGGTTTGTCACGGATATCGAAGCAGAAGAAGCCGCTCCGGGGGTAGACGAATCCACTATTCGCTGGATTTCGGCCAAGAAAAACGAACCTGAGTGGATGACAGAGTGGCGTTTGAAAGCCTTTCGGTTGTGGCAAGGAATGACCGAGCCCAAATGGCCCAACGTACATTACCCTCCTATTGATTATCAAGCGATAAAGTATTATTCGGCTCCCAAGCAAAAGAAAGAAATAGGTTCATTGGATGAAATAGATCCTGAATTGAAACGTACTTTTGAGCGTTTGGGGATTTCGCTCAACGAACAAAAGAGACTCTCAGGTGTGGCGGTAGATGCGGTTATTGACTCTATCTCCGTAACTACTACTTTCAAAGACGAACTCAAGAAACAAGGGATTATTTTTTGTTCAATTAGCGAAGCTATCCAAGAGCATCCTGAATTGGTAAAAAAATATTTGGGTTCTGTTGTACCAGCCAAAGACAACTTTTTCTCGGCTCTCAATTCGGCAGTATTCTCTGACGGGTCTTTTTGTTATATTCCCAAAGGAGTGCGCTGCCCCATGGAACTTTCGACCTACTTCCGTATCAATGCCTCTGGCACGGGGCAATTTGAGCGTACTTTGATTATTGCAGATGAAGGCTCTTACGTAAGTTACTTAGAGGGCTGTACCGCTCCCATGCGTGATGAGAATCAATTGCACGCGGCAGTCGTCGAAATCGTAGCCCACGAACGCGCCGAAGTTAAATATAGCACCGTTCAAAACTGGTATCCAGGTGATAAAGAAGGCAAGGGCGGAATTTACAATTTCGTAACCAAGCGCGGGATTTGTGACGGAGCTAATTCGAAAATTTCTTGGACCCAAGTCGAAACAGGCTCTGCCATCACTTGGAAATACCCTTCTGTGATTTTGAAAGGCGACAATTCTATCGGAGAGTTTTATTCGGTAGCCGTTACCAACAACATGCAGCAAGCCGATACCGGCACCAAAATGGTACACATCGGTAAAAATACCAAGAGCCGTATTGTATCAAAAGGGATTTCGGCGGGCAAAAGTCAAAACTCCTATCGTGGATTGGTTCAGGTCTTCAAACGTGCCGCCAATGCTCGTAACTTTTCTCAGTGCGATTCTTTGCTACTAGGAGATACTTGTGGTGCGCACACTTTCCCATATATCGAGGTAAACAATACAAGTGCTACCGTAGAGCACGAGGCTACTACTTCCAAAATCGGAGAAGACCAATTGTTTTATTGTAATCAACGAGGCATCCCAACCGAGCAAGCAGTAGCTTTGATTATCAATGGCTATGCCAAAGAAGTATTGAATCAGCTTCCGATGGAGTTTGCGGTAGAAGCTCAAAAATTATTAGAGATAAGCCTTGAAGGTTCTGTAGGTTAAGATTTGGAAGTAATTTTTAAGCTATTTCATAAGAAGGCGCGACATTTAGTCGCGCTTTTTTTATAAAAGAAAGACATATTTATATTTTTGGCCAAATTCTTGTGGATTTATAGTTTTTTCCTAAGTTTGCCTTCATAACTTTATAACCTCCCTTCTAGCATGAAAAAATGGATTACTGCCCTTTTTGCACTAACGGCTGTAGTGTCTTTAGTTGCATTGACTCCCTCTCCCAACAACTCACAAGCCGCCGCCGACGCCCGTGAAGATAGCCTCGCAGCTGACCGTGCCAAATACGCTAAAATGGTAAAAGAGGCGATTGCAGGAAAAGAAAAAAACAATGCCGAAGATGTCTTTAAAAATATTAAAATTTTCAAAGGCCGTCCTGCGGAGCAAGTGATTGGAATTATGGAAAATGGTTGGAGCAAAGCCTTAGGTGTAAGCTGTAACCATTGCCACAATGTCAACGACTGGGCTTCTGAAGAAAAACATGACCATGCAATTGCCCGTGATATGGTGGCAATGGTAGGTAAAATCAACGACGACGTAATTGCCGCCTTGCCTTCTTATGCAAGCAAAGAGCGCAAGCCACGTATTGGCTGTACTACTTGCCACCGTGGAGAAGCTCACCCAGGCCGTCCTAATGGCTCGCGCCCTGGAGGTCCTCCAAGAAATTAATTTTTTTAGGCTTCAATAAAAAACGTCGGGCAATGAAAATCGCCCGACGTTTTTGTTATACATTTAATTTATTTACCAATTACAATCCCAACACTTTACGGTTGAAAGCCTCGTCGGCACCCGTTCCTGCAAAATCATCAAAAGCTTTTTCGGTCACTTGGATGATGTGGTCAGCGATAAATGGCGCACCCTCCGCCGCTCCTTGAACAGGGGATTTGATACAGCATTCCCATTCCAAAACCGCCCAGCCGTCGTAGTTGTACTGAGAAAGTTTGGAGAAAATACCGCTAAAATCCACTTGACCATCTCCCAACGAACGGAAACGCCCGGCGCGGTCGGCCCAGCCTTGGAAACCACTATAAACACCTTGCTTGCCGCTTGGGTTAAACTCAGCATCTTTGACGTGATACGCAAAAATGCGCTCATGATAAAAATCAATGAACTGAAGATAATCCAATTGTTGAAGTACAAAGTGGCTAGGGTCATAGTTGATACCGGCGCGTGGGTGATTGCCCACTGCTTCCAAAAACATCTCAAACGTAATACCATCATGAAGATCTTCGCCAGGGTGAAGCTCATAGCCTACATTTACACCTGCTTCGTCAAACGCATTCAAAATAGGAGTCCAACGTTTGCCTAATTCTTTAAAGCCTGTTTCGACCAAGCCCGCTGGACGCTGAGGCCAAGGATATAAAAACGGCCACAACAAAGCGCCTGAAAAAGTAACGTGAGAAGTCAAGCCGAGATTTTGGGAAGCTTTGGCAGCCCACATCAATTGCTGCACGGCCCATTCGGTACGAGCGGCGGGATTGTTGCGCACTTCAGGAGCTGCAAAACCGTCAAACATAGGGTCGTAGGCAGGGTGAACAGCCACTAACTGTCCTTGTAAATGAGACGAAAGCTCAGTGATTTCTACCCCAATTTCAGCCAGTTTTCCTTTGTACTCATCACAATATGTTTTTGACTCAGCCGCAGTTTTAAGGTCAATACAGCGGCTATCCCACGTAGGAATTTGGATGCCTTTGTAACCCAAATCAGCCATATAAGCGGCGATGGTATCCAAAGAATTGAAAGGGGCTTCGTCGCCCATAAATTGCGCCAAAAAGATGGCAGGCCCTTTGATTGTTTTCATTGATTTGAATAAGTAAAAGACTACAATTTTGTGTTTATGCCCGCAATTAAGCAAATCGCCGGAAGCTTTTGATAAAAAGATAAAGTAAAAAATACTATTTTATTACTGCTTTCATTCGGGGTAATTGTCACCTCTACTATTTGATTAAACGCTTCGAAAAATCAAAGTCCACAAACACACCTATTGTAAGCATTCGCTAAAATGTCATAATGATGTTTTTTATCTCATTTTAGTCTTTATGACTAACAATTCACCAAAAATTCAGTTAAAATCTCATACAATGCTAGTACTTATTGGTACGTTGTGTATCTATCCACCTTACAACAAGCTTTATTGAGAAAAATGACGACGATACTTCTTCAAAGAACAGTTTGGGGCAAAAACTGCGTATATATATGAACAATACCACTACCATGCCTGCTCCATTCACGACGCTTACATTTTTTTTACTTTGCACTTTTGCTTTGGTAAAGCCCGCCTTTGGTCAAGAGAGCTGGGTCAAGCGTTTTATCAAAAAAACGATTTCAGACACTACCTCTTTTGGAAAACCGAGTTTTAGGGTATATCCCACTTTGGCCTATGCTCCCGAAACTAGTTTTGAGATAGGCTTATCATCACTCTTGCTTTTTCAGGCCAAAAACGACACCCTCAACCGCCTCAGCGAAGTACAGGCATTTGGGTTTGTTACGTTCAAAGCTCAATATGGTTTATGGATAGACAACGCCATCTACGGAGACAAAGACAAATGGTTTTTTTTGGGCCGAACTCGCTTTCAAAAATTCCCTCTTTTATACCACGGCATTGGCCCTGCTCCTGCGGGTAAGGAGCCGGCATTGGTAGATGCCAATTATCTTTTGTTTAGGCAACGTATCTTGCGCAAACTCGTTCCTAATCTTTTTATTGGTCCCGAGCTAGATTATCAACAATTATATAATACCTCTTTTGTTCAACCAAAGGAGCATTTTTACGAAAAACCGCTAGGCTCTGACGGCACTATCAATGTAGGTTTTGGGGCAGCCTTGGTCTACGACAATCGTCACAATGTTCTCAATGTTCGAAAAGGTTTATTTGGAGAGTTAGCGTTTCTTAAATACCATCCTAATATTGGCAGCGATTATACCTTTTATGGCGTCAATTTAGACGTACGCTCTTACCATCCTACCAATCAAAACAATGTTCTGGCGTGGCAGCTATACGGAAATTTTTACGGGGGAGATATACCGTTCAATCAGCTAGCACTCATGGGTGGCGAAATGATCATGCGAGGGTATTATCTGGGGCGCTACCGCGACAAAAATATGCTGGCGGCTCAAATCGAACATCGATGGCTACCTTTTGGTTTTAGCAAACGATTTGGCGCGGCGGTGTTTGCAGGAGCCGCTGCCGTAGCACCTACGATTAATACTTTCAGTACAAAATACATCCGTACTACTGGCGGTGTAGGTGTACGCTACCTGCTTTTTCCCAAAAAAGACATTTATCTCCGCCTCGATGTGGGTTTTTCAGAAGATGGCCCCAACTTCTACTTGTTTACGGGCGAAGCATTTTGAATTGACAGGATGCGCGGTAAAGCAAAAAATCAAAGTCTACTTTTCAATCACAATACCTTCAAAATCTTCGAGTTTATCTAGTTTTAATTCCACATATCCGTTTTTCCAAACATAAGGAACAGGCTTGGAGGCCGCCATAGAAAAGACCCGCTTCGGATTGAAAGAGGCAGGCACTTTAAAAGTAAGCTGATACACTGGCAAAGGTGCAAAATAAGTATTGCCACTAAAGCCTGTGAGATTGACCAAATGAACAATCAAACCTTCGGGGGTATTTTTAAGGTGATTTTCGGGGTTATTTTTAATATACTCTTTCACAATCACTTCTACCCGCTCAGGCGCATTGGTGAGGAGCTGCTGCACTGCCTCTGGGTAGATATAATCGATGACATCTAACAAAATATTTTTGTGTTGCTCATAGCCATGAATATAATAAAGCCGTCCTAAATTGATAGGTAATACCACTGCCTTGCTATTTGGATGCTCTTTGATGGCCATCCCAAAATAACCCGTAGGCTCGTGTCCACCGATGATTTCGGGCGGACCAGGGCGGCCTTTACTGAGTACAGGCAAAAAAGTTTTATCCGCCCCCGACATATCATAAAGCCCCAAATTGAATTTCCAGAAAAGCATTTTTTGTTTCTCAAATCGCTTAAATACTTCTTTTTTGTCAGGTGTAAGATAGAAGCCGCTGCCTTCGTGGTCTTTGTTGATAATCTTTACCCCAAACAAATCGCGCAGGGCGTCAGAATTATCAAACAAAGTATGATTGGTAGCAATCAAATGCACGCCCTGACGAGCAGCTTCTTTGAGTACCTGCACCGAAGCCTGACTGAGATAAGTAATGTCGGGCAGAATCACCAAGCCATACTTTTTTATTTTGGCGGCGAGATGCTCTATTTGGGCATCTTCCACGATGTCAAAAGGGATATGCGCTTCTCTGAGCATGAGCTGTATGCCGCGATATTCTTGCATAGGTGCACCGCTAGGCCAAGCACCTGGCGCAATGATTGCAACTTTGGCCGTAGACGTATATTTGCCAAAATAAGGTTCGTATTTTTTGTGATGGGCATAAATTTTACGAATCACCCCATAATTACGCTCATCTTCGTAGCCACGCATATCGCCCATCATACTGATGTCAAGTCCTGAGCCATTGGCAATATTTTCATAAAGTCGAATGGAAACTTCTTCAGGCTCGACGGCATTGTAGCGCGACTGAAACGAAATTTGCTGAATACTACTATTACTGATGATATGGTCGGGGAAGGAGTTGGCAGCATTGCCTACATTGTCGGAAGCAGAGTAAGGCCAGTAAGGTAAGCTGTTGGTTTGGGACTCGTGCCGAATGATATCAACATACTTATCCATGTACGTACAAATCGCAATTTGATTGCTTTTTGATTTTACCAGCTCATGCAATCGTTTTGACCAATCTTCTACCGTAAACTTTTTAAAAGCTAAATATTTCTGAAAAACCGCATCTGCTTTGTTTTCTTCGGTAGGGAGCACTTGCCCTCCGCTGTATTCGGCAAAACGCTTTTTGTCATATTCATTTTGATCAATACCGTGGTATTTCCCCTCGTAGGGATTGTTGACTTGGTAGCCTGGCATGTTTAAGAAGATACCGTCAATTCCATAATTGTCAATTACTTCCTCGATGATTTTGAAAGCACAGTCTTGCACATAAGGCGCATTGATAGACACCACATACATATCAGTATTGATAATACGTTCGCCTTTGGGTGAGATGTAGCACCAATCGGGATGCGCCTTAAAAATACTTTCATGAACTCTACTAAAATCAAAACGTACAATGACTTTGATGCCGTTGCGATGACAGCGCTCAATGACATCTTTGAGCATGTTTCCTTTCATGTAAGGATTGGTATAATGAAAAGGAAGCTTGGTCGGGTAGAAAGCCATAATCCCGCCCGCGTTGATAAGTAGGGTATTGGCCGAGCAAGCCTCCAAGTCTTTGAGAAGCGAATCGGGATGTAAAGTAGCGGCTTCGTAGGCGGGCAAATTGGTCTGAATCACCCTGAGATTGTTCTTTTTCCACCAAGGTAAGTCGGTTGGCCAAGAGCCTTTTTTTTGGGTAAAAGCATTTTGAGAAATCAACAAAAGAAGCCAAAAAGAGAATAAATATTTCATCAAGCAAAAAAGGCTTTTCATAGGTTTAGTGGGTTTGCGAGCATACATAGGATTGTAGCTTCTTGTTTTGTAAAGTAAAATTTTGGTGTTTTTTACCCCTCCTTCAATCTCCTCTTAACTACACCTACTGCGTATTTGTCAAGTTTCTAAAAGGCTTTTTTGGGGCGAAGTTGATGTATTCTATTTGAGAAGTCGCGATAAGTACATTAACTTTAGGGAACATTATACGTCTATGTTCAACTTATGAATCTCCTTTCAAGCTCCCAAAAGAATATTTTCTTAGCAGATGACGATTTTGATGATCGTCTTCTTTTTGAGGATGCGCTGCGGGAAGTAGCTCAGTATACACATCTTACTACCGCCAACGACGGTAAGCAACTGATGGATATTCTTAGGGAAACCGTCCCTCCTCCACCCGATGTTATTTTCTTAGATCTCAACATGCCACGTAAAAACGGCTTTGAATGTTTGAGAGAAATCAAGCAAACCGAGAAACTGAAAAACATCCCTATCATTATTTTTTCTACCACTTCCCAACCCGACGCTGTAGATAAAGTATACGCCCAAGGTGCCCATTTTTTTGTATCAAAACCAGGGTCGTTTCAGCAACTTAAGCTGCTCATCCAAAGAATTTTGGCGATTGACTGGAGTCAGCACTATACCCAGCCTAGCCGAGAGAAATTTTTATTGGTATATTGAGTGAGTACTGTATTGTTCCAAGCATTTTAATTTTTACTGATTTTGTATTTGCCTTGAAAAATCTAATCTGTTCTCCATTCTTTAAAGGCAAGTATTCGTAAGTATAACAGTATACTTCCAAAGAAATGGTTTTGCTATTCCGCCCATTTGTATATCCATGACTTTTATTCAACTTGATTTTGAACAGGCCAAAACTCGGCACATCTTATTTAAGACGAGATTGCGCTCACTACTCTACGGTGCTTCACTAGACGAGAGCAGCGTGGTATCAGCAGTGGAATGCCCCTTTGGTAAATGGCTGCACGACCATGCGCTTCAAGTGTACAATCATATCCCCGCCACGCAAGCCCTTCAACAAACCCATAACAAAATTCATTTTGAAGCTAAATCTCTCCTTGAACTCTACAAAAACGGCAAAATTGATGAAGCTCGCGAAGGACTGCTTAGGATTGATGAACTATCACACCAAGTAGTAGAGATACTTTTATCGATAGAAAAACAAGTATTACAAGAAAACAAAGAAAAAACTACCCCCGACAATCCCCAACAACTTTGGGTCAATTGCCAAGAATTACTTGAGCTTCATCAAACTATACAGCAGCTCGATGACCAAATCAAACAACAAACCTTCTTAGCGCATAAAATTCGAAAAGAAGCCGACCAAAACGCCCGCAAGTTCCTAAATACTGTCCGACAAGCTCCCGTAGGTATTACTATTTTGAGGGGAAATGATTTTATTGTAGAAATGGCCAACGAAACTTATCTACAAATCATCGACCGTAAAGAAGAGACGTTTGTAGGGCGGTCGCTTTTTGATTCTTTACCCGAAGTAAAAGACATTGTAGAACCCTTATTAAGAGGCGTCATTGAAACTGGGCAACCTGCTTACGGCCATGAGTTTGAAGTAGAAATCAATCGTTTTGACAACAAAGAACGAACCTTTTTCAATTTTGTATACCAACCTCTCTACGAACCCAACGGTAATATCGACGGCGTAATCGTAGTCGCCAATGAGGTTACTAAACAAGTAGAAGCTAAGTTTGCACTTCAGCAAAGTGAAACTCAATTCCGAAATATTATCAATCAGTCTCCCATTGCCATGACCATTTTTAGGGGACGTGACTTAGTGATTGACTTGGCCAACCAAACTATGCTCAAAAATGTTTGGCGGCGCGAATTGGTAGAGGTACAAGGCCGAAAACTACTCGACGTTTTTCCGGAGCTCGTAGGACAAAAATACCCCGAGCTTTTGTTACGAGTATTTGAGGACGCCCAAACCCATCAAGAAAAAGAATCTCTTGCTTATGTAGATTCGCATGATGGACGCCAAGCCTTCTACCTCGATTTTGAATACGCCCCTCTTTTTGACACTAGCCATCATGTATACGGAATCATGGTAACGGTGTATGATGTTACCGAAAAAGTACAAAGTCGTCAAAAAATCAAAGAAGCCGAAGAGCATCTACGAATGGCCGTTGGTATCACCGGTTTAGGCACTTTTGAAGTTGAATTAGCCAGCCAACAAATGGGCTTCTCGAAGCGGTTTTTGGAGATTTTTGGATTTGAGCCAAATGATTCCCCTACCCGAGCAACACTCGTTCAGCGAATCCACCCCCACGACCTTGCTGTTCGTCAGGCAGCGCACGAAGCTTCTATGCGTAAAGGAATACTTGAATACGAAGCGCGCGTCATTCATCCAGACCAGTCTATTCACTGGGTGATTGTGAAAGGGAAGGTACTTTTTGACCATGAATCTAAGCCATTTCGTCTGCTAGGAACAGTACTTGATGTGACAGAAGAAAAAGTAGCGCGGCACCAAATCGAACAGAGTGAAAAACAACTAAGAGAACTAGCCGAGTCGCTAGAACTCAACGTGGCTCGACGAACACAAGAACTTAAAATCACTAACGAACAGCTCGCTAAATCGAATGATGAACTGGCGCAATTTGCTTACGTAGCAAGCCACGATTTGCAAGAGCCTCTTCGCAAAATTCAGGCATTTTCGAGTCGCATCCTCGAATACGAATGGAATAATCTTTCACTGACAGGGCAAGACTATTTCAGGCGTATTCAATCGGCTTCTAAGCGAATGCAGCAGCTCATTTTGGATTTGTTGGCTTATTCGCGGGCTAGTACCACTGATCAGTCTTTTGAGGAAACCGACCTTTCGGTACTGTTGAAAACAATTTTTTTGAATCTACAAGAAGAAATCAACCAGAAAAACGCATCTATCGAATTTGAGTCACTCCCAACCCTTAAAATCATCCGTTTTCAATTTGAGCAATTATTTACGAATTTAATTAGCAATGCACTCAAATTTTCGCAAAAAGGCACCGCACCTCGAATCCACATCGAAGCCAAAGTCGTAGCAAGTCAGTCTATTCACTCTTCTACTCCTTTAGTCCATCCTCATTATCACTGCCTCACTGTTTCCGACAACGGTATCGGCTTTGAAGAGGAGTTTACTGAACGCATCTTTCAAGTTTTTCAACGCCTTCACGGGCGTGACACTTACGAAGGAACAGGCATTGGCTTAGCGATTTGCAAAAAAATCGTTGAAAACCATGACGGTTTTATCACCGCCCACAGTCAGCCCAACCAAGGTGCTACTTTTTATATTTATTTACCTGTTGAATAACCTTGGTGGCGTTTCAGACGCCGCCAAGGTTTATAGAAAAATCAATACTTGTCGCCAGCGCCCCCGCCCCCAAAATCGCCCCCTCCCAATCGCACGCCGTGGTCAGCATTCTGGGTTTGCTGCGTCAGTTGCGCCAATACTACAGCTTCCAAACCTACACGCTCTTCTTGCTCCGCATCAGCCACTGATACAAAACCCGCTTTGGGCTGTTTGAGTCCCTTGATGAGTCGATAAGTGATCCCCACCAATAATAAGCCTCCGCCTATCATCATCCATTCTACGGATAAAAAAGGATGATACTGATGTAACGTAACCACTGAGCATACCACCGCTACACTTCCTAGAAAAAGTAAGCTACGGTCGCGTTGTTTGATACCCCCGTATAAATACAGAGCAGGTACGCCAAAAGTCAACAGCCAAAAAATAGCGGCAAAAGGAATCTCAGGATCTGGTGAAGACAAACCATTCAACTGGGCATTGGCCTCACGTACGAAACCATAATTTCCTGCCAAATAAAACACCACCAACGATGCTATACGTAGCCATTCGAGGGCTGTTTGCCAGTAAAAAGAAGAAGGTTTTTGCAAGAAAGTACGAACAACAAATGCAATACTTCCCGTGACCAACATCAATGCAAAAGGCAACAAGGCTTTTCCCAAAGCAGATTGTACTAACCACGAAGCAATGATAAACAATCCGCTACCAAGCATTCCTACTGCCACCAAAGGTTCGCCAAATATATATACCATAGCTATCAAAACAGGCATGATCAACGCTACTCCACTCCAAGCAGAGGTGAGCTTCAAACCACTGTATATTTCAAAAACCGCCGGAAGAATAGCCCCAATAATACCATAGATAAGGGCATTGTCAATTCCAGAAAAATGAAATCTGTTTTGTTTAATCAACAATCTTAACAAAAAAAACACCCCTACTGCATATACCAACGATGTGGCAGCAAAGCCTACCCCTTCGCCCAAAACCACAAAAACCATTCCTGCCCCAAAGCAAAACGCGATGCCTCCAAAAAGAAAAAGGCCAATTTTGATAAAGATATTGGGGTTATGGGGTACTTCGGCATGTAGCTGCTTGAGGTCGTTCCACTGGGATTCACTGATAAGCCCTTCCTGTTTCCAACGTTGGGCCATCGATAAAGCATATTGATTGCGCAGCCAAGTTTCGTTGTATGCTTTCATGATACTGTTATTTTTTTTTGAGCAATTTTTTGAAATTCACCAAAAACCACACCACTCCCGCTGCACTTATTACGAAATAAAAAAAGCCTAGAAAAACCCAAAAACTTTCGTCCATCACTTTAAAAATCAAGTAAGTAAAAGCGATATATCCGTATACTGCTGCCATCAACAAAAATAAAAAAGATTGATATTGACGAGCATACCACACAAAAAACCAACTCCATCCTCCTATAAGCACCACATATAAGGGCCATTTATCAAGGCTAAATAAGCCTACCAATGCGCTCACAAACAGCAGATTGCCATTGAGCAATAAATAGGTATAAGTGAAATGCTGCTTTATATTGAACCTATGAAGTAGAAGCCCCACCCCTATCAGCACCTGTCCAAAAGCCAAGGCGGTATAAATAGCCGAGGCTCCCGAAAAATCGTTGGCCTGCCATACTTCTAAAGGAGTAATCGTAAGACCTACCCACGATGCCAAAGCAGTAAGCCCCATCGACAATACCCCACGGTGGTCGAAGCGGTAGGCACAAAACATAAACAGTATCGCTGGCAGCACTGTTGCCAAGCCATATCGAGTACCAAACAGATTGTATTGCCATTGGACGTAGCCCTCCAACGACAAAAACAAAGTACACCCCAAGAGTAGCGCAAAATCCACAAATTTTGTTTCGGTTTCGACCTCTTGTTTTGAAAACGGCGCACTGTGCCGATAAGTATAATAAAAACACCCCAACATCAGCACCGACAACAAGCCGATGATGGCTTGATGCCCAATGGTATCGATGTTTTTGTAGATCAACAGCCCCGCCCCAGACGTAAATAGTAAAATTCCGACATACAACCACGTACGCAATAGCCACCAAACTGACACAGGGCGGTGTTTTTCGAGGATTTGGAAGCGCTGATGCTCCTCCGTAGAAATCAGGTGGAGTTGCTCCCACTGGGCTAAAATTTCGGCTAAAGGGTTCATAATGACAAAGATGAAGGTTTGTTTTGATATACCGAAATCCAATTATTTTTCGTACAGATATTATTTTTTTAGCGTATTCATGGGTTAAAAAGATTTCATCCGCTAATTTTGCACAATTTTTGAGCTGGCATCATCTAGCCGATAACCCCAAAACAAAAAAAATGCCCAAGAATCCCAACATCAAATCAGTCCTTATTATTGGTTCTGGCCCTATTATCATCGGCCAAGCGTGCGAATTTGACTACTCAGGCTCTCAGGCCGCCCGTTCGCTTCGAGAAGAAGGCATTGAGGTCATCTTGATAAACTCCAACCCGGCGACTATCATGACCGACCCTATCAATGCCGATCATGTATATCTCAAACCACTCGAGAAAAAATACATAGTCGAAATCTTAGAGAAACACAAAGTAGACGCCGTTTTGCCAACTATGGGAGGTCAAACGGCGTTAAATTTAGCGATTGATTGCGACAAAGCGGGCATTTGGAAAAAATACAACGTTCAAATCATCGGGGTGGATATCAAAGCCATCGAAACCACCGAAGACCGTGAAAAATTCCGCCTAAAAATGATCGAATTAGGCGCGGGCGTTTGTAAAGGTCGCACCGCAAAATCGTTTTTGGAAGGAAAAGAAATTGCCCAAGAAATCGGTTTCCCGCTCGTCATTCGCCCCTCTTTCACCCTTGGTGGTACAGGTGGTGGCTTCGTCAACGCTCCCGAAGATTTTGACAAAGCCCTACAGCACGGCCTCCTTGCCTCGCCTGTTCATGAAGTACTCATTGAGCAAAGTGTGTTGGGTTGGAAAGAATACGAGCTTGAGCTCCTCCGCGATGGCCTCGGCAACCTCATCATCGTATGTTCGATCGAAAACTTCGACCCTATGGGTATCCACACGGGCGATAGTGTCACGGTAGCTCCTGCCATGACCCTCCCCGATACCCTCTACCAAAAAATGCGTGACTTGGCGATTTTGACCATGAATGGTATTGGTAAATTTGCGGGGGGATGTAACATTCAGTTTTCGGTCAATCCCGAAACCGACGACATCATCGTTATTGAAATCAACCCACGGGTATCACGCTCTTCGGCTTTGGCCTCAAAAGCAACAGGCTATCCCATTGCCAAGATTTCGGCCAAAATGTCGATAGGATATAACCTCGATGAGCTTATCAATCCTATTACTGGTAGCACATCGGCGTTTTTTGAACCTACTATCGATTATGTCATTGTGAAAGTACCTCGCTGGAACTTCGACAAATTCCCCGGTGCCGACCGCTCTTTGGGATTACAGATGAAATCAGTAGGAGAAGCAATGGGTATCGGACGCAACTTCCAAGAAGCGCTCCAAAAGGCTTGTCAGTCGCTCGAAATCCGCCGCAACGGCCTCGGTGCCGATGGCAAAGAGCTTACCGACGTAGAAGCTATCAAATATAGCCTCGCCCATCCTAGCTGGAACCGCCTCTTCCACATCTACGATGCCTTTAAAGCAGGGCTTTCTTTCAAAACGATTCGTAACCTTACCAAAATCGACCCTTGGTTTTTACACCAAATCGAGGAACTAGTCGAACTCGAAAAAGAAATTCAAAGCTACGAGCTTGAAGATATTCCGGCAAGCCTCGTGCTCACTGCCAAACAAAAAGGCTACGCCGACCGCCAAATAGCGCACCTCTTGGGCGTGAAGGAAAGTCGAGTCTATAAATTCCGCCAAGAGCACAACATCAAGCGGGTATTTAAGTGCGTGGACACTTGTGCGGCGGAGTTTGAAGCCAAAACACCTTATTATTATTCTACTTTCAGTGTGTCGCAAGATGAGCCCGAAAACGAATCGGTACCTTCTGACCGCAAAAAGGTAGTCGTACTAGGCTCTGGCCCCAACCGTATCGGACAAGGTATCGAGTTTGATTACTCTTGCGTACACGGCGTATTGGCGGCCAAAGAGGCGGGTTATGAGACGATCATGATCAACTGTAACCCTGAGACGGTATCGACCGACCCGGATATTTCGGACAAACTCTACTTTGAGCCGGTATTTTGGGAACACGTGCACGCTATCGTACAACACGAAAAAGCCGAAGGGGTTATCGTGCAGCTTGGTGGACAAACGGCCCTCAAAATCGCCGAAAAACTTCATCAATACGGTATCAAAATCATCGGAAGTAGCTTTGATACCCTCGACTTGGCCGAAGACCGCGGACGTTTCTCCTCGCTCCTACGCGATTTGGAAATTCCTTATCCTAAATTTGACACGGTACGCACTGCCGACGCTGCTGTCGAAATCGGAAAAGCCCTCGGCTTCCCGCTGTTGGTACGTCCTAGCTACGTACTCGGTGGACAAAGCATGAAGATTGTCATCAACGAGCAAGAACTCGAACAGCACGTGGTGAAAATCCTCAACGACATTCCTGACAACAACATTCTCCTAGACCACTACCTCGAAAACGCTATCGAGGCTGAGTCAGACGCGATTTGTGACGGCGAAAACGCCCACATCATCGGTATTATGGAGCACATCGAGCCAGCAGGTATCCACTCAGGTGACTCACACGCTACTTTGCCACCTTTTGATTTGACACCCGACGAAATTCGCCAAATCGAAGAAATTACGCTCAAAGTAGCCAAAGCGATGAAAGTAAAGGGCTTGATTAACATGCAGTTTGCGGTCAAAAACGGCGTGGTATATGTGATTGAAGCCAATCCCCGTGCTTCGCGTACGGTACCGTTTATTTGCAAAGCCTACCAAGAACCGTATGTCAACTACGCAACGAAGTTTATGCTGGGCGACAAAAAAGTAGAAGACATCGAATTTAAGCCCGTGAAAAAAGGATGGGCGATTAAGATTCCGGTGTTTTCGTTCAACAAATTCCCGAATGTAAACAAAGAACTCGGTCCAGAGATGAAATCTACGGGCGAAGGGATTTATTTTATCGATAGCCTCGAAGATGAATTCTTCCAAAAAGTTTACGGCGAGCGCAATTTGTATTTGAGTCGTTAGGTTTCGTTGACTTTTAAGATACCAAAAGCCTCTGAGCAATCAGGGGCTTTTTTTGTATTATGGAAGACACCTCACACACTTATACCTAGTAGATTAGATGACTTGGAAATTTAACTATGTTTAATTACGTTTGAGTCTATCTTCATCGGGATAGTTTCCCGCAGAACTACACTCATAGCGGATATAAACGAAATTAATTACATTTACAGGGATGTTGGTGGTAATTTTTGTGAAACACTCTAAAATTCTAAACAATGAAAACATATAAGGCTTCAGAAGAGTTAGTGCAGATTTTTAAACAAAATGGCTTTATTGACATTACAAATGAAATGTACCCAGAGCATTTTGACCGAATTTCTAATAACGGATATGACCCTAATCGAGTGAAACGAGTTTTAGCCATAAATAAAAACAACTACGTAAAGTTCGACTATATCACAATTTTACCTTGTTACAAAAGTAAGTGTAGTGGAGAAGAAATGAAAACCGAATTGACTTCAGACGAATTAAAATCAATAATTGCGTTTTTTAATTTACCGACGCAGACAAAAAGTTCATTAAAAAGACATCGCCAAAACATATTAGACTTACATAAAAAATATTACGACATTAAAGAGAACCCCAATTGGTATAAGGATAAGCAAAGCAAGTTAATCATAGAAAGTTTTGAGAAAGCTAAACTGAATTAAAATAAAAAACACTAATGTCACACAAGTGAAAAGGACAATTAACAGTTTCAACAGAATGGTGGAAACACCTACGAAAGTATTTGAAACGAAAATATTGGAAAGCTGAAAGAAGAGCAGAACAAAGGCAAATCAAAAAAGCTTTAATTGAATAAAACTACAGCCAACAGGGGTTTGTGGCAAGCGGGGCGGACGGAATAATACTCAACTTTGGGAATTTTTCTGTACTTTCGTTTCGGCTAAAGGAAACCTTTTGAATATTGGCAAGTAACTCAACATCAGTAATTTATATCGGCGGACGTTCGGGCAGAGGAGTTTCAAATTCCCCACCTGACCACAAGCCCTATTCGTTGGCGGTAATTTTATGACGACACTGCAAGAAACAAAATGACAACTAAAAAACTCTATATCATTGGCAACGGTTTTGACATTCAACACGGTCTAAAATCACGTTATTGGGACTTTAAAGAATATCTTGACAACACAGACAAACAATTAGTTGAAAAACTTGAAGAATATTTTGGAAGTGATGCTCTTTGGTCTGATTTTGAAGAAACTTTAGCTTACTTGGACACCGAACAAATAGTTGACGAGTGTATGGATTATTTACAAACATACAGTGCAGAAGATTGGAGTGACGCATACCATCACGACTACCAGTATGAAGTCCAACAAAGAATTAATTTAATTACCGATACATTAAAGAAGCGTTTTACTGAATGGATTTTACAACTAAGACTACCAAACAACGCTAATGAAAATATGGTTGTAGTTGACAAAAATGCCAAATTCATCAATTTCAATTACACAGACACTTTAGAGCGACTTTATAAAGTTGCTCAAGAAAAAATATTTTATATACATAACAAAGCGGTTGATACAAACTCAACTTTAATTCTAGGTCATAGTCGCAACCCACAAAACGCTAAGAAACTTGACGAACTTTACAACGATGAAAATACTGATGTTAGAGTTGCGGAAGGAAATAGGATTTTAGACGACTATTTTATTGAAACATACAAATCAACAGAGACAATCATCACAGAAAATTCAGACTTCTTTGACAGTTTGAAATACTTAGAAACTATTTATGTTTTTGGTCACTCACTTTCAGTAGTTGACAGACCCTATTTTCTAGAAATTATCAAGCGTATTGATAAAGACAAAGTAACATGGAAAGTTAGCTTTCATAACAAAAAGGACTTGATTGACTTTCAAGCATTTTTTCAAGGGCTGGATATAAGTTCAGCTTTAGTTGAGTTTGATAGAATGTATAATTTTGACAAGACACAATTGAAATTATTCGGCAATAACAATAAAAACTAAAACGATGAATAAAAAAACAATTTCAGTATCGCACAAAATGAAAGGTGGTGTTTTAGATGATGACTACACATTGTATGATGACGGAACAATTTTACACGAATACGACAAGCATAGTTATCCAGGTGGACAGAACTTAAAAGAAAGTTTGACCGTTGCCGACCTTTCAGACGAAGTAAAACAAAGACTTTTGGAGGCCGCTTCGGACGAGAACAAAGAGTTGGTTCGTAAGACACTAAACTGTTGACAATGGATGAGAAAAATTACCGCCAACACGGGTTTTGCGTCAGGCTGGCGGACGTGCAAACTTGGAGCTTTGTGCTTGTAATGAACTTTAGTAATAAATTGAAAGTAAGTGCTTCAAATTCCGCCACTTCGCCAAGCGGCAAAACGTTGTGTGCTATGCTAAACAATGACCAAAACCAGTTCAATAATTTACTAATTTCGATTTTGCCTTATTTAATTAAGTTATTTCGTATTACGTTAATGCTGTTTCAAAGTTCCTACTTTCAATTAGCAGTATTTGTTAAAATTGTTTTACTTGCAATATATTTTTTCAACTTATTTGATTAAAATCTAAAAAGTGATGCACTACCACAACTTTACAATCTTTAGTACAATTAAATGCTTTGGCAATATGATAATTATAAAGCCTTCCATCATTATATTGATTCTTTTATTTATCTTGTCTTGTGGTGTCGTTAGAAATGCTTCAAAATCTAATGACCAAGCAAAAATACAAGGAGTCTGGTTGGCACAAACTGAAAGCGTAAACGGCATCAAAAAGGATGTGTCTTTTATATATGTCTTCAAAGAAGATAAAATTACTTTTACCGACGAAACAGGAAAGGAGGTGAATTATTTTTTCAAGTTGGACACAAACAGTAACCCCAAGTTAATTATTATTCAGCCAGAAGAAATGCTTTCTGATTCCAAGCCTGTAAGTGTTGCTTATGAGTTGGATAGAGATTTGTTGAAGATTGTAGTTGCACCTCCGGGCTTAATCCCCCTAGAAATATCTGACAAAAACAATCAAGAGTTGATTATTTGCAAGCGAAAGAGTTTATGAAAATGCCTAATTATATTGCTTTAGAAAAGGTCTTATCTATTACGAAGTAAGAGCAACTCATAAGATACAAATGAAGAGACCCTCTGCACTTCCAGACAGCACACAACACGAGTTTTGCGTCAGGTGGGTTAAATGTTCCCTTTTGACACTTTTTCATATATTTGAGTTTTGGAGTTAGCCGTCATTATAAAAAACGACATCGACAGACAATTTGAAAGAATTTATATTTAAATAATTACACAAAATCATTAAACGAGTTTATGGGACAGATTAAAATATTTGGAATAAAGGAGCATTTACATCCTATTAGAGTGAAGGTTTCCGAGGTCATTCACGAATGTTTAATGGATGCTTTTCAATACCCAAAAGAAAAAAAAGCTCATCGATTTATTTATATTGACAGTGATAGTTTTTTCTACTTCGACGAACGAACAAAAAAACATACAATTATTGAAATAAGTGTTTTTGAAGGACGGAGCATTGAAGCCAAAAAGAAATTTTTCAAACTTTTGTTTGACAAGTTTGAAAACGAGTTAGGTATCTCAACAATGGACTTGGAAATAACAATTTTCGAGACACCAATGCATAATTGGGGTATTCGTGGAAAAAGTGGAGACGAACTTTCACTAAATTATAAAGTAAATGTTTGATAAATCAATCGGGCAAAATTTCAATATGGAACAACAGCGAACCGCTAACATCCGTTTTGCGTTATGGGGTGCTGAATTTCTTCTATGAAACATTTGTGCAAGATTCAACATGTGGTTTTCAAATGAGCTTTTGTGCTAAAAATCCGCCCATCATCAATGCGCGGCCCGTTGGTGGCAATGGCAGGACGACCCCAACCAACAGCAAACACCCGACCAACTGACGCAGAAAAATTTTCAAAAGACAACAGAGCTAAGCTTACCCACCGCCCAAGACTCACTTTTTGCCAAATGACAAATAATTCCATTTTTTATTGAAACAACTTTGCACCATTAATAATCTAAAAAAATAAAATAATGGCAAAGACAGTTTTAGTAACAGGTGCTTCGGCAGGAATTGGAAAAGCAACAGCAATTTATCTGGCTCAAAACGGCTACAACGTTTACGGTGCAGCACGCAGAACAGAGAAAATGCAAGACTTAGAAACACACGGCATAAAACCAATTTCGTTGGACGTTACCAAAGAAGAAAGCCTTGTGGCTTGTGTTGAACAAATTTTGAAAGAAGCAGGAAGCATTGACGTTTTAATCAACAATGCAGGTTCGGGTTATTACGGTGCATTGGAAGATATGCCAATGTCTGATGCAAAATATCAGCTGGAAGTAAATGTTTTTGGGGTAGCACGCTTAATACAATTGGTATTGCCCACTATGCGAAAAAACAACTATGGAAAAATCGTAAACATTTCGTCGGTTGGCGGTAAAGTAACCTTGCCAATGGGTTCATGGTATCACGCGAGTAAATTTGCCATTGAGGGTTTGAGTGACGCACTTCGTAAAGAAGTAAAATCATTCGGAATTGACGTAATTGTGATTGAACCGGGCGGCACAAAATCAGAAATGACAGGGCTTGGAACCGAATATATGTCAAGGGTTTCGGGCAATACGGCATACAGCTCTTTGGCAAAAGGTGTCATCAATATGTATGCAGCAATAGAAAAAGATGCTGCCGATCCAATTGTCATTGCTAAATTGATCAAACAAGGCATTGAATCAAGTCATCCGAAAACAAGGTATGTGGGTGCTTCGGGAGCAAAAATGATGTTATTTTTCAGAAAAATTCTCTCCGATAAACTATTTGACAAACTGATAATGAGTCAAATGAAATAAAACCATGGAAGCACTTATCAATTATTTATTGCGATTCGGAAATTTGAACAAACAGCAAATTGACTTCATTACAAGCAAGTCAACGGAATTAGCACTTCGCAAAGAAGACTATTTTTCAGAAGCAGGCAAAATTGCAAAACAAGTTGGGTTCGTTTTAGACGGCATTCTTCGGGTTTGCTACTACAACAATAAAGGCGAAGAAATTACCAGCTACTTTATAGAAGAAAACAATTTTGTTGTGGACCTGGACAGTTTTGATAACAAAATTCCCTCTTCAGGATATGTGCAAGCCGTTACGGACTGTAAACTAATTGTGTTTACCAAACAAAATTGGGAAGAAATCGCCAATACCATTGTTGGTTGGGAAAATATTGTAAACAAAATCGTGAAAAAATCATTAATACAAAAGATAGAGAGAAGAAGTCCCTTGGTTTCGGAAGATGCCTCTACTCGCTACTTGGAGTTTATGGAGAAATACCCCCAACTTGTCAATCGTATTCCGCTTTCCTATTTGGCTTCCTACTTGGGGGTTACACAATCTTCGTTGAGCAGAATCAGGAAAAATATCCGTTGATTTGCCTGATCCTCTTTTTTATTTTTTAGCAGACACACGACCAGTCATGACTGACAGCGGACGACTGAAAGTCACAGTCGCTAACAAGTATTGCCAACAGCGGAGCTGAAGTAATTCTACTCAACTTTTTGCTATATTTGAGTATTGGCGTTGGTTGCTAAAATCCCCACCTTCGGCAATACTCGAAACCGTTAGTAGCTATGGTAAGGGAGACCGCACACCCCCACCCACCTCCCTAATATTTGGGCTTTTTGACAAAACAACATTGGACTTTACAACAAAGCAGACTGGAAATTTTATGCGCAACTTTGCAGCATAAAAATTTTAGACAATGGAAAATAAAGAAACAGTTTTGGTAACAGGTGGAACAGGCTTTGTAGGTGTTCACTGCATTTTGCAACTCTTACAAAAAGGTTACAAGGTAAAGACAACCGTTCGCAACTTAAAACGAAAAGATGAAGTATTTGAAATGCTGAAAAATGGCGGCATTACTTCGTTCGACAATCTAACATTTGTGTCGGCCGACTTGACAAAAGATGACAATTGGAACCAAGCCGTAAAAGGTTGCACTTATGTTTTGCACGTTGCTTCGCCTATCTTTTTGGCTTTACCAAAAGACGAAAACGAAATGATTCGTCCTGCGGTAGACGGTGCGTTGAGAGTTTTGAAAGCGGCACGAAACGCAGGTGTGAAACGAGTTGTGATGACTTCAAACTTTGGAGCAGTTGGCTACAGCCACAAAGACCCAAGCACACAAATAACAGAAACAGATTGGACAGACCCGAACGAAAAAGGTTTGTCGTCTTACAACAAATCAAAAGTGTTGGCAGAAAAAGCGGCCTGGGATTTTATCAAAAACGAAGGCGGAAATTTGGAATTGGCAACAATCAATCCGACAGCCATTTTTGGACCTTCATTGGGCAAAGATTTGTCGAGCGGTTTTGAGTTGTTACGCAACTTATTAAATGGTTCAATGAAAGCCGTTCCAAATTTGTATATGAATATTATTGACGTTCGGGACGTGGCCGACTTACACATTCGTGCAATGACAAATCCAAACGCAAAAGGGCAACGCTTTTTGGCATTGGCAGGTGGAAAAATGTCGTTGCCCGAAATAGCTGTTTACTTGAAAGAAAAAATGCCCGAAGCAACCAAAAATGTTTCCACTAAAAAAGTACCTGATTGGGTTGTGAAAATTGGCGGGTTGTTCAGCCCGAGATTAAAAAATGTAGCTTCAATGTTGAAAACAAATCGTAACACCAGCAACGAAAAAGCAAAAAGAGTTTTGGGTTGGAAGCCTATCGCAACAAACGAAGAAGCCGTTGTGGAAAGTGTAAAAAGTATGCTTAAATTTGAAAACTTAAAATGAGAGCGACTGAAATAAAATCTTGCTATATCGGGCCCGAAATTTCACCCGAACAATTTATATCCGAACATTTCTTTTTGTTTTTGGCAAAAGGGACTATGCACGGTTATGACGGCAACAAGCACTTCGTTTTGAAATCGGGCGAATATTGTGTTGTTCGCAAAAATCATTTGGCACGTTACAACAAACTGAAAGAGAATGACGAGTTTGAAAAAGTGTCCATCATTTTTGACGAGCATTTTCTCAAATCATTTCAAGACAAACACAAATCAAGCCCAACAAAATTTAGTTCAAAAGAAGCATTTATACCAATAAAACAAAATGAACTCATTCCAAATTTTGTTCGTTCACTCATGCCTTATTACAATCGTTCGGGCAAAATTGACGGAACTTTTGCTGACTTAAAACGAGAAGAATTATTGCTTATACTTTTGAAATTACAACCCGAATTGTCGGGCGTTTTCTTTGACTTCGAAAAACCCGAAAAACTAAATTTGAAAGCATTCATGAACAAGAATTTCAAATTCAATGTGAGCATACAACGCTTTGCGTATTTGACAGGACGAAGTTTGTCGGCTTTCAAACGAGATTTCAAAGAAACTTTTAACGACACACCTAATCATTGGCTAAAAGAACGACGACTGCAAGAAGCACATTTTCTCATTGACAAGAAAAGTAAAAAGCCAAGTGAAATTTATTTGGATTTAGGTTTTGAAGACTTGTCGCATTTTTCGTTTGCTTTCAAAAAACAATTTGGTTACGCACCAACCAAGCTGACAAAAACAAAGTAGAATTTTACAAACGCTTTTTTTTTGTCTAACTTTAAGCCGAAACGAACGATAAAAACCCCAGCCTATCACACGGGTTTGATGTCAGACGAACTGCCTCCGACCGTCGGCGCGGTGTAAACATGGAGCTTTGTGCTGCTATTCAAGTGCAATGCTGGCTGGTTCCGAAAGCTCTTGGGATGCTCCGAAACTCGCTCGAACGCAAAGCCATAACCGTTAGCGGTAATATTGTAAGACGCAACCGATTCACGCAGTTAAAATTGAAAATGGAAGAAATTAAACTTTACAAAATACCATTAAAAGGGCTGAAAATTTTCGCATTGACAATCCCTTTTGTAGCAATCGGAATTTGGATGATAAACAAAGAGCAAGTTGGGACAACAAATTATATAATGGGTTGGCTGAGCACTTGCTTTTTTGGACTTGGTATTGTTGTCGGATTTTTTCAAATTTTTGACAGAAAACCACAAATTATAATTACTGAAAATGGTATTTGGGACAGAACAACAAAACAAGGCGAAGTAAAACGGGCATCGGCCGTTCGAATTTGTACTTCTAGCTGATATTTGTGCTTCATATGAGCATTAATGCTAAAAATGCCTCACCATCGCCAATATGTAAACCGTTAGCAGCAACTACTTCTAAACTCACGCCCCCCAAATCAAACTACTGACTTTCAGACTTCAAACGCTTCAAAATAACCGATCGCAATTGCTCTTCATTTATGTCGCCCCAGTTTCCCAAGGCAGCAATTACGGGAATCAGCGTTTGACCGAAATCGGTTAGTGAATATTCCACTTTTGGTGGTACTACAGGATAAATTTTCTTTGTAATCAGTTCGTGGTCTTCCAACTCTTTCAACTGAATATTGAGCACACGTCTCGTAGCATCAGGAATTTTTCGTTGCAATTCGCTTGGACGTTTATGCCCTTCGTTGATAAACCACAGCAAACGGATTTTCCATTTGCCATACAGCACTTCGCCTATCAGATCCAAACCACAATTCAAGTTTGGCAAAATCTTTCTTTCATACATAAAACAAAAGTACACCTATGTTCCAAATCGTACAATAGGGGAAAAATTTATCCCTATATGAATCATAATTCCGTACTTGTAAGAACTGTACATATGTCTCAACTTTGCCCTAAATAATTTAACCAATGGAACAAGAATTTAATTTCAACAATGAATTATCGGGCAAAATTGCCTTAGTGACAGGAGGTACAAAAGGAGCAGGAAGAGCAATTGCAGAGCGACTTTCAATAGCAGGTGCGACCGTTATTATTACGGCAAGAAATCCTCCTGAAAAAGAAAACAGTAATTTGCATTTCATTTCTTCCGATTTAAGCAAAGCAGAAGATGCACAAAAAGTAGTCAGCGAAGTGCTTTCGACTTATGGCAGGCTAGACATTCTTGTGAACAACCTTGGTTCTTCGCTAACACCGGCGGGTGGTTTTGCGGTATTAACTGACGAAGATTGGGAATCAACCTTACAAGCTAATTTGCTTGCCCCCATTCGTTTAGACAGAGGATTTCTGCCACAGATGATTGAACGAAAAAGCGGTGTTATCATTCACATAGCTTCTATCCAAGGCATTCTACCTTTGTACGATTCTACTTTGCCTTATGCAGCTGCAAAAGCAGGATTGAGAAACTACAGTAAAAGTTTATCAAATGAAGTTGCGGCTAAAGGTGTTCGTGTACTGACTGTTTCGCCGGGATGGATAAATACCTCAGCATCCAAAGCCTGGTTGGGCGAGATTGCAAGAAACGCAAATAGTACGATAGAAGAAGCCCGGCAAAGTGTTATGGATGCACTGGGTGGAATACCGCATGGCAGACCTGCTGAGCCGGAAGATGTAGCCGAGTTGGTCGGTTTTCTTGTGTCGCCAAGAGCAAATTATTTAACCGGCACAGAATACGTAATCGACGGCGGCACAGTACCAACTATTTAATAATAACTAAAAAAAATAAAAAAATGAACTTACCAAAAGTAGTTACCAATTTAATTAAAACACAAAACAACTTTGATAGCGTTGCTTATGCAAATTGTTTTACTGAAACAGCCGTAGTTTTTGATGAAGGAAAAACTCACAACGGCAGGAAAGAAATAGAAAAGTGGATAGATGAGGCTAATAAAAAATATCAGGCAACAATGACACCTCTTGAGTATTCGGAAACCAAACATACCTTGAAAACTGAAGTTTCAGGAACGTTTCCCGGAAGTCCGATTGTGATGACTTATCTATATGAATTTCACGACGGTTTAATTCAATCGTTAAAAATCGTTTAACACCCATGTGGCAGTCGCTAACAAGGTATTGGCAAAGCAGGGCTGAAGTGCAAACTTCAGCTTTTGTATTTCTAGTAAACTCTTGTACATTTATGGAAATGAAGTGCTTAGATTTACCTCGCCTTCGGCAATACCCGAACCATTAGCGACTATTTTAGACTGAAAATCAAAACGATGATATTAAGCTCACTTCGAAGCATGAAACAAAAAACCTTAACATTCTTTCTTTTGTTTCTGGCATACTCATCCTTTGCTCAAATGAAAGCTATCCCCCATATTCCTGCTGTTAGTCCAGCGGATGCGGGTTTCAATCAAGACTCCATCACTGCCCTTACCGATACAATTTCTAAATTTAGACAAAGAGATTATCGAGGACTGATTGTGATTAAAGACAATAAAATTGTATTGGAAAATTACTATAATACGTTTTGGCGTAATCACATTCATGATATTCGGTCTGCTGGAAAGAGTATTACCGCTTTACTTTTGGGGGTAGCTATAAAAGACGGATTGGTGAAAAATTTAGAGCAAGACGTTTATTCATTTTTTCCTAAGGAAAAGTATCCTTCTCTTCACGAAGATTATAAAAAGGTGAAACTCATTCATCTACTGAATATGGTTTCTGGTTTGGATGCCGATTCTGACAATTCTAAAACAATGGGTAGCGAAGGAAAATGGATAGCAAAAGATGAATGGTTAAGCTACTTGTTAAGCGTTCCACTATCAAGCGAGCCTGGGAAAAAATGGGTCTATGCAGATATCAATGCCGTTTTGATTGGAGCCATCATTGAAGAAAAATCGGGTATGAGTCTAAGAGACTATGCTAAACAAAAAGTTTTTGACCCTTTAGAAATCAAAGAGTTTTATTGGTACACCAATGCTGCCAATCAAACTGGTGCTGCTGGAAATCTTTACATTTCCACGCTGGACTTTGCAAAATTGGGATTATTGGTTGCAAATCAAGGAAAATGGGGAAACAAACAGTTAGCCGATTATGACTATATAAATCGATTATTGAACGAAAACTCCTCTGCAATAGGCAACTACAACCCATTGGCTGACGGCTATGGCATGCTTTGGTACAAAACAAAAAGGAAGTTTGGCAACAGAGAAATAAACTATCTATGGGCATCAGGAAATGGTGGTAATCATTTGGTGGTTGTTCCTGAAGAGAATATGGTCATTGCTATGACCTCTGGTGCCTATGGAAATTGGTATCCTCATACAAGAGCATATTTCATTCTTGGTAAAATATTTCAAGCGTTGGAAGAAAAATGATAAAAAACAGCATGTAATAACTAAGCATTCGTGGTGGCCGTAGGCCAAGCCATGAAATCCCCAAATCCTTCAACTTGGGCTGGCAGCTAGCTTAGCGATGAATACTTGCCAAACCTTTTTTTGTGCAACTTACTCTGAAAGCAAGTTTTGGCCTGCTTTTTTGCTTTTAGAGCTCATAGGTCCCCAAAGCCTTCGAGAGGCTTAATCCAGACCATCGCCCAACCACTGCCTACAAGGCTATAAAGCCCCTACAATCCGTAAAAAGTATACAACAACCTAGAATTTGTATTGACAAACAACCGCTCATTAGATTGACATTTGCAGTGTAATTTCAAAATATAAAAAAATGAGCAAAAAAGTAATTTTAATCACAGGTGCAAGTTCTGGAATGGGCAAAGAGACAGCCAAAGCACTAATCCAAGAAGGGCATACAGTATATACGGTTGCAAGACGCATTGACCACATGCAAGACCTCAAAAATATGGGAGGGTACCCCATTCAAATGGATGTAACCAATGAAAACGACATTCAAAATGTGGTGGATACAATCATCAAACATGAAAGCAAAATTGATGTACTGTGGAACAATGCCGGTTATGGACTTTATGGAGCAGTTGAGGATATCCCTGTTGATGAAGCCAGAAAACAATTTGAAGTAAATTTATTTGGATTAGCTACTATTACACAAAAAGTGGTGCCTTACATGCGTCAAGCAAAAAGCGGAACTATCATTAATACGTCTTCAATGGGTGGTAAAATGTACACCCCAATGGGTGCTTGGTATCACGCCAGTAAGCACGCCGTTGAAGGTTTTAGCGATTGTTTAAGATTAGAGCTACAAGAATTCAATATTAAAGTTGTGGTTCTAGAGCCAGGTGTCATAGCAACTGAATTTGGAGAGGTTATGCTAAAGAATATCAGTCAATTTTCATCAAAAGGAGCCTATTCCTCTCTGACAAATCAACTTGTAACAGCAACTAAAAAAATGTACGATAAAGGACAAGGCTCAAAACCAACAGTGATCTCTAAAACTGTTTCTAAAATTGTAAATGAAACAAAGCCAAAAACAAGATATAGAGTTGGTTTGTGGGCTAAACCGATGGTTTGGATGAGAATATACCTCGGAGATAAATTATTTGATAAAATCATAATGAGTCAACTGTCATGAAGCCGATTATCCAATTAAAAAACATTTCAGAAATCAATAACTTTGTCAAATGCAAAACGAATCACCCTTTGATCTCAGTGGTAGATTTCAGTAAAACAGATGAATATATAGAGGACGGAACACGAATGAGTGCCGACTTTTACTCAATAATGTTTAAAAATTATTGTGCTAACAAATTACGATATGGACGACAATCACTTGATTTCCAAGACGGTAGCTTGATTTGCATTGCACCCAAACAAGTTCTTATTATGGATAATGAAATTGAAAAAAGAGACGATATGATGGGTTGGGGTTTATTTTTTCACCCCGACCTACTTCGTGGAACGTCATTGGGCAGCAAGATGAACGATTATACTTTTTTCAATTACGAAACTTCCGAAGCATTGCATTTGTCTGACAAAGAAAAGCAAATTCTATACGAATGCATACAAAAAATTGAAACCGAACTACACGAAAACATCGACAATCACAGTCAGGCTATATTGGTTTCAAATATAGAACTGTTATTAAATTACTGTAGTCGTTATTATAGCCGCCAATTTATTACACGTAAAAACACAAATTCAAATACAGTTTCACAAGTTCAAACTTTACTCAAAAACTATTTCAAGACAGAGCTTCTTAAAGAAAAAGGTTTACCTACAGTAAAGTATTTGGCAGATAATGTCCATTTATCGGCAAATTATTTAAGCGATTTGCTAAAAAAAGAAACAGGAATGAATGCTCAAGATCAAATACATTATTATCTCATCGAAGAAGCAAAAAACATCTTACTCAATACTCACAATTCGATAAGTGAAATTGCCTATTCATTAGGTTTTGAGTATCCACAATATTTCAGTAAACTTTTCAAACAAAAAACAGGACATACACCCTTAGAATACAGAAATTTAAACTAAAAATCTTAACTTTCGACAATACCAAAACCGGGGGCTGTCGTGCAAGAACCTACAAACCTTGAAATCAAATGGACTATTTACAAAAAATTATCACAAACTTTGAACTGCATTCTGTTGAGGGAATAAGGGATTGTTTCAAAAATGGAATTAATCCAAATGCAATCATAAATGGAAAACCATTAGTTTACGAACTTATAAATATGTACACCCGTGGCCCATTATTTAAAAGTTGTATTCAGGCTTTTGTTGACAATGGTTTAGATTTTGAAGATAAAATTTTACTTTCTGTATTGTTAGACAACGATTTTTTGCTTGACAAACAATTGGCAGTAGACAAAAGTGCACTTACGAAAAGATATTCATTCAACTGTACATTCACACCACTTTTTGAAGTTTCACTACTTCACATTTGTGCTGAATATAATCATTTGTCTTGCGCAAAAGTTCTTGTAAAACACGGGGCAGATATTAATTCAAAAGCAGGATTTGATGAGAACGGTTTTGGTGGACACACACCAATCTTTCATACAGTAAACCAAGATTCAAACAAAAGTTTAGATATTTTAAAATTTTTGATTTCAAAGCAAGCTGACTTGACAATAACTGTAAAAGGACTTATCTGGGGAAAGGGCTATGAATGGGAAACATTTGTACCTTCTGTAAATCCAATAAGTTACGCAATGATGGGTTTATTAAGACAATTTCAGAGATCTGAAAAAGATATTTATGAAGTCGTTTCATTGTTGATTAAAGCCAACTATGGTATTCACTACTTTCCAACAAACATTCCAAATAAATATTTGAATAGTTAAAAATGAGGCAGGACTACAAATGCCAGCCAATAAGGCAAAATCGAAGATAAGTACTCCTATTAAATGTTAGTCATAAATTGAAACCTTGTACCGTTCGTGAGGTCCGACCTCAAGCTATTTCAACCATAACTACTTGATAATAAACACAAATACGACAACCATCAAAATAAATGAAACAACTTATAACATATTTCGGACTTGCTTATTTAATTAGTTGGACTATTTGGCTTCCGTTGTATGGACATACTTTTGGTTTGCCCCATTTGCCAACTTTGCCTTATCACCACGGCATTGGAGGTTTTGGGCCTCTAATCGCTTCATTTCTAACAACTTGGATATATCAAAAAAAACAAGGAGTAAAACTTTTAGTTAAAAAATGCTTACAGGCACGACCACTCATTTATTTGACTATTGCATTATTAAGTCCATTCTTACTCGTTTTTATTGCGACAATTATAAATTATTTCGTTGACAACTCGCCCATCAATTTAGCTGGGCTTTTAACTTCAGAAGAGTTTCCTCAATTCAACTTATTGACATTTTTCATTTACAACTTAATCTTCTTTGGCTTTGGGGAAGAAGTGGGTTGGCGTGGTTTTGCGTTACCAAGGTTTCAGGAAAAATTTAATGCATTAAATTCAAGTATTATCTTGACAGTATTTTGGGCTATTTGGCATTGGCCTCTTTTCTTTTACAGACCCACTTACGTCTCCATGGAATTTGCAGGAATATTGGGATGGACATTTAGTCTACTCACAGGAAGTGTATTACTGACTTGGCTTTACAACTCCTCCAAAGCAAGTATTTTAATTTGTGCTATTTTTCATTCAACCATAGATATCGCATTTACAGCAGACCTTGCCAACAACAACATTGTAAATTATATGGGATTTTTGATAACAGTCTGGGGTATATTGACAATTATTATCTTTAAACCAAAAAATTTGGCAACAAGTGAACGCGAGAAAAGTATCCACCCATAATAGCGTTTGCGTCACTTAGTGGTGAAGTACACAATTGAAGTAGATAATAAAATACTTAGGAGTCTCCAAGTGCACAAATCCCAAAACCGTTAGCATCCATTACAAAAACATATTTAAACAGAAAAATTAGATGACAAGAATAATTTTCGTATTAGGCATTTTGATAAGTTTCTCAACATTTGGAAAATTGGATTATAACAAATCTATGGGCGATTTTAGACTTGACACTTTGAAATTGTATGACCAAAGTAGGCAGAGAGAAATTCCTATTGCCATTTATAAACCAAAGGCCAACATTTCCAAAAAACAAAAGGTGGTGATTTTTAGCCATGGTTACGGCCAAAACAAAGGCGGAGACTATTTAGCATACTCCTACTTGACAGAATTTTTAGCATCCAAAGGTTTTTTTGTTGTTAGCATTCAACATGAACTCGCAACCGACAGTTTGTTGCCCTTGACAGGGAATCCACAAGTCGTCAGACGACCTTTTTGGGAGCGCGGTGCTGACAATATCTTATTTGTTTTAAACGAACTAAAAAAGACAAATCCTGACTTAAACTACAATCATATTACACTGATTGGACATTCAAACGGTGGAGATATGACAGCTCTTTTCCCGCAGAAATATCCAAACACGATAGAAAAAATAATTACACTTGACAACAGAAGAATGGAATTACCCAAATCAAAAAAGGTTAAAGTATATTCGTTACGCTCAAGCGACCAACCAGCAGATGAGGGTGTTTTGCCTACAGAAAAAGAAATAAAAAAATTTGGAATTAAAATAATAAAATTAGAAAGCACAACACACAACGAAATGGATGATAATGCTAATGACAAACAAAGAAAAGAAATACAAAATCATCTATTGACATTCCTAAATGACTGAAATAAAGCAACTACGCCCACTAATGCGAGGTTTTGCTTCAGGTGAGCTAATCCGGCTCACCTTTTGGTTTTTAAAACCGTGACTGGATTGATAATACCTACTAAGTACAATAAGATCAAAGAGGACATTGAGGTTTCAATTCAGCTCGTAGTACGTTAATCCATAGGCTTAATTTGAGGGGTTGTTGTGGATGAAGTCAGCCAACATGCTTATGGTAACGACTGCAAAATCCAGACTACAAAGCCCCCCAACCAATGGATAAAACAATGAAAATGAGCAAATTATCCACATACCAAATCATTCTCAAACGTTGGGAGACTCATCAAAGACAACTAAAACACTAAAACATTCTCAGGCAGTTTCAAACGTCTGAAAGCAAAGGAGTAGGACATCCTCCTTTTTTTATGGAATTAGTTGCAAGGATGCTTGCTAATTCATAAAAAGCCCCGAACTTTGTAGTAAGGAACAATCGTTATCATTACGATTTACTGCTCACTTGCCTACGGAGAACGAATTAAAAATTATAATACTTAGATGTCAGAAAATAGGAAGTTTTTTGTGTACGGATTGTTTGTGGTGGTAGCCATTATTTATCTGAGTCGCCTACTTTATCTTCAAGTACTTGACAATACTTACGAAACAGCGAGTAATTCAATCAAAGCTATACCAGATATCCCGATGCGTGGTCAAATATACGACCGCAAAGGGCGATTGATTGTTTATAATACCCTCGTATATGATATATACGTAACCCCCAACAAGCTCAAAGTCAGCGATACACTTGCTTTGTGTAATCTTTTCAGTATCACAAAAAGTAGTTTTGACAGCTTGATGAAAGCCGCAAAGACTTATTCTCGGGTCAAGCCTTCGCTCTTTATGCGTCAATTGTCCAAAGAAGATTTTGCGCGGATTCAAGATGCAATGGTCGACTATCCAGGGTTTGAATACCAGAAAAGCTCCATTCGGACTTATTCTGCCCCTGTACTAGCGCACGCGTTGGGGTATGTAAGCGAAGTTTCAAAAAAACAACTTGACGCTCAAGAATACCCCTACTATCGTCAAGGCGATTTGATAGGACAAAGCGGTCTTGAAAAATACTACGAAGAGCAACTACGCGGCAGGCGCGGTGTTAGATATGTGATGCAAGACGTGCACAGTGTAGCCAAAGGTTCGTGGAAAGATGGCGAAATGGATACCATTGCGCTGGCTGGTCAAAATCTCTATACCAGTATTGACTTAGACCTACAGCAATACGCTGATAGCCTTATGCAACATAAAGCGGGTGCTGTGGTGGCTATTGAGCCTTCGTCGGGAGAAGTATTGACGATTACCTCTGCCCCTACTTATGACCCTGCGCTATTTGCTACTCGCGATTTTTCTAAAAACTACGCTAAGTTGGCACTAAATCCTTATCGACCACTGTACAACCGTGCCGTGATGGGAAGCTACCGTCCAGGTTCTACCTTCAAAACAGTCCAAGCATTGGTAGCCATGCAAATGGGAGCAATCACCCCCGGTAGTGTGTTTACTCATGCCGGTGCCCCTATGAAATGCCACGGACACGGAGGATTGTCGGGTGTACACAGTGCGATTCAGTGGTCTTGTAACCCTTATTTTTACCATGTTTTCAAGCGTATGATTTATGCCAACAATGAGCGTAATGTATTCAAGGCTTCTTCCGCTGGTCTCCAAAGATGGTATGAAGATTCCAAAAAGTTTGGATTTGGACAAAAATTAGGCATCGACTTACCAAGTGAAGCCAAAGGTGTACTGCCCGATGCCGAATATTATGATAAAAGGATTGGCCAGAATCAATGGCGTTTTGGTCAAATTTACTCGTTGAGTATTGGTGAAGGAGAATTACTCATTACGCCCCTCAAATTGGCCAACCTTGCCGCTATCATTGCCAACCGCGGTTGGTATATTGCCCCTCACTTAGTAAAAGGCGTTGGCAAGAATGAAAACCCACTCCCTGAGTTTAAAGAAAAACATGAAACTGGCGTAAATCGTCTTTATTTTGAGGAAGTAGTCAATGGTATGGAGATGGCCGTAGTAAGGGGTACGGTATCTCGCGGGGCTATCATTCCTGACATTCAAATGTGTGGTAAAACCGGTACTTCTCAAAACAAAAAAGGAAAAGACCATTCTATATTTATCGCTTTTGCCCCAAAATACAATCCCAAAATTGCCATCGCTGTTTTTGTCGAAAATGGAGGATTTGGAGGATTTGCTGCTGCGCCCGTAGCATCGCTTCTCATCGAAAAATACCTCAAAGGGCACGTAGAGCGTAAAGCCTACGAACAAGAATGGAAAAACAAGAATTTCTTACAAAACGTAATCATTCCTAAATCGCAGCAACAACCCTCGGCACCCAAAGAAAAACCTGCCCCGCCTAAACCTGAAGCTACCATCGTAAAACAAGACAATGCCACAACTAGCAAGCCAATCAACGGATAGGCAGTACACTTGCTATCAACGATTTTTATTTATTCTTAAAGTAGCTTTCATCAAATGGCTCGTAACGAACAAAACATCATTCAAAACCTAGATTGGCTGACGGTATTGATATACGCCGCTTGTGTCACTATGGGTCTTTTTAATGTATACGCCTCAGTATATGATCCCGAAGAGCAAACCAAGCTTTTTGATATTTCAAACAATGCAGGCCGCCA
This sequence comes from Runella sp. MFBS21, assembly GCF_029433105.1. Lineage (GTDB taxonomy): Bacteria > Bacteroidota > Bacteroidia > Cytophagales > Spirosomataceae > Runella. The sequence goes on along the minus strand of NZ_JARNTW010000005.1, from coordinate 197,804 downwards.
ATTTATGTTTATTGGCACCTCCACACTTATTATCATTGCTATTTTAGTAATTGACCACAAATTTTGGGAGGTTTTTGCGCCTTTTATTTATGGTGCTTGTATTTTGTTGCTTTTAGTAGTGTTGGTAGTAGCTACCGATATCAAAGGCTCTAAATCATGGATTAAATTTGGTTCATTTTCTTTGCAACCAGCCGAATTTGCCAAAACAGGTACCGCCCTTCTCCTCTCACGCTATATCACCCAGCCCAACATCAACCTTAGTCGTTGGAAAGATATGGCTTGGGCGGCTGGACTCATCATCCTACCCATGATTCTTATCATTGCTTCCAAAGAAGTAGGTTGTGCATTGGTATTTGTATCTTTTCTGATTGTGCTTTATCGCGAAGGTATTCCAGGCATTTATCCTGCCATTGTGGTTATTTCTATTGTATTATTTATCCTCTCGCTGTTTTTTTCCCCACTCTATATTTCTTTAGGATTAGGCGTAATTGGCGTGTTGGTATTTTACTTTGTCATTCCTCGCTATGACCGAAACCGCAAAACTGCCATTAACTTGGTTGTGATTTTTGGGGCGATGATGCTCTTTACAACTAGTGTAGAGTTTTTGATCAATAATGTCCTCCAAACTCACCATCGCAATCGTATCAAAGTGCTTGTAGACCCTAAAATTGACCCTACGGGAATCGGGTGGAACGTAACTCAATCAAAAATCGCGATTGGTTCGGGGCGCTTATGGGGAAAGGGCTTTTTGGATGGTACACAGACCAAATTCAACTTTGTACCCGAACAGCACTCTGATTTTATTTTTTGTACAATTGGCGAAGAGCATGGTTTCATTGGTAGTGCAGCAGTAGTACTGCTGATTTTAGGAATGATGTGTCGGATTGTGTTTCTAGCCGAACGACAGCGAACGCGGTTTGCTCGCGCCTACGGGTATTGTGTCGCGGGTATTCTGTTTTTTCACTTCTTAGTTAATGTTGGCATGACCATCGGCCTGATGGTAGTGATCGGGATTCCTTTGCCCTTTTTTAGCTATGGAGGCTCCTCGATGTGGTCTTTTACGATTTTGCTCTTTATTTTTCTAAAATTAGACGCTCAGCGGCCTTTTACCCTTTCACGAACCTGATGCAGTTTCAAAATATAGGTAACGGTGCGTTAAGTGTATAATAGATGTCTATCAACGGGTGTATTTCAAAGTAAGGTTGAGGTCTATCTTTGTGATACAACAAATCTGTATACTCCCCCCCTTTTTTACCACCATGACCAAAGAAGCTCTCTTAGAGCGTGTCTAAAGAATACGATCCGTTCGCTCAACAATCATGATAGTTTCTTTGACCACGAAGAAGGCTTCGTAAAACTTTAGGATAGTTTGGACAGAAAAGCCAAGAAGAGAAACATAGGTAAAGTGTCCAAAAATCATCAAAAAACATATACAAGACCCGACAATGTAGACAAATAAGTATCTAAAAATCAAACAAATACAGCCAATATACTCTTCATCAAGAGATTCGTCTAATTCCCTTTCTTGAGCATTTGGTTACCCTAGCAGGTGCGCATCAAGTTTTTGGAAAGACTCGAGCTATTTTTGAGGGTAAAAGTAAGCGATAGTACCATTTATCGGGTCTGCAATCGCCTAGGCGAACACTTGCCAGAAGTCTTGCTCAAAGACATTCGCGATAGCCTGTTGAAATACCTAAAAAACAATACCTACCGAATGAATTACAAGCACTACCGACAACAGGCTGAATTATTGGGGCTATTGAGTCGGCTCACAAAACCCTCATACAAGCCAGAATGAAATTGATTGGGCAATGGTGCGGGGCCGTCCATGCGGTCCAATACCGGTTGTGATAATGTATTCAAACTAAGAGTCGCTCTCATGAGCAATAAAGAAGGTAATCCTGCGTAACGCCGCGTAACTTTGAAATACACCCGATATTTGCTGATCTTGTTGGAGTACATGACTGCGTTTGATTGATTCCAAGGAGGGAAAAAAGGTAGATTGGTGATGTGTTCCACTATCCATGCGAGTAAGTAAGCCGCAAGTTTGAGAAGATGGTTCATTATCAAATGGTATATAATTCCCCTCTCCTGCAAGGATAAGAGGAGCGCATTTCAATTTTAGACACTTTAAAAAATGGCAAAATTTTATTCTGTTATAATGGAATTTTTAGTCTATAAATACAAGTTGATACAGAAGATTGTAAAATAAAATTTGGTCATATTCCCTTTAAGCGCAAAATTGAACTGAGCCCGTTCGGCTTATATATAACGCCAAAAGGCACTATAACAACAGAATACATTTTGTAACACTACCAATATGTCAGATAAAATCTGATTTAGTACAATATACCAAAATTTAAGCTTAATATACCAAAATGATATTTATTTTAACAAAAAATGACATTTATTTTAAAATAAAAATGACATTTATTTTAAAATAAAAATATTTTAATTTGCAACTCATAACCACATTGTTTTAGGATAAATATTGTATTTATTTGTTATATTTTTGCACTAATCAGTTTAGGTAAATTTGACAAAATTTAGGATAATAGGGGCAAATTTCAATTTTACACACCTTAAAAATGGCAGAATTTTATTCTGTGATGATGGAGTTTGAGCCTAACTTAGTATAAAAAACCTTGTTCGCTATCCATTAATACAAGGTATAATAGAGACTGGGGAAGTAAAATTTGACTATATTTCCTTCTAAGCGTAAAATTGAAATGCGCTCGATAAATAATATTGTCTCATTGCTTATCTACAAATAAATGTAGAATGTGGACTTGTGAGAAGGTACTAAAAAAATATCATAAATTTATAACAAGCTATACAAGCATGAAATTATTTATCTCCTCTCTTAGTAAGAAAACTTTGACTCTTCTCATAATTATGACACTGTGGTCAGTTTTTTTTACAAATCATGCCTATTCGCAAGCAAAAAATCAACCGCATGGATCACGAGCGGAAAGCGAAATCAATCCTTTGGTTTCTGAAAATTTAAAACTAAAGGATGACAACTTAATGTTGAAAAAAAAAAAAAAACAATTACTCTCCAAAGATATAATAAGAATTTAAAAAAAATTAATATTAAATTACAAGATAGAATTAAGAACCTTAGAAGTGATAGTGTTTTTTTAGTAAAAAAATTAAATGAAGAAATAGCTAACAATGAGTTGAAGATGGCCTCCCTAAACAAGCAAATAGGTAGCCTTAAAGATGATGTATCTATTTTAAATGACTCAATATATAAATACAGAGAAATAAAAAATGAATTGTATGGAGTGAAAAATATAGTAAATGAACTTAAGTTAGCAGAAAGAACTTATTCTTGCCCTTTAGATATAACTTTTAATAGAGTTAAGAATTATTTGCTCTATAATCAATCTAAGTACGAATTGTCGGAAGCTACTTCACATAGAATATTTTTGAGAGAAAGTATTGAGGTGACTATTCCCAGAAGAATTATTGGCAATAAAAAAATAATTTATAACATAAACTATTTGATTACATTCAGAATTCATCCAGTCTCAAACGTTAAGACTTTGATGGATGTACGAATGGATACTGTAGATAGCAGTAACAAGTCAGAGCATTATTACTTAGACAACGTAAAACTAGAGCGTAACTTATTAAAAAAAATAGACTTATTGTTGCTAGAATAACACTAAAAAGCTAATGAGTCTAGCTTTTACTTATGCTTTGTGTTAGGATTTAGCTAGAAGAACAATATACGTATATTTACTATAATGTAGTTTGTATACGCTACTTGAATAGGATATAAAAAAGAGATACATAAAAAGCAAAAACTGCTTATTAAGCCTTTTTATCTTTATAGAACTATATTTTCTGTAAGTGTAAAATTAAACAATGATGCTAATTATTGTTTAATGGAAATTTGATTTTTATTATATCTACTGAATTTTTATTTGAAATATTTTGTTATTATATAGTTATGAAAAAGCTATTATTAGTTCAAGAAAATAAGGAAATTTTAAGAGAAGTGATAAGCTCATGTAGCTCTAATTCTTATCAATGGGAAATTGCTTTGAATGTGAATGATGCCCTAAACATGCTTCCAAATGTCAATCCTGATATAATTATTTGTGATACTAGGATTGCAGTGAAAGATATATTTTTATTTTTCTGTAAAATTCAACAGAAAAAAGACAGATTCATGATACCTGTCATTTTTTTACCTATTGAATCCCTTTTCCATAATAGAAAAGGGGATAACACCTATACCGACAAAGATGCTAATTCTTCAAAAAAATTAGAGGTAGAAGATTTTTTACAAAGAATAGAAAATAATACTTTTGCTAGCAATACTTTATTTAAAAACCCCCTCTATCAAAATAATATATCTCTTCATAATGAGAACGAATTTTTGAAGAACTTAGAAAAGAAAATGAATTTTTTTTATACTGACTCAAATACTACTATTGCTGAGGTGGCCGAAGCGATGGATATGAGTGTATCTACACTCCAACGGCAAATCAAAAAGTATTACAACCTTTCTTTTAGAGAGTTAATAAAAATGCATAGACTTAAAAAAGCTGATTTGTTATTATTAAATACTGACAAAAGTATTGAGTCTATAGCTTTTAATTGCGGCTTTGGCAGTTTGTCTTATTTCTCTAAAATATTCAAAGAAAACTACAATATATCTGCTAAAAAATATAGAGAATCTTTCTTGAAAAGGAATAAAGTTAGTGTTTAAGACTATGCAATTATTAATGAATATGCTCTTCATTCACAATTCAAAAATGGTATAAATTTTCCAATTTCAATACTCTACTAATAGCTATTTAGGCTATCAGTGGTGCTTGATGAGTTACGGTTTGTCCTAAATTTAACTCTCAGAAATAGAAGTCAAAAAAAGGGCAGAGGCAGCAAAATAATGTTTAAAAAACCTAAATAATTTTTACCTTTTTTAAACATTAAAAGAAGAAACATCCTTTGATAAATTATTTCTATAAGTAGGGTATCGTGATACAAAAACTTCCCAAAATAGGGAAGTTTTTTGTTTATAAAACAAACTCTGAATGGTGGGGGATTTGTATACATGGCAAAAAAGTATTTTCCAACAAAACACATCAACATAATTGACAGATCTACGCTCTACTATAATTTTATTAAAAAAACGCACACCCTCAAACCTCTTTTAGTAGACAAAACAATACCAGACCTTGGGGTACTGAATACAAAAGGTAAGTTTAATTTTATACATGAATTAAATAAAGACTTCAATATCATCTTTTTCTATCTTCCTTCTTGTGGGCATTGCAAAGAAGCTGCCCCCAAACTAAAAGCATTTTATGATTCTCACAAAAACGAAAGTATCAGCATCATGCCTATTTCAACCGAAGAAAGCGAAGCTGATTGGCTCAAATTCATCAATGATTACCAATGGCAAGACTTCACAAATGGATACGGGGCTGTAGTATCTCGAAATGTAAATTATAGCAAAGATTATGATGTCAAAACCACCCCAACAATTTATGTCATAGATAAAACCCATAAAATTATAGCTAGACGCATTGGCATAAACGATATTGAGCCTTTTTATAAGTTATATCAAAAACAGAATAAGTAGGGATTTAGCATTACCTTGCGCTTAAAATTTGTCGCATAGGAATGTTATGGCCTTCATTTCCAACAAAAAAATTCCGTTTAGAATCAATACCTGTTTGCGTGGCTATCTAGAAAACTACAATCGAGAAGTCTCGCTACCGATTGATTATAGCAACTTGCTTCGCTATGACAATGCCATTCCGCTTTATGACAAAAACGGGAATGACACCCTTTGGGAAACGGTTTTTTATCCTCCTAGCGAAATAGAAGAGGTATATCATGCCCTCAAAACCATTTATGCTGATCTCAAAGCTGATGGTGATTTGTCGGTTATGAAGCACTTATATGTAGATAGGGTAGATTTGTGCTCATACGGCAATTCCAAGCCTTTTCGGGTCAGGATTGTCAATAAAGTCAACGACAATTTCGATTATTTCTACATCAAAAATGCCGATGCTTCGCGCATCTATGGGCTTGAGTTAGAGCATATTTTATCTCCCAATCGCATCAGCTATCTCACTAGCGACAATACACTCGTCGAAGAGCATATTGCGGGAGTGCCGGGTGATATGTTTATCAAAAATTACTTACACGAACCCAACCTCAACATCATTCGCTTTTGTAAAGAATTTGTCAAATTCAACGAACGCTGCTTTGTGAGACTACTAGGCGATATGCACTCTAGCAATTTTGTAGTAGATATCACGCCTGACTTTGAAGAGATTTACTACCGTATTCGCTCGATTGACTTCGACCAGCAATCGTACGAAGGCAAAAAGGCGGTGTATTTGCCTCAATATTTCAAACAAAACAACGCCATTATAGAACTCGGTATCAAATACTTGACTTTTGAAAGTGTGATACAATACCAAAAAGAAGAGCGCTCCCTCATAGCAGGGCGTATCAGAGTAGAAGGCAAACGTGTACAAGACCTCATGAAAATAATGGTAGAAGATCCTATTTCTCCGCCACGCAATGTTGAGCAACTTAAACAAGAACTTGCTCAGCATTACAAAAACAATGGTTTTTTAAAATGCCGCAGCATGGGCGAAGTAGTAATGAAAAGCCTTGAATTGGTATCTCTTCATTAAAACTACCTCACCCATGCTAGGGGCAATCTAAGACGGTTATTTTTTCAATTTTCTAACCACAAACGGAATACAATTATTGGGGATAATGATAAGAGATACAGGCGTACGGCGCACACTCACGCATCCTTGTCCCCCTTCTACTACTGCTTCTACCCAATAGATTCCAGCCTTGGAAGGTTGGTAAGTTAGCGTGTTGGAAGCCAAAGCTACCCCTCCCGTTTGACTTGCATACCAGTTGGCAGTAGCTCCTGTAGCTACAGTTACGACCAACGGCGGCAGTGCCTGCCCTTCGCAAACAGACACACTCGGTGCTATCGCTACAGGTTCTGAGATAGGACATCCACAGAAAGGAGCTACAATTGTAGTATCAAAACGACAAACAGACGATAGACTGTCGGTCAGTGTTATATTTACGCCACTAGCTACTGATACCGTATATGGATTACCGCCCGTCAGTACAATTCCATTGGCTTTGAGCGTCCCTGTTTGTCCTGTAATAGTGAACGTAACACTGTAGGTTTGCTGATTAGGAGCACATTGAGGACTTGAGGTGATTGTCCATACAGGGGCTGTACAAGGTGTAACAAGGGCTGCATCTACTGTCAATACGTTCCGTTTGGCAGGGTTGAGCGGATTGACCGTTACCTCATCAGAAAGCCCCGTAGTTGGGTCAAAATCTGAATCTTTGTCATCAGCTCCAACATTTTGTTTTGATGAAATCAAACATCCGGCTGGCAAACTCGACGTCAGGATTTTGACCTGATAACTAGCCGAATCGGCAATGGTGAACAAATATTTACCGTTGCTATCAGTTGTATCTTTGATTCCAGTAGCCAAGCCATTCTTATAAAGTTCAAGAATCACACCCTGCACAGGAGTATCTTCAGCATCACCTTGAATCCCATTGTCGTTGACATCTTTCCACACATAATCTCCCAAACTTCCCTTAACACAATTCGGAATCGTAATTTGAACAGTATCCGCACACCCCGTCGCCGCAGTCCAGACAAAGCGGTATATACCAGGATTCAAGCCTGTCACACTAGAGGTGGCACTTGAAGGAGTTGTGATAGTCGCTCCCGAAGGATTACTAGCTACTTGACTCCATATACCTCCAGTGGTGGCCGTTGCAGCTAAGTTGACTGTAGTAATCGGCGTTGTACCTACACAACTAGGTGCTTGATTGCTACCGGCATTGGGTTTTGGATTGACAGTGACAACATGACTATCTGTACCCGTACATTCCGTACCCGAATCTGTGTAGCTATAGCTAAAGGTTAGGCTTGCGATGTTGTGGCCAGGATTGAGAGTCAGGACATTACCGCTATGAGTAACTGCACCTACGGGTAAGCCTTGAGGTATGTCAAAAGTACCGCCTGTTGGTGTAGCAGTAAAACTCACTGGCAGCTCGTCTTTACATACCACTGTAGCGCCTGTAGCAGTGGGCCCCGTAATGGTGACGATAGGCCGCGGTTGTACCAATATTTCGGCACTATCGACTTGTGTACAGCCATTGGAGCTTTGGGTATAATATATATAAAACTTCTTAGGAGGAGTGGCAGAAAGTTGAGTCAAGGCATTGGCTATATTGACTGAGGCTCCAGAACCATTATCGGTTACTCCTGGGCCAGTCCACGCTCCTGTAGTACCCGACGGATTTGGATAATTTATGTTTGTGCCAACACAAATACTAGCTGGCGTAAACGTAATTGGAGTTAGTTTTGCATTGACTACCAACTTCACAAACGCCGTATCGGAGCAGGCAGTATTGCCGGTGGTATTGACAATCACCGCAAAGTATTTTGTTCCAGCAGTTGAGATTGCTGTGCCTGTAGGCGTAAAACTAGCAGTGGTTTGACCAACGATGGCCGTGCCAAACGAAGTAGTCGTATCAGCCAATGGTCCGTACCACTTGTATTCTACACCAGAGCTTGGTGTTGCGACATATGCGATAGCTGGACTTCCTACACAAATTGTCTGGGTTTTAGGACTGGCAATTGCAATCGGCTTGGTACACGCTGGCGCACAAACCGGTGCCGTAATAGAGATGGTATCAGTACAGCCATTGAGTGTGTACACAAACTCAAAACTTTTGCCTTGGGCTGTTGCATTGGTAATGGTTACCAATCCCGAACCATTGACGCTCATTCCTGCGGGGTTGCCAGCTTTGGCTGCCCAACTACCTCCAGCAGGTGTACCTACCAACTGAAGTGTAGCAGGTAAGCTACCGTCGGTACATACCAATGTCTGGTCAGGGCCGGCATTGGGTTTGATAGAAACAGTATCTTTATCAGATTCAGTCGCAACTCCCAAACTACTAAAAGCCGTATAAGTACCACTTCCTGCTGGGTCTTCGATCGCTTCATACAAGTCAAATTGATCGGCTGCCTCCACAATGAAGGAGTCGCCTGTGTAATTGACCGGGACTTGAATCTTCACCTTAAATACCCAATCAGGGAAGTCACAGTTGGCATCATTCTGACCCAATGCACTGCATGGCTTGCGAGCGGTATTCACAGGTTCACTTTCATCAAGTATATTGGAGGTATTGCGCCCTCCATCAGCCCCACCTTGGTCGGCTACGGTTTCGATGGTAAGTCCCACTGGCGGATTGAAAGGATCAAAAGCCACACCACCATTGAGCAATGGGGAAGTGATACGCATGTTGCGCGCCTCAAAACGACGTTTTGGCAAAGTAATGACAGTTTCCCCCACGGTAATACTACCAGGATTCAGCGCCACGTCTTCGTCTATTAATAAGCGTGCTATCAAATTTACATCAATCAATTCTCCGGGTTTGACACAATCATTTGTAATCTCAACATCCATATTTACCCCAGCCGTAAATAGTAAGTCAGCACCACCCGCTTTAACAGTATCAGTACCACACAAAGCTTTGGCTAAGCCACAAACTAGGAATACATCACCAGGCCGATACGGAAGATTGGTCAAAGTAGCGGTAAATAGCCACGCTTCTTGGGGTTGCATAATGCCGTCGTTGTTAACATCTCCACTTTTGGTCACTGATAGCACAGTAGGTGCCCCTACACTTCCTTTAAAGAGTTTATAAGAGCCTTCAAAAGTGACATTAGATAATGGTGTTGGGCCATTATTGACTACCCCAAATGTGACGGTTACAATGTCATTCTGTGTTCTAATACTTTGAGGTGCCAACACCACACCAACCGCCATTTTTGCAGCGTCGCATATATTTCCAACCCGTACAGCAGCCGGGTCGGCATCATCTTCATCGGTGAGTCCATTTGAATCATTGGGAGCTCCAGTACCATTTCCAAAAATAGAATCATCGCTTGGGGTTCGAGCCTTCCCTCCCGTATCATTAGTGGAATCATTATCGGGCGTACTGTCAATGTCAGTTCCTCCCGAGGCAGCACTTACTTCAGCACGGTTAATCAGTTCACTAGTAGCATTATTTTCTACTTTCAAGCTGATAGTGAGGGTTGTATCATGTCCTGCTTTTAGTAATGGTAATGGCGTGACTAAGGTGGCCCTACTACCCGTGACGGTCCATTGTGAACTTGCTGATAAGCTCATTCCTGTTGGGATATAATCGGTGATTTGCACGGCTGTGGCATCTACTGTTCCTTGATTGAAGACGCGGATATTGTAGTTGACCGTAGCCCCCAACGACACGATAGAATCCTGTCCAGCGGCCAATGTCTTACGAAGTGCCAAATCAAAAATAGGGTCGGGTACTACTTTTAAGCAAGCTTCGGCTACATCTTCATTGCCCGACATGACCATAATGGAACCATTACTTACCTGACCTACCAAGGCATTCATCGGAATTTGATTGCAATAATCTCCGGCCGTTGCACTTTTTACCGGAACCGAAATAGTACAGGAGCCAGGAGCAAGCACCGAGCCAGAAGTCAATCCTACCTCATCGGTACTTCCAAAAGTACTAATGGTAGTACAAGTACCTGACGCAGCCCCTGCCAACACTACACCTGCTGGTAAATAGTCTTTTAAGTCTTGTAATAAAGTAATTGGATTGTCATTACGGTTTTCGATAGTAATGGTCAACACACTATTTTGATTGGTTTCTACCATAGCAGGCAAAAACGATTTTTTGATAAGTGGAGCCGCGACAAAATCACTTTTTAATAACACACATGCCTGCACCGTATCAATATTACTACAAGAGCTTGTCTGCAAGGCATTTGGTAAAATAACATTGCAGTAGGTACCTTCTGCCGGAGCTATTACATCTACCTGAATTTGGGTGGTTCCCACAGGCAAGGTCGTTCCGTTGGGAATAAAAATCAGATTACTACCCGCTGCCGCAATCACTGGTACTCCATTGTTTACGTTTACATTAGGCGTAGCAGAAATGGTCATTGCAGCCGGACTGCTAGGTAGATAATCCGTAAAAGTCGATGTCAACGTAATGGGCGTTGTCTCGTTGTTAGTTATTTTAAGAGTCAATCGAATGGGCGTGCCTGGCTTGGCTGCCATTGGGCTAAACTCTTTGGCGATGGTTGGAACGTTAGGCCCTGTGACAGTAATACTCGCACAATCGTCGTCATCTTCGTTGGCGGTATAATCGTTGTCGGGTGAAGAGTCAATATCATTGAGCGGAGCAGCGCCATTGACCCATGCACAAGTCTGATAGCTACCTGCCTTTGGCGCAACCGTTGTGATGGTAAGTGTAATGGAGCTATTGGGAGCCAGACTAGGTATTAGCCATCCCGTATTGGCGCCAAAAGTGCCAGAAGTAGCAGTAGATGAAATAATCTTCAAGTCTTCTGGCAAATTATTAGCCACCTGAATATCGGTCGCAGTCATGGTACCTTCGTTAGTAAGTGTAAACGTCCACACAAAGGGTGTATTGACAGGACACGTTGTGCCAGAATTAGGTGCTACTACTTCTGTCAGTTTAAGGTCAATATAGGTTGTATCTTTACATACTTCGTACGTTGCAAAATCATCTTCTGAGGTATTACCATTGTTGGGGGTTGAGTTGGGGTCAGCTTGGTCAGAAGACTTAATCTGAACAGCGATTCTTTTACAACCACAGTCTTTTTCATTCACCACAACAGCATAGTCGTGAAAGCAAGCAGTGTTACCATTAAAAACCCTAACTACGTAGTTTTGGCTGCTAATTGGATTTGCCAAATTAGTAAAAGTAAAAGCTCCTCCCGTCAGGGTATTTGCACTTGCATACCCTCCCCCCGTATAAGCTGTTCCTAATGAAAGGGCCACTTTATCCCCATTGCTAACATTAGAAACCACAATGCTGGCATCGTAGTTTGGACTAGTGCCATTGCAAGTAGCAAGTGTAGATGTAACTAAAGCTGTGGGGGCAGTACAGCTTGGTTGAGCGCAAGTAGTAGGAGTAAGTGTTACGTTTAAATCAGTCGTACATCCCGCAGAAGTAAATACGCGTACCGTATATACAGTTGATGAAACGGGATTGGCTAGGTTATTAACAATGACACCACCCGGCGGAATTGTTGTGGCAGTGGCATAAGTTTTACTGCCAGTATAAGTACTTCCTGTGGTATAATCATACTTATCTGTTGCTCCAAAATTGCTAAGCGTAATTTTGCCGTCGCTGTTGACATTGCTTCCAGTACAGGTAGCTGCTGCGATTGTAGCTACAGGAGTAGGACTACTGCCACAGGTACCTTTGAGGGTTATGTCATCATATCCTGTAGTAGAGGGGCTTCCCGGAAAATCTTGTTTGGTTAGTTGTTTTACCAATCCAAAAACAATCTCAAACGTGACCTCAGTAGAGCCGTCCCAGCAAAAATCATCTCCAGTAAAAGCAAAAGTTAAGGGAGTTCCATTGACATTGCTGGCCAAGATATTTTGCATTTGGTTGTAAACCACTACTCCATTTCTTTTGACTGCAACGGCTTGTTTTTCAAAGTTAACCGTAGAACCGTTGAATTGCTTTTGAAGAACAGTAAGGCTAAAATCACTGAGGCATCCTGCCTTTCCAATGGTACTTTTGTAGGTTATTTTAAGGTTTATGGGAGCATCTGGATTAAAGGTAGTACTTGCTGGGTCATAGGCAGCTCCTCCTACACTTTTGATATAGGTTGAATTATAAAAATTTGACAAACAAAGCCCATTTGCAAACGCCGTACTATTTAAAAAACCAACCGAACCCAACAATCCCGCTCCACAACCATTATTGACATTGGGACAGTAGGTGTATACGTTTTTAGAAAAAGTAGGTGTTAAAAGGTCTTTTGGCTTGGCAGTGGCTCCATTACATTGAACTGTTTTGGAATTGAAATCCCATTTGGTAAGAACTGAAGGCGAACCGCATTGAGCATACCCACGAGTGGAACCAATTCCACACACAAGCCCTAGAGCTATTACGATAATAGAGATAAAGTTTTTCATCGTTTTTATATTGTGAAAGGAAGAGGTAAGATTAATTAACTTTTACGGTGAAGGTGAGCGTAGTACTTCCTACCGCTAGACTAGGTACACTCCATTCATGAGTAAGGGAGTTGTAAGTGCCTGCACCAGCAGAAGCCGAAAGTAATGTAACCGCAGACGTAGGAATAGGGACATCTACTACTACATTGGTAGCGGTAGCGGGGCCTGCATTTGTTAGGGTTACGGTATAGGTAAGTTGTTGTCCCTTTGCTCCAGTTTTAGACGTAGGAGCCGTCACCGCTACACTCAAATTAGCCTGTGGAAGTGCCGCCGACACCACCACTGCAGTAGTAGCTGCTCCTCCACCAGAATAACAATCCAAGGCACTGTCGTGGAAAGCCGCATAAACTGTACCAGGCACAGGATAGGCTGAAGGATTGGCAATCTTATTGTCACTAGTTGCAGGCGTAGCTGTATGCCAAGTGAGTGAAGTGCCTGAAGGTAAATTGGAGGTAGTAATGCTATTAAGATTGACCGTTCCTGACCCCGAAATCGAAGTAGTACTCAATGTAGGGGCATGTTCACCCGCTGCACATTCAAAATAAGTACAAGGATCGTTGGGAGCATATACAACTAGTTTCGCTAAGGAATGGTACAAGTTGGCAAAAAACTTGTCGGTATTGCTAGTAATGGCATTACCAGTGGTTAGACCTCCTGTTTCACCAATTAACCCTACATCAGCCAGATATACATCGCCTGTTAGCTTATCCAAAACGCCCGTGTTTCTTTTTGTGGTGCTATTATCTTGTACAAGTACACAGCTAGTAGTGGGGATTTGGTCGTATGCTCCTTGAAAACCACCTCCTTGATTAAAACTAGCAACTGTACCAAAAGGTCCTTCTATAATTTTTTGGCCAAGTGTGGTCAATGAATTGGGATTGGTGTTGTTACCACTACCCACATACCCAGAGCCTCCCAGACGGGTGGCATACCCTTGAAACGCTAAAATCATATTGCTTTTTGAGGCTGTAGTCCAAGCAATTAGTTCATTTTCTTCTGTATCAGTATAGGTACCATGGGTAGAGGCTGAACCTGCATCAGTATTACTAATTCCGAGATCCACAATTTGGCAACCTTGAGCCTCTAGCCCTGACTTGGTAAAAGCCGTTGAAAATGCAACCATTTTAAATGTAAATGTAGAAGTCCCTGTCAAACTAAAATTAGCTGCATTTAGTAATTTGTCGGCCGCGTTATTTCGGTCACCACCTCCAATCCCATACTGGAGCCCTGACTTATAACACACTGTGATTGTACGCTTTAGGGGAGGTATTTCACGATATTTTGCTTCTCCAACTCCAGGGTTTGTACTTGACAATATGTTTTTGGGACTATCCACGATTCCGTTGACGTCCTCATAGGTATCGGCTGTTTCGGAGCCACTATCCAAGCCATTCAGACCAGGGACTCCGTTGAAAGTTAGCCCCGATTCATTCTTATCCAACTCTAAATCTCCGTCTGAATCGGTATCCAAAAAATCTTCGCAACCATCTCCGTCGGTATCGGGGGGAGTGAGTCCACCCAAATACGCCGAATTTACCCCATTATTGGTAAGATAGGTGGGCGCATTATCAGCATTAGATGCTATGTATGTCAAGGTAGGTTGTGCTTCTACGTTATCAGGAATACCATCGTTGTCGGAATCCAAATCTAAACTATTGGCAATACCATCTCCATCAAAATCACACAAGGAAGCCGCTTCTATATGAACAAATAACTCATTGATCCAAGGTGATTGGCGAGAAGTTCCGGAAACACCATACAAACGGTATGATTTATACGATGTAGTATTAGAAGAAAAATTGAATGTTTCTGCATTATCACAGGTCCCATATGCACAAGCGGCTACAGTTGCGGTGCGAGTAGAGGTCAACAAATCAGTCCACGTACTCCCATCGTTACTACCTTGGACTTTCATGACTGTTCCGTTAGCAAATACATAGGCACCTACTGCCAACTCAAACCCCTTCAGCAAGGTGGGTTTGAGAAAATCTATCTTTACATACGTTTTATTAGCCACTGCCTGCGTAGCGCCTGTATAGTAAAAAGAATTGTTTGCTACATTTCCGTCCAATAATACATCAATACTCCCCGTAACAGTGGCTGTCGTAGAAAGCTTGATTTTGGCTTTATTGGTGAGGTTTGTATTGTAATTAATAGCAGCACAATAGGCATCTTCTACGGTATCCAGAATGCCGTCGTTATCGTCGTCAAGATCTACTTTATTTCCTAGTCCATCCCCGTCTGTATCTACAAATGGAGTCACACCTGGGTCAACGATGGTGGCGCTAAGGTCACAATTGCTAGTTGTGTTTGTAAGAGTAAGGGTTACATTTCCAGCACCCGCTGAGCCAGGTTGAAGAGAAAATGATGTAGTGGTGCCATAAGTACCTGTGGTAGGAGTAACCGAGCCGCTCGATACGGCTACTGCATAAGTACCCGTCCCCCCTTGTGGATTCAGCTTAAATGTGATTTGGTCGTCGGTCGTGATACTCGTATTTGATCCATAGTTATTATCAATATCCGACAAACCCAAAGTCAAGGTAGGGCTCCCAAAATAGAGTTCATGCGTCCAGTTGTTGGCTGTAGTACCCGAAATCCCATAAATACGATACTGCAAATAAGGCGTTGTGTTTCCAGCAATTGGAAATTTACGGGAGTTGCCGCTTGCTCCGTATACTGGCGCCGTAGCTGTCGATGAAAAGGTGAGCGTTCCTGTCAAATCCGTCCAGTCTGTACCATTATTACTTCCTTCAATACGATAAGTCGCGTTATTGTTGAGAGGTGTATTAGTGACAATCTCTATACCATTGATAATGGCAGCAGAAGGAAACACAAACTTCAATACTTCTTTGTTGGCAATGGCCTGACTATTTGTAAACCAAAAACCATTGGTACTAGCATCACCATCTTTAAGAGCTGTCAATGCTCCTCCTCCTGTCGTTATTTCAGAAGAAATAGTAATGGTGGTTTTGTTGCTCGACGCATTCCAATCAACATAACAGCTTGGATTAGCTAGTGTAATAGCTGCTTTTTTGATAGGCTTGCGGGCATAAGAGGGAATATAAACTAGTATATTCAACATCACCAGAAAAAACAGCGAGCCAGCTCCTGTTTTTGCATGCCTCTGGAAGGGTATTTTAGTTCTCATAATGTATGTATAAGATAGGATTTTACTAGATAGATTGTATTATTCTACTTTTGGGTCTTTTTGATAATGCTACTTGTTTGGCTACATGATATGGCTCTTGCTCGCCCCGATAAAGGTGCAATCGGGCCCTACTTTCCTCAATAGGGTACATCAATCGCGGTGGTTCATCGTATTTAATAGCATTCTGAAGTCTACTTGCTTCGCTCCAAGCAGTTTCATTGAAAGACTGCGTTTTATCCATATTATCTATCCATCCTGCTAATTCATAGCGCGCTACACTCATAATATCATAGGTTTCATTGATACTTTTAAATTCTGAAGTATGTTGCTGGTTTTGTCCCTCTTGTTCAAATTGAGTCATGAGTTGGCTTAATTCACCTCCATACCCAATAGCTTCCTGCATTTGGTTGTTTGTAATAGCCTCCATACCAAGGCAATAGAGGCGCATTACTTGAAAGTATTTTTGAACAAATGGACTAACTATAGGCTGATCAAGCGAATGCAATAGTTTATCAATATGCGTCACGGCTTGGGGCCATTTTCTAAATCGAATATGAACTAACGCAGGCAATATGCGTCCCTCATAATGAATCATCTGGCCTGCACCTTCGTTTGGAAATGCACCACTAAGCGTAAGATTTGCAATGGTAGTAGCAGTTTGCAGCGCTCCTTTATAGTCTGCCATTTCGGCTTGTGCTACGGCCAAAAAGTGCAGGTTATGGATATAGTTTTGATTGGCGGAAAAGGGGATTTTTTCCGCCAAATGATATTCATTCTCTTGTTTTTTAGTGGATTGGTATGCTCCAATAGCCTTTTCATAGGCTCCCGATAGATAATACAAATGCCCCGGCATGTGCACGAGGTGGGGAGAGTTAGGAGCTAATTTTGCCATTTTTTCTGCAACTGGCTTTGCTTTTTCAAATTCAGTCCGTAGCTCCATTACATGTACATAGTAATGCATAAGCGAAACTTGGTCTGGAAAGCGCCGAAGAGATTTTTCTAACAAACTTTTCACTTCCAATTGAGTCGCTTCATTATCATATTGACGCAATATGATGGCCGCAAACGCAATCGCCTCAGGTTCGTCTGGATAGGTTTTATACAAATTCCTAAATGCTTCGACGGCTTTATTACCAATTCCCTCTTTAATCATTACCTCTGAGGCATGAATCAGGTCTTTTTCAAAACCTGAAATAGGCTGTTGAAGATATTTTGCTTTGTCAATCGCCTCTACCCAAGGTTGATTGTCACCGCCAAAACCGGGTTGGCACATAGCCATTCCCCAATACCCCATGGCACAGTTGGTATCTAGCTTTATTACTTGTTGAAAAGCCCTATAAGCTTCCAAATGCCAAAATCCGTGGAGATGATTCAATCCTTGATCAAACCATTTTTGTGCTTCTTGGCTAGCGGTAGTTATCTCCAAATGACTGTTTCCTATCTCTTTACGAAATTGGGGGGCTGGTAAATCAGCAATAGAAGCCAGCAGAACACCTCCACTTCTGCATAAAGGAATGGATTTTGGGCTTGTAGATATAGCACTATCCTTGTCTGTAGAATCTGTGCTACAACCCACCACAAATACTATAAATATGCTGTTTAAAAATACAACTTCTATCCCTTTCGTACAAAGCACCCTAAAGAACAAAAATCCAAGTCGCTTTAGTATATCAAAAAATAAAGATTTCATTGAATATAATTAGGGCATGTTTTTAAAATGAATTGATTCAACTAATTCGCTTATATAAAATTTTACTGATTCGATAAATTATAAAAATCAAATCACTAACTATCAATCAATTACACACACCCTTTCAACTCTTCTCAATTACATATCAACTTCCAAGCCATATTATCAATATGACAAACAAAACATATGAATAGCTGATATAACTCAACGAATATTCCATTTGAGCATACCAAACCACACTTTCCCCCTTTAAATTACAGGTATATTTATTACACAAAGCCTCATCAAAATATTCCAAAAAGCCAACTACGTCGCTTATTTTCTATATCAAACAACATATAAGCTCCTAACCCTATGCTATAGTAGCGGACAATCAATCATCCATAATTTCAAAGCTTATCTAAAATACGTTGTTAGAAGAATATTCATAGAATACAGTTTAGCAATCTGTATTTTGTGTTGAAGCCAAAGTACAAGTTGAGCCACATCCCCCCAAGTCAACATAAACAACGAATCACCACTCAATTATACTTTTAGATTGTTTACTCTCACAAGCTGATTACATTCGTACTTCATTATACGTTAGTCAAGTTTGTCCATAAAAATGCTTAACCAAAAAAGGGGGGGCATAAATTTCTATTGACTAATTGGCAAATAAATTGACTAATTGGAATAACTTTACAACCGCCCTAACACCCCACAAAGATGAGAAAACAGATTAAATATCTAGTGGTAGGCAGTTACGAGTTGAGTCAACAAATTATCAGCTTTGTAGATGAACTACCTTTTTTTTCGATTGCGATTAATTGTCTCACATTCAAGGAAATGACAAAGCTCCTTAAGGTACACGCTGTTGATGTAGTACTATTGGATGCTTCTCTTCCTCACTTCAACGAATTGGGTATTCTTTCTAATATGGCAACAATTATTGTCATTTCTGATAGCGACAAAGAGGCCTTAAAAGCATTTGAAATAGGTGCTACCGATTACCTAATCAAACCCTTAAACGTGCCCCAATTTTCGAAGGCTTTTTTCAGAGCAATCAAAGCTAATGTTACCCAGCACAGTATTGTATTTCCCTCTGAAATTTTGGTTAAGTCAGGACGACGAATGGAAATAGTGCACTTTGACACTATTCAATACATAGAAGCTTACGGAATGTACTCCAAAATATTTCAGGACAACGGAAAGGTTCTCATCGCCAATTCCATGTTAATATCCCTAGAAAAACAACTCCCTAATAAATTATTTTTACGTATTCATCGCTCTTTTGTAGTCAACATTCAAAAAATCATGGGTTTTGACAAGCGAAAGGTCTATTTAGAAAACAAGGAAATTGAATTGGGGGGAGTATATAAGGCCAAATTCAATTCCTTGTTTAGTTTTTTGGATAATACGCTACCCAACTGAAATACTATACGTTATTTTGATCCAAATACTTTTTGTAGTATGTCATTGACTCGCGCCACAGGATCTTTACGGATTTTGCGTTCTTCTTGAGCTACCAACACAAACAGCCCGTCAATCGCTTTTTGCGTAGCATACTGCTTAAGGTCAGGATTCACCTTTTGTACCAAAGGAATTTTGTTGTACGTGTTGACCAAATCGGCATAGTATTTGGTAGCGTTGTTGAGCTTAAGCGTACTATCTACTACGGGATAAAACTGCTTGTACAACTCCTCATTGGTGGTACGCTGCAAGTAGCCCGTTGCGGCCGTAGAGTCTCCCTTCAAAATCCCCAACGCGTCTTGAATCGTCATAGAGGTGATGGCTTTCACAAAAATAGGTTTTGATTTTTTGGCGGCATCTTCGGCAGCACGGTTGAGCGAAAGCACAAATCTATCCACCTCTTTGCCAAATCCCATTTGACGAAGTCTTGCTTCTACGCGCTGTACATCGGGCGGAAATGCGATTTTAATCAGCGAATTTTTAAAATAGCCATCCACCGCCGAAGCTTTGGCGGAGCCATTGGAAATACCTACCTGCAAGGCTTCTTTTAGTCCTTTTATGATATCATCATTGGTGAGACCATCGGCGGTGTTTTGCCCCGTAAGTACTTGTCCTGCTTTGTTTAGCAGCCCTCCAAGACCGCCAGGCTTATTGTCTTGGGCAAAAATTTGAAGAGAAATAAGAGTAATAAGACCCGTAAAAAACGCAGATTTTTTCATGATACGTAACATTTGATTTAAGTAGGTGTGTAAGTAAGACAACTAATTTGTAAAGAAGTCACAAACATATTACTAAGAAAATAGATTGTAAAAGAACAACGTTCATGCCAAAACAGAATTTTGTCTAACTTTGAAAAAAATTTATTAACCATGGTCAAAGCTGAAGTAATTACGATTGGAGACGAAATATTGTTTGGACAAATCACCGATACAAATACGCAATGGATAAGTACAGAACTCACCAATATTGGCATCCGAACCATTCGCAAATCTTCCGTGGGCGACAATGAAGATAGTATTTTGGAAATTCTCGCCGAAGCCGAAAAGAGAGCGGACGTCATCTTAATCACAGGCGGACTTGGCCCCACCAAAGACGATATCACCAAAACTACTCTTTGCAAATATTTTGATACTGAGCTATATATCAATGAAGAAGCGTTGGCATTGGTGACCTCATTTTTTGTAAAGAGAGGTCGCCCCATGACAGAACTCAATCGTCAACAAGCCGCTCTTCCTAAAAACAGTACATACATTCCCAATAATTGGGGTACTGCTCCTGGGATGTGGTTTGAACGCAACGGCAAAGTTTTTGTTTCGATGCCGGGTGTGCCTTTTGAAATGAAAAGCCTTATGAGTCATGCTATTTTGCCAAAATTACAGTCGTTTTTTAAAACAGCGGTCATTCATCACAAAATGCTACGCACCATTGGCATTGGGGAGTCTTTCTTAGCCGAGCGCATAGAAGCTTGGGAAGATGCCCTACCCTCTCATATCAAACTTGCCTATTTACCTAGTTTTGGACAAGTACGCTTACGCCTCACAGCTACTGGCACTGACCTCTCTCAGCTCCAAAAAGATACGCAAACAGAAGTAGACAAAGTAATGCCTCTCATCGCCCATTTTGTGTATGGATACGATGACGATGAAATCGAAACTGTGGTGGGTAAATTACTCAAAGAACGAGGCCAAACCGTAGCTACTGCCGAAAGCTGTACCGGTGGCTACGTATCTCATCTTATCACCAAAATACCCGGTTCTTCTCAGTATTTTATGGGAGGAATAGTAAGTTATAGCAACGACGTCAAGATACACCAACTAGGCGTGAGTCCCGATACACTAGCTACTGTGGGTGCTGTAAGCGAGCAGACAGTCATACAAATGGCTGAAGGAGTGCGTCAGCGTCTCCAAACTACCTATGGTATTTCGGCAAGTGGTATCGCAGGCCCTGACGGGGGCAGCGACGAAAAACCAGTAGGTACTATTTGGATTGCGGTGGCGGGTCCTGACAATACCGTAACCCAAAAACTTCAGTTAGGAAAATTTCGCGAACAAAACATTCAATTTACCAGCGTTTATTTATTGAATTTATTACGTAAACAAATGTTGGGTATATAGAGTAGTTTAATCATTCTTAATTAAATACCAATGGCAATAGCAGAAATGGTGATGCCTCGCATGGGTGAGAGCATCATGGAGTGTACCATCATCAATATCCTAAAACAAGTAGGTGATTCGGTATCAGCCGATGATTCGGTATTGGAAGTAGCCACCGACAAAGTAGACACCGAAGTGCCTTCCCCTTTTAGTGGCGTAATTACCGAAATCCTTGTCAAAGAGGGAGATGTAGTTCCTATTGGTCAGACCGTAATCAAAATTGAGACTTCATCCCTTCTCCCTATAGCCCCCCCTTCTGATGCCCCCGCGCCTAGTGACGGCGAAGAAGAAGTAATCGAACTAGAGCGCCAGTTTCATGAAGTTTCGAGCGCACTTACCTCAAGTTTTACTGAATCAGGTGCTAAAGCTACAGGGCGATTTTATTCTCCATTGGTATTAAACATCGCCAAAACCGAAGGACTCTCTGCCCAAGAACTCGACCAAATCGAAGGAACAGGTGCCGAAAATAGGGTTACAAAAAAAGATATTCTCAGGTATTTGGAACAGAAAAAACAAACACCTTCTGCTCCAACCCAAAAGCCTACCGCGCCCTCGCCAACGGTCACTCCTATCAAAACTTCTGACTCAGGTGCGGTAGAAATCATACCTATGGACCGAATGCGCCGTCTCATCGCCGAGCGCATGATCGAATCCAAACGTATTTCACCCCATGTGTCGTCGTTTGTAGAAACCGACATGACCAACATTGTTTTGTGGCGCAATCAAATCAAAGACGATTTCAAACGCCAAACTGGAGAAGGAATCACTTTTACACCGCTGCTTATTGAAGCAGTAGTGAAAGCAATCAAAGACTTCCCGCTTATTAATATTTCGGTAGAAGGCGACAACATCCTTAAGAAAAGAGACATCAATATTGGTATGGCGGTGGCATTGCCTAGTGGGAATCTGATTGTACCTGTAATCCACAATGCCGACCAGTATAGTTTGATTGGTTTAGCCAAAAAAGTAAACGACCTTGCCAATCGAGCTCGCCAAAACAAGCTCACTGCCGACGATCTAGCCGGTGGTACCTACACCGTTTCCAACATCGGAACTTTTGGTAACATCATGGGAACTCCTATCATCCTCCAACCGCAAGTAGCCATCATGGCTTTTGGGGCTATCCAAAAGCGTCCCGTGGTCATCGAAACCCCACAAGGTGACGTAATTGGTATCAGAAGTATGATGTATATCTCTCACTCATATGATCATAGAGTGGTAGACGGCGCTCTGGGAGGGATGTTTGTTAAGCGAGTCAGTGAGTACTTAGAAGGTTTTGACCCACAAAGAAAAATATTCTAAAAGCCCATTTTCATCCCCACCTTCGCAGATAAGTTGGGGATTTTTTTTCCTAAAATTGTAAGGTACGATTCTTTTAGCGATTCAAGAAAGAGCTTATTTTATCACTTGCTAAGGCTATTTCTTAGCTTAACTTTCTTTCGCTATGCCCATGATACAAACAGCCCCCAATGTAAATCTCCACGTAGAAGATTGGGGTCACGGCCCAACGGTCGTTTTTTTGCACGGATGGCCACTAAGCCACGAAATGTTTGAATATCAAATCAATCAACTTGGTAACGATTTTCGGTGTATTTTGATTGACCGCCGCGGCTTTGGACAATCCGATAAGCCTTGGTCAGGCTATGATTACGATACTTTGGCTGATGACCTAGAAGCAGTTTTTGAAGCCCTCAGCTTAGAAGAGATTACTTTGATAGGTTTTTCAATGGGAGGTGCCGAAGCCATTCGCTACATAAGTCGACACGGAAGCCGCCGTATCGCCAAGTTAGTTTTGCTGGGAGCCGCTGCCCCTAAAATGTTAAAAACACCTGATTTTGAAGAAGGTATTGATAAAGAAGTATTCGACGAAATGATTGAAAATGCCATCCAAGATCGTGCTACTTTTATGGAATCATTCAGCAAAGATTTTTTTGGAGTCAATCTTCTCAATACCCCTTTGAGCAGCCAATTGCTAGATTGGTTTCATGGTCTAGGAATGAAATCGTCGCCAAGAGCCTTTGTAAACTGTATTCTCACTTTCAGTCAGGCCGACTTGCGAGAAGACCTCGCCACAATTGATGTTCCTACGCTTATTATTCATGGTACAGGCGACAAAACTGTTCCATTTGAACTCACTGCCAAAGCCATGCACCAAGGTATAGCAGGCTCACAATTGATTTCCTATGAAGAGGCCCCTCATGGCTTTTTTTATACCGAATGGCCTCAACTCAACCGCCACCTAACTGAGTTTATCACCAGCTCAGTAGCCATAGAAGAAAAAGTATTATCCTAAAACAACCGAGCGGCCTTGTTATCCTGTGACGCCACACCATAACAAGGCCGCTCAATACTCATTACTATACTTTTTTAAATTTGTAGGTAGTAATCACTTTAATATTGACCGAAGGATTATCGGGGTCTGGCTCCATTATGGTCTGTGACATCGAAAAAGTATCACTATCTACCGTATAATCGAACTCCGTCACCTCATTATCTTTATCCGTAAACTTGAGTTTACTTCCTGAGACCTCCCATTTGGTAGTACCGTTAAGCCCTTCTATTTCTGTATCCTCAGTAATACAACTTGGAGGATTGTTTGTGGAAAATACACCATCTGATTTGAAAGTAAAAATCATGTCTGAAAAACAAGTACCAAAAAGTGCAAAAAGAGGCAGAATATCTTCTTCGGGCTCATTGTCTTCTTTTATTAATAGTGCGCTCAACTTCCAATTGCCCACCAAGGGCCCACCGGCCGTTGGGTCGTCTTTTTTACTACAAGAAAAAACAACTGTCATGAGAAGGCAAATCGCCGCTGACCGTAAAAAAACCGGAGAAGGAAAAAGTGTGTTTACCATAAGATAATAGATAAAAAGGTGTGAGAAAAACTTTTATTTAAAGTTAACAAAAATTTCTATTAAGCTCTATTCTAATTTATCAAACGGTAATTCTGGTGACACCCGAAAATGCTGGATTGAGCCATCCCATGGGCACATCGGCTACGATAGTTCCGTCGGGGTCAAGCACCCTCCCTTCTGCTCTACCTTCTTCTTTGAATCCTATTTTTTTGTAAAGTTCAATCGCCTTAGGATTGCTTGAACGTGCATGAAGCTCAATACGTAAAATATCTTTTCGCTCCTGCATAACATAATCGAGCAAAGCCGTAAAGACTTTTTTCCCTAGCCCTTTCCCCTGAAAATCAGGATGCACACAAATAGTAGTATCTCCCAACATATGCTTAAAACACTCAATACCTAAAGAATAAGTGTGTACTTCGGCCACAATTTGCCCTTTTTCTTCTGCTACGATAGAACAACCATTGGCCAAGCTTTTGGTTAAAAAGTTTTGGATATATACCTCCGTGATTTCGTGTTCTTTGCGGGCAATCCCACCCGATATCCGGGCAACAGTTTGGTACAAGTATTGGATTGAATGAAGATCCTCTAAGGTAGATTTTCTAATGAGCATTAGTAAAGTTAGGTTGTAAGCAATAGAAGACTGCTGTATTTATTCTTGAAACAACTTGATTGTATAATCCAACAAGCTCATATCTCCGTACTTTCCATGCCCTGGCACTACGGTTTTTAGGGAAGAATACTGCTGCTTGATACGGGCTACAGTAGCGCCCCAATCTCCTACTGTAGCATCGGCCAAATTTCCCTTTTTGGCTCCAATCTCTTTGATTAAACACCCTCCAAACAATACCTCTTCGTTTGGAATATAACTTGTGATATTGTCGGAAGTGTGGCCCTTGCCCCAGTAAGTATTAATGACTTTTTGGTTGCCCAATGTCAATATCAATTCTTTTTCAAAACCGTGTTGAGGAATTTCAGGCTTACCAACAGTATCTTTTTGGGCAAACTGCTGCGTTAGAGTAGAGGAATAGGAGGGCACTCCTCTATCATGAAATACTCGAAGCCCCCCCAAACAATCTTCATGAAAATGATTGATAACCACCGCCTTTACCTTCGCCTTGGCTTCGAGTTCAACCCATTTAAACAACGCCACCGAAGCTGAATCGTTGACAGGAGTGTCAAACACAATCGCTTCTCCATTTTGGATATAAATCATGCCATTGCACGGTACCTTTCCCCATACGCGCGTAAATAAAAAAGAACGATGAACGTAAATATTTGCACTGATTGGCTCTACTTCAATAAGAGGCGTTTTATAAACCTGTGCCTTTAGTTCTATGAAAAACAATAGCCCTAAGGCAATCTTAAATATACTTTTTTTAGTCATTATCAATGATTTACTCTGCTCTCAAATATTTTTTACTTTAAATTTTTACGACGATTACGTTGGAAATCTTCCAGCACAAACCCTCCTAAGCCCTGCAAATTGCTATAATATGCCCGACCATTGTTAACTCTCGTAAACTCCTGAACAAATTGTTTTAAGTAAGGGTCAGAAGCAATCATAAAGGTCGTGATTGGAATTTCTAGGCGACGACACTGCGCTGCAAGCGTAAGGGTTTTACTCACGATTTTTCGATCAAGCCCAAAACTATTTTTATAATATCTAAGCCCTTCTTTTAAGCACGTAGGTTTGCCATCAGTAATCATAAAAATCTGCTTGTTTTTGGTTTTACGACGCCGTAGCAAATCCATCGCCAGCTCCAGTCCCGCCACGGTATTGGTGTGGTAAGGCCCTACTTCCAGATAGGGCAAATCTTTGAGTTGAATCTGCCAAGCATCATTTCCAAACACAATAATATCTAGTGTATCTTTTGGGTATTTAGTTTTGATAAGCTCTGCCATTGCCAACGCCACCTTTTTAGCAGGGGTGATACGGTCTTCTCCATACAAAATCATCGAGTGGCTCACATCGATCATTAAGACGGTAGAGGTGTTGGTTTTTTGCTCTTTTTCTACAACTTCTAAATCTTTTTCTAGCAAAAAAAAGTCTCCAATGCCATGATTGATTTGGGCATTTTTGATGGATTCGGTCATCGAAATTTGCTCAAGTGTATCTCCAAACTGAAAGTCACGTACATCACTGCTAAGTTCATCGCCCGTGCCAGTATAAGGCGTATGATGATTGCCCCCCGCTTTGGAGCGCTTGAGTTTACCAAAAATCTCTTCTAAAGCACTTCGTCTAATACTTCGTTCGCTTTTAGGAGTCATCACTACTTTTCCTTCTTCATTTTCTTCGGTGATGTAGCCCTTGCGCTTCAAATCCTCAAAGAAATCGCCAATCCCATATTGGTCATTGGTAAGGTTATACTGCCGATCCAATTGACTCATCCAAGCCATCGCTTGCGACACATCGCCTGAGGTCATCAGCAACAACTGCTGAAAAACATTGAACAATTCGTCAAATTTACTTTTGCCGCTTTGTTGGGTAGGTTTAAATTCTGAAAAACGATGACCTAACATAATAAAATTGGGGATTAAGATGTAACTTAATAAGAATCTCCGCTTCTGCTCAACACCGAAAATTCCTCAGAAGTTTGGAGAACGTCCTACAAAATAAGCTATATATCTATTTTTATCATTGAGTTAACTATAGTTGAGGTATATTGCCTTTCTTAGCAGCTTCTTAGGTTATTAACCACTTCGTATCGTTATGAATCAATCCGAAATCTCTTCTAACTTAAAGAGTGTGTATGATCAGCAGTATGCTCAAGCCGACACACGCTGGCGCGATATAGGCGCTCGCCAAAAAGCCGAAAACATCATCAAGTTATGTAAAAAACATAACTTTAACAAGCTTCTCGACGTAGGAGCAGGCGATGGCGCAGTGCTTACCGAATTAGATAGGCATCATTTTGTCAAAGAGCTATCTGCCGTCGAAATCTCCAATAGCGGCATCGAAAAAATCAACTCACGACAGCTTAATTCTCTTAAAGAAGTAAAGCTATTTGATGGGTATTCGATTCCTTATGCTGACAAAACCTTTCCGCTGGCGACCTGCTCACATGTGATAGAGCATGTAGAGCATCCACGGATTTTGTTAAGGGAGATTGCTCGCGTTTCTACGTACCAATTTTTCGAAATCCCGATTGATTTTAGTTTGTTTGTAGATCAAAAAATCGAACATTTTTTGTCTTACGGGCATATCAATATTTATACACCCGCTTTGTTCAAGTTTTTGTTAAAATCGGAGGGCTTTGAGATTTTGGATGAAGCCTTCATGTTTTTGAGTGATGAAGTAGTGGATTTTATGATGAAAGATTGGAAACAACGATTGATTTACAAAACCAAAGTTTTTTTCCTAAAAAACTCTCCATTTTATCGTGTCAAGCCCAATGCTTATGCGGTTTTGTGTCGCCACCAGGGACAAGACATCAAGATATTTTAACAGTAAGAGGCAGCTTTCTGATAGAAAACTGCCTCTTAAAACTGATGTAAAGTCTTAGGCTTTTTCGCCACAAAACTCTTCAAAAGCCATTACTAAGTGCTCAGCAATCATTTTGGCATTGCGACCCTCAATGTGGTGACGTTCAATGAAATGAACCAGCTCGTCGTCCTTAAAAATCGCAATAGAAGGCGAAGAAGGAGGATATGGCAACAAATACTCGCGCATTTTGGCAGTAGCTTCTTGGTCTACGCCCGCAAATACAGTTACGAGATTGTCAGGCTTTAAGTCACTAAAAGCCAAAGCCGCTTTTACACCTGGGCGACAAGCACCCGCTGCACAGCCACAAACCGAATTTACAACCACCAAAGAAGTGCCTTTAGCGTTGGCCATAAAATCGTCTACTTCAGCGCCAGTTGTCAGTTGTTGAAATCCTACGCTCGTCAGATCTTCTTTCATCGGAGCTACTAAGTGAGGAGGATACATAAGTTTATTTAATTTGAAAATTTGAAAATTAAAAGGTCTAATTTGGTCATTTGAGAATGAATAGAATCATTTTCAAATGACTGAATTTACTCATTTTTACATTATTACAAAAAGCCTAGCTCAAGCTTGGCTTCATCACTCATCATATCTTGCGAGTAGGGAGGATCCCAAGTAAGTTCTACGCTCACATCGTTTACGCCTTCTACTTCCCTGATTTTTTGTTCAATCTCACCCGGAATCGTCCCCGCCGAAGGGCAAGAGGGAGAAGTGAGCGTCATTTCTACGTAGACGTTATTGACAGGAAAGATTTTCAAGTCATAGATTAGCCCCAATTCCCATACATCCACGGGAATCTCAGGGTCATAGACTTGCTTTATTGCTTTTATGACTTCTTCTTTTAATTCTGCTTCTTCGGTCATTGTATGGTTGATTAGTTGGGTACGATTTGACTCTGGGCAAATTCTTTCATCCGCGCAATCATAGAGGCCAATCCTCCCGCACGACGCGAAGTGATGATATTGCTCATGCCTATTTTTTCAATGAAATAAAGTTGGGCAGCCGCAATATCCTCGGGTTTTTCGTCCGAAAGAACCTTAATTAAGAGACTCACCAATCCCTTACTGATTTGGGCTGTTGGTTCGCTATCTGCCTCAAAATGAACGAGATTATCACGCATTTCGCAGTGTAGCCACACCTTCGACTGACACCCCCGAATCAGGTTGTCGTCGGTCTTGTAAGCTTCATCAATAGGAGGCAGTTTTTTACCTAAGTCAATGATATATTGTGTTTTGTCTAACTGTTCGTCAAACAAATCAAAATCTTCGATTAGCTCGTCTTGTTTTTCGTTGATTGTCATTCTATTTTACCTAGAGGTCTTGATTGATGTCGTATCATCAATATAGTAATTACATCATTTAAGTAACTATAAACTATTCTGTATTTGCCAACAAATATTTCTCTGATAAAACGGATTTCTTTTTCAGGATTCATCTTTCCCATTTCAGGAAACTTACTTAAGATAAGCAAATTATGCTCTAATTCTTTTACCCAGTTTTCTGCTAAAACGTCTGAATCACGCATTAAATAAGAAACTACATCACGTAAATCCTCTTTAGCAGGCTCCGTCCATATTATCGTTTTAACCATTGCTTGGCTTGAGTCATAACATTATCATGTGAATCCACTTTTCCTGATGCTGCCTGTTCCAACGCATCATCCAATTTAGCAATCACGATAATTCGTTCAATGATTTCATCGACACTTACTCTTTCAGGCAAATCCTGTAGAGAGTCAATGACACTTTTTGTGCTAATTGTCGTTGATAACATTATTTTTAAATTTAGTTTAACATTTTTTTGACTCGTTCTAAGCCTACCACCAATTTATCAATCTCTTCTTTGGTGTTATAAACCGCAAAAGAGGCCCGAGAAGTTCCGACGATTCCGAGGCGTTGCATCAAAGGCTGTGTACAGTGATGCCCCGTCCGAACCGCAATACCTTGCTGGTCCAGAATCACCCCAATATCTTCTGGATGTATGCCCTCCATTACAAACGAAATCACGCTTACTTTTTCTTTGGCAGTACCCACCAAACGCAGCCCTTCTATACTACTAAGAGCCTCAGTACCATACACTAGCAGTTCATGCTCATATGCTGCAATTTTGTCTTTACCAAGAGTTTCGACATATTCTAGTGCATTATGAGCCGCCACTACATCAGCAATGTTGGGTGTGCCTGCTTCAAATTTATAAGGCAAATCATTGTAGGTAGTTTTGGCAAAGGTCACTTCTTTAATCATTTCTCCTCCCCCCCGGTACGGCGGCATCGCCTCCAAAACTTCTTTTTTACCATACAAAACGCCCATGCCCGTAGGGCCATAGAGCTTGTGCAACGAAAACACGTAGAAGTCACAATCAAGTGCTTGTACATCTATTGTAATGTGAGAGCTTGCTTGTGCCCCATCGATAAGCACCTTGGCTCCTACAGCATGTGCTTTTTCGATAATTTCGGCAATAGGGTTGATGGTTCCGAGGGCGTTGGAAACATGAACCACCGACACGAGTTTGGTTTTTTCTGACAACATCTTTTCAAACTCATCCATCAAAAGTTCGCCCGCATCATTGATAGGGATGATCCGTAGCACACAACCTTTCTCCTCACAGAGCATTTGCCAGGGAACAATATTGGAGTGATGCTCCATGGTACTAATGATAATTTCGTCACCTTCTTTCAAAAACTTACGTCCGTAGGTTTGTGCAACGAGGTTGATACCATCGGTGGTACCATAGGTAAAGATAATCTCCTCTACCCGACGAGCATTCATAAAATGTTGAATCTTATATCGAGACGCCTCAAATGCAGAAGTTGCTTTTTCGGCCAATGAATGAATCCCCCGGTGGATGTTGGCATTGTAATGCTCATAATAACGCGCCAAAGCATTCAATACGGGCAGGGGTTTTTGAGTAGTGGCGGCATTGTCAAAGTAAACCAATGGTTTGCCATTGACAACCTCCTCTAAAATAGGAAAATCTTGACGAATTTTTTGAATATCAAGCACAGAGAAATACGTTATTCGTGATACTTAAATTGCGAACAGCCTTTGTCAAAGAGAAGTATTTGAGAAGGCTACCAAAACAACAAACAAATTTAGTGTTGAGTTTTATAATGTCTAAATAAAAACCCATCCGTTGGTATAAAAGTCATTTTTTATGTGACTTAAAAGAATTTGATTTGTCTCATCTTTAAACTAAAACCAACAATTGCCATGGTCAATGCCAAACACTTAGCTACTTTTATCCTCGGCGCAGCGGCAGGAGTAGCATTACACAAATATTTACAGACAGAAGAGGGTGAAAAGATGTTTGAAGATCTCAAAACCAAAGCCAACGACCTCAAATCGGAAGCTGAAGGTGCAATCGACAAAATGCCAGAATACTTTGAGCAGCTCAAAACCCAAGGCTCAGATGCTCTCAAAAAATATACTCCCGAAGCCGAAAAAATGCTACAGGATTTGCTGGATAGCCTCCAAGGAAAAGGAAACACCCCTTCGGCTACCGTCGAAAAGTAATCATGCAAATGCAAAAAGGTGCGCTTTTAGGCGCACCTTTTTATATTGTACAACTAGTGACTTATTATTCTTCGCCTACTACACTTACGCTCAAAGAATGTTTTACTTCTTTGTGTAAGTCGAGGATTGCTTTATAAGTACCTACTGTTTTTACGTCTTCAATCGTAATTTTCTTACGATCTACGTCAAAACCTTTTACTTTAAGTGCATCAGAAATCTGAGTGTTGGTCACACGTCCAAAGATCTTGCCACTGTCACCTACTTTAGCTACTAGTTGGATAGTAATATCTCCAATGCTAGCCGCCAAATCTTCAGCGTCTTTTTTGATTTTTTCGGCCTTGTGAGAAGCTTGCTTCAAATTTTCGGCCAATTGTTTCTTGTTTGATTCTGTCGCCATTACCGCGAAGCCCTGCGGAATAAGATAGTTGCGACCATAGCCAGCTTTTACATCTACAACGTCGTTTTTGTAACCAAGCCCGGCAATATCAGTTCTTAAAATAACTTGCATCGTCAGTTTTCTCCTTCCGTTTTTACTTTAATTGATCAGCTACGTACGGTAATAATCCTAAGTGGCGCGCACGTTTGATAGCCTGCGACACTTTGCGTTGATACTTCAATGAAGTACCAGTAAGACGGCGAGGTAAAATTTTACCTTGCTCGTTGATTAACTTCAATAAGAAGTTAGGGTCTTTGTAATCAATAAACTTAATACCAGCTTTTTTGAAGCGGCAGTATTTTTTGCGGTTTTGATTACGCTCGATGGGTTCGTTTACTAATGTCATTGTCTTAGCCCTCCTTAGATGTTTCGGTTTGTTTTTTTCCTACAAGTCCTCCGCGTCTGCGTTCTGCATACGCTACATGATGCTTATCCATAGCGACAGTCAAGT
The DNA here is from genome assembly GCF_029433105.1 of Runella sp. MFBS21. Taxonomy (GTDB): domain Bacteria; phylum Bacteroidota; class Bacteroidia; order Cytophagales; family Spirosomataceae; genus Runella. The sequence continues at coordinate 165,542 of NZ_JARNTW010000005.1, read as the reverse complement.
AGCGCATCACACGCTCATCACGGCGAAACTCTGTCTCAATCACTTGAATAAGTGAAGGTTCAGACTTAAACTCGAAGAGTTGATAAAAACCTGTGTTTTTGTTTTGGATAGGATAAGCCAATTTCTTTAGGCCCCAATTGTCCTCGTGTACTAGTTCCGCACCGTTGTCGGTAAGGATTTTGCGAAACTTCTCGACGGTGTCCTTCATCTGTTGATCAGACAAAACGGGAGTTAAAATGAACACCATCTCATACTGTTTTGTAAACATACTGAGAATTGTTAAACGTTTATAAAAATGAACTCATTGTAAATGAGGGCGCAAAGGTAGCTTTTTTTAAAATTCTAGCCAAAATTATTGGTGTTATTTTCTAAAAACCACTTATTATCAGTCAGCTCCCAACGGAAATAGGGCAGAAGCTCGGTGAGCTTCTTTCATCAATGCTTCCATTTTAGCTACTTTGTCAGGAAATTGCTTAGACAAATCTACTTGTTCTGAACTATCTTTGGTCAAATCGTAGAGTTCTATTCTAGAGGATTCTGGACGATTTACATTCAGTTTGACGGCTTTCCAGTTTCCTTGGCGAACGGCTTGCTTACCGCCTCCTTCATGAAACTCCCAATACAAATATTCGTGCTGTTTTTGTTTGCCTTTTCCAGTAAGAGTAGCTGCAAAAGAAAGTCCGTCAGTAGGTGAAGTCACTTTGGTATGAGCAAGCTCGGCCACTGTAGGAAACAAATCCCAAAAAGCTCCCACAAAATCACTTTGGGTATTGGGTTTTATCGTACCAGGCCAACTTACCACAAAAGGTACCCGAATCCCGCCCTCGTACAAATCACGCTTAACTCCCCTAAGCCCTCCTCCACTATTAAAAAAAACAGGGTCAGCACCTCCTTCAACGTGAGGGCCATTGTCGCTCGAAAACATAATGATGGTATTTTTATCCAAACCTTTGGCTTTGAGCTTATCCATGACCTCTCCAACGTATTGGTCCAAGCGCGCCACCATTGCTGCAAAGGTAGCATGTGGATAAGGTTGAGAGGTATATCCACCATCTTTGGCGTCTACGCCATAGTCGGCTCCCTTAAATGGCTTTTCAGGAAATTTCCCTTTATAATATTCCAAAAGAGGATCGTCAGGGACTAACAATTCGGCATGAGGCAAAATGTAGGGTAAAAACAGAAAAAAAGGCTGTTTATCGTTTTGTTTGTCAATAAATGTCAAAGTTTGCTCTTGAATTAAGTCTGGTGCAAAAGTCTTTGCAAATTGAAGATTCTGATTTTCCGTTAAAACTATCTTCTTTTCATTTTCCCAAAGGTGAGCAGGATAATAGCGATGTGCCAACTTTTGACAATTGTACCCATAAAAATAATCAAAGCCTTGCTTGAGAGGGTCTCCCTCCGACCCTACTGGCCCCAGCCCCCATTTACCAAATGCAGCTGTGGTATATCCTGCCTTTTTCAAGACTTCGGCAATGGTGGTTTCAGAAGCCGCCAAGGGTTGTTGACCTTCGGGAATCATTTCTTTGTTGCCTCGTATGTACGTATGCCCCGTGTGCTGCCCTGTCATAAGTGCTGAACGCGAAGGGGCGCATACCGTAGTGCCAGCATAAAACTGATTGAAGCGCATTCCTTGAGCCGCCAAACGATCCAGATTGGGAGTTTTTATTAGTTTTTGGCCATTGAAACCCACATCTCCGTAGCCTAAGTCGTCCGCCACAATCAACACGATATTGGGTTGAATGGCATTTTTTTGTTGGGCTTTTCCAGGTAGTGAGAGGCATATCAAAAAACAAATCCCTAACCAAGTCTTTTTCATGAATTTGTGGTTTTATAAATAATTAGTCCTACTTTCTAATTAAAGACCATCACTGCCCCAAATCTCCCTTGCAAATTCTTCAAAATCCTCATTTATTGCTTCTCTTACTCTTCTTTGAGCACACTTTCTCACTACCAAAATTTCATAAATAATATTTGGAGAAGGACTTTTTTGGTTTCATCTTTGCATAAACAATTAAATCACTAGAGAAAGAAGAGATTTTATTTTTGTCTAAACTCAGGCAGTAATCAGTTTAAGTAATGCAGGTGAGCGCTATTGGATTGGCATGGTTTGCTACCTCCTATCCCTTACTTAATTAGGGATGATTTAGATTTTTTATGATTAAAAATCCCCTCAAAGTAGTTTTTAATACAAAAGCGCAAAGCAATTCCAAAATTCAGACTTTAACCTTCTATATCAATCTTTATATTATTCATTATCAAAACCATCAATTTTATGAAATTCGAAACCCTCCAACTCCACGCAGGGCAAGCCCCCGACCCTACCACCAATTCACGCGCAGTACCTATTTACCAGACTACATCTTATGTTTTCAACAATTCGGAACATGGCGCTAACTTATTTGCGCTCAAGGAGTTTGGAAATATTTACACTCGCATCATGAATCCTACCAGCGATGTATTCGAAAAACGTATCGCAGCGTTGGAAGGTGGAGTAGCTGCCTTAGCAACAAGTTCAGGACACGCAGCCCAGTTTTTGGCAATCAACAATATCACTACCGTAGGAGACAATTTTGTCACTACTTCGTTTTTATATGGAGGTACTTACAATCAATTCAAAAACTCTTTCAAAAATATCGGCGTAGAGGCACGTTTTGTAAAAGGTGATAAAGTCGAAGATTTTGAGAAGTTGATTGATGAAAAAACCAAGTGTTTATATTTAGAAACAATTGGCAACCCTGGCTTTAATGTTCCTGATTTTGAGGCATTTGCCCAATTAGCCCAAAAATACGATTTGCCTCTTATTGTCGATAATACCTTTGGTGCAGGTGGAGCGATTGCGCAACCTATCAAGCATGGCGCACACATCGTGGTAGAATCTGCCACTAAATGGATTGGCGGACACGGCACGAGCATGGGCGGCGTGATTGTAGATGCAGGTACTTACAATTGGGGCAATGGCAAATTCCCCCAATTTACTGAGCCTTCGCCAAGCTACCACGGCTTGGTCTTAAACGATGTTTTTGGAATTGGCGGGCCTTTCGGTAATATTCAGTTTATTATCCGTGCTCGGGTAGAAGGACTTCGCGACTGGGGACCGTCTCAGTCGCCATTCAACTCTTTCTTATTACTTCAAGGCCTCGAAACCCTTACTTTAAGAGTAGAGCGAATTGGTGAAAATGCCCTTGCTTTGGCGCAGTGGTTGCAAGCTCATCCACAAGTCGAAAGTGTTAATTACTTAGGATTAGAAGGCAATCCCTATCACGAACTTGCCAAAAAATATCTTAATCGCGGCTTTGGTGGCGTGTTATCGTTTAAGCTCAAAGGCGACAAAGCTCAAGCAGAGAAATTTGTAAACAGCCTTGAGTTGATCAGTCACTTAGCCAACGTTGGTGATTCAAAAACACTTATTATTCACCCAGCCTCCACGACTCACTCGCAGCTTTCTGCCGAAGAACAAATAACGGCGGGCGTTGATCCTAATCAATTGCGGGTATCGGTAGGGATTGAGCACATTGATGATATCAAAGCTGATTTTGAGCAAGCATTTGGTAAATTATAACTTATCATTATCTATAAAAGAAGGGGTCTCCGATGCATCGGAGACCCCTTCTTTTATAGATAATTTGATTTAAAAAACACCTATATAGTGGTTTCCAGCTTTGTTCACGAGCTTTGCACCTTTAGTGACAGCGCCTGTTTTGCTGTTGAAAATATAAATGTTTCCGTCTTTACCCGTAGGAGTTACGGCTACGTAGACTTCATCACCACTTACCAAAATACCTTGATATTGACCAAAATTCAAGTCAGCATCATAATCAATATTAACCTTAGTAGCAGTTTTAGCATTTAGGTCAAGACGGGCGATATAGCCTTGCTCGGTACCATCATGAGTATAAAGCACATATGCAATTCCATTGCCCGCATACTTCCAGCTGTCTACATAGGAGCCCTTTACACCCAAAGCAGCGTCCAAACTAAAGACATAAGAATTGTCGTACTCATTGTTTTGGTTAATTCTCAAAATATGTGAGCCTTTACTATCACGTTGGGTAGCCTGATAGATATTTCCGTCATCACCTACAAAGGCATTAGGGCTGCGGTAGCCGCTGTTGTCGCCATTGCTTACGGTAGAAGTAATCACTTTAGGATTTTCCAAAGAAGGGAAATCTACCACTACCGATTTACTACCTAAACGGTCAAAAGTACTTTCGATGACACCTGTTGCAGGATTGTACTTGCGCATCCACGTTCCGATAATAAGCTTGTTTTGAGCTTTGTTAAGTACGGGTGCATCCAAACGGAAAATAGTATGACCGTTTAGTTCTTCCTCCGTAGACAAAGGAATCTCGTATTGTTTGTATCCATTGATAAGTACTTTCTGCAAATCAAGGGCTAATACCGTAGCAGTACCTCTATAATAAGCAAATGCCTTCGTTTTGTCAGTAGCATTGTTGGCGGCAATGTTAGCTACATTGACCGCAATACCCGTTTTGTCGCCATCCAATAATTTAGACCAACGTGGCGATGTACTTGCATATTGAGAAATATTTACCGTCACATCTTCTTGGGCAAAACTACCTGAACCATTCACTTTATAGCGGGCAAATTCACCTCCGTTGTCGCCTGTGTAAGCGATATTAAATAGCGTATTGCCATCTTCTGAAGATTGCAAACGTGCTGTTCGGTTTGATTTTACCGGAAAACCATTGTCATAAACACTGATAGAGACGTTTGGATTTTTGGCATCTTCTTTACTTACAGAATATACCATTGTACCACCGTTTCCATCCCCTGGGGTAGTTCCCATCAAGGCGCCTGCTACGGTTATCCAGCGTTCTTTGGTAGTCTCATCTGGCTCTACCGTACCACCACCCGAATTGTCGCAACTAGCAATCGTAAATGCACTGATTACCGAAGTATAAAGCAAAATGTTTCTCAATTGTTGTTTCATTGTGGATAAATTAAAATTTAAAAATTATTAATCAGATAGTTAAGTTTCAGATAAAAAGCACGTCCAGGTTTCTGAACTGCGAAGTTGTCATACACCTGCTGGTCAAAAATATTTTTTGCATCTGCGCTAATGACAAACTTATTCCGAGGAAATGCATAGCTTACCCCCATATCTTGGATATACTGACGAGGGGTACGGAAGTCTTCAATAAGAAGCCAAGTCGTATAAAATCTTTCTACAAAACGAAAACCGTAATACAGGTTTAAGGCCGATTTTTCTTTCCACAAATCTTTGATAGTATACTGTACATTGGCGTTGGTTGTCCAGAATGGTTCGTTGGGCAATTGTCGATTATAGTAATCATATTCTCGACCGTTGGGGTCATAACGCACGTTGAAAACCGAATTAAACTTCGACATATTCAGATCCACCCGAAGATTGTTGTCAAACGAATAATGGAAGTCTGCCTCAAAACCTATGGCTTTATTTTTTCCTAAGTTTTCAAAAGGATTGGTTTGAAGGGCATCATTGACACGAGGATTGATTCGCTGTACGATTTTGTCGCGAGTATCACGGATAAAGCCTGAAACGGTGAATGAATAACGATGTTTGTTAAAGTAAAAATTGCCGGCATTGAGTCCTAAGTTATAGTTGTAACTTACTTCTGGCCGAATACCAAAGTTTTCAATGATGTTTTCGCCCGGATTGCCAAACACTTCACTTTCAGAAGGTAAGCGTACTGCTTTTTCGGCCGAAGTCAGTACAATAAACTTCGGTGCTACAGTATAAGACATCGCTAAACCATAACCTGTGTGGCTTTTGCTACTATTTGCGCGGTTTTCTTGGCGCACATTTTGACCTTCCACCACACGTAGTACTGGATCAACACGATTGATGCCTTGTTGGTAAAATTTAGCGAAAAGGTTACTTTTCAGGCGGTCTTCAAATGCTTTTGCTTCGTAAGCTACAGAGGTGATATTTTTTCGAAGGTCACGGGTTCCTACAAACTCCCTCTCAAGCTCTGAACGCATAAAATCCTGCTCTCTCCGATCAATTGTATAAAAAATATGGTTTAATACCAATCGATGATTTCTGCTCAAATCATAGTTTAAACCTGCCCTGAAGGTACCAATATTCCGATCCAAATTCATGATAGTGGGGGCAGCTTGCTGGGCTCCACTTGGACGTAAAATAGGATTTCCATTGAGTCCCACACTGATTTGGCCATACCAGTTATAATTCCACTTCACGGTATCAACTACCACTTGCCCACGCTGACTATACATCCCATTTACATTGAACTCAAGTCCTCTGATTAGGAAGTTTTTCTTGACGTAGTTCAAACTATATACATTTGCTTGGGATTTGGTAAATCGCCCCATGTAAGGAATCGACATGTAGGTACCATGCTGAATCTCTTTGAAATCGTCGGAACCATTATAACCGATAAAAAATTGATCTGCCCATTTTACATTCATAAACCCAAGTTGGATTTGGCCACCAGTGGAGCGATAGGCATCATTGAAGCGCCTAGCTCGCACATATTCATAGCGACCATTGGGGAGAATATTCCTAACAAATTTGCCCCATACCTCGTAGTCATTGTCAGAATAATTGTGAAAGGCAGAAGCTTTTACGGTAAAGCCCGATTTTTCGTTACGGTATGTACCACTGAAATTTGTTTGAAATGTATTGAAAGAGCCATACGAAGCGGAAGCCGAAAGGTTATTCATAGACCCTTTTTTAAGAATCACATTGATAGCACCTCCCAAAGCATCGTCGGCTAAGTGAGCTGGAATCACGCCTTTATATACTTCTATTTTCTCAATTAAAGCAGGCGGAATACTATTTAGGCTAAACGATTCTCCATAAGTAGAAATAGGAATGCCGTCAATGAAAATACGCACTGAATTTCCCGACATTCCGTTTAGATTGTAATTAACTGAAGACCCTAACCCTCCGTTTTGACGAACTCTGATGCCGACTGTTCTGTCTAGCAACTCGTTGGTTTGAAAGTTTCGCTGTGCAACTTCTTTGGTTTCAATGACATTTACCGCAAAACCCCGTGTTTCAATTTCCTTCTTTTCAGATTTCTGAACCACACGGACTTCATTAATGTCAAAGTTTTTGGGTTTAACAACAACAGATAGAGGTGTTTGAAGTTTGTTTACATTAACTTTTACGTTTTGTGGCTCTATTTCGACCGACGTAACTAAGAGTTCTTGCTGGCCAAACGGCACATTTTTCATTACAAAATATCCGTTTTCATCAGCTACCGCTACGATATTGCTTTCTGCCAATTTTATATTGGCATGACCGACTCCCCCATTTTCTTTGCTGTAGATTTTTCCTTTGATAGTGGCGGTTTGGGCAAAAACGCTAACTGCAATGAATATTAAACAAATAGAAGTAAATAATTTTTTCATAAAAGGGTGGATAAAATATCGTTTTCACCAATGATGATTCAAGACCATCATTTTGTTGTTAATCAATAAGTCGAAAACAATATAAATTTTATTTAGACTTATTATTAATTACTGGCAAAATTAGACTTAATCTAAATAAATACAAAGAAAATTTAATTAGATTTTAATATCACCCAAAAAAAGACAACAAATTGTCACTAAAGTGCCAAATAGTGCATCCTCAGGTACAAATTAGAAGTATCTCTGTACGGCTTTGTCGGCCACAGAGTTGTTAAGATAGAAAGAATAAAAACGCTAAGAAGATAATTTCACTAGCACTTTGTCGATTCTAGCACCGTCCATATCCAAAATTTCGAAGCTAAAACCTTTCCAGTAGATTTTTTCGCCTACGGTAGGTATGTCACCCAACTTTTCAAGAAGAAGCCCCGCAAGCGTATTGAAGGCCGTATTGTCTTCGTAAAGATCTGTTCGTTCAAAATAACTCAAAAAGTCGTAATATGGGATTTGACCGTCTGTAATGTAGGTACCATCTTCGCGCTCAACAATACTTTTTTCATCGTCATAAATGGTATCGCTCACATCACCTACTAGAGCATCCATGAGGTCATTGAGGGTGACCATTCCTTGAATAGCACCATATTCGTCAATGACTACTCCATAATGCTGCCGCGATTCTTGAAAACGCTCTAAAATTCTATAAGCCGAACTGTTTTCTGAAATATAGTGAACAGGCTGCTTGATGGCCATCAAATCTAGTGGTTTGTTTTCCATCAATTGCCGAAAAATATCTTTCATCGTTACGATACCGATGATTTCATCGAAACTATCATTACAAAGTGGATAAACTGAATGTATTTCAGTAGTAATTTTTTGGCGGATTTTGTCAGGAGTATCTTCGGTATCTAACCATACCAATTGACTACGGTGCGTCATAAGAGATGATACTTTGCGGTCTCCCAGCAAAAAAACCCGCTCCATGATCTCTTGTTCAATCTCCTGTACCTCACCGCCATCGGTTCCTTCTTGAATAATGGCCTTGATTTCTTCTTCAGTCACTTTGTTGTCGGAAGAAGGTTTGATTTGCAAAATTTTTAACAACAACTCCGTAGTATTGGTCAAAAGCCACACAAAAGGAGCCGTCGCTTTGGATAAAATTTGCATAGGGAAAGCCACCGTTTGGGCAATTCCTTCGGGGTTGGTTAGTCCTATCCGCTTAGGTACTAGCTCCCCAATTACTAAAGAAAGAAAAGTAATCATCACCAACACTCCACCTACAGCCAATGGACGGCTATAAGGTTTGAGCCACGCCACTTCATTGAGTATTGCTTGCAGGTCACCCGTCAGGCTTTCTCCCCCAAAAATCCCCAGCAAAATACCAATCAGCGTAATACCAATCTGTACGGTGGAGAGGAATTGATTGGGGGAATTGAGCAAGGCTAAAGCTTGTTGGGCAGAACTGCTTCCTCGGCGAGCAGCATTTTCAAGTTTGACTTTACGCGAAGAAACAACGGCAATTTCGGACATTGAAAATATACCATTGAGTACTGTAAGAAGCAGGATGATGATGATTTCCATAAATAAAATTTGATGAAACTACGATTCTTTTCTAAATGAAACAAGCGGAATATTGATATCAAAGCTCATCCCTGCCGTAAAGCCCGCAAAAAACAAGCGCTCTATCCAGTTGGGTTTATGTTTGGAAAACATAATCAACATTGACGGCTTCTTATTTTTAATTACTCGTTGCAGGTTTTTAATAAAGGTATCTTGTACTTTTTGTTGTAAACAGTAAAAGCTACAAAGTTGGTTTCGGTACTGTAAATTGAGTCCTTTCTCTTTCGTTTCATTTTGCTTGGGAGTAAGCATGTTGAAATGATATACCTCTAACGGAACTGCGAATAAGCCCGAAAACGACAAAGCCGTGGGAATCTCCCCCTCAAGATTCTCTAAATCAGACGCATAAGCCACTTTGTCAATATCTTTTAATCGGTAATTTTTGGGAACTACAATCACCGGCACCGGCGAAGAATTGACCAGAGTCGATGCGTGTGTTCCCATTATTTTTTGAAAAGCGCCTGCTCCTCTGGTTCCCATACAAATAAAATCCGCCTTAATCTCTTTAGCGTAAGCAATAATCATATTACTCACGGCACTACCAATTTGTACCTCGTATTGATAATCAATGTTAGAAACTTTTAGTTGTTTGAAAGCCTTCTCCAAAAAACTTTTTAATTGTGCTCTGCCTTTTTCCAACTCTGATTTCAAAAATTTGTCGACTTCTGCCTTAGGCCAAGATGTGGGTGCTATGGTTTCGACAACACTGTAAAACACAAACTTACATAAAGCTTGAGAGTGCATTTGCAGAGCAAAGCGAATGGCTGACTTAGAGTTGCTAGAGAAATCTGTGGTGATGAGGATAGTTTTCATAATAATCAAGAAATTAGAAAGTTTAAAATAATTTTAAATCTACTCCTTAGCTCCACCGCTAAAAATGAGAAAATGCACCTTCCCAACCAACCAAAGTCATTTTAATTCGGATACTTTATTCTGCTAAATTCAGTTAGATTAGGTTTAGCTCCATTTTTCTAGCTTGTCTTCTGTAAGGGGTTTGACTTCCTTTTTTCCGTCTTTTCTATGGCCCAACCTATCAGCCCAAGTAGCAAATATCACATATAAGCCAGGAATGACCACTACGCCAAAGACCGTCCCGAACAACATCCCTCCCGCAGCTGCCGTGCCAATGGTGCGATTGCCTAAGGCCCCCGCTCCCGATGCAAACATCAACGGAAGTAAACCTGCGATAAACGCAAAAGAGGTCATTAAGATAGGCCTCAAACGTGCATTGGCACCTTCGATTGCAGCTTCTATCACACTATATCCTTCCCGATGGCGCAGCGTGGCATATTCTACAATAAGAATAGCATTTTTACCCAACAGCCCGATGAGCATTACCATGGCAATTTGGGCATAGATATTGTTTTCTAAGTCCAATATAGACAAGAACAAAAATGTCCCAAAGATGCCGGTGGGAAGAGACAGGACAACAGGCAATGGCAACAAAAAACTCTCATACTGCGCCGAAAGCAATAAATACACAAACACCAAACAAATCAGAAAAATATAGACGGCTTGGTTACCCGTTTCGACTTCGTCGCGGCTGATACCCGCCCAATCGATGTCATAGCCTTTGGGAAGCTTGGTTTTGGCTACCTCCTGAATCGCCTCAATAGCACTACCACTACTATACCCTTCGGCAGGCTCACCGTTTAGCTCAGCAGAGGGGTACATATTGTAGCGCGTCACTTGGTCTACGCCATATACCCGTTCGAGGGTTACAAATGCCGACAAAGGCACCATATCCCCTTCATTATTTTTAACGTAAAGGTTTAAAATGTCTTCTGGTTTGGCACGATATTGCGGTAGGGCTTGTACCATTACTTTGTACATTTGGCCATATTTAATAAAATTAGTGGCATATTCGCTTCCCAACAAAGTCTGTAATGCCCCCATTGCATTGTTGATAGTTACCTTTTTTTGAGCGGCCTTGTCTTCGTCGATATGTAAGAGGTATTGCGGAAAACTAGCATCAAAAATCGTAAATGCAGAAGCGATTTCGGGACGAGCTTTCAGGTCTTTAATGAATTGATTGACCACATCTTCCATGGCTTTGAAGTCACCTCTGCCCGTTTTATCTAGTAATCTAAGTTCAAAACCACTCGCATTTCCATACCCAGGTACGGCAGGAGGAGGAAAATACTCAAGACGTGCGTCTTTGATGTGTTTGGTCCGTTGCTCCACCATTTCCATGACTTCTTCTACCGTTTCTTTACGGGATTTCCAATCATGAAGGTTGATTAAGCATGTACCATAAGTAGCCCCAGTACCATCCGAAAGGATGTTGGTACCAGCCAAAGTAGAGATAGATTCCACAGCCGTTATATTTTGGCAGGCTTTTTGGATTTCGTTCACAACCGCCTTGGTACGTTCGAGGGTAGCGCCAGAAGGCGTAGTTACACTTACATAAAAAGTACCTTGGTCTTCGTTTGGAATAAAACCCGAAGGTAACATCTTTCCAAAAATACCTATACCCGCACAAAACGCCAGTAGTATCCCAAACGTAATCACTCGACGGTTAACAATGGCCGACAGCAAACGTTGATATTTACTAGCAAGGCCCTCATACCAGCGATTGAATCCCCCAAAAAGTCGCCCCAAAAAATGGTTTTCAGGATGCGCACTATGATTGCTTTTTAAAAACATACCGCACAAAGCAGGCGTAAGCGTCAAGGCACTTACGCCAGAAAGCACGATAGAAATGGCCATGGTGATTGAAAACTGTTTATAAAAAATCCCAACGGGCCCTGTCATAAAAGAAGTAGGAACAAACACCGCCGACATCACAAGCGTAATGGCTACAATCGCCCCGCTGATTTCTTTCATGGCTTTTTCGGTTGCTTTTCGTGGCGAATATTTGCCAGTTTCTAGTTTGGCATGAACCGCTTCTACCACCACAATAGCATCGTCAATCACAATCCCAATCGCCAATACCAAAGCAAAAAGCGTGATGAGATTGAGCGAAAAACCTAGCAATTGCATAAAGAAGAATGTCCCGATAAGTGACACCGGCACCGTAATAGCTGGAATAAGCGTAGAACGAAAATCTTGTAAAAACAAAAACACGACCAAAGCAACCAAGAAGAATGCTTCGATGAGGGTTTTGACCACTTCGTGTACGGATGCATCCAAAAAGCGCGAGACATCGTAGCTAAATTCGTAATCCATACCCTTCAAAAAAGCACTTCCTTTGATACGTTCCATGCTTTTTTTGACATTGGCAATCACCTCACTAGCATTAGAGCCTGGCAGCTGTTTGAGCATGATAGCAGCGGTAGGTTTCCCATTAATTTTAGCTTCTACGTCAAAATAGGTAGTGCCAAATTCGACATCGGCAATGTCTTTGATCCGCAAAATTTGCCCTTCTTCGTTGGATTTGATAGGGATGTTTTCATACTTTTCGGGCGTATTGTATTTACCGCCGTACTTAATCACGTATTGTAATTGCTGAGGTGTTTTATCAGTACTTTCACCTACCTTTCCGGGCGCAGCCTCTACGTTTTGTTCCTCCAAGGCATCCAAAACATCTTCAGTAGAAACGTTGTAATTCAGCATTTTATCGGGCTTCAGCCAAATCCGCATGGCATATTCGCGTGCCCCCAAAATCTCCGCATACCCTACACCTTTTACCCTTTTGATTTCTGCTAGTACATTAATATCGGCAAAGTTGTAAAGGAATTTTTCTTTGAGCGTGCTGTCTTTACTGAATATATTGATATACATCAGCATGGCATTTTCTTCTTTGGCGATTTTGACCCCATTTCTAATCACCTCGGCGGGGAGTTCGCCCATGACAGCCGCTACGCGATTCTGAACATTGACCGCTGCCACATCAGGATCGGTACCTACTTCAAAAATAACTTGTACCACTCCTACGCCGTCGTTGCCCGCATCCGAAGACATATATTTCATACCCGGTACGCCATTGATAGCACGCTCAATTGGAACAAGCGCAGCTTTGGTAACTGTTTCGGCGTTGGCGCCGGTGTATTCGATAGTCACGTTTACCTCTGGTGGTGCCACACTTGGAAACTGCGTCATAGGCAAGCGTGTAAGCATTAGTAAGCCCAGTAAGGTGATAATCAGAGCAATGACTATCGACAAAACAGGCCGATTTATGAATTGACTAAACATACGTTTTTTTGTTAATAGTGAATCGTTGAACCGTATATCTATATACGGCCAACTAACTTACCCTCTAATTTTTAGCAATACTCGCCATCGCTTGACGCATAGGTATAAACTGAGGGGTGATTACGTCACCTTCTACTACTCGTTGTATACCTTCATACAGAATTTTTTCGGACTTATCTAGTCCAGACTCAATCACGTACAGCTGTGGCAATCGCTGGAGAATTTGCACGTTGCGGATACTTACTTTATTTTGGGCATCTACTACGTACAAGCAGTTGCGGTCTTGCACCTCAAACACCGCTTTGTGAGGAACTACCAACGCATTTTTAATCGTATTAGTCAATTGGATTTTACCACTTGCTCCATTTTTGAGGATTTGTTGAAAATTAGGGAATTTGGCACGAAAAGCTATATTTCCCGTATTTTTATCAAACTGACTATCAATAGTTTCGATAACTCCCGTTTGCGAATACGGTTGTCCATTGGCTAATATTAGCCTAACAGGACGCCGACGATTGATTTCATTTTGTGTCGTAAAATCCAAATACTCTTTTTCGGTTACGTTAAAATAAGCATACACCTCTTGATTGTTGGAGACTGTTGTTAGTAGGGTGCCATCGTCTACCAAACTTCCCACTTTGTTAGGAATTCGTCCTACCACCCCACTAAAAGGGGCCTTAATTTCGGTCAACGAGAGTTGTAATTGGGCATTGGCAGCATCCGATTCGGCCTCTTCGATTCGGGCTTTCAGGGTTTCTAGTTTTGATTCTGCTATCTCCAACTCCGTCTTGGCTACTATTTTTTGTTCCACCAAGTGGCGTATATTCTTAATTTCTAGCTCAAGGGTCTTTGCCTCTGAGCGAGCACTTTTGAGCATTGCTTGGGCTTTGTGAAGTTCTTGTCGGTATCGTTGCCCTCCGATTCTAAACAATGTTTGTCCGCTATGAACTGCCTTCCCTTCGTCTATCAAAACAGCTTCGATATATCCTTCTATTTTGCTACGAACCTCTACGTTTTGGAGAGAAGCAATTGTTGTCACATATTCTTTTGTGTATACAGTATCTACTACCACTGGACTAGTGACAGGAAAAGATATTTGTTCGACTTTGGATTGGTTTGTCTCTTCGATACACGACCAACACAACAACAGGCAGGCACACACACCTACCTTAAAAGCATTTGCTTTCATAATAATGGGGTTAAAAATAAAAATATAAACCAACGTAATCACCTTAGATTACGCTTTGGAATAATTAAGAAAAAAGGAATTTAGGAGTGTTGGGGAGGGGGAGATACTAGTTCAGGGTGATACTGACTCGCATACATATCTTGGTAATAAATAGGAAGCAAAGGAGAGGCTAAAGAGTGGGTATTGTTTGAAAGTTTAAATGAATGGAGAGATTGGCAGTAAAAAAGAATTTTTCCTAGCGAAATATGGCTACCATCTTCTGTATCATGTTCATCATGCTCAGCAAAAAAATCACCTAATCCCAACCATTGTTCTATCACCAATTCGGCGATACTTTCGATATCATTATAAGCAAGATTTTCGGGAATATCGTCTGGTTCGGGGTCAGGAGAGTCAATGCTACAATTGAGTATGTGAATTGTCATCAATACCCAAAAGAAGCGAAAAACCGTATTTTTTCCCAACCAACTAATCATACGACAAAAATAGCCCTATATTTCTACAAATGTACTCTCTGCCAAAGAATTTTGTAAGAATAGCGCATGATACATTAGCTCACAAACACATTCTCCATCCTTTTTCTTTTAATGCAATCCATAATTTTTTTCGCCAGCTCTAATGGCAATAGGCAAGCGATTTTGTTTAGGTGGTAATGGACAAGTAGCAAAAGCTGTAAAAGCACAAGGAGGATTGATAGCTTTATTGAAATCAAGAATGGTAGTACCTTGTTCGTTGGGCAATTCGGCATATAGAAAACGCCCTGCTCCGTAGGTTTCTTTTTGATTGGTAGGGTCAGCAAAAAGGATAAACAGCTCTCCTTCACTCTCGACTGCATCCAAACGATACTCTTTTCCAGCGATTGAAAACACCAAAGTACCCGGCGAAGGTTGCATCGTGGTTTGACCCAGCACATCCATAATAGCTATTTTTTTGTCGGTAGTGTTTTTTTCAAGTTTGGCCGTCACTTTCCATTTGGCATCAATAGGATAAGTATCAACTCCTTTAAAATGTTGCAAGTCAACACTTTCCAAATCTCTCAAACGAATTCCTACTTTGGGGCCACGTTTTATAATAAACCATCTTAAGGAACCATATTGCATAGTAGCACTTTGTCCGTCCACAAATACATAAGGAGCGGGCACCTTCGACCCTAATAAACTTACCTCCACACCTTGTTCGGCCAAAAAACTTACTTTGCTATCTTTGAGTAGGAGTGTCCCTAGTTTTTTAGGCGCTTTTTCTGGAAACACAATTTGATTACTGGCATCGCTTCCAAATGAATTTGCGCCTTCTTCCAACCAAAATAAGCCCGCAAGATTAAGCCATCCATTTTCAGATTTTAGGCTTTCTAAACGGTCTTGATGCCATGCTTTTATATCTTTTATGTATTGGCTTTTGTCTTGTGCCAAAGAGGTGAGCGAAGCCAATAAAAACAGCCAAGTAAATTGTGTTTTCATAAAATAACATTTGTTGATGAAAGTATTTATTTAATACCAAGCATTCAAGTCTGGAATCTTGTGTTCATGCCCATTGTGCCACAAAATAGCTCCTTTTTTATTCATAAAATGATAGTCCAACTTAGCCACTTCTGCTTGTTTTTGAAGGGTATCCAACACATAAAATTTGTTGGAATGGTCAAAAAATAGCTTCTGTGTTCCAAATGACCTTTGAAGTTGAGCCATATTTTTGTGACTTGATTTTCTGACAAGTACATAATCTACGTTCGGAAGCGGCTCCGTAAGTGGCTGCTCTACCAACAATATCGTTTTCTGGTTCCAAACAATCAATTTACCAAACGGCAATGTCTTTATGATTCCTAAGCGAGACGAAGGTGACTCTAGCTTTTCTTTGATAATATGCTTGATACCACGCTGTACGTAAAAGTTTTTAAGATAATAATCATAAGGCTGTTTGCCTTGTTGGAAAAAAGCCGAATCGGCCACAATAACCGCATTTTGGCCGTCAATCAAACTAACCACCGTCTGATACGGAACTGCATGTAAGACCACTGCCTTCTGATGATGATACTCAAAAATCTCGACTAGCTGTACTACCATTAGGCATGTACTTACACCTGCCACCGTCCAAAGCCATTTTAGCTCGCGCTCGTATAGCATCACAATCAACAGCCCGATGATTGCATACACCAATAAAAGCTCTAACCAAGAAAACGAAAGATTGGGAACTAGCGAAAAAGGCAATTTATCGATCAAAACGACCGATTGATTCAGTAACCAAATAATACTGGTCAATATCCATCCCAAAGCAGAGCCTATCAATGGAACCCACGACAATAGAATAGCAGCCAAAGCCACAGGCAGCATGGCCGTAGAAAGAACTACCACGATGGGATTTGCCAGCAAAAAATAAGTGGGGAATTGGTGAAAATAATAAACTGCAATAGGGTAAGTTGCCAATTGGGCCGTCAATGCTACGGCGGTAATGGCCCATATTTTATCCAAAAACCAATCTTTAAAAACAAGGCTTTGGTAAAGAATAGGCTGCAAAAATATAATACCACCTAAGGCAGCATACGAAAGCTGAAAGCTCACCGAATATATCAGAAGTGGGTCGAGCACCAATAAAATAAGTGCTGAGCCAAAAAGAGCATGAGCGATGTTTTGTTTTCGCTGAAGAGGCTCTGCCAACAAAAAAATGGTAAACATCAAAGCCGAGCGAATCACCGGAGCCGATAGCCCCGTGAGCACAGCATAAAACCATAAGATAGTGAGCGTAAGTCCCAAATAAAGCCACTTTCCGAAACGATTTTTTTTGAAACGACTCAACAATAAGGTGAGCAGCCACACAAAAATCCCAATATGAAAACCCGATACCGACAACACATGTACCGCTCCCGCTGCGGAGTAAGCTTGCAGCAAGTCAATATCCATTTCATCACGTAAACCCAAGACCATTGCTTTGGCTACTCCATATTCGCGCTCATAGGGTATGAGCTTACGCAAGGCAGCATCGCTCCACGCACTTAACCGATAAGGTCCTACTTTGTACCAAACCGTGCGACTTTTTCCCGTTTTTTCAAAGTCGGTAATTCGCAGGTAATCTTGAAAGAAAATATACTGATACGAAAGGAATCGTTGATAGTCAAATTGGGCAGGATTGGCGGGTGGCAAAATTTCGGTCGGTGTTCCTAAAATTACCAATTCATCGCCATAGCTAGGTTTAGGGGCTTTTTTGTCGATATATAATAATACTTTACCACTAGCCTTTTTCCACTCACGCGGTGTTTTGATAGCCGATACTTCCAATTCAACTTTATGAACTTTGGTACGGGTTTCGGGCAGCGATAAAACATATCCTTGATATGCCTTTATTTCGGAAAGAGAAAAGTGACTTAAGTGAAGATTATTGTTTTGTTCTTGGTGCAAGACCCGATTGAGCATTCCTAAGTTGACAAAAAGTAACAACGTAAAAACGCCCATCCAAAAGCGGCTTCGAAAAAAACGCCACATGCCTAAAGTACCTAAAGCCACAGCTCCCAGCCCTCCGCCAATCCATTCTATGGGCCATTGGACTTGCCCCATTAGCCAAATCCCCAAGGCAAAAACCAACGTATAGCGAAGGAGAATGTTCATCGCCTGATAATCAAACGGGAAGTAATGGTTTCATCTTTGGTTTTTACCCTTACGATGTAGCTACCAGAGGCCATATCGTCGGTCGGGAAATCCACAATCCAACTGGGATAATCTTCGTACACAAATCGCTTCACCAATTGACCAGTGACGCTATATACCTCTACCTCAAAGTCGCCAAACTCTTTGAGTGTCACCTCTACTTTCACCCTTTCAGTAGAAGGAGCGGGATTAGGATAGACCCTTACCGCTAATTTTTCGCCAAAAGGCACGCTTGCGCACCAATACTTCACCAATCGTGCCCTTCTTGGTGCTTTTTCAATGACGGCAAGCATCCGTTCGGCTTGGTTTTTAGTAAAAATATTCATGCACGAATCAGGCGAATAATCAAGGTAATTTTCGGTCATGTTGCGCGTCCTTTGTCCATTACAATTTGAAAATACGGGACCACAATTAGCCGATTGATTACCACTCTCGGCGGTGGGCGTATCAGCGCAATAATCGTCGCCACAATTGGTGTCTCCCCAAGTATGAATCAATCCTAACCAATGCCCTACCTCGTGTGTGGTCGTACGGCCTAGGTTGTAAAGACGGCTTGTGACGGCGCTACCTACCCCAAACACCCGAAAATCAATAAAAACCCCATCGGTACGCTCTTGAAGCTCCGAACTATTGTCCAGACCCTGAATACCTGTTACTGACGGGAACTGCGCTACTCCTAAAAAATTACCAGAAAAGCGGGTTACCCAGATATTCATATAGAGATCCGTAGGCCAACTGACGATATTGGCCAGAAGCTGATCATCCGAAAAAATATCAAAAGAAGTTTTATTGGGATAATAATGCCTTGTGATACCATTAGTAGGTTGGTTGTTTGGGTCGACATTGGCTAGATAAAATTCGATCCCTGTATCTGCGCCAACGGGATTGTTGTTGAACCCTTTCGTCCCTGCCTTGCGCCGATAATCTTCATTCAAAATCTTAATCTGCGACAAAATCTGTTCATCTGAAATATTGACATTGTCGCGTCCTCCTGTAGTGCCAGCGGCGTTATTATGAATCACGTGCACCACAACAGGGATACGAATCGTTTCGCAAAGTACTGCTGTACGAAGGTTTCTACGGTTAGGATTGCGTAAAGTATTTTGCACAGAATCTTCGAGCAACCTACGTTTCAGCGCCCAATAAGGATAGCGTTTTTGAAGAAGGCTATCATAGGGCACCGCCGAACAGCGCTGTGCAAAACTAGGAGGCATGAAAAAGGAGACAAACAACAAAAAACTGCCGATGACTCCTACTTGGATATATTTAGCGATTTTGGTGTATTGTCTCCCTTTCACTCTATTCTTTTTCTTTTCTTTCGTATGCCTCCAAAATTTCTTTAACGAGGCGGTGGCGCACTACGTCGCGTCCGTCAAGCTCTACAAAACCGATTCCTTTGACATTTTTGAGGGTTTCTAGCGCATCTCTCAGGCCCGACTTCTGATTTTTAGGCAAATCGACTTGGGTTTTATCGCCCGTAATAATCACTTTAGAACTTGGCCCCATCCGCGTCAAAAACATCTTCATTTGGGAAGGTGTTGTATTTTGAGCTTCATCCAGAAGAATAAAGGCATTGTTGAGCGTGCGCCCTCTCATGTAGGCAAGTGGGGCAATTTCTACAATACGATTTTCGAGATAAAACTTCAGCTTTTCACCTTGAATCATATCATCTAAGGCATCATAAATAGGCCGTAAATAGGGGTCAATTTTTTCTTCTAAATTGCCCGGCAAAAAGCCTAAGTTTTCGCCTGCTTCTACGGCTGGGCGCGTGATGATAAGTTTCTTTACTTTTTTTTCTTTGAGTGCCTGTACCGCAATAGCCACCGCCGTGTAGGTTTTGCCAGTACCTGCCGGGCCAATGGCAAAAAGCAAGTCATTTTCAGCCGCTTTTTCGACCATCAATCGTTGGTTAGCCGTTTTTGCTTTTACCACTACTCCTTTTGTACCATACAAAATCACATCCTTTTCATCTTCCAGTACATGAGGTGGTGCTACCGAGCCTCCGTTGGCAGTAAGATAATGTCGTACGTTTTCGTTGGTGATTTTACCGTACTTCTGGTAATGTTGAAGAAGGGATTGCAGAATATCGGTGATGCGGACTATTTCAGGCTGGGTTCCCATTACTCGGATTTCGTTGCCACGAGATATGATTTTGCTCATCGGAAACGCAGCTGCGACTTCTTTGATGTGGTTGTTTTCTACGCCGAGGAAATCAACTAAAGACACATCCTCCAAGGAAATTACTTTTTCGACCAAACGATGTAAATGTTTTATTATTGATTAATACGTTAAACTTTTTATTGACGTTGCATTCGTCAAATTCGTCAATGGAAATATAGCGTCTTGTTTTCAAAAAAACAACTTTTCTTTCTACTTTTTAAGGCTCAAAGGGCAGTGTTGTTTGATTATGAAACACTTGAACCTATGATGTCTTTTTATTACTTCAATTATCCGCTATCTTCTTTTCTATATTCAAGTCTTTTATTGTTTTTTCACAATTTGCCTTTCATTAGTATCGCCTTAGCAACTCCAGCATTTTTCTATCTAGCTTACTCCCCTGCCAGTCTTCGTAAACTACATCTTTGCGCCCGCTATCCAGAACCCCAAACGAGCCTCTCAGATTCCATAAACTCCACCCCCAGCCTGCTTCTTTCCAAAGTTGAAGATTATCTTCCATCCACTTAAGAGCTGTAGTGTGAGGTGTGTGCTGAAAAGCCCCCCACTCTCCTACATGAATCCCGACACCTTTACGTTCCAGTTCTTTCCAAGGAGCGATGTATTTCTTTTTCAACAAATCTTTGTTCCAATCAGTTTCACCAATTTTGAGAGGCCAATCGGGAGTAGGCCATTGCTCTGAAGCCTTCACCCAACTAGCCCGATAATGGCTCACCTGCATGGGGTTATATCCACGTGTACTTTGTCCCACATTCAAATCTGCAATACTATGGACGGGAGTGGTACCCCATCGTAAACCATCAGCGATGATAAGCCGCTGGGCATCTACGTCCCTAATGGCTTTGACTAATGCCCGCACTACACGCTCATAATCAGCTTCTGGAATATCGGGAGGTTCGTTGAGAAGGTCAAAACTGAGCCTTTTATTAGAAATCCCTTTATAACGAGTGGCAAACGCGCGCCAATGATGACAAGCAGCCTCCAGAGCCCTTTCATCTTTCCATAAATTAAGCGGCTCGGCAGGAGGATTGACACAATAGCCCGGAATACGGTGCATATTGAGATTTACGTGGATTTTGTAGGTTTTGCCCCATTCAACGACTTGGTCTATTTCTTTAAGCTGCATCTCATCCATCACAAGCCACTGCTGCGGGTCGGGTTTAGACCAACACCAATATGACATAGGCAATCTTACAAAATCAAAGCCCCACTGATGCATCCATTCAAAATCTCGCTCTGAATAAGGTTGGGCTTGGTTAGGATTAAATTTTTCGAGCAAATTGAACCCTCGCCACCGTGGCAATTTAGAAGGACGAGGGGCTGCCTCTGCCGTTTCAAATGCCACCCAAGAAACTACCCCTATGGATGTTGAAAAAAAGGTACGACGTTGCATAAAAGAGGTTTTTACATTAAAAGTTTTTAATCCTTTTTAAATACCGAAATAACTGACCAAAATCACTTTAATAAGGGCATGATTTTATAAATTTGCGCTTATGAGTATTCCTTTCTAAACTTTTTTTTTCATTTTTTTAGTACTTATGATGAAACAGCCTTTCTTTTTTGTGATTATAGGCAGCATCTTTTTATCATTAAACGCCTGTAAACCAAAAGCCAAACCTGAGGAGTATAACAAAAAGGCTGCTGATGCGGAATTGTATCACCAATCGGTCGAACTGCTCACAGAGGTGATTATTCACGATATTTTCAAACCTCCCGTAGCCAGTCGAATCTATGCCTATGCCAACTTAGCAGGATATGAAGCTATGGTTCCGGGCTATCCAGCGTATCAATCTCTCGGAGGAAAGTTAAACGATTTTACTTCTCCTGCTCCACCTGAACCTAATGCCGAATATTGTTTTCCTTTAGCAAGTACTCATGCGTTTTTGAAAGTAGCTCGTGCGCTTACATTTTCAGCAAGCTTCTTTGATGATTACGAAAAGACTTTCTACTCCAAGTACGAAGATATGGGTATACCCTCTGATGTAATCGAGCGCTCTAAAGCATTTGGGGATAGTGTAGCGGCTCACGTGATTCGGTACTCGGGAAAAGATAAGTATAAACAAACCCGAGGCATTCGTTTTACAGTTACCAACAAGCCTGGTACTTGGGTACCCACTCCCCCTGCCTATGCCGATGCCTGCGAACCTGAATGGAACAAAATTCGTTCGTTTACATTGGATTCGATTACGCAGTTTATGCCTCCACGGCCCCCTATGTGGACGCCTAATAAAGACAGCGAGTTTTGGAAAGAAACGCGTCAAGTCTATGAAATTGGTAAAAACCTTACGGAAGAACAAAAACGCACGGCTTGGTTTTGGGACGACAATCCATTTGTGATGAATGTAGTGGGGCATGTTATGTTTGCGAATAAAAAAATGACCCCCGGTGGGCATTGGCTCGCTATCAATGCCACCGTATCTCGTAACAGCAAAGCTTCGTTTGAAAAAAGTGTGGAAGGTTATTTACTTGGTTCTCTAGCACTTATGGATGCATTCATTAGTTGTTGGGACGAAAAATACCGCAGCACCAAAGTGAGACCCGAAACGGTTATCAACTCAGACATTGACCCCAAATGGCAACCTTATTTGCAGACGCCCCCTTTTCCTGAATACACAAGTGGCCACAGTACTATCTCTGGCGCAGCGGCAGAGGTGTATAGTTTTGTGCATGGAGATAATATAATATTTACTGACTCGACCGAATTTAAACACGGCCACGGCGTAATGACTTTTAAATCTTTTAGAGAAGCGGCTTTGAATGCAAGCGTAAGTCGTTTGTATGGCGGGATTCACTACTGGTCGGGCTGTGATGAAGGAAACAAAGCAGGCATAAAAATTGGGCAACATGTGCTGCAAGTAGCCCAAACCCGCAAGCAAAATACTATAAGCAAGCGATGATAATCATCAAAAATTTACGTAAATCGTACGGCGGGCACTTGGTCATCCAAGTGCCCGATTTAGTATTAAAGCCTGGCATTCATTGGTTTAAAGGTGCCAACGGCTCTGGCAAAACTACGTTCTTCAGAACCCTTGCCGGAATGCTGCCCTTTGAAGGCGACATCCAACTCCACGCTTGGGATATTCGAAAACAGCCCATCGACTATCGACTTCACATCAATTATGGCGAAGCCGAACCTGATTATCCTGAATTTTTGACCGCCAATGATTTGATTCAGTTTGTAGGACATGCCAAAAAAGCGTCTCAAAAGCAAGTGAATCAGCTCATCGAAACCTTCGGAGTGCATGATTTTTTGTATCAACCTACGGGTACTTACTCAAGTGGAATGCTCAAAAAGACCTCTTTGATTCTCGCTTTTTTAGGAACTCCCAAAGTCATTATTTTAGACGAACCCCTGATCACTATCGACGATGCTACCGTACAGAAAGTGTACGACCTTGTGAGCCAATATCATACACAAGGTGTCACTTTTTTGTTATCCTCACATCAGGATTTTATCTTTGAAAAACTCCCCATTCAAGGTTTATATCAAGTCCACAACAAGACGATTCATTTAATCCGTAACCAACAGTGAAGTCCATTATTAATATCCTTCGCAAGACTTTTGTAATCGAATATTATCGTCTCAATACGGGTTTCTTATTTTTGGTTGCCATGTTTGGTTTCGGGATTTTACGCCCCGAAGACCACATCGCATTGGCAACGTATGCTTTTACCTCTCCTTTTTTGCTGTCGCTTGGGCTATCTCTGTGGGGATTGTATCACCTCAAAGTGGTCTATTTTGTGAGGCAAAGGTTACTTTTTAGTTCACACGAGTTTTTGTATCATCTCGTGACCGTCTCAAAACCAAGGCGTTGGGCAGGGTTGTTGTATGTACATTTTATGTTGTGGCTGCCTGTGGTATTGTATGCGGGTTTTGTGGGCTATTATGGGTGGCTATTTGGGCAGCATCAAGCCGTAATTATTACCATGAGTTTCGCATTGTTCTTACCCTTTACGGGTGTAATGGCTTATGAGTATCGTCTTTTTCATCCCAATCCCGATACCCGTCTGAGTATATTGAGTGGTTTTCTGAATCGCCAATTCACAAAACCCTACTGGTCGTATTTCTTGCTTTACTTGTTTCAAAAAGCCCCCATTTTATTATTTCTTACCAAGGTTTTTACGTGTTTTATTGTCTATGGCATTTGTAAAATTTACCCTACCGATGCTTACGACGAGCGTTTGTTTTCGTTGGCTGCGGCTACTATTGCCCTTAGTCACTCGGTGATGTTGCTACATCTCTACGAATTTGAACATTTGCAATTGCCTCTCCTCCGTAATCTTCCTCTTACCTTGTTCCAAAGAGGACTTCAATACACGATTCTCTTTATTTTATTGGTTTTTCCCGAATCTATCTTTATGATTCGATACCATCCGTCAGGTATAAGTTGGGTATATACACTTGAATGGTGGGTGCTTATTCTAGGTCTTTTTTGGTTAATTTTTGGGCGTTTTCTTCAGCAGCATTATTTAATGGATTTATTGTTACGCCAAGGATTTTATGCTTTTATAAGCCTTTTTTTCCTGATTATGTTTCAAATCCCGACATTCCTCTTAGCTGTATGCAGCCTCGGCGCAGGCATCTATCTTTTTCACCGTCATTATTATAACTCCGAATACATTGTTTCGAAAGACAACCTCAAACTAAGGCCAGAAGAATAGTGCAAGCTTTCAACAAAAATGATAATTTTGTGCTCATTTCTTCTAAAATTATCATTTAATGAAACGTACGTTCGGTAGTATTCTCACGGGAATGGGAGTTGTTTTTATTCTTTTTGCTCTTTTTGCTTTCATGTCTGACAAACCAGTACTGGGCTTTACCCTTACAAAATGGGAAACCCTCGTCCCATTTCTGGTCGGAGGGCTTTTTATGTTTGTGGGCGTAGGTATGCTCAACAAAATCGCCGATTAGAGCTTGATGAGCTTGCCTCCGTTGGCTACCGATTTATAAACTGCTTCTACCACTCTAATATCCCGTAGTCCTTCTTCTCCAGGAGCGATAAGGGGCATATTTTTCATGATAGCTTCCACATCATCATCGAGCTGTTTGGCTTGTTGATTGGCCAGCGGAAAATCAATGGGACCGAGTGGGCTACTTCCTTTGTTGTTACTATAACTCGAAAAAGGCTCCATTTTAAACCAGCCTTTTTCGCAGTTGGCTTGCAGATAGTTCATATTGATACCAAAGCTCGTGTGGCAAGCCGCCAAAGCACCACTTGGAAATTCCAACTGAAAAGTGGCGGTTTCTTCTACTTCTTTATAGATATCAGGGCGGGTAGTGTGAAATTGCGCTGTCACCGAAATAGGCTCTTCGCCCGTAGCCAAGCGTGCCCCTTGTAAGGCATACACGCCCATGTCGCCCATTACGCCACCACCGAGGGCCTTGTTTTGCTTCCAATGGGTAGTACGACCATCAAAATACCCTGCTCCGCAAGTCACCATGCGTACTTTACCAAAGGTTTTTTCTTTGGCAAATTTCTGATACGCTTGGGTATTTGGGTCATGCTGACAACGATAACCTATTGCTAGTTTTACTTTATTGTCAGCGCAAGCCTTGATCATCGCTTCACAATCAGCCACCGAAGGTGCCATGGGTTTTTCACAAAAAACTTGTTTTCCTGCTTTTGCCGCGCGTACTACATACTCGCGGTGCATACTTGGAGGCAATACCACATACACGATATCAATATCAGGATTGTTGGCGATTTGGTCAAAATTCTGATAGTTGTAGATATTTTTATCCTTGATATTGTATTTTTTCTTCCAAGTTTCTGCTTTTGAGGGGGTTCCGGTCACGATTCCTACCAGCTCGCAGTTTTTGGTCAGTTGCAAAGCGGGTGCCAGCAAGTCGGTGCTATAATAGCCCAAGCCTACCAAAGCTACCCCTAATTTGTCTTTTTTGGGGCGAGTAGCTGCCCAGAGCGCGTTGGGAGTAATGATGCTAGCAGCCCCACCAATGAGGGTACTTTTCAGAAAATCTCGACGATTGAACATGGTAAGTAAAGGGTTTTTATATTAGGATTGATTGCGTTTGATATATATATGGCTTTTTGAATAAAATATACTCTAAAAATAAGTGACAAAGTGTAAATTACTCAGCAATTTGCCTAATATTCAGTTTAACCGCATTAAAACTAGCCTCTGGGAAGCTAGTTTGGCAGTAAATTATATTAATCTTATTAATCCAACATAACCAAATCCTATTTTTCCTGGACCAACACAATTTGATTTTTATCTAGTTTCACAATCTTCTTCCTAAATTCCACCCATTCGTTAAAAGCACTTGCAGGATAAAGTCCTTTTTTCATTTTCATTTTGCGGGTGTAGATAATACGGTCATTTACTTTTTGAGCTTCGGCTTCGTACTCGCCAAATTTTGAAACAAGATTTGATTTCTCTGGCAAATACTCGGCAATGTACCCTTTCGGAACTATGTAGGTGATACTGTCGATATCTAAATAATTGGACGAAATCTCAAAATCATACTTTCGTGAAGCATTGGGAAATGGTACCGTACTGACAACATTAAACTGATTGGGACTCAAAAAAAGTCGAGAGCTACTTTTATTATAGACGTTTTTGGCAAAAAAATGCACTTTTTCTTCCACCGCAGGAAGCGCCGAAGGGTGTTCTTCAAAACTAAATTTCAGGATTTCGACACTCGACAGCGACAACGATTTTACCAACCATTTTTTTTGTTCTTCTTTACCATAAACATGCATCACCCCCGATACTGTTTCTTGCTGAATTCCTTTGTAGTAGGTTATCATATCAATTATGGCTTCACCATTTTCTTGTAGATTGACCAAAGCACGACGTAGCTGCTGATTATCTTCGGGTCGATACGAGGGAGTTTTGACCAGTACACCCCCATTTTCGGTAATCAAAACCGCATGTCTATCTCCCGTAAAACTTCCCAAATACCCAAAAGGAGCCGTTTGGCTGGTACATTCTAGCCAGATAGTATCCTTTTGGTTGGGTACACACAAAAACAAATGATTGAACTGAAATGAAGGAAACGTAGACTGAATATCGCTTTCATCCGCTCCCGCTTTTACCAACACAGGGTATGATTTGATCCCTACTTCTTTCAACATCGCACCTAAATAAGTAGTAAGTGCTTTACAGTCACCATAGCCTTTGGTAGCTACTTCTTCGGCTTTCATGGATTGCCACCCTCCCAATCCCAACTGAATACTTACATAGCGGGTATTACCTTGCAGGTAAGCATATAATTTCTGTACTTTTTCTTGAGGATTGTCTATCCCTTTGATCAATTCTTTTACTTTATTGATAGTTTGCGGAGGTAAGGTATAGCGGTCTTTGTTCAATTCCCGATAAAACATGCCGAAATCCGTCCAAGTAGAGAGATTACCACGATAGCCCTCTACCATAAATTCGGTGGGACCGGTATATACACAGGGCAATATTTTGGAAAGTGACGGGGCGTAAGGCTCCTCCTCAATTGCTTTTATATTTTTTACAACCCAAGTGTATTTGGTTTGACCCCCGTCTTCCGTAATAGCGGCTTTGGAGGGCATATTCTGCTCCAAATACCTCAATTTCAAGCCTTGGGGCATTGTTACAGTTAAGCTGCTGTGCTCGACCGCCGTTCTGGGAAGATTATTCGGGACAGCCTCCCACGTAGGATATATCATCATATTGCGGGTGGTGAATTCATAAGCAAAAGCCACCGTGTAAGGATAAGTGGTATGTTTAAGCATTGCCACTTTCACAAAACTATCATCGATAGAGTTATCACCCGAATTGGTACTAAAGCTTTCGATTTCGCTTCTTTTCAGACGCTTTACTCTTTGACCTTGTGCGTCGTAAAGCTGCGCTTCGATATCCTTAATAGTCGTAAATTTATTGTAAGGAATCACAATCGCGGCTTGCCGTTCGCCCTTTTCGTCCAATACCGTGACAGCTCCACTTATCTTCACCAAAGCCTGCCCCATATCTTTTACCACAAATTCCGTATGATGAAATCGTACTACACTACTTGCCTTGTCGGTCAGTTCATTTGTTAAAGTTGCGACAGCAAAATTCTGCCCATATCCCACTAAAGGACTAACAATAATCGATAAAGTTAAAACCCTCTTTATCCATGTCTTCTTATACTCCATCATTAAAATTTTAATTTTCTTTTTTGATTACAATTTGTTCCTGATGTTTTGCAATGATTTTATCAAAAAATTCTTTCAGGAATAAATATTCATCCGCATAATAAATCGGCTTTTTAAGCTGTATTTTGCTGACTACATTTATTTTTCGCCCGTCTGCCCTTACCATATACGAAAACCGCCCACCGTCAGAAGGCAAAGTAATAGAGGCACTTTTTGGAGCTTCTATTACTTTATAGCCTTCAGGAATCTCAAAATTTGCCATATAAGTCTCGTCAAGTGAACACCCAAAATCGACTGGAAAAGACCTTTCAGAAGCTTTAAATGGATTTTCGGAATAGTCGTCACTTAAAATCGGCTTTAAATACAATAGATTTCCCGCTTTGATAACGTGCTCATTGATATTCAAATCAAAAGCCGCTTCCATGGCTCTATTGTTTGGTTCGGTATTTGAATATTGTACTTTAGAAATAGACCATGAAGGGTTGTCTTTTTTTACTTCTTCTAAATACTTTTCTTGCCCCGTTTCTTTCAAATCGCTTTTGGCTCTAATAGCACCATACCCTGCATACGAAAACGATATTTTTCCCGAAAGCTCTCCTTCTTCATTAAGCACAAATTCTGCCTTCTTATATTCTCTATCCTGCTCTTTAGGAATCAATGATACAAACCTAGCTTCTGTAGGATGTACCAGCCATCCTTTTTTATTTAAACACCTTATAGGTACAATTCCTACATCGGCAAATTCGTCGGTAGCATCCAAGAAAATATCTTTTCCGGAGTAATTCATGTATGCAAGTAGGTAATTAAATTTTTTAAGCAATGCATAGGTTTCATTTATGTATCCATTAGCACGTGTACTCAAAATCAAGGGATTGGCATCATAACCCATTTCTCTAAGAAGAGCCGTAAGTAGCAAATTAATGTCGCCTGCATCACCTTCTTTTTTATCAAATACTTTTTTAAGGCCATTGGAATAAATGCTACTTTTTCCATTCCATTTGATATTAGAAAAAACGTAATTTTTGGCAGCCCTCCATTGACTAAGTGTATCTGCATTTTTGGCTTTTATCTCCTTTGCAATATTTTTAAGGAAATTGGTTTTACGAAGTTGTTCTTCTAGGTTATAATCTACGAGCAAGGTTTTGTTCATACTAGCATAATCTAAGGAGAAATTTTTTGTCAAAACTCCAGTCCAATCAATGCTTGAAAGTTCAAAATCAATCTTGGAGACGTAATCAAGAGGAGTCGTAATGTAGGGTTCATCTCTAAAAGCTGCGCCGTTTTCTACCACAAACCGATAACTCACACCAGGCATATCTGTGCCTGCAAATCGAATGTTTAAAGGTTTTTTTTCATTGATAGCCAAAGGCAAATATCCTGACATCAGCATTGTATAATAAAATATATTAGGGATATCTATTCTGTATTCGCTCCATAAAACGGGAATGTCATTTTGAAAAATCCATATTTTAGGATTATGAGAAAGAGTCATGGGAGTTTCTATTTCATAACTATACTCAATCACTGAGCCTTCTTTCACATTAGGCAATGTAAATTTGTGATTTGTATAGTTGTCAGAAGATTTTTCTTTAAAAATCATATCTTTTGACAACTTATCTTTCGCTACTTTACCATCTATCAAGTTGTAAGTGAATGCTTTAATATCAAAAATTCTTTCTTCGTTGTTGCCAACTTTGTATAATAACACACTAGAAGAAGCCCTATCAAGAGCGGATTTTTTCAAAATCTTTACTTTCGTGTGTTGCTTTAAAACAATAAAAATGTTGTTGTTGGTATATCTAAAATTAGTCTCGCCATAATCATACAATACAACAGCATCTGCTGATGAGTCTTTAGGATAAGCTTTCATGCTGACTTCTTCAAGAGAGGCTTCGCCAAACTTATGTTTGTTTTCTTGGGCTGTAGTAGATAGTGCCACTATAAAGGTGAAAAGAGTAATAATGTACTTAATCATAAAAGAGGGAGGTTTAATAATATAAGTAGTATAAAATGGAGTTGGATAGATTTCAGAAATGGTTTGAAATAAAAATGATGCTAATTGCTAATATCGCTAAAAAGCATACTTATAGTTTGTAAGTGTATATGACGCTTTAATATTAGAAGAAAAATATTAAAAAAGAAATGATTTTTATCCAACGGCAATCTAAAAGAACTAGTATATAATTGACGTTCGATATAAAAAATTATTATTTTTTCATATCGAAAATATGGCATCTTTTTTGCTAACACAACGATTTAAGAGGAAATCTCGCTGAGATAGAACACGATTAATTATAAATTTAACAAAAATCACCCTAGCGTTTTTGCAGAATAAGTGCATGAAATAGTTAGTTCTGATTGTACAGAAAATAGAAGACTCCAAGCAAGGTGAAAAACAGAAGATAATTTCCCTAAAAATCCACATCCAATCCCAACAACCGCTGCAAATCTAGTAAGGCGGGATTGCGCTCAGCCAAGGCGTTGAATTTTTCGAGGGGCGTATAAGGGTTGCGTTTTACCTCATTGGGCGCGATACGGTGCGTAACCTGAATCTGACGGTTTTTGAGGGTATGACGAAGATAACTCAACAACTCAGGTTTTAAGTCATTGAGTAAGGTCTCTTGGTGAAGATTATCCAAAATCAACTCAATCGTCATGTTTTCAAACTTAATCTCACGATTGAGCATGATTTGCTCACTTACGCCCCCACCTTTGGTCTCCCTTAAACGTGCAAATGCCTCCCAGGTTTCTTTGAGTTGTTCGAACGCAAAAGGCTGGTCAGTCCAGCTCATTAAAGGTTCTGCTTCCTTAGAAACTGAGGTAGTTACTTTGGCTGTTTCGGGGGTTACTATGGCCGTAGCATTGAGATTTACTGTCGAGCGAAGTTTGCCGAGTGTCCCGGTAGCCGCATTTTGATAACTGACCGTAGGCTCGCTCGTGGTCATGATGGGCTTAGTAGCCGCTGGATTTCCGGCCAAATTCACGTGGGTGGTCACCGTGGCATTGGGCACAGTCACTGAGGTAGTTGCACTTATATTATGCTTTTTTTTTTCGTCTTGGGATATAGCCTCCAAGTCCAAGACATCTGCGAGCTTTGCGAGCTTCATCAAGCACAGCTCCACGTGTAGGCGCTGCTGCTTGGCGGCTTT
Source organism: Runella sp. MFBS21 (assembly GCF_029433105.1). Lineage (GTDB taxonomy): Bacteria > Bacteroidota > Bacteroidia > Cytophagales > Spirosomataceae > Runella. Next base: position 134,146 of record NZ_JARNTW010000005.1, on the reverse strand, counting down.
ATAATTGATGTCGCACTGACCACCAATACTCAACGCAGACAATAAAAACGACAAAGAGGCTTTGGCCGATTGGTCCAAATATTTGTTTTTGGCAGTTTCGGAGACTTCCAACAACTGCACCGTTGAGGGGTCTTTGGAAACCAGCAAATTTCTAAAATGCTCAAGCAATCCAATAACAAACAAATGCCCGTCAAAACCTTTTTTGAGTATCTCATTGAAAGTCAACAAGGTTTGGGACAAATCTCCTGTCAAAAGGGCGTCTGTTACCTTAAAGTAATAATCATAATCAAGGATGTGGAGATTTTCTAAAACATCCCGATACCGCACCGTCCCGTCGGTCGAAAAAGTCACGTTGAGGTCAAACATCGACAGCGCGTCGCGCAAACCGCCATCGGCTTTTTGGGCGATTAGTTCGAGGGCTTCACGTTCGGTTTGGATACCTTCCTTTTGGGCAATTCGTTCGATGTGGTCGGCAATATCACTAGGCTGAATCCGATTAAAATCAAAGATTTGACACCGCGACAAAATCGTGGGTAAAATCTTGTGTTTTTCGGTCGTAGCCAAGATAAAAATGGCATAGCTAGGTGGCTCCTCTAAGGTTTTCAGAAAAGCATTGAAAGCCGCCGACGATAGCATGTGCACCTCGTCAATGATGTAGATTTTGTATTTACCCGTTTGGGGAGGATAGCGCACTTGGTCAATCAAGTTCCGAATATCATCTACAGAGTTGTTAGACGCGGCGTCTAGTTCATGCACATTAAAAGACGCATTGTTTTGAAAAGCCACGCACGACTCACACTCTCCGCAAGGCTCTACCTCATCGGTAAGACGCTGACAATTAATGGTTTTTGCGAGAATACGAGCATTCGTTGTTTTCCCCACACCGCGAGGTCCACAAAACAAAAACGCCTGTGCCAAGTGATTGGTACGAATAGCATTTTTGAGAGTAGTCGTAATGTGCGACTGCCCAACTACCGTATCAAACGTAACGGGACGATACTTCCGAGCCGATACCACAAAATTGTCTGCCATGCCCGCAAGTTAGTAAGTCCGCCGTTGAATTCAAACAGAAAAAAACTTTTGCAAAATTAAGTCAAAAGCACTCAGGCAGTTACTGATTTAGGTTGTCTAGCTGACTCAGCACCTTTACGCTATCTCCCACCTTAATAGTACCTTCATGCAGTACTTTGGCAGTGACTCCCCCATGCCCTCGCATGGCATTATAGCCACCCTCTGCTAGCACCTCCTCCATACGGCTACATGGATGACACAAACCTGTAATCTGAATCACCGCCTCTCCGATTTGGATGGTGTGGTCTTTAAGAGCTAGTAGATTGATACCTGTCACGACGATATTGCGCCGCAACAAGGCAGGATTGATAATGCCTCTTCCCAAATAAGAGCCTATCGCCGCCAAATGCTCCGCCTGAATCAATGTTACTTGGCGTTTGCTGTCTGGATTGCCACGGTAGCGGTCACCGTCGAGCCCCGTTCCTATTCGGGCAAAAGTCTCAGTAATAGGCGATACAGGCTGTCGAGATGCGGGTCTCACCCCTATCCAAATCACTTCTCCTGCCTGCGCAAAGTGGTTCATCAATTCTTTTAAAGGGCTGGGTTCTGTAAACATAGTTTGTCAATTTGAAAATGTAATAATCTTATTAGGCACAACCCGCTAGATAAGTATGCCATCAGATAGCTATCGGCAAATAGGAAAATTTGAGCATAAAATTTCCCACAATCTCTTTACTAAGACAAGTACTATCTTCAAAGGCGATTTTAATTACTGCCTAAAAAATCTTCACAGCTATGAATTAAATCCGGGAAAAAGGTTCTGAAATAATCGGCATACACTTCTTCATTGGCAAACAACTCTTCTCCGGCGGTTTCGATGCCTTTCAAAAACGGAAATCTTTGTGACATTCCTACGAAAGAACGAATCATCCGCTCTTCAAATTGGTAGTTGTACAACCAATCGTATTTTTTCATTGTTTCTGCCAATGATGCTGCCTCAGGCGGCAATACCCTTCGATTTTTATCTAAAACTCCATACACATACACCGTAAATTCATGAAGGGGAAAGGTAGAATAATCGCGGAAATATTTGGCTAAAAAATAATCAAAATACATGTCCGTAACCACTCCTCTAAACTTCGAAAACCTAGCAGGAAGCACTTTGCGGCACTCCTGTCCCGTTGGGTGTGTATCTGTAAAAAAATCAATGTGGCGATGCAACAATATCCCCTGCTTTATGGCGGCATTGTAGTGCTGATTGCGGGGATGATCTAATCTTCCTCTTACAAAATCACCTAACAAATTCCCCACAATTAGCGGCTCTTGCTCAAATGACAAGTAGAAGTGGGCTAGGTAATTCATGATTTGTTAAGATTGTTCAGCTACTTTTTTAAAACGCTCGACTTGTACTCCAAATTTTCGCAAAAACTCGACGCCTTCATCTACCCCAATGCCCTTATAATCAGCATAGGAATCCAAATAAATGACTCGTTTGATTTTCATCGTATAAATCACGCGCGCGCAAGCAATGCAAGGCGACAAAGTCACGTACAAAGTCGTTCCTTCTAAATTAGCTCCATTTTTGACGGCATACAAGATGGCGTTTTGTTCTGCATGAAGTGCCAACGAACAGCTTCCTTTGGAATCGCGCGGACAGCCTACCCCCGGAAACTCCTCGTCACAATTGTGGGTACCCGAAGGAGGACCATTATAACCAATCGAAATAATTCGGGTGTCTTTGGTAAGAACTGCCCCCACTTGCGCTTTGATACAGTGAGACCTACGCGCTAGGTTTTGGGCTAGTTCCATAAAAATATCGTCAAAAGCAGGACGCATGAGTTGTTTTAGATTATTGTGTTTAATGAGGTTCAAATCACTTTTAGAAAAAAATGACCCCTCTTCATCTTTCTTTTGTTAATTATCCGTTAATAGCATTATCAATCAAGATACTTACCGTCGATTATTCCTAAAATCAGAGTCATAAGTATCTTTGTTGGAGCATCTCTTTGAACAGCACAAAGTAACGAATAAGAAATTTATGCAGCGTAGTATCTTTAGTGTTTTGTTGGGTTTTATTGTGCTACAAGCCTCCTATTCTGCTTGGACTCAAACCCAAACAATTGCCCTTAAACCCATTCGCCTAAACGTCCAACCCAAAGGCTTTTTTATTTTAGAGGTAATTGACAATAGGGCTATTACTACCAATATCGGCAAGATTTGGAGTAGACCTCAGCCCCTCACAGCTCAGCTTCAAGGTGGCACGGCCAATGCCCTGGAATCTTTCTTAAAGAAAAATTTCAACCCTGTTAACACCGATTCTCTTACGCCTATTTTACTCACTATCAACGAACTACGAATTAGCGAGACACTTACTCCCGAAAACCGTGTCAAGGGCGAAGTCAAAATGATACTAGGCTACGAAACATACCGAGAAGGGCGGCGCGTACTTCTCACCAATGGCAATGCCGCCACTACCTACACTCGCGCAGGCGTGGTACCCGAAGAGATGATTGAGAGCGTGATTAGAAAATTATTGGAAAATGAACTCAAAGGTTTTAACAATTGGTTTGCCAAAGGCATCAAGACCTCTGATTTGCTTGCCCGCGAAGTGAAGCTCATCCTAGAAGAAGAAACGCTTATCGACCACGGTGACACTCTTTATTATCATGCCAAGCGCCCGCTCAACTGGTCTGACTTCCAAGGAGCACCGAGCGTGTTGAGTCGCTGGGCGGCTCAAGTATTTACTAGTTTTGGGTTTGAAGCTCGCACCGTCGTTGCCAATAGAGTCATCGAACTCTATGTTCGCCCTAAAATATGGATTGACAAAACCATCTCATGGGTAAGGCCCGGCTCCAAAAACGACTATGTACTTGACCATGAGCAGCTTCACTTCGACATCACTCGTCTTGCAGCGGAGCGATTTAAGCGCTATCTTCAAAAGATGACCTTTTCGGTAGAAGATTTCAGCAGTGAATTACAGTACCAATACATTGATTTTTATCGGGTGCATAGTCAGTTACAAATCCAGTACGACAACGAGACTGGCCACGGAACCAACCAAGCCGCCCAAGCAGCATGGGTCAAAAAAGTCAGGGATGAATTACGGAGTTATGGTGTTACGCCGGCTCGTCCTTAGTCTACTTTACACAAATTCTCTTGAGAGCATCCACATCCCCCAAAAATACATTGTAGTCCACCAATCCACGCACTCCTTCCGAATACCCACTTTTTGAATGTTGCCAAAAATAAATCGTCGCATCATCGTAGCGATTTAGCGTCCAGCCTGAGTAATCGGCAATCCAAAGGGGATAGTTGTCGAGATTGTCTTTGATGTATCGCCGATAAAAGTCAGCATTGGTATAAATGATGGGCTGCACTCCATAGTGGTTTTCGGCCAATTTTAGCCAAGTTCGCAAATTTTCGATGACCTGCTCGCGACTATAAGCATTGGTACCAATTTCAAAATCAAGGACTGGCGGCAAATCTCCTTTTTTGAGCTTGGCTACTTTTTTGAAATTCTCAAACTGTGGCAAAGCGGGTTTCCAAGGAATATAAAAATGATAAGCTCCTCGATATAGCCCCACATCATCGGCTTGTTGCCAATTGTTTTTGAAATCCTTGTCAATGAGAGAGGTTCCTTCGGTAGCTTTAACAAAGGCAAATTGGAGACGCAAGTCCTCAAACCTCATTTCTCGCAGAAGCTTCCAATCAATACGCCCATTGTGTTTCGAAATATCGATTCCGTGAATTTCATATTTCATCGGTAAGCGTATACCGAGTTTGTGTACATGTCTCCAGTCGTTGATATTGAGTCGATTATAATACCAAAGCCCTACACCTATCAAGATTACCACAAGCCCAACGATAGCCCATCCTAAGGGTGGAAGAGGACGTTTTTTGGGAGGAAGAGAAGAAGTATTAACACGACGAGCCATAGAACAAAATCAAATAAAATTCGCTCCCTTAATCTTTGATGGGGAGTTCAGTCACTTCGGCTTCGGGATTATTGAGTTTGGCTTCTTCTATGGGCGAAAAGGGAAGTGTCTTTAGAAGACGCTTTTTAGAGGGAGCTTGTGTCAGAAAAAACAACACCAGCCCAATCCCAGCTCCCAAAAACCATATATTTCCCGTAAGAAAATACCCAAATGCCGATACCAAAGTAGGAGCTTCAAAAAAAGCATATTTCAGGAGTAAATTGCTCTGATATTTTCGCAATTTCTCCGACAAAGATTCTTTTGATGAAATGGTTTTCAAGGTTTGTTTTGAAATAGCCCACCCCATAAAAGGTAGCATAAACGCTAAAAAAGGACCAATATACATCAACGCTTGTGACAGCATCTCGTGATTTGGAGTTACTTCTAATTGGGTATTTCTTAACAAAAACAAGACTGTACCAGTACCTACCTGAGCTAGCAACATCACACCATAAATCAATGAAAGTAATTTAAAATACTGCCTACTAGTCAGAGTCTTACGGTCCATATCACTTCATTTAGAGCGCAAAATAACGATTTTTTAAGTATACCTAGCCAAAATTATACCAAAAATCCCTTTAAACACCAGGCTGCCAACGCCAAAGATAACGACACGCCAAGGTACGATGAGGCCGCCATGGCTCCGCAATTTTGTGAAGGGTTTTGTATAACTCACGTCCTGTTTGGGTGAGTTCGTAAGCCTTTATCATTTTTTGACGAATGACTAAATCATCAATCGGGAATACATCGGGGCGCTCCATCACAAACATCAAAAGCATCTCTACCGTCCAGCGTCCTACTCCTTTGATAGGGGTGAGATACGCAATGATTTCTTCATCCTCAAGAGCCTCTAAATGAGCATAATCAATTCCTTTCTCCAATGAAAAGGTGGCTACATTTCGCAGGTAATTGATTTTTTGAAAAGACAAGCCTGCACTTCGCAACTGCTCATCAGTAGCTACCACAAGCAGCTCTGCGTGAGGGTATTGCTCAGGAAACAACGCTCTAAATCTAGCAAAAATAGAATCGGCGGCTTTTACCGAAATTTGCTGTGAAACAATACTCTCCAACAATGCCAAATAAACGTCTTGGTTCCAATCTGTTTTTTTGAAAGTGGGCGTATTTTCAATAATTTTTGACAAAATAGGGTCTCTTTCCGCTAGGTAATTTTGGGGCAGCATGCGCAATTTTTTTTATTCAAATTGAAAAGCAAAGTAAGTACAGGCTCCTTTGCTGATATTTTGGATAGCATGAGGAACGTTAGATTGTAAAAAAATAATGTCTCCTACATCCGCTTTTATCCATTCACCATTGATACTCTCTTGGGCTTGCTTATCGGTAAGCAATAAGATTTCGGCAGCTTGATGAGTATGAGGCGGGTGACTCATCAAGCCTTCGTTTAAGGTCGTCACGTGCATTTCAAAGCGTTTGGAATGGGCTGTAGCACGGTCAAAAAAGTTTCTACGTCCCCCTTTGTCGTGGGTTTTGAAAGCAACTTGATTCCAATGTACAATCAACGACCCGCCCGCTTTCGCTCCTCTTTCCAAGTCTACCGGCTCTACCGATTCATAATTCATGACATAGTAAGTAGCTGGCTGCCCGCTTTTATTTTCAAACCCATGCAAATCGCCCGGCATGATAAGCGCAATACTTCCCGCTTCGAGGGTTTCGGTTTTGCCATTGAGGGTGATAGTAAGCTCTCCTTCTTTTACTATCATCAACTCTTCTTGGGTGTGTTGGTGGCTTTTAGAGGCTTGCTTAGGCTGTAAAGTCTCCGCATGGATTTTCATGTACTTGAAAGCAGGGGTCGTACCTTCTAAAATAGAACGCTGCTCTATTTTATTTTTTTTTGATACTGCCACACTTTGCCATTTATATACATCTGCTTTGATAGGCATCAGCTGCCCTAAAGCATTTAGAGTCAATAAAATAAATCCCAAACAGCTAAAGTAGTTCATGCGAAGAAGGTGATTGTTTATGATAGTAAGTATTCACCTTGGAGAGCCATCAGTACGCTACCAAGATTATTAAAAGAGCCCCAAGAACTTTTTCTTATATATTTTTCTTAAATCATTTTCAAAAAGTGTATAAGGGTCTTGATAAAATTTGAGAAAATCGGGTTCACTCACCTGCCCCGGATAAGGTGCATAATAGTGTGTAGGGCTTCGCGTATCATTACGCCAGACCAATACGTAAGCTAAACGCATTTTCTCTGTTTTTAAAGCTTTGAGCAACGTCTCTGTCCACCATGTAGTATTGGGAATTGATTCTAAACCGGTCTCCGTAAAAGCGGCGAGTTTGTGAGCCTTTTGAGCGTAGTCAGACACAATTTTGAGCTTCTGAATACCCGCGGTCAAATTATATTTTCCGTCTCGCCCAAAATCTCCGTAATTATCCATCCCTACCATGTCTACCCAATCATCGCCCGGATAACGCTCCAAAAACATCTCTTCGGTCGTAAATTTATTATCTGGCGAAAAAGCATAAATAAAATTATGCACCCCCAAAGTATCGCGTAAATAAGATACCGTAAAATGCCAAACATCCATGAAATCTTCGCGGCTACAGTGAGGTTTACCCCACCAAAACCATCCTCCGTCAAATTCGTGAAAAGGCCGAAAAATCATGGGTACCAACTTACCATCTTGCCCTTTGGTCGATTTGGCAAAATCTCCAATCGTACGCAAAATCTCTTTGTAGGCTTCGTGGTGAGAGCCGTAAGGTTTGATGAGAGGCATGGCAGCCACCGAAATCGAATCTTTCCAATAAAATCCTCCTCCAGAAGCGGGGTTCGAAAAATGCCACGCTACCGTCGTTACCCCGCCTCGCTGGTAAGTATCTATTACATTTTGGCGCAAAGTAGCCACTGACTTGGCAATATCTTCTGGCGACCTGCCCGAAAACCCCATAAAATCAATCCCTATGACTGCTGGATACGAGCCCGTCACCGATTTCACATCCGAACGATCTGCTTCTCCCGACCACCCATGTCCGTATTCGGTAGCATGTTGATGTCCAAAAAGTACGTGTTTTTTGGAGAGCTTTTTTAGATTATGATACAATGCTTTGGTCTCTCTCGTCGCATTTTTGTCAATTTGAGCATTGCTGTAGAGTGATAGACCAAGTCCCAAACTCATAAAAACATACTTATACCACATTCCTAATTGGCCAAAACAGTTTCGATATGAGCTAATTCGTCCGCACCAAAGTGCTGGTTTTCTAAACACTTCAAAGAATCATGTAATTGAGAAACACGACTCGCCCCAATCAGCACCGACGTAATGCGGCTGTCTTTGAGCAGCCATGCCAGTGCCATCTGAGCCAAAGTTTGACCACGTTGGATTGCCAACTCATTGAGCTTTCCTATTTTTTCCAAAGTTTGAGGCGTAAGTTGACTTTTTTTCAAGAAACCATGCTCTTTAGCAGCCCGCGAATCGTGAGGGATTTCTTTTAAATACTTATCTGTCAACAACCCCTGCGCCAACGGAGAGAATGGAATACAACCTACCCCCGACTCTTGCAGTACCTCCAAAAGTCCACCTTCAACCCAGCGCTCCAACATCGAATATTTGGGTTGATGAATCAGGCAAGGCGTACCTAATTGTTTTAAAATAGCAATAGCTCGAGCCGCATCTTCCGCCGAATAATTAGAAATCCCAACATACAAGGCTTTTCCTTGCCGTACGATGCTATCAAGGGCGCCCATTGTTTCTTCCAAAGGGGTGTTTGGGTCAGGACGATGTGAGTAGAAAATATCCACATACTCTAGTCCCATTCGTTTGAGGCTTTGGTCACAGCTCGCAATAAGGTACTTGCGCGACCCCCACTCCCCATAAGGCCCCGGCCACATCAAATAACCCGCTTTTGAAGATATGATAAGTTCGTCTCGATGCGCTGCAAAGTCTTTTTTAAGAAGTATCCCGAAGTTTTCTTCCGCAGACCCTGGAGGCGGGCCATAATTGTTGGCTAAGTCAAAATGAGTAATACCCGCATCGAAAGCCGCTCTTAAAATGGCTCGATAGTTTTCAAAAACATCAACCCCGCCAAAATTATGCCATAGCCCTAGCGAAATAGCGGGTAAGCTCAGGCCACTTTTGCCACACCGACGATAAGTCATGTGGTCATAGCGAGTATGATTAGGAAGATAGGTCATAGGTTAATCTTTGTTATTTTTAAGAACTTCGTTTTTATACACTTGATTGTTACCCCTCAAAATCGTTTTTGAAAAGCGCGTGTATTTTATTCAAATTTTTTACCTACTGTTTTTCCTGCCCAATTGTCGGTTCGAAAAGGGCTAGCCGGGAGTCCTTCGCTGTTGAAAAGATTGGCATCTTCTGGGGCATCTGCCCATGAGTAGCGCACAGCAATAGGTTTTTGACCTTTGGGATGATATACTTCTACTTTATCACCGATGATTTCGGCTTTGGCATAATAAAATACCTTGTCTTCCCCCGCAATTTCAAAGCCTTTTACGTACCCAAATTTATCTTTGACGCTCAAGCCGTCACCCGCAAAATTGAAAGAAATGATAGCCTTATCTTCATCAAACTGCACCGACTCATACATAGGTCCCGAATGAAGTACCTCTTGCCCGTAGTCAAACTTGAGGGCATTGAGTGCGAGGCGATGCCCTACGTCTTGTTTGTTGGTAGGGTGAATATCCTTGGGATTTCCGACATCAATCGTCACGGCCATGCCTGTTTTGGGTACCGACAAAGTCATGGTTTGAGCTTCCCGAAGCTCGGCCCAGCTACTACCATTGTTGCTATTTTGATAGGCCCCAAAGCTTGATAATTGTACAAAATAAAATGAAAACGTGTCATTCCATTTTTTGCGCCAATCCTGAATCAGCAGTGGGAAAGTTTGGCGATACTGGTAAGCCCGTCCTGCGTTTGATTCCCCCTGATACCACAAGGCTCCTCTTATACCAAATGGAAGAAGCGGTTCTATCATCGCATTATAGATAGTAGTACCGACATTGTTGCTGCTATGATTGTAGGTGTGAGGCTCTGCAAAAGACGGCATCAAATACCATCCCGATGCCAAGCTTACTTTTGTGTCTTTGGTACTTACATACAAATCGTCGGGACTGCCATTTACTCCCAAACCATACCACGGAAATTGTACCATATTTCCGAATTTGACCACCAATTGATTTTTGCCTTTTTTCCAACTTTGTGCAGGAATTGTAATCTTGCGTGTCCCTTCTACGATTCCTTCCGAGACCAATTGCCCATTGATGTAGATTTCGTTGAAACTATCTTGAATTCCGAGTCCTAGTGTAGTAGGCTGAGAAATCATCTCATCAAAAACCTCTACCTCACAAGCCATAAAACCTTTACCTCTAAACATCCAAATGCCTTTCCAATCCCACTGCCCCAAAGGGCTTCCTGCTTTTAGCCACTTTGAAAAATCATATCCCGCTTCAGTGTAATTTTTCTCGTCAGCTGGAGTGGGAACCCCTTCGCTTCCGAGCAATTGTTTACGCGTTTTTTTGTCCAAAATCGCATCCGCTTCTTCCCAAGTTTTGGGCAATGCCTGGGCATAGGCTTTTAGTTCATCATTTGTAAGCATGGCTTCTTTGCTAATCCATCCCTCTACCTGCGAGCCCCCCCACGACGAATGTAGTAATCCAATAGGCACTTTAAGTTTTTGGTACAATTCTCTCGCAAAAAAGAACCCTATCGCCGTAAAATTCCCGACGTTTTCTTCATTACAGATTTTCCATTCACCCGCTGCCAATTCTTTTTGGGGAGTAATCGTGACTTCATGCCCCACAAAAAAGTGCCGTATTTGGGGAAAATCAGCGTTTTTCTTTTCTTCTTTATAATTATCGGCCTGCTTCACGGGCCATTCCATGTTGGATTGCCCCGAACACAGCCATACTTCTCCCATCAAAATATCTTTCACTTCGATTTTTTCAGATTTGGTCGTCACCACCATTTGGTGAGGCCCACCTGCCTCCATAGGCGAAAGTTTTACTGTCCACTTCCCTGTAGCATCGGCTGTTATTATTTGTTTTTGGCCTGCTAGGGTGATGGTTACTTTTTCTTTGGGCTTAGCCCACCCCCACACAGGAATCGGTTTTTGACGCTGCAATACCACATGGTCAGAAAAAAGACGCGCAAGCTTGAGTTGGGCAGAAGCAGAAAATTGAATAATAAAAAGGCCAAAAAGTAGAAGTTTTTTCATTGATGGTAATGTATAAAATGATGCCTTTATGAGCAGAAGGCACTGCCTAATCATTTATTATACTCTAAAAGCACTTTTTTGAAATATTTTCCTTGTCTTGTAGGCGTAAAATCCCAATCTGAAAACATACGAGGCGCCCAACGATCATCAAAAACCCACACTACCCAGCTAATTCCAAGCTCTGCGGTGTATTTTGTGATGGCATCTCCATAAGACTCATCGCTTATTACAGGTACGTGAGCGCCTGCTTCGTCGGCAGTACAAAAACCAATTTCAGTCAAAATAAGAGGATACTTTTGGGCTACAAATCCCCAATCAGCAGTCCACTTTTCTTCCCAAGGTTTTTCTCTTTTCATGGGGTAAGGATGACTCACATAGCCAATGCCCTCGGCTTGAATCGGATTGTCTTTGACGGGCGTGAGGTCATAGGCCCAATTGAACCCTGCTACCAAGACCACCGTATCGTTGCCATGCGCCCTGATGATACCAATCATCTCCTCGTTGAGTTCTTTCCACTGCGCCCACGAGCAGGTCCCTAGCTGTCCTTTAGCGATGGTAGGCTCGTTGAAAAGTTCAAAAAAAGCAACCGTATTGTTTCCCTTATAATGCTGCGCCATTGTCCGCCAAAACTCAAAGGTTTCTTTTTGGGTCGTTTCATAGTTATCAGATTGGTACATTTCGGTCCGCAGATTCCCGATTGTGTGCCAATCAATGATGACATACATTCCCAATTCGGTCGCCCATTGTACGCCATCATCAAGCAATTTTAAATAATTCTTTTTGCCATGGCGCCGCCAAGCAGAAGGATGCACCGGAAAGCGGAGTACATTCGCTCCCCAATTTTTAGCCTCCTGAAATATTCTTTTGTCCCAATGCCCGCCGCTAAAAAGTTTGTCGGGGTCGCTCATATTTAATCCACGAAATACGATTGCTCTGCCCTGCTCTGTTACAAACTGATTTCCCTTTACTTTTATTTTTGGCAAAGAAGATTGTGACTGTGCGAGGTTGGAAAAACAGGCAAAAAGCAGTAAAAGGAATAATAATTTTTGCATCATTCGGCATTTAATTTTGATTCGATTTTTTTGAGTCTCATCAAGATTTGCATACAAGCTCGGGCATTGTGATAAGGGCATTTCCAAAAACCCATGCGATCTTCCTCCTTCATAGGCGACATATCAGGATGCACTCCCCAATCCCACTCACCTTGCTCTGTATTGATGAGATGATTTTTTGCAAAATCCCAGAGTTTTTGCACATACTCCCAAAAACGGGTGTCGTTGCTTATCATAAAAGCATTGAGATAGCCTACCATACCCTCCGCTGTCACCCACCACTCCCGGTGAGCGTCCCAATGATTTGTTTCGGGGTCGTATTCATGATTTAAACTACCGTCCTGGTTCCTCCCTTCGATAGTAGCGGCGGCCAAGGTAAGGGCGATTTGCTTCCACTTATCTACCAGAGGCTTATCGTCCACTATTTGGGCGGCTTCGTACAATAGCCACGAAGCTTCAATATCATGCCCAAACGAAATAGCTTGGGTTTGGGGCTGCCAAGCAGCATCAAAAAAAAGACGCAGGTGTTTGCTATCAGGCGATAAAATATACTGCTCAAAAATCCAAAGAAGATAACGAATGCGTTGTTTTACTTTGATATTTGGCCAAGCTCTATAAAGATTGACATACGCTTCTACAATGTGTAAATGCGTATTCATGGTTTTGGGGTCATTGCGGTCTTTTTGGCTGAGTCGCAAGTCCTCCAATCGCTGCCAATCTCGGCTAAAAGCTTCGCAATATCCTCCATTGACAGTATCAAAGCTATGTTTTTCGATAGTCTCAAACAGTTCAATCGCAAATTCTAGTGCCGCTTCCTGTTTAGTAGCGCGGTAGTATTCACTTACGCCGTAGAGGCCGAAAGCAAGGCCGTATATTTGCTTTCGGGTAGCAGAAGCGCTACCATCGGCATTCACAGCCCAATACACTCCTCCGTAGGTAGTATCACGAAAATGAGCAAGGAAGTATTCAAAGGCACGGGTAGCCGTTTGGAGTAATTCCTGTGAAGATATTTTGGAAAATTTATGATCAATACTCAATCGATAAGCCGCCGCAAACGTCCATAAAATACGAGCATTGAGTACGCCTCCTTTGAGTGCATCAGTATGCTTTTGAGCGTCATAGGTCATTTTTCCAATAAAACCCCCATGAATAGAATCAGGAGCATTTTTGAACCAAAACTGGAGAATATTCCCCAATTCTTCTTCTATTTCTTGGAGGAAATAAAACTGCATTGTTTGTTAACTACCTGTTTTACCAATAAAAGACAAATTGCTATTAATCAAACCCTTAACTATCTCGACAGACGTAGCTGACCGAAACCCATCTGAGGGAGTATGGGTACAGTAATCCAGTAGTTTTTCGATGGTACTTGTTGCTACATGCATACGGGTATCAGAAGAAGCATAGTAAACAAAAACCGTACCGTCGTCGTCCAAAATCCAACCATTAGAAAACGTCACATTGGAAACATCTCCTACTCTTTCTTCGCCTTCAGGTGCGATAAAATAACCCGCAGGCTTGTAGATAACTTTGGTAAGGTCATCAAGAGAAGTCATAAACATATAAAGCACATAACGCAATCCAGCGGCGGTATTGCGCACTCCATGCGCTAAATGCAGCCAGCCTTGAGGGGTCTTAAGGGGCGCAGGGCCTTGTCCATTTTTGACTTCATATACGGTATGGTAGCGTTTTTCGTCAATAATAAACTCTTTATCAATCACGGCATTTTCCATAGAATCGGTAAATCCTAAGCCAATCCCTCCTCCTGCCCCTGCCTCAATAAACCCATCCTGCGGGCGGGTATACAAGGCATATTTTCCATTCACAAACTCTGGGTGTAAAACCACGTTTCGTTGCTGAGGCGAGGGTGTTTTGAGGTCTGGCAGGCGCTCCCAATGCGTCAAGTTTTTGGTACGTGCGATGCCACATTGAGCTACCGCCGCGCTTTCGTCTCCTTTTTGGGCGTAGGGGTCTTTGCGCTCGGTACAAAACAATCCGTAGACCCAGCCGTCTTGGTGCGAAATCAAACGCATATCATATACGTTGCCATCGGGCAGGTCTGTTTCGGGCATGGTGATAGGAAAATCCCAAAAGCGAAATTGGTCAATTCCATTGGGACTTTCGGCAATGGCAAAAAAAGACTTGCGATCACTTCCCTCCACCCTTACGGCCATCAAGTATTTCCCTTCCCATTTGATAGCACCGGCATTGAAAGTAGCATTGAACCCAATACGCTCCATCAAAAATGGATTGGAGAGAGGATTGAGGTCATATCGCCAAAACAAAGGTATATGCCCCGCCGTCAAGACTGGATTTTCGTAGCGATCATATATGCCATTTCCCAATTTTTTGGGGAGATTTTTCTTAGAAATCAACTCTTGATGAGCCTCCTCTAGCAAAGAAAGGCGTTCGTTAAATGTAGTCATCTCAATAAATATCTAAAGTTACTGTTAGAGCAAAATCATTTTTGTGATTAAGTAATTGCACCGCAGCAAGCACTTCAATAGTTTTTGGGTAATTCAAATGGGGTAATACTTTAGTTTTGAACAACTAATCGAAACATTGGGGGCGATTAAAATACTTCACTGCTGTCACTTAAACTTTGGGTAGCTTTTGGTACCAAGTTTTCCATAAAATACCCACACTCACCGCCAATACCACCGCCGTTATTAAACTATGCGTGGGCATCAGCAATACCACGTATACTGGCAGAGAAGTAATGGCCGTTTGAGCTACAATGCCAATGAAAACATTGAACATATCTAAACCAAAATTTTTATTGGGTTTAAAATCAGGTTCTTCTTTTACTATTTCCTGATGAATGGGTTCCCAAAAACCCCACGGACGTACATCTCGGTAAAATTTCTTGAGAACTTGCCTATCGGTAGGCGGTGTAAGAAGTGCCCCTCCCACTGCCCCTATAAACGACAACACCAGAATCAATGGAAAGTAAAACAAAGGCAGGGTATTAGGAAAAATATAGGGCAAGGCCATCGCCGAAACAATGCCCGCCGCCATTCCCCAAAAAAATCCAGAGCCATTGAAGCGCCACCAATGCCATTTTAGTACATTGGCTGCTACGTATCCCCCATACAATGCCCCCACAATCCACTGTAATACACTATTGACATCTTTAGCAAAAACCCCAAAAATGATGCTAATTCCTACGAGCACAATTCCTATCATATAATTGGCACGACTCACCTCTTCATTGGAAGCTTGGGATTTGATTGATTTGAGATAAATATCATTGACAACGTATGCCTGTGCGGCGTTAAGAGTGCCAGCAAAACTTCCCATAAAAGCAGCCAACAATTCGACCAAAAACAACCCTAATAAACCAGCAGGGGCAAATTTGAGAATAGTGGCGGGCAAAATTTTCTCAAAATCTACGCCTCCCTCTAACGAGTGAATATCAAGCTGATGATAGTATAAAAGCCCTAGCACCGTGACCCCGATAACCATAAAATAACGCGTTGGCAGTAATACTACATTGACAAACATACTCATCAAAGAAGCTTCCCGAGGCGAACGCGTCGAAAGGATTTTTTGCATATCATAGTTGGGAGCAGGGCCCGCCAAACTTGCCAATATGCCCTTAGTCAACATCAACGAAAAAAACATACCAAAAGGGCTATATTTATCGTCCACTATTTTTTGATTAACTTCAGAAATAATACTTGACCAATCCAAATGTAAGTCCCACCCAAAGAAAAGATTAGACCAATCCGCTGGTACAGGAAGGGTATGCCCCGCCAACTCACTCATGGCTACAATCCCAATCGCTACCGCTCCAATCGCCATAAGGCTATATTGTACCACATCGGCCCATACGATACTCGACATCCCTCCCATGACTGAGTAAAAGACCGCAAAAAATGTAAAAACGATACCATACAAATGTGGCACAAACTCAGCTGAAACCGTAAATGGTAAGTAGGGCGCAATCGATGAAAATGGGATAAAAATCTCTACAAACTTGCCTAATCCAATAAATCCATAAGCCATAAACCCAAAACAACTCAGCAATGCAAAAGCTATGATGATTTTGTGAGCTAATTGGGCATCTTTTTTATCACCAAACCTAGTTAGCATCCACTCAGCACCTGTAGCTGCGCCTGACTTCCGCAACCAACTAGCCAAGTAAACAAACATAAAAACTTGATTAAAAACAGGCCATAGCCATACAAGCCAGATACTTTTGAGACCATACACAAACATGATCGACACCATCCAAATCGTACCTGATATGTCAAACATTCCAGAGGCATTTGAAATACCCAACATCCACCAAGGCAGGTTGTTTCCGCCAAGCATGTAGTCTTTTTTACTTCGTTGCGCACGCTTTTTTGTAATTACTCCAATGGATGTGATAGCTACCAAATAGAGTACAACTACCAAAATATCAAGTTCTTTAATTTTCATTTAAGTCGGCTAGGGAGCAGCAAGGCATTATATTGAAGGTCATTTTTATTGCATCATACAAAAAGCTTTTAGTTGGAGGAAAATAGCAGAATATGCCATATTTACGTTTCTACAAAGTTCGCTTTTTGAAGCTAAGAGTATATAATACTATTTTGCTCGTTTTTTGCATTTTTTCTACAAAAATAATTTAAAAAAGGTGTGGTAAATTTTGTAAAAGACCTCTACCACCCCCACTTCAGTTACTTCTTATTAGGCTAATTATTCTTTCTTATAAATCGATGATTTACCCGAATTAACTCCCACAATCAACTGTTTTCCAGCCATTACCACCGAGCGAGCATCCCCTCTCACATACAATCCCGATAGATAGGGAGGTATGTATTCGAAACCACCTTTTTTATTATTCATAAAAATCTGACCAAAATTAGCATCTATGTTGCCAATTCTGACCCTTGAGTGAGTTTGATTTCCAGCCAAAACCAAATCTTTAAAACCATCTCCATTTATGTCTTCGCACAAGATGGCATAAATGGGCGCAAATTGGGCTTCGATAGGGAAAGTTTTAGGCGTAAAACGCCCATTGTCATTGACCAAATACAGGGTAGAAAGTGTCGTAATTTCCCGTTTTTCGGGTGTTTTATCTTTAAAAACAGCCAAAATATCCTCTGTTGTAGCGATGGAATACTTTTCATGATTATTGTACGCTTTTTTGAGCGGTACCAACTGATCCGATAACTCATCTTTGCTGTAAGCAGGATAACTCTTTCCTTCAATAAAATAAGAAATGAAAGGATCTATTCGGCCATTTCCGTCAAAATCATCAGTGTAAAGTGTCATTGGTTGCGTAGCGGAAGCTTTCCATTGGGAGTTTAAACCATAATTTCCCACCACTAAATCTTTGTCTCCGTCGTTGTCAAAATCGGCGGCTGATACACTTTGCCAAAGTCCCGTTGTTTTGTCTAGCTCATCCGTGACACGTTTGAAAGTACCTTTTTCGTTTTTTAAGCGTACGATACCTGTCCACTCCCCTACTGCCACAATATCCTCATAGCCATCTTTGTCCATGTCAAGCACACAGGCATCGGTGATAATTCCTAAGTTTTCGAAGGCTTGATTTTCAACTTTGGTAAACTTACCGTTGTCGTTGCGATACAATCTAGAAGGGTTAAAACGAGGATACTCTTGAGGCACTACCCCACCCGAAACAAACAAATCCAAATCACCATCTTTGTCAAAATCAAGAACTTCGACGTCGTTATCGGCAAAATTTTCGGCTACCAATGCATCAAAGTTTTTGGTAAATCCTCCCTTACCGTCATTGAGATAAAGACGATTTTGAAGCATCAAATCATTGGGCAAATACTCATAGCCTCCACTCGTGACGTACAAGTCCAAATCCCCGTCTTTGTCAACATCAAAAAATACAGCATCAGTATCTGTACAAAGCTCGTCTTGTTTGAATACAGTTAGTTCTTTTTTAACAAACTTACCCCCTGCCTGCTGCAAAAACAATTGCCCTGCTTGGCCTTTTCCCCCTCCCAAATAAATATCGTCAAGGCCGTCTTTGTTGACATCCCCTTTGGCCAAACACGGCCCTTGATAAGAGTACATATGAGGTAGCAGCAGCTGCCGACTGAAATCATTGAACGGAATTTGCTGATGTTCAAAAACAAGATTGTCAGAAGGTTTGAAGAGCGGCTTGATGTTAGGTTTTACTAGGCTGTGATTCGGACTATATTTGATTTCTAATAGTTGATTGGAAGCGACTTTGGTCAACTTTTGGGCTTTTTGATCTGGCCATATCACCACCACACTGTCTATTTTAGGGTAAGTTCCTAACCCAAAATGCAGCGGAATCATCATGCTGCTTTGATAACCATGCGTAGGCGTAAAAGCCCGGTATTGTTCCAAATCATTACTATAAACATACACTTTCGTTCCAATTACTGACTTAGTTGGCATGCCTATCAGCTTTACATCTAAGTAATTAATCTTCCCTTCATCGTTGGACAAATTCTGATAAAGGGAAGCTGCCTCGTTGATGTTGTTGGTGATGATTTCTAGGTCGCCGTCGTTGTCCAAATCTGCATATACTGCCCCATTTGAAATCACGGGGCTATCAAATCCCCAATCGGCCTGTTTGTTAGAAAATGTCAAATCATGATTGTTTCTAAAAACATAGTTGGGCGTTTTGGTAGAAGGCATTTTTTTGATGACCTCCATTACACTTTCTTTATTGTTTTCGCCGATTTCGGCATAGTATTTAATAAAATCGTTGTTGGTATAATCGCGCAAGTAGCCATTGGTCACAAACAAATCCTGAAAACCGTCATTGTCATAATCGGCGAGCAAAGCCGACCAAGACCAATCGGTATTGGAAATGCCCGCTAGCTGCCCTATTTCTGAGAAAACTGGTATAGAAGCCTTAGGATTTTTGGGGTTTGAAGAGACTTGATTTCCAATGTTTAGCTGTAGCATATTCCGCATGGTTTGGTTGTGTAAGCCATAGCGAAGCATCGAAAGATAAGCTTCATATTTGTCGGGTCCAAAGAGCAATTTTTGACGTTTGTTATCTTCTGGAAGCATATCCATGGTGATAATATCAGGCAATAAATCATTGTTGACATCACCCACTTCATTGCCCATCGAAAAATAACTCACGTGATTGGTCGCTTGGGCGATTTGATCCGTAAAAGTCCCGTCTTGGTTGTTGAGATAAAAATAATCGTTTTCGATATAATCATTGGATACATAAATATCCATCCAACCATCACCGTTGAGGTCTGCGGTGCTAATTCCGAGGCCAAATCCAATAGGGTTTCCTTTGATACCTGCATTGACACTCACATCTACAAACCTCCCATTGTCGTTGCGTAGAAGTCTATCGCCAGCCAACGAATCTCTCATAAAATGTACCGCTTCTACATCAAAACGTTTAAAATCTTTGACGTTGTGATTTAGCACATAGGCATCTAAGTCACCGTCGTTGTCATAATCAAAAAACGCCGTTTGAGTAGTGTAAGTAGGTAAGTCTAGGCCATATTCTACCGCCTTTTCTATAAACTTAACATCGTTTTTGTCTTTGGTTTGATTGATATAAAGTTTGTTTTTTCGCAATTCAGGACGATCTATATTACTTGATACCGACACGTAAATATCTTGCCATCCGTCATTGTTGATATCTACCACAGTCACTCCCGTTTTCCATTCGCCTTTCCACTCAATTCCCGCACTTTGGGTAATATCTTTAAAATGTAACTTTCCTTCATTGAGATAAAGTTTATCAGAGCCTTGGTTGGCCGTAAAGTACAAGTCTACTAGGCCGTCGTTGTTGAAATCTGCTGCTGCTACCCCTCCTCCATTGTAGAAATACTCATAATTAAGCACATTATCTTGCTCAGTTTCTTCGATTTTATTGACAAAATCTAAACCTGTCTTATCTGATTCTAATTTTTTGAACATAGCAGATTGCTCTTTACAAGCGCTCAAGCCCAAAATTCCTAACAAAATAATTCCTAAATTTAATTTTAACATTTTAATGTGTGTAATGTCTTTTCTCATAAGGATTTCTTTAATTAAGCTACCCCCAGCCGTTGCCGGGGTCAAGTTAATCAAAAAAGGACACCTCTTTAGGAAATGTCCTTTTTTGATAATCATTGAGCCTAGCCTTATTTATTGTTTATCCCACCATACCCGAGTGGTAAACAAGTCAGCACCTTGACGTGCTACGGCAGCATCGATGTTAGGATTGACTCCGTATTCGCCTTGCGAATAGCGCAAACGACGCGGAATTTGTCCATTGGTTTCATTGCCAGGATAGTTGACAGGTGTCAATTTAGGATAACCCGTTCTGCGCCAGTTAGCCCATGCTTCGATATGTTGTAACAATGAACCAGTCGACATCCAGAATTCGGTATGAATGGCATTCATTTTAGCATCAAGCGTACCAGCCGTTGGATAAGGGTTAGCAGCCAAATAGGTTTCTGCATCGGCATCGGTGAGGGTTCCTCCGTAAGAATTGATTTGTTTGATACCTGCTTTTACGCCGTTGTCATAAGCGGTTTTGGCAGTACCAGTGACCCAACCTCTTTCGATAGCCTCAGCTTTGAGCAACTCTGACTCAGTATAAGTCATTACAAATTGCGTATTGCCAAGGTTATACATATTAGGTGCAGGACGTGAATAATTGGCGCGATCATTTAGCGGAGCCGACAATGCCGCAAGCATCGTAGCATCGGTGCCGATTGGCAATCCGATTTGTTTATCGGGGGTTTTATCTCCTGATTTAAGTGCCGATACTACGCCCAAACGAGGGTCTTTGCGTGCTTTCATAGCCTCAATGTAGGTTTTGCCCCACTGAATATTGTCAGCAGTCACAATACCACGCCCCCCTGGAAACATATTCCAAGAGTTAGGGTTGGCGTTGTTTCCAGCACCAGTATTAGCAAATTTTACCCCGAAGCTATCATCGATGCTTGTCATCAAACCACGGTCAGCGGCTTTTTTGGCCCAAGTCTGAGCAGCCGCAGCGTCTACTTTTTGCATACGCATTGCAAAACGAAGCATCAAAGAGTTAGCAGCACGTTTCCATTTGTTGATATCTCCTCCAAACACCAAGTCGGCAGTAGTAGGAATGTAAGCCGAAGCACTCAAAGCATTTCCAGCTTCTTCGAGTTCTTTGAGCATATCCGCATAGATGTCTTTTTGGGCATCATATTTAGGGGAGAATGTACCCGTCAAAGCAGCATATCCCGCTTCTGAGTAAGGGACATCACCATATACATCCGTCAATACCCCAATTTCAATCACTCTCAAGATACGCGCCATCGACAAGATATTTACTTGTTTGGCATCAGCTTTAGAAAGTTCAATCAAATTGACTAAGTTTTTGATAGAATTTGGATAAGCTCTTTCAAACCAAGCGGCACTCAAATCTCCCTGAAAAGTGTAGACAGTACCACGGTAAAAACCTACTTCTACCGACGACATATGTTGCATCATCATAGCAGCGTAGATAAAATTGGTACGCCACGAACGATAGCCCGGGTCGCCACCTTCTCCCGTAATGAAGAGGGTCGATTGGGCTAAAAGGTAATCAAGAGGTACTGAAGAAGGAGCGTTGGGGTTAACGTTGATGGTTTCAAAATCTTTCGTACACGACCCCAAGGTACCTATTAGACAAAGAATTAATGCTATTTTACGTATCATGGTCAAAATTTCTTTTAATGTTAAAACTTCAAGTTAAGGTTTACCCCAACTGTTCTGGTAGCGGGTACACCTGCCAATTCAAGACCTTGCGCATTTGAGTTGTTGTAAGTAGACTCAGGGTCAAGGTTAGGAGTGTGTTTCATCAAAATAAGCAGGTTACGTCCTACGATAGAAACCGACGCACTTTTGAACGGCGAACGGCCCAACACTTTCGAAGGAATGCTGTAATCAATGATAATTTGGCGCAACTTGAGGAAATCTGAACTATAGACGAAAGGAGTAGCGATGTTGTTGGCAATACGGCTTGCGTAATCTTGGGCAGATACTTTTACGGTATTAGGCTCCCCTTTTTCGTTAACACCTTTACCCACTAAGCCACCTTCACGTCCTTCAAGCGTTTCGACTGTCAAACCTCTACGATAAGCAAACGCATTTGTTCCTGAGAATAGATGACCTCCAAATTTACCATCAATCAAGAAGCTCAATCCTACGCCTTTGTAGCGGAAGGAGTTGTTGAGACCCAGTGTAAGTGGCGCTACCCCAGTACCATAGTTAATAAGATTTCCTTGAAGAGGAAACCCTTGAGCATCATGCACGATATTTCCAGCGGCATCTCTCTTAAAATCAAAGCCTTGTACTTGGCTATAAGGCAATCCTACCACATGATTGATGTAGGCTGTTCTGGTGCGGTTTTCATCCACCCGAATCGTGGCTAAATCTTTATAAAGCGTCACAACTTTGCTATTGTTGTAGCCCATGTTGTAAGAAAGATCCCAAGTAAAATCTTTTTTCTTCAACACGTTGAAATTAACCAACAATTCAATCCCTTTATTTTCAATTTCCCCTACGTTGAATAAAGCACTGCCATAACCCGAAGTAGCCGAAATAGTAGCACCTACGATATCGTTGGTGGTTTTACGAGTGTAAAATGCAAAATCAATACCTACCCGATTGTTGAACAAACGGGTATCAAATCCAGCCTCAAAAGTAGTTGAAGTAAGGGGTTGAAGCGATGCATTAGGTACTTGGCTAGTGCTAATTTGAGCCAACGGCGCACCTAAGTGAGCTCCTGAAAGACTATAATACAATGAAAGGTTGTAAGGGTCGGTATCACCACCTGCCTGCGCCCAAGAAGAGCGTAGTTTTAGGTAGTTGATGGCCGAAGGCAACTTCACTGCTTCTGACAATACAAAACTAGCTCCTACTGAAGGGTACAAAATGCTGTTGTTGCCTGAAGCTAGTGTAGAAAACCAGTCGTTACGACCTGTAGCAGTTACGTATAAGTAGCCATTGTACGAAAATTCAGCAGAACCATATAATGAATTGATACGTTTGCGTACGAGTTGTTCGCTTAGACCACGTCCTGCGGGATCGCTATTGGAGATATCATAAAAGAAGGGGATATTGAGCGCTCCACTACTATAGTTTGAATTGACGTAGGTTTGTCTCATTTGGTTACCTCCTAAGAGAACATTGAGACCGATTTTCTCAGAGAGCTTTTTATCAAAGCCCAACATCAAATCTGCGTTGGTTTCGGTGAAATTACGGTTGTTGACGCCATAGCCACCACGAAGGCTAAATGGAGTTCCGTAAGGGGTAATTTCTTGATAACGATAGTTGAAATTATCGAATCCAAGGCGTCCTTTGATATATAGCCAATCGGTGATATTGAAACGAGGCTCAAAAGTACCGATAATACGATTCTTCTTATCAGAGTTTTTCCATTCAGCTGCCGCATAGTAAGGGTTCTGAATGTAAATATTGTCAGACCAAGTGAGTTCATAGTTTTGGGGTGTCACTTGGCTTTCTTGCAAAGCAGCCACGCTCAAAGAGGTAGGCATGGCATTGATTGCATAAGTAGCACTTCCTGGAGAGTCAGACAAACGAGGGCGATTGGTGGCTTTTTCGATGATGTATTTTACATTCGATACAAACGACAGTCTTTTTCCTAAGTTGCCATTGACATTCAAAGCAAAGTTGTTTCTTCTTAGTCCCGAGTGAGGAATGACACTTTTGCTGTTGAGGTCATTCATTGAGAAGCGATACGTAACACTTTCAGTTGCTCCTGTCAAAGCAACAGAATTTGTGAAAGTACTTCCCAACTGATAGAAGTTTTCTTGATTGTCTTTTACAGCCGAATAAGGACGCGACTTACCGTCAAACTGAATCACGCTTGAACCATCAAGCTTTGCTCCCCAGCTATTAGAAGTCAATGCTTCCTGCACAGTAGTAGGTTTGAGGCCATTGTTCCCTGCACCGTATACGTACTGATAATTCTCAAACTTTTTGATAAGTAGGTCTTCTGCTACAAAATTGCTGTTGACTTCTACTCCGATGCCTTTACCCGCTTTACCTCCTTTGGTAGTCACGAGAATCGCTCCGTTTGAGGCACGTGATCCATAAAGAGCGGCAGCAGTAGCTCCTTTCAATACACTTATGTTTTCGATTTCGTCGGGGTTAAGGCTTGAGATACCATCTCCGCGGTCACCACCGCCCCACATACCCGCGTTTCCGAGGTTGTCGTTGTTGATAGGAATA
The DNA here is from genome assembly GCF_029433105.1 of Runella sp. MFBS21. Classification (GTDB taxonomy): domain Bacteria; phylum Bacteroidota; class Bacteroidia; order Cytophagales; family Spirosomataceae; genus Runella. Next base: position 109,746 of record NZ_JARNTW010000005.1, on the reverse strand, counting down.
CCATCCACCACAATCAAAGGTTGGTTGTTTCCTGAAATAGAGCCATTTCCCCGAATCACAATCCGCGTAGACCCCGCTGGTCCCGAAGCAGGGGCCGAAATATTAAGACCTGCCACTTTTCCTTGCAAAGAGTTGGCCATGTTGTTGGTACGGGCTTGTGTCAAATCTTCTCCTTTGATTTCTGACACCGCATACCCCAATGCTTTCTTTTCCTTTTTGATACCCAAAGCCGTCACTACGACTTCATTCAATACATTGTCTTGGGCTTCTAAAGCCACGTTAATAACTGAACTGTTACCGACAGCTACTTCCTTGGCTGCAAAACCAATATAGCTAAAAGTCAGAGTAGCGCCTTTCTTTACATTGATGCTGTAGTCCCCCTTATCGTTGGTTACTGTCCCCTGATTCGTACCCTTGACTACAATGTTGACGCCATAAATTGGCTCTCCGTTACTGCTCGTTACTTTTCCCTTTACATCCACATTTTGAGCAAAGCTCAGCGTAGAAAGGAAAGAAAGTACAAGCAACTTAAAATAGAGTAGCTTTCTTTTCATTTGTAATAATTAGTTTAAATTAAGAAATAAAAAACGGAAAATATATTATTGCAAAGTAAATATTATTTTGGACAAATCGAATAGTACAATTTTTACCATTTATGATACTATAATTTCAAAAATGATATAAATTATCAAAATTGTATCCTTTCATTTGGGTTTTCAAACGACTTCAATCTTTATTTTAAAGGATTATATCTACAAACAAAAGGGATTAATCGCAAGCACAAGTGACCTCATACCTACTTTCAATCCCTCAACAATAGTAATACAATTTAAACCTACCCTATTTGATTATAGGGGCACTAGCAAAGCAGTAAAGTGACGTAAAAGGGGAGCTTCGTATGCTATTTTATAGCCTTTTATGTGTTGTTTTTTGCGGTAAGTTTCTATAATAACCTCCGCTACATAATCAATATGACTCTGGGTATATACCCTTCTCGGGATTGCCAATCTGACAAGTTCTAGAGGTGGTGCCACATGCCGCCCCGATGCATCATATTTGCCAAACATCAATGAACCAATTTCTACCCCTCGTACCCCTCCTTCGAGATAAATTTCGTTGCACAAAGCCACTCCTGGAAATTGGTGCGGCGGAATATGGGGCAGAAAAGCCTTTGCATCCAAATAAACAGCATGCCCGCCCGTAGGCATCATAATAGGCACTCCTGCATGGTGAATTTTTTCGCCTAGGTACTCAATGCTTCTAATACGGTATTTTAAGTACTCTTCGTCAAGCACTTCTTCAAGTCCTTGGGCAATCGCTTCTAAATCACGCCCTGCCAACCCTCCATAGGTCGGAAACCCTTCGGTCACTATCAACATGTTTTTGGCTTGCTGCGCTAAGTGGGTATCATTTAGAGCCAAAAAACCTCCGATATTGACCAAAGCATCTTTTTTGGCACTCATCGTGCAGCCGTCGGCATAACTAAAAAGCTCTTGCACAATCGAAACAATCGAGGCATTTTCGTAGCCTTTTTCTCGTGTTTTGATAAAAAAAGCATTTTCTGCAAAACGACACGCATCTATAAAAAAGGGAATACCATAGCGACGACACAGCTCGCTCGTTTCTCTAATATTTTGCATCGATACTGGCTGCCCTCCTCCCGAGTTGTTGGTCACGGTAAGCATACACAAAGGGATATTCTCCGCTCCTTTTTCTGCAATGAAATAAGCCAAAGCATCGATGTCTATATTACCTTTAAAAGGAGCTACTAATGCGGGGGTTTTGCCTTCTAAGGTCAAAAAATCTACCGCTTCGGCACCCGTAAATTCAATGTTGGCGCGAGTAGTGTCGAAAAATGTATTACTGACAAAATATTTGCCTGCGCCTCCCAATAAACTAAACAGAATCTTTTCGGCGGCCCTGCCTTGGTGAGTTGGGATTATAAAATCAAATCCTGTAAGTTTCTTGACCGTATGCTCAAATCTAAAAAAGCTACGGGAACCCGCATACGACTCGTCGCCGTCCATGATACCCGCCCACTGCTTGGCACTCATGGCCGACGTACCGCTATCGGTAAGTAAGTCAATAATTACACCTTCGGCTTTGATTAAGAAAGGATTGTAGCCCGCTGTCTCTAATATCTGCTGACGCTGGGCACGGCTAGTGAAGTAAATCGGCTCTACCGATTTGATTTTGAAGGGTTCAATGATGGTTTTCATTGTGATTGAATTTGAATTAATAAACTAAAATACCTGCCCGTTACAGGGCCGCATTCGTCTATAACGAGCTTCCTCGGTCTTTCAAAATCACAAACAAAAGCCACATTTCGTAACTCATAGATACCTTCGTTGGAACCGCAAAAATAACGAATTTTACTTATTTTAAAAGATGACAAAATCTGGTAGTCGATGCGGAAATATATCTGCAATTATCTATCTTTGGTTTCCTTACCTTTCGATGTGAAATGCCATTATGAAAAAACTGCTCTTTTCTATCTTCGTCTTGTTGTTGAGTATTGGAGGTCTCCAAGCTCAAACCAAATTGGATACCCTACTGCCCGTGCGAGGTTTTTGTATTGCCGCCCCGGAAAGCAATGAAATAGAGAATTTTATCAAGTTTATTAATGAAGAGCTAGCGCCGCGCCAAGTCAATACCATCATTTTGAGGGTTGATTACAATTATGAATTTAAGAGTCATCCTGAAATAAGGGATAGCTTGGCGTTGTCTCGAAAAGACGTAAAAAAATTGGTAAAAGCTTGCCAACAACACAACATTCATCTTATTCCTCAAATCAATCTTTTTGGGCATCAAAGCTGGGCGACCAAAACCTACAGTTTACTGAGGGTATACCCAGAATTTGACGAAACACCTCATGTCAAAATGCCCGCAAAATATGCTTGGCCCAACGATGATGGGCTTTACTGCAAAAGCTACTGTCCGTTGCATCCTGAAGTTCATAAAGTAGTACTAGCGCTAGTAGACGAAATTTGTGACGCGTTTGAAAGCAAAGCATTCCATGCAGGAATGGATGAAGTATTTTACATTGGTCACGACAAATGCCCTCGCTGCAAAGGCCACGATAAAGCAGAGCTTTTTGCGGGGGAGGTCAATCTTATCCGAAATCATTTGGCTCAGCAAAATCGGAAACTTTGGATTTGGGGCGACCGCCTCATCGACGGCAAAACCACGGGTATAGGCGAATGGGAAGCTAGTATGAACAATACCCACCGTGCGGTAGATTTGATTGCGAAAGATGTAGTAATCTGCGACTGGCACTATGAGCGCCCCGACCCCACTGCTGTCTATTTTGCTATGAAGGGTTTTAATGTAATCACCTGTCCTTGGCGCAAGCCCAGAATAGCCGTCACCCAAACCCAAGACATGCTACGTTTTAAGGAGATTGCCCCCAAAGATATGAAACCCCGTTACTTCGGGATGATGCAAACGATATGGTCGTCAAACAAATCGTTTTTGGAAGAGTTTTATGGTATAAAAGTAAACGAAAAAGCGGGAGAGAATACCTCTGCTCAATGTTTTAGGGCCATGTTTGACGAAATTAAGAAAGTAAATACTCCTTAAATTTGACTTACTTTTTGTCTTAATTCACTCAAGGTTTATCTAACTCCTAACCCATTCTTTCTGTGCAAACACCCCCTCTCAAGCGCATTCAATCTGTTGATACTTTTCGAGCCCTCACGATGGTTGCCATGATTTTTGTCAATGATTTTTGGACACTCACGGGCATTCCCTATTGGCTCCAGCACGCCGAAGCAGACGTAGATTTCCTGGGCGTATCAGATGTAGTTTTCCCTTGTTTTTTGTTTATTTTGGGCATGGCTATTCCTTTTGCGATACAAAATCGCCTTGCCAAAGGAGATACGCACCCTCAAATTCTTGTGCACATTATCAGTAGGTCGTTGGCATTGATTATCATGGGATTATTTACGGTCAATGTCCCCGACATCAACGAAGAAGCCACAGGCATGAGCCAAGAATTATTCAAAATTTTGATGGTAGTGGCGTTCTTTTTAGTATGGAATCTCTACCCTAGCCAAGAGCCTTCTCCCAAATACCTATTTAAGGGGTTTCAAGTGCTTGGCTTGGGCATTTTGATATATTTAGCATTTATTTTCAAAGGAAATTCTGACGGTAAACTGGTAGGTTTTGAAACCAAATGGTGGGGAATTTTGGGACTCATTGGCTGGACTTACCTTAGCTGCGCTATCATCTATCTATTGGCTTTTCCTAAACCCATTGTATTGGTAATTTCATGGGTAATCTTCAGTTTTTTACCCATTGCGGGTCATGCAGGTTGGCTCAAAAATCTCTGGCCTAGTGGCCCTCAAGATTGGATTTTGGCCAATGGAGCTTTCCATAGTTTTGCCTTTATGGGCATTATGGCCACTTTATTGTTAGAATGGTTTCAGGCAAAAAACCGAAAAATACAAATACCTTCGGTGTTTACCATCATCGGAATTGGACTTATCGTGATTGGCATTTTGCTGCACAACTTTTTTATAATTTCCAAAATCCAAGCTACTCCTACTTGGGTTTTCTTGTGTAGCGGTATTGCATTCATTCTTTATGCTTCGCTATTTTTTTTGTTGGATTTACAAGACAAAGGTCGTTGGTTCCAATTTATCCGAACTGCTGGTACCAGTACTCTTACCTGCTATGTACTTCCGTATGTATACTATAGTGTAGTAAGTTTTATACCTTTTCGTTTACCCTCCTTTTTGACGACGGGTAGTGTGGGATTGGTAAAATCCTTTTTATTTTCGCTAATGATTGTCGGCATCGCGACTTTGCTAGGACGTCTACAAGTAAGATTAAAAATATAAAGGTGTAGCAGCGTTGCAGTGCAACGATGTCATTCCGTAACAGCGTTGCCATTCCGTAACAGCGTTGCCATGCCATTCCGTAACAGCGTTGCCATTCCGTAGCAGCGTTGCCATGCCATTCCGTAACAGCGTTGCCATGCCATTCCGTAACAGCGTTGCCATGCCATTCCGTAGCAGCGTTGCCATGCCATTCCGTAGCAGCGTTGCCATGCCATTCCGTAGCAGCGTTGCAGTGCAACGCTGCTACACCTGTTTCAATCCATCTCTTATTGGAAATTGCTCTGGAAGAGATTACGCAAACCAATGGAGAATGGGACATAGACATGTTTCAATCCATCTCTTATTGGAAATTGCTCTGGAAGAACTACGTCAATTGAGAGGGCATCATATTGACTTAATGTTTCAATCCATATCTTATTGGAAATTGCTCTGGAAGACTCTTCTCCCATAAGCAGCCAGTCAAGACTTACATTGGTTTCAATCCATCTCTTATTGGAAATTGCTCTGGAAGCTTTATTTCTTTCATTATCTTTAATAACTTCGATTCGTTTCAATCCATCTCTTATTGGAAATTGCTCTGGAAGATGAAGACGGCGTAGGTGGTGGAGTTGTTGATATTCGTTTCAATCCATCTCTTATTGGAAATTGCTCTGGAAGTGGCCATGTACTGGTGCTGTGCATCTTGCCATATGAAGTTTCAATCCATCTCTTATTGGAAATTGCTCTGGAAGCCGTCAGCTTTGCTAATGACCTGATTACAAATATAATAACTGCATTTTGCTTTTGCTCCTTTTCTTAAAAATAGTACGTCAATGAACGCTTTTTTTGCCATTTTTTTTACTTTTTCCGAATCCATAACTCACTTACTATAAATCACTTACTCTTTATTTTTGAGCCTCTAAAAATAAATTCCCGCTCGGACTTCCCCGTCCCTATCGAATACACAAGTTTCGGTAGGTACATTCCACACAACGAGCTTTGTACTTTGTCGCTTTGGGGTAAAAATTGTTACCAATAATATGTTCTATTGCTTTGGCGGCCTCTTTTACGCTTTGAATATTTTCTTCCGAAATAGGTACTTCCACCAATTTATTTCGACTGCGGGTGTAAACTAAATACCCTTTCTCAACTTTCTTCCCAAAGTTTTCTTCAATCAACCACGCATAACAGTACAATTGTGTTTGGTAGGTTTCATAGACCCTATCTTTGTACTCGGCAAATTTGTAGTCCAATGGAGTCATTGTTCCGTCAGCCAATTCCAGTACTTCATCTACCCTACCACGTATCAGATCATTGGTAAGATACTGGTCAATGTATTTTCCTACTGCACCAATACGTCGTCGCAAATAGTCCTTGTTTTGCTCCAATTTCAAATCGTGCAACTCACGCCCTCGCATCACTTTGTAGTTTTTCTCCTCATATTGCGGAATCGCCAGCACGTACTCAAAATAAGTAAATCTCGGACAGTAAAGATACTCAATAATATGAGACGGTGTCAAGGTCATTTTGAATTAGCCGCCGCTGCGGTCAAGTTTTAAAGTGACGAATATCGAATGAATCCAATTTGCCTTCTTCACTCAAAAAAACAGTGCTCTCACTTGGTCTGTCACAAGGTCTTTGTCAAAGGCTTGTCCCAACAAATCCGTTGACCGAAGTTCGTCTTTGCTCATCGGAAAAATATACACCTTGTCTTTGACTTCATCTATCAACTCCTCAATTTTGAGACGTAGTGTGTCTTTTTCGTTGGCCGTGAGTGTTCCTAAAAAACACGAATACTGTACTCGGTACAGACCCGCTTGCTCGCAAAGTTTGGCTACTTTGGTGCGACTGCGGTCTTTTTCGATGTCATACAAAACCCAAATAATCATAAATAAAAGGAGTTTATAGGTCCCTCTCCAGTGAGGAGAAGGCTAGGATGAGGTTATTAAGGCATTAGCAAAATTGTGTGCATCAAGTTGGATAATGTGGCTTCGAACCAGATTTCGCCCACGGTATCTGATAGGCTCATCGTCCACAAATTTGGAAAAACTCATCACTAATAGTTCTTTTCCCGTTTTGTTGAGACTCACACCGTTTTGCAATTCGTCCAAATGAGACTTGTTTACTTTTTTGGCCGAAAACAACCGAAATACCACCTCATCTGCAAAAGCACGGTATGGCTCAATAAAGTCAAACACCATGCTGAGTTGGTTGTAATCGTCGCGGTGCATAAAACCAACGTACGGATCCACTCCTGCCACAATCAACGCTTTTTCGATTTTGCTGTACAAAATTCCGTACGCATAGTTCAAAAACGCATTGAAGGCATCTTTGGCGGGGCGCATGCTACGCCCATTGAAGGTATTTTCTTTGGGCAAAACGTAACTCAACGTCTCAAAATACAACCGTCCTGCCGTGCCTTCCAAACCACGTAACGTATCTGCAATCTCGCTAACCGCTGACGCATCCAAACTTGAAATAGAAACCGAAAGAGCCTCAATACGAGTCACTTTATCATTCAGATAATCAAGATGTTGGGGGCGGTGTTTTTTCAAATCTTTGATAAACAATAACTGGTTATCCAACTTCGCCATGAGCCAACTTTTCACCCACGTCACCCCTTCTTTCCCCAGACTTGCTTCCAGTTGTCGCTTTCGGATTTTGGTCGTACTGCCTAGCTTACTGTGCCATACCCTACCAATAGGGTCACCCGATTGTTCAATAAACAAAATGTCCACGTTGTGCATCATCGCCAGTTTGATGGCATCAGTACTGAGCGCTGAACCAATCGCCAAAACAATCCCTGTCACTTTCAACGCCGAGTAATGCTTCTTTTCAAGTTCGCCTTTTTCATTCTTTTTCCGAATCTCAAACATATCGTCTTTGACGTGGACGTAGGTGCCGTAGGTATTGATGTGGAGTTGCATATTATTAATTGAGTAAGACTTGTGCGGGTATTCCAAGCCGTTCGTGAAACAGTTTTGCCAGTTTTAATGTCAGCGGTTTTTTACGATTTAGTAAGGCTGACACATAACTTTTGCTTCCAATCCAGTCTGCTAAGTCTTTACTTTTCAGTCCCCTTTCTTCCATTTTTAACTTTATAGCATCAATCGGGTCAGGAACAGGGATTTGAAAATGAACGTCTTCATAGGCCTTCACCAACAGCAAGGCTACCTCCAGACGATCTCCTTCAGTCGTATTGAGAGCAGGTTTACTGTCAAATTGCTCATCAATCCACTCCATCATTTGTTCGTATTCTGCGTCATTTTTAATCGGCTTGAGTTCCATAGTTCAACAGTTTCAATTCTTATTCTAGTGGAATGTGTTTTTAAAGTTTTTTTTCATTAGCAAATTCTCCAAATCTATCTCTTTGTTTCAATCCTTATTCTATTGGAAGTTGCTTTGAAAGCCTTAAAGCCCGCCGTTAGAAGAGCGGGGGTAATTTGTTTCAATCCTTATTCTGAATTGAAACCAAAAGGGCAATTTTGGATGTACATTGGATTAATATATTACTTTATTTAGCCTTGAATCTTATCGTTTTTACGTCTATTAAATCGTATTCGGTATGGGTGCCAAACCACTTTATCTGAATGACTTTATACTCAAAAACAATCCTGACCACTAGCCGATAATGGTTTCCCATAATGTTAAAAACAACGCGGTCATCACCCACTAAACTGGCATTTCCGTAAACCGTCTTCAATTCCTGAAAGTTTTTGAACTCATACAGAATCATTTCATTGTACCATTCCTGCAAAGCATTGGTAGCTTTTGGATACAGAAGACAATAAGTAAGTAACGTTTTACGTGCAATGATATTAAACATATCTATTTGTCTAAAAGCCAAAAATACAACAATGTTCTCTAAAAGTGAACTTTTGTTGCTTAAAACTAAAATCTGCTGATTGTTCCAAACCCCCGCGCTACCGATTTTCCCAATCCAATACCATCGGGCAGGGTGGCATTTACCACAAAATCGCCCGTAAAGGCCAGCATGGTTTGGTTTTTAAATTGTGTGGTGGTTTGACTCTGAACATTGAGCAAAATCATGAGTCGTGGCAAATCGGGTTGATACGCCCCTACTCCTTTCAGAAAAGCCAAAATATTGTTTTGTAAAATTCGCTGCAACAACGCTTGCTGCGCAGGTTCGTCGGCATTCAAATACTCAGTATGATTGGCCTGATTGAGGGGCATCCAAAGTGTCTCGAAACGGTATTTGGTAAGCACATTACCTACGTCGATGGAAACTTGTTGGTGGTTGATGTGCTTAGACAAAATTGGATATTCTCGCCCGTCAATGTCCAACGTTCTGATTTTCAGGAATAATTCCACCAACAGTTGCGCTCCTTCGCTCAAACCCACCAACGTAGGTACACGGTTGATGACTTTGTACTGCACCAAAGGATAAGCATATCGTAGGCGACCGTCGTCGTAATGATTGTGCAATAAAGGAGAATGTTCCTTAAAAAAATCACCAAAATACCCCCGCAATTTATGGGCGTCCCGCGTGCGCAGGACTATTTCGGGGAAGGTGACGGTGGTGATGGGGATTGATGAATCAGAAATAATTTTCATCGTCTTTCCAATTTTTAGGATTATTGATGATGTAATTTTGGATGTTATACAATTCTTGTTCGTTGCGGATTATTCGGTCATAGAATTTTGGTTGCCAGGCAAATGCTGTTGCATCGTTGCACTGCAACGATGGTACGCAGTGCAACGATGCAACAGAGGCCACAGGTGATATAATAGCCAAAATCCCATGAATATGATTAGGCATGACCACAAATTCGTCCAAAACGATATGCGGTGAAAACTGCGGTATTTTATACCAATTATCGTGTACAATCTGCCCGATGTCAGACAATATCATTTGATTGTCAACGATTTTACCAAAAAATGGCAATCTGTCTTTGGTACAAATCGTCACAAAATACATTCCTTCATTGCGGTAATCATACCCTTGCAACCGAAACGATTGACGCCGATACTGAGAATAGTCATTGGAGTGAGGCATAGAAATAAAAGGTTTATGCTTAAAAACACGGTTTGCTATCATCAGTTGAGACGTTATTGGGTTGATTTGGTATCTTTTGGTCGGGGTATTATCACGTTTTATAATGGTCTTATTGACATCATTTCATTGTTTCAACATGTAGCATCGTTGCAGTGCAACGATGCCATTGCGTTGCATTATTGCCATTGCCTAACATCGTTTCAACATGTAGCATCGTTGCAGTGCAACGTTGTCATTGCGTTGCATTATTGCCATTGCCTAACATCAATGCCAGTCCGTTGCATCATTTGCCATTCCATAACAACGTTTCAACATGTAGCAACGTTGCAGTGCAACGTTGCTACAGCGACGGCCATACCCCCAAAATATCTTGTGTATGTAGGGGGCTTTGAAGGTGAGGTTATGGCATTACACATTTACCTCGGTCAGAGCCCTTTTTTAAAAACTTTAGACCTGTTTCATAATTATACTCACAATCAAAATAAGTAAACCATTTATCTTTTTCACGTTTTGGATCTGCCCAAATCTTTTTCTTTCTAATTGAAACCTCATGTAAGCTTTTTTCAATATCTGACGCTTTTATAAGCGATTCTTTAAACTTCAAAGGAATTATATTTACGGAATCTAAGCCTTCACGGGTATAAGTTTCCGACGAGCCGTCATTATCCTTAATATAATGTAAATGCCCATTATCACCTATTTGTATTCTATGATAAGCATTTAATCCCTCTTGATATGCTTTTTCTAAGGTTACATCATACTTATCATAAACTAAATTCACCAAGTTGGTTAATTGCTGTTCGGTTAATTTTTGCCCTTTATGAAATTTCAATATCTCAAAGGTCTTATTCAAAAAGTCTTCTTTGTTGTAAATCCAATCTTCTGACTTCTGCTGATGCTTGAATACAATTATTTTAGAATCAACCTTTTTTCTTTTTCTATTTACTCGTCCGGCACGTTGAACGATGGCATCCATCGGAGCGTTTTCCGTAAACATTATATCAAAATCTATATCCAAAGAAACTTCAACTACTTGGGTAGCAATTAGTAAAATTGGGCTGTCATTACCCTCAATCGTGGTAATTTCCTTTTCTTTACTGATACGGTCTTTTTGGATGAATCGTGAATGATAGCAGATTACGTATGCTTTTTTACCTTTGTAATGTTCATACAACCTTATGGCTTCATCTACGGTATTTACTACCAATAAAACTTTATTGTATTTGTTAAGTGCCTCAATAATTTCACTCTCCAATTCATCTACCAACTCTTCCCGAACCTCAAAACGATTTCGAGTTTCGTTTAGTAGTTGTCTGTCTTTGATGAGAGACTCATCACCAATTTCAAGCGTCTGTTTTAACAATACCTGTAAATTTTGAGGCATTGTAGCTGTCATTATAAAAAACTCCGTTTGAAAATCTCTTTTGAGATATTTTATTGTAGTGATAATCAAACCTAATGTATAAGGTTCATACAAATGAATCTCGTCAATAATAACTTTGGCTTTGAACAAATGGAAGGTTTTTATTTCCCAAAAACCCAGATTAAATCCCTGTGTAAGCACTTGATCAATGGTGCAGATGTTTACATTTTTGAAAAACGTTTTGTCTTTTAGATAGTCTTTTTTCTCAAAAGTGTCGTCTAAATTTTTCTGATACAGATAGGCAGACGAATGGACCACGGCACAATTTTCTTTTCCAAAATAATTGATAAGTCGTTGATAAATAGCATTGGAAGTAACTCGTGTAGGAAGCAAGTAAACAATTTTATCAAACTCATTTTTCTGTGAAGCCCAAAGTAACGCCGCTTCTGTTTTGCCGCTACCCGTTGGCGCAATTGCTAAAACAGAGCCTGTTTTGAAGCTTTCTAACTGAAATATCCTAAACCCTTGAAAATTCTTTTTGGCTTGTTGCTTTATTTTTTCCTCTAAATCTGTTCGAGTATAAATATGCCCTTTATTTAGATTTCGATGCTCTAATGGTGCGGAGGCAGTCCAATCAGCGATATTGAGTAAGGCTTTATAGAAAATGTACCTTGTGCGAATTGACTTTGAAATCTCATTTGCTTTGTATTTGTTGAAAAACTGCTCAAACCCTGTATATAGGTGATTAACTCCGTTTTCAAGGTTCTTCTCAAAAAGCCTTGATAATTGTTGCCCCAAATCAGTTCTTATAACATTTTGATTATTCGCTTTCAGTTGCTTATTATACCAGTCAATCAATACTTTTAAATTTTCTTCGGACACAGTAATCGACGCAAAACTATCTTGAGACTTAAACAGTTCATCAGTTAATGGCTTATGGTGGCTAAATACTGCAAATAAGCTTTCGGGTTCGGCTTTATATGCTGATTGTCCATAAAGCAATAGTACCATTCCCGATAAAAATTCATGTCTGATGTAGTTAGAATCGTAATCCTTTTTCTTAGAAAGGACATCCTGAAAGTTATCTGCAACTTTTCCGAGGTCGTGAAATAAGACGCTTAGATATGATTTTACCCAAAAATCATCTGAAAGATTAAGCTGATGGCCGTACCTAATTCTAAGTTGTTCCCAAATTTTTATCACGTTTTGCGTATGCGTAACCAACGACTCTCGTGGTTCTGACTTTGCTAATATCTTTTCCAGCATTAAATCAAAAATTTATGGGGAATACAGGAATAAAAACTTCGCTTAGTATTTCGTCTTTTGGTTGATAAATAACACCCTCCTTATTGATGTTCAGCTCAAAAGGTTCGCCAATAAAAGACAAGGTTTGTCGTTTGGTTACATTTCTCATGCCGTAATCTGAGGCGTAGTTAAACTGTATAGGCAAATCATAAGTGATTGGTTCAGAAGTAGAATACATTGAAAAACTCAGCCCGTTTCCTGCATTTTTTAAGACTTCTCCAACTATATCCCCGGCAACAAGACAATGTGAAATCACTTTTTTCTGTTGGGTCTCTGAAATCTGCTTGGTACTTACAACCTTTGCCAGAGAATCGCTATTACCCATACTTAGGGCATAGATAGGATTTAGAAACGCCTGTTCTAATTCAATCATTTTTGTCTTGTCGTCCGAACCAAATACTACCACAAAATGATTGTCAAAAAGTATTTCTTTTTTCAATATGCTGGTAGGATTCTTGTCTTCTAAGGTTCGGTACTTCCATAGGTCTTTTGTGTATCCTAAATTTCGACCATAAACACCTATTTGTAAAATGCTGCCTTTGCAATATAGTTGAGCAGATTTTGGACTCAAACCCAAAGCTGCCCCCACCAAGCCAATCAGCGTAGTAGGGGGTGGAAGTTCAAACGATTTATGGAAGTTTTGAAACTCTGGGTTTCTAAACGTTGCCGTTTGATTCTTGATTTCGATGGCACAATAATACATAGTGATTTATCAGTAAAGTATTTGTAATCATTCTGTTATGCCATAGTATCTTTTTACCCAAGATTCGATTTTAGAAAACCCGTTTTTTAGGTTTGTTACACCTTCTCCTAAGCTAAAAACCGCCTCTTGTGCTGCGAATACTGAATCTTCTATAAATGATTCATAGTCAGTTAGTACAGAGTTTAACTTATCAAAGTTAATTTGGCCATTTTTATCAGCATTGACCGCTTCTAAAAAGATAGGATTTTTTACTTTCATACAAGCCGCCGCTATGAACTTAGGCGAAATGTCTGCTAAGAAACGTGTCTGTCGCCCACTGCTCCACAGGTTTCGAAAGGCATTGAGAAAAGCTAACACACGCTCTGATTTTTGTTTGTTAGTTAGTTCCCCTTTTTCAAACCCCTGCCCGGAACCAATACGGTCTAACTCAATCAAAATCGTACCTCTGTAAATACCAGAATGGATTTCAGTTTCAAAAATATTAGGCTGAATGTCTTCCCCATTTTCTTTTTTATGTCCTTTTCCCATAAAATTGGTTGCATAATCCAAGTCACCTTTATAATTTGTCAACGCAACCAGTGATTCTACTCGAATTGGCGAGGTCCTTACTACCGAAGTTCCCTTACCTTTTTCTTCCTTTGATGGCGCGGCATCCATGTAGCCAAACAAATCATCATCAATAAAATCTACAGGTCGTATTTGTGTTTTAGGCGCTCCTTTCTTTGCGCTCGCTTCTTGAATTGGTGACAGTTCGTAACCTATTTCTTCCAACCTGTCCCGCAATGCCCTACGTAAGGCTTGTGATGAAACGTAAGGTAACTCTTCCCCATTGGCAAGGGTTATTTTTTTGATGGGATTGATGTTATCAACCTCTTTATCAGCGCCATTTAAACTGGCAAACGATACTTTTGATAAGTAAGTAATAGTGATACTGTTAGTTTTCATTTTTGGGTTCGTTTTGGGGTTTTAGGGCAAAATTGATTTTACTTAATGCACTGATAATTGTGTATTGTTTGATGAAAACGAAGGTATCATCGTTAAGACCAGATTGAAGTTCTTCGGCCATTCCTACATCATATTTGTTCAAAATCCGAATGATAGCCTCTCTAAATTGTTCGGCTGTGCGGGCTTTATGCAGACCGATAATGTAGGTTCGAGCATCTTTGGCATTGGCTTTTTTAATTTCAATTTTGTTTTCAGGATTTTCGAAGTCGAGAATAGCCCAGCCAATACTTTTCCCGAGATTGATAGCTCGGTTTTGCAAGGTTTGAAATTGTTCTTTGTCCATATTTTGATTTATTATTGGTTCATATATTTCAAGAAATTTTACTAACATATTATAGTCTTTGTACCCCACATTTTCATCAGGCTTGAAGAGGCAAATGAAACAGTCGTAAAAAAGAGTTTTTATTTCGTTAACGACTGATTTTTGTTTCAATACTTTGCATAGCACTTCGTTTCTTAGTTGTCGTTCAAGGCGACATTTATCTCCAAAGCCTCTACTCGAATGCTGCATTTTCTGAAATTTTAAACTTCTTAGGAATTGATTAAAACTCAATCCATTTTTTTCGGAATAAGCAATAAATTTAACTATGAATTTAAATTGATTAAACGTTTCAAAGGAATTAGCCCTAAAAGTCCCGCTGAACTTATCAGCTTGAAATGTCATGATTTGAATACTATAATTTTCTTTCTCAATAAAATTGAATAAATCATTTAATACTTCATTGTCAGGATTTTGTCTATTGAAAAGTATTTTCTTGTAGATAGTGTAAATCAGCATAAATAGCTTTTCATGTCTTCCGATGAAGTCATCTTTTATGACCGTATTATCATCTTTTTTAGGGCTACCAAATTGATACGGTTCAAAATTTGATATATATAAATCTGCTTGTAATTTCAGAGAAGGTTTGAAAAACGATCCATAAATCCGATAGTATTTTTTTAACGCTAAAAGGTCATTGGAGTAGAAAAAGTAACAAACAAGCTGCTCATATTTCGAAGACAGGTAATGGTAATAGCAATATTTAGGTGAAAACCGCATCAAAATCATGGACTTCCAACTAACTTGTAAATCCTTTGATTTTGAGAAAGAATTAAAAGATTGGTCACCTTGTAGTGATGCAAAAGCTAAATTGTTTCCAATATCTATCAACTTATCAAACTTTTCACCTGTTAAGAAGCATGGCACAGCTTTCTCTGTTGCTTGAAGATATTTATCGTCGAATTTAATTAATCTGGGAATTGTAGTATAGGGCTCGTTAAAATAGATAACACTACCTATATCCAATTTTTTTTCAGTAAAAGTTTCTTCAAATTTTGAAGCGAGTACTGGGTTGGATTCTCTTAATTTGGCGATTGTTGACTGATTGCTTTCATGGATTGTATTTTTAGGTCGTCCATTTGTAAGCAATAAAGGCAGTCCATAACTTTTGATTTTAGGAAAAGGGAAAACTTATCTTGTGTAGCATCGTAAAAGAGGTTACATTTTATTGAATTTTGGGCATTTTTGATTTGTTCTGACGTGACTGTATCATAGACCTCCCGTCCCATTACATAATATACCTCCTCCAAAATTTCTAAAAGTTTTGGGCTGTTTACAATCAGTTTATGGACTTGAAGTTCAAAATAAAGTTCGTTATCGGATAAGCTTTGTTCTTCTTTATATCTATTCAAATAATGCTCCAAGGCAATAATACCTGTATTTAAGAATACGTTGGATGTGCGGTTGAATTCTATGGTTTGCATAAATCTATTCCTTTTATCTGCCCCAAAGTAACAAACTCCTATTGTCAATTAATGACAATTGTTATTTTTCTGTCAAAAATTTATCTAGTGGTAAAATTAAAGATACACTTTGGATTGTGTAAAGCATTAAAAAAAAACTAAATACTCACTAAATAGACAAAAAGCCCAGCCCCACCAAACACCCTCTCGACCCTCAATTCAACAGCGTAGAAGAATCCGCAAAGGCCAAAACGGAGTATTTGGTGAAGGCGGTTTTGAAGGGAGTGGATTTGTCAAGTTTGAAGAAGTAGGTGTATCTTCCCTTCTTTAAGTTATATTTTTGGAAATTTATTACATATTTGGGAATTTATTTCCCGTATTTGACGTATGGTTATTATCGCTAAATCTGCTTTAGTGAAGTTTGGTGAAAAGCACGCAGATGCCATTGTACCTTTGTTAGAATGATATGACAATGTTTTGCAGGCAGATTGGGCACATCTTATGGATGTAAAATCCACTTTTAATTCGGTTGATTTTGTAGGAAATGACCGGTTTGTGTTCAATATCAAAGGGAATCGTTATCGCTTAGTTGCTTTAATTCACTTCTCAATCCGTACCGTTTATATAAAATTCATTGGTACTCATGCTGATTATAACAAAATAGATGTTTCAACCATTGACTACAAACCATGAAAATCAACAACGAAGCAGACTACAAAAAAGCGTTTGAACTGTTTGATGCTTTAACGGCGGTTATGACTGACAATCCCCAAAAGCAGGCCGAGGCTCGTTTGATAGCTGAAGCAATTCAGGCCTATGAGCAGGAGTTTGTGATGTTTCCGCGCCCTTCTACACTTTCGGGAATGATTGAACTCAAAATGTACGAGATGAAACTCAAACAAAAAGATTTGGCGGAGCTTTTAGAAATAGAGGCATCACGGGTATCCGAGCTGTTGAGCGGAAAAAGGAGGATTACGCTTGATTTAGCAAAAAAACTTCACGAACGTCTCGGTATTGATGGCAATTTTATCTTAGAAGTTGCCTGAAAATACCAGTTTCAATACCCCATCCCCGCCACAATATCATTCAAATAATCTTTTAGCCCTTGCGGCTGCATGACTTGAATATGTTTGTGAAGTCCTAAGATAAAACGACCTAAGCCCCTAAAATCCCGAATTTCTACCCCTAATCGAAAGGTAAAAGGTTCTTGGTTTCTGAGCCGCTCCATGTACGAGCGCGTTGCGGGGTATTCTTCCACCAAAAGCTGATAAGCCGTAGAAGTCAAGTGCAATTCCACAAAGATGGGTTCGGGGCCTGTCCACCCAAAAATGTCTATCTCTGCCGAAACTGAGGTGTTTTCTTGTTTCTGCCGCAGTAATTCTATGTCTTCGATGCGGCTTGTTTTGAAGGTTTTTACGATTTGACTTTGGGGCTCGTAGGCATTGAGTTGTGAAAAATCATCCGTAAAACTCAACGGCTCCACCAAGCGGTCGGTGACGGTATCCGAGTGTGAAGAATGATAGCGTAGCAGCCGCACTTGTAGTTTGGCTTTGATGGCTTCGTTGAGTTGGGTGACGATTTGGGCACGATGTCGGTCGAGAAGCTCCGCCGCAAGTGGCACTAGCTCAGAAGTCAAATAGATTTTACGCTCAATACTGGCATAAAAAGGGCTGGACGTTTTCAGTCCAGCCAATAAGGGTCGCAACAAAGCCGTTTCTTCCAACGTGAAGGTAATTTTGGAAGTCTCGGCTTCAAAAATCCAATAGCGGTTTTGGTCGTCGTGATCGAGCAAATACCCCAATTTTTCCAACAATTTCAAATACCGATACAACGAACGCGGCGAGGTATTGACGGCCCGCGCCAATTGCGGCACCGTCCGTGGGCGCTCTTTGAGCAAGCTGATAAGGCGCAATACGCGCTCTATTTTGGCCTGTTCGGTGTTGGGTATCTTCTTTTGAAAAAACGGACATAAATACGATGATAGAATTAAAGGGTACTTTCTAAAAAAATGACTTTCCAAGTTTCTTTCTACTCGCAAGCTAAACTTGGAAAGTCTGACTATGTCCTCAAAAGTGACTTTCCAAGTTTTTTTCTACTCGCAAGCTAAACTTGGAAAGTCTGACTATGTCCTCAAAAATGACTTTCCAAGTTTCTTTCTACTCACAGGCTAAACTTGGAAAGTCTGACTATGTTTAGAGTAACGTCTTTATTTAGCGTTCAATTTTTCTTTAAACAACTTCAAAATCCGCTTGTACTCGTCCATCCAGCTCGTGGCTTCCACAAAACCGTGGTCTTCCATTGGATAAGAAGCCATTTCCCAATTTTCTTTTTTGAGCTCAATGAGGCGTTGTACCAAACGATACGAATCTTGAATGTGTACGTTGACATCTACCATACCATGACAAATCAAGAGGTGGTCGCGTAGGCCCGCTGCATGATAAATCGGCGAACTACGACGATAAGCCAGTGAATCGGTCTGTGGCTCGTTGAGGATATTTGATGTATAGCCGTGATTGTAGGCCGCCCAGTCGGTCACGGGCCGCAGTGCCGCCCCTGCTGCAAATACACCCGGCTTGGTGAATAGCGCCATCAAAGTAATAAACCCACCATAAGAGCCACCGTAAATCCCTATACGTTTGGGATTGATGCCGTGTTTTTCGACCAAATATTTAGCTCCGTCCACGTTGTCATCCAAATCTTTGCCTCCCATAAAACGGTAAATACCCGTACGCCAATCGCGGCCATATCCTGCCGAAGCTCGGTAGTCCATATCCAAGACGGTATAACCTTGATCGGCAAGTAAGTTGTGAAACATATATTCACGAAAATACTGACTCCACCATTTGTGAGCGTTTTGGAGATAACCAGCCCCGTGTACAAACACCACTGCGGCACCATTTTTCTTTTTAGGAACGTACAATCGCGCATAAATTTCGGCACCGTCCGCCGCTTTTACTTTCACGATTTGGGGCTCACGCCAAGCATAAGACTTAAACTCACTGCTCAAAGAACTAGTAAAAGCCTGAGCCGTGGCATTGGGCTGATTGTCTTGCAAATACAACTCCCAAGGCTTGGTAGCCGAAGAGTATCGAATCAACAATTTTGACTCGTCGGGCGATAATGCGGCGTCGTTGGCACCGACCATAGTTGTCAGCCGAATGCGGTCGCCACCCGTTGCTGCCATTTTATAGAAATGTTGTTCGCCAGGATGTACTTCGTTGGAAGTAAAATAAATCGTCTTTTTATCTTTGGAAAGCTCGGCTTGTTGTACCTCAAACTTGCCAGAAGTAAGGGCTTTGCGCTCTCCTGTACGGACATTAATGGTATACAAATGCGAGTAGCCTGTGGCTTCCGAATGAAATATAATCGTCTCTTCATCCAACCAATCGAGCCAATAGCTACCGGGGCCTCCTACCCACGCTTCATCGCGCAAGCGATCCAATACTTTCAATTTCACGGTAGTGGGGTCAAGGAGCGCAATCCATCTGTCTTTGTTGTCTTGCGCACGGACAATCACCACTGCATATTTGCCATTTTCGGACCATTGAATACTCGTAAACTGGACCTTGCGGGCAGTTGCTTTTTTGGAAGTATCAGCTTTATAGTCTTTCACGTAGTCGGGCTTGTCGGTGATTCCCGCCAAATCTTTGACAGAAGCCTCGCGCACCGTATCTTTCTGAATATCGTATACAAACAATTGTGCATTCATTAAAGCAGCCCCTACCTTGGTTCGAGCCGGAATATCTTCCGTAAATCCTGATTCAGTGACATAATTTGGCACAATGGTATTTTTTGCATTGCCTACTGCTTTTACAGCTCTATAAATAACAAAATCCCCCTGAGGCGAAAGCATCACATTGTCGATATTAGCGTCGTTGGTAGAGATTTCCTTGGGGCGTTTGGGCTGGTTACTCTTGGCAATCTTATCGCCTTCTTTTTTCTTGTCGGCGCGTTCTTTCAAAATCTCAAACATCGCCAATTGATCATTTTTGAGCCATTTTTCTTGCTCACTAGGAGTCGCTTCTGGTTTTTTGGAACCCGCCACAAAATTGGTAAGTTGTACCAACTCGCTCGTAATCAGATGCAGCGAAAAAAGATTCAATCCTCTTTTGAAAATGGCCCGACTTTCATCACCGCTAAATTTCACATTTGATTCCACTTCAACTGTGTTGGTCAACCGTCGCGTTTGTCCAGATTTGAGTTCCATCCAATACAAGTCTCCATTTTTTTCAAAAAGCTTTTGGGTACGCGCCTTATTATAATCGCCGCTTCTTCCGGGCAAGGCAAGACGCTCAGTAGGAGTGACTTTACGGGTTTGTTTGGTTGCGAGGTCGTACACGTAGAGCGAATCGCTAGTGGCATTGTCGGGATTCCAACTAAAATACACCTTTGTGCCGTCTTCGCTCCAATAAGGACTACTTGGAGCTACGCCTATCCACTTAGGGTCGCGCATGATTTTTTCGACCGTAAGGGGAGCTAAAGTTTGTGATTGTACATAAAAACGACTTAAAAAAAGGGGAAGAATGGCCAAAATTACCCTCCAAGTTGGTTTATATAAATGTCTCATAAATAAGGGTGATGAAGAGTTTAATCGTTAAAGATAGTGTTTGAACTCCAAAGAAAATGAATCCTTCGCACAAAACTATATATAGCGGCTATATCCTTTATTTGAATAGATAAAAACTGGAAAAAATGAGTGACTGCGTAGAATTAAAACTTGCCAAGTTTATGTTTTCTAGCTATATTGAAACTGCATTATGACGGTTGTCATTTTTTGCTTTGCCCCTAACTTTTAGCATTGCGTCTTATCAATATTCTCGCACCATGCGTCCAAAAATTAGTTATATTTCTCCCCAAGAAGCCCTCTCTTGCGTTGAATCAGGTCAACGCGTTTTTGTACAAGGAAGCGCCCAAACGCCCACTTTTCTATTGAAACATCTCGCCCAAGAAGCCCCGCGTCTACGCGATGTAGAGATTGTCTCGATTACGGTTTATGGCGATATTTTTGTGGATAAACCTGAGTACGAAGGGCATTTTCATGTCAACTCGCTGTTTGTATCACAGAGCATTCGCAAAGCCGTCAATGAAGGTCGCGCCGACTATGTACCGGTATTTTTGAGCGAAATCCCTCAGTTGTTTGGTCAAGGTATCTTACCCATTGATGTGGCTTTGGTACATGTCTCTCCTCCCGACCAACACGGTTATTGTTCTTTGGGGCTATCGGTCGATATCGCCCGCTCTGCTATCGACAATGCCCGTTTTGTGATTGCGCAAGTCAATCCCAATGTACCTCGTACGCATGGTGATGGCATCATTCATGCCAGCAAATTCCACGCGATGGTATATTGCGAAGATGCCTTACACGAGGCTAGTTTTGGCGGTACGGTTTCGGATATTGACCAAAAAATAGGGCAATACGTAGCCGAACTTATCGACGATGGCAGCACCCTTCAAATGGGAATTGGATCGATTCCTAATGCGGTGTTGCAATGTCTTCATAATCACAAAGACCTTGGCGTGCATACTGAAATGTTTAGCGACGGGCTAGTTGATTTGTTTGACAAAGACATTATCAACAATAAACATAAAGTCATTTATCCCAACAAAACAGTGACGGGTTTTGCCCTTGGTACCAAACGCCTCTACGACTACGTCAACGACAATCCCGCCTTTGCGTTTCTGGATATTGATTTTGTAAATGAGCCCCACATTATCAAACAAAACCCCAAAGTAGTTGCCATCAATAGTGCCGTAGAGGTGGATGCTACGGGCCAAATATGCTCCGATTCGATAGGCACGTACCAGTATTCTGGTGTGGGGGGGCAAATGGATTTTATGCGAGGAGCAGCGCTGAGCAAAGGTGGTAAACCTATCATTGCCCTGCCTTCTCGCACCCAAAAAGGCATTTCCAGGATTGTTCCATATCTCAAACAAGGCGCTGGCGTAGTCACTACCCGAGCACACGCACACTATATCATCACCGAATATGGCGTAGCTTATCTCTTTGGTAAAAACCTCCGTCAACGCGCCAAAGCACTCATCAGTATCGCCCACCCTGACGACCAAGAAGCCTTAGAACGCGCTTGTTTCGAACGCTTTAAGTCATTTTAAAGTACCAGAAAACCTTCCTCAATGTTCGTAATATTTCATTGATAAAACTGACCTTTTACCCAGCAAATGCTGGGTTTTTGCTTAAAAAAGCAACTTTTTGTATGCACTTGTAAACTCAATTGCATCCCAAAGGGTTAATAAAAATAATCATACCTTATTAGTAGTAATTATGTAGGAATACCTCCGTAATTACGCTAGTCATCAATCAATATCATTTATGCGATACCGAAACATTACCCTTTCATCACAAAAAACAGAAGAAACACTTAAATTATCGATCGTCACCTTTGGAGCTTGGGCAGCAGGTGGCTGGATGTGGGGCGGCACCGAGCGTAAAGACGCCGTAGACGCCATCCGCCAATCACACGATGTAGGCGTCACCTCAATCGACACCGCTCCTATTTATGGACAAGGCACCAGTGAAGAAATCGTGGGAGAGGCTATCAAAGATATTCCGCGAGACAAAGTCCAAATTCTAACCAAATTTGGGATGCGTTGGGATTTGGCAAAAGGAGATTTTGCGATGCACAGCAAAAACAACAACGGCCAAGCAATCGACATCTACAAATATGCCAGCAAAGAAAGTATCATCCAAGAGTGCGAAAATAGTTTAAGAAGATTAGGAACTGATTACATAGATTTGTACCAAATTCACTGGCCCGATAGCACCACGCCCATTGGCGAATCAATGGAAGCCGTGGCGCAGCTCATCGAACAAGGTAAAGTAAGGTTTGCAGGCGTCTGTAATTACAACGCCCAGCAAATGCAAGAAGCGGAGCAATACGTGTCTTTGGTTTCAAATCAAGTCCCTTATAGTATGGTCAAACGAGATATAGAAACCGAAACGGTATCTTACTGCCTCGAAAATAAAAAGGCTATTTTGGCATACAGCCCTTTAGAACGTGGTTTGTTAACGGGCAAAATGAAACCAGGCCATACTTTTAGTCCCGATGACCACCGTGCCAACTTGCACTTTTTTAAGGATATAAACCTAGATAGGGTGAATGCTTTCTTGAAAAAAATCACTCCCCTAGCCCATGACAAAAACGTATCGCTGGGTCAGCTTGTACTTCGATGGACAGTAGAGCAGCCAGGCATTACTATCGCGCTCGTAGGTGCCCGCAATGCCAAACAGGCCCTACAAAATGCAGCTGCAATGAACATCAAACTCAATGAAACTGAAATAAATTTTATCACTGGGCATTTAAACCAATTAGAATTGGTTAAATAAGGGAGATGTTCTACCTTTTTATCTTTTATTAAACTAACAACTCATTTGTTTTTCGTTTTTTATGAAAAAAAACACTTTTTCCTTCAAAAAAAGCCTTCCAGTTTTGGCAGGGGGCCTACTGCTAACGGGGTCGATGGCGCTAATGAGCCATTCTACATCGACTCCCACCGAAACCAAATCCGCAAAGAAAATCACCGAAGCAGACCTCAAAGTCGAAACCGTAGTAGAAGGGTTGGAAATGCCGTGGGCTACTGCGTTTTTGCCTAACGGCGACTTGCTCGTCACTGAGCGCGTGGGCAAATTGCGCTTGGTAAAAAATGGCAAACTTGACCCGCAAGAAATCAGCGGCTTGCCTTCTATCCTTTACAAAGGCCAAGGAGGTTTGCTCGACGTAGCTCTGCATCCTGATTACAAAAATAACGGATGGATTTACATCAGCTACGCCTCGCCCAAAGCCGACGGCGAAGAAGGTGACGACGGTGGTGCAAACACGGCCTTACTACGTGCCAAACTAAAAGACCATGCTCTTACAGACGTACAGGTAATTTTTAAGGCTATCCCCAATGTAAAAGCCAATGTACACTTTGGCGGACGGATTGTGTTTGACAAAAAAGGCTACGTGTTTTTATCGCTTGGTGAGCGCGGCCAAAAAGAAAACTCCCAAAACCTGAGCAAAGACCAAGGAAAAGTAGTGCGCTTACACGAAGACGGCAAAATCCCAAGCGACAATCCTTTCGTCAAAACCGCGGGGGCGCGTCCTGAAATTTGGACATATGGTCACCGCAATCCCCAAGGAATGACCATTCACCCCACTACGGGCGTAATATGGGAGCATGAGCACGGCCCTCAAGGTGGAGATGAGCTCAACATCATTCAGCCTGGCAAAAATTATGGTTGGCCGTCGATTACTTTTGGTATCGACTACGACAATAGCATCATCTCCAAAGATACTGCACGCACGGGCATGGAGCAGCCGGTAGTTTACTGGAAACCGTCTATTGCTCCTTGCGGAATGACTTTTGTAACGAGCAACAAATTCAAAGAATGGAATGGTGACTTGCTCGTAGGTTCGTTGAAATTTATGTACCTCCAACACCT
Source organism: Runella sp. MFBS21 (assembly GCF_029433105.1). GTDB lineage: Bacteria > Bacteroidota > Bacteroidia > Cytophagales > Spirosomataceae > Runella. The sequence continues at coordinate 85,371 of NZ_JARNTW010000005.1, read as the reverse complement.
CGTCGTGAAAGGCAACAAAGTAGTAAGCCGCGAAATCCTTTTTGATAAGCTTGGACGCGTAAGAGATGTACGCCAAGGCCCCGACGGTAATATTTATGTGGTATTAGAAAACTCTGGTAAAATCGTCAAAATTAGCCCTAAGGCCTAAACATTTTTATGTAAAACAATGCGGGTTCATCTCATCCATGACCCGCATTGTTATTTTTATAGCCTCCCCAAAACATTACAATTGCATGAAAATCATTTTGTTTTTATCTCTCACGCTAGGAGTTTGCAGCGCTTTTTTACCAGACGATGAATTGACCAAAAGCATTGCACGAGGTAAGGATATTTATGCCGAAAACTGCGTGACTTGCCATATGGGCGCGGGCGAAGGCGTAGCGGGAACTTTTCCACCCCTTGCCAAATCGGATTATCTTCTCAAAACTCCCGAAAAGGCCCTAAAAGCCATCAAGTTTGGACAACAAGGCAAGATTGTAGTCAACGGAGTGACCTATGAAGGCATGATGCCCAATCCAGGTTTAGACAATGAAGAGATTGCGGATGTGATGAATTACATCCAAAATTCATTTGGCAACTCCAGCAAGACCGTTGTCACCGCCAAAATAGTAGAAACTATCAAGCAAAAAGAATAAATCTCCAACCTTGGCAGCACTCCGCGCAACGCAGGCAGGGTTTTGAACCTGCCTGTGTTTCATGCCCGCATTTCAATTTCTCCCAGCAAAAATAGTAGAAGCGATCAAGCAAAAAGAATAAACTTCCAACCTTGGCAGCACTCCGCGCAACGTAGGCAGGGTTTCGAACCCTGCCTGCGTTTCATGCCCGCATTTCAATTTCTCCCAGCAAAAATGGTAGAAACTATCAAGCAAAAAGAATAAACCTCCAACCTTGGCAGCACTCCGCGCAACGCAGGCAGGGTTTTGAACCTGCCTGCGTTTCACGCCCGCATTTCAATTTCTCCCAGCAAAAATGGTAGAAACTATCAAGCAAAAAGAATAAAACTCCAGCCTTGGCAGCATTCCGCGCAACGCAGGCAGGGTTTTGAACCCTGCCTGCGTTTCAATTTTCTCTCAAAAAATCTTTCAACTTTTCGATTTCCCAATCTTCTAAAGCAGGGAAATTAGCTATTCTGAAAGTTGTATTTTTCCATTCTCCATAGCCATTACCAAGTGTAATTCCTGCTTTTTTAGCGTCGCTTTTGATGCATTGAATTTGGGAAGGGTCGCCTTTGATAGCAATTACAGTATCTGAACGAGTATTTGGATTTTGGACTAAGGGCGTCCATTTGGTTTCGTTTTCAATAAATGAATACCACTCTCTCGCTCGCTGCTCAACGATCACACTTACCTCTGCAATAGGAGGCAATTGCTGCAATACCCTCATCAAGAGATAAATCCCTAAAGTATTAGGCGTATAATGCGTTTGGTATTTTTCGAAGTTTTCGTGGATAAACAATAGGCTATTGTAACGCAAAATATCGTTTACTTTTTGGGCTTTGGCAAGGGCTTTGGGCGAGCATACCATTATCCCCAAACCCGGTGGTAGACCGAGGCATTTTTGCACGGAAGCAAACCACACATCTCCCAATTGCCAATCAAAATGGGATCCCCCCAACGACGATGTTGCATCAATGGCCACCAAAGCGGGCGTTAGTTCACGAATTTGACGCAAATCTTCCATTCGGATTTGGGTACCGTTGGAAGTCTCACTGTGCGTAAGGCACAGTACTTCATACTCTGCAAGTCTCTGACGGTTGAAATCGACCCTTGCGTCATCTTTCTCATACTCAAACAAATGATAGGGTAATGTATGCTCAATAGCAAACAATGAACCCGATGTTTGCGGAACGATATGGGTAGCGTAGCTAAACCATTTCTTACCAAATGCCCCATTATAATGATGTGCACTATGATGAGAAGTAAGCGACTGCGCGATGATTTCCCATGCCTCCGTAGCCGATGAAACCAAATAAATCGAGTAATCGACAGGGATATTGAGCTTTAGGTGCAACAGGCGTATCGTTTCGCGCAGTACTTCCATAAATCCTTCACTGCGGTGATTCATGCTCAAAATACCCGTTTGAAAAGCATCTTGCAAATAACCCTCTACTTGGGGGTAGATTTTGGAGGGGCCGGGGTAAAAGGTAATCATGGCTTTACAAATCAAAAATAAACGACTATAAAAAATAACGAACGGCTAGCTCGTAGCCTTTTAACCCCAACCCTACAATCACTCCTTTGACACGACTACTCAAAAAACTATGGTGGCGAAAAGACTCACGAGCGTGTACGTTGGAAATATGCACTTCTACGGCAGGGGTAGTTACTGCCGAGAGTGCATCGGCAATCGCTACCGAGGTATGTGTATACGCGCCAGCATTGAGGACGATACCGTCAAAACTAAAACCTACTTCGTGGATTTTATCAATCATCGCGCCCTCATGATTGGACTGAAAATAATGAAGTTCTACCTCAGGAAAAACGCTTTGGAGCGTTTGGAAATAGTCTTCGAATGTTTGGCTACCGTAAATAGTAGGTTCACGTTTACCCAATAGATTGAGATTGGGACCATTAAGGATAAGAATTTTTTTCACCAGTGTCGGGGGTTTAAATTTTGGGCGCAATATTACAACCTTCTGGCTTTATTTCCTCCCTTGTTTTAGAAGAACATTCATAATAAAATGTGCTTTTGGAGATGTAAAACCAAAAGCACATTTTTCAAAAATAAAACTTAACAAATACCCGTTTCCACATCGCAAGCTTCTCCTTGGGCAGGGGCTTGCATAGGGGCTTTGGCAGCAATTTCTGGCAACGCCTCCAAAAACAAATCGGTAGGCTGTGCTCCCGAAATAGCGTACTTATCATTGATGATATAATACGGCACTCCGCTGATTCCCATGAGACGATTTTGGTATAAAAGCTGATCTATTTCGGCAGTTCCAGCATCAGATTGCAATATCGCCTGCACATCTACGGCTAATAAACCCACGCTTTCGGCAAGGCGGATTACTTCTTGGTCGTCAGCAAGATTAACGCTGTCTTCAAAATATGCCTTAAACAGTGCTTCTACTAGCTCCAACTGTTTCCCCTGCTGCTGAGCAAACAATACAACTCGGTGCAAGCGATGGGTGTTGGGAGCGACTTGTTGATTTTCCAAATCAAAGTTTAATCCTTCGCCAGCGGCAACTCCTGATACTTGACGTAAAAGCTGATAATACCGCTCCTCACTGCCAAATTTTGCCACCAATTTTTCCTTGTTGCTTTCTCCTTCTACGGGAGTTTCGGGGGCAAGTTGAAAAGGCAAATATTGAATATCAAAAGTGTATTTGTCTTTCAATTGCTCCACAGCTTTTTCTAAGCGACGCTTTCCAATGTAGCACCAAGGACATACCACATCCGACACGACGTCTATTTTGAGATAAGGTTTCATTTCGATGATGAGTAAAAAGTTTCTGTATCACTTTATTACTTTCAAAACCCTTTCTCGCTGGTTATCGTTCATTTTTAGGAAATAGCTCCCCGAAGGCAATCCAGGCAATGACAATTTGGTTTCAGCCTCAATTGCGTGAAAAGCTTGACGAAGAAAAACCTTACCTGATACATCCACCAATTGAATCTCTACTTTTTTGTTCTTAAACTCTTGCCCCCAATACACGGTCAAGGTCGACGAAACCCCTATGGGATTAGGATATATATAGGCCTGGGGTTGAAAATAACCCTCGCCTCCCGCACTCATAATAGGGTATCGGCTGCGAGCTACATTGGTAGCTGCCTCAAATGTAGGAATGCCATACCCATACCGAGGAGAAGGTGACGAATACCGATCTCCCGCTCGTCTGATACAATCAATCACCTGAACTGCTGTAAGAGCGGGCTGTGATTGCCAAAAAGCTGCCACTAGTCCAGCTACCAAAGGGGAAGAATAAGAAGTACCATTGCCAGCGGTGATGGTACCAGAAAAACTTGAATACACCGTAAGTTGTCCTTGGGCGCAGACATCGGGCTTTACGCGCCCGTCGGCGGTAGGTCCCCATGAGCTAAAAGCAGTAATGACTTTTTGACTGCTAACCGCACCAATCGCCAACACCGAATCAGCATCTGCCGGAGCAGAAATATACTTCCAAGGAGCATCTCCGTCGTTGCCTGCAGCTACCACCACTAGCATTCCGGTGGCTGCGGCCCAATTGGCCGCTCGGGTGATAAGCGCGGTTTTGCCGTCCATTTGGGAGTATAGATAATCGTCTGCGGGATTGTCAAAACCCCAACTATAACCTAAGGAAGTATTGATTATATCCACGCCTAAACTATCGGCGTATTCGGCGGCAAAGAGCCAGTTGGCTTCTTCGAGACGGGTTTCAGTAGCAGCATCTTCAGTGCGAAGCAACACATATGAAGCACCGTAGGCAGGGCCTATCAAACCTCCTTCCTGAAAACCAGCCATGATTGTAAACACATTGTGTCCGTGAGAATCATCTTCATAGACACTGGTTTCATTTTTTACAAAATCATAAGTGCTGACAACCCTTTTCTCATCAAAAATATTCTTAAGGGCGGGGTTTGTATTTGAATTGCGAAAACCTCCGTCAAAAATTCCGATCAACATACCCGCGCCATTATAATTTTGGTCGTGCATTTTATCGACACCCAGCATCTGAATTTGATTTTGGGAAGCGCCATAACTTAACGCCTCCGTCCCAAACTTCCGTTGGGGAGCTTGTAGCTGACTTTCGGCGGATACACGTGCATTGGCAAGAGCACGGTTAAATTCCAAACCTCTTACAAAAGATAAATTCCTAACACTTGCTAGTTGTGTAGTGGTAGCCTCTATCAGTACGGCATTGAGCCAGCGCGAACTATACCAAACTTTGGCTCCGGTTTGACGGATTTGGGCAATATAGGTAGGATTTACGGGTAAATCTCTGGAGGTCAACTTAATACCTTGCCTTGTACGCCGCTCAATAGCACGTGTACTCAAAAAATCACTCGGTTTGTCAATCGAAAAAGGTGAGCTATTTTTATCTTTTAACAATACCAAATATTTTGCGTTTTGAGCGTATACCTCAAATCCCCCCACCCATACCAAAACTAATAATACCCCTAACCTCATACTTTTTCCTAATTTCTCTTTAGCTTTCATTCATTTTGGTATTGAAATATATAACTAGCTACTCATTACAATGTTTGAAAGGTAATTTAAAAATTTTTTCTGATTGTTAACCACTTACTCCATTTTCAAATTACCAAATTATTTAATTAACAACCTACTTATTCTTTTCCGGCATTTTTATATTTGATATACTGACGATTACCAAAGTCAATTTGGGCTTTTCCGACACAAGCAGCCGACGAAGAGCAAAACTGCAAATTGATACGTTCACGATACACAAGCCCCACTCCAACGGCATATACTTCTAAGCGTTTGTCTTGGTTGACCAGCGTAGAATCATTTTGCTGAATTACTGTAGCAGTTTGTGCAAACGACTGTTGACCTACTTTAAAATCTTTTCCAACATTCTTCAGCTCATAATTATCTTCTCCAACGCTATTGTAAATATTACCATTCCAAACCAGTTTTTCAGTTGGCGGAAATACCATCTTTACGTACTCATTCCCATTTTCGTTGCGAATCGCCTGGTCAGCTAGCAGTCTGACCGTGATAGTGGAATCGGGCTGCCAACGCTGTCCTTCTACTCCTCTACGATAGCGTTCGATGCGGTATGCTTCGCGGCCGCTTGGGTCTTGGTATTTTTCGGCGATTAGTTCTTTTATTTGGTATTGCTGAGTAGATTTAGGCCGACCCAAATTAAACTCTTCTTCATAAACATCATATTCTATATATCTTCCCACTTCTAAGGGAAAAAACGTTTTGCCGTCGATTGCATTATTACAATTATCACACTTGGGGGTGCATCCTTTACATAGTGCTATAAAGAAAACAATCTGTATAATACGATTAAAAAATATTACTTTTCCACCAAACTTAAGATTTATAGTTTTCATTCAACTTACTTTTATCAAAAAACTGTTTATAATCTGTTTCTTATATCAAATTAGAATCCGATTAGAATCAAAAAAACTCGGAACAAATATAAGTCAGAAAAGCTTTTTATGTTGATGCAAATAGTCAACAAACTAGTTGGTAACGTCATTTTTATGAATATTAAACTTAAAAATAACATTGTGAATGCACCCGTGAAACGATAAACCCGCTATAATTACAAACCTATATTGCATACTGTAGGCTATATTATCGCTTATTATTGGCTTTAACAAACATATAATTATAGGTATAGTACACACATGTCATGCCAATCAAACGTATGTTTAATAAACAATTAAAGCTTAAACCTGTTATCATAAAACGTATAGAGGTAAGGTACCCCTTAAATCACAATTATCAATGAATTCTCAATACATTTTACAGATTGTAGAACAACTTGCCTTTGCTACTGGACAACCCATGGTAGCGAGCAAAAATAAAGCATCCTTACTCGAACACTCCACTGATTACAAGACTTCTGATATTCATCTATTTATTGAAGATTTGAGTAAATCAGCGAAACTACATGACCTCACTATCGTAGTCAACAATATCCCCAAAGAACAATTCAAAGACTTTATCAATGCCTCTCCTCATCCTATTTTGTACTTTGAGTGTAATTCGCAGGGGCTTACGCCCATGATAGTGGGGCGGAATTTCAAAGAAAAAAAAATCGAGTGGTCGCCTGTTCTTACCAAAGAAAACATGGAGGTAAAACAGCCGCTTTTATTTGAAAATCAAGCAGATGAGTCTATCAATGGGCAGGTATTGTATGTAACGGCCTTTCCGATGCAGCCCCTTGTAAGTGAAGACACCACCCTTCATCAAGCAGAGAAAGAACCTCTTACGCCTGTTCAACGTCTGGTACGCCTCCTACGCAATGAGCGCAAAGACATTGGTTATATCTACTTTTATGCCGTTGTGGTAGGGCTTATCAGCTTAGTTTTACCACTTGGGGTACAAGCCATTTTTAGCTTAGTTTCGAGTGGGTCGGTGTTTAGTTCGGTCTATGTATTGATGGGCTTAGTAGTAGTGGGATTGGTGGGAAGCGGAGTGATGCAGATTATCCAAATTTCGCTCGTTGAAACACTACAGCAACGGATTTTTGCGAAAGCGGCTTTTGAGTTTACCTACCGCGTGCCTCGCCTCAAATATGAAGGACTCCACCACGACAACCCCACCGAGCTTATGAACCGTTTTTTTGATGTATTGACGGTTCAAAAATCACTCCCTAAATTTTTGATTGAGCTTAGTGCAGCACTACTACAAATCATATTTGGGTTGTTGTTGCTGTCTTTTTATCACCCTTTCTTTATTGCATTTACCTTTATCATTTTTGCTTTTTTCTTGGCTATTGTGCGTATCAATGGTAAAAAAGGGTTAGAAACTAGCATCAAAGAATCTAAATACAAATACCGGGTGGTAGCTTGGCTCGAAGGCATGGCGAGTGCTTTGTTTTCTTTCAAAACAGCAGGCACTACTAATCTTCCTATCCAACGTATGGATGGACTGGTGAGCAATTATCTTACTTACCGCACCAAACACTTTCGTATTTTAGAGGGATTCTATTACTATGCCCTGTTTTTCAAAGCATTGGTGATTGGAGGGTTGCTGATCTTAGGAACCTATTTGTTGGTCAATCGTCAAATCTCTCTTGGTCAGTTTGTGGCTTCCGAAATCGTCATTGTGTTGTTGACGGGTGCTGTCGAAAAGCTTTTTTTGAGCATTGATGTAGTATTTGATCTGCTTACTTCTGTCGACAAATTAGGGTACGTAAGTGATTTACCGCTTGAAAAAGAGAGTGGTTATAAATTTACTCCTGACTCAAATAGTAAAGGTTTATCCCTAAAAACACGAGATTTGACTTATTACTATACCGAAAGTACCAAAGCAGCTTTTAAGAACATCAACATAGATCTTAAAGAAGGCGAGCGAGTCTGCTTAACAGGGCAGAATGGCTCCGGCAAACATACGCTCCTCAAAGTTTTATCGGGTGGCCTGACCACCTACGACGGTAGTATTATTTACAATGGTATCTCATTGCGCGATTTAGACATGCCTTCACTGCGTTCTTATATCAGCATGAATTTTCCTAACCAAGAAATTTTTGACGGTACCATACTCGAAAATCTAACCATGGGACGCAGTGGCATCACCCTCCAAGACGTACAAGCTGCGCTCGAAAACGTAAACTTAACCGACGAAATTGCCAATCTACCCGAAGGGCTCAGCACTCCTATAATTTCGGGAGGCAAGAGGTTTTCGCTTAGTTTTGTTACCAAAATTGCCTTGGCGCGATGTCTACTTATCAAACCTAAACTTATGTTTTATACGGATGCCTTACGCGACATCGAACGCAACGAGCGCCTCCGTATCATCGACCTTCTGACAGCCCCCGAAAATCCTTGGACGTTGGTAGTATTGTCAAACGACCCCGCTTTTATGGGTGCTTGCGATCGGGTAATTGTCATGGAAGAAGGTACAATCATTGCGAACGGTCCCTACAAAACAGTATTAAAAGAAGTGGCTAAGCTCGAAAACTAACCGTACATGGCTCTATGTTTTTGGTCACTAAAGACACAAAAAATATTTCTCAAAATCATAGAACATCCCTTTTTTATTAGACGAGTTTAGGTACAATAAGACCCTTAACAATTTTCAAATTCGCACATTTTCAAATTTGCACATTTACTTATGCTTAACTTATCAAAACAAAGAGTCAATGTGAAAGCCATAGAAGAAGAAGTGAACTCTTTACACACCCTCCACTCCCACAAAACTGCCCGCGTGGTATATCGCTGGATACTTGGCATCGTAGGCGCACTGCTGCTAGTAATGTTTTTGCCTTGGCAGCAAAATATCCAAGGGAAAGGCTACGTCACGGCTCTTACCCCACAAGACCGCCCCCAAAATGTCCAAAATGCCGTAGCGGGTCAAATCCGCCATTGGAATGTGCGCGAAGGAGATTTTGTAAAGGAAGGAGATACGCTTCTTATTATATCTGAAATCAAGGATGAATATTTTGATCCCCAAGTCTTGCTACGTACCCAAGAACAAATCCAAGCCAAAATGGACGGAATAAAGGCGTACAAAGCCAAAATTGAAGCCTCAGACAATCAGATTGCGGCACTCCGACAAGCGCTTCAATTTAGTTTAGAGAAAACCCGAAACAAGCTTATTCAAGCCCAACAAAAAGTAAGAATTGATAGCGCAGATTTTGTAGCCCTCAATCGTGGCCTCGAAATTACGAAAGAACGACTTGACCGTGGCGAAGTAATGTACAAAGACGGTACTATCTCGCTGGTAGATTTGGAATCTCGTCGAGTCAAATTTCAAGAAGACCAAGCCAAAGTGATTTCCCAAAATCAAAAGCTGGGCATATCACGTAATGAACTCATCAATGCCCGTATCGAACTTAGCTCTGTACAGGCTGATTATCAAAAAGAAATCGCCAAGGCACTGTCTGACCGTAGCTCGGCGCTGTCGAGTTTGGCAGAGGGCGAATCTGAGCTATCAAAGCTCCAAAACAAATACGAAAATATCCGAATCCGGCGTGATCAATACGTAGTTAGGGCACCACAAAGCGGCTACATTGTAAAATCTCTCAAAGCGGGGATTGGCGAAACTATCAAAGAAGGAGAGTCAATTGTAACGCTCCAACCTCAAACCCCTGATTTGGCGGTCGAACTTTACGTAAAAGCAATGGACTTGTCGCTCATTGCACCGGGCCGTCACGTCCGATTAGAGTTTGACGGTTGGCCTGCTTTGCAGTTTTCAGGTTGGCCTGGCACTGCCGTAGGTACTTTTGGTGGTACGGTTGCCATCATCGACCGTGTAAATAGTAAAAACGGCGAATATCGTTTACTTATCAAACCAGACCACCGAGGCAATGAAAATGAAAAATGGCCCGAACAATTGCGGATTGGGTCGGGGGTTAATGGGTTTGTGATGCTCAAAGATGTACCTATTTGGTGGGAAATATGGCGTCAGTTGAATGGCTTCCCGCCTGATTATCTCAACGGCATCCTTCCTCAAGAAGAAGAAACTAAAGATAGTAAAAAATAACAATCAATAGACTGTTGGGAATTGCCATCCATCAAACTAACAGTATCCAGGGTATGGATTGCTCACTAAAGACAGGGCAATGGCCAAAGAAGGTATTTCCCCGTCTTTTATTTCATTCTAAAAGTTATGAAATATATCGTTTTTATATGCCTTTTTTTTGTTCAGCAAGGGTTTAGTCAATCTGATACGGCCAAGGTTTTTTCTTACCAAGACTTTTATGACTTGGTAAGCCGCCATCACCCTATATTCAAACAAGCCAATACCCTTTCTGACCAAGCAAAAGCCGAATTGTTGATGGCTAGAGGTGGCTTTGACCCCAAACTAGATGTAAATTTTGACCGTAAATTTTTTGACAATAAAGCCTATTTTAATTTCTGGGACAATCAGCTCAAAGTGCCTGTTTACTGGGCAAATATGGATGTCAAAGCGGGATTTGAACGAAACGTAGGAGATGTACTAGGAACCGACATTCGTACTCCGATTGACGGCCTTAGTTATGTAGGTGTTACGATGTCAGTCTTGCAGCGTTTTTCGATTGACGAAAGGCGTGCTACGCTACAAAACGCTCGTATTTTCCAAAACATTGCTGAAGCAGAACGTGTCAAAATGGTCAACAAACTGGTTTTATCAGCTGCCAAAGATTATTGGAATTGGTATTTTGCGTACCAAAATTATTTATTGCTTAAAGACTTTTATAACTTAGCTGAGCAGCGTTTTGACTTGGTTCTGAAAAGAGTAGCGCAAGGGGACCTACCAGCCATAGATACCTCAGACGCACAAGTTACGCTTTTGGACCGGCGTGTCATGCTTGAGCAAGCCACTGTCGATTTCCAAAATGCCCGCTTGATTTTATCTAATTATCTTTGGGATGCTGATGGCACTCCTCGTGAATTGCCTACCAATGCCACCCCTCAAGTTGCTCCCGCCCAACTTGTCACGCCAGAGGTATTGTCAAGCTTACTTGAACAAGCCCGACAAAAACATCCCGATATCCAAAAACTGGATTTAAAAGGGCAGCAATTACGAGTAGATGAGCGTTTGGGACGCGAAATGCTCAAGCCAAAACTTGATATTGGGCTATCGTCTCTCAATTATATGCACCGCTACATGACAGGACTCGAAATCCCTAAAACGGGTCCTTTTCCCCCATTTTACAAGCTCAATGTAGACTTTTCGATGCCACTTCTTTTTCGAAAAGAGAGAGGAAAATTGCAAACTGTCCAAATTAAGCAACTTCAAAACAATCTCGAATTACAACAACTAAGACGAGAAATCAACAACGAAATTCAGACCTCTTACAATGAAGTCAAAAACCTTGAGCTTCAGATAAGAGAGCAGCAGTTGGCTATTGTGCGTCAAACCCAAGTCTTACGTGCCGAAGAGCAGCGCTTTAGCATTGGTGAAAGTCAATTGTTTTTGGTAAACCAAAGAGAAACCAAACTCAACGAACTGAAGGTCAAACTAGAGTCCATGAAATCCAAATATGAAAAAGCCAAAGCTACTCTGCTTTTTGCAGCCGGTAGCAGCGAATGGTAGCCTCAAAATGGATATCCAATTCCAATGTTGAGAACAGGATAATTGGGACTAGAGCGACGAAAAGAAAACTTGGGTAATAGGTATCGTTCGTCGATAACTGTTGTTTCTCCATTTTGTTCTTTGATTGTAAACCGACGACTCGGGTCGTATACTTTTATCCCTAAATCGAGGCGAAATATAAAATACGACATGTCGTAGCGAAGACCAAATCCTGTACCTACCGCAAATTCTTTGTAAAACCGATTGAAGTTAAAGACTCCATTCAAAATGTTTTGGCTAGGAGTGGTGGTATTGTCGAGGCGTAGCCTCCATACATTTCCTACATCCAAAAAAACCGCATAATTGATATCTCCTACAAAACGAAACAAATGTCCTCTTAGCTCCAAATTGGCTTCCATCAAAACATCTCCTAACTGCTCAAAACGGTATTCGTAAGCACCATATTGGGTCACTCCAGGGCGAAGTGTAGGTAGTTCATCGTCCCTAAAAATAGGGCTACCCGTCTGTAAATCAACATTTGGGTAAGCTGTCCCCAGCCCCAAACGCCTTGGCAACCAAGCTCTTAAACTATTACTCCCACCACCTGTTAGGGATTTTTCGTAAGGAGCTACCCGTCTAGTATTATAGTTATAAATCAATCCAGTATTGACTCTTGCCACCAATGTACTCTTAGGACCTAACGGGCGATAGCTACGATATTCGGCATGGCCTTTCAAAAACTTATACAATTCAAATCCTTGCAAACCGAGCGGAAGTCGTTGCTGCTTTAGTAAATTCAGGGAAGTACCGCCAGATTCGGCAAACAACCGTAAATAATGAGCTTTACGATTTTGCCCAATCAGATTGTTGTTGAAGACATACGACAAACTTATACTTGAAATAACCGCTGGCTCGAAACTAAACTTCAGGGGGTTTCCGGCTTGTAAATACAATGAATCGAGCTGTTGGGCAAAGCTCCTACTTTGACGACTTTGGAGTATGCTAAAATCAACTGCCGTAAAGCTAAAATATTCAAATTCACTACGTTTCCAATTGTAACGCAAACTTGCTTGAAACCCGCTCCGAATAAAATCAGGATCGGACCCCAAAAAGTCACGGTTGGTGTAGTTATAACCCAAACTGACAATGGTGCGGGGAGTGCGTCGATTGAGCGCAGTAGCCAATTTCCCCGGAAATAAAATACGAGGAAAAATCAAAGCCGTGTTTACCCCAGTTTCGAAGGTACGAACCAATTGGGCATTGTTGTTGCTCAAACCAAAATTGGCATCCAAAGCGCCCCGTAAGGTTACCTCAAAGTTTTCGAGGCTACCAAAAATGTTTCGTACCCTAAACGTGCCATTCAAAAAAGGGCCGGGTAGATTTTGAACCACATTGACACCTCCTTCACCCGTCACTTGATATTTGTCAAAAGGAAACATCCGAATCAAAGTGCGGATTTGTCCTGCAATGGTATCGGTTTCGATATTTACAAACCGGAATTGATCCAATAAACTAAGCTGCCGGGAGGTTTCATCCCAGTCTTGCTTTCGGTACAAGGCCGCCGGTCGAATGAATACCTTACTATCAATAACTCGCGGCGAATAAAAACGGTTTTGGGGAAAAGAATACGATATACCTCGATAAGACAAAGTATCACGATTATTGGAAGGAGCATCCCCTGGCAACCCCTCTATTCTCACCCCTACATTTTGGAAATGATACCGCGTATGATTGTCTTGATTTCGGGGATAATTTACTTGTAATCCTTTGATATCTACCAAATGCGCTCTGCCCCTGTAGGAGGAATCCACTACGCTCGTATCCACTATAAAACCGCCTTTTCTCTTCCCTAAGCTATTTTGTAATGGACGTAAGTAGTTACGGTCAAATCCAAAATAGCCATTGTTGCGCATCAAAATCTCAATACGCTCTACTTCACTGACTACGTCACTATATCTAAAATTACGGCCTGATTTGAGAAACGAGCTAATCCGCGTATTTTTCAGGAGGCTATCAATATCAGTATCAGTGTGGGTCAAAATATCTACATTGCGGAGTACATGAGGCAAGCCTTCTTGCACCACATAAGTAGTTTTGATGCGTCCCAAAATAGTATCAGTCACGTAGCTTACTGAGGCGTCACGATAACCTTCGTTGACCAAATATCCCTTGATTTTGGTGGCATTAAGCTGGGCGTTTTTTTCAGAAAAATAAACGGGAGGCTCTCCAAATGTTCGCATCCACCAGTTTCCACCTTCTATTCGAGCAGCATATTTGTTGGAAATACGCGTATATCTTCGACGTAGTTTCGAAAGTTTACTCGGCTCATTGGCATACAACTCAAACTGCGTTTCGTAATATCTCGTAAGCGAATCTAGTCGTTTGCGCTGCGTCTCACGGTCGTATCTTTTCTCCAATCCTTGATAAATCCAAAGAGATAACGTAGCACCCGGAATCCCCAAAAACTTTTTGTTGGAGCGTTCGGGCAAGAGCGTTTCTAAAGCCGTTGTCTTTACGGAAGAATTTCCTCTAAAAATCTGATTACCAAGCAAATACTCTCCTTTTTTTAAGTTACTTTTAGGAACACATCCTCCCAAAAAAATCAAGAAGAATATCCATATCCATGCTTTTTGGCAAGAAGCTATTGAAGCCAATACGCACGCTTTTTCATCTTGATAAGTATCTTTGTGAATTGAAGGCAACGCCCCCTGCCACTGCCAGTGGCTTACTTTTTTTGTGATACCTTCAATGACGCTATTGCTCATTCACTATTACTTTTGAAAATTATTGTTTTGTCCCAATGCTATCTAAAAATCAATCGAAATATCTAAACTCACTTCAACAAAAAAAATATCGCCAAGAATATGGTCATTTTTTGGTAGAAGGAGGCAAAAGTGTGCTAGAACTCTTAGACGCTGATTTTCAAATAGAAACAATATTTGTTACTGACAAATTTTACAAAGAAAACACCCAAAAATTAGAGAAACAACCTTTTAGGCTGGAAATCGCAACCGCCGACGAGCTTGCCAAGGCGGGTAGCCTCCAATCCAACGACACCGCCATTGCCGTTGTAAAAACGAAACCCAATGATTTTTTGTATGCTGATACCAGCGAATATGTGCTCATTTTGGACGACATTCGCGATCCGGGCAATCTTGGCACCATCATCCGTATTGCCGATTGGTATGGTATTACCAAAATCGTCTGCTCAATCACTACTACCGACTGGTACAACCCCAAGGTGATTGCCGCAAGCAAAGGCTCATTCACGCGCGTGAGAGGCTATTATACAGAACTAGAAGATTATCTTGAAAATATAAAAAGTACCGAATCTAAGATTTACGGTACTTTTTTGGAGGGGGAGACTATTTACAAAACCACTTTTGGGCAAACAGGCTACATCGTCATGGGCAATGAATCGAATGGTATTAGCCCACAAGTAGAAAAGTACATTACCCACAAAATCACCATTCCACGCTTCGGAGGTGCTGAGTCGCTCAACGTAGGCATCGCCACGGCGATTGTCTTGGACAATTGGCGGAGGGGGTAATTCTCTAATATTCTTATTTATTCAGGAATTAAAACATATCTATTTATGGTCTCCCCTGTTTTCGGATTAGGAGCTGTATTCAGCAAAATCAATCTTCCAATTTTCATTTCTTCCACTTTAAAAACAAAATTACCTGCATAAGGCGCAGGATTTAGTTGATTTAATGTAAGCAGTGAATTGGAAGCCGAATAATTCCATTTTCCTTCGAATGTTTCCCCGGTATATTCTGTAATTCGGACTGATTTAGCGTTAGGCAAAAACTCCAAACGAAATCTTGAATATCCAGGTATAATATTATTTGTAGCCCCCAATGTATACACAATCGTACTCCCTTCTTTAACTTGTTCCGCTTTAAAGATACCTCTAAAAATTTCTTCGTCTGGTCGTACATTGCCTTTTCTACATCCTCCCAAAACAACAATAATCAACAGGTTTAAAATTGCAATTCGTTTCATAAAGCTTATTGTTTATAAATTTTAATAGATGCTGAGGCAAATTCGTCCTTTATTCTCATCAAGTATATTCCTGAAGGCAAATCTGAGATATCAAAAGATAATTTATTTGGAGAAATCCATTCTTTTACTTGATTCCCAACCATCCCAACTATCTCTACTGATACAATGAGGCCTTTTAGTCCCTCTATGGTTATATAATCTACGCAAGGATTAGGATATGCTCTCACCACACTTTTCATTGGTACGGATATACTACTTATCAAAGGAGCCACTGTTTCAAGAACGTTAGAATAGTTCGAAAATAAAGTATTTCTAACAGCCCGCACTTTATAGTAATACTTCTGACCCGACCGAACAGGTTTATCAACATATTCGGTTGTATTAGGGACAATATCACTTTTAACTATGTTCCAATTGACGCCGTCTTGTGATCTGACCAGTTCATATCCTGTTTCATCAACGGCATTATCATTCCACTCCAAACCAATTTGGTTAACTGTGATTGTTGATTTTAATCTCAAATTAGTTGGAGCAGCGAGAACGGTCACGGGCGGAGCTTGCGTACTAGCATCTGCCATATTGGACCAATCCGATACCCCCGCACTGTTTTTGGACCTGACTCGGTAATAATACTTCGTCGAGGCCGACAAACCCGTATTTTGAAACATAACTACACCTGCACCTAAGGATGTCAAGCCACTAAAATTAATACCGTCAGTGCTGCGCTCAAGGTCAAAGCCCGTTTCATTGTCGGAATTGTCAGTCCATTTCAAGTCGATTTGACTACTGCTCACTGCCGTTGCCGTCAAACCTGTGGCCGCTTTGGGAACGGTCACGGGTGGGGCTTGCGTGCTAGCATCGGCCATATTGGACCAATCCGAAACACCAGCACTGTTTTTGGACCTGACTCGGTAATAATACTTCGTCGAGGCCGACAAACCCGTATTTTGAAACGTAACTACACCTGCGCCTAAGGATGTCAAGCCACTAAAGTTAATACCGTCAGTGCTGCGCTCAAGGTCAAAGCCCGTTTCATTGTCGGAATTGTCAGTCCATTTCAAGTCGATTTGACTACTGCTCACTGCCGTCGCTGTCAGACCTGTGGCCGCTTTGGGAACGGTCACGGGTGGGGCTTGCGTGCTAGCATCGGCCATATTGGACCAATCCGAAACACCAGCACTGTTTTTGGACCTGACTCGGTAATAATACTTCGTCGAGGCCGACAAACCCGTATTTTGAAACGTAACTACACCTGCGCCTAAGGATGTCAAGCCACTAAAGTTAATACCGTCAGTGCTGCGCTCAAGGTCAAAGCCCGTTTCATTGTCGGAATTGTCAGTCCATTTCAAGTCGATTTGACTACTGCTCACCGCCGTTGCCGTCAAACCTGTGGCCGCTTTGGGAACGGTCACGGGTGGGGCTTGCGTACTAGCATCTGCCATATTGGACCAATCCGATACCCCCGCGCTGTTTTTGGACCTGACTCGGTAATAATACTTCGTCGAAGCCGATAAACCCGTATTTTGAAACATAACTACACCTGCGCCTAAGGAACTCAATCCACTAAAATTACTGCCGTCAATGCTGCGCTCAAGGTCAAAACCCGTTTCATTGTCTGAATTGTCAGTCCATTTCAAATCGATTTGACTACTGCTCACCGCCGTTGCCGTCAAACCTGTGGCCGCTTTGGGAACGGTCACGGGCGGCGATTGCGTGCTAGCATCTGCCATATTGGACCAATCCGATACCCCCGCGCTGTTTTTGGACCTGACTCGGTAATAATACTTCGTCGAGGCCGACAAACCCGTATTTTGAAACATAACTACACCTGCGCCTAAGGATGTCAAGCCACTAAAATTACTGCCGTCAGTGCTGCGCTCAAGGTCAAAACCCGTTTCATTGTCTGAATTGTCAGTCCATTTCAAGTCGATTTGACTACTGCTCACTGCCGTCGCTGTCAGACCTGTGGCCGCTTTGGGAACGGTCACGGGCGGCGATTGCGTGCTAGCATCTGCCATATTGGACCAATCCGATACCCCCGCGCTGTTTTTGGACCTGACTCGGTAATAATACTTCGTCGAGGCCGACA
>NZ_JARNTW010000005.1:0-67563 GCF_029433105.1 Runella sp. MFBS21 | reverse complement strand
ACTAAAATTACTGCCGTCAGTGCTGCGCTCAAGGTCAAAACCCGTTTCATTGTCTGAATTGTCAGTCCATTTCAAGTCGATTTGACTACTGCTCACTGCCGTCGCTGTCAGACCTGTGGCCGCTTTGGGAATTTCAGGCAGCGTAGTGGCTTCTGCAACATTAGAGAAATCCGAGCTTCCTCCATTATTTAGAGCCCTCACTTTGTAAAAATATTTTTTATCGGGACTGAGGTTTTGATCTGTATATGTTGTTGAAGAACCACCAGTACTTCCTACTTCTACAAAAGAATTGTTATTTTCTGAGCGATGTATTTCTACTTTTGTTTGACTACTACTGTTATTATTCCAACTGAGATTAATTTGACGAGAATTAGCAGCGGTTGCCGTTAAGTTTGAAGGAGTATTAGGAGGGGTCTCGCGAGTCGTACCGCAAGCTTCATTAGAATAAGTAGAAACTCCCTCTGAATTAACAGCTCTAACACGATAACAGTACGTCTTTCCATTAGCAAGGTTGTTATCATTGAAGGTTCCCGTTCCCGAAAAATTACCTGATGTAAAAATACGTGCAAAAGAGCCATTTTCTTCTTTACGTTCAATTTCATACCCTGTCTCATTGGTTGCTGCATCTTCCCACGATAACGAAGCCGAGGTACCATTGATAGATACCACGAGTTTGCCAGGAGGTAGTGGCGGGCTACCAGGCGTAGTTACTTTATTAGAAAGTGCGCAATTTTGTCCCCCACTATTTACGGCGCACACTTGATAATAATAGGTTTTATTCGATTGCACTCCGTTATCCGTAAAACTTTGACTATTAGCCCCCACTTCGCCTACTTGTGTCCAAGGGCCATTGCTGCTTTGATCACTTCTACTTATAGTAAATTTTGATTCATTGTTGGAAGCATCTGTCCATTTAACTTCTATTTGAGCAGAACTGAGCGCAGTCGCACTGACACCCGTAGGAGCAGCAGGTGGCGAATTGTCCGTCGATGTTGAAACGCTACCTGACCAGTTGGACCAATAATCTACTTTATTAACGTTGTTTTTGGCTCTAACCTGAATCCAGTAAGGATGCCCAGATAATAGACCAGTAAATTTATAAGACAGTGCACTGACATCGAAGGTATTCACTCCTTTTGAAAAGTCGGCAACATCTGAGATTCTTAATTGGTAACCTTCCACACCACTTACGGCATTCCATGCCACACCTATGCTGTTTTCTGTCTTTCCAGTAATGGACAGACCCGAAGGCGACGAAGGAGTGGGATCTTGCGTAGTGGCATTGGTCCCCACTTTATTGGACGAATAATCCAGCCCTTCTCCTTGTAAAAAGGCCTGTAGCGAAATATAATATTTGGTATTAGGATCTAGGCTTGTCAGATCATATTGCGTCACTTGTCCGCCTAAAGAGAGCAACTGCCCTCCTGTATTGTTGGAATTGGTAGTGTAGCGCAGTTCAATTTTGGAATACGCATAGTTGTTGCTCCAATTGACACGTATAGCGACTGGGGAGGTAGCCGTGGCGGCCAGATTAGAAGGTGGATCTAACGTAAAACCCTGCGTTTTGGCATTGGCTTCAGCGGCCGTTGACTTCCCATCTTTATTGAGGGCATAGAGTCGGTAATAATAGGTTGTATTAAACTTAAGACCTTTGTCCTGATAAGAAATAATTCCGGCGGCTATATCTGCGATTTTAGCAAAAACTTTATTATCCTCCGACCGAAGCAATTCATAGCCCGTCAGAGCTGGGTTAGCCGTAGGTGCTTTCCATGATAGGTTGATCTGGGAAGTAGAGGCTGTCGTAGCCGAAAAACCTGATGGAACACCTGGTACCGCCGCTTGTAAAGAGAAAGGGAAAAGCGAGGCAAGCCAAAGCAAGCCCCAAAAAAGTTTGAACAGCGTTTTCATTGTATATATACGTTCTTTCTAGAAATTGTCATTGCTCATTTTACTGACAGCAGAAGCCACTTTAAAATGCCGGAATGTTCCGTTAGGAGGATTTACTCGACTTTGAGTTTCTCCGTAGGTGCGAATAAGCTGGGTTGCATAGTGTACATTAGTGACGACCCCAGCAGCGATCACCTCTCCAGAGATCGCAAAATAACTATCGTAGGTGCTATATACGCCACCAGTGCTGGCAAACAATTGGCCTGTCATTAAGCCAATGATTGTAAATCTTTGTCCCGATCCCGAAATAACAGCCTTATTACAAACATCATACGAACTATTAACGGCCGAAACCTGATTGTTTAAATCTATATTTCGCTTTATTTCGACCATAATTCCTTCTGGACTTTGACTGCTAAATCTGAATTTTATAGGACCAAAAGCTTTAGAAGGAATAATCTCGTTGTTTTTAAAAGAATAATCGTATTCATCATTTGTGTATGTTGAATAAATAAGACCTACAGGGGAGCCAAAATAGGCCTCTTTAAAAGGAGGCGAAGAACCGGATAAAACAGGTGGAGATGCACCTTCGTTGATAGGAAATCCGCGCTGTATAAGCAATACTTTAAACTGTTCAAACTGTGACAAATCTGGCAACACTTCAACTTGAACGCCACAAAAATCAAAGAGAACATTAAAATCAAAATTGCTACTAGCAAGCTGATAATCTTCATAATATTCAAACTTAAATTCCTGATTATTAAAAATCTCTTTCAAGAAAATAAACTCTAGTACAAGCTTAGGGCGTACGTATAAACTGGTAACAAGATGCAATCCTTTCCCACCCGATGAGCAACTTAAGTCTGCTTTTATATATATTTCAACCGTGCCACTTATCTTAATAAATGTTTCTTTGTATAAATAGCTAGAAACGCCTCCTTCAACCCCAAATCGGATATTGCCAGCAAATTTACCTCTCATTTCGTTGGCGAAATTATAGTCATCTTGATCAATACGCTCCGTAACTCTCTTAACTAGCTGACCATTTTCGTCAGGTTGAATAGTCTCTATAGTTGTTTTTTCATATTTTCGACTATAGAAAGATTTCGTATAGTCTATAGTTCCAGTAAGACTTCCTTCTACATTCAATTTTTTTACCAGTTGAATACCAACAAGTATAGGAATCCCACCTGGAAAAAATGTTTGTTTCTTTTCAATAGGTATTCCAACTTCTTTTGAATGCTTAAATACGAATCTGCCATTTAACTCTAATCGTAGTGCATAATCATGTATTTCTTTCCGGATGGTTTGTAGCTTAACTATCTGTGAATTTTGAATATTAATTTCGTAATCTACCGCTTTTTTTATGTATCCATTGAAATGTGATTTTATATACCCTCCTACTCTACGTTCTTTTTTAATTACCGTTGTAGGCGAAAGCACTTCTTTCTTTTCTTCTGTATAATAATCCCCTTCCAGATTTAAATCTCCGTTATAGGCATTTATATTAAACACAGAGAATATAGCATGAAAAGAATCAAATATTTCGTTGGGACCTTCTACAACATGACATTCGAATTCAACCCTAAAGCCAGTAACAGGATCTTGTGTTTCGCCTACTAGCCTATCAATGATAAGGCTAACGCCATCGATAAAAGAACTTACCGACTCCATAATAACAATATTACCCACTCGCAACTTTGTAGACGCAATACGCCCGTTGGCAACCGATTTTGTGATCACCTCGCCTCTCACAATCAATCTATTTCCGACTATTGATAATTGTTTGGCCGAAGCCGTATCCAAAATCACCACATTTTCTTTCAACACTGGAGTACCAAAAACAACCATTTTTCCCCCATTTGGCGTGTCTATGATTTTGGGCACCGCATCTACGTTGTTTATTCGACACTGGCTACAAAGCAACAATACCGACGCAAAAACAAGAGAAGATAAAACCTTTTTCATTGCTCGTATTATCATTATAATTTGATTTCAACAGGATTACTAAATGTTGTTTCGCGACCATCTTCAGCGATAGCTTTTAACATGTACTGGTAGGTACCGATACGAGGTGGTTTATCTATGAATAATCCTTCTTTATGGCTGGCAACACCGATTATCTTGAATACTTTCTTATCTTCAGCTCGATAGATAATCATCCGATGCATTTCCTTTGCTGCATAGCTCCAAGTAATTTTTGTTTGTTTACGCTCACTTATATACGTCACACTTGGTTGAGGTCTATCCGTTAGATAAAAAGAGGGAATTGCTTTGGCTGCTTGCACTGGTGATTTATCCGACACCAAACCACTTTCGTCTACTACTTCAAGGTAATATTCATATAAAATGTTAGGCTGTAATATGTCTTTATATTCACGAATGATGAGATCTTTTTTTATAAAACTCTTCATCAGAGTTGCTTCTTTTTTGTGTTCACGTCGATAAAGGCGATACTCAACTACATCATCACTTGGACTCGCTCCCCAATGAATCATAGCTTCATTTTCTTTTATATCAATAGAAGTAATAAGTGGCACGACTGGCTTAATTGAATCGGGACGTTTGAGTTCTAGTATTTCTGAAAACTGGGAGTGGTTAAAATGTTTGTCAGCCGCTACGACGCGATAATATACTTTTTTGGTAAGCGACCGGAGGGTGATCGTGTCTCTAAACTCTGGCTCGACAAGCATTTGGTGCGTTACTTGCGAAAACTCATGAGAAGGATCGTTGGCATAATAGACGTAATAGCCCATCAGATCTCTTTCATCATTTTTTTTCCAACGAATGGTTACTTCTCCCTTAGGACTGATTTTGCCTGTTAGTTTTTGCGGAGGCACTGGCGCTATAGAATCTTGAAGTGATGCATAGGCGGCAAAAGAAGCACGCTCGTTTCCAGCAGTATCGACGGCATAAACGATATAGTGATTTGTAGCACTAAGATCCGCTTTATCATCCACAAAACGCCGCTCAGTCTTGGGCAGAGGCATTACTGTAAGATTTTTAAACTGTCCATCAATATGGCTGGCACGCCGAATCCAAAAGCCACTTAAATCTGCTTCCTGCGGTTCTTGTTTCCATGTGATTTCAATACTCCGACCGCCTATATGTTTGGCTGATTCGATAAACGGCTGGGAGGGCGGGGTCTTATCTCTCCCCATTGCCATCGTTATGAATTCTCCTGTTTTCCAAACTCCAAAAGGAGTCATACCCACTAAACGATAAGCATAAGGTCGATAATTGGTACCCAAAGAATCTTTATAAGATGATTCCTGCGCTCTACGATCAGCATGTATGAGCGGGGTTTTGGTAATACGTCGAAACACTTTACCATCGTCAGAGCGTTCGATATGGTACATCACAAAGTCTTGAGCATAGCTTTTTACTGGCCAATGCACTACCACTGTTTTTTCTAATTCATCGACTTTTAAGCCGGGTGGGCTTTTCAAAACTGTCGGCTTTGAGGTATCTACAGCGATATAAGCCGTGTCATTTTTGGCATTCTGAGGGAGAGCCGCATAAATTTTATAGAGGTATTTTTTATTTCTAACTAGATTTGTTTCTCTAAAACCAATCCCCATCTGATAAGCTACTTCTGGAGATTTAAAAGCACTTAGCAAGGCCATAAAATGCCGCAATTCTTGTTGATTGGCTTCATTTTTCCCTGTTCCTTCTGTAGTAGCAGAGCCATTACTTCCATAAATGGCTTGGTAAGCCGCCGCCGATTCTGGATTGATTTTCTTCCAGTTAGTTTTATCAAGAGGTTTAAGAGGCTGAGGCGTAAGCAATGTAAATCGCGGACGTTGACCTTTGATAATTTCAGCACGCTCTATACGATACCCATATGTATGATTACGAAGCCATGCATCGGCTGTTAGAGGTGTCCAGAGCAATTGTAGGGTGTCATTGGTATACTGTTTCCAGACATTGATTTGGGCATACGAAGAAGCTGTCATAAAGAGCATAACTCCCATCAGCCCTCCATAAACCGAGGCGTATTTACGTTCAAAAAACAATATAGTGTCCTTCATTTTTTCAGAATTGTTTTAGGAATATTTTGAAGTATATTCAGTGTTGCTTCCATTTCCACTTGTTGGGTCGCTACGGCGGCCTGCATTCCGGCATAAGGAATGATTATTGTTTTCTTATTTTGGTCAGATAAATTACCCAATGCTCCTACTACCATGCCAGAAGCGTTGTTTTGCGCAGGAGCAGGCGATACATCATTTCTTGGATATGATATACTTCCATTTGTTTCTAATACAGGGTATGTATATAGAAAATGGAAGGGATAATCAGCAGCTGTTGGGGGAGAGATTGTCCCTAAAAAACTGGCTAGATTCTGATTATGTTCATAGCGCAACCGGAGCGTGGTTCCATTTTCAAGCAAAACCGGAACTGTAACGTTTTGTCCGTTCAATTTAGCCAACAATCCTTCCAGAATATACTTTGTATTGCTTAGATTTACTCTCTCTCTCAGTACGGTTGTTTGTGCTAAAGCAGCGTTGATTTCTGCTAAACGAGCCTGCACGATCGGTTTTATGGCCAAATGCCAAGCAGAAGTAAGTTGGGTTGTGACCTCAAGCCCTTGCCCATTCGATACCAGTTCGAAGTTGTCCCAGCCTTCTTCCGAACGAAGGGTTGTTTCCATGATATAACTCGTAGGACTGTCATGTACAAAAGGCGTTGTTCTCACTTGGCCTAATTTTTCAGACAACATATTGAATTGACTGGTTTTGAAAGTCCAAGTATAAATGTTGGTTTTTTCAACAAGAACTGGCATGTTACGCGCATTCATTACAGGCGTTCCTCCGTTGGACCCAGAAGCTGGGGTGGATTGCTTAGGTGTTTTTTCTACCCAAAACTCAACATTAATATTTACGCCATTCGGAAGCGGAGGAAGGCTCACCTTCAAAGCGCTTGTTTGGTCTGAATATTTGTGATAACTAAATGTACCTTCTGTCAATAGCTGTTGTTGAGCAAAAATACGAGTGACAAGCCGCAATGAAAATTCAGGCGTATCCATTCGGTCAAGCTGCGGCAGTACTCTATTGAGTTTTATAAACGTTTTTGCTAAAGGAGCATTGCGCTGAAGGTAATACTGCTGTCCTACTTTTGGATAGCTCATTGCTATATCGGCCTCTGTGAGGGTGCTCGTAATTTCTGTTATTTTCAACAGGTGGACTCGTTCGTCTTCTGCCCGAGAACGATCACCGAAGTAGTTTTTGGTGTACCATTCACCTGCATTTTCTTTTTCCTTTATTCCTAGGGTAATGGTAAAAATAGCCCTATCGTTTTTCTGAAGTAGAGGTACCCCATTTGAATAATAAGGCTGATACGTAAGCTTATTGTCTTCGGTCGCTATTTCTCGTAACGGAATACTTCCGCCCGCACTCTTTACAAGTTCAGCTTTCTTGATATACCAATGCCTCGTATAAGTCGTGAAGTTTCCATTTCCGTTATCCTTGATTACTTTCCAGGTTTTATAAAGGTTTTGATTGAGAAAAACTTCTATTCGTCCATAAGGGTCCATAGATTGGTTATCATCTGGCGTGACGTAAGCGATAATGCCTTCTGAGCCCCATTTGTCATTAAAGGAAGCAGCAGCGTTTGGCTCGCATTTTGTTCCTAGTTTAAAAGGAATCGAAATGTCATTTTCGCTCGTTTCAAAGCCCTTAGCCTTTACCACTTCGTCGGTGCCTGATTTGACCGTGCCATAAATGGCTTCAGACAGCCCACCCTCGCTAGCCCAGTCAATCAGGGAGTATATTCCTCCAGTACTATACCCAGCCACACCTTGTATGAGCGAAATAGCCGAGCTTTTTTCTAGAAAAAATTGTCCTTCGAGCCAAGTAGGATTCGGTCCACCAAAATTGGCAAAGATGTAGCTATTAAACTCCGCCAAAGTGTATGTACTTTCATCATGCACAATCGACAGATTGGCACGAACATAGCCATATGCCCTACCACGCGCATAAAATCCATTAAGTCCAAAGCTAGACGTACCATTGCAGCTTACAGCCCCCTCTGCATACTTTACCAAGGCTAGATCAAACCCAGCTCCCATATCAAGCATAGCTTTCAAAAAAGCAAGCTCTACATCAAACCCTACATGAAAACTAGCCCCAAACGCAATACCTCCACTACTCACGCGAGGATCTAGACGAGGGCGACTTCCGTCTATAATACGCCTCAAATCAGCTGGTACATCATCTGGTAAGTCGGGTAAGCCCGGAAAAGGATAATTTCCAATACAAAAATAGGCACTTGAACGAGCTAATTCTTGATTGGCGATTTTTAGAGATACCCCTGCATAACGAGTGATACCTGACAAAATCCCGTCGGGTCCGGGGGCCGTTTGTTCTCCCCAAGGATTGCCAAGCCAAATCATCCAATGGCTATTATCGGCATACATTACCATACGTCCCGCCAAACCAGTAGTAGGATCCATGCTTCCTTTAATAACACTAACCACATTGAGGTAAACGTCAAAGTTGCCGGTTAGTTTTCCCTGCTCAAAGTCGTAGGACATCTGTAGATTGGCTTGCATTTTCACCAAATCGCCAGGACCCGGTGAGGTGGTAGGCGAACGCACGAAATTCATTTGGCCAAATACCCCTAACTCCTGAATACCCCCTGTATTTAGGTTGATGCCTACGCCAAAACCCATGACACCATTGTAGGCAAATCCTGCGCCCGCATCTTTGAATTTAACACCAAATGCGACATTAGCGTACCCTTCTGCTGGTACAAAGGGAGCGGGAGCATTTATATCACAGGGAGCGCCATTAGCAAACCGAGCAATATAATTCGGACGACCATTGCCATCCAGTCCACTCTGCCGCATATTATAAGCCAATCCACCTACAAAACCAGAAATAGCTAAATACTGACCTAATTTGATTTGCAGGCCGTCTATGTAGCCATCAAGGTAGAAGTAACGATAATCATCCTTAACCCCAAACATACCTTGTATGCCGCCTTTGATATTGATCTTTAATTCTTCCTTGAGCTGAAAATCAATACATCCTCTTACCCCATTTCCGTATATTGAATCATTGTTAAAAAATTTCAAAGCACCTTTTATGTGACACACAGATACGTCTACATCGATGCTAATTGCTTCAAGGTTTACTTTAGGATCTGACCACTCAACTTCTTTTCGCTGCGCACTCCAAGTTCCTTTGGCCGATACTTCAAGCGTGGTTTCTGCCCCAAACCCCCATTGTCCTTGACTAGACGAGCTGCCATCACTTCCTACCAGATTGAGATATAAGCTAAACTTGAGACCACACCTTGCGCCCGTAGCATCGAAAAAATTGCCTGAGAAAACAGGCGTAAAACCTCGCGCGCCAATGGTCACTGGAAAACCACTCGCTTTGTTGGAAGAATTACTCTCGGTACCTCCAATGTATTTTTGTGGACTGGCAAAGCTGACCACAAAATTTTGCGTATCAAATCCTTTCTTTCGATCATATTTCAATCCTTGAAAAGTCATCATTTTAAAATTGACACCCGTTTCTGGATCGATGATTGACCATTTACCACTAAAATCTCCGGTAAGTTCCATTCCCTTTGCCTTAAATGTCAATAAAGGCACGTTCGGGCTCAATTGAAATTCTGACTTTAGGGCACTGGATCGGATTGTGTTGTTGTTGCCTCCGGCTGTAACGGTAAGTATAAATCGATCGGTAGCATTAAACGTACCCGCATATTTGAGCGGATCGTCGAAAAGGGGGAAACGAATAGTACCTTGCAAAACAGGGGGGGCAAGCATACCGTTGGTCATACTTACCGCAATGGTATCAAGCGAGAATCCAAATCCGGCAAGAGAGCCACCCGTTGTAATCAGATTGGCCCCATAAGCTGTAAAAGATAGATTGTTAGAACCTGTAAAACTAAAAGTAAAATCTTTGACACCCAACCGCACTTCCCTTCCAAAAAGTGTATCTGACAAACTAGCCGAAACATCTTTAGCATAAATACCATGCCATAGGGTTTCGACACCGGCGAGCGCATTTCTATCTTGCGCAGTCATGACTAAACCGGCTGGATTCCGTGTGGTTGACCAATCAAGAGAGACGTCTGTAAAAGAAAACTTAAAGTCAGGTATGTCTGTAAAATACAAAGGAGTGATGCTTGCTTTCGCCAACAAATCTTCGGGCTTGGTCATGTCAAAATCGAACGTAACTTTTGCCACCTTTTCGGTCTGACTTGTAGGACGAACCCACGTGGTATCCAAATCTATTTCACCTACTACTTTCACTTTCTCAAAGGAAGCATTACAACCTAGCTTCACAAATGTCTGCGCTCCATTTTGATTAGGGCTTCCTTTGAGCTTGACTGCCATGCCTCCTAACGGAATCGTCAAATCGCCCCCCAGATAGAAACTCGTATTGGCGGCAGACATACCATTGGGTGAAAAGCCCACATTTCTAGCTCCCACATACAACGACCCTATTTCGCCAAGAGAGGGTGTTTCGAGCATCACATTGAAATTAGCGCGGGTCGGATAAAAACGCATGGCAAAAATTCCAAGATTGAGCTGTTCGTCACCCAACGTAGTCGTGATTGCAATCGGCATTCCTACGCGTGCCGTTTCATCGGTAAGCTGAGTATACAATCGCCCTACATTTCGAAGTCCATTGAAAACATCCCGAACTACACCCGATGGCAACTCTATTTTTCCGGTGACGGGCGTATCGCCAACATCAAAAAGTGTTTCTGCTACATTGAGTCCAATATTATCTCTAGGTACTTCTGCATATCCCTCAATAGCATACAAATAGCCTTGTATATTCTTTACTTTTACATTATGGAATACGACTCTCAGTTTTGATTTCAAGAAAGGAATATTGACTGTACCCTCTCCTTCCAATTTCCCATTGACAATACGGACTTGCGCGTTGGTGGTGACACTAAAATAGCCAAATTTAATAGTACTTCTTAGAGCAACATCTGCTTCGACGATAGGCTCACCACCAGGCGGAACCGTTGCCTCAACAGCACTTCCACAAGGAGGTGAATCAGGGTCTTGGGCTTGCGCTATAAGGGTATTGGTATTGTCGTCATAAAACAAGCAATCAATCCCTCTGGAAGAAATCGCCAGATTACGATATCCTATATACGTAACTTTAGAAGTATCACCGTTTTGTGGGATATGCTCAAAAACAACATTCGCTACCGCCCGATTTTCATAGAATCCCAGACCTAAAATTAAGGCATTCCCCAATTTCCCTTTGATAGAATCAGGCTTATAGAGGTACGGAATAGGCATAATAGCTCCGCCCTCCAGAAGATGAGTTAAGGCCGAGTGCTGCCTAATCAAACTAAAAAGTGCTTTGGTTTCGGCTCGTTGAGCGGCTAAATCTATTTTTTGGGGTGGCGACTGACTAACTGTTTTCCAGTTTTCAAAGAAACTAGGAAAAAGAAAGTTCTCTGTAAGGATTGTTTTTACTTCACCTTTTGAAATCCAAAAGCCATTTCCTGCATCAACTTTAATGTCTACTCCTTCAAACGTAGTTTTAACAAGCGCATTTTTCGCCCAAGGAATCGTTACTAATCCCTGACCACCATATTTGCCGTCTACAACCTCTCCCTCTAAATAATGGATGGGATAATAACCAAGCATAATATCCAGCCCAACAACATTAATTGATGAGGGCACAGGTTCTAGATTGGCCGGTAGAACTGCATCTTCGACGGTTTCGCCACATTCTGGATCGTCGAGCATTGCTATGGCCAAATTGGCAACAGGATTGGTTTCTTGTTTGCTTTCATCCGCCTCCGGAAAGTAGCAAGCCAATCCTTTAGGAGAGGCTGGTAAATTTAACGCAAGTTCATATGTTACAGAGTCCGTCCCGACGACCTTTTCGAAAATGGCATTTATGACCGCTCGAGTTGGCATAAAAGTCAGGGCGCATATTGCCCCTGCTCCTTCTCGGTAATTTTCTACCACTCTATTTTGCTCGGTAGTAGTAAGGTTCTCAACCTTAATAAAGCCGCCAGGGCGATACATAAGCGGAAAATGGTATTCGTCATCTGATCCAGCGCGGAAAACAGTACCATTTCCCTGACGAAGTGCCAGTAAGGCTTCTTTTATTTTTCCGTCGGTATCAGCAAGTGGCGTTCTTTGCTGGGGCGAATCGTCGGTATCATAGTACTGTTTAAGGAAAGGATGTTCTTTAAATTCATCTGCAAGTTTTGCCCAAGCCACCCCATCAGTGACATAGTATGTCCCATTGACTATTTTTATTTCGATGTCTTCAAATTCAACATCTAATAAAAAATTGTGCCCATCCATACCCAACCAAGGCACCGAAACCTGTCCTACCCCCGAAAACCGGCCTGTTGTAGAAGGCTCTATATTTTTTATAGTAAAATTATAGTACCCCAATTTGAGAGGAACCGTTTTATTGAGGTACAAATCTTCAATATTAATGCCTGCTTCTGCTATCGTGGGGCCTGTAGGTGGATTATAATCGTATTGCTCTTGACCACATTCTGGTATAGGGATAGTTGTTATGGTATGTTCGCCATAATTAAAGAGATACACAGGGCTCAGTCCACCATTGGGCAATGTAATTGACGGATTATCAATCGACTCCGCCTTGATAGCCAGCGCATATTTTTGAAAAAATTCCAACCCCGGTGCTGTAAAATGTTCTGGCTGTAAAATGATTGTGCCTGTTCCTACACTTGGAGGTATATTATCAAACGTCTGCTTGACAATCCAATTTCGAGGCTCCTCTCCTACTTGCAGCGATTGTATAAATTGGTTAGCCTCATCACTGTTATCCGAATTTAATTTTATTATATAAACTGTATATCTAAAATTAACCGGAATAGCAGCGCTCAACCCAAAGGTAGGAGGCGTGAAAGTAATAGGAAAAGGGGCATTGGGAGGCAATATAGAGGTAGCTCCAATCATTCCTGCAGCCAGGCAGGGCATTCCATTGATGACATTGACCAATGGTGCCGCATATTGTTGAAATGTTAAATTAGCACATCCTAAATTACTAAGGGTATTGTTGAGTTGTTGATTCAATGACTCTGGGCGCACTCGTACACACAGTTGATAGTTTCCAGTAGGAATCTGACCCGTAGGATCATTGGCCAGAAATTCACTCAATAACTGACCATTACCCAGCACAAAACTATTTTCATCAAACAATTCTTCCGCAAGCTCAATGGGCGTAAATGTTTTTACCTGATTTGGTGGAACAAATGTATAAATCGTCGGGCTTGGAGAATCAGGATTGGTCTGTATCCGAAAATCTGTTTGTGGCGAACTGAGCAATACATCCAGTTGAATCGTCAGTTGCTGATTTGTCAGGTTGGTAAGTGTCAATAGTACTTCACCACTCCTAGCCAGTTCCTGAAGTTCGTCAAGCCTTGAAAGCGTCCGTTGGGTGGTGACTTTTAAATCAATATTTACGACTTGCGTTCTTGCCACTATTGACAATAACATTATCATTAATCCTATCACAAACTCTCTGCTACCTCTCATGGTTTTCAAATTGTTAGAATCGTATTCCATAGGTAATTGTCCCTCGGTATTCACTAAAATTCCGGTAATTGATCCCCTCAGAACTGGTATTGTAGCGGTTATACAAATAGTTGGCAGCCAGCGTCAAGGATTGTTTTTTCTGATGTATAGAAGCACTCATACCCGTATTGGCCATTATGCCATCGCTTAGTCGATTTGTTTGCCGAAGCTGACTATTATGGGTAAAAGAGGTACGCAATTTACCTTTCCACCATTCTTTGCTAGCTGTTAGAGCAGGCCCTATATTGGTAGATCGGCGTCCATACGTTTCTATAGAAACATAGCTTACCGATAAACTGCTTGTGAGTTTGGCAGGGATATAAGAATAACTATAGCTCACAGAACTTATGAAAGAAGAAGCGCCCACATATTGCCGTGTAAATTGATTTTGATCATTTGTATTCTGGTACGTAGCCATGACACCAAACGTTTGCCGTTGGATACGAGACCCAAGCGAATAGCTTATATTTCCGCTATAAGACGCATTTACAATACTGATAGCCAGCGAATCATTAAACAAATCGCCCAGCCCCCGGCTCTGACCAACACCGAAGTTTGTATACATCAGAGTGATATTTAGTCGAGGAATTAGCGCCGCACTTATATTGACCGCTCCCACATTTCGATACGTAGTCGCCAGTTTTTTTTGATTAAGATTATCGTGTGAGCGCCCATACGAACCATTGATCATTAGTTTGTTTTTGAAGAAAGAGAAGGAAGGTGAAAGCGTAAATTGCTCCACATCGTTTTGAAAATAATACGCGCCCAAAGACTGATAATCTGGGTCAATGCGTTGATACTGAACCGCCAGACTGCCGCTTTTAAACCGATATGATGCATTTCCTCGAGCTGCTGTAAAGAGAGAAGTAGAACCATTAACGG
Source organism: Runella sp. MFBS21 (assembly GCF_029433105.1). Classification (GTDB taxonomy): domain Bacteria; phylum Bacteroidota; class Bacteroidia; order Cytophagales; family Spirosomataceae; genus Runella. The sequence continues at coordinate 53,246 of NZ_JARNTW010000005.1, read as the reverse complement.
GTAGTATATTTACAAAAAAACGCAAAACTGGATCCGAACCTTCATAATCGTATCGCAACGTATTGCGTGTTAACAGACTGGCCCCCACATCTAAATCAACCACCAACTTCTGTTTAAAAAAACTAAGGTGATTTTTTATGCCTACCGCCAAATTCTCCATCGGCGTAACCTGCGAACGTTTGGAAGGAGTATTGATAGACCCAATTACATCATGTGCTTTGAATACACTGATATCCAAAAAAGCATTGGGTTTTCCTACTCCTATTTTTCCAGCCATTCCTAATCGTCGATAACTAGGCCGTAGGTAGCGATAACGGGGATCTAAGCCTGACGAATCTTCTTCAATAGGTTTCACAAACTGACCATATACAAAACCAAACCTTATGGTGCCGATCGATTCTACACCTACACCCAAAAAAGTAGCCCCTCCCAAAGTAAAATCGGAGAAACGGACATTGCGATACCCCAAATGAAACTTTATTTTTTTGAAATAAGGACTCGCCCCCCATTGATTAAAAGGCTGCGAAAAAGTGCGTTGTTGCTCGCTCAATGTCAAAGAGATAGGCAATGACATACCCCATATTTTCACCACAGGTGCCCCAGTGATATACCATGTAAATGGAGGACGTCTACTACTAATACCATTTACATCATAAAACTGTAAACTTAAAGATAAAGAACCATGCACTTCAAACGGTTTTTGTTTTTTTATCTTTTCGAGGTTTTGAGCTTGTAGTGTCCTCCCAATACACAATAGTAAAATGCTAATCAAACAACATGTGCTATATAGTTTCATGATGGTTAAGCGTTAGAAATACTGCATTCATGGCAAGCCCTTCTTCTCTTTTCACATTTTTTCTATAAAATCTCCCTTCTTCCCTCTCCTTTTTTATCATGGTTTCTTAAGATTTTACATTATGGAAAACCATGAATTTAGACTTATCATATTTTCTTTTTTACCTAAACCACGGCATCTCCTAAATCACACGATATACACTATACGACACTCCCGCGAAGTCAGCTTCACCTACTCCTATCGCTAGGGTGTGATTGAGGTAGGCGTATTTTTCGGAAGCTGTTTCAAAAAACGGTGCCACTCGGAAATAGTATTCATCCCAGCGTACTGTTTCGCCCGCTATGAGCCTTGCTTCGAGGGCAGGGGTATTGTACAAAATCCCACGGTAGGTCACATAAATCAAAGCATCATCGTCGGTTTTGACCGTCGCTCGCACATCTAGCAACCCCACTCCGTCGGGACGAACAATGAACCAATCTCCTCCACCCGGCAGTATTTCCCCTTTAAAATCGGGACCAAGGGCTGTACCACCCGTAATATGATACACGCGACGGTGGCCATTAGGTGTATCACCAATGATTTGCAAATTGAGTTCTACACGCATTTCCATCAAAAATTCAGTGGTAAGTCCTCTTACAGGGACGATAGATACATTTTCCATTGATAAAAAAGGGGGATTTGAAATGAGATAATTTTTATTTTTTGACTAGCGCAACCACACTTACTACCTTCCATTCACCGTTTGTTTTTTCTAAATAGCGTATCTCTTTGCTGTCACGTTTTGTGCCGTTTGAATTTTGATTATGCTGGTCAAAGGTGACAAAGGCCGAACTTCCATTGACCCTTATCAGCCAGTTATCGCGGGTTGCGATTACGGTAGAAGTGGTTGGGTTTTTAGCTATATTTTTTTTATAATCTTCAATAAGCTTTGCCAATTCTTCACCTGCATAATAATCCAACTTGCCTTCTGCATTGACACTCGTACGTGACGAATACGGCTGATTTGCCAATGTCTGAACATAAAAAGACAATTTTCCAGCATAAAGTGAATCTGTGCTTTGAGAGATTACTTTTTTGATTGCCATTTCGTCAGCAGCGATTTTACTCGGCTCATCATAACTCACCTTGGTATGTTGCCCCGAGATATTGACCCACTTACCTTTTTGTTTTTGATAAACATACGTAAATGCGTCTTTATAAGTGTTGGCAGCATACTTAGCTGTCAGATACCCACTTACTACTCCCACATTGCCTGACTCCACAAACTTCAAATCTGAACAAGATAATTCCGCCACTTTCAAGGTGCCTAAAAAGGCAAGCATTTCGCTCTTACCCATAATTTTACCAGAGGCCCAGCCCAAAAACCGATAATCTTCAGAATAGCTCCTTTGCGCATATTCTTTAGGGCTTTTTTTGTATTCTTCTAACAACTGTGAGAAGGTCTGCTCCAAACTCTGGCTAAAAGCCGTCAGTTGTATACACAAAAAGGTAATCATTAAAAGGATTTTCAGGCCAATGTTTTGAGCTTTCATCTATCGAAAAATTTATAGGGTTTTACTGTTACAAAATTCGGCACTATCCATCTCTCTATTTCTCATGGTTTGCCATGCTTTCACCTCATGGAAAACCATGATTTTTTGAGTAAAACGCTACATTCATTTCTCAAAACAAAGCATTACTTTTCCAGATGTCGTATTTTTACAATACAAGCGAGAGCTTACCACCTACTTTTACATATACATAGGGTTTATTTCTCTGACAATATCTTAATGCGAATGAAAGGAATTTTTACTTTTCTACTTCTAATCTCTTTCTTCTTACCCGAGTTGCTATTTTCTCAAAGCAATACTTTTATCAATTCGCGTCGCAACAACATCATGGGATTACTCAAGCAACCCCAATCATTCGGAAGAGATACTTCCATCATACGTTTTGAATTAGATCTAGCGAGCGATTATACCTCCAAAAAACTAGATTCCTCCTACTATTTTATCAATACCGTTTATAAGAAACTAAAAACGATGAAATGGCCCGCAGGTTGGGGGTATTTTTACCGAACTCGCGGCTACTATTATACATTTGCGGCAAAAAAAGACTCAGCCGTCAGTGATTATATTCAAGCCATACGCGTATGGGAACAATTGCAACGTATGCGCGAAGTCGGCATTGCCAGCGCTCGCCTAGGGGCTATGCTTGCATCCGACTATCAGTTTGACAAGGGATTTTATTATCTTAACTATTCGCTTAGAATTTTTGAAAGCACCAAAGATTATTTCTCTCAAGGCAATGTACACAATTACCTCGCAGATGCATATCGCATGAAGCAAGACTATCCAAAAGCGCTTGAGCATTACCGAAAAACCATTGCCCTTTCAGAAAAATACAAACTACCTTCTGCCGTTGTCCCGCTTACTGGTATCGGCACCATGTTTTTGTTCAACAACCTTCCTGATAGCGCTACTATTTACTACAAAAAAGCAGGTATCGACCCTATTAACAATCCAGCCTCTATCACTGACGGCTACCTTGCCAATCGCCTCGCCGAATTTTATACCGACAAAAAAGAGCATCAAAAAACCATTATTTATGGCAAAATTGCCCTTGATATTGCCCAAAAACGTAAATCCGATTTATACATCAAAAAAGCCCATGACCTTTTATATAAAGCTTATGAAGCCGTCAAAAATTATGAATCGGCACTTAAACATTTCCAAATTGCCATTTTTTTGGTTGATTCGCTACAAGGCGTCGAATCTAGCAAACGCCTCAACGAACTTGAACTTCAATATCAAACTCAAAAAAAGGAAGCCGAGATAGCTCGTCAAAAAGAATTACTTACCATCAATCGGCTCACTATCCTAAAAAAACTCATCTCGCATGCAGCTTCTAAACAAAGATTTGGAGCTGAATCAACAAAGATTGGCCGCTGAAGAAGCTGAACAAAAACTAAAAGAAACCGAATTCAAAAATATTTCGGCTCAACAACAAGGAAGTATTCAAAAACTCACCCTCGAAAATCAACTCAAACAACAGCAACAGTTACGTACATGGCTCATTGTAGGTTCAGCGTTGTTAGCTTTATTGTTAGGATTTATCATTTGGAACAACCGCCAACTCCGCTTTCAAAACATCGCCCTGCAAGCGGCTTTACTCGAAGGCCAAACTACCGAACGTAAACGCGTAGCCGCCGACCTCCACGACGCCCTCGGAAGTACACTTTCTTCCCTGCGATGGAGTATCGGTGCCATCGATAAAAACAAACTCGAACCAAAACAACAAGAAGTATACCAACACGTCCAGAGCACCATCGAGCAAGCCTACGACCAAGTCAGACTACTTTCACATAATCTTCTCCCCGAAGAACTTGAAAAACAAGGGCTTTGGAAAGCACTCGAGATGCTCATAAAAAAACTTAACCGTAATACTCCTGTTACATTTTCGCTTCAACTGCCAGATAATCCTGCTCAATTGAACTCTAAAACCGAATTTGAACTTTACAGTATTTGTCTTGAACTCATCAACAATATCCTCAAACATGCTCACGCTACCGAGGCAAGTATCAGTTTTACCCAATTGAATGGACAATTTAAATTGACGGTAAGTGACAACGGAAAAGGGATAACAAAACATACTCCCAAAGGTAAAGGACAACATAACATTGATGAACGGGTTCAGACCTTAGGCGGCCAACGCTATATTATTTCAAACGAAAACGGGTTGACTAACGAAGTCGTTTTCTCGGCTTAATCTCACCACACTTTACTGTGGTGCGCTGTATTCGATTTTCAATAGTTTCCTTTTCTAGCATAAGTACAAAATATGGTCATGGAAAACCATGATTTTTAGTGCCTTTTCTTGAAAGTTTGACTAAAACAAAGCATCTTTATATATCTTAAAATAGCTCATGACGCTCCATGCTTTTTCGTAGTGCTGTTTTTGTTTACTGCTTGATGCTTACGGCTCAGTGCTTCGGTCAAAACTATTCTCCTACGGCTACTGACAGTATTCGACAAGTTTTAGCCACCCAAAAAAGCAGCTTACAAAAAAGCCTGTTAATGACCCGCTTGGCTGAAGAATATGCCAAAAGAAGACTAGGAGACTCTTGTTTACTTATAGCCACCCAAGCTTTAGCAGAAGCAAAAAAAATTCGCTCCACTACCGCCCAAGCAGAAGCTCTCTATGCCCTAGCTCAAGGCTATAGAACCCTGAATAACCATAAAGCTGCTATCATTCATTATCTCAAAACCTTAGCGATTTGTAAAAAAGAAGGCTATTTTGGACAAACTCCTTATTCAGAAGACAACCTACAAATCAAAATCTTAATAGGTGTAGCCGCTCACTATGACGGTTTTCAAATTGATAGCAGTCTCTACTATCGAATGGAATTGCTTGCTCTCTCTACCCATTACCAAACGTACCGATTAAAAGCCAAAACGACTTTAGACATCGGCAACAGCTACCTCAATGGAGGTGACTATGCCAAAGCGCTTGATTTTTATTTACAATCGCTAGAGCTCAAAAAAAAATACAAACTCAAAGACCTTGTTGACGAAGACTGCCACCGCGCTATCGGATATTTATATATCACATTGGGCGATTTTCAAAAAGCTAAGCCTTACCTTTTTCAGGCAAAAAAAATAAAAGAATCTCTTCAGCGAGGAACTTACTATGAGCAAGCACATCTGAGCAATGCCTACGAAGCACTTAATCAATTGGATTCTGCCCTGTATTTTGCCAAAGGTGGAGTTAAGGAAGCTCTACATCACCACATCACCCATGAGCTTGGCTATATTTTTATGACCTACGCCAAAGCATTAGAAAGATACGGTCATCTTCACGAAGCCCTCTACTGGTACAAGCGTGGTATCAATGCTTGTATTCAACAAAACAACCAAAAAACCTTGAGCGTAGTATATGCCCAAGCAGCAAACCTGTGCCTTCAATTAGGAAAAATTGATTCAAGTTTTTATTACGCTACGCAAGGGATGCGGTGCGCTATAGCGGCCAACTTCCCGCGTGGTTTTTGGGAAGCTAGCAAAGCTCTCTCTCAGACTTATAAAATCAGACATCAACCCGACAGTGCACTCAAATATCAAGACCTCATGCTTGCAGTCAAAGACAGCCTCTTCCGCCACGAAAAAGCCCAACGAATTGAAATCATTGAGGTAGAACAAAGGCAACTAGAACGCGCAAGAGAGCTCGCAAATGAAAAGGCACAACAACAGCGAAAGTTGATAACGATTGCTGCTATAGTTGCGTTTTTCATTGGACTTTCGTTTATCTTTTATCGTAATCAAATGCTCAAACGCCAAAACATCGCACTCCAAGCTGCCTTGCTCGAAGGCCAAACCACCGAGCGAAAACGCGTAGCCGCCGACCTCCACGACGCCCTCGGAAGTACGCTTTCTTCCCTAAGATGGAGTATCGGTACCATCGATAAAAACAAACTTGAACCAAAAGAACAAGAAGTATACCAACACGTCCAGAGCACCATCGAGCAAGCCTACGACCAAGTCAGACTACTTTCACACAACCTACTCCCTGAAGAATTAGAAAAACAAGGACTATGGAAAGCTCTCGAAATACTCATAAAAAAACTTAACCGTAATACTCCTGTTACATTTTCGCTTCAACTGACAGATAACCCTGCTCGATTGAACTCTAAAACCGAATTTGAACTTTACAGTATCTGTCTTGAACTCATCAACAATATCCTCAAACACGCCCAAGCCACTGAGGCCACCATCAGGGTTGAACTCACTAAAGAAACATTACTTTTGACTGTATCAGACAATGGAAAAGGCATGGATAACGTCCCTCAAGAGGGTAAAGGATTACGAAATATTGCTACTCGCCTTGCGTCATTGCAAGGTCATTGGACAAATTCAGACAATACTCCCTTCGGTACGACTCACCTCATTAGGATACCCTTATAGATTTAAACCAATCCATATTTAATCGCATATTTGGCAAGCCCTACCACATTTTTGGCGTTGAGTTTAATCATCAAACTGCGCCGGTGTGTCTCTACCGTAGGTATACTGATACTCAAAATATCCGCAATCTCTATGGTAGATTTTTCATCAAGAATCAACTTCAATACCTCCCTCTCTCGGGCAGTCAAATGGCGGATACTCTCAGACTCCAACGGCTTAGGAGGTACAGAGGTATTGGAGGTTAACTCCTCAATCATATCTTCGCTGATGTATTTTTGTCCTTCCATCAATTGCTCAATCGCCTTTTCGAGTTCACTTTTGTCGGCTTTTTTCAAAACATAGCCATAAACACCCGCTTTAAAAGCCTCTTTGATATGACCAATGTCTTCAGACAGAGTCAACAAAAGCACTTTGATAGTAGGGAATTTTTTTTTCAATAATATCACTAAGTCAATACCCGTCAGATGAGGCATATTAAGATCCGCTATCACTATATCCACCTCCCCATGAGCCTCTAAGTAAGGTAACACCTTACGGCTATCTGTAAACGCTGCCTCTATTTGAAAGTTTTTGAATGAAGAAAATAAAAACCTTAATCCATCCAAAATGATTTGGTGATCATCTACTAAAATAAGTTTAATACGACCGTCTATCATAGGTACAATTATTAGTATCTCCAAACATTCTTCCACAAAAACCACAATGTAGCCGACCAAAGAAGCTTTTTATTCCCAGTCTTTTTTTGATGGACACAAAAGTGAACATTTATAAAAAATAAAATCATCAGGGTTTCCAATGATTTTTCAGTACGAAAACCTTGATTTATAGATTTTTTTCAGCAGACATTTCAGGAATTACTTTTCAAATAGATAGGGAAAACGACTATTTTTATTCAGATATAACCGGTTAAAATCATAACCTTGTTGTCCAATTTTCTCTTGTAGTAGCGGGACTGATACGCTGTTTTTCTCTGAAAGCAACTCTACCAAGGCCGTGGCAAAGAGCTTACAACGATGCATCCCAAAGCTATCGGCGGTAGGGGTTTCGGCAAAACCCAATCCTTTGGCCAAAACCAATGTAAACAAGGGAACATCAGGCGCGAGATACGATTCGACTTCTTCGTAGATTTGCCACAGAATAGGCACCAATTCAAAAAAATACCGACGACTCACGTAAAGTATCCCCGCATCTACTCTATCATATAAAAGGGGATTTTGAAGGCACTTGAAATGAAAAGGAATTTGGGCTAGATTCAAGTAAAGTGTCAATGATTTTATCAACAAAGGAGAACCGTCGGGCAAAAGATTAAAATAAAATCGTACTTCACTTTCCAGAAAGTTGTCCGACAATCTTTCCCCAAATACATGATAAAAACCCTCCACGCTTTCAGCATACTCCTTAGGACAAAAAATCCGCACCTGCTCGCCTACTTTCAGGGGTTTATGATAAGGATTTTCTAATATAAACTCCCCTACCCGCGCCAAACGCCGCTCTCCTTTTAAGGTTACGACTACACTCCCATTGGTATTGATATGTTCGAGTTTCCAGCCTTTTTGCCATTTACTTCGCGTACGATTGGCCGAGCGTAGCTTTTTAAAGTATGCTTTTTGATTGGCTTTATCAGGAAGTATCTTCGGAGTAGAGGGTACTATATAAAAATGTTTATAAAATAGTCGCTGTAAAGTCTCAATCAACCACTCGTTGGCTATTTCATGTACTGGCAAAAAATTGTAAAATTCCAACACAGCCTCTCCTTGAAATATAATTTGCTTGGTAGAAGTAACCTCCACCGAGGCTATCATTTTTTTTAATATCTCTTCACTCATTATTTTTCAAAAGATAAGTGTACTTATGTGGTTCAGTTATCATTTTTTCGGCCAAAGGTATCATTTCACGGGCTCTTGCGGATATGTCGGTAGCACTACTGTATTCAAACAATCTCCCAATCATTCTGGCCCCTACATAGCCAATCACTTGCTCCTCCGCAAAGGTGTCGTCCATCAAGCTTGTGTAAGTGGACCAAAAGCTTGCCGAATTTTGCCTTATATTGGGAGATTTCAGAGGTTCAGAAGCAACAAAAGGACTAAAAATCAGCTGTGGGCTTTCCATGAGTTCTTTGCTAATCAACGACTGTATCACCCCTGCGGCATCCCAAAGGGAGTCGCCCCAGCCTGCTTCTTCCCAATCAATGAGTCTGAGGCCTTGGGAAGTAGAAATCAGAATATTTTCAAATTTCAAGTCTCCATGACACAGCCTTTCACTTCGCCAGTTTTTTGCCAAATGCCCCAATCCTTCTAGTAATACTTTGCGACTAAAAAGCATTTTTAGCAACGCTTGATGATTGGTATTATTTTTAGACAAAAGCCACCGCTGAGTATGCGTATCGTGGAGGGTTAGCAACGTAGGCACATGGTCTGAAAAGGGCAAAAGTTCCTTTTTTTTGAATGTGTGAAGTGCTGCCAAAACTTGAGCTACTTGCCTTATGATTTGTTCTGAAATAGAAGCAATTTTATAGAGATTTTGGGCCTTGAGAACCAACTCCAATACTAAAATAGCGTAGCGAGCATCATAATCATAAAATGTAGGTATCGACGGTGTGAGGTGTGAAGGATGATTTGACATAAAATCATAAAAAATGGCTTCTTTCTCAAACGTCCTTCTATTTTCTAAATCATTTGACTTACATTGTTTCACAAAAAAAGAGGCTCCTGTTTTCATCTCTACCTGCAATCCAAAATTACGTCCATGACTTTCATCATAGTGAACCACTCCAGCTTGATATGCCTCAAAAGAAGTAAGACCTCGCTCAAAAATGTAAAATCCAATATTAGTTGCCGACAAGAACATTTTTACGTACATTTCTTTTTTAAACCTGCTATCTAATGTTGCGTTTCTGGCTGACCTTCAGTTGTTGTTTTTTGGGTGTGACTTTATTGGCACAAGATAAGAAAATTGATAGTTTAAAGCAGGTGTTGAGGAATATTCAAAACGCTAGCCCTTCATTCTCAAAAGATACCCAAACCATTGTACTCCAACATACACTAAGCCTTACTTATTATTATTATCCCGATTATAAAGCGGCCATTCATTATGCAAATCAAGCGCTTGAGCTTTCAAAAAAAATCGCTTGGCATAAAGGACAAATAATGAGTTATGAAGATTTGAGCAGAACAAAATTTAAACTGGGTCAGACCTACGAATCGCTTCAGCTTGCTTACCAATCGCTGACCTTGTCAGAAAAAACTAATTCACTGAATTCTAAGCTAATAGCCTTACGCCTAATTGCCGATTATTTTAGTACACTTAACCAAAAAGATTCAGCGATTTATTATTACAAAAAATTAATCAAAATACACGAAACCCAAAAAAACACAAAAGAGCTTGCGGCTTGTTACTTAAATCTGGCGACTACCCTCAAAAGCCTCCCCGATGCTGACCCTATCCCTTTCTTTAAAAAAGCCGAAACCTTATTTAAAACACTCCAAAATGACTTTTGGCTAGGCAATCTTTATTATTCATGGGGAGATTACTTGATTGTCAAAAACCAATTTGAAGCAGCGTATGATTGTTTAGAAAAAGCTATAGTTTACTTTAAAAAAAGCGGTTCGGAATCCGACCTTGCTGGGCCTTATCAAGAGCTAGCCTATCTCTATGTCAAAAAAAGAGATTTCAAGAATGCCATCGTTTTTAGTCAAAAATCACTTGAGCTTTCTACTCCCAGCCAAAGTTTGGAAGATATGCTATGGGCATATGAATCCCTTTTTAATGCTTACAAAGGGCTCAAAGATTATAAAAAAGCCCTTGAATTTCATGAGAAATACCTTGATACCAAAATTCAATTACTGAGCAATGACACCCAAAAGCAATTGAATCTCTATCGCCAACAATACGACAATGAGCGCGAAATACACAAAAAAAACATTGATAATCAAACACTCACTCAACAACAACAACAAACTACGCTTTATTTCCTAATTGGGATTTTGGTAATGTTTCTGGCGTTGGTAGGTTTACTTTTGTGGAACAATCGTACCCTACGTAAGAAAAACGCCGAAATCCAAGAAGCGCATTTTACTGGCCAAACTACCGAACGTAAGCGCGTAGCCGCCGAGCTTCATGACAATCTAGGAAGTCAACTTTCGGCCATGAGATGGAGTATGCTTGCCATGAATAAAAATATCCTTACTCCTCACGAACTTGAAATTTATGATCATATCCTCAAGATGATGAGTGAATCTTATGACCAAGTAAGAAATATGTCACACCATTTGCTTCCAGAAGAGCTCGAAAAAGAAGGGCTTCTACACGCCCTAGCGACGCTCACTAGACAGCTTAATCGAAATAAGAAAATTAAATTTGAGTTGAAAATACCTGATTTATTTTCCCGCTTGGACAAAAAAATTGAGTTTGAACTCTATAGCATTTTACTGGAACTTATCAACAATATCATCAAACATTCTAAAGCCTCTGCTGCTTCTATAAGCTTCTCAAGCAGGGCACAAAACCTGCAAATTGAAGTAAGCGACAACGGGCAAGGAATACCTCAAGAAGTAATCAGCAATGGTAGAGGCCTTAGAAATATTCAACAGAGAATCAAGGAACTAAACGGCACATTAACCGTTCAGACCAGCCCAAATGGCACCTACTTCGTGATTGTATTAGAAAAAATATTTACTATCGTATTGATTCATTTCCTGGGAATCGGGATGACCCAATGACTCTATCAATGAATAATTAGAGGAGGCATTGGCCGTCACGGCAAGAAACATCTTTTTTTTAGGCTCTTCTTCGTTAGGTAAAGTTTCAGAAGTGTATATTACGCTTTTCCTCGGAATCCGAACATCCCCTAAAATCACATCTCCACCCACTACACTACAATTACCAAACAATACCTTAAATTGTTGAGTGGGGTTTCCTGCAGTGTCCACTATTATAGTGGTTTTGATGTACTCTTCCACTGAATTGATAAATTTGCCTAAATCACTCATTGTATATGATATTTGAAAGTTTGAAACTTACACAAAAGTATTTTATCTAATTCATCTTCCCTCTCATGGTTTTCCATGATATTTTCACTTAAAAATCATGATTTTAGAGGCTTAATCCATGCCGAATCGCGTATTTGACAAGCCCCACCACGTTTTTGGCATTGAGCTTCATCATCAAACTACGGCGATGTGTCTCAACGGTAGGAACACTAATGAATAAAGAGTCGGCAATTTCGGCGGTTGATTTTTCTTCCGAAATGAGTTTGAGTACTTCTACTTCGCGTGAGGTGAGGCGCTGAATCGTATCAGGGCGGGCATTGTTGAGGTCGTCGGTAGGTGATGAGGCAAGTTCATCTATTACTTCTTCGCTGTAATATTTTTTGCCGGCCATGAGGTACTTCAAGGCTTTTTCCAACTCCTCTCGGCTGGTTTTTTTTAGGATATAGCCGTTTACCCCTACTTTTACGGCTTCTCTGATATGCGTAGCGTCTTCGGCCATCGTCAGTAGCAACACTTTTACTTGGGGATAAAGATGTCTTATTTGCAGCGTAAGGTCTATTCCGGTAAGGTGTGGCATATGCAAATCTGCCACTATCAAATCAGCTTCTGGATGGAGTTCAAGAAAAGGAACAACTCGTCGACTGTCCGTGAAAGTCGCCACTACTTTTACGTTTGGAATCGACTCAAACAAATACTTAAGACCATCCATAATAATCTGATGATCATCAACAAGAACTATTTTAATAAACTGACTCATTGTACGGTAGAGTAAAGATTCATGGGTAGTAAATATAGCATATTTGAATAGAAAATGAGATATCCTCCTCCCTAACAATTTATCAAACGGTCATTCTAAATCCTCACCTCTCACCAAGCTTTTTCTTCCTTTCATAAACTTTTTCAAAAAACATTTGGTTGACATATCAACTTAATTTACTTTTGTGCCATGGATAACAACGAAGTCATATCAATCAAAGAAAAAATCTGGAACCGCTTGGGCATGTTTCTTACTTTCAACATCAATCATGTTTCTCATTTATTTGTCAGGAAAGTAAATCGAGAACTAGCGAAGTCAGGCTCGTCGTTGCAAATAGAGCAATTCCCTATTCTATTTTTAGTGAGTCATTCTACGGAAGAATCCTTGTCGCAGCAAGACATTGCCAATTTTTTACAAAAAGATAAATCTGGAATTCAGCGTTCTTTACGTACTTTGGAGCGTGATGGCTACATCAGAATCACTCCTGACTCTCAAGACCGTCGCAAAAATATCATCCAACTTACCCCCGCCGGCAAATTGACGATTGACAAAATCTCAGAAATGGCCTCTAAACTAAACGATGAAATTGTAGAGCACCTCACTCCCGAAGAAGCAAGTATGCTTTTGGCCACTTTGAAAAAAATAGCCGCACGAATTGATAATTAATTTTTTAAACAATTAGTTGACATATCTACCATTGACATATCAACATTACAAATTTTTCTTTATTTTTTACAAATCATGAAACGATTAGCAGCCTTTTTAATGATTTCATTAGCGCCGACTTTGCCCAGTATGGCACAGCAAAATTGGTCGCTCAAAGCCTGTATCGACTATGGGCTTCAACATTTCGGAACTGTACGCGTAGCCCAGTACCAAACCGAAACTGCCAATCAACAAGCTCGGCAAGCATTGGGAACCTATCTCCCTCAGGTATCAGCCACGGGCAATTTTACCGACAACCTCAAACTCCAAACTACCTTGCTTCCAGCGGGGTTTGCTGGGCCAGAGCCAACTCGTATTTCGTTGGGATCTAAGTACCAAACCAATGTCTCAGCCCAACTTACTCAAACGATTTATGACAAATCTGCCCTTTTGGGTCTGAAAGCCAACGTTCCGAATCAGAAATTGGCCGACTTGACAGTACGCCAAACGCGCGAAGAAATCATCTACAACATCGCTACTAATTACTATCAAGTCTTGATTGTACAGCAGCAGATTGATTTGCTCAAAGACAACCTCCAACGTACGCAGCAAGTCTTGAATATCTTAAAACTTCAACGCGACAATGGGGTGATTCAGCCGATTGACTATAGCAATACTGAAGTAAGTTATAACAATACGCAGTCTCAATTGTCGGTCAGCGAAAACAACCTTGCTTTTGCGCTCAATCGTCTCAAATACCAAATGGGCTTACCGCAAGAACAATCTCTCAGCATTGCCGATTCGGTGACTTCGCGCCAAATTCCCACTGTAGAGTTACCCCAATTTAACACACACAGTTTGGTAGCTTACCAAAAAGCTGTTACAAACTTGGAACTTCAAAAGCTTCAATTACAACGCATTAAGGCAGGATACCAACCTACCCTCAACTTTACCGCCAACTACGGTACTTTGGCTTTGGGTAATCAGTTTACGGATGGTTTTCGCAATTTTACAGGCTTTGGAAGTGTAGGATTAAGACTCAATATCCCCATTTTTGATGGTTTTCAGCGCGATGCCCAAGTCCAACAACAACGCCTCACTATCATGACCCAAGAAGAACAATTGAAGCTCAATATGGCCTCCTTTGGTTTGCAATTTAACAACGCCCAAACCCAACTGCAAAAAACCCAAACCAACATCCAAAACGACGACCGTAATGTAAAACTAGCGCAAGAAGTATATAACATCACCACGCTACAATACAAACAAGGCACCAAGTCGCTAACAGATTTAATTAACGCCGACAACTCCTATCGCCAGGCACAGTCAAACTATATCAATTCTCTCATCAATTTTTATCAGGCCCGTCTTGATTTAGAACAATCACAGGGCACCTTACTTACATTTTATAACCAACTCTAAGCAATCCAGCCAAAGCAATGAAAAAGACATCGCTTATTGTGATAGTGTCAGTATTAGCCATTGTCACTTTTATCGCCTTTAAATTGATGGGCAACAAACAAAAAATTGATGCTCAAAATCAACTACCTACTACCAATGTCAATACCCCCATTCCCGTGACAGTCAGCCGTGTAGAAGAAGGAACCCTAACCCAGCAACTTGTCAAAACCGGCAATCTTATTCCTTTTAGAGAAGCAAGTATCACCGCTACTACCGCAGGGCGCGTTACCAATGTCAACTTTGATTTGGGGTCGCAAGTAAACCAAGGCGCTGTTTTGGTTCAATTGGATAATAAACTCAAAGAGTTGTCACTCGAATCCACTCAGTTGACCATCAACAAATTGAAAAAGGATGTAGAACGCTACAACAACCTATTGGCCGGTAACGCTACCACCGAACTTCAGGTCAACGAAGTAAAATACAACTACGAAAATGCCCTCAATCAAGCAGAGCAAATCAAAAAGCAGCTCCTTGACGCCAATGTAAAAGCGCCGATTAGCGGCAAAATTGTCAAGAAAGATATCGAACCGGGAGAGTTTATCAATGCAGGTGCGGTATTAGGTACAGTGCTAGACGTGGCTCGCCTCAAAGTGCAAGTATTGGTCAATGAAAGCGATGTGTATCAACTGCATTTGGGGCAGTCGGTCAATATCACCACCGATGTAATGCCCGGCAAAACGCTCTCTGGTAAGATTTCTTACATCGCTCCCCAAGGAACTACCGAGCATAACTATCCTGTCGAAATCACCGTTGCCAACCCTAGTGGTCTCAAAGCAGGGACTTTTGTAAACGTAGATTTTTCTCAAAAATCAAATCAAAAAGCCCTGCAAATTCCACGTTTGGCATTGGTCGAAAGTCTCAAAAACCCCTATGTATATGTGATTGACAACAATATAGCCAAACAACGCGTCATTAAAATTGGCAGAGAACTAGGTGATAAAATAGAAGTACTTGGCGGCCTAGCTGCCGGCGATGTAGTAGTAGTAACTGGTCAGCTCAACCTCAGCGAAGGCAAGCCCGTACAGATTACGAAATAAAATACAGTCATCAAAATATTAACAACCATGTCAATTACCGAAATAGCAATCAAACGGCCACTGCTCGTCACAACGGTGTTTATTGTCTTGGCTTTGTTTGGAATATTGGGTTATCAACAACTATCGTATAACTTACTACCCAAGTTTGAAGCCAACGTCATCAGTGTAGCCACTACCTACATCGGAGCCTCAGCAGATGAAGTAGAAACCAATGTCACCAAACGCATCGAAGACGCACTTTCATCGCTCGAAGGTCTCGACCGCATGACCTCCATTTCACAACAAGGTGTATCTATCGTAACCATTCAGTTGAAAAATGGTATCAATACCACTTTAGCACAGCAAGATGCCCAACGTAAAGTAGAGCAAATCATCAACTCTCTTCCCGACGAAGCCGACCGCCCCATTATCAATAAGTTTTCGACAGACGAACTACCTGTATTACGGATGGGCGTTACCGCCGATTTGTCTCCTACCGAACTATATGACCTCATCGACGATGAACTCAAACCCCAGCTGTCGAATGTGCCTGGCGTAGGTCAAGTCAATGTGATCGGGGGCAACGAGCGCCAAATCCAAGTCAATGTCAGCAGCGAAAAGCTACGGGCGTACGGGGTGTCGATTGTGCAGGTATCACAAGCCATCAACAACGCCAATACGAGTTATCCTGCGGGTCAGCTCGAAACCCGCAATTCACAATATTCTATCCGATTTGATGCAACCCTCGAAACCACTAATCGGATGCGCAACTTGGTGGTGGCTCGCCGCGCCGATGGCAGTGAGGTCTTGCTCAAAAACGTAGCCGAAGTAGTAGATGCTACTGCCAAACCTACGGCTATCAACCACATCAATGCCAAGCCTTCGATTGGGATTCAAATTCTCAAGCAATCTGACGCCAATGCCGTGTCGGTGAGTGAGTTGGTACAGAAAAAAATTACCACTCTTGAAACACAACATGGCAACAAACATCTCAAATTCACCATTGCTTCCGACCAATCGGTCTATACCTTGGCATCGGCACACGCGGTAGTAGATGATTTGTTTTTGGCAATTCTCATCGTATCGGTCGTAATGCTAATGTTTTTACATAGTTTCCGTTCGTCGTTGTTTGTGTTGGTGGCATTGCCTTCTTCTATTTTACCCACATTTTTACTGATGTATTTGGCGGGTTTTTCGCTTAATCTCATGACCTTAATGGCACTTTCGCTGGTTGTAGGGATTTTGGTCGATGACTCGATTGTAGTTTTGGAAAACATCAACCGCCACCTCGAAATGGGCAAAGATAAACGAACTGCCGCCCTCGACGGTCGAAACGAAATCGGTTTTACCGCCTTAGCAATCACCCTAGTCGATATCGTAGTATTTGTTCCGTTGGCTATGACGGGCGGACTTATCGGGAACATTCTCAGGGAGTTCTCGCTGGTTGTAGTATTTTCTACCATGATGAGTTTGGTGGTTTCATTTACCCTTACGCCACTGCTAATATCACGTTTTGGAAAACTAGAAACTCTCTCATCCAACACTTTATGGGGCAAGCTCAACCTCGGATTTGAGCGATTCCTCGATCGTGTCATCGCCGTCTATAGCCAATATCTGACATGGGTACTGGGTCACAAACGTTGGATGTATTTAGGTGTTTTGGCACTATTTATTGGTTCTGTTGCGCTAGTGCCGGCAGGATTTATCGGCGCAGCCTTTATGCCCAAAAGCGACCTTAGCGAAATGAGCATTCAGCTCGAACTAGCACCTACGGCTTCTATTTATCAAACCAATACGATAGCCCAACAAGCCGAGCAAATCATCCTGAAACACCCTGAGGTAACTAATGTTTTTACCAATGTAGGTTATACAAGTAGTGGCTTGGCAACATCCTCAAATAGCAACGTCGCCGATATCAATATCAAGCTTATTGACAAAAAACTAAGAACAACCTCTACTGATGATTTTGGCCAAATCTTCAAGAAAGAAGTAAGTCAGATTCCAGGCGTGAAAGTGACAGTCAGTCCGGCTAGTATAGTCGGAAGTGCCCAAGCACCTATACAGATTGCAGTCAAAGGGACAAGTCTAGAAACCATCCGCAAATCAGCCGCTCAGGTACTCCAAGTAGTACAATCGGTAGCGGGTACTCAAGATGTAAAATATTCGGTCAAAGACCCCAAACCTGAGATTACGGTTCAGCTTGACCGTGAGAAAATGGCGCAATTGGGCATTAGTGCCTCTGATGTCGGAATGGCTTTACAAAACTCCTTCCGTGGCAACGACCGCTCTAAATTCAAACAAAATGGTAACGAGTATGACATTTTGATTAGTCTCGACCAATTTGACCGCAGTAGTCTGCAAGATGTGAGTCACTTATTGTTTGTGAACAATCAAGGCAAATCGTTTGAGCTATCGCAATTTGCCAAGGTACAAGAGCAAATTGGGGAGAGCGTACTCGAACGTATCGACCGTCTGTCTTCTATCACCGTCAACGCCCAAGTCGTGGGGAGACCCGTAGGTACAGTAGGTGCTGATATTCAGAAAAAAATGGCTGATGTAAAACTTCCAGAGGGAGTCTCGGTCCAATATCTCGGCCAAATGCAACAGCAATCTGACGCTTTCGGAAGTTTGGGATTGGCCTTAGGAATTGCGATTTTGTTGGTTTATTTCGTAATGGTGGCGCTTTACGAGAGCGTTATTTACCCGTTTGTCGTTTTGTTTTCGATTCCGGTAGCGTTGATTGGCGCTTTGCTTGCCTTGGCACTTACCATGGAAAGCCTGACTGTTTTTTCGATTGTAGGGATGATTATGCTCCTTGGTTTGGTTGCCAAAAACGCGATTTTGATTGTTGACTTTACCAATCACCTCAAAGAACAAGGACACGACGTGATTCATGCCCTTATTGAAGCTGGAAAAGAGCGGATGCGCCCTATCCTCATGACTACCCTTGCCATGGTGTTTGGGATGCTACCGATTGCATTGGCTAGTGGTGCCAGTGCCGAAACCAAAAATGGTATGGCATGGGTCATCATTGGAGGTTTGACGAGTTCATTGGTACTTACTTTGTTTGTGGTACCTGCTACTTATCTTATCGTAGACCGCCTCAAAGATAGATTTAGTGGTAAAGGCAAAAAGCCAAAAAAAATGGAACTAGCTGACGTAGCCTGATATTATATATTCACCCATTTTTAGTAAAATTTATTTCAATCAGAAAAATAAGAGCTGCTTATGGCAGCTCTCATTTTCTTTAGCCTCATTCATGGGGATTTACTTCGAATACCTTTCCGTCAAAATCGGAACTTTCTTTTCTTCGCTTGCCTTTTTATCAAAGAGTCTTTTTGTTTTTTGCCGAACGTGACAAATATCACTTTCAGACTTTTCAAAAAAACCGTCATTTGTATTGACAAACACTCATTTTCTCTGCAAACATGAAAATCGAACAAATTTACACGGGTTGCCTCGCCCAAGGTGCCTATTATATTGAAAGTGAAGGCGAAGCGGCGGTCATCGACCCCCTTAGAGAAGTAAGTCCTTATATCGAAAAAGCCAATAAAAATGGGGCTAAAATCAAATATGTTTTTGAGACGCACTTCCATGCCGATTTTGTGTCTGGCCATTTGGATTTGTCCCAAAAAACAGGAGCACCTATTGTCTATGGTCCCAATGCCCAAACCGGCTTTGAAGCGCATATTGCTACTGATGGGGAGCTTTTTAAAATAGGAAATCTCACTATAAAAGTATTGCATACACCTGGACATACCATGGAATCGACCTGCTATTTACTCCTCGACAAACAGGGTAAAGAAAAGGCGCTTTTTAGTGGAGACACGCTTTTTATTGGAGATGTAGGTCGGCCCGATTTGGCCCAAAAGTCTGACTTAACCGTCGATGACTTGGCAGGGTACTTGTATGATTCACTGCGCGAGAAAATCATGACATTGCCCGACGAGGTGATTGTTTATCCTGCTCACGGAGCGGGTTCGGCCTGCGGTAAAAACATGAGCAAAGAAACCACCGATACCCTCGGCAATCAAAAGAAATTTAACTACGCACTTCGTGCCAACATGAGCAAGGAGGAGTTTATCAAAGAAGTAACCGACGGCCTCGCCAAGCCGCCTCAGTACTTTCCTCAAAATGTAATGATGAACAAAGAAGGCTATGAAAGTATAGACGTGGTCATGAAAAGAGCGGCTCAGGCTCTAAGCCCTGCGGCGTTTGAAGCAGCAGCCAACGAAACAGGCGCAGTGGTATTGGATACACGCCCTGCCCAAGTTTTCAATAAAGGCTTCATTCCCAATTCTATCAATATTGGTTTGGGTGGGCAGTTTGCCCCTTGGGTAGGTGCCTTGATTCCGGATGTAAAACAAGAATTATTGTTGGTCACCGAAACAGGCCAAGAACAAGAGACGATTCTCCGACTCGCACGCGTAGGGTATGACAACGTCATTGGGTATTTGGAAGGAGGATTTAATACGTGGGTCAATGCCAACAACGAAATAGATAGTATCACGTCTATTCCTGCCAACGAACTAGCGGATGTACTCGACAATCAACCCGACGCTCTCATTATTGACGTTCGCAAACCAAGCGAATTCGCAGCGGAACATGTGGACGGTGCCAAAAATCTGCCTTTAGATTATATCAGCGAATTAATGGCCGAGTTTCCTAAAGACCAAACGATGTATATTCATTGCGCTGGTGGATACCGGTCTATGATGGCGGCCTCTATTTTGAAATCACGTGGCTATGACAATCTGGTAGATATTGATGGGGGTTTTGGGGCTATTCAAAAATCGGGGCGTTTCAAAACCACCGATTATGTATGTCCAAGTACGCTTAAAAACCAAAAATGACTTTTGTCAGGGTAATTATCCTTTTTTAGAAACACATTTGAGAAAAACTAAACAACCCCTTTCTGGACGATTATGAAAACAGAAACTATTTTAGTAGAAAATATCAAATGTGGAGGATGTATGAATAGCATCAAACAACGTCTTTTGGGCCTTACAGGGGTGCTTTCTATCAACATCAACAAAGACGAGTCACGCGTTACAATCGACCATACAGGTAGCCTCAAGCGTCAGGTTTTCGTCAAGGAATTGACTCACATGGGCTATCCCGAAGTAGGTAGTGAAAATAGCTTGTTGACCCAAGCCAAATCGTATGTAAGCTGCGCCGTAGGAAGGCTATCTGAAGAAAATTAAATATTAAAGGGTTTAGGTTTAATAGAAATCCACGGTCAAAATTTGAGCCGTGGATTTTTTGTTTTGTACAAAGCTAATGTAACAAATATCACTGTAAACGCTAAACGGATTGATGACCTTTGTTTCATCACATCAAAACACATACCATCATGTTTAGCTTTTTCAAAACCAAGAAAAATTATCAAAACGTAAACGCTGAAACCTTTAAACAACTCCTCACCGATACGTCCCAAGCCGTTGTTATCGATGTTCGGACTCCCGCCGAAGTTCGCTCTGGTGCTCTCAAAGGAGCTATTAATATCGACTTAATGAGCGTAGATTTTCAACAAAAAATTGAGAAATTGGACAAAAACAAAACTTATTTTGTTTATTGTCGTAGTGGCAATCGCAGCGGTCAAGCCTGCAACATCATGGGCAACGCTGGCTTTGAGCATCTTTACAACTTAGCGGGCGGTATCATGAGCTGGCCTTACTAACCTTAAAAACAATCAGAGGATGAGCACTGTTCTTAAAAACTGGGATTTTATGCGCCTACTCCGTATGAGTATGGGGCTATGGTTGATTTATTCTGCTTTTGTCGACCGTCAACCTCTTTTTGGGCTTCTGGGAGGACTTTTTGCCTTACAAGCACTTTTCAATGTCGGTTGCGGATTGGGCGGCTGTGCTACTCCTAGCGTGCGCCGTCCTACTACACATACTATAGAAGAAACACATTATGAAGAAGTTAAGTAACATCCCTTGGGGCTGGATTGGGGCTTTTTTGGGCGCATTAGGCGGTTTTTTGTATTGGAAAGAAATCGGCTGTGTCACAGGCACTTGCCCCCTCAAATCGCAATGGCAAACCATGGTCCCGTACGGAGCCTTGTTAGGGTATTTTGGGGGAGGTATCTTGAAAGATATCAGTACACCCAAGTCCGACGCTTAATAAACACCTTTTAAACACAACCAAAAGTCATGGAAAAGAAAGAAAGTTTTAATGATATCATTCAGGGGGATACCCCTGTTTTAGTAGATTTTTTTGCCGAATGGTGCGGCCCTTGCAAAATGATGTCGCCTATTCTTAAAGATTTTGCGGCGCAAATGGGCGACCGCGTGCGTGTTATCAAAATCGATGTTGACAAAAACCCCGCCGCTTCCCAAAGCTACCGAATTCAGGGAGTTCCTACGCTGATTTTGTTTCAAAATGGCAAGATTCTTTGGCGACAGTCAGGCGTGGTACAGAAAAAACAACTTGAGCAAATCATAAATCAATTAGCAACCAAAGCGTATTAATTTTTTTTAGAAAAACCGCAGTGGTAGAGCGATGCTCTGTATAGGCATGGCGGTTTGTTTTACTCAATCAATGATACTCCCCGCTCACTTTCATCTTTTTCCCGAAAACCTTCGCCAAGAAATGCTCCAAAAGGGTATCTCTAAAACGATTCCTGAGAGTATCGAAATTTTACGGGAAGGCCAATATATTCAGGCTGTTCCGATTGTATTGAAAGGACTCGTGAAAGTAATCATGCGGCACGATGAGCGGGAATTTTTACTTTATTATATTCATCCCAACGAAAGCTGCATTATGTCTTTTTTTGGGGTAATTCAGGAAGAATCTAGCAAAATAGTAGCTATCACCGAAAGCGAGACTGAGCTACTATTGCTTCCTTCCGATTGGGTTAGGACGTGGTCGAGACAATATCCTGAATTCAACGTTTTTTTTCATCTTCTCAACAATCTACGCTACACCGACTTATTGCAGACCATCAACGCCCTGCTGTTTGATAATCTCGACAATCGTATTCTTCATTTTTTACGTGAAAAAGCACGGTTGCAAGCCAATCCTTTTCTTAAAATTCGACACCGCGAAATCGCCGATGCTATGGGTACTTCTCGCGAAGTGGTGAGTCGAGTCACTAAAAAACTCGAAAATGAGAAAAAAATAGCCCAATATCCCGACGGAATAGAAGTACGGCTGTAACTAATGTTACTGACTTGAAGGTGTGTGGGTGTGCATCTTTACTGCATGAAATCAAAACTCGCCAAAATCATCCTAGTATGCTTCATTTGCGCACTTCTGATGACGGTTTTGTATTTCATCATTGAAAGATTCACTACATAAACACATACCAACATGAAACCTAACATGGGCGGCATCGACCGCGGCATTCGTCTTATTGTGGCAGCTATCGCCGTCATATTGTATTTTACGGGTACACTTACGGGTACTCTTGGCATCATCGCGCTAGTGGTAGCCGGAATTTTTACGCTTACAAGTATCGTTAGTTTTTGCCCTCTCTACGCACTTTTTGGCTTGAATACTTGCCCCGTAAAGCAATAATTGTTCGACGCTTCTTTTTGATAACAAGGCAGTTTTTCTGTTGAAAGAAAACTGCCTTTTTTTTATTGAAACAATTCATCGTATATTTGCGATATAAAATCAATTATCATGGCTATCAATCGAAAAATGGATTTTCAAGCCGACGAAATCGCTCTTGCTGATTTTGCAAAGGCTATTTCTCACCCCGCACGCATTGCAATTTTGAAAATACTAGCCCAACACAAAAGCTGCATCTGTGGCGAAATCGTGGAAGGTTTGCCACTTGCCCAAGCTACTGTTTCGCAGCATCTCAAAGAATTAAAAGCTATCGGCCTTATCAAAGGCACTATCGAAGGCAAAACTTCCTGTTATTGTATTGATTGGGGCGTTTTTAACCAATTTGTAGCTCACTTTGGAATTTTTGCCGACTTGTCCAAAAACGCTAGCTGTCAATCACAATCTTGCTGTTAAGTCTTTTTTCTTAAAAACTTGTAACAATAATATGCAACAAAAAAAACTCTCATTTTTAGATAGATATCTTACGCTCTGGATTTTTCTTGCGATGATTTTAGGCATAGGTATTGGCTACTTTTTTCCCGAAGCTGAAGCTTTCATCAATCGTTTCAACATAGGTACTACCAACGTACCATTGGCGATAGGCCTTATTTTGATGATGTATCCCCCCTTGGCAAAAGTCCGCTATGAAGAACTTCCCAAGGTATTTTCGAATATCAAAATTCTGCTATTATCGCTCCTACAAAACTGGATTATCGGCCCGTTGCTCATGTTTGGATTAGCCGTTATCTTTTTGCCAGACAAACCCGAATACATGACAGGCCTCATTATGATTGGCATTGCGCGGTGCATTGCGATGGTGCTTGTCTGGAACGACCTTGCCAATGGCGACCGTCTCTATGCGGCGGGTTTGGTAGCTTTCAATAGTATCTTTCAAGTGCTTTTTTACTCCGTATACGCTTGGGTTTTTATTACGGTACTCCCACCTTTTTTTGGTCTCAAAGGCTATGAAGTCCAAATTACAATCAGAGAAGTTGCCCAAAGCGTTTTTATTTATTTGGGTATTCCGTTTGTGTTAGGTGTGATTTCTCGCTATGGTCTTACAGCCCTAAAAGGCCGTGAATGGTTTGAAAAGGTATATCTACCCACAATCAGCCCTCTTACCCTGATAGCATTACTGCTCACCATCATTGTCATGTTTAGTCTCAAAGGACAGTTGATTGTGCAGATTCCGCTTGATGTAATTCGGATTGCCATTCCGCTTACTTTTTACTTTGCGATTATGTTTATGTCTGCTTTTTATCTTTCAAAAAAAGCAGGTACCAACTATGCCAAGTCTACCTCATTGGCTTTCACCGCCGCTGGCAACAATTTCGAATTAGGTATTGCGGTTGCTATTGCCGTTTTTGGCATCAACTCAGGGGCGGCTTTTGCGGCTGTAGTTGGTCCTTTGATTGAAGTCCCCGTCTTAATTTTATTTGTCAACTACGCACTCAAACAAACCCATAAATTTCAACCATGATTTCCGAAGTCAAACTCTATTTTGAAGCACTAGACCTCCGTGAGGTGTCGGCGGAGCGCCAAGCTATATTGCAGCCACTTGCCCAGTATATTGCCACCAAAATACAAGCCCAACAACCTATCAATCTGACGTTTATCTGTACTCACAATTCCCGACGTAGTCATTTAGGACAAGTATGGGCGCAGGTAGCAGCAGTGTATTTTGGAATCAAAAACGTGTCTTCTTTTTCGGGAGGTACCGAAGCTACCGCTTGCAACTACCGTACTATCGCAGCTTTTGAGCGAGCAGGATTAAAAATCATCAAAACCACCGAAAACCAAAACCCTGTCTACGAAATCCGATTTGATGAGTCGGTGCCCCCTATCCTAGCCTTTTCCAAAGTCTATGACCAAACTCCCAATCCTAGTCGTGGTTTTGCTGCTATTATGACCTGCGACCATGCCGAGGCCAATTGTCCTTTTATTCCCGGCGCCGAAAAACGCCTCCCTATCATGTACATAGACCCCAAAATGGCGGATGATACACCAGAAGAAACCGCCACCTACGACGACCGTTGTCGGCAGATTGCAAGTGAGATGAAATGGGTATTTCAGCAAGTAAATGTGACTAATATCACTGTTTAATTCCGAAACGAGCTGCACTTTTGGGGTATCAATTCAATAATTTAAAATTATGGCAGCTTTTTTCTTCACCCTTGTTATGCTTCACCTCGTTGCGGGGTTTGGATGGGTACTTTACAAAATCGCATTTCAAAAGAATGAAACTAAATAAAGCAGTTTTTCGGCAATGACCACTGATCTATTGTTCCAACATTGGGCTGAAGCCCGGACTCGTTTTTCAAATCAATTGAAAAATATATCAGAAACAGACCTCCCAAAAAAATTGGGCAACAGCCCCAATAGCGTGGGATTTTTGATTCGTCACATTGCTGATGTTGAATTACTTTTTAGCAAAAATGTGTTTGGACAAAGCGATTTAAAAGTATCAGCCAAAACCGTAATTGCCCAAAAAGATACAGGCGAATGGATCCAATTAGCAGCATTGTTGACTTATCAGGAAGAAGCTTTTGAAAGTTTAAAGAAAGCTATTTTGAGCCAAACAGATTCCGATTGGCAAACGACAGTAACTACCAAAGAGTTTGGAACTAAGACAAAAGCCGAAGCACTTGGAAGAATTGTGTCTCATACTGCTTATCATGCTGGTCAATTAGCCCTTGCCTTGAAGTATGGAACCTGAATCTTTCCTCCATACTCAGATATAAATTATTATTTTTACCAAAATACAAGCCCTTACTATCCATGAAACCATTCTTTATCGGCCTTTTTCTCCTTGGGGTGGTTATTTTAAACACTGCACTGAAACCCTCCCCCACTCAATCCCTAAACTATCGACATCTAGGTGATTCGCTTAGTCTGAAAGCCCAACAGACTTTGCTTTCCAACTTATTAGGTGCTATTGAGAAAGGCGGCACTGCTTATGCGGTCGATTTTTGCCACGAAAACGCAAGTCCGCTTACCAATTCTGTCTCATCCCAAGCAAAAATCCAAAGGGTATCGGCCCGAAACCGAAACCCTGATAATGCCACTACGATTTTTGACAAAAAAATACTTGATGTTTTTGAAGGCAATGCCCCACTAAAAGACACTTTGGTGGCCATCCCAAAAGGCTATGTGTATTATAAGCCTATCCGCATCGGGATGTCCACTTGCCTCCAATGCCACGGTCAGCCTAAAAAAGATATTGAAGCAGCTACGGCCAAAACCATCCAGAAAAAATACCGATTCGACAAAGCTACCGGCTACCAGATGGGGCAACTAAGGGGCGCTTGGAAACTTACTTTTTTGGTAGATAAATAAACACCGAACTACATTTCGGGACGGCTAAGGTAGAGCGTCTCCGACGCATAATATAGCAATAGCGTCAGAGACGCAATGCCAAATTTTGCCCCAAATCATAATTTGGGGCAAGCCAAGCCTCGTCCCGAACTATGTTTCGGCACGGCTAAGGTATTGCGCCTCCGACGCATACTATTAGTAATAGCGTCAGAGACGCAATGCCAAATTTTGCCCCAAATCATAATTTGGGGCAAGCCTTTTTTTTCACTTTAAAAGCTGTTTTTTGAAAGACTCAATTCTTTTCTTCAAGGTATCATTGCTTTGAAGCTTGATTTTTTCAGTCCAATCAGTCCGTTTTTGATTGGCTTCAATAGCGAGATTAGAGACATCGATGGCTTGCTGGTATTTTTTTTGTTTCTCTAAAATATCAATTTTTTGCCTGTAATACCACGCTTCATTACTTTTAGCCAAAGCTTTATCGATGAGTAAAAGAGCCTTATCTAAATCTTTATTTAAATAATAATAATATTCCGCAGCAGTAGCATATTCTTCCGAATTGGAGGATTTATCGGTCAACAAATTTCTCTCAATAAATTCTTTTGAATCTTTATCTATTTGAGTATCTACTTTAAATGAAACTTGTGTATTTTCCCATGAAATATAAACATTTGCATTGTTTGGAACTACATCAATATCAAAAGTAAGTGATTCATAAAATCGATTTGAAAAGTGAGGATGTGTTTCAAACACAATAACATTTTTTTGAGCATTATAATTAGAAATTCCATATAACAATGTGTCGCTATTTATCATTATTTTCCATTTATTTTTACTCGGAATAGATAAAACAGAATAGACTCCCCTATCAATTTTTTTTATTATTAACAATAACAGGTTTACTAAAAACAATTTTAGTACAATTTCCTGCACCTGTTCGCCATAATTTATTGTAAGGCACTAATCCACCAAATACTTTTCGGCCTCTAGATGCAGGTCTTTCATAAGATATAGAAATGGTAGTTGATCCAATCTTCTGTAAAACAAACCCTTTGGGACTTAATTCAGGAAAAGAACTCTGCGAAAAAGCAGCGTAATTTAATGCTATAAGAAGCACTGAAAAACAAATCTTCATTTTATTTTTTTAAATTTTTAATCTAATACTACTCTAAGAGTACAATTATTTTTGAAGTCAGCAATTGTTTTTCCATTGTACCTATACACGCCTCCGGCCCCAAACCATATACTTCCGTCTTTAGCTTCTAAAAGCCCCAAAAGCATTCCTAATTCTGGCTTTACGATAGGCTTGGGGATAAGCAATGACTTTTCCTCATAACGAGAAAGTGCCCAATTGCCTCCATTAGCACTGACCTAACTAGTCCCAACATTTCCTTTTTTATCTTCGATGATATAACCCACAAAATTTTGAATAAAATTGGTACAAGTACGGCTATCGTAGCGCCACAATCCATCATTTCCTCCAAATCAAATATTACCCTCAGTAAATAAGCGTATTTTTTTCATTATCACTCAAGCATTTCCACAAACATATTAATTTTTGAGTTGGCTGTTTGCTAAAGGCTTGTAAAAGAATGTTAATGAAATGTAAAAGTTGTTTTTCTAACTACGATTGTCTATTCATAACTATTTGTTGCTTTTGCGTCAGAGACGCAATGCCAAATTTCGCCCCAAATCATAATTTGGGGCAAGCCTCGCCTCGTCCCGAACTGTGTTTCGGCACGGCTAAGGTCTAGCGTCTCCGACGCATACTATAGCAATAGCGTCAGAGACGCAATGCCAAATTTCGCCCCAAATCATAATTTGGGGCAAGCCAAGCCTCGTCCCGAACTATGTTTCGGCACGGCTAAGGTATTGCGTCTCCGACGCATACTATTAGCAACAGCGTCAGAGACGCTGTACCAGATTTTGCCCCAAATCATAATTTGGGCCAAGCTATCTATTTATTAGAAACGTAATTTGTTTGTTCTATTTTAGATAGAAGCTTCGACTTACCTTCTATAAAAGCCTTGTCGTAATCAGAAGTAGAGATTGTTGTGTCTAAAATCTCATAATTTTCATAATCCTGAAATACGATTCCTCCTACGGTTTCGCGCTTGGTGGCTTTTCGAAAACGTGGCCCTCCATTGGCATAAGACAAATAATCTAAGGTATGCTTGGTCTGATGAATCCAATAACAAAACTCATCTTCATGGTCTTTGCCTCCACCTTCTTTATCAAAAGTCACTTTGATTTTGTCATATTTTTGGCCTTCTAGCGTAGCTTCTCCTACATAGGCGAGGTTGACGGCAGGCTCTGAAAGCTTGTAAGGCAGCAATACAAAGTAAGCAATAGAGTTGATGCCCTCACGATACTTGTCGGTATCTTTTGGCGAAAGTGCTTGTGGCTTTCCGTTCATAGTACGTACAAAAGAATCATTTGTCAGAACGTCTTTGTAGGTATTGTTGAGGGTATCGGTGGTTTGTCGTTCGTAGCTAAATTTTCCCTGCGATTGTGTAAGACGCACTTTAAACTGTCGGAAGTCAAATGAGACATCAAAATCTTGATAATGTGCCCCTCCGTGCGTTTCGATACATTCTTTAATGATTTTCTCAGCCTTTGCATCGTTCGTTTTGGACTCTTGACAAGCCCAGCATGCACCTAATAAAACAATAGCGATAATTGACCTTAGCATAAAAGAGTTTTTTGGGATAAGACAAACTAGGTTTTTGAAAACAATGATTGAAAAATAGTAAAGTTTTAGCTCAATGTAACAATTGTCACGGAGATAGGTGGCAGTCCACCCTAATTTTGTAGCCAACAATCGGCTTTATGCAATCAGTAGCAAAAGCTCAGAGTACAGTTATTGTAAACTCAATTTTCAGGATTATCAGGAAAAAATAAATAAAATACAAAATCAATATATTAAATATAAACTTCTTTAGTAGAAGAAAATGTTATTACATATATTTACTCACAAGTTCCCTAAATAGCTAGTAAATCAAAACGTTAGGTCGCATTTAGATTTCATCATCAATCGTTTTATTTTGATCATAATCCCAATTCTCAAAAAGCAATGGAAATCATTGAACTCATCAAAAAACCTTGGCCGTGGTATGTAGCAGGGCCGTTGATTGGACTTACAGTACCCACCCTACTCTTGATTGGCAACAAATCTTTCGGTATTTCCTCCTCACTTCGCCACATCTGTGCGGCCTGTATGCCTGCCAATATTTCCTTTTTCAAATACGACTGGAAAAAAGAAATCTGGAACCTTGTGTTTGTGTTGGGAGTGTTGATTGGCGGTTTCCTAGCCACTACTTTTTTGGCCAATCCCGACAGTATCGTCATTTCTGAAAGCACTATTTCGGACTTAAAAGCGCTCGGTATTCAGGATTTTTCGGGATTGATGCCGGCTGATATTTTTGCTACTGCCAATATCCTTTCCTTAAAAGGGCTTATCTTCTTTGTTATTGGTGGGTTTATGGTAGGTTTTGGTACACGTTGGGCAGGAGGCTGTACTTCGGGGCACGCTATCATGGGCTTGTCTAACTTACAAGTTCCCTCATTGATTGCGACCTGCTGCTTTATGGTAGGCGGTTTTGCAATGACTCACTTATTGATGCCTTATATTTTCAAGCTCTTTTAAAAACATCCACCCACTTCAAATTACTACAACAATGGCAAATTCACAAGATACCATCACCTATACACAAGTGGAGGAGTTTGTATGCGACTCTCCCAACGATATGAAAAAAAGCGAAAGCGTACTGAGCAACCTCAAATACCTCATTGTGGGGATTATGTTCGGAATCGTTTTTGTAAAAGCTGAGATTATCTCTTGGTTTCGGATTCAGGAGATGTTTCGTCTGCACAGCTTCCATATGTATGGCGTCATTGGCTCGGCAGTAGTAGTAGGTATGCTTTCCGTATTTATTATCAAGAAATTTAATATCAAGACTATTTCTGGCGAAACGGTACAGTTTCACCCCAAAAAATTCCAAAGAGGTCAAATTTATGGGGGACTTATCTTTGGTCTAGGTTGGGCCATCACAGGCGCCTGTCCAGGGCCATTGTTTGCCCAAATCGGGAGTGGTTTTGTGGCCGTACTATTAACACTCTTGAGCGCCATTGCTGGAACCTGGGTTTATGGGTATTTCCGCGACAGGCTTCCTAATTAATTTCCTATCAATGAAGCATAGCGGTTCTAGTCATCTATGCTTCATTTCTCTACCTCAAACAGCTACTCAGATGTTAAAAGGAACCAAATTATATAGCATTTTATTCAACAAATGCCCCCGCTGCCATGAAGGGGAGTTTTTTGAGACCGATAACCCTTACGACCTCAAAAATTTCGACAAAATGCACAAACATTGCTCCCATTGTGGCGAAGACTTCGAACGCGAGCCAGGTTTTTACTTTGGTGCTATGTACATTAGCTATGCGCTTTATGTAGCAATGATAGTGACAAGTTTTGTGGGATTTGTAATCCTTCTGAATATAGATGCCATCAAGCTACTTTATTTTTTGATTCCTGCTCTTATCTTGGTGATGCCTGTCTTTTTCAGATTGGGGCGATTGGTTTGGGCTAATTTATTTGTCAAATACAAACCGCAAAAAAATAAAGCAGCCCTTGAATAAGACCGCCTAATGGTTGCTTTTTTCGGAAACCGAAGAAAATTTTACCCTACTTTATAAATTCCTCTTTTTCAACTCCTTCACCGCAAAATCAGCCGCACGCGCCGTAAGCGCCATGTAAGTAAGTGAGGGGTTGACACAGGAAGCCGAAGTCATGCAAGCTCCATCGGTCACAAATACATTTTTGCAAGCGTGTACTTGGTTCCATTCATTCAGTACCGATGTTTTGGGGTCGCGCCCCATACGTGCCGTCCCCATTTCATGTACTCCGCCTCCTATTATGTAAGGGTTGTTGTAGGGGACAATATTCTTAAAACCCGCCGCATCAAACATCTCGGCGGCGTCTTGAGCCATATCTTTCCGCATCTGAACCTCATTGTCAGACAATTCGGCATCAAAAGCAACCAGCGGCAAGCCCCACTCATCGCGCTCCGTAGGGTGCAAATACATCCGATTTTGGTGCCTCGGCAATATTTCTCCAAAGCCTCCCATCCCCATCCACCAGCCGCCAGGCTGCGTGATTTTCTCTTTTAACTCTGTTCCAAAACCTAGCGAATCGGTTCCTCGCTGCCATCCACTTCTCCCCGACCACCCTTGATAACCAAACCCTCTCAGATAGGAGCGTTTGTCTTTGCCCCAATTTCGATAACGAGGAATGTAGATTCCATTGGGACGACGGCCAAAATAATAACTATCTTCAAATCCCTCTACCGAAGCATTGGCTCCCGCATTGAGATGATGATCCATGATGTTGTGTCCCAATTCGCCACTGTCATTGCCAAAACCCGTAGGAAAACGCAAAGATTTAGAATGCAGCATAATAGCCGTAGATGCTATCGAACCAGCGTTTAAAAACACAATTTTGGCATAGTATTCCTGAACTTCCTTGGTCTTTTGGTCCATTACACGCACCCCCGAAGCTCGGTTTTTCTGAGGGTCATACAAGATTTCGGTCACTATTTTATCGGTCAAAAAAGTAAGCCGTTTGGTCTTTTGGGCTGCTGGAAGAGTGGCTGCTTGGGTACTAAAATAAGCGCCAAATGGACAACCTCTTTCACAGCGATTACGCGCCTGACACTGAGCTCTTCCCAACGCCAAATGCTCCGCACTGGGCTTGGTAAGATGAGCCACCCGCCCTATAGTGACGGGTCTGCTAAGTTTTTCGGATACTTTTTGTTTAAAATGTTTTTCTACACAAGTAAAATCATGTGGCGGCAAAAACTCACCATCGGGAAGTACATCCCAGCCTTCTTTTTGTCCACTAATCCCCGCAAATTTTTCCACATAACTATACCACGGAGCCAAATCAGCGTAGCGAATCGGCCAATCTACCGCTATGCCTTCTTTGGCATTGGCTAGAAAATCTTCTTCATTAAACCGATAAGTCTGCCTTCCCCACAGCAACGAGCGACCGCCAGCCCCATAAGCACGTGTCCATCTAAAAGCCTTGTCTTCGATATAAGGATGTTTGAGTTCATTCACAAAAAACCCATTTACTTCTTCATTCCCTATCCTGGCACCACGGGCAGGGTTGTTTGAAAATGCACTACTCTGCGCCAAGCTCGTACGCCCACGGTACTGAAACTCCCAAGGCGCTTTCATGGCCGTGGTATAATCGGTGACGTGCTTGATGTCGCGCCCGCGTTCGAGCATCAGCGTTTTCAGTCCTTTTTCGGTAAGTTCTTTAGCCGCCCATCCTCCGCTCACTCCTGAGCCTATCACGATGGCATCATAGGTATTTATTGCTTTTTCGTTCATCGGTAGTGCTGATTCAAAACAATCCTTTTTGTCTTTTAAAAGAAACCGTCGCCTGAAGTTTCCCTATAAAAAACAAAAGAATGTCCTAGAATTTTAATATCCAATAAGAAGCTGTCAGCCAATCAATAAGACCATAGTATGAACTATAACCTTATTAATTCATTAATACATCAACAAACCTACTGATGTCTTCTAACTTTGTACTTTCCAGTTTACATTTGAGTTTTTTATTTATGTTTTCAAGTTAGTACTACTGATACACCCCCATGAACTACAAACTACTAAAAATCTTACCTTCTACCGACCATCAGTATTGGGTAGTGGATGAGGAGCATTTTTATGTGAATGATAGGGCTACCAAAATTTTGTCCGTTTACGATTTACAGACTTTGGAGTTGAAAAGCCAAATGGATTTCAAATTTTGTAATTCGCTTAAAAAAGTTGGCACCCGATTAATGACCCACAAAAGAGTTAACGGGACTCCCTATACTCACTTTGTAGATTGGCAAACAAAAACCTTTGAACCCTGCCTTTATAATGGTCTTCCTATCGGTTTCTCTAATCCATTCCTAGAAAATACCTCTCAAGTGGGATATATGCAAGGAGAAGAATATTATTCAGGTGTTTTTGATTGGGGTTCGCAAGAGATATTGTGGATCAAAAGTGGGTTTGGACCCATGACCTTGTTTACCTCATTGTATGTACTAAACACAAGTAGTATCGGCGGGGTCATCAATGGTTACCTCACCTGCTATGCCCGTATGAGTGGAGAAGAAGTGTGGAGCCTTGATATGTCTAAGCTAGGCAAAGAAGGGGATGTATCACAGATTGTAACCTTGCTGGGTGTATTTGAGGATTTAGTAGTGATAGGAGTCGAAACCCCAAGTCCTGCCGTGATAGCCTTAGACGTACACACGGGAGAAACACGCTGGCGAGTGGGGCGTACCTCTTTTACCAACCGAGAAGGTTTTTCATATCCCAGCATTCTTTATAACATGGACACCAACGAAAATCAGACGCGCTTATATGGGTTTCGAAATAGTTATTTTTTAGAATTAGACATCCAAACAGGTCAAGTGATTCAGTTTGAAGATTTAGCTTCTGAAAACTCCCCTTACCTCAAGTATGGTAAAAAAGATATATGGGCTCATACTATGCGTTACCATGAAGGTAGTCTTGTATTTACTTCTCGTCTTAGCATGAACAATAATATGATCGGGAATTTTGATATTAGACAAAGAGGTATCAATTGGTTATATGATTTAAAGTTTAAAGGCACTTATTGGAATGCGGGAAGTTTTCCTGTTTTTACAGGTAATCGCATGTTTATTTCTACATTTCAAACAATATGCATATTTGAAAAAGAATAACATGTCGAATTTAGATTTGGTACTAAAACAAAACGTGTTGCTGTTTTAGTACTAATCTCATCGACATCGCGAGCTTGCTTGCGACAAAAATTTCTTACCATTGAGTAGCATACCTACGCCGTTGGAAGTATTGGCTAGGGTAAATTGCCGCGTACCGCCATCACGCAACATCAAC
The DNA here is from genome assembly GCF_029433105.1 of Runella sp. MFBS21. Classification (GTDB taxonomy): domain Bacteria; phylum Bacteroidota; class Bacteroidia; order Cytophagales; family Spirosomataceae; genus Runella. The sequence continues at coordinate 18,837 of NZ_JARNTW010000005.1, read as the reverse complement.
ATCAAAACCGCCTGATTGCCTTGCGCCACTACACGCCACGTACCGGCGTTGCCACCTTGGGTAGCCGCCGAAAAATTCCCCCCAAAATCAGAACTACTCGCCGAATTGTCGACATTCATGGCAAAGGTACCATCACTGCAAAAATCATAAGACTGCTTTTCAGAAAAACCACTCGCGGTATAAAAATACAAAAGCTGCCGCCCTGCAATCCGACTTTTCCACTGCTCAGCCAAAGGCGATACTTGTGGCTTGGTAAAAGTCACACTGTTGGCAATCGATTGAAGAATAGTACGGTGCTCTGCCCGATAAACATTTTTGGGAGCAATAAGCAATACGCTCACTCCTCCACCGTAGGGCGATACAAGCGCAATGGTCTGTAAACTAACGGCTTGACCATTGGCAGTACCATCCCATCCCAGCCATGCGCCTTGGCTACCATAGGTTTGTTTTGAGGCTTTCAGATAAGTATTGTTTTTGGGGTCGCTAGCATCTTGGTGAGAAGCCATGATGGTCTGTACGGAATTGTACCCATGTGGTACCACTGCCAAAACCACATCTTCGCCTGCTCTCGTAAATCCATAATTCCCATTTTCTTGTTTTACTTGCCAGCCTGCTGGCGCATTGAACGCATACCCCACATTGGCATCCCGCAGCTGGGTTCCTGTACTTTTACCAGAAGGCGGGGGCACATTTGTAGTAGTGGCAGTACTAGACGAACCTGCTGACGGGGACGTAACTTGCGAAACCCGCTTCATAGGGATATTAACTCCTTCTGTATGAACAAAATACTCTCCCAACAATCTCAACAACGAAAACTCTACATTGCGATTTCCGTCACGGTAGGTGCCTCCTATTCCTCCATCAACACGCACTGCAACACAGGCAAAGCGTTGGTTTTGAACGGTAAATACACCATCAAAACGGCCATTTTTTTGACTTATCGAAAGTACAATTCCCGTTTGAGCACTTTCGAATACGCCCGTAAAATCGGCATCGTTTTGGGCAAAAAGTGAAGAAGAAATCATGGTAAAACACAACAAGAATAGAGTTTTCATAAAACATTTTGAAGGTAAAAACTAAAAATAGAAAAAATCCTCCATTTACCCATACTCGTCCCAACATGATGCCGGGACAAGCAAGAGCTTGACCCAAACTATCATTTGGGTCAAAAAAGGCATTGCGTCTCCGACGCAAAACCGATAACAAAAACCAAAATAGCCTCCAATTAGCGAGCAACAAGAGCTTGACCCAAACTATCATTTGGGTCAAAAAAGGCATTGCGTCTCCGACGCAAAACCGATAAAAAAAACCAAAAATAGCCTCCAATTAGCGAGCAACAAGAGCTTGACCCAAACTATCATTTGGGTCAAAAAAGGCACCGCGTCTCCGACGCAAAACCGATAAAAAAAACCAAAAACAACCTCCAATTAGCGAGAGATTTGCTTTCTTCACTAATTCAGAGTCAAATAATTGGTATATACTTTCTCCACTTTCTCAGATTTGGTAAGGCGGGTCTGCGTCCTACTGGCTTTACATTCATGATTCAAAACCTCCACATACATAAGAGGATACTGGTATTTACGCATAAAAAACAGCGCCTGTGAACGCACAACTGCACTATAAAGTAGGGTGTCTTTTACGGCCAATACTTGTAGATTGTTGATACGGGCATAATTGATAGGAGACACCATTTTTTTTATTGACCCTTGTAATGAAATATCTTTTTTAACGATACTATCTCCTTCTTTTTTGAGCATATATATGTGATTAGAAACATACCCATATCCACCCACTTTTTGAGGGTCAGTAAAAAAATTATACAAATGATTCATTTTACTAACTGTAAAAATCACTTGCGTAAACACCTCACTATAATACGAAGTTAAGGGCCACCTACTAGGCAACAATTTAAAAATTGTCAAAACTTGAAAAGTTAAAAAAACTATCACAAACATTCTATATCGCGAGTTCATATCTTTTATAAATTTTAAATATTTTTTTCAAATCTGTTAATATCAATAGATACCAAACTACGAGATTTACTATCATCAACAACACCCCAAATGGAATAAGTCCCATAAATAAAGCAATAAACAAGTGCATACCTACAATAGTAATAATCAAAACTGTACGCACGTAAGGAATTAGCACTAACATACAATAGAACATTTCAATAAAAACCACTAAAATCCCAGAAAATACGTAAAATCCATAGTGAACATTGTACGTAAATGAGAGCAATTGGTAGGTAGGATCAGACAAACTTAAATACAGAAACTCCCCATTAAACCAAGAATCCATGCTAAATTTTCCAAACCCTGCCGAAAAATAGGTCAAAGCCAAATATATTTGAATACCCCTTACAGCGATTTTTTGTTGATTCAGAATTTTATCATCTGATTTTTTGGGGGTTACACTCAAAGCATAACCACTAGGAAAAATCGTCAGAAACAATAAAAAAACACTTTGATATAAATCTACCCCGTATAAAAAAGGATAAAGAGAAAGTGAAAATACGAGAAAAAAGAAGAACGCAACCACTGAAGATAAGCGCGTAAAAACCCCAAGTGCCAACATCACCAAACTCCCCACATACAGGCATATAGCAAGCACATTAAAGCTTTGATAGCTCATATTCAACCAATTGGCTAATCTGGCAGGATGTGGATCAAACCAAAAAGAACTAGCCTGAGTCACTTCCCAATTGATAATTCCGTCTGGACTTACAAATACCTCGTAGTCATACAAAAAGGCCCCAAAATTAAAAAGTGAAAATAGCGCAATGGCTATTCGAAAATATTCGAATTGATATTTGGATTGTCCATAATCTAAACAACAAAATATATTTTCTTTGAGCAAGTACAAAGCCTTTTTTTTCATCTTTTTAAGATTTTATAATCTAATCCGACCTAATGTCGGATTAGATTATTTGGAATTATTTTTTTACAATCACGGCTTCTAGTTGTTTCATACGCTCGGCTCCCAATTTAGAACGCATCGACTTCAAAGCTTCTTCTGAGGTAGCCGCAATCCATCCTTTATGAATCAAAATATTGCTAGCTGCGCTAGGCTTACCAGTAGTAAAACCACCGCCCGGCAATGTTTTTACTTGTCCTACTGATGATTTAGTCGCAATTACTAGTTCACCTTTTGGTGAAAACACTGCCTCAAAGTCTGAGCCTAAAATCTGCTGAATCTTTTTTTGTTCGGCGGCACTAAATGTAGGCGCTCCCTGAGCATTAGCCATGAAGGCCATCGACATCATTAGTCCGATTGTTAAGATGCTTTTTTTCATTGCAAAAAAGTATTTAAGTAAACCCCTACTCTCTTAAAGGATTTTCAGGTTTCTCCTTTTTTATTTATTCTTAATATTTTCGTTAATAATTCATTTTTGTTTATCGCATCATACACGCAATACTAGCTACTGGCACTAGCTGCTTGAAAGTAAAATCATGAGAATAATGTGTTCTGATTCCGTAACTCAACATTACATTTTTACTAAATCTCCAATCGCCTCCGTAGGCAATCGTGATGTTTTGAAAATTAAATAAATTGATACGGTCTCTATTAAGTATTTCCACAAAAAAATTAAACTTTGGGCTTCCATATCGCAGATTTAAACCTCCAAAATATTCGCGAGTGGGGCGTCGTAAAGGGGTATTTATTTCGGTATACCTAGCTACAGCAGTCAATAGCCATTTACGCCCCATACCTACGCAACCATTGAGCCATACCGATACCCCGTCTTGTTGCAATAAAAGGCTGTCGAGACTTTCATTTTGATAGGTATACGACCGGCCCACTGCTACCTCCAAAAACGAGGCATTCCAGTGTTCCTTTAAATAGGTCGTTGTCAATTGCGCCAAGCGCTCTTTTTGAGCTTTCTCTAACGCCGCCAATTGTCCTTCAATTACTTGAACCTGTTCAATCAACTTCATTCTTGCCTCAAAATAGGTCGCTGTTTTGGGCATCTGTTGTAGGGTATCGTTTGTTAGTTTGAGATTTTGTAAAATCTCTTGTCGCTGTTCAAAAAACTGTTCGGTAGCACCTCTCACCAAGTCAGGTTCATCAAGTGGGTCATGACTTCTGAAAAGCGTTATTTTGGCGGCAATTGCCAATCTACGCATCAAATCTTCGTCTTCAATCGTACCTCCTGATACATCAAGCGTCGAGAGCAGTTTCATTAACTTCGAGGCATTTTGGTACTTTTGCAAACTAGGTCGATTGTAAAGCAACTCCCAAATCGGCTGCGCTTGTATAGCGATATTGGGTTTTAGGCGCCACGACTGAAACGACCAATCTACCTTAAAATCTCGAATATTGCCGGGTTTGGTCACTTGCGCGGGTGTGACTCCCAACAAATCAAATGCCGCCGAAGTAGGTATCGAAAACTCCAACGTTTTGACAGCATTGAGCGACGGTATGAGCGTATCGGTCTGCGCCCATGTAGGGCATGAAAGCAAAAGTAGAGCTACGAGCTTTCGGGTCAAGATAGATACGCTGAGATAAAATGTTTGCATTATTTTACCAATATATAGCCCCTACGGGGCAGTTGTGTATTTTTATGCGTTACCAATGTATAGCCCCTACGGGGCAATGAAACAGAAAAAAGGCATTTTATAGGCTACCGACATACAGCCCCTATGGGGCAGGGGTAACAGCGTTGTATATTTTCATGCGTTACCAATGTATAGCCCCTACGGGGCAATGAAACAGAAAAAAGGCATTTTATAGGCTACCGACATACAGCCCCTATGGGGCAGGGGTAACAGCGTTGTATATTTTCATGTGTTACCAATATATAGCCCCTACGGGGCAATGAAACGGAAAAAAGGCATTTTTTGGGCTACCGACATACAGCCCCTACGGGGCCATCTTAGCAGCGTTTTACATTTTCATGTATTACCAATATATATCCCCTACGGGGCAGGGTTATCATCGTTGTATATTTTCATGCGTTACCAATGTATTACCTCTACGGGGCAGGATTAGCAGCGTTATACGTTTTCATGTTTTACCAATATATAGCCCCTACGGGGCAATCATTAAACTAAATGACGGTATTTTTCGGGCTACCGACATTCTGCCCCTACGGGGCAGAATTTGCAAATTAAAACGCCGCTTCAGTATATACGTACCACTTTTATTCCTTCTATTTTACACATTAGAAATTACAAACGTGAGCTGAAAGTGTGATCCTCGATTATAACAATTGACGGTACGTCTCACTACTCCATTTATTTCCGATAGATACACCCTCAAACGTTCTGTTGCATATTTTCTATTTCCACTTTGCTCTGATAGCGAGGTAGTTAAGGTGATATTTGCTTGATTGCCGTTACAATCAGGAATATCAAAAATCAATGACTTATTAATGACAATCGTTCCCCCTTCTTTTACCCTAACGAAGTCGGTTAGGGAGCGTTCAAATAGCTTGAGGGTTCGTTCGCGACTATCAAACGAATTCCCAGTTTGCCCTTCATTGCTATTACAATAAGCCCCTGCCCAAATCGACCCAAACAAATTTTCTTCGTGGTTTTGCGCCTCTGATTTCAGCAATGAGATTCGTTCTAGCGTCACCCGATATGAACGGCTTGAGACTCCTCCCCGTACTTGACCCACAAGGCTCATTGAGAGCATTATCGCTATCCACCACTTCATACTTTTTGTTAAGGTTAATTTGTTGATACAAAATTCCTTAATTATCTGCCACCAAAAATCACCCCTGTTTAGGATATACCAAAAATCCCCTCTAGAGGGGATAGATTTTCTAGATCAATTGATGCTCTAGGGCATACTTGACCAAAGCAGAGGTATTTTTTAAATTGAGCTTATGAAGGATATTTTTACGATGACTTATGACCGTCGATTCACTAACATACAGTTTATCAGCTATTTGCAGACTCGTCAATCCTTCTACCAACAAAGGAATAATTTGTTTTTCGCGAGCTGTAAGCCACTGATGCAGTTTCGTAGTCGATTTTGGAGGGGGAGCAACAGGTCTCCTCAAAATGGTATTTAAGATCGTGTTTGAATAATATACCTCCCCTTTTTCGATAGTTTCGAAAGCCCGATGTAGCTCAGATGAGCCTGTATTTTTGAGAATATAGCCGTCGGCTCCTGCCTTTATCATTTGCTGAATACTTACATAATCGTCGAGCATGGTAACCGCAATGACTTTCACGTGGGGGTACAGTTTCTTGATTTGTTTGGTAGCTTCTACGCCATCGCAGTGGGGCATATTGACATCCATAAGTACCCAATCCACGCGGTAAGTCGCCAGCATTTCGAGGGCTTTGTAGCCATTGAGTGCTTCTCCTACTATGCTCACTTCGGGTGTCTGAGAAAGTACGAATCTGAGGCCTTCCAAAAACAGTTGGTGGTCGTCTACTATGAGTATTTGCCGAGTCATAACTTTGAGTATTTAGGGTGAGGGAGTGCTATCGTCACGCACATGCCATGCTGCGGGCGTGAGTCAAACTCTATGTTTCCTTTTAACAACTGAATGCGATTACGAATATTTTCAAGACCAAAACCCGAAGAAAAAGGCTTTGGCACAAAACCCCGCCCATCGTCTTCATACACAATGATGAGCTGCTGCTCGCGTGCCAAAAGCTGTAATTCGATACGAGAGGCGTGAGCGTGTTTGAGGGTATTGTTAACTAATTCTTGAATCACACGAAAGAGATTAATTTCAAACGCCTGCGGCAAGCGATCAGGAAAATCGAGCCAAAACAGCTCAAATTTCAGGGTGTCAGTGACATTAATTTTATTGACCAAATCTTCGACGGCTTCCCTGAAACCTCGTTCAAAAAGCATTTTGGGGTTTAAATCTTGCAATTGCTGCCTGATTCCCCCTATCGCTTCTTCCACCATTGGCTTTAGAGCGTGGCCTCTTCCGCTATACGTATTTTCTAGTTCCGACACATACATTTGTAAAGTAGAAAGTCGCATTCCGAGGTCATCATGTAGCTCGGTGGCAAGTTGTTTACGCTCAGCTTCTTGGGTTTGGATGATTAGATTGAGGCGTTCTCTCTGCCGCCGTTTGAGCGATTGAATACGCCATTGATACGCCCCAATTCCTACTATAACAATCCCTAACAATACCACTATCCGAAACCACCAAGTTTGCCAAAAAGGCGGTCGAATCACAAGGTATAACTGCCGAACATCGTCGCTCCAAAAGCCATCGCTATTGGCCGCCTTTACTTCCAATACATACTCGCCTGCGGGTACTTTGACGTATCTTACAAAAGTATTGGAGGTCGTAATCCAATTGTTTTCTAGGTTTTTGAGACGGTATTGGTAAAGATTTTGCCCATTGCTAAAAAAATCCAAAGCTGTAAACTGAAACGAAAAGGTATTTTGCTCAAACGACAGCTGCACGGTATCCATTTCTCCAATGTATTGATTCAGGGGAGAAAGCTGTTCATTTATCCAAAAATTCGTAAACTGTACTTGTGGCTGAAAAGTACTGATTCTGACTTCTTCGGGCTTGAAATAATTAAAGCCCGAAGTGCCTCCAAAATAGAAATACCCCTCTTCATCCACAAGGTATGATTTGTTGTTGAACTCATACCCCTGCAAACCATCCGCAAGGGTATAATTTCGAAACTGCCGCATTTCGGGATTAAAACTAGCCAAGCCCCGATTGGTACTGAGCCAAAGATTGTTTTGCTTATCCATCAATACGGCATATACATACGAATTGGGCAAACCATCTTTGAGGGTATACATTGCTTTAATTTTTCCGTTTTGATATTGCATCAGCCCATTACTAGTGGCTAACCAATCGCACTTGCGGGTACTATCTTGACATCTGCTAAGTACATTGCCACTGTGGGTGATTCTTTCGTAGGTGATCCAGCGGCCGTTTTGAAGGCTTCCTTTTACACATCCTTCATTGAAAACATTGAGCCATATACTGTCTTTTTGGTAGGTATTTAGCCAAAGTACATTTTGTTTTTGCCACCCCTCTACTTCCGTAAAAACACGCTTTTTTTTATCAAATTCATAAAGACCATACTCTGTGCCTACGAGCAATTTTTGGTCTTTCCATTCGGCGATACTCCTGATGATGTTGTTACCAAGCGCCTGTTTTTGCTGGGGAAAAAAGCTTTCAAAACGCCCATTGCCCAAATAATGCGCCAATCCATGATACGTGGCTATCCAAATCTGCCCTTCACTGTCACGCAAAAATTGATTGATAGATTGGCTTGGCAAAGCATAAATATTCTGCGCATCGGGGAGCCAATAGTCAATCATTTGTTTGGTAGATTTTTCCCACACATTGATACCACCTTGCTCTGTACCTACCCACAGGAGGTTTTTGTCATAAGACAACAAGCTTCTTACGTTAGGGTCATTGAGCGATTGTGTGGCTTCTGCTACGTAACGTACTTTATTAAATTTGTGTCCTTGTTCAATGATAGCATTGACGCCCAAAGGGTCGGGATTAGCCCATACAATACCGTTGTCGGCCACGTAAATACTCGTTATGGTGTTGTTGGACAAACTATTAGCATCATTGTTTTGATGAACCAACTGCGTCCATTTCTGATGAGCATCATATCGCAATACCCCTTGCCCTCCCGTGGCTACCCACAACGTCCCATTGCTTCCTTCCTTCAAATCGTAGATTTCTACCAAAGGCGTATTGTTAAAATGAGAGATTTCGTGGAAGCTTTGACGCAAAGCATCCAATACCGTAATCCCCTCAGAGTGACCCATATAAATCAATCCGTTTCGAGCATGCAATACACAATAAAACCGCTTGCTTTTGCCAAGTCTGTTTTGTGGATGTTTTGAAAAATAATAGGCTGATTGCTTCGTGAGGGTATCATAGCTCATGATGCCTTCTGGTAGGCATACCCAAAGTTTGGCATCCCGCCCAAAATGAGTCGCGTTGGTTGGGGTAAGCAGCCCTATGCGATTTGTCAAAGACGAGAAAACCACCTTTTTGGTTTGTCGAAGATAGTCAAACTGCACAATCCCCTCTTTTTCAGACCAATACCAAACATATTGCTCATTGCTGGCAAAAGGCGTACAAGGCGATAAAACGGCAGGACTGGCTTCAATAAAACTAAAATTATCTTTTTGGCGACGGTACCAGTTGAGACCATAGTCGGTACCTATCCACAAATCACCATTGGGCGATTCTATGATTGAATTGACAAATCCCCCATGCAGTGCGCCTGCTCGCAAAGGCTCCGAATAATACACTTTAAAGCTGTGCCCGTCGTATCGGTTCAGGCCGTCCTGTGTTCCAAACCACATAAAACCTCGCGAATCTTTGAGCATCGCATAGATAGAACCTTGCGATAGTCCTCGGTCGGTTCCGATACGGTCTATACGATAAGACTGTGCTGTAGCCTTCAGCCCAACACCCAACCATAGGAAGAGGAGCCACTTTTGCATTGCTAGTGTTTTTGCACAACGTAGCTGCAAGATACACCTAGCATAGCCTACTGTGTTAGCACCGTAGTTGCAATATATAGCATAGAGGTTGCAATTTACTTTTTGCGATAAGCAGAGGGCGTCAAATGATATTGTTTGGTGAAGATTCTGGCAAAATAATTGGCGTCTCCAATGCCCACCGCCATGCCCACTTCGGCAATAGGCCAGTCGGTAGTTAGTAACAAAACCGCCGCCTTTTCTAATCGTTGTTGTCGGATATAATCAGAAGGTGAAAGGTCGGTCAAGGCTTTTAGTTTGCGATACACTTGCGTACGGCTCAAGTTCATTTGCTCACAAAGTTGCTGATTATCAAAAGACTCATCACTCAATCTGGCATCCACAATTTGTTTTATTCTTAATAAAAAGGCATCTTCAAGCGTTGGCTCCAACTTTGCTTCGGATGCAGTATTTTGTATTTCCAATAAATATTTAGCTTTCAAAGTCTGTCGTACTTGCAAGAGATTTTCGATGACTACGAGCAATTCATCCTCATAAAATGGTTTTGTAAGATAGGCATCAACACCTTGTTGAAGTCCTTGGAGTTTGTCTTCATAGGCTACCTTTGCCGTAAGCATGATGATAGGCACGTGACTTGTACGCTCATCGTTTTTGAGAGTGTGGCAAAGCTCATATCCATCAGCCTTGGGCATCATCACGTCCGTTATGACCAAATCAGGAATCATTTCGAAAGCATCTCTGATGCCTGCGTGTCCATCAGAAGCTACTTTGACCTCATAGCGATCTCTCAAACAGGTTTCTAAATAATGGGCTAAGTCGGTACTATCTTCCACCACTAGCACTTGCGGTAGTTCTTCATTTTTTATTTCTACTTCCTCCGCGTCTTTTTTGTGGTTTATTGGAAGCAATTGGGAAGCCTGTAGCCCTTCATCTCCGGAAGGTATTGTCCCTTTGAATGGCAAGGTAAGGCGAAAGGTAGTCCCTATCTCCGCTTGGCTCCATACCTGAATACTTCCTCCCAAAAGCTCCACAAGCTCTTTGGTAAGCGACATTCCGATACCCGCGCCGCCCCGTTGATGATTGGCCTGATAAAACCGATCAAATATATACGGCATATCTTCTTCCTTAATTCCAACCCCCGAATCAGTCACATCCACTTGTACCGACGTATTGGTACGACTATGTACATTGACCTCCACCATACCCCCTTCATTCGAAAACTTCAGGGCATTGGAGAGCAAATTGGTAATCATCGATTGTAGTTTTTCATCATCTATCGAAAGCCACAAGGCGGGATAGTCAGTACGCAAATGTATGTTTATCTTTTTGGCCGCCGCCACTCCCTCAAAAGCCTGTATCTGAGTGGATAAAAATGAAATCAAATCCAGATTTTTGTTTCGCAAGGGTAGCACCTTTGAATCCATCCGCGCCAGCTCCAACAATTGATTAATCAAATTGAGCAATTGCTCTCCATTTCTTCTAATCACAGTGAGGGTGTCGCTTGTACCCCATTGTTTTTTCAGCTGCTCAGTCATACCCAAAATCACCGTCAAAGGTGTCCGAAATTCGTGGGTAATATTGGTATAAAATCGTGTTTTGAATTCATTCAATTGCGCCTGATATTCAACCTTTTGCAAGCGAAGCGCGGTTTCAGAAACTTGTTTTTGCTGAGTCAACAATTGCGCTTGTAAAGCCGCTCGCTCATCGTAGGCTTGTTTGAACCGCGCCCCAATCCCCACAGCCAAGAATAGTATTTGAAACAAAGTACCTATCTGAAAAGAAGCATCATGGATAGGAACTTGCCAGATACCCAGTCGAAACAGCGTGGAGATAATTACCCCAAACTGCATACTCGTCCAAGACAATACATAAAACAAAGCAGCTCTATTGCCACGACGCCAAACCACTACTCCCGCCCCAAACAACCCCATTGCAATCAATGTCACTACTGCATTGGCTAGGATATTGAGCCATACATCATGCGTAAAAAATGACACAACAATCATAAAAACCGCAACAGCCATAGCTCCCCAAAAACCTATTTCCCAACCTTTTAAATATTTTGAAACATCTAAAAATTGGTAGGATAAAACAACCGCCAAAAACGTGGATAAACCCACCAACAATACATGGGAATGATTGAGAAGCAAAGGGCTATCATAAAATAAATACTGAGCCGAAAATCCTTCAAACCCCAACTCCATCAAAGCCACCGACCCAATATATAGGCTGTACAATAAATAAGTAATATCTTTTAAAATAAAATAAAGCGTGAGGTGATAAAGCACAATGATGCATAAAATACCGAAAAAAATCCCCCACAAAAAGTTTTTATAGGCCAATACCGACCAGTGCGTCGTTTGGTCATATATCACAATCGGGACATTCATATCTTGGCTACCTACCAATCTTAGATAAACATCCACTGGCATATTGGGCGGCAAATCAAGCTTAAACAGCAGCGGCCGTAGTTGAATTTCGCGTTGATTGAAAGGAATCAAATCGCCCGATTGGCGCCTCAAAAACCGCCCATCCGCTTGCTGAACGTACAATTGAAGGTCGTCGATGTGCGTATTGTTGATTTCAAGCCACCATTTTTTGTCTATATCGGCTCGGTTAATCACCCTAAAACGCAACCAATGTACGTCTCTCGAATACCCAAAAGAAGGCACGCCATTGCTTTTATATTTTTCAAAATTAATTCCCTGATCTCTTTTCAAAATCATCGAAAAAGTAACCTTTCCTTCGCTATCATTGAAAAGGTATAAAAAAGGATAAACGGGATAGGCGCTGCCTTGCGATTCTAGTTCTAATACCTGATTTTGGCCAAAAATTGGATAGAATATTATGCCAAAAAGAAGTAATAAAATCCAACGCATAGCTAATATTTATGATTTTCAGCAGGAAAATTTAGATTTTTTTATTTACTTAGCAAAGTTTTGGGACATTTTGAATGCCCCAAATTACCCAAGTACATTTTCTTATCCTAAGACTATTACCCCATGATTAATTTTCGCAATAGCGGTTGGCTATTTTTTTGGGTATGCAGCACCGTTTCTTTCGCCCAATCAAAATATTGGATATTTCTGAAAGATAAAAATCCACACGATGCCCCCGCTGTATCGCGACAAACCATCGAAAACAGGGAAAAACAAGGTCTTGTAAGGTTTGATGAAAGCGACAGCCCCGTGCAGGCAAGTTACTTACAAAGCCTCCAAAATCAAAATATCAAGGTGGTTCAAAAGTCCAAGTGGCTCAATGCCGTGTCGGCGCACCTTACCCAAGAGCAGATTCAGGAACTAAAGCGTTTGCCCTTTGTTACAAAAATACAGCCCATCAACGGGCAGTTTTATATCGCCAAAACCGACCGCAATCGCCGCTCAACTATGGCTCCTGTGATGACGCAAGTACAAGCAGAAGAATTTAAAAAAGCGGGTTTTACGGGCAAAAACGTCACTATCGGCGTCATTGATGCGGGCTTTTTGGAAGCCCCTTCTAGCAATCTCCTCAAGCACCTCTTTGACCGAAACGCCATCATCGACAAGCGCGACTACGTCAACCCTCCCCTTGCTATTTCTGATAAATTTTACACTACTCCCGAGACTTTTTCGGACTTTCATGGCACCGAAGTCATGAGCGCGATTTCGGGTACCAACCGCAACGAAACCCAACAAAGTGGCATGGCAACCGACGCTAAGTTTTATTTAGCCCGCACCGACCACGGAACCCGCGAGTGGCGCGGCGAAGAGGACAATTGGGTAGCAGCAATGGAGTGGATGGATAGCCTCGGTGTACGCCTCATCAATACCTCTCTCGGCTACGCGCAAGGTTTTACCGACCCTAACGAAAACTACCAAATCACCCAAATGGACGGCCAAACGAGTGTCATCAGTCGCGCCGCCCAAATCGCCTCTGAACAAAAAGGCATCTTGGTAGTAGTATCGGCGGGCAATGAAGGCGACGACCCAAGCTGGCGCATCATCTCTACCCCCGCCGACGCCCAAGGGGTGTTGGCAGTGGGTGCTACCAACCAACGCTTCTGGAATCGCATTGGCTACAGCAGCATCGGCCCCGAGTTTTTGCCTTACCTCAAGCCCAATGTATCTTGTTTTTCGCTCTACGGCACTTCGCTTTCTGCACCCGTGATTACGGGTTTTGCGGCCTGCCTTATGCAAGCAAACCCTACCCTGACCAACAAGCAAATCATCAGCATCATCGAAAAGTCGGCGCATTTGTATCCTTACGGCAACAATTTTATCGGCTATGGGGTGCCTTTGGCGTCTCGTGCTTTGGCCATGATTCAAAACCCTAATGAGTCACCTATCAGCTACGCCAAAGAAGTGAAAGCTTCGGGGGCTTCTTATTCGCTCAAAGTAGCCACGGGCAATGATTTGGTTTCGGTTTTTCACAAAAAAAATGACAAACACGTCATCTCTCAAGAACTCCTCCGTCTCAAAGAAGGACAAATCACCCTTCAACGCAAAGAAGGCGAAACCCATACTACTATCGATTTGAAAAACGAAGTAATCGAAGTGATTTGGGACTAAACATTGTCCCAAACTTTGCCCTTTTTTCGTTGGTTTGGTAAAACTGACGACACAAATATTGATAGGAGAAAAAAGCACACCTTTATTATGTAGTACAAAAGAAATTATTAGCTTTGTGCTTTATGATTTAAAGTTGCTATCCTATATGAATGACTTGACGCAAGACATCGCCCCTATCCCTGCTTTGACCATGGCCGATGTCGTAGAATTACGGCTGAGAGAGTATCTAAAGAAAAAATCTTTTCGGCCAGGGGATGCACTTCCCAAGGAACAAGAACTTGCCGACGCCCTCGGAGTAAGTCGTAATGTGGTGCGTGAGGCATTGAGCCGTCTTCGGATGCTCGGCATGATTGATACAAAGAAAAAAAGGGGCATGATACTCACTCAGCCCGATATTTTGGGATCGTTTGAGCGCGTACTCGACCCACTTATTTTGGGACAAAATACACTTCAAGATATTTTTGAGCTCCGATTGGTACTTGAAATGGGATTGGCCGATTTGCTCTACGTTCGCAAAACCGACAAAGACATTGAAGAGCTTGAGGCGATTGTCAACGAAGAAGTACACCAAATCCAAAAACCTTTTCGGGTAGAACACGAAATTGCTTTCCACGGAAAACTATACCAAATGACTGGCAATGAGACCTTTTTGAGATTTCAAAGTATGCTTTTGCCCGTTTTTGAATACGTCGTCGATTTTGAAATCAAAGCAAGTGGCAACGCCAAAGTCGGCAAGGTGACCCACCGCGATTTGGTACAAATCCTGCGTACAGGCAGTGCCGAAGATTTTCGTCAAGGTATGAAAGAGCACCTATCCCCTCACTTCGAAAGACTTGCCAAAAGCTAAAAGCGCAAACACTAAACGTTGTGTAAATTTGCAAGGCTACTGCAAATTTACACAAATCTCTAACGGTCAATTCTCCAAACTACTGTAAATTCCCCTAATTAGTTGGGGGAGGAAGAAAATGAACGGTAAAATCACCGAACTCCTCATACCAAATACCCGAAATATTGGCTTGCTCTAAGGCTTCTTTCATTGGACTGCTGATAATAACATCCCCACCAAGCTTAGCCAAATCCAGTAATTCGTTGATTACTTTTTCGGAAAAAAGCAATTCTTGATTATTTTCCCTACATTCATCCATTTTTACAAAAAAAGAGTCTTCATCTAATATCCCAATTTCACTACCTACATGTATGCTTGCGGGTTCTTCTACAGGCTCTTTTTGATTGTCTTCATCCCTTACTTTGTATTTACTGCGGGCGTAATCTATCGGTAATCGACTCCCTAATTGAAAAAGGTAGTAGTCTAAAAAATTGTTTTTATACAATAATTTAGCCGGGTAAAACTGATAAGGTTGATAAATAGCAAACTTTTCCATAATGCTTTTCAATTTTGGCGATACCAAATAGCCAATAACCGCAGTCAATTCCTGCGATAAACGGTATAAATCGAGTAAATCCCAGTTGTATCTATAATTGCGCATCAATACATCTCTTAAAATAAAATGGTCAAACACAGGGGGATTGTCAAACATAGCAAACTGAGGCCAACTAGTGACAGGGAATCTTCCGGTGCGATAGGTATGGGCCGCAATTGAGCCGGGAGCGGTTTGGGCATAAGGATGGGCTCGTCTTTTCTTCCCTTTAGTTTGCCAAATAGCAGGTCTAAACTTATAATATTTCATGAGAGAATAGTTATTGTGACTTAATAAGAAATAGGATAATTGTTTGAAAAAACGTTTTGGATGAGTTTTGTAAGGATTATTCAGTGGATGATTCTTTTTCAAAAATGTGTAAAGTACCACCACTGTCTAAGACATAGAGTCTATCGCCATCTACTTGTGGGGCTTGGTTGAGGCTATTACAAAAATTGTTTTCGGCCTTTTGTGGTAGACGTGCATCGTGGAGCCACTCAATGCTCAAAGTTTTACGATTAAATACCCCAATCAAATAGGGTACAAGTCCATAATTACGCGAGGCGGTAAAATATATAAAATCCTCTGTATAAGTCTTATGGATGATAGTTAGGTACTCTTTCTGGGTATCTTGCCACAATAGCTCAAACTCTTGTGTTGCCAAATCTAACGACCAGTAAGAATCTCCGTCCAACTGATACAACTTACCGTTTTCGATATGACAATACACAAAACTAAACTGTGATATACTTTGCCAATTGGGCAGAAATTGCTTAATAAAATCAGTGATACGCCAAAGTTCAGTACCCGTATTGACATCTAGACAGATGAGTTGTTCATTATTCATCCATACTAATAGCTGATTTTTCCATACTCCAATCAACTGACTTATTTTTACATCTAAATCTCTAAGTCCTTTCCGAAATACACCAGACCCTAATTTTTTTTTCCAAAAAAAAGTACCCATTGAAATATCAATCGCATTTAAAATAGTATCATCTAAATACTTAGAATAGAATAGTGTCTTATTAAGCATGACTCGAAGCTTACCTATTTTTTCTTGTGAAGGCCAAAGAGTTTCTTTATTACGTAAAGAAAAACACATTGTTTTACTTTGAAATCGATCAAAGTAAAACAATGTATCATTATTCGATATAAATTTAAATACTCCTTGTATTTTAAAAAGAACATCTTGGTTATTTGCTAATATTAGTATTTCTTCTTGAGTTCCCAAAAATATCATATTATTGTAGACTCCTATATGATAATATTTTTCTTGCCTCTGGAAGTTCCTAACTGAGCTTAAGATATTTTTATCACAAATACAATAACCTCCACTATTATTTAAAAAATAAATTTCATTCACTGTAATACAATACTTGTGTAAAATACCTTCTAATTTATTTTTTATTTTAAACTTCATTGTTATTGAATTTTTATAAACCTATATGCAGAATTATTTCCCATTAAGTTTGGTACAATATTTTCTAAAAAATCGTCAACATTATCGACATCAAATAGTTGTTCGAATTTAGTACCTCCTAATGCATCGAAAATATTTTGAGCCTTACTCCTAAACAAATTCTGAAAAGTCTGCTTGACAAAGATAAGATTCTTTCCGTGAAGCTGCAGGAGTTTTCGGTCAAAAATATAGTTGAGATTGTCCAAAGTAGTTATGTTTTGAAGATAGTAAATAAATTGACTATAACCTGAATAACCTCTTTCAAAATTCCAAAACTGAGATTTGGTAGGATCATATTTTTGTTCAAAATCTTCTTCTCCGTTATCTACTTTATGGGCAGACGCCTATTTTTGTAAACTAGATTTGATACTGAGTAATTCTTCTTATTCTTTGATGATAATAGTATGAATATGCCTCCTATGTTTGAGAATAGTTATTGGAATCCCATTGGTTTAGGGTAATTGTTCAAAAAGCGTTTTGGATGAGTTTTTGTAAGGATTATTCAATAGATGATTCTTTTTCAAAAATGTGTAAAGTACCACCACTGTCTAAGACATAGAGTCTATTGCCGTCTACTTGGGGGGCTTGGTTGAGGCTATTACAAAAATTGTTTTCGGCCTTTTGTGGTAGACGTGCATCGTGGAGCCACTCAATGCTCAAAGTTTTACGATTAAATACTCCAATCAAATAGGGTACAAGTCCATAATTACGCGAGGCGGTAAAATATATAAAATCCTCTGTATAAGTCTTATGGATGATAGTTAGATACTCTTTCTGGGTATCTTGCCACAATAGCTCAAACTCTTGTGTTGCCAAATCTAACGACCAGTAAGAATCTCCGTCCAACTGATACAACTTACCGTTTTCGATATGACAATACACAAAACTAAACTGTGAGATACTTTGCCAATTGGGCAGAAATTGCTTAATAAAATCAGTGATGCGCCAAAGTTCAGTACCCGTATTGACATCTAGACAGATGAGTTGTTCATTATTCATCCATACTAATAGCTGATTTTTCCATACTCCAACCAAATGACTTATTTTTACATCTAAATCTCTCAGTCCTTTCCGAAATACACCAGACCCTAGCTCTCTTTCCCAAAGTACGTCACCTGTTGATTCATCAATTTTAGAGATTACTGAACCAATGACATTTATTAGGTTATCAAAAAAAAATGACAAATAATTCAAATTTTTACTTTGCCATAGTAAACTAGTTTTAACAAAGTTAAATAAAGAATATTCAGATTTTAAAGCAACCATATTGTATATACTACAAACAATAACATCATTTTTAATATCTAAACTATAAAATCTATTTTCATCTTCAAGCAAAAGATTACCGTTATTTATATCAAATATTTTTAAATAGCTATTGAGATTATCCACAAAAAAAAGATTTTCGCCATGTACTTTAACTTGTCCAATATAAGATACTGGCTTATGCCAAATAACATAATTGTTATCAATACAAGATATTTCTTTTGATTTTTTTACTAAAAAAATCAAATTACGCGACTTGCAAAGACTATATATATTATCAAATTTTAAAGTTTCAACAAAAGTCATGTCTTATTTTATTTTTACAAATTGTAACACTGGATGATTTACTAAAATACCTTCCTCGGCTAATTGCTCTAAAACTGTGGCATTGGGAATATTGATGATAAAATTATTGAATAAAGAAGGATTACTAGCAAATATTTCACTGGCCTTATCCCTAAACAAATTCTGAAATGTCTGCTTGACAAAGATAAGATCTTTTCCGTGAAGCTGTAAGAGTTTTCGGTCAAAAATATAGTTGAGATTGTCCAATGTATTTATGTTTTGAAGATAGCAAATAAATTGACTATAACCTGAATACCCGAGATTGTAAACTAAACTGTGTCACCCCAAATTGAATCAAAGGGGGAAAATAAGTAACTTAGTTTTAACTTATAGACACAATGAAAACTGACGAATCCTTTAATTTCGAGCGCTTCAAGGAAGAAGC
>NZ_JARNTW010000049.1 GCF_029433105.1 Runella sp. MFBS21 | reverse complement strand
TGCCTACTTAATGATAGCGAGTTGCACAGTCCAATTAATCATGTATGATAATTTCACTAATCAAAGAGAGTTGGGCAGTTTAGAGAATTTTAAAGTCACTTTTCAATAATGCCCATCCCTCAATTATTATTCAGCTTTTTGATTTTGGTTGGCAGAGTCAATCGCATATTGCTTTTCGGCTTCTGCATCACGAGCAGCGGCTTGAGGTGCATGCTCTTGGGCATACTTCTCATAATTGAGCTCTTTTTCGGCTACTGTTGTGGTTACAGGCTCCAACACCGCTTCGGCATTTTTCTCTACTGTAAATTTAACCGCATCTACTGCTGCTTGAGTACGGAGGTAATACATACCTGTTTTGAGTCCTTTTTTCCAAGCATAGAAGTGCATCGAGGTCAATTTGCCAAAATTGGCATTTTCCATAAAGATATTTAACGACTGAGACTGACAGATATAAGCTCCGCGGTCTGCTGCCATATCCACGATGGTTTTTTGCTTAATTTCCCATGCTGTTTTATAAAGGTCTTTGAGGTGTTGTGGAATCTCGGCGATTTTCTGTACTGAGCCATTGTGAGCCATAAGTTTGTTTTTCATAGCATCATTCCAAAGGCCTTCTTTTACTAGGTCTTTTAACAAGTATTTGTTGACCACCACAAACTCTCCTGACAGTACGCGACGAACGTATAGATTGGAAGTAAATGGTTCAAAGCACTCGTTGTTGCCAAGTATTTGGCTGGTCGATGCCGTGGGCATTGGTGCTAATAATAGAGAGTTACGCACGCCGTATTTTACAACATCCTTACGAAGTTGCTCCCAATTCCAATTGCTGCTCTTAGGAGTGATGTTCCACATGTCAAATTGGAAAATTCCCTGTGAAATCGGTGAGCCTTTCCACGTTTCATAAGGACCGTATTGTTTGGCCAATTCCATGGAAGCACTCATGGCTCCATGATAAATAGTTTCATGAATGTCTTCATTGAGGCGGCGCGCTTCTTCTGACTCAAAAGGCATCCGCATCATCAAAAAGGCATCTGCCAACCCTTGAATACCAATTCCAATAGGGCGGTGGCGTTTGTTGCTACGCTCTGCTTCTACTACCGGATAATAGTTAAGGTCAATGATTTTGTTGAGGTTGCGCGTTACGACTTTCGTAATTTCAAACAGCTTTTGATGGTTGAAATGCAAGAATCCATCGGCGCCTTGCTCTACAAACTTGGGCAATGAAATAGAGGCCAAGTTACACACAGCCACCTCATCTGGAGAGGTATATTCCATGATTTCGGTGCACAAGTTGGAAGACTTGATGGTGCCTAGATTTTTTTGGTTTGACTTGCGATTGGCGTGGTCTTTATAGAGCATGTAAGGGGTACCTGTTTCAATTTGGGACTCCATAATCGCAAACCACAAATCTTGCGCTTTGATAGTTTTGCGGGCTTTGCCTTCGCGCTCATATTTTTCATAAAGCTGCTCAAATTCTTCGCCGTAAGTATCTGGCAAACCAGGACATTCATGAGGGCAGAAAAGTGACCAAGTGTCGTTTTTCTCAACACGCTTCATAAACAAGTCTGGAATCCACATCGCATAAAACAAATCGCGAGCGCGGAGTTCTTCTTTGCCGTGGTTTTTCTTTAGATCCAAAAAATCGTGAATATCGGCGTGCCAAGGCTCAAGATAAATCGCAAAAGAGCCTTTACGCTTACCACCTCCTTGGTCTACGTATCGAGCTGTATCATTGAATACGCGCAGCATGGGCACAATACCATTAGAGTTGCCATTGGTACCTTTGATATAGCTTCCAGTAGCGCGGATATTGTGGATGCTCAAGCCGATACCTCCAGCTGATTGTGAAATAAGTGCACACTGCTTAAGGGTATCATAAATACCTTCGATACTGTCTTCCTTCATGGTAAGTAAGAAGCAGCTCGACATTTGAGGCTTAGGGGTTCCGGCATTGAAAAGCGTAGGAGTAGCATGAGTAAACCAGCGCTCTGAAAGGAGATTATAAGTCTCAATGACCGCGTCAATATCGTCTAAGTGAATACCTACAGCTACACGCATAAGCATATGCTGAGGCCGTTCGGCAATTTTTCCGTTTATTTTTAAAAGATAAGACTTCTCTAGGGTTTTGTATCCAAAATAGTCGTATCCATAATCTCGGTCGTAAATGATGGTTGAATCAAGGAGAGCTGCATGTTTGCGAATCACATCGTGCGCTTGCTTTGAAATAAGGGCGGCATTTTCTCCAGTTTTAGGATCTGTGTACGTATAAAGAAGCTTCATCGTCGCTGAAAATGACTTCAGCGTATTTTTGTGCAAATTAGAGATAGCAATTCTGGCTGCTAAGATAGCATAGTCGGGATGCTTAGTCGTCATAGATGCGGCTGTTTCGGCGGCTAATACATCCAATTCGGCAGTGGTGACACCATCATAAATACCGGCTACTACTTTTTTGGCTACCTCAATAGGCTGAACGTAAGCCGCTTCCAAACCATAGCACAACTTTTCGATGCGGGAAGTAATCTTATCAAATTTGACCGATTCGCGGCGGCCATCGCGTTTTATTACGTACATACAACAAAATGTTTATGGGGTGATCAATCTATCTTTTAGGGTAAAGCAATATCAAACACAATAATCTTTAAAGACACTGTTAAAG
This sequence comes from Runella sp. MFBS21, assembly GCF_029433105.1. Lineage (GTDB taxonomy): Bacteria > Bacteroidota > Bacteroidia > Cytophagales > Spirosomataceae > Runella. The sequence goes on along the minus strand of NZ_JARNTW010000049.1, from coordinate 2,957 downwards.
CGTTTAGCAGTGCCGTACAGTCTACAAAATTAAGAACCTTTCTGGGCTCTTTCCAAGTCAATGCGAGTCGTTGATTGAGACGAAATTTGAAAAGTCTTATCAACGTATAATGTTAAGAAATCGTTAACGGATTTGTCCTTAGTGTTTTACACTAACCGACCACAGTTTAAGGTTCGTTGAAAATTTATAAGAAAAATTTTCAATGGTATTTCCTCAAACTCTTCAAAGCGAGCGTAGAAATTAGAATAATGCAATTGTTTACAATTGTAAACAAAGATTTTGGACTCGCAAAATTTTTTTGTGGCTTTTTTCTAATTATTTATCAAGCGGTAAGTTTATTCATCATACAATAAAATTATACCTCCATAATGGAAAAATTTCACCTTTTAGAAATAATTTTTTTTCGAAAGGAAGCTCTATAAAACCTTGTGTATCAGCGAGATTTGCAAAATCTCCCGAGCCATGACCAGTAATAGGTTTAGCCATGAGGGTAGCGTCGTTTTGGAATATTTTTACTTGCAAAAAGTATGTTAATTGAGATGAATAGGAATAATCTTCGGCCAAAGCGACATATATATTATCCAATGCAGGTAAGCCAAGACATTGACGTAGCCAAGGGATAAAATAACGGCGTGCGCACAAAAAAGATGACACAGGATTGCCAGGTAGAGCAAATACAGTTTTGGTATCTTTTGTTCCAAACCAAAAAGGTTTACCAGGCTGTTGGCTCACTTTATGAAAATATTTTTTGACTCCTTCGGCTTCAAGAGCTTTAGGTATAAAGTCTTTTTTCCCTTGTGATACTCCGCCACACAATATTAATACATCGTATTGAAGGAGCGCTTGCCCAATGGTCGCTTGGGTTTGGGTGAGATTGTCGGGAATATGAATAAAATCAGCCTCAATCTGATAAAATTTGAGAAGGTCGGCGATACAATATACATTTGAACTTCTGATTTGATGAGGCAATGGTTCTTGCCAAACAGGTACTAGCTCATCGCCTGAAGTGATGATTACGACCGAGGGCAGTTTTTTCACAGTTACCTCAGAAGCTCCTACACTTGCCGCAATAGCAATCTCTGGAGGGCCTAAAAGAGTGTTGGTACAAACGATTGGTTTGCCTACTACTCTATCTTCTCCTTTATAATGTACATTTTGACCTTTTTTGAGACTGGTAGTGAGATACGCAATCTTGTCTCTCATATCAAGATCTTCGTATTTAACTACTGTATCAGTATTGATCGGTAATATACTTCCTGTCATCACTTCTATACAAGCATCAGGGTCTGAAAGGGTGTGCTGGGCTTCACCCGCGGTTTGAGTGCTTTCAATTCGAAAATCACGTTGGCCGTTTTCGTAGCTTTCCCACCGAATAGCAATTCCGTCCATGGTGACACGGTCGAAAGGAGGGAAATCACGATCTGCGATAAGGTCTTGGGCTAAAACTCGGCGGTGTGCTTTTTCGAATGGGATAGATTCGTTTCCGAAATCTATGGTATTTGCTAGAATGATGTTGGTAGCCTCAATAACAGACGTTAGTTTCATCGAATCAATGTGGGGGGCATGATGGTTAAACAACTTAAAAACGGGAAAAAAGTAGTGTTGTACTTTTAGTCTCTTTCATGAATAGGAGCCAAACGTAACCGAAGGGCAGAACCTGCTCTATCCGAAAAGACCGCTCTGATTTCGGCAACGATAGAAAGGGCAATTTCTTCGGGCGATACTGCGCCTATGTCCAGACCTACTGGAGCGTGGATACGTGCCATGTCGGTGTTGGCGAGGTCGATACCTTCTTGGGCTAGCTCATTAAAGATTTTCTCAGACCGCACTCTCGGTCCTAGCATACCGATGTAGGAGGCTCTTGTGTTGAGCACTTTAGGTAGGTTGTATTTGTCGGTTTTATAATCATGCGACATTAAAATAATCGCTGTGTGGTTGTCAACCAAGATAGAATCAAAGTCGGCAGGTGGTACAAGTGCATCGGCAGTAGCAAAGAGTTTTTGCATTACTTTTTGAGGATTGGCTACTACCGTAGCTCGCCATCCGATTTCTTTAACTAGACGCGCCAAAGGAAGCACATCGTATTGATGTCCCATCAATACCAAATGCACTTCGGGAGGGAGGATTTCGATAAACAACTCAATAGCTACTCCATCCTCTAATATGAAAGATTTGGGGCCAGATTTGCCTTTTTGGAGCTGCTCCTGAATGGCCTCTTCTATTTCAGACTGTATTTTGCCAAAAACATTCAGGCTCTGTGCGTCAGTATAGCGCACTACCTGCCCTGCTCCTAAACCCTCCCAGCTTTCTTCTAGTCGCATAATAGTGAGCAAAACATGGGTCTGCCGGCGCTCGTTCATACAACTTTTGAGAATTTCGACAGGGTTGTTGGAGTCGCCTATTTTGAGGGGCGTAAGCAACACATCAATCACCCCATTACAGCCTAGTCCCACGCCGATTTGGTATTGGTCATCTTGGGTAGTATCGTAAGTCACCAAGGTTGCTTCCGCTTTGGCCATTGCGAGGCGAGCTCGCTTTAGGGTATCCCCTTCAAGGCAACCACCGCTAATTCCGCCCACCCATACACCATCGTCGGTGATGAGCATACGAGCACCAGTGCGTCGATAAGAAGAACCTTCTACCCTAACTACTGTGGCAAGGGCGGCCTTGTTTTTGGTAGGATCAATGTGATTATAGGCGTTGATGATAGCCTTAATTTCTTTCATCTTGGTTGAGAAAATGTATTTTGAAAAAGGGAATTAATCGCTCTATATAACGCTTCAAAGCAAAAATAGGTTTTTCCGAGGGCTATCCAAATGATGAGTATTAGTAACTGATGTTACGCAGCCCTACCCAGAATAGGGTCGTTTGCTTTGAGAATTTTCAGTTTATTCCAAGCGTTTTTTAAGGCATTGAGCGTAAGTTTCCTTTTCAATGCGAAATGATTTTCTTTATTG
>NZ_JARNTW010000048.1 GCF_029433105.1 Runella sp. MFBS21 | reverse complement strand
CTTCAATCCCGTGGTGGGTTCTACCCATGCGGCCCCTTAAAGTGCCTATATCCTGCTCAACAACTGAAAAGTAAACTTACCAGTTTCTTGGTTTTGTTCAATCACACAAATCTAAAGGCGGCCCCGTTACATCCCTATGGAAAATGGCAAATGGGCTTATTTAGCAGCTTGGATGGATCGCTACAGTCGTAAAATTGTAGGTTGGAATCTGGATGTCCATATGCGTGAAGAGTTGGTATTGAAAGCTTTACAAAATGCGGTAGACCGTTATAAGCCTTCGCATGGATTAATTGTACATTCCGATAGAGGGGGACAATATTTTGGAAACAGGTTCAGAAAATTACTTGATAAGTACCTTTTTCGACAAAGTATGTCAAGGAAGAAATCAGTTTATGATAATGCGCATGCAGAATCTCTTTGGGCCACGATTAAACGTGAGATGTTAGAAAAAGGCAGCTTTGATAGTTTGGAAGATGCTCAGACAGAACTGTTTGACTATATTGAAGTGTATTATAATCGTATTCGCCGACATTCGGCTTTAGGTTATGAATGTCCCGAAAAATTTGAACAAATTTACAACCAAAATGAATTATTAATCCTGCAAAGTAAACTGTCCGTCTAAAATGGACCACCTCAATTTATTGATCTTTGAATGCCTAAGCTAGGGTTCCATAGACAAATTATAAATAACTGCCGATGAAGCTTATCGGAGATTCGGCGTCAAAACCTGTAAAGTGTTATTGGCAACAGGTATAAGCCAGTGCAGATTTCTTTCACAAAGAAGAAGTATACCTTGTCAGAAACTAGGTTACTCCTCAATAAGGAAATAACTTCTCATCTCAAATCTTTTATTAAAGAGCTTATGATACAATTTAAAAAATTAGTATTTATACAGTCAAATCGCTATTGCTCAAGTAAGTAGACGTATGAAACACATTTAATACTTTTATAAGAGATATGATTGGTCCAAAAAAGAAATACCAACTTTTTATAAGTTCAACATATATTGATCTACAGAAAGCCCGTGAAGAAGTAACAAAGGTTATCCTAAATATGTACCACATTCCTATTGGCATGGAGATGTTTAGCGCGGACAATGCTGAACAGTGGGAGACAATTCAGGAAACTATCGGTAGCAGTGACTACTATATTTTGATAATTGGCCATAGGTATGGATCCATGACCAAAGAGGGTATAAGCTATACTGAGAAAGAATTTGATTATGCATTAAAAACAGGAATCCCTATATACGCTTTTATTAGAAATCGAGATGCAGCTACTTCACCTGATGAAAGAGATAATGAAGCAAAAAAAATAGCTAAGCTAAAAACATTCATCAAGAAAGTAGAAAGTGGTCGTATGGTTCAATATTGGAGTGATCAATCTGATTTAGGACAGAAAGTTTCAGTTGCCATGAACCTAGCTTTTACTCACAGGCCTAGAACGGGATGGGTCAGAGAGAACTCAATGACACAAGAGTTACAAAATGAGTATAATAAGTCTGGAGTAATTCATCTATGTACCGATGCAAGATCTTTGCAAGAAATGTACGACAAATATTTTCAACAAGATGAATTAACGGAGATTGATATAATTCATTGTTGGGGGGCAACTTGGAATGAACATAATAGAGATAATATTAGAAGAATATCTAAAAAGGCCGTCAAAATTCGCGTGATTTTATTAAACTATAAATCGTTATATATAAAACCTTTGGCAAAGAATATAAATCTTAAACCAATTGATTGTGTTGCCAATATAAAACGATCTCTTGATAGTTGGTATAAACTAATTTCAGAACTAAAAAGAGAACCTGAAAATAAAATAAAAATAGAACTTTACTTTTCAGAAGACATGCCTACTCGATCCATATACAGATTTGGGGATTATATCGTTTCAGCGGACAGAAATTTTATGAGAAGAAAAACTATAGATCTGAATAGTATAGTTTGTAAAAAAAATCAAGATGGATTTTACAATAACTTAAAGTTCGAAATTGAAGAATTTGTAAAAAATTCGGAAAAAATTACAGATTTTTCCTTGCTTCAATAATATTGAGCATAAATGAACACCCAAAATATAAACAAATGGCATATGTGTTCACCAAAAATTAATATAGAGACAATTGATAGCTTTCGAGAGAAAGGCTATTCTCTATTAAGAAATTTTTATCCAAATCAAGTTGTTCATATTTTAAAAGAAAAAATTTTAGAAATAGCTATTACACATCCTGAATATTGTCTTTATGACCAATCTACATTATCAAACGAAATATTGCTACATAGAATATATAGTCCCATCTATATTAATAATCAAATAGGAGACCTACTTGATATAAGCAAACTACAGTTTATAATAGAAAATATATGCTCTGAAAAGGTGTCATTATTAACTGATAAGGTAAATCTAAAATTACCAGGTGGTAAAGGATTTCCGCCGCATCAGGACATGCAAGGGTCATTTAAAAAATATGTAGATAATATTGTGACCGCTTTTATTTGTCTAGATGATTCTAATGAACAAAATGGATGCCTAGAAATTGCTGGAGGTTTGCATAAAATAGGGTTGTTTGAAGTAGAAAATAGAAGTATACCTGAAAAAGATTTAAAATTTATGAAGTTTGAGAAAATTACTCAAAACGCTGGTGATATACTTTTATTTGATGGATTTGTCCCACATAAGTCAGGGGCAAATCATTCCAATAGTTCTAGAATATGCATTGTTTTAACTTTTAATAAAGAAAAAACTGGTAATTTTAGAGATTTGTATTTTTATGAAGGTTTTAGGATGAAGTATGAATAATTTTCTATACTTAATTAAGTAATGGTACAAATATAATATAAAATTATTCTATAAATTTATTGTTATTTATATTTGCTATGTTTCCACGTCCTCTCGTAAATTCATAAAATGAAATAGAAGCAGCAACTGCAACGTTAAGGCTGCCAACCAAACCAAATTGTGGTATTACCAATGTATCACTGCAAGTAGACAAAATTTCTTGAGAAAGACCAGTAAATTCATTTCCAAAAATAAAATTACATTTCCTGGTAAAATTATAACCAGTGATACTTTTTGAATTATCAGATATTTCGATTGCGTAATTAACAAAATCGTTGTCCTTTGACCAGTCAACAAATGATTGTAGTGTCATAAAATGCATAATAGAGCATTTATTCTGTAGATTTGTTGCATATGCAGATGCTTCATCACAAAACTCCCACGGTTTCTCATACCCTAAAAAAATCAGTTTTCCACCTCCAAAAGCAACATGAGATCTAGTAATCATTCCAATATTTCTTGGATGATGTATGAGGTTAATCACAGTATTAAATTCCATTATTTATAGGGTTATTAAATATCCAATCTTCAAAATCTTCGCTTAAGCAGTAAGCCGAATTTTTTACTGTCTTAGCGGTTAACAAAGCAGATTCGAGCCTTAATATTGATTTGCTTACATCTGATTTGCCATCAATAAACGTTATACCAAAGCTTAAAGTAGATACTTCTCGTATGTTAATGTCAGACACATTGATCTTTATTAAATTTATTATATGACGAAGAATTTCATGGTCTGCATTTATTTTACTTAACAATACAATAAATTCATCACCGTTCCGATATCTAAAAGTTTGACCGTCATATTCTTTTACAACTGACACTATTATATCTTTTACTTTGATTATGACCTTATCCCCTATGTCATAACTATACTTCGAATTGTATTTTTTAAAATCATCTATGTCAATTATCATTAAAATTGACTTACAATTAATTTGACTTAAAGCCTTAAGAAAATACTTATAATTGAATAAACCAATTTGTGAATCTATATACTTTAGCGATTCAATTTTAGGTTTTAAATAAGCGAAATAAAATACTATGCTTATAATTAAGCATAAAAAAAAACCTAAACAAAAATATAAGAATTCCATCAAAAAATTATCAAAATATATTTTATTGGATAAATTTAATAATTAGTATAATTTTTTTAAAACGCATATTGGAACATAAAGGTAAACTATGTAAGTTTTCTTGAATTAAGTACATTTGATATATTTTTTGTGAAAAAAATATATTTTTAAATATCGAACTTGCTTGTAAGTTTATCAAATTTCGGGAGTTTTCACAGAACTGTGCTTTCACAAAATATACATATTGATAATCAATGTGTTACAAATTTTTGACACAGTTGAATGAACACTCTCCTGCCTTGCGGGACGTGTTGCCTGTCGCCCGAAACTCCGAATTTGAAGCACTGCTTGAACGGGCCACCCAACTATTTATTGGACGCAACATCACCATACTATTTCAAATTGATAATCAGTGATTTGTCGTATGGTGCTACTGTCGCACTTCAAGCCACAACATTAGCAGTACAAGTTTGCTGAAATCTTTCTTTCGTTGCAAGAAAAACCTAAAAATGTTATCATGTGTCACCCCTAGTTATGATTGACACAATACTGGCAAATTATATCTATGCGATCATTAAAAGACAGGTTGGTAGACTTACTTTTCATGGAATAAATCAATTAGTACTTTAATAAGGCCAGCAATAGCGCCTGCACCTCCTAAAATCTTTGCCCATTCAGGAATAGATGCCCAAATACTTTTCTTTTTCTCGGGCTCTTGCTTTGGTGTCGTCGGAGGATTAGTATTAAAGCTCTCCTTGTTTTCTTGTTTAAAATCGCCTTGCTGGCCAACGGACGAACCTATAACATTGCCGCCTATGTGAATGCCTGTCGGCTGCGATCTTTGCCGTCGTTGCTCTTCTTTGTAATCAGAGTAAGATTTATCGGCCAGTTCGTCTAATCCTTTTCCATTGATAGTTATAGTTGCAATATAAAAAGCATCGGTTCTTACTTCATCAACATCAGCCAGCCCACTCGATTTAATACCTTGTATGACTTTGAAAATAATATTGCCGTCGTGCGTAATATGATTGTCTCGTAAATAATTATCAAGCTGAATAGTGTTATGTTCCTTAAGGGCTTCAAATACTTGATCGATAATTTCTGGCACACTTAGCTCTATGCGCTTCATGTAATTAAAATACCCTCCGTATTGCCGAAGTTTCTCAAGTCCGCCGTTAGCCATTCTGATACCTAAAGAATTCCCATCTTTTGAGCTCCAATCCACAGTATCAAACAAGTCAAGTAATTTAATCTTGCCTTGGATTGTCCCCAACTCCTCCTCTGTAACATGTATATTGAACATATTAAGAAGATTCTCATCGGAGATATAGGTTTTCGCTAAATGAGTGTTTGTTAAAAAGTGGTCGCAAATTTTAAAGATCGCCCACTCTGTTGCAGGCACATTAAATAGAGGTTTCTCTTCCATTGGAGGTATTGGTTTAGGTATTTCTTCGTAGTAATAGAAAAGGTCGTTTTGCATTTTCATCATGCGAATAATATGATCGCGTCCGATTATTCCGTGATTGATTTTCTCGCCCGTCTCTTTTTTGTATTCCATCCATATAACCGGATCGCCATCTTCCAAAATTTCCCACAAACTCTTCTCAAACTCATCCATATTCTCCCATGATCGCCGCTCCATTGTCTTTTCTTCGCCAGTCTGCTTGTGTCTTATTTTTATCATATAAGTAATGGCATTGTAGTGCTTATCAGGCATAAAAAACAAAAGGTGCATTTTCCTACGCACCTTTTAATCAATTATTTATCAAACGGTTATCTTTTAGGAAAAATGTGTCAATCACGACTTTGATAGACACACATATAACACTTTATTACTTGTATTTCATTCTCACAAAATCCTTGTTTCGACAGCCATAACTTCTTGATTTTGTCAGTGTAAAGCGAAGGTGTACCGATTTGAGCACTAGTTTATTTCGGTACACTTTAACATGTTTCGCACATCCTAGTTATCATAAAATTCATTCGACGACAGCTTGTATATCCCTGAAATAGCTTGACACAAATTGTGTAAAGTTATGAAAGTGAGCAGCTTTATTAATTTAAAGAAAAAGTACAAAACAGGTGCCTTTCGATGGCATGTCATTGAACTGTATCGATTGG
>NZ_JARNTW010000047.1 GCF_029433105.1 Runella sp. MFBS21 | reverse complement strand
GTTACAGGGTGGGTGTTCACCTCTTCCCATTCCGAACAGAGAAGTTAAGCCCCGCTCCGCCGATGATACTGGGATAACACCCGGGAAAGTAGGTAGCCGCCACGATATTAACAACTAAAGCAGTTCTACAAAGAACTGCTTTTTTTTGCCCTATTACTCCCCCTTATAAAAAGAAAAGCCCCAGAAAGGGGCTTTTTTTAGTATTCGTCTTCATTAAAGAAGAAATCATCTTTGGTCGGATAATCAGGCCAAATTTCTTCAATACTTTCATAAGGTTGACCATCGTCTTCAAGCTCTTGTAAATTTTCAACAACTTCTAATGGCGCTCCTGTACGAATAGCAAAATCAATTAATTCATCTTTGGTTGCTGGCCAGGGGGCATCCTCTAAATAAGAGGCTAGTTCTAGTGTCCAATACATACTTAATTTCTTTTATTAGTTTTAAAATAAGGTTTAAAAACCAAGAAAACTTGCCAATCCAACGATTTTCTTATCAAAATTGTTGCGAATGATAGCATTTTTTTTGATTATGTCAAGAAAAATTTTTAATTCACTGATTTTCAGGATTTTATCTTTATGCCATGATATAATTCTTCTTCTTGATAATCTTTCCGAAGTGGGTGACCTACCCAATCATTAGGAAGCAAAATTCGACGTAAATCTGGATGTCCCTCAAAAACAACTCCTACTAAGTCAAAAGCTTCTCTTTCATGCCAGTTAGCAGTTTGCCATATGTGACTTACACTAGGGAGGGAAGCTTGTTCGATTTCTCTAGGTATTCTAACTTTAAGGGTGCAGCTTCGTTGGTATGGAATAGATGTTAAATGGTAGATTACATCTATATTACCTTTGTCTGGGCCATTATCAATGGCTGTAATAGATGCTAAATAATCAAAAAAAAGATCTTTATCATCCTTTAAAAATTGACATATCTCTAATAAGCGAGAGGATGGTATTAGCAAAATAGGTTGGAGTGATTGGGGGTTGATAATAGTAGCTGATTCTGTACTAAATTTTGCTTCTATTGCTTGATGAATGTCGTCTACATTTATCTTATTCATTTTCCATTTCTATTAATAATTGTGGAGCAAGCGGGTGTTCGTGACGGATTTTCTCCTGTAATTTAAGAAACCCTCCAATAAGACTTTCGGGGCGAGGTGGGCAACCCGGCACATATACATCTACCGGAATGATACGATCCACCCCTTTTACTACGTGGTAGCCATGTTCCCAATAAGGTCCTCCGCAATTTGAACAACTACCCATCGAAATCACATAACGAGGCTCGGGCATTTGTTCATATAAACGGCGAATCCTATCGGCCATTTTAAATGTTACTGTTCCTGCTACGATCATTACATCCGATTGACGAGGTGAAGGCCTTGGAAAAATTCCGAAACGTTCTAAATCATAGTTTGAGGCATAAGAAGCCATCATTTCAATGGCACAACAAGCGAGTCCAAAACCCATTGGCCACAATGATGAAAGACGCGACCAGTTGAGTAAATCTTCTACGCTTGTTAGAATAATCCCCCCATCGCCTGTTTTGAGTCTATTATCTTGAATATTCATGAAATTAAAAGGGTTGAGCTTCAAAAGCTCCTTCAACCAAAGTAAAAAGGTTACTTTTTATGGTTTGGCGTTGAGTTAAATATTGATCATAGTCAGGATAAAAAAGCTGTCTTTTGGCAATGGTTTGTTCAAAAACACCTCTAATCCCTAATAACAGCTCGCAGCCTTCACGTACAGCAAAGTTTCCTCCTTCTTGGGCTGTAATATAGTCTACAAGATTGTTTTCAACAACGTATTTTTGAAAAAGAGGGTTTCCTTGATGACGTATCATAATGCGAAGTCCGCATTTGGCAGCAATAGACAAGTCTAAAGCATCATCGAAAAAAAAGGCTATTTCGTCAAGAGCTAAGTTATAAGTTAGCATAAAGTGTTCTAAAGCCGCTATTTTATGCTTAATTCTATAATAACACCCATGAAAATGCTCTCGTTGGGTAAGTTGAAAAGAAAAGACATTACGTTCTCCAGAAATAATAGCTACATAAGGCATTTGACCATTTGTGGACAGCCACCATCCAAATCTTAGTAAATTGGTGCCCATAGAATCTACTTCGCTGAAGTTACTACTGCCATTCTCATTTTTGGTCGCATCATTGAACACGCCATCCCAATCAAATATAAAAGCTTTAATTTTTTTAGTTTTCTCAACAAACTCTTCTTTCGAAATAACAAGAGTAGCACCAAGATCTGTAAATGTATTAAATATAGAATCAGTAGATGTGAGCATTATTATTTTATTTGGGAAAACCAAAAGTAGGTAAAAGTGTTGAAACTATCCATAGAACAAAAAAGCCTTTCACCGCAATGAAAGGCTTTTTTGTTAGTATAATTTTAATGGTTTGAACTCACTACCTAAAACAAGTTTGGAATCTGTTTTGAGCCAGTCGTCTAAAAGAGAGGCATATATTTGCCTAAAATCTATTGAATACTTTAAATCTCCATTATCTAAATCTGTCAAGTTAGGGGCCTCGGTCAATATGGCTTTAGTTCTCTTGGGGCCTCCAATCAAAAAAACATTATTGGCGGTGCCGTGGTCAGTACCATTACTAGCATTTTGTTTTACTCGTCGGCCAAACTCACTAAATGTCAATACCATCACATCATCTAGACGTTGGTTAGCTTTGAGGTCATTAACAAAAATATCGACTGCTTCGGCATATTGACGTAGTAAGCGGTCTTGTTGGTCATTTTGGCGGATGTGTGTATCAAAACCAGACAAAGAAACGTAATAAACGCTGGTGCTAACGCCGGTTAAAATAAGTTCGGAAATAGTTTTTAAACTTTTCCCTAATTCGGTGGTGGGGTAAATGAAACGTGATTTCGAAATTTTTGATTTACTATGTACATACGCTGCGGAAGATACAGTACTGGCTAGAGTTTTATATAAATATTCAACGTTTTCGTGATGAGCGGCTGGAGTCGAATCAGCCACTAACTTCACAAAAGCATTTTGAGTTTGGGCATATAGTTTTTCAGGATTTTGAAGAGACAAACCATTAACGTTCTTACCTTTTAAAGCAAGACTCAACGTGTCGTCAATTTCCAAAGCTTGATGAGGAAGACACGATTTGCCACTACATTGCGCATCTAGGTAGCGACCTACCCAACCCGTAGAAAGGTATTGGTCAGAGCTGCTTCCTGTTTGCCAAATATCCATCGAACGAAAATGAGAGCGGTCGGGGTTAGGATACCCTACATTGTTAATAATCGACACCAAGCCATTATCATACAAACCCCTAATTTTATCTAAAGCCGGATTGAGGCCGATTTCGTCAGATAAGCGTAGCACACTTTCCTTTTTGATTGCAATGCTAGGGCGCTCTTGATAATAAATATCATTTTGATAGGGTACGACTGTATTTAAACCGTCATTTCCACCAGATAGCTGGATGATTACGAGGACTTTTTCACTTGAGGGAATGTAGCCCAAATGCTGCCTCTCGTAAGCTTTCAGAAACTGAGGGATGAGTAAAGAACCTGTAGTAATGAAAGCTGAGTTTTTTAAGAATTCACGACGTTTCATAATCAAATGGTTTGGTGGATGGTTTATACTTAAAGGCAAACGATAAACTTAGCATAGTTGATATTCGGGTAAACTCATTAATGACACCACCCACTTTTGGACAATTTCACTTTGCTCGTTGTCTTTGATTCTTTCTCCTAGTTTATGAATGATTTTATCATTTATAGGTACCTGTAACAAATAGGATGCCAATACCCTGCCAAGTTCATTTTCCTTGATACCAAGGAAGGGTTTACTTAAACCCTCCCAATTGACAGATGCCACAAATTTGTTTTTTTGTTTGATAACCTCTTCGTTGGCATCGCCACTGTCTTTTACGTTATAATGAATGCTTTCGTTGCGAAATAGTACTCTTGGAAGTTGCATTCTTGCCAAAAGACTTGAACTATCAATCCAAGATTTGCCGCCAGGCCATCCTGCTACGTTAGGAGGGTTGAAGAGTACTTGGCCTAATATTTTTTGAGTATATAAAACGGCACCTTTATCTTGAAACTCTACGCCAAGGCTGCGCTGCATTCCTGCTAAAAGCTCTACTGGCGATTTGATTTGGGTTCCAATATTGGTAGAATCATAAAACCACTCAGAAGTGAAAATAAAACTCATTAGGTCTTTGATGTCGTATTGGGAATGGAAAAAGCGTTTGGCCATTGCTTTTACATGATTCTCATTGATGCGCTCATTGACAAAATATCGATATACTTTTGTGCACACAAAATAAGCAGTTTGAGGGTTTGAGAGTAGCATTTCAATGACCTCTTCCCCTTTGAAATTACCTGATTTTCCAAAAATTGTTTTGACTCCTTCATCATGAAAAAACTTCCGGAATACAAACTCCCCGTCCAGGTTAAAACCCCAACCCGTAAAAGCACGTGCTGCTTCTTTAATATCCTTTTCGGTATAATGCCCTCTTCCTAACGTAAAAAGCTCCATTACTTCTCTAGCAAAATTTTCGTTGGGGCTTTTTTTGCGATTTTGCTGATTGTTGAGAAATTGAAGCATCGCTGCATCTTGAGAAACTGCCAGCAGTAAATCCCCGAATTTGCCTAATGCCTTGCTTCGTAAAGTATTGTTTTGTTGTTGAAGAAAAAGAGCGGATCGGCTTTTACACGCAAAATGGTTGTGCCAAAAGAAGGTCATTTTTTCGCGTAAGCCATTGGTATCATGCCCCATCCGAGAGAACCACGCACTATTGAGGTTGGCAATGGTTTCTCGCCGTTCTTTTATGAGGGCTTTTAGCTGAGTGCTTCTGTCGACATTTGCTGATGCACTATCACTCTTAAGTTCTCTTTTTCGATTTTTGTAATCAAAATCTCTTTCCAGCGGTACCTCCTGAAGAGGAGTGCTGGGATGATTCTCGTTCAATATATCTTCCGCAATTTGGTGAATGCTTTTAGAGAAAGCCTTCTTGATTTCTTGAGGAGTAGCTCCAAATCCTGCTCTCCAAAAAAGATGCTGGATTTTACGTTGATGTTGGATAGCGCTCATGTGTTGATTACATTAAACGTGACTCCGATTAGAGAGATATGGCCCTAAAAGGTTTAAAATATAAAAAAAATACCCCTGCTTTGGCAGGGGTAAATGAGTATTGACTGCAACAAAGTGTTACTACCAAAATACGGTATAAAGAATAGTCAATATCACAATCACTACCGCAGTACCTACGGCAAAAGAGCCTTTGATTTTGAACATAGAAGAATCAATTGAGAGGCCTTTATGGCTTGGCTGCCACAACCCTAGCACAATCATCACTGCTACACAAATCAGAAATACGATACCCATACGATCTAAAAACGGTACGGTAGTCCAATCGATGCCTGGTAGCCAGTTGTTGTGCATTGAAAAGGCAAGCAAAAACCCGCCAACAATTGCAAAAAGGGCGCCCGCCGAATTGGTTTTTTTCCAAAAGAAACCCAACAAAAATGCGGCAAAAACGCCAGGCGATACCAGACCTGTCATTTCTTGAATAAATTGGAACCCACCTTTTTTATCGATACCCATATAGGGTGAAATAATAATAGCCAATATCATTGCTACGACAATGGTAATCCGTCCTATCCAAACCAATTTTTTCTCATCCGCATCAGGGCCTATGTATTTTTTGTAAATGTCTAATGTAAAAATAGTGGAGATACTATTGGCTTTTCCGGCAAGGGAGGCCACAATGGCCGCCGTTAAGGCGGCGAAAGAAAGACCTTTGAGGCCAACGGGAAGCAGATTGAGTAGTACAGGATAAGCGCGGTCTTGGTTGAGCTCTCCTCCTTCTAACATTTCTACTTGAAATAACCCTTTTTGATAAAGAGTGTAAGCCGCAATACCCGGCAAAACCACAATAATAGGCATTAGGAGTTTTAAGAATGCAGCAAAAAGGATACCCTCACGGGCAGTTTTGAGGTCGGCTCCCAAAGCTCGTTGGGTGATATATTGATTACATCCCCAATAATTGAGGTTTACAATCCACATTCCTCCAATCAATACCGTTAGGCCCGGTAAAGCCATATAATGAGGATGCCCTTCTTTAAAAATCATGTGAAAGTGATCCTCAGATTTTTCGAGCATAGTATTAAAAGCCGCAGAAATACCAGACACCCCAAACTCATTCGATACCAAATCCAGCGCTAAATAAGTGGTAGCTAAACCTCCCAAAATCAAAAAGAATACTTGAATCACATCGGTATATCCAATTACCTTCATGCCGCCAATTGTAATGAATATGGCAAAAATAGCCAATCCCCACATACAGACAGTAAAATCAATTCCTGAAATAGTTGATACCGCCAATGCCCCTAAAAATAGGATAGAAGTAAGGTTGACAAGCACGTACAAAAACAACCAAAAAATAGCCATAATAAGACTAACGGTGGTATTGTAACGTTGGTTGAGGAACTGAGGCATGGTAAAAATGCGGTTTTTTAGATAGATGGGCATAAAAAATATCCCTACTACGAGAAGGGTCGCTGCTGCCATCCACTCATAGGTAGCAATTGCTAGCCCCATCGAAAAACCATTGCCCGACATCCCAATAAATTGTTCAGCCGAAATATTGGAAGCAATGAGCGACGCCCCAATCGCCCACCAAGTGAGCGAGCCTTCTGCCAAAAAAAAGTCGGTAGTACTAGCTTCTTGGGATTTTTTGCGCTGATAAATCCAATAGCCATAGCCAGCCACAACGATAAAATAAAAAAGGAAAACTAAATAGTCGAGGGTTTGTAGTTTTTGCATAGTGCAAGCAATAGGTTAGTGAAGGGGGTTAAAAATGACACGCAAGATACTGAAACCTAAATAATATTTTAGCGCTATTAGACTTTATGTTGATTTTGTTGTAATAAAGACGGTGTTTGAAAGGGAACTTTAGAATCTATATGGCGCATTTAGAGAATAATAGTTCGATTGCCGTGGATAAATACCCGATCGTTGAACACCAATTTTATTGCTTTTGACAACACAAGTTTTTCAGTGTCTTTGCCCAATGTAGCCATATCAACTGCCGTAAAACGATGATCTACTTCTTTTACATCTTGAGCTATAATGGGGCCTTCATCCAAATTATCGTTTACAAAATGAGCGGTCGCTCCAATAATCTTTACACCTCTTTCGTAGGCTTGTCGGTAAGGTGCTGCTCCCATAAAAGCAGGTAAGAAAGAATGATGGATGTTGACGATTTGATTGGGGTAGTGTTGCACAAATGTAGGGGTAAGTACTCTCATGTATTTAGCCAAAACAAGATAATCGGGCTTGTATATATCAAGAGTTCGTAGGATAGCTTCTTCGTGTTCTGGGCGAGTCCGAAATTCGTGAGATATAAAATGAAAGGGAATCCCAAACTTACTTACCAAACTTTGAAGATGATTATAATTGCTAATCACTGCTGAAATGGTAGCATCTAATTCATTAAAAGCGTATCGAATAAGCAATTCGCCCAAGCAGTGATGTTCTTTCGTAACCAAAATGACGATTTCCTTTTTTTTCTTAGGGTTCAGACGAAAGTTTAATCCATCGGGCAGAAAGCTCGAAAGATCTTTCATTATTTTTTGAGGGTCCCCTTCTCCTTCAAACTCAGTACGCATAAAAAATTGACCTGAAGGGCTTACATATTCATCCTGACTAATGATGTTTTGATTGTGATTGTATAAAATATGGGTAACACCATAAATGAGACCTTTGTGATCGGGGCCATCCATCAAAAGAATATGCTTCATAAAAAACTTTGATAGTGATTAATAAAGATTAAAAGTAGGATTTAAGTATATCCTAATTATGAAATCATTCCATCAAAAAAACGATGTGGATTTTGGGGGACAACAATGAAGCACTGATCAACAATTCATGAAGGCGTTAGCCTTTTTTTCGCTGGAGTGAGAGCCAATATACCTTATTTAGATATATGAGGGGTGGGCATAAATAGGAACCAACGAATGTTAAAGAGTTGATGACCAAATCAATCCAATTACACACGCGGTTCCATGCAAGCCAAATTACTGTATTTATCTGACTTTTTGAATACCTGTTGG
>NZ_JARNTW010000046.1 GCF_029433105.1 Runella sp. MFBS21 | reverse complement strand
CTTCAATCCCGTGGTGGGTTCTACCCATGCGGCCCCTTAAAGTGCCTATATCCTGCTCAACAACTGAAAAGTAAACTTACCAGTTTCTTGGTTTTGTTCAATCACACAAATCTAAAGGCGGCCCCGTCAAACAAGCTAAATGAAAGAGAAATTCTCCGAAATGACTGACTCCCAGTGGCAAGTTGTCGAAAAAATAATTGATAGCCAAAGAGTCCGTAATCATTCGCTGCGTACGATAGTAAATGCTATATTTTGGATTAATAGCACAGGTTCTCAATGGAGAAATATGGAAAGTAAGTACCCTCCTTGGCAGACTGTTTACTATCATTTCAGACAGTTTAGGCTGCGTGGTATCTGAGAGGAACTGCTGGACTATCTTGCCATTAAAGAACGTAAGCGTCAGGAAAGAGAAACCACACCAAGCTTACTAACAATTGATAGTCAAAGTGTTAAGTCGGTTCAGTTCATCGATTCAGAAACAGGAATAGAGGGGAGTAAAAAAATCAATGGACGTAAAAGACGATTTTGGTCGATACCCTGGGAATTCCGTGGTGTATCAAAGTGACCTCTGCTAGGCTGTCTGATAATCAGGCTGGCATCGAGGCCCTCGAAAGATTGAAAGGTAAAGTGCCTCGCTTACAGCGAATCATCGGTGACCATGCATATAAGACTACGTTTATTGAACATTCTGACAAAAAATATGGCTGGAAGGTGGAAATTGCACCGCACCGTAAAAGCCCGAATCGGCTCAAGTTTTTTTGCCCCAAAAGAACCGCTGGCAGGTCGAAAGATCATTCGGATGGCTTAATTTTAGGCGCAGATTGGCAAAAGATTATGAAAAAACCGTAGAATCTTCTGAAGCTATGCTATAAATCGCCTACACAACCATGCTTCTCAACAGAGTCCCAAATTAGTTTCCAAAACATAATCTTAATCCTAATTGGCTTTGATTAGTTTCAGCGTGGTTTTACGATTTTGAGTCATTATCTGCAGTAGGTATGTGCCCACTTTTAGACCTCGCACTTCCAATGTCTGTTTATGTAAATATGTGCCTCCAGTTTCAAACTGATTTTGATGTAATACCTGCCCTTGTAGATTCATCATTTCACATCGAATCAATTGACGAGCCTGTCCTTTTATGTGCAATTGGAAACTTTCCCCAATCACTGGATTGGGAGCTATCATTGCCCAACCATCCTCTGATGCTACATTATCTTCTTGCTCCCAAGAGGCAATACTTTCTCTCGCACTACAGCTATTATTAATAGTCACGGTTTTGGATCCACTCATATTACGACTACAACCAGACACATCTTCTATCGCCACCACTGTATAGCTACCCACAGCTATCTGATTCCCAAAACTAATGCCACTGCCTGTCCCAGCTACTGCACTGCCTACATTCAGACCACTACGTCGAAGCTGATAGTTAACTCCTACCTGTGAGCCGTTCAGACCTAGCGCTACTCCTGCTCCATTTTTACAATAACTACCTCCTCCAGTTACTGAGAATGTGGTAGGTATCGTACCCACAATCAATGTAGCAGGATTTACTGAACCACTCATTTGAGCTGTACAACCACCTATAGTTGTTTTCGCCACCACCGTGTAAGTTCCTACTATGTTTTGTCCCGCAAACCCTAGCACATTTCCTGTACCATTCATAACCGTACCCACATTGGCTCCATTACGCTGAAGCTGATAAGTCACTCCAATCTCTGAGCCTGACAATATCGGCGTTAGCGCAGGTGGATTAGCATTGGGATTACTCTGACATACTGTATTGTTGCTACTAAGGGTAAATATAGAAGGAACAGCATTCACTATCACCGTAGCCGATGAACTGAGGGCAGTAGTACATGCTGGAGTGGTGTTGGATATAACGTTGAGTAAAGTTAAGGTTGTATTAGCTGTCACATCAGAAGCAGAAATATTCTGATTGCTTCCATTTAACAATAATGTTTGTGTTCCTGCCTGACCTGTTAGTGTATAATTCAGTGTGGCTCCTGACGTACCATTTACTTCAAAAACAGCATTACCTTGTCCACACAGGGGATCTGTAAACGACACAATATTCACTGTAGGTGCCGCTTTTACAACGACCGAACCTGTCAGTTCTGTAGAAACGCAGTTGTTTGCATTTTTTACAGTCAGCGAAAATGAATAGCTCCCTGTCTCAGCTGGAGCACTCAACGATACCGTGATTGGACTACTTGGCAAAGATGCATTGGTGACGGTAGTCAAACCTGTTCCTGATAATGAGTAAGAAGTAGGAGTATTCTGGGCATTTGAAAATGGAATACTAAAAGAGGTATTGCCCGGACAGATTTCAGTAATACTACCTAAGATAATAGAAGGCTTAGGAGGATCTGAAAGTTGCTTTGAAACGGCATTGCTAACACAAATTCCCCGTGTAGCGATAATCTCCGTATAATTACCTGCACTTAATCCAGACAGTGTAATGATACCATTTGCATCACTTGTATACTGAGTGGCTGAAGCCGCATTTCCGTCTTTTTTATAATTAATGGTATAAGCAACACTAGCCAAAAGCCCAGACAATTCAATGGTTCCACTACTTCCTCCACAAGTAGTAGGATTGGAAGAAGAAGAAACACTGATTACTAACGAGGTGGTACTTTGCAATTCAAATGCACCTAAATCAACCGTTCCACCAAAAACACGGTCATTACCGTCAAAATCCTTTGAAAGCACTCCTGTATTATCTCCCTGATTGACACCAGGAGAACAAGGTAACAAACGAAAATTATTATTAGCAGTGTCTACAAACAAAGGAGTATTATTGGAATTGGTTCCGTCTAGGTTGTTGTCACCAGGATTCATCCCCTTTATGAGACAATTAATATACGTTGAACTAGACCCACCAGTATTTCCAACCTCCGCAGCACCAGAATTCCATAAGATACAATTTTTTAAAGTCGGAAATGAATCAGGAAAGTTATGAACTCCACTACCATTGATCCCTGCCGAATTATTAATTAGAGTACAATTAAGAATCAATGGCTTGCTCTCTCCGTTATAAATTCCACCTCCCGTAGCACTAGCTGTATTACTTATAAATAGACAATTAACAATACTATAATCGTAGTCTCCAAAACTGCAAATACCTCCCCCAGTAGCTGCAGAATTACTAAGAAAAGTACAATTCTCTATTTTAGGAGTAGCGTAAGAAGTAGTCAATCCACCTCCAAAATAGGACGCTTGATTAAATGAAAAGGTACAATTAGTGATACTAGGAGACGAAAGATAGTTATACATTCCCCCACCCCTTTCTGAGGTAAACTCAGCTATATTGTTGGCAGCACCATGAGAGATAGTCACCCCATCGATAATAGCCGTGTTGTTGAGACCATTTTGATCATTTAGTACCACATGGTAGACATTGTTAGAAATATCTTCGTCTTGTTGGATTTCTCCACTAAGCGTAGTGATATAGGTCTTCCAATCACGATTGCTCATATTGGGATTGCCAGTAGCTGGAAAACCCCCATAAATACCCACCTTGTTTTTCAGGGTGTAGGTCTTTGCCCGTTCATTAGAAGGAGTCGTGTTTCCACTGATATCAGCCATAGGATAATACGTTCCGGCAGCTACCCACACTTGGGCATTTGTATTGTTTGTGGTAGCATAAGCCGAGGCCTCATTGATAGCCTGTTGCAACTTATTACCCTCATAGGCATCACCCCAACTTGAGCCGTCCTTTGCACCAGCTCCTGTAGTGGTTACATAAATAATTTGAGCTTGCAATGGCTTTGCTAAAATCCATAAAAAGAAAAGTAATAGAGTATTTTTCATAAGAATAAAGGGAGTTTAAATAATCCTATGGAAGTTTTTCCAATACCTCCAATTGCATATCATAATACCACCAAATACTAACCATAAGCACAATCAACAACCCTACTATGAGTAGCAGCATTATTGTTTTTTGACGGAGTAAGAAAGCAATGAAAGATGATTTAGCCATGCAACAAAGCTAGAACACGAAGACTTCCATTTCCAATTTTGATACGTCACAAAAGCATCACAAAGACGTCACAAAAGCGTCACACAGCCAAAAGAAGGTACTTTTGAAAGAATTTATATACTTTCTGCTAGTTTTTCAGGAGTAATTTCTTCGGAGAGAGAAAGTTTTTTACGTAATCGATACCAAATGGTTCGAATATTTTGTGAAGAAACCCCCAACACAAATGTCATTTCTTTTTTAGACAATTGGAGCTTAGTGAGTGTAATAAACCGTACCTCGGCGGGAGTTAGCTGTGGGTAACTATCCTTTAAACGTTGCAAATATCCCTCATGTACTTGCTCAAACAAATGACGGAACGTCTCCCATTCTGTATCTGTAACAATCGTACTCTGTTGTAATTTTGATAAGGCTTGTTGAGACGATAATTCGTCAGGATTTTTCTGAAGTTCTTCTATCAATTTTGACTTTTCTGAGATATTAGAAGCAAACTGACGAAGCTGCTCAGTCGCATTCAAAAGTTGTGTTTCTTTTTCAATTAGGTGCTGCTGATCTACTTTTAAACGTCGTAAAAACAATTTCCGCTGGCGGAAATACGCAAATACAATCAAACCCAAAACCACTCCCACTCCTATCAAATATAGATTACGTTCTTGTTTTTTTTCTTTACGCTGCCTTTCAATTTCGGCACGTTGCTGTCTCAAATCAGCTTTCTGTTGGGCACGCAACAATTTGCGAGTATTAAACTGCCGGTGAAGACTATCTTTGACAAACAACAAAGAATCTAGGTATAAAGTCGCTAAACGATACTGCCCCTGCTCGGTAGCCAAGCGAGCCAATGGTGGATACAAAATTTCCAAAAGAGCAAACTCATCTGAGTCCTGTTGGTATTTTTTTGCTTTCTGCATCAACTCCCCTGCTCGCTTTAAATGGCCTTTTTTAATTTCTAAATCACTCAAACTGCTCAAACACAAAATGCTGTTCTCAGCCAGTTGAGCAACCGATGCGGGTACAGACCACAGTCCTTTATAATTAGCAAGCGGATATTTTTCGGCAACTAGAAGGCCCGCATTAAGAAGCGAGACAGCCTTATCAAATTCATTTTGAAGATAGTACAGGTATCCTAAATATCCCTGTGCCAACCCACTAGCATGCTCTTGTTTTTTACCAAGCGCATTCTGATAGGCTTTTTCATAATATACCTTCGCAGAATCTAACTGCCCTAAATAGCGAAAACAATTACCAACAAAAATGTAGTTTGAAAACAAATAGTTGTCCAACCCGTTGGTTTCTTCATAGTCTATAGCCGTTTGAGCATACTGAATCACTTTATCATATTCAGCAAAATGATAATACGCATAGGTCAATTGGTTGATACAATTGACCTTGTCAGGAAATTCGGTCGGCTTTTTATCTTTGATAATTTCATACATATTAAGATAATGCTCAAAAGCCAACTCATAGTTTTTGACCCTATTGAAATAAAAAAGTCCAAAATGCTTTTCGACTGATGCCTCCGTAAGCAATTGTTTGTCTCTTGCTATTTGCAGTACTTTATCTAATTCCAACTTGGCTACAACCAGATTATTTTTATATTTTTCTCTATATAAAAAGAAGCTAAGTTCCATCATATAGGTATCCATTTCTAAGCCTTCGTCATTGTGGTCGATAGCCAACTTTCGGATTGCAAATACTTCATTAAAAAACTTAGTAGAATCATAATTGTCGTTGATAGTCTTGGTTTCCCAAAAGTTACTCAACATCCTCCCCCGCTCTTTGTAATCTTTATGAAGCAAGTGTTCATATTGAGCCTGGGCTGAATGATAGAGCAACAAAAAGTATAAAAAGACAACCCGCATAACAAACAAAAGAGTTTTTCAACGCAAAGATGTAGTAAAATACGTATTGAAACTTTTTTTATCATATAACTACCACAAATAAATTGACATAAATACCTCAATGAAGAGAAGCATCTCTTTATGCGTTTTGTGGCAGAAAATAAATCAAATAAAGATAAAAAAGGCAAAAGCGTAAACAGACTTATTGCTAGAAAATATAACTTTTCTCAATAAGAAAATAGTAATCAATGCCTTTCTTTGATTTTAGAAGTATATTTCAACTTTTATCTATGCCTCTTACTACTGACCTTGCTCCCATCACTCGTCATGCACGAGCCGTTTATAGTTCGCGCTTACTCATTGCGGCTGTTCATCATTTGAATGTTTTTGAAACTTTAGCCCCACACCCTCTCTCACTTAGCGAATTACGTCAGCGACTTGGCCTCAGCGAACGCCCCGCTATGGTTTTGTTCCCAGCACTTTGTGCCATGGGGATGTTAAAGTACGATGAAGAGGGGCGTCTACAACTCACCGAAGTAGGTCATCACCTTTCTCGTGAGGCAACTCCTACACTAATGGATTACGTAGGTTTAGAAAAAAATGACCCCGGAGTCATCGAAATGGCCGAGCGCCTTCTACATGATGGTCCCAAGCATGCTTCCACCGCAGGCACTGCTTACGTCAAAGACCACGAGGCTCCTTCGCCCATGGACAACCCAGACGAAGCTCGCCGCTTGACACTGGCACTCGCAGGACGCGCCCAATGCTTGGCTCCTATCGCCGCCGAATTTCTCCCGCGTCATTCGGGGCATTTGTTGGACGTGGCGGGTGGTACGGGCTACTTCACCTACGAATGGCTCCTGCGCAATCCCGAAGCCACAGCCACCCTACTCGACCGACCGTCGGTATTGGCAATAGCAGCAGAGACATTAGAGAGCTTTTGTAAACAGCACCCCGAAGCTGTTTCGCTACCTGAGCGTGTACGATTCATGCCTGGAGACATGCTAGAAGATACTTTACCTTCAGCCGACATCCTATTGGCAGCGAGTGTATTTCATGATTGGCCTGCCGATGTTTGCTATAAGCTTGCTCGGCGTTTTGCGGAGGTGCTTCGACCCGAAGGCGAATTATGGATTCACGATGCTTTCCTCAACGATGCGTTAGACGGCCCTTTACCCGTCACCGACTACTCTGCTCAGTTGTTTTGGGTCACCAAAGGGCGCGCCTATAGTCGCAAAGAGTATCGCCACATGATGGAAGCAGCTGGCTTGACGCCCTTAGCTGTGCAATTTGCGACCCAAATGGACTATGGTCTCATTGCAGGAAAAAAGCATTCCTCTAAAAAAGATTAATTTTGGGCTAAAAAGTCTTATTTACTGGCGACATTTGTACCTCATGCAAACCACCAATCTACTCACATTTCTCACGCTCGCTCTACTCTGCGGTTGTAACCCCAACAAATCCAACACTGACGAAGCTACCTTAAAAGATTCTACAAGCGCAGCATCACCAATGGCAGCCAAAAGTCAAACGCATTGCTATGCGCTCATGACTCCGCAAGGCGATACCATCACCCTAAATCTAACCCAACAGGGTATCGATGTAGAGGGAACCCTGATGTATTCACTGTTTGAGAAAGACCGCAACACAGGTACTTTACGGGGTAGAATGCACGGAGATACCCTAAGAGCCGATTATACTTTTGAGTCAGAAGGAGTCGAATCGGTGAGAGAAGTGGTATTTTTAGCCAAGAAAGATGGCTTTGTGGAAGGATACGGCCCTGTAGAAGAGACAGAAGAGAAAACTATATTTAGCCCCGGCGCTACTCTTACATTTGATTTAGAAGAAGTCCTAAAAAAAACAGAATGTAAAGAATAAAAAATGTCTCATTGTAAGAGGATAATGAAAAATGCGAAAAGCTTTTTGCTATCCTCTTTGTACCTTATTTATTTGTAATTCAGCCATAAAGCTCTCAAACTACACCATAAAAAACGCCGCCTTATACACTTCTTTGCTCCTTTTCTTTTTTCTTGTAAAAGTAAAAACAACTGCATGATGGATTCCGCCTAGTACACTGCTCATCCTTATGCATCTTGGAGCAAAATAGCCGAAGTGTATTCGACTTTATTGGTTAATGGACGCAAAATTGCAATTAGAAATAAAGTTTGAATTGCCTTGCCTAACCAACGTATTTTTATGTTAGCTACCCTCCAAAACAATTGTATCACCCTGAAATAGCTTGACAGATTTAGGATTCATTTTTGGTCACTGAAATAGTTTCTAAAATTGTACTTTTTGCTTTTTCTCACGTTTTGATGCTCTCCATCTTTTAGTTAATGGTCCC
>NZ_JARNTW010000045.1 GCF_029433105.1 Runella sp. MFBS21 | reverse complement strand
ATTGGGGGTTGGCCATGTCGCAATTGTACATTAAATTTGGCGATAGATTACAAGCTGACAGAGAAAATTACCTCGGAGGCTGAAAAGGCAAAACTAAAATCCTGACACAGTTCAGCGTACACTCCCGTCTATTTCAATCTTCACTAATAAAGAAGTAATTAATACTCAAAGAAAGATTAATTCTCCTAATTCTGACGAGTTTTATGGAAATACATATTCATTCAATTCATTAGTCTTTCCTTTATTAGACATGATTAAGAGTATCCCTTTCATGCGTGATACTCATTTTATGTTTATGCTTGATGATGCTCATGACTTAAATGATTTTCAGAAGAGAATAGTTAATTCATGGATTGCATATCGCGACCACTCCAATTATAGCTTTAAAGTAGCTATAACCTCTGAAAAAGAATATAGCTTTACTACTGCATCTGGGGGTAGTATCATTGAAGATCATGATTTTACCAAAGTTGAACGCGAAAACCCTTTACGCAATTCAAGATCTGATTTTGGTAAAATGGCCAAAGATATTATTGAAAGGCGTTTGAAACTATACGATATAGGTATTTCCTGTGAAGATTTTTTTCCTGTCAATCCCAACATGGTCAAGGATTTAGAAGAAGCAAAGCGGATTGTTAAAAACGAGTATTTAACACTATATCCAAATGCGACTCAAAAACAACTCAATGATTATGTTTATAAATATCATAGAGCGTATTATTTTAAGAAAAGAGATTCCAAAGCAAATTTACCTCCTTATTCGGGTTTTGAATTAATTGTACAACTCTCTACAGGTGTTATTAGAAATTTATTAGCACCCTGTTATGAAATGTTTGAAATTTTCTTGTCAAATCAGCAGGGTGGTAAATCAAATATTCGAGAGATTAGTCCAACAATACAAACCGAGGCGATAAAGTCAATTAGCAGACGAAAATGGGAAAGTATTGAACATCTTCATCGAAATATAGAGGGCTGTTCAGAAAATGATAAAAATTGTATTTTGAATATATTTAATAATCTAATGACTTTATTCAGAGATAGATTGCAAAGTAATTCATCTGAACCAAGAGCTATAAAATTTATTATTACGGAACAAAAAAGTGAGGCGATGAGAAAATTAGAACCTCTTTTATTGATTGCTCAAAAAGCTCAATTGCTATATGTACGTACTGGACGTGGCAAAGATGATGGTAAACATACAAGCTATTATGAACCGAATAGGTTACTACTGCCTGATAGAGGTTTAGATCCGATAGGGCAACACTCTGAAATTAGCATTAAAGCTAATGATTTGTGGGCTGCCGCATCGAAAAATAAACGATTAAAAGAAGAATCACAACTTCTCCAACCACCGACTCTTTTTGACAACTATGATTGATAGTATAATTGCCGTTTTAGGGTGGGAAGAACGCTTTGTTGAAGGCATTCAGAAGAGCTTAAATAAGTTTAATAGTTCTACTTTGCATTTGATTGTATTTAAAGAATATGAGTCATATTCTTTAGAAAATCTTTTGAAAGTGCAAACTATTTGTGATGAAAAAAAAGTAAAACTCGATAAATTAGAATTATCGTACCAAAATCCTGTTGATAGTTGGCGACAATTAGAAAGGCTAGTTACAAGTAAACTGGTAAATACAGAAAATATTGTTCTCGATATTTCCACAATGCCTCGTGAAACAATTTGGGGGCTACTTTTCTTTCTTCAAAAAAGTTCAAAGCAAATTCACTATATTTATCACAAACCATTGAAGTATGGGGACTGGCTTTGCAAGGAGCCTGATAGACCACGATTACTATATAAACATTCAGGAATAGCCGAGTTTGGCCGTCGTACGGCTTTGATGATATTAACGGGATATGATTATGATAGAACGAATCAGTTGGTGAGATTCTATGAACCTGCACTAACAATTCTTGGCCTCCAAAAAGGTAATCAATTTGATAATCAAAACCGAAATATTGAAGAATTACATAGAAATGAGTGTAATGGAAGCGAAGTAAAGAGTTTTGAAATAGATTTTTATAATGGTGATTTCGGTTTATCAGTACTAGATGAAGAAATAATCAAATTGAAAAGTGAGTATAATATTATTGTCGCATCTCTGGGGCCAAAAATTTCTTCTATTTCTATTTATCGACTTTTTTTAAAACATCCTGAAATTGCTTTAACTTATGTGCCTACAAAAGAATACAATAGGTCTTATTCAGTAGGTATCTTGGATGATCCTATTTATGGAGAATTTTTAGATTATTCCCTTTAATTTACCTCCTCCAAAAACCACATCAAATAATCCTCCAACCAAGCGGCTAAGAAGTAGGGGAGATTGAGGAGGCGATAGGGCTTGCCTTTACGGGTTTGAACTTGGTCGATGGAGATATTTCCGGCATAAAAGCGCACTGCTACATTGTGAGGGCAACGATCCATAAATTCGTGTAATGAACGTAGTGCACCACTTGCTCCGGACTTGATTTCTATGGGAATGAGCAGATTGCGATAAGGGTAAACCAAATCCACCTCCGAAGAAGTTCCACCTTCTTCGCGCACCCAAAAGTGAAGCCCTGAATCGGGTAAGTAACGCAATGATTTGAGTTCTTGCATCACTACTTGTTGAATGAGTTTGCCACGAGAGCTGTCATTTAAGTCATTGATGACGAGCAATTCGCGGTGTAGCCCCAACTGAAAATTAACCAATCCAACATCTAAATATTGAAGACGAGGGCTTTTTTTTAAATCGGGTAAAGAAGGTAACGAAACATTAGTGGTAGGATATATTAGTTCCAAGATTTTAGCTTTTTCTAAGGCATTAATTGCTTCTTTTACCTCTCGTGTTTTGAAAGATGAATTGCCAAAGTTGTTGAAAATAATGCGGTTGTCTATCTCAAACGGCGCGGTATCCATGACATGACGTAAGATTGTACGTTGCGTAAAGTTGGTGGCGTATTTTTCGATATCGGCTTTGTAAGCCTCAGTGATAGAGGCATACAAACTGATAATTCGACTTAGGTTTTTGTCTTGAAGATAGGTGTAAGTGATATTGGGCATACCACCAATCATCACATATTCGTGAAAAATTGGATACACTACCGCAAGAAATGGATTGTCAAGCGGAACATGGTTGAGCGCATTTAATAGTGCCTGATTTCCTATTCCACTGAGGTATTCTTGAAAATTGAGTGGATGTAATTCTGCAAATTCTACCCTACCTACGGGCATACGGGCGATTTGTTCCATCGCAAATTCCAACAATGAGCCTGTTACGATGACGTATAAGTGAGGATAATCTTCATAAAAAAATCGTAATGCTTCCAATACTTTGGGAGCTTCTTGCACCTCATCAATGAAAATCAGCGTTTTTTTATCTTGGCTGTCGATTTGTCCTTTTGCTAAAAATAACAATTGTATTGTAGCAGAAAGGTTTTCAACTGTATTGAAAAGTTGACGGTCAGCGGCTCGTTCTAAATTGAAATACAGGTATTGATCAAATGATTTTCCGAACTGCGTTACCAAGGTAGTTTTTCCTACTTGCCTGGCTCCGCGCAAAATCAATGGTTTGCGAGATGGAGAATTTTTCCACTCGTACAAGAAACTATCTAACTGCCTCTTTATCATGACTTTGTTTGATTTAATAGGCAAATTTAATAGTTTTTTGTTTGATTTAATAGGCAAATTTGGTTGTTTTTTGTTCGATTTAATAGGTAAAATGCTTTGGCGTGTGGCTGATAGGGGAAGGAAGCGATAGGGTGGTGCTAAATCAATGAAGTATTTTTTAGGTGTTTGCTTGTATGTTTTTGATTAGAATATCCACAAGTAGCGGTCTATCATTTACCGATTGATTAAGTGCCATTAAACTGGATTAAAGGCAGTAAAATAAACACTGCTTTAACCCCATGCCTTTAGGCTGAGGCATAAGGATAAACATAGTAAAGCTGCGGGCTTCAGCCCTGAATTTTGGAATATTGATGCGAAAAATTCATAGTTAAAGCCCTAGAGTATGATTTTGTTTACAGGCCCCAGCCTAAAGGCATGGGGTTTAAGGAAAACGGGTATTTGAAGATTATTGAAATGCTTTTGGTGGGTTAAAAAGGTTGTTTATCAATGAGTAAACTGATATTGCGCCCAACAAAAAACACCCCCGCCCTCATCCATCCGAACAAGAGCAGGGGCGTGCTATGATTGAGAATTGTTATAAAATCCCTTTCGCCTTAGCTAAGGCAGCATCCAAGCCACTAGCGTCAGAGCCACCGGCGGTTGCAAAGAAAGGCTGACCACCGCCGCCGCCTTTTACTTCTTTGGCAAGTTCTTTCACGATGTTTCCTGCGTGTTTGCCTTGGGTCACTAAGTCGTCGGAAAGCATCACGGCCAATTGAGGTTTACCGCCCAATACCGTTCCTAAAACAATATAGAATGGCGCTTGTGATTGTTCTTTCAACTGATAAACGAGCGATTTCAGGGCGTCGGCGTTCGGTACTTCCACGCGAGCGATGAGGCTGGCAATACCGTTGTTATTCGTTACTTGGGTCAACAAGCTTTCTTTTACTTGCGCCAATTTCTCGTTTTCGAGGGTTTCGATGCGTTTTTGTAAAGCAGCTTTTTCCGCCAAAAGGCCTTCAACGGCTTTAACAAGGTCTTTTTGGCCTTTAAACAAACCTTCTAATTGGCCAATCACCTCTGCCTGTTGGCGGATGATTTCGAGGGCTTTTTCGCCCGTTACGGCTTCTACCCGCCGAACCCCCGCCGATACTGAGCCTTCAGACGTAAACTTAAAGAGGGCGATTTCGCCCGTAGCGGGTACGTGTGTACCCCCACAAAGCTCAACCGAGAAACTAGGGTCAAACTCTACCACGCGTACAAAATCCCCGTATTTTTCGCCAAAAGTCGCCGTTGCCCCTTTTTTGATAGCCTCATCGATAGGTACATTGACGTAGGTTTTTTGAGGAATATTGGCGCGGATTTTAGCATTTACGATGTCTTCTACTTGCGCGAGTTCTTCGTCGGTGACTTTGGCAAAGTGCGAAAAGTCAAAACGGGTTAAGTCATCGTTTTGGAAAGATCCTTTTTGAACAATGTGATTGCCTAACACCTTCCGCAAGGCCGCAAGCATCAAGTGCGTGGCGGTGTGATTGCGCATGATGTTTTGACGACGATGCGCATCGACCGAGGCCAACACAAAATCGGGGGTAGTAAGTACCTCATCTAGGTTTTTGTCACGAGAGATGTGTACAAACAAGTCATTTTCTTTTTTCGTATCGGCAATGTTGATACTTACGGCTTGGTCGCCATGACCTACCACAAGCATCCCCGAATCGCCCACTTGTCCACCCATTTCGGCGTAGAAAGGCGTGCGATCGAGTACGATATGGTATTCTTCTCCCGCTTTGGTTTTGACTTTGCGGTATTTGACGATTTGGGCAGTAGCTTCGAGAGTCTCATAGCCCAAAAACTCAAAATCGCCCCCTTCGTTTACTTCTACCCAGTCCGTAGCTTCTTTAGCGGCATCTTGTCGGCTACGATTTTTTTGTTCGGCCAATGCCTTCTCGTAGCCTTTTTCGTCGATTTTGTAGCCTTTTTCTTTGGCCAAAAGCGCCGTCAAATCTACCGGGAAACCGTACGTATCTGAGAGTTCAAATACGATGTTTCCATCAATAACTCCTCCCGTTGGACTAAGAGACTCGAAGCGCTTGATTCCCAATTCTAAGGTGCGTAAGAAGCTCTTTTCTTCTTCTAGCACTACGCGAGTAACAAAGTCTTCTTGAGCTTTAAGTTCGGGAAAAACATCCTTGAATTGGTCGGCTAAAACGGGTACAAGTTGACTCATAAAAGGCTCATTGAAGCCCAAATACGAGTATCCATAGCGAATAGCGCGGCGCAAAATCCGCCGAATCACGTAGCCCGCTTTGGCGTTTGAGGGGAGTTGTCCGTCGGCAATCGCAAAACTTACCGCCCGGAGGTGGTCAGCAATGACCCGCATCGCAATATCGGTATAGTTGGTAGTGCTGAGGGTACCTTCGGTGCCATATTGTTTACCACACATTTTCTCAATGACCTGAATGGTATTTTGGAAAATGTCGGTATCATAGTTTGATTTTTTACCCTGAATCGCCATACAAAGGCGCTCGAAGCCCATACCCGTATCCACGTGTTTGGCAGGAAGCGTAATGAGGGAGCCATCGGCTTTGCGCTCAAACTGCATGAATACGTTGTTCCAGATTTCGACCACCTGAGGATGATCGGCATTGACAAGTTCTTTACCGGGCTTCAAGTCTACTTCGGCTTGGTCGCGGAGGTCGATGTGGATTTCCGAACACGGACCGCAGGGACCTACATCGCCCATTTCCCAGAAGTTGTCTTTTTTGTTCCCTAAAATAATACGGTCTTCTCCGCCCAAAATCGCTTTCCAAATATCCCACGCTTCTTGGTCAAAGGGAACACCGTCTTTTTCGTCTCCTTTGAACACCGATACATAGATGCGGTCTTTGGGGAGTTTGTAGATTTCGGTGAGCAATTCCCACGACCACGCAAGGGCTTCTTTTTTGAAATAATCACCAAACGACCAGTTGCCGAGCATTTCAAACATGGTGTGGTGATAGGTATCAAATCCTACATCTTCTAAGTCGTTGTGCTTACCACTTACTCGCAAGCACTTTTGGGTGTCGGCGATGCGTTTGCTTGGCGGCGTGCCATTGCCTAAGAAAAAGTCTTTGAACTGCGCCATGCCCGAGTTGTTGAACATGAGCGTGGGGTCATTTTTGGCCACAAGCGGCGCAGAAGGTACGATAAGGTGGCCTTTACTTTTGAAAAAATCTAAAAATGCTTGGCGAATTTCGTGGGAGGTCATTCTTACTGACATTTGAAATTGAATATTTGACTTTTTACCAAAAACACTGAAATGCAGGGTTGGGAGGCAAGCGTCTTTTTTGGAGGTGCAAAATTACGGAAAAATGCCGTAGCTTTCTGATTATGATTTGATTTTGATTAACTTGCATAGAAGACAAACAACCATTACGGCTATGATTGTAAGTACTGAGGAGTGGACATACGAACGAATGCGCCGCGAGCTACCGCCCGAACGCGCTACGAATTGCGCCATTTTAATTTAATTGATATGTCACCTGCCCCCAAACCTCAATACCAACGGATTTCTAAACGCTTGTTTAAACTTTTAGATTATTTTGTGATTTCCAATCGATTGGGAGAAGTACTTTTTGCGCCCATTGATGTTCATTTTGCGCCAGGAGAAGTATGTCAGCCTGACTTGGTGTTTATTGCCAAAGAACAGGCACAGATAGT
Source organism: Runella sp. MFBS21 (assembly GCF_029433105.1). Lineage (GTDB taxonomy): Bacteria > Bacteroidota > Bacteroidia > Cytophagales > Spirosomataceae > Runella. The sequence goes on along the minus strand of NZ_JARNTW010000045.1, from coordinate 942 downwards.
GGGTGAGAGCGCCATTGAAGGCAGCCCTGCGCTGATTGTGGAGGTGGTATGGAAGGGGTCAGGCACGCGATTATATTGAGAAAAAGGAAGATTATGAGCGATTTGGCGTACAAGAATATTGGCTAGTGGACCCGCGCAACGAAGTAGTTTTGGTATACGTGCTTGAAAACAGTAAGTATCGGTTGTTTTCATCCGCAGAAGAGCAAGACATTGTACGTTCTAGTGTCTTGGCTGGATTTGAAACCAATTTAAAAGAAATTTTTGCGGAGGAATAAGAAAAAGAACGTTATAATTCTTTGGTTTAGTACTCCCTAATGCTCTCTCATTCCAAGAAGAGATTAGGGAGTGTTGAGAAGGTCAACGATTTTACTTATTTATTTTGTGGGAATCGGTGATGCTTTCCACTTGGGGTTCCACAAAAAAATGGTGTTGTAGTTTGGTATATACAAACACTATCAATACCAGCACAAAGGCACTTATCAAACGGGTTTTTATTGCTGAGTATTTCTTTCGCTTCCACAGATAAAAAGATAGCGAAAGAACCGCTAAAAAAATCAATGCGCCTTGTAAATAGAGACCCTTTTCTCCTAATTGGAGTGCCATCATGACGACCATTAGAATAGGTCCAAAAAGAAATGCTACGGATGTTTGAATAGATTTTTCGCTAAATTTAAACAGTGATTTCATAAGTCTTTTTAGTTGCTAGGGCTATATACACTCTCTGCTAAAGAGGATTTGAAAGTTAGGTGAAGCATAATTGTTTACAAATAAATAATATGTAAGAAAGCCCTGTGACACAAAATTATAAATATTGCTGAGATTGTAAACTAAACTGTGTCACCCCAAATTGAATCAAAGGGGGAAAATAAGTAACTTAGTTTTAACTTATAGACACAATGAAAACTGACGAATCCTTTAATTTCGAGCGCTTCAAGGAAGAAG
>NZ_JARNTW010000044.1 GCF_029433105.1 Runella sp. MFBS21 | reverse complement strand
ATTGGGGGTTGGCCATGTCGCAATTGTACATTAAATTTGGCGATAGATTACAAGCTGACAGAGAAAATTACCTCGGAGGCTGAAAAGGCAAAACTAAAATCCTGACACAGTTCAGCGTACACTCCCTCCTTACGCCTTATTATCTTAATTCAACACTACTCGCTGAACAACTAACTTATCTCCAGCAGTTTCATTATTAGTTATGTGAAGATAATATACACCTCTAGGTAAGTCTTCAACATTAATAGTAAGAATGCCATCCGCTTTTAAAGATTTTTTCTCAAACGCATCTCTTACATCAACTGTGCGTATTTTTTTCGTTGATTTTTCCTCAAATAAATCAACCCGTTGAGGTAATGTTCTTTTATTTTTAGCTTCTCCTAACTCAATACTAATTTGATTTGTAACTGGATTTGGATAGACTGCATATCTGGCAAAACAATTATCTACACAGACCGTTATACCATCACTATATGTACCGCATCGATTTGTGAAATCTATATCTATGCCATAGCAATCATTAACATAAGAATTAAAATATGCTGTTCCATTGCTGTAACCCGTTAAATAAGCGTTAGATCCGTTACCGCTAGTGATTTCCCAATTATAACTGGTCGCCCCTTCATTAAGGGCTGTAAAATAGATACTTGCGCCATTACACATATTTCCATAAAATGGGCTCCCATTTGCGAGCATACTTGAGTAGGTAGGGAGTCCTAAATGTATTTGTGCGGAAGCAGCATTATTACTTTCGGCTCCACAGGCGGACGAATAAGATTTGACAGAATACGTTCCTGGACCATTTCCTGACCCTGTTAATGTAACACTTGAACCAGTGGCAGAGGTACTCCCGTTTACTCTGGCACTACCCGTAGCTGTCCAATTGTAAGAAGTCGCATTTGAAGCAGAAGCTGTTAATGTAGCACTCTCTGAAGCACAAAGATGTGTACTACTAGGAGAGCCGCTAAAACTAATGCTTGGCGTACTTGGGAAATTATTAATTGACAAATTAGTGGTTTTATTTTGGTCATTGAAATCTGGAGCATCCGAACGTTTAGCAGTTACTTTAAGATTACCACCAGTCGAACCACTAGTTGTAACATTAATAGAGTTAGTAGAACTACTTCCCGACCAACCACTGGGAAGTTCCCATATATATCCAGTCGCATTGGTAACAGCATCTACAGAAGCTGTAAAAGAGCCACATGATACTGATGCAGAAGACCCCACAGGCGAGCCATTGATTTTAATATCACCTACTGCCCCAAGATATCGAATGGCAATAGTATGCTCCGACGATTTATCATTATTAGAAGCAGCCCCTCCTGTGCAATCTCTTACAGTAATTTTTACTTTTCCATTTCCATTCTCATTTTTAAAATAAATGTTTTGGACATATCCTCCAGCATCATATGAAACAGTTTTTGTACTTTGCCCCCCAATATACTGAATCCACCCATTTGTTACTTCCCAATCAAAATTGCAACCAGAAGCAAAAGCAGTGGTGCTACTAATAGTATATACGTTAAGATCCTTAGGTGGAACAGAAACCGAATAGGGAAGTGGAACTATCGTTAGAGTTTGAGCAGAAACTCTTAATGCATTCATAAAAATCAACAAGAACGCACTGTTTTTAACTATATTACCTATATTCAATATAGTATTATTAGAAATAAATGATACCTTTTTCATAATTGCTTTACATTTAGAAAAGTTAAAAAATGATACTTAGGTTTATTGAAGAAAGTGGGAGCAATTCCACTCTGTGCGTAAGGATTCTTGTTCGATTTTTTCGATTAGCTTCGATATAAAGCCCATCCTCTGAAAAATTTTGAAAATGATAGTGTAACATCGACTCAACACCTATAGTTACATTCGGGAGCATGATATATTTAGCTCCTAAAACCGCATTGGCACCGATTAAAAACCCTTCTTCAAAATAATGTGTGGGTACATTTAAAGGGTCTAACTTATAAAGTTTTACAGAATAATAACCTCCTATTATTTCAGGTCCCGTATAAATTAAGAGCTTGTCTATCTTCTTGTAAAACTCTTTTCCAATTCCTAAAGTAATCTTAGCATTTAAGGGTCCTTCTGCCAGATTGATGTAATCCGAAGTACTTAAATTTGTATTTTTTGCCACAAAGTGAATCGTTGAACGTAAACGAAGGGCACTTAGTCTATCATTTTTTGTTTTATACTTCCTCACTACCAGCTCATAATCAGAATTTTTGATAAGAATAGGTGTGATGGCTGTTGAAATTTCCCATCTAAAATTTTTTAAATTGCTGTTTAACTGGGCATAAAGAATCGAGGTAGGTAGGATACACGATACAATGTAAAAATACATGAAGTAAAGAAACTTTTTCATAAGAAATTAGATAAATTAAGTCAATGATATTCCATGTCTATTAATTATGGCTTTATGAAAGAATCATAATTAATAGGCGATTTGGCCAAAACTTGGCAAGTCTAACAAATAGAAAGTAGGGAAGCTATGACTAGGAAATGTTGTTCAAAGGTAGGTGAAAGAATTGTATAAAGAAATACTGGTTTTACGGTATTTCTTTATACTTTCTAAAAATAATCATAATAAAAAGCCAAGACAATAGTTTTTAGAAAGCGATGTTCTATTGAAAAATAGTGCACCCTGATATTCCGCAGAACTATTTGATAGCAAATTTTAAACTTGACTTGAAAAGCTTGCCCTCTTGACCAATGAATTCAATTCCAAACTCTAAACCTATGAAGAATATACTACGTTAAAGATACCCCCTAAAAAACCAAATCATCCAACACCGCATGAAGGTCACCTCAAAATCACGAAGCTGCTGAAACATTTTTAGATTTATGGTGATGCGTGGCGATGCGAAAATAAACAAAAACCCCTTAAATGAGCAGTTTAAGGTTTTTTTTGTATTACCACGAATTGCCATGAACTTAAAAAGTGACCTCGACGGGAATGTTTTTAACCAAACACAATCTCCTAAAAATCAGCACATTAAAGCAAAAAATAAAATTATAACTGAAACACTACTGAAACAAAACACTCTAAAAGCGATTTAAAAATCACGCTCATTTTCTGGTAAGAGGAGTCTTTTATAGTAATTTTTTTGGTTTTCGTATCTCTGCATCTCATCCTGCTCTAATTCTTCAGGAACCGAATTTGTATATTCAAAAAATTCATTAAATAGTGTATTTAAATACTTTATTCTTAAATCATATGGTCTCTCACCCAATTTAATTTTAATACTAAAATCTCCACTTTCATGCTGATTTTCCAAAGTTTTCATCGTTATATCAGCACCATGCTTAATTAATTTTTCAAGAGCATTATCTTCTGCCAATTCTAAACAAGCCTTATGGAGGGGAGTAAAACCCCACTTATTTCTTAAGTTAATGTCTAAAGGCAACTTCATTAGCTCCTCCAAATAAAAATCATCTTGCCCCCCTTTTATATAAGCATGTATTAAGTTTTCACCATTTTCATTAATGATATCGTATCTAACTCCGTTTTTAATTGCAAACTGAAACAACCTTGACAAATCACCTATGTTAGATATCTCCAATACTCTACCGCTTAATATGTGAAAAAATACATTTTCTTCGTTATCGTCTAAAAGATTAACATCTATTCCCTTACTTTTGATATAATCCACTACTTTTTGATTCTCACTAATTATAATCATTTGCACATCCAAAGCTTTAACCTCATAACCTCTTTCTAATAAAGCATTAAGGACTTCGATAAACTTATCTTCATTAGCCTCCGAGATTAATTCTGCTAAATAATAAAGGGGAAACCCATTATCAACTTCATACCCTTCGTCAATCCATTTTAAGACTATGTCATATATATCCTGAACGGTAAAAGGAGTTTTTCGATACACTTGAGATAAAGTAGTCATAGAGGTTTTGATTAAAATTACTTTGTATTTAATGTTACATTTTTGTCTTCTCTGCGTCTCAAACCAAAATAAATACCCTACTTAATATGCTTTTTAGTACAGATTGCGCATTTGAATGTAGCATAATGGGATATTTTTTGGTTTCCCCTCAGCTAGTATTGCCCAACAAAAACAAGTGAATGATTTTTTAAGCCCTCGCTTTCACGAGTCTTTTCAGCTAGCAACTGTAAGGCAGCTTGGTAGTGTTGTTGCTCTAGCTCACGGGTACGTTTTTGAAGATACCTCTCTTCCTCAGTCAATGGGTTTTCACTCCACAAATCACTTACGGTTACTCCTAAAATGGCGGCAAGGGTTCTTACTCTACGAGGCATTCCTTTTCTTGATATCCACCTCAGTACGGTGGGGGTAGTGACTCCCATCATTTGTGCAATATCATCTTCCGTAAAGCCTCTTTTAATCATTAATCTAATCAGATTTCTGGAAAATTGGGGCATGTGCTGTATGTACTCTTATCCGTTTGATTGCGCGGACTTGCGCTTTAATTCTTCGTTTTCTTGGCTCTTGTATTTTAAAAGTTCTTGGGTCGTTTTCAATAATTCTTGCTCAAGCTGACGTACCCTTTCTTCCTCTTTCGACTCCTCCACAAATACAGGGGTCTCACTCTCTATCTGCCCAAATATCCAATCCAAATCTACTTTGTGAACACTCTGAAGAAGGTAAATGGGCTTGCCCGATATATTTCTCCCATCCCTAATAGCCATATTGTAGTTAGACTGAGACATACCAATTGATTTGGCGAACTCAGTTTGACTCATTTTTAAAAACTTCCTTAAAATTTCAATTCTTTGGTTTTCAGGCACTTCCATAGCAATAAAACAAAATTGGTAAATTTTATCACAATTCAGCTTGTTTTTATCAATATTGTGATAAATATTTGTAATGTCATTTTAACATTGTGCAATATACAATTCTATGAAGGTCAACGCAAAAAGTATTGAGCAAACGGTTGTAAAGAGCATTCGGGAGCGTCTGATAGAGCGTTTTGTAAAGGCTCGTGACCAAGTTGGCGTCGATTGGCGTCGGCAGCTTTCTCAAGTTGATGAGTTTTTCAACACCAAAGAAGGTGCCGACTGGATGCAAGGGGCATCTTCGGCGGTATCCAGTCCACGGCGTGCTAGTGCCGACCGCCTTGAGCGGGTAGTACTAGCCCTCGAAAAAATCGCTGACATCCAAAATCCTCCAGTCGTATGAGTTTTCCTACTACTATCGCCCTTAGCCTGCCCGAAGAGCAATTGACCCTCTTGCAGACTATCCACGAACAAAACACCAAGATATTGGCTACCATAAACGGCTCAGCATGGTTGTCTGAAGAGGAAGCCGCTCAGCGACTCAAGGTATCGGTAAGCACCTTACGCAAATGGCGAGGAGAAGGATGGCTACGCTATCATAAGATTGAGAAGGTGATTTTATTTAGAGCCGAGTATTTGGATGAAGATGTAGAGAAAAAAGGATGTGTACAGGCATTCCTCAGCCCTTTGTCAAAGGGTATCACCAAACGCCACGATTCGATTAAATAACATACCAATTTTTTAAGCCCATGAAACCCCTCACTACCCCCGAAACTCCCAAGCATCATTGGTCGTATCCCGTTCTTTTCTGGATTCTCCTTTGTGCCCCTTTCATTGGCGTTTTTAGCCTGGGATTCCCCTTTTACTATTGCTGTCTCACTTGGATTCTACTGTTCTTTTATTGACACTGCTCATAGGATAGATAGCTACCCTTTTGAGTTCATGGCCATTGGTTCGTAGGACAAAACATAAAGACGTTACAGTCCTGTATATGTCCTGCGAACCTAAGCTAAAGTTAAAACTACCATCTCATTTACAAACCCCTCCAAAACAATGTTCAAAAGAAGTATCTCCGTGGCTACCTTAGTCAATCCTTATGCCGCCGACGTTGCCCCCTCTAAACCTCAGTTTTCACTGGCCAAAACAAAAGCCAAATTGGCCGAGTTTTTCCGAAACAACGAGCAAGTCAGAAGCCTTTGCCTTGAAAACCGAGAAGCCTACCCGCGTATGCACCAAAGCGTTCAACAAACCGCTTGGCAACTCCTCATGTACTACATTAAAAATTGGGGAAAACCTAACGCCCGTGCCTACGAAATCAGAATCACCCATAGCTACCTCCGAAAAGCACTCAACGATAGTTGCTGTGTAGCCACCATCAAAAACCATATCAACAAGCTATTAAGTATCTACAAAAGCTTTGTGACACAAAAATATCGCGGAGGGTTAAGACTCGAAAACCAAAACACGGCCTGTATCGTCCTCAAAATCGACCCTACCGTACTCCAATTTGAAGATGAACGCCACAATCAAGCCGTCAAAATAGGCCAACTCTCTGCCGAGGAATCTAGGTACAAACGACAAGTCAACCAACAAACAGAATTTAACGTAGGAGCTAATATTTTGGCCGTCAAAAATGCCAATGATTTACAAGCCAAAAAACGAAACCAAACCCCTTCCCATTTTGCCTCTTTTTTTGCGCAGTCTGACGCCTCCCCTTTTTTAAAACTAGAATAGCTAATTTTTTAGCCTAAGTACCTACCTAAGTACTTAGTAAGTACTATAAGAACTCTAAAAGGTCTTTTAGTAAGGTCTTCGACCCGAAAACCTCGAAAATCCCCCCAAAAAATCGAAAAAAAAGGTTCGTACTGTTCCTATAAGAACATGGGTAGGGGGGGGCGCGGCCACTGAAAATCAAACAGGTTTATAACATGCTCATAGTCAAACAATTACCATGCAAAACAAAATTTACACAGCCCCCAAAACTTCTAGTAGTTTTAGACCCAATCCTTTTGACGGTATCAACAGCCGTCTTGCCCCTATCATCTTCCACAAGTATCCATTTGGAACTTATCCCAACGGAAATGCCAAAGACAGCATGACCTACTATCAGAAAAAGACCAATGACCCCGATTGGGATATGCTTGACTTTGAAAGGCAAGTCGTGTTGGAATTTGACCGCTTTGCCCGTTGCCTACAAAGTAAACTCAATGGTAGCCACGCCAGTAACCCTATCACTTCCATTCAAATCTACCTCAACAACCACGAGGAAAAAGACAGAATCAAACAAGGGGCTATTTCGCAGTACTCCCATGCGGGATTTGCTAGTCCCCATTTTCTGTGCGCTCTCAATATTCGGGGCAAAGAACCTATCAAGGATTTCTCCCGAGAATACGACCCAGAAACCCAAGTCTTTTTTAACCAACATTTGGACGCTTGGATTGACATCCTCCAACAAGCCCGTCGATAGCCATGCACTACCCTCACTTTTACTTCAAAAAGTTAGCGGACAAGGCCGAAATCTACATTCAAGCCGCCGAAGTGGATTGGATAGAATGGACGCTCATGGCCAAAATCTACCCTCCCTGCCACGATTTTGAAAGGCTCGAACCCCTCAACCGTACCCCCGAAAATATCCTTCGTATCGCCCATATCAAAACCCTGCTTAAGGACATCGAAAAATGGAAGAAATCGGGGCAGTTGTGGCACTATCAAGGCCCCAATGAAAGAGGGTTGAAAGTCAGGATTTCCGTTGAGGTTGCTATCATCCTTTTTGAGCTGTGTGAGGCTTCCAACAACAAAGAATTGAACATCTTGAAGGGCAACATCCAAACGCACTTGGCCAAGAATTTCAACCTCTTTTTGGGAGATATGAAACGCGAATCTACCCCCGACAATGAAGAAGATTATCTCTGGTATTTTGAACACTAAACAATCATTCTATGAAACAAATCCAACTCATTTTTCGCTACTTTTTGGTAATTGGAATCATCATCCTTGGTTCTTTATTTACGCATCCACCTGTCATTAAGATTGGTCAAGTTTTGGCCGTCGAACGTTCCGAAGATTCGACCGAGGTAAAAGCCGTTATCACTGCCGAAAACGCCCAAATCAAGCTCTTCTTTGTGAAGGCTGTTCCCTACATCAGCCCTGCCCGTATAGACGTGTTCGGCAAAGACATCAATGGAAATCCGCTCTACTACGACCCTCAAACGCTACTTCATGCTATCCCTGATTCTGTTTTTGTACAATTCAATCTCCCTTACCGAAATGAACAACCAATGGAACCATCACATCAACCTTTTTGAGCAACAAGGTTACAAACCCCCTTTGACCTTTCCCAAAATCAATCTTGGCGAAAACTACAACAACAAATTGGCCTCTACCCATAGTTTTCAGGTGCTTTTGCCTGAATCGAATTTATATCAGGTAGGAGAGACCTACGAGATTCAGGTCAAAGGAAAAACCTTCCTGTATGCTATTTGTGAAGCAATCAGCGTCTATCCTTTTTCACGCATCAGCAGCTTTGTATCACGCATTGATAGGGGAATGAAGCTCGAAGAATACCAACGACAACTACAGTTTGAGTGTAGGCACTTGGGAAGCGTCGAAAACCTCAAATTCTACTTCATGAACATGGTCATCGTCAAAAACAAACCCTAATCCAATGTTTTCTACCACCATAAAAAGCGGTGCTTCAGACAAAAGCTACTTCACAGTAAGCGCTAAATTTTGATAGCAAAATTCAGGTCGACCCTAAAACCCGGACACGGCTGCAGCTTCCATTTTGATAGCAAAATACCTATACAGCTCCACGCCTGGACAGCGCCGCAGCGTCCATTTTGATAGCAAAATAAATTCACTAATCGCTGATGTAGCTCTGCTCCGTCGCGCATCGGCCAAACCAACCTCAAAAAATGATAGCAAATTCAGAAAAAAAGGACTTCAAGACCATCACCCTCAGGGATATGGACATCAAACCTGAACTCGTCAACATCATGAACGAGGTCATGGAAAACACGGGCATCAAAACGGGTCAGGCGTGCATCGAATACATCATCAAAGACTATGACCGTACCTCAAAACTCTATCAAGAACTCTTAAAGCAGTCTGAAAAAGACAATAAAGAAGCCCAAAAGGAAAGGCTGGAATACCGACAAAAGATTCATACCCTTGAAACCGACATGGCTCTGGTAAAAAAAGTATTTCAAATGCTCACCAAATGAGGTTATATCCATGAAAACCAACACTCTATTTTCGCTCGTTGGACTTTTGGCCATCATCATGCTTGTGGTGCTAATGCTCTCACAATTCCCTTTCTACTTGCTTCAATAACCTTTCAGACTAACAAAATATCATGCAAAACCTTATCGCCTCCCCCTTTGACCTTACTGACCTTGCAATCCTTGACCAATTGCTTACCGACATTGAACCCAAAGATGCTCTCTACCTGCTCAAAACTTTTATGAGGGTTTGGATTGAATCCGAGGATATTAATGGAAAGCTAGCGACCGAAAGGTCGGGACTTTACTTCTCCTATGAATCCCTGATTGATTTCTTTGAAAAGCTTGAGAATAACCGAGGCCGACTTCATTGCCGCTGCACTCCTGTACCACCTTCAAAGTAGGTACTGGACAAGCAAAAAAGGCGATGGTTGTCCATCGCCTTTTTTGCTATCTTGCAAGTTGTTACTTTTGTAATTGTTTTTTGGCGGGTTTTCACCAGTGGTGCAAACGCAACAAGCCCGATTCTTTGAAAAGTACACAAAGACACCTTTTGTACTACAGTAACGCTACTTTAATCCTAAAGCTTTTTAGCTTTATATTACTATTGAAAATACATGTTTCTTGTTTACTTCTTTTTGACCTTCGCCTTATTGCTGATAATGATTTTTGCTAAACGAATCGTGTCAAAACTCTTTTCTTCAAGCATTTATCCTACCACTTTTATTACCAGAATAGCGCTATTCATTCTATTTATTTTCTCACTTAGAAGCTGTGGATTAGCTTTCCTCGAAGATGCTTTTAAGGATCCCCCTAATCAACCCTTTAATAGTGAAATTTGGAAAAGTGATAGTTTGAGTGGTAAAATCAGACACACTATGCTTGAAGATTTGCAGAATAATCAGACATTTTTGATAGGAAAGAGCAAAGCACAAGTTATTGATATACTAGGGACTCCTCACACTTCGCCTTACGACAAGCCAAAAACAGACACTTTATACTGGAATTGCTATCATCCTAACACGATTATGGGGGGGAATGAAAATGTCAGTGTTTGCTTTAGAAAAAACAAATCTTACAAAGTCCTTTTTGCTTTCTGGCCCTCAGAAAAATGAATTTAATTTCTGTTTATAGCTTGCTATAATAACAGCGGGGTAAATGTATTATCAACTTAGTCACTTATCAGTATTCCCCCCTCACTTCAACCGACTAAACCTGACAGGGTCAATTTTGAAGTAGTCACAGAAAGTACGCACCGTAATCAACCGTAGCCCCAACTCCCTACGTATCTTCGCCATCTTGTATTCGGCATACTTCGTCGAGAATATACCATTGCGGTCTAACAACTTCGCATTCACTTCTACTTCATAAGGTATCTGGAATTCTTCTAGCGGTCTCATCGAACTATGGGGAGGTTTGCTTTTGTGCTACATTAACATTTGTCAAACAAAAAAACTTACTTTTAGGGTAATTTACAACTAATAACCTTACATATTTTTAGCCTTTCCCTCCTCTCCTTTCTGGATTCCGATTCCTACTACCTACCTACTTATTTAGGAATCCGATTCCTGTTTGATATATACCCCCTTTTGGAATCCGATTCCTAGGATTCCTTGGATTCCTCAAGGAATCCCCACTTTTTCGAGGATTCCGATTCCTTGGATTCCTAGGAATCCTCCATTTCCTTGAGGAATCCGATTCCTGTTTGGATTCCTTGGGTTCCCATTGGATTCCTTAGGATTCCCCCGCTTCTCCCATGTTTCCCCCTATCCCCCTTTGTAAGCTTATTTCCCCCTCCCCAATTTCGCCCAAAACCAAGCCTAACGCCCATGTTCCCCCCTCTCCCTAATCCCAACGCTCCACGTGAGTCTTACACCCAACAAGTCTCCCTCAAAATCGGTATCTCCCTTGAACAAAAGTTCCTCCGTCTCGCCCAAATGCGCGCCACTCACGTCAACAACATTTTCCGCGAAGCCCTCGCCCAATTTGTCGCCAATCCCCAAGACACTCATTCGACCGCCCCCGAGTTGCTCCAACGATTGCAAGCCCTCGAAGCCGAAAATCAACAGCTTCGGCAACTCATCCCTGCCCCCTTGTCGGCCGAACAAATCGCCTACGATGCCTTCTGTAACCCAACCGTCATCCAAGCCATTCGCGACATCGCCCAACGCGTCGAAAACGCCGACATCGACCTTGACGCCGAAGCCATTCTTCATCAGTTCATGACCTTCATCCCTCAAATTCCATGAGACTCGTCATCATCGATGATAACCTGACCATTGTGGAAGATTTTGGGGAGTTTGAACCTGACTTAGCCAAGGCTTTTTTTGTGGATGCCATCGCCGCCCTCGAATTCCAACAGCAGTTGCCCCCTATCATGGTGCAAAACGAAGTCCAACTCCGTTTGCTCACCGATACCCTCGCCCAAATGGGTCTGCTCCACCAAAACCCCCAAGCGATTCAACTGTGGATGCGGCCTTTCATCGCCGAGGAAATCATCCGAATTCAGCAACGAAAGGGACTCCTTGCCCGAACTGCCCATACGCTCGACGCCTACCGTGAAAAAGTCTTCGACTGGCTCAAATCCCACGCTTTCGCGGGGGTATCGCGACTGCTCTCCAATCTCCTCAAACGTCTCTCCCGTTAATTGCCATGTTTCCTGACCTTAAACAAAAGTATTTGGGTATCATCGCTAACGATGCCGCCCAAGCCGCCGCCAATGCCACCAAACGCATGTTTGAAGGTTCGCTCGCCCAAAAAAGAGCTGAACTACCCTCCCAAACGACCCCGCGTGTCGAGACCTTACCTTTTCAAGCTTCGTCCACCCCCACTACTCATCAGCTGCCCCCGCCTGATACGGCGGTACCCAACCCCTTGTTGGCTCCTTACTTGCCTCCTGCTCCCGTTGTCAAACCACAAGTCGAGGAAGAAAAGCTCCGTAGCATGGCCAAGTGGAAAGCTACCGTCAACCTCAAATACGTCGAAACCATTTCCCGCTTTGCCCGTGACGTGTTGGGGGGTATGGCCGCTTCTGACCTCATGGTCGAAATGGTCGAAAGACTCGAATCAAACGATGCCAACCTCTCTGAATACGACCGTGAGATGGCTCAGGGAATGCAAAAGGCCGTCGACCGTCGTCGTAAGATTGAAAAAGCCAAATCCGCGATCCTCTCTGACCTTGAAGTCATTACCATTTACGAGGAAATCATCTTTCAGCAAATGAGGGAACAAAACCTGCGGGGCGAACTCCAACTCCAAAGCCCCAACGAGTTCTTTTGGCATTTGACCCTCATCACCGTCGCCGAAATCGGTAGTGCGGGCAAGGAGGTCATCGCCGAAAAAATGTCGGGTGCCGTTGCCAAGTTCAAACCTAAACCCAAACACCCATGAACCTGAAAGGTAACACTTGGTTGGTCACTGGCTCCCGCGACGTGGGTAAGACCTTCACGGCCATGCAGCTCGCCGAAGAGTTTTTTTTGAGTCCCGTTTGCCCTAAGTCTATCGTCGTTTTTGACCACTCCAACAACGATTCTTATTTGCAGTACCCCCTGCATCCTTTGACCCTGCCACAAATCCCCC
>NZ_JARNTW010000043.1 GCF_029433105.1 Runella sp. MFBS21 | reverse complement strand
TTGGGGGTTGGCCATGTCGCAATTGTACATTAAATTTGGCGATAGATTACAAGCTGACAGAGAAAATTACCTCGGAGGCTGAAAAGGCAAAACTAAAATCCTGACACAGTTCAGCGTACACTCCCTGCGATAATGATGAAAACCCCGAAGGGGTGATATTATATTGCTACCCCTCGGGGTTTTCTGTTACCTTCACCTTGCCCGTGACCACACTGTTGATCAAACTCGCCTTGTATTCTTTCAGCTTCTCTATCTCCTGCTCTTTGAGGCCAATGGCCGTGTCGATTTTTTTAGAAAGGAATTTAATATGTTCAGCTATTGCAATTTGTTCTGATTTTGGAGGAAATGTAATTGACATTTTTCTCACTTCATCTTGGCTTATATTAGGGTCAACTCGTGTACCTTTTGCATTTATCATCCAGTAAGGTCTGCAAAATTTTACATAATAATATAAGAATTCACAATACAGTTTTTCAGACGAAATTATGCCACAAAGTGCTTGATTAAGTGTAGCGCTAAATCTTAAAATGGAGTGCTTCCCAATTGAACCAGGGCCTCCATACATCGCAACGCAGACAGTATTTACCGGAACAACTTTACATGCTGTGTCTCTGATTGCCTTATCAGTTATTTTTTCCGGAACATCATAAAGTTCATCATTATTTAAATCTGTTGTTCTTACCCATGGTATGTGACCATTATAATATTCCTTAATATTTCCGCTTGGTGGAGTTCCCCCACTTGTTGTTTGTGCAATTTTCTTGATTTGAGTCACCTCCCAATGCGCCGGTATCTCCCCAATCCATTCTATGCCCGAATCTTTCATGGGCACATCGGGATTCAGCCCCCGCGTAACGGCTTGGTGGATAAGGATTTGTCGGCGCTCTTTGAGTAGTTCGATTTGTTTTTCTTTAAGGTCAATGGCTTTGTCAATTTGCGCTGTTTTGCGGTCGAGAAATTGGGCAATGGCGGTTTGTTCGGAGAGAGGCGGAACTAAAAAGCTAAATCTTTTAAAATCTCTAAAATCTAAATTCTGTCTTAATCCAGAACCTAAGCCATAAATTACTTTAGTAATGTCAACGCAATGGAAGAAATAGTGCAAATACGAACTGTTGTTGCCTTCTTTGACCAAAATGTTAATATAAGCACTCGTTATAATTCCATGATTCTTAGCTAATCCAGTCCTTAAACTTGTTTTGTCATTTTGTAAATCTGTAGGTCTGATTATTATATCATTTGGGTAAACAATTTGGTAAGTCTCAAATGATTCAGGAACGAGCCCAGTTAACTTTTCCTCTGGTTTTATAATTACATTTCCATAACTTAATGAAAGAACAGTGTTGATTTTTAGTCCAATGTTTTTTTCCTTTCGTTCGCTTATGATTGTAAACCCAGGTTTCACCTTCCAATGTTCAGGAATATCACCGAGCCATTGGACGCCGGAGGGTTTGTAGTGTGTATAGGTAGGTAGGTTATTTTGCATTGAGGTACGATTCTAATTTTTTCGTAATTTCTTCGGTTGCAGGCAGTAGGCCCTTATAAGCTTCCGGTAGTTGGCTACTCGTTGTGTAAGTGGCAATGCCAATGGGTAGAATAGCCGTTTTGAGGGCGTATTCTACCACTGTTCGGTCTTTGCTTTTACAGATAATGATTCCAATGGCGGGGTTTTCGTGGGGGAGTCGTACGGTATCGTTCAAAACCGATAGATAAAACTCCATTTTGCCTTTGTATTCAGGTTCAAAATCGCCGATTTTCAGTTCAATGGCAATCAGAGATTGCAGTTTTCTGTGAAACAGCAATAAATCAATTTTGTACTCTTTCGTGCCTGCATAGACCTTATATTGGTTGCCGATAAAACTAAAATCGCCTCCCATTTCCATCAGGAAGTTTCGGATATTTTTCAAAATGGCTTGTTCCAGCTCATATTCGCTGTGTTGGTCTGCCATTTCCAAAAACTCAAAATTATAGTGGTCTTTTACCGCCAAATAGGCTTGGTTTTTGATTTTTTCGGGCAGTACATCATCAAAATTGGTTTGGTTGAGCAGGTATTTTTCAAAAGTATTATTTTCAATTTGATGAATGAGAACGTCTTTTGTCCAACCAAATTTTTTAGTTGAAATCGTGTAAAAAAGTCGCTGCTGCGGGTCTTTGCATTTCTTTAAAATAACAATGTGTTTGCTCCAACTAATTTCTCGTACCATTGGTACGAGATTTGTATCATGTTGATACTCAGTGTAAAATTGAGCCATAAGCCATAAATTTCCCGTTGAAAAACCATCCATATCAGGAAATTCCGCTTGCAGTTCTTTTGAAAGCGTAGGTACAATGGCTTTTCCCCAACCTAAGGCTTGTTTTTGAGCAATGGCTTTGCCCAGTTCCCAATAAAGGTTAATCAGCTGAACATTCACGGCTTTGAGGGCTTCATACTGAGCATCACGTACCTTTTGCTTTATTTGAGCAATAAATTCCGTTTGGGTTTTATCTAAATTCATAAGTAATTCAAAGAGTTTAATTGGGCATAACCAATTCAAAGCCCCAAAATCTCCCGAATCAGGCCATCGCTTTCGGCTTCCAGGGCCAAAATATCTTCGGTTACCTTTTCCAAGGTGCGCAGGGGTTTGTGGCGATAAAAATACTTGTTAAAACTAATCTCATAGCCTATTTTGGTAGCGTCGAGGTTGAGCCAAGCTTCGGCCACGTGGGGTTTTACTTCGCGCAAAAAGTAGGCGTGGATATTTTCCTTGAGGGGTACGTTTTCGGTGTCGCGCAGGTCGCTTTCCGTTTCGTATTCCACGTATTCGCCTCTTTTGTCGGTGGCAAAATAGCCGTAATCGGCCAATTGGGATTCGTCGCAGCCCAAATGCGCGAGGAGGGTATCGAGCTTGTCGCCCGTCAGTTTGGTAATACCCTTCACCACTTTTTCGGCGGTGGCGTCGTACCAGCTCACGGCGTTGAGGATGGCATTTTTCTCCGAGGCCGAAAGTTTGGATTTTGAGGCTTTCAGCTCGGCGTCTATGTTTTTCCTGAAAAAATTAAAGTCGTTGTATTCATCGGTGCCGATGGCCTGCATCAAGCTCGTCGCCGCCGTGAGCAAATCCAATTGTTTCTGCCACGTAGCGGGCGAAGTCAAGGTTTTGAGTTGTTTGGCGTTGAGGTTCAACTCGTTTTTTTCGCACCAATCCGTCAGAGCTTTTTCGTGTTGGGCAAGGTGGGTATATACTTCTTCACCCCACTGCTCAAAGGCCCATTGCATGGGTTCGCGCAGGGATTTATCAGAGCGCAGTTCTTCAATGCACTCGGTGCTAAACTGTGCTTTGAGGCGCTTGGGGCGCTCTACGGTCACTTTGTAATAGCCAAAATCGCTGTTGTCAAATACCTTAGACGCAATTCCTGGTTCTTCCTCCAGCGTGTCGGGATGGATAGGGCGCTGCACTTCAAGCAATTGGGTATACACATTCACAATCTCGCGGATGTGCTCGGGGGCAAACTCACAATTTTTGTTGCCGAGGTTTTTGCGGAGTTTCCTATAGAGCTGACCCGCGTCAATGAGCTGCACTTTGCCTTGGCGTAGCGGGGCTTTGCGGTTAGAGAGCACCCAAATGTAGGTGGTGATGCCTGTGTTGTAAAACAGGTTGTTGGGCAACTGAATGATTGCTTCGAGCCAATCGTTTTCAATGAGGTAGCGGCGGATGTTGCTTTCGCCCCCGCCCGCATCGCCCGTAAACAGACTCGAACCGTTGTGTACCGAGGCTATGCGACTACCGCGCGGGCTTTTGTCGAGTGGCTTCATTTTGTTGACCATTTCCATCAAAAACAACAACTGCCCGTCCGACGAACGCGGTGTGGCATCGGCAGGTTCTTCGTTGCCCCAATAGTCGCGGAGGGTAATTTGAAAACGCGGGTCAATGATGTCTTTGCCGTCTTTGATGTATTTCTGCTCACTTGCCCACGACTTGCCATAGGGAGGATTGGAAAGCATGAAATCAAAGGTTTTTCCCGCAAATTCATCCGTTGAAAGCGTCGAGCCGACGCGGATGTTTTCGGGGTTGTTTCCTTTAATCATCATGTCCGATTTGCAAATGGCGTAGGTTTCGTCGTTGATTTCCTTGCCAAACAGGTACACATCGCCTTTGGCACGTATTTCACCCTCTTCGTCTTTGATAAAATTCTGCGATTCGGTCAGCATCCCGCCCGAGCCGCAGGCAGGGTCGTAGATGGTCATGACGGGCGGCAGGTCGTCTTTGATGGGATCAAAGATTACGTGCGTCATGAGGTCGATTACCTCACGGGGTGTAAAGTGCTCGCCGGCTTCTTCGTTGTTGTCTTCGTTGAACTTGCGAATCAGTTCTTCAAACACGTAACCCATTCCCAAATTGCTCAAGGGCGGTAATTTGCGACCTTCGGGGTCAAGCTTTTCAAAAGGAGTAAGGTTGATGTACGAAGAGGTAAACTTTTCCAGTACATCAAGCAGCACATCTTTGGCCGCCATGTGCCGTACCTGGCTTTTGAGTTTAAACTTATCAATGATTTCCTTGACGTTGGGGCTAAAACCATTGAGGTATTCTTCAAAATTGGCTTGGAGGATTTGTTGATTATTGGTAGCGGTATCGTGCAGGCGTTGCAATGTCCACGGGCTAATGTTATAAAACACATAGCCCGATGCATCGCGCAGGCCGTTCTCATCCCATTCCGTAAAACCTGCCTCATCTCGCTGAAAGGCCAATTCTTCCATCACGGCCTCTTTGGTGGGTTCAAGTAGAGTATCCAATCGGCGGAGCACCACCATAGGTAAAATCACGTCACGGTACTTTCCCCGCACATACACATCGCGCAAACAATCATCGGCAATGGACCATATAAAAGATACTAATTTGTTGTGGACAGCTGTATTCATTAACGACTTTTAGATTTTTTAATAAATAAGGGCATAAGTTTTGTTAATTCGCAAACATAGTATTTTTAAAAACCCGAAGCCCTTAACTTTTTAAAAATACCGCTTTGGTAAGCGTTGAAATGGCAAATTATACCAAAAAAAAATCAGAATTTGATACCATATATAATACCCAAGTTTTGAAACAAGAGTAATTGAATGATAATCAATGCTAATTCCCAGCCTGGTCCAGAACCTAAAAAAGCCCAGAGAAATCTGAGCTTTTTTGCTTGTTGATGTAGTAACTATCTACCCTAATTTATGGAAGATATTACTCTTCTTTGGCTCCAAAAGGAGTAGGCGTCGAAATATTTGCCCCAAAGAAAATGGCGTTTAAAAACATCTTTTCGGTACCATACCATACACCTCTGAAATTGGGGTTGTCGGCAAAGAGGATGGTACGGCCGCTGCCTTCGGGTGAGACGAGCACACCCGCCGAACCACTGATTTTTTTGAGGGTTTGAGGGTGAACATACCCTGTCAGCCAAGGTTTGTCAGAATACTGTACTACGGTGCTGTATGGGTTTTTAGAAGGTTCTAATAGCGTGTTACCATTTCGGTAAAGGGTTATTTTTCGGTTTTTGTACCCAAACCCAATCGGATGTGTGATGTCGATGTCGGCTTCAAACATTGTGCCTCCCGTATTTTGGGAGCCTTCGTTGGCGGCCGCATCTTCATAGTTGACACGAATACTTTTGCTCGAATCGGATACATTACGGATACGGAGGGTTTCGTGGGCAATGTCGTTTTTGAGCGCCCATTCAGTGGCGGTTTTGAGGGTGATGAGCGTGCCGCCATTCGCTACCCACTGCTTGATTTTGGGAGCCAAGGAGCGGTCGTATTGACCCGATACCATGACGATGACGTTGTAGCGACTGAGGTTGAGTCGGGGCAAGGTCGCTATGTCAACTTTGGAAATGGGCATTCCTACGTGGGTGTCAAGCCAATACCACACTTCGCCTGCCTCGTAGCTTGCTACGCCTTGACCCGTTACGATGAGGGCTTCGGGTTTGCTTACTTTCTGAAAATTGTTGCTTCCTAAATCAATTCCACTTTGACTAAAACCAGTAGGGATTCCTACAAAATTAACCTGTGCTTCTTGCCCGATGGCTTTGATTGTTTCAAAAAGGGTAGTAGCGTTGAGGCGTTGCCCTTGTACGGGTATCATCAATGAGCCATGCCCGTAGTTTTTGTCCCCAATTTTGAAAGCACGCATCGCTACTTTGGTGGTGATATTGTATTGTAATAGTCGATAAAGGGCTTTGGTAGCCATAAAATCAGAGAAATCCAACAAATAAGCATATTCAGACTTAACAGGGGCGACAGTGGGAGTTTTTAGAAAATCTTCGCTAAGGCGGGTGTTTTTGGCAGGGAGGGTTTTGAGTTCGGCATGCGTAAGGCCAAATGCCAAGGGCATATTCCAAGCCGAGGCATCATAAAACAAGCTATCGGCAAATTTGGTAGGCTTCTCAAAAATACTCTGCACCATTCGATACTGGGGCTGTGCCGTGGGAACAAACAAGGCTTTGCCTTTTTCAAAGGCCTTTCCGTCTGTGTTTAGATTGTCAGAAAGTTGGTAGCTTTCGATTTGATGGTACAATAAAAATTGGGCAAATTTTTTGAGCTTGTTCGCATCCTGATTGTCGCCTACGATGTATCCTTTGATGGGTTGTTTGTTGGCATCACTGACCGCACTCGCAAAAAAATCGCGTTGAAATTTAAGCAGATTTTGGCGTTCGTCTACGGCGGCTTGACAAGTGGCCAACGCACATACCAATTGATTACGGATAGTAAAAGCGAAGGTTACAGAGCCATGCTGACTATCTTGAATGTACCCTCGCGAACTAGCTTGTTCAAACAGCAGCCCCAATCCGCCCTGAATATCGGGATAGCTTGACCCATAGCCAGGATAAAGGTTGTCGAAGGATTCTTTGGTATAATACAGCGACCCAATCGCATTGAGGGCATTTTCGTAGTATTTGGCAAATTTGGTATTGAGGGTTTTGTAAACATAAGCCGGTACCAGTGGGTTTTCGGCGTTTTCTTTGGAAGGTTCGAAGAAAAAAGTAGCATTGGTTCCCATTTCGTGATGATCCGTAACGACATTGGGAAGCCATTGATGATAAAATTTAAGACGGTTCTGGCTTTCTACATGTACAGCTAGGTACCAATCGCGGTTGAGGTCAAACCAGTAGTGATTGGTACGTCCGCCGGGCCATACTTCATTGTGCTCACGGTCGTTGGGGTCAGCTACAAGTGGTGTAGCTTTGTTTTGGTTGACCCAGCTTACAAAGCGATCTCTACCGTCGGGATTGAGTACGGGTTCGATGAAGACAACGGCGTTGTCGAGCAACTTTTTTGCATCCTCATCTTCGGAAGCCGCCAGATAATAAGCCGCCAAAATCATGGCTTCGCCGCCAGAGGTTTCGTTGCCGTGTACATTGGCGCCCAATTGTACCAAGACAGGCATCTTGGAAATGTCGGGCATGGGTGAGGAAGGGTTGACGAGTTTGATTCGTTCTTGTTGTATTTGAGGTAGTTGTGAAATATTGGAAGGTGACGAAAACATCACTACCAAATGAGGACGCTTCTCGTAGGTTTCGCCGATGACACTCACACTGACTCGGTCGGAGAGGCGGTCGAGCTCATACATATAAGCTACGAGCTTGTCGTAGCGGGTTTGATGATCGCCGATTGCATAGCCCAAATATTGTTGAGGGGAAGGAATGGCAGGATTCAATTTTTTGCCACTGAAAAAATAGTCAGTTTGGCTATACACGTTTAACGTGTAAAAAAAGAAAACAAAAAATAGAGTTTTAAGCATATTGTTGAGATTGATGATGAATAGGATATTCCAAAGATAAGAAGCAAAACCAATTTGTGAGGGTTTTTGTCAATGAAAATTGAAATGAATAAAGAATTGATTTTAAAGGCTTAAAAAGGAGGATGATACCTCACGTTATTCAGGCCTATATTTCAAATAATTGTTGAATTAATATAAAGTAAATTTCATAAAAGGTTGGTTATTAGATGATTATTTAGATTTTAAAATTAAAACTGAAAAATAAGTTTTGTAACTGAAAAATACGTTATATGTTTGTGTCATGGAAGAACTTACACGTACCGAAGAACGCATCATGCAAATCATTTGGGATTTGGAGAGATGTTTTGTAAAAGATATCATCGAGCGCTTAGATGATGAGCCAAAACCACCCTACAATACGATTTCGTCGGTGGTAAGAATTCTGGAAAAGAAAGGATATGTTGGATTCAAAGCTTATGGAAAGACGTATGAATATTTTCCGTTGGTTTCGAAAGAAGAATATGGCAAACTGACTTTCCAAAAAGTATTAGCCAATTATTTTGACAATTCACCTGCAAGTCTGCTGTCGTTTATGGTCAACGACCACAAATTAGACGCTGCCGAACTCGAAAAACTTCGTCAATTTATTAACAACCAATAAAATGCTGCTCATCTATTTGCTCAAAGTGTCCATAAGTTTGGCGGTGTTTTATATGGTTTATTATGGAATGCTTCGACGCTTTACTTTTCATAGACTAAATCGCTTTTACTTGCTGCTTGGGTTGGGGTTGAGTTTTAGTATTCCATGGGTACCGCTAGAGCATAAACGTGTCGTAGAAGTAATGCCGATTGAACCATCTTCCTATGTATTGGATGAAACTGGGCGGGATGAAATAGTGAAGCCTGAGGTAATTATGGAGCCTGTTGACCAACTCTCAGAAGTTCCTTATACCCAAGATATTCTAAACTTGATTTCGTGGCAAGAATGGCTTGTAGCATTATACTTTTTGGGAATGATTTGCATGTTGGGACTTTTGGGAAAACGACTTTTTCATATAATGATAATGTACACAAAGGGAAGTCGGAATGATGAGTGGGTTGAGGTGACGAGTATTCCCGCAGGTGCTTCTTTTTTTGGTCTTGTTTTTCTCAATTCTAGTGTATTAACTCCTACAGAGATTCAGTACATTTTAATGCACGAACGAACGCATACCAGACTCTTGCATTCACTAGATATTTTGGTCGTAGAAATTACCAAAGCAATTTTATGGTTCAATCCGGTTACTTTGCTTTACAAGAAAGCTCTTTTAGAAACCCACGAATACGAAGTTGATAAATACATGGTTGGGCAGTGGGAGGCTAAATCGTACGCGCATTTGATATTGAAACTTGCTTCGCCGTCATCTTTGCCCTTGTTAAATAGTTTTGGCAAGCATCCCGTTAGCAAACGAATTTATTTCATATTTCAAAAACCAACTACTGCCATCAAAAAAGCATTATACGCGGTGCTGTTGCCGCTAGGAGTTATCGGTGTGTTGTCGTTTGGTATTCGCAAGAAAGTGACTGTATATAAAGAAGTAACTGCCTCTCAGAAACTAGAAGTATCTCCCAAGAAAGTAGAGCAAAAATCTTCTTTAAGAGTGCATGACAAACATGTATGGGCGTATTATGACCAAAAACATAAACACACCAAAGGGCGCTGGGAACGCTATGATGTGAGTTTGAATGATTTGTGCGTATTACCGAGTGGTATGATTTATTATTTGGTCAATCCTCATTCATTCAATCTAAAAGACATTGAGGCCGTCAATCAACGGATCTCGAAACGTTGGAGATATGAGATAGTAGTCACCCAACAATCGGCGGATGAAGAAGGTAAATTAGCAAAGGTAGGGCTTGCCGTAAAAAATCTCCGTAATCAGCAAGTTTCTACGCCTGAGGTCATTGATATGGAAGAGGCTAGGGCCATAGGGAGCCTCGGTGGTTATATTGATATTGGTATTATGCTACCTACTAAACAGCCCTATATTAAACTATGCTATGGTGATAAAGATTTAGAAATCAGCCGCACATCTGCTTCTTCAAAAGTGCATCAAATCAATACATTTGTGAATATATCTTCTATTCTCAAAATCAATAATGATGAATTGTTATATACAGTTTATCCAGATAAAATAAAGAAGGTAACCTTCGACAAAGTAGCAGAATACTTTGAAAAGGAGGGGTTTAAGCTGAGCTTTTCCAATGAAATATATAAGAGTGATGGTCAGTTGGCTGCAATTGACATAGAGTTGGAAAATAATCAACAATCTGGCTTCTATTATGCATTGATTTTAGATTCATTGCGTCATTTTACGGATTTTGGGAGTGCAGAAAAACCAGAAAGATTTGACGAGCCTATTACTATTAGAGCTAATAAGATTACTCGTCAAGTATCGATAGAAGTAGGCACCTATTGGACTAAAGCGTTGAAAAAGAAAGGACATTTGAAAGCGTTTGGTACTCAGAAAAAAAGCGAAAAGCCTCCACTAAGTATACAAGGTGAAAAAGCCGTTTGGCAAAATACGTATGAAAACTTTAATGAGATTCTAAAGAAATCCAACAAAGGTTTGTTTTTTGAAAGAGTAAAAGTAAAGACGAAAACGGCTGAAATAAAAGATATGTTGGTTTTTAGAACCCCAAAAGGAGAAAATTACCAGGCAATCGGTATGGAGATAGAAGTAGGTACATCGCCTCGGTATTATCTGGATGGCCAAATAATTGAGGAAACTAGGATAAAATTGCTAAAGGCAAATCAAGTTAAAACAGTGATTTGTGTAGAACCTCAAGATGATGGATATAAAATGTTTCTCAAAAAACATGGTATAAAAACACAAAGAGAAAGAATAGTTTGGATGGAACGAGCAAAGTTTGATTTTCAAACCTTGCCTATGTCGAATCTATTGAGTAGTTGGTAATAAAAAGAAGTTGGTTTAGTTAAATTTACCTCCTACGTGTAGCCACTATAGTTTGTTTTTTTGTATTTTTGGGTTGTTACGATTTTTTTACACTTGTCAACCTAAACTATGAAAAAAACGCTCTACACCTTACTAGTGTTGGTAGGAATGTGTTCAATCAGCGGAGCACAGTCCAAAAAATCTCCCAAACTTACACCTGAACAAGCCCGCCTCGAAAAACTCAAACAAGAAGCGGCGGCGGGAGTTGAAAAACGCGCCCAATTGGGACAACAAATCAACGACATGCTCTTTAGCTTTTCTGAACTGGGTTTTCAGGAAGTAGAAAGCTATCGCTATCTGACCGACTTGCTCGAAAAAAATGGTTTTACCGTTGAGCGTGGCATTGCCAATATGCCTACGGCATGGCTGGCAAAGTGGGGAAGTGGAAAGCCCGTAATAGCGATTGGCTCGGATGTGGATTGTATTCCTAAGGCGTCCCAAAAACCGGGCGTAGCTTACCAAGACCCGATTGTGGTGGGTGCGCCGGGACATGGTGAGGGGCATAATTCTGGGCAGGCGTTGAATATCATTTCGGCTTTGGCCGTAAAAGAAATAATGGAGCGCGAAAAACTCCCCGGAACCTTGGTCTTATGGCCGGGAGTCGCCGAGGAATTGGTGGGAGCTAAAGCATTTTATGTGCGTGATGGCTACTTCAAAGATGTGGACGCTTGTATCTTTACGCACGTTGGCAATAACCTAGGCGTTTCGTATGGTGATGCGGGCAACAACGGTTTGGTGTCGGTGCGGTTTAATTTTGAAGGAGCCGCTGCCCACGCGGCAGGTGCGCCTTGGCGCGGACGAAGTGCGTTGGATGCGGTCGAGTTGATGAATATAGGTTGGAATTTTCGCCGTGAGCACTTAGAAGTTACTCAACGCTCACACTATGTGATTCCTGACGGTGGCGACCAGCCCAATGTAGTTCCTTCCAAAGCCGCCGTTTGGTATTATTTCCGCGAACGTTCTTATCCAAAAATTAAGAAATTGTTTGACATTGGGGTCAAAATTGCGGAAGGAGCTGCTATGATGACAGATACCAAGTTTACTTACGAAATCTTGGGCTCGGCTTGGCCGGGGCATTTCAATAAGCCTATTGCTGAAGCCATGTATCAAAACATCAAAAAGGTAGGTTTGCCCACTTGGTCAGAAGAAGACCAAATGCTAGCAATGGCTTCCCAAAAAGAACTCCAAGCCCCTAAAATTTCGGGATTAGCAACGAAAGTGGATACAATCGGCCTCCCTGCTGACTCACCTACCCGTATGATGGGCGGGCAGGCAATGTCGATAGGTGGTGGTTCTGATGATATTGCCGATATTTCTTGGTCATTGCCAACGATTGTACTTCGCTATCCTTCCAATATCCCCGGATTGCCAGGCCACCACTGGTCCAATGCCATTTCTATGGCGACGCCCATTGCGCACAAAGGAGTAGTGTATGGTGCCAAAGCCGAGGCGATGACTTTGATTGATATGTTGCTCAAGCCTGAGATTATCAAGGATGCGTGGGATTATTATAAAAATGAGCAAACCAAAGAAATGCAATACACGCCTTTGATTTCGCCCAAAGAAATGCCCGCTGTATATCTTAACCGTGAGATAATGAACAAATTCAAGCCCGAACTTTCGAAGTATTATTATGACCCTACCAAGTATAAGACTTATTTGGAGCAGCTAGGTATTAAGTATCCTACTTTGCGAGACGACCAAAAAGAAGATTTGAAAAAAATAAAACTAGAAGCAGGGAAGTAAGTACTAAAGCGGCATAGACTTTCTAAGTTTAAGTTTTGAAGTGATTTGGATTCAATAGGCTGAAAACTTAGAAAGTCAAAACTAGAAGCAGGGAAATAAGTGCTAAAGCGGCATAGACTTTTTAAGTTTTGAAGTGATTTGGATTCAATAGGCTGAAAACTTAGAAAGTCAAAGCTAGTACCTTGTTTAATTAGTTTTTTTATATTTTATATTATTTGGATTAACGTGCGAATAGTGCCGATTGAGCGTATTTCTGGCAGACTCGCATGAGAACTGCCAATCTATGGTAGTCTTCTTATCCA
>NZ_JARNTW010000042.1 GCF_029433105.1 Runella sp. MFBS21 | reverse complement strand
GAAGGGACCATTAACTAAAAGATGGAGAGCATCAAAACGTGAGAAAAAGCAAAAAGTACAATTTTAGAAACTATTTCAGTGACCAAAAATGAATCCTAAATCTGTCAAGCTATTTCAGGGTGATACACAGCTCTTTGGTTATAGCCTAATCCTACATAATAGGTGGAGCCTTCTGAGCCACCATTGACACTTATATTATGCTGTTGGCTAGGGGCAAAATCCCTGAAATAGATTTTAAACCAGTCATTGTTGGCATTGGAAGCTGCCCAAGTATTCCAGCCGTTACTTCCAGGCGTGGGATTGGCAATGGTCTCGTTGGTGATGGTGCCAGCTTGATATGCTTTGATTCTTTCGAGAGTTTCAGGGTTAAATACTTCTGCACGACCAGCATTTACAAAAGCCTCGTTGTAGAGCTTCGCAAAATCAAGAGAGTTGATCATTTGGGGTAGGTTGATAGGCTGCGCCATCGAGAAGTTGTTGTTGTAACTAATGCTAGGCTTTCCCCCTTTTTTACCTTGTTTAGTTGTAATCAAAATCACCCCATAAGGCGCGCTAGAGCCATAAATAGCCGATGAGGCCGCATCTTTCAGGATGCTTATATTTTCGATGTCGTTGGGGTTGAGGGAGTTAATATCTCCGCCCTGTACGCCGTCAATCACAACCAAGGGACTGCCCGTGGTACCAAAGCCCGTAAAACCGCGAATGTTGATAGATTGTGTAGCATTGGGGGCTCCTCCTGATGTATTTGTGGTGACGTTGAGATTCCCGGCAGCTCCTTGCAGGGCTTGGCTAATCCTTGTAATAGGACGATTTTCGAGGACTTCTCCCCCAATTTGATCAACAGCCCCCGTTAGGTTTACTTTTTTTTGAGTGCCATACCCTACTACCAATACTTCTGAAAGGTACTTGGTGTCTTCTTCCAAAATGATAGTAAATGTGCTTGTAGCTCCTACCTTCATTTCTTTGGAAATATAACCGATGTAGGAAAAGGTAAGGGTTTGTCCTTCTTCAGAATTAAGTGAAAAGTTTCCTTTCGTATCTGTAGTAGTGCCTTTTGTACTTCCTTTGATTACGACAGAAACTCCTACTAAAGGTTGTCCTTTAGTATCTGAAACGTTTCCCGAAATGATTTTTTCGGGCGAGGCAAATAGGGGGAGTGTGGCTAAATTTAACCATAATAAGCCCAAAATTAATTTTAGTAATCCTACAGACCTACATGGACGAAAGGACAAAACAAAAAATCGCTTTAGTAAAGGGATCAGCATAGCCTGAGTAGTTTAGATATTAAATTAATGAATCAGAAATCCTATTAGAATGATAATCTTGTATTTCGTATAATCATAAAAATTTATTCTCCACAAATCGCCTCTATCCACTTTCACCCCACCTAAAAGTTTAGTTTTGCGCCGTTGGTTAAAAACACATTTCGTCGTTTTTACTTGCCAAATTCATACGTTCTTCAGACCCTACAAATATCTAAAAAAAATGTTGACATATTCTAAACAATTGTTTAATTAATTATTAAATTTTTTTAAATAGTTTAACCTAACATCTTACAAATGCATTTTTTGAGTCAAAAAATGGCATTTACTAGGATACTAAGGAATGAAAGGATGTACGTTGTGGAAGAGATATAAAAAAAGATAGATGCTAGAGGTGTCTATTTAATAGACTGGATTATACCCTATTTTGAAAAAATAGGAGGCTAAGTAGGGTTCATTGACAGAACAACACCTCCAAACAACAAGAAAGTAAAACGAAGATTTAGAATTTTCGATTCGAAATGTAGGGAACGATAGCATACGGCACCTCCGAGGCAATTTCGTCGATAGAAGCGGGAGAATCCCCCAAAAATTGAGATTTCTTTCCTTGAATTTCTAGGTGTCCATCTGAGTAAATGATGAGCCTCGCCCAAAGGGGGTCTTTATAGACGGCCATGGATTTGAGATAGGGAAATTTTTTCTCGGTTTCGGCATCATAGCCAGACGACTTGTTTTTGTCGCCTACCCAAAAATAAGACATACTGTTGATTTGTACATAATGAATGCCATTGATGACATTGTGATAATCTTGGTGATGATGACCGCTCAAAACAAGTTTTACTTTATTGGAGCCTGCGTTTTGATTAGCTTCTTCCAAGATGAGCTTCACGGCGGTGGCATTTTCGATACCATTGTTGTCGTTGTCGAGCCCTTGATGACAAAAAATGATAACCGGGAGATGTGTAGTTGCTAAATCCTGTTTTAGCCATTGACGCTGCGCTTTACTGACATAGCGTGGATAACCCTTGAGCTGTCCGTTAGGATTTTTTTCATTGCCATTGAGTACTACAAAATGAAAATCGTTTTTGTCAAATGAATAGTAAGGGGCGGGCATTTGCCAAAAATCCACGACTTGTTGATGCGAAAAACCGCCATCAGTATCATGATTGCCAATGACATGATAAGCTGCACCCTTAAAGCCCTTCCAGATATTTATGAAGGATTGACTACTTTCTTTAGGAAAACAAAAATCTCCAAGTTGGATGATAAAATCTGGCTTGAGGCGATTCATTTCATCAATAAAAGAGCTTAGTCGGCTTTCGCTATCGGGAATGAGCCCATGGTGAACATCCGTGCAAATTCCTATTTGCGCTACTATTTTCTTGTTGGAAGTAGGTGTAGACACTTCCACCCAATTCAGGAAAGATAAAAGTGAAGCATTTTGGCAAAATTGGCGTCTGTCCATGATAGCAAAAAACTAATGTTGGGTAAAGAAATAGATAACGAGCATTTTGCAGGGGCTTTCGGCGTTGTTTTTGGGGACGTGAGAAAGCCGACCATCAAAAAATACGGAGTCTCCTTCTTTCAAAGGGAAAACTTGCCCATTGATTAGATAATCGGTTTGGCCGCTAATGATATAAATGTATTCGTAAGCGTCGGTTGTCACTTCTTCTCGAAAACAATGAGGGGAGAGTTCCAATAAAACAAAATCTACGGTACTTGCAGGGAGATTTCGCATAATGACCCTCTGATAATTAAAACCCTGTGCATCCTCTTTTTCGAAAGGTATATAATCCTCTTTACGTTGAATAAGAATGGTAGGCTCCAAAAGATTCAATCCTTTAAAAAACTCACTGACTTCTACCTCAAGAGATTGGATGATACTGAACATGACGGGAAGAGAAGGAATACTTCGTCCATTTTCGATTTGGGATACAAGCCCTTTACTTACCCCCGACTTGTCGGCTAGTTCTTGCAAGGTAAGGCGTTTTTCGATACGATTTTGTTTGATTCTTCGTCCGACTTCCAATATTAATAATCCATCCATAGGTTCTCTAAAAAAAGAGGTAGTAGCAATTGATTCACAAAAAAAGAGGCGAAAGATACAAATAATGCATAGGTGTGTGGTAAGGTAACATGGTTTTTTGACTTTATGAGTGTCTTACCTAAATGCTCTTTTCTAAATGCTGTGATAGCCTGAATTGTAAATTTGGTAGAGTGCTACTACCTTTGGTCTAACTTTTAAAAACTTCATTAACATTTGTACAATGAAAAAAACAATTCATACTACACTACTTGGAGTGTTTCTAACCTGTTGTATTTCAATGGTTACAATGGCGCAAAATCCTTTTTTTAAAGCTTACAGTACTCCTTTTGGAGTTCCGCCTTTTGCAGATATTAAAGCCGAGCATTTTGAGCCTGCTTTTACTGAAGGGATGAAACAGCAAGCTGCCGAAATTGCCGCGATTACGGCTCAAAAATCAAAACCCACTTTTGCTAATACGATTTTGGCTTTAGAAAACAGCGGAGATTTATTGGATCGTGTTGGAACTGTATTTTTTAATTATAACAGTGCCAATACCAACGAAACGCTCCAGAAAATTGCGCAGGTATTGTCTCCTCAACTTTCCAAACATCGTGACGATATTCAGTTAAACAAAGCGTTGTTTGAACGAGTGAAGGCCGTTTATGACCAACGGGCTCAGTTGAAATTGACAGGAGAACAGATAAAATTGTTCGAAAAAACCTATAAAGGGTTTGTAAGAAGTGGCGCTGCATTGGCCACAGATAAGCAAGAACGCCTGCGCAAAATCAACGAAGAAGTATCATTGTTGACCTTGAAGTTTGGTCAAAACCTTTTGGCCGAAAACAATAATTATACCCTCGTAGTTGACAAAAAAGAAGACCTCAGTGGCTTGCCTTCATCGCTCATTGCGGCAGCAGCAGCTGATGCCAAAAAACGCAAAATGGAAGGGAAATGGGTTTTTACTTTACAAAACCCAAGTATCATGCCTTTTCTACAATATGCCGACAACCGTTCGTTGCGTGAGCAAATCTTCAAGGCATATCTTGAAAGAGGTAATCACAACGACGCCTTTGACAACAAAACTATCATGTCTAAAATCGTAGCATTACGCGCAGAAAAGGCAGCTTTGTTGGGGTATGAAAACCACGCCGCCTATGTTCTGGAAGAAAGTATGGCCAAAACTCCCGCCAAAGTGCAAGAATTGTTGAATCAACTTTGGACGGCTACGGTGCCTGTGACCCAGCAAGAAGCGGCAGAGCTACAAGCATTGATGGATAAAGAAGGCAAAAACGAAAAACTAGAAGGCTGGGATTGGAGATATTATGCCGAAAAACTTCGCAAACAAAAATACGACCTCGACGAAGAAGAACTTCGTCCTTATTTTTCACTGGACAATGTACGTCAGGGTATCTTTACACTTTGTAAAAAACTTTATGGTTTGAGCTTTGAGCCTCGTACTGATATTCCGGTGTATCACGAAGAAGCAACAGCCTATGAAGTAAAAGAAGCCAATGGGCAGCATGTAGGTGTAATGTACATGGATTTTCATCCGCGTGCCAGCAAGCGCGGTGGCGCTTGGATGACAAGCTACCGTGAGCAAAAAATGGAAAATGGCAAACGAGTAGCACCTGTGGTATCAATTGTTTGTAATTTCTCACGTCCAGCAGGCAATGCCCCTGCCCTATTGAGCTTGGACGAAACCCGTACCTTTTTCCATGAATTTGGTCATGCCTTGCATGGATTACTATCCAACGTGAATTATGGAAGTCTGGCAGGTACCTCTGTACCGCGTGATTTTGTGGAGTTGCCTTCGCAAATCATGGAAAACTGGTCGACTGAGCCTGAAATGCTAAAGTTATATGCCAAACATTATCAAACAGGCGAAGTGATTCCTGACGCATTGATTGAAAAAATGAAAAAAAGCAGCCTTTTCAATCAGGGTTTTGCGACGAGTGAGTATTTAGCAGCATCGTTGTTGGATATGAGCTATCATACCCTGAAACCTGGTCAAACACCCACCGACGTACTTGCTTTTGAAAAAGCATCAATGGACAAAATAGGTTTGATTTCGCAGATTCCGCCTCGTTATCGTACTACTTATTTCCAGCACATCTTTGCAGGAGGGTATTCGGCAGGGTACTATAGTTATATTTGGTCGGCGGTATTGGATGCCGACGCCTTTGAGGTATTTAAGGAAAAAGGACTTTTTGACCAAAATTCGGCCCAATCTTTCCGTAAAAATGTGCTCGAACGTGGCGGCACCGACGAGCCTATGACTCTCTATCGGAAGTTTAGAGGGGCCGAGCCTGACATTAAGCCTCTTTTGCGTCGCAGAGGACTGCTAAAAGAGGTAAATTAACTAATACTCTTCAACAAAAAGCGGCTAATGTTCAATCATTAGTCGCTTTTTGTTTGACTCCATTTTAATCAAATCCACGGCGGAGTTTATCCTTCTTTAGAAAATTCTATCATCTAAAAACCCATCTCCATCCGTCGGATTAGGGAGTTTATCCTATTTCTTTTGCAGACTGCTTGATGACTCGCCAACTTTGTGTTGTTAAAATCAAGACCATGAAAAAAACTTTACTTCTCGCCATTACATTCTTCACGATTGGTACAGTCTCCGCTCAATTTCCAGTTGGTGGAGCACCAGCCTCAAAACCTATCCCAGGTACAGCCACTGATCAAACACCCAAAGGAAATTCAAAAATTACAGGATTTGTGATTGATTCGGCTGCTACCAAAGCCGTTGAGTTTGCCAGTGTGGCTCTTTACAATAAAGCTACAGGAAAAGCAGTGGACGGTACCGTTGCGGATGAAAAAGGTAAGTTTGTCCTTAACAAAATCGTGGCAGGAGATTACAAAATGCTGATTTCGTTTTTGGGTTATCAAAACAAAACTATCGACAATATCTCTTTAGCAAAAGGACAAGACCTTGACTTAGGAGTGATTAAGCTTACACCTAATGTGCAGACTCTCAATGAAGTAGTGGTAACAGGGCAAGCCGCACTTATCGAAGAAAAAGTAGATAGACTTGTTTACAACGCCGAAAAAGACATCGCCTCCAAAGGCGGAGATGCTACGGATGTACTTCGTAAAGTGCCTTTGCTTACCGTAGATTTGGACGGAAATGTGTCGCTACGTGGTAGTCAGAATATTCGGGTGTTGATCAACAACAAGCCTAGTACTATCATCGCCAGTAGCGTAGCAGATGCCTTGAAGCAGATTCCTGCCGACCAAATCAAGACAGTAGAAGTAATTACTAGCCCCTCCGCCAAATATGACGCTGAAGGCTCAGGAGGGATTATCAACATCATCACCAAAAAGAACAGCCTTCAAGGGCTTAATCTAAATGTAGATGCAGGCGTTGGAAACCGTGGGTCGTCTTTGTCACTCAATGGGAGCTATCGTAAAGGAAAAGCTGGATTTACTTTAGGTGGTTTTGGACGTGCCAATTACAATATGATTACTAAAACAAGTCTTGAACAAACTAGCACTGCCAACAATATTACGACTACCACTCAACAGACAGGCGATGGTAGCAGCAGAATGCTCTTTGGGCAATACAACTTAGGTTTTGATTATGATTTGGCCAAAAATCAAAGCCTCACGGCTGGTGTGCGTTATGGGGTTCGGAATTTTATTAATCAACAAGACCTTATCACTCGACTCATTACAAATGGCGTAACAGGAGCTACCTCTAGTCGTGACGTAGAAGCCAAAAACCTTTCAGGAACGGTAGATATCAACGTAGATTATTTGCATACTTACAAAAAGCCTCAGCAAGAATGGAGTATCTCAACCCTGTATAGCCGCAACGACCTCACCAACAATTTTGATGCTAATCTACTAAATGGAGAAGGAGCTTTGACAAGTCGTCAGCGCAATCTCAATGGTAATGTGAATCAGGAGTTTACGCTACAAACCGATTATCAAACGCCCATCAAGAAAAACCAAATGATTGAGTTTGGGGCCAAAGGGATTTTTAGAGAGGTAAACAGCAACTATCGCTATTTGAGAGCAGGTGCCACAGGAGATTATACCATCGAAGCAGGCCAACCATCGGGCGAATTGCTCTATCACCAAAATATCGCAGCGGGTTATAGTTCTTATACTTACACTACCAAAAAACGCTATACTTTCAAAGGTGGTTTGCGATATGAGCATACCTTTATCGATGCCAGTACCCGCGAAAACGGCGTGTTGGGAATCGCTAACTACGGTGTTTTGGTGCCTAGCATCAATGCTTCTAAGACCTTTAAAGGAACAACTTTCAAGCTTGGCTACAATCGTCGTATCCAGCGTCCGGGGCTTCAGCAGTTGAACCCCAACTTCAACGCTGCTAACCCTCAAAACATCACAATTGGTAACCCTACCCTTCGTCCAGAGTTGACCAATAACTTTGAGTTAGGGCTTAGCCGAACCATCAAGAAAGCATTCGTAAACGCTACGTTTTTTGGTCGTATTACCAACAACGCCATCACCCAAGTACGTCAGCCTTCTGATACACTCGCAGGTGCTATCGTGACAACTTACGAAAACATTGGTCGTCAACATGCCTATGGTGCTAACATATTTACCAACATCGCAGTTACTTCCAAAATCAACATCGGTATTTTCTCTAATATTTTCTATAGCAGACTTACGGGCCAAGCTTTGGGTGAAAATGGAGTTTCGCAAGAATTTACCAACTCGGGGATGAACGTGAGTGGTGGGATGTTTTCGCAAGCTACTTTCAAAAATGGTTGGGGAGCGCAAGCCTTTGGGTTTTTACAAGGCAATCAAGTACAGCTACAAGGAATGCAAGGCGGATTTGCCTTTTATACAGTCGGAATCAAGAAAGATTTCAAAAACAAAAAAGGAAGCCTTGGGTTGGCGGGAGAAAACTTCTTCAGCCGTCGATTCAATATTCATAGCAAACTTACTTCACCACAATTCAGCCAAATCAGTGATGTATTTCTTTATAACCGAGGTGTACGTCTAACATTCACTTACAAAATTGGAAAAATGACCACCGACGCCCCGAAAAAGAAAGCACGTTCGGTCAATAATGATGACGTAAAATCTGAAAACAGTGGACAAGGTGGAACCGGCGCTCCAACAGGAGGTGCACAGCAGCGCAACTAAATCTTATTGATAATTGACTACTAAAAAAATACAATAACCATAACTAAAACATGATGAAAACTAACAAATTTTTGGCCGCAGCTTTCGTTGCTTTTGTATCAGTAGGTGCTTATGCCCAAACTGTGGATGAAATTGTGGATAAACACGTTGCTGCTTTGGGTGGTGCCGATAAACTAAAAGGCGTAAATACGCTGATTATCGAAAGAACACTTTCGGTACAAAGTATGGAAATTCCCAATAAAACCACTATGGTAGTGGGTAAGGTGCTGAGATCCGAGTCGACTGTTATGGGAAATTCTATGATTCAAGTATCAGATATTAAATCGGGCTGGATGATTCGTCCTGCAATGATGGGAGGCACTGGCGAGCCAGAAGATATGCCAGCCGATCAAGTGAAACAACAAGCTAGCCAACTTGATCCCTTTGGGGCTTTGGTAAATTATAAAGAAAAAGGAAACACTATTGAGCTTGTTGGCACAGAAAAGTTGAATAAAAAAGACGTATATCATTTAAAAGTGACTAGCAGCGATGGCCAAAGTCACGATGAATACGTAGATGCCTCGACTTTTTTAGTGAGTAAAATAACCGTAGTGGCTCAGGGACAAAACGCAGAAATTGAATTTTCAGACTACAAAGATGTAGAAGGGGTAAAATATCCTTACATGCTTGAAATGAGCAATCAAATGGGAAATTTGGCTTTTACTACCAACAAAATCGCAGTTAATACTCCCGTAGATGAGGCGATTTTTAAGAAGCCTACTAAATAATTATCTCTCTTTTTTCATACAAAAACAGCTCCCTCAGGGAGCTGTTTTTGTATTTATTTTCGTGGCTTTTATTGTCAAAAACTTATCCTCTGCGGTACGGATTACGGTCAAATTTGCGTGAGTGCTGATAAGCTACCAAACGTTCGCGCTGTGCAGGAGTTAAGACTGACCAAATATCTTTTTGTTTTTCATTTTGCAGGCGCTCTATGTCACGGCTGCTAAGGCGGCGTCCTTTCAAGAGGCGGTCATATTGATTTTCGATTCTCTTGATTTCGTTTTCTTGTTTGCGGCTCAGTTTGACGATGTTGTCCAGATGATTGATGCTAAGTTCTTCAAGCTTATTATCTAGACGAGGATTGTTGATCTGTGGAGCCGAAGGAACTTGATAAGAACCGCGCTGAGCGTTGACATTGGCGATGCTCAAAATGGCTAAAGTGGCGATGGCTAAGATGGTCTTTTTCATGGTTGCTGTTGTTTTAAAATGTGTCGTAATTAATTGGTTTACGATGGTTAGAGGCTCATTTTATCACAACGTTTAATGGAGGAATAAGCCCAATCTACCAATCGACACTTAGAATCGATGGCTACCAAAAACAAACCGATGAATGAACAATGAAACTATTTGGGCAACACATAGCTATACACTTTATAACCCAACTCACTCCATGCACTTTGGGTTGGAAATGGTGTACCAGGAAACAACTCCTGATGATTTGGAATAAATTTTATCTTCACCCTTAGTTTAGATTTATCTTTTGTCAATTGGGCGGGCACCAAAAATTCATCTTCTCGTAGCTGCCGATTGGAGGTTTGAGCTTTCAAAAAACGCGGGTCAAGCTCCCCTCCTGGGTCGGAATACATACAGGTATTGGCTCCAGCTAAATACCAAACTCCCGCTCGGCTCCATTTCCCTTTTTTCGCATCGGCTTCCTCGGCGATAAATACTTCGGCAGTTTGATTGGGAAAACTATAATCCAGCGTTCGACGAAGCAAAATTCCTTGATTCGTGGGGGCAAGCTTAATCGTAAATTCCGAGGTGCCTTGGGTATAACGCCCCTCCAAGGTTTCTTCGGGATAAATCTCTTTGCCCATCAAGGCCGAATAGCCTTCAATCGCCGACACATCGATGCGCCACGGCTTGTCAGGAAATACGTCGATGCCTGCCTCGAATCGTGAGGTCAGTGGATAAACTGCCGAAGCCTCGGACGAAACGTAGCTGTGCATTTTTTCACTGGTCAGGTTTCCTACATTGAGCTCGTCTGTCAGTACCAAAGAAGGTTTAGGAAGGCCATACCAATAACAAACCGCTTCGTAGTGCTCGGGATACAGATTTTCGCCCCCGTGTTCAAACTGAATGACGGCCCGTTTGCCAAAAGGCATCAAATCGGCCAACAAAAACCGATAGGCGGATTCAATCAGGTCTTTTTCGTGTTTAGCTGTTTCTTTACTAACCGCGCCACAGGGGTGCCCCGCCAACGGCAAGGTCATGTTGAGTCCGCCCCAGTAATCGCCGCCACCACCCCATTCTTCGGTGCCAGTACCGTATGCTTGGGGGCTCCGACTATCGTCAAAATAAAACCGTGGGTCGCCTTCGAGCGTAGCCAAGTTACCATTGTGCGAAAACACAAACGAATTTCCCACAAAACTTCCCGACCATTCTTCGTGCCCTTCTATGCCTTTGGTATCTAGGTACACCAAATCTTTCCCAGGTTCGGGCAATGGAATGTCTTTGTAGGTAGAGTGAAAATAGCTACTGTGTTCGGGGGTAGTTTTTAGGGGTTCATAGCGAAGCTCATAGTCGATAGAGGTGTTTTTCGGGGTAATTCCTGTCAACTCAATGCGAGCAGATTGAAAAAATGGCATAGGGAAATAGCAACCCAATTCAATTTTTTTGTTGGGATAATCAAAGCGGATACTAACAGGAAGCCCTTTGACTAAATATTCCTGTTGTTCGCGATTATAAAACGTTCCCGCCCCGAAGAAAAGGCACAATGGTGCATCAATGGACGGATGCTTGGCGCCGTCCCAAGTCGCGACTAAGCGAATGCGCTCCAAATCAAAGGCTGATTCCAGCGGTAAGGTTATTTTTAGGGCGCGAATTTGTTGCGGACTGGAAGCTTGAATATCGGCCAATACCACTTTTTCGTTGTCAAGCCGAAGCGTACCTGTTTTTTTTACGATGTCTTGCGGGGCAATGTCCGTTCCAGCCCGTTCCAATAAATTCAACACCTCTTTTTCGGGCGCGTGACGAAGCAAAAACGACTGTATGGGGCGAGAAAGTTGCGATTCATTGGCGTAGAGGTGATAGATGTAATAGCCTGTCCCATAGCGGGTTCTGGAATAAGCAATACGCATAGACTGCTCAAAAGGCATGGGCGTCCATATCAAATCAGCTCCTTTGGTGACCTCCCATGTCCAGTTGAGCGGACGGGGATAGGTGGTTTCAGGAATAAAATTTGAGGCTTTAAACTTTCTTTTGGCTACTGTGGGTTCGCTTGTACCTGTTTCGCTCACAAGGTGGTCAACGCCATCGACCATAAAATGCCAAGGGCTTCCGTGCCAGTGATTAGCCCGAAAAAAATACAGCACGCCTTTGCCTTTCACATCAAGCGTAACGTTCTCATTTTCGCCATTGGCAAATAAAAAATGAGAAGCATCGGCCGACTCATTTCCTCCCGTGCGGTCGTAGGTAGAGCGCATATACGCCCGAACGCCCAGCCGTTGGGTTGGCCATTGGTCCCATTGTTTGTAAGCATCTAGGCCCACGGGAATTGTGGGTAATTGCTGCGCCCTGAGTGAGGACAAAGTAAAAAAGAGAGAGAAGCTCCCCAAGAGTTGGAAAAACAAACGGCGTTTCATCTTAGCTAAAGAAAAGAATGTTTTCTTTAAAAGCTTCTAACGCCGTATTTTTCTAGGGTTTTTGGTTTATTTTTTCTTTTCGGAAAATACCTTGAAAAGTACAGGGAGTGGCCAAAAAAATGTTGAATTCAAGGCTTGTGCCCAGTTCGGCTTATTTTTTTGACTTTCTCTCGTAACGTACCAAAGCAATACGATTCCTGAAATAATTAAGGCAGCAGTCATTTTAGTTGTGGATTTTGTTTAATCAAATATAGGGTTTTTAATCTTAAACACTTATTTCGAATGTTACCATTGGTAAATATCTGATTATGAGTGGACTGAATCAAATCTCGTTTAGGCTAATGATTTTTTCGCTTCAGCTGCAAATAATCCAAAAAGTAAATCACTTTTACCGAAATATTGTTGTTTTGGTCGGCTTGGAGGGTGACATTGAGTCTCCAGTTTTGGACGTTCGCTTAAGGTGTTAAGAAATATTCAAAACAATTGAGCTTGTCATGATAAGAATGATTTGGATATAATCGTTCATGCCAATGCCCCGTTTGGACTTGAAGGAGGAAGGGTGAGTATTGATAAGGACGAGTTTAAGGGGGGATGAAGATGTCTTTTCGTTGCCTGAAATATCAACTAAAAGGCGACGTCCATCTGTTTCTATCGGCAAAAAACTAGGTTATCGAGATTGTAAACTAAACTGTGTCACCCCAAATTGAATCAAAGGGGGAAAATAAGTAACTTAGTTTTAACTTATAGACACAATGAAAACTGACGAATCCTTTAATTTCGAGCGCTTCAAGGAAGA
>NZ_JARNTW010000041.1 GCF_029433105.1 Runella sp. MFBS21 | reverse complement strand
AATTGGGGGTTGGCCATGTCGCAATTGTACATTAAATTTGGCGATAGATTACAAGCTGACAGAGAAAATTACCTCGGAGGCTGAAAAGGCAAAACTAAAATCCTGACACAGTTCAGCGTACACTCCCGAATACCCTCTTTCTAAATTCCAAAACTGAGATTTGGTAGGATCATATTTTTGTTCAAAATCTTCTTCTCCGTTATCTACTTTATGGGCAGACGCCTATTTTTGTAAACTAGATTTCATACTGAGCAATTCTTCTTATTCTTTGATGATAATAGTATGAATATGCCTCGTATATTGGATGGAATCGCATTAGTTTATGATAGTTGTTCAAAAAGCATTTTGGATGAGTTTTGTAAGCATTATTCGATAGATGATTCTTTTTCAAAAATGTGTAAAGTACCTACTTGGTCTAAAACATAGATTTTATCATCCGCAACTTGAAGGTCTTTTAGCAATCCTTTT
Organism: Runella sp. MFBS21; assembly: GCF_029433105.1. Taxonomy (GTDB): domain Bacteria; phylum Bacteroidota; class Bacteroidia; order Cytophagales; family Spirosomataceae; genus Runella. The sequence continues at coordinate 13,980 of NZ_JARNTW010000041.1, read as the reverse complement.
CGGTCGGGGACTTCGGTGTACCATAGTAGTTGAAGCGTATCATAATCCAGTACCCCAATGTGAGTGGTGGTCATCATGGTGGTGTTGGCAGTGAAAAACAACTTATTATTGTGGTATTGCCATAAACCTACTTTCAGATTGGGGGCCAACATACTTTCTACGGTGATATTACGAAGTACTTGACCCGTAGTGGCATCTATTTCGATAAGCGTACTTGGTGACGGAACAGCACTAATGCTACTTTTAAAACTCAACAATGTTTGTTTTTCTTCGATGTACTTGACGTGGGCATCCGAGAGCCTTAGCCCTTCACCCAACACCTGCATGATACGCCCTGAAGTGACATCCAGACAAAGTAGAGAATGACGATTGTTTTTATAATCATTGACCAACACCCAAAGATTGTCTTGCACAGCCGCTAGCACGGTTCTTATTTCACCATATTCACTCAAATCTACCTCCCATTCGTATTTGCCAGTGAGGAGGGAGAGAGATTTGAGGGTGATCCAAACTTCATTTATGATTAGATTATTATTGCTTAATAGCTTAATTCCAAAAGAAATATTTTCTTGTATTAACTTTTTTTCTTTTGACAATAAATCTAAAATAACAAGATTTCTCTTTCCTTCAACTTTTTCTAACGCAACAAATTCGTTATTCGACTTTTGAAATTGTAGAGACACTTTACCTAAACTATAAGTAATTTTTGATCTTAAATCAATGATTGAATTTGTGTAATCATCTTTATTGCTATATAGAAAATACTCATTTGAGAAAAAATAACCACAGAGAGAAGTTATTGTATGTATTTTTATTTCATCTAAAAACAATTCCTCTTGCTTCGTATTGTAACAAAACATTTTATTGTTAGTTGATATACAACTAATATCGGTTTTAACTTCTTTTAATTTGAACATTTTATTTGACTTTGATAAAGTTATAAAACAAGCTATTTGTACTTGAAACTATATCTTCGAATTTACCTTGGTAGGTATTTTTATCATCTTCATCAGGATTCGTTGGAATATCGCTCCATAAATTCCCCCTCAGCGCTGTATTGCTCCAAATAGCATTAAAAACTTGTAAACCTTGTGGTGTAAGTCCAGGATTTGGACCGTTGTCGTACATCATGAGCTTAAACTTCTCTTTTATTTGACTTTCGGTTACTTTTTTCTTGGCATCGAACCAATATTCAAGTTGGTTCATAGAAGTAACACGTAGGATTAGAGACAGCATAGCTGCAAATTGATAAGGTCCTCTACTACGCATTCCTTCGGGGCCTAACACTACATAAAATCCATTTCGCCCTGCATAATTTTGTACAAAATAAGTAACATCTATTAGATATTGATGCATTAAACTATAAGTTGATGATGTTCCTAAGCAGGTATTGCGAGGTACACAACGATTTTAGTGACATCACCTATTCTTTAGGATCTAACTTCAACGGCTACCCTTCATTCCCTCCCCCCCCTCACACCTCACAATCATAGTTTTTGTACTTTTTTCTTAAAAATTATTTGGAAATAAAGTAAAAGCTAGTTTACATTTGCAATTATGTAGTACATAACTACTATACCAATTATAACTCGACTAAACACCTTTCCAAAAATGAAACTAAACTACTTGTTTGGGTTATGGGCTTGCTGTTGCCTATGGATTACGGCACCACTCTTTGCCCAAGTAGCCAACATTACCGTCAAAGGGACGGTCAAGTCGGCAGATACCGGCGAAAACTTACCTGGCGTGAGCATTGCCCTCCGTGGTACTACCACCGGAACTACGACCGATGTCAACGGCGCTTTTAGCCTTAGTGTACCTCGCAATGGTCGCCTTGTTTTTTCCTACGTTGGATTTGAAGCCCAAGAAATCCCCGTCAACGACCGCAGTATCATTGACGTAAAGCTCTCGGGAGATGTAAAAGCGCTGGGGGAAGTAGTGGTAGTAGGCTATACCCAACAATCAAGAGCTAAAACTTCGGCGGCGGTCTCGAAACTCAATCCCGACGAACTCAAAAACACCACCAACCCCAACCCCGTTCAAGCCATGCAAGGCAAAATAGCGGGGGTTTCGGTGCCTATCTCGTCGGGACAACCGGGCGCGGGTGCCACCAACATCATCATCAGAGGTGGTACCAAACTCAACGTATATGGCTCAGGGCTGGGCAATAGCGGCGGCAATGCCGTGGGCGCTTCCGACGGTAGCAGTCCGTTGGTAATCGTAGATGGTGTGTTCAGGTCATTGAACGACATCAACCCCGACAATATCGAGTCGTTTCAAGTCATGAAAGACGCTGCCGCCACTGCTATTTATGGTGCACGTGGGGCCAATGGGGTGATCGTTATCAAAACCAAAGGCGGCAAATTCAACTCTCGCCCCAATGTCACTATCAATCACCGCACTACTTGGGAAACCATGTCGCGCGATTATAAATACCTCAGTGCCAGCGAGTATCTTACTTTGGCACGTACAACGGTCAAAAACACCTTTGACCCACTCGACAAAAACAACTTGTTGAACAACGGTGGATTTTCGGCAGGTACGCGCGTTTATACCGCCAAAGGGCAATACGGCACCAACATCAACTTAACGGCACTTTACGACAATATCGTGGCCGTAGAAGGCCAAGACTACGTCAACAATCTATTGGCAAAAGGCTGGAAAACCATGGATGACCCCATCAATCCCGGCACGAAACTTCTCTATGCCGACAACAATTACCAAGATTTGCTTTGGAATACGGGCGTGACCCAAAACCATAACGCCTCAATCGACGGTGGAAGCGAAAAAGCCAATTACAACGTATCGTTTGGCTACACCGACCAAGCGGGAACTTTTGTGGGTACAAATTACAAAAGATACGATGCCTTAGGAAACTTTGGCTTCAAAGTGACGGACCGTTTTAGACTCGACGCCATGCTCAATTATCAGAATGTATTGCCCAACTACGTCGAAGCTTTTCAAAACGACCTTACCCGCGCCACGCGCATTACGCCTTTAATTCGCTTGTTTAAAGACGATGGCAACCCCATGCCGGGCGAAAACTACTCCACCCGTAACCGCTTTCATACCCTCCAATACGACGACCTGAGGGTATCTACGGAGCGGATTGTTTCGCGCGTGGCGGGAGATTGGGAGCTCATCAAAGGGCTACATTTTAAGCCTTCGTTTTCGTACCTGATTCAGGATTATCGCTATATGTTTATGCGCAAAGGCACCCCTGCATCGGAGATTCAGCCACCTACCCAACGCCAGAAAAACGAAAATATCGACAATTCTCGTCAGCTCATGATTGATCAAATCTTACAGTATGACTTTAGCTTGAAAGATATGCATAACTTTACTCTTTTGGCAGGTTTTAACTTCACAAGGTCTACCAACAATGTTATCAATATTGGCTCCCAACGGGCAACCAACGATTATATTTACACCATCAACGAACCTACCACTACGGTCATCAATGGCGTAGTAAATACCAATGTCACCGACTTCCGTACTACGCTAGGAGAATCGCGCTCGGCTAGTTATTTTGGACAATTTATTTACGATTACAATAGCAAATACCTCCTCAGTGGCGCACTTCGCTATGATGGGTTTTCCAACTTTGCTCCCCAAAACAAGTATGCTTTGTTTCCTTCTGCGTCGGTCGGCTGGAATATCCACAAAGAAAACTTCTGGAGCTTCACCCCTGTCAGTATGCTCAAATTACGGGCAAGCTGGGGACAAGCCGGTTCGAGCGATTTGAGCATCACCGATACTTACGGCGGCTATTCGGCCCAAACCTACGCCCTGGGTTCGGGGATTTTGCGGAGCAATCTCTCTAATCCTAACCTCAGATGGGAATCGACCGAAACCACCGATTTGGCTCTTGATGCAGGCTTGTTTAACGACCGCGTAACGCTGACCGTTGATTTTTACAACAAAATGACCAAAAACCGACTTGCTTCTAAACCCCTTCCTTCAGAAGCACCTTTCCCGTCGATTGTTTACAACAACGGAACTTTAAGAAACCGAGGCGTAGAAGTCGAAATCGGGGCTACTATTTTGAAAAAAGGTGACTTCTCGTGGCGTACTAATTTTTCTTTTGCTCTCAACCGCACCACCGTCATCAAACTGCCCGACAATGGCCGCCTCAAAAATCGCCAAGGTGGAGACCGTGTGTATGACCCTGCTACTCAGCAAGAAATCGACGCAGGTGGCTTGGCCGAAGGCGAACGCCCCTATGGTTTGTACGCGTATCAAGTGTTGGGGGTATTTGCCACCGAAGAAGAAGCCAATGCTTGGAATGCCACGAAGAAAGACAACCTTGCTTCACCCTCGGGAATTGCCACTAAAAAACACGCGGGAGATTTCATTTTTGCCGATATTAACAACGACGGCGTGATTGACACCAAAGACCAAGTATTCATGGGCTACCGTAACCCCGATAAAATCGGCGGAATGCAAAATATGCTCTCTTACAAATCTTTATCTCTCAAAATTGCGGTCGATTATGCCCTCGGCCACATCATTAGCAACGGCGCGTTGGCGCGTTCGTTGGGTCAAGGTCGGGCGTTCAATGAAGGTGCTCCTATGCAGGCGATTGGCCCTGATATTTGGCAAAAATCCGGTGACGTAGGCAAAACATACGCTCGTTTTTCGTTTGCTGATTTTGATTTTGGTCAACGTAACTACTTGCGCTCAGCCACGCTCGGCAACAACAACAGCTACGCATCTGATGTATCAACCATGATTGAGAAAGGCGACTTTTTGGCTTTCCGCGAGGTGTCGCTCAGTTATGAGCTTCCACGGATTTGGCTTCAAAAAATCCACCTCCAAAGCGTCAATGTATTTGCTAGTGTTTTTAATCTTGGCTACCTGACCAAGTACAAAGGTATCAACCCCGAAACTTATACGGGTTTTGACGCCATAGGTTATCCGCGCCCAAGACAATTCTCGCTGGGCACTACCATAAGATTCTAGCCAATCAAAAAACTTGACTTTAGAAAAATGAAAAAGACAATCCTATACATCGTTCCCTTCTTGATAGCGGCGTCGAGCCTCACAAGCTGCGATAGCCTGCTGAATGTCAAGCCCCAATCGAGCATTACCGAAGAAGTATATTTCCAGAACGAAGGTGACTTTGAACCTTATCTGACGGGTATTTATACCTTTATGCGTACCTTTTCCAACAACGTCACCTATGGCATGGAAAGAGGCGAAGAATTGGTAGCCGCCTCCAACTCCCGTTTTGGAGTAGCTTGGTCACAAAATATCACCGCTACTTCGGGAGCCGTCAATTACAACGATTGGTACCGCGCTATTGGGCATTGTAATTTACTTTTGCTGAAAATCGAAAGTTTTCCTTTTGCCAATAATCCCGACCTCAAAAAGAGGATTTTGGCCGAAACTTATGCCTTAAGAGCCTATTTTTATTTTCACTTGACCCGTATTATTGGTGATACTCCTCTAATGCTCCAAGCCGTGGTAGACGAAAATGTACCCTTGCTACCCCGTGCCTCATCAGCCGATGTGATGAAACAAATCCAAGCTGATTTGGATTTAGCGATTCAATCCTACAAGAGTATCAGTGGATTTTCGCCCACGTCTTACCCAAGCAAGTATCGTTTTTCTTACGGAGCAGTGCAAGCGCTCAAAGCAGAGGCCAAGCTTTGGAGCGGAAAAGTGCTCGGCGGCGGCGCGCAGGATTTCAACGATGCGATTGCGGCAATCACAGAAGTAGAGGCTACGGGCGTATCGCTCAATGCGGACTTCAAAAACGTAACGGGGCTTCGGGCTACTTCCAATCCCGAAATCATTCTTTCGGCCTTTTTTAATCGTGACGAAACAGGCGGTAATTATGGCGTCAATGCGCTACCTTTTTTGGCTATCATCCAAGGAGCTCTCAACCTCGACAGCATTCCTTTTACCCAAACTGCGGCCACGGGTCAAGGTGCTTACCAGATTAGTACACAATCAAGGGCTTTGTTTGCTGCCAATCCCAAAGACAAGCGCATCCCCTTTACGTGGATTGTAGAAAGACAAAGTACAGGGCCAAAAGTGGCTTGGATTACGAAATATTCGGGCACCAAATACACCGACGACCGCGTTTCTGACAATGAAATCATCATTTTCCGTTTGGCCGATTTATTGCTCATGAAAGCTGAAGCCTATGCCGCTTTAGGAAATACAGCCCAAGCACTCACCAACCTTAACAAAGTAAAAGCGCGGGCTGGTCTTAGCGAATACAATGGTACTGGCAAAGCACTCGAAAAAGAGATTTTGGACGAACGAGGACGCGAATTGTTTTTTGAAAACAAACGTTGGTACGACCTTGTCAGATTTCACAAAGGCGGCACTATTGATGTTTATACACTTGTGCCTAACTTAGTAGGTAAAAAAACACCCCTGTTTTGGCCTCTCAATACCACTGTTTTAGGAAACAATAATTTATTGAAACAAACAGAAGGGTATTAGTGCCGTTATCAGAAAGTTGGGCTTATTATTAAGTGTAATTAACTGTGCGTAAACACTTATTTACTGTCATCCATCATTTTTTTTGATTTTTATGAGAATTTCATTTTTGTCAATTTTTATCCACACCATTTTAGGATGGCAGCTAGCAAATAAGACCGCTTTTGCGCAAAGTATCACGGCTACCGAAAAGCAGTTTGTAACACCCGTACTTAAAGGCAAATCCGACAATCCCGTCATTCGTCTTCAAGTATGGGTTTCACCCTCTCAATCTTCGGTATCGGTATCAAGTTTTGATTTTAATACTACTGGAACTACTTCCCTGAAAGACCTCAAAAATATCAAGTTGTACTTTACGGATACCGATTCCTCTTTCAAAGCTGACCCCGCCAAGCTTGTTGCCCAAAAGGAGATTACAAAAGGTACATTTTCACTTTCGACCGCTCAAACATTAGGACCTGGCAACCATTATTTTTGGCTTGCATTAGAGCTTAGTGAAAAAGCTGATTTAAAGCATTTTGTGGATATTAATTGCAGCCATATCACCGTCAATCAACAAAACATTAGACCCAAAACTTCACCCCTTCCTACTAAACAACGTATCGGTATAGCAGTACGTCAGCATGGCGATGATAACGTCCATACCTTTCGTATTCCGGGGCTTGTAACTACCCATCAAGGCACCCTCTTGGCCGTGTATGATGCTCGACGTAATAGCTCCCGCGACTTACAAGGTGACATTGACATCGGGCTCAGTCGTAGCACCGACGGTGGCAAAACGTGGGAACCAATGCGCATCGCAATGGATATGGGTACTTGGGGAGGATTACCCAAAAAATTCAACGGCGTATCGGATGCGTGTATTTTGGTCGATAAAAGCTCCAACACTATTTACTTGGCTGGTTTGTGGATGTATGGAGTCATCAATGACCAAGGAAAATGGCTCGAAGGGCTCAACGAAAATAGCAAAGAGTGGAATCATCAATGGCGTACCAAAGGCTCTCAGCCCGGCTTTGATGTAAAGCAAACGTCCCAATTTTTGATTGTAAAAAGTACCGACGACGGCAAAACCTGGAGCGAACCCGTCAATATTACCAAAATGTGCAAAAAAGAAGCTTGGTGGCTCTGGGCACCTGCACCGGGGCATGGCATCACGCTTGAAGATGGCACGCTGGTTTTTCCTACCCAAGGACGCGACCACACAGGCGAGGCTTTTTCTAACATCACTTACAGCCAAGACGGCGGTAAAACGTGGCAAACTAGCCCCAAAGCCAGCATCGAAAGCACCACCGAAAATATGGCCGCTCAGCTTTCTGATGGTAGTATCATGCTCAATATGAGAGCCAACAAAAACCGTAACGATACCTCTGCTCGCAATGGTAGGGAAGTAGCCACTACCCGCGATTTGGGAAACACTTGGACTCGTCATCCTTCTTCCGATGGCGCATTGCCCGAACCTACCTGCATGGGTTCGCTACACCGACATGATTTTGTACAAAACAAAAAGAAAAAGAGTATTTTGCTTTTCTCAAATCCTAATTCAAAAGTGGATCGCACCCATATTACGCTCAAAACCAGCTTGGATGACGGACTGACGTGGCCGTCGGATAAGTGGCTTTTGCTAGACGAATTGAAAGGACGCGGCTATTCTTGTTTGACTTCACTCAACGAAAACACCATTGGTATTATCTATGAAAGTAGTCAAGCCGATTTGGTATTTCAACAAATTGACCTCTCCGAAATATTAAAAAAATGATGAAACATCGCTTATTCTCGCTTGTACTATTCGCATCTTGTGCCACTTCTTGGGCGCAAAAATCAGGGGCAAATCTTCCGATTTTGGATGTCTCAACCGAAAAAAATCGCCAAATCGTGATTGCTCAAGGTACCGACGACATTTACCAAGGGCATCCCACCACTGTCTTAATGCCCGACGGCCAAACCATCTATGCCGCTTGGTCTTACAATCACGGCGGTAAAGCAGGGCCGTTGGCCAAAAGTACCGACGGTGGCAAACAATGGCAGATGATTCCGACCCCAGCTGATTGGGAAACTACCTTCAACTGTCCCAGTATTTATTTGCTCAAAGACCCTGCGGGAAAAGAACGGCTCATGGTTTTTGCGGCTCGTCCTGCTATGTCGCAAACGTGGAGCGAAGACGGCGGCAAAACTTGGACGCCCGTCAGAAGTTTGGGGAAACCTTGCATCATGGCCTTTTCGAGCATCATCAAACTCAACAACGGTGATTACCTAGGACTCTATCATCGCGGCCCTGACGACAAAGACAAAGCTCCTCTCAAAATTTGGCAATCTATCTCCAAAGATGGTGGTGTCACTTGGGGCGAGTCTGTGATGGTATGCGAAATGGAAGGCCGCTCTCCTTGTGAGCCTGCGGTATTTCGCTCTCCCAATGGCAAAGAACTCCTCTGCATCATGCGAGAAAATCAACGCAAAAACAACTCCCTCATGATGGTCTCTACCGATGAAGGGCAAACATGGTCGGCACCTACCGAAACCCCTTGGGGGCTCACCGGCGACCGCCACATGATACGCTACACCTCCGACGGACGAATCGTTTCGGTATTTAGGGACATGGCTCCCAACAGCCCCACCAAAGGGCATTTTGTGGCTTGGGTAGGTACTTACAACGACATCAAAAATGGTCTTTCGGGACAGTATCGCGTCAAACTTCTTCACAGTTTTGCCGGACCGGACTGCGGCTATCCCGGTTTGGAATTGCTACCTGACGGTACTTTTGTAGCTACTACTTATATCAAATACCAACCTGGCAGCAAAAAACATTCGGTAGTGGCGGTTCGGTTTAAGGTAGAGGAATTTGACAAAATGTTTTGACCCCACCCTCTTTAATACATTGATTACCAAACCAAAAATCAATCATTGGTTCAAAATTAAAAGATAATAATTAACTGTGCCTAGCACTCAATATATTTATGACAACACAGCACTTCGATGGCCTCATTGCCGCTCTTTTTACTCCCCTTCATCCCGACGGGAGTGTCCATTATGAATTGATTCCTGATTTAGTACAACACTTGATAGACAGCGGCGTCAAAGGTATTTTTGTGTGTGGTAGCAACGGCGAAGGCCCTAATCTTACCCTTGAAGAACGGATGCAAATTTTGGAAGTGGTGATTAAATCCGCCAAAGGTCAATTGTACATCATTAGCCACGTAGGACACGCCAGCATTGCCGAAGCGCAGAAATTAGCCCATCACGCCGAGCAAGTAGGTGCTCATGCTATTTCATCGGTAGCCGCCTTTTATTTTAAACCTACCTCGGTACAAAATCTAGCCGATTGTATGACGGCCATTGCCTCTGCCGCACCTAGCTTACCTTTTTATTATTATCACATTCCTATGCTAACAGGCATTTCGATTGATACTGTGGCATTTATGGAGTTGGCCGAAAAACAAATCCCCAATTTTGCAGGTGTCAAATACACGGCTTTTACTATTTGGGAGTATCAGTCGTGCCTCAATTACAAACAAAAAAAATACGATGTACTCTACGGTTTTGATGAAAACTATCTTTCGGCGCTGGCTGTAGGAGCCAAAGGAGCGATTGGGAGCACCTTCAATTTTGCCGCACCCTTATACCTCAAAGTACGTCAATATTTTGAAAATGGCCAGCTCGACAAAGCCCAAGAATTGATGCTTTTGTTGGTAGAAATGGTCAGAATCTTTATTAAATATCCCCCTATTCCTGCCCAAAAAGCCATCATGAAAATGATAGGTTTTGATTTAGGACCTTGTCGTTTGCCGCTTCAGGCTTTGTCTGATGAAGACTCGCATCAACTGTTTGAACAACTATCTTCTATTCAGTTTTTTGAGCACCTGAACCTCACCGTTGCAGCACAGAAATAAACCTTATCTGCATGATTCGCCCATTTCTATTTTTCATATTGAGTATTGTGAGCATCAAAACCATGAGTCAATCTTCGTCCCGCGCTTTTGAGTGGGAATACCTCCCCCCTTTGCCCGACGCCGTAGGTTTTGCGGGTGCTTACAGTGGTGTCAGCAACGACGCACTTATCGTTGCGGGGGGAGCCAATTTCCCCAAAAATGCGGGACCATGGGGTAGTGCTCCCAAAACTTGGTATGATGATATTTATGTATTAGAATCTCCTACAAGCACTTGGAAAAAAGCGGGCAAGCTCCCTCAAGCGATGGGATACGGGCTATCCATCACCACCCCAAACGGGATATTTTGCGTAGGGGGTGCCAATGCCACACAGCATTTCAAGGAGGCTTTTTATATAGAATGGAAGCACGGCCAACTACACCTTACTCCTTTACCCCCGCTCCCCGCTCCGCTTGCTTATACTTCTGGTGCACTCATTGACGCCAAAGTATATGTAGCAGGGGGCACACACGCGCCTTCGGATACGATTACGACTCAGCAATTTTGGGAATTTGACCTTCAAAAAAAACAATGGAACGCCCTGCCTTCCCTTCCTAATCATGGCCGCATGCTTGCCGTTGCAGGTGCTCAAAAAGGAACGTTTTTTTTGTTTAGTGGGGTCAAATTAAGCAACAATCCCGCCACTTCACAACCTACCCGCACTTACTTAAATGACGCATGGAGTTTTGAGCCGAAGTCTCAACAATGGAAATCGCTTGCATCCTTGCCCCATGCTGTAGCGGCAGCGCCTTCACCCGCCTTTTTAGGCCAAAATTCCGAATTAATGATTTTTGGGGGAGACGATGGTGTCAATGCTCATCGCGTACTCGAACTCAAAGAAAAGCATCCGGGATTTAGAAAAGAAGTACTTGCTTACCACACCCATACCAACACATGGCGCATCGTAGATAGCATCCCGTCTGCTGATTCAAATCCAAAAAGCGAAGCGGCTGTTACTACTCCATTAGTAATATGGCATCATAAGGTGGTGATTCCAACGGGCGAAATTAGCCCCGGCATTCGCTCTCCTCAAATCAAAGTAGGCATTCCTTTACCAAAATAGCTCTATACAGCTTAGAGTTCGTAATTCCCAATCGGCAGATTTATCTGTACAGTAGTACCACTACTGAGAATCGATGACACCAGAATCTCTCCTTCGTGCATGCGTATAATGTTTTTGGTAAGAGGCAAACCTATCCCATACCCTTCGTAATTTTTGGTGTTGGATGCCCTAAAAAAAGGTACATAAATATACTTAAGCTCGTTTTCGGGAATACCGATACCTGCATCTTTTACCACGATAAAAACCTTTTTATCGGACGCCCCAATCGACACATTGACCGTCTGATAATCAGAGTATTTACAAGCATTGCTGATGATATTGCTCAAGGCCAAATGAAGAAGTTGCTCATTGCCTTTTACTTTTAGTTTAGAGGGATTTTCGGGCAGCAGGCTCATATCTATCCGAATCGAGCTTTTGGGGTTTATTTTTTCCACAGTTTCTTTCACATCCCACAACAACTGGTCAACCCTCACTTTGTCAAATTTTTGGATTTTACCGTCAAAGCCCGTCTGCGCCAAAAACAACAGCGCTTGGGTTTTCTTTTCCAATTTTTCGGCTTCTACCAATATAATCCTGATGGTTTCGATATATTCTTCGGGTTTTCGGACTTTGGCCAAGGCCACATCTGCTTCTCCGATAATCGCCGTCAAAGGCGTTCGCAATTCGTGAGAAGCATTACTGATAAAATTGTTTTGAGTCTCAAAAGAAGTCTCGATACGATTGAGCATGTCATTGAAAGTCATTGCTAAATCATTGAGTTCGTCGTGTGTATTGGCAAAATCGAGGCGCAAATGCAGATTTTCGGAACTAATTTGCTTGACCCGTTCGGTGATTTTGGTGAGAGGGTTAAAAACGTATTTTGAAAAATAGACTGAAATAAAAAGTGAAAATAAAAAGGCCGTTGCTATTGCCAAAAACAAGGTTTTACGCAAATACACAAAATGATGAAGCTCGAAATAATTTTCGGCCGAAGCCACTACAATATACTCTCCTTTGGGGCTATTGTACTTGATACCTACATAAAAAAGGCCATTGTCGCTGTATTCGGTTTTGCCTTCTTTTCGAATCGTCTCAAAAAAAGTAATAGGAAGTTTAAGGGTTTTAGCTTCCTCTTCAAAAGTTTTAGCGGGAGTCAACGGAAAAAAGTAATCATGCTCCTGCGGAAGCTTATCAAAAAACTCATTGTGCAGCGCATTGATTTCGGTTACTTCGGTGTCAAAACCCCGATGCAGCTCTACGCGCGCCGTCGTAAAAGCTCTGATTTCTAACAGCTTATAAAAGTCTTTGTAGGAATAATTGGCCACCGAAAAATACACAAACCCACTGAATATCATCACAATCACCAAAAAAGCACTCAGTAGCAGTAAGCTAGTTTTAGTTTGGGTTTTCATCAATACTCACTTTTCTTATCATTTGTTATTTCAATGCTCTTTCAAGACATAGCCCATACCTATCACTGTATGAATCAGCTTACTTTCAGGAACAAAATCCACTTTTTTTCGGAGATAATTTACATAGACATCCACCACATTGGTACCCAAATCAAAGTTGACGCCCCATACTTCTTCCAGAATATCAATCCTTGATACTACTTTGCTTTTATTTTTCATAAAAAACAAAAGCAGGCGATACTCGGTAGTTGTAAGCGAAATTATCCTATCAGCTCGCGATACGGTTTTGGTATAATCGTTGAGTTCCAAATCACTCACTCTAAAAATAAAATCCCCCTGCGGGTCAGGCTGTTGTGCACTAACGTGCTCAGTACGCCGTAACAGGGTTTTGATACGTGCTACCAACTCAATAAATTTAAAAGGCTTGACTAGATAATCGTCCGCCCCTGTTTCTAATCCCAGCACAATATTTTCGGAAGTACCTAGGGCCGTTAAAAATAAAATAGGAACGGAAGTGTTTACTTTCCGAATCTCTTTACACACTTCCAGCCCATTCATTTCGGGCAGCATAATATCCAAAATCACCAAATCAAAAGAGCGGTCGTTGAAAATCTGCACTCCAGTTTTACCGTCAAATACCACACTTACTTCAAAACCTTCTTCGGTCAGTCCTTTTTTAATAAACGAGACCACATGTACCTCATCTTCTACCAACAATATTTTTTTCATGGAATAGCAATACAAATTGATTTCTACAAACGCTTTCAAAAATTGAAAACACAACTTTTCACCGAAATGTTGACTTAATTTCGAAGAAAAACCAAAACTATACATTTCAATTCCTTAAAAAAAACCTGTACTCACAATTGTAAGTACAGGTTATGAATCATTTGTTCTAATAATCTAAACTAAATTCGCAACAAAACCTCAAACTACCCCTAACCTCTTCAAACCTCATGCCGCATCGGCAGTTCATCTGACTTTAGGCTAGGGTTAGAATATAAGACTTATTGTATCAATTAATTTAGTACACTGTTTTAAAAGTTTTTATGTATATTAGTTTTTGAAAAACTATCAATAACTGATGCAGAGACAACACATTACTTTGAGTGAACCGGATCGGGATTATCTGCAAGCTCAACTCAGCAAAGG
>NZ_JARNTW010000040.1 GCF_029433105.1 Runella sp. MFBS21 | reverse complement strand
CTTCTTCCTTGAAGCGCTCGAAATTAAAGGATTCGTCAGTTTTCATTGTGTCTATAAGTTAAAACTAAGTTACTTATTTTCCCCCTTTGATTCAATTTGGGGTGACACAGTTTAGTTTACAATCTCCTATTGCTCAATAATTCAAGGTTTTTTTTATTGAGCAACTTAGTTATATTTCTTCATCTCAGAAGCTAAATCTCGTGCAAATTCGTCAATATTAACAACAAACCCCGTTTTGTTATTAATTGGGAAGATATTGAGCAAATAGTTTTTCTCTGCTATTATATCAATTACCTCATTTTCAAACTCTTCCAAAGTGAGTTTCTTGACTTCGTAACCTTGCCATTCGTTTACCGCATTTATGGCCGCAAATTCTTGTGCCGACCAAAAAGACAACATTATGTTATCTTCAATTTCTGAGATAGCGAATGAACCTCGCTCATCAACAAGCGCGTACATAACTTCAAAATCAGCGACTCTTTTGATAAAGTATTTATATCTATCAAAAGAACTTAAATTGCTTACACTTTCTATTTCTTTTGGTGTTACTTTCATGGTTGCAATGGTCTTTCTTTATTTTTACGTCCATAATCGTCGTACTTATGTTGCCTTCTGTGCAAATCTCTATCTTGTAAGTTAGAGTGTTGATAGGAGTATCCTTTTGCGGCCTCTCTCCCCCTTTCGTGGGCAAGATCTTTACCTGGGGGATTTCGTATATTTTGACGTTTACCCTGTGCTATCTCATTCATTTCTTGTTTGATCCAACCCCTATCAGATGAACTGATTTTGGCGTCATTTGCTAATTCTACAAGACGTTCTTGCTTACCTGAACGTCCTTGTTTTAAAAGCTCTTTTGCTGATTTGACTGCCGAAGTGGTTACTACAGCATTAGGTGCGGTTCTGGCTAATAGCCCTGTGGTTGTTCCACTGGCGGGTGATACAGCGGCTACCGCATTAATTCCATCTAGTAAGTGTCCCCCTGCATCTTGCCAAAAGCCTTGCCGCGGTACTTGCTCCATCACAGTTTCGTACTTATCGCCTACTCTCCTTTCAACGGCTTCCCACTTCATACCTTTGGCAGTAGGTGTAATACCCAACGCATCACCTGCATTATAGGCAAGAGTCATAATTGAGTTTTTGACACTCATCACAGCCGCCCCTATCATCATACCTATTTGGCCATTCTCTTCTGGGCAACCTATACAGTTTCCATTAGGGTCACTAAGCCTTATAGGATTATTCCACCCATACTGATAAGTACTTAAGCTCTCCTGTCCTTGGGCATCTGGCAGAGGGTCCACACTATGAAACTTTCCCAACACACTCTCATAACCACGGGCTTTGAGGTCATACCAATCAAGCCCTAAATCCTCAACCTTTTCACGGTCAAGGTACTGCCACTTGTGCTCAGGATTCCCCTCTGTCTCAATACCCACCAAATTCCAGCCCCAAGGCGCTACAGGCTACTCTTTTCTCACATTTCAAAGAACGTTTTTACCTCAAAACCTACGGCCTAGTTGGGGCTTGATGAAAGTTTATAGGCTCGCACCGTGTCATACACTTTAGTACCTAGTCTTGAGATTACTCACACCGTTTGCTTGCAAGCCCAGATTTTGTTACTCATTTAGTAATTTTAACGACAAGACAATGCTTGGTCTGTTTATCGTAATATACTATTTTTCGTAACTGTTTAGGTACCCTATAAAAAAATAAATATCTGATAATCAATTAGTTGCCATTTGTATTGTTGACCAATTGTATGGAAAAGATCACATTTTTTAAGGTTTTATTGATTAAAAATTATACAATTCTAATCGAAAAACATCTTTTATTTTGCACTTCTTAAGTAAAAAGGGGGTCTAAACAGTTACGAAAAAAATAAAACTACTTTTCTGAACCGTCATAATTATAATACTCTAACGTCCAATCAATGACAACTTCTTGTAACCAATCAAGAAAATTATTATGTGTTATTTCAGGAGTATCTATTTCTGAATATTCATAATTAGATACCCAAAAAACAATCGGATAATTGCCATTTTCTAATTTGTTAATTGTATCTAAGCAATAAAAATTACCTCTTCCATCAGGAGAAAACGGAATTAACCATGAATATTGAGGTATTTTTACTTCAAAATGTTCTCTGTAGTAAATATTTTCAATCGAATTTGCCTTATTTGGATCAAAACCGTAAACCTCCGTCCCCATTAAGGTTAATCCATTCATTTTTTTTATAAATTGTTTAAAATCAGAAGGCACTTCTAAGTTTCGATATAATTCAAAATTCTTAATCCTTTGATCTTTAATAGGCTCACCTATTTCAAGGGTGTCATTAGAAAATTTCAATAATTCTGTAATTAATTTTTCCATATCATTTATTGTTTAGGGTATTGTTCCTTCCAATATTCTTTTTTTGCTTTGTCAAATTCTTTTCTGTCTACTTGACTAGGTTTACTTTTATTAGGATGATTTATTGCATCATTTCCTTTACCTCTATGGTCTTTCCAATGCATCTCTTTAAATGGTCCTTTTCGATTTTGTCCTTCATGATGTATTTCTACCGAAGTTCCATCTTTTTTGAAAGTGGGAGGGGCGCCATGCTTTGAAGGAGGATTTAGTAATTCTCTGTCTATTTTATTAACATCTGTAATTTCAATCTTTAATACGTCGTCAATAGCCTCAGTTCCCCTTCTAATAGCACTCCCACTCACAAGAGGAATCGCTGCCCCTCCAGCCGCAAATATTTTGTCCCACACAGATGCTTTTGTACCGTCAATATTAACAGCATTATTGCCTCTTGTAATGGTAGTTGCTAAAACGGTTACATCATTTATATCGGTGAGTGAGAGTAAGTTTCCTGCTATACCACCATAATATTCATTTTTTTGCTTTACTGTCGCACTTTTGAGATGCATAGCATCCCCATACATCACAGCACTAACAGCCTCTAGTCCCTCCAATTCAATATGGGCAGTTACTTTATTCTCACTAAAAGCATATGTAGAATTGTGTACATACTTTTCGCTTAAGGGGTCTACAGAAATAAAACGGCCAATAGTAGGATCATGTAAGCGCCATTTAAAATGAGCATAATTAATCTCTAATTCATCTATCTTCTCCTGTCCCTGAAACTGCCACTTGTGCTCAGGATTCCCCTGCACCTCAATACCCACCAAATTCCAACCCCAAGGGTCGTAATGGTTTGCCTGCACAATCGCAGGAGGGTCGTTGGTAATTGATAAGTTATCAAAGAACGCTGAGGTATGCTCGGTACTGTTGACGAGGCTTACTTGTAAAGTCGCGTTTTGTTTGGCAAGATAATCAATTTTTAGCTCTTGCCAACCACCCACGGCGGCACTATCCAAATATCTTTTTTCGATATGTAGCGGTCTGTTGGCCGAGTCCAATACCACCAATTGTAAATAGGCCTTGGGCAGGCGTTCTTCTCCTTTGGCATTCTTCTGCGTAGTAACCGGTACAAGCACCCCACCTTTCAATACCCAATTGCGCGTGCTGTGGCGTTCGGTCTGCAAACGCTCCGTTCCTACAATTGGCAACGGAATCAGGCGGCGTTTTTTCTCGGGGCGTTTTTCTTCCACATACCCATACACCCGGGCCGTTATTTTTTCGCCCGCTATCACCCCAAAGGTTTTGCTGGGGCCGGTTTCGCCCCGCAATTCGGCTGAGTAATTGCCTTCGTAAGCAATTCCCCCCGTGCGGGTGTCGGAGATACGGCTAAAAGCACGCTCTTCGTGGGCCGCCTCGCTTACCTCCATCGTGGCCGAAGAAGTAGTGGTGGCCGCTTGCTGTCGCACGGCTACGCGTAGGTTGCCTAGGTGGTCGCGGTAGTGGTATTCGTAAGCAAAGCCGTCGCCTCTACTACCTCCCAACAACGTGGGATTCAAGGCTCTTCCTTCGTCGTGGGTGATAAAATCCAACTGAGGAGTAGCCGCCGCACCACTGTAAACTATCGCCCCTTCGTAGTGGGTATAGCTACTACCGCTGCTTTGGTGTACTTCTTTGCGTAGCTTGCGGCCACTGCCATCGTAGGTGTTTTTGATATAGTCGCCACTACTACCTACCCATATCTGCTCAGGTAAGCCGAGGTAATTGTAACTGATGCTCGTAATGCCCTTGTTGAGGTCGCTTTGCAGGCTACCGTCGTTGTAGTAGGTATATTCGGTGGTTTGGGTGGCGGCATTCTTAAAATCGTGGATTTCTGCCGGCAAACTTGCCGTGACACCATCTTCTACGGCTTTCAGGCGATTACCTTCGTAGCTATACGTCAGCACATCCACATTGCCAAAACTCGTAGGAGCAGTAGGCGTGCCAGCCGTCATGCCTTGGCGCGTCAGGCCTGTGATATTGCCATTTTTGGTATAGCTTAGGTTGGAGAGGCTGTAGTTTTCGCCGCTGTTGCCCCCGCTATAGGCCGCTCCCGTGAGGCGGTCAGCAGGGTCGTAGGCATAGGCATATTGGCGCGTCAGGTCTTTGGCTTGGTAGCTACGCCAGCGTTGCTTGCCGATGTTGCCGTTGTACTGCCCGTCGGTTTCATAACTGAGGCTCATCGAAAACAAATCGTTTTCGTCTTCATCCACCGCAGGATTGCCTTGTGAGTCTAGGTTGACCCCCGTCAGCCACCCCCGTAGGTGATAGTGGTAGTCGATTTTTTGCAAGTCGGCAAAAGTAGGGCCGCCCCCTTCCCCAAAAATCTCACCCGTGTATTCGCCTCCCGGCCCCAATCCAAAACCCGTCTCTAAGGTGATTTGGATCTGAGCTTTGTCATAGACGGTTGTGCTAAGGGAGGTATTGCGCGTAATGTATTCGGGAGTTGTCGTTACCGATCCATAGCCACCACTTTCAAGTTTTTGCCAGTCTTTCCGAACCATACGCCCCACGGGGTCGTACTCAAAGCGGGCTAGTTCGCGCTCGGTTTCGTTGTTGATTTGGTGGTAGGTTTTGATTTTACGCCCCATGCCATCGTACTCATAGCGGGTAGTCACCGTCGTAGCAAGGCTACCGGGGGCATTGTATGTCGTTTTGGTTTTGAGCACATCGCCCGCGAAATTGTACTGCGTATCGGTGCGGTTTAGCAATCCAAACTGATTTTTTTCGTGGGCTTGGATCACCCGCCCTCTAATATCGTAATAATGAACCGTTTCGAGCCAGTCACTAGACCCCAAGATGCGGGTTTTGGTCCCCGTAGGCATTCCTTTTACGTCAGTATGCTGAATGCCCAACGCGTCAGTACTTGTAAAACTTGCGGGTGGACTCCAAGCATAATCGTCGTAGTATTGTACCACATTTACGTCGGCATCGGCGGTCGTAAAGGGAAAACTTAGATTGGTATAGCCAAACTGCGCCCCTGAGCGATTTTCGTACTGAGTACTGTGACCCTCGAAACTACTTTGTAAAGTGCTGCGGCTACTGCTATTGGTCAATTCGCCGGTCAATACGGTTCGCCCAAAAGCATCGTATTTGTTGAAAGTCCACTTATTTTGAGCGCGTTGGCGTTCGTTTTGGGTGAGGGTGACTTGGTCGAGTTTGTTGTAAACCATGTACGTCCAACCTGCGCCAGGAATGAGTTTTTGAATCACACGTCCACGGTCGTCGTATTCGTAGAAAAATAGCAGATTGGCCGAGTTGGCATCGACCGAAGAGGGAGATTGAGCCACCAATTCGGGTTGTAAAACGGCGACAAGTCTCCCAAAATCATCATAGACATAACTTGTCTTGAGATAGCCCGAGGTTTCTTGCACCCATTTTTCTACGACTTGTCCTTCTTTGTCCTTAAACTCCACCGTCTGTGTGGTATTTTCGCTGGTGGTGATTGTTTTGTAGAGCGTGCCTGCGGCATAAGCCCCACTGCTGGAAAGCGTACGTCCGCTAATGCTCCAATTGGCTACTTCTGCTGCGCTGTTGGTTTGGTATTGAGTACCCACGGCGCGGTTGGCGCTGTACCAAGCATTGCCGGCCCCAAATTGTCGGGAAACGCGATTGAGCGGTGAAGGTTCGTACTCAGTTTGAGCAAAGGGGCTATTGTCGTTTTGATAAAAAGCTTGGGCTTGGGTATTGACCGTAGCTAGGGGTACAAAACTACCGTTGGCTGCCGTGGAGGGGGTAGCGATAAAGGTGATTTCGGGTCGGCCGAAGGCATCATAGATTTGAGCCGAGGAGACAATGTCATTGGCAACACCACTGGTCACCCCCGCAGCTTTAGCGACTTGTTGGGTAGGTCGTCCTAATCCATCGAGGTATTGATAAGTAGTGACGGGGGTATTCCCCCCACTTGCCCGGAAAACTTTGGTTTCTACGTAGTTTTCGGTAGAGGTACCTTGCGAAAAAGCCGCAATGGTGCTGATAAGCAACAAACCAAGGCTACACCACAGTTTGTGATTAAGAATATTTTTAATTTTCACGGAACTTAAAATATAGTGTGCAAAAGGGGTATTCGGATGTTAAAGAAATGGGCAAAAAATATGCCAATGTGATTTTGAAAAATAGAGTAGAGCGTGTGGAGAAATGTGTAAGGTATTAGTGTATAGCTAGTTAAATGGTATGAATAATGTAAAAAAAATGTATGTTAAAAAATGAAGAAGTTTATGTTTTGGTTTATTTTTCTTTAAAATCGACGTAATTGACTCATCCACAATTATAATGCCACTTTTTTATTGAAAATAAATGATTGTTTTCAATAAAAATATACCAAAAAGTTTTGAAATATAATGGTTTTCCAGTAGAAAATGAAGCACAAAAAATCATACTGTAAATATGCTTTTTGCAAAAGAAAATAGGTATAAAACAAAACATACGTATGTTTTATATTTACAAATAGTCATTATTTTATTTTTTAGCTTTCAATTATATTTTCAGGGGTTTTGTTTAGAAAAAAATGATAAAAATCAGGTTTTTGTTAGGATAGGAATCGGATGTCTTTTTATGGTTTTTGCTCATAATATAAACACTCCTTGTAGGTGAACCCCAATCATAGCCAATAGCCATAGCAAGAAGTCTAGCACGAAAATCCGGCCTTCGATGCCCACAGAATAATACGACACATATCATTACCCTTGACCAATGATGTCGTTCTATTAAAAGGATTGGCGCAGCGGTTAGGCTTTTCTACAAAAGATATACATAAAGAAGTCAGGTGCCTGAGTGAGGCCGAAGAATTAAAATTGCTGGAGCATATCGCAGGAAGCTGGAAAGGTGAAGAAACAGGCGATGAATTGTATCGCTATTTCAGGCTATGACAAGAAAGTAAAAGAGAGAAGACCAGCCTCTTATTCCTGATGCCCCCCCTAGGGTGTTCTAACTGTGCTTGTCTAATTGCTAGAAAGGGCGTAAATTATGAGGCCAGTAAATCGTTTCAGGGTTTTATAAAATGAAAGGAGGGCATTATGACACATATCATCACCATTGAGACGCATAACGATAGTGACTTTGCTCAAATAAAAGGATTTGCGCAACGATTAGGACTGAATTTCAAAGAAAGTCATTCTGAGGGCAACGACTTGGAAGCTCAACAGGAAGCCGCTTTTAAGAAATTTGTAGGGAGCTGGCAGGGTGAAGAAACTGCAGAAGAATTAGAAAAGATGATTTACAGCGCACGAAATGACCAGCCGCGCGATATTGAATTATGAAATATCTCTTAGGCACCAATATTTGCATTCACCTTTTCAAGCGGTAGCATGATTTAGAAAATAAAATTGATGCCGTGGGTATCCGTTTTTGTTATCTATTTGAAATCACCATTGCCGAACTGCTCTAGGGCATAGAAAATAGTGCCCCAAGCCGTCGCACTCAAAATCAGGCAAATCTTGATTGGCTTCAAACAGCATTTGCAGGCAGAATTTTGCGCATTGGTTCGAGCTTTAGCGAATATGCCAGACAAAAAGCAGCCTTGAAACGGATAGGAAAACTTGTTGGGAGTTTGATTTGCTGATTGGAGCAATGTCCATCGTATACTTCCTAACGTTCGTTATGAGGAAAATAAAAGATTTTCAAAACCTCGACCGCATCCAATTGGAAAACTGGATAGATGGATAATATCGGTGCTTGGATAGATGAAGCTATTGCAATTAGGAAAAAATATTGAATATAGACAAAACCCCTTACGCTGAGCTTTTTCATTTTTCCGCTTTGTTCATATACAAACGACCGTTTATATATGAACAAAATACCCTAAATCTGCTATATTTGTCCTATGAAAAAAGCCATCGCCTATTATCGTGTCTCCACCGACCGCCAAGGTAAAAGCGGCTTGGGCTTGGAAGCCCAACAAGAAGCCGTTAGCAGGTTTGCCATTCAAGAGAGTTATGAGGTAGCGGCTGAATTTACCGAAGTGGAAAGTGGTAAGAAGAATAAACGTCCGCAGTTGTTGGAAGCATTGGCTCAATGCAAAAAGCAACGAGCTACGCTTATCATTGCCAAGCTCGACCGATTAGGTAGAAATGTAGCTTTTATCTCTAACCTTATGGAAAGTAGGGTAGATTTTAAGGCCGTGGACAACCCCCATGCCAATAAACTTATGGTGCATTTATTGGCCGCATTTGCCGAGCACGAACGGGAGCAGATAAGTGTGCGGACAAAAGATGCTTTGGGAGCGGCCAAGCGTCGCGGTGTACAGTTAGGCAAACATGGTAAAGAAACCCTGAGTAAAATCAACGCCACCACCGCCGCCGATTTTGCTAATACCATGAGGCCGATTATAGAGGAATTGAAAGCAGAGGGGTTTATTACTGTTCGGGCTATTTGTGCGGAATTAAACAATCGTCAAATTCCAACCCAACGCGCCAATGGTCAAAAATGGCATATTCAATCCGTACATGCTCTTTTGAAGAGGGTTTTACGGTAAGGACCTTATGTAGCCCACCCCCAAACACACAGTAGTCCATGTAGGCAATCAAAAGAACTTACCCACCCTACCCACTATTCAAAGCCTGTTTTAGCTAGGCACTACCTCTTAGCAATGATAAAGTCCTTTCCGTTGGTCGGACTCAATCATTGCTACACACACAGGCATAGAATATACCTTTACACTCCTTAGCCTCTTTTGCTCACCTACGGCCTACTTTTACAGCCGCACCCCACCCATTTATATTTACTTTTAATAGAGATTTTATTCATGTGATTCGTAACATACCACTTTACATTTTATTGGATGTCAAGTTTGCATCTTACTAAGCTCCTTTTCCAAAAACTCAAAAATTGAGCAAACAGTAATGTCTTCATCTTTTACATACTGTTCCCCCTCGGGTATTATGATATATTTAAAATCAGGCTCTAAATCTTTTATAGTCTCATGAAAACCCTTTGATACTTTTGGTGAAGATGAATATTTTATTTCTATACAGGCTTTTTTACCGTTAGGGCTTATTAATAACAAATCTGCTTCAGCTCCTGAATGGGTTCTGTAAAAATAATACTCCCATTCTTTTCCTGCTACACGGCGAATTTGCTCAATAACGTACCCTTCCCAAGAATGCCCCAAAATCATATGTCCCAATAAATCATAATGGCTATTTATACGTAGTAATCTGTGCAATATGCCTGAGTCTCTTATATACACCTTTGGGGCTTTAATGAGCCTTTTACCGATATTGGTATAATATGGCTCCAATCGAGAAGTAATAAACCCACCTTCCAATAAATCTAAATATTTTTTGACGGTATTATGGCTTACTCCAATAGATCTACCAAAGTCACTCATATTTAGGATACCACCTTGGTTTGTGGCTAACATTGAAAGTAACCTTGAAAGTGTTTTTGGCGCGACATCAAACCCCAAAATATTTAGATCCCTATATACAAAGGTTTCAATATATTCATTCAACCAAGTGCCTGTAAAAAAGCTTTTTGGCTTAAGTAAAGGCTCTGGATATCCTCCATAAAACCAGTGTTCATCTAATGAAATACCATTTTTTAGAACCTCTGTTAATGTAAATGGAGCTAATTCCACAGAAGCAATACGTCCCGCTAGTGATTCCGCAGAGTTCTTTAAAAGCATAGGGGAAGCTGAACCCAAAATAATAAACCTTTTTGGAATTCTATATTCATCGACCAAAGCTCGTATAAGCGAAAATAGTTTTGGTTTTAGCTGAATTTCATCAATAATAACACATTTATCGAATTGGCTCTTTAAAAACCGTTCGGCATTTTCCAATCGGTCACTATCGCTATCTTTCTGTAAATCAAGGTAAATAGATTCTTTATTTAGCTTGGTTTGGATAAGTTTAACTAGGGTGGTTTTACCTACCTGCCTTGGCCCAATAATTGAAACTACTGGAAAATGCTCAAGTAGTTCAAGTAAATAATTAGTCTGTTGTCTCTCTATCATGTTACAATATTAACATTGAAAATTGTAAATATCAATTACAAATTTCAATGTTAAAGTTATTTCTCAATAGCCTAACTAGTCTACTTACCTCTCATACCGTAACTCACTACCAAGTAACTATATCCTCCAGTTCAAGCTGTGAACCTAAAAGGGCGGGTATAGTGTAATAACGATACATTGCCTTTGCTGCATCTATTTCGGAGAAAACACATATTTATTGCATGAGTTACAAATCAGGGACGACCGTTGTAGAAGTGTAACCCATATACTGGTCTGTATTACAGGTTACAAAATAAAAATAGTCTCCTAAAACACTGATTTTGAACCGTTGTAAAGAATAGGAGTATTTCTTGAATAATAATTAACAGGAAAAACAGTCTATTTTATACTGGAATTAAATTTAAGATAAGAATACTTATAAAAGTATCGAAGAGTTAAGCTCATTGTCTGATATTTTATATAAATATTTTTTTACAAGATTAGGATCAACAAAGAGAATATAAGTACATATCACGACTAAGAACTCTGGAATCCAAAGAATACTGCTGTTTGCTACATGAAATAATGTTCCAAATATAAATGCCCATTTTTGCATTTTTTTATTAAGAAGAAGCACGGGCATACTTATTTCGAATAATATAACAATTATTGTTGCTAAATCATAATAACCCTTCGAGAAGCCTTTTTGAGAAATCCAAAAGCCTAAAGATGTTGCATAGTCACCATATAATGCTGATTGTAAATTATCCCCATTTATCCAAGCTGAAGAAGTTAATTTATGAACCCCTGTTGCAAAATAGACGATTACTATTTGGATACAAATCATTCTTTGTGTCCATAATGGATGATTTTTTTTCTTTATGTCACCTCTACGATTGGCCAACCATTGATCTAAGGATATTGCAAATCCACAGGGGCTAAGGCATAAAAAAAAAGTTATTATAATTATCAATCTATCGTATGAAGTACCATATACATATAGGTAAGCATAGTAGTAATAATTTAGAAATAAAAAAAATAATAATAGAACTATTCGAGTGTAAAAACCGATTATTATTAATAAAATAAGTATTAAACTAATTATATAAATGAACCACCCTTGTGTTTCAGAAGGGGAATGAGTAAGCCAAGCTAGTAATGTATCTAAATTGAATATTTTAATAGGCTTAACAGAATTTGCTGGAAAATACATACCTTCTCTTGAAAAGAAAAGAGCTACATATGGGCTCCACCATATTAAGCGTGTAAGCCAATAAATTCCAAAAAGTATTCGAAATATAGCAAGTGAATGAACTGGGCCATTAATGAACCAAAAAGAATTCCACTTCTGGATAAAGATATAGTCTTGTAATTTGCTCAATTACTTCCTAATAATTCAATTGTAGATTCATTAAATCGAGTATAATAACCATTTGGGTCACTAGGCCAAGTATAGACATAAATAAATACTTTTTTCACTTGACTAAGTGAGTCCTTTTTTAAGTGCAAGTTTTTGATTAAATATGCCATCTTATTATACCCGTTACCTTGACTACTTTTATAATAATATGTTGGAGAAATTAACCTATGATTAGCTTCTCCAAGGGATTGAGGGAAATAGGATTTTATATTAAGATCAATCATTTTAGAATTTGGTTTTAATGGAGGCCTTTCATAATTATAGATACTACCTAAAGCCAAGTAATGTTTGTTAACTTTTTGAACTTGAAGAAACACACCATATATATAAAATAAATTAGAAATATAGCCTTTATTTAAATCATTTAAAAAGTTGAATCTAATTTTCCAAGAAGACATTGTCCCAATAATGTTACAATATAAAGTTATTAGTATTATAGCATTTATTAGAAATTTTTTCATTTAATCAATATGATTTTAAAAAAATAGTATTATATATATAGAAAGATTTTTTACTGATAAGTATCAGTTATTATATAGATTCCCCGATAATAACATTTCAGTGCATTGTTATTATCGGGGAATCTATATCCTAAGTTTCAGAACTAATTTTTCTTCTTTCTTTGCTTAAACCGAGTAAAATATAACTGGCGATTCCAATAGCAAAAATAACCTCTATAGTTTCTAAAGGATTAGAAATTTCTTTTTCTATTATTGGTCCAGCACCTGGACGAGGGCCTGGGCCTGGACGAGGACCTGGGCCTGGACGAGGACCTGGGCCTGGACGAGGGCCTGGACCTGGACGAGGACCTGGGCCTGGACGAGGGCCTGGACCTGGACGAGGATCTGAGCCTGGCTTGATTTTAGGATCATAATTAGGTTCTGACGAAGTTCCTAATATGACATTATTATCATTGTTTAATGAAAGTAGTTTCTTATTAAGAAAATTGTTTTTTCCAGAAGACTCTAAAAAAGCTCTATTGTAAAATGTTAGGCTAAGTTGTATAGCCATATAAATGCCCAATAGTATTGTAAATACAATTGGTAATTTGGGGAGTTTTTTAATAAACCGTTTCATAGTGTTTTATTTTAAATTTTTAACAAATTTTCCATTTTTTCCCTAATAAGCCTCTTCCTATTGGAAATTTACCAATCCAGCGTTCATCAATTTGCTCAGATGCAAGTTGGTAACGGCAATCTACTGATAAACGGATAAAATCTGAGAGATTATCTAAGCTCCCATGAACTGTTTGTGAGCTAAAGATAACTAAATCTCCTGCATTAAATTCTGATGTTAGCCATCGGCCACCAAGTTTTTTTTGTAAAATAACGGGATTGTTTGAAAGGGCACCGTCCCACTGTCGATGAAGACTCTCATTCAAAGAAGTATTATCGTTATCTATACAATACTCATCAACATCACTTTCTAAATAGCTTTTTAGTATATTACCTTTTCGATGTGAATCTTCTAAAATCATTAAGCCACTTCCTTCTAATGGGATATTCCCAATTGGAACCCAAGCAGTAAGAATATTTTTTGTTGTTCGACCCATATAAACAATATCACAATGCGGTCGAGTCCCTTTACCAGGAGGAATCGCACGATACCACGTATATTCGAAATATTGAATAGGGCCACCTAATATATTTTTTAAAAGCTGAATCATTGAACCAGAGTGAATCATTGAATCAAGAGTAGGATTACTTCGAGTCCCAATTTCTGGCCTAGAATTTATTGGAACTTCTGGATGAGCTTTCGCTTGCAGTAATGGGAATGTAGTGTCTATTATATTTTGATATAAGAGCTCTTCTATAAATACTTTCCGTGTGGTTAGTATTTGCTCACAGTCAAAGAATGCAGATAAAAAAATATAACCATCATCTTTTATTCTTGTTTGTAATGCCTGAGAGTTTGAAATAATTTCATTAGAACTTCGCAACATTCCAAAGCATTCTGGGCTTGTGTCAAGTTCATATCCTGCAGCATAAAGTTTTGGTAAATGAATATTTTTTTTCATACTTGAAATTATTGAATTTTAGCCGCCATGCGTAACTTTGTTTTAAGTTTAGCCTTTATTATGTTTATAAAAAATTTTATTTGATATATAGCTTTGTAAAGCTTTTAAATTATCTCATAGTATTTTTTATTTTAAAAAATAAATTTTAAAATAAAAAAAATCTATTCAAAATATTTACATGAAATTATATTGAAAAAGTTATCCAATGGTAAAAATATCTAAAAAATCTGTGTTTTATTCATTAGTCCGCCCTAACAACCTATACACAGCCTTCCCGTCAAACAACTTTTGCCGCCGTGTCAAATAATGAGATTGGTTCAGTTTTTCCGCAATCTTAGCGTAAGTCACGCCCATATTCCTATATAATGTAGCAAGCTCTTTTGCCTGTACATTTGCTTTGTGGGTTTTGGCGTTCTCTATTCGGATTAACCGCCCTTTATCAATAGCTGCTTTAGTTAAGTTTTCAGGTTTCCCAAGTTTAAACCCTTTCGCCTTCTTTTGTGCCAACGCTGCTTTGGTCCGCTCCGAGCCACGTTCCGCTTCATGCTGTGCAAATGTTACCATAATACCTACAGTAAGTGTATTGGCATCGGGTAAATCACACGCTACAAAATCTACTCCTGAATCTCTAAGTGTCATCACAAAAGCCACATTACGACTAAGGCGGTCAAGTTTGGCAATCAAAAGTTTTGCCCCACTCTTTTGGCAGGCCCTTATTGCTTCAAGCATTTTCGGTCTGGCACTTTTCCGCCCTGATTCCACTTCCGTATATTCTTCTAAGATTACATCCCCTTCCCGCAGAAAATGTTCAACGATCATTTTCTGGTCGCCGAGTCCCAACCCACTTTTGCCTTGGCTTTTGGTAGATACTCGGTAGTAGCAAACATACTTCATATTTTACCCTTATAGTAGGTATTCAACAGTCATTTTTGTAAATATATCATGTTTATGGCATTTTACAAACGTCCGTTCGTAAAACGCCACAAAATTTAAAACATCTAAAAATGTATTACAAAACTAGTGTTTCTCCAAAATAAATATTAGAAAAATGAGTACTTTTGTGAGATGAGCCGTATTGCAACACCGTTCGTCTTGTCCGAAGCTGACTTGACCACCTTGAACCAGTTATTGAGCAAAGGAAAAGACTCTATTCGTAAAATGAATCGGGCCAGAGTTCTGCAGTTTTTACATCAGGGTCAGTCACCTGAACAGATTAGTGATTTGCTGGGCGTCAGTGTAGCGACTGTTTACAACCTGCGTAAACGCTACAATCAGCAAGGACTGCAAGGGAGTGTCACGGAAAAAGCTCGCCCCGGTCAGCCTCGTAAAGTGACTCAACAGGTCGAAGCGCAAATTACCCAACTGGCTTGCAGTGCGGCCCCCGACGGGCGAACACGATGGACCGTGCAACTTATTAATCAGCAGTTAATTAAGCTCAATATTCATATTGACGATGAGTCAGTAAGGTTAGCTTTAAAAAAAGTAAACTTAAGCCTTGGCTTAAAAAGCAGTGGTGTATTGGGCAAATAGACGGGGAATATCTCGCTAAAATGGAAAATGTGCTGTCTGTTTATGAACGGCCTATTCAGAGCAGACGCAACCGGTTATGTTTTGATGAGCGTCCCTGTCAGTTGTTAGAGGAGGTCATAGCCGCTTTACCAACCCTACCCGGCAAGGCGGCCAAAGAAGATAATGAGTATATCCGAAAGGGGACATGTGTGATTTTATTGGCATATGATTTGGACACAGGTCAGCGCTATGTTCAAGTCCGCCAACGACGTACTAAAGCCGACTATGCTGAATTCATCCATGAATTGCTAACAACTCACTATGCACACTGCGAGCAGATTGACTTAATACAGGACAACTTGAATACGCACAAATACGGCTCTTTCTACGAGCATCTGCCACTGGTTCAGGCTCGTGAATTGAGCCGTAAATTGGTGTTTCATTATACACCCAAACACGGTTCGTGGCTCAACGCAGCTGAACGGGGTGGCCCGAGCCATTGAGTTCTCCGCTTTAGCCCGCCAATGCCTGAATCGACGCATTGGTACTTTAGATGAATTGGCTCGTCAAGTTGAGCTTTGGGCTGATGAACGCAACCAACGTGCGGTTAAAGTGCATTGGAGTTTTGCAGTGGCTACGGCTGAAATAAAACTCAAGCGCTGGTATGATCAAGTTAACCCAGCTAATAAGTCAGATTCTTATAAAAATTAAATTGGAGAAGTACTAGTGACATTCCACTAACCGGGTGACAGTCTAAGGTGGTAAATTAAACTAAATGATAAGTATTATGGATAAACTTAAAAAGAGCTTTGGTGAGATTATTGAAGTATAAGGCTTTTATATAATTATAGGATAGTTCTTTTAAAAGCAAAAACATTAGCAAAAAGATTTAAAAAAAGTTATGAACTTACTTACTCTACCTGCGTGGACTGATTTCCTTCTAAATATAAGACAGGCCCAACATGAACTTGGTAATCCAGATACAATTTGGTTTAGAGGCCATGGAAATGTAAATCATTATCTTTTACCATCACTTTTAAGATTTAAAAATGGACTAGATAAAGAGCAAGAAATCTTTTACAAATTTAGACGATTTGCTGATAAGATATTCGTTAATAAAGAAAGTGAGTGGGAAACACTTTTCGATATGCAGCATTATGGGATTCCCACAAGGCTCTTAGATTGGACAGAAACTTTGGGAATCGCTTTATATTTTGCAGCTTACAATAATCAAATTTATAAAGTACATGGAAATGCCGCTGTCTATTTACTTAACCCAATAAAACTGAATACTAAAAGCGGAATAAATAAAATATATCGACTTCCATATGAAGAAAATAAATACTCTTACTCAAAAATATATTGGGAAAAAACACCAATGAAGGCAAATGCTCCTATTGCTATAGAGCCGATTTTTAGAAATGATAGAATTCTAGCACAAAGAGGAATGTTTACTGTGCACCATGATGACATTGCTCCAATTGAAGATGTATTTCCTGATTCAATAAAAAAAGTAATTCTTCCCGGTGATGCAATAGAATCGGTTCAAGAATTTTTAAAAATTGCTAATATTGACGAATTCTCTGTATTTCCAGACCTTAGTGGAGTTGCAGGGTTTATGAATAAAACATCTGGGCTTGAATCAAGATGGTAGATATTTAAATATCCTACAAAAAAGGCAACCTCCTTATCGAGGATATATTCTATCTAGCTTTTAGATAATTTGGAGTGGTTCTATTTAGCCGGACAGTCGAAAAGCGTAACTTTACAAAGTTATGTCATCAAAAACAACCAAACAACCATGGCGTAAATATGACGCCGGCTTTAAGGCTCAAGTCTTAACTAAGGTTGAAAACGGACAAAGTGTGCCTGAAGTAGCCAAAGAATTAGGCATTAGTGAAGGTATTATCTACCAGTGGAAAAGTAAATCCACTACAAACCGAAGCAACAAAGATGATAGTCGTGTCTCCGAGTTAGAACGGGAAGTAGCCCAACTTAAACAACAACTTCGTCAGGCAGAGACAGAACGAGATATTTTAAAAAAAGCTGCGCTGATTTTTGCCAAGCCGACCTGAAAGCTAAGTATGATTTTATAAGTAAAGAAAGAGGCCACTTTTCCGTTGCTGTTTTGTGTGATACTTTGAATATCAGCAGAAGCAGTTACTATGACTACGTGAAGGGTAAGACCCATCAACCTACTATTGAAACAGGTTTAGCTGATGAGTTACGACTCGTTTTTCAAATGCACCGCAGACGCTATGGGAGTCGGCGAATAGGTGCCGAACTAAAAGAAAGGGGCTATAAAGCGGGGCGTCACAAGATTCGGAAGTTATTAAAGGAGCAAGGCTTACAAGCTATACAGCCACGTAGTTTCGTACCAAAAACGACACAAAGCCGGCATGGTTTAAGGGCAAGCCCCAATTTGTTAGAAGACAAGTTTGAGTGTCTGAGGCCGAATCAAATATGGACGGTCCGCCGCGCGGTGAGTGATATTACCGCACGGGATTTCTATGATTCAAACAAGAGAGTATGAATAATTTTCGTCATATTTTTTACCCTGCTTGGCTAAAGAAAAAATAAGCCTAACTAACTTGTTCTTCATGGCATTGAAAACAGTAAACT
>NZ_JARNTW010000004.1:416777-629252 GCF_029433105.1 Runella sp. MFBS21 | reverse complement strand
GCCAACAGGTATTCAAAAAGTCAGATAAATACAGTAATTTGGCTTGCATGGAACCGCGTGTGTAATTGGATTGATTTGGTCATCAACTCTTTAACATTCGTTGGTTCCTATTTATGCCCACCCCTCATTTATAATTTCGCAAAAAATTTTCGTCAACTCCCGTATCAATCGAATATTTCTTGATTTGATTGCCTTCCAACAAACGCGCTTTACTCAACTTCCCTTCTTCCATTAGTTGTTTATAGCTCAAAGAAAAACCTTCTAACTGAGGCTGCGATACATTTTCGTGCGTTGTGGAAGGCTGCGGTGCTGCGGGCAGGTTAGTAGCCGTTTCTTGCGTTTGGGTTGTACATTTTACCATTATCAAAACCAGCATTAGCAGGGTTATTTCATCAATAGCTTTACTTTTTATAAGGTGCATAATCCTGTTTACAAAAGATTTTCGATCAAAAGACATAACAATTTTAAATTTAGAGTTCATCACAACAGACCGATTAGGAGCGTTTTTTAAGTTCAAAGAGTTTTGATATAATCTCTCGCTCCCCTTTTATATCCGGAACAGCCTCTTGAAGTTGATAAATCCGCAGTATACCCGTATCTTGGTCGTACTCCCACACCACAAATTCCTGTTTTTTGGGATTTGAAAGCTGCATCACGTTAGCTATTTTGGCTGGTTCGGAGAGACAATCGCCAGCGTAGCAAAGCTCAAAGGTTTCATACTCACCCAAACCCTCTATTTTTCCATTGGCATGAAGAATGACTCGTTGCTTTTCTTTGCCTTTCAAATCATATTGTCCCGCAATTTGGGAACGAAGTTGATACTCAAAACCCTCAAAAACAGACGTTTTCACAAAACGTGCGGCTTCTTTAGTCCCCGTAAATTCCTGTTCTAAGGCCTCGAAAGTAGTATCTGATAAAATCACCAATCTCAAATCTTCCAAACGTCCGTGGTTTTGATAAGCTTGATGAACGTAGCAAGTATCACGCCTAATCGTATAAGCGAGTGAATACTCTTCTACCCCATTACGAATAAGCACGCTATCAGGGCGCTCAAAAACCAACTCTGTCGCATAAAATGGAATCACCGCCAAAAGGCTATCAGAGGAACGCCGTAGGTACGATTCGTTGACAAATGTACCCTTCAATTCTATTTTTTTGGATTCTTCATCGACCCAGCAAGCCTTTAGTCCTATCGCGACTAAGAGCGAAGCCAAGGTATACTTTATGTTTTTCATAGCTGTATGTAAAATGATAGCACAAAGATGCACCCCTTTAGCCATCATTTAAGACAAATGATTTCTAAAGCGTCGAAAATCAACAATGAACCGAAAAGAGATGTACTTAAACCGTTTGGTCGGGTTTTCTCATTTTAGAAGCTTCATAAAAACCATTGGCAAAAACCAATACCAAAATAATAGGCATCAGAATAGCCCCTGTTTTGAAGCCTGCCCCTGTCATGGCATAGGAGCCAGAAGAAAATTTAAGAACGGTATTGACCAAAATCCCCACTGCCACTAACGTAAGCAAGCCAGTAGCAAGCAACGCCGTTTGCTTGGCGAGCCTTTTCACAAATAAAGTCACCCCTACACACACTGCCGTCGTGAGGGCTACCGTAGCCAATGCTTTAGGAAAGGTTCGAATCATATCGTATTTGAAAAACAAAATCCCCAGCCTTCCAATGAAATTGGGATGCGCTAAAAGCCAAGCATCCACCACGACCAAAAGAACCAAAAGAACATAAAAAGGAAGATTGTTTTTCATCAGATTTAACTTGACCACTAAGGGTATTTTTTGAGGATTTGTTCAAATAAAACGCCAGGATTATGTTCCTTTGCTTTGTCTTTTATTAGGGCTACAAATATAATTTATTTTATGCAACAACATCATCTCGAAGTAAAACGCACGGCGCGCTATTACACGCTTGGTTCGCTTAGTGAAGCTACCAAGCAAGTTTGGTTTGTACTTCATGGATATGGGCAATTAGCGCAGTTTTTCATCAAAAAATTTGAGGCAATTGGCCAAGAAAATACTTTTGTGGTAGCCCCCGAAGCACTGTCTCGGTTTTATTTAGAAGGTGTAAGTGGGCGCGTTGGCGCCACTTGGATGACCAAAGAAGAACGCCCCCAAGAAATAAATGACTATGTATTTTATCTCAATCACCTATATGACTCCGTGCTGACGGGCTACGATACCAGCCAACTTCAAATCAATATTTTGGGGTTTTCGCAAGGAATGCGACCGCTCTGCGATGGCTCAATGATGGGCACATTCGCTGCGACAGATTCGTGATTTGGGCGGGCTTTTTTGGTAATGGCGTTGCTGATGTCATTGACCCAAACAAGCTTTCTTCGATTCCTACTACGCTTGTGTATGGTACTCAAGATGAGTTTCTAAACAAGATTGATTTGCATCAATACGTAACAGATATTCAATATGCGATTCCTCACTTAAAAGTAATTACTTTTGAAGGAAAGCATACCGTCGATAAAAACACTCTCTTACAACTTGTATAATCAACAAATACTATCACATATTTAAGTACTTTTTGGCATCGTCGAGCTGACCGTGGCGAGCCAAAAACAACGCATAACTTTGCCGAAAAAGTTGGTTTTTAGGTTCAAGCTCTAGCGCGTTCAAAAATTGCCGATTAGCTTCGGGATAAAAATAATTTTCTTCGTATAAACCCGCTTTCAAAAAGGCATTCATCGCCTTATTGAATTTCAAATCGGTTTGAAGTGCAGTGAGTTTTTCTTCAAATTTCTTTAAATCATCATTTTTGAGACGTTTGAAAGCGTACCTGATGCTCTGAGAAGTATTTTGGGGTGCTACACTCCAATAGTACAGTCGGTCGCTTTCAAGCAGTGCTTTGTCCATGCTCACTTGGAGAGAAGTATCAGGGATTTCTTTTACAAAAACGGGGTCGGCATTGGCGTTCCAATCATCATAAATAGCAAAAGTATAAGAAGTAGTATGAGGCTTAGACTTCCACATAAAAGTTATGGTTTCATTTTCAAGATTAGATTCAAATTGGGGCGAAACCATAAGTGGCGCTGTCAATCCTGGCCCACGGTTGACTAAGCCTTTTTTGCGCATATACCCCTCGGCGTATTCGTCGATTGATTTTTCGGCATGATTGATATGCTGCATCAAAAAACCTAAATATTGTTTTACCATCGAAGGCGACTTGATTTGTGGTTGGTCGATAAGCTGTTGCAAACGCCACACTCCGGCTTTGTTGAGCAAATAGCCCGAGCCGTCTTTTCCCGTCACGATGATTTGTGCTCCTTTGCCAATTTTGATTTTATCGGCAGGGTTGATCGCTACGTGCTTGGTTTTGTTTTCTAACTTTTGCCATTTGACCTGACCCGTCGGTTGGTGCCAGAAGTCACCTTCTATCCACGCTATTTCGTACTCAATTAGAGGTGCTGGGAAAAACGACACGAGCGTCAGCACTAGACATAGGCTAGTTCCCCAAAGAAATAAAGTTTTCATTTTTGTATTTTTAGGTGTTTTTTAAACATATAAATAAATAACTGACGCATGGTCTTTTTTGCCACTTTGGTATCAGAATCAAAATATGTCACAAACCCAGTTTGGCGATGAAGCCACTGCGCAAAAGTATTGTAGAAATACAGCACATCGACCGTAAGAGCTATCGGAACAATGAGCTTGAGGGTATCGATTTTGATTTGCCATTTATAAAAAATCCATAATCCTACCCCAAACGACAACGCCCCCAACATCAATTGTACTAGCTTGAATATGAGGTGAAACCAAAGATTGTGTTTGACAAATTCATAAATAAAAAATATCATCAAAGCCAGACACACTAAAAAAGAAGCAATACTCAATACCCAGCCTTCAGCATAGCGCACATAATCTTCCCGCAAAATCATCTCAATGATATTGGCATGAATTACTAAGCCGTTCATATCGGGCTGAAGGGCATTGAGATTAAAAGGAGAATAATGCTTATCTTCTGCCACCGTCGAATCTCCCAAAAGTCCAATCAGCACAATTTTCCCTTTGAGTTCGTCGAGTTCGGGATTTCCCTCATAAAATTCTTCTGGTTGTAGTTTATGATAATCGATTTCTTGGTGTTGATACACAATCACTTCTGGTGCGTGTACGTTGGTGTATTTGCGATGTTTAATAAATTTTTGATAGCTCTTTTCATCAAATTTCTTGACGATTTGGGTCGAAAACGATTCGAGCGGAGGTTTGTATTTAGGACCAGAGCCTGTTTTGTTTTTAGGAAAAAATTGTGGCAAAAAGAGCCGCACCGTACTGTTGGCTTCGAGTGTTACGAAATTGGCAAAACCTTCTACCCCAAAGAGATAGGGAGTATCGGTGCTTTCGGGCTTTTCTTGGATTTCACCAAGTTGATTGGTCAATAAGTAGGAGCCTAATACCAGCTTATCAGAGACGGATTTTAAGGCCGCTGCCAAGCGGGGATTGGGTTGGTTGATGTTTTCACTAAAAACTACATCAATCCCAATCACTTTGGGGTCAAATCGGTTGATGTTTTCGATAAGCTGGGCGATGCCCGTGCGGTCGAGGGTATCGATATTGACCAAATAAATCACCGAATCGGCTTGGGTGGGCTTGCTGGTGAGTTTGCCTTTGGTAATATCTACAAATACATTCTCGTACTCTTTCTTGATACGGTCAATACCTGCATGAACGGGGTCAAAAAAGTTGACATGAGCCACCAAAAGCGAAGGCATACTATAAAGCAGAAATACCAAAACAGTAGCGATAAAGGCATCGCGTAGTAGGCTTTTATTCATGTCAATTTTTCTTGTATTTGTCGAGCAAAGTCTTGAATTCGGGCAATGCACGAAGTGGGTCTAAGGCGGCATTACGGTCTATACTGTCAAAATTGTTGTAGCCTTTTTGAAAGGCTTTTTCTAACCATTGAAGCGCATCAGGGAGAAGGTTTTGTTTGGCTTTGATGCCAGCCATGTAGTAGTAAGCGCGGGTGTAGTTAGGATTGAGTTCAATTACTTTTTGATAGGCAGCCTCCGCCTCCGTCCAGCGTGTAAGCCCTTCCAAAAGATTTCCATAGTTGTTGTACAAGTTGGCGTCATTAGGGATTATCTCTAAGGCTTTTTTGTAGGCAGACTCAGCTTCGGCTAGTCTATTTTGACGAGCCAGCAAATTGCCATAGTTGCTATACACCAGCCCATTGGAGGCACTCAGTTCAAGCGACTGCTTATAAGCGTTTTCAGCTTCTTCAAACCGCCCCAGCACGGCGAGCAAAATCCCATAGCTATTGTACACAAAGGGGTCTTTAGGATTGAGTTCAATGGCACGTTTGTAGGCAATTTCGGCCTCATCGCGGCGATTGCGAGCCGCCAGCAGCATACCGTAGCTTTTATAAACTTCGGCATCGTCAGTTTTGAGCAAAATAGCCTTTTGATAAGCCGCTTCCGCCTCTACAAAACGATTCTGATTTTTGAGCAATATCGCATAGCTTTTCTGAACATTGGCATCGTTGGGAT
Organism: Runella sp. MFBS21; assembly: GCF_029433105.1. Lineage (GTDB taxonomy): Bacteria > Bacteroidota > Bacteroidia > Cytophagales > Spirosomataceae > Runella. Next base: position 623,748 of record NZ_JARNTW010000004.1, on the reverse strand, counting down.
TGAGTTCTATAGATTTACGATAAGCTGTTTCAGCTTCTTTTTGTCGGCTTTGACGATACAGCAAATTGCCATAATTTCCATAAACAAGGGCATTATTAGGGGACAATTCGATGTATTTTTTGTAAGCAGTTTCGGCTTCTTGCAAGCGATTTTGAGCGGCTAGTAGTACCCCATAACTATTATAAACAACGGCATTGTTGGGATTCAGTTCGATGGATTTTTTGTAAGCTGTTTCTGCCTCAGCTTGTCGATTTTGGGTAGTAAGCAATACTCCGTAGTTAAAATAAACTTGGGCATCTTTAGGATTAAGTTCAATCGCTTTCTGAAACATATTTTCAGCTTCGCCAAATCGGCTCTGAACAGTCAGTACAATTCCATAGTTGTTATATACTTGGGCGTCATTGGGTTGAAGGATAAGTGCCTTTTTGTAGGCGGTTTCTGCTTCGCTGTAGCGTTGTTGGGCATTGAGCAAAATTCCGTAATTATTGTACACTTCAGGGTCATCGGCTTTGAGTTGAATAGCCTTGAGATAGGCTTTTTCGCTTTCACTAACGCGGTTGAGTCGAGCCAGTAGGTTTCCATAATTTTTGTAAGCAAAGGCATCGTCAGGTTTGAGCTCAATGGCTTTTTTGTAGGCAGCTTCAGCCTCCACAAACTGGTCTTCATGGCTCAGCACCATACCATAATTTAGGTGCAAAAAGCTCCAATGTGGAGCATATTTAAGCCCAGTTTCAAAAGCTGCTTTGGCTTCTTTATAAGCCTGTTTGAGATACAGAAGACGCCCTAAATCATTGTAAGCAGGTGAAAACGAACTATCTGCTAGCACCGCTTGCTGATAATAGTGTAGAGCTTCAGCTGGATTGGTAGCCTCAGCCATAACACCTTTATAATAAAAAACTTGGGCGCTTAAATTAGGGTATAAGAAATGAGACTTGCCTAAAATCTGAGAGGCTTTTTCGAGATAACGGATATTTTTGGGATAAGATTTGGTTAAATCTTTGTTTTCTAAATATCCTCCAAAAAACTGAGAAGAAGCCTCTAAAAGAGCGGCGGTAAACTCGCGTTTGATAAAAGGATGCATCTTCTCAATCGAAGGCGCGGCTGTGAGTTTATCAAAAAGCTCTTCGGCCGAATTGGTGGTATCAATGAGGGCTTTGTGAGTAAGAGCTTGCTGAAAATCAAGGTACCATTTTTGTAAAGTGCTATCAGCCACTTCGATGATATTCTCGGCAAAGCCACGCCCTTGTACAGCAGCAAAAAGCGGAAGAGGCTTATTGTCTTTAACGGCAAGCAGCGTCAGGGTATCAATTTGGGCTAAAGCTACCGATTTATCTGCGGCCATGAGGATGGGGTTTTGGCGACTAGGGGCGGCTTCGGAAGTGACACGGTCTTCGAGGTAGCGTTCCAACTCGCGAAGCGTCACTTTTTTATCATTGTCGGCATCGGCCATGCCCTGTAGTCCCCGAATTAGATGATAACTAAACAATCCACGTCCTCCTCCCCATTGATTGCCTTCAAGCGATACTTCGTTGGCTTGGCAAGCCATAAATTTCACTTCGTTGGCTACCTGTTTGGTGAGTTGTTGGCCAGTAAGTTGCACGCCGCCTATTTCGCTACCTGCCAATTTTCCCGCTCGACAAGCATCCAAAAACATCACTACTTGCGCTTGATTTTTGGTAGAAAGTGTTGCGATATAATCTTGCAAAAAAAGTACTGCAAAGGCTGTGGAGTTGTAATTGCTACTGAAAGAATCGTAGGTAAGTAAAAAACCGCGTTGGGCGATGGTTTTAGATTCTTGATCTCCGTGTCCAGAAAAATAAATAAAAACGCGGTCGTTGGGTTTTACAAAGTCCAGAAGATTGCCAAGAGCACGGTCTAGTTGGCCGAAGGTAGCTTTTTCGTTCAATAAAAGCTGGATGTTGGACTGAGGCACCGCTCCACCAGCAGGAGAAAGTAAATAGTTGTAAAAAGCCAATGCGTCGTCATCAGCAAATCGTAAAGAATCAATATGCTGATATTTGGAAACACCCACAATCAAAGCCCACGTTTGACCCATATTTTGGGGAGCGACATTGCCTACTTTTGGCCCTCGTGCTTCTTGGGTATAAGCTCTATAGTGATGCGCTAGGAATACAAAAGAAAATAAACAAAAAAGAAAGTATTTCATAACGAACTTAAGTCGTACGGGTCTTTAAAAAGCTTTTTCATCAATGTATAGCCCCTACGGGGCAGTTTTGTATCTATTCAATCACCATTTTTTTGCTACCGATATAAAGCCCCTACGGGGCAGTTTTGTGTATGCAATTACCATTTTTTGCTACCGATATAAAGCCCCTACGGGGCAGTTTCGTATCTATTCAATCACCATTTTTTTGCTACCGATATAAAGCCCCTACGGGGCAGTTTTGTGTATGCAATTACCATTTTTTGCTACCGATCTGTAGCCCCTATGAGATATTTCTAAATTAGTGTTTATTGTCTGTTTTTATTTAGTAATGGATGAATTAAGAGGAGTAATGGTATAAACATATTCGAAGGTAGAACCAATATTGTTACTAACTCCACGGGTATGATAATTCTTCATAATAAACACCAACGGATTTTCTTGACCTCTTGTGCTGGAAGTCAATGTTCCCTGAGTTTCAATAGCGGGCAAGAGATTGATAGGTTGAGGTGTGGCAAAAACTTTCATCATCTCGGTTCCATAAGGGGGCCAAAAACCATAAATAGGACGATTTTTAAGAAATACAGTTTCCCCAGCCGCAATTTTATACGAATTGGGATCATTGTGGTCTTCTAGCCCTGGCGCTACTGGCACAATCCGATGATCAGGCTGAATCGCTACGATATTGTAGTACGCGGTACGTTTGCCTTTATTGACAAGTTTGATAACTACATTGTCTTTTTCCGAAAACCTTCTAGTGAGGGTATCAACGGGCGTATCAAAAACTTCTACGACGGCGTTGTTTTGGTCGATTTTAGCTCTTACCAACGACATTTCTACGACAATTTCGTCAGTACTCAATTTTACCGACTTCATAAACTTTACTTGGGCCGCCGAAAGCAGCGTTTTTTTGAGCAACTCTAATCCTTCTTTTACATCCATGTTGACTGGCTTACTACTTAAATAAGGCATCTCTCCCACAAACACTCCTACATTGGAGGTATTTGCAGTGTTTTTAAGTAAAACGTCTGGTGCTTCTGATGAAGGTACTATACTTAAAAAAGACCAACGAGACAGCGAATCAGAGAGTATTTTAGTGGACTCTGGTGATAGCCCTTTAAAATCGAAGGCTACTTTTAGGAGAGATTCAGAAAACGATTGTTGAGTCCGAAAAGCCCAATACTGCGGAGCCTTAAAATCGGCAGAAATGGGGTTTTTGAGAGATAATGAGGCCGTAAAATAATCGATAGCGGTGATTTCTCCTTCAAAAACAGGGCGCTCCTCTTTAATCGAAACCGTACCTGCTGGATAGATCGCAAATACATCCCCTTTGTTTATCCCTGCCACCAAGCCTGCACTGAGCTGAAGGGTACTGCTATTTAAGACTTTTTTGATTTCTACATAAGGCTCTTGTTTGACGAGTTGTCCACTAAAAAAAAGATAGTCTGCATCCCCTTCCAAAATAGGACTTTGGCGAGGGGCAATCACCGCCATTTCAGAACGAATACGGGCAAAAACTTGGCGATAGGTATCATTGGGGCGAAGCTGAGAGAGGGCATTGCTGATACTAAACGACAAAGAACCGACAGGTTTGCCATTGGCAGTAGTTTCAAAATTATTTTCGTTGGAACTTGCCCCCGCAAATACCACAAACTTTGCCAATTCTTCATCGCCTGCTCCTCGTGAAGCCACGGGGCTGTCTATCAAGCTTTGAGAAGGATTGGCGGGCGGAATCGTAGGCGAATAATTAGATTTAACTAAGGGAGGAAATCCGCCACGAGCGGTGCCATTGCCGCGTGTTCCGGCGCCTGAATGACATGAATCCAAAAACAACAGCAAGTGACCTTTGGAACCTAATTTGTGACGTAGCAAAGCAATTTGCTTACCCAATACATCATCACGAATATAGTGATTGGTGTTCAACTCCTCGGGTTTATAAGCCGCGCCGAGTGGCACAAGTGCTTCGTCTAATTGGTCGGGTTCGTCGCCGTTATCATCTTGTAGCTGTACGCCATGTCCAGAATAATGAACAACCACAATATCCCCGCTTTGCACACTTTCGATAAGAGCTTGTAGCGCCTTCAATACTTCTTCAGCATTGGCATCTTGTATCACTGATGTATACTGAGGCAAAAATCCTTGCTGTTGGAGTGCAGTTTGGATAAGCGGTACGTCGTTGAGAGAGGCTAATTTGGGCCAGCCCGTGGTAGCAGGGTCATAGTTGCCTATGGCAATAATGAGTGCACGCTTGGTAGGCTGTGCAATACCCGTCATAAATTGAAGGAGAAATGCCCATAAATACACACACCGGAGCAACAACATGAGCAAAAAGCAAGAATAATCTTTGAATAACGTGAGTAATTACTGCCGAATTTATACAATTCTAGCTATCTTTCAAATAGCTACAAAAATCTTCTCATAAAAATCATAAAACATACTTAAGCTAGATTGGCTTTTGTAAGAGTAAACCATTGCTTACCACAAGATGAGACATTACTTTTGTGATGTTAAACTTCAGAAATAAATCCTCTTTGGGAGGAATCACACAATGGCTCTTTTATTCACTACCGCAACTACCGATGCCGAATTGCATCAAATCCTAGCACTTCAGCAACAAAATCTCTATAAAAACACCCCCCAAGAGTACCAAAAAGACCAAGGTTTTACGACGGTAGAACATACTTTTGAGGTATTGAAAACCATGAATGATGCCTTGCCGCAAGTCATCGCCAAAGACGGAGACGAAGTAGTAGGGTATGCTTTAGTGATGCCACGTACGTTTGGAGCACTTGTGCCAGAGCTTACACCCATGTTTGATATTGTGGGAGAGTTGTTATGGAAAAATATCCCGATTCATCAACAGCGGTTTTATGTAATGGGACAGATATGCGTGGCTCAATCACACCGTGGGCAAGGCATTTTTGATGGATTGTATGCCCAGCATCGTCAGCAATTTTCGACGGATTTTGATTTGTGTGTTACCGAAATCGCCGTAAGAAATACCCGCTCAGCGCGGGCGCATGAGCGGGTAGGATTCCAGCAAATTCATACTTATCAAGACCATACCGACCTTTGGAATGTAGTGGTATGGGATTGGCGTTAGGCTTTCATCGCCTCCTGAAGCATCGCTATGCTTTTACGAACACCCGACTCTGGCGCTTCTTTGCCTTCAAATTCTAGCGCGATATAGCCTTTGTAATTGGCTTGACGTAAGATGTTGATGATGCGTTTGTAGTCCAAATCAAGCGTGTACCATTCGCCACCTCCGTAGTAGGTTTTGGCTTGTACAAAATTGGCCACAGGGGCTACTTTTTCGAGTTTGGTATAAGGATCTTCCAAAAAATTGCCAGTATCGAGTAGCACGCCCAACCAAGGCGAATCGATGGCTTTGCGAATCCGCAAAAGTCCCTCAGGTGTGGAAGTGAGGCCCCAGTGATTTTCGAGGGCAAGCATGACCCCACATTCGGCGGCTTTGGAGAGGCATTTTTCGATACTATCAATGCACCATTTGAAGCCATCGTCTTCGGTATAACCGGGCAAAATCGGTTCTACACCGCGTTTGGCCATGAGTTCGTCAAAAGATTTGATAGTATTCCAGCGACCCGAATTGAGGCGAATACTTGGGATACCAAGTTTATAGGCAAGTTCGATACAGTGCAGGGTATGGTCGATGTTTTTTTGTCGCTCGGCCGCATCAGGCGATACAAAACTTTGGTGGATCGAAAGGCATATCAAATCGACACCATTCACAAAAGCATGGCGTTTGAGTTTTTGTAAATAAGCATTGTCTTCATTGTCCATTTGGCGATGCAAGATGTCGACCCCCTCAATCCCAAGACGCGCCGCCTCATCTATTACATTTTCGATAGGCACTTTGGGCGTTTTGAAATGCCAATACGAATACGTAGACAATCCTAGTTTAAAAGGTGAAGCTACAGGCGGCGTAGCAATCAACGAAGATGGAGCCAAAGTGGTTGCGCCTAAAGCGGTAGTTTGTTGGAAAAAGTCGCGACGATTCATAGAGATAAGATTAATGAAGTATGATATCTCTCTAAGTCTTTTATCTAAAATGACTACTGTTTTCTACCGTATTTTTATTCTTTATGAATAATAATTGAGAAGGATTTACTTCCAGCAATCGAGCGATTTGAATCAATCTTTCTACTGATAGTTGCGTTTTTCCTGATTCTATTTTACTGTAGGCTTTTTGAGAAATCCCCAAACAATAAGCCATATATTCCTGACTCATTTTTTTGTTTTTTCTCAATTCTTGGATGTGTATGCGGATGTATTCGGTGGTTAAAACAGGGTCCTTTTTCATGCTGTAAGGTCTTTTTGTTATGCTGTACAAAGGTCGATATATTAACCCAAAATATCAATATACCACTTTTCCACAACGGCTGAAATGACGATTTTTGACCGTGAAATCAACCTATTTATCCGTGAAATCAACATAACACTTCCTGAAATAAGGGTTTCGCTTGCTTTTTCGCAAGGCAATTATGTTTATTTTGGTATGTTTTTTAAAAAAACTTTACATACAATAAACATACTTATAAGTTGACTATCAGAGCCTTACACCACATTAACGATTATTTTATTTTTTAAGAGTTATTAGGAAATTATCACGAGTTATTGATATTCACAAGTGGTACGAATTTTTGTCACCAAAATTCCTTATAAAAAATAAGAAAAAGCAAAAACAACCCTAATCCAACTCAAAAATTAAAACAAAAAAATCATAACCAATATATTAGTAAAACAAGCGTTATTATAGAAAACGATACTAGGAATGAAGCGTTATCATATTTTAATTACTAAATATAGAAGCAAGTTTAAAGGGAAATTTGATAAAAGTATTGAATTATACGTTGGTTATTGGAACTTCAAATTAGACTTAAAAAAAAACCAAACCGCTGATAATCAACACACAAATAAGCTTAACAACTATATAGTATATTAATTAAAAATTTCTTCTGAATTAGAACTAAAAGGTATAGGGTCTAGTTTTAGAATGTGTTTATTTTGTGGCAAGAGTGCACAGCCCATTTAATCAAAAGCCACAATGTGTAGAATAGACTTTTCTCAATTTATAGCATCTTTTGGGGTATTGTCAAGTTGCGAAGTAAATGCCGTCTTAGCTGCATTTGACGTAAAAATCTATGAAAAGAATACACTTCTACTTTCGATTGGTGATATTAGTACCCAACTTATCTTTGTTGAATATGGCTTAGTACAGGAGTTTTCAACACTTGCTCAAGAAGACACAATGATTACACGTTGGTTTATCAGCGAAGGGAATTTTCACCATGTAGTGCATAGCTTTTTAGACCATTTACCTTCTGCGTCAGGAATAGAAGTACTTGAAAAAGCCAAAATATGGAGCATTAAAAAACAAGACCTTGAAGCCCTCTATGACTCCTATCCTTCTTTACATATTCTTAGTAAACTTATGATGGAAAGGGTTTTAAAGAAATATGAAAGTTATATAGCTGTGTTAAGAAAGCCCGCAGAAGAACGTTTAGAATGGTTTTATAGGAATCAACCTCAATTAGCTAACCGAATACCCCAAAAATACGTAGCTTCTTATCTTAATATTACCCCTACTCATCTGAGCCGTATCAGGCGTAAACTTACCTCTCAATCAAAATAAATGTAGTAACACTTATCAACATTTATTGAATTATTTCTTGATAAATGTCGATTTTTTTCCTCAACTCCTCCCTTTATGTTTACAAACGAATAAGCCCCCCAACAATCTTGGCGGACAGCGGAGGGCTTATGAGTCTAATCATTTCACTAATTAAACCAGTACAAAGGTATGAATTTTTCTCCAAAATTATTAAGCGTTGGTATTATTGCTATGGCATTTACCTTACTTTTATCTTGTGAACCACAATCTGACGTAACTCCTAATCCCGGTTCAAGTAAAGAGTCCATATTACTAGGAAAAATCAATATAGAGATAAAGGACGGACGATTAGTTTTTGCAAATCAGGAAGATCTAAATGCTGCCGTAGTTGTTGTTGACGATGCTATTCGTAAACCTAATAGTAGCGCATCTGCTCTAAAACAACTGGCAAGGATTGCCTCTTTTACATCTGCCCAAACAGAAATGAAAACTCTAGAAACAGCATTAGAAAATGCTTCTAATCAAAAAGATGTAGATTTGTTGCTTAAGAAAAAGGAAACTATGGTGGTAATAGAAGACCCATCATTAGGATACTTAGTCAATAAAGAGGGGTATATTCAAGTAAGGGACCAAGTTTATCGCATGACTCCAAAAAACAAGGTATTACAAGTCCATGAGAGCAATGCTTCACTACTCAAAGATACGCAGGCAAGTAGCCCTTTGGTAAAACTACACGAGGTTAAAATTGAAGCAAAAATGAAGACCCAGCTACTTGAACCTAATCTAAAGAACGCCAGAGTTGAAGAAAACATCGACCAGTTTGAACCGAACCATCGGATGGTATGGGGATATAAACAAGAAAACTATGGTTTTTACAGTACTGCGGTAGTACTTACCCAATGTGAGTATAAGCAAACCTATTTATTTAGACCCACCGAGTGGAAAATTTCCTATGATGCAAATGTTTCCTTCAACCTTTCTTATGCTCGTATTTACTATTGGATTTCAGGAAGTGAATCTTGGATTGAACACAACAATATATCAGAAAGCGGTACGGGGAGCGTATTTTTCAGAATGGGGTATGCGGCAGGAATAGGTGCCGTGACTCAAGTAGCCGAATGCCACGCATCTCATAGCTTAACATGGTCCGGTTACCACCGAAATTATAGTTATTAACGTTTTTTAAACGAGAGGCTATTTCTGACCGCCACAGCATAGCTTCTCGTTTTTATTTTTATTAATCCATCAATACAATACCCATGAAAACTACTTCAAAAATTTTGTTTTTCGTATTAGGAAGTTTGTTGGTACAGGCCCAAGAAAACACTCATCGTCGTTTTTGGATAGGGGTCAATGCCTTCCCGAGCTTTGCAAAAACCGCCGAATATCCTTTGAGCCCACGAGTAGGTTATTGGGTCAATAAGAAGCTGCTATTAGGAGTAGAAGGGCGATTTGATCTTAACCGCACATCATCGTTGACCTCCTCAGCAATGGGCGTTTTTGGACGTTATTATGTAGGAAATGGAAAAGTGACGTTTTTTCCACATCTAAGCCTCAACCACGAAACTTTCAAGAAACGCGATGCGGGGCTTTCGATGAGTGGCCTAGTGACCCACCCAGGAGTTGGGGTTCGTTTTGGGCGTTTGAACAAGCGTTTTGGAGTAGAGTTACTGCTCGAAAAACCCCTCGCTCTGCAATCAAAAGTAGCCGACTTTGGCAATCTACAAAATCAATTCCGCTTTACGATAGGCCTTAGTTTTTCGTTTTGATGAAAAAAAAACTGTTCTATTACGGTTTACTGCTCGGCAGCTTTTTGCTAAGCTGCCAAAGCCCGATTTTGGTGGATACTATCGACTTACCCGATGCTTCCCCACAAGTAATGGTCTATTCGATGATTACACCTGCCGATAGCATCGAAGTACATCTCAAATGGGCAAATCCGATTCAAGCACAAATTCCTCTCACCCAAACGGGTATTGCTAACGCACGCGTAGTGATGTATCATGGACAAGATAGCTTGGTAGTACCTCCACTAAAGCAAGCGGGTCGCTACCGAGTTTCACAGACTACTTTCAAAATCAGAGCGGGGGAGGAATATCGCCTAGTAGTCAAAGTACAGGGGCAACCTACCATACGTGCCACCTGTCGAGTGCCTTCTAAGGCGGCCGTTTTTTCCAAAATTTCGGTTAAGCAAATTACTTATGAGGGGGAATGGCAAGTCACCAAGGAATGGCAAGATGTAGCCAATTCCAACGAAATCATCGGCTATGCGGTAGCAGAAACTGTTGTACCTATAGAAGTTCCTATTGCCCGTAGTCAATTATACGACCCACGTTCTATTAAACATACCAATTCTCTGTATTTTGATGATACTATTATCTTTTCACATCGTGAATATAAATATACAAGTGTGACACCTTGGCGCTTCACTCTCATCATTTTAGATAAAAATGCCCACGAGTTTTTGCGTATGAGTTGGATTATGAAAGATGCTCAATCGTATGGAGAAGATGATTACTTATTCGCCTTTAGAGGTTTGATTCCTCCTTTCACCAATATTGAAAATGGCTTGGGAGTATTTGGAGCTTATCTCACAACTAAAAGTTCCAACGTGTATTTACGATGAAAAAAAAATGGCAATATACTTGGCTGCTGTGTGTATGTTCGTTGTGGGGGTACACTCAGGGGATTCCAATCACGATTTTTGTATCCGATAGTATTACTCAACAAGCTCTGCCTAAAGTTGGAGTAGCTATCAATACGCCTAAACCTACGCATTTTACCAATGAAAAAGGGCAATTGATTATCACTACAAAACCTGGAAACCAACGCATTAGGATTACTCATGCCGATTATATTCCTTGGACTGGAACTTATACAATGTGGTTTGACACAGTACTTACGGTCAAACTTGTCTCCAAAGCTCCTATTTTAGATGAAGTAATCATAAGAGCCGATTTGCAAGAAAAACTGAATAACCCAGGGACTGGTTTACAACAAATAACGCATAACCAATTAGAAAAAGTACCTGCATTATTGGGTGAAAAAGATATAGTCAAAGCGTTACAACTCACTCCAGGGGTAAAAGCCCAAACCGAGGGTAGTTCAGCGATGTATGTTCGAGGAGGCAGTGCTGATCAAAACTTATTTTTACTCAACGGCACTCCGCTTTATTATACGAGTCATCTGTTTGGGTTGCTTACTCCCTACAATCCTGATATATTGGCAAAAGCCTCACTTTATAAGGGTGATTTCCCTGCATGGTATGGAGGACGGCTTTCGTCAGTCCTTGATGTAAGCACTCGCTCAGCTCACATGCAAACCCCTGAAAGAGAAGCAAGTATAGGCTTACTTTCAGCACGAGCCTTGATAGGTCAACCTATCATCAAGAACAAACTATCGTTATTAATGGCAGGAAGACGTAGTTTTTTGGATGCTTTGCTGCTACCCAATCCTGAATCTCCCACGCCTCGATTTGGGTTTTATGATGTTGATTCCAAACTTTCATTTCATCCCAATAGTACTCATCATTTTGATGCTTTTTTGCACATTGACCAAGATTTTTGGAAATACCATCAAAACTTGACAGGAATGACTTCTCGCACTGATTTTCAGTGGCAAAATCGTCTTGGAGGACTCAGTTGGAACTATCACATGGATGCCAATACTTCCCTACAAGCCGAAGCAAGTGTTTCGGTCTATCGAATGCGGGTAAATTCTGAGAAAAAAGGAGCAGATTTTACCCAAATCAGAGATTTCCGAACAGGTCTAACAGATTACTCATTAAAAATGACAGTTCAGCACCAAACCTCATCTATCTACCATCAGTTTGGAATTCATTATACACTTCAAAAATTCAATCCAGGCACCTTGGTGTACCAACTTGATTCTACCAAAGGCTTCTCCAATAGACCTTTAGCGACCACTTTTCTGTTATCGGTTTTTGACCAAGGTACGTTGACATTAACACCCCACCTTAAATTAAATGCTGGCTTACGGCTGAGTTTATTCAAAAATGCAGATCATACCTATTTCTCCCCCGAACCTCGTCTGTCATTACATCAGCAGTTTTCATCTTCCTCTTCGATGAAATTGAGTTTTAGTCGAATGCAGCAACCCCTTCATCTATTAAGTAATCCAAGTATTGGTGTGCCCCTTGACCTTTGGCTACCCGCTACTAACGGTATTGCCCCTGCCATTGCAAATCAAGTATCACTAGGTTATTTCAAACAAATCAACATCCCCAAAAATCCATTGACAATAAGCCTTGAAACGTATTATAAAGACTTACGCCATGTAGTCTCCTACCAAGACGGGCATAGTTCTACAGATATTATTCAGTTTGGACAATATACTAACCCCTCCGTCACTGATTTTCTGACCGTAGGAAAGGGGCGCGCCTATGGGTTAGAAGTATTTATAGAGAAAAAAGGAAAACGGTTTTCGGGCTGGATGGGTTATACATTGGCTTGGACACAACAAAAATTTTCCGATCTAAATCAGAATCGCTGGTTTTATCCTACTTATGACCGTCGCCACGACATTTCTATTTCATTGTCCTACCAACTGACCCCAAAATGGAGAGTAAATACAAACTGGGTATATGGTACAGGGCAGCCCGTAACACTACCTGTACTTTATTATGATGTACCTAATTTCAATTTTACTAGTCCTTCTCTTCCGAATTCAACTCAGTTAATGTTTACTCAAGGTGAACGTAATGCCTATAGAATGTTACCCTATCACCGACTAGATTTGTCGCTACAACGCACCAAAACACATCGTTGGGGACAAAGTACTTTTGAAATAGGGATTTATAATGTTTACAACCGTCGCAATCCTTTCTTTTACCAATTGAGTTCATCGGGCGGAAAACCTACATTACAGTCAGTAGCTCTCTTTCCACTTTTGCCTTCGTTTTCGTATTCACTGAAATGGGGCAAGTTTAAAAAGTAGTAGAAATGAGCGAAGAGAATTCATAAAGTTGTCTCACACTTATTATTGATACAAAAAATAGCAACACGAGGGCGCATTTCAAAACTTGTATCGAGTCAAAATTATCCGTACCTGCCTGCGATACTTAGGAGCTTGTTAACCCGCTAAAAATCAAGCCATCTTTCAGCAAAAACCTCTCCGATGAATCATTAACACCTCAATAAAAATCTAAAAGCGAGAAGAATGTGTAATTTTGCTTTTGATTAGCCGCTCATTGCATGAAGTTTCCTCAAAAACATTTAGCCATTCTTGGCTCGACAGGCTCGATTGGAACCCAAGCCCTCGACGTAGTCGCTGCCAACCCAGACTCTTTTGCGGTAGAAATACTCACCGCCCAAAACAACGCCGACTTGCTCATCCAACAGGCCGCACAGTTTCGCCCCAATGTAGTCGTGATTGCCAATGAAAGTCTGTATGATAAAGTTTTCGATGCCCTCGACCCACTCGGTATCCAAGTCTATGCGGGAGATAAGGCCATTGCTGATGTGGTACAGATGGACAGCATCGATACTGTTTTGACTTCTATGGTGGGGTATTCGGGCTTGATCCCGACCGTCAAAGCCATCGAAGCAGGCAAGCAGATTGCCCTTGCCAACAAAGAAACACTGGTCGTAGCGGGTGAACTGGTGACGGCTCTAGCTCATCAAAAAGGCGTAAGTATTTATCCCGTTGATTCGGAGCATTCGGCTATTTTTCAGTGTATTGTGGGAGAATTTCACAACCCAATTGAGAAAATCCTCTTGACGGCTTCAGGGGGACCTTTCCGTGGGAAAACCCGTGACGAGCTTCTGCACGTCACCAAAGCCCAAGCCCTCAAGCACCCCAACTGGAGCATGGGTGCCAAAATCACCATCGATTCGGCTTCGCTCATGAACAAAGGGCTGGAAGTAATCGAAGCCAAATGGCTTTTTGGACTCAAGGCTGAGCAAATTGAAGTGGTGGTACATCCTCAAAGCATTATTCATTCGATGGTGCAGTTTGAAGACGGTAGCATCAAAGCGCAAATGGGCCTGCCCGATATGCGATTGCCGATTCAGTTTGCCCTCACTTACCCGCATCGTCTCAAAGCCGACTTCCCAAGGTTCGATTTTATGCAATATCCTTCGTTGACTTTTGAGCAACCTGATTTAAAAACTTTTCGTAACTTGCAATTTGCCTTTGATGCGCTTGACCGAGGCGGCAATATGGCCTGTATCGTCAACGCCGCCAACGAAATAGCCGTGGCCGCTTTTTTGCGCGACGAAGTAGGCTTCCTCGAAATGTCGGACCTTATCGAAACTTGTATGCAAAAGGTAACGTTTATTGAGAAGCCAACTCTCGACGACTATATTGAAACCGATGCCGAGACACGCAAAGTAGCCGAAGAATGGGTCAACGTACATTCCTAAAATAATGATGCAAACGCCAGTATTGATAAAAATGGGGGATTTGATGACTGATGATGAGTTTTTTACTTTTTGTCAGATGAATGATACCCTTGATTTTGAACGAGATAGCAATCGCAATATTATATTTATGTCACCTACTGGTTCACAAACCGGCATTGTCAATCTCATTATTGGCAGTAAACTTTTTAGCTGGAATGAGACCCACCTCTTCCCTGGCTATTGCTTTGATTCATCGACTGGATTTTTGATGCCCAACGACGCCGTTAGGTCACCCGATGCGGCTTGGATTCAAAAACACCGCTGGGAAGCACTCGCTAATGAAGAAAAAGAAAAATTCGCGCCGATTTGCCCTGATTTTGTCGTAGAAGTACGTTCTAAAACCGATTCTTTGAAATATTTGCAAGAAAAAATGGCCGAATACATCGCCAATGGTTGCCAATTGGGATGGCTCATCGACCGTTTGGAAGAAAAAGTATACATCTATCGTCCCCAAAAAGAGCTAATCGTAGTGGAGTCATTTGACCAACAATTGAGCGGGGAAGATATTTTGCCAGAGTTTGTGTTTGATCTCAAATTGATTCAATAATTAGCATGCCACAAGTCCTTCATATCCCCCAAATGGATACCCTAAACGACGAAGAGTTTTTCGCTTTTTGTGAGGCTAATCGTGGCAATGGGATGAATTTTGAGCGGGATAAAAATGGACAAATTATATTTATGTCGCCCACTGGAAGTATTGGAGGCCACAATGACGGTGAAATATTCGTTGAAATAAAACTTTGGAATCGTCAACAAAAATCTGGGGTTGTATTTCCTTCTTCAACAGGTTTTATCTTACCCGATAGCTCGATTAAATCGCCTGATGTAGCATGGGTTAGTCGCAAACGGTGGGAGCAAATACCGAGTGAACTACGTAAGAAATTTGCCCCAATATGCCCTGATTTTGTAATAGAGGTTATTTCAGAATCAGATACTTGGGACGAACACATCCGTAAAATGCAAGAATGGCTCGTCAATGGCTGCAAACTTGGGTGGCTCATCGACCCCAGCCAAAAAACATATATGATTTTTAGGGCTGATGATACCAATCCTTCCAAAATGCCGTTTGGAATTATCAATGGCGGTGATGTGTTAGAAGGATTAGAGATTGATTTACGAACTGTTTTTGAAGATATTAGCTAAATAGTAACCAACAAAGAATTTAATAAACACATAAAAACGCAGAATGGAAATTTTAGTAATGGTAGGACAGTTGATTTTAGGGCTGTCGATTTTAGTAGGATTACATGAATGGGGGCACCTCATCACCGCCAAGATGTTTGGAATGAGGGTCGAAAAATATTTTATTGGCTTTCCACCCAAGATATGGTCTATTCAAAAAGGCGAAACCGAATATGGCGTAGGAGCAATACCACTAGGGGGGTTTGTGAAAATCTCTGGCATGGTGGACGAATCACTCGATACCAAAAACCTAAGTGCTGAACCTCAACCCTGGGAGTTTCGTGCCAAACCCGCTTGGCAACGCCTTATCGTAATGCTTGGGGGAATTATTGTCAATGTCATCACGGGGGTCATTATCTTTATAGCAATTACTTACTCAGAAGGATACGACTATTTTGCTACCAAAGATGTCAATAAATACGGAATCGTGGCACACTCGCTTGGCAAAGAAATGGGGCTTCGTACGGGTGACAAAATCGTGGCTATCAACGGGAAGCCTTTCGACGATTTTGCCGAAGTGCGTAAAGTATTTCTTGAAACCAACAGCTACTATACCGTAGAGCGTAACGGTCAACGACTAGACATATACGTACCCAACAACTTCATTGAAAAAATCAGTGATAAGAAAAATGCGGGTGAGTTTATCGACCCTATTTTTCCTTTTAAAGTAGGAGAGCTCGTTCCTGCGATGCCAGCTCAAAAAGCTGGATTGAAGAAGGGCGACAAGATTGTGAAAGTCAATGAAACTCCTATTGTTTTTTATCATAATATTCAGGAAGCATTGAGCCAAAACAAAGGCAAAAAGGCTACCTTGACCGTAGAACGTGCGGGTCAGACCTTGACTTTACCTGTAGATGTTACCCCCGAAGGTACTATCGGATTTGTTGCCGACAAAGACCTCAAAGTCACTCACATAGACTACTCATTGGGCGAGTCGGTCGCAGTAGGTACCAAGCGCGCCTTTAGTGTAGTAACCGACAATATTCGCGGATTTGGGAAAATCTTCCGTGGCGAAGTATCCGCTTCTAAAGCATTGAGTGGGCCCATCGGTATCGCACAGATGTTTGGGGGAATTTGGGATTGGGGTCGTTTCTGGTTCCTGACAGGCTTGCTTTCAATGGTATTGGCTTTTATGAATATTTTACCAATTCCAGCCCTCGACG
The DNA here is from genome assembly GCF_029433105.1 of Runella sp. MFBS21. Taxonomy (GTDB): domain Bacteria; phylum Bacteroidota; class Bacteroidia; order Cytophagales; family Spirosomataceae; genus Runella. The sequence continues at coordinate 607,185 of NZ_JARNTW010000004.1, read as the reverse complement.
GTGGCCACTCGGTACTGTTGATTTATGAAATGGTGACCGGTCACAAGCCTTCCGATAGTTTTTTGGAAGGAGCTCAAAAAGTAGGTATGGTGATTTTGTTGGGATTGATGGTATTTGCCTTTGGCAACGATATTTTCAAACTCTTCCGTTAACAATCTTCAATAATGCGTCTGTTAGTCTTAAATTTGAAAAATATCCCTTCAAACCTCTCCAAGCTTGGAGGGGTATTTTTCGTTTTATTGAGCTTGTTTGCTTTTCACGCTCATGATTTTCATACGAGTATTGCACGAGTAGATTATAACGCCAAAGAAAAATCGTTTGAAATAAGTATTCGGGTATTTACGGACGACCTCGAAAAAGCCCTCTCAAAAGACAATGGTGGACAAAAATTTGTGGTCATCAACAACGATAAAAACGACCCCTTCATCGAAAAGTATATCCGCAAGCACTTTGCACTTCTGGCTGCTAACAAGCAGAAAAAAAACTATAATTATATAGGCAAAGAACAAGAAGCTGATGCTACCTGGATATACATTGAGATTCCTACGCAAGAAACTATTTCGGGATTAGCAATTCAAAACTCCATCATGCACGACCTCTTTGACGATCAAATCAACCTCGTCAATCTCAACTACCAAGGCCAAAAGAAGTCTTATATTTTCAAAAAAGACCAAGCAACATTGGCCTTAGGGATTTAATCATACCAAAGGTACGTTTGTAAAACGATTATAGTTTAGGATTTTATGTAAAAAACTCCTACCTTTGCACCCCAAATTTTTTACTTTTTCAATTACTTAAAAGTTCAGTATCATGCCAAAGGTTAAAACCAATTCAGGTGCCAAAAAGCGTTTTAAAATGACTGGCACTGGTAAAATCAAGCGTAAACACGCTTTTCACAGCCATATTCTTACCAAAAAATCAACTAAACGTAAGCGCAACCTCGTTGGCTTTACAGTAGTTGACGATACGAATATGGACCGCATCAAATTGATGCTCAAAATCTAAGTTGTTTGTTAATCGTTATCTGAGTCTTACGACCGATAGCCACTAACTCATAACTACTAACAACAGTGCGCAAGCACAGGTTACATTGTTTCACCCGATTGTTGGTAATACAAGTGCTTTTAAGCCACCAACTGTCAAAAAACTAACAAAACTATGCCACGTTCAGTAAATCACGTAGCTTCGCGGGCTCGCCGCAAAAAAATCTTAAAGTTGGCCAAAGGTTATTATGGCCGTCGTAAAAACGTTTGGACAGTAGCAAAAAATGCCGTTGAGCGTGGTCTCGCTTACGCATATACTGGCCGTAAACAAAAGAAAAGAAATTTCCGCGCATTGTGGATTCAACGTATCAACGCTGCTGCTCGCCAAGAAGGATTGTCTTATTCGGCATTGATGGGCAAAGTACACGCAGCTGGTATCGAATTGAACCGTAAAGTGCTCGCCGACCTTGCAATGAATCACCCTGAGGCATTTAAGGCGGTTGTCGAAAAAGTAAAATAATTTGGAAAAAGCGAGGCGCAAGTCTCGCTTTTTTTTGCTTTATATTTTGAATAGCTTTATCCAAAAATTTGGAACATTCCTGATTTTTTTGGAGTTTTGTAAACATGAAGCACACTTTTCGCAAATATTTCACCATTTTCATGGCCCTCGTACTGCTTACGGCTAGTACAGGCTTTGGTGTAATAGAGCATCACTGCCTGATGCGTGGAAAGTCTTTGCATTTGGCCGCGGTCAATCAGCATCCTAGTGATTCATGTCAACACGATACTAAGAAAGCGCCAGTATCTGCCAAGGCAGCAATTCAAAAGCAAGATTGTTGCGACGAGGTTCGAAGCTACGAAAATGTAGAAGTCACTTCCTCGATTATACAATGGATAGCCAAATTCCTGCAAATTGTGACAGATGCAGTCATTGGTGCGCTTGTAGCGGTATTCCAAGCCCTTACAGAGGTGCTATTTCCTTCGGCTAGTTCCACTTTAGCCTCTTCTTTCTCTTCTATTTTTCACGGACGAAGTTTACTTGTGTTCGTACAGTCATTTCTGATTTAGAAACAACATTGAGCTATTTCTCCTAAGTGCACGACTTAGGGGCTTTTGGTGTTTATCTATCTCACTAACAATGACGTAACAATGTCTACCTTATTTCATATAAAAAACATGGTCTGCGACCGCTGCAAACACGTGGTCAAAACCTCCTTTGAGAAAGTGGGTGCACAAGTTACCCGTGTAGCACTCGGCGAAATCGAAACAAGTTTGCCCCTTTCTACCAGTCAACTCAATAGTGTAAATGAGACTTTAGAGTCATTTGGCTTTGAGATACTTGACGATAAAGCAAGCCGTACCGTAGAAAAAATCAAAACGCTCCTTCTCCAACTTTTTCAAAATCAGTCGATTGTATCTCCCAAAATCAACTACTCCGATTACCTTTCTGAGGCACTCCACCGCGATTATAGCGGATTGAGCAGTTTGTTTTCATCTCAAGAAGGAATAACGATTGAGCAGTACATCATTCGCCAAAAAATCGAGCGAGTCAAAGAACTACTCATGTACGACGAGCAAAGTCTGAGCCAAATCGCCGATACTCTCCAATACAGCAGTGCGGCGCATCTATCGACTCAGTTTAAGAAAGTGACGGGGCTTACCCCTAGTCAATATAAACAATCGGCTGTGAATCAACGTCAATCGTTGGATTTGGTTTCAAAAAACATATAAAAACCATCCAAAATTGTATAAGAGTTTTGACTTAGCACCCCGATACCTTTGTATCGAACAAAAACAACTCACGCAATGGAAACATTAATCAAAAATAAATACCAAGTATCAGGCATGACTTGCGAAGCCTGTGAATATAAAGTAAAAACCGTGTTGGCGGGAATAGAAGGTGTACAAAACGTGGATATTGACCTTAAAACGGGAGAAACAACGATTGAGTCAGAGCGTAAAATTCCCATTACCGAGCTAAAAACAGCTCTAAAGCCCCATTCAAAATACCAGATTGAGCGTAGCTTTCCACTCACGCAAGCACCCAATGCTCCTACTCCAGTAGTTCAGACTCCTGTCGTGGAAGAAGCTGCGCCTTCTATTTGGAGTACTTATTACCCTCTTTTCTTGATTGCGTCGTTTATTACATTGGTTGCTTTCCTCACGGCTTTCGACAATCACACCTTTACGCTTGATTCGTTTCGCCTGAATGCCTTTTTACACAATTTCATGACGGGCTTCTTTTTGGTATTTAGCTTCTTTAAACTACTCAATCTCAAAGACTTTGCGGATAGTTTTGCGATGTATGATTTGCTGGCAGCCCGCTCACGCTTTTATGCTTTGGCTTATCCCTTTATTGAATTAGGGCTAGGTATTGCGTGTTTGGTACATTTTCAGCCTCAACTTACCTACATCGCCGACATTGCTATCATGGGTTTTGGTGCGCTAGGAGTGGTCAAAAGTGTTTTAGACAAACGTAAGATTCGGTGTGCTTGTTTGGGGGCTGTATTCAATCTACCTATGAGTACAGTTACTATTATCGAAAATTCAATCATGGTTGCCATAGGAGCTATTTTGCTGATTTTAAACTAGATACCTACAGCCATGAAAACGTTATTGTTGATATTTGTTTTTTTTACTGGACCTTTTTTGCTCCTAGCACAGCGAGTAACAGGAACGGTATATGAGCGCACTGAGGCAGGTGTAAAATCTCCTTTAGTAGGCGTCAATGTTTTTTGGGCTGAGACTTCCTTAGGAACAGCTACTGATAGTTTAGGGAAATTTGATATTCCACGTTCGGCCAAATCCAACCGTTTGGTAATAAGTTATATTGGTTTCAAAACAGACACTTTAAAAGTATCGTCAGAAAGCAATTTTGAGATTGTGATGAAAGCCGAAGGACACCTCGGCGAAGTAGTTGTACGGGGTTCCTCTTCCCAAATAGACCGTTTGAATCCTATCCATACCGAAATCATCACCACCAAAGCCCTCGCCAAAGCCGCTTGTTGTAATTTGTCGGAGAGTTTTGAAACCAATGCCTCTGTATCGGTTAGCTATAGCGATGCCGTAACGGGAGCCAAACAAATTCAGTTTTTGGGATTGGGAGGGCAGTACGTTCAAACCAACGTCGAAAATGTCCCAACGATTCGGGGCTTGGCTTCTACTTTTGGGCTTAATTACATCCCTGGTACGTGGATTCAGTCGATTGATGTGGCCAAAGGCGCAGGCTCAGTGGTAAATGGTTATGAAAGCCTAACGGGTGCCATAAATGTGGAACTTGTGAAACCTGATGCCCGCGAAAAACTCTATTTTAATGCGTATGTCAACCATTTAGGAAGGGGAGAAATCAATTTCAATCTTAATCAAAAACTCTCCGACAAATGGTCAACGGGCTTTTTGACCCACGCCAGCACCCTTCAAAACCGCGTTGACAACAACGGGGATGGATTTATGGATTTGCCACTTTATACGCAGTTCAACGGCGTGAATCGTTGGCAATACAAAAGTGATAAAATCATGGCTCAGTTTGGCATCAAAGCTTTGACCGAAAATCGCATTGGAGGACAGACGAGCTTTAACCCTTCTGAACATCGAGCAACAACCAAATTGTATGGTTTTGGGAATCAAACCAATCGTATTGAGCTTTTTTCAAAAACCGCCAAACTCTACCAAGACAAGCCTTATAAAGGTCTAGGATTAGTGCTCAATGCCTCGATGCACAATACAGATTCGTATTTTGGTTTTACTAACTATTATGGTCGTCAGCGAACATTATACGGCAATTTGATTTATCAATCTATCATCAACAATACCAATCATCAGTTCAAAACGGGGATTAGTTATCTCCTTGATGATTACCGCGAAACGTACAAAGATAGTTTGATGACGCGTACCGAATCAGTGCCAGGTGCATTTTTTGAATACACTTACAATCACCTTGATAAGCTTACCCTAGTAGCGGGACTACGCGCTGATTATCACAATTTGTTCGGAGCATTTGTAACACCGCGCTTGCATTTACGTTGGCAACCTCTCGAACATACTACTTTGCGACTCTCGGCAGGGAGAGGCCAACGTACCCCCAACGCTTTTGCCGAATATTATGGCTATCTAGTAAGTGGGCGCAAAGTGAGCTTTTGGGGGAATCGCATTCAGCCGGAAGTTTCTTGGAACTATGGTGTCAGCCTTACCCAAACTTTTCATTGGTTTGAAAAACACTGGGATTTGGTAATAGATTATTACCGCACAGATTTCCGAAATCAACTCATTGCAGATACAGATTATGCTACTCAACTAGCCTCGTATTTGTATTTTTATAACCTACAAGGGAAGTCCTATTCAAATAGTTTTCAGATTGAACTCAACACCTTACTTTCAAAACGTACGGAAGTCAAACTTGCCTATCGTCTGTTTGATGTATGGCAAACAATGGGACAGCCTTTTGGGCATGTCACCCTCCAACAACGGATGATGGTTCCACGCGACCGAGTGTTGTTTAATATCGGCTATGCGCTTCCCTATGATAAATGGAAACTGGACCTGACAGTACAATGGAACGGCAAAGCTCGTATCACCAATCCCCTACAATCACTAGAAGCTACCCTTGATGGTAAGCATAATATGCCTACTTTGTTTTCACAATCATTTATGAACATTAACGCACAAGCTTCCCGCGCTTTCAAGAAGTTTGAAGTGTATTTGGGAGGAGAAAATTTAGCCAATTTTAAACAACCTAACCCTATCATCAACGCACAAGACCCTTTTGGCAAGTATTTTGATGCAGGACAAACATGGGGCCCCGTGGTAGGACGTGTCATTTATGCAGGTATCCGCATCAAAGTAAAAGATTAATTCAAAACTTTAAGTAATTGAGCAAAAATAGACTTTCCAAGTTTATACCTATAAAAATTTGAAAATCAATGGATTAAAAACTTGGAAAGTCTAAAATTTTAAACTTTAATAATCAACACTTTTTATTTATTAACCAACAAACCATTCAACACAATGAAACAATTGACATTCATTTTTGCCTTAATACTCGGAGTAGTATTTAGCACTGTTGCCAATAAACCTGGTAAAGAAAAGGAGGTAAAAATCAAAACATCGGCGGTATGTGAGATGTGTAAAGAACGCATTGAGAAGAACCTAACTTTGAGCAAAGGTATCAACGAAGCTATCTTGAATTTGGACGATAAAATCGTGACAGTTAAATATAACCCAAGCAAAACAAACGAAGCTGCAATCCGTAAGGTGATTACGGATACAGGCTATGATGCTGATAATCTCCAATGCAATCAAACTGCTCACGACAAATTACCTGAATGTTGCCAAAAAGGCAATGAGTCTCATGCTCACTAAGGCTTGAAATAGAAGCACTTAGATATAAATAAAAATTCCTCCAAGATTTTACAACTTGGAGGAATTTTTATTTCAAAAAGGCATTTTTACTGTGCTTTCACAATATCGGCTTGGTCTAATTGCCAGTTGTTATTAAAAAAGCCAGCCATCTTTACACCCGCTGTTCCTTCTTTTAACATACTTGTTCCAAATATAAAATAGTCAGGGAACCCACTTCCACCCGTAAAGTATTGATTTGATTCGGTGGCCAACATACCCGCCAATCCAGAGCCTGTAATTACGGCCACTGAAGCCACAGGGCTATCGGGACGAGGATAGGTAAAATACGCTCCTATGTTATCTCCTGTAAGTGTTTCGGTTCCTACTTTGAGACTACCTCTTTGTACTTGAATAGGGCTTTGGCTTAACAAAGACGCCCAAGCGCTGTTGGTAGTCGCATTCCCAAAGATTACTACCCCACGGTCGGCATAGGCCGCAGCCGAAAATTCTTTATCGGAAACAACATCTACCGCGCCGTTGCCGCGATAATACCACGTCTCGGCATCATAACGCGCCTTGTTGTAGGCCCATTCGTTTTCTTCTTTGGTACCCGTAGTTCCGTACACAAATACCATTCGGTGGTTGAAAGCCGCTTTGAATGTACCATTACGATGTGAGCCTTTATGCGCAACTGACGGTTTTTCAGAAGAAGTCCATTTTTCTGTTTTGGTAAAATACAAAGGAGTATCTCCTAACACACAACCGCTGCATACTTCGGTACCATCCAAACTTAGTCTAAATGCCGTTCCTTTGGGAAACGCACCGGGAAGTACCATAAAAGTCTGGACGTTTTCGGTAGTGACTACAATACTTTTAGTGGCGACATTTCGCTTAGCTTGGATACGACTATAATTGAGCGGTTTTTGTTGTTGCTCAATCCCTGCCCAATGATAATTCGACGAAATAGCGGGATTGGCAGTAGTAAAATCTATCACATCCAAATCCTCCACTTTAGGGCTGCGATGCCACTTAAAGAAATCAAACAAAGGATCCCAGTCTACGCTATGGTCTCCGTACCAATGCGACCCGTTGGGGTATTCATAATAAGAGAAATCATTGTGAAAAGCACCGAGCGTATTTCTCATCGTGCGGGCATATTCGACCGATACTGTGCGGTCAGCATCTCCGTGTAAAATGTACACTCCACTGGCTTTATAGTTACGGGCTAGTTCCATCACATTGCTTTGATTGCTAGCACGGAGCAACATTTGTTCTATTTTGTTGGTACTATTTTCGGGGATTTTGCCATCGGCAGAGCCATAGCCCATCAAGGTAGGATAACCCGCACAAGGAGCAATACCTGCCCATTTGCCTGGATAAGTTGCCCCCAAATACCAAGTTCCATGCCCCCCCATTGAGTGTCCTGTAAGATATATCTTCTGGGGATGAGGTTTGAATTTATTTTTACCAATTTCGAGCACTTCCAACGCATCCAAACGTCCCCAATCTTCCCAATTGAATCCCCGTGGGCGGCGGTTGGTAGGCGCAATCAGAGTCCCCCAATCTTTGGGCTTGTATGCTCTAGCTTGGCCAATCGCCTCTACACCCGCCCCATGCACCGACAAAAATAAAGACGCAGTATCGGTATGACCGCCTTTTTGTGGAGCTACCCCATAGTACTGTACACTTCCATCGATAGCACTCACAAAAGTCCCACTATAATGATCGCTGTTGTTTACGGCTTGCAGCGTGATTATTTTTTGATCTACGTTTTTACCATTTTGTAGCAATGTAAGCTCACAGGCAATTTCTCCTTTTTGAGAAACGGCACTGGCATCCATCTGAAACCCTACTTTGCGGGAATTGAAAGCACTAATAGAAGGCACATTAGTAATTACCTCTTTGCCCTGAATCGTAGCCTTGATTTGGAGATTGGTAAGGGGCTTGTCGGTAAAATTAAATAGCACAATGCCCCCCAAAAGCGGCTGAGTCTTTTCTTGCAATACTATATAAGGCAGCGTAATATCAGGGGTACTCAAAAGGATATTTTTTTCAGGAAAAATCAATTCTGCCGTTACACCTTGAAAGCGCCCGCCCATTCCTACACGCACTAAGATTTCGTTGAGTCCTTTTTTGAGTTTTACAGGGCTATACATATATCCATAGCGATTGGCATCGCCTCCGCGTGGTACACCATTGAGATACAACCCTGCTTGTCCGGCTACATGCAGCAATGCTACTTTTTCTTTGGGGGAGTTGTAAGTCAGATAAAGATAACCATTGCTCATTGCGGAGCTTCTAAATCTTTTAGAAGTATCTGCCACCACTTTTTGCCATTTGAGTTCTTGTCCTTTGGCATCAGTCAAGGCGGTTTTTCCCTCGGCAGGAGTTACAAAAGTTTTTTGAATAATTTGATACGTAATTTGGTCAGTGTATATCGCTTCTCGTCCGTATTGATGACATGGCCCCACTACTAGCCCCTCAGTGAAGGCATAATTGTCCTGAGCAAGGCTATTTGTCACAAATACAAGCCACAGAAAGCAGCAGATATAAAGATTTTTTTTCATAAGGAGTGGAATTATTAATTTTTTTTAAAATATCAACAAATATAAGATTTTTGTTGATATAAACCCTATTTCTCACTTTTTATCTTAGACTAAGTCGAAAAAGGCAGAGCATTTTTTCAAAATCCTCTGCCTTTTTGTCACTATTTACCGTATTTGAAGTATTACTTTAAAATATAATTAGGTATTATCGATAAATACCCCTACCTTTAGAATCTAATATTTTAAAGAAAGCATAATGCAAGAAGGTACAGTAAAGTTTTTTAATGACACCAAAGGATTTGGTTTTATTACACCATCAAATGGTGGTCAGGACATTTTCGTTCACGTCACTGGTCTTACAGAAGATATTCGTGAAAACGACAATGTGTCTTTTGACGTTGAAAATGGAAAAAAAGGTTTAAATGCTGTTAACGTGAAAGTTATCTAATTTTACCCATAAAAGTCATTTTGTGCAAAGAGTCATTTCCAATGTTGGAAATGACTCTTTGCTTTTGAAGCCTATTAGATGTCGCAAAACGCCTTGAGCAAAACATCAAAGCCGCTTAAAAGCGGCTTTGATAAAAATGTTTAGTATTTATTAACTACCTAGAAGTGCTCTATCATCCATTAAGAGTTACTCAGTCACTAAAGCTTGGACTTTAGTCTCATTGTCTTTTTTCTCTTTTTTAGGTTTTGAATCCTCTTTGTCTTTTTTTACCTTGGAGGTTGCTTTTTTTGCTTTCTCAGCTTCTTTCAGCGCTTTTTTAGCCGCAGCTTTTGCTTCTTCCTCTTGGGCTTTGGTCTCTTTCTTTTTGATTTTAGCAATCTTCTTTGCCAATTTTAAGGATGCTTTATGGATAGCTTTAGCGGTTTTCTTAGAGGTATTTTCACTCGCTACCGCAGCTACAATTTTCTGAGCTACTTCCTCTAGGTTTTTGTTTTTCTCTGATTTCATTGTGATTATGTACTTGGTAATTGTTAGAATAAAAAAATCTACAAATACATAACTAAAAAAATGAAAAAACAAAAATATCGTATTATGTAAATGTTAAGTTTTAGAGTATCATACCCGTATTCTTTCTTCCCTAACCCAAAGCTACATCTAAAATCATCATGACTACAAACCCGCCAATAAATCCAAGCACTGCTACATCGGTGTATTTGTCTCGTTGGGTTTCGGGGATTACTTCTTCTACTACTACGTATATCATTGCGCCTGCCGCAAATGCCAACGCAAACGGCAGCACAGGCTGCATATAAATCACTGCTATGGCTCCCAATACACCGGCTATCGGCTCTACAATCGCCGACAACTGGCCATACCAAAAACTCTTCCAGCGGCTTACGCCATTACGTCTAAGTGGCATAGCCACTGCAAAACCTTCAGGAAAATTTTGAATACCAATACCAATCGCTAGAGTAATAGCTGCTGGCATCATTTCGTCACCTGCTCCAATAGCTGCCGCTCCAAACAATACTCCTACTGCAAGACCTTCGGGGATGTTGTGCAATGTAATCGCCAAAAGCAACAATGTAGTTCGATGCCATTGAGTCTTCATGCCTTCTCTCTCATTATCTCCGAAGTTGATGTGTAAGTGCGGGGTAAATTTGTCGAGGAAATAAATGAACAACGAACCCAACAAAAAACCCACCGCAGCTGGCATCCAAGGCATGGTCGGAAATAGTTTTTCGGCTTGCTCTATGCTGGGTGCTAAAAGAGACCAAAAACTAGCGGCGACCATTACACCGCCCGTAAACCCTAACATGGCATCTAATATGCTCCTAGGCATATTTTTAAAGAAAAAAACCAAAGACGCCCCAAGTGCGGTCACAAGCCACGTAAACGTAGTAGCAATAAGAGCCGAATATACGGGGCCTATTTCTCTAAATGTATTTTCTAATTCTTGCATCCTAATATTGTATTTGCCTGAGAATCTATTCTTTACTTTCTCCCTATTTTAGGGACGCACGCCTATCTTTTGGCTCCAATTTTCGTACAATTGTTCCAACTCTTGCACTTTTTGCGGCATTGCAGAGGCCAAATCATGCAGCTCTGAGCGGTCTTTTTCCATGTCATAAAGTTCCCATTTTTTGACATCTTTCGACCAAACCAATTTCCATTTATCTTGTCTGATTGCTCTACAATCAAAATGCTCCCACGCCACAAACTCATGAGGCGTTCGCTTTTTACCTTGCAAAATAGGAACCAAACTTTTCCCTTCTAATGGTTTGATGATATTTTGTTGATACATGGTCGGATATTGGGCTTTTGCCAACTCCAAACATGTAGGCATAATATCCATAATATGCCCCACTTGATTGGTCTGTAGAGATTTAGGTATGAGCTTAGGAAAATGTACAATCATCGGCGTAGCAATACCTCCCTCATGCGTAAATTGCTTATAAAGCCGAAAGGGAGTATTGCCCAAAGCGGCCCATTCTTTTCCGTATGCAGTGTAAGAGCCTTTATCGCCGGTTGGAGTATGAAGGGAGACTTCATAGGCTGTTTCTCCCAAGTCTTTTTTGGCTCTCCCATCTAGCACTTCTGCGCAAGCGCCATTGTCTGACAGAAATACAATCATGGTATTATCAAACTGACCATTTGCTTTCAATTTCTCTACGATTTTGCCCACTCCTGCATCCATTTTGCTTACCATAGCAGCATAAGTAGCCATTTTCAAATCCCATTCGGCCTGATTGGGAGCTTTATCCCAATCAGGAATTTGAGGCTCTTTGGGCGACAATCCAAAATCTTGGGGAAAAAGTCCCAAAGCACGTTGCTTAGCGTGGCGCTCTTCTCTTAATTTATCCCACCCTTTTAAATATTTACCACGGTATTTTGAGATTTCTTCGGTGGGTGCATGCAAGGGCCAATGCGGGGCGGTATAGGCTACATACAACAAGAAAGGCTGTTGGCCCCGCTGCGCCTGTTCGATATATCCTACGGCTTTATCCGTAATCGCATCTGTCAAATAAAAGTTTTTGGGAATAGAATAAGGCTCATTATTTTCTAAAATAAGGCGATTAGGCAATAATTTATAATAGCTATTGGCTCCGCTAATGAGACCAAAATAGTGGTCAAAACCGCGTTGTAATGGCCAATCGGGGCGTTCTTCTCCTACATGCCATTTACCTGACATAAAAGTCTGATAACCTGCCGTTTTCAAAACCTCAGCGATAGTGACCGTTTGTCTACTCAGCCAGCCTTGATTGGCCTCTTCATGACTGCGGTCTTTGACGGTATTGACCACCATACGTCCCATACCCGCCTGGTGCGGATATACTCCCGTAAGCAAAGAAGCTCGACTTGGGCAGCAGCGAGCAGCATTGTAAAACTGCGTAAACTTGACTCCATTCGCTGCCAAACGGTCGAGGTTAGGCGTTTGGATTTCGGAGCCATAGCATCCTATATCGCTAAAACCCATGTCGTCTACCATGATAATAACAAAATTGGGACGACTTTCTTTTTTTTGCGCTTGCGCTAAGATTGTTATCATTAGCCCACACCATAGCCCTGCTATTGTTTTTTTCATAGCGTAAGGTTTGAGGTTATTCAACCCCTTTTACTTGCATGTCGAGGGTATAAATTGATTCGGAAGCGGTGATAAAAAGCATCTTACGGTCTTTGCCGCCAAAGCAAACATTGCCTACCCAACCTGAAGGCACTGGAATTTGTTCAATTTTTTGGCCGCTTGGGTCATATACAGTTACACCTTTGCCCGTGATATAGAGATTCCCCTGATTGTCGAGGGTCATACCATCAGAGCCTTGAGATACAAAGAGTTGTCGATTGGCAAGACTTCCATCCGCCGTGATTTCGTACTTATAGGTTTTATTGTCACGAATATCCGCTACATATAAGTATTTACCATCGGGCGTCCCTACAATACCGTTGGGTTGCTTGAGGTTGTCGTCCATTACGATAGCTTCTTTTTTACCTTTTGGCAAGTAATACACATTTTGTTTGTCCATTTCAGGCTTTTTACGTTCCCAATAATCGCGCTGATAATAAGGATCGGTAAAATAAATCCCCCCTTTGGCATCAATCCACAAATCATTGGGACCGTTGTGTTTTTTGCCCTGATAATCGCTCAATAACACTGTGATTTTTTTCTTTGGCGAAATCGACCACAGCTCGTTGTTTTGGTCGGCACAAGAAATAATATTTCCTTTTTTGTCAATATAAAGACCATTGGAACGACCCGTTTTATCCATAAAAAGCGACAATTCACCCTCTGTATCGTACTTCCAGATTTTATCGTTGGGTTGGTCAGTAAAATAGATGTTACCTTTTTTGTCAACGGCGGGGCCTTCCGTAAACTTAAATTGCTTAGAAACCTGCTTCAAGGTGGCTCCTTCTGCAATCAGTTTGCTTGTTTGCGAAAACATAACGTGAGAAGATAGTAAAGTAAAATACAAAAAAATTGAAGTTTTGATTGAATAGCGCATAGCCGGTGTTTTTTGGGCATATAAGAACAGACTCGCCTCAATTTACTAATAAAAACGATGTTGCCCAATTCAAAAGAGATTGGCTTTCAATCAAACTTCAAAATGGCATCCTAACGCTGATAAACCCTTACATAATCAATCTCGTACTTAGCGGGAAACTTAGTAGCTGAGGGATCGCCTCCATTGTCACCTCCAATAGCAAGGTTGAGCAGTATATAATGAGGCTGCATAAAAGGATTGATATTGGTACCATCACGATTGACGGTCTGAGCAAGTTCTACAAAATTGAGTAATTCATCGTCTACATACAATCGAATCGCTTTTTCGTCCCAATCCATGCGCCATACATGAAATTTTTTACCCCATCGACGGTCTTCAAAAGTTTCGATTGGCTTTTTGAGGTCTTGCCACACTCCTTTGAAACGGGTCTCGCTACCCCAAGCGATGTTGGCAAGGAGCATTCCTCGATAAAACTCCATGATGTCGATTTCGCCATTGCGTGGCCACTCCCCCTCTACCCCTAAAGTCCAAAAAGCAGGCCAAAGACCTGCTCTTGTATCAATGCGTGCGCGCATTTCAAAACGCCCATATTTCCAACTATGCAAACCTTGGGTTTTGAGACTTGAAGCAGTGTATTCGATGTCTTTCCGATTTTTTTTCCAGTCTTGGCTATTGGGATCGTAATTAGGATTAGACCGAGTCTCGCGGCGGCCTTCTATGATGAGTTTTCCTTTTTTGCAGTAAGCATTGTCAGGCTGATACCACTGAAGTTCGTGATTACGTACAAATCCCTTTTCAAATTTCCAATTGTCGGGATTGGGTTTTCCTTCCACATTAAATTCGTCTGACCATACCAATGACCATCCTAAATATTCGCGTTTGCGCTGAGCATGAAGCGAAAAAGTAAACAACAAACACGCGAAGATAAGGTAGGTTTTAAGAGGCATCAGAATAAACGGGTTGTAATATACATGATATGATTAAAGCAAAAATAGACATTTCTTTAATCAAACAAATAGTTGCCCCGCTTGTACTCTTTTTTATACTCTTCAAAAAATAGGATCTCTGGTAGGCCTGAAGCTAACATTCCCCCTTTAGCAGCCGTAGCCGAAATCTCCACATCGTGGAATGGCTTATAGCCTCACTCAAGCCGTAGCTTCATTCATGGTATAGTCACCTACAAATACCACCGAATACCCACTAAAATCCAATGCTAATAGATGCTTTGTAGCAGCACTGGTAATATCGCGGGTGTATGTCATTTTTTTGAAACATTTTATAAAAAAACACCAAAGCCTGTTTAAATAGGAGGCTTTGGTGCACATTTTGACAATATGTCGTTTTGAGTAAAAAGTACTTACTAATAAGTTACCCAAGTATCTTTGCCCCCTCCTCCTTGCGAAGAGTTTACGACTAGTGAGCCTTTGCGTAAAGCTACTCGCGTCAGCCCCCCCGGAATCACGTTGATATTGTCTCCATAAAGGATATAAGGTCGCAAATCAACATGACGTCCCTCAGCATGGTCATCCACAATACACGGTACCCTAGAAAGAGAAATTACGGGCTGTGCGATATAATTGCGCGGATTTTCTTTGATTTTGGTACGGAAAATTTCGTGTTCTTCTTTGGTAGCTTTGGGCCCAATTAGCATCCCATACCCTCCAGCTTCGTTGGCTTCTTTGATTACCAGATTTTCGACATTTTCTAAAACATATTTCAAGTCGTCGTCTTCTCTACAAATGTAGGTCCTTACATTTGGAATGATGGCTTCTTGGTCGAGATAATACTTAATAATGCGTGGTACGTAGGCATAGATTACTTTATCGTCGGCCACGCCTGTTCCGGGAGCATTGGCAAGGGCTACCCGTCCTTTTTTATAGACATCAAAAATCCCCGGAATCCCAATGAGCGAATGCGGATTAAAAACCTGAGGGTCAAGGAAGGTATCGTCCAAACGACGATAAATCACATCCACAATCTCAAACCCACGAGTGGTACGCATTTTGACATACCCGCCCGACACCACCAAATCGCGCGCATCTACCAATTCTACACCCATTTGCTGAGCCAAATACGAATGTTCAAAATAAGCCGAATTATAGATTCCAGGCGTCAGTACGACAATATTGGGATCGGGGCGGTCTGCAATAAACTTAAGCATATCGTACAAGCGAGCGGGGTAATCAGATACGGGTCTCACGCCAGTGCGGGCCAATACCTCTGGGAAAATCTGCTTTGACAATTCTCTATTTTCGAGCATATAAGATACTCCAGAAGGGCAGCGAAGGTTGTCTTCCAAGACCATAAACGTACCGTCGTCTCCCCTTATCAAATCCGTACCTGTGATATGACACCAAATACCTTTAGGGGGTTTTAAACCTCGACAAGCTTCCAAATAGCACTTAGAAGTTTCTATCAAATCGCGTGGTACGACTCCGTCTTTCAGGATTTTTTGGTCATTATAAATGTCATCAATAAACAGATTGAGCGCCGTAATACGCTGAATAAGACCTTCTTCAAGGCGGTTCCAATCTTCTCCTGCTACCACCCTCGGAATAATATCTAAAGGCATGATACGTTCCGTTCCTTCGCCTTCTGAATATACGTTGAAAGTAATCCCCATGGACATTAAGGCGCGCTCGGCGGTATGTTGTCGGTTCATCAATTCAGTTTGGTTCAACTGTTCGACGCGCTGCTTGAAGACTTCATACCCCGGACGCATCTTCCCGTCAGGAGTAAACATCTCGTCGTAGAAATTTTCGGTGTCGTAATTCTTAAATGAAAATTGCATAATGGCAAAATATCGTAGGTGAGTTATTTGTTTCACCGAACAAGATATGGACAAATTAATAATTTTGCCAAATTTTCTATAACATATTTACAGAATTGCTTTATATATTGTTTTGGTTTCATAAATTATTGGATTATATCGTACTTTGCATCAACTTTTTACGTTTTCAGTTTTGATAATAAATCATATCACTTTTGTGAGAATGGCGCGACATTTGGTTTTGGTTATTATGGGATTGTTGGTAGGCGTATCTAGCCATAGTCAACATTGGTTAGGGCTTTCTTCTAGCAACTATGCGGGCACCAATGCTCTTTATCTTAACCCTGCCCACGCGGCTGATTCTCGACATAAGCTTTATATCAATCTTATTGGGAACGATTTTTTTTTGATAAACAATTACCTGCGATTTGATGCTCCCTATTCTTTTTTAGGCCTTGTTACAAACACCGTTCCCAAAAAATACCGAAGCGAACGGGGACTGATTATATGGCGTGAATCTTACTATGCCGAACGCCTCAATGGCAAACCCAAACACCTGCATACGGGAGGCGACCTCCGGGGGCCTTCTTTTTTATATTCTTTTAAGAACAATCGTTTTGCAATTGGGCTTACATCCAGAGGGCGTTATTATCTCAATATGACCAATGTTTCGGAAGAAACCGCTCGCGTGATTCGATTTGGGACAGATTTAGAAGAATTACAAAAAAAGCCTTTCAATAATCAAACTGCGACGCTTACGACCAACGGCTTTATCGAATTAGGTGCCACTTTTGGAGCAGTTATAGCCGATTATGATGAGCATTTTTTGAAAGTTGGCACTTCTATTAAACGCCTCGTCGGTGTTTATAATGTTCATGCCGACATGAAAAATACCAACTATGAAATACTAGTAGAAAGTCTAACCCCCAACCGCGAATTTATTTTAGCGCCCCGTGTGCAGGCTACCTATGGTTATACTACCGAGGAAGCTTTTTCTAATATCAGTCCAAGTCCTAGCTTTTTGTTTGGCAATAAATCGGCAGGAGGAGGCTGGGGATTTGACATAGGAGCGGTGTATGAATATCGGCCAGATTTTCATAAATTTAAAAGAGGAAAACCCACAGGTGGCCGCGAACCTGACCCCAACAAAAACAAGTATAAATTTCGCATTTCAGCAGCCTTAAATGACATAGGGGCTATTCGCTATAAAAACCTAAACTATGTACGGCAACTCGACGTCGATCAAACTAATGTTACTTTCTCCTATCGTGATTTTAGTAATTTGCAGGGTAGTAATTCGGCCATTACTGCCGTAAACCGAGCACTCAATGTTCGCCCTGCCGACAATCCTCGCGCTTTTACGATAGGGCTGCCCACTGCCGCTAATGTAAGCTTTGACTATCATCATAAAGGCAACTGGTATATCAACGGATTGGTAATCCAGAGCCTTAGAGGTAAAAATAATATTGATATCAAAACTCAGTCTTTAGTGGCCGTGACTCCCCGCTACGAAACCCGGTGGTTTGAAGTAGCCACACCCGTAGCGTTGATTGACAATTATCGTGTTTTTACGGTGGGTCTTGCAGCCCGGATTGGTCCTCTTATATTAGGTACCGATCATTTAGGGGGTATGTTAGATATTGGCAAGCCTCAAGGTTTAGACTTTTATTTTGGTCTCTATGCACCATTTTTTCACCGCAAACCTAAAGACCCCAATAAATGCTGGTATCAACCCCATGAGAAAGGTTTATTCAAAAGAAGAAAATAATGGAAGCTTACGTCACTACGGATATTTCGTCGGAGGGAATCGCCACCATTACATTTTTTCACCCCTCCCAAAACTCCCTGCCTAGTCATATCTTGTCGCTATTGGCAGAGACCATTATACAGCTTAGTCAAAATCCAATTACGAAAATCATCATTCTTCAAAGTGGCGGCGAACGTACTTTTTGCGCGGGTGCGAGTTTTGAAGAATTAGCATCAATCCAAACGCCCGAAGAAGGTACTCATTTTTTTTCGGGTTTTGCGAATGTTATCAACGCTTGCCGTAAAAGCCCTATTTTGATTTTGGGAAGAGTCCAGGGAAAAGCCGTGGGTGGTGGTGTAGGACTAGCCGCTGCTACCGATTATTGTTTTGCCACGCAACATGCCTCTATTCGTTTGAGCGAATTACTCATCGGCATTGGGCCTTTTGTGGTAGGGCCTGCCATTGAACGCAAAATAGGTATCGCAGCATTTACTCAACTTACCCTCAATCCTTCTACTTTTTACTCGGCATCTTGGGCAAAAGAAAAAGGGCTTTTTGCCGAAGTATATGATGATATCCCAACACTCGACGAAGGCATAAGGAACTTCGCTCATCAACTTATTCAATACAATCCCGAAGCTTTAAAAACGCTTAAAAAGGTATTTTGGGAAACCACAGAGCATTGGGATAGTCTCCTGAAAGAAAGGGCTGCAATGAGCGGAACCTTGGTGCTCTCTAGTCATACTCAACAAGCAATCGCAAATTTCAAAAAATAACACCTTTTTAAGGGCGAAACCGCAGCCCTATCTCCAAAGGTAAGTGGTCCGATTTGGTCGGCTTTTCTATCCTAAAACTAGTGGTCTCCAACAAAGAATTGGTCAAACAATGGTCAATTGGGATTCTCAATGGTAAAAAACTAGTAGGCCACGTAGGCTGTACTCCAAATCCCTGACGACTGTTCATTAGGCGTGTGTCTGCAATAAAAGATTCATAAAAAACCGACCAAGGTGTGACATTCAAATCCCCGATTATCATAGTTGGATTTTTCTCTCGTTTTATGATTTCTGCCATTTGTTTTAACTGCTGATTACGTATCAAAAAATCTTCCTTCCAAAGAGGATTGTAGGCATGACAAGCAATAATAGTCAACGGCTTTCCCCGTACTTGGGTTGTAAGACGCATCATACCTTTGGTACTGAAGGCTACCACCGTATCCAATACAACTGGAACTTGACTTCTGATGACGACTCTAGTATTTGCTTTGGCCAATACATCAAATCCATAAGGGTATTGCTTTCCTAAAGTACTATCTAAATGCCGGATAAATGTAGGAGTAGCTTCGTTAATAGAAATAAACAAAGGCTTATTGCTCAGGATACGATTGGTGATCAAAGCATAATCCTTGTTTTTATAAAGTATGTTGGCATGATAAATCCTAAAATCTGCCGTCGTAGTGCTATTTGCTTTCGCATAATCTAACCAAGGCATCACAAACCATCCATTAAGACCCAATGAAAATAAAGCGGGTAATAAATAAAATGCGTCTCTACGTTTTTTTTGATATAAGTATCGCCCTAAAAACCATAAACTAACTCCCAAACTCAATAAAAAGTACTGAACTCGAAAGCTAGCAAAATGGTCAAGCCACCGACTATACCATCCCAAAAAGCCTAAAAGCGAAGCCACGACCACCATCCAAACTACAAGAAAAAGCGCTTTGTTTAGTATCCGTACCATTCACCCCACCATTTTTGCAATTGTTTACGGATTTCATTTTCACGAGGGTTTTGACCTGGCTGATAGACTTGTGTTCCTTTCAATTCATCAGGCAAAAAATTCTGTTCAGCAAAATTACCTTCATAATTGTGCGAATATTGGTAATTTTTACCATAGCCAATCTCTTTCATAAGTTTGGTGGGAGCATTGCGTAAGTGCAGCGGGACGGGCAAATGAGCCGTTTTTTCGGCCAACGCCAACGCTTCATCAATGGCCAAATAACTGGCATTACTTTTGGGAGAGGTCGCTAAATAAATCACTACTTGCGACAAAATGATTCTACTTTCAGGAAACCCAATCGCTTTCACTGCTTGCAAGCAAGCATTGGCCATGATGATGGCGGTGGGGTTGGCATTGCCAATGTCTTCCGAAGCCAAAATCAACATTCGTCGAGCAATAAATTCGGGGTCTTCACCAGCATGAATCATCCTTGCCATCCAATAAAGTGCCGCATTGGGATCACTGCCTCGCATTGATTTGATAAAAGCCGACGCAATATCATAATGCTGTTCGCCCGACTTGTCATAGCGGGCCAAGTTTTGTTGAGCAACTTCCGTCACCGATTCGTCGGTGACTATTATCGTTTCTTCACTAAAATGCGCATTGACCACTAGCTCAAATAGATTAAGAAGTTTGCGCCCATCTCCCCCCGAAAGACGCAACAAAGCATCATAAGACTCAAATTGGATTTGCTTCTTTTTTAGCACTTCGTCTCTTTCGGCGGCCTGATGTAGCATTCTAATCAGGTCATCTTTGGAAAGCGTATCTAGGATATACACTTGGCATCTCGACAACAAAGCTGAGTTCAGCTCAAAAGAGGGGTTTTCGGTAGTAGCCCCAATGAGCGTGATTTGGCCTTTCTCAACAGCCGCTAGCAAAGCATCTTGTTGACTTTTGTTATAGCGATGGATTTCGTCAATAAAAACAATCGGCGAAAACAAGCCCGACGAGCGTCCCAAAACCTCACGTAGTTCTTTCACCCCAGAGCTAATGGCACTTAAAGGATAGAAAGGGCGCTTGGTAGATTCGGCAATTAAAAGTGCTAGGGTTGTTTTGCCAACACCAGGCGGCCCCCACAAAATCATGGAAGGCACCAAATTGTGTTGAATGGCTCGTCGTAATGCTCCCTGTGAACCAAGGAGTTTTGACTGACCAATGAAATCATCAAGCGACCGGGGACGCATTCTTTCCGGAAGAGGAGCAATCATAGAGCAAGGCGGTTAATAGTGGCACAAAAATACCAACGCCCGTAGAGATTTTCTACGGGCGTTGGTGTAAATCTTTTAACTATACTACTTTTTATACTGTCACGCGCTCCATGCTGAGTTGTTTTTTCATGCTAGTTAAAGCACCAAAAACAAGGTTGTAAACCGATTGAATGTTGATTTTCATGAAGTTAGAAATTTCTTCGTTTGTCATATTCACATAAAACTTCAAGAAAATAGCTTCCCGTTGACGACGAGGCAATTTTTCCATTGCTTCGTTTAAGTTACGGTTTGTTTGGAGGTACTCCTCTTGTGCAATCACATACGACTCCGATGATGCCGTATAAAGATGATGATACTCCAAGGGGATTTCTTCACTACTCGTATTTTTTTGTTGAGCGTTGAGATGTCTTACCAATTTACGTTTGATAGACGCCATCAAATAATAACGCACCGACGTGGTATCGCCAAGCGTGTGGCGATGTTGCCAAAGTTCCACAAACAAATCGTGGATACAATCTTTAATCAGGGCTTTATCAGCGCTAAACTGAGTACAGTAGTTGTACAGTAGTTGAACATAGCATTGATAGAGTCTTGCAAAAGAGGCTTCGTCGTCTTGGCGGAACTGATTCCAGAGAGTCACCTCTTCGTGTGTAGTTAGATGAAACCGGGGCATTGGGTGGAGGGGTTTGGGGTTTAGAAACAATCACAGCCCAAATGTAATTTTCTTTATAATAAGTTGCAAAATAAAAAGTGTTTTTTTTACAATTAATTAAAGAAAATATAATTTGGTAAAACTAAACTTTTGCCCATCAAAAAGCCCTAAATCACTCATTTTCAACGAAGGAATCACTAAAAGCCCCATAAAAGAAAGGGTCATAAAAGGAGATGCCAAAGAAGAAGAAAGTTGTTGCTTAACAAAATTATCTATTATGGTATATTTTTCTGCGACTTCATATCCGTCTTTATCCGACATTAACCCTGCAATCGGCAAAGGCAATTCAAGCGCTTTTTGGAATATACTTTCTACCGCACTGATACCGCCTTGCGAATCAATCACTAGGTTGATAGCACGCGCAAGGCTTTCATCATCGCAGCCCACTGCAATGATATTGTGAGAATCATGCGCTACCGACGACGCAATAGCTCCCTGTTTCAAACCAAAGTTTTTGATAAACCCTACTGCCACGGGGGCAGCTTGATAACGATTGACCACCGCTATTTTCAAAATATCGCGCTCAGTATCAGACACTATACACCCGTCTTCAATCAGAGCAGCTATCTCTAGAGCGTTTGTAATGAGCTGCCCTTCGAGAGCTTCTATTACTTGTATTGTCACTGACGCCGCCGGTGCTTCTAGTCTTAAATCAAGAGGAGAAATACGGCGACAATCAAACTGATTGACGATAGGGCTACGCAAATCAGGTAAAAATGTGATGCCATTTTCGGCCACTTTCTCTCCGTTGATGTAGGTCGATAAAACATTGAAATCTTGTAAATTATCAACCAAAATAAAATCAGCGGGATCGCCTTCTCTCAGCAAGCCTACAGAGAGGCGATAATGCAATACGGGATTGAGACAAGCAGCCCTAAGTACATCAAACAACGCAAAGCCCTTGGCTAAAGCACGCTTTACGAGCTGATTGATATGCCCTTCTACAAGATTGTCGGGATGCTTATCGTCCGAACAAAACATGAGCCTATTGGGATATTGACTCATGAGCGGAATCAAGGCTTCAAAGTTTTTGGCCGCACTCCCTTCTCTAATCAATACATAGCTAAGTCCTAGCTGAAGCTTTTCGTGAGCTTCGTCGTAGGTAAAACACTCATGGTCGGTAGTGATGCCTGCTTCTATGTATTTTTTAGCGTCTTGTCCACGTAAGCCTGGCGCATGACCATCGATAGGTTTATTGAATGCTTGTGCCAACCTTATTTTCATCATTACATCTTCTTGTTCATAAAGCACTCCCGGAAAATTCATCATTTCGGCTAGATAGCCAATTTCCTTCATCGAAAGTAATTTACGGACATCTTTGGGAGAAATAACCGCCCCCGCAGTTTCGAAAGTAGTAGCCGGAACACAAGAAGGGGCCCCAAAACAAAACTTAAACGGCACTTGACGCGCATCTTCTATCATATACTCCACTCCTGCCACTCCTAATACATTGCCAATCTCATGGGGGTCTGATACCGTAGCAACGGTACCGTGTACCACGGCTAAGCGCGCAAATTGCGCAGGAGTGAGCATGGAGCTTTCGATGTGTACGTGCGCATCCACAAAACCTGGCATGATATAAGAAAAATCCTCCTGCTCCTCTCCTATTATTTTTACACTTACGATTCGCTTATCTACGACCTGTATTTCGGCCAAATTAATGGTATGATCAAAGAGATTGAGTAAATTGGCCGTTAGAAACATCATTCAATGGGGTGTTAAGGGTCTACGATAATCTAAAAATATAATTTTATGTATTGCGGTACAAATTATGATTTGTTTTGCTGATACTCATAAGGTAATTTCCGTCAAAGTTTCCCTACTTATTAGCTCGACAATCAAAAATAAATCATGTTTTCTAAATTTCGCTTACCTATGATTATCGTCCATACTCCTTTTTTGTGGGTAGAAGGTCTCACTTTTTTTCCTTGGGTATTTTGTCGCGACAACAATCCCCCCCGATGGCTTCTCAATCATGAGCGAATCCACTTACGCCAACAACTCGAAACAGGGATTTTACTTTTTTATATTTGGTATATACTTGAATACCTTGTTCGACTCATTCAGTATCGGCATCGGTATCGTGCTTATCGCAATATCAGTTTTGAGCGTGAAGCTTATACAAATGATAAAAACCCTCATTATCTCTCAACACGACGCCCTTGGGCTATGCTAAAATATTTTTGACCGAATTTATAAAAGCAAACAAATCCCTAAATTTGTCTCAACCTATCTTGTTTTACCTACCTAAACCACTCAACGTATTTGATGAAATTTTTACTTCTTTTTTTATGCCCTTTTTTGGCATTTTCGCAAGCTGATTCTCCTTATAAAGTCAGTTTTACAAATGAAAAAATAAAGATTGATGGTATTTTGGACGAGGCAGTTTGGCAAAATATTGAACCAATGGGTGAATTTTGGCAATACTTCCCTTCTGATACCCTCAAAGCTCAACACCGTACAGAAGTCAAAATGACTTATGATAACAAGTACGTCTACGTCAGTGCCAAATGCTATACCCGCAACAAAAAATTTGTCATCCTTTCTTATCGCCGCGATTATCGGGCAGGCGGCAACGACAATGTTACGTTTATCTTCGATACCTTCAACGACCGCACCAATGCCTTTCTTTTTGGGATGAATCCCTTAGGAGTCATGCGCGAAGCACTGCTGTACAATGGCGCTACCGACAACTCTTTCTTTAGTGAGTTTTGGGATAATAAATGGGTCGGAGAATCCAAAATCTATGATGATTACTGGACCACTGAGGTAGCTATTCCTTTTACTACCCTTCGCTTCAAGGACGCCACCCAACAATGGCTTTTTAAAAGTTATCGGTTTGATACCCAAATCAACGAAAACAGTACGCTAATACGCATTCCCCAAAATCAAATCATCATGAACTTGGGGTATTCAATTCCTGTCGTTTTTGAAAAACCTCTCAAAAAACCCGGTGCTAATATTTCTTTGATTCCGTACATTGCCGCGGGTACAGGTCGTGACTTTGTCAACCCCGACAATCCCAACAACGGCAGTAGGCTTAATTTTGGAGGTGATGCCAAAATCGGCGTTACTTCTGGGTTGAATCTTGACCTGACTATTAACCCTGATTTTTCGAATGTCGAAGCCGACCGCCAAATCATCAACCTTACGCGTTTTGACATCAACCTTCCCGAACAAAGGCAGTTTTTTCTCGAAAACTCCGATTTATTTTCGGGCTTTGGGAGCTATGTTATCAATCCTTTCTTGCCACCTCAGAGCAATTTGGGTGGAGCTGGAAATCAGATTATCAGCCCCTTTTTTTCGCGTCAAATCGGAATTGCCAAAGATTCAACGACAGGCTTGGGCGTTCCAAACCGCATTTTATATGGAGCACGACTGAGCGGAAAAATAGATGATAATTGGCGCATTGGCCTTCTCAATACCCAAACCGCCGACGATGCTTTTAAGGGGATTTCGGGGGTCAATTTTACGGTAGCTTCTATCCAACGAAAAGTATTTAGTAGGTCAAATATTGCAGGAATTTTTGTCAACAAACAGACCCTTCATCCCGATATTAGCCCCAATCTCACGCCCTTCAATCGGGTAGGCGGTTTGGAATATAACTTCACCTCCCGCGATAGCCGTTGGCAAGGCAAGGCTTTTTACCACCAATCTTTCAGCGAAAGCAAGCCAAAAGATGCCTTTGCCAATGGGTTTTCGTTGATGTACAGTGTACTCAAGTATACTTTTCGATGGGCGCACGATTGGGTCGGAAAAGGATACGATGCCGAAGTTGGTTTTGTACCTCGCAAAGATTACTTCCGTATCAACCCTACCCTTGGTTTTTCTTTTTATCCGCGCACAAAGCTCGTCAACCGCTACAGTGTGGGAGTCGCGCTCGAACAATACACCATGCCCAATGTAGGAGTGACAGACCGTACTGCGGGTCCTTTTCTATCGATGTTTTTCAATAGTTCGGCTCGAATGCTATTTTCGGTCAATCAAAATTACACCTATCTTTTCTCCGATTTTGACGCCCTTCGTAGCAATGGAAAGCTCCCTTCGCTTAAAAAAGGAGAAGGCTATACTTACTACAACGCCTCGCTCAACTACTTCTCAGACCAACGCAAAAAGTGGTGGCTTTTTGCCCAACCCCTCATCGGACAGTATTATAACGGCACCATTATGAGCTTGGCGGGGTCGCTCAACTATCGTTATCAGCCCTATATCGCCTTGGCTATGAATTTCACCTACAATCGAATCGATCTTCCGATTGGGAAAAACAATGTATTTTTGGTGGGGCCTCGCCTTGATTGGACTTTTTCTAAATCCGTTTTTTTAACTACCTTTTTACAGTACAACAGTCAGTTTGAAAACATGAACATCAACACGCGTTTTCAGTGGCGTTTTGCTCCGGTTTCGGATTTCTTTTTGGTATATATCGACAACTACAATACTACAAATGGCCAATCGCGCAACCGCTCCATTCAGGCAAAAGTCACCTATTGGTTTAATTTATAAGAAATAAATGAATCACAGCACTTTATCAACCATAGGTTTAGGAATGGCGTCTATCGGACGGCCGCATTATATCAACATCAAACAAGAGAAAGTTGTCAGTAAAGATTTGGATGCTTTCTGGCAACAAGGCTGGCACGCACTTGACCATGCTTACGCCGCTGGAATCCGCTATTTTGATACTGCTCCGGGATATGGATTTGCCGAAAAACTCCTTATTGATTGGCTTCGGCAAAACCAGCACCAAGATCTAGAAGTGGCAACCAAATGGGGATATACTTATACTGCAAACTTTGATATCAATGCCCCCCTTCATGAACTTAAAGAGCATACTTTAAGCAAACTCAACCAACAATGGCAACAGTCGCAAGCCCTTCTACCTTACCTTAGTACTCATCAAATACACTCGGCTACGCTCGAAAGTGGTGTCTTGGAAAACCAAGAAGTTTTACATCGACTGGCTGAATTGAAAGAACAACATCACTTAAAAATCGGGCTTTCGGTAAGTGGAGAAGAGCAGCTTGCCATTCTACAAAAAGCGCTTGCCATACAAATCAACGGTCTGGATTTGTTTGATGCTTTTCAAATGACTTATAATATTCTTGACCAAAGTGTGGCTGAAATCATCCCTGAACTTCATCAAAAAAACAAACGAATTATCGTAAAAGAAGGATTAGCCAACGGGCGTCTTTTTCCCACTACTCGCTATCCACATTATAAATCTTTGTACCAAATTCTCAATCATTTAGCCACCTCTTATGGCGTAGGCGTAGATGCCATAGCTTTGCGGTTTAGTTTTGAGATGTTGGCTCCCTGTATCGTATTGA
Source organism: Runella sp. MFBS21 (assembly GCF_029433105.1). Taxonomy (GTDB): domain Bacteria; phylum Bacteroidota; class Bacteroidia; order Cytophagales; family Spirosomataceae; genus Runella. The sequence continues at coordinate 580,330 of NZ_JARNTW010000004.1, read as the reverse complement.
GTGGCGGATATACGCCTCGGCAAATTGACGAAAATCTCCAAGCCCTTGATTTTAGTTTTACTCAAAATGAGTTAGAAATTCTTAAAACATTTGCCGTTTCTCCTGGGCCTTATTGGCAAGAAAGGAAATCCCTTCAATGGAACTAAAACGGCCTTTCATAAATCGCCTTTTAGCCTCTAAAACAAAGCACACAAGCCCGTCCATACAAACAATCCTGACGAAGTCGCTGTTATTCGACTAATCTAACGTAATTTTGCAAACCAATTGAGTATTGAGTAGTTGGGAAAACGTATGGACCTCATGTTGGCACCCTACTTTTTACTGCTCAATATGCTATATTCAATATTAATTTTTTGATGAAACACATCCGTAATTTCTGCATTATTGCGCATATTGACCACGGCAAAAGTACCTTGGCCGACCGCTTGTTGGAGTTTACAAAGACCGTCACCGACCGTCAGATGCAAGCCCAACTCCTCGACGACATGGACTTGGAGCGCGAGCGGGGGATTACCATCAAGAGTCATGCGATTCAGATGGATTACCTCTATAAGGGAGAAAAATACACCCTCAATCTGATTGACACACCCGGCCACGTTGACTTTAGCTACGAAGTTTCGCGGTCTATTGCCGCTTGTGAAGGCGCGTTGCTGCTGGTAGATGCCTCACAAGGCGTAGAAGCACAAACCATTTCTAACCTCTACTTGGCGATGAACCAAGGGTTGGTGATTATTCCTGTCTTAAACAAAATCGACCTGCCCGGTGCCATGCCCGAAGAAGTCAAAGACGAAATGGAAGACCTCCTTGGCTGCGACCGCGACGACATCATCCCTGCTTCGGGCAAGGCGGGTATTGGTATCGAAGACATTTTGAATGCTATTGTTGAACGTATCCCCGCTCCCAAAGGCAATCCCGACACCGAGCTTCAAGCCCTTATCTTCGATTCTGTATTTAATTCATATCGCGGGATTGAAGTAATCTTCCGCGTTAAGAATGGAAGTATCCGAAAAGGAGATAAAGTAAAATTTGTGGCGACAGGTAAAGAATACATCGCCGATGAAATCGGCACCTTGCGCCTCGACAAACAACCCAAAGATGTGGTCGAATGCGGCGACGTGGGTTATTTGATTTCGGGAATCAAAGTGGCCCGCGAAGTAAAAGTTGGAGATACGATTACGCACGTAGAAAAACCTTCTAAAGAACCTATCAAAGGTTTTGAAGAAGTAAAACCAATGGTATTTGCGGGGCTGTATCCGGTCGAAACCAGTGAGTTTGAGGAAATGCGCGAAGCCATGGAAAAGCTACAGCTCAACGATGCCTCGCTCGTATGGGAACCCGAAACCTCGGCGGCGCTTGGGTTTGGTTTCCGCTGTGGTTTCCTCGGAATGCTACACATGGAAATCGTACAGGAGCGTCTCGAACGTGAGTTTGACATGACGGTTATTACCACGGTCCCTTCCGTAAAATTCAACGTCATTACCACTAAGGGGGCGATTTTGGAAGTAAGTGCGCCTTCCGAAATGCCCGAGCCTAATTATATAGAGTGGATTGAGGAGCCTTTCATCAAAGCGCAAATCATCACAAAGTCGGAATACATCGGCCCTATTCTCAAACTTTGTATGGACAAGCGGGGCTTGCTCAAAAGTCAAAACTATCTCACTGCCGACCGCGTCGAATTGGTGTTCGAAATGCCTCTAGCCGAAGTTGTGTTTGACTTTTTTGACAAACTCAAAACCATCTCACGTGGGTACGCCTCACTCGACTACGAACTTCTCGACTATCGAGAATCTGATATGATCAAACTCGACATCATGCTCAACGGCGACGGAGTAGATGCGCTATCGGCGATTGTACACCGCACCAAAGCCTACGAATGGGGCAAAAAACTTTGCGAAAAATTGCGCGAATTGATTCCTCGTCAGATGTTTGAGATTGCGATTCAGGCCGCTATTGGCCAAAAAATCATCGCCCGCGAAACCGTCAAAGCCATGCGTAAAGACGTATTGGCGAAGTGTTATGGAGGAGATATTTCGCGTAAACGCAAGCTTTTGGAAAAACAGAAAAAAGGGAAAAAACGTATGCGCCAAGTAGGTAGTGTAGAAATTCCCCAAGAGGCATTTATGGCAGTGTTGAAAATTAATTAAGATAACTTATGTAAAGTTTTGTGACTTTACAGAGGTATTTTTAGTGTTTCTGCTAATTTTGAAACTCAAAACATAAAGGAACCCATCCATATTCATATCTCACTCATATGGCAGAAGTAATCCGAATGCCCAAGATGTCTGATACCATGACCGAAGGGGTCATTGCAGCTTGGCACAAAAAAGTAGGAGATGTAATCAAATCAGGTGATATTATCGCCGAAGTCGAAACCGACAAAGCCACCATGGACTTAGAGTCATACCAAGAAGGTACTCTTCTGTACATTGGTGTCGAAAAAGGCGCCGCTGTACCCGTAGATGGTATTATGGCGATTGTAGGAGCACCCGGCGAAGATTATAAAGCCCTTCTCGACGGGGGAGCTTCCGAAACTCAATCCACACCTGCGGCGGCTCCCGCCGAACAACCCGCTCCAGCAGCCGAAGCTACACCAGCACCTACTGCTGCTCCAGCACCAGCCGCCAATGTAAATGCTACAGTAGTACGCATGCCCAAAATGTCGGACACAATGACCGAAGGAGTATTGGTAGCATGGCTTAAAAAAGTAGGAGATAAAGTAAAATCTGGCGACATATTGGCCGAAGTTGAAACCGACAAAGCTACCATGGAACTTGAAAACTATGAAGACGGTATACTCCTCTACATAGGTGCAAAAGAAGGTGAGGCGGTTCCAGTAGACGGAGTCATTGCTATCATTGGCGAAGAAGGGGCTGATTATCAAGCGTTGCTCAATGGAGGTAGTGCACCTGCTGCGACTCCCGAAGCAGCACCAGCACCCGCGACTCCCTCAGCTCCTGCGGCGGCTCCACAAACCTCTGACAATGGCTCTGATGCTCGTGTCAAAGCTTCGCCATTGGCCAAAGCACTAGCCAAAGATAAAGGAGTAGATTTAACCAAAATCACGGGTAGTGGAGAAGGTGGTCGGATTGTCAAAAAAGACATTGATGCTGCTCAAGCAGCTCCTGCGCCAACCGCAGCCACATCGGCACCAGCACCGGCTGCCGAAAAAGCAGCTCCTGCTCCAGCACCGGCCCCTGTCGGCGACTATGAAGATATCCCAGTATCTCAAATGCGCAAGACTATCGCTCGTCGTCTCAGCGAAAGTCTCTTCACAGCGCCGCATTTTTACCTTACTATGGAAATCACCATGGATAAGGCGATGGAATTGCGCGGTAAAATCAATGAGGTAAGCCCTGTCAAAATTTCATTCAACGACATGGTAATCAAAGCAGCGGCTCTAGCCCTCAAACAACACCCCGCCGTCAACTCAGCGTGGTTGGGCGACAAAATCCGCCGCTATCATTACGTCAATATCGGTGTAGCAGTAGCCGTAGATGAAGGTCTGCTTGTACCTGTCGTACGTGATGCTGACAAAAAAGTACTTTCGCTTATTGCAGGAGAAGTAAAAGATATGGCCGCCAAAGCCAAAGATAAAAAACTCCAACCGAAAGATTGGGAAGGCAATACGTTCTCTATCTCCAACTTAGGGATGTTTGGCATTGACGAATTTACGGCTATCATCAATCCCCCAGACTCTTGTATCATGGCAGTAGGAGGAATCAAAAAAGTAGCCGCTTTCAAAGAAGACGGCACGATTTATCCTACCAATATCATGAAAGTAACCCTCTCATGCGACCACCGCGTAGTGGATGGGGCTACAGGATCGGCGTTTTTACAAACTTTCAAGAAATTGTTAGAGAATCCGCTAGGCATGTTAGTATAATCTTGTTTGATATACTATCCCTCTCCTAGTCGATTTGCTAGGAGAGGGATTTTTTATGACTATCAGATTGTTTCACTCCAAACAAACTCGATTACATTTAGTAGTCCACTGAACAGTTACGATTAAAAAATATGCAAAAAATTCATGCTACCACCGTCGTAGGAATCCTTCATAATGGAGAGGTCGTACTAGGTGCCGACGGGCAAGCCACTATGGGCAATACCGTCGCCAAAAGTAATGTTCGCAAAGTCAGAAGCTTGGCCGGTGGAAAAGTAGTCGCGGGCTTTGCAGGCTCTACTGCCGATGCTTTTACCCTCATGGAGCGTTTCGAAGAAAAACTCAACGCCTATGGTGGGAATCTTAAACGCGCCGCCATCGAACTTGCCAAAGACTGGCGCACCGACCGTTTTTTACGCAAACTCGAGGCCATGATGATTGTAGCTGCCAAAGGGGAAATGCTTGTCATTTCAGGTACGGGCGATGTTTTAGAACCCGACAATCAAGTAGCTGCTATCGGCTCGGGAGCGATGTATGCTCAATCAGCGGCCTTGGCACTCAAAAAACACGCCACTCACCTTTCGGCCGAAGAAATGGTAAGAGAAAGTCTTCATATTGCGGCGGATATTTGTATTTATACTAACCACAACTTGGTAGTAGAAAAAGTCAAAGAATAATATCACAAGACTTCAAACAAAAAGGGAAGACGCATCGGTGTCTTCCCTTTTTGTTTGAAAATAGCTGTAAGGGTCAAATATTTCATGGCTGTTAATACATTCTCAAAAATGGTGAAATGATAAGTGGGTTGGTAAAAAAAGTGATAAACTACCTTATTCTAGGGGTTAATCTATCTAAACTCCTCAAAAGAGTTGGTACTTACAAAAAAGGGGTTGGCATTCCTAAAAAACCAAGTCATACAAAATCCTTTTTCTGAATTGGCGAATCCCTCCAAAAGCCCAGATATTTGTCAAACTTTACCAATAAATAATGGAAAATTCCCGCTGACATGAATCGATGGTGGAAAAAATATTGGTGGCATTGTGCCCTATGGATAAGCTTGGTCATAGCCCAACTAATCCAAGATTATGTTGCCTACAGCAGTCTCATCAATGATATTGGATGGGGACAGGAGTTTTTCTGGATTGGAATTGTGGTAAGTGGCGGAATCGTTTCGGTGTATGGTTATGGCTACCTTTTGTCTTTATTCAACTGGCGAAAACATGTCTTTCCTTTTATAGCGGTTACGTTGGCATTCATATTCGTATTTCCGTTATGGCAAGGTATCTGGCGTTCTTACCTTGCCACCTTATTTTTCGATAATTCTACCCCTTCGATTAGCCAACTAACTCATTTTTCTTTTATTTTTTTTACTTCTATTACGCGAGGTTGGGCATTTGTAGGTCTAGGTTTTGTAATAGCTTTTTACAACGATTATCTGAATTCTCAACGACAAAAACAGCTTTTTGAGAAAACGGCTCTTTCGGCCGAATTAGATTCCCTTAAAAACCAGATTAATCCTCACTTTTTGTACAATACACTCAGTTATTTATACGCACAAGCACGCCCCTTGTCTCCTCAGCTCAGCGAATCTATTCTGATTCTGTCAGACATGATGCGATATAGCCTTCACCAAACCGACGAACAAGGCCTTGTATTGCTCGAAAAAGAAATAGAACATATCAACAATTATATTCAAATCCATCAACTTCGTTTTGATAACAAACTAGCTGTCAATTTTTCTACAGAAGGCAATTTGGCTCGCAAACGCATCTTGCCTTTGGTACTGATTTCGTTTGTTGAAAATGCTTTCAAACATGGAAAAACAGGCGATCCCCATCATCCTATTACTATCGAACTTCGTGTAGGGGAAGATTCTTCGCTATGGTTTAGCATTAAAAATCGCAAATCTGAAGGGCCTAAAGAACATTCGAGTGGGATTGGCTTACAAAATGTGCGACGACGCCTAGAACTAGTTTATCCCAATCAGCATCAACTTCACATCTCCAATACAAATGCCCTTTTTGAAGTAAGCCTCTCTATCAAAAAAGTCTGATTATGGCCAACAATCCCTACCTTTACGGTTCAGATAACCTAGAAAGTATGCCAAGCCTCCGCTGCCTTGCCATCGATGACGAACAACACGCCCTCGATATTTTGATTGATTATACCGCCAAAATCCCTTCGTTAGAGCTTATTGCTGCCACTACCAATGCCATTGAAGCATTTCAACTGATTCAAAAGAGTAAAATCGACCTTATTTTTTTGGATATCCACATGCCCGAGCTTACGGGGATTCAGTTCTTAAAACTCTTGGGAAGCCAAACCAAAGTCATTTTGTGTACGGCATATCCCCAGTATGCCTTAGAAGGATATGAGCTTGATATTGTCGATTATTTGCTCAAACCCTTTCGTTTTGACCGTTTTCTGAAAGCCGTCCAAAAAGCGCAAACCCTCATTGAAGCAGAACACAGCGACTCCAAACCCGACACTGCACCTGATACTACGACGTTGTTGGATGATTATATTTTTGTCAAAACCGAAACCAAAGGAAAACTCTTAAAAGTCAATCTGGGAGCTATTCGTTATATCGAGGGGTTGGGCAATTATGTATCCATATTTACCGACGACAAGCGCATTATAACTCTACTCACTATCAAGGAATTGGAGGAAAGATTACCCAAGCCTTACTTTTTGCGAGTTCACAAATCTTATATTGTGGCTACTGCCAAAATTCAAGGTATAGACGGCAACCAAATCCTAGTTTCGGAAGGTCACATTCCTTTGGGAGACACTTACCGAGAGTTGTTTTTTGCTACCTTACAAGAAAAAATCGTTTCTTCTAAGAAATAATTCATCTTCCATTTTTAGGAAAAGAATTGTTGTTTTGCATCCTCAAAACGACTTTTCCGTCATTCATTCAATTAACAATATGAAGTATCTTATCGTAGGCTTGGGCAATATTGGCCCAGAATATGCTTTTACTCGTCATAACATTGGCTTTATGGTTTTGGACAGACTCGCTGCGCAGCACGATGTCAAGTTTTCGATGCAAAAACTAGCCTACACCGCCGAATTTAAGCATAAAGGTCGGCAGATATATCTTATCAAACCTACTACTTATATGAACCTCAGTGGTAAGGCCATTAGGTATTATATGGAAGCGTGGAAAATCCCCCTTGAAAATATTTTGGTCATTACGGACGAAATCCAACTGCCACAAGGAAAAATTAGAATTAAACCTAAAGGCTCCAACGGCGGTCACAATGGTCTTCGCAATATTGAAGAATTGTTGGGTACGCAAGAATACGCCCGTTTGAGATTTGGAGTCGGCAACGATTTTCCCAAAGGACAGCAGGTAAAATTTGTTTTAAGTAATTTTCCAGAAGATTCTTTCGAAGAATTACTCATCGATTTAGACCGCGCTGGAGATGCAATACTCAGTTTTTGTACTTTAGGATTACAGAACGCTATGAATAATTTCAATCAATGATTGTACTTTTTAAAGAATTTTGTTTTTTTGAAAATAAAAATTTTATATAAGTTGTATTATTCTAAGCAGAATAAAATTCTTTTAATATCAAAACAACTTCCAAATAAGTTCTATAAACTACTGACTTTAAGAAGTTTATTTAGAACAATCTTTCGATTCGTCAAAATTCAAAATTTGGATTTATAAAATTTATTCCGACCTTTGTATCGTTCAATCAGCGCAAGCAAATTGAACTTTAAGATGAAAACACTAGTTAAGTTTAATATATTTGTATAGAGACTAGGTTTTGGATTCTTTAAAGCTAAGCTAAATTAAAAAAGCAAAAAGTTTTTTTAAAAAACAGTGACTTTTTAGAATCAAAGCTCGTCTAAACTAGTAAGTTTCAAAGCTCAGTATTAAGTGTCATTTAGATTTAAAATACACGCTACAGAGCTTCTCAAAGTGGAACCAATCAGGCAGCTGAACGGTTTTTGAGATAGAGGAAAAGAATTTGAGAAAAAGATAGAATTAGTTTTTTCATGTAGAAAAGGTTAAGGGTTTAGGAATAGTCAGTATAAAGCCCCGCTCACGATAGCGGGGCTTTATCTTTTTAATGTTTTTCTTGCTTTTTATTTGCAAATTAAGCCTCTTTTGGGCATCTATCCGAAAGATTACAGGACAGAACTACACGAAAAAGGAATTGAACACCTACGTAAACAACGTTATCAGCGAAAGACAGGAATAGACGGATACTTTGTAAAAACGTATCCCCTAAAACTACACCAAATTTACGTAGTAGAGTGTAAACGTTGGTTGTTTGATTTTACGACAGATTCTTTTACCAAACGTTCAAAGGGCATTATCCAACTTAATTTTTAGAACTACGGAACAAATACAAGAGTTGATACTGAGCCACGAACAAAGAGCCGCCGCCGTTGCTAAACTATTTCAGTTGATTGAAATGGACACCGAAATCATCGACCAATACCGCGCCAACGGTATCAAGGATACCCACCTACGACAGTACATTGAGATAAGAAACACAAACCTTGAAAAGTTGAGCCAATTGTTAGACGCGCCCAAACTAAAGATTCACTTGACATTCAACAACGCCGCCTAATTCAGTCTCTCACAAAGTAATTTTGTTCGGTTTCGACTTATGATGCTGTCAGACAATATCAATATGTTGTTGACTCACAAAGTAATTTTGTTCGGTTTCGACCCGTTAGTATTTGATTATGATACCGAGGAAGAGGGCAATATCATAGTTCGTAAGCTCTTTATTGAATTTGATATGACTCAGATAGGGGAATAAATACACTGTTAAGTAAATAGTTTTATTTTTTACCCGCAGAAGTCCGCTGAATAATACAAACGCAAATTTTCGCCGAAAAAGGGGGCATATAGCCAATCATCTGCGTTTGTCCGCGATTTCAATCTGCGCCAATCCGCGGGTAAAGTTTAAAGAAACTTAGCTAACAATGTAATAAATACCTTTCATTAAAGGGAGCAAATTTGACTAAAAACGCAGCATATAAACACAAAAGACCCCTCAAAACGATAATTTTGAGGGGTCTTTTATTGTAGTTGTGGAGTCGGCGGGAGTCGAACCCGCGTCCAGAACAAGGAAACCGTACGCCTTCTACACGCTTAGTTTTGATTAGGTTTTCGAGCAAAAGTAAGGTTCAAAACAGACCTAAGCAATCGCCTTATTTGCTAGTGTCTCACCGCGTGTTAGCAACGTTAGCGCGGCCAGTCTCGCGTTTCGACGCCCCTTGACCCAACCAGCAAGACGGAGGTTGGAGAGACGATGGCTAATGCTTAATCACTCCGGATTAAGCAGCCATAGCGTAGCTATATTCGCCAGCTATTGTTTAAGCGTGTTTTTAACAGGACTCGCGCTCACGTCCCGACGTGCTTATACGTATTGCCTCAACTCGCTGTCAAAACCATGGCGACCCCAGAGCATTACGTGTTTGCCAATTAGGCTTTTGAGGAACAAGATTTTATTTGATAAAAGTTCATTAATAAGTAAAATTAATTTGTACTCAAAATTATTCTTCCCAGATGTCAAGATTGATCTGCCTTATTGCTGTGCTCCACTCACCCCCGAATAGTACACCTTAGCAGCACTTGTGAGCACCGCAGGAGAGGAATAAATACTCCCTCCTGTTCTAAACTCCCATTTTTTCGCCCCTGTACGACTATCTAAAGCATAAAGACGATCGTCGATACCACCGATATACACTGTACTATCTGTCACAGTGGGCGAGGACTGGATACGATTGGCGCTTACTGACTCCCACTTCTTAGCCCCCGTTTTGACGTCAAGTGCGTATGTTCTTGAATCGATACTTCCTGTATAAACAACTCCATTCACTACTACGGGCGACGAAAAAATAGGACCCTCGGCTCTATATTCCCACTGTTTGGCGCCAGTTTGGGCATTGAGTGCATAAAACTTGCGATCAAAACTACCAATAAACACCACGCCCTCAGATACAGTAGGCGAAGAGCTTACCTCTCCACTTGTCGCAAATTTCCATTTTTGGGTACCAGTTTCTGCATCCAAAGCATACACATTATAATCATTGCTTCCTACATATACGACTCCATCGGCCACCGCTGGCGATGAATCTACCCCGGAGCCTGTTTTAAATTCCCATTTTTGGACACCCGTTTTGGCGTCAAGCGCATACACATTCGTAAAACCTCCTACATATATTTTTCCATTAGCAAGAGTTGGGGAAGAAATACTAATACCATCGACCGAAAATTCCCATTTTTTATTTCCTGATGCAATATCTAAAGCGTACAACTTGCTCGTAAAGTTGGAAGTACTTCCCATACCAACAAACACAGTGGCATCTTGCACCAATGGAGCCGACGAAATACCCATTCCTGCGGCAAACTCCCACGCTTTGGCCCCTGTTTTGATATCTAATGCATATACTTTTTCATCCGAACTCCCCACAATTACAAGTCCTACTCCCAATGCTGGCGACGAATGTACGGCTCCTTTTGCCTCAAACTCCCACATTTTTGTTCCAGTTTTTGCATCTACAGCGTAGAGTTTGTTGTCGCTACTTCCCACAAAAACCGCATCAATGCCTTTGGGAAGAGGGTCACTTTTTTTTGAACAGGCACTTACCAATATGATTAACAGGCCAAGAGAATAATTGAGTATTTTTTTCATGCGATACATGTAAAATGTAATTATGACTTTGAACGAAGTTTAGGAGAAAAAAGTATGACTCTTTATTTTTTAGGAGTGGTAGTCATAAATTCCTTTAGATAGTAAGGCTCAAATTCGGCTACATTTTCAAAACGTTGTTGCTTCCACAAATCCGTTGCCAATTGTCCTACCGTTTTGGCCGAAGGATATACTACAGGAAGTCGAAAATGTGCATTAGAATGATGTTCTAAAACTTGTCGGCACTTGGTTGCACCATCCCCCAAAAACACAACCCGTGATTTTTGAAGTAAATTTTCAAAAGAATTCAAATCAATGATTTTAGCTTGGGTAGGTTCTAATTCTTGCAGCTTACTATCATATATGGCACAGTAGACCTCCATCCGGCGGGCATCAAGCATAGGACAGAAAAGCGTCGTTTCATCAAAAAAATCTACCACTTGAGCAGTCATCGCTGCTAGTGTGTTTACACTGATAAGCGGTCTATCTAGTGCAAAACAAAGCCCTTTGGCCGTAGAAACCGCAATTCTTAGTCCAGTATATGAGCCGGGGCCTTTGGCCACGGCAATGGCGTCTAGGTCCGAAAGTGTAAATCCTGAGTGAGTTACGGCATTCTGAATCAGGGTCGTTAACATCCCAGATGACGACTTCTCGGCCAATAAATCATAACTCACCAAAAGCGCTGCATCTTGATGTAAGGCGACAGAACAGCCACGAGTAGAGGTATCAATACTTAATAAAAGTGACACGTTTGTGGGGGTATTATTTGAAAAGTTTGATAGTTTAAATGATTGGCTGTTAATTTGCTTTTGCAAATAACAACTCTATTCATCAAACTTTCCAAGTTCGGAGGTAGAATCATTGGAAGTTTTTTCAAACTCAGATACCAACACAAATGCAAGTTCATTTTATTGCCATTGGTGGAAGTGTGATGCACAACTTGGCGATTGCCTTGCATCGCAAAGGTTACCAAGTAACCGGCTCCGATGACGAAATCTACGATCCAGCTCGCACAAAGCTCCAAAAACTAGGTTTATTACCAGCCGAAATAGGATGGTTTCCTGAAAAAATACATTCCAATCTCGACGCGGTGATTTTAGGGATGCACGCTCGTAAAGATAACCCTGAGCTTGCTCGCGCCCAAGAATTAGGGTTGGCTATTTACTCTTATCCAGAATATATTTATCAGCAAAGCCTCGATAAACAGCGTGTGGTGATTGCGGGGAGTCATGGCAAAACCACTATCACGTCGATGGTGTTGCACGCATTGCGGGTCAATCAACGTCAGTTTGATTACCTTGTAGGGGCGCAGCTTGATGGCTTTGAGACTATGGTAAAGCTATCAGATGAAGCCCCGCTTATTGTGGTAGAAGGCGATGAATACCCCGCCTCGCCTACCGACCTAGCCCCCAAGTTTTTACATTATCATCCTCACATCGCCCTTATCAGTGGCATTGCGTGGGATCACTACAATGTATTTCCTACTTGGGAAAGCTACGTGAAGCAATTTGAACAGCTCGCTGACTCTCTGCCCAAATCAGGTGTGCTGATTTTTGACGAAACCGACGACATGCTCGATGTCATTGGCAAAAATGAAAGGGTAGACATAAGACCCGTGCCCTATGAAGTACACGCCCACAAAATCGTTAACGGGCAGACCTTCCTGATTACTACAAACTATGGCGATGTGCCTTTATTGGTATTTGGGGAGCACAACATGAAAAATATCAGTGGTGCCCTAGCTGTCTGCGAAGAACTCGGACTCACGACTGAGCAGTTTTATCGAGCGATTCAGACCTTCAAAGGAGCAAGCAATCGCATGGAAACATTAGGCAAAAATGAGCATACAGCTGTTTTTAAAGATTTTGCCCATGCTCCATCCAAAGTAGAAGCCACTACCAAAGCCGCCAAATCGCAGTTTCCTGAAAGAAAACTTATAGCCTGCGTAGAGCTTCATACTTTTAGTAGCCTCAACAAAGATTTTATTGGACAGTATGCTCATAAACTCGACGCCGCAGATACCGCTATTGTCTATTACAACCCACATACGCTCACTCATAAGCGACTTGCCCCTATCGAACCCGCTGATGTAAAGGCCGCTTTTAAGTTGGAGCGTTTGGAGGTATTTACCGACGTCGAAGCGCTTCAGCAATTTTTATTGTCTCAGTCGTGGCAAAATGCCAATCTACTCATGATGAGTTCGGGCACTTTTGGCGGATTAGATTTAAAAACATTAACGAATGATATTCTAAAAAGCTAAACGCCAACTATTTTTTATCTGCTACTCCAAACCAAACCTTGCCAACCTCAGAGAATTCTCTGAGGTTTATTTTTTGGCTACAAAATGACGCATTACGCTATCTTTGCAAAAATTTTTAATATGCGTTTTGTAGATTATCCTTCCATCATCAGATTTGCGTGGGCCGACTTCGATGCAAGCCGCCCCATCGAAAACATTGAAGACATAAGTGCCCGCGTTTCGACCAATCACGTTTTTAGAGTAAACCTTGAAGGAGGCGACCGAGTTATTGCCAAGCTTTCTTATTTTGGCAAATATGAGCATTTCAAAGAAGACCATCGGCTCATTCATACCTTAGCCAACAATCTTCTCTATCCTTTTGAAAACGTACTAGCAAAATCTCTGGTCAAAAACAACCAAGTGTATGTCTATCGCCACCAAGAAGAAAACATTGATGTTTGGGTGGTGTTTTACAACCCTATCCGCGTCGCTGAAAAGCTTCCACGAAGGCTAGAAGAACATCACATCCGAAAACTTGGCAACGAAATAGCCCGCTTCCACAAAGCTTGCGCTAGTGTAAGCTCAGTCATGCCAAAGTCTTCCAAAACATTGCGTTCGGATATCCAAGATTTACTAGATATGCTTGATACGGATACGGGTCGCTATGAACACCGTATGAACATCGACGCCCTACGCCAACAATGTAACCTCTTCTTAGAAAATCGTAAAAAGATGGTCGCAAGCTCGGTAGAAACCATGCCCGTTTTTTTAGATTGGAACATCGGCAATTTTTCAGTTACCGAAAAATTAGAGCTTTTTTCGCGCTGGGATTATGACTGGTTTCGGATCAGCTACCGTGTCATGGATTTTTACTTTTTCAGTCGCGTATGTTCAGATGCCGGCGACCGAACTGTGTTTTCTTATCTTATTAGTCCTTTGGCAGAAGAGCGTTTTGGGTGGTTTTTGGAAGAATACCACAAAGTATATCCTCTTACTGAGCGCGAGGTACGTTTCTTGCCCGAAGCATACCGCTTCTTTATTCTCAATTATGTCATCAAATATGGGCGGTATTTTTTCCACCGTACTTATGCTACCAAACTCCAAAGAGAAGCTTACGAAATTTATTTCCCTTCTATTGAGACCTTTTCGGTAGACCCTATTTTGAAAAACTTAAATCTATAATCATATCCATTAAAAGACCATTGTGCCTGCATGTTAGCTTTAGAAAACTTTACAGATATTGCCGACCGTTATCAAGTGTTTTTCTTTGATGCCTTTGGAGTCCTCAAAAACTCTAATGGGCTTATCCCCAATATTGTGGATACGTTTGCTTATTTGCAGGCACAGCAAAAACAATTTTATATCCTTACCAACGACGCCTCGCGTAGCCCGCAGCAGCTTGCGGAGTCGTATTGGAGACTAGGTTTGCAAGACATTACACCTGACAATATCATCTCTTCTGGGATGCTTGCACGGGAGTATTTACAGCTCAAAGTAAAGCACGGAGTAGTGGCTTACCTGGGTACCGAAGATTCGGCTCATTATATCGAAACAGCCGACTTAAAGACCCTTTCGATTACGAATCTAAATCTCGACAAAGCCTCCGAGATAAGCGCACTCGTACTACTCGACGACGAAGGCTTTGACTGGAATGAAGACCTTAACAAAGCAATCAACCTCCTCCGCCGCCGTAACATCCCCGTCATTGTAGCCAATACTGACAATACTTATCCCACCTCCAAAACCCACGTGGCTATTGCCATAGGTGCCGTAGCCGACATGCTCGAAAGCATCGTCGGAAAGCAATTTATTCGTTTTGGAAAACCCGACGCTCAAATGTTTATGTTTGCCTACGACCGAGTCATTACCCAAAACCCTGAAGTAGGCAAGAAAGACATCGTAATGGTAGGCGATACACTTCGGACTGATATCGCGGGAGGAAACAAATTTGGTCTCGATACAGTATTGGTACTAACTGGAAATATTCCGGCCGAAGACGCCGAAATCAGAATTCGAAGTACAGGTATCATTCCTACTTATGTGTGCGAGTCGGCAGTTGTATCTTAATTCCAAAAATCCTCGCATTGGTCATGTACTTCTTTCACCTATGATTCTATAACAATGAAAGCATTCCTATTTGATTTAGACGGCGTAATCGTAGATACCGCCCATTTTCACTACCAAGCTTGGCGACGCCTTGCCAATGAAAAACTTGGCTTCGACATTTCGGAAGAATTCAACGAAAACCTCAAAGGAGTAAGTCGTACCGAATCGTTAGAGCGGATTTTAGCTCACGGCAATACCACCCTCGACGAGGGTACCAAAGCCGCCTACGCGACCCTCAAAAATGAATGGTACGTAGAATTAATCAATAAAATGACACCCGACGATATTTTGCCAGGCGTGAAAGTTTTTTTGGAAAAAACCCGCCAAAGCGGTATCAAGATTGGGCTAGGATCAGTTAGTAAAAATGCCAAGCCGATTTTAGAAAAAATTGGCATTGTGGAAGATTTTGACGTCATCATCGACGGCACCAAAATTTCAAAAGGAAAACCCGACCCTGAAGTCTTTTTGAAAGGTGCCCAAGAACTCAATATAGCTCCTCACGAATGCGTGGTTTTTGAAGACGCTGTGGCAGGTATAGAAGCAGGCAAAAGAGCCGGCATGAAGACTGTCGGAATCGGTCAAGCAGAGGTATTGAAAGAAGCTGATATTGTCTTTCCCAATCTTGTAAATGTGGAGATTTTTGAACTACTCCAGGCGTTATTTTAGACCTAGTTTTAGGGGATTTTCAAAGCCAAAAAAAGACAGGATTTTTTTTGGAATAAATTGTTTTCTATCTATATTTGCACAACTAATAATGGTGTGGATATAGTCGGAAAGCTGTTCGAGAATTTCGGGCAGCTTTTTTCATTTTATTGAAATCTGCTAAATGTCTCATTTTGAGACATTACAACCCAAAATTCTCTACTGTTTTAATTTTCAGTCACTTTAAATTCGGAAGTCGTATGAAACTGTATGTCGGGGTTGTTGTCGCGGTTCATACGGAGCATCCATTCTGAGTCCGCCAAAAATACTGGATTATCGTCTTTATCGTACCCGATCTGAGTGCCCTTCAAACGGATAAATTCTTGGAGCTTTTTGGGGTCTTCGCTAGTGATCCAGCAAGCCCTCGAAGTACTCATCGAAACCCACTTACATTTGGCTCCATACTCGTGTTCGAGGCGGTACTGAATCACCTCAAATTGCAGCTCTCCTACCGTTCCCACTACCTTCCGGT
This sequence comes from Runella sp. MFBS21, assembly GCF_029433105.1. Lineage (GTDB taxonomy): Bacteria > Bacteroidota > Bacteroidia > Cytophagales > Spirosomataceae > Runella. The sequence goes on along the minus strand of NZ_JARNTW010000004.1, from coordinate 564,269 downwards.
TGCCGGGCTGTACCGTAAACAACTGAGCCACCCCTTCGTCGGTCAATTGCTGTACTCCTTTCTCCAATTGCTTCGATTTCATAGGATCAAGATTGATAAGCTCCTTGAAGATTTCGGGTGAAAAACTTGGAATACCTGCATACTGCAAATTTTCGCCTTCGGTAAGTGTATCCCCTATCTTAAAAGTACCAGTATCATACAAGCCAATCACATCTCCCGGAAAGCCTTCATCAATGACTTCCTTGGAAGATGCCATAAAACTATAAGGATTGGAAAAACGTACGCCTTTGTCAAGACGTGTATGATGATAAAACTTGCCCCTTTCAAACACTCCTGAGCAGACCCGTAAAAACGCAATTCGGTCGCGGTGACGTGGGTCAATATTAGCATGAATTTTAAACACAAATCCCGTAAATTTCTTCTCAAGTGGCTCCACAACCCGCACATTGGTGACACGCCCCACGGGCAAGGGAGAAATTTGACAAAAAGCCTCTAACAATTCTCTTACTCCAAAGTTGTTGACGGCACTTCCAAAAAACACGGGTGCTACTTTTCCGGCCAAATACGCGTCTCGGTCAAACTCATCATACACTCCTTCTATCAACTCTACATCCTCACGCAGCTGATTGGCATCACGCTCTCCTACTTTTTGGTCTAGCTCATCCGACTCCAACTCCAAAAGCGCTACTTCATCCTCTACCTTGGTTTTGTTCACTTTGAAAAAATACATTTGTTTTTCCAACAAGTGATACACTCCTTTGAAGGTAGCTCCCCCATTGACAGGCCATGTCAAGGGGCGGACTTTGATGTTGAGTTTTTGTTCCAATTCATCCAGTAAGTCAAACGGATTTTGGCCTTCTCTATCCATTTTATTGATAAAGATAATCACTGGGGTATCGCGCATACGGCACACCTCCATGAGGCGCTCGGTTTGCTCTTCAACGCCCTTTACACAATCAATCACCAAAATCACCGAATCGACGGCTGTAAGGGTACGATAGGTATCTTCGGCAAAGTCTTTGTGACCAGGAGTATCTAATATATTGATAAGCAAATCATTGTATTCAAATGTCATGACGGAAGTAGCCACGGAGATACCACGTTGCTTTTCAATCTCCATAAAATCAGAAGTAGCTGTTTTTTTGATTTTATTGGATTTTACGGCTCCTGCGGTTTGAATAGCCCCTCCAAAAAGCAGCAATTTTTCGGTAAGTGTGGTTTTTCCAGCATCAGGGTGACTGATAATGGCGAATGTACGCCTTTTGGCGATTTCTTGTTGAAGATTACTCATTGTAAAAGTAGAATTGCAAAATCTAGGATTTTTCGAATCTGAAAAAGTCCGCAAAGTTAGTAGCTTATTTCCGAAAATCCTGAATTTTAAATCGTTGAGTAGTATAAACTACACGCGTTTTGGGACCTTCATAATACATCAATCCCAACTGATAGTCTCCTTCGGGGATATTGTCTTGGTATATCTGAGCCGCAAAGCCTTTCCCAAAATGATGCCCAGTCTGAATAAATGATTTTCGTCCATGGTTTGGATGCTGACGCACAGAAGCCAAATAAGCCGTGGAATCATTGCGTAATACTAAAAATACCGCATTTTCGGGTGAGCTTTCATCCAACACTACGGTTTCATTTTGTATTTTATTGATTATTACCCCTCCGTATGCTGGTAATGTATCAAGGTCAAAGCTAAATGGTATCTTGACTAACTGCGTCGAGTCATAAGTCATGAGGTCTTTGGACGAAACAATAGGAGTTGGCAAATGATAAATACCTCTTTTTATAGCTTCATCAAAATACTGTTTCACTACAAGATTAGTCATCGTTTCTAGCTTGCCACTTACCCTACGATGATGCGGGAGATTGTAAGTATCAGCAACTAATGTATTCCTAAAATTAATGACATCAGGGGCCGCAAACAAATAAGTCCCCAACGCAAATACGATCCCAAAGGCGGTCATAACTACCGCCAAAGTACTCTGAAAACGCCTAGGAAAAATCAGCAAAAAAGTAACGTACAACGACACCACTGCCATTACTGAGTATATCATATAGCGCGCGGGAGTTTCAAGCGCCTGTCCTGCTCTAGCGGTTGCTACGCCTAAGCCTGTCAAAAGTAGCCATGCCAACAAACCGATAAGTGATAAATTAGCCGAATTTTTGAGAAATAAACTTAATAGAGGCGCTGGCGATGCATTTTTCAAAAACACCATTCGGAGATAAGAGATAGCCAGACGCAAGGCCAAACTAATCAAAGCCAACGAAACAGCGGTCCCCAAAATAGCCACCTCCGTAAGACGTCCACGCAAGTAAGAGGCCGAAGCACCAAAAAAAGAAAGCAGCGTCAAAAAAGAATTTCTAAAACTTTTTTCCTGTCCCAACGAACCAAATCCAAACGGATAGTACCAATAAAATACTACCGTCGTAATAGCGCAGGCCACAATCCATATAATGGCCTTGGGATAACGAGACTGTAACAAAGGAATCACTACTCCTACATACATTCCAAACAAGCCGTTACCATTGGTATAAGTGGTCAAAAATCCCGCTATTATGGCTCCTATCAAAGCCCAACGCTGAGGCATTGCCAATAAATAATAAGTAGCAATCCCTAGCACGAAGGAAGCAGTATACTGCCAAAGCGCCGCCGCCCAAAAAATATTTTCGTGATAAGCAGGCGTAAACAACAATAATCCCACCGGCAGCACACAGTAAAAGGGTATCTTATTGACAGATAGCACTTTCCAAAAATAACCAAATAGCAATATTGCCAAGCCACTGCCTGCCACAATAAGAGTACGATAGTTGACTTCGCCGGTGAGCAGGTAGTCTAGCCAAAACACTAACTTGGCCGTAATGACCCCATGACCATTGTGTTTGTACTCCAATTCTCGCAAAAAGTGCCAAAGATTAGGAGCATCTTCAAACTTAATAATGTATTCCAAATAAGCGTAATCATCGAAAAAAGGAATATTTACAGCATTTTGAAAAACGAATCGGTAAAAAAAGAATGCAACAATAAGCAATAAAGCCGCAACTATGTAGTTTAAAATTTTCATGCAGACAATACTTGACGAGCCTGCAAAGATAGGCTATTTTTGTAAAAATGACTTCGATGAAAAGACACCTATATATAGTTCGCCACGCCAAAGCCGAAGATGGTTCTTCTTTTTTCGGCGATTTTAGTAGAGAATTAACCACCGCCGGCCAAATCGACGCCGCTCGCATGGGTAAATTTCTAGCCGACAATGGTCTCAAACCTGATTTGCTGGTAAGTAGCTCTGCCGCTCGCGCGTATCAAACTGCTCAAATCATGGCCGAACAACTCGGGTATGAAGTAGAGAAAATACAAACAACCCGCCAACTATACGATGAAGGCCCTAAAGCTTATTTAGCGGCTGTCAATACCGCACCTCAGAGCTGCCAACATCTGCTGCTTTTTGGCCACAATCCCGACGTTACCTATTTTGCTGAGTATCTTTCCAATGCCAATATTGATTCTATGTCCAAAGGAAGCGTTGTCACAATTGAGTTTGACGATCTCGAATGGGCGGAAGTCTCGGCTCGTACAGGTACTTTTGTGAGCTACGATACTCCTAAGCAGCTTAGACCCAATCTCTAAAATCCAATCGCTGTCTTCTTTTGTATGAATCGTAACCGAAAAATATTTCTCTTTGGTAGCCTTATTTTTGTGGCGATTGTAGTTTTCGTAGCTATCGACATGGCTAGTCGAACTACCGCCCCTTGGAATAAAAAAAAACAAATTATCAGGGCTTTTGAGGTCTCCCCTGAGGCTGATTCTATTGCCATAGATACTACTCGTAGATAAGAGCACCTACGATGAAATAGGGAGAAATTATCGTTTGGTTACTTTTTTATCCTAAAGCAACGATTATCCCCAAAATGACTCCTAAAAGCTCTTTTATGCACCCGATACGATTGTTGTGTTTGGTGTGCTTGGTTCCACTATCAGTATGGTGCAACGGCCCCAAGCCCTTTCCCAAAAATGTGCATCGTATCCTCTTCCTCGGCAATAGCATTACTTATGGAGGTCATTATATCACCGACATCGAAACATACCTGACCCTCAAATACCCCAAAAAAAACTTTGAATTTATCAATGTAGGCCTCCCAAGCGAGACAGTATCTGGCCTTTCGGAAGAAAATCACGCCGGGGGACGCTTTCCAAGACCTGATCTCCACGAGCGATTGACCCGAGTTTTAGCCCAAACCCAGCCCGACTTTGTATTTGCGTGCTACGGTATGAACGACGGAATCTATCTACCCTTGGAAGAAGGTCGTTTTCAAAAATTCAAAGATGGTATCACGTGGCTTCACGACGAAATCACGCAGCTTGGAGTGCCGATTGTCCACCTCACTCCGCCCGTTTATGATGAATTAAGAGGCAAAGACAAAGGCTATGCTGCGGTACTTGACCATTATGCTGATTGGCTTCTTCAACAACGTAAAATCCAAAAATGGCAAGTGGTGGACATTCATTCAGAAATGCAAAACTACCTGACTCAGCGGCGCAAAACCAATCCTGAATTTACTTTTGCCAAAGACGGTGTTCATCCCGACGCCCTTGGGCATTGGCTGATGGCAAAGCCTGTATTGGCGTATTTAGGCCAAAAAGACGTCCAAGAAGCAGAAACTTTAGAAGGCGCGATTGCTTTTCATCCTAAAAGCAAAGAAGTGCACAAATTAATATCTCAGCGTCAGCAGTTTATGAAAGATGCTTGGCTCACTTCTACAGGTCACAAACGCCCCGAAATGGCGGTTGGCCTCCCGCTCGAAGAAGCTAAGAAGAAAGCCGCCGAAATAGAAAAAGAAATTAGAGAATTGCTGAAAAAGTAGCCACAACCCCGGCAACGTTCAAAACGTTGCCGGGGTTATAATTAAAAGCTCATCGGCAATTCTACTACCGTATCGTCCCATCCAAGTCGCATTACGGCTTCGGCACCTTTGGGGAATTGAATAGCAAAATTTTCGATAGGAGCCTCCGATTTTTTGGCAGGAACATTCACTCTCAGTACGTCATGTTCTTGCTTGTATTGGTAAGCACCCCAATAATCCAAATCGCTATTGAGGATAATTGTCCACTCGGTTTCGCCCGGAATAGAAAACAACGAATAAGTGCCCGCTTTTACTTTTTTGCCTTGGATAGTCACATCCTTATAAAACTTAATTTCGGTATTTTCGTTGGCACCTGTACGCCATACCTTGCCATAAGGCACCAATTTGCCAAATACTTCACGGCCATTTTTGGCAGGGCGACTGTAAAGCACCCGTACCAATGCTTGTTCGGTACCTTTACGGTCATGGGCAAAATTGTCGGGGAAATAAGCCGCATCCATTGGGCTTTTATCAACATTGCGAAAACCTTGGGCCTGAGCTGCGATACCCAATAAACCCAAAGCACAAATAAATAGAGTTGTTTTGAACATGATAAGGGAATTTAAAAATTAATAAATATCACTATCTCATACTTGGCCGAGGCAATACAGGCAGGCTTTCGTGCCCTTCTTCTCCGACTGCCTGTACCGCAAAAAAGTAATTGTCTTTTGAATAAGGTAAAGTGAGGCCGTTTTTATCCGTAAAAAACTTTTTTTGCCAAAACGGCCAATGCGTTTCGCGCATCAATACATAATACCCTTTTACTTTTCCAGCTTTGGGGGCTTGCCAAAAAAGGGTAGTGGTATTGGTCAAATTTCGTGCTTCAAGAGTTACGTTTTGGGGCATAGAAGGAGCTTTCGCAAGATTGGCAAGAGTCGCCAAGTTGACACAAGTATTTTTTCTTAAATATTCAAAATCCATGTTTTTGGCATAATCTCCGTATTCTGTTCCATTTTCGGTGCGTAAGTCTTGATGTTGGTTATTAAAATTTTCATTCATTTCGGTGATACGCACTGCCGCAAAATCACGATTGACAAAAGGAGTATGGTCTCCCCCGCGCAGATAACGGTCGTTGCGATAAATGAGTTTGATTTCCAGATTATCAACGTACCTCTCCCCTATTTCTTTGACATAGCGTGCCAAAGTACGTGCTTTTCCGTCGTTTTCTGTACCATATTGACGAATTCCGTTGGCCCGTTTATCGGTCTCAAAACCTGAAAGTCCTTCACTAAAAACCCTCAATTTGGTATTGTCAATGAGGCGGGTATCTGGGCTATGATTAGAGCCCATGATATCGTTGTTGAGCAGCGCTTCCAAATTCCATTTTTCGTTGGTTGCTCGTTCGGCTAGATGATTAGCACCCAGCAATCCTTGTTCTTCGCCGCTTACGGCTACAAATATGATGGTAGCTGGAAAGGAATATTTGCTCATCACCCGCGCTAGTTCGATGACCGCCGCCGTGCCACTGCCGTCATCGTTGGCACCGGGAGCATCAGATTCGCGATTGCTGACATTGCTCACCCTACTATCAATATGCCCACTTACCATAAAAATACGGTCGTCGTTGGGATCCGTTCCTTTGAGAGTGGCCATTACGTTTCCGATTTCATGTTCTTTGTCTACCCTTCTGCCGTCGGGTTGGAGCATCCACGAATCAATCGTAGCGGTCATGCGTCCTCCTGATTGTTTGGCAAATTCGTTGAAACGACTCAAAACCCAGCGTCTTGCTGCTCCTATTCCTTTTTTGGGGTCAGAAACTGAGCTTAGGGTGTGACGCGTACCGAAACTCACCAGCTTATCAATATGACTCCGCAAACTATCTGGCGATATTTCACTAATCATAGTCGCAATAAGTGGGTCACGCTGAACGATTTGTTGGGCCTGACTTCCTAGTGCAAAGCCAAAGTACATTCCCAAAAGTGTGGAGATTTTTCTCATATACGTTATTAGTTAAATTGATGAAGAAATTTTGTCACTACTTAGCAATACGCTTTAAGCTGTAAGCCATAAGCTTTTTATTAAAAATGGTTTTCCATAATCAACGAGTCTACGCTAGGGTTCGCTATAAATGCCTAAGGCTTAAAGCTTAGTGCATAAGGCTATATTTTATATATATGATAACTCCCCAACCCCCTCTTTTTACTCATTTTTCTTAAACTTTAGTGTCAGTTTGGTCATGCGTGGAGGGTCGTATATAGTACTGCGCGTTTCCATTTCAAAATGGTCTTCATATACATTTCTTGGGTAGATATTCCAACCACCTGTTTTGGCTACGGTATCGCGAAGCGCGATGACGTTTTGTTTGGGGTATACTTCCCACTGAAACATTTTGGTTTCGGAAGCTCCTTTAAAATGTCCTTCAAATGCCCCATTTGGGTCAAACCTTACCCAATCCATGTAAGTATCAAATTGTACACCACTAATATGTGGGATATGCTTGCCTTCCTTAAAAACGGGAGCATCGTCCATCAAAATCTCTTGAATATACCACTTAGGCGCACCCGTAAGTCGAGTTTGGGCTTCTTTTATATCTTCGGCGGGGCGATTACAAGCCGACACAAATATGTACAGTAAAACTAAAATCAATGGAGGTTTCATACTTTTTTACCAATTTTGAAATTGTATCCAATACTATCACCTATCCCAGAGTTTACAAAATTCTTGTTGTAAAAATCACCTTTTTTATGAATCGTATCGATCGCCTTACGGCTATTCTGATTCAGCTTCAATCCAAACGTGTAGTCAAAGCCCAAGAGATAGCCGACCGTTTTGGAATAAGCTTACGCACCGTATATCGTGACATCCGTGCTTTGGAAGAGGCAGGAGTACCGATTGGCGCCGAAGCTGGAGTTGGGTATTTTTTGGAAGACTATCATCTTCCGCCAGTGATGTTTTCAAACGAAGAAGCAAGCGCTTTGCTTTTTGGGGCTAAACTCATCAAAAAAATGGCAGATGAATCGCTCAGTGAAAGCTATGACTCGGCTTTATACAAAATAAAATCGGTACTCAAACGCCACGAAAAAGAGCATCTGGAAGATTTGGAATCACGCGTGGCCGTATTGGCACGTCAGCAATCACCCCCATTTTCGGTAAATTTGTTGAACCAAATCCAACAAGCCATTGTACGTCAGCAGGTACTTTTGATTGACTATGTTACCAATCTCAGAAACCAAACTTCTCAGCGCGAAATCGAGCCCATTGGGTTAGTTTACTATGGTTCGCATTGGCATTTGATTGCTTTTTGTCGGCTCAGGGAAGATTATCGAGATTTTAGAGTTGACCGCATTCAGACCCTTACAAACACCGAACGTTTTTTTCCAAAACAAAACCTCCTGACCCTACAAGCTTACCTCGACCAACTACGCGTACAAGAAGACCTCCAAGAAGTCAGTGTATCGGTGCATTTGGGAGCGGCGATTTTTATGCAAGAGCAACGTTATTCTTTTGGTTTTATCTCCGAAGATGTAAATGGCAAACATGTCCAAATGAAATTTATGACGCAGGCTTTTGAGGGATTAGCGAGGTGGTTACTTAGCTATGGTAAATACGTTCAAGTTGAACATCCCCAAAAACTCAAAAATTTGATGAAAACATTGGCCCTCGAAATCCAAGAACATTATCTCAATTCCTACTGACATAGGGTTGTCACTATGAGGATTTACCTTTGTATCCACAAACCTTCCTCATTTATTAATTCATTTTTAAACCAACAACAACCATGTTAACAGTCAACCCTTATTTAAACTTTGCTGGCAACACCGAAGAAGTTTTTAATTTTTACAAATCAGTGTTTGGTGGAGAATTTAGCAGCTTACAGCGTTTTAAAGATACCCCTATGGCCGCTGATATGCCTGCCGAAGTCCAAGAAAAAATCATTCACATTGGCTTGCCTATCAGCAACGGCACCATCCTGATGGCAAGCGACGCTTTAGAATCTCTTGGCCACACCCTCACACAAGGCAACAATTTTTACATCTCTCTTCATCCCACTTCTAAAGAAGAAGCTACGCAGCTTTTCAACGGGCTCTCTGAAGGAGGAGCAATTGAAATGCCACTTGAAGATGCGTTTTGGGGTGCTTATTACGGGCTTTTTACTGACAAATTTGGCATTAAATGGATGATTAACTATCACTACCCTACTCACAACTAATCCAATCTTCAATACCCCATAAAAGTGGTTTGGTAGCGTAAAGCTACCAGACCATTCCCCATACAGCCATGACTATCAAAGAAACTTTTCCCTTCAATGCGCTCGTTTTTACAACGATGACGACTCTCCCCCAACTCGCTGACCACGTAGGCCATGTAGCCAAAGCGATGTACCAAGAAGCGGCTCGTTTGTCAGTGATGCCTACGGGAGCCATTCATTGGAAATATACCGGAATTGACGGAGACCCTTCTACGGTTTTTAAGCTCGAAATTTTGCTACCTATCCAAGAACGAAATGTAGTAGCGGAAGGATTTGAATGGAAACATATTCCTTCTTTCAAGTGCTTATCTTTGATACACGAAGGAGACTGGGAACGAATGCCCGAAGCCTATCAAAAAGCGATGGATTATGTGGCAGCCCATCAGTTAACGATGACCTCTGAATGTAGAGAAATCTATCAGCATATGGATTTTGAAGTAGCTTCTCACAATGTCACAGAGATTCAGATAGGCCTTCAATAAAAATAGCAAACTACTTACTAAACAAAATGGGCATGTAATAACTACATGCCCATTTTGTTTATGACTTTATACCAATTTCAAAGCCCGTTCTTCGGCTTTTTCTTCTTTCCAGTGTTTCCAGCGTGGCCCCAAAACTTTATTAAGTCCTTTATCAACAATAAAATGCCGCGTGATATTCCACAGTCCTCTTACGCGCGTAAAGGCATTGTCGTTGGCACGGAGCGCGATCGAAAACCCACCATCTACATAATGTATAAAGTGCCAAAAAGTAGAAGGGATAAAGATGGTTTCGCCGTGTTCAAGAGTGGTATCCCAGCCAGTGGCTTTTCTGAAAGCTGGATATCGTTCATAATCAGGCTTTAGCACATTCATGTGGCTTTGTACCGTAAAAGGATGCTGATACAAGTAGGGACCTTGGTCTGGTGCAAAAAGCACTACTCTTTTGCGAGTCTGAAACTGAGTCAAAAACACCGATGAGCAATCTATATCATAATGTAAATTCACGACCGCATCTTGCCCACCAAAAAACATGAATGGATATTCTTTCACAAACCCATCCATAATAGTAGGTATCTTTACGTCTTTTACTAACTCTGGCGCATGCTGAAAAATATTATACAAAAACATCCGAAGTTCGGTAGGCCCAGCTTGAATTAAATCTAAGTACTCACCAAATGGCATGTGTAACTTAGGTGCCATATAACCTTTGCCTGCATCATGAAAATCATTTCCAAAGAGAGGAACCTTCAGATGCCCGTAGTTATTTTTCAGATACTCAAAAGTCCATTTTTGGGTAGCGGGCCAGTCGGCAGCCAAATCCCGGAACACAACAGGTTTTCCTGGTAAAAGATATTGGTCTCTAAATTCTTCAGGAGTGAGACCAGAACGTTTTTCAATAGGCTGTAGCTGCATTTTTCTGATAATAATATTGTGGTAACTAACTTAAAAACTATAAAAAATCATACCATAGCAAGACAAATCTCAATGATTGGTTATTCATTTGCTAGTGAAAACTACTTGTACACATTCAATACATTTATCAAAACAGGGTCTCTATAGGGCATTTTTTATAAAACTTTAAGACCTTCTCAATTTGTTCCCATACAAATAAAAAAGTATAAAAATACACCTAGAATTTATCTCTCACTTGGTTGTTGCTTGGACATAACTCATTTTAATAGAGCATTTTCAAAATCCAAAAAATAGAATCTTGTCATAAACCAGCACTAATATTTCTTTAAAAGATAAACTTGCATCATTCGGGTGAGTTAGTAAATTTGGGGATGTTTGTCTTTTAATGTATAAATCCAAAAATTGTAACCTCTATGCTCGAAGCTGCAGTACAAACCAAAATAGAACAATGGCTCAGCGGCAACTATGATGCTGACACCAAAAACACTATCCAACAACTCCTTGACCAACAAAATTTTACAGAACTAACTGATTCGTTCTATAAAGATTTGGAGTTTGGAACAGGTGGGCTTCGGGGGTTGATTGGGATTGGCTCCAACCGAATGAATCAATACACTGTAGGAGCAGCTACCCAAGGATTGGCCAACTACCTCAACAAAACATTTTCAGGGCAACCTATAAGTGTGGCAATCGCTCACGACAGTCGTATCAAATCAGACGAGTTTGCTCAAGTTATTGCAAACATCTTCTCTGCCAATGGCATAGAGGTGTATTTATTCGACGGGCTTCGTCCTACTCCAGAGCTAAGCTTTGCTATTAGGGCATTAGGCTGTCAGAGTGGGGTGGTCGTCACGGCATCACACAATCCTAAAGAGTATAATGGATACAAAGCCTACTGGACTGACGGTAGCCAAGTAGTAGCTCCGCACGATAAAAATGTAATTGATGAAGTAAATGCGATTCAATCAATCGATGATATCAAATTTGAGGGTGATGCCTCCAAAATCCACGCGATAGGCGAAGAAATTGACAGCAAGTACATTGAGCAAATCATCTCTCTTTCGATTTCGAAGGATGCAATTGCTCGCCAAAAAGACCTCAAAATCGTATATACTCCTATCCACGGTACGGGCGTGACGCTTGTTCCAAAGCTTTTGGCAAAAATGGGCTTTGAAAACGTAACAGTTATCGCCGAACAAGCTGAAGCCAAAGGGAATGGACTTTTCCCAACGGTAGTATATCCCAATCCTGAAGAATCGGAAGCGATGGCTTTGGCTGTAAACAAAGCCAAAGAAATTGATGCAGATTTGGTACTTGGCACCGACCCTGACGCCGACCGCGTAGGTATTGCTGTCAAAAACCATCATGGCGAAATCCAACTTCTCAACGGAAATCAAACCGCTACTCTCCTTATCTACTATCTATTGCAAGCTTGGAAAGAAGCTGGAAAGTTGACAGGAAAAGAGTTTGTTTGTAAAACTATCGTGACCACTGACCTTATCGACAAAATGGCAGCAGGTTATGGAGTGCATTGTTATAACACCCTTACCGGCTTCAAATACATAGCCCAAGTGATTCGCGAGCTAGAAGGTCAGCAGCAATTTATTGGCGGTGGCGAAGAAAGCTACGGCTACCTTATCGGAGATGCCGTTCGCGACAAAGATGCTATCGCAAGCTGTGGCATGATTGCCGAACTTACCGCCTATGCCAAAGACAAAGGACTGAGCTTATTCGACATGCTCATGGAGGTATATAAGCAATTTGGTTTCTACTACGAGGGTCTGATTTCTCTTACTAAAAAAGGAAAATCTGGTGCCGAAGAAATCCAACAAATGATGGCGGATTTTCGCGCCAACCCTCCTCAGTCGATTGCTGGCTCTCCAGTGGTACGTATTGATGACTACAAGTTTTTGAAACGTACCGAAAACGGTCAAACTGTAGACATCCCTTCCGGCAGTATGGGAATTGAATCCTCTAATGTGCTTCAGTTTTTCACGGCTGATGGTACCAAATTTACTTGTCGCCCATCTGGAACCGAGCCCAAAATCAAGTTTTATGTAGGCGTAGTCGGCGAACTAGACAGCAATGAAAATTTTGATGCCGTCTATGAAGCACTTAAGCAAAAAGTACAATCAATCGGTAGTGAACTTAACCTGAAATAGGGGATTTTGTATTATTTTGAACAAAAAATTTGCTTCAATAGAAGAAAATAACGTATATTCACGCTACGTTTAGAGCTCCGACTCATCATCGGGGCTTTTCATCATAGGTTAAGTGTGAGAAAAGCCATACGCATATAGCGTAATGGCTTTTTTGTTTTGGTACTTCTTAGCTATTTTTACATTTCTTTTCGTTTCCCCAAAGAACCATACTAATGAATGTGCACTAAGAAGAAAGGAAGCATTCGTTATGTCAAACTTTTAAACCCCGGACAGACTCATAATGAGAAAATTCATTTTGTTTTTCTTTCTATCACCCCTTCTTCTTCAAGCACAAGGTACGGATGCTAACTATGAGCGAGACTATAAGAGTGCCGTTAGTTTATACAAATCAGGCGACTACACCGCAGCTTTGCGAAGTCTTACTCCTCTTACGGCAGCCAAATACCAAAATGGGCTGACACCTTTTGCACATTACTATTGGGCATTAGCTTCGCTCAAAACCAACCGCTTCGGCGAAAGCCGTCAGATGCTACACCAGCTCAGGGAGCGCTTTCCTGATTGGAAAAAAATGGATGATGTCTTGTACTTACAAGCCGACTTAGCGTTTCGGGATAAACAATTCGGTCAAGCCTTAGACTACTTGCAAGACATCACATCGGCGGTTGTAAAAAAAGACGCCGAAAACCTCAAAAAGGTATATGTCAATCAAGTTCAAGATTTAGCATACCTTAAAAACCTATATCGTCAGCATCCCTCTGACCGAGTAGTAGCCCAAAAAATCATCGACCTTATCCAACAAACTTCCAACGACAAGGCCGACTTAGAATTATCTGATCAGTTGACCAATCGTTTTGGGATTGTTCCTGCCAAAACTACTTCTTCAGTAAACCCCATAAAAAAAGGACAAAACAATCTTCAAAAGGGGTATTACAACATAGGGGTTGCTTTACCATTCAAGCTTCGTGAATTTAGCCCTAGCCAACGTTTTCGTAACAATCAGTTTGCCTATGATATGTACGAAGGCATGAAAATGGCCAAGGCCAAACTACAACAAGAAGGCATTTTAGTCAGTCTTTTTTCGTATGATGTAGGTAGCGAACCTGAAGAAATGCTTGACGTGGTAAATAATACCAACTTTGCCCAAACCGACCTCTTATTTGGACCTGTTTATAGCGAGCCTGCTAAGCTAGCCGCCGACTATGCCGACAACAACAATATCTTTTTTATACACCCCACTACTCTTACTACCGATATTCTTACTAATCACCCCAATACTTTATTGTTACAGCCTTCTTTTGAGCGCCAAGCCGATAAGAGCTTTGAATTCATGAGATCGCTGCCTGCTTCTATGGGACGAAAAGTCGCTATTTATTATGGCTCTGCTCGCCGTGATTCGGTATTGGCAGCAGCTTACAAATCCAAAGTAGATGCGGCGGGGTACCAAACTGTTGATTTTAGAAAAACCCGCGAAAAAATTGACTCTGCGGCTACTATTTCAGAAGCAAACAAACCTAGCCACGTGGCCGTATTTAGTAGCTCAGAAGGAGATGGTACTAAAGTATTGGCCATGCTTACAAAAAAACGACTCAAACCTCCAGTACTCACCACATCTACCTCTTTTAACCTCCAAACTTTCCAACCCGCTCTCATAGAAGGGCATACGGTCTATTGGCTAGATACTGAGTTTGTGGATATTACTAAACCCCAAGTACGAGAGTTTCAAACTTTATATTTCAACAAAAGAAATACGATTCCGTCAATTTATGCTATGCAGGGCTATGATGCGTTATTGTTTTTTGGACGAATGCTCCACAAATATCGTAACCAACTCCGCAACGGCTTAGAAACTCGCACTTATGAAGATGACTACTTGCTGTCGGGCTTCAACTACCGAAATTCCAGTGATAATCAAGTAGTACCAATTCTCACCCTAGATGATATGCACTGGGTACCAGCTAAATAATAAAGTAAACTTGGCATGTTTCTGAAACAACCTATTGCAAACATGCCAAGTTTGTTCAAAAACAAATACAGAACTTGGCATGTTTCTGATGATAGTCGCTTACAAACTTGCCAAGTTGAAATCCATTTAAGTAATGATGCAACACAATCAAAGTCAAGAACTTTTTCAAAAGGCTAAACAGTACATTCCAGGGGGAGTCAATTCACCCGTAAGAGCATTTAGAGCCGTAGGCGGCTCACCTATTTTTATTAAATCAGCCAAAGGACCCTATATCTACGACGAAGACGGTAACCAATATTTGGAATTTATCAATTCTTGGGGGCCTATGATTTTGGGGCACGCCCACGAGCTTATTGAAAAAGCCGTATCAGACGCTATCCAAAATTCCTTTTCTTTTGGTGCACCTACCCGCAAAGAAGTAGAAATGGCCGAACGGATTGTAAATATGGTTCCTTCGGTCGAAAAAGTTCGGATGGTTAATTCAGGGACGGAAGCCACGATGTCGGCGATTAGGGTGGCAAGAGGCTACACAGGTCGCGACAAAATCATCAAATTTGAGGGATGCTACCACGGGCATGGCGATAGTTTTTTGATTGCCGCAGGTAGTGGAGCCGTTACGATGGGAGTACCCGATAGCCCCGGTGTCACCAAGGGTGTAGCCAACGATACCCTTACTGCCCCCTTCAATGATTTAACGGCACTACAACAACTTATTGATAGCAACAAAGGACAAATCGCCGCTTTGATTCTAGAGCCTGTCGTAGGCAATATGGGCTGCGTATTGCCCGAACAAGGGTATTTAGAAGCCATTCGGGAACTATGTACCAAAGAAGGAATTGTCCTCATTTTTGATGAAGTGATGACTGGCTTTCGACTTGCCAAAGGGGGAGCACAGGAGCGTTTTGGGATTATGCCCGACATGACTACGATGGGCAAAATCATCGGTGGTGGAATGCCCGTCGGGGCGTATGGCGGTAAGCGCGACATCATGGATTGCGTATCGCCTGCGGGACCTGTTTATCAAGCTGGCACCCTCTCAGGAAATCCCATTGCAATGTCGGCAGGTTTGGCGATGTTGGAATATTTGGACAATCACCCCGAAGTATATACGCGTCTTGATGAGGTAGGTCTGAAAATCACCGCTGGATTTCAGGATTCTTTACAAAAACTAGGTTTAAACTTCACTATCAATCAGATAGGCTCGATGTTTACGCTTTTTATGACTCCCGAAAAAGTCACTAATTTTGAAACGGCTAAATCTTCTGATTTACCACTGTTTGGGCGTTATTTCCAAGCCATGCTCAAAAGAGGAATCTATTTAGCGCCTTCTCAATTCGAAAGTCTTTTCTTCTCTTATGCACTTGAAGATAATCACATTGAACAGTTGATTCAGGCTAATGAAGAGGCATTGAAAGAGGTGATTTAATAGTTAGCTCGTTAACCCCGGCAACGTTCAAAACGTTGCCAGGGTTGGTTTAAGCGTTGCCGGGGTTGATTTTTACCAAATAACTTTTAATCCTTCGCTCTCGTACTTATGCACATTTTCATCGCAACTGATAAGCGTAAGGTTAAGTTGAATGGCTTGCCAAATAAGCATTTTATCAAAGGGGTCACGGTGATAAGCTGCCTTGAGTTGATGATAACTACTTGTGGTCTCTGCCGTTAAAGGAATAATCTTAAAGCCCGTTGCTAGGGCCACTTGCGGAAAATCTTCGGGTCCATAGCCTTCTAACATTAACTTTCCAATTGAGTATTTTAAGGAAATTTCCCAAAAACTGACTGCACTTACCGAAACCTCGTTGTCAGTATTTGTAAGCACTTTTTTTGCGATAGAAGACAACTTCTGAGGCTCTGTTATAGCCCAAATAAGGGTATGAGTATCCAGCAAATAACTCATACATTTAAAAAATCTTCTTCCGTCATTCCAAAATCACTCGCAAACGTAACTTTCCCTTTATTAGCCAAAATTCCTAAAGTACGTTTTGTAGACTTACGGGCTGATTTTGGAACTAGATAAGCCACGATTTCCTTTTTTTTCCCAAAAGCAACGGCCACTTCTTCTCCTGCTTGCACTTCTTGAAGTATTTCTGAAAATCGCGTTTTCAGCTCTCCTACAGTCATTATCTTCATTTTACCTTTTTTATTCAAATGTAGGTTTTTCTTGACAACTTGTCAAGAAAAACCTACATTTAA
Source organism: Runella sp. MFBS21 (assembly GCF_029433105.1). Taxonomy (GTDB): domain Bacteria; phylum Bacteroidota; class Bacteroidia; order Cytophagales; family Spirosomataceae; genus Runella. Next base: position 547,466 of record NZ_JARNTW010000004.1, on the reverse strand, counting down.
CCCAGGCAACGTTTTGAACGTTGCTGGGGTTGTTTTGATTAATTCCCTACAATCACAAATCCGGCCTTCCCTTTTTGGGGTAAAGTTTTGTGAGTCAACACAATTCGCTGCACGGGCAGGTTATCCCATTTGGTTTTGAAACTTACATATTCCATACCATCTGTAGAAGGGAAATCGGTCGAAATAGCCCATAGTTTGGGATCGTATTGTAATGTAAAACTTTGACCTTTAGGCGTTTTCAACAACACTTTTCCGGGAGTGGCGGTATCTACTTCATTGACCGTCATAAATACCTGCTGCAACGACGTCGGCTTTTGGGTCAATACATAATCATCGTTGATTTCTACCGAGTTCTTAACTCGATTGAGCTTCACCGTACGATTCCAAGTCTGAATACCTGCCTCTTTGGCATACGACGGGGCAATGTCCATGCTCAAAGTGGCTTCTTTGTCCGACACCGTTGGTTTTACATTTTTTGCTTCATAGCTGCGTCCCGCCAATTGCCCTAGCCCATTGATAATGGGCAGGTTGTGGTATTGCGACTGCGTAAACCAAAGTTCATAGCGCTTTGACGAAAATGTACGAGCTGTATAATTGCCCCTACCTGCATCGATGATGATAGGCTCGCCATTGGCATACAACAGAAAATCTCCCACGTCGTTGTGATTATGACTTTCGGCGTTGTGTCCGCCGTGCGTCGCCATAAAAATGCCATTGCCTGCCCGCGCCGTCAATACCTGAATATCGCCAAACCAAGCATCTTTAACAGGCTCAAAAGTATTTTTATCGCCCCCTATTTCTTTCACTGTCAGCAAGTTTTGGACTTTACGCATCCGATGAAAACCATTGTTTGAGATTGCCGAAGGATATTTCTCAACCGCCCATTTACCAAATTGCGTCAATTGTGCATCATTGATTTTTTTACCAAAACGATACAGCATAATTCCGTCGGGCTTGAGTTTAGGATCGGCATCCGCAAAATTGACAAAATAATCGTTTGCAATGTGGGTTTTATAGACATAGGAGGCCATTTTTTGAATCAAAGGCTCGCTATAAATATTCACCTTGCCCTGAGTGGCACCATCAAGCAGCTCCAAACAATCAAACACACACGCCCCTGCCGCAAACCAATAGCTCGGCCCTTCGTCGCAGCCGCCATCTTCGCCCAAGCCATTGAGGTACAAATCTAGGCCCAACATAGCCCCATACAACGACTGCGCCCGACGCGGCTCGTCTTTTTCGAGTAGCAGAGTGGCTGTCATCCAATTAGACATAATCCACGGATTCCAGTTGTTGACCGCGTTTTTTTTGCTCATCCAGCCATAGCGATCAGGGTTTTTGAGCATAGGGATAAAAATCCGTTGATTGGTTTCGTGGTATATACGCTTCCGAATAAGCTTGTTGATTTTATCAAGTTTATCGCCTACAAAATAATCCGTTAGAGCCAAAACAGAAGCTGTTTCGGCAGCAAACAAATCAACGATGTGGTCTTCGACATTGGGCAAACCTGTACCGCTGATATGCGCCGGAACACCCCAGAAACTTTCTTCACACATCGACCATACGCCATTGAGGATAGCCTCCGTGAAGCGCCCTTTGTCTTCCATGCTCTCAGCCAATACCAAGTCTATCAAGGCATTGCGCTTGGTGAAAGAAATTTCTCTGTGCCGTTCGCGGTCGCCTGAACGCACAAAATCCAAAGAGATAGTCGCTGAAATAGGCTCAAACTTATAATTGAGAAGTCCTTCGCCCGTGCGAATCGTACGCGCAATGACTGAGTCTGGTACTGCCGCATTCCATTCAGCAGGTGTTTTGGGATATGGCTTAAATTGATTTTGAGAAATCAGTGCCTGTTTGACGGCCTCTATCGAATATTTATTCCCCAGGATATTGCGTTGAGTGACCTGTGCCTCACTCCTGAACTCCCCCAAGAGAAGCACAGCAAACAAAAAAACAAAAGATTTGAACATGGTATTAGAAAAGGGTTTAAGAATCGGTTTGGGTATAGATGGCAAAAAACAACAGCAGATACTTGAATGCAGAAAAAAATGTAGCAGTTACTTGACTTTTAAACTCTTTCAAACCACAAATCTACTCTTTATCAAACCTTCCTGTTACTTATGCTCCTATCCTACGTCCACACTAAAAGCCATAGATTTATATGAAAAATTATGATTTAGAAAGGCCCTATTTAAGTAAAGAAAGGATAATTAAAAGATATATTGTTTTGGGTTTTAAACTTAGGGTTTCACTGGGGATTGGTCTGTAATCATTGAAGTTTTTTCATTGTAGCCATTTCAAGACCCTATAAAAGACATAGCATCTTTGCCACAAAGGTGAAAGTTCCTGGTATTTTCTACGCATTTAATCCAAAAAACAATATCTTTAAGTTAGGTTTATTCATTTTGGATACCAATCCTTTTCCCTGACTTTAAGTATGCACAAGACCATTTCCTTTGATTATCAACTATTTGAAGACGACAGCTCACTAAACTCTAGTTTGCAACAACTGTTAAAAGCAGCCAACGACGCCGTCAATCTTTCGTATGCGCCTTATTCAAGATTTCATGTGGGGGCCGCCTTGTTGTTGTCCAACGGAGAGATTATCAAAGGTAGTAATCAAGAAAATGCATCATTTCCAGCAGGTATCTGTGCGGAGCGAGTGGCACTATCGGTAGCCTCTTCGCTTTTTCCTACTGAGAAGATAATCACTGTGGCGATTGCCTATCGGAATGGTGCCGAAACGGTTTCGTTTGATACCATTCTCTCTCCCTGTGGTATTTGTCGGCAAAGCTTATTGGAAACCACCCAACGCCAACAAAGTGACATTGGGGTTATTTTGAGCAGTCCTGCGGGGCAAATCATTTATCTTGAGCGTGCAGCACATTTACTTCCCTTGGCATTTTCTTCATTGCATTTATAATACAAGATTAATCTAAAAAAAAAACTACCCATAAGTAAAAACCACTACTTAACCGTCTTCTTTAGGTTAGGTTCGTTCACTTTTGATACTCATAAACACATTAACCCATGATTTTAGAAAGGCACGCTAAAATAAAGCTGTCCGCATCGCTAGGAATAGCTTTTTTGGTGGTTTCGTGCATGAAAATGCCCCGTAGCAGTCAGCCTGTTATGGTCAAAGAAGACCCTAGCAAGGCCCTCGCAAACGCCAAAGAAATCCGTGACAAAACACCCATTAAGTTGGCTGAGGGCTTGCAAATGACCCTTTGGGCCTCCGATTCTCTCGCTCCCGACCCTGTGGCAATGGCTATCGACGACCAAGGTCGGGTCTATCTCAATCGTACCAATCGCCAAAAAAACTCCGAGTTTGACATTCGCGGGCATCGCGACTGGATGACCGAATCCATTGGCCTTCAAACGGTTGAAGACCGCCGCGCTTTTTTGCGGAAAACATTCTCTCCCGAGCGCAGCAAAGAAAATGAATGGTTGGCAGACTTGAACGAAGACGGTTCTCACGACTGGAAGGACTTAGCAGTTGAGAAAGATGAAATCTGGCGACTAGAAGATACCAACAACGACGGCATCGCCGATGTTTCACTCCGCATTTTAGAGGATTTTTATGAAGAAGTCACCGACGTGGCCGGCGGTATGCTCGTGCGTGCCAAGGATATTTTTGTGGGGATTGCCCCTGACTTGTGGCGTCTGGAAGACAAAAACGGAGACGGAATCATCGATAAAAAAACCTCAATTAGCCACGGCTACGGTGTACACATCGGTTTTAGTGGCCACGGCATGTCGGGCGTGACAGAAGGTCCCGACGGACGTATTTACTGGAATATCGGCGACATTGGAGCCAATATCACCACCGCCGACGGCAAGAAGTTTGAGCACCCCAACTCGGGTATCATTGCCCGCTCCAATCCCGACGGTAGCGATTTTGAAATTTTTGCCCACGGTCTCCGTAATACCCACGAGTTTGTGTTTGACGAATATGGCAACCTTATTTCTTCCGACAACGACGGCGACCACCCCGGCGAAAGTGAGCGCCTAGTTCACGTAGTGCAAGGCTCCGACGCTGGCTGGCGTTCCAATTGGCAATACGGCAAATACACCGACCCCAAAAACAACAAATACAAAGTGTGGATGGACGAAAAACTCTTCAAACCACGCTGGGACGGTCAGGCGGCTTATATCATTCCGCCTATCATGAATTACCACAACGGCCCTACGGGTATGGCCTACAACCCCGGCACAGCATTGGGGTCAGACTGGAAAAACAAATTTTTCTTGGTCGAATTTGTCGGTACACCTACCCGCTCCCATATCTGGTCGTTTGGTCTCAAACCCAAAGGTGCTTCTTTTGAACTCGACGGTGAAAAAGACGTAGTGAGTGGCATCTTGCCTACGGGTATCAAATTTGGTCCCGACGGTGCGCTCTACGTAGCCGACTGGATCAATGGTTGGGATACCAAAAATTATGGTCGGGTCTGGAAAATGGATGTAACGTCCAATAAAAACGACCTCGCCGCTATCCGTCAAGAAACCAAGCGATTGATTCAGCTGGATTATGCTTCTCAAAACGAAGAGATGTTGTATTCTTTGCTTTCAAATGCGGATATGAGAGTCCGCCAAAAAGCGCAGTTTGAACTCGTCAATCGTGGTAAAAAAGGCTTACCAAGTTTGTCGAAAGCCATTGACCAAACCCAAAGCCAACTGGCACGCATCCACGGCATTTGGGGGGTAGGTCAATTGGCACGTCAAGATAAAGCTTACGCCTCCACCTTGATGCCTTTGCTCAAAGACAAAGACAATGAAATCGTGACCCAAGCCGCCAAAATGCTGGGTGATGCCCGCATCACAACCGCTGGTAATGACCTCATTCCTTTACTCAAAAATTCCAATCCACGTGTCCGTTTTTATGCGGCCGAAGCCTTGGGACGTATCTCTTATGGTGATGCCATAACACCGCTCATCGAAATGCTCGCTGCCAACAACGACGAGGATGTTTATATCCGCCACGCTGGTGTGTTGGCACTGTCGCGCATTGGCAAAGCAGAACCAATGGCGGCCTTAGCCAACAATCCTAGCAAAGCCCTTCGCACCGCTGCTGTATTGGTACTTAGAAGATTACGCAGCGACAAAATCGCGGTCTTTTTGCAAGACAAAGACGAATATATTGTAGCCGAAGCCGCTCGTGCTATCAACGACGACCTTTCTATCCCAACGGCATTGCCTGCCTTAGCTGCTACCTTAAAAGATACACGATTTACTTCTGAGGTGATTTTGCGCCGTGCTATCAACGCCGCATTGCGCGTAGGCGGTGACCAAGAATTACAGATGGTGATTGATTTTGCGCGTCGTACCGATATCAAAGACGACATCAAGGCCGAGGCGCTAGCCACGATTGGTACTTGGGCCAACCCTTCGGTCATGGACCGCGTAGATGGCCGCCACCGTGGTAAAATCGAGCGTGATTTGGCATCGGTCAAGTCCAAAGTAGCTCCTTTTGTTTCGGGCTTTTTGAAAGAGAAAAACCCCGAAACCCTCATCGCCGTAGCGGGTCTTTTGGCCGACCTCAAAATGCCCGAAGCCAACGCCCAACTTGCCGCTATCTATGATGCTACTGAAGAAGCCAAAGTGAAAGCAGCTATCTTGCCCGCCCTCAACCAACTGGGCTATGCTCAAATGGATGCTATCATCAAAAAAGGAATGGACGATAAAGAAGAAAGCGTACGCACGGTGGCATTGGGACTTCTAAACAATAACAACGTAACCAAAGCCAGTCTCCCGACCATCGTCAATTCTATATTTAGCAAAGGCTCGGTACGCGAACAGCAAAAAATGCTCGAAGTACTTGGCAAAATGGATGCCGACAAAACACAAGTGATTTTGGATGGCTTGATTGACCAACTCAAAGACAAAAAGCTTTCGCCCAATCTTTCCCTCGAACTCAAAGAAGCAGTAGAGGCATCGGGTGTAGCGGCGCTCAAAACCAAAATGGCAACCTTAAAGCCCAACGCTTCGGCTTTGGAGGAATATGCCGAAACGCTTTTTGGAGGAAATCGCTTTGCAGGACGCAATATCTTCAACTCCAACTCTACCGCTCAATGTGTACGCTGCCATGCGATTGGCAACACGGGCGGCGCGGTGGGGCCTGCTCTTACGCACATTGGCGACGTGCTTACCCGTGAGCAACTTCTCCAAGCCCTCGTCGAACCAAGTGCGCGAATTGCGCCGGGTTTTGGCTCCGTAATGCTAACCCTCAAAGACGGAAATGTAGTGAATGGTACATTAGCCAAAGAAACCGCCGAAGAATTAACCCTTACGACTTCCGATGCCGAACCTTTGGTAATTCCAGTAGGACGTATTGCCAAACGTGAAAATATGCCTTCAGGTATGCCACCAATGGGCTCGTTGCTTTCTAAACGCGAAATACGCGACGTAATTGAGTTTTTGGCAAATTTGAAGAAGTAGGCTAAACTCTTCTACAAAAAAAACCGCCGCAGAGTTTGAGCTTTGCGGCGTTTTTTTTGTTATTCATTCCCTAAATTCCCTGCAAAGACAAGAGGGACAAATTGAATTTTGTCGAGTGTTCCTTGTCTAGCGTGAGAGAAAACAATGGCTTTTCCGATTGTGGGGTGATGTTCCAAAAGATAATGGAGGCTTTTGAGTGAGCCACTCTTACCTGATTTCACTTCAATTGGAAGAATTTTGCCATCTTTGACCATCACAAAATCTACTTCCGAGCTTGCCCCAGCTTCGGTACGTGCCCAATAAAAAGTTTTTTGATCTGTGTAAGCGATAAATTGTTGGGCTACAAATTGCTCTGCCAACATACCCTGAAAGGCTGAGGAAAGTTCTCGTTTGATATAAAAACTTTGATAGTCAAGGTTGCTTTTCCGGAGCAACAACCCGACGTCCAAAAAAAATAATTTGAATTGCTTTCCCGCAGCAGTTAGAGGTAAAGCATTGACCGAAACATTCTGTACACTGTGCAGCAATCGAGCAGTTCGCAGTACCTCCACCCCTTTTTTGATGGTCGGGCTTGAAAAGCGCTCCGAAAGTTTGGTATAAATGACTTGATGCCCCATCAATTTCGTTGCGTTTTCAAGAATATCAGTCAGGCAATCAGGATTTACGGTAGGGGTGTATTTTTTAAAATCTTGCTCGTAGGTATAAAGAAGGTCCTCTTGAATACTTCTAATACCCTGCAAATCATTGGTTTCTACAAAATAACGAACACATTCGGGCATACCTCCCACGACGAGATAAAGGTTGAAATCTTCGTCAAAATAACGCTCTGTACCTTCTGGTATATCTACAAGAGGTGTTTTCAACAATTGGCACAATTGCTCTTTACCCCGAGCTTTCAAAAATTCGTAAAAAGTCATCGGATACATATTGAGGGTTTCAACACGTCCAACAGGAAAAGGCTGGTTTCTAAATTCAAAATCTAGTAGCGACCCTGCTGCAATGACATGCAGCTCTGGTATCTCTTCATAAAAGTACCGTAAGCTCCCTAAGGCTTCAGGACAAGCTTGAATTTCGTCAATAAAAAGCAAATCTTCCCCCTTTTCGATTGTAGTATTGAGTGCCAACCCCAGTTCGAAAAGAATCCTTTTAGCATCCAAATCAGGCTTGAAAATGGTATGAAGATTTTTACTTTTTTCAAGATTAACGACAATGACTTTACCTTGAAAATAGGTTTCGCCAAAATGTTTGATCAACCATGATTTCCCAACTTGCCTTGCTCCGTTTACAATAAGAGGCTTGCGATTTGGTTTATCTTTCCACTTTTGTAAATCGTTTATTTTTTCTCTAAACATAGCTTAACATATCTTTATTTTAAAGCATAAATTTAAAATAAATACCATAAAATTAAATCTATACTTTAAAATAATGAGGATAAATCTAAATTTCTCCCCCAAAATTACCTTAGGAAGTTTAACTTATCGCATTTATCTGGAAGAGGATGTCAGCTACAATAACCTTTTGAAAGAAAGTCTAAAATTTTTCGTTCGTGGTCAAGCTACATCATAACCTAAGCAAGCTGGAACTAGAGAATCAATTACTTAAAGAAGCATTAGGAAAAGTTATGGTAGAAGCCAAAGACCGTCAAAACAAATAAAATACCCTGATTTTCAATTGCTTAATCACACTTATACTATTCATTAAATACAACTACCCCAGGCGACACTAAAGGCATCGCCTGGGGTGGTATTTAGGCCACAGGATACCCTTCCAACTCCTTCAAGCCCGATTTGAGCTCTTCGTCGGTTAGGTAGTGGTCGGCGAGTTTGCCGTCGAAATAATCCATGTAGGCCTGCATATCTAAGAAACCGTGTCCGCAAAGATTAAAAAGAATGGTTTCGGATTTGCCTTCCTCTTTGCAACGCTGTGCTTCGCGAAATACCTGCGCAATGCCGTGCGTAGCCTCGGGTGCGGGGATGATTCCCTCCGCTTTGGCAAACGCCACTCCCGCCTCAAAACACTCCAATTGCTGAATAGCATTGGCTTCGATGAGGCCGTCTTTGAGCAACTGCGAACACAGCACCGACGCGCCGTGATAGCGCAAACCACCCGCATGAATCGCCGCCGGACGGAAATTGTGCCCAAGGGTGTACATCGGCAACAAAGGCGTAAAACCCGCCGAATCGCCAAAATCATAACGAAATTCGCCCTTAGTCAGTTTAGGGCAAGAAGCAGGCTCTACCGCAATGGCCCGTACTTTTTTGCCTTGGGTGAGATTTTGGTGAAGGAAAGGGAACGAAATCCCTGCGAAGTTGGAACCTCCCCCTAACGGTGCAATCACTACGTCAGGGAAATCGCCTGCTTTTTCCATCTGAACCAAACACTCTTGCCCGATGATGGTCTGATGCATCAATACGTGATTGAGTACGCTCCCAAGGGCATATTTGCAATTTTCATCCTGCACAGCACATTCGATGGCTTCCGAAATCGCAATACCCAAGCTACCCGGTGTGTCAGGATATTGTTCCAAAATCTTCCGTCCTGATGCCGTAAGCTCCGAGGGAGAAGGGTAAATTTTGGCCCCAAAAGACTCAATCAAGGCTTTGCGGTAGGGTTTTTGGTTGTAGCTAATCCTTACTTGAAACACTTCACACTCGATGTCAAACATCTGACACGCAATCGCCAAGGCCGTTCCCCACTGCCCTGCTCCTGTTTCGGTGGTGATGCGTTTTACCCCTTCCATTTTGTTGTAATACGCCTGCGCCACGGCGGTATTGGTTTTGTGGCTTCCTGAGGGACTTACACCTTCGTATTTGTAATAAATTTTGGCAGGGGTATCAAGCATTTTTTCTAAGCGGTGCGCCCGAAACATCGGCGTAGGCCGCCATAGTTTGTAGATTTCGCGTACTTCCTCGGGGATTTCGATATAGCGCTCCTGCGATACTTCCTGCTTGATAAGCTCCATCGGAAACAGCGGTGCCAAATCGCCCGGCCCTACGGGCTGCTTGGTAGCAGGGTGAAGGGGCGGCAGGGGCTTGTTGGGCATATCGGCCTGAATGTTGTACCACTGTCTCGGAATTTCGTCTTCGCTGAGAAGGATTTTATACTGTTTTTCTGCCATGATTAGTGGAATTAAGGATGATTAAGAAATAGGCTTTAAACTTAGAAACTATTTACTCCTATCGCAACAGATTCTTAAAAAACAAAATGCTCCACAAGAAAATCTTATGGAGCAAATCTTTCAAGTAGCTTAAGTATTAGTTTACATCTCTAGCTTTTATTGTTTCAGAGGTGTTAGGTCTAGGATAATGGTATAAAGCACTTCATCATCAATCACTTTTTCTCCTAATCTGTAGGCTAGTGTACCTTGGTAGGTTTTGGGATTGGCGTAGAATACAAAGCCTTCAAAGAAAGCCTGCACATCTGAGCCTTGATTTGAAACCAACACCATTTCCTTAAATTGGGTTTTGAGCTTAAAATTGATGGTGACACTATTGGGAATATAATTGGCCTGTCGGGCTTTAAAAATCGCTTGGGCATAGATGGGGAAATTGCCACTTGCCAAAGCGGGAAGCTCCGCTAATCCCGAATACTGTCCGGCTGTTTTTTCGATAATGTCTTTCCCCATTTTCCAAATCCCCGAGATGGTATTGCTGTAAGTTTTGTCTTCAAAACTAAAATCCTTGATTTGTTTAGAGTATTGAGAGCCTAAGCTGTATGAAATATTGGGACCATCTTTAGAGACTCCTACCGTAAATTGACTCATATCTGTCAGTGTACCTTCTGAGTTGAGGTTGAGGGGTCCCCAAGCATCTTTCTCAAAATCATCAGATATTGCAATACTGGTTTCTACGCGATTGGTATAAAAACCCCGCTCTAGTTTTTTGTTGACATAAGTTTGAGGATTGATATTGATAGAGCTGCCCTCTGTGGTAAGGTGAACATACAAAACGCCGTCTTTGATACTGGCTTTGGGACGAAACTTGATGTTGGCAATCGCGAGCTGAGGATTCAGATATTTGTCTGGAATATTGTTAAAAGTATATTCCAGATACTTTCCTTGATTAGTCAGTGCCACCATACTCGATGTAAGCGTGGGCGCATTTCCATTATACACAGCACCGTTGATTAACAAACTCGTAGCCCCACTTTTGGCTTGAAGCGTGAGGGGAGGTTTATAAGTTTCAGGAAACTTGCGCGGTTCTACGGCTTCGATTTTCCAGTAAGCACTATTCCATGCTTCTGATCCTATCGAACTGATTTCGAGTGGCCCGCGCTCCACGTGCAAATATTCTTTGGTCCAGTAATTGATAATCAGCGTCAATCCTTGATTGAGAGGCCTGAGCAGCCAAAGGGCACTATGCCAGCCGGGTTGGATTTTTCCACAAGAGAGTGTTCTTGTTTCGTTGTGAAGGTACTCGCCCGTAGCGGCATTTTTGATGCGTACTAGCGGAGCATAATTGGGCCCACCAAAGGGTTCAATTATCCAAGTTGCGTTAGTAGCAGTATTATTACTGACCACCTTACCATCTTCTAAGCCTATTTTTCCGGGGCGATAAAAATTGGAGATGGTTTTGGTCTGCGCATTAGCAAACATTGCAAACACCCAAAGCCACAAGAAGATAGAGATTGTTTTTATTCTGTCAATGTTTGTAAAATACAAATTTAGAATAACAAAACGCGAAGGCATTACCAAGTTTTCCATTTGATTTTGAGAGTGTTAGTAAACAATATCATTTAAAAGTAACATCACAAAATTGAGTAAAATCTACACGTGCTTCAATCACCCCGAAAGGTGAAAAAAAGTGAAATTTTTCATGTAAAATCACCTGCTAGGGTGATAGTTTTCTTAGCATTTTGCTTCTACTTTTGTACAAATTTCCTAACATATGGCACCCGCTAAAATCAGTATCATAGAAGACAATAAGGTCATCAGAGACAATGTATCCAAGTTTATCAGCTTTCATGAAGAATTCGAAATCACGACGGTACAGCCTTCTATTGAATCGTTCTTTCGGGCTTTTGACCTTGATCATCGTTTACATACCGACATCCTCTTGCTAGACATTGGCTTGCCGGGGATGTCTGGGATTGAGGCATTGCCGTATATCTTCGAACGCCTGCCCGATGTCAACGTTGTGATGCTGACGACCTACGAAGAAGAAGACATTATCTTGAAAGCTCTCTGCTCGGGAGCCTGCTCATATATCTCCAAAAAAGCTAGTCTGACCGAAATCGTAGATGCACTACGGATTGTGGTAAACGGGGGGTCGTATATGTCGCCTTCTATCGCTCGAGAAATAGTGAACCACCTCATGGGTGGCCGAGTAAGCAAGGCAAGCATCTTAACCGATCGCCAAAAAGAAATCTTGGAGATGCTCGTAGATGGCAAAAGCTACGCAACCATCTCCGAAAACTTATTTATTTCGGTTGAAACAGTACGGTCTCACATTAAAAAAATGTACAAAGTACTGCAAGTCAACAACAAAACCGAAGCTATCACAAAATATATGAAGGGGCAAATTGGATAATTAAAGCCGACAAATAGTATCCTAAACAGATAAAATATTTCTATATTTGATATATATATGCTGTATTAGCCCTTATCTATATTCTATTTTGAAACTTCACAAACTCCTCGCCGGCCTTGTGTATGTTGCAATGATTGTGCTGCTGTGTTATTGTACTCAGTCAGCCCATCAGCCTAAACTTGCTTTCACTTCGAAAGTGATAAAAACCAACGGTCAAGTCATTAGTATCGATACTATGCCACCACCTCAGGTGAGGACATTGGGACCCAAAAAAATAGTACCCGTAGGCAACCCAGCCGTATTGCCCATCAAAAATCGTAACCAACCTGCCCGTACCACTGTAGTAGCAGCTGAAATACCTATTACCAAAACGCCAGGAAAAGACTCATTCCTTTTGCTGAAAGTAGTTTCGGCTACTCCTAAGAGTGTGGTTGCTCTTCTTCCTCAGGTAGCACTGGCACAACCTGCTTACGCCAAAGATTACAATCCTTATAATTTTAATCTTTATGGACTATTTCAGGGCTTGGTCGAAACCCAAATTCATACCATGTGCCGCGATAAGACCGGCAATATTTGGTTCGGAACCTTTAATGGCATCTCCAAATACAACGGCAAAACCTTCGAAAACTACACAACCCGCCAAGGCTTGATTGACAATTTCATAGAATGTATCATCGAAGACCATCTCGGAAATATGTGGTTTGGATGTCGGGAGGGCATTTCAAAGTTCGACGGGCAGACCTTCACCAACTACACCACAAGAGAAGGTCTAAGTGACAATCATATCTTGGGGATTTTTGAGGATAGCCAAGGCAATATCTGGTTTTCTACTCAAAGCAACGGAGTGTCTAAATTAGATAAATCGGGCAAAACTTTCACTCACTTTACCAAAAAACAAGGATTGGCGGTAAAAGTTTTCAGCATAACCGAAGACCGCGCTGGCAATATTTGGTTTGGAACAGAATCAGAAGGGCTGATTAAATATGACGGAAAAAGTTTCTCTCATTACACCAAAAAACAAGGACTGAGCGATAATTCTATCATGCATCTTATAAGAGATCGAGTCGGGAATCTTTGGCTGGCCACTTGGAGTGGCGTAACCAAGTTTGACGGCAAAAATTTTCACCATACCATAGGGCTCACCAACGGTTGGATCAGCAATGTGCTAGAAGATCGACAGGGAACTATATGGTTTGGAGCCTTACCCGGCGGCGTATTTAGTTTGGATAAAACAGGCCGTACCATCACCCATATCACCACCAAAGAAGGATTGGCAGACGATGAAGTTTCTTCTATTGTAGAAGACCCCGCCGGCAACCTGTGGTTTGGAAGCTACAAAGGCGTGGTCAAATACAGCCGTCGATTTAGCACCCTTACGCAACAAGATGGATTGGTGAACAACACCGTCAGAAGTATCATTGAAGACCAGTATCACAACATTTGGGTGGGATCCGAAGCAGGCGGAGGGCTAGCTCACTTCGACTTCAATCAAAAAACAATTACCAACTATACCCCCAAAGAAGGTCTTAGCCATGATAGTGCCATTAGTTTGTTGGAAGATAAAAAAGGCAATATTTGGGTAGGCTCCTTATATAACCACATGGTGCGGCTCAATGCCGACCACAAAACCTTTACCCACTTCACTGAAAGTGGCAGTTTTATTGTTTGTATTTTTGAAGATAAGGCGGGCAATGTATGGTACAGCTCGCGTGAAGAGGGGGGCGTTTTTAGGATCAACGCAGATACCCAAACCAGAACTCATTTTAGGGTACAACAAGGGCTTTGCCACGACCAAGTCGTTCAGATTTTTCAGGACAAAGCTGAAAATATGTGGTTTTGCACGTTTGGGGGTGTATCCAGATTGGACAAAGACGGTCGTACGTTTACAAATTTTACCGAAAAAGAAGGCATGAATTTCGGTATTTTTGAAAGTATGATAGAAGACCAACGAGGCGATTTGTGGTTTGGCACGCTAGGTGGTGGAATTACGCGCTTGGATTTACGCCACCATACACTAAGGCATTTTACCGAATCGGATGGCCTGAGTCACAACACCGTATTTGGCCTCCGTGAAGACAAAGCTGGAAATCTTTGGATTGCCAGCCGAACAGGGTTGAATAAGTTGTCAAAAAAAGAATTGGAAAAAATCGCCGCCACTCCCGAAGTCCCCGTTATTCCATTTTTCAAAAAATATACCTCCGAAAATGGAAACACGGGTTTTGCGGAAGGTCGGTATTATCTTCTTGAAACTACAAACGGTGACTTATGGATGCCCAAAATGGATCGCCTAACGATTTATCATCCTCCTCAAGATGTGCTCAATCGCGAAGTCCACACCGTGCTCCTCACCAATATAAAACTTTATAATGAAAAAATTCCGTGGAAAAAAGACACCTCTTTCGTATTAAAAAATGGATTCACTGTTCATGATTTTCATTTCAAACAATTGTCGCAATGGCAAATGTTACCTGAAGACTTGAGTTTGGCTTTCAACAACAATTTTCTCACTTTTGAGTTTGCAAGTATCAATACAAATTCGCCTCAAGCCCTCAGTTATCAGTATCAGCTACAAGGGCTAGAAAGCAGCCCAAGTGCCATCACTCAACGCTCAGAAGCTACTTACGGCAACTTATCACCAGGTCACTATACGTTTAAAGTCAAAGCCATGAACGAAGAAGGAATATGGAGCAAAGAATTGTCATATTCATTCACAATCCGCCCACCTTGGTGGAAAACTTGGTGGTGTTATTTGCTTTATTCGTTGATTATTGGAGGGATTGTGTATCTTTTTATTCAGTATCGAGTGGCACAACGTATTGGCCAAATTAAGGCAATGGAAGCCATTCGGGTCAAAATCTCTAGCGACCTCCACGATGATGTAGGCTCTATCTTGTCGGGATTGGCGATGCAATCTCAAATGATGGCTTTTTCGGCCAATGAATCTCAAAAAGAATCACTCAACGAAATAAGCAACATGAGCCACGACGCTATGGAACGCATGCGCGACACAGTATGGGCGATTGACTCTCGCAAAGACAAATACGAAAACCTCATTGACCGAATGCGGGCTTTTGCCGAAAAAAACCTCAATAGAAAACAAATTGGACATCATTTCTCCATAGAAATAGAAGACACAAGGAAATTTATCGACCCTCAAAAACGCCAAAATATTTACCTTATTTTTAAAGAAGCCATCACCAATATCTGCAAACACTCTAGCGCCACTCATGTCGAGATTCGTTTTGTGGAGGAGCAAAAACAACTCCTCTTGCATATTCATGACAACGGTGCTCTGGTGGTATCCACTGCGGTATCGGATGGCCTTGGCTTAGCCAACATGCAAATGCGGGCTTCTCAGATTGGCGGTAAGCTAAAGACCCACTACGACCAGGGCTTTAAAATAGAACTTACCATTGGATAAATTTAATCAGGTAGAAAATTCTCTATTTTAGCTTTTTAAAATAGTATTCTAGTAGCATCCAGTTTTACTAGTTCTAGCGTATGCTTTCTTCTCCCTCTTCAAAGCCCAAGTTAGGGCTACTCAACTTGATTGTGATTGTATTGTCAATCTACGTGCTGGGTGCGCTCACGATAGACACTGTTTATAAATTACCCCCCGAGACATCCACCCTTCTGAACTATATCGACAACGCTATATGTGTGTTTTTCTTTCTGGAATTTTGCGTACGGTTTTATCAGGCCGAAAACAAAGCACAATTCATGCGATGGGGATGGGTTGATTTGATTTCGAGCATTCCGATGGTCGATTTTTTAAGAGCAGGGCGCTTGTTGCGGCTTATCCGTTTGCTACGGCTTATTAGAGCTTTTCGTTCCATTCATCAGCTCGTTAGTTATATTTTCCGAAACCGCGCTCAAGGCGCTTTTACTTCCGTTTCTATTATTGCTATTTTGTTGATTATCTTTTCGGCCATTGGCATTTTACAAGTTGAAAAAGACCCCAACAGCAACATCAAAACCGCCGAAGATGCGCTTTGGTGGGCCTATGTTACTATTACTACCGTGGGCTATGGTGACAAATACCCCGTCACTACCGAAGGCAGAATCATCGCTGTGATTTTGATGACCGGCGATGTAGGACTCTTTGGGACTTTTACAGCTTATGTAGCCTCGTGGTTTGTCAACGATAAAAAGGAACAAACAAACAACAACAATTAATCTTTGGGAAAGACTGACATTACCCAATTATTATTTTTATGTTATTTTTCTTATGGTTTTTCGTCGCGTGAGGTATTTTTGTGGACTTAACAAACATATCCCCGTGAAATATTCCATTAAAATCTATTTTCTTCTGTTAATTACGCTTTTTAGTTTTCAGTCTGTAGCCCAAAAAACCAATCCATACGACAATTTAGGGAACCTCCTAACCGATATGATAGATACGACCACGAGTATCGGCAAAAGTATGCTTTCTATCAACAATCGACTAGGCAAAATCGGTTTCAGCGGCTATATGCAACCTCAATTCCAATGGGCCGAAAGCAAAGGCGCTGACGGCAATGTCTACAATGGAGGTGATTTTGGACCTTATGTCAACACCAGGTTTAGGATGAGACGCGGACGTTTTCGGGTAGATTACACCCACCTCAACGAAGACGGGCAACCTTCTATTTATTTTATTTTCCAATTTGACGGCACCGAACGCGGTTTCTTTACGCGCGATTTTTGGGGTCGATATTATGAAAACAAATGGAACCTTTTCCATTTCTCAGCGGGTATTATGCCTCGTCCGTTTGGGTATGAATTGTTGTTGCCATCGGCCTTCCGTGAAACTCCCGAACGCGGCAGAATGTCGCAGATTTTGATGCAAGTCGAACGCGATTTAGGAGTTATGGTAAGCCTTAACCCTCGCCGCAAAAATTCTAAATTCAAATGGTTTAACGTGGACCTTGGTGTCTATGATGGACAAGGACTCACAGGGCCAGCTGAATACGATAGCAGAAAGGATATAGTGGGTCGGATAAGTGCCAAAAGGGTTCATATCAAATCATGGCATGCCTATGTTTCAGGCGGAATTAGTGGGTACTTAGGTGGCATCACAAGCCGAAATCCTGTATTATATACCACGGAGGTTCGTAACGGCTCGCCTTTTATGAGAGCCGACTCCGCCCAATCAAATGTTGGCAAAAACGCCGCAAGAAGATACATAGGTGCTGATTTTCAACTTATTTTCCCCAATCGTAAAGGACAAACTGAGTTGAGAGCTGAGTACATCCGTGGTTTACAAACAGCCACTGCCACTACAAGCGTGACGCCAGGAAGCTTACCTCTAACAGTAAGCGGTACTCCTCAGCCTCTTTATACGCGTTCGTTTGATGGAGCTTATTTTTATTTTTTACAACACCTCGGTAGTACCAAACATCAGCTTGTTTTGAAATATGATTGGTACAATCCTAATACCAAAGTAAAAGGTAAAAACATCAATAGTGTAAATGGGTTCTCGGCTGCCGATATTCGGTTTGACACTTTTGGCGGCGGCTACATTCATCATATCAACCAATACCTAAAGTTGGTGTTTTGGTATGACCATATCGTCAACGAAAAAACAGCTCTTAAAGGCTACGAACAAGACCTCAAAGACGGCGTATTTACCCTCAGAAGTCAATTTATTTTCTAGTTTTTTTGAGCCTAAAATGTCATACTACGAGGCTGTTTCCAAAGTATTGCGTTGCCAAATACTCTTTGGTCGTCAATATTTTTGAGACAGCTTCAAATGCATTCTAGCTTTCGACCTCCTCCATTGGGGAGAATGTATGTTTTTGTTTTTGAGCATACAAAAGAATAACAACGCCCGTCAAAATAATCGGCAGACTTAGCCATTGCCCCATGTTTAGGGGCATTTTTTCTTCAAAATTTTCCTGAGCATTTTTGAGAAATTCAATCATGAATCGAAAACTAAAAAGCAATATGATAAATAGCCCCATAATGGTGCCATCGGCAAGTTGGTGTCGCTTATATTTCCACAAATAAAAAGTGAACCCAAACAAAAACAAGCAGAAAAAAGCCTCGTACAATTGCGTAGGATGGCGAGGTACGAGAGGTAATAAAGTGGAGTCGGTTTCACGGACAAAAACAAACCCCCACGGCAAATCAGTTGGTTTTCCATAGATTTCGGAATTAAACAAATTACCCAATCTTATCAACGCCCCTCCCAAAGCCCCCGCAATGACTACCCGGTCGGCCACCCAAAAAAACGATGGATTGGTGGGGCGGCGACTGTACAAAAATAGAGCCGCTAAAATGGCAATCGTAGCACCGTGGCTCGCCAATCCATGAAAAGGTAAACTGACCATCGACAGCAACCATTCGGAAGGATGAGCCAATAGAAGTTCCCATTCGTAAAATAAATAATGGCCTACTCTAGCTCCTACAACGGTAGCAATCGCCATATAAAGCAGCAATGACTCCACTTTCTCCCTCCCTATGTGGTCTGCTCGAAATAAGAAAGAAACCAACCGCTCGCCAACCAAAAAGCTACAGGCAAACAGAATACTGTACCAATGAATGGGTAAAGAAGCTCCAAAAAAGTCAAAAGAAATGACACTGGGAGAAATGTCCCAAATAATGTAAGCCCACATGAAAGGAGATTTTTTAGAAGTTTAACAACCAGAAGTAATACTTATCAACAAAAAACTCACACAAAAGTGAAGAAAAGGGCGTTGCGCTTTTTGGTACCAAAGGATAGAAGCGGGGCGACTTTTAACAATCTGACTAATGGCATCTTCACTCCATTCAGATTGCTCGTTTACCTGCGTTTTATAGGAGTCCCACAAAGGTTTTAATTCATCTAAATTCATGGCAATTGATTTTTTAAAAGCTTCTCAAGTTTGGTTTTAATCCGATTGATTCGGGTGCTGATGTTGGTGCGACTCAAATTCAAAATACCAGCTATTTCTTCATAGCTGTGTTCTTCCAAATAAAGCATAATGATTGCTTTGTCAAGGTCGCCAAGCTGTGCGATGGCGTGATACAACTCCTCGGTAGCTTGCGTAAGTTCAAGAGAATGCTCAGCAGCCGAAACCTGATAGGCATCGTCCGAATAAGGTTCATTTTTGGGGCGCGATTTTTCTTTTCTTAGCTTGGTAAATACGGTATTGAGCGAAATACGATAAATCCAAGTAGAGACTTTAGACTGATGGTTGAAGGCAGGATAAGCTTTCCAGAGTTGAAGCACAATTTCCTGAAACATATCTTTTCGATCTTCGTATTGGGCAAAATAAAGACTACAAAGACTGTGAACCAGTTTTTGATGATTGGCCATTAACTTCACAAACTCTTCTTGTAGCGTAATTTTGCCCACTGCTAAAGTTGACTAATAGATTCTAAAGTATTAGTTGCAGAAAGTACAATAAAGTCACACGCCGTCAAAAAAAATCGTTACTCATTAAAGAATTTACTGACAATATTTAGCCACAGACTAATGTAAATACCTTTACCATTCCTTTACTTCTGGCAAATCAAACGTAGGGTTTCGTTGGGCTTAAGGACTACGTCCCAACCTTCAAGTAAGGTTTTTCCTTTGACGGTTTGGGTGTTTTTACCAATAGAAATGCGGTAAGTTTTCTGCGGCTCAATCGCAAACCATTCTTGAAACTGATTGATACGCGGATAATCAACGGGCATATGAAGGTGATTGACGTGGTATTGTTCACCAAAAAGAAGCTTTCCCTTCCAGCCTTTTTCGGAATAAACGGTCACATAAAGCGCATTTTTGGCGATAGAAGCGCCCAAATGGACGTCAGACTGCCAATCAGAAACTCGTACACCGGCAGTTTTCCAGAGGGCATACATGAGGGAAGTTCGGGCAAAATTGCCATCTCCGTGCCAGCCTTCAATGATACCATCGGGCTTTTGATAATTCCATAAAACTTTGATTTCCGAATCTATCCAGTCTTTTACCGAAGCTACAGGCTCTCGCAAATACAAATTCAAAGCTCCCTCAATCGCATCGGCGTAGCCGTCGGCACTGCCCGATTCCCAATTGTGATTACGATAATAAGGATACAAAGCATTGAGGGTCTTCAAGGTAGCTTCGCGAAAAGCACTTATTTTATCAATCATATAAACCGTGTAAAAAGCATTGAGGGTGTAACCAAAGTTATCCGCCAAACGGGCTTCTATCACTTGACCCGTCACAGGGTTGATTTCATCATAAAAAAGCCCGTGTTCGTTGCGACCTTTGTCTAAAATAGTATTCAGCATCTCATGAATATAAGGCTGCCATTGTTGTTTTTTGGCGGGATTTACTACCGCTACTACCGCATACATTTCCACCAAACCCGACACGATTTCGCAGCCGTGGTCGCGCAGGCGAAGTCGTTCGGTGGAGCGAGTCGGCAAGTAGGCATCGCTTAAGTAATAATCGCCGATTTGGATGCCCCAACGCAACCATTGCGGATTGCGGGTCATCCAGTACATACG
The DNA here is from genome assembly GCF_029433105.1 of Runella sp. MFBS21. Lineage (GTDB taxonomy): Bacteria > Bacteroidota > Bacteroidia > Cytophagales > Spirosomataceae > Runella. The sequence continues at coordinate 527,064 of NZ_JARNTW010000004.1, read as the reverse complement.
TGCCAATACCTGCAACAAATCGCCTCCTACTTCTACCACGGCACTTTTACCATAAAAATCTCCTTTGATTTGCGTAGGCACATCTACTTGCTTGTCGAGGTCGGTGAGTATTCCCAGCATTCGCTCCGACCAAGGGCTTTGGCCGAGCCACTCCGTAAGCGGAATAAGACCATCTTTCATGTATTCGGCACTACCAAAAATCACCTGACTGCTGTCAATATGGTCGTTGAGAAATCCTTTTTTACAAAATGAATACGTATCGGGCAGACGGTCGATGCGCGAGGTGAGGCGAATTTCGGTGGCCAGCATTTCTCGCATTTTACCTTCAAAAAGAGGTTTATCAAGCATGGAAGCGGTCATTACCATAAAAGGGTAATTGTCGGCAGCCGCATCGTAGGCGTTCCAAAAACATTTGCTTTGCGTCAAATTTCGTGGGATAAGTCCCGTAGTGCTATCGGCTTTGCCAAGCCAACCCACCAAATACCGATGACACCGCCGAAAGGACTCATTGGCAAGTTGTCCATTGGCTAGGGCTTGCTCAAAATGCGTTTCGGCAGAAGTGGGGGTTTGCGTATAAACCTGAGCGTTTATTACGCCAACGATTCCAATTATCAGTAGCATTTGTCTACAAACAAAGATTTGGAAGCCCTTTTGCATCATGGATTTATTTTTTGTGGTTTTGCTTTATTTTCACTCATCTGCCTCGGCAAACGAAACACGTCCCCTTTTTGATTGGCAAAATAAAGGGATGATTCGGAAGCTTGGCGGGCGTGGCCATCAGCCCAAAAAGCATAAAAATCGGGATGAACCGCCTGAGGCCGACGCACATAGGAATGATTGTAGGCACTATTGAGCGTCAGGATACGCTCTTTTTCCCAAGATTTTCCTTGGTTTTTGCTCACCCAAACGGCGATATTTCCGCCTGTACCATAAGGCTGAGGACCTGCTTCGGTAGGACCAATGATTTTCCAAGTATTTTGGTTTTCAATATACAAAGACCCCATATCGTAGTTGTGGTCAGAAGTTGTAACCGAGCTAATATCCCACGCCTTTCCATTCCAATAGGCGACATGCCATGTATGCGGGCCTTGTTCGGGGCCAGGGTCGGGGCCTTTGCTAGTTACGTACAATATAATCGGGTTTCCTTTGGCCGTATAAGACACATCGTTGATATACACATTGAGGTTTTGAGAACGATATTCTTTAACTAAACCACCATTTTGAGGCGTACTTAAAGGTAGATTTATTTTTTCACCTTGGGCATTGTGCCAAGTTTTGCCAAAATCCGTGGTTTCTACATAATAGAGATTGGTACGGTAATCCAGCCCGGCACCTTTTTCGGTATCGGGGTGCATATTGAAAGAAGTGCCGATTTTGTTTTTCCATTGCGCACTCGTTTGATAATGCCCTTCTTCAATGACACCAATATCTTGAATCGCCGACCAATGAATACCGTCTTTACTAGTAATATAGCCAATCGTCCGGCGAGGTTTTTTGGCGCCGTACTTCAAGACACCTCTTTCATAGTGGGTCATTAAGTGGAAAAAGCCTTTGCCTTTTTGGTAATAACTCTGCAAATAAGAAAAATTGTTGAACGGCACTTCTTTGCCATCTTTCAGGTAAGTAGCGTCAATTTTGTCGAAAGCTTCGATGCTATAAGGGCTACGGCTACGATGCAGATAAGAAGGACGCTCCACGCCATGCGAGGTCGAAAACACCCAAATATAGCCTTGGGCATCGATGTTTAAGACGGGGTTGTCGTGAGCATCGTCGGTGGCTTTATCCAAAACGATAGTGGGTCTTGCTACTTCACCCGTAGCATGGTCAAAATAGGATATTTCGTGAAGGAGACTAGGCTTTGCGTCTTTAGAAGCCCCTCCAAAACAAAAAAAAGTTTTCTTGGCTGTAGGACTATAAACCGCAAAGGGATTGTGATTGGAAGGATAAGTACCTAAGCCACCGCTGTATTTATGAACGTATTCATTGTTGAGTTTGCCAATATAATACCAAATCCCTCGAAAACCATCGTCGGTCTGATTGAGGGTTTGGGCATTTGTAATACCAATTCCAGACAAGCTAAATGCGCTTATCAGAGAGGCAAAGAAGTGTTTTTTCATGTAATAGAATCGGTTGAGGGTATGAATGCTAAAGCATACGAGCTTACTCCAAAAGACTTTCCAAGTTTGCTATCGATTTAAAACGAAAACTTGGAAAGTCCAATTTATCTTATTTTTCCCAGTCTTTGAGAGAAGGAATTTTGGTTTCTTTATTGACATTGATGCCTTCTGGAATCAACAATACATTGATAATTTGGGACGAATTGGCGGGCAATGTCACTTCAAAACCAACCAAAGTGGTACCAGGATTGGGGGCATCATAATCATGCGAAGGCTGCGTTGACCATGTTTTGACTACCACATTAGCCGGCTCTAATACTTTCAATTGCAGGCTTTTGCCATTTTGAGTAAGCATCGCCGAGCCATTGCCCGAAGGCGTCACTTGAGCGGGTGTGACCATCGCCCAACGTACTGTGGTCGATTTGGCATTAGACAAGATTTCATCTTTTACTACCACATACTTACTATCCACAATCCCCACTCCTCTTTTGGCTGAAGCAACGGCGTTGTTGTAAACAGCCGACATATCAGTAATTGCCCCCAAAAAAGCGGGCTTATTGATACGACTGGTGATTTTGGCATAACCATCTACACGCTGATATGAATTATCGAAAGTAAGAGTACTATGAGCGAGATTGTTGTAACGATAAACGTGCCACCGCTCGGCCTCTTGTTCTTTACCCCAAAGTTTGACCCCTTTAGATTCCAGTGATTCGTACTCTTGCATTCCAAAATCCATCGACCATCGCTCGCCGTTGGCATCCATCACAAAAGAACCTATATCCATATGCCCGTGATTGACAGAAGGCGAACCCGCTTTCAACCCCACATACACAGCATTGGGGTCGGTCCATGAAGAGCGCATCATCGCTACGGGGTTTTTACCCTGACCCACCCAAATAAGTTGCTGAGGAACTTCTACTTTATCAAATCGTAGTCCATTTCCCCAAATCAATGCCGCTGGCAAAATCCGGTCTCTACCAGCGGAAGCAGAAATATTTTCGATGGCTTTCTTTTGAAGAAAAAGTAAAGAAGAGGCTTTGGTACGATTGGCAAACCAAAAAGTAGCAGGACTAACACCGCCTGTTCCGCTACCTGCATCAGAGTAGTTGAAGGTTTTGCCAGAGGTTCCTACCATATTTTGAAAATAAGTAGCGGTATTGAGAAACCCACGCTCATTAGACAATCCAAATTCGCTACCTAGTGCGCGATGAATCGCACTCAAAAACAATACATTGAAACTCGTACCATATCCCCAATACCCATACCCTTCAGGATAAGCACCGTCGGGCTTGTAGTCTTCCATAGGGAGCTTGATAGATTCGATGGCACGGTCGATGATTTGGCGGGCTAGTTCGGGCTGGTCTTCATAAATGGCCAACGCCCCGTAGGTCATGCCCGCATTGCACACCTGATTCCAGTTGTGAGAGGCTTTGAGCCAACTGTTATATTTAGAGTCTTGAGAAGGTTCGATTCCTTTTTTAAGAATGGCTTCGCGGATGATAGGCAGGGAGCTTTTTTGTAAATTGTGATACAACCAATCGTAGCCAATGGCAACGGCCATGGTCATTTCGCCCACGTCCAAAAAATGAGAAGGATTCCAATCCGAAAACTTGGAAACGGTCAATAGTTCTAGCTCGGCGCGTTCTAAATATTTAGGATTTTGGGTAACGCGGTAAGCGTATGAAAGATAAAAAATACGGCGTAGTGCCTCGCGTGATTTGTCGAGCAAGCGGCGGCCAATTTGGATACGCTCCAAAGGAGGAAGCGTCAGCATTTTTTCGCATTCTTGAATGATAACCCCGTGAATTTTGGCCCAACTTGGGTCGTTCTGAATATTTTTTTGAATTCCTTTTTCTTCCCCTTTCAATAGCATAATACGAGGATGACTGGGGAGAGACCTTCCATTTTGGAGATGCTTGAGTTGGGCAATAGCCGTGGTCGATGCCAATAAAAAAACAAATAAATATTTCATAGAAAACAACATTGATAATGGGCGAATAACTACCTCTTTTGAAACTCATCAAAACAGATATTCTACTCTTCAAGGCAGATTTGTGAAGGAGGCAAAAGTATTAAAAACGCTTTATTTTATCTTTCCTACTGTTTAATTATCTTTTAGTGGGGTTCAATTTTTTTCATTTTTACTGATTACTATTTTCATAGACTTTTAGGATATATTTTGATTTATAAAACCTTTACTTTTCTATTTTTCAACACAATGAATCATCTTTTGTCGCTCATTCCACCGCAAGTATTTGGAGTGATGGCTTTGGTAGGAACTTACTGTTTTATTTTAGCCTATGAAAAGCAAAACTATATTCAGCGGCTTTTACAAAAAGGTATCGAAACTGAGGGAATTGTGGTCGAACTCCGTCCTCACCCCGACCGTCCTACTCAAGGGCAAGCGCCTGTGGTGGATTTTAGTTTTCCCAATGGCTCGCATCGGCATTATTCTGTTACTTACGCTTCACCTTCTCCTTACAAGGTAGGGCAAAAAGTGAGGATTTGGTACAGATTCAACAAATCAAATCGAGAAGCCACTTTGGCTGACGAAGTACCTGGCACTTTACCCAAAACACTCTTTATTTGGGGCTGTGTACTTTGCTTATTTAGCTATCCTGTTATTGTTATACGGATGCTAGGGTTGTTTTAGACTACTTGAATATAGATATTTTTAAAAGACAAGCGCCCAAACAGCGCTTGTCTTTTAATGAATCTGCCGTTTATTGCCAGCCTGGATTTTGTTTTATGGCGGGGTTTTCGGCCAATGAATTCAACGGAATAGGCCAAAAATAATGTTTGGCTTCATCAAACACAGGATTGGCATAATCTGTACCTTGATAAACATCAATGTAGGTTTTCTTGGAAACAGGGTCAACGGCCGTTTTGACTACGGCTCCTGGATAACGCGCTTTGGCGGCATCATCCCAACGCATTCCCATGGTTGGAATCAAGAATTTTTTACCTTGTTTCCAACGTCTCAAATCACCATAACGGAAACCTTCCATAAACAACTCAATACGGCGCTCACGACGAATCTCTGCAATCAAAGGTGATATTCCGTCGGCTGTATATCGAGGATCAACGGGCACATTGGTCAATGACAAATGAGGCATCTTAACACGGTCGCGGAGTTTGTTGATACTAATATCGAGGTCACCTTGGGTCATTTTTCCTAGTTCAGCTTGGGCTTCGGCGTAGTTGAGCAGCGCTTCCGCAAAACGTAAAATAATCGCAGGAGACTCCGCTGTATCAAAAGCCTTACCAATCATATCATCGGCATTATAATGCTTAATGATATGATAGCCTGTTTCGGAAATATATCCCCCTGCCATTCCCAATACCCTTGGGTAACTGCGGCCATCAGCTAAGTGATATTTGTACTTTGCAGCATCGGCAGGGTGTAAGATAGTCTGGCGGAGACGAGGGTCACGGTTTTCGAATACATCTTCGATTTTGTCATCCCCTTTGTAAAGCGGTGATAAAGAAATCGGTAAGCCGTCGGTACACAAATAGTCTTCTACTAAGCTTTTGGTAGCACCACCCGCGTACTCAAAGTATGATTGCACGTGGTTGGTAAACACCCCCAACTGATATTTGCGCCAATACATCACTTCAGGATTTCCGGCAAGATTTAAGACGCGATGATAGGCGTTGTAATCAGTGTCAGGATTGCCTGTATTATAAAGGCGATAAGGGCCTTTGTCAATCAATTCTTTGGCGGCGTCAGCAGCGGCTTGGAGCCATTTGTTGGGGTCTGTTCCACCGTGGTATTTACGCCAAGTACCTTCAAATAAGCAAATACGAGACTTTACCAAAAGCGCACACCAGCGATTAAGCCGACCAGGGGCATTGCCATCACCCCAACTATCGGGGAGTTTAGTTGCCGCAAAATTGAGATCTTCTAGTACTTTTTCCATCGCTTGCTCCCGAGGCGTACGCGCCGCAAATAGCTCTTCTGATTCGGTATTGAGTTCTTTATCGACCCAGGGTACATCCCCAAATTTCGATACTTTTTCGGCATAAAACCAGCCTCTAAACAAGCGAGCTTCACCGATATAGCGGTCTTTGATGTCTTGAGCAATGTTGGCTTTATTATAGTTGGCCAAGCCTACGTTACAAGCCCTTACGAAATTCCAACCTTTGTATCCAAACTGCTGAGGAGCAGCGGGAGTCGTGTGTTTTCCTGAACGTACTTGTTGGAAAAAAGCATGACGGGCATGACGAGGGGCCATGTTGTCGGCAAATTCGTCCTGAAACCAAACACTTCCCCAGTGACTATCAAAACCTTGATAATGCCCGTGCAAAATAGGCACATTGTCGTCGTTACGAGCTAAGTCGTACAAGCTGTTGTTGTACACTCTTAAGTCGTTTTCAGTATTCCAGAAGGTTTCGTTGGTGATGCGGTCGAGCGGATAACGCTCCAAAAATTCGTCATTGCAACCACTAAACAAAAGGGTAGTTGCAAAAATGCCGAGGGTGATGATATGTTTTTTCATATAAATCGCTTTTAAGAATGAATCAATTTCTAATGTTGCTTTATAAATTTCAAAACTAGAAGCTCACATTAGCTCCCAGCGTAACAATACGCTGCATGGGATATTCGATAGCTGCCGACTGAATGGTCTCGGGATCAAGCGGTTTACGCATCTTCGTAAATTCCCATAGGTTCATCCCTGTCGTGAAGATTTGTGCTCTGCTCATACCGATTTTTTTGAGCAAGTCCGTGGGCAAATCATAGCTAAAGGTGATGTTTTTGAGACGGATATAGGCCGCACTTTGCAAATACCGCGATTGTACTTGTACGTTTTTCTTGTCGTTTGTAGAAATGTGTGCTGCTGGGAAATAAGCATCGCGGTTGTCTTCACGCCATGTATCGGTGATATAATAGCGCTCTACGTGACCCGCATTGAAGGGGAAAAACCAAGTCCAGTTGTCGGAAGTAGGCCAGTGATCTTTTTTGCCGATTCCTTGGAAGAAGACTCCCAAGCGGAAGTTTTTGTAACTAATACCTCCATTAATACCAAAGGTATAACGTGGGGTAGAGTTTCCAATGATTTTACGGTCTCCAGGGTTAGCGAGGGTATTGTTGCCAAGGGTAATGTTGCCATCGCCGTTGAGGTCGGCATAGTGAATATCTCCTGGACGCCAGTTGGCTCCGATATTGGTTTGTTTGGGGGCTTTAGCTACATCGTCGGCCGTTTGGAAAATACCCACGGTTTCAAACCCCCAGATTTCACCCAATTTTTGGCCTACATAGTAGGTGTTAAGGTTACCAGTGGGGTTGTTGAATTTGGTGATTTCGGCCGTCCAATCCGACAATGCCAAGGTGACGTCGTAGTTCCAATCCCGTTTGATTTTGTCGCGCCAAGTCAATGACAATTCCCAGCCTTTGGTTCTCAAATCTGCCGCATTTTCTTTAGGTGCAGCCGTTCCCAAAATCGCAGGATAGGTCACATCCATCAACATATCTTTGGTATCACGCGTGAAAATATCAAGCGACGCATCCAAACGCCCTTTGAACGCCGTCACATCTATCCCAAGGTTTTTGGAGACTACCGTTTCCCATGTCAACGAAGGACTCACCAATCCAGCCGCCGTCACGATAGGAATAGTACCTCCTGCAAACATGTAAGGCGACTGCCCTGAGCCCATAGTAGCCACGTAGGGATAGAAATTGTTGCCCAAAAGTTGATTACCAAGCGTACCATAAGATGCTCTAAGTTTGAGGTTGTCGAGCCAGCGGCTTGTACCTGCCATAAAGCTCTCATTGCTAATCCGCCATCCTGCCGAAAATGAAGGGAAGAATCCAAATCGACTAGCTTGAGGGAAGCGCGACGAACCGTCGTAGCGGCCATTTAATTCTATCAAATAACGCTCTTTGTAGTTGTAATTTAAGCGATAGAAAGCACCCCGTAGAGCTACGTGCGATTTTGCACCAAAGGTTTGTTGTACTCCTGTTGTGGCGTTGAGGTCAGTCACCAAAGGCGTAATCAACGCACGTGCTTGCGCACCTGAGTATCTATTTTGTCCTAATTCTTGATTGAAACCCACCATCGCAGTCATATTATGATTGACTGGCAAAGGCAGTTTATACTCAGCAAAAGCATTGAATACATAATACTGGTTGTAGTTGTTTTCGTTACGAATCCAATCATCACCACTAAAACCATTGCTAATCAGATTGGCTGCCAGCAAGTTGGCATCTACAATATCTACTTTGCTTTGTACATCTTGGTACATCCGATTGAAAATATTGTAAGAGAAATCAGACCGAATCTTCAATCCTTTCAAAGGTGTGAGAGTCACCCCTTGGGTAAGCCAGATGTCGTTGTTGGTGTAAGTAGTACGACCACCGTCCAATAGGTAAGGGAAGAAATTGGTACCTCCAAAATATTTGCCAATGTAAGGAGCATACTTATCGCGGTCGCCAGGAGTTACATAGTATTCCAAATCAGGGAATTGAATTGGCATGATGGGTGGTACACGCGCCAGCGAGTTAATGTTTACGTCCCAATTGTAGAAGTGAGGTTTGTCGCTATTTTGGGAGTTAAACACCACTTTTGAATCCATGCTTAGCCAATCATTGATTTTAAAATCGGCTTTCATCAAGATATTGTAACGCTTAAACTTCTCATTTTTAGACTTTTCGCGCAAGTAGCCATCTTTGCTAAAATAGCCCAACGACACAAAAAACTTGGATTTTTCATTTCCTCCTGATACCGACAAATCATGCTGAGAAGTCGGCGCAAATTGGGTCATGATTTGCTCTTGGTAGTTGTTGAAGCCATAGAATCGGAGTGTTCCGTTGACTACTTTCCACTGAGGTGCCGTAGCAGGATTTTCGGAATAGGCCTTTGTACCTGCTACCATGTCAGCATCATACGAAGGCACGCCACTTGTACGGATATTGGCAGCATTACGAGCTTGTACAAACTCATACGGGTCAGTTACCACATCCATGTTGAAAATAGGCTTTGCCAAAGAGGTTTGTGTCCCAAAATTGACAGTTACTTTGCCGCTTTTGCCGCTCTTGGTAGTCACCAATACCACCCCAAAAGCTGCTCTAGCACCATAAACTGCCGCCGCAGAGGCATCTTTCAATACACTGATGCTTTCGATATCGTTGGGATTGATACGGTTCAAATCCATCGGTACGTTGTCAACCAATACCAGCGGTGCTCCCCCATTGATAGATTCATAGCCACGGATGTTGAACACCACCGCCTGCGCAGGGTCACCATTTCGCACGTTGACGTTTAGGTTAGGAATCACCCCTTGCAACCCTTCTCCGGCATTGGCAATGGGGCGATTCATGAGGCGCTTGCTATCTGCTACCCCAACAGCTCCCGTTAAGTTTACTTTTTCTTGGGTACCATATCCCACAACTACTACCTCTTCGAGGGCTTTAGTATCTACTTCGAGTGCCAAATCAACCACCGAACGCCCTCCTACGGCTATTTCTTGTTTTAGATAGCCAATAAAACTCACCACCAAAGTAGCGTTGTTGTTCGGTAATTTGAGGGTGTACTTTCCGTCGTTGTCGGTAGTAGTTCCCTGATTCGTTCCCTTCACCAAAATACTCACCCCTGGAAGAGATTCTCCATTTTCGGCAGCCGTAATACGCCCCGACACATTTTGGGCTTTAGCCACCGTAGCTAAACAAAGCAGAGCGATGATACCTCCCCAAAGGGAATTACGGGCCGTTTGCCAGCAAGTTTGTACTTGTTTTTTCATAATTAAGTTTAAAATTAAGTGAGAAGATAAAAGCTAATTCAAGAAATAAAGTCTTTGAGAGGAGACCTACCTTTCTTCCCAAAAACGCTAAGAGTTTTTAAAAATCAGGAAGTAAGATAGCGTACTCATAATGAGTCTTCAAAACGCAATAGCGCATTCATAATACCCCCATAAAAGGGAGCTGTTTGAGCCAAAAAACAAGGAGAAATAAAGGTTGTTTTTCCATTAAAGTACATAGTTAATAATTAACAATCACCAACGATATATATCAAAAAAGTACAATAATGGTATGGAAACGTCAAGCGAGCTTGGTAAGATACAATTTGGCAATTAAAGTGTCTTTTGAAAGACTTTTACTCTAAAAATATAAATAAATTACCATTATTCAATAAAATAAGACAAAACTACAAAGACAGAATATAAATTATGATTTGCAAACGTAACCGCAAACGTTTGCGGGCGAGATTCAGAAGGGAAGCACTTCTAAAAAAAATCAAATTAATTTTTCAATATAAAATTCTTTTACCTTCCCTGCGTTTGTGAAAAAATGGATTGTCTCCTAAATTTTATATTTTGAAACACACATAGTACAAGTCAATTTCTAAAACCTAGGGGTATTTCATGCTTTATTTTTTTCTAAAAGCGTAGGTTGAGCCACCATTTTTTTCAAAAATCGAAATAGCTTTCCTCCATGAGAAGCATCAATAATACGATGGTCAAGGGCCGCCCCTAAGGTCATGATCGTACGCGGCACGACTTGTCCTTCTACTACCCAAGGTTTTTGAGAAACCCCACCCATGATGAGTACAAAAGAAACATTGGCAGAAGGAAACAAAGCGGGATAGCCAATGTCAAGCCCGATACTACCAATATTGGACAAAAAAAACGCCCCAAAATTGCTAGCCGAAAGCCCTAAGCTAGGAATAGAGATACCCCAATGAACAGTCAGGTATCTGATCATACCATACACCCACTTGCGAAACGGCCACGGAATCTTGGCTAGCAAGTCTTTAGAAGATTTAGCTTTGTCATCGCCTTTTTGGGCGATTTGGATTTGAGTACGCAGTACCTCTACGAGCTGAGGCAAAGTATAGGTATCTATTTTTTCTACTTTCACCGACCCCATTTCGCCGTTGTTCATCAATACACTCACCGTAGCGTCGATATGAGGATAAGGATAAATGTTCCCTCGCTTCCAATAAGTATTAAATTCGGGGATTTCTTCTTTGATAGCACGCGCCGTTGCCAACAAAAAAAAGTGCGTCAATGTTACTTTTATCCCTGCCTTCCTTTGGGTTTTAATGTAAGATTCTAAATCTGTGATGTCGATTTCGACCGAGCCAAAAATCTTTGAATCAGTAGGTTTGTCATAAATAGTAGAAGCTACTTTGCGCCAATTGGTATTGAAATCATTAGAAGAAGTCATGCCACAAAGATAAGATTGAAAGGCTCCACAAAACAAAGATGAGAATTGTTTGTGGAGCCTTTCGTGGTTTTCAAGAAATGGGCTGGAGGTAAGTCGGAAAACAAACCTGAAGAGTTTGAATCTATTTACAATTGTCCTAAGTGTTCGGTTTTATTTGCATTTTGCAGGATTAGATTTGACAAAATAGCTGCGAAATGCTTTTGATTTTGGGTTCATACATCCCTCCAAGTTAAGGAGTTTGATATTCCTAAAATCAATCTCTTGGCCTTCGCTCTGAAGTGCGATAAAGCCTTCTTTGAGCAGTTTGCCGTCTACTTTAATTGCAGGATCGAAGCGATTGGCAACGCCCCCTCCTATCTGTGGCTTGGCATACTGCAATACCGTTTCACCGTTGATTTGGTGAGTAATGAGCGAGTCTCCCAATACAATCAAATCCGCTTTGACCCACTCTTCTTTTTCGTAGGTTTTGGAAGTAGAATTGATACAGTGGCGAGGGTCTTTTTTTCCTTCAAAAATCACATCCGTACCGGGAGAGCACATATTTCCAGTAGGGCGTGGCTTGCCATCGCCCAAACCCGCCAAAAACTGCATCTCGACCGAAATCGGCCAATCTTGCTCTTTGGGCATAGTACGAGGGTCTTGTGAATGAAACATCACGCCACTATTGAGAATCGTATAACTTGGAGCGTCTTTGCGCCATTGACCCGTAAAACGATACTCCAAACTCAAGTGGTAATAAGAATAAGGCGTATTGAAATACAAATGCCCATATCGCTCATTGAATTGCTCGTATTTGTCGTATCTTACTTTAATCAAGCCATCTTCTACCCTAAAAGTCTCTCCATAATTATCACCTACTTCGTGGTGGTGTATTTTGACAGTCCAGTTTTTAATGTCTTTGCCATTGAAGAGCGAAATCCAATCCTCTTTTTCTTTAGAGGAAGAAGAGGTAAACGAAAATTGGGCAAAAACCAGCACTAACAATAGATAGGCGATTAGCTTTGAGGAGCTCAAGAAAGGTTTCATCAGTGTTCTAAAATATAGTTTTATGGATGTCCAATACTTCAAGCCGCTTCTCTTCAGGATATACCTATTTTTTTCAATAATTTGTATTTATAAAAAAACAAATAGGCCGCCAAATTCTCACCCTGAGGCATTGGCGGCCTATGTCTTTATAAACTTTTAATTACCAACCTGGATTTTGTTTCAACGCAGGATTGAGCGAAATCTCGTTGATAGGCAAAGGCCACAAATAGTCCCGAGCAGCGTCAAATTTGCGGAAGCTAGCAGCTTGCACCAAAATAAAATTGTCAGGGGTAAGATTGACAGTAGCAGGCGGGAATTCCGACTTAAAGAAATAGATTCCCAAAATAGGCTTGGGAAGCTCGATTTCGGCGGTTTTCCAACGAATCAAATCCCAGTAACGGAAACCTTCTTGTGCCAATTCGGAGCGACGCTCGCGACGGATTTCTTCACGCATTGTAAGGCCATTGGTACTCACCAAATCATTGGTCAATTTGGCTACGCCAGCTCTTGCCCGCAATCGATTGATAGTCAAATCCAAATCTGCGTCACTGATTTTGCCGTCGAGTTCAAAACGAGCTTCGGCATAAATCAGTAGTACCTCGGCATAGCGCAATACAGGACGGTCGATAAGCGAGGCTTGAGTATTCCAGTCGTCGATATTAGCAAACTTACGGAACATATAGCCTGTTTTGTTAAAAGACAAATTGGCAACATCAAAAATAGGTTTGGTGGTCATCATTGGGTCGCCACGCTTCATGAAAGTAGCGCTCATGCGTCCGTCACGATTGGCAAATACTTCCAGCGTAGTGGTTGGGGCTTTGTACAAAGGTGATTTGGTAATAGGCAAACCGTCTACCATTACATACGAATCAGAAAGTGCTTTGGTAGGGCTTGTGTTGCCGTTTTCAATCGAACCACGATAGTAATTGTGGGTCGATACGCGGTCAGTTACCGAAACGCCGTATTGACGAACGATGATATTTTCGCGATTTTGGCGGCCTTCTCCTTCGTATTGAAAAAGATTGAAATAATTACCAAACAGGTCATGTTGTTTGCTATCAATGACCGCTTTAGCGGCGTTGTAAGCAGCAGTCAAATGAGGAGTAGGATCTCCGTCGTTATGAAATTTGGCACGGGTTCCTTCAAACAAAGCCACGCGGGCTTTGAAGGCCAAAGCTGCCGTGTTAGAAATACGACCATAGTTGGCGGTACCAAGTTGAGTAGGGTTTTGCAATTTAGAAGCTGCAAAATCCAAATCTTGATACATCTGCTCCATGACTTGGGCACGTGTAGCGGCGGGTTCACGTAACTCAGGCGATTCGTCGGTCAAGGTTTTGAGAATCAAGGGTACTCCTCCATAGCGTTGTACCAAAGAGAAATAGCCCATTGCTCTAAAGAAACGCGCTTCGGCAATGTATCTATCTACGATGTCGGTGGCTACACCCGTAGCTCGGGGGGCTTTTTCGATGATATTGTTGGCCGCTCTAATCAGCTGATAAGGCGTATTATAACTCCCATCGGTAGAGGGTGCCAATCGCGAGCCATCACTGATACCATTGGCCGACAACCCGATGGCATCATCCGACCAGTTGTCGTCGGTATTGAAAGCGGGCATCCAAGTATAAAGATAGTTGGCGGCTTGCTTAAGGTCAGATTCTGACCGCCAAAAAGTATCGTCACTGATGGCAGTTTCGGGCAAGCGAGTCACATCACAAGCCGATAAACCCAGCAGCAATGCAAACGAGTATGAAATATATTTGAATGTTTTTCTCATTTTCTGAATATGTAAAAAGTAAAACCTTAGAACGATACATTTAGACCCACCGAAGCAGTGGCAAAAAATGGATAGTCATTTTCAACACCATTGCGAGTCTCAGGATCGTAGTAGCCTTGGAAAGCCCCCAAGCCCGAAATCGTAAACAAATCTTGTCCTGAAAAGAATACCCGAGCACGATCTACTTTTACTTTCTGCGTTAGTTTTGACGGGATTGTATATCCTACTTGAAGGTTTTTCAAACGCATATATTTGGCATCAAGTGTCCATTTGTCAGAGGCGAGGTAGTTGTGCGTTGCACCGGTGAAAGGCCGTGGATAAAGTGCATTGGGATTTTCGGGAGTCCAGTAATCGCTATGAATCGCCAAAGGCTGCTTCCAAGTCACCAAACGAGGAGCAATAGACTCTGGATTTGGACGGAAGCTCCGCTGACCTACCCCTTGGAAGAAAGCCAAGAAATCAAAACCTTTCCAATCAAAACCTAAAGTAGCACCAAACAAATAGCGGGGCTGAGTTGTACCCAAATATACCAAGTCACCATAATCATCTACGTTTCCTTTACCTACCGTCAAACGGCCATCGCCATTGCGGTCGATGTACTTCACATCTCCTGCGCCCGTGCGGTTGTCTTGGAAAGCCCAAGCTTTTACTTCATCAGCGGAAGTAAAATAACCCGCCGTCTGATATCCCCATAGCGTATTGATAGGATAGCCTTCGATGAGGTTGTTGAAGCCCGCATTGATTACCCGACGACCAGAGAAGTTGATAAGTTTGTTTTGGTTGTCAGAAAGGTTAAACGAAATGTTATAGTTGAAATCTTTGCCAATACGGTCGCGATAGCGCACATCAAGCTCCCAACCCCAAGATTTTAGCTCACCGTTGTTTTTACGAGGAGTCGAAATCCCAATCGTTGCAGGTAGCTGCTGAGGTGTAAGCATATTGCGGTTATATTTCACATAATAGTCAAAATTGGCCTGCAAATGATTTTGGAAAAACCCTAAGTCAATTCCTCCGTTGGTAGTTTCGATGGTTTCCCAAGACAATGCCGCCGACGGGATGAACGTCTGACCAATATAAGAAGTCCGCACATCGCCCAAGACTAAGTTTGAGCTACGAGAAAGTTGGTTAAGATAATCATAGAAACCAAGGGTACTTCCCAAAGCACCACCCAAGCGGCCCCACGAACCACGAAGTTTGAGTTCAGAAATAAAGCCGAGGGAATTGCCAAACCAAGCTTCACGATGTACATTCCAACCTACTGAAGCCGAAGGAAACACTTGCTTACGCAAACCTGGCGCTAGCTTAGAGCTTTCGTCTTGACGTACGGTAGCTTCAAAGAGATATTTGTCGGCATAGTTGTAGTTGAAACGTCCAAAAACCGACTGGAAAGCATACGTTCTGATAGTTTCGCTGTTGCTTTTGGTAGCATCATCACCCAAGCTCAAAGTAGGCAAATCGTTGCTTACGAGGTTGTTGGCTTGAGTATATACACTTTCAAAGCGGGAATCTTCCCACTGATAGCCCCCTAACACACTGAAGCTATGTTTGTCGCCAATCTTGAAATTATAATCTGCCAAAAACTGCAAGTTTAGGTTTTTGGTCAAATCCCGCGTCACACGATAAGAGTTGACTTGGTTGATATACCGCAAAATACTAGTTCTTCCCCACAAGGGTACAGTACGTAAAAAAGCATTTCTGTTTTCAGGTCTGATTTGCGTACCTACTACCGCACGTAGTGTTAGACCTTTTACAATATCAGCCGCTTTCAACGTAAACGTTCCGTCAAAATAGTTTTTGTCTAGGTTGTTGTATCCGCCAGACTCCAACTCTGCATAAGCCGTAGCCGCCGACCCTGCACCACTGTAACGGCCCTCAGGTGTAAAGAAAGGAGTACGAGTCCGCAAACGATAAATCTGATACAGGATTCCACCTTCGTTGATAGTAGTAGATGCCGAGCGCGTCTTTTCTAAAGTATACGCCAAACGAGTATCCAACGACAAGTGCTTGGTAAGCTGCGTTCCTAAGTTAAAGCGTAAGTTGAAACGTTTGTTGTTGTCAGGACCTACTTTAAAAACCCCTTGTTTTTCGTAATATCCGGCCGAAATCATAAAATTAACCTTTTCGGTCCCCCCACGCGCCGTGAAGTTGTGGGTACGCATAGAGGTATATTTACGAAGCAGCTGATCGGTAAGAGGTTGTTGGTTATAAAACAAATAGGTGTTGGTATCAGCAGGGTTGATAACATAAGGCACATTGTTACGAATTTGCTCCAAATCAAAATCGTTGTATTCAGGGCCTGCGCCCGCATTTCTCTGACCGAGGTTCACCAGTTCGGCTTCTTCGAGCAAACTCATACGTTTGGGCACATTGATAGCCCAATCGGTTCCATATTGTCCTAAGTATTCAAATTTTACTTTGCCAGCACTGCCTTTTTTGGTAGTCACCAAAATCACCCCACCCGCAGCTTGGGCACCATAAATAGCCGCCGCAGCCGCATCTTTCAATACGCTCATGCTTTCGACATCGTTGGGGTTCATGTTCAACAAAGTACTGCTAGGTACAGTTACGCCATCCAATATCACCAAGGGAGGCACGTCGCCGTTGGCAGTAGTAGCACCTCTGATTTGTAGGTTAAGACTTTCGCTTCCAGGCTGACCTGTCACCCGTGTGATAATCAAACCCGGCGTAGTTCCTTGTAGTGCATTGGCGAGGTTGCTGCTTGGGCGGTTTTGAATCACTTTGGAGTCAATAGTTGACACCGCCCCTGTCATGTTTACTTTTTTCTGCACACCGTAGCCCACTACCACTACTTCTTCGAGGCTTTTATCATCGACTTCAAGGCTCACATTGAGCGCTGTACGATTTCCTATTACTATTTCTTGTTTGGCGTAACCAATGTAAGAAAACACCAAAACCGACTTAGCGTCGGGTACCGAAATCCGAAATACCCCTTGAGGGTCGGTGGTAGCACCGCGAGTCGTTCCTCTTACCTGCACGGTTACGCCTACGAGCGGTTCGCCTTTTTCGTCGGTTACTTTTCCAGTTACGTTTTGGTCAATGTTTTGAGTGGACAATACCGTCGTTGGCGTTGTAGTAGGTTG
Organism: Runella sp. MFBS21; assembly: GCF_029433105.1. Taxonomy (GTDB): domain Bacteria; phylum Bacteroidota; class Bacteroidia; order Cytophagales; family Spirosomataceae; genus Runella. Next base: position 509,880 of record NZ_JARNTW010000004.1, on the reverse strand, counting down.
TAAAATTTCCAGAGAGCTTACCGTTTTTTTGAAGAGCAAAATCTGCTTTCCTTTTACTTCATAGCCAATTTTCAAAGGGTCAAAAACCTGCGTCAATACTTCTTTGAGGCTTTCATTTTTGGCATTCAGACTTACTTTTTGATTGGATTGAATTTCTTTGGGATTGTACACAAAGCGTACTTTCGTGGTGCGTTCGATAGTACCCAAAGTAGTCTTGAGATCTTCATTTGAAAGTCGCAGTGTGACTTTCTGGTCAAGCATCTCCTGACCTACCGCATCGCGTGCATAAGACATACTCATACACAGTATTGCAATGAGCAGCTGTGTAAAGGAGATTTTCATGAGTGTCCAGCAAAAATTGGTTTTCTTGTAGAATTTATCCATGATGAAATATTGGTTTTCTCATGGATGGCAGAAGACAGATGAAGATACTGTTTTTTTTTATTTTTTTTTAAAAAAAAGTCTATTTACAACCTTTACTATGAATAATCACCTGAGCATCAACCATTTCGTAGGTCGAATGAGTAATTTTACAAATCAAGTCTAGTTTGCTAAACAGTGATTCTTCGGTAAGATTGGCGGTAAGGTAACAATCTTCCATATTTTTGGCGTCATAAATAACCGAAATGCCATATATTTTTTCCAAAAACTCAAATACCTGAGCAATGGGCGTTTCCTCAAAAACAAACTCTTTTTTGGGGGCTTCCACAATCACTTCAGGGCTTTCAACGATTGATTTCAGCAGCCGCTGATCGGTTTTTGAATAAGCTACTTGCTGATTAGGAGTCAGTACCACTCCGGCTCTTATGTTATTGCTGGTTTCTCTTACTTTTTCTAAGTCTTTTCGGGTATAGACCGACACCTTTCCTGTTTTGACTCTTACCTGTACATCTTTGGCGTTTTCAAAAGCATTGACCATAAAGCTTGTTCCGAGCACCTGAGTCGAAATGTACTGCGTATGTACCCAAAAAGGCTTTTGAGGGTTTTTGGTAATTTCAAAGAAAGCCTGTCCATCCAAAAACACTTCCCTGAGTGATTCTTGAAAAGGCTTAGGGTAGCGGATTCGGCTCTGAGGATAAAGCGTAACGATACTTCCGTCCTCTAATGTAAATTGCTGACTTTGGGTAGTGCGATTGGTATGTTCGAGGTAATTATCATTAAGTGGCGTACTTACGAGCGATACCGCCCCCGAAATCGTGTCTTGATGATAGAAATAAGTATATATCCCAAGCCCTGCTGCCAATACCAACAGCACCGAAGCTACTAATCGAAAATGTTTAGAATTCCAAAAAGAAAACGGAGTACGAGGAGGCGCTGCCAATATCTCCTCCGTAATATAACCCAGTTCAGCCTCATTAAGCGAAATTCCCGTATCTTCCTCCTCCAATGCCCACAAAAATGCCTTAGCAAGCTGTATATTTTCCTTACAATCAGGATTTTGTGCTAGCCATTCTTCCCAGAAATGAGCGCTTTCGGGGTCATTTTCTATTACCCATCTGCGAAAACGCTCATCACGGGCAAAATCTTCGAATCGGTATTGTCGATACGGAGTATTCATTACTTCCTATTTCGTGTTTAGAAAAGGCAGGGTTCTTGAAGAGCCTTTTTAGGTAGATAGCAGAAACGATTACGAAATACTCATTTTTTTAGAATTTTCAAAAAACAAATATTTTTAAAACACCCACCAATGCATAAATAACCTGCCAATTGTCCCTAAAAAGCTTAAATGCCATCTGCAATAAATTCGAAACTGATTGAGGATGAATATCCATAATTTGGGCGATTTCTTCGCGTTCCAAATTTTGATAAAATTGCAAATAAATCGCTTCTTTTTGCCTTTTAGGTAGCTGCGCAAGCAAACGACCTACTCTTTGGGTAAGATAAGCCATATCCTCTTCTTCAATTAAGGAAGATTCGTGAGAAAACTCTACAAAATGCCCATCGTTTTCGAGGTTGAGTGGGGCATCATCTCTTACGATTTGCTGACGCACTCCTTCACGCATTACCTTTTTGCGCACCGAACTTAGCAAATACGCCCGAACACTGTCGGGCGTAGTAAGACGATCGCGGCGCTGCCATACCTCAATAAAAACTTCTTGAACACAATCCTTTACAAAAGCCTCGTCTCTAACAAACTTATAGCCGTAGTTTTGTAAAGGATTGAAATATTTTTTGACGAGCTTTCCCAAGGCTAATTCACTTCCACTTTTCAACTGAATCCAGAGCTGAGTATCAGAATTAATAGACTGGTTATCAGGAATTTTCATAAGACAGAAAATATCAAATAAGAAAGAGTTGAAAATAGACCTTCACTTTTTACTAAGGTATTATTTCTTCTTTTTTCGCAAAGCATCATAGCGCAACAATCCTTCTAAATAATAATAATCTGCATATACAAGTGGCACATCAATCTCCGAATTGCCGAGTTTGTGCCCCACGCTATGTTGTAATATAAAGTGATTGTTTTTACCCAACTCTGCTTTGTAAGGAGGTTTTGAAAGGCTTTCGAGCATTTTTACTGCCGAATCATAATAGAGCTTGGCATCTTTTCCTCCATAGGTACTCAACTCCAACAAAGCCGATGCCATAATCGCCCCTGCCGAGGCATCACGTTCTTCACCGGGCTTGCTATAATCCCAATAGGGGATTTTGTCGGCAGGAAGATTGGGATGATTAAGCAAAAAGGTCGCAATTTTACGCGCAAAATCAAGATACTTAGGATCTTTGGTTTCGCGATACATGACGGTGTATCCATACAATCCCCAAGATTGTCCACGCGCCCACGGAGATTCGTCTTCGGCACCTTGGTGATTCTTTTTGGCAAGCACTTCGCCGTTTGGCCCGTAGCATATAACGTGGTAAGCACTGTTGTCGGCACGATAATGATTCTTGAGCGTATTGTCAGCGTGAGTGACACTTAGGTTATAAAGTTCTTTGTTGCCAGACTCACGAGCTGCCCAAAACAAAAACTCCAAATTCATCATATTATCAATAATCACCGGATAGTTATATCCGCCTTTGAAGCTATTCCAAGACTTGATAAGCCCTACTTTGGGATCAAAGCGCGTTGCCAATGATTTGGCCCCCGTGAGCATGATGGGTTTATAAGCTTCGTTTTTGGTAAGACGATAACCATTTCCGAAAGGACAGTAAATCATAAAACCCAAATCGTGAGTACCCGTATTGTACTGTTCTTTCTCCACGGCCATGGTCCATTTGTCAGCCGCTTCCTTCCATTTATCTTGCTTAGTGTATTCATAAATATACCAAAGAGACCCGCCAAAGAAGCCGCTACACCACCAGCTAGACTTCATATCACGTGGAGACCCATCAGGATTAGTAGATTGGGGAAACTTTGTAATGTCGGGGTGAGATGCCAGCATTCCTTCATACTGCTTAGCAGCAAACTCAAATTCTTTTTTCACGTCGATTTTGGGCTGACTCCAAGCCGAAAACGCCCAAATACTAAAAAAAAGGGTATAAATCTTTTTCATCAAAAATGAGGGGTTAATTAAATTAAGCGAAAATCAAAATCACAAAAAAATCCAATTTTTACTTGTTCAAGGTATTTATTTAGTTAAACAAGAGCATTATCACTAAAACCAATAAAAATTCTTTTTCTACTTTAAAAGTATAAGTAAATTGATATTTAAAGAAGAAAAAACGCAAAACATTTTCGCAAAATAGCGTGTGGTTGTTTGCAAACGTAACCGCAAACGTTTGCGGTTTTTTATTTCATGTTTTTCATACCTAAAAAAAATTAAACTATTTTTGTTATATATTTTTTTGCTAAAATTACATTTTATTCAATTTTCCCTTGTTCTTCTAGTATATAATATTGCAAAAGTTATATTTCCTAAATCGATGACCAAAAACGCACCTGTAACCATTAAAGACATTGCCCAAGCGCTCAATATTTCGGCATCTACCGTGTCGCGGGCGTTGCGTGGAATGCCCGAAATCCACCCCGAAACTCGCCAAGCGGTACTCCAGTTGGCCCAACAATTAGATTATCAACCCAACCAACTTGCAAAAAGCCTCGTTAAGAGTCGTACCAAAACGATTGGCGTGATTTTGCCAACGCTGAGTTACTACTTTTTTTCGTCAGTACTCAACAGCATCGAAGAGGCTGCTATGCAAGCAGGTTATAGCGTAGTAGTGTGTCAGACCAACGAATCTTATTTGCGAGAGGTAGCCCAAATCCAAAATTTACTCAATAGTCAAGTAGAAGGGTTTATTATTTCATTGGCTCGTGATACTCAACACTTTGACCATATCAATCGATTACTAAGAAAGCAAATTCCGGTGGTGATATTTGACCGCTATGACGAAAGCCTCGAAACCTCCAAAGTAATTGTCGACAACAAACTTGCCGCTTTTAAAGCCACCGAGCATCTTATCGAAAATGGCTGCCAACGCTTGGGCTGCTTGGCTGGCCCTCCTAGCCTTTTGATTAGTAATCAGCGACTGGATGGTTTTAGAGAAGCCCTTCAAAAGTACAATTTACCTTATACAGACCGTTATATATTTCATAGCGATTTTACGCCCGAAAACACCATCATGCAAGCACTCAATATGATGAGTCTCCCTCAGCCCCCTGACGGTATCCTGACAATGAGCGACCGCATTGCGTTTTCGACGATGTATGCTTTTAAACAAAAAGGGATTAAAATCCCGGAAGATGTAGCGGTGGTAAGTTTCAACAACGAACCTACCTGCATTTATCTTTCACCCTCGCTGACAAGTGTCAATCAGCCCATTCAGGAAATGGGAGCCCAAGTAGTAAGGCTCCTTCTCAAGCAATTGGAATCCGAACACAATACACCCGAGACCATTACCCTTTCTACTCAGCTTATGGTACGAGAATCGTCGATGCTCTCTTCTAAAAAATTTGCGTAAGCTATCTTTTTTTTGTTTTATTTTGAATGGGTAATAAAAACCTACCCTACGACTTTAATAATTTAAACTGAATTGAATACCCAACTGATAAATGATTATGCAACGACGTTCCGCCATTAAAAATCTAACCATGGCTATGGGAGGCTTGTTAAGTCTTCCTTCTTGGGCTTCTGGATGGACTCCCGAATCCATTGGGTCTGTTTCTATGCTCTCTTTCAACGAAGAAAATACCTTGGCCGAAATTGTAGAAACCCTCATTCCCGAAACCAACACCCCTGGCGCAAAATCGCTTAAAGTACATCAATTTGCGATGCGAATGGTGAATGATTGCTATGCTGAAGCTGCGCAGCAAAGTTTCAAACAAGGTCTCAAAACTACCGACGATGCGGCTCAAAAAGCCTATAACAAAGGGTTTGTAGAATGTACCCCGCAGCAGCGTCTTGAGCTGCTGAAACAATTGTCGGCTTCCTCTGACACTCCTGCCAAACAGTTTGTGAATACCATCAAAAACTTGACGATTCAGGGATACATGAACTCCGAGTATGTGATGGTAAATATCCAAAAATACAACATGGCCCCTGGTTTTTATCATGGCTGTGTGCCTGTCAAAAAATAAATCAAAATGTCATATTTCAATATAGATTCTGTAAAAGACCGTACTTTTGATGCCATCGTTATCGGGTCGGGAATTAGTGGTGGCTGGGCCGCAAAAGAACTCACGGGCAAAGGACTCAAAACCCTGGTTTTAGAGCGAGGGCGCAATGTCCAGCATGTGACGGATTATCCGACTACTTTCAAAAACCCTTGGGAGTTTGAACACCTCAATCAAATCCCCAAAGCCATCAAGGATGCCAACCCCGTGGTAAGTCGGTGTTATGCTTTCAACGAAGATGCTGCGCATTTTTTTGTGAAAGATGCCGAGCATCCTTACGTTCAAGAAAAACCTTTCGACTGGATACGCGGCTATCAAGTAGGCGGAAAATCGCTCCTTTGGGCGCGCCAAACCCAGCGGTGGTCGCAATATGATTTTGACGGTCCCGCCCGCGATGGCTTTGCCGTCGAATGGCCTATCAATTACAACGACATCGCGCCTTGGTATAGTTACGTAGAAAAATTTGCGGGTATTTCGGGCAATAAAGACGGCTTGCCTCAGCTTCCTGACGGAGAGTTTTTGCCGCCTCACGAGCTGAACTGCGTGGAGAAGTATTTTAGCCAACAAATGGCCAAACACTACGGAGGTAGTCGCCCTATCATCATCGGGCGGTGCGCTCACTTGACCAAACCCAATCAGATTCATTATGACCAAGGTCGAGCTCAATGTCAAAACCGCGCCCTTTGTCAGAGAGGATGCCCGTATGGAGGCTATTTTAGTAGCAATGCCTCCACGATTCCGTGGGCTGCTAAATCGGGCAAAATGACCCTCAAACCTGATTCGGTAGTGCATTCGATTATCTACGACGAAAAACTCGGTAAAGCCTCAGGCGTGCGGGTTATTGATGCCAAAACTAAAGAAACAACCGAATATTACGCTAAAATCATCTTTGTGAATGCGGCGGCTTTAAATACCAACTTGATTTTGTTGAACTCAACTTCCAATCGTTTTCAAAATGGATTGGGCAACGACAATGGCTTGCTTGGCAAATACATCGCTTTTCACAACTACCGCACGAGTATCTCAGGTGAATACGAAGGGTTTTTGGACACCACCACCGAAGGCATTCGCCCCAATAGTGGCTACATTCCTCGTTTTAGGAATTTATTAAAGCAAGAAACGGATTTTATTCGCGGATATGCAGCGGGTTTTGGTGGAAGTCGTATTACTTACAACGACCGCTCAGGCTTCGGCGAAGAACTTAAAAACAATCTTGCCGAAAAGAAATACGGCAACTGGCGCGTAGGTTCACACATGATGGGTGAAACCATTCCCAAAGAAACGAACTACGTGGCTCTTGATGCTAATCTGAAAGATCCTTGGGGGATTCCGCAATTGAAAATTTCAGTAAGCTACGACGACAACGACGAGAAAATGATAAAAGATTATCATGAACAGTTGACGGAGATGTTTACGAAGGCAGGGTTTACAAACATCAAAACCCATGATGTACCCAACAAAGCACCCGGCCTCGACATTCACGAAATGGGCGGCTGCCGCATGGGAAAAGACCCTAAAACGTCTTTACTCAATAAGTGGAACCAACTTCACGCCTGCAAAAATGTGTTTGTGACCGACGGTGCTTGCATGACTTCGACCGCCACTCAAAACCCGTCGCTAACTTATATGGCTCTCACTGCTCGCGCAGCTGACTATGCCGTAAAGCAGTTGAAAGCTAAGAATTTATAACCCGACCCCGGCAACGTTCAGAACATATGGATCTTAACGCAGGCAACGTTTTGAACGTTGCCTGCGTTTATTTTACTTCTTTAGGTAACAATCTGATTTACATTACCACTTATAAGCAAAATGTGTACATCTTGTTGGTTTTCAAAGACATAAATACATGCATGAACCTTAACGCAGGCAACGTTCAGAACGTTGCCTGCGTTTATTTTAAGCGTTCATTTTACTTCTTTAGGCAACACTCTGATTTCCTTTACATTACCACTTATAAGCAAAATGTGTACATCTTTTTGCTTTTCGAGTACATAAAAGAGATATACCCTAACGCAGGCAACGTTCTGAACGTTGCCTGCGTTTATTTTACTTCTTTAGGTAACACTCTGATTTCCTTTACATTACCACTTATAAGCAAAATGTGTACATCTTTTTGGGTTTCGAGTACATAAAAGAGACCGATCTTAACGCAGGCAACGTTCAAAACGTTGCCTGCGTTTATTTTACTTCTTTAGGTAACACTCTGATTTCCTTTACATTACCACTTATAAGCAAAATGTGTACATCTTTTTGCTTTTCGAGTACATAAAAGAGATATACCGTATTTTGCCCTATTACTTTTACTTGTTTGACAGTATTATCGCTAAAAGTAAGTTGGTGGCTTGCTTTAAAATCTCCTTGGTCGATACGTTTTTTAATTTTGCCCCCACTCCCCACATTTACTCCTACAAACATACAAAATAAGAAATACGCAATCGCCCAAACAACGTTGCTGTTTTTAAGCTCATGTATTTTTGCATCTAGTTTATCTACATCTTTGACCACCTTTTGATACCATCCTTTCTCTTTGGTTTTGAAATGAAGCCACGGTAATCCCTTAAAATAAAGCAGATATACTACTACAATAGCCAATACCACAATAGCCAATATCCGCAAATCACTGACAAGGGTATTTATTGGTGCCATCAATACGTCTGAGAGCGTCACATAGTCTAAGATGTTGATGTCAAAAAATTTGTAATAAATCACATCTCCAACGATTCCTAATAGAATCAAATAGATATAACCCAACGATAAATATTCCTGAAGCCCATATTTGTGCGCGTCGGAAGGATTTGGTTGTTCTTGCATTTTATTGTTTATTATTGAGGCTTATTCCGAAATTTTGGTGATAGGTGTCAACACTACCTTCCTAAATTCCACTTCGGCACCTTCGGCTTGTAAGGCAATCTGCCCTTTTTGAGCCGTACAATTGAACCCATGATTGACCATATCGCCGTTGACCCACACTTTGATTTGGTCATTAAGGCATTCTACAATCATCGTATTCCATTCTCCCAAAGGCTTTTCGGAATTGTCGGTTAGGTTTCTTACTCGACGTTCTTTGCCTTCCGTAATTCCCCAATTTTCTTTAGGGCCACGGCGTTTTTCCATTTCAGGCACTTCGATATTTTCTACGATACACCAAAAATCACCCGCATTTTGGTGCATCATCTGTGATTCGATAGATTTTGGAAACATCTCATACAACGAACGAGGCGTAGAAGCATGCAACAACAAACCACAATTGCCCGGCGCAGCTGCAAAACGATACTGCACTTCGACTCGGTAGTTTTGGTATATTTTATCCGTAATCAAATGCCCTTGCGGTTCACCCAGGCTTACAAGCATCCCGTTTCTGACAATAAAAGGATTTCGGAGTTTGGGGTCTTTGTCCCTCGCAGGTACGTCGATGTGCCATCCTGTAAGGTCTTTCCCATTGAAAAGGCTAGTTTCTTGTGCATACACTACGCTACAACAAAGAATAAAGCACAGAAAGAATAGAAATTTTGTGGTCATATCAACTTGTTTTTTTAAGGTTTAGGAATAATTAGGGGTTAATCAAAAAGCTGGGCTAATTCTATTTCGAAATCAGGAAAAGCACGCGAAACAAGGATATCTTCGTCGGTAAGTGGGTGAAGACCAATATAAATACCGTCTTCATTGAGTACGTACTGAAATACATTACGGTCGTCGGGCTGGACAAGCCAATATTCCTTTACCCCTGCTTCTTGATATACATCAAACTTCTGTTTCATTTCTTTTTTAGTATTGCCTGGCGATAAGATTTCAACTACCAAGTCAGGTGCCCCCACACAGCCACGGTCATCGAGTTTGTTGAGATCACAAATCACGCACAAGTCAGGCTGAACCACCGTAAAAGTTTGTTTATCTGACACTTGCCCTTTTTTAGGCAACCTCACATCGAAGGGAGCTTGATATACTTTACAAGGTCCTTTTTTGAATTTTTCCCAAAAAAGTCCAGTTATATTCCAAACAATCTGCTGATGCCGACGAGCTGGGGCAGGTGTCATTTTGTAAATATGACCTTTGATAAGCTCTAAACGCTCTTGAAACTGCCACGTCAAATAATCGGCATAGCTATATTGTTTGGTCAAATCTAAATCTTCAAATTTGGTAATCATGCTTAAATTTGAGGTTTTAATGGCACAAATACTTCCTAACCTTCGCCAAAGAATATCGCCTTGTGTTTTATATTTGATATAAAAACAAAGATAACACAGATTTGTGTCGAACGAATAATTTTGCCTAATGGCAAGTAATTCACTTAGGGCTGTTGTTTTTAAAAGTAAGAAAAATCCATACATCGACAATTCAGAAATTTATTCATGGCGTACTTTAATATTGATTCAATCAACGAACGGACATTCGATGCAATAGTGGTAGGTACGGGTATTAGTGGAGGCTGGGCCACCAAAGAACTGACCCAAAAAGGATTGCGTACTTTGGTACTCGAACGTGGGCGCGATGTAAAACACGTCATAGATTACCCAACTGCTATGAAAAACCCCTGGGAATTTCCGCATTTGGGTCAAGTACCTTTAGAGCTCAAACAAAAAAGTCCTGCTTCGAGTGGGCATTACATTTTTAAAGAAGAGACCATTCATTTTGTGGTCAAAGATTACGAACACCCTTTTATACAAGACAAGCCTTTTTCGTGGATGAGAGGCTACCAAGTAGGGGGCCGTTCGCTGCTGTGGGCGCGTCAGGCGCAACGCTGGTCCGATTATGATTTTGAAGGCCCTGCCCGCGATGGTTTTGCGGTAGATTGGCCTATTCGATATGCCGACCTAGCACCTTGGTACAGTTATGTAGAAAAATTTGTGGGAATAGCGGGCAACAAAGATGGTCTCCCACACTTGCCCGATGGTGAGTTTTTGCCCCCTCACGAGATGAGTTGTGTTGAAAAGCATTTTAGTCAGCAAGTAGCTAAAAACTACAACGACCGCCAAATTATCATCGGTCGCACCGCCAATCTCACCCAAGCACAGCAAATTCATCATCAACAAGGCCGCTCGCAGTGTCAGAATCGGGTGCTTTGTGAAAGAGGTTGCCCTTATGGTGGTTATTTTAGCAGTAATTCTTCGACGATTCCGTGGGCCGCCAAAACGGGCAAAATGACCTTAAAGCCTCACTCGGTGGTGCATTCGGTGATCTATGATGAGCAAAAGAAACGCGCTACAGGCGTACGTGTCATTGATGCACATACCAAAGAAATGACAGAATATTATGCCAAAATCATTTTCTTGAATGCCTCTGCGCTCAATACCAACTTGATTTTGCTAAACTCTACCTCTAACCGATTCCCCAACGGCTTTGGCAACGACAGTGGGGTGCTTGGTAAATTTATTGGTTTTCACAATTATCGAGGAAGAGTATCAGCAGAATATGATGGTTTTCATGATACAATGGCCGAGGGAAAAAGACCCACAGGAAGCTATTTGCCACGTTTTAGAAATTTAGGAAAACAAGAAACAGACTTTTTGCGCGGCTACGCAGCTTCGATTGGCTCTTCCAAAATAGGTACTCCTACCGACAACTACCTAGGAGCCGACCTCAAAGAACAGCTCTTTAAACCCTCTACTGAAGGCTGGACAATGGGCGCGCAAATGATGGGTGAAGTACTCACGAAGGAAAGCAATTTTGTACGTCTCGACCCTCAGTTGAAAGATGACTGGGGAATCCCTCAGCTGCGGATGTCGGTAGATTTTGACGACAACGACATGAAAATGGTGCAAGATTTTTATGAGCAGTTTTCGGAGATGTTTGCGAAAGCAGGTTTTAGAAATATTAAAACTTCTGATACGAAACGTGTTCCGGGCAACGAAAACCACGAAATGGGCGGCGTAAGAATGGGAAAAGACCCAAAAACTTCGATGCTCAACAAATGGAACCAAATGCACGCCTGCAAAAACGTATTTGTGTCTGATGGGAGCAGCATGACTTCGACCGCTACCCAAAACCCCTCTCTTACTTACATGGCACTCACTGCACGTGCTGCTGACTATGCCGTGAAGCAACTGAAAGCTAAGAATTTGTAACCCCAACGCTGGCGACGTAATCTTAACGCTGGCAACGTTTTGAACGTTGCCAGCGTTATACCCGCTCGTAAGAGAATTTGGTAAAGAAAATATTTAGGTGCCAAAGTAACTGCTAAAGGTCTACCAAGTTTTGAAAACTTAGTAGACCTTGGCTTATTCGCCCGAAATCATTTTGGCGGTTACTTCTTTTTCGATAGTAATATAGCCGGGATAATTGATTTGAGAGTTGCCAATTCCAAGCGTAGGTTTAAGCTTAATCGTCAATTTAGACGGTTGGGTATTTTGTTTTCCAGACAAGTTTTCTACCATATTCACAAACGAATCCCGAGTTTTGGCATCCGTGATGAGGCGGTAGGCATTGGTCGAAAGCTGCATTGGTACGCGTGTAGTGCCGCCATTGGGTTGTACCTCGATGCGCTGATCCCAAAAACCCGTAAAAATCTCATTTTCAGACAGTAAAACTTTATACTCAAATTGCGTAATACCCGCAAGTTGTTTGGTAGGGTTGGTTACGTCAAGATTGAGGCGAAGTCTAAGAGGCACTTCTTTGCTTAGCAATGCCAAAGCAAGCTGCGGCGAACGCGACAAATCAAAATCTTGGAGGTTTTGGAATTGACGAATATCAATCCCCGCCACGGTGATATTTTCGGCGGAAGCTATCGAATATTTACAATCGCCTAGGGTCTTTACTTCAGAGATTTGTTTGGTAACAGCGCAGCGATTAAACACCATCGCAACGGTCAAAAGCACTAACAATAAGTTGATTTTTCTCATGATTAAATCTTAATAACAGCTTTTAAAAACAGGATATTAACGTCAGTGATGAAGCAAAATTGTTGAAGTAAACGAATCTGTCCAACATCCTGCTTCTTTTTTAAGAGAAAATAAGGTAATCCAAAAATTTTTAGACACAGAGTTGCTCGGAGTTTTACACTGAGTATCACAGAGACTAATTTGTTGATTATCTTATGGAAGATATACTACCCCAGTGTTATTTTGTTTACTAAAAAAGGATAAATCATGACAAAAAAATAGGGAGGATTTCTCCTCCCTATTCGCAAACTTCTTGAAGTATTTTTTCGGTTGCTACGTCAAACTCGTGTCGCTGTTCGGTGGTTTTGTATTGGAGCGTAAATAAGCTATCCATCGTTTTGGTGATTTTATCGGCCAAGCCCCCCGTTCGCAGGGTTAGCTCATTTCGTATGGAATCAATTTCTTTGGATTGAGTCGCCGTAAGCGCCTTTCCGGTTTTCATGAGCGAATCTTCCATAAACCGAATATCATTGGCTACTTTGAAGCGATATTCTTTCAATTGCCGCGCTTCACATTCGAGCGTAGCCATGAGTTTTGCATCTTTTTCGAGCTGTTGTTTGGCATTTTCTTGACAGCCCATCAGGAGAATTATGACTCCAATAATTAGATTTTTTTTCATGACAACAGATAAATTTGGGGGGGTGAGAAGCCACACCCCGTTGTTACTATTTAATATTTTGAGGCCACGAAATGGCTTTATATACATTTTCGCCAATACCGCGTCCCATTTCAAGACCTTTTTGGTTGTCCATCTGATAATGAATTCCACCATACAGACGAGAGTTGGCGCATTCGAGAGCCATTTCACTAAAATTACGATATGAGCGCGGTGGAAAACCATGTTGGATCTGCGAACGATCTGTAATCGTATAATTTCCATCCCCATTCGTAAAAAGTTTGATGAAGATTTTTTCTCCCACCCCAATCTCCGTTGCATGTCCAGAAGTATAAGCGGGAAAAGCGGGTGTACCAATAACAGTATTGAAGTTAGGGTCGATGTATTTTTGAATATAAGACACCGGACGAATCAATGAATAGTCATATTTGGCTTTCCAACAAGCAATAAAGGCGTCAATTTCACCGATGCCAAGCATGGCATAACCTACCACTGCTTTTTCAAGAGTGGCGTTGGTTTCTTCCAAAAGCTGCGTCATGATATTGAAAGTATGCCCTGTAGGTGTACAAGTAGCAAAAGGGTCATCAGCCCAAAACTTAGCAATTTCTATTTGGTCTTTGGTATTGCTTTTGACTTGGTTGTAGACGTCTATCGCTTCCTTATAAAAAGCCGATTGCTTATCTGTCGAAAAAGAGATAGGTTTTGCAGGAGTGGCATATTGCATATTGGAGGCGATGATAGGACGGCATTTGTACCAATAAGGACTTAGCGGAGTCGCGTTTTTGGCATCCGTAGGAATCCACTTATCAATTCCCGTAACGGGCGTAAAAGGTCTTGAAAAAGGATTGAGGTAAGAATCATGTCCACCGTCTGATTTGGAATATTCATAAATAGCGGCGGCTACTGCTTTACCATGCTTTACTGATTCATCAGCAAGGATTTGTGAAGTCGTTCCCTTAAATTCATTGTAATACTGCGCTTCCAAGGCATCGATTTTTTCTAAATTGGCAGGGCTCAGGTTTTTGTCAAACATATAGCGCATCATATCAGCTACTGCGGCATTGACTACTATTCCCCAGTGATAGCGCACATTGAGCGTTAGAGGAGTAGGCATGTCAGCTCTAAGTAATCGATTGATTTGACCAGCCAAAGGTTTGGCATCTGGAATACCACTATAAACAGCTTCGTAGGCTGTAATACCTACATATCCAAAAGCACGTGAAGCTTGAGGAGGCAAAAATCCCGCTGTTTCTTTCACCACGCGGCATTCAAGTTTAAACCATTCACGCAAGAAGTCTGCCGAATATTCTGAAACATGATTGGCTTTTTGGGGCGTTACTACGTCACCATTGGTACAACTACCCATAATGATGACAACGCTCAGCACAGTAAATAGCAAATTTTTCATAAAGGAACTAAGTTAAAAAAAACACCCGAACAGCCTCATTGTCAAACAAATTAAAAGCGATGCTGCTGTTCGGATACCACAGCTAAAAGATAGAATACACACTCAAAATAAGGTCTTTCTAAATCTTGATACCTACTGTAGCTACGATACTGCGCCCATCAGAAGGCCAAATACCCGGCCCAGGATAGAATGTAGGACGTTTTGTAAAATAGCTTTTATTGAGCATATTATTGATTCCCAATCGTAAGGTATATCGACTAGTAAGATAAAAAGTAGTGTTAAGGTCTACTAATGTATAGCTCGGTACCACGCCCCTAGCCCCATTGGCAGTAGGCTGAACAGTGTTGAAAGCATCTGCAAATGTCTTATCCACATAACTCACAAGCAAAGTACTACTTAGCCAACGATGGTTGAATTCAATCCCGTTACGACTCGTCCATCTTGGTACAGATTCTACCGAATTACCACTCACATCCTGATTTTCTTTACCATTACTTATTTTTCCATTTATATACCGGGCATCCATCAACGCCGTAGAAGTAAAGGCAGACAAGCGGGTTTTGTTATTATGAATAAACTCATATTCAATATACATTTCCAGGCCTTTGGTACGGCTATCGCCAATATTGGTACGGAAAATATAAGACGTCCCGTCAGGGTCATTTAGGATGAGGCTACCGAGTCGGTTGTTGTATTGGAGCAAAAACGCACTTATATCATAATGCAAACGCCCCATGCGCCCACTTAACCCAATTTCAGCATTATACCCATTGGCGTCTTTGAGGTTTTTGTCGGCACGCTCCAAGACTGACGCCGGCACAATATCTTTCAAAATCACGGGACGATAAGCCTGTGAAAATCCGCCATAAATCCGATTTTGGGGATTTAATTGATACTGAGTACTCATCCCAAACAACGGGAATCGGTGCGGAATGCTATTAGGAACCACTTCAGGCTTTAGATAGCGTATGTATCCTGAGAAGTCGGTTTGACCGCTTTCCACCCGAAATCCCGGTGAAATTGACCATTTTGGTGTGATATAGAGCAAGTTTTCAACAAAAATAGCTACGTTTTTGGTGCGGAAGTGCATATCACGACCCCAATCATTAGGCACGACAAGGGTCAAATCATAATCACTCCCTGTGGTTCCTTTGCCTATTTGCCGGCGATTGAGGTCGTTGCTCATGATTTGTATGCCTCCCACCACCGTACTACTCATAGCTCCCAACTGATATTGATGCGATAACCGCAACTCCGAAGTGAAACTATTGAACTTATCAATATCTACCTGACGATTTTTATAATCACCAGTAGCAGGGTCGATAGCGTCTTTTACTGTTGCAAAGGCATCAATCATGACACTGTTTCGGAAACCTAACACCATAGAATTTGTCCACAACAAACGTGTACGAGGGCTAAGCTGCCAATCAAGCGTCAGCGAAGGCAAATAAATATCGGGCTGATAATAATTTCGCGACCGTGTGGACATCTGAGGATTGGCGGCAAACATACTATCGGTGAGAGGACCCGGAATTTGATATACGTAATCGGTATGCCCTACTTCTGCTTTAAGCGAAAGCTTCGACGAAAAATCATACTGCAACCTCACCAACTGCGCCTGAGCTTCTGACCGACTATCTTTACGATACCCGTTGGAGTTTCGACGATGATAATAAGCGTAATAAGTCAATTTTCCGACTTTTCCACCTATAGCATTATAAGAGCTAAATAGGCCAAATGACCCCGCCGAATTAATACTTTCAAACCCAAATCTTTTGGTAGTATCGGCCTGCTTGGATACATAATTAATCATTCCTCCAAACTGAGCACCGTACTGCAATGAGCCAGTGCCACGTACAATTTCTACCCGTTCAAACGACTCTGCGGGAGGATTGTAGTGACTTGCGGGATAGCCATACATATCGGTATTTCCAATGACTCCGTTATAACGCATATTAAATTCCCAACTACGGTGCGGATCAAGGCCACGCGTAGAGAAATTGATTTGGTTGCCTGAGCCATCCATATCATATACAAATACTCCGGGTATTTTTGCAAACATTTGTCGGGGAGTACGTTCAGCAATATTTGCATTAATACCTCCAAATTGTATCACTTCGTTTTTCTTACCTGCGTTGAGGTACGTACCCTGAACATCTGGCAAGCGTTCGATTTGAATTCGTTGACGAGCACCAATGATTTCAACTTCCTTGAGAACACGTGCCGAATCACTTTTCACGGTTTGAGCATTTGTACCATGGAATGCTATTAACATCCCAATAAGAGTGTAGATTCTTTTCATGAGTTAGATACTTATCCTGCTGCAAAACAGGAGATTACTTATTGTTTAACAATTATCGTGCCAAAATTATTTATACTGCTGCGTATCAGGGTGAAAAGTACGCCAACTGTGCCAATATTCCTGATATGCGTTCACCCTTAATAAGTCGGGGTGCATCGGTTGGAGAGATTCTCCAAGGAGGCTATATTTAATTCCTCCTCCATCAATGAGAGTATCATTTTGAAGGACAAGTTTTTGTCCAGGTGTAGCACGGCGTAAGGCTACAAAACTCTGCTTGTCGGAAGCCAAAATGAGCGTAATAGGCAAATAGCCAATCATGTCGTTGATTACTTTGGCTTGTTGCAAATCATTCCAGTCATAGGCTTTGGTGCCACTGCTTACTTCTATCCCTACTATCCAAGATTTTTCTTTCCATGAGGCAGTATCGCGACGAGTAAGAGCCGATTTCTTTTTACCTGATTCGTAAGTACTCATCGAATCATACTTTTCCTGAAATTTTGTATCAGGCTGCATCACTAAACTTCGAGGATGATAAGTAAACCACTGTGCAAGAGCCACTTGAACTACATCTAACTCGGGTAAAGTCTGACCTTTAAGTTTACCAGCGATTGCCTCACCATTGGCTTGTCTCCACCAGCTACCTGTAGTATTATCTTCAAACATAGCATTGAAATGATCCATTCCTACCAATCGAAACTGTTCTACTTTTCCATTGACGATTGGTTCAAAAACCCTCCCTGTACGGCAGACGGTACAGTAAGTCACAATGATAGGCTTCCCCCCCAAAGTATCCCTAACTTGATGATGGTAGCCAATGTATTGAATCGGATAAGCCCGTGCTTGTCCATTGATTTCAACACCAATTACCAATCTTTTTGGGTCAACTTTGTTTTCGGCAGCATTCTTTAAAATTAAAGTGGAAGGTTGATAAAACATGGAGTCGGCAGCCATGACGAAATTAGCCACATAGGCCAATACCAAAGCCCCTACCACCACACTACCTGCTATCCATTTGGCGATTTTTGATGATTTAGTCTGAAACAAAGACAAAGCCCCCGCCAAAATCATAATCCCAAAAATAGCCCGAAAAGCCCAACGCCAAGTGTGCAAAAAATAAGCAATGTCGATGCTATTTATACGTTGACTACCAGGCATGGGCATGATGAAATAAACATTGGCTATTTCAAACAGCACCAAACCTATAATACCGATATAAAAAATTACTCTCATAATTCATCGTTTTTTAGGCACATTTAAAATCATTTTTAGAAAACCCCCAGCAATATGCTGGGGGTTTTGTCCATTCATTCAACCTATGATGTAACAGGCACGTAGGGTGCGGATGCCGAATATCCATTGTCGGCAATCCGCAATGCGCGCAATCGGTACACATTTTCTTCTGTAGGAGCAATAGTCGCTAGACCATCCACGTAGCGATTAAACATACAAAATGCTGCCGCAATCAAGACCGTATCATGAATGTCTTTGTCGGTAGCACCCTGTTTTTTCGCTGCCTCTACTTGTTCAGTAGTTACATTTTTTCCTCCTTGTTGGACACTCCCAGCAATTGAAAGCAAAGCCTTCATCTTATCAGAGAGTGTAGTTTGCTCAAAATCACATTTGACCGCCTTCACAAAAGACCAATCTGTATCTCCCAAATAATGACTAGCCACGGCCCCATGAATGGTCTGGCAAAAAAAACAGTCATTTTCAGATGAAACATAGGTCGCGATTAGCTCTCTTTCTCCCCTGCTCAATCCGTCGTCGGTTTGCAATAGCGCATTGGCCAAGGCATTCATGGGATCGGCAGTTTGAGGACTAAAATTCATAGGGCCTAGTATGCCGGGCATCCCTTCGGGCAATGATATATGTGGCATTTGATTAGCTCGTTTAACTAAAATAAAAACCTTAATTAATTTTTTTCTCAGCTAGCTTCGTCCCCTCGACCCGTGCTCGGATTTTGGCAAAAGCAATCTCACGAGCGGTCGAAACATCATCCGCAAAAGGAGAAAATCCACAATCATCAGTAGAACCCAACTGACCCACCGAAATATAATCCGCAGCTTCCAGCAACAACTCACTGACTTCTTCGGGGGTCTCAACACGTGGATCTAGGACATTGGTGACACCCAGAAATACTCGTTGATTAGGCTGTATATTGTCACGAATAGATGTTAGAACTGATTTTTTATCTTGTTCTGCCGCGTATTCCAAGTAAAAATTACCAACATTCAATTGAAAGAAAAGCGGAAGTAAATCAGTATAAGGAATATCTGCACTATGGGTCGAATCATGATCTCCTCCCGGACACGTATGGATACCTATCCGACTGCGCTCCGCTGCCGTAAACCGCTCCAGTACTTTGTTGTTTAGGTCAATAAACATTCGTAATAGCTGTTTACTTGGATCAAGTTTCAGCGCCAACCGTGCTTCTGTAAAATCAATTTGGACATTGTACGCTCCTTGGTTGAGGCAACGACGGATATCTGCTTCTGCTTCTGCCAGCAAATCATTGATAAATTGCTCTTGCGAATACCCCTCAATTCCTTCTTGAGGATACAACAAACTCATAGCAGAAGCCGAAATAACAGCTTGTTTGACGGGCAAACTCGTATATTTTTGGGCTGTTTTCAGATAACTCTCTGCGTAAGTTTGATAATGAAAAGGTCCTGAAACCAGCTTAGGTAACTGACGTGTATGCCCATCCGCAAATGGGATGATTACGCCTTCAGGCGCTAGTTGTTGAGAACCATGAATAGGATAAGTAGCAAAACTGGGTTTTGACTGTTCACCATCAGAAATCACTGGTGAGCCTGTTGCTTCCAATTCTTTGATGGTTTCTTGAGTAGCTTTCTCAAAGAGTCTTGTCAACTCATTGCCTTCTATTTCACCTTTTCCAAAAGCCGCCATGGCTTGCTGTAAATAAGCAGGCCGAGGAATACTCCCAATAGGTTCTGTGACGATTATATTCATTATTTGATTGGTTTTGAATTAAATATTAGTTTTCAGCAACTATTGACCCATTGGTTTGGGAGGAATATACCCCAACGTAGCCATCCGTTCGCCCATTGGTTCATAGGCTTCAAGTCCTAGAGGTGTAACCGTGGCCAAGCCATCCACGTAGCGATTGAACATACAAAAAGTGGCGGCAATCAAGACTGTATCATGAATTTGGCGGTCGGTGGCACCTAATAAGCGTGCATTGGCCACCAATTCGTCCGTTACGGTACGGGCATCTTGCTGCACACACTTGGCAATGCCCAAAAGCGCCTTCATTTTTTCCGAAATCGGAGCTGTTTCATAATTTTCAATCACCGCATCTACAATTGATTTATCTTGATTAAACAAATACCTCGCTGCTGCGGCATGACTACAAGTACAAAAAGTACATTCGTTTTGAGCAGAAATAAAAGCCGCAATCAATTCTGCTTCCGCTTGACTAAACGATGATTCGGTACCACGCAAAAGAGCCTCTGCTAAAGCATACAGTGCCGCCCCCGTATCAGGGCGATAAGCTGCTAAACTTCTAATACCCGGAAAACCTTCAGGAAGTGTAATATGTGGCATATTTTTACAAAATTTGAATGTGTATGGGTTATGAATCGATACCTAAAACCTCTATTTATCAGCTTTTTTTACTGATAAATGCTGCTACCAAAGCCACCAAAAAGGCCACCGAAAAAGTCAACAGAGCATGGCTTAGCCCTCCAAAGAAAGCAACCATTGCCCCCACAAAAAACACGGAGGTCGCCGTAAAGAAACGTCCAATGTTGAAGCAAAAGCCCGTAGCAGTAGCTCTGATAACCGTTGGAAATAATTGAGGAATATAACTCGAAAGTGTGCCTTGACTTATCCCAAAAAACAAAGCCAAAAGCCCCATTTCAAAGTAGATGATAGGACTAAAAGTAGTATTGGTTAAAAACAACAAAAATGAGATTAAAGAGCAGCCCAAAAAGGTAAAAATGAGACACTTCCGCACCCCAAGTGCTTTTATTAAAAAACCAGATATAGCTCCTCCGCCAATACCTCCCAATCCCAGCAACATCATCGTAATTCCCCGCTCCTGTTGTCCGCTGTGGCCTTGTGGAAGCAATGATTGCACCCACGTGGGCACCCAAGAAAATATCCCCCACAGACCAATCAATACCGCCCCAAAAATAATAGTACCAGTGAGGAGATTGGGACGGTTGGACGCCTCCCACAGATGCGTTCTATGGGTAACATCTGTCGCTTGAGCAGTTTTCCAAGCTTCTGATTCAGGGAGCCATTTGCTCATAATCAAGGCCGTCGTGACAGGAATGAGACCCACCCAAAAAGCATCTCTCCAGTGCGCAAAGAGTATATTAATACCGCCAGTAGTGACAATCCCTATCGGGAATGCCACTGCCAAAATCCCCAAAATAACGGGGCGGGTACGTACAGGCCAGATTTCCGATAGATACACCGTCGAAATCAACAATACTCCCCCAATACCCATTCCGGCTACAAATCGGCATCCTATCAGCATGTACCAATGAGAAACAAATACCGTAAGCAAGGTAGCTATACCGTACAAACCTGTAGCAAGCGTCAAAGATTTGACTCGCCCTATACGGTCACTGACCACTCCAAACATCAATCCTCCTACTCCCCAACCATACAAAAAAGCAGCTCCTATATATGCTCCAATTTCACCCATACTTGCTTCTGTGATGTGCTTTTCTCCTAACAGCTCAGGAATAGCCACTGGCAAATAGACCGACATCAGCGTGGCGACTGACCCTCCAAACCAGTAACTCAGCATACAAAGCCCAAACACTAGGCCTCTACTGGAAATACTTTGAGAGGTAGTTGTGTTGATTTCCAAAGCTTTCATAAGGCGGTCGATTTATCGAAATAGTTCATCAAAGTTGAGACTCACATAATACAACCCTCCTACCGCTGGCGAACCATAGGCTTGCATGATGTAGGTATTGGTGAGATTGGAAGCACCGAGTTTTACAACGGTCTTCAAAGCGGGAAGCTTGTAGCTGACTTGAGCATCTAGTAGGCTATAGGCATTGATTCGCCCAGGGCGATTTTCGGTAAATGTTCCGTACCAATCAAATGCACTTTGCCAATGCCATGCTACATTAAAACCAAGCTTATTGGTAAGTTTAGCATTACCAAAAGTCAGGTTGGTCTTCCAAGAAGGAGTATTGAAAGGGGGAATATTGCTCGGATTGGCATTGCCCAAGTTAAAAGCAGTCCAAGTAGTATTGGCAGCTAGACGATAATTATTGGGCAGCGAATATCCTAAACCAGCACTTACCCCTTGAATAGAAACTTCATCAGTGGCATTGGTATAAAGCTGAAATGCTTGGGTTTTTCCACTCAAAATATCTCCTGCCGCTGCGGGGTTGATACTTCCATCGGGTAGAGTCACTGTACTTTCAGTCCGAATCACAACAGTATTGATAATAAAATCAGTGTATTGGCTGTAATAATAACCCACATCAAGCATCAATTGCGGAGTAAGCAATCCCTTGTAACCAACCTCCACACTTTTTACTTTTTCAGCTTTTATGTAAGGTACATTGGATTTCACCAACTTGTCTTTGTGATTGGCAACTGCCGTAGGAAAAGGTACCCCCTGACCTAATTGAGCCCCTGCGGCTCCCGCAAATGCCCCCACCGAAGCAGCCGTAAATGAATTTTCGTAGGCATTCATACCTGCGGCATTCACAGGTACACCTCCTAAGATAATGATAGGCCCAACATTCAGTTTGATGTACTGATCTCCAATGGTAGGATTACGAAAGCCCGTTTGGTAAGAGGCTCTGAAATGATGATTGTCGTTTGCTGAAAAGACAGCGGAAGCACGCGGAGTAAAACGACCCTCAAAATTTTCGTTTTTGTCGTATCTTCCTGAAAGCGTGATTTTAAGATGATTTTTCAACAACGACTTAGACGCTTGGGCATAGACTCCATATTCGGTATTGGTCAGGTTTTTGTCTTTATCATCAAATAAGCTACCCCCTGTATCTAACTTATACTGACGATAATTGGCCCCTACTTGCAATGAGAAAATAGAAAAATGAGGCGTAAAATCATACATCCCTTCTATATGTCGCAGCCCACATCTACTCAACACACCCGCCCCTTGAATACCGTAGGTTTTAATGAGTTTTTCCTTCGCTGACTCAAATTCAGCAGAGCCTGAAAGCAAGCGCCCTTGGTCAGCAAAAGTGCGGGCAGACAAATGGTTTTGACCAGTTACGCCATTAATATTTCCGTTGTAAGCGGCCTCATAACGTTCAAACCAAGTAGCGTCGGCTTTGTCGGGGGTTACTACGTTTCCGTTTAAATCGCGTACCCATGTGCGGTTGATTTGCTGACCGAGCGAACGGGTATTGTAAGAATTATGCGAGTTTTCTGCATTGGAATAAGCTCTAAGAAAAAAATGGCTCCCTTTTAATTCTGCCCGATGCTGCGTCAGCACAAAATCATTGATTACGAAGCGCCCGCTTCCGGTATATTGGGCTGTCCCTTGCAAACGATTAATAGCATAAATAACCTCCAAGTTGTCTTTGATACGATAATGAAGGGCTCCATTAAGCTTAAAGCTATACACACCGTAATTGGTGAGGTCTTTTTCTTCATAGCCTGTCCGTGATACGCGCCCTATTTTATCAAAAGTCCGAGCTACCTCATCGCCATAAATATTCAATGAATTTTTTCCAGGATTGTTAGGTCCTCGACTGGCAGCGGGGGTATTAGGGTCGATATCCGTATAATCATTGGCATACCAGTCGGTTCCGGTCAAATACGAAGCATTTACTTTAAAAGCAAATTTATTATTAAACGCTTTGGCATAACGAATCGCAAAATCTCCCATCGGTTTTGCTCCAAGCCCTGGGCCGTCAGCAATATGGTTTAAACCCACTTTAGTTTGTAAACTTAGGCCTTGATATTGAAAAGGGTTTTTGGTTTTCATGCTCAACATCCCATTGAAAGCAATAGGACCATACAAAGCTGAGGCCGCACCCGGAATCAACTCCACGCTTTCCACATCTAAATCATGAGGCCCAAACAAGTTTCCCATTGCAAAACCCAAACCAGCCGATTGATTATCCACATTATCAACCAACTGAAGAAAACGGCTATTGCCCGTTGTATTAAAACCGCGAGCATTGATTTGTTTATACGTCAAGCTACTTGTTACCATATCCACTCCTTTCAGATTATTGATAGCATCATAAAAATTGGGAGAAGGGCTATTTTGAATAGAACGAATGTCCATTTTTTCGACTGTTACGGCCGAACGCAAGATGTTTTCCTCAATCCGCGAAGCCGAAACCACGACTTGGTCGATGTCTGAAGCACTTTCTTTCAAAGAAATGGTCAATGGTTCACTTTTTTGTACATTGATTTCTTGTCGTTCATATCCCACCATTGAAATGATTAAAGTAGTAGGTAAAGAGCTAGCTAGTTCAAAATTGCCTTTTAAATCAGTGACAGTACCTGCCACTTTCCCCTTGACAGCAATCGAAACGCCCACCAAAGGGCGCTGAGTATCAGAGTCAATAATAGCCCCTCTCAACTGCACCTGTTGTGCATGTAAGGTATCTGTCGCCCATATTGCTATGGTACATACCCAAAAAAGTATATGTTTTTTCATAATAAATGCCAATCTTTAATGCCCCTCTCAAGAGCAATGAGTCATACTCCCGTATGAATTTTTGATTATCTACGCTGGCTTTGAATAACCTCCCGGAGGTCGCATATAGCCACGAGCTACGATTCTCTCCCCCAAAGTCTGATAAAATGCCGGATCAGCAGGTGCGACGGTAGCAAGTCCATCCACGTATTTGTTGTAAAGACAAAACAAGGCCGCAATCAGCACAGTATCATGGATTTCGAGATCGGAGGCGCCCGCTTTTTTGGCTCTTTCGATAGCCTCTCCCGATACCGCTTTGCCACTTTTTTGAGTGAGTGCCGCGATATTGAGCAAGGCTTTCATTTTATCAGACACTGGAGCCGATTCAAAATCCAACTTGACAAGCCGAGCCGTTTCGGACTCACCCAAAAGCAAATCAGCGGCCTTTGTGTGAGCAGCTTCACAAAAGTTGGTGCAGTTTCGTGAAGACACAATCGTCGCAATCAACTCTCTTTCACCTTCGGTCAAAGAGGATTCGCCCCGCAACAAAATCTGCGTTAAATCACGAATCGGCATAGCCGTGTCCAAACGGTATTCGAGCAAGCCCGTAATACCAGGCAAATGCTCAGGTAGTGGTATGTGTGGCATACAACAAATGGTTGATTTATAAGTATTTTAATAAAAATCTTAGCTACTCTCACAAATAGAGCAACTACCATAAAAACCTAAAAATCAACCTCTTCGGGAGGAGGAGAAAAAAGAGGCAATGCCCTTAAAAGAAGCGTATAAGTGATGCTAATCGATGGTGTGGTGTCGGGAAGCCATTCTACCCAAAAGAATACATGCAGCCGCCCAAACGACACATATTCTTTGAGAATACTTAAAGTTTTATTTTTAGAAGAATCATGAGTACTACCATTGTAATCTTTGATGTGATTATCAATGTGTTGGGCTAATGCAAAAAAGTTTTTGCGCGCATGGTGGTCAGACTTACAAGTAATATAAAGGGTATCATTAAGCATGATTTGCTCTACCATCTCAAAAAACTCCTCCCCTACTTGAATACTCCCTTGTACGGGTTGAGGCGCCGTCCAATTTGTCTGATATGGCAATGCTACCGGCACTTTTACCGTGATGTACTCTTCATTCAAAGTAGAATCAGACTGAATTTCTTGCTTATGCAAAGCCACATTTCCCCCCAACCAATAGACTATCGAATAGCCTACCATGTTGTAGAGCAACAAGCTAAATAGCAATATCGAAACCAGTCTCTTCAAGTATAGGGTTTATTTTTTTTCGGGAAAAGCCGAAACATGTTGTTCAATAATAAGCCATTTACCGGCGCGTTTTTCAAAAACAAACAGATAACGAACAGGCTTTTTTTCGCGTTGCCCATCAGCTCCATTGACATCAAATACCCAAGAGCCTGAACACGTAGCCACATCACCAAAAATCCGAATTCGTTGGTCATTATTTAAGGTCGCTACTGGTTTTTTGGCAATGAGCGTTTGTAAAAAGGTTTTTCGCTCATCGGCTGTCAGCGCTTGATTGATAAAAGTTGGAAAAAAAACGGCATCGCTCGCATACTGAGCCATTACACCCTCTAAATCTCCTTTTACTAGGCCATTATGCCAGTTGGTAAGTTGTTGAGCAACTTCTTGCTTAGGGCCATCTTGAGCAAAAATAAAATGTATACTTCCGAATAATAGAAGTGTTGAAAAGATATATTTCATGAATAATGAATTTGACCTAAAACCCCTTTAATGGCTTGATTGTCCTATGTTCAGGGTTGAGAAGGTTATACCTTCCCAACCTTCTGAACATAGCTAAACAAACACTTATGTTATTAAAAATTATTGTGACTACTTAACAATACGCTTATAGCTTACAGCCTAAAGCGTATTGTTAAAAATGTTTTTTTATACGCAACGATTCTTCCTAAAAACATCGCAAAAAATGCCTACTGCTTAAAGCTTACTGCCTAAGGATAAGTAGTTACAAATGATTTAGGATGGTAGTTTCTTACAAACCAGAGCCATCTGCTTTGCCACGTGCAATGGCATATTCGCCAATGACTTCTCCATGTTTTAGCCCCATTTCACAATCTACCCGATAGTGAATCAAACCATAGATACGTGACACAGATGCCTCTAAAGCTTGTGCATCAAACTTAGCTGCTTGCTCAGGAAATAGATACCCTAGCACAGTAGCCGCTGCTGCCGAAAACGTAGAATGCCCCGATGTATAGGAAGGAAAATTGGGCAAGCCCACGGAAGTTTTCAAACCAAACTGCTGAGGACGAGGCGTATAATAAAAATACTTGGCATCCCAGCAAGCAATTCCAGCATCCATTTCGGCAGTACCCACAAGGGCTAATGTACGCGCCATACGTACTTCACTAAAACGTGCTTCGTGAGCAGCATTGGCAGCCGCGCGGTGCCAATGCCCTGGTGGCGTATAGCTACCTGCCCCATCAGCCCAATAATTGGCAATACGGGCTTGTTCGCGGGTTTGTTTATTCTGGATTTGTTTTAGTTCATCCATATCCTTTTGCCATTCGGCCGAACCTACTACATACGGAATAGCAGGACGAATTTTAACCATAGTCGCCTTGTCAAAATTCCAAGTCTGAACAGCACCAAAATTGGGCAACATAGGCGGACGTAAAGGAGCCTCTTGGCTTATCCAAGGGTCTTTGATACCTCTCGTTTTGGCTGATTCTATCATCGCTGCCACCAATGTTTGATTGTTGGAAGCTCCCATGCCGTCGTTGCGGGCTTTACCCATTACCTTTGCTGCTACGGCATTTCCCAACGAGGTTCCTGCCGTCAAATCGCTCGTGACATTCATACCAGCCCACTGACGGCTCGCCAAATGTTCTTTCATTTTTGCATCCAAATAAGGTACTTCGCCAGGAAACATGGCTTTTAAAATGGTGACCGACGCCGCTGCAACCACGGCATCTTCTGAAGGATAAGCCGGCAAAGCTGAAACTGGTAACGCCACCGGAATACTCGTATCTACTTTTGAAGGAGCAGAGCGTTTGTATTTATATTTATAATGCCACGCCGAAACTAACGCATCATACTGCGCCACCGACAAATACGCCAAAGCGCGTGAAGCATAGGGAGGATTAGCAAAAGGAAACTTAGGATCGGCCAACGGATTGGCGGCATCTGGCAAAGGATATTTTCCTTCGGCATTTGAAGCGGGAGGAATGTTGTAACGAGCGCAAAGCTCACGGGCGATTTCATTCCACCGATACGCCGCTCCCGCTCCCCAATATACCACTGCTTCTTTTTGTTCTTGGCTTAGATTAGAAGCCAATCCCTTTAGTGCAGATAGCTCAGCGGTATATTCTGATGAGGTCACTGCCAGAGGTGCTGCAACTTCGATTTCATCACTCGAAGCCAAAACATAGGTTTTCCAAGTGCCTGCTTTTTCATCTACCGCCACAGGTGTATATCCCACTCTTTGGGGCTCTTCAAGGTCTTTATTACAAGCTATTACTATCACTGCAAGCGTGAGTAAAGCTGTGCTATATTTTATAAAAGTTGAATAGGGTTTCATCAGTTAGTCAAATTAAAAGTTATTTTTTTACACCAAACATATAAAGTACCCCTACTGTATAGCTAGTACTTTGTCCCATATTGAGGCCATTTGTTACATACCCTATACGGGCATTGACACCAAGCGCTTTAGGTTGAAACTTACCATACCAACCCACCATAGTAGCCTGCATATTATTGGTGGGAAAAGGCATATCATTGCGGCGAATATTGTCGCCATTAACACACGAATTGCGCTCTGCCCAAATTTCGGTTTGCCATTGTTTTTTCAAAATTCCCACTCTAGCACCCATATCATAAGCGTTCGGAACTCGCACTTCGTTGGTATTGTATACTTTATCATCAGCCTGATACGCATCTCTATCCACGCTGATATTACTGCGCCACATATAAGTACCGTGCGCCGTAACATAGATACCCGTTTTGGGATGGGTATAATTGGCCAAGACCCGCCCTGAAGCCGTGCGACATTGTAGCCCTATCGACATTGGTAAAAAATCTGGGACATACTTGCTAACAGGTAGTGAAATGCCCACTAAGCCATTGAGTGAAAAGCCTTTCCAATCCACCGCTTTTACTTTGAGCCAGCCTCCCAAATCCTGAAAACCTTTTTGACCCATAAGATTCCCTGCGCTGGTTTTAGTCCATACATAAGGCAAACTCAAAATGACATTGAATCGATTGGTAATTCCTATTGCGGGCATTACCATTACGCTTTGGGTCGTATGAGTCCCGATATTCAGGTTTTCACGCTTAAGGGTATTTTCCCAGTATTCTTTCCAACTACTGTGCGTGTACATCGTGCCTACGCACACTACGCCTTTAGGCATATAAATGGCGTCATTGGGCATCTGAGCATAGGCTGTAGTGTAGCCCAATATAAGTGCTGACAGCACCAATATATATAGATTTTTCATAGGTTATTTGAAATGTATTTTTTAAGGATGAAGGTATGAGAAACGAAATAACGCTCCATATATACGTCAAAACCATCGACTGATATTTATTGATACAGAATAGTCGGCAAACGCAGCATCGCCATGACGAACCCCAAGCGGGTCGAGACGGTCAGAATAGCTCTTGATACGATTACGATACAAAGCATAAGGCACATTGACTGCTGCCGAAAATTTCCCTTTCATATAAGCTATTCCTGGCTCTGCCGATACGATGTACCCTGGCCGACGGAAGCCTTTGCTCCCTCCAATCGCATCAATCGCCGGAACACCTTCTACGCGCCCCCCTAGCATAATAGCTAAGCCTTTACCAATACTTTGACTCAATCCTAAGCGCCCGGCAAATTGATCCGCTACTGAGAAGTATCCCGTCACTAAATCGATGGTAGTAGCTTCAGGGTTGCGAAGTACATTGTTGGTTTCTTTGGGATTGAATAAGTAATATCCATTAAAATAAGCCGTCAAGGTTTTGGTAATTTGCCCATATCCTTGAAGTTCTATACTTACGCCTACGCCTCCATCGCCTAGTTGGATAGATTGATCAACGGGCTTGTTGACCACATAATCTTGTTTTTCTTTATTCAACTTATGAAAATCATCCGTTACGCCTGGGTTTCCAGTAGGCAATTTCACACCTGCTCCCAACGCAAAATTAAATTTAGGAAGTTTGTAGGGGTTAAGCATCCAATAGGTGGCCGTCAAACGCATATCTCCAATTCCTTTAGAATAAGTATGAAAACGTTTTTGGTCAGGATTAGCAGAGACTGCATTTCCATAATGCTCATACAAGGATGAGCGGTCGTTGTATTGAATGGGTAAGTTGATACCAAAAGCTAAGCGAGCATTGGGTTGGTAGCTAATCCCCAAATCTAAAGCATGTGATAAATTGATCACCTCAGTGTTTTGTTCCAATCGCTCATGCTCTTCGACATCACCTCTAAAATGCCGAAACGACCGAAAATAGCGATAGCCCATACTGACCTGCCACTGTCCATTTTTTTGTTTGAAATATTCGGAAGAGGTAAGCGCATTGGTAGCCGTACAGCTCATATGACGAACCGCCACACATCCTTGCGAAAACCCTTCATTGGCTAATAATAGCCCTATCAAAGAGTAGATAATACGTTTCATTTAATAATAGCTTGGGGACTCATATAGGGTATTCCTACGAGTCTGGGTTGAAAAATAGAATAAATTCAACCAAAGCTTTTCATAAAAAAACACGCTATTTTTTAGGCCGAGATAAGTGATTGGGCAAAATCAAATAGGACTTTCCAAGTTTCTAACTTTTTGAGTACAAATGGATTAAATCCTTAAACTTGGAGATTCTATTTTGCATAAGCACTTAGTATAGGCATAGGTATGGCACATCCTACGGGAGGTATTTCTTTTACCGCCACGACAAGGTCTTTACCATTTTTAGCACTCATACTGCACCAATGGTGCATTTCTTGGCAATTATAAGGGGGAAAGGGATTTGTTTTTTTAAAGGCATGAGTATCACGGGAAATAAACACCACCACAAAAAACAGCATCAATACCCCTAACAGTGTTTTCATCATTGTTAGCTTCGATTAATGAAATAAGCTCTGTCTGCCTTGAGACATGACATTATCATTCTGGAAGAATGAGCCTAAAGCATCATTATGCTAACTCAGGAGGGGGAGAATGTAACAATTGAAACGCTTGAAGTAACGTATAGCTAGGGGTTGCAAACAAGTGTTGCGTTAAAACCCCAGCATCAAATCCAAGAGGCCATTCTAGAACGGAATTGGGAAGATATACTTTTGTTAAATCACTCAGTAACTTCACTGCCCTTCCAAAGGGGGTATCAGCAGGGTCGGAGTGGGGATCGGTGATTTCTTGAATCATATTGGCAAGCTCAAAAAATCGATCACGGGCGTGTTGGTTGGTTTTAAGAGTCACATATAGCGTATCATTTTCGTGACGCTGATGGGTAATATTATAAAAATCATCCCCGCTTCTAATCAATCCTTCTTGACCGTCGGCATTTTCCCAAACCTCATTGTAAGGAAGATTAGGCAAGTGCATTTTTACGGTTTGCCATTTATCGTTTTCAGCAATAGGAGAAGCCGTTTGAAAGTCATTTTCAAAAAACAAAACTGCCACCGTCAGCCCAAACATATTGTAGAGCAGCAAGACAAAAAGGCCGATAGCAGTTAATTTTTTCAAGAAAAATTTTAATTTTAACCCAAAGGTATTTAAAACTTTAAAATTCTACATTAAAAATTTAGACAATTTTCATGCCATAAGAATTACATATACCACCAATACTGCACGTCATGCCAATGAATCGTATGATAAATATTGATTTGTAAGAGATTGAAAAAGCGATAATCCTGCGCTTTATTACGTACCAATGCTTGAAAACAATATCCCAATTCAACACGTGCTTTTCCAGCATTATAGCCTCCTCCTATGTGCATCCAATTTTCTGACAATATAGAGCCATTTCGCGAGCTTACGGGACCATTGGTCGCGCCTTTGAAATATAAAAAGGCTTCATTTGAAGCCGACAAATAAAATCCTTTTTTTTGCTTCTCAGTATCGTAAAGAGGGTAAGTTGCCCAAACTTGATAGCGCCCAATGTTGGCATCAGATACTACTTTCGTCTGTAAGTTGGTAGGTTGACGCCATTCATAACGACCACGGTGTGTGATGACAAAATTACCCAGTTTATGTTGGTAAATAGCTTGCCCCACCAACCGATGCTCATTTTCGCGAAGTCCAAAAATATTATGTCTCCCAAAAGCATAGCCGCCTGCTACGCTCCATTTTTTATTTAGCTGATATACTAGCAATCCATGCAAAAGAAAATGCGTATGCCCCGAGGGGAAAAACTTTTGTTCGACTGTTTGACTAACTGCATTTACCACCGAAGTGACATTAAAGTTATATCCCAATTTGCCAGCAAGCTTTCCAGCCTGTGAGTAGCTCGGAGATATCCCTAATAAACTTACATTTTGAGCTTGTATCTGCCCAAAAATCAATAAAAAAGAGATTAATAGAAGCTTTCGCATATATAACCAATAAGAAAAAAAACATACAAAAGGGGTATTTCAAATAATGTGCCAAATTATTTAGCGGCGCTTTATCTATTGTGTTGTATGCTTCAATGTGGTTATTTTGCCGCATGAAAATCCTAAATATTTGTGCCTACACTTGGGCGATTGGTGGGCCAGCTCGTATCATTTATGATCATACTACGGTGGTTTTGAAACTAGGTCATCAAGTAGACATTTTGAGTCCTGCATCGCCTGAAGATAAAATATACCCTGCCCCTGACGGCGCACGGGTAATTGTATGTAAGCGTACGACTCCTATCAGTCGTTTTTTTCCTGAATTTTCGTTGGAGTTGTGGGATTTTCTAAAAAAACACATCCATGAATACGACGTAGTGCATTGTCATGGTATCTGGCATTTTGGGAGTGTGGCGCCGTTTTTATTCAAAAATAATACTCCCAAAGCCGTCACTATTCATGGTTTGCTTGATCATTGGGCGCTTCATCATGGATATTGGAAAAAGAAAATATTCTCTGTCTTATTCCAAAAACGATTTCTCAAAAAAGCAAACCTCATTCAAATAAACAACCATGATGAGCTAAACGACTTACGTCAATATCTGGGTTTTCAGCATCCCAATGTCGCTATTATTCCTAATGGTATGCAGCTAGATGAGCTTGCTACTCTCCCTCCCAAAGGCACTTTTAGACAAAAATTTGGCTTGCCTACCGACAAAAAAATCGTTTTGTTTATGGGACGCCTCAACATCAAAAAAGGACTTGATTTGCTACTGCCGGCTTTTCAAAAATATGCCCAACAGTACGATGATACGCTCCTTGTTTTGGCGGGGCCAGATGATGGATACCAAGCTCTTACGGAGCGGTTCATTAGCGACCATCATCTTGCTCATAAAATGATAATGGTAGGAATGCTCACCGGCGAACTCAAAAAAGCCGCCTTAGCCGATGCTGATATTTTTGCTTTAACTTCTTATTCGGAAGGTTTTTCGATTGCTGCTTTAGAAGCCATGACTGCGGGTGTTCCTGCCCTTGTTTCCAATCGTATCGGCTTCGATGGTACCGTTGCTCAGTACCATGCCGCCCATGAAGTACCTCTTACTGTAGAAGGTGTCTTGGAGGGATTAGTACAAATGCTTCAAAATCCTTCTTACTGCGATACACTCAAAAAAAACGCAAAAAAAATGGTGTGGGAATTGTATGACATTGAGATAGTAGCGGGCAATTTGGCCAAAGAATTTGCCAAGATACAAAGCTAAATTTGGCCTTTTGTGAGGACAAACAAAGGCACTTGGAAGTATCAAGTGCTTTTTTTGTGCACTTATTATTGCACATAAAAGGACTTTACACTTTGATTATCAACCACTAACACAAATCATAAGAAAACCCTCGCTTCGCAACTTTTCATTTTTTTAGAATGTTATTAACTTTATAGTATATATAACTATACCTAAAAACACCTAGAATCTAATTATTACCCTTTTTAATAGCCTGTTGATTACACCTAACTGTTGAGATTATTTTCCAAATAAATGAAAAATCGCCCTTTAGTACACAACGAAAAGGATAGACTTAAAGCTCTCAAATACTATCAGATATTAGATACGCTACCCGAAGAAGATTTTGACCGCCTTACGGAGCTAGCTTCTTTGATATGCGGTACTTCCATGTCACTTGTTTCGTTGATTGATGAAGATAGACAATGGTTTAAGTCTAAAGTAGGACTCAATCAGGCGGAAACTTCTCGAAGCCTTGCCTTCTGCCATCATGCCATTGAGGATAGCTCCATTTTTCAAATCGAAGATGCTACCCAAGACCCTCGTTTTAAAGAAAACACGCTTGTTACTTCCGATCCTAATATTCGATTTTATGCCGGTTATCCGCTTATTGACCCCAATGGATATGCTTTAGGGACGTTGTGCGTTTTGGATGATACTCCTAGTAAACTCACCGATTCTCAACAACGAGCTCTGAAGCTACTTGGGGAGGTAGCGATTTCTTTGATTGTCGAACGCCGGCAGAAAGAAGAACAAAAACATTTTGAACAACTCTTTGATTCTTCCAACGACTTGATTTGTGTGGCCGGCACCGACGGCTACTTCAAGAGAGTCAACCCTGCTTTCACAGCAGTGTTGGGATGGGATGAGTCTAAGCTTTTAAACACCTCTTTTTTCGACCTTATTTATTCTGAAGATGTTGAAAAAAGCCAACTAGAAATTTCTAAGCTAGCATCAGGTGCCAATACTATCAATTTCACGCATCGCTTCAATACCAAAGATGGTCACTACAAATACCTACAATGGACAGCTTCGCCCGAGCCTGCTACAGGAAGCATATTTGCGATTGCGAGAGATATCTCTACTGAAAAAGAAAAAGAGCTTAAACTCAAAATCAGCGAAGATAGATTAAGAGCCTTTTTTGAAAATTCTCAGGGCTTGATGTGTACGCATGACATGCAGGGAAACTTCCTTACGGTCAACGAAGCAGGCGCAAGTATTTTGGGATATAGAGCCGAAGAAGTAACCCACATGAGCTTGTTTGATATAGTTCCAGTACCATTGCATGAAGGCCTCCGAGCCTACTTGTCCGAAATCAAACAAAAAGGAAAATCAAGTGGCCTCATGCACACGCTGCATCGTGATGGCTCGCCGCGTATCTGGATGTTTAACAACATCCGTGAAAAGAGTCTAGAGGGAGAAGATTATGTAATCGGAAATGCGCTAGATATTACGACTCGACATCAGTTAGAAAACGATTTAAAACAAACAAAAGAACTCCTCGAACAAACCAACCAAATCGCGAGTGTAGGCGGCTGGGAAGTAGATTTAATAAACAATAAGGTGATTTGGACGGCGGTTACCAAAGAAATTCATGAAGTACCGGCCGACTTCGAGCCTGATTTAGAGAAAGGAATTAATTTTTATAAAGAAGGCAAAAACCGTAAAGCCATACAAGAAGCAGTAAATAGAAGCATTGAGACAGGTGAACCTTGGAGCATAGAACTACAAATCGTAACCGCCAAAGGTAACGAACGCTGGGTGAGAGCTCTTGGTAATGCCCAACTCATCAATGGTAAATGCCGCAGGCTTTATGGTACTTTTCAAGATATTGATGCCGAAAAGAAAGCTCAACTCGAAACCGAACGCTCCCGAAAACTTCTAAACGACGTATTACAGTCTGCATCGGAAGTAGCTATCATCGCCACCGATGCACACGGAATTATTACGGTTTTCAATAGTGGTGCCGAACAAATGCTGGGCTACTCTGCTGACGAATTAATTGGTAAAACTACTTCTATTCTCATGCCGAATGTGGTAGAATTGTCTCAAAGGGCCGACGAACTTTCGCAACAATACCACACTCCCATTGGAGGCTTCAAAACTTTTATTCACAAAGCTTTCATCGAAGGCTCCGAACAAAGAGAATGGACCTATATTCGAAAAGATGGTTACCCAATTACGGTATCGATGGTGGTGACTCCTATACGGGACACCGAAAACAAAATCATTGGATTTTTGGGTATTGCCACTGACATTTCGGAACAGAAAAAAACACAGCAAGCACTCACGATTGAAAAAGCCCGCTTGATGGCGTTTGTAGAGCACGCCCCCGCCGCAGTGGCTATGTTTGACCAAAACATCCGCTATATCGCTGTCAGTCACCGCTGGATGGAAGAATACCGTCTGGGCAATCAAAATATCATTGGTTTGTCACATTATGAGGTATTTCCTAATCTTTCACAAGAATGGAAAAACATCCACGCTCGCTGTTTGCAAGGAGCCATTGAAAAAAATGACGAAGATAGATGGCGCCCCGAGGGCTGGTCCAATGACCAATTCCTTAAGTGGGAGGTGAGGCCGTGGTATCAGTTTGATGGAAGCATTGGGGGCATTATGATGTTTACACAAGACATCACCGAAATTTGTCTCCAACGTGAAGAATTAAAAAAAGCCAAACTTCAAGCCGAACAAGCAAGTATAGCCAAATCAGAATTTTTGGCAAATATGAGCCATGAAATTCGGACACCTCTGAATGGCGTCATTGGGTTTACGGATTTGGTACTAAAAACCTCCCTTAACGAAACTCAGCAACAATATATCCATATCGTCAATCAATCGGCCAATGCTCTATTGACAATCATCAACGATATTTTGGATTTCTCAAAAATAGAAGCTGGTAAGCTTGAGCTCGATATCTCTAAATGTGACTTATTTGAACTAGGAAGCCAAACAGCTGACATCATCACCTACCAAGCCCAAAGCAAAGGACTTGAGATGCTTCTTAATATTTCGTTGGATTTGCCCCGGTTTGTCTGGACAGATACCGTACGTCTCAAACAAGTACTGGTCAACCTTCTCGGCAATGCCATTAAGTTTACCGAAACAGGTGAAATTGAACTCAAAATAGAAGCTCTTTCCGATATCCATCAAGACGAAGTCACTTTCCGTTTTGAAGTACGAGATACGGGGATTGGTATCAAGCCCGAAAAACAAGACAAAATTTTTGAAGCCTTTTCACAAGAGGATGTATCTACTACCAAACGCTACGGAGGTACTGGGCTTGGACTGACAATTTCCAACAAACTATTGGGACTTATGAATAGTAAGCTCCAATTGCGTAGTACACCCGCTCAAGGTAGTACCTTCTTTTTTGACTTGACACTCAAAGCCGAAAAAGGAGGCTCTATCAATTGGGAAAATATTGACCTTATCAAAAATGTCTTAATTGTTGACGACAACGACAACAACCGAGTGATTTTGAGACAAATGCTACTGCTCAAACAAATAGTCTCTGAAGAAGCACGAAACGGATTTGAGGCGTTACAATTACTCGCTCAAGGCCGCCGCTATGATGTGATTATGATGGATTATCATATGCCTTATATGGATGGACTTGAGACTATCAAAAAAATCAGAGAAAGTTTTTTTGAAACCCACGAAGAGCAGCCTGTCATTTTGTTGCATAGCTCCTCCGATGACGGCACTATCATCAAAGGGTGTGAAGAACTGAGGGTAAACCAACGGCTGGTGAAACCCATCAAAATGCAAGAAATGTATAATACCCTTTCACGTTTGTTCAAAAAAACGAACGAGTCTCAACTTACGTCCCCTCTCCAACCTACCCCTGAAGAATCAATTGCCCTTCGTGTATTGATTGCAGAAGACAACCCTGTCAATATGCTTCTGGCCAAAACCATCATTAGGCGAGTATCTCCACAATCAACTATCTTTGAAGCAATTAATGGACACCAAGCACTGCAAGTTTGCGAGGCAAAATTGCCCGACATTATCTTCATGGATATCCAAATGCCCGAAATGAATGGCTACGAGGCTACTACCAAGATTCGTGCCCTCACGCCTGGCGTTCATATTCCTATCATCGCTCTTACGGCCGGCAATCTCAAAGGAGAAAAAGAAAAATGTATGGAAGCAGGCATGGATGATTTCATTACCAAGCCATTTGTGGAGGAGACCATCGTAAAGCTTTTCAACAAATGGTTTCACAAAGAAACTCCCAGTGAGACCCCGCAACCAATCGATGAATTGCAGCACTTCAATCCCTCTCAACTGACAATGCTAGTGGGAGAAGACGAAGATTTGATGAGTGAGTTTTTGACTCTATCCCTCCATGAACTCGAGTTGGCGACCGTCAAACTACAAACAATCATTAATACCCAAGATACAACCACAGCCAACGCTGTTGGCCACAAACTGTACGGCACTTCTTCTACCGCAGGTTTTATCAAATTAGCCGAACTTGCCAAGCAAATTGAATCTTGGAGAGCGTCTGAAGCAGAAAGTCTTAGCACATTCATTCAACAAGCTCTACAAGAAATCACCCTAGTAACGAATATGGTTAATAAACGTTTGAGCTACAAAAAAAATTAAATAAAATACTCCACCTTTATCTCTTCGGGGCTATTCGTGGAGTATTCCTTGGAGGCCTAGTTCTTCAATATCTACGAGATTTTGCTCAACTATACTGTCTGGAACAAAAACAAATTTTTTATCAAAAACCTGATTTCCAACAAAATAACTAACCCAGTATTCGTTGTTTAAGTGAAATACCCCCGACATAATAGGCTCTATGATTACGGATTGAGAAGGGAGAATCTCCGCAAAAAAATGACGCAAAGTAGAGGTACGCTCTTGTTCTTCTCTGGTTTTGGCATCATCGCCCGAGTACCCTCTTGAAGTCACAAATACGTTTTCGATAGGGGCATCGTTACGGTTGATAAGATATACGTGCCATTCGGCTTGATTGATTTCATTAATGCGACGAGCAATAGTGACATACACCCCCGAAACGGGCGAAAATGAAATATCTTTTTTCATAAATGAGGCTACTTATGTTTAATCTTGGCGGGTTTTGAACTTTCCTATTCTCGACATTTACAATTGATTATGCGCCTAATCGGCAAGTTCTGTAAACCCATTTTGACTAATTAGGATCCTCAAAAATAATAAGTTTGTTGCTTTTTATATAAAATAATCACCCATGTAGGGTGATTATTTCACGACCTTGTATTGTCCTAAATCAAGGTAGTATTCGGTAGGGGATAAAGTGTGTAGAACATTATTTTTCTGCCTTAAAACTAGGTGATTTTTAGGCAAATAACTAGGATAATCCATCTCTCCAAAAAGAGGCAAGTAGTGTTCTATTCCTATTAAAAAATTATAACTATACAAAGGATTACAACTAAATGGTACAGTAGTCAAATATATCTTTTCGATAGCACGCCCAGCATATATCTCGTATTCTTGTCCTTTAAAAGTAGGCCATCCATATTTGTTTTTCCCAAATATTTGGGTGTTGCCAGTGGGCTTACCGCTGATTTTAGCAGTACTTTTTTTTGCCAAAAGACTCTCAAATTCCTGACAAGTTTTGTAGCCAGTATGATCCGTACTACATACAAGATACTTACCACTGGCATAAGCCACCACAAAATCAAGTCCCTCGGCTCTGCCCCCAAAACTATCATCGTTGGTAAAAAGCCAGGTCGAGCTTTTTCTATCTAAATAGACGCTCATCTCTTTCAATGCTGCTCCTTCTTGGTATTGAAAAGTGAGCTGTTCTTTAAAAAAGAGCGATTTCTGAGCGGAAGCAGCGCTCACCAACCACAAACATCCCCCTAATATACACAGTATTTTTAGCGACATAGGTTCATAGAGCGTTGTTGATAGTCTGCCATTAATGTTCCCATTTTTTCAACCTGCTCGTACTGTTCAAGATGTTTTATCTTTTCTTTGAGCTTTTTGGCATCGGTACGATAATTGTTCCAATGCTGCCGTTGTTGGTTAATACAATTTATTTTTTTGTTGATTTCGGTGCGTTCTTGACTAGTAATATTATCATTTTCCAACTCAATCTGATGGCGTCGTAGTTGAATTCTCAACTCAATATCGGTCATTTTATAATTAGTTTCGGCATCGAGTGCCATACCTATAGTAGAGCGATTGATTTCAGAAGCATCATTTAGCATGGCGGCGTTGGTCATATTATCATTAGCTTTTTGGGCGATTTGATGTTGCAGCTCTGCTTGTTCTTTGAGTAAAACTCGCATCTGAGCATCGTCTTCTTGAGCCAATACATCCGCTAGGTCTTTTTCGTAATTTTGCGCAAGCTCCTTTCGATTTTTTTCGAGTGTAGGCATCATCATATCGCCCATGGGTTTATATCCAGCTCCCGAAAATACCTGTACTTTGGGATAAAGCCCCACCAAACGGCAGCCTTTGGTATTGGGAGCATCATTGACTTGGACGACCAGATACACATGTTTATTTTTGGTGTTGTATACCCATCCCATTCCTCCTAGACCGGTAGCAGCATAGGTATTTTTCAGAGGTGCATATTGTCCTTCTGCCACTCCCAAGTCTTTGAGCCACACCTGTACTTTTCCTTCATCGCCCGTATATTCGTAAATCTCTACTTCAAAAGCGGGTGCTTTCTTCTGATTTTCCGAAAGTCTCACTAGGTTTTGGGGAATGGTGTACGTCTTGATTTTCTTGGCTGTATTCCAGAATATCTCCCCCAGCATATAAGCATCAAAACGAGCCATGGTAGTAGTCTGAAGTCCATCTCCAGCAGTCATTTCCATCACAATTTTGCCGGTTTCTGGGGTATTGATATACATTCGTTGGGTCATGTTGGGCAAGATAGTCCAATGATGTAAATGCTCCAGCCCTTCTAATGTTTCTTTATTGCCTTCCCACTTTTTAAGAAGCTCTGACGAAATCCCCACCACACCATTGGTGATATTGATGTACTGAAGCATAGTGGCGCTTTCTTTGGTATCATCGCATACTACCTCCATTAAGTGGGTGCTTTTATAAATACCATTTGCCTTAGGAATAGGAGCTGGCTGAGCGCTAAAAGTGGGCTTGGAAAAATCAATCTCTTTGAAACCACCAGTGGGCTTGATAATCTCTATCTTTTGAGCATTTGTCCATAGTGGACTGCAAACCAGCAAAAATACGAGCAGGCGTATCATGGTTTTTCCAGTTTTGTTAGTACCAAAGAGGATATTTTTTTTCCTTTTTCGTCATATTGCTCCGACTTTACTACACCTATGCCTTTGGCCATATACTCAGTTGTTTTAGTACTATGTTTGCCCATCAATTTGGTTAGCGTGTTAAAAGTAATTTTAGCGCACTCAAATTTTCCTGCGGGGGTTTCGACTGTTTCAAAACCTTGTACAGTACGATCTGTGATTGTGACGGTTATGTTTACAAGCGTCATGCCTCCTCTCATCCCAGATTTTACGGTGACCACTGCATCTTTCAGTTTTTGACCTACTTTAAGGTCATTGGGATAAATAAGCTGATCACCAGTGACATTGACTTCAATATCGGCTGATTTAGGAATCATTTCTGAGCCGATATTACGTACATCCGAATAAAACTCTCCATTTACGCACTTTCCACTCACATCTCCTTTAGCCAGCAATTTCCCTTTGCCGTCGTAGGTTTGGTTTGAAAAAGACAGCGCTATTCCTCCGTTGACGGGCTTATAATCCACCACTTCGTACTTTAGGGTTGCCGCAGGTTTGTCTTTTTTATCATAGCTTACTAGTTCCATTTTCAATCCTTTTTGAAGGGCAAAATAGCCACTGCATTCTTGAGCGACTGCTCCGAAGCTCCAAAGTAGAACTATACATCCTATAAAAATCCTGGTTTTCATCATCATCTTTTTAAAAATTAATGGTAAATGTTCCTGATTTTAGGTCAGCGTTGGCATTGATATAATCCGTCACTTGGGCTTCGAAAGTACCCTCAATTTTTTTGTTTGAAAAAGTTGAAAACCTCACCTTTCCACTTTTAGCAAAAAGCACGCTGCCATTTCTCTTATAAATGAGATTTGCCATTTTGTTTTCTTCTTTTGCAGGTATTTCAAACAGATAATCCACCCCTGTCTTTAAATCTTTGCCAATCATCTGAATGGAAATTTCATTTATATCGTCTATACTTCCCACAATAGAGAGCAATCCACCTACTACAGCTATGCCTCCATTTGCCTTGGTCGATTTCCAGTTGGTTCCATCTATCATCGCACCAAAAGAGTTGGTAGTCTGCGGAAGTGGCTCCTCCTCCTTACTTCCTGCCGACTTACAGGCATTCATCAAAAGCATCATGGGGACGAGCAAAGTGACACAAAAGGCAGCTAGATTATTAGTTTTCATGAGTTAAAAACATTTTTTTGAACATAGATTTCCCTTTCAGCGTCTTAAACGCTGTCAAAAACACCACTAAATCAATTAATTACACTTTTTCAGAACCTCAAGGGCGAGCTTTTTTGCAAGCTCTAAGTTGGTAGTGGCATCACTACTCACATCGGCAATGACCTGAAATGTCAAACCGCCTACCAATACCACAAGTTCATTGTCGTTGGGTTTCCAAGAAGCAGCATCACCTATCCCCGAAACTTGCTCAAACTTAGCTTGGGCGGCCATTCCTTTTGCCAGCCCCATGGCTGCATTTTTTTGGTCTTTCGATACATCTTTTTGCTTCCCTACCCGTTTATCTGCTTCCTCAAAAGCCCGTTCTAGCTCTTCTTTGGTGGGGGTTCTATAAAAAGATTGGAAGTTTTCAAGGTCCGACTTTTTCTTAGACATTTTGTACAAATCATCTCCTACCCATGTAAGCCCTACTCTATTGTCGATGGGTACCGTCAGTTTTCGACCCGCAATCTCCATAGTACGGGTACGCTCGCTAGGCCAGCTATAAGTGTAGGTGTCATGATTGCGATACTTGGGGTTTTTGTTTAGAATATACGTCTTTTTGGTACTTTTCCAATCCGTCGTAAAGTGCTTTTGGATGTTTTCTAAAGGAAGTAGCTGGTCATACTTATCTTGATAGGATAGTAGGCATCCTCCATCAGAATTAGAAACCGAGGCAGATGAGGTCTCCATTATTTCACTTGCGGTGGCTTCAGAAGTGTTTTTTTGTCCACAGCCTATTAGCAACAAGCTACCCAGCAGTATGTTTTTGATTGAGACTTTCATTACGTTTTATATGGTCTAAAAAGGGTTTACAATTTTATGAATTCTACACGACGATTGTTGGCTTTTCCTTCTACCGTGGTATTAGGTGCAACAGGCTGGCTTTCGCCTTTTCCGTCTATTTCCATACGAGCTGCCTCAATCCCAAATTCACTAGCTAGTGTAGCTTTGACTGATTGTGCACGACGTTTTGATAGGTCTAGGTTTTTGGAATCATCACCGTCCGAATCAGTATGCCCCACAATTTTAACTTTTACAGTCGAATTTTCTTTCAATACCCCGCCCAATTCTTTCAAAATACCGTAAGATTCGGGTTTGATTTTATCAGAATTGACATCAAACAAAATGCCCGTCGTGCTAAATTTCCCTTCCGTGATGAGTTTGCTGCGTGTATCAGGAGTCCCTACCGCTACGCGGAGATTGGAAAGAAAAACACTTCC
Organism: Runella sp. MFBS21; assembly: GCF_029433105.1. Lineage (GTDB taxonomy): Bacteria > Bacteroidota > Bacteroidia > Cytophagales > Spirosomataceae > Runella. The sequence goes on along the minus strand of NZ_JARNTW010000004.1, from coordinate 467,006 downwards.
ACTCCAGACATTAGTAGCAAAAAGCATAGAATATTTAGCTGTAGCATCAAAAGCTTTTGGAATATCCCATACTTTAGTTTCGTTGACATACACTCGCAAGCGGGTTTTCTGCTTCCAAATCGAGACCCGATTGGGCTGGTTGTCATTCCAAAGCATTTTACTGCTGTTTTCTAAGATTTTTTCATTGCTTTTGTTGAACACCCATATATCCGTAGAACTTCCATCTCCAAGCACAGGATGGATGTCCACTCCTACCTGCAACACATTGCTAAAATGCTGGTCGTAGGTAAGTTTTCGTTCTTTATTTTCGGGAAAAATGATTTTGAGTCCCGACTGATTGTTGCTCATTTCTTCTGATATCGCCATATCAAACTCCATAGTGAAGTTTTCGGGGAGATCGTTCACAAATTCAGGATAAAAAATTCCTTTGTTGCCAAACTGTAGCCATTTGGAAGCGTTTCCTTCCAGTTTTACCACTTCACCGCTCGCGTTGGTGTTCCACTTAGCAGGAAAATCTCCCACCGCATCTTGCATAAAATCTTCGAGGGCTACTACTTTTTCCCCTGCTATAAAATCAAATTTTGAGTATGACTTTAAGCTTTTGGAAGAAGATACCGTAGAACTTGTAGATTCTGATTGACCCTTTTTGTCAGTATTCTGCTTTTGTGCAGCGACCTCCTCATTCTGGTTTTCATCTTCGGTCGACTGTTCTTCCTGCTCTTGGTTCTTATTTTCTTTTTTGCTCTTATCTTTCTTTTTGAAGATGTTACCAATTCCTTCCTCTACTTTATCAAGACCTCTGTTGATACCCTGGTCTATCTTACTGTTGACGCGTCCTTCTACGCTTCTTTCAGCGGTACGCTTGGGGTTGTCGATGCGTATCTGCGCTTGTAGCTCCACCATCGACATCAAGGAAATAAGAAACAAAGACCCACAAAAACGCCAAACAGATTTTTCTTTCATTTTTGTAAATGCTTTATGAAATGGATAGATAAAATAACTACCCAAATTTGCGCCAAAAGCCCTAGACTCTTATGTTAGATTTCATAGAGCATCTGTATGGGTCAATGAAAAGGGCGTTTGAGTCAACAATGCCCGCTTATCGTTATACTTCTTTGAATATTCAGTCAAAAACCTCTTCTAGCAACTCAAATGCCCGTTGAATAAGTTTAAAATGAGAGATGCTAGATTATTTTCTTTTCTTTGAAAAAATTACAAAGTACCTACTAAAACATGACACGCTACCTTCTTTGGGGAGGAATGATGCTGATGGTGCTGACCTCTTGGGCAGTACCCGACACACTGTATTTAGGTCAGCTAAATGGACGCCAAACGCTTTTTCAAAAAGCGGCCTATACTTTTACCCCCATTAGAAGACAGGTCAATGCAACTAACTTGGACTCTTTAAGAGCCCTTCCAGATTGGAAAATACTTGAAAAGTCTCTCAACACTCAGCCGCAGCAAGCCTATTGGTTACATTTTGTGATACACAACGATACCGATTTGCAAAAGGTCGTCTATGTTTATACAAGTTCGGTCAACCAGAGTGTTAGGTTCAGTGTGTTTCGAGGAGATAGCTGCCAAATCCTCCAAAGTGGCTCCATGACACCCTCCTCTCAGTGGGCCACTAGCGAAAATGATACCTATATTCCGCTCCCAATTGATGCAAATCAAACCATCAGGGTATTTGGACGTATCTCGCATCAGACAGGAATTCTGCCTTTTTTGACCGATTTCAAAACGCCAAAACCGTCTTTGAATCTTCAAATCGAAAGTGAAGATTATTATCAAAAGCGAATCCTGCGCGAGTATCGGGCCAACATGCCCGAATTTCAGTACCGAAGCTGGATACAAGGTGCTTTGGCTTTGGCGATGTTGTTTGTGGGTCTTTTGTACGTCAAATACCGCCAACCAATCTATGCCTACTATTGGGTGTATATTGTGTGTAGTTTTGTGTTTTCGCTCCTCAAAACCCGCGCCTATACTCCACTAGGACACAGTTTAGGTGAATGGCCTCTTCTCAAAAACCATCTCATGGAAACCCTCCTATGGTGGGGAATTGGAGCTTATCTTTTTTTTATGATTGAGCTTCTTGATCTTAAAAAAAACAACCCTCGCATTCGCATTTGGTTTAGGAGATTGGCAGTACTGCTGTGGGGATATGGAGTGGTGTATCTTACGGTGATGCTGCTCACAAACGACGGCGGTTTACAAAAGCTTTCCTTTTGGGGAGGGCGTTTTGTGGCTTTTCCTTTGTATTTGTTTACCCTCATTTGGATACGGCGGAGCGTTAAGTCGCCCATGGTACCTTATGTTGTTTTGGCCAATGCCGTATTGGGCTTTTTCGGAATGCTTGCCTGGCTCAGGGCGGGAGAAGTGATTTTGAAAGGCGTAAAACTCCCCGCCAGCCTCGACGATTTGCTTACCTTGTCTTTTGCCGTAGTAGCCGAAATCATCGTACTTTCGTTGGCAATTGCTCACAGGGTACGGTTGCTAGAAAAAGAAAAAACCGAAAGTCAACTGGCCTATTTTGAAGAACTACAAAACAAATCTTTTTATGAAAAACGCATGGCCGAAACCGAAATGCTAGCCTTGCGGAGTCAGATGAATCCTCATTTTTTGTTCAATAGCCTCAATTCTCTCGAATACCTCATCATGTCGAATGATGAGAAAAAAGCGTCAAGTTATTTGGCCAAGTTCTCTAAACTTTTACGCATGATTCTCAACCATTCGCGCGAAGAATCTATCTCTTTGGAAGAAGAATTGACGGCTTTGCGGTATTATCTTGACATCGAAGCCATGCGACTAGGTGACGATTTTGAGTACTTGATTGAAGTGCAGCGGAAGGTGGACGTCGAAAGCCTCATCATTCCTCCGCTCCTACTACAGCCTTTTGTGGAAAATGCCATTTGGCATGGGCTAATGCCCAGCCATTTGTCTTCCAAAAAATTAGCCATCAGAATCCGCTCAAAAGATGACAAAAAGGTGGAGTTTGAAATTGAAGACAACGGTATAGGGCGCCAAAAAGCCGCCGAACTTCGTAATCGCTCCACCGTAAGGCGCAAATCTTATGGGATGGACATCACACAGCAACGCATCGACCTATTTAATCGTAACTATCCTAACCAACTTACTATCGAAGTTTCTGATTTGCAAAAAGAAGGGCAAACAGGCACATTAGTAAGAATCATCTATCAAATCGACAACTAATAAAACATGATACGAGCTATTTTAATTGACGATGAGAAACCCGCTACTGAGGTGCTCGACATGAAACTAAAACGCCTTAATATGGGTGTAGAAGTGTTGGCCAAGTTTAACCAACCCGAGGCCGCCATAGAGTTTATCAAAGTGACAGCTTTCGACATTTTATTTCTTGACATTGAGATGCCCCGCCTCAATGGTTTCGATTTGTTGCATCACTTTTCTGATTTTCATTTTGATGTCATATTCACCACCGCATACGACCATTATGCCATACGAGCTTTTAAAGTCAGTGCCTTAAGCTATCTGCTCAAGCCCATCGAAGAAAATGACTTGAGAGAAGCCCTCGGCCTATGGCAACAAAAAAAAATAAAGCAGCTACAAGGCCCCCAAATCCAAACTTTTTATGAACATCTAGCTCCCAAGACACCCCCTCATCGTATTGCACTACCTACCAATGAGGGGCACGAAATCATCGAAATTGCACAGATTGTGCGATGTATGGCCGATACCAGCTACACTCATTTCCAGATGTCGGACGGCCAAAAAATCGTCATTTGTCGTACACTCAAGGAAGTAGAGCAGGCCCTCGAACCCAACGGATTTGTAAGAGTACATCATTCGCATTTGGTCAATCCTGAGTACATCAAAAAAATAATAAAGCAAGAAGGGGGCTATTTGCTCATGACCGACGGCAGCCAAGTACCCATCACCAAACAAAAGCGAGATTGGCTGATAGAGCAATTTACGACTTTGGGGAGAATTTGAGCAATCGTCTCAATACTTCCAATCAGAGTGACTGACGGGTAGCGCGTTTAGTTCTCTTTTCAGTTGCGGCCATTGGGGTAAGAATTTATCCATGTAAGAAAGAAAAACGGCGTTGTGGTGGCGTTCGAGCAGGTGAACCAACTCGTGTACTACAATGTACTCCAAACAAGGCAAGGGCTTTTTGGCCAATTCCAAATTGAACCATATCCGCCGCGCTTCGATGTTGCACGCGCCCCACTTGGTTTTCATTTGTTTGACACTCCAGTCATTGATAGATACGCCCATGCGGCCGCACCAATGTGTCAACAACGGGGCGAGTTGTTTTTTTAGCTCGGCACGGTACCATGCTTGGACGAGCGCATGCCGCTGCGCGGTAGAGGTGCCAGAGCGTAGATATACGTCGAGGTATTTTTTGGTTTTGAGTTCTACTTTGGGAGGCGCATCCTGCTCAAAAACCCGCAACAAGTATCTTTTTCCCTGAAAATAATGGCTCTCCCGATGCACGTATTGGCGCGGCGATTGGCGTTCTTGGGCTACAAAGTTGCGCTGGTGCCGACGAATCCAACTTAATTTGGAAAGGGCAAACAAACGCGCCGATTCATCATCGACGGTCAATGGAACGGCCATGCGCACGCGCCCCGTGGGAGGATAAACCGACAAGTGAATGTTTTTGATGTTTTTACGAACCACATCAATCGACAACCGCCCCCCAAGCCTAAGTGTATATTCTTCTTCTTGCATCACTTATAATCCTTCTGCTCTTTAATGATTTCAAAAATCTGCTCCAATTTGGTTGCTTTTTGGTATTTGCTCAAAATAGGTTTCAACACTTGGTTTTTAAGGTGCTTTTCTTTGATAAAATTCCCTTGCCAATCGTCGTGTTTACCGTACAAAATGGCACTGTCCATCACGACCGATAGCTCCTCTTCTTGGTCCAAATTGTCGTACAATGCCTGCCGCGCCGCTGTGTTGATGGCCGTTGGGTAGTGACTTTTTGGGGTAGATGGCTGCACCTGTTTGGCTAGGTCTTCGTACTCTTTCAACAAAGCTTCGTAGGCGATTGCCCCTTCTTTGCGCATTCGGATCAGCTCTACCAACAGCACACTCATGCGCTCGTAGTAGGCGGGGTTGACGGGCATTTGCTGGATGATGGTCTTGGTAAGGTTGTTTTCTACCACCTCGGCCATCGATTCTTGGTTTTCTTTGATACTTTCGGGCAATAACGCCAAACCCTCGTTAATGCCGTTTTCGACAATCAACTGCAACAGCGTAGCGTCGCCGAAGTTAGACAATATCCGGCTGGGGTCGGCGGTGAGGTACATGTCAAGCATTTGGCGCATTTGGGGTTCAAACTGCTTCATGTCGATGTAGTCGCCGCTGTGGAGCTTGACGCTGTTGCGGCGCTCGGTGTAGTAATTTACCTTCTGTTTGAGGGCTTCGGCTTGCTTTTCGGTGTAGCCCGCTTGCAAGATTTCGGCGGCGATGTTGTTGTAAGCCCGAATCAGCTCCACCACCAATTTGTAAAACGTAAACCGCTTTTCTTCGTTGGCTTTGAGTTGTTGGGGCTGGGAAGTATCACCGCAGAAATAGTGAAAAAACTGAGGCTCTCCCTTGGGCGGCATTACGGGTTCGCACACTTGGTGGGCAGCCTCCAAGGCATCTTCTAGCCGTTCTTTGAACTTCTCTAACCGATTGGTCAACAACCCTTTTACGTCTTCTTCTTCGTAGGCGTCGAAAGCATCGGAGGTGTAGTCGGAAATGGATTTGTTGAGGCTATTAAACAGGTTTTTGTAATCGACAATGTACCCAAACTCCTTGAAATAAGGGTCGGCTTCGGTTTCTTTGCCGAGCCGATTGGTACGGCATATTGCCTGAAACAGCCCGTGGTCTTGCATCTGCTTGTCGATGTACAAATAGGTACAACTGGGGGCATCGAAGCCCGTCAGGAGTTTATCGACCACAATCAGCAACTGCATTTGGGCGGGTTCGTTTTTGAATTTGTCTTTGGCAAACGTCTCAAACGTCTCGGTGTCTTTGAAACCGTAGTCGCGGAGCATTCGCTGGTAGGTCTCAAATTGTTCTACTTTTTCGGTTTCGCCTTCGCCTATGTGTTCGAGTTTGACGCTCTTAGCGGTGGGCTCAAAACTGGTGATGATGGCGCATTTTTTAAAACCAAAATGCTGAAAAATCTCGTAGTACCGACAGGCTTCGTAAATGCTCCGCGCGACGAGCATGGCGTTGCCGCGCCCGTCGCGCAGGCGGGGTTTCATCAAAAAGTCTTTTTTGATGTCAAATACAATCTTTTCCAACCTACTTTTGGTACTGAGCACTTTTTGCATCGTTCCCCATTTTTGCTTGAGTTCGGCTTTGGGTAGGTCGTTCATGCCGTAGGTGATGGTCTCAAACCACTCGTCGATGCTTTTTTGGTCGTGTACGTGCTGATCCACGTCGCGGGCTTCGTAGAGCAAATCGAGCACTACGCCGTCTTTGACGGCCTCGTCAAACTTGTAGGTATGGATATAGCGGCCAAATACTTCGATGCTTTTTTGTTTGTCTTTTTTGAGCAGAGGTGTTCCCGTAAAACCGATAAAAACGGCCTCGGGCAGTAGGGTTTTCATGGCTTTGTGCAAATCGCCGCTTTGGGTGCGGTGACACTCGTCGATAAACACCACAAACTCGCCTTTGGCCCGAAAATCGAGCGGAATTTTGATTTGTTCGATAAATTCCTTGGTGGCGCTGCTGTCGGCTTGCGTGTTGCTTCCAAACTTGTGGATGAGGCTGCACAGCAGGCGGTGCTCGGTGCCGTTGAGCCACGCAATGAGCTCTTGCCCGCTGCGGGTGCGCTTAATGTCTTCTTCTACTCCCATAAAGATGCCTTCAATTTGCTCATCAAGTTCGGTGCGGTCGGTGACGATGAGCAGGCGGGCACGGGGATTGTTTTCCAAAATCCACTTGGCCAACCACACCATGGTGAGGCTTTTGCCGCTGCCTTGGGTGTGCCAAATGATACCGCCCTCGCGGCGAGCCAAATACCGTTGGGCTTCTTTGATGCCAAAGTACTGGTTGGGGCGGCACAGTTTTTTTGTGCCTTTGTCAAAAATAACGAAGTTGTGGAGGATGTCGAGCAGCCGTTGGGGCGCACAAAACTGCCGAATGTGCTTGTCGAGCAGGAGCTCATCGGGCTGGTAGGTGTCGCCGTCTTCTTTCCACTTCAAAAAAAACTTCTCTTCCGTACCCGTGGTGCCGTAGTGCAGCCCTTGGGAGTCGTTGGCGGCCAAGACGAGCTGAATGGTCGTAAAAAAGGGTTTGATAAAGATATGTCGCTGGTTGCCAATGCTCTGACGGATGCCTTCGCTGACGGACACGCTCGTTTTTTTCAACTCCAACACCACCAACGCAATGCCATTGACGTACAGCACCACATCGGGGCGTTTTATTTTTTCACCCCTGACGGTCACTTCTTCGGCCACGGCTAGGTCGTTGTTTTGGGGCTGCTCCCAATCAATGAGCTGCACCGTTACTTTGTTTTGGCCGATGTCTTCCTTAACAGGGATGCCGTAGCGCAGTAGCGAATACACGGCTTTGTTGGCAGTATAAAGCTCATCGTTGCGGTTGATGAGTGCCGCTTTTTGAAGCTCAAACAAGGCTTTTTGGATGAGGGTGGGCGTGTAGCGACCCGTACGGAGGAGGTACTGACGCAGGTCGTCTTCGCGGAGGTTGGTGTTTTCTTGGGTTTCCAAATTGCCCAAATACCGATAGTGAAGGGCATCGCGCAGGAGTTTTACGACGCGGTTTTGGGTCACGCGCTCGGAGGCGACAGCTTGGTGTGGGTTCATTTCATGAGGTTGAGTTTAGTACTTTCCAATATCCTCCTTTATCTGCTCCAATTCTCTGTAATTGATTCGCTTCTTTCAGTTTATGGATTTGCTTTTCAACGGCTCGCGTTGATCTTTGTAAGATTTGGGCAATTTCTGGAATGGTAATTTGATTATTTTCAGTGATTAGTTCTATTATTTTCACCGAACTTTTTTTCTCTTTTTCTGGCATTCTCCCCGCTGCAAAATGCACTTCTATCCCTCCCCAATAGAATTCATACACAGGAGTCGGTATCTTACCTGACGGTGAAATCTATACTGCCAATAACGTTTCGGCCGAAATCCCCAAGCCTCGGTGAAGTTTACGTATCATATCGAGCGTAAGCGGCCTTTTTCGGTTCAATACTTCCGATACCCTGCTGATACTTCCAAAATAAGGGGCTAAGTCTTTCCTTTTAAGTCCTTCTTCTTCCATTTTGAGCTTGATAGCATCTATGGGGTCGGGAGCTTCAATGGGAAAATGGGTAGCCTCGTAGTCTTCGACCAAAATGGAAATAAGCTCTAATAACTCCTCTTCGGAGCTACCTTCGGCACAATCAACCAAGGAGTCAATCATGCCCAAATAGTGCTGATATTGCTCTTTGGTTTTGATGGGCTTTAAATTCAGCCTAAATGCTTCAATCTCTTTCATAATCAAGCAATTAAATATTTTTTATGTCCTCGATTTTGTCGTATTCTTTGTGCGTTTCGATAAAACGAATATAAACCCTTTGAAGTTTGTATCTAAACAAAACAATGAGTCGGTACTTATTGCGGCAAATATTAAACACAACTCTATTGTTGCCTACAATATCCGTTTTGGGCGTATCTTCAATGACTTCATTGGGCGACTGATAATTGGCCTGCTTCATTTTGGCATACCAATATTTAAGTTCCTGCTCCGAGTCCGGATACTTTTCCCAAAACTCCTTTAGGGTTCCTTTCGTAATTATTCGCATCTACAAACACAAAAGTTAAATTCCCATTTCGGTATATTTATATACAAATATAAGAATTTTTAACAAACTTGATTATATAGTATTCCACTACGTTTTACTTATCGGATAGCCCCTACACCAACCGTATCTTACCCGTCAATAACTGCTGCATCATGCCTTGCTTGAGTTGGCGGTACTTTTCCAGTTTGGCCTCCAAGCCCAACAGCTCCGCATCCATGTCAGATAGTATCGCCGCAATACGGGTTTGTTCGGCTAGAGGGGGGAAAGGGATTTCAAAAGAATTAAGACTCTTATTTGTTATTTGATTTATGGTTGCTCCTAAATGTTCATCTATTTGTTTTTTTATAATACTTGATTGAAATAAGATAAATACATATCTGTTGAAGGAAGACCTAAAAATGGACATAAATGCTCCAAATGTTTCACCGACTGCATTATCATCAATTAGTGCGCATTTCCCTATTAAATCCCTACTACCATTTCTAACGCAAATTAAAATATCATCCTTCCTAACAATTAGCTTTTCAGGAATTTTTACATCCACATAGACATTATTGTCATATTTAAGTACTCCTTCTTGAACATTTGAAGACCGTAATACTAACAAACCGCTCTCTTTTACATCATTCGGGCTATATGTCAATCCAATAATACATTCCCCTATCTCCCCCAACTTCTTCACTTCCCAATCCTCTTTAGGCGTAAGCAGGTGCTGTAGGGTGGCTTGTTTGAGGAGGCGTTTTTTGTGGATGAGTTTCTCCAAGCTCCCAATAAGCGCATCGGCATCGCTCAAGGCCGTGGCAATGGCGGTTTGTTCGGTGAGAGAGGGGAGAGGGAGGGGAAATGTCTTTACATCTTTGCTAGTAATATTTGGGTCTTTACGGCTACTTGTAGCGACATCTTTCCAGTAGTTTACCTTATAGTTTAGGATGTTTATGAGAAATAAGGGGTTCAAAATTTGCTTATTTACCTGAATTGCAGTCAGGGCTTGATTGACACATGCCGAGATTTTTAGAATACCTGTTCTTCCAATTTGGTTGTACCCGCCATACATCGCCACTAAAACGGTATCTACAGGAAAAATCTTTAAGCTACTGGTCTCTTTTAGAGCAACTTCCGTTACCTTTTCACTTGTATCATAGATTTCAGCATCATTTAAATCCATTGTTTTTACCCAAAAGATATTTCCATTTTGAAAATATCTTTCATTCATTTCTCTTCTTGGTGTAGTTCCGGAAGCAAACTCACCAATCTCACCTAGCTTTTTTACTTCCCAATCTTGTGGTATGAGGCCGATTTCGGTTTGTTTGAAGGGGGTATTTTGGGGGGTAGTGTTCATGTTTTTTTTACGGCATATCGCCTTGTAATTCACGTTCAATATCTTCAATACTTGGCAAACTACTTTTGAGATTTTCGGGGAGAATACGCGTTAAATCGTATTCCGAGATACCAATGGGCTTGTGAATATCTTTGAGTGCATACTCCGCAAACACTTTATCTTTGGTTTGGCAAAGGATCAGGCCAATGGTGGGATTATCGGTAGGATGTCTCAGTAAATCATCTACCGCTGAGCAATAAAAATTCATTTTACCTGCGTATTCGGGCTTAAACTCCCCTTTTTTAAGTTCCACTACCACAAAGCAACGTAGCTTGAGGTGATAAAAGAGGAGGTCAAGGTAAAAATCCCGCTCTGAGACAGTTAACTCATATTGGCGACCTACAAAAGCAAACCCAGCCCCCAATTCCAGCAAAAATTTTTCAAGGTGTTTTACCAATTCGATTTCCAGTTCACGTTCCGTAAAAGGTTCGGTTAGGGTCAGGAAATCAAATGAATACGGATTTTTGAGTGTTTCTTTGACCAATTCGGATTGGAGTGACGGCAAAGTAGTTCCAAAGTTATTGGCAGATCGTCCCTGTCGAAGATAAACGTCGCTTTTTATCATTTGCGCTAACGTATCACGCCCCCAACCATTCTGTAGCGTTTGTTGAATATACCAACCCCGTTCATCGGTATTTTTCAAGCGTTGCATCAGCAGAATCGTATGTCCCCAAGGCAATTTTGCAACAGCCTGTTGCAAAATTGAAGAATCAGGATACTCTTTAGCTAATTGCAACATATACCCCAAGTTACGTTCTGAAAAACCTTTTACTTCGGGCAGGTCATTTTTAAGGTCCTTAGCAAGTTTAGGGATAATACCTTTGCCCCAGCCATCCATTTTTTGTCTTTTCAAAATAATAGCACCAATATCCCAATACATCAGAATCATTTCAGTATTTAACGAGAGAGAGGCTTTTATTTGCCCCTGCCTGATTCTGCTTTTTATATCATCAATCAGCGATAGATAAAATGTCAATTCCATACAAATCCCATTTTAGCGAGGTGTTCGTTCACTTTTTGCTCCAGTGCTTCCATTTCTTTGGTCAGGGCGGGGAGTGGGGTTTCGTAGCGCTCGGTGAGTTCTTTGAGGCGCTGCGTGAGGCGTTGGCTGATACGCTCCATTTCGGTTTTTACGTTGCGTTCGAGCGCGGCCATCCACTTGTCGTCCACCACCAGTTGTTTGATTTCGTCCTCAGTCAGCGTTTGGTAGCGTTGGAGGGTCTTTTGGTCCAAGTCGGCGGCGGCTTCTTTGATTTGGGTGGCAAGCTTGGCTTGGTCGTCGATGAGCTGCAAGTAAAGTGTGAGCAGGGCGCGTTCTTGGGCATCGTCGTTGGTTTTGAGGTACGTCAGCTGCGGCTCGGCCACTAGGCCAAAATCCAAGGTAAGCTCCTTCGTATTTTCTTTTTTGGGCGAGATTTCTTTGAGGCGTTTTTGGACGCTGCCTTTGTTTACCTTGTCATAATCGGCAAAAAAACCTTCTTCGCCGCTGTGTTCCTCTTCCAGTTCTTGCAGCTGGGCAAAGAGGGCTTCTTTTTGGGCTTCGAGGGCGGCGAGGGTATTTTTTTCGTGGGCAAAATAACGATCCACCACCAGCGCTTTGGGGACCAAATCGCACTCCCAGATGGTAGCGGTTTTGGTTTTTTTCTGAATCACGGGCTCAGCCTTCCAGCCGTCGGTGGCAATGAGGTAGCAGTCGTCTTGCATGGTTTCGTTCCAGTAGTTCATCAGGTGCTGATACACATCGTACTTGTCAAGCAGGGCTTTGTCGGCGTAGCTGCTGAGGATGTCTTCTGCGATGGTAGTAATGATGTGCTTGGGCTTGGATTCAGTATTGAGGGCTTTGAGGTAGGCGGTGGTGCGGGTTTTCCATTGGGTAAAAACGGCGTCCATTTCGGCACTAAAAGTCACAAACTCAGGATGATGAAAGATGCTGGTTTTGAGGTGCTCTTTGGTCACTTTGGGGCGATAGTAGCCCGCACGGGGGCTGCTGTCGAAGAGGGTGGTTTTGAGCGTAGGATACACCGCCCAATAGTCGTTGAGGGCATCGAGGTCGGCACGGGGGATGTCGCCCACCAAATGCCCCATAATGTCCTGAATATCTTCCGTTTCTTGGCTGTCGATGTAGCGCGGGATGTTGAGGTTATACTCGTTTTTGGGGTCGGCAATTTCCTCCATCGGCACGAGGCGACTGTAATGGGGCAGCTCGATTTGTTTGTTAAACACATCCACTATTTTGTGAATGTCTTGCTCGCGGAGGCGGTTTTTGTTGCCGTCTTTGATAAAACCCTTGCTAGCATCCACCATAAAAATGGCCTTGCGTGCGTCGGCGGTTTCTTTGTCGATGACGATGATACAGGCAGGGATGCCCGTGCCGTAAAACAAGTTGGCAGGCAAGCCAATGATGCCCTTGATGTAGCCGTGTTGAAGGAGATTTTTGCGAATTTCGGCCTCGGCATTTCCCCTAAAAAGCACGCCATGCGGGAGGATACAGGCCGCCTTGCCCGTACTTTTGAGCGACTTAATGATGTGCAGTAAAAAAGCGTAGTCGCCGTTTTTGTCGGGCGGTACGCCAAACCCATCAAAGCGCCCATAGAGGTCATCTTGGGGATTAAAACCACTCGTCCAGTTTTTGAGCGAAAAGGGCGGATTGGCCACGATAAAATCAAATGTTTTGAGGTGCCCCGTGCTTGCATCTCTAAAGAAAGGATCCGACAGTGTGCTTTGTCCACGGTGAATTTCGATGGCCGCTTGGCCGTGCAAAATCATGTTCATCCGCGCCAAAGCGGCGGTAGTCACGTCTTTTTCTTGTCCATAGACACTGCCTTTGCCGTCGGCTTCATCCACGGCTTTGAGCAGCAGCGACCCCGATCCGCAGGTAGGGTCATAGAAGGTGGTTTGGTTGGAAGCTTGTTTGATGTTGAGTACTTTGGCCATCACGCGGCTTACCTCTCCAGGCGTATAAAATTGCCCCTTGCTTTTGCCGCTTTCGGTGGCAAAGTGGCGCATGAGGTATTCGTAGGCATCGCCCAAAATATCGTCACCTTCGGCGCGGTTTTTACTAAAATCAAGCGCGGGGTTTTCAAAGATTGTGATGAGGTTGGAGAGTTTGTCCACCATTTCTTTGCCTTTACCGAGCTTGTCGTCGTCGTTGAAATCGGCCACATCAATCACGCCTTTGAGGTCGTTTTCGATGGCCAATGCCCCGATGATGGTATTCATTTTATCGCCTATTTCTTTATCACCTTTGAGGGCTACCATGTCCTGAAAACTCCCTCCTTCGGGAATGGTAATGAGGGCATTGGGGTCGTCGGCGTATTTGTCGGACACATATTTTACAAACAACAAAACCAATACATAGTCTTTGTATTGGCTTGCGTCCATTCCTCCCCGCAACTCATCGCAACTTGCCCAAAGGGAGCTATACAATTCTGATTTTTTAATGGCCATTGATTTATGATACGCCTAAATGGATGATTTTCGAGGCGGTAAATATCGGGATTATATGGGAGAAGGCAAGCAAATAGGAAGTTACGGATTTTTGTAAGCGGTTATTACGTCTTAAAGAAAAAACCCTCAAAACAGGCTGTTTTGAGGGTTTTTTGTGATTTTTGTGGTCTCGTAGGGATTCGAACCCCAAACCTTCTGATCCGTAGTCAGATGCTCTATCCAATTGAGCTACGAAACCGTATAAATTACTCTTTACTTATAGGGATTGAATCCCAAATTTTCTGATCCGTATCGGAGTCGCGTTCGACCGGAGTCGCGTTCGACCGGAGTCGCGTTCGACCGGAGTCGCGTTCGACTCAGATGCTCTATCCAAGCGAGGCGTCGCACCGTCAGCTACGAAACCGTTATGTATTTTCCCATTGTTTTGGGACTGCAAAGGTAGCAGTTTGTTCCTTTAATGCAAAAATTTTTAACACAAATATTCAAAAAAAATACCTTTCAATTCATTATCAAGCATTTGTATTTTGCAATTGGTATACTAAACATAAATCTTTAGTCCGTCATAGCCCAATTTTACGTGGTTCGGTAAAGTAGGCTCGATAAGGGCATGACGTCCCATTTTATGACTGATGTGCGTAAAATACGCATGTTGTGGTTTCAGAATCTCCACCACTTCTAAGGCTTCGCGCAAGTTAAAATGAGAAATATGGGGCTCGTGCTGCAATGCTCCCAATACCAACGTATCCAGATTTTGAAGTTTAGCGTATTCGCTTTCGGGAATGTGATTTACGTCGGTTAGGTAGGCAAAATCCCCTACTCTAAAGCCAAAAACGGGGAGTTTGTGATGTAGCACATCAATAGGGACAAATTCGACACCTTCGATACTAAAAGGCTCATTGTGGATTTCGTGAAGTTGGAGTCGGGGAATGCCAGGATAGCGAAACTCCGCAAAAGCATATTCAAATTCCCGCCGTAACTGCTCTAAGACCTGCGCTCGCCCATATACAGGCATGTCGCGTTGTTGAAGAAAATTGAAGGCTCTTACGTCATCCAAACCCGCCGTATGATCTTTGTGCTGATGGGTAAACAAAACTGCATCGAGCTGATTGATTCCCTCCCTTAATATTTGCTGACGAAAATCGGGTCCGGTATCAATCACAAAACTTTTTTCTTCTATGAAGATGTGTACCGATACACGCAAACGCTTATCGCGATAGTCGAGCGAGCGGCAGACTTCGCAGGAGCAGCCAATGAGCGGCACCCCGGATGAGGTTCCAGTACCGAGAAGAGTAACAACCATTGTGGATAAGCAAGATGCGTGTATTGGAAGAAATTTTTAGCTAAATTTAGTTTCCAATACACGCACCAAAGGTATTATTTATTCTTCCGTCAATTCATTTACGATTTCTACAAGGCGGTCGAAATTGAGGGGTTTTACGAGTACATCATTAAAGCCCGCTGATTTGAACTCTTCTTCAGAATAATTTTTGGCATTACCAGTGATTGCTACCACTGGCAAATTAGATTTTTTCTTATCGTTGAGAGCTCGAATAGCTTTTACACACTCCATACCATCCATAATAGGCATGTTGATATCGAGCAAAACAATGTCAAAATCTTCTTTGTCCACGATTTGCATCACCTGTTCTCCGTTTTTGACGGCGGTGATTTCATAATTCTGAAACTCCAAAATCTTGCGGGCTAGATTTTGAATGACGGAACTATCTTCGGCAATGAGAACGCGCTTTTGCGACATGATATATGAATTTTGGTGGTTTAATGCTTTCTATTGCAAAAGAACAAAGAAAAGCGATATTAAGAAACAGAAAAATTATAAACTAAAAAACTCTTTTCAAGAAAAACACAAAAATCATTCCTAACTCCTTTTAAGGTAGCCTAGGCCCCATCAAAAAATCCCGAGCGCAGGCACGGGATTTTTTGAAAAGTAGTAAAACAATGCTTAGTTGAAGATATAACGCACTCCAAATTGCATGTAGTAGGTAGATGAAAATCCTACGTTGTCGCGGAAAGTATCTTTGATAAGTCCTCCACGATCCAAGCCTAAACGATAAGTAGGTTTCACTGTTCCTCCTGATACTACCGACGAGTTGTTGGCAGGTATCAAAATAGCGTTGTTGTTAATAAGCTTAGTCAAGCCCCAGCTGCTGTTAAGAAGGTTTCCAAGATTGAAAATATCAACACTCAACTGGATAGTATTGCGTTTGCCCTGTACATTGACAAAGAAATCTTGAAGGATACGGAAATCAAATTGGTTTCTCCAAGGCAATGCAGCACCATTACGCTCAGCATATTGACCTTTACGCTTACTCAAATAAGCATCTTGTTCGATATATTGGAAAAACGCATCACTCTGCTGTTGGGGAGTATAAGTAACTGCACTGGCACCAGAGCCTACTGTTTGTGATACAAACGTAATTTCTGAAGGATCTTTAGGAACATAAATCAAATCAGCATTGGCGCCGTCTCTGTTGAAATCCGTAGAATAGATATAAGAGAAACGACCGTCAGCTGAACCTTGATATACCAACGAAATACTTGTCGCCAAGAATTTAGCATACTCTTTACGGTAAGAAAGTGAACCAACTAAACGCGTCGGAACTACATAGTTAGCATTGCTAAGGGTCGCAAAGTTTGAGCCATTGACAGTAGCAGTTCCTTGGAAAGCCGAAGCTGGCTGATCCCCTCCACCGTCAAACAAGTTTTTGGCACCACTACGTACATATGCCAATGAAGCCGAAATACCTTTGCTAAATTGTTTTTCTAATTTAGCAGTCACAGACCAATAGTAGCCTTGTGAAGCATTTCCTAGCATTGTAACGTTGTAGGCGGTGGTTCCGGTAGGGCTATACTGACCCGCAGATGTAAGAGGATTGATGTATTTTTGGGTGTTTGTGGTAGGATACATCAAACGATTGTCTGGATACCCCGACACGCCAAGTGCAGTAGGCTGAACAAGGTTGATATTACTGAAATAAGCAGTATTAATGTCTTTGTTGTAAATCCCTTCTACCGTACCTACGATTCCCCAAGGCAATTGCATATCCACGGCTAAGCTACTTTTCCAAGTTTGTGGCATTTTGAAATCAGGAGAAATTGCTGTTGTTCCTCCTGTAGGAATAGAAGTACCAGCCACAGGGACAGTGGTGGGATAGTAAGGCTCCAATCTGAAAGGACCAGGAACATTGGCACCTGTCCAAGTTTGAGTTACTTGTAGCATACCTGCATCACCTGCTTGTGATACAATCCATACAAAAGGCACACGTCCTGAGAAAATACCACTACCACCACGAACTTGAAGCGAACGGTCGCCATTTACATCATAGTTAAACCCTACACGTGGCGACCACAACAAACTAGACTTAGGAAGAGCCCCCGTATTTACTTTCTGTCCATTAGCAAAAGTCAACTGTGAAATCAATGGATGCTCCTTCAAAGGTTCGGGGTAAGTTGGCAAATCGATACGCAATCCAGCCGTAATTTTCAGCTTGCTGTTGACGTTGATTTCGTCTTGTCCGTACACAGAATACTGAGAAAACTTAAAGCTTGGGAACACTTGCTCAAAATTAGGTGCCAACGAGTAAGTCAAACCATAGTGGCTTGGCAATTTGCCCGATGTAAAGTCATCCCAAGACTGGAATACATAAAAACCTGTACCAAAGCGTTGGAAACCATTTTTGGTAGTATTGAAGTCGGCTTGTGCTCCTACAGTCCAGTTGTGCTTACCCGAAGTCCAAGTCAGGTTATCTACGAAAGATAGCATTTCTACATCACGCAAGTTTCCATACGAAAACAACTCCGTTCCAAAAGAAGTAAGTGGATTACCATCTTTCAAGATATCAACAAAAGGAAACTGTCCGCCTTTGGTAGTACGGGGGTCATTTTGGTGTGTATAAGTAGCACGCAATGTATTGGCAAATTTACCACCGAAAGTAGAGTTAAGCTCGGCCGCAAAAGAAGTAAAGTTGGCTGCTTGAAAATACCCTGAGTTTTCGTACTGCAAAGCTTGAGTGCTTTGACGGTTTTGGGGGTAAATATTTGTAAACGGCGAAACAGATGTACTTGGCTGAATCCGTGAAGACTCGCTCTTAAGTTGGTTGTAACGGACGTTGATACGGTGATTTTTGCTGATGTTCCAATCTAAGCGCACCAAAAATTTAGTACTGAAGCTATTTGAAGAGTACCCTTGGTAAGGCCCAGTTTCATATCCGTATGTGTCTCTCAAGTAAGCGCTGATTGTATTCATTTCGTCTACTGTAGGGCGCGATACTTGGGGATTGCTTTGTGAAAAAGGCAACTGAGCCGTTGCCGCAATTTGAGAAGGACCTGGAGTGATTTGCTTTTCTGTCTCGGCATTGACGAAGAAGAAAAGTTTGTTTTTAATAAGAGGTCCACCCAAACGGAAACCGTACTGTTTGTAATCCAAATCTTGACGAGCAAAAGTATTATCGCCTACTTTATTTCCTTGTTGATTTTGATTTCTGAAATAAGTATAAGCTGAGCCAGAAAAATTATTATTTCCAGAACGTGTAACGGCGTTGATAGCACTACCAATAAAACCAGATTGGCGAATATCATAAGGAGTTACATTTACTGAAATTTCTTCGATAGCATCCAATGAAATAGGAGTTGCATTGCCACCTGGAAGGTTAGTACCAATCCCAAAGTTGTTGTTAAAGTCAGCACCATCAATAGTGATATTGTTTTGGCGGTAGTTTCCTCCACCCACCGACGTACCGTTGGCTTGAGGAGTAAGACGAGTCAAGTCGTTGATACTACGGCTGATAGAAGGCAAAGCTTGAATCTGACCGCTACCGATATTGGTTACTGCACCCAGCCGTTCGCTGCTAAGGAGTTTGTTTTGAGCACTCACTACTACTACTTCCGCAAGCTGCACATCGCCAGTCGAAAGCTGTGAATTAAGGGTATAAGGCTCTCCTAATTTCAGATAAATATCATCGTATGTTTTGGTTCCAAATCCCACAAAACTTACCGTAACTTTGTAAGGACCACCAATCCGCATGTTGGGGATACTGTAGTTACCACTTACATTTGTAACACTTCCATATTGAGTACCAGAAGGAACGTGTACAGCTACTACGGTGGCACCGGGTAGTTCTGAGTTTTTGTCATCCTTCACAGTACCGCTCAAAGTAGAGGTAGTAACCTGCGCCTTCACTTCGGGCAAACTCACACAAATAGCAGCAATGACTGCGAAAAGTGCAATTATGAGCCGCATTTTTCGTAAATCTTTAAGATTCATAATTTGAAAATTTTGGTTAGAATTGTAATTGGTTTTAAACAGTTGGTTGATGTCAAAATCGGCACAAAGAAACAAGAAATTTATGGGACAAACAAAAGCTATTCCCAAAGAAAACAATACCTTAACAGCTGTGAATGACCGTATTATTAAAATAATACATTTTTTTACGGCAATTTTTCAAAATAAAGATTTTAAAAAATTGTTAACATTGTTTTGCTTCTCAAACTCCCAATCTTGCTTATTTGTTTGAAACTGCTTTTAAACCAAAAATGAGATTAATCCTATTAAGCATATTGTCTATTTCCTTAAAATCGTACAAATTGCCGTATTCATGCAATTGTGACCATTAAATCACCATATACCGTGACTCCAAAATTATACCTCATCCCTACCCCTATTGGCAATTTGGAAGACATTACCCTGCGTGCTATCAATACCCTCAAAAACGCTGATGTCATTCTGGCCGAAGACACCCGAACCTCTGGTCATTTACTCAAGCATTTGGGTATTACGAAGCCCTTGCAAAGCTACCATATCCACAATGAGCATCAGACTGTACAGAAACTCATCGCTCGTCTCCTCAAAGGCGAAAACATGGCCTTGGTCTCTGACGCAGGTACGCCTGCTATCTCTGACCCAGGCTTTTTGCTGGTGAGAGAATGTATCAAAAACAACATAGAAGTAGAATGTTTGCCTGGACCTACTGCCTTTGTACCTGCCCTCGTCAACTCAGGTCTTCCTAATGATCGTTTTACATTTGAGGGGTTTTTACCCCATAAAAAAGGCCGCCAAACTCGCCTTACTCAACTCAAAGAAGAAGAAAGAACGATGATTTTTTATGAATCTCCGCATCGGCTATTAAAGTCTTTGGAGCAATTTGTGGAGTATTTTGGAGCCGACCGACAAGCTTCTGTGTCTCGCGAATTAACAAAAGTTTATGAAGAAACTATTCGTGGGACTTTAACCGAAATTATTGCTTATTTTGCCGAAAAAACTATCAAGGGTGAAATCGTTATTGTTGTATCAGGTAAATAGTAAAAAAGGGGTAGCAGTCCAGAAGAGAAAAAGCAGAGAAAATATGGCTAGACGTATTGCTTACAGCCTACAGCTTATCGCTTACAGCCTTCTGCTAAGTTCGTCGCTCATGGCCCAAACCCTCAGCAATGAAGCCAAAGTGAGTCTGATTACTATTGCTCCAGGCAATAGTGTATTTGAAGGAAGTGGTTTTGGGCACAGCTCTCTCTGGATATATGACCCGCTCAACGGCATCAGCAGAAACTACAACTATGGCACTTATACTTTTCAAACAGGCAATTTCTTGCTAAAATTTGTGCAAGGTACGCTACCTTACACGCTTTCGGTAGTACCAATGGAGTACGTAGTGCCCCATTATGAGGCCGAACGCCGCGACTTGACTGAGCAGATTTTGAATTTGTCCCAAACACAAAAACAAAAACTGTTTGATTTTCTGGAAAACAATGCTCTTCCCCAAAATCGTGAATATCAATACCGGTTCTTTTATGACAACTGTTCTAGCCGTATTCGCGATGCCCTGCAAGTAGCTTGTGGCGATAGTCTGGTTTATTACAACAAACCTATTGACGGCGAAGCCAAAAGTTTTAGGCAATGGATGAATCAATATTTGGAATATAAACCTTGGGAAAAATTTCTGATGAATCTAGCCCTTGGACTTCCTTCGGATGAAATTGCAACGCCTCAGCAAGAAATGTACCTGCCTTACAATTTGATGCATCACTTCGACAAGGCTACCATAGGTGGCAAATCCCTCGTAAGTAGGACACAACCCTTGGTTACTACTCATTTTTCGCATCGGGAGCAGCCTTCGCAACCTTGGTGGTTAAGTCCGATGGTACTCTTTGGGGTATTGGTAGTATTTGTGATTTGGTATACGCAACGCCAACAGAAACAATTGAAAATCTCCTTCGTATTTGATAAAATATTTCTTACCATTATCGGCCTAGCAGGATGGATTTTGTTGGGATTAGCTACTGCTACCAATCACGGTGTGACGGAGTGGAACTTGCATCTACTATGGGCTATTCCGCTGTACTTACCATTGGCGTTTTTTCTAAGCCGAATTAAGCAACAAACTTGGGTACAAAAGTTTGTATTAATCAACCTTGGCTTGATGGGCGTCTATGTGCTATCGGTCGCGATAGGGAGTGTGGTCAAAGGCGTATTTGTAGGAATGCCTTTGGAAGCTTGGCTGCTCATTTTTTGTCTTTTTTATCGATTATTCTTTCTCAGAAAAAGAACACTTTAATCATGGCTATCATTAAATCTCAAAATCCTGACGATATTCCTAAATATGACAAAGAGCTATGGCACAGTAAAACTCCGCAGCAACGTTTGGAAGCAGCTTTGAAACTTATTTTATATGCCAAGGCGATTTACAAAGCAAACCCCGCCAACCCTCCCCTAGACAATGGAAGCAGAATACTTAAATCTCGTACGCCTATTGAACGAAGCAAGTACAATGTCATCTCAATGCAAGACTTATCATATTTAAAGAACATCGAAGAATGAATCTCGAAAATCTCACCTTACAGACCATAGAAATTGTTCGCCAAGCGGGGGCATTTATTAAACAAGAAGCGGCGAAATTTGACCGCACTCAAACCGAATACAAAGCCGCCAACAATTTAGTATCTTACGTTGACAAAGAAACCGAAAAGCTTCTTGTGACAGGTCTGCGCCAACTCTTGCCTGAGGCGGGCTTTATCACCGAAGAAGGTACTGCTGGCGAAGAATCAAACCCCGATGAGTTGTATTGGGTTATTGACCCACTCGACGGAACTGCCAATTTTATTCATGCTTTGCCCATTTATTGCGTAAGCGTAGGTTTGGTCAAAAACAAAATCCCCATCGCCGGGGTCATTTACCATTTGGGTACCGAAGAACTATTTTATGGTTGGCAAGGTGGCGGCGCGTGGAGTGTTAGCCTAAGGTATACGCTGGGAGGGCTTCCGCTAGATGTTTCTTTGCTCGAAAATGCAACTCGTCTCAAAGTATCGACGGCCACCACCATAGGCGATAGCTTACTAGCAACGGGCTTCCCTTATTATAAATTTGAAAAACAAGACAAATACCTCAAAATCCTAGAAACCCTCATGCAGCGCTGCCACGGCCTCCGCCGCATGGGAGCCGCCGCCATTGATTTAGCCTACGTAGCGGCAGGGCGTTTTGAGGCATTTTATGAATACAACCTCAACTCTTGGGATATGGCCGCTGGCACACTCCTTATTTTAGAAGCAGGCGGACAAATCACTGATTTTTCGGGTGGACAAGATTGGCTCTTTGGCGGTGATGTGATTGCTGGCTGTGCTGCTCAATCAGAATTGCTAGAAGTAATTCAAGAACACTGGTCCTAAACCCTATTGTGTAGCGTGCCAAAAGCCTAAAAGAATTGGTTTTTGGCACGCTACAGCTTAATTTATGAGTAGCTCATCTACGAGCAACAATGCCGTCCGTCCTTTGGCTCCATGCCAATCTGGAATTTTTTGAAGAGGTTTGGCTACGATTTTCAGAAAAGTCACCGATTGAGGCTTAAACTTACCTCCTACTGTAGTTAGCAAATGCGGGCGTTGTTGGGTCGGAATAGAAGGCTTAAAAGTCGCTATTAGTTTCAATTGATTAGGGTCTGTTCCTCCCCATACTTCAATTTTTTCGGGAGGAAATATCCCCGTTTCTACTTCTTCCATGATACGCAACTCCACCGACGATATAAGCGCAGGCTTCTTAAATTCTGACATCAAAGCCATATCGTTGTTTCGGACGCCAGTCCAATTGTTGGCCCATGCAGGGCTGTTGGCATTGAAGGTACCGAGTTTTGTATCAAAAAACGATTTCTCTCCTTCTGCCTGATGTACTCGATTGAGCGGTAGCAAAAGCCGTACACTATCAGGCTTGTAGGTTCTTTTCAAAAAGTCAAAATCTATTACGTCACTTCCATACCAACCATCTTTGTAGGCCTTAGCACGAATATGAGTGCTATTATTAATGATTGTTTGATTAGTAAACAACGGCGAACGAATACTATCTGGCTCGGTGCCGTCGGTCGTATATCTAATTTGAACACCTTTGACCGGGTGACTCAACAATACGGCCAATGAGTTTTCAAAAACCATTGCGCTGTTTTTAACTTGCGGCGGATTGAGTTTGATAGGGTTTGAACCATCATCTTTGAACCCTTCAATAAAATTGATATTCTTAAACTCTTTTTTGAGTTGCTGCATCTCTGAGGGCGTCAGACCCGTGTTCCAAATAGCCACCGTATTGAGATTCTCAAAACTAGATATGACTGCTTGAAAGTCTTTGAAGGCTATTTTTGTTCCTGCTACAGAGAGGTTTTTGAGTTTTTTTAAAGCAGTAAGTTCTTTCAGTCCTTTGCCAGTAATATCCGTAAAATTCAGATTCAATTTTTGCAAATTTTCAAAAGCTACTACTTGACCCAAATCAGCATCTTTGACGGGCATTTTGGCAAGATTCAAAAATACCACCTGCTTCTTAATCTCAACCAACTCTTTGATTTTGTCAGGGTTGTACAAATTTTTATTGAAAAAATTGACCGATAAAGCAGGCGATTCATGGGCCAAGGGTGCAATACTCCGAAACTCCGTCGTTAGCTTTTTGATGGTTTCTTCGTCGGCAGCAGCAAAGTCAAATGTTTCTTGTGGGGTATTGACAGGTGCCAACAAATTGGCGGCAATAAGCCGTAAGGAATCATTAGCAGGCAAGTCTGCCACTTTTTTCTTAAAATCAGCATTGCCTTTAATCCACAGCGATAATAGCATAATTTCTTGCGGATTGAGCTGTACTTTCCCCACGGGAGGCATGTGCTTTTTGTCGTCGAGCGGTAAGTGAATACGCTGCAAAAGCAAACTCACTTGGGGCTGTCCGGGCACAAACAACTTGCCTGTTTTGCCACCCTTCAAAATCGACTGTTGGTCGGTCAGCATCAGCTCACCTTTTATCTTATCGGGATTGTGACAACTAACGCATTTTTGTTCAAAAATAGGTTGAATGACATGGTCAAAAACAATGGCCTCGTCGAAAGGAACTGACTCAGGGGTTTGCAAAGGACCAGAAATAAAATTGTCGCCGTGCGTTAAAACCGCGCCAAAATGCCCCGTAATTACCAAAATCAAGGCCGCAATCGACACAAATCCTTTGGCGATAGCAGCCTGATACCAAGGCTGTTGGCGCACCCAATAGCCCGCTAGTGCCACATAAAAAACCACTATACCTGTCCATTTGTGCCAAGGTAAGGTTTCACCTTCGTAGCCTTGTTCTTTTGCCAAAAAAAGCCCCATAACCACCGTCATCCCGGTCAAAACGGCTCCAATAAGCCAGAGATTTCGCAGAAATAGAAGGTAAAAAGAATTGGAGGAGTTGGAAGAATTAAAGCGAAAAAACTCCATTCCAAAGGCAATAAGCAGCATCACAATAGGAAAGTGCAACAGCAAAGGATGCATACGTCCCAAAGGCTGGAGCCAAAGCGGTACTACCAATTTGCTCTCAAACAACAACAGAAAGGCAATAAATATTCCGAAAACCAACAAAAACTGCTCTAAATAATCAATAACCTTTCTACTCATTTGAGAAAATTGGACTTTAGGTTTTGTTCCCTATGTTACAAAAAAGATTAACTAATGATATCTCTTACTACCTTGCCCGACACATCGGTAAGCCGATAACGGCGACCAAGATGTTTAAAAATAAGTTTTGCAATAGCTTGACCCAAACTATCATTTGGGTCAAAAAGGGTGCTGCGTCTCCGACGCAAATCAGCTAAGTTAAACGCCATTAACTAATGATATCTCTTACTACCTTGCCCGACACATCGGTAAGCCGATAACGGCGACCAAGATGTTTGAAAATAAGTTTTTCGTGATTAAGCCCTAAGAGGTGTAGCACAGTCGCCTGAAAATCATGCACATGCACAGGATTACGGGCTATGTTATATCCTACTTCGTCGGTATCGCCATAGACTAGCCCCGGCTTGATTCCGCCGCCCGCCATCCAAATCGTAAAGCAACGCGGGTGGTGGTCGCGGCCATAATTGTCTTTGGTAAGTTTACCTTGGCTATAGCTGGTACGACCAAATTCTCCCCCCCAAATCACTAATGTTTCGTCCAAAAGCCCACGTTGTTTCAAATCAGTCACCAATGCAGCGGAAGCTTGATCCACGTCTTTGGCTTGGCTTTGTATTTCAAAAGGCAAGTTTCCGTGCTGATCCCAACCTTGATGGTATAATTGTACAAATCTCACCCCATTTTCAGAAAGTTTACGCGCCAAAAGACAATTCGCAGCGTAAGTGCCCGGCACCAAACAGTCTGGCCCATAAAGCTTTACGATATCGTCCGATTCTTTTGACAAATCCATCACTTCAGGCACGGCTGTTTGCATTCGATAGGCCATTTCGTACTGTTTGATTTTGGCCGCAATCTCAGGGTCGCCAAACTGCTCATAGGAAAGTTGATTCAGTTCAGATAAATTATCCAACATTTCACGGCGTTCTTTGCGGTTCATCCCTTCAGGGTCTCGGATATACAAAACAGGGTCTTCTCCCTTGCTAAATTGTACCCCTTGATGAATAGAATCCAAAAAGCCATTCGACCAAAGTTTGGAATATACTCCCTGACCATTGCCGATTCCCCGCGATAGAAGTACCGTAAAATCAGGCAAGTTTTTGTTTTCATTACCCAAACCATAGCTCAACCACGCCCCCATACTTGGGCGGTTGCCTTGCTGCGAGCCTGTTTGTAAAAAGGTAAGAGCAGGGTCATGATTGATAGCCTCGGTGTACATTGATTTGACAATACAGAGGTCGTCCACGATTTTGGCAGTATAAGGCATCAAATCGCTCACCCACGCCCCTGACTGCCCATATTGTTTGAAATCCACAAATGAGCCCGCCAAAGGAAATGAAGCTTGATTGGCGGTCATTCCCGTGAGGCGTTGGTTTCCACGCACTGACGGCGGGATTTCTTGCCCCATCATTTCGCGCAACTTGGGCTTATAATCAAAGAGTTCCATCTGCGAAGGAGCTCCATTCTGAAACAAATAAATGACTCGTTTGGCTTTGGGTGCAAAGTGAGGGATACCCGGTGTAAAACCTGCTTCGTCCATATCACCACCATTGAGTAGATTGGGAATCATCAACGACCCCAACGCTACACTTCCTAAGCCCAGGCTCATGGTCGATAAAAACCGCCGACGATTAAAACTCAAGCCATGTTCTAAGATTTCTTTTTCCATTCTTTTCTACGTTAGGTCTTTGTAATAGACTCTTCTAAGTTGTAAATGGTATTGACAACTTTCATCAAAGCTGCCAATTGCACTTTGTCTATTTGGGAGGGCATAGGATACTCTCCTACAGCTAACAGCTTTTCTGCACTCGACTTATTGAGTTTTTTAAGTTCTTTTTCATAAAAATCACTCAAAATAGTCATCTCCTTATCGGTAGGCTTGCGACATACTACTAAGCGAAATGCTTTCTGAATTTTGTCGGAAACGCCACTATTTTCTTGTAGCAATTTTGCCGCTAATACCCGTGAAGCTTCTAGCACCGTGGGGTCATTTAGCATCACCAAAGCTTGCAAAGGGGTATTGGTTTTGAGGCGTTTTACTTCACACAAATCACGATTGCTGGCGTCAAAAATACTCATAGAAGGTGGCGGCACCGTGCGCTTAATGAGCGTGTACATTCCTCTACGATACAGGCTTGCACCGTGGTCTTGCACATACATAGAGAGCAACCCGCGACCCGAAGTAGCTCCTTCCCAAAGCCCTGGTGGCTGATAAGGCTTGACACTTGGCCCCCCAACAGTAGGCACCAGCAATCCACTACTTGAAAGCACCAAATCCCGTACAAACTCCGCATTGATATGATAGCGCGGCGCCCGTGCTAGGTAAATATTGTCGGGGTCGGTGGCGAGTTTTTCGGGTGTTACTACTGCCGACTGCCGGTATGTAGCCGACATCACAAACTGTTTTACTAATCGTTTAAGATTCCATCCATGCTCCATAAAATCGACCGCCAACCAGTCTAGCAGCTCTGGATGGGAAGGAAGCTCTCCTTGCATCCCAAAATCGCCCGATGTCTTGACAATGCCTTTCCCAAAAAACTCCTGCCACATTTGATTGACAAATACCCGTGCCGTAAGGGGATTTTTGCGATCAAAAAGCCACTTAGCTAATCCAAGGCGGTTTTTGGGGTATTTTTTATCAAAAGGCAAAATAAAGGAAGGAGTATTAGGCTGTACCTCATCGCCAGGGGCATCATATACTCCTCTGCGTAAGATATGCGTCTTGCGCATGGTATCAAGGTCGGTCATCACCGATACAATGAGGCGGTTGGTATCAGGTTTGTTGATGAAAGTCAAAATATTTTTTACATCCTCATTGCTGATTTCCATGAGCGGTTTTTTGGCATAGGTTTCAGGCCCACCAATTACCGATTCAATCCCCACTTCATTGACGCTATTAAAAAAAGCAAAGAGTTGGTAATATTCTTTTTGAGAGAAAGGATCATACTTATGGTCGTGGCAATGAGCGCATTCAAGAGTGACCCCCAGAAAAGCCTTGCCAAACAAATCGTTGCGGTCGGTCACGTAGCTGATGCGATACTCTTCAGGTATCACACCGCCTTCTTCCGTAATCTTATGGTTTCGATTAAAGCCTGTTGCCAAAAGTTGCTCTTTGTAAGTAGGGCTTTTATCGCGGTTGGGTAGTAAATCTCCCGCCAACTGCCATGTCACAAACTTATCATAAGGCATGTTTTTGTTGAGGGCATGAATCACCCAATCCCGCCACGGCCACTGCGTACGATAACCATCATCTTGGTACCCATGCGAATCGGCATATCGTGCCAAATCAAGCCAATACACCGCCATTTTTTCACCATAAGCTGGATTTTTGAGCAGTTCGTCCACTACTTTTTCGTAAGCATTGGGGCTTTTATCGGCCAAGAAACTGTCCATCATTTTGAGCGTAGGAGGCAAGCCTACAAGGTCAAGACTTAGGCGTTTGAGTAGCCGCTCTTTGTCAGCTTCTTCGTTGGGACTAAAGCCTTTTTGTTCTTGTTTTTGTAAAACAAAAAAGTCTATTTCGTTTTTGGGCCAATCCTCATTTTTTACTTTAGGCACCGCTGGTTTTTGGGGAGCCACAAACGCCCAATGCTTCTCATATTTGGCCCCTTGTTTAATCCACTTCTCAATCAGGGCTATCTCTCTAGCTGAGAGTTTAAGATTAGAGGAAGGCGGCGGCATGAGCTTATTGGTATCCTTGGTCGAAATCCTCAAAAACACCTCCGACCGCTGTGGTTCTCCCGCTATGATAGCGTGAGCCGATGGATTATCTTTCAGTGCATGGAAGGCACTTTCGGGGTCGTCGAGCCGAAGTCCCGCTTCTCTTTTGTTGGCATCTGGCCCATGACACGCCAAGCACTTATCCGAAAGAATAGGACGGATGTCAAAATTATAACTCACCTTATCGGGTATTTCTTCTTGAGAAGTGCTTGAGCTACTTCCGCAAGATTGTAAATACCCGATAAGTGCCACGGCCATTACCGATATATAAAAAGCATTTTTCGTCATTACATTATTCAGTGCTAAAGCATCGTTGAATTGGTAGTTTATGAAGTTACTTGCGCTTTGAAAATGTAACCTCACCCCACCCTCTCCTTTCTGGAGAGGGCTTTAAATTCCCTTCTCCAGAAAGGCCGCACGGCGTACCGTGAGGGTGGGACGGTCGGCCACTGCCGTGAGGTTGAATTTTGCAAGTAAAATCATAAAGATCCTTTGAATTGCGATATATCACGGCTGTTAGCTATATTCTAGGCCAACAAATCCATCACAGCCTTACCTTTACCGTCGGGGGTAGTATAAAAAGGTCGTTTTTCGATTTCATACTGTGTATCAGGCGCAATGCTCAATGCATGATAAATAGTTTGATGGATTCCGTCGATTTTTACGGGATTCTCGATAGTCTTACAGGGACGTTCGTCGGCGGTTTTGCCATATACAAATCCACGTTTGATTCCCCCTCCAAACATCAATATTGAGCAGCCATCAGTAAAGTGGCGGTGCATTCCGTAAAATTTCATATCCGACAAAATCTCGGGCTGATTTACTTGCTCTTGTACCTTGGCATCGGGACGGCCTTCGACCATCATATCGCGACTAAACTCACTCGCCAAGATGATAAGCGTGCGGTCGAGGTGGCCCGATTGGTCTAAATCCTTAATCAATTGAGCCACGGGCCCGTCAATCATTTTTTTCATCCCTTCCAAGCGCGTGTGACCGTTTTCGTGGGTATCCCATCCAAAAAATGGTTCATATTCGGTGGTTACACTGATGAAACGTGCGCCTTGTTGGGTCAACCTTTTGGCCAACAGACACCCCAACCCAAAGCGTCCTGTGTTGTAAATATCGTAGCTTTCTTTGGGCTCGGTAGTGAGGTTAAAAGCCTTAGCTTCGGGCGAATTGAGCAGCATATAGGCTTGCTCCATCGAGCGTTTGAGGGATTCTTTTTGGTAATCACTCCCAAACTCACCCATAGGGCCATTGCTGATGAGATCGTTGTAGAGCTGGTTGCGGCGTTCAAAACGTTTGGCATCCATTCCTACAGGCGGGCGTACACTTTCTAATCCTTGACTGGGGTCAGGAATAAAGAAAGGCCCGTATTCATTTCCCAAAAAACCTGCCGTATGAAAGGCTTTCAACTCTTCGGCCTCACCTACCGTAAAACGCTGACCAATATCAATAAAAGCCGGAATCACGGGATTTTTAGGGCCTAGTTCTTTGGCAATCCATGCTCCAATATGAGGTGCTGCGACCGTTTGGGGCGGTTCGTAGCAGGTATGCCAATGGTATTGGTGCCGAGAGTGCAAGATATGCCCCAAGTCAGCCGCTACATAAGAGCGAATGAGCGTTCCTTTGTCCATTACTTTACCAATCGACTCTAGCCCTTCCGAAAAATGAATTCCGTCTAAAACCGTCGGTACAGATTTGAAAGTACTTAGTACACGATTGCCTTCCATTCCTGTTTCGAAAGGCGTGTATCTTTTAGGGTCAAAGGTCTCGGTATGAGCCATACCACCCGCCATCCAAAGCAAAATGACCGTATCGGCGGTACCGTTGGTTTGACCTATTTTTTTAGTACAGCCTGAAAGCAAGCTAGGTAAAGGGGCACTCGCCGCCATTGCTGCCAAAGTAGCCGCGCTTGTTTTCTGGAGAAACTCTCTTCTATTCCATCTATTTTTCATTATCAAAATCGCTTTATTATCAATATATTAACTGAAATTCTGGGTGAATTGATATAGCCCAAACTAAATCTTCTATGCCTTCTACGGTAGGCTTAGGTCCTACTATTTTCTGGGCTACATTCAGCTCCTTCGGCAAAGGCTCCCGTCCCAACGATTTTTTATAAAGCTCCTTCACCAGCAGTTCAGAAGAAGGATATTTGGCTTGCCATATTTTTGCACCTTTTTTGATTGCTTCATTAAACTTGGTTCCGTTGGTAAGCTCAAGCGCTTGAAGAAGGTTGGCTTGAGAGTTTCGGCTCGTCGTAACCGTTTCACGATTAGGACGCCCCAAGGCCGTCAAGAATGGGTCGTTTTTGACCAATGACGCTCTTGAAAAAGGAACTTCTTTTTGAATATTTTCGGGCAATCGTTTGAATTCTAAGGCCGAATCACCATACACAGGATTGAAGGCCACGCTGACTGCATCTGCAAATTGCTCTGCTGTAAGGCGTCGTCTTACCATCCCTTCAAAAACAAAGTTTGAAGATGTAAGCAAACCTGCGTCTTTGACACCAATCGATGGCAATTGATAGGTTTTAGAAGTCAAGATAGCATACATTAGTTTTTTGATGTCGTAGCCATTCGCCACAAAATCTGACGCCAACCAGTCGAGCAAATCTTGGCTCCAAGGTTCGTTGTCCATCATATCTACGGGCTCTACGATACCGCGCCCCATTAGCTGCGCCCATACCCGATTGACCAACGTACGATAAAGACGACCGTCTTTGGGTTGTACCAAAAACTCCGCTAACTCTTTCAAACGCTCTTCCGTAACGGGCGTTTCTTTGATTTCGCCTAGCTCCTTGAAAAGCACTCTACGACCCGCCAACTTGCCCGTAGGTTTGTCGCAACGGTGAATTTCGAGGGTAGTGTCGGCAAAAATATTAGCAAAAGCATACGCATCTTCCAATTTCCAGTCGCTGATAAAACTATCGTGGCAAGAAGCACATTTAAGATTGAGGCCCAAGAAAACCTGCGCCACATTTTGGGCCGCTTGCATTTCGGTACGTTGGCTAGCGTTGATGGTACCACGCCATTTGATTCCCTTGATAAACCCTTCTGATTCTTTGGTAGGACTGATGAGTTCTTTTACAAAAAGATTATAAGGCTTGTTGGTTTTGAGAGAAGTGTAAAGCCATTTGGTAATATCATAACGCCCTTTGGTGATGTAGCCCGTACCCGAATAGTCATTGCGGAGGGCATCATTCCAAAAAGTAAGCCAATGCTGTGCATAATCTTCGTTGCGATTGAGCAAACTTCTTACCAAAATCTCCCGTTTGTCGGGGCGATTGTCGGCTTCAAAAGCCTGAATTTCTTCTGGTTTGGGCAACAACCCCACCACATCCAAATATACCCGACGAATATAAGTACGGTCATCAACTAGCTTTTTCCAAGTGATTTTATTTTTCTGAAAATACGCATTCGTAAGACGGTCGATAGGCTGCGTGAGTTCGGCAGTAGCAGCAGGTAGTTCTGGCATCCGAGGCTCCAATGCTGCCACCCGATAAATGCTTTTTTCGGCACCACTAGGCCAAGGAGCGCCCTGTTTAATCCAATATTCTAAAATAGCCACGTCTTTTTCGGAAAGTCGCTTGCCTTTGGTGGGCATTGCTTCTTTATGACCTACAGGCAAAGTAATGCGGCGAATCAATTCGCTCTTGCCAGGATTGCCAGCCACGATGATAGGCCCATGCTCTCCACCTTTGAAAATGAGGTCTTTTTGGTCGAGCCGAAGCTCTCCTTTGGTTTTGGTAGCGCTATGACAGCTGTAACAATTGTGAGCCAAAATAGAACGTACTTCAATATTCAAATCTTCAATTTGCTTTTCTGTAAGGGGTTGGTTGGTACTAGCAAATGTGAAATTTGTACTGCCCGAAGGCTCACCTTCGGAAGATTTATTGAAAGGTAAAACACCACTGATATAATCTTCGCCGTGGGTTAGCAAAGCCCCGTAGTGACCTGCCACCGTAACTCCACCCACAGTCATAAACAATAAACTCCTAAAAAGCGATTGACGCTCTGTACGCAAAGCCCACACTGCTCCCACGGCCAAAGCCATCGTAGCAATGCCAGACCATTGGTGAACTACTACCGTATCTCCGCCATATTCTTCTTGATTGGCCAAAATCAAGCCCAAAGCAGCGGCCAGAACAGAACTTCCAGCTCCAATCCATACCAATGCCTTGATACCCGCTCTCAGCTCGGTGGACTTGCGCCGCCAATCTACAATTTCTAACAACAACGCAACGCAAAGGAGTCCGATAGGAAAGTGGACGATTAGCGGGTGCAATCGCCCTAATAATTGCCAAAGCCAGAAGGTTTCTGTGGTTTCTTGCACGATTTTAAAAATGTGATTAAGGTAGTGGGAAAAATTAGTTTAGAAAGCACCTATCGATGATGACGAGCTAGCTCTGGCATAATACGATAGATGCTTTTATAAGTACTATTTATAAAGACGGTTAGCCAATAAAATCTAACCAACACTTTTACTCAATTCTCCTAATAGCCAGGATTTTGAGTTAGCTTGCTATTAATCAGAATTTGAGGGGCAGGAATCGGCAAAAAGTACTCAAAATCGCTATATACATAATCGAGAGCATTGAATGCAATTCCTCCTCTTGATACGGTAGGAGAAGCTTTTTCTTTAGCTGCATATGCATTCATAAAGGCCGCCAATTCGGCGGGCGTTTTGGTGCGCTGCAAATCAAACCAACGGTGATTTTCAAAAGCTAACTCTACGCGTCTTTCTTTCATTACCGCTGTACGGAAGGTATCTTTGGTAAGACCGCTCAACTCGGCCAAGCCCGCACGCTTGCGTACTTGGTTGAGATAACCCAATGCCTCGGCATCAGGCCCTGTAGCTTCGTTGATTGATTCGGCCAACATCAACAATACATCAGAATAACGCAGCACGGGCCAATTGTTGTCCGAACGCCCCGAAATAGTATGGGGATAACGGTATTTGTTAATAAAAGGAATTGCCACAAAAGTACCGTTGAGGGTATAGCCTGTTTGCAACGAAATATCTTTGCGCAAGTCCCCTGCCTCATAAGCCGCAATCATGTCGTTGGTGGGGATATTACGGCCACTAGGAGCCGTATTGGCAAAACCCGTCACAGCCCCTTGCGACAAGCGCGGTGCAAATACATACACAAAAGTACTTTGCTCTCCCAAATCATTGCCTCCTTGGTACTGTACTTCAAAAACCGACTCAGGGCCATTTTTCTTAGCGGGGTCAAAATTATCTTTGTAGTTGGCATTCAATGAATATCCTAGCGGCAAAACTTGCTTTAAAGTAGTCACTGCTTCAGGATATCTTTTCAAAGTCAAATATACTTTACCAAGCAAACTCAACGCAGCACCTTTGGTCACACGGCCTTTGCCAGCGGCGGGATAAGTAGCAGGAAGCAAGGTGCTTGCATCTTTCAAATCTGCCTCAATTTGCTTGTAAACATCCGCTTGAGGTGAGCGTACCAAATCAAAAGCTTCGTTAGGAGTAGAAAGGGTTTTGGTAGTTAAAACCACATCTCCAAAATACCGTACTAAATTGAAGAAATGAAACGCGCGAATAAATTTCAACTGTCCTTCAATTTCCTTTTTAGCCGCATCATCAATAGTAGCAGGCGCTAGTTTTTCGAGAGCATAATTGATATTATACAAAGCCGCATAATGGTTGTTCCAAAGAGTGCTTACTTCGCCATTGCCTGGATTTACGGTCGAAAACTCAAACGCTTCCCAGCCAGCTGCGCCCCCACGGTCGAGTGGGTTAAAATCAAGGGTGGTATTGTCCGAAATAAACTCTTGCCCTAGGTAAGCCGTGTTAGTGATGCCTTGAAGCTGACCATACACTCCGTTGAGTGCTTGCTCAAACTGTGTTTGGGTTTTGTAAAACACATCTGTACCAAGACGCGTAGGGTCGGTGGTGGTCAAAAAATCGTCTTTGCACGAAAACTGCACCAGACAAAGAAGTAATATATAAAAGCCTGTTATTTTTTTCATTTCTGTCAAAAAATTAGAAGTTAAACTTAGCACCTACCGCAAACGTTCTAGGTACTGGATAAGACTCATCGTCGTTGTTGAGTTCAGTACCGCCTCTTACCCCTGCATCGGGGTTGTTACCAGGATATTTGGTAAACAAGAAAAGATTGTTGGCCGTCACAAACACACGTGCATCACTCAAAACCGACTTAAATTTAGGCAACGTATATCCTAGAGTTACACTTTTGAGCCAAATGTAGCTACCATCATATACATATCTTTCGCTACTCTCGCGTGACCATTTGAAGTAGTTGGTTCCACCTTGAGAATTTTTAGCGTTAGGGTCAGAACCTGGATTGGAAGGTGATCTCCAGCGGTCTTTTGCTTTGTCGAGGACGTTGAATACCCCGTCCATGTTCATCGTTGAGGCTTCGATATTACGGTAGATGTCAAAATCATGCGCTCCTACAAATAAGATATTTAAGTCGAAGTTCCGATAATCGGCAGCTCCTGTCCATGCCCAAGTAAAAGCTGGATTTGGGTTTCCGATTTCGACCATGTCTTGTGTATCGTAAGTGACTACCCCGTCGCCGTTGGTATCTGCAAACTTCATACCGCCCGGAATCACCCCATCTTGCTTAGGCCATGCATCGATTTCGGCTTGAGTGTTGAAAATCCCCATTTTCTTGTAGCCATAAATCATCCCGATAGGGCGACCCACTTTTTGTACGTTGTAGCCACCATAGAAACTTCCATACCATAAGGCATCATTTACGCCTTTGATAGCCAGAATTTTACTACGATTTATGGTCAAGTTTCCGTTGGTTCTGAAATTGACCGCCCCGATATTGGTTTTGTAATCTACGCCAATTTCAACCCCACGGTTTCTTACTTTACCGATATTGTCTAAGCTCGTTGTAAAGCCTGATACCGCCGGAATAGATACTGGCAACAACATATCGTTGGTGAGTTTGTTATAATACTCAAAAGTAAATACCAACTTGTTGTTGAAAGTAGCCAAGTCAATACCAAGGTCCAATTGGTTTGATTTTTCCCATTTAAGGGCTGAGTTGGCAAAAGAGCTAATCACTTTACCCGGAGCGAAAGCATTTCCAAGGATATAATTGTTGGCTCCCACGAATGCCAAACTTGGATAGTTACCGATGTTGTTGTTACCAGTTACCCCCCAGCTTGCGCGGAGTTTCAAGTCGGTTAGCCAAGGCATCTTGGGCATAAAAGACTCTTCTGTTACTCTCCAACCTACTGAGGCCGCTGGAAAATCTCCGTATTTGTTTTGCGTACCAAATCTCGAACTTCCTTCACGGCGAAACGACGCCGAGAACAAATATTTATCTTTGAAAGCATAGTTGACCCGTGCTAGGTATGCCAACAAAGTCCAACCATTTTCGTAAGAGTTTGAGGCTCTGATAGACCCTGCGCCCAAATACGGCACCAAGTCGTCAGGGAAAGTATTGGCACTACCTGATACTCCTCTGAGGATTTCTCTTTGGGAAGTAAAACCAGCCAACATATCAAGGCTATGCTGCGAACCAATCTGTGGCGTATAGGTGAGCAATTGGTCAAAAGAATAGTTTTGGAGCTGCTCCACAATCTCCTGCGAAGTAGCGATGCGAGGAGGTGCACCGGCAGTACCAGATGCCACCGACAACCCAATTGTAGAAGGGATGTAATCTTTGTAACTATTATAATTGAGTTTTGCGTTGACCGAAGATCTAAACTTCAAATTTTTAAGGAAAGAGATTTCCACAAAACCATTGGTAAGGATGTCGGCGATATTTCTTCTACGAAGCACATTGTTGAGGACATACACCGGGTTTGGAAAACCAAAAACCCCATCTAATCCTCCAATGTAAGGGCGGAGCGTTCCGTCAGGATTGTAAACAGGCTCACGAGGATCCATCAAGAGTGCTCCTCCTACTAAGGCGCTACGACCGTCGGTATTGGCAAGGTTTTGTTTGGTATAACTACCATTAATGTTAAGACCTACATTCAAAAACTTATTGACTTGTCCGCCCAAATTACTACGAATAGATAAGCGATCGTAGTCAGTTTTGATGATAGAACCTTCTTCTTTAAAATAACCTACTGACAAAAGTGAACGCAAAGGCCCCTTACCTGACGAAATAGTGAGGTTTACATCGGTATAGGCAGCGTTGTTGTTCATGATTTCGGCAAACCAGTCGGTCGAATATTTAGTTTGCTCAGGATAACGAAAACCAATGGGTACTTCCTCTAGTGTCGGTTCTCTATTTTGGAAATAACGGATACCATCTTCAAATACATCTTTTTTGAATTGTGCAAACTCTACACCATTCAGCATTTTTACCCGTCTTGAAGAGGGCACATTTTGAATACCATAATCTACTGATAAGTTGACACCAACTTTGCCTTCTTTGGCATTTTTGGTAGTAATAAGCACTACACCATTAGAGCCACGTGCCCCATAGATAGCCGTAGAAGCGGCATCTTTCAAGATAGAAATACTTTCAATATCATTAGGGTTGAGGTTTTGTCCAACAGTAGTACCCACCGCAAACCCGTCAATTACATATAAAGGATCACTACCTGCCCCCAACGAACCTATCCCCCTTACACGTACTTCAAAAGCTCCGCCAGGCGTACCGCTTTTTTGTTTGACTACCACCCCTGCGGCCCGTCCTTGGATGAGTTGGTTCATATTGTTGGCCGGTTGCTCACCAATATCTTTCATATTAATCACCGATACCGCCGACGTAATATCTTGTTTACGTTGCGAGCCATATCCCACCACTACTACTTCTTGTAAAGCTTTCAAATCTTCTTCTAGCGTCACATCAATTACAGTACGCCCTTGAACATTGATGGTCTGGCTAATAAGACCTACATACGAATAAACAAGCGAGGCATTGGCTTTGGTAGTAGTGATACGGTAAGTACCGTCCACATTCGTAGTAGCACCATTGCTAGTTCCTTGCTCGAGGATAGTTGCCCCTGGAATAGCAGCACCATTTGCAGAGGTTACTTTCCCCTGAACTTGCACTCCTTGTGCAAACCCTTTAAAGGCTAGTAACATACAAATCATAAACAGTCGAATTTGTTTCATAGAATGAGTTGATTAAAGGTTAAAGGGATTTTAGTGATACTTGCGTTTACACTGTTTAAAACCAGAATAAAGAAGAGCTTAAATATGAGCAAAATGAAATTATTATATGCTTATGTCATTATGAACTACTTATTCTCGAATCTAATTTTCACAAAAAAGAAACTTGGAATTATCCTGTACTAACCTGCTTTCTTGTTTGCGACTCAAATCGATGTAATAAGTGTTTGTCATAGGAGTGACTAAATGTGGACAAAGAAGAAGTGATGCTCAATTATATAACTATATCAAGTTTATATTTTACAAATCTAACCCACAAGCAAAAGAATGCATTTACTCAAAATGGTTATTTTTTTGCACTTTTTGATATTTTAATATTATTTAATATATCAATATCACTCTATCACCTCTATTGTAAACAATCGCTGCCAAACAAAACTAATTCACTAAAAATCAATCATTTAACACCTAAAATCTCTAACAAAAAAGGGAGAGGCTTGAAAAGCCTTCTCCCTTTTTACCTTATAACTATCTTTCAATCCCCTGTTGATAAAAACCTAACGCAAATACTTCATAATTTCATTAGCGATAAGTTGATGCCCTTTTTCATTGGGATGATTCACTTGTGACATATAGGTTGAAATTTTTTCACCCGTTTTATGTTTTTCTAAAAAAACAGCATAACTATCCACTAATCCAACTCCAAATTCCTCAGCCAACCGTCTAATCTGGAGGGAATGAGCTTGAAGTTCATTCTTAGAATCTTCCAAATTGACCCGCTGGTCGGGGGAAGGAGTGAGTAGAATAACTTTAACGGATTTTTGTAAAGCTTTCCCAATCATTTCTCGCCAAGATTTTTCGGCTTCCGCCAACCCAATACGTCGGTCATTGAGTGCATAATCAATAAAAAGCACATCTGGTCGATGCACCAATACTTCTGTTTCAAACCTAGTTGCTCCCTTTTGAGAATCCTCTCCACCAATAGCGGTATTAATAATATTTATGACCGCATGAGGGTATTCAGCTTTCAATTGTTTGAGGACTTGGTAAGGGTAAGCCTCTAGGGTATTGACTACAGGAGTCTTAAAATACCCGGCTGGCACCGAATGCCCATGAAATACCAAATTGATGGTACGATTTTTAGGCCATTCTTTTTTTAGCTCTTCTTTTACTTCACTGAGATACGAAGCGGGCGAGGCTACTTCTCCTCTCACTATAGAAAAGAAGGGGCTTGCTATTAACCACGTAATAATTAAAATTAGTTGAGACATGGTTCAACTGAAATTTAAAGATATGATAATTATTTTTTCAAACGCTCCGCTAAGATTTTGATAAAGTAACCTCCCACTACCGAACGCGCCTGAAAACCTACTTGTCGGGCATTGGTGGTTTCGTGCCAATCCGACAATGGCACTCGACTAGGTGTTTCGTTGGCAAATTTCCAAATTGGCTCTACTAACGCTCTGAAATCCTGCTCTGAGTCGGCCATAGTAGCTGTCCATATAATCCAATCTGACTTAGTATAAGTTTTGCGATTGTCGAGTGGCAAGCCGTAAGGTCTTTGGGTCTTCAAATAAAAAGCCATTTCCTTTTTGATGATTTCTTTAGGAAAGACATTCAAGTCGAGCAATTGATCCCAAACGATATTATATTTCTGACTCCAGCTTCCTGTAGGCTTATCGAAAGTAAGGGCATAATGATCTCCCTCGGTAGCCATTGTAGCCCACTTTTGTGCAAGTTCACGTGCCAGCTTGAGGTGTTCGTCGGCTACCTGTTGGTGGCCTAGTTGAGCCGCCATTTGCCCATAACACGCAATGCCCATAATAGCCTTGGCCGATAAGTTGGTGTTGCGCGCCAAATGTCCCGCAAAATCGTCGGTACAGAGTTGATTGCCCGGATCAAAACCGTCTCTTTTCAAAAATCCAACCCATTTGGTCAGCATCGGCCAATGTTCCCGTGCAAAATCTGGCTTTCCGTCCATTTTGACAGCAGCTGCGGTCAAAATTACCATATTTCCAGCTTCTTCCACGGGCATATCTTCCCCGTAAGTTTGGCCATTGGCTAGGGGGTAAGTTCCGACATCATGGGCAGGGAAATCTTTTTTCCAACGCCCCGATTCGCTATAATCAAAAATGAACCTTAACAGCCCTTTAGCGAGTTCGTTGTTGTACAACAAAAATAGGGGCGCAGACGGATACGTCACGTCCACTGTCCCAATAGAACCATTAGAGAAGTTTTCTTTTGAAAAGAAAAATACCTCTCCTTTGGGACCTTGCACTATTTTATGGGCAGCAATAGCCTGTCGATAAGCCAATTGACACAAATCGGCATAGGCTTTTCCCCCCACTTTTTGGGCTTCGCCGTAGAGTTCTTTGTCAAAGCGACTACTTTTTTCTCGAATACGCACATAATCCGTCTCAGCCATTTGAAGGGTTTTGAGCATGGTCATGTTGGGGTCGCGGCGCCACCATCCGCGTAAGTTTTGACCAAAATATTGCACTGAATATACATCATCATAGCCTAGTAACACATGACGCGCCACGGAGGTTGATGCCACGTTGCCTAAATTAAGAGCCGTCGCAATAGCCACTTCTCCCGCCAAACTCGTCGATTTTTGAGCATTCTGGGGTAATTCTCCTTTGACAAAAAATACTTTTTTCAGGCTTTCGGGTGTACCTGCGGCCGTTTGTCCAGTGACCGATTCAGGAACGGCCAAATAAGCATAGCCCCAATCAATGCGTACATTATCTCCTTTTTTGCCAAGGATGGATTGAGCTTTTGTTCCGACCGATGCCAAACTTAACCCTCCCTGCTTTTCTATTTTGGTTTCTACCTCTTGTCCAGGGGTATTAGCAGCTACAGTTCCTGCTTCTCCAAAATATACTTGTACAGCGTGGGGTTTACCGTCGGTAGAACGCGCCTCAAAGGTCACATAGCTTACGGGACGTGCCACGATTTCGAGATCATCGAGCAACAAAGGCGACAAGAAATTTACTTTTAATGCTACAGGCCCCGCCGTAAAATCATAAGTGGTCTGAGTAGCAGTGACCTCGACGCTTTGCTGAAGCGCCGTAGTGATGTTGGAAGGTGGAAGAGGGCTTACCAAACCCACATCAATCAACGACTCCCCTACTTGGCTGATACAATGCACCGCCAATACATTGCGGCCTTTGCGAAGGGCTTTTTGTCCTTCTGGCGAAAGAGGAAGATGAATATACTCCCCCGCACAACAGGTCTTGCTAAGTATCTTTGTGCCATTGAGATAAATCACTACATCATCGTCATGGCTTACAACTAACAGCAACTTAGAAGGGTCGATTTTTCCGTCATAATTAAACTCACGACGAATAAAAATCCCGTCCTTATCCGTGCGAGCGTTGGTAAAAGGGGTACGAGCCACCGGAATATCACCAAAAGGGCCTGAACCTGATTTCCAATTTTGCGGTTTATAGTCAGGTTGTTCCCAACCAGCTTCTGGTTTGGTAAGGGTATAGAGCGCCGAGTAGGGTTTTGTTTCTCCGGTTGGCAAGAGAGCCTCATAGGCCGTCGGAACCGCTCCCAAAAACTGATATACTTTTCCGTCCACCCTCACTATACCTTCCAACGACTGTGTCCTACCAGTCCAGTGCCGCGTGGGGCTGTCGGTGAGCTTGTCGGTATTGGTCCAGATACTAAAGTAAGGGTCGTGGGTAATAAGTGGATACGCCGGAGGTCGTAGGTTTTGGGCTTGAACAATGCCCACTCCCAAAAACGTGGCTACGCCCAAAAAAATAGATGAAAGTGTTTTTTTCATGATAATCTTCACACCTGCGAAGGTTTAGCTGTTTATTTCTTTCCTGTCAACGACTTAATAGTTTTGACTTCATTTTCGCTAAAAGGGGTGCCGTCTTTGCGATAAATATCATGAAACCACAGCTCAGGCTCCTTGCCATCAGGTACGGGCGAACTCCAGGCAAAAATGGTGTTGGTTTTGCCCGCGACAAATCCCCAATTGATGGCACCTACGTTTTCTTGTTTGAGCATAGGCATAATCGTCTGAAACAAGCTTCCATTGCGGCGCGCCATGTATTCGGTACATATCAAAGGGCGATTGTATTTGCGATATTCTTGAATCAACTCTTGGTGCTTGTCGATGTAACCATAATGATGATAGGTAATGACATCCGAATTTTCGAGTTGAAACTTATTCAATTCATCGAACTTCTCGCCCCAGCTCCATACACCTACACTGAGAGGCTGTGAAGGATTGACGGCTTTGGCCCAACTAAAAACAGCTTTTACGAGTGGCAAACTTTTGCTAAAATACTGACTATTACCCGGTTCATTGTAGAGATCCCAAAGTAGGATTCTTTGGTCATTTTTGAAAGTAGTCATTACATCCTTCACGTAGCGCTCAAGCATCCCGAGGCTATCGGGGTGATTTAAGAGCATAGTTCCGGGGTCGCGTACCCATCCGCTATTGTGAATACCAGGCTTAGGAGCAGGTTGCTTTCCGGCGTGGTATTCGTCATTCCAGCAGTCATCAAAGAAAACCAAAATGGTTTTGATACCGTGTTTATTAGCAATTTGGAGGTATTGGTCTAAGCGTTTTTTAAAACCCGCTTGATCAGAAGTCCACGCTACGTGATGTAGATATACGCGCATGGCATTCATACCTAGCCCTTCGGCCCAGCCTAGCTCGCGGTCGATGGTCTGAGGGTCGAATGTAGCCGCTTGAAACATCTCTAATTGATTAATAGCAGTACTTGGCTGAAAGTTACATCCTCTAATCCAGCCTTGTTTTTTGTACCAATCGTTGGCTTGTTGGGCCGACCATCGGGGCTGTGCATATAAGAGAGAAGCCATAAACAATAGAGTAGCTGCTAGAAAGATTGATTTTTTCATACATTAATAAGTGAGAGTAAATAGTTGGTTACGACTAATCAAAGCTAGTTAAACGCAACTTCTAACCGTAAGACCCACAAATATGGTAATCATTCATTTTTTGAGGGTTGATAACAAAAAGTTATATTTTCCTCGACATTTGACGCAACCTACAACAACAAACTTCCGTACTTATTAGCTGAATGTTATTTTCACGTGCGTTGAAAACCTTACCGGAACTACTCGAAGGCTGTCTAAAAAAAGACCGCAAATGTCAAGAATTGCTCTACAAGCAGTTTTACGGGTATGCCATGGGGGTGTGTATGCGTTATGTTCCTAACCGAGAAGAAGCACTAGAAGTAGTCAATGATGGATTCCTGAAGGTTTTTCAAAAAGTAGAAATGTATGATGCCGAGCGCTCTTTTAAAATATGGCTTCGGCGAGTAATGATTAACACTGCACTCGACCACTATCGTCAAAATGTAAAATACCAACATCAAGAAGATCTTAGTGTCGTCGAAAATACCGTGGCTAGTTCTGAGGCTACTAGCGGCTATCAAAACCTTCTACAGGAAGAACTCATTGAGCTCATTCAGCAGCTAACGCCCGCTTATCGATTGGTTTTTAATTTATACGTCATTGACGGTTATTCACACGAAGAAATTGCCCAAAAACTGGGCATCAGTGAGGGCACATCCAAATCCAATTTGGCCCGTGCTCGCGAAAATTTAAGAGCAATGTTACAAAAAAAAGGTAGAGATGAGTACGCAAGAGTTACCAGATGACGAACTGGACAAACTCTTCAGAAAGTCTGCTGAGGAGTTTGAACCCAACTTTGAGCCACAAGCATGGGATGCCATGCGCAAAAAACTAGACAATACAGAAAATATTGTCAAACGACCACTCCTGTGGCCTTGGGTACTGGCTCTATTGTTCTTTGCATCTATTGTGGTAGGTGGGTTTGTATTCGACTGGCCTTTTGTAAAAAATATAAATAGACCCAATCCACCATCCACAGCGTACCCTTCCTCGAATAGCGGAGTTAAGCCTTCGGCTATCCATAATGGCATTAAGGGAAAAAATACAGTAAATACTTCCTCATCCCTACCCAATATTTCGCCTAAAGGCAATAAAAAAGAAAAAACCACGGGTAGTTCTGAGATTAGCACCGATGTGGTGCAATCCCCACAAAACAGTTCTAGAATTATTTTAGAAGAGAGTTCTCAACAAAATCGTCTTTCTAATTCTTCAAACTCAAATTTTATAAAACCAACCACTACCAAGCGTAAGATTATCAAAAAACAGACTTCGCCTTCGGAGCGTCTTTTAAACAATCGCCTTCAGGAAGTGGCTTTTAATGGAAACCAATCTCCTTTATTAAATATTCAAGAAAAATCTAATGAAGGGAAGAATCGTAAAACTTCTTCATCTTCTTCGGAGTCTCTTCTTGAGAACAAAGCTATTTTGAATAATCAAGAAAAGGATTCTGCCTTATTCACTCCTACCGTTTTAGGCGAAGTACAAAAAGGTTCAAATTTGACAACAACCTCTTCTTTACAACTAGAGCCTTTAACACCCAAACCTTGGCAATGGCATCCTTCTAAAACCGCTCCTATTACTATCACCTATCAGGCGCCCGTTAGTACTGTTAGTTCTTTACCACAAGAGCCCCCCTCCCCCTTGTTTAAGCGTGGGTTAAGTACCAAAATAATGGTATCTCCCGATTTTAGTTTTATTAATTTCAATCAATTTACTAACCCTGGATCAGTAGTAGGCGCAATGGTAGAATATCGATTCAATAGCCGCCTCAGTCTTCAACTAGGAGCAATGCGCTCTGTGAAGCTTTATGGAGCCACT
Source organism: Runella sp. MFBS21 (assembly GCF_029433105.1). Taxonomy (GTDB): domain Bacteria; phylum Bacteroidota; class Bacteroidia; order Cytophagales; family Spirosomataceae; genus Runella. The sequence continues at coordinate 422,988 of NZ_JARNTW010000004.1, read as the reverse complement.
GGCGCCCAATACCAATGGCCAACTTATTGGTATAGTCAAAAAGTACGTCCAACGAGTGTTGATGCTAATTGTAAAGTACTTGATATTCCTCTTAATCTTCGGTACGATTTTACACAGGGTAGCAAAAGTCGGTGGTTTGTATCGTCGGGTTTATCGAGCTACATGATGCTCAACGAAAAATATGATTACAATTATCCTCCTGGTTCTACCAATATCAAATGGTATAAATGGAACGGTACTACGGGCAATTATTGGCTAGGTGTACTCAATATTTCTGCTGGTTTTGAGCGGCAAATAGGCAAGCATTTTACCCTTCAAGCCGAGCCTTATCTCAAAACGCCCATGGCCGATGTAGGTTTTGGCAAAATACGCTTACGTTCGGCAGGGCTTTTTATGTCGATGCGCTATCGTTTGTTTTAAAAAACAAAGGAAATTTTAAGATTGGCGAATCTCCATACTTTTAAGATATTTGCGGTGCAGTTACTCGATGTGTGAAGAATAGCCCTATGGAGAATACCTCAAAAAAGTATCTTGATACGCTTGATACGCTTATTGACCAATATCTCGAAAACCCCCACTTTTCAATTGATTATCTCTGTCAAGAAATTGGTTTAAGTCGGTCTCAATTAAACAGAATCCTAAAAGAAGAAGCCAATACCACGATTTCTATTTATATCCGTCAACGACGGCTACTAAAAGCTCAGGAATTATTAAGGCTTACGGATCTCAGAATGGTAGAAATTTCTGAGAGAATTGGGGTGGATAGCCCCCAAACTTTCACTAAATATTTTACCCAAGAGTTTGGCATCAGCCCCTCTGAATACCGAAAGGCCCTCACCGCGCCAGAGGCCGAACCTACCACGGATGCTTCAGTACCTGATTTGCCCCCTCTACCCCCTCCGACAGAAGCGCCTCGTCGTAGTAAAATGAAGCTTTATGGAGTAGCAGGTATCTTAGGCTTGGTCATTATGGGAGGTATTTTTTATTTCTGGAAAACAACACAGCCCACCATTATAGAGCCTTCTATTGCTATTTTACCCTTCAAACTTTCGCAACAAGACACTAGTCAGGTTTTATTGGCCGAAGGGCTCATGAGCCAAGTACATGCCTCATTGGCTTCGTTAGAAAATCTCAAAGTGATTTCCAAAACCTCCTCTGCTATTTTTCGTGCTTCTCCCAAAAGCATTCCCCAAATCGCCACTGAACTGGGAGTGAATTATATTGTAGTGGGGTCGGTACAACCCCAAGGTCAAAGGTTTAGGATAAACATCGAACTCATCAAAGCCTCTGAAGACAGGTCGCTGTGGTCCAAAACGTTTGAGAGCAATCTCCGACAATCGCTAAGTTCGATGAACGAAGTAGCAAAAAAAATCACTCTGGAATTGCACCAAAAACTGAGTGAAACGCAGTCCAAAAACATGAATCGCGTCCCGACCCAAAACGAAGAAGCCTATCGGGAATTTTTGCAAGGTAAGCAGCTGATGCTGAGCCGAACCAAAGAAAAGCTAGAAGCAAGTATTCAGCGTTTCGACAAATCTCTTGCTTTAGACCCAACCTTTGCCGATGCTTACGCTCATAGGGCGTCTGCTTATTTTATTTTGGTCAATGATGATTTTATAGATTTCAAAAAAGGGATTAAATTATCAGAACAAAATGCGCTCACGGCTATTCGGCTCGATGGCCAAAATGCCTTGGCCTATGCAACCCTTGCCAATGGCTATCGCCAACAAAATAAATGGGAACAAGCCGTAACCACCTATCAAATCGCCCTCAAATACAGCCCCAACGATGCCCAAATTCTCTATTGGTACAGTATCACTCTGCGCTCCTTGGGCCAGATGGAAGAAGCCATTGAATATAGTACCAAAGCCCTTTCCCTCGACCCCCTCTATCCCGTTGTGGTGGTAGGTCATGCCGGAAACTTATTGTATGCGGGCAAAAACAAAGAAGCCAAAGCCGTCTTGGACAATTATCAACTGAGCCTCGACGGTTTTTATCTCTATTATTATGTAAGGGCGTATTATTACATCAATCTGTCTGATTATAAAAGTGCCTTAAAAGAATTGATGAAATGCGACTCTATCAGTCCAAATACAAAAACAATTCGCTACAATCAATTTTATTGCCAAGCCAAACTTGGAAACACTGCCCTTGTGAAGCAGTATCTCAAAACCCTTTCACCTACTTCCGAAAATTATATTGAACTCGCTACTATTTATGCAGGTCTTGAGGATAAAGACAATTGTCTGAAGTATCTCCAACTTGGGATGGAGGTAGGTATGGTTCCTATTTATTTGAAAGTATCACCGCTTTTTAAATTTCTACACTCCGATGCCCGCTTTCAGGCTTTGCTCGAAAAATTGGGACTCAACTTTTAGATTCAAGCTATTTCGCCCCCTTTTTTGTCTATTTTTCTAAAATTTCTAAGTTTTTAAGCAAAATTTCTAAGTTTTTGACACAATAATCAAAGATACTTCCGCCTCCTCTCCTGTAGATTTGCCACATCATCAGGACTCAAAAAACATCAAATGAGGCGGCTCATGTTCCAATATTTTCTATCTGTCATTCCGTGTTGGCTAGGATTATCTTCCTGCCAATCTACCGAACAAAAACAACATCAAGCCGCCGTTGACCATTTTTCCGATTACATTGCCCTTACCCAAAAAGCTCTTTCTTATCAAGCCGATTTTGACCTTGATGCTTGGTCAGAAATGCTCGCTTCTAATGTGGAATACACTTTTCCTTATCGCCAAACCCAGACCAAAGTTACTGGCAAAAAACAACTGTTATTTCATTGGAAAAACCAACGCCCCCAAGCCCATATTAAATCTATACAGCTCACCAATTTTCATTTTGTACCACTCAACACCCCCGAACCTCTGCCCTTTGGTGACTTAGCGGGAGTATATGTACTTGCCATGTTTACCCGAAAAATCACCTTCCTTTCAGGTCAAATTTTAGAACAAACCATCAGCCTTTGGTGCCATTTCAATCCCGAAAAACGAATCGATCGAATTTATGATTACAATGATGCTTCGATGGCTTTTATCCCCACTCATTTCAAATATCAAACCTTACCACTCTCTGTACACGCATGAAAAACGCTACTCTCCTTCCAAAAATCATTTTAAAAAAATTACCCTTGCTTTTAGGTTTTATTGCCTTTTGTTTTCAAAGCTACGCCTACCCTCCGGTGAGTATTATCTATGTAAAGCAAAACGCAAGCGGTACCAACAATGGTACCTCCTGGACAGATGCGTACACCAACCTCCAAACAGCCATTACCAATGCCTCTGCGGGTACCCAAATATGGGTAGCGGCAGGTACCTACAAACCCACTACGGGTACTGATCGAGACATTACGTTTTCTCTTAAAAATGACGTAGCCATTTACGGAGGCTTTCCCAATACGGGTAGCCCCACCTTCGATGACCGTAATTGGCATACCAACGTGACCATCCTGAGCGGCGAGATAGGTACCAGCGCGGTAGAGGACAACAGCAGACGAATTATTTTCAATGATAACATCAATAGCTCTGCTATTCTCGATGGATTTACGATCAGAGATGCTTACAACACCAGCACTTTTTCCGGCGCTGAAGGAGGAGGTCTGCGTAATCAAAATAGCTCGCCAACCATCTTAAATTGTATTTTTCGTAATAATCGCACAGCAAGTAACGGTGGAGCAGTGTCAAATATGGCATCATCTTCTCCTACTTATACCAACTGTTTGTTTATTGAAAATTACGCAGGTTATCACGGAGGGGCTATTTGTACTGTAGATAAAAGTAATCCTATTTTTGTTAACTGTAGTTTTTTTGGAAATACGGCAGGTATATACGGCAGTTTTCTGTATAATAACCTTCGTGAGACAAGTACTACTCTAAAAAATTGTATTGCTTGGGGGAATACCTCCTCAGACAATAGCGTCGTTTTTAACAATCAATATAGTACTACCACAGCTACTTACTCTCTTATACAAGGTGGCTACACTGGCACTGGCAATATCAACACTGATCCCCTTTTTGTGGATGCCGCCAATGGCAACTTCCGTTTGCAACAATGCTCTCCCGCTATCAACGTGGGAGAAGATGCCGCTAATAGCACTACCCTAGATTTAGGAAAAAATACCCGAAAAGTAGGGGTCATTGATATGGGGGCTTATGAATATCAATCGGCAGTGGAAATTCCCACGGCCTACAACGTCGGCGGGGGTGGTAGCTTCTGCCAAGGAGGTACAGGCGTAGAAGTCACCCTCAGCGGTTCGCAATCGGGCGTCAATTACCAACTCAAAAGAGACAATGCAAATGTGGGTAATGCCGTCGCTGGCACAGGAAATGCTCTTTCGTTTGGTAATCAAACCGTCGCTGGTACTTACACCGTCGTGGCTACCAATGCCTCCACCAATTGCACCAACGATATGAGCAGCAGTGCGTCTGTCACTGTCAATGATTTGCCCACGGCCTACAACGTCGGCGGGGGCGGTAGCTTCTGCCAAGGAGGGACAGGTGTCGAAATCACCCTCAGTGGTTCGCAATCGGGCGTCAATTACCAACTTAAAAGAGACAATGCAAATGTGGGTAATGCCGTCGCTGGAACTGGAAACGAACTTTCGTTTGGTAATCAAACCGTCGCAGGAACCTACACCGTCGTCGCTACCAATGCCTCCACTAGTTGCACCAACGACATGAGCAGCAGTGCTTCCGTCTCCGTCAATGATTTGCCCACGGCCTACAACGTCGGCGGGGGCGGTAGCTTCTGCCAAGGAGGGACAGGCGTCGAAATCACCCTCAGTGGTTCACAATCGGGCGTCAATTACCAACTCAAAAGAGACAACGCAAATGTGGGTAATGCCGTCGCTGGCACAGGAAACGCCATTTCGTTTGGCAACCAAACCGTCGCAGGAACCTACACCGTCGTGGCTACCAATGCCTCCACCAATTGCACCAACGACATGAGCAGCAGTGCTTCCGTCTCCGTCAATGATTTGCCCACGGCCTACAACGTCGCAGGTGGTGGTAGCTTCTGCCAAGGAGGTACAGGTGTCGAAATCACCCTCAGTGGTTCGCAATCGGGCGTCAACTATCAACTCAAAAGAGACAATGCAAATGTGGGTAATGCCGTCGCTGGCACAGGAAACGCCATTTCGTTTGGCAACCAAACCGTCGCAGGAACCTACACCGTCGTGGCTACCAATGCCTCCACCAATTGCACCAACGACATGAGCAGCAGTGCGTCTGTCACCGTCAATGATTTACCCACGGCCTACAACGTCGGCGGCGGTGGTAGCTTCTGCCAAGGAGGGACAGGTGTCGAAATCACCCTCAGTGGTTCGCAATCGGGCGTCAATTACCAACTCAAAAGAGACAATGCAAATGTGGGTAATGCCGTCGCTGGCACGGGAAACGCTCTTTCGTTTGGTAATCAAACCCTCGCTGGCACTTACACCGTCGTGGCTACCAACGCATCCACCAATTGCACCAAAGACATGAGCAGCAGTGCGTCTGTCACCGTCAATGATTTGCCCACGGCCTACAACGTCGGCGGCGGTGGTAGCTTCTGCCAAGGAGGGACAGGTGTCGAAATCACCCTCAGTGGTTCGCAATCGGGCGTCAATTACCAACTCAAAAGAGACAATGCAAATGTGGGTAATGCCGTCGCTGGCACGGGAAACGCTCTTTCGTTTGGTAACCAAATCGTCGCAGGAACCTACACCGTCGTGGCTACCAATGCCTCCACCAATTGCACCAACGATATGAGCAGCAGTGCGTCTGTCACCGTCAATGACTTGCCCACGGCCTACAACGTCGGTGGGGGCGGTAGCTTCTGCCAAGGAGGAACAGGCGTCGAAATCACCCTCAGTGGTTCACAATCGGGCGTCAACTATCAACTCAAAAGAGACAACGCAAATGTGGGTAATGCCGTCGCTGGCACGGGAAACGAACTTTCGTTTGGTAATCAAACCGTCGCTGGAACCTACACCGTCGTGGCTACCAATGCCTCCACTAGTTGCACCAACGACATGAGCAGCAGTGCGTCTGTCACCGTCAATGATTTGCCCACGGCCTACAACGTCGGTGGGGGCGGTAGCTTCTGCCAAGGAGGGACAGGCGTCGAAATCACCCTCAGTGGTTCACAATCAGGTATCAACTATCAACTCAAAAGAGACAACGCAAATGTGGGTAATGCCGTCGCTGGCACGGGAAATGCT
>NZ_JARNTW010000004.1:208976-416679 GCF_029433105.1 Runella sp. MFBS21 | reverse complement strand
CAGGAACCTACACCGTCGTGGCTACCAATGCCTCCACCAATTGCACCAACGATATGAGCAGCAGTGCGTCTGTCACCGTCAATGACTTGCCCACGGCCTACAACGTCGGCGGTGGCGGTAGCTTCTGTCAAGGAGGAACAGGCGTCGAAATCACCCTCAGTGGTTCGCAATCAGGTGTCAATTACCAACTCAAAAGAGACAACGCAAACGTCGGCAATGTGGTCGCTGGCACAGGAAATGCCATTTCGTTTGGCAATCAAACCGTCGCTGGTACTTACACCGTCGTCGCTACCAATGCCTCTACCAGTTGCACCAAAGATATGAGCAGCAGTGCGTCTGTCACCGTCAATGACTTGCCCACGGCCTACAACGTCGGCGGTGGTGGTAGCTTCTGCCAAGGAGGAACAGGCGTAGAAGTCACCCTCAGCGGTTCACAATCAGGTGTCAATTACCAACTCAAAAGAGATAATGCAAATGTAGGTAATGTGGTCGCTGGCACGGGAAACGCTCTTTCGTTTGGTAATCAAACCGTCACAGGAACCTACACTGTCGTGGCTACCAATGCCTCTACCAGTTGCACCAAAGACATGAGCAGCAGTGCGTCTGTCATATCAAATGCCTATCCTATTGCCTTCACTGTAGGAGGAGGTGGAAGCATTTGTAACACACAAGGAGGCAACGCACCTTCTACTGCTATATCACTTAGTAGTTCGGAGAGCCATGTTTCTTATCAACTATTTCATAATAACTCTCCAGTAGGAACGCCAAAAAATGGTACTGGAAACATTATTGTATTCACTGGCATACAACAAAGCGGCAATTATACAATTGAGGCATCTATTCAAGGTAGTTGTATGGCTACAATGAATGGCAGTGCGAATGTTACTATCGGAATCACTCCTTCTTCATTTTCACTCACTGGGGGAGGTAGCTATTGCAAAGGTGGAGCGGGAGTCAGTATTGGACTTTCAGGTTCACAAGAAGGGTTTGTTTATCAGCTGCGCCGTAGTAACACCAATGTCGGTAGCCCAGTCGCTGGTACAGGCAGTGCCATTTCGTTTGGTAATCAGACATTATCAGGCACTTATACCGTAATCGCAACTCAAGCTACTACTAGTTGTACTAGAACCATGACGGGTTCAAAAACAGTCTCCATAACTAACTGTAATGCTAGAGTTGCTATGGCAGAAGAAGTTTCGCTTGATAATTGGGCGGTTGTAGCTCCCAATCCTGTAGGCCGCCACATTTCCGTTAAACTAGTTGATGTAGCCAACCAAAGAGTCGACTTTCAATTGTTGAGCATTGCAGGGCAAACTTTATTCTCTCATCATATTTACGCGACGATTCCTAACCTTACCGAAAACCTTGATATCGCTACTTTAAAACCCGGTGTTTATTTACTCAACGTTAAAACCCTTCTTAAAACGACAACTATTAAGGTTGTCAAACCAGAATAACAATTTACCCTACTTTAATTCTATTGATTGCAAAAAGCGATGACCCTAGTCGTCGCTTTTTTAATGTAGAAGAAATTATACTTACACCTAAGTTTTCTTAACCCATAATGACTTAGGTTCCTTTTTTACTTTCTGGCGGAGACAAACTGACAGGAAATTGCGCCTGTAATATTATTTTTTTATTTACTTTGAGGCTGAATGAAACTCTATATCCATGCGTTTTTTTTGGATTTTTTTACTTTACTCAACCGTTAGCTTTGCCCAAGAAACTGCTTGGCAATCCATTAGTATCGCAGATGGTCTTTCGCAAGGAATGATTTATGACCTTATGCAAGACCGCGAAGGTTTTTTGTGGATAGCCACAAAAGATGGTCTTAATCGCTATGATGGCTACAATTTTAAGGTTTTTACCCACGATCCTTATAACGAAAATAGCATTTCGGGCAATACCTGTACTAGCCTATTGCAGGATTCGCAGGGTCGAATTTGGATTGGTACTGAAAAAGACGGCCTCAATCTTTATGACCCTCAAAGTGGGAAATTTTATCACGCCAATATCGTTGACAATACCCAAAAAGAAGCTAGCAATTACAATATCCTTCGCCTTCTGACCAACAATGACGGCTCAATTTGGGTAATGACCGACGTAGCCAACAAAATTTTTAAAATTACTCTTCCAAAAGGATATCCCAACCAAGTAGATTTTAGCCATTTGGTAAAGTCTGTTTCACCCCAAAACTTTGTCGATAAAATCCCTATTCGCAACGAAAAACAATCTTTGGGCATTGCATACGCCAAGGGTCTCTATAATCATAAATATCCCGATTTTTTTGTAGGGCATTTCAATACAAACTCTTCTTTCTTCAAATGCCTTAGTGATCATAAAAATCGGCTATGGTCCATTGCTTCACAGCAGATATATTGCAGTGTGCTTGGTTCGAAATATTTTATTCCATTTCCTCAGGGAGAAGACCTTTCGGTATTAAACCAATTTGAAGACGGGACATTGATTATTACCAACCAACGGCATCTGTGGTTGTTTAAGCCAGATGATTTATTAAAAATAAAAGCATTAACGCCCGAAAATGCTTATGCCGTACTCCCACCCAATTCTCCCCCCCTCAACCTCCTCATTCGCGATAAAGCTGGTAATATATGGGGAGGTACACGAGGATATGGGCTCGTCAAGTTCAATCCTCATATTAAACAATTTCGTTCTTATCTACCCAAATATTCGTCGGGTGCTTTGTTTCAAGACCAACAAAAACGAGTCTATTTTCACGCCAACTATTTCCCCTCCTACCAATTTTATCGACTCAATACTGAGACCAATCAACCAGAGTCGTTACCGGCTCCTATTGAGGATCATAAATTCGGGCACGACGCCCTCCTTCAAGATCATAAACAGCAGTTTTGGGTACTATCCAACCTCCGCGAGCAAGAGCCACGTAACTTGGTTTTGTTTGACAAAAATTGGAAGTATATCAAGCAGTATAGGGTTCCGTTGGTAGGGATAATTCCAGATTTTAGTGCTAGGCTCCTCGAAACCTCCGACGGACGAATATGGCTGGGACTCTTCAATGGCCAATTGCTTACTTTTAATCCTTCTAACGAACAATTTCATACTTACAGTTATCAGCACTTACTTCCCAAAAGCGGTATCATGGTGCAAACTTACGCCCTCTACCAGGATAAAAATACGCTTTGGATTGCCACTCAAAAAGGTCTTATCAAGGCTACTAATTTTCTCACAAAACCCACTTTCTCTCTCTACAAAAACAGTAAAACCGACCGAAAAAGCTTAAGTAATGATTTTGTATCAGGCATGATCAATGACCCCTTATCACCTGATAAATACCTGTGGGTCAGCACCAAAGGTGGTGGCTTGGAAAAATTAAATAAACAAACTTCTGAATTTGAGCATTTTACCGAAGCCCAAGGGCTACCTAATAAGGTGGTCTATGGGATTATAGAGGGCGATGACCACAATCTTTGGATGAGTACCAATCGAGGCATAGCGTGCCTCAACCCCAAAACACTCATATTCAACAACTTTAATAAATCTGATGGACTACAAGACAATGAATTTAATACCAATTCCTATTACAAAGCACCCGATGGTACACTGCTTTTTGGGGGAATCAATGGCGTGACATTGTTTAAAGCATCAGAACTAAATCAAAATCAAGCGACTCCTATTACCAAAATCATCAATCTAAAAATCAATAATCAACCTATAGAGATAAACGATGAAAGTGGAATTTTGGATAAGCCCATCGAAACATGCTCTATTTTGAAATTAAAGCATGACCAAAACCTCATTACCTTGGAATTTGGCGTCATGGACTTCACCAATCCCATCAAAAATCGTTTCCGTTATCGTCTCGAAGGCATTGACAATAAATGGGTAGAAGCCGGAACAAATCGCTTCGCCAACTATGGTCAGCTACCAGCGGGAGATTATACTTTTAATGTAATGGGTTCACTTAATGGCGAGGTATGGAGTAAGCCTGTGATACTTAAAATTCATATTTCTCCTCCTGTTTATCGTAGTTGGTGGGCTTATCTTTTGTATGCAGGTATATTGCTATGGATTGGATACCGTTGGTATCAAAGTCAGTTAAATCGGGTGCGATTGCAACAACAGTTGTTTTACAAAAACAAAGAAACCGAACGATTGGCAGAACTAGATACGCTCAAAACTCGCTTCTTTACTAATATTTCACATGAATTTCGCACCCCTCTTACGCTTTTGGTAGGACCTCTTGAGGATTTAAAACACAAATATCCCCAAGAAAGTGTTATTCTAATGATGCAGCAAAACCTGATAAGACTCCAAACGCTCATCAATCAACTCTTAGATTTATCAAAACTCGAGGCAGGCCAGATGAAGTCTCATGCCATACAAGGAGATATTGCTTTGTTTTTAAGGCAGCTTTTTGCCTCATTCGAATCTTTGGCGCAAAGCAAAAAAATCATTTTTCAATATGACCAAAACCGTAGCAATCATATAGTGTACTTCGATGCCGACAAAATCGAAAAAATCATCACTAACTTACTCTCTAACGCTTTCAAATTTACGGCCGAAAATGGCCGCATTACCGCTATTGTAGAATACACCACTCACTTACAGAAAGACCAAACTGAGGAGAGAATGATTCTTACCATTTCCGACAATGGCATCGGAATCGAAGCTGAGCGACTGCCCCGTATTTTTGATCGATTTTATCAAGTCGATGATAGCAATCGCCGCAATTATGAAGGAACAGGTATTGGATTGGCTTTGGTAAAAGAAATGGTAGATGTACTCAAAGGGCAAATTGAAGTAAGTAGCGTATTGACCCAAGGTACTACTTTTAAAGTATCTATTCCTTTTACCTTGGAGCAAGTTTCTACGCTAGATTCTGTTGAGCTTTCTGTGCTTCCCGCTTCACAGCTTTCTCTTCCTACTCCATTTATAACCCAGCCCCAGCCCTCAACCAATGGAACTGAGCCGATATTGCTTATTGTAGAAGACAATCCCGACTTACGATTATATGTCAGAACCATTTTTGAGGGAAATTATCAAGTGATAGAAGCTAGCGACGGGCAAGATGGTCTGAATAAAGCCAATGAATACCTTCCCGATATTATCATATGTGACCTTATGATGCCCCATTTAGATGGGTTTAGTTTTTGTAAACTAATCAAAACAGACTTACGCACCAATCATATTCCTGTAATCATGCTTACCGCTAAGGCAAGTCTCGAAGACCGTCTCGAAGGGCTAAGTTTAGGGGCCGACGATTATATCTCCAAACCCTTCAATGCAGAAGAGTTAAAGACACGCGTCCAGAATTTGCGTCAGCAGCGTCAGCTTTTACAAGAAAAATACAGTACCTCTTCCTCTCAATTCAACAAGGATACAGAACCCCAACCCATTGATCCTTTTTTGGAAAAAGCAAATCACATCATCCAACAAAACCTCAGCGACAGTAACTTCAACGTAGATTCATTTGCCCAACAAATGGGAATTACGTCCGTTCAGCTTCGACGCAAAATAAAGGCATTGACTAACCAAACTATTACTGAATACGTTCGTAACTATCGACTTCTAGTAGCGGCTACATTACTCCAAGAAAATGAAAAAACGGTGTCGGAGGTTGCTTATCAAGTCGGGTTCGAAAGTCTTCCCTATTTTTCCAAAATGTTTCTCGAAAAGTTTGGAAAAAATCCTTCAGATTGGAAATAGCCCTTTTCATAAAACCTCTATTTTCAAGCCAATACAAGAAAAAAGTCCAAAACGAGGAAAAGATTATTAAAAATGAGGAAAGATTGTTAATCTTTTTTTCTATTAGCATCTTACTCATTTCACTACCTTAAAATGGGACAAATGAGGAAAAGATTGGCACATAAGTGTTAACACCCTTCTTATAAATTATCCCAATTTTGCTAACAAGTTTCGTAGCAAGCATTTGCTCATTTGATATTTTTTTAGTCTTTAAATTTTTTAATTTCTCACGTTATGAAAAACTTACTTTTACTTTTGACGGTGCTTGCTGCATTTTTAGTAAGCTGTAGCACCAAAGACCAAACACCTTCGGCTTCTATTTATAAAGGTGCCGAACAAAACATCGGCAACGGGAAAGCCTACTCGTGGGCAAAATTCTCAGCCGACAACCAACCTACTTCAGTAGGCTTTACCCTCACCAAAGGGGCTCTTGACAATCTTCCTCATGCAGGTGTTGCGCTTGTACTTGCTTTCCCCAATGAAGCCATCGGCAAAATACCTTTTGACCACATCATGCTCGACTATCTGCATACGGGGCACGAGCCTCCGGGGGTATATGACCTCGCGCATTTTGACATGCACTTTTATTGGCAGCCTTTGGCCGAACGCAAAGCGATTCCTCTTTACACTGCAGCACCCGCTAAGTTTGACAACCTCCCTGCGGCGGGTTTTTTACCCAGTAATTATATAAGACTTCCAGCAGGAGTTCCTGAAATGGGCGTTCACTGGGCCGACCCTGCGTCTCCTGAATTGGCTGGAAAAGGAAAATTTACCGAAACCCTCATCTATGGCTCTTATGACGGAAAAGTCACTTTTATTGAGCCGATGGTTTCTCACGAGTTTCTTAAAAGTAAGCCTAATCTTTCTAAAAACATTCCGCTTCCTAGCAAGTTTGCCAAGGCTGGTTATTTCCCCATGAAATACAGCATCAAGCAAGAAGGCGACGACATCGTCGTCAGCATGGAAGATCTCATGATAATGCAATAAAAACTTTCATTGCCCTACTCAATGAAACTTAAATGGAGTGGTTGGAGAATATCTCTAACCCCCATTTTCTTGATAATAATCTTTCTCTCTTTTTCATAAACCCTCATGTTTTTTATCTTACCATTCGTCATGAACACATTACGCAACTCCTCTCTCGTACTCGCTCTATTTTTGATGGTCATCATACTAAGCTGCACCCAATCAGCTAACGACACCCACGATACCGCTGCCACAGCTCCTTTGTCAGATTCGGCTATGATCAAAAGGGGCGAGTATCTGGTGGGTATTTTAGGGTGTCAAGATTGCCACTCTCCCAAAAAAATGGGTCCTCAAGGGCCAGAGGTTATTGCGGAGCTTCATCTATCGGGCTATCCGGCCGACCGCCCTGTGGGCAAGAATGTCCCCGACGCTTTGAAAAATGGTTGGATGCTTTTTGGAGGCGACGGTACATCTAGCATTGGGCCTTGGGGCATGAGCTTTGCCGCCAACCTCACCTCCGACCCTACGGGTATTGGAACTTGGTCGTATGAACAATTCAAAATCGCTCTCACCCAAGGCAAATCAAAAGGCATTGCGACCGCACGCCCCTTGTTGCCTCCTATGCCTTGGCCCAATTACATCAACATGGCCGACGAAGACATGAAAGCGGTGTTTGCTTACTTAAAAAGCACCAAGCCAGTTTCCAATGTAGTCCCTGCACCGATTGCACCTGATAAGTTGCAGTAACTCCCATTCTTGACGTAATTCTCTCGTTTTGAGCCCCTCCTTTTGGGAGGGCTTGGCGATAGCCTTGTCTTTTCGGGACTGTTTTGGCTGACACTTTCGTGGTAGAAAGGGAAGGAGGATTACGGAAATGTTTGACGAAATGTTTCTACCTCCTTTTTCTACTACCGATTCATGTTGAACTCGTTTTAAATTTTCTACCAATGAAAAACTTTTTTACAATACTGACATTTTGGGTTAGTATCATAGCTAGCTTTAACTCATTAGCTCAATCCCCCGATATTAATGTCAAATATTTTATGACTAGCATTCCCAATAATGCTAGTGCAAATACTACTTATGGAACATCTTTTGGCTTAGTTGCTGTAAATAATGCTACGCCGAATACCGAGTTTACCATTGAAAACAGGGGAACTGGTACGCTTACTATTTCATCGATTGAAATCACTGGAACAGAGGCGAGTGATTTTACAGTCAGCAATTCGCCCAGCACTACACTTGCCCCCAATGCCACTACTACCTTAAGAATTACCTTTAATCCATCCGTTGCAAATAGAAGAACAGCGACAGTTACTATCACCAGCAATGACCCAGACGAAAGCCCATTTAGGATTAATCTTTTGGGGACTGGCATGCAGCCTGAGATGGATGTTTTCGGAAATGGTAATCCAATTGCGAACGGTAGCTCAACGCCTATTACCAATAATCATACTCATTTTGGGGCAGAATTTGTAACAGGAGGCTCGATAGTTCGCACTTTTACCATTGACAATAATGACCTTGCAACACTTAATCTTACGGGAACCCCCAAAGTAGCGATTTCGGGCAGCCATGCCTCTGATTTTTCGCTGACTGCGGCGCCGTCGTCACCCATAGCACGTTCTCAATCCACAACGTTTCAAATAACATTTAATCCTTCGGGAAACGGGGTACGGACTGCACTTCTGACCATTGCCAATGATGATGAAGACGAAAATCCTTATACGTTTGCTATTGAAGGAATAGGAACAACCCCTTCGTCGTCGGCCGATTATACAATTTCTACCGCCAATAATACGGTAACTATCACTGATGTCAGTGGCAATGGCGAAACCATAGAGGTAAGTGAGAGTAACTCAAATGTACGGTTTTTTGTCTCAGGGAGAACATACAGCATTGACGGTGGTGCTGTTACGCCATTCACGACGCCTGCTGACATACCCATTTCTAGTAATACAGGCATTGTCGTCAATACAAATGCGGGCAATGACATTATCACTGTCGGAGCGTTTACCTCCTCATTACCCAGTTTGACAATCAATGGTGGTGTTGACGATGACATTGTGAATATGAATGGTAACATCACTTTTGCGGCAAATGCAAATCTTGATTTAGATCTACAAAATGATGACGCTTCTCCTGGTAAAGATGTGGTGAACATTGGCACCAATGCGAATGTGATTTTAGCTGGAACGGGTAGCGCTACCATAAAAGTAAGTCAGAATGTTTTTGTAAACACAGGCGGAGGGCTAACGACCGCCAACGGTAATCTCCTTGTAGAAGCCAATCAGCAAGGTACACCTACTAGCGGTAATTTTGCGGGGGTACGGCTAGATGGCCTGAATTCGTTGTTTCAGGTGACTGGCAGTGGGCTACTGACAGTAAAAGGGAAGGGGGGGGATATTGGTCGTACTACCTATGGCATTTATATGGGGAGGGGCGGAAAAATAATAGGAGGAACCAATACCGTAACGGTAGAAGGCGTCGGTGGCCCTACGAGCAGTTTTGGAAGTTATGGAGTTGGTATGATCGCATTGAGTGAAATTAGGTCAACAGGTGGTAATATTATCATAAATGGAACAGGAAACGGTACTGGAACCAACAGTGGGGGGGCGGGCTTAGCTTATGATGGCGTATATGTCCGTGGTACTATCTCGGCAGGTGGTACAGGAAATGTTACTATCACAGGAAGAGGAAGTTTAAATAATGCTGAGGAGTCATTAACTGGAGTTGGAATATTCGAAGGGGAAGTAACTACTGCTGGAGGTAATCTCACCATCAATGGCTATGGAGGTGGTTCAGGAAATACACCTCGAAGTAATGGTATTGTTATTTCATCTAATGCTTCAGTTTCATCTGGTGGAATGGGCACACTAACGCTTAATGGTGAAGGCGGAGTGGGTACGGGTAGCTATAATAATGGTGTTATTTTATATGGCCTAATTACGAGTGGTGGAGGGAATGTAATAGTTACGGGTAAAGAAGGTGGTGGCACTGGGTCTTACGGAATTGCTATTTCAAACACCATTTATGGCGGATCAGATGGAGAAATCAATACTTCTACCAATGGGGGAGATATACTGCTGAGAACTAATAGTTTTGCCTCAGAATCTAACACGCTGACATTAATAACAAGCCATTTGTCTAACAAAGTTACTTTTTTGCCATTGACTAATGGGGTAGGTATTAACTTTGTTTCTACCAGTGACGTGGTTGGAGGGCCAATAACCATCTCTGATCTTGAATTTGATAATATTACAGGAGGAGCTATTCATTTAGGGGATGCCAACACGGGCGTTATTAATGTGGATGAAGCCATTACCCACTCTGCTGGCAATGTTTATTTCACTACTGGGCAAGCACTAAACCTGAATCAGTCATTTGGGGCGGGCACGGGTAATATTGCTATTAATGCAGCTGGTGGGATAAATCCTAAGTCCCCAACCGTGGACTTGAGTGGGAATTCCATTTCTTTTACTTCTGGCAATAACCTTAATATCGCCATCGGTGGCACAACGGTCAATACAGAGTATGACCAGTTGAATATACAGGGGACGATTGATTTAACAGGGTTGAACTTGGTACTTTCGGGTAGCTACGTCCCTGTTGCTGGAAATACCTTCACCATTGTCAACAACGACGGTACGGATGCTATCGTAGGTACGTTCAATGGTTTGGCTGAGGGAGCTACCCTCTCTAACTTCCAAGGAAGTGGCCTCAATGCGACGATTAGTTATACGGGAGGAACTGATAATAACGACGTAGTGATTACGGTGGCAGCACCTGCCGTTTCTAATATCAATATCAAAGGCAATGATTTAACTATTGACAATGGCGATACCTCACCTAGAACCGAAGATGGTACTGATTTTGGTAACATTGATATTTCTTTAACAGAACCAGTCGTGCGTACGTTCACCATTCAGAATATGGGAACGGCTGATTTGATCATTCCAGCAAATGGCATTACGAAGTCAGGAGCTGCGGATTTTGGCATCGGAAATGTGTCATTACCTCTCACCATCGAACCTGGCGGTTCAGCCACTTTTCCTGTCATAATAGACGCTAGCGGTAATGGGTTTAGAACTGCAACAATCAGTATTCAAAGCAATGATTCTGACAAATCCCCTTATACTTTTAACGTTCAGGCAATTGGTGTTTCTCCCGAAATAAACGTTACAGGACTTGGTCAAAATATCGCAGATGGTGATTTAACGCCATCGGGGGTTGATGATACTGACTTTGGCATAATAGATGTAGCATCAGGGTCGGTTAGTCATACCTTTACGATTCAAAACGTAACTGGTGCTACTGGTAACCTCCAACTAAACGCAGGGGCAATCAGCGTAACAGGAACTCATGCTAGCGATTTTACGGTAAGTGCGATTACTTTGCCTGCTACGATCAGCGCGGGGCAATCTACTACATTTGTCGTCACGTTCAATCCCTCAGCAGAAGGTTTACGGACCGCTACAGTAAGGATTCTGAACAATGATTTAGGAGAGGGAACTTACGATTTTGCCGTTCAAGGCTACGGAGGGAAGCCTTTTATTACCACTTGGAAAACCGACAATACAGGTACATCCAACAGTACTTCCATCACAATTCCGACCACGGGTACGGGCTACAACTACGACGTGGACTGGAACAACGATGGTATGTTTGATGAATTTGGTTTGACGGGCAGTGTAACCCACAACTACGGTACAGCGGGAACTTATACGGTGGCCATTCGGGGAAATTTTCCGAGTATTCAATTTTTTGACAGTGGTGATAAACTCAAGTTGCTATCGATCGACCAATGGGGTAGTATTGCTTGGACGAGTATGAATAATGCTTTTCGGGGCTGTGAAAATATGGTACTCAACGCTACGGATGTGCCAAATACTTCCGCCGTTACAGACATGAGTTTTATGTTTGCAGGGTGTACCTCCTTTAACCAAGCGTTACCCGAAGGTTTTAATACCTCGCTTGTAACGAATATGGGTGGAATGTTTCAAGGCTGTAGTTCGTACAACCAAGCCCTGCCGACTAGCTTTAATACCTCGCTTGTAACGAATATGTCTGCCATGTTTAGTCTTTGTACAGCCTATAATCAAGACTTACCTAGTGGCTTTAATACGGAGCGGGTGACGAATATGAGGACTATGTTTCTAGACTGTAGTACGTACAACAAAGCTTTGCCGAGTAGTTTTAATACATCGCTTGTTACGGATATGTACGGAATGTTTAGTGGCTGTACAGCCTATAATCAAGACTTACCTAATAGCTTTAATACAGAGCGAGTGACGAATATGAGGACTATGTTTGCTAATTGTAGTGCCTATGACAAAGCCTTACCAAGTAGTTTTAATACGTCACTTGTGACGGATATGAATGGAATGTTTTTAGGCTGTAGTTCTTATAACCAACCCTTCCCGAGTAGCTTTACTACCGCTTCTGTAACAGACATGGCTTTTATGTTTAATGGCTGTAGTGCTTTCAATCAACCCTTACCGAGTAGTTTTAACACGACTGTGGTGACAACTATGCGTTCTATGTTTGAGCGTGCTACGGCTTTTAACCAGAATCTAGGGTCGTTGAACCTCAGCGCAGTGACGGTCATGACCGATATGCTCAAAAATTCGGGTTTGTCGGTGGCTAACTACGATGCGACGCTCACGGGTTGGGACAACGGGGGTTACTCAAATAAAAACCTTAGTAATGCCTCACCACTCAAATACTGTGCTGCCCAAGCAGCTCGTACCAATCTGATAACCAACAAAGGCTGGACTATCACGGGTGATGCACAAGATTTTAGCTGCTTATCTCCCGACTACACAATCACTACTATGGGCAACAATCTGGTCATCACAGACGTAACAGGCACCGGGGAGACACTGGACATTAGCCAAAATGGTAGTAACATTCGTTTCAATGTGACTGGCAAGAACTTTAGTTTGAATAATGGTACTACCACCAACTTCCCTGCGGATGTACCTTTGAGTGGCTTACAAATCATCACTGTAAACACCGCCAACGGCAATGATATCATCAATGTGGGAGCCTTCAGTAGCGACCTTCTTCCCTCATTAACCCTCAATGGCGGCACAGGCGACGACCAAGTCAATATGAACGGAGACATCACTTTTGCTACAAATGCCAACCTTGATGTAGACTTGCAGAACGATGATGTTAGCCCAGGAGTAGATGCCATTACGTTTGCGATTAATGCTAACATAATACTTCAAGGAACAGGAGCGGCTACTCTCAAAGTAAGCAAAAATGTAGTTTTCAATAATGGGAGCACGCTCGGAACGAACAATGGTGACCTCACAGTAGAAGCAAACCAACAAGCAAGTCCTACCACTGGTAATTTTATCGGTATATCTATGGTTACTAATACTCAATTACAAGTCCTAGGTTCAGGTACTATGACGGTCAAAGGAACAGGAGGGAACGACGCATCAGGTAATCAGGTAGGTATTAGTTTAAATTTTGGAGGAGTGATCAATGGAGGTCATAATACCGTCACGGTAATTGGCAACGGCGGTGCTTCGAGTGGAAATAGTAACTATGGTATTCTCATTCAAGGAAGTACGGCCAGTATAACCTCTTTGGGGGGAGCAGTAAACGTGGAAGGAACGGGAGGAGGAACGAATGGTACTAGTGTCGGTAACGAAGGGGTAAGGATTGCCCTTTCTGGACAAATTACCTCTGCGGGAACAGGAGCAATTACTGTCACTGGGCGAGGTGCTACCCTCTCAACTGGAGATTTTAACGTAGGAGTTTCCATACAAGGTTCGGCTAAAATCACTTCAGTTGGCGGGAATGTCACGGTCAATGCCTACGGCGGAGGCAGCGGAACTAGCCAATTGAACTATGGACTTTCGATGAGCCAAAGTGGCGAAATCTCAGCTGGAGGTACTGGCACTGTGACTATCACGGGCGAAGGCGGATTAGCTACTGGTGTCTCAAACCATGGAATAGCATTGGAAGGCTTGGTTAAGTCTGCGGGAGGGAATATTGCGCTCACGGGAAAATCAGGCGGCGGAAGTTCGACTTACGGTATTTATATGTCAAAACAAGGCGGGGCTCCCGTCTCTAGCATTACCACGGAAGTAAATGGCGGTAATATTGCAATCATTACCAACAGTTTACGAATAGTGGATTCCCCTGACATTCGTACTAATTCGTCAGGCCGTGTAACCCTCAAGCCCTTCACGGCAGGTACGGCGATTGATTTTTCTTTTGCCCCTGATGGTGCAAATGGCCCCCTTATTTTATCGGATCTTGAACTTGACAGAATCAGCACGGGTACGCTTGTCGTAGGTGATGCTACGATGGGCGATATCACCGTTGGGATTGGAATTACTCGCCCAACGCTTACCAACATGGAACTCATCAGCGGCGGCGATGTCATCATCAGTGGCGGAAGTATCAATACCAACGGCGGTACGCTGTTACTCGACCCAGGCACGTCACCCAAAGCTGTAAAACCGACCTTCAACGATACAGACGTTACGGTCAGTACACTTTCTTTTGCCAGTGCTAGTGATTTAGAAATTGCCCTCAACGGTACCACTATTGGGGACGGAACAGGTAATACCTATTCACAGCTAAACGTGGCAGGTGAGGTAAATTTGACGGGTCTTAACCTTGCCTTTTCTGGTTCGTACACCCCCACTGGCGGCGAAACCTTCACCATTGTCAACAACGACGATACGGATGCTATCGTGGGTACATTCAATGGTCTAGCCCAAGGAGCGACGATTTCTAATTTTAGAGGTAGTGGCCTGAATGCAACAATTTCATATACGGGAGGTTCGGACAACAATGATGTGGTAATAACAGTGGCAAGTAGCCAACCCGACTACACAATCACTACTACGGGCAACAATCTGGTCATCATAGACGTAACAGGCACCGGGGAGATACTGGACATTAGCCAAAATGGTAGTAACATTCGTTTCAATGTGACAGGTAAGAAGTTTAGTTTAAACAGTGGTATTACCACCAACTTCCCCGCCGATGTAGCCCTGAGTGGTTTACAAAGCATCACCGTAAATACTGCTAACGGTAGTGATATTATCAACGTGGGAGCCTTCAGCAGCGAGGTTCTTCCCTCGCTGACCATCAATGGCGGCACAGGCGACGACCAAGTGAATTTTAACGGAGACATCACTTTCGCCACTAACGCCAATCTTGATCTTGACTTACAAAACGATGATGCCAATCCGGGAGTGGATGCCGTTACGTTTGCAGTTGACGCCAACCTCTTACTTTCAGGAACGGGCACAGCTACACTCAAGGTGAGCAAAAATGTGATTGCAAATACGGGCAGTAGCCTAATTACCCAAAACGGCAACTTAGTGGTAGAAGCCAACAAGCAAGCGACGCCTTCATCGGGCGATTTTGCTGGTGTTGATGTCAATGGCGGCTCGCTAAAAGTAACGGGCAGTGGGCAAGCCACTATCAAAGGAAAAAGCGGAGTTTCTGGCTACAAAGCAGGAATTTCGGTGAGCAATGGTGGTATCATTGAAGGAGGAACCGCCGCGCTTTCGGTAACGGGAACAGGTGGTACTGCCGCTGGCAATGAAAACATTGGCGTGTTGGTCACTGGTACAAATTCTAAAATTACTTCTTTGGGGGGAAATGTGAGTGTTGTAGGCCAAGGAGATGGCATTCCAGGCGGTTATAACCAACACGGTGTTGCAGTCGAATCCTCTGGGATGATTACCGCAGGCGGGACGGGTACGGTGACGGTACAAGGCACAGGAGCTAGCCAGACCGACGGTTATACATTTGGGGTACACCTTGATGCAGGCACCATCACCTCTTCAGGAGGAAATGTAAGCGTAACAGGCCAAGGTGGGGGCAGTAAGACCTCCAACCATGGAGTCTATCTTGAAAGTTCAGGACTAATTTCTGCGGGTGGATCAGGAACTGTAACGGTGCTAGGCACTGGCGGAACTGGTACAGATGGATACCATCAAGGTGTTTTTCTAACATCGAGTGCCATCACTTCTACCAATGGCCACATTAGCGTTACAGGCCAAGCAGGAGGAGCAAGCACCGGTAGCGCTAATACAGGTGTCTTACTGGATGCTAATAGCCGTATTGCGGCGGGAGGAACTGGAAATGTAACGGTACAGGGTATTGGCAGTAGCTCACCAAGCACCGCTTCGTTTAATTATGGCCTTCAGCTTGATGATTCTAATAGCCAAATTAGTACCAATAACGGTAATATCCGACTCATTGGTCAGGGTGGGCAAGGAGCCAATGGTTCATTCAATAATTCTACGGGCAATACGGGCATTGGCCTAAGTGGAAAAGTCCTTGCGGGGGGTACAGGTACTATTTACATAGAAGGTACGGGTGCCAACCAGTCGTTTAGCGATGGGGTAGAAGTTGGTAACTTGGTCACAACCAATGATGGCACTATTACTATTATTGGCGTAGGAGGAGCTGACGCTACAGCATCCAATGGAAGCTTAGGGGTGGACTTAGATGGCACCGTTACGGCGGGGAATGGGAAAGCAATCAACATTCAAGGAACGGCTGGAAGCTCAACTGGCCCCAATAATAAAGGGGTATATATTCGCAGGACTGTCAATAGCACCACAGGAGGTGCCATCACTATAACAGGCATTGAAGGGGGTAGCGGAGTAGGTATTGAGATTGAATCATTCTTTGGAGGGCAGATTACTACGGCCGCCGCAGGAGGGGATATTACCTTTATTGCCAACAGTATCAATATAAAAAATACCGCAGAAATTAATACCAACGCTTCAAGCACAGTAACGTTACGCCCTTATACCAATGGCGTGAGCATTGACTTAGGAGCAGAAACCGACGCTTTGGATGGTCCACTGAGCCTTTCGGATGCCGAACTCGACCGCATTACGGCAGGAAAACTTCAAATCGGCGATGCCAACAGTGGTACTATTAGTGTCAGCGGGGCGATTAGTCGTACAGCAGCTACCAATATCAAGCTCATCAGCGGTAGCGACCTGGTCATTGGCGAAGCCGGGATAAACACGGGAGGTGGCACGCTTTTGCTTGACCCAGGTACTTCACCTAAGTCAGTCAAACCTACCTTCAACGGTACCGATGCAACCGCAAGTACACTTTCCTTTGCCAGTGCTAGTAATTTAGAAATTACCTTCAACGGTACCACCGTTGGCGACGGAACAGGTAGTACCTATTCACAACTTCGTATCGAAGGCGAAGTAAATTTGACGGGAGTAGATTTAGTTATGACTGGATCTTACACACCTGTAGGAAGCGAAACCTTCATCATCATCAACAATGACGGGGCGGACGCCATTCAAGGCAATTTTAATGGATTGTCTCAAGGTGCTACCATTACTAACTTCCGAGGAAGTAGCTTCCCCGCTACTATTTCTTATACGGGTGGAGACGGCAATGATGTGGTCATCACGGTAGGATGTAGTGCCTTCCCAGCGCCAACGGCTTCTGTCACTGCTCAACCTGACTGTGCTACTTCTTCGGGTACTATTACTGTAACCGCTCCAACAGGTGCCAATATTCAATATAGTGTTGATGGTGTGAGTTATCAAACAAGTGCCACTTTTAGTCAACTCTCGCCTAATACTTACTCAGTAACTGCTAAAAACACCCAAACAGGATGTGTCTCACAAATATTGAGTCTAACTATCAACGCTGTACCAAACGCCCCAACCATTTCCAGCGTTAACTTGACTCAGCCTACTTGTGCTACCAACACGGGTACGGCCGTCGTCAATGCTTCTGGTACAGGAACACTTGAATATTCTAAAGACGGGACCAACTGGCAAGAAAGTAACACATTTGCCAACCTCCCCGCAGGAAATTATACTTTCCAAGTACGTTTGCAGAATAATACATCTTGCAGCAATAGTTCGACTCAGCAGACCATTAATCCCGTACCAAACGCCCCAACCATTTCCAGCGTTAACCTAACCCAGCCTACTTGTACTACCAACACCGGTACTGCCGTCGTCAACGCCTCTGGAACGGGTACTCTGGAATATTCTAAAAACGGTACTAACTGGCAAGAAAGTAATACTTTTACCAACCTCGCATCGGGTAATTATACCTTCCAAGTAAGGTTGCAGAATAATACCTCTTGCTCGGCTTCTTCTCAGCAGCAGACTGTCAACCCCGTACCAAACGCCCCAACCATTTCCAGCGTCAACTTGACCCAGCCTACTTGTGCTACCAACACGGGTACCGCCGTTGTCAACGCTTCAGGAACGGGAACACTCGAATATTCTAAAGACGGAACCAACTGGCAAGAAAGCAATACTTTCAGTGGACTTGCCTCAGGGAATTATACCTTCCAAGTGAGATTGAAAAACAGTATGACTTGTTCGGCTTCTTCTCAGCAGCAGACTATCAACGCAACTCTTATATCACTGACTGTATTTAATTTGCAAGGTGGAACTACCCTATGTGCTAGTAGTTCGGGCAACACACCTGCCGCTGCTATCGTTCTCAACGGGTCACAAGTCGGAGTAATTTACCAACTTAAAAAAGACAACCAAAACTTCCGAGAACCTATCCTTGGAACAGGCAACAACCTCGTATTTTCCACCATCACTGAAGCTGGTACGTACACGGTCGAAGCGTTTGTGGAAGGAGGAGCTTGCTTGACCAATATGAATGGATCTGCTACAATCAATCTCGGACAGACGCCCAATGTCTTTACTCTCACTGGGGGGGGAAGTTATTGCAACGGTGGAAATGGCGTAGCCATTGGCCTAAGTAGCTCTCAAACGGGGATGAATTATCAATTGCGCAGAGCCAATACTAACATTGGCAATCCCATAGCAGGAACAGGTAGCGCTATTTCTTTTGGAAACCAAACCTTAGCTGGTACCTACACCGTAATAGCCACCGATGCCAATTCTTCTTGTAACAGAAACATGACTGGTTCTAAAACCGTCTCTGTCACTAATTGCAATGCCAGAGTCGCCAATAAAGAAAATAGTCCTATTGAAAGTACTGAAATTAAAGAGTGGGCTACTATCGCTCCCAATCCAGTGGTGAATTCTTTTGCTACTGTTTTGATAAAAGGACAAGACAATCAAACGATTCAGTGGAAACTCATTGACTTGAAGGGTTCCTCAATTAAAGAAAATAAGTTTGAGACTATTTCAGCATCGCATCAAGAAAAAATATCTCTTGAAGGTTTAAAGCCGGGCACTTATTTGATTCGTTTACAAGGGATTGAAAAAAGCATTACGCTAAAAATTATCAAAGCAAACTAGCGGGTGCCCTTATACACTAAAAAGCCCTTCCAGCATGACATTGGAAGGGCTTTTTTTATCAAAACCTAATTTTTAATTGACCGAAAATCTAACCCCACCCATACTTTCTAAAAGTTTAAAAAACTCATTAGTAGGAGCTACTTTATGCGTTCTAGATTGAAGTTTCACCTCCGTCCGACTTTGATGATCCACCACCGAAACCGTGAGTGCGCAGTGGCCAGGGTAGGCTTGAACGGCTTCGTTGAGCTTGCTAACAAGTGGCCCATCAATCATTTCTAAATCTAATTGAAGTTTGATCTCTTTTGTTAGCTTTTCACGTACCTCATTCAGAAGTTGCATCGAAGATATTTTGAACTCGTATTGGTCTTCTTGTTTCCAACGGTTCTGAATTTTTCCTTTCACAAACAAGAAATGGCCCATTTGTACGTAAGCCGAAAATTTCACAAAATCTTCTCCAAAAAGCGCCATCTCCATCGAACCCGCATAATCTTCAAGTTTGAAAATACAGAAAGGATTGCCTGTTTTGGTGGTGCGGACTTGACTGCTGCTCACAATTCCCGCCACTGTAATATCTTTCCCAAACAACAACGGGCGCCCGCCAATTTCTACATTGGCTACAACGGGGCTATCGCTTTCTTCATCCCCATCAGTGCTGTCAGGGACTTCGGAGGTAGCCATTACTTTGTCGAGGGTACAGGTACAGAAGTTAGTCAATTCCAAACGATACATATCAAGCGGGTGACCCGAAATGTAGAAACCAACCACATCTTTTTCAAAACGCAACCGCTCAATGTCACTCCACCGTTCGACATTAGGTGCTTTGGGTTTGGCAATGTCGGCACCACTTCCACCAAAACCACCAAACAACGACGCCTGTGCATTGGATTTATCAGCTTGAACAGCATTAGCGTATTTGATGAGTTTTTCAATTAAGTTTTGCTGTTCGCCGTCAGCAGCTGTAAAGTACTGCGCGCGGTGGTATTCTTCAAACAAGTCAAACGCTCCCGCATAGGCCAACGATTCGATGGTTTTCTTATTAACAGTTCGTAAGTTCACCCGAGTAATGAAATCAAAAAGGTCTTTGTAAGGGCCGTTTTTGGTTCGTTCTTCAATGATACTCTCTACGGCGGCGTCGCCTGTTCCTTTGATTCCGCCCAATCCGAAACGAATTTCGCCTCTTTTGTTTACACCAAAACGACGTTCCGATTCGTTGACGTCGGGTCCCAACACAGGAATTCCGAGAGCTTTACATTCTTCGAGGAAGAACGTAATTTTTTCGATGTTGCCCAATGAGCTTGTCAAGACCGCCGCCATGTATTCGGCAGGATAATGGGCTTTGAGATAGGCCGTTTGGTAGGCTACAAAGGCGTAGCAGGTAGAGTGCGATTTGTTGAAGGCATAAGACGCAAAAGCTTCCCAGTCTGTCCAGACTTTATCGAGTTTTTTCTCGTCGAGGTTGTTTTTTCGTCCCCCTTCCAAAAACTTACTTTTAAGCTTATTCAGGGTTTCGATCTGTTTCTTACCCATTGCTTTTCTAAGCACGTCGGCATCACCTTTGGTAAAACCTGCCAACTTTTGAGAAAGCAGCATCACCTGCTCTTGATAAACGTTAATCCCGTAAGTATCAGACAGATACTCTTCCATTTCAGGAAGGTCATATTCTATTTTTTCGCGTCCATGCTTTCGGTTGATATAGTTAGGAATGTAGGCAATCGGCCCTGGGCGATAGAGTGCGTTCATGGCGATAAGGTCTTCAAAACGGTCAGGTTTGAGTTCGCGCATGTACTTTTTCATCCCGTCGGATTCAAACTGGAAAACGGCGTTGGTATCACCTCTTTGGAACAATTCAAAAACCTTGACATCATCCAACGGAATATAATCAATCTCTATTTTAACCCCGTGGTTGGCCTCAATCATCCGAAGGGCTTCCTTGATGATGGTCAAGTTTCTTAACCCCAAGAAGTCCATCTTGATGACCCCCGCATCTTCAATGATTTTTCCTTCGTATTGGGTAATCAGTAAGTCAGATTCTTTGGAGGTACTAACAGGAATCAAATCTGTTAAATCAGAAGGCGCAATGATAATCCCGGCGGCGTGAATACCTACGTTGCGGACGGTTCCTTCTAGTTTTTGAGCTTCTTTAAGAACCTTGGCTGTCAAGTCGTTGCCTTTCAGCATTTCACGCAACTTCTTCAAGTTTTCTACCTCGTCGGGTGTTACAACTTCCGCCATTTTTTCGAGAGGCACTTTGAAAACCTTGTCGAGGTTCATGCCATAGGTTGGCTTATCAGGCACAAGTTTTACCACAGCATTGGCTTCTTGTAGCGGCAAATCCATCACACGCGCCACGTCTTTAATCGACGATTTGGCGGCCATTGTACCGTAAGTAATGATTTGAGCTACCTGGTTTTTACCGTATTTCTGCACTACATAATCAATCACCCGTTGGCGGCCTTCGTCGTCAAAGTCAGTATCAATATCGGGCATGGAGATACGGTCGGGATTCAAGAAACGCTCAAAAAGCAGGTCGTACTTGATGGGGTCAATGTTGGTAATTCCGATGGCATACGCTACGGCACTTCCTGCCGCCGAACCCCGCCCTGGCCCAATGAGTACGCCCATGTCGCGCCCCGCTTGGATAAAGTCGGCAACGATAAGGAAGTAGCCAGGGAAACCCATGTTTTTGATGGTATTCAGCTCAAAGTTGAGGCGGTCTTCTACCTCTGGCGTAATTTCTTTGTATTTCTGGCGTGCGCCTTCAAATGTCCAGTGTTTGAGGTATTCCCACTGATTAAGTACATCGGCGGTGAGTTCTTTCATTCTGCCGTTGAACTCAATCATTTGCGAAATACTGTGCTTTTTAAACTCTTCAGGAATCGGGAAATTGGGCAACAAAATATCCCGATTGAGCTTTAACAATTCTACTTTGTCAACGATTTCTTGCGTATTGTCCAGCGATTCGGGCAAATCACTGAACGTTTTGAGCATTTCGTCTTTGGTTTTGAAATAAAACTCATCGTTGAAAAACGCAAAACGTGTGCCCTTAGGCATCGGATTTTCGTCGTCAAAGTCCTTGTTGGTAGGCGTTGATTGCTTATCACCCGTATTGACACACAACAAAATATCGTGGGCGTTGGCGTCGTCTTGTTCTACGTAGTGACTATCATTGGAACATATCACCTTGACATTAAACTCTTTGGCGTATTTAAGCAAGGCTTCGTTGGCAATGATTTGGTCACGGATACCGTGGCGTTGGATTTCGACGTAATAATCATCCCCAAACAAATCGAGCCACCACTTAAACTCTTGGCGACCAGCTTCTTCGCCTTTCTTTATGATGGCTTGCGGCACACTCGCCCCGATGCAGCAAGTCGTAGCAATAAGCCCTTTGTGGTATTTCACGAGCAGTTCTTTGTCGATACGCGGGTATTTACCGTACATACCTTCAATAAAACCCAGCGAGCAGAGTTTGGCCAAGTTGCGATAACCTTCGGCGTTTTTGGCCAACAGCAATTGGTGACGGCGAACGTCTTTTTGTTCTTTGGTAAACTGTTTTTTATGGCGGTCTTCTACCAAATAAAACTCACAGCCCACGATGGGCTTGATACCTTGTTTGTGTCCCTCGGCCACAAACTCAAATACACCAAACATATTGCCGTGATCGGTAATGGCGATAGCGGGCATGTCGTCGGCTTTGGCCTTTTTAAACAGTTTCTTAATATCTGCCGCCCCGTCGAGTAGCGAGTATTGGGTGTGGCAGTGGAGGTGGGAGAATTGCATATCAACTACGTTAAAGTCTGTACCTTAGATTGGATTTTAGTGCGTTATCAACGCACATTTTTAGAGCTTGTGATACAAGTGGAAACTTCAGAAGTTTATTTCTGAGACAAATTTTCTATAAAACTGTTAAGGGGTTTATATTTTTCTTTTAGTATTTCAAGATTTTTCTTAAAATCATTTGAGTAATCTTGTAAGTCAATAGCCACACTTTTATTATTTTCTTTTATTGGGAATAACATTTTATTGGCATTACTTACATTATTTACAATTTCATCAAAGTCTATTTCTTGGCTCATTTCTTTGTTATCTTTCCATAACTCAAGAAGTGGCTGAATTAAGTTTTTTTGAATCAACTCAAGATTTGTTGGATTTTGTTTTGTCTCATTAATATGTTTTACAAGAAGGCGATTTAATGTTTCGTAGAAATCCAAATAGGGATTCTTGTCCTTTTTTAGCTCTCCTAACTTAGACGCCACCATTTTTCTAACTTCATATACTAGTTTTGTATATTCCTGTTTGCGGTCGAAATCAAATTTCTGAGATTTTTCTAAAGATTTTCTTATCTCATTATAAGAGTCATAAAAATAATCTATAATCCCGAAGATGACAGCTATATCATCATTTTTTAACTGATTTAAATAAGAATGATAATGTTCTTCTTGATTTATACGATGAACGATGCGTTCTAAATCATGTAGAGAGGCTGATATTAGTTCCGGAAAAGTAATATTATCTTCTTCAATAGTTTGAATGAACTTGTCCAAACCAGTAATTAAATGCTCTATGGTAGATAAGGATTTATTTATCAAATGTTGCAAATATCTAAGTTTGTCTTTCTCAAATTCTTTTTTCTTAATTTCTTCTTTTAGTTTCTCTTTTTTCAGTGATTGAAGATAAACCCAAATAGTAGTGTAGGCTCCGACACCTGCACCTAAGATACCAACCAACAAATCTGTCCAAAAAGAGTTGTCATCACCTGAAAATTCACCAGATTGAAAAATGATGTCAAATAAAAATATCATAAAATCTGCCTATTAATTTTTAATCTATGCCACCGCAAATCCCGTATCGGGCCGAACCACAGGTGAACGAAAACCCAGTACGATGTCTTCTTTTGGAATACCTGCTTCGAGCAATTGCTCTGCTACCACTAGGTCGGTACCATCATAATGAATCCAAACTTTGCCAGAGGATGCGACTTCCATGTGTAAAATTGGCCCGTACAATCGGCGTTCATTGTGCCAGTCATTTTGAAAAAGCAGGTATTGTCCATGGACATCATCCTTAATCATTTGCATATGGAAGGGCTGAGTCGCTGATTGGAAGTCTTCTACTATGGTATCCATAATACCCTGAACGACTGATTTATAAATAGTTAGCTTATCCATTTTTCTATTTTTTCTTCTTTAACGTTATAAACAATAATCTTCAGATGATACCGCTCTATTACCTTGAGAGTTAGGGGCTCTTCAAAAAGAGTATCATAAATATCCAAGGGGACGGCTAGAAACAATATCCGTTGTGGTTGAGTCTCTTCAATAGCGAGTTGATAATAATTGAATTGCCCAAGGGCTTTATAAAACTCATGAATTTCAGATAAGCCAATAAAGCTCTTTATTTCAATTGCAATTTGTTGATTTCCTTTTTCTGCTCCAATTAATCTTTCTGCTCCTAAATCCACTTGAATAGTTCTTTTCAAAGTAGGTATGAAAAGTGGGTCATGAGTGATAGTCCAACCTTCTGTTATGAGTGCCTTTTTTACAAGTTGATGGTATTTGTCTTTAGCCATAAAGTATAGGTAGCTTCTGCGATAACTCCATATGATACAAGTTCCTATCCAAAGTTACGGTTTTCTGCTAGAAAGCGGAAGAGGATAGGCGCTAAAATTGCGATGTAGTGTGTTGACACGAGGGCTTAGCCGCCATGTCAATCTTGCTTCTATGAAGGTAAAAATCACGAAAAACTTATATAAGAGTTATGTTTAGCAAAGAGGGCATAACCTAAAATTGCACAATAGCGATACAAAATCAGCAATTAACTAAGATTAGGATTGTGGAAATGTGGGACGTTCTGCTATATTTGCCCGACTTTATTGTATAAATATTCAACTAAACTTTTTAACTCTTCGCATGAATAGTATCGTTTACCTTGTCCCGGCTTTTGGGGCTATTGGGCTTTTGTACACCGCTTGGCGCTTCAACTGGGTTTCGAGCCAGCCTGCTGGTGATGCCAACATGCAAAAACTTTCGGGCTATATTGCCGATGGTGCCATCGCATTTTTGAAGGCTGAATGGAAAATCTTGGCCTATTTTGCCATTCCAACCGCCCTTGTTTTAGGGTATTTGGGAACCCAAGAAGGAACGCCCGAAAACCCCATCCACTCCTCACCTCTTATTGCCGTCGCCTTTTTGATTGGGGCGTTGCTGTCGGCTACGGCTGGATATATTGGTATGAAAGTCGCTACCAAAGCCAATGTTCGCACGGCACAAGCAGCACGGACGTCTCTTTCCAAAGCTTTAGAAGTATCATTTACAGGTGGCTCCGTAATGGGCATGGGCGTAGCTGGCTTGGCCGTTTTGGGCTTGGGTGGCTTGTTCATTTTATTTTATAATCTTTTTGCTGCGGGCCAGCCCCTCACTTCTGACGAAATGAAAACAGCTATCGAAGTCTTGGCTGGATTTTCGTTGGGAGCCGAGTCCATCGCACTTTTTGCGCGCGTAGGTGGTGGTATCTACACCAAAGCTGCCGACGTGGGAGCCGACCTTGTAGGTAAAGTAGAAGCAGGTATTCCTGAAGATGACGTCCGCAACCCTGCCACTATCGCCGACAACGTAGGCGACAATGTAGGCGACGTAGCGGGGATGGGCGCCGACTTATTTGGCTCATATGTAGCCACCATTTTGGCAACGATGGTATTGGGTCAAGAAATTGACGTAACCGACAACTACGGCGGTTTTTCTCCTGTGTTACTTCCTATGCTGATTGCTGGTGTTGGTTTGTTGGCTTCGCTGGTTTCTACTTTCTTTGTGCGTATCAAAAGCGAAACTTCATCCGTACAAAATGCCTTGAATATCGGAAACTGGGCTTCTATCATCATTACTTTCATAGCGTCTTATTTTTTGGTAAAAAATATTTTACCTGAAACCCTCAACCTCCGTGGCTTTGCGTTTACTTCCAATGGGGTTTTCTTAGCAATCGTGGTTGGGTTGGTAGTAGGTGCGCTTATGTCTTATATCACCGAATACTATACTGCCATGGGCAAGCGTCCTGTGCTTTCTATCATCGAAAAATCAGGTACTGGACACGCTACCAATATCATCGGTGGGTTAGCTGTAGGGATGGAGTCGACCGTATTACCTATTATTACTTTGGCCGCGGGCATTATCCTTTCTTACAAATTTGCTGGATTGTATGGTGTTTCTATTGCAGCGGCGGGTATGATGGCTACTACGGCGATGCAATTGGCGATTGATGCTTTCGGTCCAATTGCCGACAACGCAGGTGGTATCGCCGAAATGTCACAATTGCCTTCTGAAGTACGTGGCCGTACCGACAATTTGGATGCCGTAGGTAACACTACCGCTGCCACTGGTAAAGGATTTGCGATTGCGTCGGCAGCCTTGACTTCGTTGGCATTGTTTGCAGCTTTTGTAGGAATTGCGGGCATTACTCAAATTGATATTTACAAAGCTGACGTTTTGGCGGGCTTGTTTGTAGGCGGCATGATTCCGTTTATTTTCAGCGCATTGTGTATTTCAGCCGTAGGAAAAGCGGCCATGGAAATGGTAAACGAAGTACGTCGTCAGTTCCGTGAGATTCCGGGCATTATGGAATACAAAGCCGAACCAGAATACGAAAAATGCGTGGCTATTTCTACGGAGGCATCTATCAAGCAAATGATTTTACCTGGTGCTATTGCACTGATTGTACCCGTGTTAGTAGGCTTTACTATGGGACCTGAAGTATTGGGTGGAGTACTTGCAGGCGTAACTGTATCAGGTGTATTGATGGGAATTTTTCAGTCAAACGCTGGTGGTGCTTGGGACAACGCAAAAAAATCATTTGAAAAAGGGGTAAATATCGACGGGCAGATGTATTATAAAAAGTCAGAGCCACACAAAGCATCCGTGACAGGAGATACCGTAGGTGACCCTTTCAAAGATACTTCGGGTCCCTCGATGAACATCTTGATTAAATTGATGTCTATCGTATCGTTGGTGATTGCTCCGTACATTGCCGTAAAAGGTGGTCACAGCCATGCTACCAAAGCACCTGTCGAAATCAAAGTTGAAAACCAGTCAGCTTCTCTTACCAAAGCTACTGCCCTCAAACTTGATAAACCCACTTTGACTTCTTTATCAAAATAATTTTCGAACGCTTACCCACATTAAAAGCCTTATCTCAAAATAGAAGAGATAAGGCTTTTTGTTTTGGACTTTTGTTCATCCTACCTTTGTATCTCCTTCTAACCACAAACACAATACCCAAAAATCTGTTATTTCCTCAAGCATCATGAATCTGACCAAAATCGTTTCTCTCTTTTTCGCCCTTTTGTTTACCTATTTTGTGGTAGTGCAATACAACGACCCCGACCCCGAAATATGGATGCCTATTTATGGGATTGCGGTAGCGGCTTGTTTGAGCATCTTTTTTGCAAAAGCTCCGCGTAGTTATGTATTTGTGATTATGGCGTTAGCGTATTTTTTTGCAGCTTATCAACAGTGGCCTCCCCAATATGAAGGCGTATTTTGGGGAGAAATGCAAATGCGTAGTATCAATATCGAACTAGCCCGCGAATCGCTTGGTTTGGTGATTTCAGGAATTGGAATGTTGGTGATGTTTTTTTTACGTAACAAATTGGTCGTAGAGACGTAACATGTTACGTCTCTCGTCTCTACAATATTCGACAATCAAAGACGTAACATTGTTACATCCCACAATAAAGACGTAACATGTTACGTCTCTACAATACCCAATCCTATTTATTTCTATCAATCGTATATTGCACCAGACCTTCCAAGGAGGTTCGATATACTGACTCGGGAAAAGAATGTAGAATAATGCGAGCTTCCTCCACTAGCTTCTGCATCTGCTGAGTCGCATACTGAATCCCTCCCGATTCCCGCACAAACTTAATCACCTCAGCTACTTTTTGGGGTTTATCGCTGTGATTTTTGATGAGGTTGATGATATGTCGCCGATTGCTCCATGTCGTTTGTTTCAAAGCATAAATCAACGGAAGAGTCATTTTCTTTTCTTTAATATCAATGCCCAAAGGCTTGCCCACTTCGGCTTCGCCAAAATCAAATAAGTCATCTTTGATTTGAAATGCAAGCCCTACCTTCTCCCCAAATTGGCGCATTTTTTCTACCAAATCGCTAGAAGCCCCCGCCGAACTCGCCCCTACCCCACAACAAGAAGCAATCAAAGAGGCTGTTTTTTGGCGAATGATTTCAAAATACACCTCTTCTGTAATGTCCAAACGCCGTGCTTTAGCCAACTGAAGCAGCTCCCCTTCGCTCATCTCTCGTACTGCATTGGAGACGATTTGCAAAAGTGTAAAATCCTTATTATCAACTGAAAGCAATAAACCTCTCGACAAAAGATAATCTCCTACCAAAACGGCGATTTTGTTTTTCCAGAGGGCATTGACCGAGAAAAATCCGCGCCGATAATTGGACTCATCCACCACATCATCGTGCACAAGCGTAGCCGTATGTAGCAATTCAATCAGGGCAGCACCTCGGTAGGTACTTTCGCCAATGGTACCACTCACACCTGCCGTCAAAAACACAAACATCGGTCGCAATTGCTTGCCTTTTCTACGTACAATGTAGTTCATGATTTGGTCGAGCAGCATTACTTCACTTTTCATAAACTGCCGAAACTTTCGCTCAAAGGCTTCCATTTCAGAAGCAATAGGGGCTTGTATGTCTTTTAATGAGAGGGGCATCATTTCGTTGGTAGCTTACAATAAACCCTCTTGGAGGGTCACTGTCACCCGAAGAGCAAATTATTGTATTTAAATCTTTTTTGGGTTTGTTTTCGGACAAACGCCAAATTTGGTACAAATCTGTTAACATTACACCAAACTTCAATAATTTGTTTCGTCCGAGCGTCATTTATTCATCGAATTTGATAAATTTCGCCGCTCGTTCACATCAACAGTACAACAATATGAAGGCATTAGTATTAGGAGGTGGCTCCCTTAAAGGAGCTTTTCAAGTAGGAGTAATTCAGGCAATTTTAGAAAAAGGCTTTGAGCCAGAGATGGTATATGGCGTTTCAGTAGGAAGTCTGAACGCGAGTTATATGGTCAATGAGGCAGGTAAAAAATCAATAGAATCTAAGAAAGTAGACTGGCCAACCATTAGCCGCCAATTGATTGAATTTTGGGTCAAAAACATCACCAAGCCCGAAGACATTGCTTTGATGCGCTCACGCTTTAGCTTGGGTGTTGATACCCTGATGAGTCGTTTTGATGGGCTGCTTGATACTACTCCCCTCCACAACCTAGTCCGTAACAATATCGATGCATTTATTTTACGAAACAGCCCAATCAAAATCAAAGTAGGGGCAGTGGATGTCATCAGTGGGAAAATGGTATATGCTTGCCCTCAAGATGAGCATTTTGTAGAATACGTGATTGCGAGTAGTTCGTTGCCTACTCTTATGCCTGCCGTCACTATTGCAGGTCAACGCAAATCTGCCTACCTCGACGGCGGTATGCGTGTAGTAGCGCCCCTCAAAGCAGCCCTTGAAGACGGAGCCACCGAAATCGTGTGTGTGGCTTGCCATGCCGAGCATATTTATAACGAACCCGTCAATTATCGCAATTTATTCAAACTCCTAGACCGCGTCAAAGACATCAACGTCAACCAAATCGTTAATAGTGATATCGCTTGGGCGCAGGCTTATGTCGAAAAAGAAGGATTGAAAGGCCGCCAACTCAACTTAACGGTGATTCGGCCACATGAGCCTCTGCATCTTGATATGCTCAAATTCAACTCCGACGACATTGTCAGGCTCATCGTGCAAGGTTACCAAACTGGCTACGAATACCTCCAAGCGCATGGATTACCTTCTCTGCCCACCAAAACAAGTTCTGCAGTACCTACTTCAGAAGACAGTAGTGGGTTTGAATAAGAGAATAGCTATGAGAAGTTAGGCGTAGTTTTTTACTAGAGATCGTAAACAGACTCAAAATAATGGCATATGTAATGGTCGACATAGAAAGTGATGGACCCATTCCGGGAGACTTTTCTATGATTTGTTTTGGAGCCGTTTTAGTGGACGAGCAACTTGACAAAACATTTTATGGAAAACTTAAACCCATTTCCGAAAAATTTATTCCTGAAGCGCTCAATGTGTCAGGATATTCAAGAGAAGAAACTTTAGCTTTTGAAGAACCAAAACTCGTAATGACAAACTTTGCAAACTGGATTAAAGAAACTTGCAAAGATAGACCCATATTCATTAGCGATAACAATGGTTTTGATTGGATGTTTATTTGTTGGTATTTTCATCATTTTACAGGGACAAATCCATTTGGATTTAGTTCTCAAAACTTAGGTAGTCTTTATAAAGGAATTGAAAAAGACACTTTCAAAACATTCAAACATTTACGAAAAACAAAACATACACACAATCCAGTAGATGATGCCAAAGGAAATGCAGAAGCCCTACTGACAATGAAAAAGGAGCTTGGATTAAAGATAAAGTTCTAGTGGCCGCATATTACAATAAATGACTATTCTAAAGTATTTTTTCTCAACTATGAACATCAAAATTAGAAAGGGCTTGCCCGAAGATGTACCCTCCGTATTTGAACTTGTAAAAGAACTTGCTCTATACGAAAAAGCCCCCGAGCAAGTCACCAATACCCCCGAAATGATGCTCAAAGATGGTTTCGGGCCAGACCCTATTTTTGGACTTTTTGTGGCCGAAGTAGATGACAAAGTCGTTGGGATTTCGCTCTATTATTTTCGATACTCTACTTGGAAAGGCAAACGCCTCTACCTCGAAGACATCGTAGTGACCGAGACAATGCGTGGCTATGGCCTCGGCAAAAAACTATTTGACGCTACCGTAGAAGAAGCCAAAGCTACCCACTGCACTGGCATGATGTGGCAAGTGCTCGACTGGAACAAACCTGCCATTGATTTTTATGAAAAATACGGCACTCGCTTCGACGGCGAATGGATTAATTGCCACCTTGATTTTTAAAGTATGTCTATTGCTCAAAATATCCAACAAATCCAAAATAGTCTTGGCCCCAACGCCAAACTCATCGCCGTTACCAAAACCAAGCCCGTAGCTATGCTCATGGAGGCTTACGAAGCGGGTTTTAAACGATACGGCGAAAACAAAGTACAAGAAATGGTGACCAAATATGAACAAATGCCCAAAGACATCGAATGGCATTTGATTGGTCATTTACAAACCAATAAAGTCAAATACATGGCTTCGTTTGTGGCCATGATTCACTCCGTAGATAGCCTCAAACTGCTACAAGAAATCAATAAACAGGCGGCCAAAAATGAGCGCGTTATTGACTGCTTGTTACAGATTTTTATTGCCCAAGAAGAAACCAAATTTGGACTTTCGGAAAGCGAAGCAAAGGAACTACTGACCTCCGAGGGTTTCAAAGCGTTGAAAAATGTACGCATCGTAGGATTGATGGGCATGGCATCCAATACCGACAATACCGCCCAAATCCGTGAAGAATTCAGAAGATTGAAGCAATTTTTTGACGAACTCAATGCCACAATTTGCGCCAACTCCCTCGCCGAACTATCGATAGGTATGAGTAGCGACTATTCGATTGCGGTCGAAGAGGGCAGTACACTCGTCAGAGTAGGAAGTGCTATTTTTGGTTCTCGTTGAGAGGACTTTCTCCCCCTTCGGGACCATAAAAAAGTACCCAGGTCAAGAAATTTTCGCTAAACTCGACAAACCTGTGAACCGCTCTCGCGGGTACAAACAAAAAATCACCCGTTTTGACCGGCGTCTTTTGGCCTTCTAGCTCAAATACCGCCTCACCCGCTGCAATAATATACACTTCATCGCGCGAGTGAGGCGTTTGTTTGTCTTCTCCTTCGGGCTGATATAGCTCCACCGAAAGTGTACCATGCCGAAATACTTCCAGAAATACCGCCGAAACTTCTCCAAGTTTTTGGTGCGCCTCGGCTAAACATACTTTGTTTGGAAACATCATATCAATTTGTCTCAACCCTGCACCAACGGGAAATAACGTTCGCGAAGTACCCTAAGATGATGAATCGGATGCCCTATCAGCACAAACCCCAAAGCCAAAGGAGAGATTTGCTGGTTAAAACTAATGCCTTCTCGAAGAAACATTTCATCATTAAAACTCTTAAAAAGGGCAATAGTGGAGCGGCGCACTATCGCAAATTCGTCCAACAAATCGTCGAGGTTACGCTGAGATGCGGTGGTATTAGCCCCAAAAAGGTCTTCATCATAACCCGGGAGAGCGGTTTTGTCGTTACGCGCAAAACGCATCGCTCTATACGACATAATGCGCTCATTATCAATTAAATGTTGCAAAATATCCTTAACAGTCCATTTGCCCGGTGCATACACTTGGTCGCCAAGAGTAATAAGTACCTGCTTGACCGAGGGCGTCTCAAAAAGCGAGGCCGTTTGTTCTAGCCCTTCTATGACATCAATATCATCTACGAGCAAAATATAACGGTCAAAAAACTGCGGCATATGCCGAATATCGGAGCGTTTCATGGGAATAGTGGGTTAAATTGAAATGTCAGAGGGAATCAAATGCGCTGGCAAAGATAACGACTGACTGCTATCATCGGCAAGGGGAGCTTCCCGAATAGTTCGCAACGGAATCAATCCCGACCATATCGGCAGTGCTTTGTCTTCGACTTCGTCGTTGGGCATACCTGTGCGATACTTGGCCGATGCCTCTTCGATTTTAAAAGCCAAAACGGTTGTTTTTCTTACTTCGCTTTCGGTCATAGGTCGCAAATAATCCCAACTATTGGGTACTATTTTTTCCGTAATCCATTTCAAAGCCTCTGCTTTGGGATGATAGGCTTCTACTTTTTCGGCACTCGAAAACATAATCACAGAGCGATAATTGACCGAATGAGAAAAAGCAGACTTGGCTACCACAAGCGCATCGGTAAGCATTACTGAGATACACACCGGTGCACCATTTTCGATAGCACGTATAAAATGACTACCTACCGAACCGTGGATATACACATAATTGCCATAACGCGCAAAGGCCGTCGGAATCGCAAAAGGTTGACCGTCAATGACACAACTTACGGTACAAAACAAAGCTTCGTCTAAAATCGCGTAAATGGCTTCGTCGTCGTGCCGTGTGCGTTTGGCCAAGCGGCTAGGAGTAGTTTTGGAAGTGGGCTGCATGGGTTGAAAAATTGAATGTTGTTGATTTTGATACAAAATTATACCTTTACTGGCTCACTTTAAGTGTCCACTTTTCACAAAATCAGTAGTCCACTTTATCACCAATGGTAGCTTATCAATCCCTCCTTCACCTTGACAAAACCGCCAAGCAAGCTGCCTATTTACAGCTCGCCAATCAGCTCATGGTTCTCATCAGAGGAGGAGAATTACGAGCAGGCCAAAAGCTACTAGGTTCGCGACAAATGGCCGCGCTATTGAATATCCACCGACAGACTGTTGTTCAGGCTTACGACGAACTGCTAGTACAAGGATGGCTCGAAACTCGCACTGGAAGCGGCACCTATGTAGTAGAAAATTTACCAGAAATCCACCCCACACCTTTAGATAAAAACCAAAATTCAAACGCCAATCCCGTCAAAACGGCTGGTTTTAGGATAGAAGCAGCCCCTCACTTAGCTCGCGGCGTATTAGGGGCATCGGCTTCTCTCCACCTCGACGATGGCTTTCCAGACCCGCGTCTAGCACCCTTAGCCGAACTGTCGAGGGCGTATCGTTCACAACTTCTACAGGGCAACCCTTATGTGAAACTAGGCTACAACGATACCAAAGGCTCGGCATGGCTGCGACGAGAGCTGTCGGCTTATCTCAACGAAACCCGTGGCCTCAAAACCACCG
Organism: Runella sp. MFBS21; assembly: GCF_029433105.1. Taxonomy (GTDB): domain Bacteria; phylum Bacteroidota; class Bacteroidia; order Cytophagales; family Spirosomataceae; genus Runella. The sequence continues at coordinate 382,861 of NZ_JARNTW010000004.1, read as the reverse complement.
CCGACAATATCCTTATCACTCGTGGAACGGTGATGGGGCTTTATCTAGCAAGTACAGGTTTACTCAAAAAAGGCGACAAAGTCGTAGTAGGCGAATTGAGCTGGGGAGGCGCCAACATGAGTTTTTTACAAGCAGGAGCCGAACTCATCAAAATCCCCGTAGATGCCCACGGATTGGTCATCGAAGCCCTTGAAAAACTATGCCAACAGCAGCCGATTCGGATGGTATATGTGACTTCACATCACCATTACCCTACCACTGTGGCGCTACGCGCCGATCGCCGACTTCAGCTGCTTCACTTGGCAGAAGCCTACAAATTTATCGTGTTTGAGGATGATTATGACTACGATTTTCATTATTTAAGTCAACCACTCCTCCCCTTGGCAAGTGCCGACCGCCAAGGGATGGTCTTGTACTGTGGTTCTTTTACAAAAGCGATTTCGCCCGCGTTTCGAGTAGGCTACCTGGTAGGTTCCGAAAACGTAATTCATCATTTATCCCAACTGAGACGCATCATCGACCGACAAGGCGATTTGATGCTCGAAAATTCCTTCGCCGAACTACTCCAAAACGGGGTCATTCAGCGACATATCCGCAAATCCCTACGCGAATACCGCATCCGGCGCGACGCATTTTGTGAGTTACTTTCGACTTATTTAAGCTCCTATCTCCAATTTCAAATTCCCGATGGAGGTATGGCCGTCTGGACACATTTCGACCCAAGTATCGACCTAGAAATGCTCGCTACTGAAGCCCTCAAAAAAGGTTTGTTTTTTGCAGACGGTAAATTTCACGCTCCTTTGACTCATCATACACGTTTGGGGTTTGCCTCTTCTACGATTACTGAGCTGGAGCAATGCGTGGAGATATTACGTCAGATACTTCATACTGTTTGAATTTCAACAAAATACATATCAATTTTTCCCTTGTTTTTAGCTTCGATTTTACCACGGTATTCAAACTTAAAATCGTCTTTTAACAGGGCATAAGTTGCTTCCGAAACATTAATTCGATTTGCCTTACCATTTTGCTCCATTCTTGCAGCGGTATTGACAGTATCACCCCAAATATCATACGCAAACTTAGACTTACCTACTACCCCAGCAATAGTAGGCCCGCTATGAATCCCGACTCGCACCTCAAATGCTCGCCTATTTTGTAATAATCTTTGCTCTTTTTCTTGGTTCACAAAACGTAATATTTCATGGGCAGCTTCCACCACTTGATGAGCATGGCGCTCATTGGGCTCGGGAATGCCACAGATAGCGAGATAGGCATCGCCAATCGTCTTTATTTTCTCAAGTTTATATTTTACTACTATTTCGTCGTAATTTTTATAATAGTAATCCAGCTCCTTGATTAAATCTTCTGGCGACATCTGCTCTGTATGCTTCGTAAAATCTACTATATCCATAAAAAGAATCGTAGTAGCATCATACAATCGAGGTTTTACCGCTCCGTTTTTGATGAGTTCATCTACTGTACTTTCTGGCAGCGTATTTAACAATAATTTTCTAGTTTGCTCTTTTTCGGCCAATAGTTGCTGCGCTTTCAGTCGCTCGATAGCCTCTTGAGTACGAAGATGACGTACTTCATTGATACGCGCCCCCAAACTTAAAGAATAGAGCGAGTTTTCAAGAATAGTTGCAATCTGAGACATGGTAGTCGCCGTAATACCAAACAAAAACAGCGGGATGATTTCCAAAATTTGCAACACCATCAATATCGTACCTGTTACATAAAAAAAGGTAGCTACAAAAAACAAAATGCTGGGCAAATGTTTTCGAAAAGACATCAACACACAGACCACAAAAATGGTAGGATAAGCTATAAAAAACGCCAAGTAATTGATTGTTGCCCTGATGAGTTCTAAACTTGGAAAAAAATTGGAAACAACCGAAAACAAATACGCCCCCAAAACATAATTCAAGAACCTGTTTACTCTGGGGTAATATATTTTAATTTCTAGAATATTTTGGGCAAGTAAAATATAAAATATAGCTACAAAAGTCCCAAAAATAGAAATAGGAGCGCGATTTACATCGCTATGTCCATATAGTGGATACGCAAATTGAGGAGTAATACCTATGATAAAAAAAATCCCACTTATGACCTCTCCACAATAATAAAAATAGGCTTTTATTCGGGTAAAAAAGAATAGCAGGATATTAGAAATCAACATGATAATCGTAGCGCCTAAATACATAAAAGTAAAGTCGCTTGGGCCTTCATAGTTGTTCTGAAAGTATTTTTTAGTGGTCACAATCAGCGGAACCCTCATCTGCGGCGTGATAGGCATGTCTTTGTTCACAGCTTTGAGATAAATCGTCACCGTTTGGTTGGGTTTACACTCAAATTCAAAAAAAGCAAGACCTGATACAGGTAGGGCTTTCTCATCATCCGCTATTTTAATACCACTTTTAAGAGGCCCTATCAAGGTAGAATCGGTCTTAACCCAACATGTCAGGAATTCGAATCGATTGGTTCCGATATAGAAAGGCGAAGCAATAGTAGTCTGATTGGTGACTTTTAGTTTTAGCCAATTGTAGGTTTCTTGTCCTTTAATAAAAGCACTTTCAAAAGGTAAAAATTGTGCATCATATATCCCCCTAACCACCATACTATCCTTATAAACAAACTCGTTTTTCATTGGTAATACTTGCATATCTGCTTCTACCACACGATACTTCCACTGGTTGTCAACCACCACTTGCGCCTCTACCCAAGACAGCGTTTTTATAAGAAGAAATGCCAATAAAAGTAGAATTCGTTTTTTCATATCTCCGACTACCACGGTAAAAATAGGTCTATTGTATCATTTTTTGAAACGGCTCTCGCTGCCAAAATCCCTGACACCACGGCTCCTTCTACAAATCCAGTATTAAGGCCATTCTGAATCCAGTCTCCTGTAAGCACTACATTGGTAAAGCCACTTTCATGAGCCTGCAAACGGTGCTTAGAAGAGCCTTTTAAGGAATATACATAGCGCTCTGAGGAATCAATATTGACCCTCCAATACTGATTCCTAAGACGCTCCTCTCCTATCCCATTGTAGGGGTCGAATAAAATATTCCAATCAAATTGTCCTGCTTCATCAAAAGCCCCGGGTAGGATATGACGTAAGTCTTTTTCAATAAAACTCTTCATACTGTCATAAACTTTTTGGCGTTGACTTTCAGGAAAATAACTTAAATCCAACGGAGGTATCAATTCAGACTCTGCAAATGCGCCACACACATAAAACAAATACTTAGGAACATAGGCACCCTCCCAAACCTCTCGACTCAATACTTGATTCATTTCTGCAAAAGTATCAAGTGGCTCTACATAAGTTGATAACACTTTTTGGGGATGCGCCCCCAGTTGTTCAGGGCTTTTGGTGAGCCAAATCTGAAACGCTTGCGTTTGTACCGTACCCACTTTATCAAGCATATTAGCCCAAGCTTTGTTGGCTTCAATAAGCTCACTACAAAAATACGGAAGCGATGCTACCGACGCTCCAATCACCACTTCGTCAAAATCTTCACCCCATTTTTTGATAATTTTTTCACCTTTCCAGCCTGTCCAATCGCTACTTAGGTCAATATTCTGCTTTTGTAATATCTGTGCTTGTGATGGGTCCAATTGCTCATACAGTGGTCGAGAAGGCCAACTTGGTAGCCCTTTTACCTCTATCAAAGGGTTGTATTCGGTTAAACCTTCCTGCAACTTCACTTGCTTTTCTACCTCAATTTCAGCTACATACCTTTTATCTTCTGACAATACCAGATTTGAAATTTTCTCAAAAAACTGAAAGCGAACATTTTCAGGAAACTCTTTTTTGAGCCATAGATATAAAGGGGCAAAGATGGTATCTCCCATTCCTGCCTGCATTCGCCATATAAAATTTTCTTTGCTTGTAAGTACCCACCTAAAAAGGATGTTGAGGGCAGTCCCCGCTTCTACGTTGGGAGCCGAAACAGCCCCTTTATAAAAAGCAAATGGCCCATCGTACATCAATTTGATAGCGGGAAATTCATAAATAAAATGTTTGTCAGCCCCGTGTATAATCAGCCATTCTTTGAGGTCATAATCATTAATCACACTGAAGTCTAAGGTCATTTTACCGTGCTCCATCTTTATTACTCCATCTTTGAAGATGCCTTTGGTAGCCACAATGGCAAAGTCAATAATGCACCAAATACGCAACAGATGAGGAAATTTTTCAATCAAATGCCCTATCGAATCCCAAATCCAGTGGTGTACTGATTCTAAATGCTCAATATGCGCCTCTACATGCTCTGCATGATGCGTTTGCTTATTGCTCAGTACCGTCCCTATCACTCTTAAATGTTTTTCAACGGCATGGCTAAAAGTTTTAGTAAGAAGACCTTCCTCCACTTTCTGAATATATCCATCCAAGGAGTTTTGAAGGCGAGGATGCTCTCTTTTTTGTTTAAATAGTTTTCGAAAAAAACTGATAATAGAATCCCAAAATCCTAATTCTACTTTTACGATACCTTCCTTAAATTCGTCGGCAAGTTTATGAAATATAATTTCAAATATTAACTCCACAGGGTTTGGGAATTTTCCATCTCCCAAAGTACCCGATATAGGGGGCAAATCCAAAACCCAATCTACCCACTGATTGTTGATTTTTTGAGACAAGTCAACGTTAGGCTGCGGTTTAAAAGCTTCTTCGAAGGTAGCCAATGGAGCATCTTTGGGACGTGCCAATTTTGCGTACACATTTTTTATCATTCGAAAAGCATTTTCATAAAATCCAAACCAAAAATGAACCCCATGCTCTTCTACCCTAAATCCCATTTCTGGATTGACACCGCTTGCTCCTTTACCTCCCAATCGCCAGCCTGCTTGATACACCGTGATTTCGTACAAATCTTTAGCCTCAGGCTGCATCATGAGATGATAGACCGTTGATAGAGAACCTAATCCTCCTCCAACAACGGCAACTTTTTTCTTTTTCATTGATTTTCTGGGACGTAGGTTTTAAACAAATAAATATACACCATGTCCATGATGAAAACCATGCCCGACATAGTATGCAAAAAATGATTGTCGGGGTAATGTAGGGCACAACCTAACGCAATAAACCCAGTTCCGAGAAACTTTGCCCATGCAATACGATAACTAAATTCTTGATAACGGTAGTGAGGGTAGGTGAGTAATTGATAAATATAGGTACTAGAGATGACGAGGTTGATAAAGAAAGCTGAAATAGCGCCGATACCATCATCTTGGTGTGTATATCTCATAAAATAAGTAATAAAACCCCCACCAATCAGAATAAATAGATAAATCAGAAGATAATTTTTCTTAATCCAAGAATTAGTGACTAGTTTGGTGCCATGTTTGAGAGTATAGTAATTGATGTAGGCATCCATAAAAAACCAAACTATACAAGCCCATTTAAAAAAGGGAGCGTAGTCATTTTCGAGTAAAAACCCCCAACAAAACTCCCAAGAAAGATCCAACGCAGCCACAATCATGGGAATCTCAACGAGTTTATACCGTCTCATGTTTAGGATGGTATCTCTATAAACAACTATCCAAAAAAAGGTACCCAATGTGAGAAAAAAAACTTGAATAGGCGGATAATCCCCTAAATTGATGTGGAGTACATGTTCCAAAAAATAATTGATGGTATTCATCTGTATAGGTTTAGGTCATAAGTGCGTTTGATTAGTTGCAGTGCTCCTCTGATTGCCAACTTTGAAACTATGATTGGTAATATCAAATTTTTCTTAAAATTTGTACCATAATTAATCTATCCAAATGGATATTCTAGCTGTCGAAAATTACATACTCGAAAAACTAAAAAAAAACCTCTCTCCTACACTTACCTATCATGGGTATCACCACACTATTGATGTAGCTGAAGCGGTTTTGAAGATTGCTTCGTCCGAAGGTATTGAAGAAGAAGAGCCACTTATTTTGCTCAAAACTGCTGCTTTTTATCATGACTTAGGTTTTATTACTACTTATAGAGGTCATGAAGAGGAAAGCTGCCGAATCGCCAATCTCACCTTGCCTTCATTTGGTTATTCAAATCCACAAATCGAAAAAATTTGTGGGATGATTATGGCTACCAAAATTCCTCAGACGCCCTTAACTCATCTCGAACAAATCATCGCAGATGCTGACCTTGACTATCTGGGCCGGGATGATTTTTGGCCTATCGCTCATAGTCTTTACGAAGAGCTTCGAGAAAGAGAGATGGTACCAAACATCGAAACTTGGAACCAAATTCAGGTCAAGTTTTTGTCGTCTCACCAGTACTGGACTGCATCTGCTCAATATTGGCGTAAAGCCAAAAAGCAACAATATCTTGACGAGTTATGTGAAATTACTAAACATTATTAGCCACATTCACTCTTACTTTTAGCAAGCTTAAACAACTGTGCTCGTTTACAAATTAGCGCATTTGTTTAAGCAGAAACTCCCCAATCTCGCTGCAAAGATTCTGGAATATAAAAATTGATAATTTGGTTTTTATCCATCAAGTCTATCATTCGTTGAAGCATGATTTTACTGACAGCTTGAACCAATATCGCTAACAGTATAGTACGATCTAATACCTCTTCTACATCCACAAAAAAACGGACCTTATTGGCTAGCTGCTCCACTGATTGTTTATCTGCGGGAGGTACTCCTAACATATCTGCAATTTTATCCCCCATCATAAATCGCATCATTTGTTGGGTAGTATCAGCGTCTATCGCTACAGGTGATGTTTTTTCCTGAAATCTCAACAAAGCCTCCATCAAAGATCTCCCTTGCTCGCTAGGAGCAATCTGGCGATCTAAAATCCGATGACCGAGCGCCAATGCATCGGCAGCATTGATAGGAATCAAATCATCATCAAGACCCATCAAATGCCCAATCACTCGCCAGCAATGAATGTATGCCTCTTTTTCTGTAGTAGTCAGTTCGACGTTTATCAGTTCAAGCCCTTCTAGGACAAGAGCCGAAAATGACATCAATGTCCCCGCCATATCTTCTTGGTTGATAGGCTCTCCAAACTGAGCCACGTCCCAATCTTTTTGATGTAAATAAAATCGAATGACGGCATGAATCAATCTTACTTTTTGAATAGCTCGCATGCCCCGTCCCTCAGGCGATAAGCCCCCTGGCGACATGGCATACAAGACAAATTGGGCAGTTTCGGCAATCCGGCGTGAGTAAGTATCCATTGAGCCATGCTGCTCATTGAGACGAGCCGTATGAAAAAGAACCATTGCACCCTTGGCACAAGCATAACATTCTGGAAGAGACTTAAATGACAACAACAAACTAATCAAAACTCCATGACGAATATAAATTTGCTGTCCGAGTTTGATCATATCTTCATCAGCCCAAGGAGGAAGTTGAGCCGTATCTTCAAAGTATTTTTTGAGTTGGTGTGGAAGCTCCTCAGGAAGCGTATCATTATCGTTCACAATCATCCCAAACAACCTGTTGACATGATTTTTCTCCCCTTGCTTCATGATACTCTTGACCACTTCGTCAGCAACAAGATCAGTATGTAGGCGTTTATTTTCCAAGAATTCGTCAGACCAACTTTGGGGTGGGGCTTGGGCAATCAAAACGGCTTTAGAAGTAGCCTTTTTAAGTATGAAATAATACCATATGGCAAAAATTATTGATGCCCCCACCAACAATGCCAAGAAGAGTAATAACATAACAAATTGAGATTAGTAGGGATTCTGGTTTAGTCGTAGTAAATCTACAATAAATTACTAAAAATCACTATTAAGGCTTCAGAAACGCACTTATTTATTGCTAGATTATTACTATTCTTAAATTTTTATCCACGATAAGGCAATGAAATAAAAAATTCGGTGCCTTCTCCTTCTTCACTTTCTATCACGAAGGTTCCAGCATGACCTTTTGTAACAATATCATAACTCAAAGATAGTCCCAACCCCGTACCTTCGCCAGTGGGTTTAGTGGTAAAAAAGGGTTGAAAAATCTTCGTTCTTATTGCTTCAGGAATCCCAGTTCCGTTGTCTTTGACTCTGATTTCGGCCCAAGCTCCCTGCTTATCATCTTCTCGATAATGCGTCGAAACTGTCACTAAAGGCTGATAATTAGGGATTCTTAGGCGTTCTTTTTCATGAACAGCATAGAAGGCATTGTTGAGAAGATTCAGTAGTACTCGCCCAAGTTCTTGTGGCATGACTTTCAATTTGGGTAGCTTCTCGTCAAACTCCCCCTTAAAATCTGCATTGAAGGTTTTGTCTTTGGCTCGTAGTCCATGATAGCTCAGGCGGAGGTACTCGTCGGCGAGCGCGTTGAGGTCTGTAAGCTGCATCTCTCCGGTATTGTTGCGCGAGTGCTCCAACATTCCTTTCACGATACTACTCGCACGCTTTCCGTGATGGTTAATTTTTTGTTGGTTTTGGGTCAAATCACCCGCCAATTCTTTCAGCAATTCTTTGTCTATGGGGTCGCGGTCGAGTTCCTCGGCGAGTTCTTGGGCGAGTTCCATGCTTACCTCCGAGAAATTATTCACAAAATTGAGTGGATTCTGGATTTCGTGCGCAATCCCAGCCGTAAGCTCCCCTAAACTTGCCATTTTTTCTTTCTGAATGAGCTGATTTTGAGTCGCTTTTAGTTCTTCTAAAGATTGCTCCAGCTGCGCCGTTCGCTCTTTTACTTGGCGCTCTAAAGTTTCGTTTTGAGCTGCCAAAAGCTGTTGTTTTTCTTGCTCTTGCCGCAGGTTTTGCTTACTGAGTTCATTGTTTTCTTGGAGTTTTTCGATGAGTTCTTTATTGGTTTTAGAAAAACTAATCGCCAAATACAGCGAAATCGACAAAGGCACACACAATACCGCAATTTGATAAGTAATTACGCCCCCCAATCCACTCTCAATAATGGGGCTAAACCCATAGTTTTTGAGCAAAATATCTACGTAAAAAAACAGAAACATTACCAAAGACACCCCCATCCCAATCATGATAAGCCTTGCGCCTGGCAAATGCCGCCGCAAAGCCAAAGCCGTGACTCTGATTACTTCGGCAGTCATGAGGAGTTCGGTACCTAGCTCAGCCCATACCGATCCTAACGAATAGGGGGTGAAGAGTGAAATAACAACCAATATACCGAACACCACTATCATCCAATAAAGTACTCCCGTAGGTTGATGATAGATTTCATATATAGCCCGTATCAAAAACAAGTACGCAATAGGGAATGCAATTGTCTGCACAAATTCGGCCAGAAAATACTCCGTCAAGTTTTCGAAATAATCTAACGTAAGCGGTATACACAAAAACGCAATTCCCAACCACAAGGTAGTCAGTGAAAAATAGAGATTGGCACGCTGCGTGCGATAAAGCGAGAAAAACGACAAATGCAGAAAGGTAAGAATAAAAAACACCCCTACTTGAAACCACCCGTAATAAGTCTGCTGACGTATGGCTCGGCTAATGGTACTGGCATGTTCGGTAGCAACGACGGTAGCTTTAAAACAGTGGCTTTGGTTGAAACCTACGCGATTGTAAAAGGGGTTTTGTTCGTAAGCCACCCGAATTGAAATCTGAACATAAGGATAACTTACAGAATAAGGCAAGCCAATGTTGTAGTGGTTAAACAAATTGACTGCTTTCACTTGCTCTGGATTAGTGCTGACCACACCGATTTTACGCGCCAAAAGTCCATTTATGTATATCTCCGAAGCTACGCTTTGACTGATTTGTAAGGTACTGAGCTGCTGCGCTACCACTGGCGAAAACTCCAAAGTAGCCCTAAACCATCCTATTCCCTTGGTAGTAAGATTAGGAATATTGGCTAGGTCTTGGGTAGGATTCACTTCTTTCCATGCGCTATCGTCAAATTCGGGATTGGCCCATTCGGGACTATCGCCTGCGCTCCATCGCCAGTTTTTTTCAAGGACTAATCCTTTCAATGGAATAGAGTCAATACTAATAATACTCTGCCCCAAAACCTGACTGACGTACAAAAGCAAAACGATGAATAGACCGTATTTTTTCATTGTAGAAGGCTGTTTTCGCGTATTTTAGTCCATTATGATACTGGTAACCTAAAGATAAATTCAGTACCTTCTCCTGCTTGAGATTCTACCGTCATTTCTCCCCCATGCCCTTTGGTTATAATATCATAGGCAAGGCTCAAGCCCAGCCCGGTGCCTTGGCCGGTAGGTTTGGTGGTGAAGAATGGCTGGAAGATTTTACTCTTTACGGCGTCAGGAATTCCCGTCCCGTTGTCTTTGACCCGAACTTCTATCCACTGCTCTTCGTCCGAATCTCTCACCAGCTGCGTAGATACTTGAACCAATGGCTTATAAGAAGGCAAATTTTGCAGGGCTTTCTGATGTACAGCATAAAAAGCGTTGTTGGTTAGATTCAATATCACCCGCCCTATATCTTGCCCTACTACTTCTATTTTGGGAATCAAAGGGTCTAAATTAGCTTTAAAGTCAGCATTAAAAGCTTTGTCTTTGGCTCTCATTCCATGATAAGCCAGTCGAAGATATTCATCAGTCAAGTTGTTCAAATCGGTCATTTCTTTGGTGCCAGAATGATTCCGAGAGTGTTCGAGCATTCCTTTGACAATACTACTTGCCCGTTTGCCGTGATGACTGATTTTACTCAAATTTTGCACCAAGTCACCAAAAATTTCTTCTTCCAGAGAATCTTCTTCTATAGCAAGGGTGCTTCTACGTTTTTCTTCCTGCAACTCATCTAGCAGCTCTATACTAAGCTCAGAGAAGTTATTAACAAAATTCAAAGGATTCTGAATTTCGTGCGCAATCCCCGCTGTCAGTTCACCCAAAGAAGCCAATTTTTCTGACTGTATCAATTGTGCCTGCGCCGCTTTTAGCTCTTCCAACGACTCATGTAGTTCGGCGGTACGCTCTGCTACTTGTCGTTCAAGTATTTCGTTTTGAGCCGCTAACATTTGCTGTTTTTCTTGCTCATGAGCAAGGTTTTGGGCGGAGAGTTTTTCTACTTCTTGAAGTTTTTTGCGTAGTGCTTGATGTGTGCGAGAGTACTCCTTTACCAATGAAAATGACAACCCGACTGGAATACTAAAAAACATGAGTACCCAAAGTACGATTGCTATGATCATTATCATTTGAAAACCTGAGCTTTTGGTGTAGTTATAATTATCGACCATCATGCTACCAGCTATCACAATCATAATAGCCAATGCAAAAAAGGCAGCCCCTATTATTAGTGAATAAATAGGTACTTTTGCATTGGGATCTCTACGCCTGTCGGCTAGGATACTAACCCTTATAAAATCCACAAAAATCAGTAAAGGGGCAAGCCATACTTCCACGGCAATCGGCATCCCATAACCAAATATTAAGCATATCACACTCCCTACTATGAGCCCTAGTTGAAGATAGAAAAATACCCTAAAAGGCTGGCTTAGGTACAAATAAAGCGATGTATTAATCAGTATAAATCCAGCATAGAATGCTATCAACTCCACAAGTTGATAAACTTGTCTTAAAGAGGAGTTTGATTGATGATGTTCGAGATTCTCCAGCAAAAACGCCAGGGCAAAAGTCAACATCGTAAAACCCAAGCTAAGGCTTACCTTGCGGGCACGATTAGAGGCGTAAAAAGAAAAATGGAGAACGGCAAACACCAAGAAAATCCCCATCGCCAAATAAAATATCTCTGACTTACGTATACCACTGTTGTACACAATATCCCCAATATTGCTTACTTGGTCAAACTTAAGCTCGAACGTATCTTGATTGGTACCAGGATAGTAGAAGTTAGATTTGGTGTAAGAAAACCTCACCGCAATCACGTGAAGATTGGTATCGGGCAGGCTAAAAGGGATAAATCTCTCTACCGAATGTGTCACTTCTTTTTTGGAGTCGATACTGACTACTCCTAGCTTTTTCAGGAGTTTGCCATCTATATAAATCTCCGACGCTCCTACTTGATCGATACTCAGCGCTAAAGGCTTATTAACCAGCGCCTGCGTAATCTTGATAGGACGCCTAAACCAGGCGATTTGGGCCTCTCTAAGTGAGAGCAATTTGTGAATAGATGTGGTAGGCGAAAAAGCCTCCCAAGTAGAATCAACCAAGGTGGGGTTTGCCCAAGCAGGATTGTCGCCACGGTGCCACTTCCAATGTTTTGCTAAAGTGGTACCGGATTGCTCTGATTCATCCAATGGTTCTAACTTTTTTTGTGCCCAGCCACCAAAGCTGCACAAAACCACTAAAAGTAAAATAAAATACTTCATGCAATAAGGTTTTGAAAACTAATTGATCGGTAAATTAATAATAAATTTAGTACCTTTTCCTTCCTCACTTTCCAATTCAATAGTACCGCCATGACCTTTCGTAACAATATCATACGCCAGCGATAACCCAAGGCCTGTCCCTTGCCCGGTAGGCTTGGTTGTAAAGAAAGGTTGAAAAATTTTAGATTTTACTTCGTCAGGTATACCCATGCCATTGTCTTCAATACAAATTTCGGCGGCCTCACCCGTCCATTTTGTTTTGACCCACACCGTAGGTTGATAGCCGCTACCTGCTATCTCGGGCCGAAGCGAATGCTGATATACTGCATAAAAAGCATTGTTGATTAAATTCAAGAAAACACGTCCCAAATCTTGCGGGATTACTTCTAGTTTTGGCAGGGTAGCATCAAACTCCGTGACCATGTTGGCGTTGAAAGACTTGTCCTTCGCTCTTAATCCATGATAACTAAGCCGCATATATTCGTCTGCCAAAGCATTGATATCTATGATTTCTTTTTTGCCCGTACTTGCTCTCGAATGTTGCAGCATCCCCGATACAATACTTGCGGCTCGGCGTCCATGATGGTTGATTTTTTGTAAATTTTGAATCAAATCATTTAAAATTTCTTCCTCCAGCTCACTATCTCGCTCCGTGGCGTCTTTTTTTCTTTCTTCTTCTAGCTCTTCTAACAACTCAACTGATACATCAGAAAAATTGTTAACAAAATTCAACGGATTCTGGATTTCGTGGGCAATTCCCGCCGTAAGTTCGCCCAGAGAGGCCAGTTTTTCTGATTGAATCAACTGTTCTTGGGTCGCTTTCAGATTGTCGAGGGCATGTTGGAGTTCTTCCTTTTGTTTTAAAATTTCAGCCGTTCGCTCAGCCACCTGCGACTCCAAATCTAGCTTTTTAGCTTCCAAAATACGATTAGCCTCTTCTTCCTGTTCTCTTTTGAGGCGTTCTTCATTGAGGGCTTTATCAAAGCTTTTTTGTTGGTTGCGCGCCATCAATGCAAACACAAACATCGAAAGTAGCGCCATACCTGTAGCGGAGTCAAAGATTTCTTCGTGCGATTTGTAAAATTTGGGTGTCCAATATTTGAAAAGATTATCAATCAAGTATACAATCCCAAAAGGGCCAATCATCCAAAGTAACAAACGGGCGTTGGGAGTGTGATAGCGAAGCAAATAGGCTGGTACAGCCGCCATCGCCAATAATCCAAAAAAAATGGGTGGAACCAACCATTTGATACTAAAAGCAACTTGGAGACCTAGCAACCCAAATGCAATAAGTCGAGCATATTTTAATCGTTCATCCCAGTGTGGAAGAGTTTCTTTGAGCCTCAGAAATTTTTGCTCAAATGGCAGAAGAAAAAACGCCACCAAGAAAGGATACACAAAGTTCATAGCCGAAAAATATTAAGGATTTATGATGAATCGTTGGCGATACACCTCACTTACCGTTGTTTTTTCTCCAATATCCGTATTTTTGTCAAAAACTGAAAAAGCTAAACGGTCTTTTCATAAACACTAGCTTACTTAACCCGCCGACTGTATTCGGCTAGAGAGTCTTTTATGTTGCCTCACCCACTGTATCGTTCCTTAGGAATCAGAGCCGATGAAGTCAAAACCGTCGGACTGTTTTTTTTACATCATTTTTTCTTGGGGTTCGGCACCATGCTTATTTATGTGTCGGCCAATGTTATTTTGCTCGAAAATCACCCCGAAACGAGCCTTCCTATTGCCTACATGGCTTCGGCAGCGGGAATGATGCTGATTGGGAAGCTTTACACTTATTTTGAGCATCATCTACGTCTCGACAAACTGGTCATCAGGGTACTTTGGTCGGTGATTGTTCTCACGGCTATCATTTTGATACTGGTCAACGTAGGACATTCCATAGCGGCAGCGGTGACGATTATGGTGGGCTACCGTGCCATTTATCTTCTGACCAATCTCGAATTTTGGGGTGTATCGGCCGTGGTATTTGATGTACGCCAAAGTAAACGACTTTTTGGCGTAATCAGTGCCGGAGACATGCCCGCCAAAGCCCTCGGGGGTATGCTTGCGGTACTCATTCATGGCCATACTGAACTAATAGTACTGTTGTTTTTGGCGTTTGGGTTCTTTTGGGCAGCGATGTACACAGCGGTTCTGACTTTTCGTTCACACCATGTGTCTACAGGACACGGTTCTGAGCCTCTTCATCGCAAACATCTGCCGCGACTTATTACGCAGTTGTTTGGAGGTAGCGAACTGATATTTGCGATGTGTCTGAGTCTGACGGCAGTAGCTATTATGGCCACAGGGGTTGAATATGCCTTTTTTATTAATGTCAAATACAAGCTCCACAGCCAAGCCGATGTGATGAAATACCTTGGCGGTGTTTTGGCAATTACCTACTTACTCGCCACGTTTGTGAAACTTGTAGTGTCGCGCCAGACCATCGAGCATTTTGGTATCAACCGCGTGCTCGCTTTACTACCCATCGGAGGTCTAGGAGCGGCTTTGGGATTGACGGTGGTGTTTTTGGGAGACTTCGACCAGTCTATTCAACTCATTGCTTACTGTTTTGTGTATTTGGGGTTTGAAGTAGTACGTAGGGCATTGTTTGATCCCGTATTTTTGGTATTGTTTCAGCCTCTTTCTACCCACCAACGCCTCAGAGGCCATACTCTAGCCAAAGGCTTTTATGAACCTTTAGGACTTGGTATCGGCGGACTGATGCTTTATTTGAGTCATCATTTGTGGCAGGGTAGCGAGTGGTTTTTGGTAGAAGAAATCATCGTGGGAGCTATATTCTCATTGTGGTTTTTGTACCGTACTTATCGCCAATACGTCTCCACTCTCCAAGATGCTCTCAGCAAACGTTTTGTAGCGGTAGAAGACTTGGCGATTCCTGAAGAAGCAACTCACGCTATTTTACGTAATCTCAAAAGTACCAAACCCAAAGAAATAGTAAACGCTATCGAATGGCTCGCTCACAATCGCATGCATGGAGTCTCCTCCGACAAACTACAGACCTCTATCGGTGAACTACTTACGTATCCTCACGACCAAGTGAGATTGAGTGCATTGGAAGCAATTGATAAGTTGGGATTGGTGATTAAAAATAGCCAATTACAACAAATGGCGTTGGAGGATGTTTCGCCAGCGATTCGACAAACAGCGGCGCGTATTGTGAGTAAAGAATCCGAAAAAAATGGAATCGAACTTCTCTATAAACCCGATTTGATGGTACGCAAAGGAGCAATTTTGGGATTGCTCAAGCCTAATCCAAACCATAAATTTGCCCTTACCGCGCTTGAAGCAATGCGCCAAAACCCCAACAGTAGTAGTCAGTTGGCGGTACTTGAAATTGTAAAAACGCTGCAACTAAATTCCTTTCAAGACTTCGTAAAGCTATCCTTTGAGCATTCCGATGAAGAAGTGGTTGATGCCGCTATTCATACCGCAGGTGTTTTTCCGGATACCGAGTTGATACAAAAACTGATTGACTTTTTAGCCGAAAAGCGCCACTGGCGAGCTGCTTCTAGAAGTCTAGCTTTGCTCGAAAAAGAATCTCTCCCTTTGCTCCAAAAACGCGTCTCTAGCGATGCAGATGCTCTTACAGCCCGCCGTGCGGTAGCTGCCTGCTCCCAAATGAAAACGCCCGAAGCTTTTGGGTTACTTATCGAATTGTTGCAGCGCCCCAATGTATCGGTTCGTACGGCGGCCTTACAAGCGTTACATCATTTTGATTCCTTCAAAAAGGAAGAAAAATTATTTAAAAAACTCCTGCACGAAGAACTAATCTTAGCTCAAAGACTTCTACATGCCCAAATAGAACCGCTCGAACAAGACCTCAAAAATAGTCTTACCTACGAGCAAGACCTTATAGTACAGCGTATCTTTGGATTTTTGAAACAACTCTACGACCCAGAAGCGATTTCAAGTACTCAAACGAGTATTCTGCATAGCTCACGTGAGCGACGTGCCAATTCGCTTGAATTACTAGAAAATATCGTACCCCGCCAAGTATACGGCAGCTTGTATGCGCTGCTCGACAATGCCTCCGATGCCGACAAAATCCGCCTCATTGATGCGCAAATGGGTAGTTTCACGGCCAAAGAATCCATTAAAAATTATATTCTCCAACAAGGCTCCCATGTTTTTACCGACTGGACGATTCGTCTCACTTTACGGGGAATGCCGCTCGACCAATTGTTTAATTATCCTGATTTACAACTCATGAGTCACTCTTCTAGCACTGCTACTGTTTCGATTACAGAACGCGTCATGGTTCTGAAAAACACGGATCTTTTTGCCGAAACTCCCGAAAACGTGCTAAGTAGTATTGCTCCTATCATGCGCGAAATAAGCTACATAGAAGCAGAAACGATTTTTCAGAAAGGTGACTTAGGAACAAGTATGTTTGTCATTTATGACGGAGAAGTAGGCATCTATGACGGGCATGTCCAATTGGCTACCTTTGGTCGTGGTGATGTATTTGGCGAACTAGCCCTGCTCGATGCAGAACCCCGCTCAGCAACGGTTTCTGCCCTCAGTGATGTACACCTTTTCCGCATCGATCAAACTGATTTTTATGACCTTATGGATGAACGAGGCGAAGTACTCAAAAATATCATTAAGATTCTGTGTCAGCGCATACGCAACCAAAACACCAAACTACGTACGCTTGCGAGCCGTTAGGAGTCTATGTTTTTTTTGGTTTTAAATTTGGAATAGGGGAAGGCAAAGGTACAAGGTCGCCTTCTCCTTCAATCCTTGGGAACAAGTCGTTTTGCCAATCTTCTTTCGCCTTTTCGATAAGGTCTTGACTCGTAGCAACAAAATTCCAAAAAATAAACCTTTCTTCCGGAAAAGGCTCTCCCCCAAACACATATACGGTGGTATTGGCCTCAAGAGTAAATTCACAAAGCTGTGGATTTTTGGCTACCAGTATTCTCTTTGGTTCATAACTAATGCCTCCGTCTTCGATACTGCCTTCCAGAATATACATACCCGCTTCGCCATACAGTCCATGACTAATTTGGACGGTTTGGCGAGTGGCGCTTTTGATTTCCAACAAATATAGTTGGCTATATACAGGCACGGGAGAGCTATGACCAAAAGCCTCACCTGCAATCAATTTATACATAACCCCATTTTCTTCCCAAGTGGGTAGTTCTTCTGCCCCTACATGATGAAAAGAAGGCTCCATTTGTTCGAGTTCTTTGGGCAAAGCCACCCAAATCTGTAAGCCATGCAGGTACTTGTCGGAATGACGCAGATATTCGGGGGTTCTTTCAGAATGCACAATGCCTTTCCCTGCGGTCATCCAATTGACTTCGCCAGGGGCTACCTCTACCACCGTTCCGAGGGTATCGCGGTGCATGATGTTGCCTTCAAACAAATACGTCAACGTAGATAGCCCAATATGCGGATGTGGCCCTACGTCAATATTCTGATATTCTTTGAGATAAGCCGGCCCCATGTGGTCGATAAAAATAAAAGGCCCTACCATTCTCTTACCACGAAAAGGCAATAATCGTCCTACCAAAAAATTCCCAATATCAGCAGGGCGCTCTTCAATAATCATCTGAACGTTTGACATATCATTGATTGATTTTTAGGCTAACACATCTTGCCATTCGGGCGTTTTCTGAAAAGTAGCTTTGGCAAAGGGACATAGCGGAATCACTTTGATATCATTGGCTCTTACATAAGCGACAAGCTCTGTTTGCAAGCGTTTTCCTATACCTTGTCCCTTTAGACTTTCATCTACATGGGTATGGTCAATAATAATTTTGGTATCTCCTGCCTTGATATAAGCCATTTCGGCCAATTTTTGTCCATTCAAAATATAATCAAACGAACCTCCCTTGTCATTTTGTTGGTGTTGAATGTTTTCCATTAAATTAAACAATTTGAAAATACATATTAACTAAACTGCGATTTTTGACTTTGTTTTCGACTATGAGTTCAACGGCTTTGGATTACTCATAGCATTTTATTTTATGTAATATCTCCCCATAAAAGAGAGGGATTTACTGATACTTCGATGATCGGGATAAGGAGTAAACCCATTTCCTAGCGTAAAGCGCACTTCAAAAGCCATTTTTTTGAAACGAGATCCTACCCCTGCTACGACTGCTACTTCATGTTTCCGAAAATCTTCCCCTAATTTTCTTTTACTACCTAGTAACTCCATATAACTTTCATTTTTAATCATAATGCCGTTTGAAATTCCAGCTAACATATAAAAAGTAGGATTTGAGATTTTGAAACTATATCTAATCAAATTGTTGATACCGATATAGCTCAATAGATGATGAAAGCTTCTATCGCCATTCCTAGTCGTAAAAGTTTTCTGATAACGGTAAAAATAAACCTCATTTTGTAGGGCCAATCTCCCTCTAAGGCGAGGGGCTTGATAATTTAAAAATACTCCTGGTGTAGGTAAAGCACGCCATTCGTCACGATAAACATCATCCGAAATGTCTTTGTAAATGGTATGGTTTAATGCATTGACGTTGATACCTGCCATGATTCTCCATTCTAATTTTCCTTTTTCTCTTGTTTTGGTCTCCATTACGGGCGACTCACTAAAGCAAGCATTATAACTATCAATCACCTTACTCAGTTGCACTATTTTATAAGACAGATTCTTGATAGGCAAAGACTTACAACCATCAGCAGTCAGTAATCGAAGTTGGTCTTGATAGGTTGTAATGTGCAAAGCCCCCTCGTCAATCATAGCAACATGATAAATCAAGGGTTCAATTTTTTTGTCTTTGTTGACGATGAAGTGCTCCCCCATTTCATTATCGGCAAAATGATAGAGCGTAATTTTGCCACTCGATAGCACCCTTACAAACGCAGATTTGAGCCTCAAATCTTTTTTTCGATTGGCATATTTAGCAATCGTTCCAAACTTCGTTAGATCCATATCGCGTACGAGTTTTTCGAGTGTGATATCCATCGATACATATTTTTCTTTTGTATCAATTATCTCAAACCCCAACAAATCAGAAGTCGTAAAAGTCTCTACTTCTTTATCTAAAGACTTCTTAAAAGAAATTTTAAGCGGGCTTTGGGTCCATTCTTGATAATCAATATACCCTGAGATGGTATCTTTTGAAGGAGTATAAATTTCCCCTTTCATAAAATTAGCTTGAGAAAAACCGAAACAAGCTTTCAACAAAAAAAATATCAATATCGTACTTCTGGTAGTGGAATACATAAGCTTTTAACGTAAAAATATGGTGTAGCAGCATCTACTGATGTCAAACATACTTACTTTTTTTGAAAACATAAATTTTACAAATCTCTTAACACTGATTGCGTTTGCTAAGGTTTTTTTTTGTTATTTGAATTCCAACACTGCCTCCACGCTTCATTGCTATGCATCACAAAATCACTTGGCTCACCCAAAAACTAAGAGATAGCCTTGAATGGCTACAATACAAAATTGTCAATAAAGAAGTACGGACGCTTACGCTTCAAGCGCTTCCTTTTTGGATTGCGTCTATCTTAACAGGCTTTGTAGCAGTAGCTTACGAGAAGCTTTTTTCTATTTTTGAGCATTTGGGTGCTTTGTTAGTGATTCAATATCCTTTATGGAGTTTTGTTTTCATTCCTGTTTTTTTCTTGCTCTCATGGTGGCTGGTGTGGCAGTTTGCACCTACAGCCCGAGGCAGTGGGATTCCTCAACTCATGGCATCTATCGAACTTGCCAATCCTCGCCACGACACCCGCGTTGATAAGCTTCTTGGAGTACGAATTGCGATTGTCAAAATTGCGAGTAGTTTAAGTATGCTGCTGGGGCATGGGGCGATTGGTAGAGAAGGTCCTACTTTACAGATTTCGGCTTCCATTTTTCGGTTTGTCAATCGTCTGCTACCTTCTTTTTGGCCTCCTGTATCGAAGCGCATCATGCTTGTGACGGGAGGGGCGTCGGGATTGGCGGCCGCTTTTAACACTCCTTTAGGCGGAATCGTATTTGTGGTAGAAGAACTTACCAAAACCCACATCACTCAGTTTCGCACTGCGGTTTTTGCCTCTGTTATCATAGCTGGGATGACCGCCCAAGCCTTACTCGGCCCATATCTATATTTGGGTTTCCCCAAAATCACTCCTGTCGGATTTTCTTTTGTGTGGGTAATCATCGTTGCAGGGATGATATCGGGCTTGGCGGGTGCTTATCTGGCCAAACTACTTTTGTTTTTGAGTGATTGGAAAAACAAGCATTTTAAATCCATACCCCGACAAGTGCTTTTTGTGCTAGGTTTAGGATTACTTTTCGCTACATTGCTTTATCTCACTGGCCCTCAGACGGGTGGTAGCGGTAAAGATCTTATGAATCGTCTACTTTTTACCGACCACAAACAGGCCAAATGGTACGAATTTGCAGGGCGTTTTTTGGGACCGGTGTTGAGCTATCTTAGCGGAGGTGCTGGCGGCGTTTTTGCAACCTCTCTAAGTGCTGGCGCCACCTTAGGAGCACTTATTGCTCAGGTGTTGCAAGTCGCACAAGCCAATTACAACTTAGTCATTTTAGTAAGTATGGTAGGGTACCTGACGGGGGTCACCCGCTCTCCGTTTACTTCTGCTATTTTGGTACTAGAAATGACCGACCGCCACTCGGCTATATTTTATTTATTGCTTGCTGCTATGACCGCCAATTTAGTAGGTTTTTATGTTGACCGTAAATCTTTTTATGAACATTTGAAAGAGAAGTTTATGGGTGAGGCCAGTTGATTTTATCCAACTTGAATATAAAACTATCCATCTATAACTCAATACGTTAAACAAAAAAAGAATCACAGAACCCTAGGAACGCCCCCCGCTACGATTTCAAGAAATATAGTAATAAACTTGATATTACTAATAAAAAAATAACCGCCCGGCGAATCGTGATTAATTGCCGAGCGGTTTATTTATGAAGGTCAACTTATTTCAGCACAAGCCCCACAATAAACTATTAACTCCTAAGCTCTTAGAGAGAAGTCTTTTTAGTCTTTTTGATAGAAAAAGGTATACAAATTTCGGCGGGGCAACAATTATCACCAGGCTCAATAATCACCGGGCAACATCCCTCGGCGGGGCAAGTTGAATTAGACGCCGTATAAGTATAGCTACCTGGCTCTTCTAATAAAATCAGGTTACCTGTTCCGACAACTGCCCCTGAGCCTTGTTTAAACCACTGTACATTTGTGTATTGAGCAGGCACACTTACCTGTACTTTTTCACCTGCACATAGTTTAAAGGGCACCGTAAAGCACTGACGATCCAAATCGTCTTCGTCTTCGACGCCATTGCCCGGCGTAGAGTCGCGGTCTTTTTCGTTAGTAGCGGTGATTTCGGCGGTATTAAACCATACCCCATGCGCCAATACTTTTACGCGAATTGTCAAGACTACTGTATCACCATTAGCAGCCATGTTGCCAATATTCCATTGATATGTACTTGGATTATAGCTACCTGCACTTCCTCCCGCTACTCGTACAGCACTACTGCTTATGTATTGAATACCAGCATTGAGACTATCAGTCACGACTACTCCTGTAGCATCGAAATTTGCTTCATTCCAAACTTTAAGCTTGTATTCAATGGTATCGCCAATGGAAGCGATTTTTTTGCTTATCAATTTTTTCAAAGCCAAATCCACTTCTTTAAGGCAGTTGACATCAATCGTAACCGCAACCCTGCTCGAACTGATGTCAGTCAAACAAGCTGGATCAGTACTACGAGCCTGCGCATAGAAGATGGTATCTCCCAAAACGATTCCTCCAGGTTTGAACGAAAGACCTGTGTGAAGAAGTGAGCCACCAGTAGGAGTAGCATACCATTCTACTGTAGCCAAGCCAAACACAGTTGCTTTGAGCGTAGGGAAGGTATCTCCTTCACAAGCGGTCAAATTAGGCGTAATAATGGTCGGAACATTAGGGTTACAGTTACAGTTAGGCCCTACAATCAGGGTATCAAATTTACAAATAGCGCTAAGACTATCGGTGATTTTGATTGTAGCACCCGACGGAATATCTGTCACGGTATAAGGGTTATTACCACTTATGATACCTTTATCTACTTTCAATGTTCCGTTTTTATTCGCTACACTAAATGTTATACTGTAGGTTTGTACATCAGGCGAACAGGCCGGTGTGCTCGTCAAAGTAAAAGTGGGCTTAACACAAGGTGTGATCAAAGCCGCGTCAATGGTAGGATTGTCTTTGTCGATTCCATTACTCAAGGTATTGATGACAATCACAGGGCTTTCGCCAGTAATCGAATCAAAATCAGAGTCTTTGGCATCATCGTTAGGAGAACCTGCGTCTTTTTTAGTACTGATTTGGCACGCTGCCGGAATGCTACTAAGCACAATTTTCACTTTATAGTTACCACTGTCGAGCCCCGTAAAACCATAGATTCCGTTTGCATCAGTAGTATCAGTACTAATGAGTGCATTTGTATCTCCATTGAGTAGTTGTACAATTACTCCCGCTACTCCATTTTCGTTAGCATCCTGAATACCATTGTCGTTGGTATCTTTCCAAACATAGTCTCCCAAACTACCTTTGAGACAGTTTTTCACTTCTATATTTACAGTATCAGCACAGTTGGTGTTTGAATTTGTTAAGACAAAACGATAAGTACCAATAGCGTCCATACCCGTCACTACACCCGTAGTAGCGTTTATTGTTACGGCTTTGGGA
The DNA here is from genome assembly GCF_029433105.1 of Runella sp. MFBS21. Lineage (GTDB taxonomy): Bacteria > Bacteroidota > Bacteroidia > Cytophagales > Spirosomataceae > Runella. Next base: position 359,930 of record NZ_JARNTW010000004.1, on the reverse strand, counting down.
GAAGAACCCAGCTGTGTCCAGCTCTCACCAGCGGCAGCATCGGGCAAATTCACGGTAGCAATATCATTGCATATTGCCTTTACTCCAATGCTATCGGCGCCAGCGTTGGGCTTGGTGTTTACAGTAAGCGTGACAAAAGTAGTATCGGAGCAGCCGGTAGTTTCATTGGTAACTAGTACGTAGACATTGCCCGAAGTACTAAGGTAAGCTGCGGGATTAGCAATAGGTGTGGTGCGCTGTACATTACTAAACCACTCTACTTTGTTGCTTCCGCCAACGGTGTTGTTTAAACTACTGAGATTAAAAGTACCTACTCCTGCCCCTGATTCATTTTCACAAGCTGAGAGTTCAGAGTTTTCTACCGCTGGTTTGTCAAAAATAGTCAGACTCACATAAGCCGTATCTTGGCAAGAAGTACTATTGTCTGTAATAACCACTGCATAGTATTTAGTACCTACATCTTCAAGAGCTACACCACTAGGAGTGAAAGAAGCGGTGGTTTGACCAGCGATTGCTGTTCCTAATGCACTAGTAGTATCAGCCAAAGGTCCATACCAAGCATAGCCTACACCTGTACTTGGCATAGCTACGTATGCTGTGGGGGTTTCGTCCAAACAAATACTTTGCTGTTTGGCAGTCACCTTAGCCACTGGCAATGCTTTAACAGTCAAGGTTGCAAAAGCAGTGTCTTGACATGAGGTAGTGGCATCAGTTACAATCACTGCATAGTATTTTGTACCAACGGTATTGATTGCGGCTCCACTAGGAGTGAAAGAAGCGGTGGTTTGACCAGCGATTGCTGTTCCTAATGCACTAGTAGTATCAGCCAAAGGTCCATACCAAGCATAGCCTACACCTGTACTTGGGCTAGCAGTATAGGCTGCGGGAGTATCCCCAAGGCAAATCGCTTGTATTTTGGCGGCTACTTGCGCCACAGGGCGAGGATTGACAGTCACTTTGACAGTATCACTACATGCTGCTTGACCTTTGTAAGTCAAAATAAAATAATAGTCTCCTGCTATCGTAAGCCCAGTTACTACTCCAGAACTAGCGTTGATGGTAGCGTTGGTGCTTGCGGGCTGAGTGCCTTTACTCCAAGCTTCTAGTGCCGAAGCATCTTTTAGGTCGATGGTAGTCGTACCTACACACAAAGTTTGATTTGCTCCTGCGGAAGGTTTTACACAAGGTACATACAAGCCTGCATCAATAGTGGGATTGTCTTTGGTTAACCCCGACCCCGTAACATCAATTGTAATCGTGGGACTTTCGCCGCTAATTGGATCAAAATCAGAGTCATTTGTATCATCTCCTCCACCAGTATTGACATTTGACTTTGGCGTAATTTGACAAGTATCTGGCAAGCTACTCACCAAAATTTTGACTTTGTAAGTACCGCTTTGGAGATTAGAGAAACCATAGAGTCCACTGGCATCGGTAGTATCCGTAGCCAATACGTTGCTGTTAGAAGCATTCAAAAGTTGAACGATAACTCCCGAAACTCCTTGCTCGTTGTTATCCTGTATCCCATTATCGTTGGCATCTTTCCATACATAATCCCCGATAGAACCCACACATATCTTGTTGGTCACCACTACGCTGTCAATCACCTCACAGTCATTGATTCCAGTAGGTACGAGTTTTACGTAGTAAGTTTGGGCGGTCGTAACGGCAGTTGGATTTGTTTCTTCTTGGGTCAAATTCTTGTCTCTATAGAAGGTAATCGTACCGCTTGAGCTACCAGCCGTAGTAGTAGTTAAATTCACGGCTACTCCTGGACACACAGGTGCGGGGTCGGTAGTTACCAAAGTAGCAGACGCTTGAACCACTACCTCTGACGCTTCCTGTACACAAGAGCTATCGGGCAAAGTACTAGCTACTACTTTAACCGTGTATGTACCTGGTAATGCTGGAACAATATTGGTAAAAAGTTTATTACTTTCTGCCACTTTAACCCCATTACGATAGTAGCGATACGTCCCACCCACAATAGGAGTAGACACACGCGCTCTCAACAAAGTGGATCCGTCGGCGCATACAGTAGTGGTATTTAAAAGCAAAGTTTCGTCAGGAAGAGCGCCGATTTTACCTGAACCTTGATAAGAGTTTTTACAACCATCATTACCGAGTATTTGATAAGTTGCTGCTTCTCCAGCCAAGTTTTTGGCAGGAAGCCCTACAAATACCGAATCTTCTTGACCCATAGAATTTGGATAAGGAAGGGTACCATTGTAAGGCGCAGTGCTACCATACAATTGCGAATCAGTACCAATGATACGCCATTTGTATGGTCCTACTACTTGGCCTTCAGGTTGCAAATTCATGATTTGTAGGTTGGCTACCGTTGCATTTCCACAAAGTGCTCCAAATCCTACTTCCCATGTTGGCTGGGTATAGGTCGGAATTGTCACTTGGGTAGTTACGGTTTTACAACCATCATTGAAAGAAAAAGTATAGCTACCACCTGACACTAGACTTGAAAACTGTCCAGTGTGAGTGGGCGAATCCGATTCTGGACCTTCATTGACACGTGATGCCGAAGGCGCGATGATTCGGTAAGTATAGATATTGTTCCATCCATTTTCGGGGCCGCGGTTGTTGATCCCGATTACATTGGCTTGTCCTGAGCCAAAACATTGGTTTGTAGCATCTACGGATACCGTAGGGTTGGCATAAGTACCTATTACGATTGAATCTGTACACATAGCACCACAGGCATCCGTAATGCTCAAATAGTATTTGCCCGGTGCTAATCCCGCCGAAGTATAAGAAGCATTACTTTGGGTAGAGGTATAAACAACGGTATTGGTAGTACTGTCTTTTATGACAAAAGTATAGTTGGGAGTAGGATTGTAGGGAGGTCTTACAGACACTGACATTTGGAGGCGATATTGTTCTGAAGCACCATTAGGACATTGGATAGACTTACTACAACCCATTGAATGAGGCCCAGGCCCTGTCAATTCTACGGTACGAGTATTGACCTTATCACATCCATCTTTTACTTCTACGGTATAAGTACAAGGGCGAGGTAGATTGATAAAAGTGGTATCAAAATTGGACGATACAACACTAATGTTTACACCACAACTAACACTTGTCAGAGTATACGTTAAGGGGCCAATACCTACAGAACTTGCAGTAGTAGTCAGGCGAATAGAACCGGTTCCATCGTCACCAGGCGCACCACATATCCCTACTGAAGTCCCCACCGACGTAGTAGGCGAAGTATAGGCTTTGGGTGTGACAGTCACATCCCGAGTGCCTCCGCACTGATCTGTTACAGAAATCACGTAAGTGCCTCCCGCTGTTAAGGTAAAGGTAGCAGATGTAGGATCTGTAATCTCATTCCCTACCTGATCAGGGCCTGATTTGACTTTAAAAATATAGGGTGCGTTACCACCACTGGCGGTTATTTTGTATTCTGCATCACCATCGCAATTGTTAAACTTCACAAAAGAAGACGAAGCCGTAGGAGCAGGTACTGAAGACGGAACCGTCACCTTGATAGTTTTGTAATTTCCGCAAGAGTCTCTCCCTTGTATCTCGTAAGTACCACCCATTCCAGCAGGATATACAATCGGAAACGACCCAGCTAAAGTAGTATCGTAAGGAGGCGGTACTGTACCGTCAGCGGGAAGTGTCCCATTTTTAGTCGAAATTCTAAAGAAATAATCAGGACGCTGTTGAGAAGCAGTAGCTCCAGTAATGGCCAGACTACCGATACTTACAGTAGGAGCAGTACCCGTGCAGGGCAAATACGACACCGCTGCGGTAAACGTCCAGTTTTGCTGATAGTTGCTAGTCACTGATACAGGAAAGTTCTCCTCATCATTAGTGGCAGGATCGATGACCGTCAGGGTATAATTACCAGGCGCAAGAAGTTCAAATGTCACATTAGGACCATCAAAAGGCCCAAGTTGCCCTGGGATATTTCCTCCAGTGAGCGAGTATAGATAAGTAGCTTCACCAGTGACTACTACCTTTCCCGAGGCTTGACAACGAGACTCTAAAGCAGAAATAGTAGGAGTTACTATTTGAGCTTGAGTCCAAGAAGGATAGAGCCACCCTAATACTCCCACAAGAGTTACCAGCGCACCTCGGAAGTATAAAACTTTACTTCCAATGGTATTACAAAAGCGCCATAAAAGACTCAAAATAAAGTGTTTAATCATATGATTGATAGATTTAAACAAATTGATAATGCGTGTACGATTAAAAAAAACAGGACATAAACATCCCAGCTTCCCCCTTTCAAGAGGAAGTAAAAAATCTGATTTTCACTAATAAATCAGGAGATGCAAAGCAGCCTTTTCAAGCTCAGAAGCACTGCACCTATTCGGTCCGGGTTTTTAGTAAGGGATATGGCATGGATAAGATTTTAGATAGTATTGCCTAAAAAAGTAACAACTACCCTGCCAAATTTATTCGATTGGAATTTTTTTTAGCCTACTTGGAATATTTATACCACAAAAACACCCATTCCGCCCTATGAAAGTCATTATTAATAGCCCAATTAGATATTTTTAAAAAAAACTTTCTCAAAACAAAATCCTCAAAAAAACACAACGAAAACTTTTATTTAAGGGATGAAACCTTTCATTTATACCATATAAACCAATTTAGTATATGGTTTCATAGTATAAATTGGCACACATTATGAAGGATATATACTTATTTTTGCATAAAAGGTATACCACTACATACTATTTACCCTGTGAGAAACTATTTGCCCCTTATTCTTGAAGACGATGCAACTTCGGCGTTGCTATTAGAGTCATTTTTGCAGCAACTTCCTCTTTTTGAGAAGCCTATCATCTGTACATCAGCGATGGATGCGCTTGGTATTCTTCAGTCTTCACCGATTGATCTTCTTTTTTTGGACATCCACTTACCAGACTTTATGGGGTTGGATTTACTAAATATGATCGTAACTCCCCCTCCAGTGGTGATTACAACCGCAGACCCCAATTTGGCGGTTCAGAGCTTTGACTACGATGTGGCAGATTATTTACTTAAGCCTCTGACTTTTCCCCGCACTGTCAGGGCTATCAATCGTGCTTTATCTATCAAGATAACAGCCAATAGTATTACCAGTCAGAATAGCATATTCCTTAAAGCTGGCCGCCAATTGCGCCGGTTTTTATTTGAAGAAATCGACTATATTGAAGCATTTGGGATCTATTCCAAGCTCATAGGCCACCAAGGGACATTGGTAGTAAACGAGCCTATTTCAACGTTAGAAGAGCGTTTACCTAAACGTTCTTTTGCTCGTGTACAAAAATCTTTTATTGTTAATTTAGATAAAGTAAATGGTTTTGATTCTAAATCGCTTTTTGTAGGCTCTACCAAAATCCCGATTGGTTCCGCCTATCGAGAGACTTTAAAAAATTTTTGGTGGTTTGGCGAAGCTCGATAATCCCCTACAAATCAATAGACTTACCCCAATACATTAAACCTTAGCTAACCGCAAGACATGAAATGGATACGTCTTTTGCTTTTAGGGATATTATTAAAATTTTACGGATTACCTTTGAGGGCTCAAACTCTCCAATCACTCATTCTTACCGACCGCACTAATTCCCAACTGCTAGAGTTTTATGATACCCTCACGCCAAAGCAATGGAGCACACTAGCGGGTTTACTAAAACAAGAAATAAAGACCAACAATCAACTCAAAACACAACAACAGTATCACGGTCGTTTGTTGATACAACTAGCCCAATTTCATACTACACAAACCCAATTTGATTCTTCTTTTGCTTATCTAAATCAAGCGTTTGAGATTCTTAATCAAAATAAAAATTGGGAAGAAGCTTCTTTTGTGATGTATCGCATCGGTACCCTGCATTCAAAATTATATAACCTTAAAACTTCAATTAACCAATACTTAAGTACCCTGCGCTACCTCGAACTACACCAAATAGATAAGTACATGGGTCATACCTACAATTTATTATCCCTTGATTTTCAAGACTTAGGAGACTACAAGAACCAAGAATATTATCTACTTAAGTTTGTTGAATTTGCAGAAAAGAAAAATGTAGATCAGGATAAAATATACGCTTATGGACTGTCGGCTATTGTCTTAAATAAAAAAAAGCAATTCCAACGTGCTTATGACTTGCATATGAAAGCGCTTAAGCTTGTTCGAAAAGAGAAGGCTCAGAAAAATGCCGAAATAGAAGGGGAAATTTTGACTTACATGGCTCAACACCTTGTGGGTATGAAAAAATATCAAAAAGCCCTAGAAACCATAAACCTCGCAGGAAAAACTTTCCTCCAAAAATCCCCTACTCCTAATCGCAACTTTGATATATCAAAACTTTACCAAGTAAAAGCAGAAATATTACTGGCTCTTAAACAACCTCAAAAAGCGCTGCTAAGCGCAAAACAGTCTCGTCATCTTTTGGTAGGCCTTCCTCCTCGCCAGCAATTCCTCGATGTACTAAGGATACTTACCCATACCCTTAAAGCTACAGGACAGTACAAAGAAGCTTTAGAGGTGTATGAGGAAATGCATAAGACTGACAGTCTCCTAAAGAAAGAGAATGATTTAGCCACCATCAAAACCGTCGAAGCAAAATTTCAGATAGACAAGAAAGAGAAAGAAAAAGAGCTGTTTCGTAAGACACTAGAAATAAAAGAACTTGAACTAGAAAAAGAAAAAAGAGAAAATAGTCTCTATTGGGGAATTGTAGGAGTAGGATTGTTTTTGTTGTTTGTTATGCTTGGGTCTTATTATCAAGTCAATCGCCTCAATCGTGCTTTGTCTGAGCGTAGCAAACAACTGCAATCATTGAACGATACCAAAGATAAACTCTTCGGAATTTTGGGACATGACCTGCGGCGCCCTCTAGCAGATATGAACAATACACTGCAACTGGCCGAGCACAACCTGATGTCCACGCATCTTTTGATACCACTCCTACGCAAAAAACTAACATTGCTCGACAACTTGCTCACAAACCTCCTCTACTGGGCTCTTTCTCAACAAAGCGCTTTACGTATGAATCCCCGACCTTTGGTTTTGTTAGATAGCATCAACGATGTACTTACCCACTTAGAAGGTATGATTAAAGAAAAAGAATTGAAAGTACTCCTTTTTGACTCCTCCCAAAACCTAATCTATGTAGACGAAAACCACTTGACAATCATCCTCTCCAATCTCATTCATAATGCTACCAAATTTTCACTGCCAGGTGGGGATATTCAAGTAACAATCACTGACGAAACCTCCCATGTTTTGTGCACTATCCACAATACAGGACAGCGCTTTGAATGGGATGGAGAAATAGCCTCTTCTTTCAATACCACCTCTTCTATGGGTACAAGCAATGAAAAAGGCACAGGTTTAGGACTACTGGTATGCGCAGAGCTAGTAAAACTAAACAAAGGAACTGTCAAAGCTTATCCCAACCCAACTGAGGGAGGAACTATCCTCGAACTCACATTTCCAACTACCAAATCCGACCGTGTCTCCCTGTAGTATTTATCGGTTTTATAAGGTCGTTTTGTAAGAAAAAATACAAGCAAAACTTTCTTCATGCTACCTTTGTGGTATGAATTATCTCTCCGCAGAAAATATCTCCAAGTCTTTTGGCGACAAGTGGTTGTTTAAAGATTTGACAATAGGCCTTAATCGAGGCGACAAAGTAGCACTCATCGGAGCCAACGGAACTGGCAAAACCACCCTCATGACTATCTTAGCGGGCATTACACCCTTAGACCAAGGTGTAGTGAGTATTCGGAAAGATATTAGAGTAGGCTACCTTGATCAAGCACCTGATTTTGACCCTCAGCTCCCCGTCATGGAGGTGCTGTTTTCGGGCAACAATCCCGTAGCCTTGGCTGTCAAAGAATACGAACAAGCATTACTCTTGGACGACGAAAAAAGATTGACAAAAGCTATCGAACGCGTAGACTCCCTCCAAGGCTGGGACTTTGAGGCACGCGTCAAAGAAATTTTGGGCAAACTGGGCGTACCAGACGTCAAAGCAAAAATCGGAACTCTTTCGGGTGGCCAACGCAAACGTGTCGCTTTGGCCAAGGTTCTCATCGAAAGTCCCGACTTACTTATCCTAGATGAGCCTACCAACCATCTTGATTTGAGCATGGTAGAGTGGCTCGAAAATTATCTCAACACCCAGAATACCACGCTTTTGTTGGTAACTCACGATAGGTATTTTCTGGATACAGTCTGCAATACTATCGTCGAACTCGACAATGGGAATCTCTATACTTATCGGGGAAATTATGCTTACTTTTTGGAGAAAAAAGCCGAACGAGAATCTGTAGAAGCTGCCGAAATCGATAAAGCCCGAAATCTTTATCGCAAAGAGTTGGACTGGATTCGGCGCCAGCCCAAAGCAAGAGGCACTAAAGCGAAATACCGCGTAGATGCTTTTGAAGATACCAAAGAAAAAGCCAGCCAACGCAGATATGACAATCAGATTGAACTCAATGTAAAATCGACACGGCTAGGAAGTAAAATTGTGGAATTGCATAGTATTGGTAAACGATTTGGCGATAAAACAGTCGTTCACAATTTTCTTTATACTTTCAAGAAAGGGGATCGTATCGGAATCGTTGGTAAAAATGGGGCTGGAAAATCTACCCTACTCAATATGATAACAGGTGCGCTTCGCCCCGACAATGGGCAGGTGGTGAAAGGAGATACGGTACAGTTTGGGTATTATCAACAAACCGACCTTGAGTACAAAGACGGTCAACGAGTCGTAGATTGGGTAAAAGAAGTAGCAGAAGTGATTAGGCTTGGTACTGGCCAAACCGTGACAGCCTCCCAATATTTACAAGCTTTTTTGTTTCCGCCTAATAAGCAAGGGACGCTCATCGAAAAACTCAGCGGGGGCGAAAAACGCCGACTTCAGCTCCTTCGTGTTTTGATGGCCGAACCCAACTTCCTCATCCTTGACGAACCTACCAACGACCTCGACATCACGACTCTCAACGTTCTAGAAGAGTTTTTGATGAATTTTCCAGGCTGTTTGATTATCGTTTCACACGACCGTTATTTTCTCGACCGTCTGGTTGACCATCTTTTTGTATTTGAAGAAGGTGGTAACATCCGCGATTTTCCGGGCAATTATACCGACTATCGTAATTTTTTAGCCGAAAATACCGTCAGCAAAGTAGAAAGTAAAAATACCGTCGAGCGCTCTACCACAACTCCCTCAACAGCTGCCTCTACCACCAAACGCAAGGCTTCTTATAAAGAGCAAAAGGAATTTGAAAGTTTGGAAATCGAAATGGCAAAACTAGAGCAAGAAAAGGCCGATTATATACAAAAGCTTAATGGTGGCAGCCACAATCACCAAGAGATTACGCAATGGGCGCAGCAAATCGAACGCATCAACAACTTACTTGAAGAAAAAGAAATGCGTTGGCTAGAACTAAGCGAATTGATGTAGCATTCTAAACGCTCTCGCCGTTGAAATAAGATTTATTTTGTTTTAACGCCGAGAGTGCCTTTTCAAACTCTTCTTGCGGTGCACTTTTGAGGATATGCCCCTGCACACCGGCTTTGAGAGCTTCATGAATATTGGTTTCGTCTTCGGTCGTGGTAAGAAACAAAATTTTCGTAGAAGGATATAAAGCCCTCACTTGATACGCCACATCTACTCCGGTAAGGTAGGGCATATGTACATCCAAGAGTATAATATCTAGTTTGGAAGTATGCGCTAAAAGGGGAATTACTTTTCTGCTATCGATAAGCGAATCGACTATTTTGACTCCTTTGATTGAAGCCGTTTTTTCTTTTAATTCTTCAAGTGATTGTGGATAATCATCTACAAGGAGGATATGGATAGAAGTATTACTCATAAAGCCATGATAATCTGGTTTTATCAAAAGTAACATTTTCTGCCTTTAAATAACAATCTAGCCTCTACTTATTCTTTAAGAAATTATTAAAAGATGGCACTTGTCTGATTTTGTGTAATTTTGAAGGTAGTTAGGCGTATTTACCTTAACTACCCTTATTTTTTCTTTTCCTTGGTAGTAGCAAACCCCTGCTAAGGTAATATCTTACGATACTCACATGGATTCAATTTCAGGTTTTTTTCAGTATTTATTAGACTCCGAAGAAATCATCCGAACGGGCGGATTAATACTTATCACACTCATTATTTTTGCCGAGAATGGTCTCTTCTTTGCTTTCTTTTTACCAGGCGATTATCTGGTATTTTTAGCGGGAGTATTTTGTGCTCTCAAAATCCTTGATGTTCCTATATTTCTCTTGTTAGGATGTCTTTTTGGAGCTGCTATTTTAGGCTCCTTAACAGGCTATCTGACGGGCCGTTTTTTTGGAGATCGTATCCAAAACCGCCCCGATTCGCTTTTCTTTAAGAAACAGCACATCGAAACCACTCGTCAGTATTTTGGCAAATATGGAAGCCGTACATTGGTCATTAGCCGCTTTTTACCCGTAGTGCGTACTTTTGCGCCCTTGTTGGCGGGTCTTGTCAAAATGCAATGGGGCGGATTTATGCTTTACAATATACTCGGAGCCGCTTTGTGGATTTTTGGATTAACGGGCGGCGGTTACTATTTTGGAGAAAAATTCCCGTGGATTATCAACTATGTTCATTACGTAGTGATTTTCTTCTTGGCTATTACAACATTTACGGTTGTAAGGGGTTATTTTAATGCACGCAAAGAAGTAAAGAGCCAAGATGAAGCCTAATCCGATTGTCTTAACTGCAAACTGCTGATTATAATGTTTTTGTTTGAAATAGGTTTTTTAAATATTGAGTGGGTAGATGTATTAGATATTTTCCTAGTCGCCTTTCTGCTATTCCAAATTTATTATCTAGTAAGAGGCAGTTTGGCCAGCAGGGTATTTTTAGGATATTTTCTGATTTATCTTTTTTACTTAATTGTACGAGCCATTGGTTTAGAGCTACTTACCAAAATCCTTGAATACTTTATGGGAGTAGGTGCGGTGGCTTTGATTGTTATTTTTCAACAAGAAATTCGTCGCTTTTTACTTTTTGTAGGTAAGTCTACCGCTTTTGCCAACAACCGCCTCATCGGGCGTTTTTTGCGTCAGCCTACTCCCGCTGATAAAATCAACGAAATCAAACCTATCATTGAAGCTATCCGTGCCATGTCGTCAGAGTTTACGGGCGGGCTGCTTGTGATTAAGAAAAACGATGAGCTTGACAAATACCTCCAAACAGGCGAAGAAGTAGATAGCGTACTTTCCAAACGCCTTTTTTTGGCCCTTTTCAATCAATATAGCCCCATGAACGACGGCGGCGTCATCGTGGCCGACGGTCGCATCAAAGCAGCGCGCTGCATTCTTCCGGTCTCTGATAGCGACGATTACGGCAATCTGGGCTTTCGTCATCGGGCTGCGTTGGGAATGAGCGAAGTGACGGATGCTGCCGTGATAGTGGTTTCGGAAGAAACAGGACGTATCTCGCTAGCCGTAGAGGGAGATTTGCACAGCAACATTCCCGCTTCTGAAGTAGAAGAACGCCTCAAAAAGTACTTATTTGAAGTAAGTAAAACCAAAGCCTAATTTTTCATCTTTTCGGTGGCGGCGTTGTTGCCATAGTAAGGATAAGATTCAAAAGGCTGTTTTCCTTCCATTCTGGGATCTTGGGTATCTTTACGCCATTGCTCCAGCTGAGCTTTCAGTTTGCGTTTTTCTTTCTGATAAGCGGAAGATTGGGCTACATTTCTGAGCTGCTCTGGGTCTTTTCTCAAATCGTACAATTCTTCCTGAGGACGCTTGGCAAAAATTAACTGATAATATTTAGCGTAAGCGACGGTGTCACTCAACACCAATTTTTTAGTAGGACTAGGGTCTACATCTCCATAAGGCCCTACTGCAAAATACAATTGTGGATCACCCGCCGGCCATTGGTCTGGCGAAAGATTTTGAATGTACAAATAATCGGTATTTCGGATAGCGCGAATAGGATAACTCCTATCACCTCGACGTACATTAGCGTGACGTTCACGTTCCAAAAATACTTCCTTCCGATGCACTTGGCTTTTGCCTTGCAGCAAAGGCAACAAACTTTTGCCCGTGACCATGTTAGGAATCGGTACTCCTGCAACTTCTAAAAAAGTAGGGGCAAAATCCACAAAGCTCATGAACGTGTCAGTCGTGCGAGGAGATAATTGATTTTTCCAATAAAACACCAAAGGCAAATTAGTCCCTGCGTCATAAATATTGGCCTTAGCTCTAGGAAAAGGCATACCATTGTCGGAAGTGATTACGATGAAGGTATTTTCCAATTCTCCTATTGCTTCTAGTTTTTTTATCAACTCCCCTACTTCTTGATCAAATCGCTGTACTTCATAATAATAATCAAGAATATCTTCACGTACTTCGAGGTGGTCAGGCCAATAAGCTGGTACGCGTACTTGCTGAGGATTGAGGCCTGCGGCTTTTCCAGTACCTTTTACATAATCCCGATGTGGGTCTTGACTGCCAAACCAATAGCAGAAGGGTTGGCCTTGAGGCCTTTTTGCTAAAAATTCTTCAAAATTTTGGTAGCTCTTTCCCGCAGGATTTTGTTCATAACCTCCTACTTTAAAATTGCCAGGTCCCCAACCTTTACGTTCTAAACCCACATGATAACCATGCTGAGTGAGAAGCTGAGCATAATTAGGTAATTTAATTTGAAGGGTACTCCAAAGATTCCCGCTTTCTTCATTTTGATGGGGATAGCGTCCTGTCAGAATAGTAGCACGCGAAGGAGTACAGGAGGGCGAGCCGCAAAAAGCATTGGTAAATAGCACTCCTTCTTTGGCCAAACGGTCGAAATTGGGGGTTTGAACTACTTTATCACCATACACACCGGCATGTTTTCCCCAGTCGTCAGCGATACAAAAAAGGATATTGGGTCTTTTTTGGGCATAAACAGTACTTACAAAAAAAGCTAGTAAACCAACAAATACAAGTTTCATTTGTGAAAAGAGTTTAAGATTAGGAGTTGTGTTTTTCTATTTAAACAACTACATAGCAAACTACTTTTGCCATTGTACGCTTCCTACTTTTTGAAGATGAACACGCATTTTTCTACTGAGTGATTCATATATTTCTTTATTTGTTTTCTTAAGGTCGTGGGTCTCCAGCGAGTCTACCGACATATCGAAAAGTTGAAAAGGCTCAAAAGGATTGTTTTGTACTAACTTCCACTGCCCTTCGCGCATTCCATAGTAATCTTGGCCTCCATAATCAGCCCCTCCTTCGCGCCGCATCCAAAACACCCTTCGGTCAAAAGAAGTGACGCTTTTTCCCAACATCGTTGACAACAATGATTTCCCATCAATATCCATAGGAGGCGTGACACCAGCCACTTCGCAAAAAGTAGGCAGCAAATCCATCATCAATCCAGGAGTGTTGGTCTGAGAGTTGGCCACAATTTTGTTTTTCCACACGGCCATAGTAGGCACTCGAAGACCTCCCTCATACATTGTTTGTTTGCCTCCTCTCCAAGGTCCATTGTCGGCTTCGGTAGAGAGAAGGCCGCCATTATCGCTACTAAATACAATGAGCGTATTTTCTGCTTGGTTGTTTTTCTGGAGGGCGGCCATTACCCTTCCGATATTATCATCAAGATGCTCGATGAGGGCTGTCAAAAGTGCTCTTTTTTCGGTAAGATTTGGATTCCTCTTTTTGATTTTATCGAGCCATTCGCGAGGAGGTTGCATCGGAAAATGCGGCGCATTGTAAGCCAAATACAGAAAAAAGGGCTGAGTGCTTTTCTTTTGATTGTCAAGATATTCTATCGCCCAATCTGTAAATACATCAGTAGCATGTCCTTTAGGGTCAACTGTCTGTTTATTGAGCCTCATCCAATTTTTGCCTTCTCGCAAATGCGTATAATAGTCATCCATCATATCTTCCAAAAACCCATGAAAGTGCATAAATCCACGTTCATTGGGATGGTTTTCGGGTTCGAGCCCAAGGTGCCATTTACCGACCATAGCTGTATGATACCCTCCCGATTTTAGCAATTGTGGTAAGGTCTTTACTTTAGGATTAAAATACCCCCAACTATTGAGGGTATTTCCTCTGATGACGCCCGGCACTCCTATCAAATCAGGGTATTTGCCCGATAGCAAAGCTGCGCGGGTCGGAGAGCATACGGTGGAGTTGGCATAGAAGCTATTAAATTTTAGGCCTTGTTTGGCAAAGGCATCCAAATGAGGTGTTTGGCAGTATTTAGACCCATATACGCCCACTTCGCCCCAGCCCATATCATCCACCAAAATCATGATGATGTTTGGCTTTTTTTGAGCAAAAGTAAAATTGGTTAAAAGTAAGAGATAGGAAAGGTAACGCAGAAAAATGAATACGGAAGTCATAATATTTTGAGGTGATTATTACTAAAAACCTCAAAATCATTGATTCTAACTTGATTAGTCCAATTTTATCCGATACTTTCTTCGAGTATCATTAATCAGGAATTTTTTTTGAGCTGTGAAGCTCTCGGGATGAAGCTGGGCAAAAAGTCTTTCCCACTCACTAAAACGCTCGGCTTCGTGTTGCCGAAATGCCTTTATGTCTATTTTTTTACTGATAAGGTATTCTTCAAAGGTCATTGTCTGTCAAAATGTCTTCTTTTTTTGGATGGTACAGGGATTGAGACTCTACTACAATCTCATTCTCTAAAACACCATGATTGCATTCATCGATTCTCCTACCGGCACCACCCAGGGTGGCGCGTCGGTTTTACAAAATGATGCGCCTCTGCTCGACGCATACTCCCAAACGGTGGTAAATGTAGCAAAAAAAGTCAGCAATTCGGTAGTTCAAATCAAGGTCAGTGGCAAAAAAGACCCTCGCAATCGGCAGCCCAATGAAGGGCAAGGTTCGGGCTCGGGTTTTGTGATTTCATCAGACGGATTTGTCATTACCAACAATCACGTAGTAGCAGGCGCTACCAAAATCTCAGCCCTGCTCCAAGACGGACGCGAGTTTGAAGCCCAAGTCATTGGCCGCGACCCAGCCACCGATATTGCGGTTTTGAAAATTTATGGTGATGCTCTAAAAGCAGTTTCTTTTGGTGACTCCAAAAACTTACAAGTAGGACAAATAGCCATTGCGATTGGAAATCCTTACGGTTTTCAATATACCGTAACAGCGGGTGTAATTAGTGCCTTGGGGCGCTCCTTGCGCTCAGAGGGTGGGCGGTTGATTGATGATGTCATCCAAACGGATGCCTCCTTGAATCCCGGCAATTCAGGAGGGCCTTTGGTCAATTCTCATGGAGAGGTGATTGGGGTAAATACCGCCGTTATTTTGCCAGCTCAGGGGCTTTGTTTTGCGGTCTCTTCCAATATCGCGGCCCAAGTGGCAGGGCAGCTTATCATGAAAGGGCGGGTACGTAGAGGTTACTTAGGGATAGGTGGTCAACTCATCAATCTCACCGACCGTATCATGCAATACAATCAGTTGCAAACCAAAACCGGCATCTACATTGTCAGTGTAGAAGCCGACGGCGTAGCTTACAATTCTGAGTTTCAGACGGGTGATATTATTGTGGGTTTTGAAGGAAAACCCGTAAGCTCAGTCGATGACCTTCATAAGTTACTGATCGAAGACACCATCGGAAGACGTAGCCAAGTGACGATATTGCGAAATAATTTAGCGAAAAAAATAACGGTGATTCCGGGTGAATTGAAGTAAGAAGACTTTTATGCAAGCTTCCCTCCTCAATCAGGGAAGCTTGCATAAAAATTTGATATTAGTTTTTACAGGCATCCTGCCTGTAATACATAAAAATTTGAAATCAGTTATACCTCACAAATTTACAGGCAGGATGCCTGTGGTACACTAAAACTAACTATACTTTCTGATTTTTACAGGCAGGATGCCTGTACTACAGCTTGAAAATCATTGTGCATTTGTTGAAAACGAGCAAAAATGGTTTTCAAGAAGGATTCATCAGTAAATATCTTTCGAATATCTGATTCATCGCCCAAAAAATCTAGTTCGCTGATTTTGTAAGTTTGCTCATACAAACCTGCTTCTACTTTCACGATGTATTTACCGTTCCAAGTATAAAGCCCAATTTTATAAGTATCAGTACTTGTAATATCTCCTACGTAGCGCATGAGGTCTATACTTTTTTGAGTTATGAGTTGACTTTTTATTTACAATTGTCTTTGCGTCGCGTATCGATGATGCTCCAGATTTTCCAGCCTTTTGCTGTTTTTATCAACTGAAAAGCATTTACCCCACAATGACTAAAATTTCCTTTGTAATAAAACTGATAGGGAGTCCAAGCGGTTGCTAAGTCACCATCAATTCTAATCTCAATCGACGAAAGGCGTTCGTCCAAATCGCCCGGAGTGGCTTTACCAATACTTTTCAAGAAGCCTTCAAAAGAATCTGAGCGAACCGACATTTCACCGCTTGGCGTTTTAGTGATTCCTTCGAGCTTTGCGCCTACCATTAGCGTTTGGCGTACCAGCGAAGAGTCACTTTTTTTCATCCCTTCAAAAAGTTGTTGAATTGGCAACTTAGCCGCGTTTTCTTCCGCATTTTGGGCATAGGCTAGGCTACCTACTGCCATTAGTACCATACTAAAAAGTAGCTTTTTTTTCATGAGAGTAAAAGTTTGTTGGTAGCAGAAACAAAAGAAGCGACGCTTTAATGAACGTCGCTTCTTAGATTATATTAAAATAGAAAATGCTTAGTTGGTTTTAGCCGCAGAGTCAGCTACCGCAGCTACAGGAGCGCTAGCTTCAGGAGTAGCGCCGCCAAACAATTTCTCACGGATGGCATTAGTACGCTGCTCTAACTCAGGTTTTGCGGTGTATTTAATCTTAGTCTGACGAGCGGCCGAATCAGGGTGCACGCCATAAACATACTCATCGCCCGCACGCACATCTGGTTGGTCAATGGTATTGTTCTTTTGATACTTACACGAGGCTAAAGAAATAGCCAACATTAAAGCACTTATTTTCAGAAAGTTACGTTTCATCTTCAAGATTCGTTTATCAAATTTGTACAAAAATAGAGGTCAAATTTGAAATTGCCAACGTTTCTACGTTTGTTTTGTAAAAATTTCATTGCATTTATGTCCTCACAACTAGACAAACTGACCCCCCGCGAGATAGTCGCCGAACTTGACAAATATATCATCGGGCAACACGACGCCAAGCGCAATGTAGCCATTGCCCTCCGAAATCGCTGGCGCCGCATGAATAGTATTCCCGAAATGCAAAAAGAAATCATTCCCAACAATATCCTGATGATTGGAGCTACGGGTGTGGGTAAAACAGAAATAGCTCGTCGTTTGGCCAAAATTGCCAATGCACCTTTTGTAAAAGTAGAAGCCTCTAAGTTTACCGAAGTAGGCTACGTAGGTCGCGATGTCGAAAGCATGGTGAGAGACTTGGTAGAGCAGGCTGTCAATATGGTAAAAAGCGCGAAGAAAGAAGAAGTAAAGCAAAAAGCCCAAGAGATTGTAGAAGATATGATTTTGGATGTGTTGATTCCACCCATGTATCCCAATACCTCATTCCAGAATACTCCTCGGGCAAATGTGGGTTTTGAAATCAAAGACGACAACGACGTAGTACAACCGCCCCCTCCCGCCGCTTCCATGCCCGACCATGAACTCAACGAACGCACACGCAATCGTTTTCGTGAAAAATTAAAAGCAGGAGAGCTAGAAAACCGAAAAATCGAAATCGATATGCAATCTTCTTCCTCTCCAAACATTGGCGTAATGGGGGGGCCGATTGATGACGTGTCGATGATGAATCTTCAAGAAATGCTTGGCAATATGATGCCCAAACGCAGCAAAAAGCGAAAACTGACCATCGCCGATGCCCGCAAAATATTGCTTGAAGAAGAAGCCGCCAAGCTCATCGATATGGATGAAGTAAAGGAAGAGGCTATTCGCAAGGCAGAAGATTTGGGAATTATTTTTATTGATGAAATTGATAAAATCGCCAATTCAGGCGGCAAAGGTGGCGGGCCTGATGTAAGTCGTGAAGGTGTACAGCGCGATTTGTTACCGATTGTGGAAGGTTCCAATGTCAATACCAAATACGGCCCTATCAAAACCGACCATATTTTGTTTGTAGCGGCAGGAGCATTTCATGTCTCCAAACCTTCTGACCTGATACCTGAACTACAAGGCCGTTTTCCGATTCGGGTAGAATTGCAAAGCCTCACCGAAGACGATTTTTATCTTATCCTGAAAGAACCTCGCAACTCTCTTACGCGTCAATATCACGCTCTTATGGAGGCCGAAGGCGTAGAGCTTTCTTTTCAAGACGAAGCCCTCCGCGAAATCGCTAAGCTGGCCTTTACGATTAACTCAGACGTTGAAAACATCGGAGCGCGCCGTTTACAAACCGTAATGAGTACTTTGCTCAATGACTTTATGTTTGATATACCGGATGTTATTGGAGCCAATGCCCACGTAGTAGTTACCAAAGAACTCGTCCAAGAGCGCCTCTCTGGTTTAGTCAAAAATCGCGATTTGAGTCAGTATATTTTGTAGGCTAAAAAATAGACTTACCAAGCTCTAACAGATTTTCTTGGTAAGTCTATTTTGATATAGATATTTAAGCAGGTTTTCTCTTATAATAAAACCCGCTATTTCATCCCTCTAATAATGGTGTTTATCTAATAAAGTTGATAACAACATGCTGGTAAAGCAGCTTTGTGCACTCAACCTTAAACACCCTTGGTCTATGAAAGCCCCTCAGCCCATTTTATTATTATGGATATTATTTTTTAGTTCGTTGATTAGTTTTGCCCAAAACTCCTGCGATTGTACCACGGCCTTAAATGCTATTATCAAAAAAACGGAAGATAATTACGCCGGTTTTTACGACAAAGTCAATCCCAAAACTCGCCCTCATTATGAAGCCCTTGTAGATAGCCTTCGTACAGCAGCAACTCAATTAGAAGGAGATAAAAATTGTTTTAAACTCCTCAAACAGTACAAGAAGTTTTTTGGTGATGGCCACTTTCAGCTCTATTTCAATGCTCCAGAAGTGAATATTGCTGTCCAAAAAATCGATATCGACGAAAGCTCTGCAAAGATTTATCTAGCTAAAAATACCTCCCAACTTCACCCCCTTGAAGGAATTTGGGAGATCGCAGATGGAAGCTATCAAGTGGTCTTGATGCGGCACCCACAGCACCCTACCAAAATCGTGGCCGTTGTACTCTCAAGTCAAAACAAACAATGGCAACTTGGCATGATTAAATTTGAAGCTCAAGCCCAAGGCAACAGCCCTTACAAAGGTATCTATTGGGCCGGTGATTTGTCATCCTCAGAACGTACCTTTTACTTAGACAACAACCTACTAAATATCCCCAATTCGGGTTATTGGATACGCCGCTATCCACAAGAAGCTACTCCTTTGGAGATTGCTAAATCCCAAGCAGTCGAAGAAGATTTTTCCCTAAAATCTCTTGATAATCAAACTTTCTACATCCGTATTCCTTCCTTTGGTGTTTCTTATGCTATGGTAGATAGTCTACTCAAAATTCATGATTTGACCATTCGTCGCAGTCCTTATCTTATTATAGATATCCGTGAAAATGGGGGAGGGATGAACAGCAGTTTTCCGGCGATTTTGAAATACCTCAACACTCATAATTTTAAAGATATTCATTCTCACTTTAGAAGTACAGCCGACAATCTACTGGCCGAAAAGGCAATCATCGATAAGGCACTTAAGGAGGAGTGGATTTCAGAAAAAGAAGCAAAACCTTGGCAAGAGACATTGGCTAAAAATCAAAAACAAATAGGGAAAATGGTGAAATACGCCCCCGAAAATATAAAATTTAAAGAGGTACTCCCCAACCCTAAAAAAGTGGCTGTCCTTATGAACGAACACTGCTACAGTAGTGCCGAATACTTCGTTTATTTTGCCAAACAAAGTAAGAAAGTAACGCTTTTTGGTAAAAATACGGGTGGAATGATGGATTATGGCAATGTAAGAAACATGCCACTTCCGTGTTCTCTTTTTGAACTACGACTTCCTACTACCCGCACAGGATGGGTGGATTATGCCCCTATCGACAACGTAGGCTTTCAGCCCGATGTGCGCATTCCTGACAATGAAAAAGACTGGGTCAAATTTGTCCAGAATTACTGGACACTCTCGAATTAAAGTAAACAGGGAATCCCCCTGTGTTAGATGAAGTACGTTCTTTCACAGGGGGATTTAATTACAAACTGCGCTCTATTCCAAACTCTAAGCCACGTAATTCGGCCAAGCCACGCAAACGACCAATCGCGGTGTATCCGGGATTTGTTTTTTTGGAGGCATTGAGATCATCAAGCATTCGGTGCCCATGGTCAGGGCGGAAAGGCATCCTTAAATCTTTGCGTCCTACTTCTTTTCTTCGTCTTTGTTCAAATACCAACGCCTTCATGACTCCATACATATCCACATTTCCTTCCAAGTGATTGGCTTCGTGGAAGTTGCCTTCGTCGTCGCGTTGTGTAGCTCTCAAATGGATAAAATGGATTCGGTCGCCCATCCGTTCAATCATCCCTACTAAGTCATTGTCGGCTCGTACTCCATAGCTACCTGTGCAAAAGCAAAGGCCATTAGCAGGCATATCGGCAGCCGCCAATAGAAGTTTAGCATCGGCTTCAGTACTTACCACACGTGGTAGACCCAATATCGGATATGGAGGATCATCAGGGTGAATGGAAAGCCTAATTCCTAGATTTTGAGCTACGGGTACTATCTCTCGCAAGAAAGCATAGAGGTTGGTACGCAATTCTTTGTCTCCTACTTTTTTATAAGTATCCAATACCTCTCTAAACTGCTCTACAGTATAGCTCTCTTCCGAACCAGGCAAGCCAGCGATAATATTACGAACAAGGCGCTGTACGTCAGCCTCCTCAGCACTATCTATCCACTTTTTAGCTTTTTGTTTTTGGATTTCGGTATAATGTTTTTCTGCGCCTTGGCGCTGCAAAATGTATAATTCAAAAGCCGCAAATTCGTTAAAATCAAAGCGCAAACCCGTAGAACCATCTGGCATGGGAGCCTCCAAATCGGTGCGAGTCCAATCCAAAATAGGCATAAAATTATAACAAACCGTGTCGACACCACTTGCCGCCAAATTGGTCAAAGACTCTTTATAGTTATTGATGTACTCTTTAAAATTACCCGACGCTTTCTTGATGTCTTCATGAACTGGTACGCTCTCTACCACCGACCAAGTCAAGCCTATTTCTTCAATTTCTGTTTTACGTTTCTGGATTTCGGCGGTTGTCCATACCTGTCCGTTAGGGATGTGATGAAGGGCCGTCACGATTCCCGTAGCACCCGCTTGTTTTACATCCAACAAGCTTACGGGGTCATTGGGGCCAAACCATCGCCATGTTTGTTCTAATGCCATATTTACAAAGTGCCTCGCACCATTATTTGTGAATTTAATTTTACAAATGTCAAGAACGCCAAACGCTTTCTTAACTGAAAAAGAAAGCTTAGTAGGCAAAAAAAATACTACATTTATTTGCAAAAAACCCCGTACAGATGTTGTTTAAATGGATAAAGTCCTATACTTTGGCATTTTATTCCTAAAAACCATCCTGATTTTGAAAATAGCGATTTTAAAAGAAACAAAAGCCTTTGAAAGGCGGGTTTCGGTCACACCTGATGTTGTTAAGTCTCTTCTCAAAGCTGGCTTTACATGCGCCGTTCAAAGCGGCGCTGGCGAAAAATCTTCTCTTTTAGATATTGATTATGAAAATGCAGGAGCTACCGTTATAGCAGACATTTCCCAACTGCTAAGCGATGCCGATGTGGTTCTCAAAGTCAATGCACCTACCCAAGACGAAGTGGCACAAATGCGCGAAGGTGCAGTTGCTATTTCATTTTTGTATGCTTATACGCAGCCAGATTTGGTAAAAGTTTTGAATCAAAAAAAGATTTCGGCTTTTAGCATGGATGCCGTACCTCGTACTACGAAGGCCCAGAGTATGGATGCCCTTAGCTCTCAAGCCAACCTAGCAGGCTATAAGGCGGTACTACTAGGAGCCAATGCCTTGGGTAAGATTTTTCCCTTGATGATGACCGCTGCAGGTACTATCAAGCCCTCTAAGGTTTTGATTTTTGGAGCCGGCGTAGCTGGTTTACAAGCTATTGCAACAGCTAAGCGATTGGGGGCTGTGGTAGAAGTAACAGACGTACGCCCCGAAACCAAAGAACAAGTTGAATCACTTGGGGGAAAATTCTTGAGTGTAGAAGGCATGGAAGCCAACAAATCGGAAGGAGGCTATGCGAAGGAAGTTTCAGCGGAGTTTTTACAAAAACAACAAGACCTCATCAAACAACGCATCAAAGATGCTGACTTGGTCATCACCACGGCGCTAGTAATGGGGAAAAAGGCTCCTATTTTGGTGTCAGAAGAAATGGTAAAATCCATGAAAACAGGAAGCGTGATTGTGGATATGGCGGTAGAATCGGGCGGTAACTGTGCCTTGAGTGAACCCAACCAAACTGTCGTCAAAAATGGCGTTACAATCATTGGTGAATCCAATCTGCCCGCTTTACTTGCTACCAATGCCAGTGATTTATACGCCAAAAACATCAGTACTCTTTTGTTGCACTTGGCTAATAAAGACGGTTTTAAATGGGAGCTTGACGAAGAGATCACCAAAGGAAGCCTCATTACCCATAAAGGCGAACTAATCCACACTTTCACCAAAAGCATTTTGGGTTAATGTGGTACGGACATCCTGTCTGTCGTCACCAAATAAAAAACTAATCAAACTACCTGAGTGCCAAGTTTATTAGTCATCAAATCATTTTTAAAAACGGGCAGGATGCCCGTGCCACAAACATATGGATTCTATCATCACTTTTATTGGAGAAAATATCCAACTGATTTATATCCTTATTCTTTCCATTTTTGTCGGAATTGAGGTCATTTCAAAAGTTCCTTCTGCCCTCCACACGCCTCTCATGTCAGGTGCAAATGCAATTCATGGGGTGGTAATCATTGGAGCTATTATAGTCATGGGTCATGCCGAAGAAGGAAATTGGCCAGCACTTATTTTGGGCTTTTTGGCGGTTATTCTGGGCACCCTCAATGTAGTTGGTGGCTTCGTAGTCACTGATAGAATGTTGGAAATGTTTAAGAAAAAGAAATAACTTTTTGCCATTCTCTCCACAAAATCAACCTAAAACCTAACCACTTTTTACTTCTTTTTCAAACATAGCGAAGAAAGGGCAATAGTGGCCAAATCTACAACTGAAATGCTACAACAATATTGGTTATATCTTATTTACCTTTTAGGTTCGGTGTTTTTCATCGTTGGATTAAAAATGCTTTCTGGCCCCAAAACAGCCCGTAATGGCAACTTTCTAGCCGCCGCAGGGATGACAATCGCCATTTTGGGGACTATTTTTATGCACAAAAACGAAGATGGAGAATCCATCGGCAATTATGGTTGGATTTTCGGGGGCATTGCCATAGGTACAGTGATTGGCTGGATTTCAGCAAAAAAAGTAAAAATGACCGCCATGCCCCAAATGGTGAGCCTTTTCAATGGTATGGGAGGAGCTTGTGCAGCTCTGATTTCATTGGTTGAATTTGGCCATATGCATCCTGAGGCCTCTCCTGCTACCATTCTCACGATTGTAGCAGGTTTAGTGATTGGAAGTATTTCATTTTCGGGCAGTATCATTGCGTATGCCAAGCTGCAAGAAATCATGAAGAAAACCTTCAAACTTCCTGCTCAAAACATATTGACGATTGTGCTACTATTAAGTATCTTAGGATTAAGCGTTTATATTGCCATAGGACATCCTTCAGCAGCTTTATTTTATACCGTATTTGTATTGTCTCTACTTTACGGTATTTTGTTTGTACTTCCCATCGGCGGAGCTGATATGCCTGTTGTGATTTCTTTGCTGAACTCTTTTACGGGAGTAGCGGCGGCATTTGGAGGATTTTTGTACGACAACCAAGTCATGCTTACGGGAGGGATTTTGGTAGGTTCGGCTGGGACACTGCTTACGATTTTGATGTGTAACGCCATGAACCGCTCCCTTACCAATGTTATTTTTGGTTCATTCGGTGGAGGTAGTAGCCAGGGTGGTGGCGACACAAGCAGTTTTGCGGGAGGGGCAGTTAAAAGTAGTACCCCTTCGGACGTGGCCATTTTGATGAATTATGCCCAAAAGGTAATCGTAGTACCTGGATATGGACTAGCCGTAGCACAAGCCCAACATGTGATTCACGAACTGGAAGCCCTGCTTGAAGGCCGTGGAGTAGAAGTCAAATACGCTATTCATCCCGTAGCAGGTAGGATGCCCGGCCATATGAATGTACTCTTGGCTGAATCGAATGTGGCCTACGACAAACTAGTAGAAATGGAAGAAATCAATGACCAATTTGCTACTACCGATGTGGTATTTGTAGTAGGTGCCAACGACGTCGTCAACCCTGCCGCTCGTAGCAATCCAGCAAGCCCCATCTACGGTATGCCTATCCTAAACGCCGACAAAGCGCGTACCGTGATTGTAAGCAAGCGCTCCATGGCAGCGGGCTATGCGGGGATTGACAATGAGCTTTTCTATTATCCAAACTGCCTTATGCTTTTTGGAGATGCCAAAGATTCTATCACCAAGGTTGTCAATGAGTTGAAAGGGATGTAGATATTTAATTTCACAGCTATAAATTATTTTACACAAAGGCCATTTATTGAATGGTCTTTGTATTTTAGGGGCTATTCTAAAGTCATCAACTAAATTAACCAGCATGAAAATTATTGGCTATTATTTCATTTTACTTTGTTTTTCAGTGCTTCATATCCAAGCCCAAACTAGTGATAATGAAGAGCTAAAAAAAATGTATGAAGAAGACCAAAAAGCACGAACGGTCTCTAATATCAATTGGGATGAATTAGTAAAGAAAGACCGTATGCGCGAAAAAAGAGTATATGAATTGATTAAAGCTGGAGCTGTCAAGACTGGGAAAGATTATTATCACTCTGCTATGATTTTTCAACATGGGGAAGATTCTGTAGCCTATGGCATGGCTGTTAAGCACATGCGTACAGCTATCAACCTTGATACCACTATCAATCGGTGGCTTTTGGCAGCCGCCATTGACCGAGAACTAATGAGTCGCAACAAACCCCAAATTTATGGAACTCAATACATAAAAATGGGACCTGATGCCAAATGGGAAAGATATAAAATAGACTCTAGCCAAGTCACTGATAAAGACCGGGATTATTACGGAGTAGAAACTCTTGCTGAGCAAAAAATCAAAGAACGAGAAATGAATTTAAAGAGCATACTCAGTTTCTATCAGCAATCCAAATCTATTGAGCAAACCCTTGATTTTATAAAAGAAGAACATAAAAAAGGCTTGCTAAGTGATTATAAAGTAGATGAGAATGGTATTAACATTTTTGGGTACGAACTCCTTAAAACTAACCAACCAAAAGATGCACTCCTGATTTTTGAACTCAACACCCAATTTTATCCCGATGCATACAATACTTTCGATAGCCTTGGCGAATGTTTGCTTCTGCTGCATCGAAAAGAAGAAGGAATAAAAGCATATAAAAAATCTCTAGCCTTAAATCCTAAGAACAAAAATGCTCAAAAAATTATTGAGCAAAACAAATGAAAATCAAATACTCATTACCACCTAAGGCAATGATTTTTATTCCTACCACTTGATAAATATTTCTTATCAAGTGGTATTTTTTTATGCAAATTTGATTAAAAAACTTTCTTTTTTAATCCTCTCCTTTTCCCAAAATCTCATGAAAACCCAAGATAAAACCTTTCATCTCGGTCTTTGTATGGCGGGTGCCATTTCGGCCGGAGCCTACACCGCTGGTGTCATGGATTATTTGCTAGAAGCTCTCGACCGTTGGGAGGAAGCAAAAATATCTAACCTTCCAGATATTCCACAACATACAGTGGTCATTGATGTATTGGCAGGTACATCCGCTGGGGGAATGACCGCACCTATTGCTCTGGCAGCGTTGTCGGACCAACGGACGGTGCATGTCAACGAAAAAACGGGAGGCTATCAAAATTTTACGGCAGAAAATAAACTTTACGAGGCGTGGGTCAAACTCATCGCTGACGATATGCTCCGCATCATGCTCTCAGATACTGACCTAGCCGAACACGGTGCCACCTCGATTTTTAATTCGGATTTTATCGACCAAATAGCCCACAAGATTATCAATATCTCCTCAAAGCATTATCAGTCACTGGCTAAAAAACCTTACATCGCTCCTGACCCAGAAGTATGTCTTACATTGAGTAATTTGACCGGAATGGTAAGCAAAATATTCTTTCAAGGGACTGATAGTCAAGCCAAAAACATTCCTCTTGATTTTATAAATAAAAATAACCTTTTAGAAAATGATAGCGCCTATATTTCTTACAACCATCGCGATTATGCCTTGTTTAGAATCACCGACGACGCTTACAAAAACGATGGACGCATTCCAGTAAGTTTTAAGAAAAACAATCCTAATACACCCAATCTTAAAACCCTGCGAGACTCAGCGATGGCGACGGGTGCGTTTCCTATTGGCTTACGTTGGCGCAAAGTGAGCAGGAAAGGCATTTTTCTTAATCAGAATCCGCTCATTGGTCCACCCAACAAAAAAACTTTTGACGATGACGCAATCATTGAAACCGTAAATACCGACGGCGGAATGCTTAACAATGAGCCTTTTGACGTCACAAAAAAACTTCTAACCGACCGTAATATTCGCATTAATAGCAATCACCAAGATATGACGGGGACGGTGTTGATGATAGATCCCTTTCCAAGTACAGAACGTAACAAAATTCTAGTTCCAAAAGATAGAATTCTTCTCCCCGAAATTGTAGTGGGCTTGTACGAAGCTCTCAGGATGCAGCCCCTTTTCAAAGAAGAAGACCTAATTGCTGCCGAATCAAACAAGGATTTTAGCCGTTTTTTAATCGCGCCAGTAAGGTATATAGAAGGAGAAATACGCGAAAAAATAGTAGGTGCAAAAGCAGTCGCAAGTGGAGCATTGGGAGGATTTAGTGGATTTTTAAGACTAAAATACCGAACCCATGACTTCCAATTGGGAAGGCTCAATTGCCAGCGATTTTTACAAAATCATTTTAAAATACCTCACGATACCCAAAACCCCTGTTTTGAAGGCGCTTATAGCCCAAATGCTAAGAACAGCTTTCTCATTGAAGACGGATTCTTCCCCATCATCCCCGATATCGACCCCGCTACTGGCCAAAAACAAAAACCCGAACCTTTTCCCGAATGGCCTACCGATACAAGCGAAAACATTCAAGATCAAATTGATAGCTATGAAGGTATACTTGCCGACCGTATCAAGCTTATTTGGGATGGTAATACGCCTGATAATATAATCATAAACTTTCTTGAAATATTGGGTATTAACTTTGTCACAAAAACCGTAAAACAAATGACATTCACAGACTTACAAGACCATAGATTAATTTCTGACCTTTCACCGTCGGTCTAATAACCTGTATGTTTTGTCCAAAAGAGTGATTCGTACATTTTCACAAAAAATATTTCGTCCGTTAAACTTTACTCCTGTGTTTGTATCCAAGCCTTGACTCAAGTTTCTATTAACGCTTAGATACAACCATGAAAAAGTTATTGACTTACGCTCTCCTTACTTCCATTTTTTCTTGTAAAACAACGGATACTGTCCAACCCGACACCTACGATTTTTCGGCAGTCGATGCCCTGATTGAAAAAAGCGTGGAAGCTTATGAGAACAATGTGGTCGTGCTGGTTTCTAAAAATGGGAAACTCATTTATCAAAAAGGCATTAATCTCACTGCCACCGATAGCCGTCTGATAGCTTCTGCATCCAAATGGCTTTCGGGGGCGGTGATGATGTCGCTGATAGATGACAAAAAAATAAGTCTGGACGATACAGTCGGTAAGTTTTTACCTATTTTTAGTCGATATGGTAAAGGACATATCAACATCCGGCAGTTGTTTTCTCATACCGCAGGCTTTGCGGGCGACTCGCCCCAAAAGTATGAATACCGAACAGATTTGACTTTTGCCGAAGCCGTAGATTCTATCGCCGTCTATACACCGCTGATTCATGCGCCTGGTACTACTTTCAATTATGGAAGTGCAAGTATGCACATTGCAGGACGCATCGCCGAAGTTGTAACAGGCCAATCGTGGCAGATGCTATTCAATGAAAAAATCGCCACTCCTTGCGATATGAAAGCCACTTATATCCTTAGCAGCCTCAAAAATCCCCTCATCGCAGGTGGTGTTTGGACATCCGCAGGCGACTATCTCAAATTTTTAGAGATGATTGTCAACAAAGGCACTTACAATGGCAAGCGCGTTTTGAGCGAAAGCGCCGTCGAAGAAATGCTAAAAGACCAAACCCGAGGGGCAGTCATAGAAGGTACGCCTTATCCTTCTAATCTGTATTCGTCTCATCCTACTTCCGTGGTGCGGTATGGTATCGGCAACTGGCGCGACGTAGTAGATGCTTCTGACAACGGCCTTGAAACAAGTAGTCCTGGGCTTTTTGGAACTCATCCTTGGCAGGATTCTAAAAACAAAGTAGCAGGGATTATTTTTACCAAAACCGAACCCCGCCAAAGCAATGCTACAAGTCTTCAAATCAGAGAACTCATACGCCAAGCCATAGAAAAATAAATTTCGATTCATAGATTTTGACATTGTGTAGGTAAAGACGGCCTAGTCCAAACTTTGGATTAAGATAACCTACAATCATCATGAAAAGAAGAAAATTTATTGCTACATCCTCTCTTTTGGGGCTTGGCGCTGCCTCACCTGTGTTAGCTCATTCTCCTAAAAAACAAAAAGAAATCTATGAATTGCGCTCATTTGAGCTAAGAATGGGAGGTATGCCTCGTCTAGAAACCTATCTTCAAAATGCACTCATTCCGGCGCTCAATCGCCTCGGTGTGAAGCAGGTGGGAGTTTTTAAAGAACTAGGAAAGGATGAACCTGCCAAACTCCATTTATTACTAGTACATAGTTCTCAAGAGACATATTTCCAAATTCAACAACAGCTCAAAACCGATGCCGACTACCTCAAAGCCAGTGAAGCTTATCATCAAACTTTGCCCGACAAGGCTATTTATGACCGTATCAGTAGCTCTCTGATGGTGGCATTTGACGGGATGCCTACTTTAGCTACTCCTCCCAAAGAGCCGCGTATTTTGGAATTACGAACGTACGAGGGCTTCAGCGAAGATGCTGTCAGACGCAAAATCAAGATGTTTAATGAGGGAGAAATCGCAATTTTCAACAAAGTTAAACTCAACATTGTGTTTTTTGGAGAAGTACTTATCGGACATCGTTTGCCTTGCCTTACTTATATGCTTACATTCAAGGACATGGAAGAACGTAACGCCAATTGGGCCAAGTTCAGCGCTGACCCTGACTGGAAACAACTTTCCCAAGCGCCCGAATACGCCAATACAGTATCGCGGATTGAACGTATTTTTCTAGAACCGACCCCCTATTCACAGATTTAAAGAAGGTGAAATATTTAGAAGGTTGATTGACTAAAGTATAAAAATTTGAGTCTATCAACCTTTTAAATTCTCATTTACTTCATGGTTTTGCTCAGATTCCGTATTTTTGGTGGGTAGGTAAGTGTAACAGAAACTGAGCGGCAAAAATGAAAAACTTCATCTTCTTTGTATTTTTTTCTCTGTACGCAGTTACTGCTTTTACCCAAACTTACTATACTTACAAAGATGCTCGCCCCATCGACAGCGAATGCTACCGCGTCACAGATGCGCGTTCCAATCAATTTGGGGTAGTATGGTACGAAGAGAAATTAAATCTCCACCAATCTCTCAACCTAGAATTTATCATCAATTTTGGCAGTAACGACGCTGGTGCGGATGGCATGGCTTTTATTATGCAATCAAGGGGGAAAGATGTCATTGGAGGTTCGGGGATGGGGCTAGGCTTTGCTGGAATTTCACCTTCTTTAGGAGTCGAATTTGATACCTATAACAATGGTAGTGGCGTAGGTGATCTTGCAAGTGACCACATGGCGATTCTTCAAAATGGCTCCGTCAATCATCTTACCCCTCACAATCTACAAGGCCCAGTATCCGCCTCTGCCACTAGTCCCAATATCGAGGACGGAAAAAACCATTTAGTAAACATTCGGTGGGATTCCCAAACACTTACGCTAGAAGTGTATTTTGATTGCCAACTACGTCTAAGACTCAACAAAGACATTGTAACTGATATTTTTAGCGGCAAACCCGAAGTATGGTGGGGTATCTCAGGCTCTACAGGCGGTGCTTACAACATCCAAACCGTGTGCCTAAAGAAAGAAGCGGTACTTAAAAATGTATTCAAAGACATTTGTCCTAATCAAGATGTACTCCTCACTGGACGCCCTTCTTCCGACGGAGCTTATCAGTGGACTCCTACCACATCTCTCTCAGCTCCTAGCTCCCGTACCCCTATAGCACGTCCTACCCAAA
Source organism: Runella sp. MFBS21 (assembly GCF_029433105.1). GTDB lineage: Bacteria > Bacteroidota > Bacteroidia > Cytophagales > Spirosomataceae > Runella. The sequence continues at coordinate 329,441 of NZ_JARNTW010000004.1, read as the reverse complement.
CCACTACCTACACGGTCAGCTACCGCAACGACTGTGGAATCACCGTCAAAGACACGATTCGAGTGGAGGTAGTTCCTTTCCCCAAAGTAGACTTTGGTTCTCCGAAAGAGATTTGTCCCAAACGTACGGTAGAGATTACACCTACTTTCACGCCACAAGATACTGCCGTCAGATACCGATGGTCAACGGGTGCAACTATCCCCAAAATTACAGTCAATCAACCCGGACAATATGACCTTACGCTCTCTAAGGGTAATTGTAACGTCAAAACCTCTACTGAAGTAATAGCAGGCAAGCCCCCTAGCCTAGCCCCCAATCAACAATTATGCTTTACAGGATTGACTCTTGTGTTGGACGCAGGTACTTCTGAGCCAAATCTCCGCTATCTCTGGAATCACAGCAATGAAACGACCCCGGCCATTTCGGTATCGCAGCCAGATAAGTACGAAGTTTTGGTAAGTACTGAAGCAGGCTGCGAAGCTACACGCACCATAGAAGTGATTGCCTCTCCTACCGTAAAATTAGGGCAAGATACAACACTTTGCGAAGGTGAAAGCCTAGTAGTAAGTCCTCTTATCACCAGCCCTAATCCTAGTGCACCTTATACCTATGCTTGGTCGTCGGGTGCCATTACTCCTTCTATTACTGTCTCCCAAACGGGTACTTACACCTTACACATCATTCAAAACTCTTGCTCAGCCTCCGATTCGGTGCAGGTAACGATAGAACAGTGCGGCGTGAGAGTATTTGCTCCGGATGTGTTTACCCCCAATAGCGACGGCATCAATGATACATTTCACTTGTTCATCACGGGTGGAATTCCCCATAAGCTCACTATCTATAACCGATTAGGGCTTCCAATTTATACCGAAGAAAGCCCTCAACCACAATGGGATGGCTTCTTTAAAAATACGCTATGCCCTCTCGATAGTTACACCTATGTTTTTGAATATAAAAACCTAAAAACCAACAACATACAACGGCACTATGGTTCTGTTATGCTTCAGCGGTAGTCATGTTTAAGGTCAAATTCATCAAGTTTTCTCAAAATAAATTACAAGTATGAGCTAAACTTGACTATGTTTATTTTTTAAAAACATGCTTCGTCAATTATGAAACACTTTCTATACTACTTGCTACTAGGGCTAGGCCTTCCTTCTTTTGCCCAAAAGCCTACTATCGACCAACTGCGCACAAGCATTGTATCCAAACTAAGCCAAATAGAAGGTGACTTTGCACTTGCATTCAAAGACCTTCAAACCCAGCAAACGTTGTTTATCAACGAAAAAGAAAATTTTCATGCGGCAAGTACCATGAAAACCCCGGTGATGATGGAAGTTTTTAGACAAGCAGAAGCCGGACAATTCAATTTAAGCGATTCTATTTTGGTCAAAAATGAATTTAAAAGTATTGTGGATGGTAGCCCTTTTAAGCTCGATATCAGCGATGATAGTGCAGATGATATGTATAAAAAAATTGGCTCTAAAATGACCATTTATGACCTTACTTATCAGATGATTATTGTGAGTAGCAATTTGGCCACCAATATTCTCATTGACTTAGTGGATGCCAAAAATGCCAATCAATTCATGCGTGAATTAGGTGCTAAAGATATAAATGTGCTGAGAGGCGTAGAAGATACCAAAGCCTTTGAAAAGGGACTCAGCAACACCACAACGGCTTATGATTTGATGCTTATTTTTGAAAAAATAGCCCAAAAACAAGCTGTATCACCCACAGCCTCCGATAAAATGATTCAAATACTTTTGGATCAAAAATTCAACGAAATGATTCCTAAACACCTTCCTTCTCATGCCAAAGTAGCCCACAAAACTGGCTCTATCACTGGCGTAAGGCATGATTCGGGGATTGTGTTTTTACCCAATGGGAAGGCGTATGTCTTGGTTTTGCTTTCTAAAAAACTAACCAAACCCGAAGTGGGTGTCAACGCAATGGCCGAAGTATCCGAAATGATTTACGATTTTGTCAAATAAACTATTTTCTACTGTATGCTCTCACTTCAGGGAATCCATCATGTAGCCATTATTTGTAGCGATTATGCTCGCTCTAAACATTTTTATACCCAAATACTGGGATTGACCGTCATGGCAGAAGTGTATAGAGCAGAGCGTGATTCCTATAAATTGGATTTGGCGGTCAATGGTCTGTATCAAATTGAGCTTTTTTCGTTTCCCAATCCCCCTGCTCGTACTTCCCGCCCCGAAGCAGCCGGACTCCGACATTTGGCTTTCAAAGTAGAAAACATTCATCAAACCCATACTTTGCTCCTCCATGCAGGAGTTACTTGTGAAGAAATAAGACAAGATGAATTTACCCAAAAATTCTTCTTTTTTATAGCCGATCCCGACGACCTCCCGATTGAGTTTTACGAAATTTGAACTATCTCGTGTAGATTATTCGTAATTTTGTGCTATGAAAATCAAAACATCTGTCTTCGTCAAAAGCTCGTCCAACAATGAGCAATGTCCCGCCCCTGACCGCCCTGAATATGCTTTCATTGGGCGTTCGAATGTAGGCAAATCGTCATTGATTAACTCACTCACACAGCGTCGCGATTTGGCCAAGACCTCATCAACGCCCGGCAAAACCCAGGTAATCAACCATTTTAATATCAACAACGAATGGTATTTGGTAGATTTACCCGGCTATGGCTACGCCAAAGTTTCGCAAGCCGACCGAAAAAAATGGAGCGAAATGATTGACAATTATCTTTTCAAGCGCGAAAGTCTAGTCTGTACTTTTGTATTGATTGATAGTCGTATTGAGGCTCAAAAAGTAGATCTTGAATTCATAGAAAAATTGGGAACTCAAGGTATTCCGTTTGCACTAGTTTTTACAAAAACTGACAAATTGAGCGCCGCTCAGCTTAAAACTAATCTCGAAAATTATAAAAAAACCTTGCTAGAAACGTGGGTAGATTTACCCCAAATTTTTGTTACATCATCAGTTGCTAATCAGGGCCGTGAAGAAATCCTCCAACAAATCAACGAGTGGAATCAATTACCAAAATGAAAATAACCACCCTCACCATCAATCCGGCCGTTGACAAAAGTACGTCTATCGACCGCCTCATTCCAGAGCAAAAACTCCGCTGTGACAATCCGCGTTTTGACGCTGGTGGTGGTGGTATCAATGTATCCAAAGGATTGAGGAGATTGGGGAGCAATTCTTTAGCTATTTTTACCGCAGGCGGCCCTACAGGTCAGCATCTCGAAGAGCTGCTCAAACAAGAGGAAATTGAGACCAAAGTAGTAAAGACTCAGCAATGGACACGTGAAAATTTTATCGTAGCCGAAACTTCTACCAATGCCCAATACCGCTTTGGAATGCCCGGTGCCCCACTTACAGAAACCGAAAAACAAGCTTTTTTAGATACCCTAGCCCAATCGCAGGCCGACTACGTAGTGGCAAGCGGTAGCCTTCCTCCTCAGATGGAAGTAGATTTTTACGAAAAGGTAGCGGCGATTTCAAAAAAAATGGGTGCAAGGCTTATTCTTGATACTTCGGGCGAGCCTTTAAAAGCGGCCTGCGATGAAGGTGTATTTTTGTTAAAACCCAATATCGGCGAACTAGAAGCGCTGGTAGGAGCTTCCAAACTGGAAATGGACGACGTAGATGATGCCGCCCGTATGCTCATCGGCGAGGGTAAATGCGAGGTAGTAATTGTATCGATGGGGCCTAAAGGCGCAATGCTCATTACCAAAGATTTGGTCGAACACGTACCCGCTCCGCCCGTTCAAAAGCGCAGTACTGTAGGTGCAGGTGATAGTATGGTAGCTGGCATGACCTGGGCACTTACCCAAGAATTATCTTATTTTGAGATGCTTCAATGGGGGGTCGCGTGTGGGTCGGCTGCTACTATGAACGAAGGTACTCAGCTCTTTTTACGCGCCGATGTCGAACGACTTCTGAATTGGCTTCAAAAACTCGGTAACAAGAAATAACTCATTTACCCCAATTTAGGTCTATATCAATCTCCTTTCTATTGAAAACTTATTTCCAACATATCAGCGAAGGTATTCGTACCACTTTGGCAGGCATGAAACTCACATTCAGGCATTTGTGGGAAGCGCGCCGCCGTCGTAGTCAAAACAATATCCGCGAAGAAGACTATTTCAACGAGTCAAATGGTATGGTAACACTACAGTACCCCTTTGAATCGATGCCTATTCCTGACAATGGTCGCTATCGTCTTCACAACGAAATGGACGACTGTATTGTATGCGACAAATGCGCCAAGGTATGTCCGGTGGATTGTATTGACATTGAGCCTATCAAAGCCACTGCCGAAATCGGGAAAGCATCCGACGGCTCTCCGATTCGCCTCTATGCCGCCAAATTTGACATCGATATGGCAAAATGCTGTTATTGTGGTTTGTGTACTACCGTATGCCCTACCGAATGCCTTACGATGACCAAAACCTTTGATTACAGTGAGTTTGATGTCAAAGATATGAATTATCACTATTCTAATCTGACGCCCGAACAAGCAGAAGAGAAGAAGAGTTTGTACGAGCAGTTTGTACGAGAAAAAGAGGAATTGAAAAAACAAAGTGTTGCCGCCAAAGCCACTTCTGTAGAGGGCGAAGCGGCCAAACCAAAACCCGCTTTTAGACCTTCACCTAAACCAACTCTTCCCACTACCGAAAGTAAAACGACTGAGGAAACTAACGAAATAGCTCCGCCAGCAACACCTAGAGCAAAACCAGCATTCGTTCCTAAAAAGTCTGTACCAGAAACTACAGTCGAAAACAGCGACAATACACCACAGGCAGCTCCAAAACCAAAACCTGTTTTTGCTCCTAAAAAACCCGCAGCTGAAACTACAGTCGAAAACAGCGACGCTTCCCCACAAGCAGCACCAAAACCAAAACCTGTTTTTGTCCCTAAAAAGCCCGCTACTGAAACTACAGTCGAGAACAGCGACAATACACCACAGGCAGCTCCAAAGCCAAAACCTGTTTTTGTCCCTAAAAAGCCCGCTACTGAAACTACAGTCGAGAACAGCGACGCTTCCCCACAGGCAGCTCCAAAACCAAAACCTGTTTTTGTCCCTAAAAAACCCGCTACTGAAACAAAAAGCACTGAAAATCACGAGGCATCTTCTTTGGAAGCAGCAAATAAAAACACCGATTCAGAACAAGAAATACCTCGTCCCAAACCGGTGTTTAAGCCTACCATGAAGCCTAAAAAAGAAGAGTAATCAGGCTACCCCTCAGGGTTCGTTTCTTTGTCGCTAGTGGGTGCCGTTTTTGGTGCTGTGGGGGTTTTTCTAGTACTTGGACGCTTAGGAGCTGAGGCCGCCGCAGGTGCTGGTTTAGAGGCTTTTGGCTTGGGAGCAGGCTTGGCTTCGGAAGCTTCTTCTGCCTTCTCGGGAGTTGCTTCCACTGCTTCGGTCGGTACCTCCACAGGCGTGCTTTCCTTCACATCTTTAATTTTTCCTTCCTTCGGTTTTTTATCTGATTTTTTGATCTTGGCTTTTTTATCCTTCTCTTTTTCTTTTTTCGCCTTTTTCTTAGCCTCTTCGTCGGCTTTTTTGGTTTCTTTTTTCTTTATTTTTTCTAACTTTTTAGCCAACTTTTCAGCGGTCTTTTTGATAGCCTTTACAATTTTTTTAGAGGTGCTTTCGCCCACAATCGCGGCCGCAATTTTCTCCGCAATCTCACTTGTGCTTTTTTTCTTGTCTGATTTCATCTTAATACTGTTTTATGTAATTGATTTTTGAGAGAAAGCCTGACACCCAAACATGCCAGAGTCTTTTGTGTATGTTAAAGTATAAAAAGTGAAGCAAAAAATTGCCAAAGGTTCCGTTATTTTTCATTCCTACCAAAGTATAGGCTCATTTTTAAGTTTATTTTTTCAGGATTTTTGAAACAAAATCCCATGCCACAATCCCGGCACTTACCGATACATTGAGGGAATGTTTGGTACCAAACTGCGGAATTTCCAGGCATACATCACATTGTTCGATAAGCAAATCACTCACCCCAAACACCTCATTCCCAAGCACAAAAGCATATTTTTCTAACAAAAGTGGTTCAAACTCATTGAGCATTACACTTCCCTGAGCCTGCTCCAAAGCGGCGATTTTGTAACCTTCCGATTTTAATTTTTGAATAAGGGTGAGCGCATCCGAGCTATGTTCCCATTCTACCGACTCATCTGCTCCGAGGGCGGTCTTGGTAATATCCCGATGCGGCGGCGTACCGGTAAGCCCACAGAGATATATCTTTTCGGCCCTAAAAGCATCGGCGGTACGAAAAACCGATCCTACGTTGTTTAAGCTTCGAATATCATCTAATACAAATACAAAGGGATTTTTTTCGACGTTTTTAAAATCTTCAACCGACAATCGATTGAGGTCATCCATAGACAATTTACGAGGAGGCATTTTTGAAAAATTACAAGTTAGCAAATTCTGACACAGAGTCTGAAGCTACAAAAGTAGGCAGAATATCACAGTCGGAAACTAGCATCCGTCAAAAACTGTTACCTTTGTACTAGTGATTAAAAACGTAGAATGGAAGAATACCGCTTACACACTTTGCCCAATGGCATTCGTGTCGTACACAAACAAGTACCCCATACCCAAATAGCCCATTGGGGCATTATGCTCGACATTGGTAGTCGAGATGAACAAGCACACCAACAAGGATTAGCGCATTTTTGGGAACACATGGCTTTCAAAGGTACCCAAAAACGCAAGTCGTACCACATCATCAATCGTCTCGAAACGGTGGGCGGTGAGCTTAATGCTTATACTACCAAAGAAAAAGTATGTTTTCATGCTTCGTTGCTAGCATCGCACAGCGACAAAGCGATCGAGCTTTTGTCTGATATTGCATTTCACTCGATTTTTCCCGAAAAACAAATCGAAAAAGAGCGAGGAGTTATCCTAGAAGAAATGGCCATGTACTACGACTCTCCCGAAGATGCGATTCAGGATGAGTTTGATGAAGTGGTTTTTCAAAATCATCAGTTAGGGCGTAATATCCTGGGGACGCCCGAAAGTGTCAATTCTTTTAGAAGAGAAGATTTTCAAAATTTCATTTCCGAAAACCTTGATACCGAACGAATCGTGGTATCATTGGTAAGTAATCTTCCTTTTAAGAAGGCCATCAAACAAGCCGAAAAGTATTTGTATGATTTGCCGCACCGCACCACCACACGCGTCCGTACTTCCCCCGAAATCTACGTGCCTCAATCATTGAAAGTAGCCCGCGGCATGACCCAAGCCCAAGTAGCCATGGGACGACCTTCTTATGCCCTCATGGACGATAAGCGTCTTCCCTTTTTTATGCTGGTCAATTTGCTCGGTGGGCCAGGTCTCAATTCGCGTTTCAACATGACCCTGCGCGAAAAATACGGGTTTGTTTATTCGATAGAAGCCAACTATTCACCTTATTTAGATACTGGTTTTTTGGGAGTGTTTTTTGGAACAGAACCCAAAAATCTTGATAAAGCAACTTCCCTTATCTACCGCGAACTACGCCAACTAAGAGAAAAACCCCTTACTACTACTCAGTTACACAATTTGAAAGTACAACTAATGGGGCAACTAGCAATGTCGGAAGAAGGAAATCAAAGTTTTATGCTGATGATGGCCAAAAGTATCTTAGACACCGGCAAAGTGGATTCTTTACCCGAAATTTTTGCCGAAATCGAAGCCGTACAAGCCTCTCAACTACAAGACATTGCCCAAGAGATGTTTGACGAGCGCCACTGGAGTACTCTTACTTTTTTGCCCGAAGCTGAGTAAAATTTCTTAGTACATTTATTGCTTCATACAAATAGTAGCCGTACGATAAAAATAGCCTCTTTATACCCAATTTTGCTTCTTTTTCGTTTATATTTGTTGAAACAAAATGTACTGAATGGATTTTTTGCCTGCAGCTATAGAAGCTTATGCGCTGGCACATACGTCGGCTGAAAGCCCACTACTGGCACAACTCAATCGTGAAACTCACGCTAAAGTACTTCAACCTCGAATGCTTTCGGGGCATTTGCAAGGTCGATTATTGTCGCTGTTTTCGACTATGATACGCCCGCGTCGCATCCTCGAAATCGGGACTTACACAGGCTACTCAGCTCTCTGTTTGGCAGAAGGACTCAGTGATGATGGCCTATTGGTTACGATTGATGTCAATGAAGAACTATATGATTTTACCCGTAAGTTTTTTAATAATTCCCCCTTCGGCCACCAGATAGATTTTAGAATCGCGAATGCCGCCGAAGAAATCCAAACTTTATCTGACACCTTCGATTTAGTGTTTATAGACGCCGATAAGCTCAACTATAGCTTGTATTATGACTTGGTATTTGACAAAGTTCGCAAAGGTGGAGTAATCATTGCTGACAATGTTCTTTGGAGTGGAAAAGTAGCGCAAACTGATAAGAAAATAGACAAAGACACTCAAGCACTTTTAGATTTTAATCAAAAAATTCATCAAGATTCACGCGTCAGCAACATCCTTCTTCCTATTAGAGACGGCCTTCTGATTGCTTGGAAACACTAACATTTAGCAGAACGAAAAAGATGAAACGTATCGCCACCCTAACCACATTAATTTCTCTTTACTCGGTAGTTCTACTGTGGGCACAAAATACCATCCCTACCATCCCTCGTAGTGTGGGATTTGCAGGTATGAATATCCAACTAGACGAAGACGCCCGAGCCGTGATTCAGTCTGATGTAAAGGCGCTATTGGGCAATAAAAAATTTTGGGATGCTAAACTCGACCGTTGCGTCATGTTTTTCCCGCTTATTGAAGGTGTTTTGATTGATGAGGATGTTCCGGTAGATTTTAAATTTTTGGCAGTACAAGAAAGCGGCTTACAGCCTGATGCGGTGTCTGCTTCTAATGCAGTAGGTTTTTGGCAGTTTAAAAAAGAGACAGCCGTCGATTATGGTCTTCGCGTAAATGACCAAGTAGACGAACGGAAAAACATCATTTCTTCTACCCGTGCTGCTGCTCAATACCTCAAAAAAAGCAACATCCAATTCAACAACTGGATTGCGTCTCTTTATTCTTATTATTTAGGAGCAGGTGGCATTAGCAAAACTATCCCTACGGAGTGGGCATATGCCAGAGAAGTCCAACTTAATGGAAAGTCTGATCGCTATATTTTGAGATTTTTGGCCCACAAAATCGCTATTGAATCTTCTATAGACCGCTATCAATCACCCAATACTATCGCCCTTCTTGAATACCCTAAAGCGAGCGGACGTACCTTGGCCTCTATTGCATCTGAGGTTGAAATTGACGAAGTCACATTACGTACTCACAACCGCTGGGTTACTGGCAATGATATTCCTTCTGATAAAGAATATTCGTTGATTATTCCCGTCAACAACGATCAACTTTCTAATACCCGTAGCCGCTTGGCTTCGTTGAAAACACCTAATCAACGTGACAATTTTACCCAAAAAGACATTGGGTTTCCTATCTTGAATCGGGCTCAAGGCTATAGTAGTAGCCTGCTTTTATACGAAATCAACGGTTTACCTGGTATTATGGCCGACAACAGCGACAATATCGAAAGCCTTGCTCGCAAAGCGAAAGTAAGTTTCAGTAGTTTTTTGCGGTACAACGATATGTCTGAGCGCGACCCTATCGTGCCGGGTAGCGTCTATTATTTAGCCAAAAAGAACAAAAAAGCAGCCGTACCTTTTCATACCGTACGTGATGGAGAGTCGCTGTGGAAAGTATCGCAGATTTATGGAATAAGAATCAAAAATTTGGTCAAATACAATCGCATGGACAATCGTAACCAACGCCCCCAAACAGGTCGTGTGCTGTGGTTAGCGAAGCGTCGCCCCAAAAATACACCCGTCGAAGTGATTGAAATCCCCCTAGAAGATGAATGGAGACCTGGTGTCAATAAATCGCAGCCTCGGATTGCTACGCAGGAAACATTTTCAACCTCTACTGAGTTGCCTTCCAACCCTCCCGCCAATAACAACACCAACAAAATTCCTCAAAACCCTTCTGAACGTAAAGTATATACGCCCAAAATGGCAGATACGCCTCCTAGCAACGATACCAACAAGTCGTTGCCTGATTCGGGTGATGGAGTAGAGATTACTGATGTAAACTCTATCCCAACAAACTCGCCTAAAACCAATACACCTTCGACTTCTACAAAACCAAATCGCCGTGCACCCTCATTCAATCCAAACGACGACGATAAAGTAGTAATTATTAACGATGAAGAAGAAGCAAGCAAAGCTAAAACCAATAATACACGCCCTGCGGCTTCTAACAAAAACAATACTACTGCTTCTACTAGCAAGTCAACGACTACGCCTCCTGCTTCTAGCACTGCAACCAAGCCTAAAACTACCACTCCTACCCCAGCTTCCTCAGGAAGCGCTAAGACGATCGTCCACGTAGTAGAAGCGGGTCAAACGTATTTTAGTATTTCAAAAATGTATGATGTAACAGTCAATGATGTTTTGTATTGGAACAATTTGACTCTTGACTCTAAGCTTGCAGTAGGACAAAAAATTAAAATTTCACCCGTAGGTAACACCATTTCACAACAACCTACCAAGGAAGAATTTTTGACACATACCGTAGCTCCCAAAGAAACTATGTTTAGTATTTCCCAAAAGTATGGGGTCAAGATTGATGATATCAAAGAATGGAATGGCCTCAGCGATAATGGAGTGAAAATAGGCCAACAACTCAAGATTAAAAAACAATGATAGTGATTGACAACACCGTCATCAGCGATGATGTAGCGGATCAGTTTTTTGTGTGTGAACTTACTAAATGCAAAGGTGCATGCTGTGTAGAAGGAGATTTGGGCGCACCTTTGGCTGAGTCAGAGTTAGAAGTACTAGAAGAGGTCTATCCTCTGGTAAAACCTTACCTCAATCAAAAAGGCATAGAAGCCCTCGAAACCCAAGGGCTCTATGAGCAAGACTCAGATGGCGACTATGTCACTACCACAGTCAATGGTCGCGAATGTGCCTACGCAATTTATGATAAAAAAGGGATTTTGAAATGTGGCATCGAACAAGCTTTTTTAGACGGAAAAATCGCTTTTCGAAAACCCATTTCTTGCTATTTGTACCCCATTAGAATTACTAAATATGATCATTTTGATGCTCTCAACTACGACCGTTGGCATATTTGCAAACCCGCCTGCCACAACGGACGTGAATTAGGAGTGCCTATTTATAAATTTCTAAAAGACCCACTTATCACCAAATACGGGGAAAGTTGGTATCAAGAATTAGTACATAAAATCGAAAGTAAATCATCATCACCCGCTTAAAGTGGAACCCAAAAATTTCTTCAACGATGTATATGAGGTAGTAAGACAGATTCCTGAGGGACGCGTCACATCTTATGGAGCGATTGCTGCTTTTTTGGGTTCTAAGCTTAGTGCACGTATGGTAGGATGGGCAATGAACGCCTGTCATGGAATGCCAGATGTACCTGCTCACCGCGTAGTAAACCGTAACGGTATTTTGTCAGGCAAACACTTCTTCGGAAGTCCTACCGCCATGGAGGATTTGCTTTCAGCAGAGGGCATTGTGGTCAAAGAGGATAAAATCATAGACTTCAAAAAACACTTCTGGAATCCAAGCGACGAACTTCTTTGATAAACGCCTAAGCATCAATCCTTTTTAATAGCTTACGCCTACTAATCTTATATCCGCCAACTGCCCATTGGTGATAAAAACGAAGATTTGGCACGATATATGCGCATCAGCTCAAAAAGCCAGCTAATATGCGCATATTTTCATATTTATTCGTGTGTTTTGCCTATAGCAGTCTACAGGCGCAGTCTGTTCAATGGGCATCGAAAGTCGTAGGGATGTCGTCTGAGTATACCCAAGGCAGTGGCCAACAATACCGAGCCGTACAAGTTTTAGGAAAACCCAACAAACTTCCCCAAGCCGAGAGCGGCGCCTCAGCTTGGCGGGCGTCTTCCCCAAATGCGGGCGAAGAATGGCTCAAAGTGAGTTTTGAAACACCCACCGCAGTCAGACAGGTGGCTATTGGTGAAAATTTTGGCGGAGGGTGCATTGATAAAGTCTTTGTATATGATACTCAAGGCAACGAATATCAAATTTACAAATCCAAAAACACGACCTCAGAACGCAACGCTGGCATGTTTCGAGTATGGCTCCCACAGCTTTCTACCTACAAAGTAGCCGCTGTCAAGGTGGTGCTAGATACCAAGCTCGTAAACGGTTGGAACGAAATAGATGCTATTGGCATCTCAGCTAGTGAAAACCCCGTGGAAGCCCAAATCAACGTAGCTAAGAATGTTCCCAAAGAACTCAAAAAAGAAAATCTAGGTCCCAACGTCAATTCCAAAGCCAACGAAGTAGCCCCAGTTATTTCGCCTGATGGGCACACGATTTATTTTACTCGTTACGATCATCCCGGCAACCTCCGCGCCAAAGAAGACTATGATGTATGGTATGCCGAAGAAAAAAACGGAGTATGGCAATACGCCAAAAACATGGGGTCGCCTATCAACAATCTACAAGAAAACTCGATTTGCTACATTTCGCCCGATGACCGCACTGCTTTGCTGATGAATATTTATCATCCAGACGGAGCCCTATCCAAAGGAGTATCGGTAAGTCACAAAAACCGCAACGGATGGAGTTTTCCGCAACAATTAGGGCTCCAAAACTATGTTAACGAACACTCATTCTCAGGATTTTATATCAGCCCTAATGGTAAAGTAATGGTGCTATCGCTTCAAGATGCCAATACCCTCGGAGGCTCTGACTTGTACGTATCTTTCCTACAAACCGACGGCAAATGGTCTTCTCCCACCAATATGGGAGTGAGTATCAATACTGCCGACGATGAGTATACTCCCTTTTTAGCGACCGATAATCAAACCTTATATTTTACCTCAAATGGCCGCAGTGGCTATGGTGAAATGGATATTTACGTAAGCCGACGCCTAGATGATACTTGGAAAAAATGGTCGGAGCCCGAAAACCTCGGCCCTGCTTTCAATACTTTTGACTTCGAAGCACATTTCACAATCCCGGCATCGGGTGCTTACGCCTATTTCTGTTCGTCCGAAAATTCATTAGGTGAATTTGATATTTTTAGGGTAAAACTCCCCGAACCCATCCGCCCCAATCCTACCGTCATCTTAAAAGGCACTGTAATAGACCAACTCACCAAACGGCCTCTCCAAGCACAAGTCATTGTAGAAGATACCGAGCAAAAGCAAACACCTCAAGTCCTCGATTACGACCCCGAAGTGGGCGATTTTAAGATGATATTAGATACCAAAAAACAATATAACCTTACCGCCCAGCACAAAGGCTACCAAGCCAGTGGTATGACGATTGATTTGAGCCAAGAAAACCAATACCGCGAAATTAGACGAGAAATAGTGCTTACCCCTATTGAAATCGGCAAAAAAATCACCCTCAATACCATTCGTTTTGCACAAAGCAAATTTGACCTTTTGCCTTCGTCTCTACCTGAGCTCGACCGAATCGCCCAAATGATGACTGAAAACGCCGATATGGAAATTTTAATAGAAGGCCATACCGACAATGTAGGTGACTTCAATGCTAATGTACAGCTTTCAAAAGACCGTGTAGAAGAAGTAAAACGCTATCTTATCTCCAAAAACATCGAGCAAGCTCGAATTCAGACCAAAGGCTATGGCCCCACTCGCCCCCTAGCTCCTAACACAACCGAAGAAAATCGTAAAGTAAATCGAAGAGTAGAGTTTACCATTCTTAAAAAGTAAAGCTCAATACTTAACGATTATTTTACGAACTAAAGAGACGAAAAAAACTAAAATTTTGGTGGTTTTAGACGTTATTTACATCACAAACGAAAAACACCAAGAGATGTCTTCTGAGCAATTTGTCGATTTTTTTCCTGATGTCCTCATTTCCTTGCACCAAAACATCCGTGATTTGCAAGGCACAAAAGCATTTGCTAAGCCTGAAGAACAAGCTTATTTGGATGGTCGCTTGTTTAGCTATCATGAAGTATTGGAAATCATGAAGGCGTCTGCTCAAGCATTCGATATAAATCGCCAAGAATTAGGACTTTAATTTTTTTAACTACATAGCCTTAGGCACTAAGCTTTAAGCTGTAAGCATTTTTTGCGATGTTTTTAGGCAATCACAGCGGGTACTCGTTGAGTAGGCAAAATCTTTTCTAACAAAAAGCTTATGGCATACAGCCTACGGGGCCGCTCGCGCGGAGCGTATTGCTAAGTAGTTACTAATTTTTTATTTACGAAAAATAAGTTGAAATCTTAGGGTATGCTTGTTCGTTTGTATCTTTGTAAGGTACAATTTTTTCTAAACATCAACCAAAAACCCTATGACTGTCACCAGCGATACATTCCCTTGGTTAAAGTACTATCCATCAGGGATGCCCTACGAAATCAATCCAGATGTGTACCCCTCGCTGCTGGAAATGATAGACGAAGGATTCGAAAAATATGCCAGAAAGCCCTCCTATGCGTGTATGGGCAAAGAAATTTCTTATGCCGAATTAGATAAAATGTCGCGCAATTTTGCTGCTTATCTTCAAGGAATAGGACTTAGTAAAGGCGACCGCATAGCAATCCAAATGCCCAATGTCATACAGTATCCCATTGCAATATTTGGGGCATTGAGAGCCGGACTCACGATAGTTAATACCAATCCACTTTATACTCCCCGCGAGATGGAGCATCAGTTTAAAGATTCTGGTGCTAAGGCTATTGTAATTTTAGCAAACTTTGCGGACAAACTTGAAAAAGTTTTGCCTCAAACCGAAATCAAGCATGTTTTTGTAACTCAAATTGGCGATACTCTTAGCTTTCCCAAAAAGCAAATTGTCAACTTTGTAGTCAAAAATATCAAAAAAATGGTTCCGCCGTTTTATCTGCCTCAAGCTGTATCATTCATGGATGCCGTCAGAGAAGGAGCATCGATGAATTATCAAAAACCAAGCATTCACAACCTAGACTTGGCTTTTATTCAGTACACAGGAGGGACTACAGGCGTATCTAAAGGTGCGATGCTCACGCATCGCAACATCATCGCCAATGTAGAAGCCAACTGCTTCTATCTTAGCCCAATGCTCCAGCAAATCCCCGAAAATGACCCTAATGTCTTGGTAGCAGCCCTACCGTTGTACCATATATATGCATTGACTTGTAATGCTTTATCGGCGCTCAAAAATGGCGGAATGAATCTTCTTATTACCAATCCGCGTGATATGAATGCGTTTATTGATATTCTAAAAAAATATAAAATAACGCTCTTTACAGGTCTCAACACCCTTTTCAACGGTCTTATGAATCACCCTCGTATCGGTGAAGTAGACTTTAGTAAACTGCGTGTTACGTCGGCGGGTGGAATGGCATTACAAAAAGTAGTAGCCGAACGTTGGTACAAACTTACTGGCAATCTTCCCACCGAAGGCTACGGACTTTCGGAGACTTCTCCTGTGCTTTCGGCCAATCCGCTTGATCCTAAGTTTAATAAAATCGGTACTATTGGTATACCTTTTCCTAGTACCGAATTACGGATTTTACGCGAAGATGATACTTGGGCCGAGGTAGGCGAGTCAGGCGAAATCTGTGCTTACGGCCCACAAGTCATGCCGGGTTATTATAAACGCCCTGACGAAACAGCAAAGGTCATGTTTATCGACCCCGTCGATGGTCGCCAATGGTTCAAAACGGGCGATGTAGGTGTGATGGATGCAGAAGGTTATTTTAAAATTGTAGATCGTAAAAAAGATATGGTTTTGGTGTCGGGTTTCAATGTATACCCCAACGAAATCGAGGACGTAATAGCTCAATGCCCCGGTGTACTTGAAGTAGCGTGCGTAGGAGTACCTGACGAAAAAACCACCGAAGCTGTGAAGATTTTTGTAGTAAAAAAAGATGAAAATCTCACCAAGGAGCAGATAATGGCTTTTTGCCGCCAAAACCTAACGGCTTACAAATGCCCAAAACATATCGAATTTAGAACAGAACTGCCCAAAACCAATGTAGGCAAAATCCTCCGCAGAGCTTTGCGCGATGAAGCTACTACAAAAAGTAACTAACTAATACTTGTCTCAGTGTATGTTCTCAGCATAACGCATCTTCAAGGTTCAATCATTCACAAAAAAGCCGGGCAGAAACTCCACCCGGCTTTTTAACTTTACTCAACGTTATGAAAAACTCTTTGTATATGACGTCACTAGCTATACTAAGTAACATCATGACTTATTTTTATTTAAATGGTTAGAATGTTTTGTCTCAATTTTTTACAAAATTAACATTTAAAACAATATCTTTTAATAGAATAAACACCTATAATAGATTATTTTATGCACGCATACTAAATACATCCCAAGTTGACCATATTTAACTACCCATTTTTAGTAGTAGGTTTACATCATCCCTACTCTTTTCAAAAGTAATTACTAAAGTTTTCTACCATTAATTCTTTTCCTTACAAAATACAACTAACTGACTATCTTACAATTACATATTACACTTTTTTCTAACTTAGCTTTTTTTGAATTTATCTTCTCTTACCTTATTATATGATACATTCTTTTTCTGGCTCGATAGTTTAGTATAAGTAAATATAAATTTTGGTGATTCACACAAATACCTTCTTTATTTTCAAAATTAATAGTCTGTCAAAGCAACTCCTTTTAAAAGACATACAAAAAAGGCCAAGCCAGTTGGCTCAGCCATTTATTTACCAATCTTAATTTATAAAAATTAACCCACCAGTTCTTCTTCCAATACTTCGGCAACCGAAGTATATGATAAGCCAAAAGCATCTGCAACTGCTTTATATACCACTTTCCCCTGTACTACATTCAATCCTTTTTTGAGGTCTTCGTTTTGACTGCACGCTGCTTGCCAGCCTTTATTTGCTAATTGGATTGCATAAGGCAAAGTAGCATTGGTCAAAGCCAACGTCGAAGTATAAGGCACCGCTCCGGGCATATTAGCCACACAATAATGCACGATACCGTCGATTTCATAAGTCGGATTTTCGTGGGTTGTAGGCTTACAAGTTTCGATACATCCTCCTTGGTCTACCGCTACATCTACGAGTACGGTTCCTTTTTTCATGAATTTGAGCATATCACGGGTGATGAGATGCGGTGCTTTCGCTCCCGGAATCAACACAGCTCCTACTATCAAATCAGAGTTTTTAATCAATTCCCGAATGTTATATTCGTTTGACATCACCGTGTCAGCATTGGCTGGTAAAATATCTTCCAAATACCGCAAACGATTCAGGCTTATGTCAACGATTGTGACATTAGCTCCTAGTCCCGTTGCCATTTTTGCGGCTTGCGTACCCACAATACCACCACCCAAAATCAATACATTGGCGGGCTTTACACCTGCCACACCTCCCAACAAAATACCTCTTCCACCCATTGGTTTTTCGAGATACTTGGCTCCTTCTTGAATCGCCATACGACCTGCCACTTCCGACATCGGCACCAACAAAGGCAACGAACGATCAGGACGCTCCACGGTTTCGTAAGCCAAGCATACGGCTTTTCTTTCAATCATGGCATGTGTCAACTCTTCCGAAGATGCAAAGTGGAAATAAGTAAACAAAAGCTGATTTTCTTTGATAAGCGCATACTCTGAAGCAATAGGCTCTTTTACTTTTACAATCATTTCGGCGATACCATATACCTCTTCGATTGAAGAAAGGATGATTGCACCCGCGGCTTCATATTCACTATCTTCAAATCCACTCCCTAAACCCGCTGTGGATTGTATATACACAGTGTGGCCATTTTTACGAAATTCGGCTACACCTGCAGGTGTTAGCGCTACGCGATTTTCGTTGTTTTTGATTTCTTTAGGTACGCCGATAATCATGGTCGTGTAATATTGTTAAAAGTGACAGATTTAGAGCCTCTGGTAATCATCAAAGAGCGATACAAAATTATAGTATACAAAAATATTTTCTGATATAAATTTATAAATAAGAAAATATTTTTGTAAATCTTCGTTTCAAACAATTAATTACTATATTGAGGTCATTTAAAGGTCTATTAACGAAAAAAATTCGGCTACCAATAATTGCTTTGACAATATGAACCAAATCGATGAAACAGATCTACGTATTTTACAGTTGTTACAAAAAAACGCTCAGCTGACCATCAAAGAAATAGCCGCCGAAATCAACCTCTCGATTACCCCGGTTCATGACCGTATCAAAAAGCTTGAACGAGAAGGTATCATCGAAAAATATGTGACTATTCTCAATAAAAAACGCCTCGGAAAAGGCCTTACTGTGTATTGTAATGTAACCCTGGACAAACAACAACAGGAAAATTTTCAAGAGTTCAACGAAGTAATGCTCCAAATGCCTGAGGTAGTAGAATGCTGTGTGGTATCAGGGACGTTTGACTATCTCATCAAAATCGTCGCCAACGACGTCGAAAGCTATCATGCTTTTTATCAGGAAAAGTTAGCAAGCCTTAAAGCGATTTCGCACATAAGCAGTTTCTTTGTGATGTCGGAGGTAAAGAGTACCACTGCCCTGCCGATTTAAAGTTTTATTTTCATGCTCCTTCCGTCGATTTACAACATTGCCGAAATATGTGCCCAAAAGGGCGTCCAAAATGTAGTCATTTCACCTGGCTCGCGGAGTGCCGCCCTCACCTTAGCTTTTGCTAGGCATCCCGCTATTGAAACCAAAGTGATTCCCGACGAAAGAGTCGCGGGCTTTGTGGGGCTTGGGATGGCTCAGTTGAGCCAGCAGACAGTAGCGTTGATATGTACTTCAGGCAGTGCCGCTTACAACCTCGCACCGGCCATAGTAGAAGCTTTTTTTCAAGAGATACCGCTTTTGGTACTCACCGCCGACCGTCCTCCCGAATGGATTCATCAACAAGACGGACAAACGATTTATCAGCGAGAACTCTACGGTAAGCATGTCAAAAAGTCTTTTGATTTACCCTCAGATTACAGCCACCCCGATAGCTCATGGTATATCCAACGAGTACTCAACGAGGCTATCAATCTTTCACAAACATTTCCCAAAGGGCCCGTGCATGTCAATGTACCTATCCGCGAGCCATTTTATCCGAAAGCTACCGAAAAAATAACCTACGACCGACACGTAAAAATCGTAAACAGAGTAGAGACTCAACCTTCTCTTTCGACCGAGACTTGGCATCATCTCCAAAATGAATTTGAAAGTGCTTCCAGGGTGCTTATTGCTGTGGGACAACTTCCCCCTAATCCCGCTTTATGGAACACTTTAAAAGAGTTTGGCGAAGAGCTGGGAGTGCCTGTTTTAGGGGATATTATTTCTAATATTCCTCCTCAGGATAGTTTTGTGCGTCACCACGATGTGTTTTTAAGAAGTAAAGACGAAAGTAGACTAGCTGCTCTTCGCCCCGATTTGCTGATTACAGTAGGCGACTCGTTTATTTCAAAAAACTTCAAGTTGTTTTTGCGAACCAACCCGCCTCTTCAACATTGGCACATCAAACAAAGTGAATTGTTGATTGATACTTTTCAAACGCTTACTACTCAGATTCCTGTTTCGCCTACTTATTTTTTCCAAAAACTCCTAGAAGATTTAGATTATCAGCAGTTTGTACAACATACCGAAGATGACGAACGTGACGAATACCGCCAAACGTGGATGCAAGCTGAGTTGCAAGCAAAGCGACTTTTAAGCCGTTTTTTACAGGCTCAAAAAAGGTGGAATGAATTTTCGTTGGTAGAACAAATCCTCGAAAAACTCCCGAACAACACCATCTTGCATCTTGCCAATAGTATGCCCGTCAGATACGCCAACTTGATAGGTACAACGCACAATATCCAAGTTTTTGCAAATCGGGGTACAAGTGGCATCGACGGCTGTACCAGCACGGCTTTGGGAGCCACCCTTATGACTGAGCAATTGGTTTTTGTGTTGACAGGCGACGTCGCTTTTTTCTATGACCGCAACGCCCTATGGCATCCCCATATACCTGCTAATTTGCGTGTAGTGCTTTTCAACAACAATGGTGGGAATATCTTTAGGCTCATCGACGGTCCGACTGCACAGCCTGAGTTAGAACAGTATTTTGAGACCCGCCATCACACTACGGCACAGCATACAGCGATAGATGCCCAATTAGATTACTTTTCACTTCAAGAAGGCGATAACTTTGGCAAAATTTGGGAACAATTCATTATTGACAACAAGCGGCCAAAACTTCTAGAAATATTTACTGACCCACTTATCAATGCTGAAGTTTTTGAGGATTTTCGTAAAACAGATTAATGCTAGAGATTTAGGATTTAAGAGCCTTAAAGTAAGATAAGGTTCCAAATAAAGTAGATTGGTTTTCCAGAATTTCGACTTTCGAAAAGCCTGCTTCTTGCATCAACGAAGGAAGACGGCCTTGAATGTTGTCGTCGGTAGTATAAAAATTATCAATCATCTGTACGACAAAAAAAAGACTTCTCATCAGGGCATTTTGCGCTTTACCCCAATCGGCCATGTGAAACTCTCCCTCGGGCTTAAGCACGCGGTGTATTTCCCGAAAAGAAGTTATTTTTTGGGAAGTTGTCAGGTGTTGAAATACCCACGACGAAATCACTTTGTCGAAAGTCCCTGTTTCATACGGTAGTCTATCTCCTTCATAATATTGCAATTGAACCGACGAGTTTTTTTCCGCCACTTTGCGCTGCGCCATTTTCAGCATTTGTGTATCTACCTCAATACCAATAGCTTCACAATCAGGATGTAGCTCTTCCAACAGCAGCAACAACGTACCCGTGCCACACCCATAATCTAGGACCTTTTCTGCTTTTTTGATATTGGCTTGCCGAATCAATTGCTTTTTTACCGCAATTTCTGGTAAGGTCAACGCAATAAACCAATCGTAAATGGGCGTTAAGAAATGGTACTTTAGTGCAGGAATAAAAGGCGACGGCATAAGGGGTTGCAGCTTTTAAATATTGGGATATTGAAGATTGACACCACATTAGGAATTTTCATCCTCTACAAAGCTAGTCACTTCCAACTACTTTTCGATGTATCACTTTTCATACTAATCTTACTAAATTTGAGGCTTCATCATAACATATTCGTTTTGAAATTTCTCTCACTCTTCACTTCTATGCGTTTACTAGCAAGCTGCTTGGTTTTGCTTTGGACAACCTATAGTGCTGAAGCTCAACGTCAAGGAGTGTATAGTTTCAACAAAAACCTAGAGGAAGATACTGGATTATTTCCTGCCCTAAAAGTATTGGGTGAAAAGGGAGAATTTAAGGAAGATATACTACCTGAACTCAAAAACGCCAAGCGACAAGTATATTTTTTCGAAAAAAACTGCGGTCTACAATTCGACAATCGAGCCGCAAATGGTTTTTTGGGAGATTCTTACACGATTGAGATGTATTTTAAATTTTCGGCATTAGATAGTTGGAAACGAGTACTTGACTTCAAAAACCGAAAAACCGACAATGGTTGCTACATTTATGATGGCAAGCTCAACTTCTACAATTTTGTAACAAGCGACAGAGCGCCCGTTAGACGTAATGAATACACCCACTACGTGATTTCGCGCAATGGTCAGACCAAACAATTTAAAATGTACATAGACGGCGAATCAAAGATTGAGTTTACAGACAAAAACAATGATGCCGTCATTGACGAAGATCAAGTATTGAATTTCTTTTTTGATGACTTGATGGTAAAAGAAGAAGCAAGTGAGGGGGCAGTTGCGCTTATCAAAATCTCTGACTTTGTAATACCTGCTAACGAAATCAAACAAAGTTTTGTAACCTTAAACAAAACGGTATTAAAAAAAGCTGAACTAAAAGTCGATTCTCCCACCCTCTCCTCCCCTACGAAAACCTCATTAGATTCACTCGCTTCACTACCCGCCAAATCAGCTAATGCAACCGTGAAACTGGATGGCAAAATACAAAATGAAAAAAATAAGCAAGTTATTCCCAATGCCGTTATCATTTTGTATGACAAAAATAAAGTCGAAATGGCACGTTTTGATGCGCTAGACGGCAAGTTTAACATTGTGATTCCGCTTTATCAAAACCTCAATTTAACAATTGAAGCCCAAGGATTTTTGCCCTTGAGCCTGACTTACAATGCAGCTCAAATAGCCGAAAAATCAAACTATACCAATATTTTCAACCTAAAACCCGTTAGTTTAAAAGAACCAACGACACTCCAAAATATACGTTTTGTTCAAGGAAAAGCCGAGCTGCTTCCTGAATCTGATGAAGAACTCAATCAACTCTGGGTATTTATGCGCGATAATCCCAATGCCGAAATCGAGCTACATGGCCATACAGACAATCAGGGGGATTTTGATCTCAATGTCGCTCTTTCAAAACAACGTGTAGAAACTGTCAAACTTTTTTTAGTATCAAAAGGTATTGCTGCCAATCGCATCACTAGTCGAGGCTTCGGCCCTACCCGCCCAATAGCCAGCAATAACCGAGAAGAAACACGTCAGTTGAACCGACGTGTGGAAATGATCATCACCAAACTTTAAAACAATCAAGTTGTTTTAAAATATATCCACCATCTAGGATAGACAATTTACCTGTAAAATTTTAACAAATGAAATTAAAGTATTTTGCTTTGGCTTTTTATATTCTATGCCTTTGGGGTTGTAAAAAAGAAGAACCACCTATAGATTTAGAATCTACCAATTTTTCGGATACCCCTACTTCCCACGTAGTCCAGCCAGCCGACGACCTTGGTGAGGCGTCGGGGCTCGCCGATAGCCACAAACAACCTGGCCTTTTGTGGTCGCATGAAGATGCCGGTTCTGATAGTGAGCTCTTTTTACTCAATCGTCAAGGGATGATTGTGGGCAAAATTCCTACTCCCTTCAGCAATTATGATTGGGAAGATATAGCAATAGGTCCCGGCCCTATTCCAAACGAAACATTTTTGTACGTAGCAGATATAGGTGATAATTGCAGCTGTACAGACATCAAGCGGATTTATCGTTTTCCTGAACCTGCTAGCCCTACAGCTATCATCAACAATTACGAACCCATCGCTTTTCGCTATCCTGACGGTACTCACGATGCCGAAACTATACTCCTTGACCCACTCACCAAGGATTTGTACGTAATCACCAAATGGCTAGGCAGTGCGCACGTTTATCGTCTTGCTTATCCTCAATCCACCACCAATGTGATAACAGCTGAAAAAGTAGCCACCATGACCGTCGGAAATGACCTCACTGGAGGAAGCATCTCTACCAATGGGCGCGAAATCATTGTACGAGGTTATACAGCTATTTATTACTGGAAACGTAACGCCGATGAAAAAATCAGTGATGTTCTTGCCAAAGCTCCTCTCAAAAACTTGCCTTATATTTTAGAGCCTCAAGGCGAGGCAGTATGTTTTGACAAAGACGGCAAAGGCTATTTTACTTTGAGCGAAAGACGTACACTGCCTTCAGTCAATCTATATTTCTATGCCCGAAAATAACCTTCACGTTAAGGTTTCCATTCATTCAGTTCTATTAAGTAGCCATCAGGATCGGGCAAGTAAATCTGCGTCACGCCGTCAAATCTTACTTGCTTATGAAAGGGGAGCTGCCGCTTCTTGAGATAAGATTCGGCCTCCGCAATCGAAGCCACAAAAATTGCGTAATGACTGCCATTTCTATCATTGACAACTGGCTGCGTACGCCCAGCCAACAAATGAATTTGCTGGTCATTACCGATTTTGAACCATGCCCTGATGGCTTTCAGATTGTCAGGAACCTCAATACGCTCAAGCTGTAGCACTTCTCCATAAAACTTCGCGCTTGCCTGAATATCAGCCACCTGCAAGGCAATATGATTGTGCTTGAGGATCCCTATTTTATCTTGGGCAATGGTGCATTTCCACCAAAAGCACATACTTACGAATAGGAGAATGAGTATTTTTTTCACAAAAAAGAATTTAAAAAATTGATAACCTAAACCCCAAAAAATCTCAATTTAAGAAATGGCATATGATAGACTTTCCAAGTTTGTAAACTTACTCACCCAAAACTTGGAAAGTCAGTTTTGTAGGTAGAGACTTTCCAAGTTTGTAAACCTAATTACCTAAGACTTGGAAAGTCAGTTTTGCAGGTAGAGACTTTCCAAGTTTACAAACCTACTCACCCAAAACTTGGAAAGTCAGTTTTGCAGGTAGAGACTTTCCAAGTTTACAAACCTACTCACCCAAAACTTGGAAAGTCAGTATTATACCAGCCATTGTTTTACAAGTTCTTCCCATTCTTTTTCTAAACTATAGGAAGGCATCTCGGCGCGAGCACGCCGATACCAATAGCCCGCATTCCATTGATCACCTTCTTTGCGATGGAGGTAGGCGTGTAAACGGTCATAATCGCGCGTGCCTTCTCGCGACTGCGCTATGTTGTGAGCAGCCTCCCAATCACCTTTAGCATCATACCAGAGTGCTTTTAACAAAACCGAAAAATCGGCGGCGGGGCGCTCTTCTGAAAGCGAGTTTTTAAATTCTTGAAACGTCATTTTTGTTTTCTATATCAAATCCTTCCAAAGATGATTTTCCTCATCTTTTTCCTAAAAGCACATTAGTACTTTTGTTATACTCTTTTATCAAACTAATTGATTGTCTATGTATATTCTTGTATTTTTTGTAGCCCACTGGTATTTATCGTTACTGATGCAGACATTCTTTTTGCACCGTTACGCTGCCCACAAAATGTTTACAATGAGCCCTTTTTGGGAGAAGTTTTTTTACACCCTTACTTTCGTTTTCCAGGGGTCGTCGTTTTTAAGTCCCTATGCTTATGGGGTTATGCACCGTTTACATCATGCCTATGCCGACACCGAGCAAGACCCACATTCACCGAGTTTTTCGGACAGTGTCGTAGATATGATGTGGAAAACCAAAAACTACTATAACAATATCTTACATCGCCACGACAATATTCCTGACAAATTTAAGAAAGATGTACCTCATTGGGAATTTATGGAACGCCTCGGAGACTCTTGGGCTATCAGAATTGGCTGGGGGGTGCTTTATACGCTGTTTTATATTCAATTTGCCACTGCTTGGTGGATGTTTTTGCTGCTCCCGATTCACTACTTGATGGGGCCTGTACACGGGGTGATTATTAACTGGTATGCGCACCGTTATGGTTATACCAATTTTAAAGTCAATGATACCGCCAAAAATTTACTTCCTTTTGACTTTTTGATGATGGGAGAATCTTACCACAACAATCACCACAAACTGGGTGGAAGAGCTAATTTTGGGGTAAAATGGCACGAGTTTGATCCCACATTTCCGTTTATTTTAATGCTCAATGCGGTTGGAATCATTAAATTGAAGCGAAACAATGACCTAAACTACATGCCGAGTTGAGAAGTCAATAAGGACATTTATCAAACCTTCCAAGAGTTAAAAGTCTTGGAAGGTTTATTTTAAAAAAAAGTCTTTTTATTTTTAGAAAATAGCCTTTTTAGAAGCCAAGAGGGTATTGGTAAGCAATCCACAGATAGTCATCAATCCTACTCCACCTGGCACAGGCGTAATAAAACTTGACTTAGGTGCTACTTCATCAAATTTCACGTCTCCTTTAATGGCAAAGCCACTTTTTTTGGAAGCATCGGCTACTCGTGTAATGCCCACGTCGATAACGACGGCTCCTTCTTTGATGTAATCAGCCGTAATGAATTCAGGTCTTCCAAGAGCTGCGACCAATATATCTGCACTTTGACATACTTCTTTCAGATTGGGCGTACGACTATGACAAATCGTAACGGTGCAATTGCCCGGATAAGCGTTGCGTTGCATCAAAATGCTCATCGGCAAACCCACAATTTGGCTACGTCCTACTACTACGCAGTGTTTACCGGCAGTCTGAATTTTGTAACGTTCGAGCATTTCCAAAATCCCAAAAGGAGTAGCAGAAATATAAGCAGGGAGCCCTTTGCACATTCTCCCAACGTTGATAGGGTGAAAACCATCCACATCTTTTTCGGGAGCGACCGCTTCCATGATTCGGTTTTCGGAGATGTGAGTAGGTAAGGGTAATTGTACAATAAACCCATCTACATCCTCATCATAATTCAGATCTTGGATATGCGATAGTAGCTCTTCTTCGGAGGTAGTGTCAGGCAAGCTGATTAATGTTGACTTAAAACCTATCTCTTCGCAGCTTTTGATTTTGGAAGCTACATAGGTTTCGCTCGCGCCATTGTTGCCGACTAGGATAGCCGCCAAATGCGGCGTTTTACCGCCATGGGCTTTGATTTTGTCTACTTCTATTTTAATCTCGGCTTTGACTTGAGCCGAAAGTGCTTTACCGTCTAAAAGTTGCATTGATGTTTTTACGAATTATGAAATAATGAATAGACAAATGTACAGCCTTCTTGCCAAATACCGATTGAAATCTACGCACACCCCAATTTAAGCATACTCTCTCAGTAGCTTCTCTTTCAGCATTGCCATTCCTACGGTAGCTGTTTCGGGAATAAAAGTTACATACTTAGTACTGCCCGACATTTCGGGGGTTTTGGGATCTACTACAAAGATAGGCACCCGAGGCTGTACATAATATACAAGACCCGCCGCTGGATATACTACTAATGACGTACCCACTACAATAAAAATATCAGCATTTTCGGTGATTTTAAGGGCAGGTTCCATCATGGGTACTTCTTCATGAAACCATACAATGTGAGGGCGAAGTTGACTGCCCAATTCGCACTTATCGCCCAAATTCAACTCCCAGCCGTCTATGTCATAGACAAGCTTCGGGTTTTTGGTACTACGAGCCTTGAAGAGTTCGCCGTGTAAATGTAAAACGTTGGTAGACCCCGCTTTTTCGTGGAGATTATCAACGTTTTGGGTAATGATATGTACGTCAAAATATTGTTCTAGCTCCGCCAGAATCAAGTGAGCTAAGTTGGGTTCGGCCGCTAATCCCTGTTTACGACGCTCGTTGTAAAAGTCCAATACCAGCTTTGGATTGCGCTGCCATCCTTCAGGAGTTGCTACATCTTCAATGCTATATCCTTCCCACAAACCATCGGAATCTCGAAATGTTTTAATTCCGCTTTCGGCGCTGATACCCGCGCCTGACAGGACTACTAACTTTTTTTTGACTGGCATACGTTACAGGAACAAATCGTTTTAAAAAGGAATTTACTTGTTCATAAAACAAAGCAGGATTGTCTAACCACGGAAAATGATGCGCCCGGTCTATCATTACGATTGAGACATTGGGGAGCGCTTTTTTCCACTCCGTTGCGAGTCCGCTGGCATTCACACGTTGTCGCGACAAAATCACCATCACAGGAATATTTCGCTGGCGCAATACGCTCACGCAGTCGAAAGGCTCTGGAACAAATTTATTACTTACTCGGCTTTTAATTGCCACATTTCGTACTTTTTCATACAAAAATTCTGCGGCAACAGGTTCATGCAAGGTATCGTGTACGTAGGTAGCTGCCTGAAAAGTCATAATAGCCCGTGCCCGCGCCACTGAGTCGTTGGCCATTGTTTGTAGTTGTGATTGTAGATGTTGAAAACGCTTGCTGATGTTTTCTTGAGTCAGCATTCCTGAAAAACCGTATTCCTCAAAAGTATCAAAATAAGAAGTGGAAGGAGGCAAAGAAGTGTTCATCATAGCCGTAGGGTTCACCAAAACCAGCTGACCTAGATGTTCGCCCGCTTGGGAAGCATAGGCACAGGCGATTTTAGCCCCAAATCCATGAGCTAATACCGACCACCTAGGAATCCGCAACACCGCCCTTAAAGCCTCAATATCTGCCACGGCCATATTGAAATTAACGGTAGTATCATTAATAACCGGAAAACGACTTTTGCCAGTAGCCCGGGGGTCATAATAAACGACCCGATTGGTCGTGGAAAGCTTTTTTATAAGTTCTTGAAGGTATGCTGACGAATTCCCAGCATCACTCACTACCAGTACGGGATTGCCACTACCCACAATTTTGAAGTATAAATTGGCACCACTATTGCAGATAGCCCAACCTTCGTTTTGAGCTCGACTCAGAAAAGTAACCAATAAAAAAATAATAAAGAGGGGTAGTTTTTTTCTCATTCAGCCCAGATTATCCATTAAGACTGTGGGCACGACGTCCCACAATCTTAATCTATTACTCATTGATTCAATTCACTAATCTTTTGATAAATCATCACTTGGTTGGAAGCCACTTTGGCAAAGCCGCGTACATCATCCCCGGTCCAAGCGTTGTTCATTTCACCATAACTTCCAAATACTGGCGACATCAAATCAAAACTTGATTCGATACCTTCTACATAAAAACGGTAAGGTGCCAAAGTGAGGTGCACTTTGCCCGTCACGTGATTTTGGGTATCGGCCAAGAATGTTTCAATATTACGCATGACAGGTTCCATAAATTGCCCTTTGTGCAATAAGCTACCATACCAGTTGGCTAGTTGTTCTTTCCAATACAATTGTTGCTCGCTCAATACATGTTTTTCTAAAGTATGATGAGCTTTAATAATTACTAAAGGCGCAGCTGCCTCAAATCCTACGCGTCCTTTGATCCCAATAATTGTATCACCTACGTGAATATCTCGTCCAATACCGAAAGGAGCGGCAATTTCTGAAAGCTTTTGGATAGCCTCTACGGGGCTATAACTCACCTCATTGATACCTACCAATTCCCCTTTTTCAAAAGTGAGACTGATGCGTTCTTGTTCGGTTTTGCTTACTTGGGTAGGGAAAGCACTTTCGGGTAAATATTTGTCGGAGGTGAGAGTTTCTTTTCCACCTACCGATGTCCCCCATAAACCTTTATTGATAGAATACGCTGCTTTGTGCCACTCTTGGTCTACACCTTTTGATTTTAGATACTCGATTTCGGCCTCGCGCGAAAGTCTCAAATCACGAATAGGAGTGATGATTTCGGCTTCAGGCATGATAATCCTAAAAGCCATATCAAAACGTACTTGGTCGTTGCCAGCCCCTGTACTACCATGCGCAATGGCCTGTGCGCCAATCTCCTTGGCATACTCTGCCGCCGCTATTGCTTGAAATATACGCTCGGCACTTACCGACAGGGGGTAGGTGTTGTTTTTAAGAATATTCCCAAATACCAAGTATTTGATACATTGCTGATAATAATCTTCTGTTTTGGAAATAGTAGCGTGATTTTTCACGCCCAACGAATAGGCTCTTGCCTCAATAGCCTTTAGCTCTTCGGCTGAGAAGCCACCTGTATCTACCAATACCGAGTGTACTTCATAGCCTTTGTCTTCTGACAAATATTTGACGCAAAAAGAGGTATCTAAACCTCCACTAAACGCTAAAACGACTTTTTTACTTTCAGACATGGACTTCTTTAAGTGCTAAAGCACAAGTTAATTGTTAATTATTATCAATTCAAAATCAATTAGTTACACACAAAAAACCTTTAACAATGCGCTGCTCATGCTTAACTATTCAGTATTAAATAAGTTATGATTTTTGTATTCAAGCAGCTTTTTACTCAGTCAAATAAGGTAGGTTTTTCTTTATTTTTCAGTGCAAAGTTAGGAGAATAAACGCACGGTTTATAAAAAATCAGCATCCTCCTTTCCTTTTTATTCTCAGCCCCTATTTTTAAGTTTCGGCGTTGTTATCCAGCGTCTTTGCAATTTTATCTAAGTTAAGACTACGAGTAGATGCATCAAAAATATGGCGATAAACGCCCTCCTGTTCATACAATTGCTCATGCTTGCCTTTTTCGACTACTTCGCCTCTCTGCATCACATAAATAACATCAGCATCCATAATCTGAGCAATACTATGCGAAATAATCACCACCGTGCGCCCTTGCTTGATGGCTTCGATGCTATTACGGATTTGCTCTGTCACGATAGCATCAAGGCTCGCGGTGGGTTCATCTAGGAAAATAATAGGAGGATCTTTCAAAAACAATCTTGCAATCGCAATCCGCTGCTGCTGACCGCCCGAAAGCTGAGAAGCGTCTGATTTGTATTGGTCGGGCAAATCTAGAATTTGTTCATGCAAAAAAGCTTTTTTAGCCGCTTCTTGTACTTCCTCTAGCGTAGCTGAAGGTTTACCGTATCTAATATTTTCTTCAATACTTCCTTTAAAAATGTGATTCTTCTGAAGTACCAAGCCTATATCATCACGCAAAGCATGAGTATCATAATCGTTGAGGGCAATACCATCCAAAGAGATTTGACCACTTTCAGGCACATAAAACTTAGTGAGGAGATTAATCACCGTCGATTTGCCCGCGCCCGAAAGTCCCACTAAAGCGGTTGTTTTCCCATGGGGAATGTGAATATTAACATTTTTAAGAGCGTGAACCCCCGTTGGATAATAAAAATTGACATTCTCCAACAAATAATCCCCCTTTAAAGGCTCAGAAATAGTATGCCCAAGCGACTCTATTTCTCCTTTGGCGTCTAAGATACTAAAGTAGCCCTCGGCATAGATGAGGGCATCGTTCATTTCATCATAAATCCGATGAAGTTGCCGAATAGGTGCCGAAACATTCCCAAACAGCATGATATGAAACATAATAGCTCCAATCGAAATTTGACGGTCAAGAACCAAATAAGCTGTCAAAATGATAATAAGTACGACACCAATTTGCTCGATAAATGTCTTTAAGCCTTCAAAAATGAAACTTGTACGGCGCGTTTGCAACTGTAAATCCATCAATTTTTGTTGAAGCTGCAGCTGTTTTCTCCCTTCATATTTCTCTCTCACAAACGACTTTATGACAGAGATAGAGTCAATCAAATTAATCAAACCATTGTTTTTATCTTCACGCTGTCCGCGTAATTTACGCCTCACTCCCTGAAGTTTTTGGGCTTGTTTGAAACTTACATAGAAGTAAGCGGGCAACACACAAATCGCCACCAATCCTACAGAAACATTGGCCGAAAACATCACTACCAAAGCCACAACGGCGTTGGCAAACAAAGGCAATACATCGATGAAAAAATTTTGGACGAGCTTGGTCAGACTCTCCACTCCTCGGTCAATGCGAGTTTGCAAGCGTCCGGATTGATTGAGCTGACTCGTATAAAAGCTCATTTTATAAGTCAAAATTCGCTCTACGGCACTTTGGGCAAGATTGAAAGAAACATTGATGCGAAGTTTTTCGCCGTAAAATTTTTGCCCAAATTGGATAAAAATATTCAGAAGTTCTTTTCCAAACAGAATCACCGTAATCCATCCTAAAAGAGGTAATCCTTCTTCCAAACTTTTACCTTCACGAAGCAACAAATCAATTTCATCAACAGTATGCCGTAACACAAGGGGGTTGACCTGGGCCGTCAGGGCTCCAATCAAGGTAAGCGCCAATGTCCCCATAATGAGCCACCGGTCTGGGCTCAGAAAAGGGAGCAGACGATTGATGATTTGCCGAAGTTCCAAAAATCTTTTCTATTTTACTTGAGAAATGGCGAACACAGACTTGCGAATTATCTATCGAAACTACGAAAACTTCTAGGTTATATCCAAAAAAATAAGCCCCAACTACGTTTTTATTCCGCAGTTAGGGCTTTATATACTAACAGTAGCAACTTTTTAGTGCGTCAATTCGAGTTCTTGGCGCTTACGAGCTTTGGCCTCACGGGTTTCACGACGCAGCAAAATCCGCTGCTTGATACGCATCCAACGCTCATAAAGCTTTGATTCCTTCAAAAAGTCCCAAGGGGCTTTTTTGCCTTGCTTCTGTACTTGCTCAGGGTCGTACATCATCCCTGTACAAAGGCAGTTTTTGCGATTGGTACGAGTAAGCACATCATAATTGACACAACTAGAGCACCCTTTCCAGAATGCATCATCGGCAGGCAATTCACTAAATGTAACCGGCTCATAGCCCAAATCAGAATTGATTTTCATCACGGCAAGGCTCGTAGTGATTCCAATGATTTTGGCATTAGGATACTTAGTCCGCGAAAGCTCAAATGCTTTTCTTTTAATAGCCTTTGCAATACCACTTTTACGGTGGTCAGGATGTACGATAAGGCCCGAATTGGCCACAAATTTACCATGTTCCCAAGTTTCGATATAACAAAAACCTACCCATTCTCCAAGGAGTGTAGTGGCTATGATAGCCTTTCCTTCAGACATTTTTTCTCGGATATAAATAGGCGAACGTTTGGCGATGCCAGTACCACGCTGTTTAGCACTTTCTTCCATCTCTTGACAGATAGTCTCAGCAAGGTGGAAATGTTTGTCTTCGGCTGTTTCTACGATGTATTCGTTAGCTACGATTTCGATGTTTGACATTGTCGTTTGTGGGAATTGAATCCTCTGCGGAGACAACAAATCCGCTTTGGGGTTGATAAAATGTAAGTTTTTGAGATAAGTTGGCGAGATGTGTTTGCTACGTAGGCAAACAAGTATTATTGTGTCCTTTCGGACCTACAAAAAAATGGCGTAATGTGCGCGCAGCGAGTATGTGAAAGAGTGTGTGCCACTTTTGTATTAGATTTTTGAAAAAAACGTGACAAATATCGGTTAAATTGTGATTCATTCACAAGAAATAAACAAAATATTTTTTCGATTCGTTCTATCACCTTGCTATCCATTGGCAATCAATACTTTACACTTTGTTTTATGATTCATCACTAGCGTAAAATTAAAGTTAAAATTGAACCCAAAAATTGGTACAAAACACAACTTGACTACTATAACAACAATCCTGCCTTTTTGTTCTCATTTCAATAGTACAATTGGATGTTTTTTACGTTATATGTTCTGCTACTTTTGTATTTTCACATTAGTTTCGCAAACAATTTGCCTTTATAATAATTACTACAGAATAAAACTAATTCATAACCTCATGGAAAAAACCTTTTGGAAGCATTCAGTAAGCTTAGGGGGTGGTTGTCTATTGATAGGCCTACTACTAAGTACGCAAGTGTCTGCCCAATCTAACACCGCTCCTGAAGAAAATCGTTTTACTAAAAATCTTTTGTTGGAAAAACTCGACGAGCCTACCGAACTAGTAGTGCTAGAGGATCACCGAGTACTGTTTACCGAAAGAAAGGGCAAAGTAAAACTCTTTAATCCCAAAAAGCCCAATACTTACAAAGTCGTGGCCAATCTACCTGTATATATCAAGCAAGAGTATGGGTTGATGGGTATTAATGTTGACCCTGATTTCAAAAACAATAAATGGGTGTATCTGTATTATTCGCCTGTATCGAGCGAAGCTGATACTTCCCAACGACTCGTACGAATGAAATACGATACCGAGCGCGATACTCTATTGCCAAGTACGGAACAAGTACTACTAAGAGTGCCCGTAAAACGTACTGACTGCTGCCATACGGGAGGCTCCATTGCTTGGGACAAACAAGGCAATCTTTATCTCTCTACGGGCGATGATATCAATCCTTTTGGCAACGACGGTTATGGCGCACTAGACGGGCGTCCAGGCCGAGCCAACTGGGATGGCCGCTCTACTTCGTCTAATACCAATGATTTGCGGGGTAAAATCCTTCGCATCAAACCTCGCCCAGAAGGAGGCTATGACATTCCTTCTGGCAATTTGTTTGCTCCAGGTACCGAAAAAGCACGTCCCGAAATCTACGTTATGGGAAATCGCAATCCCTATCGCATCTCGGTAGACCAACATACAGGCTTTTTGTATTGGGGAGAAGTAGGACCCGATGCCGGAAATGATAGCC
The DNA here is from genome assembly GCF_029433105.1 of Runella sp. MFBS21. Lineage (GTDB taxonomy): Bacteria > Bacteroidota > Bacteroidia > Cytophagales > Spirosomataceae > Runella. The sequence goes on along the minus strand of NZ_JARNTW010000004.1, from coordinate 295,768 downwards.
CCACACGCGGCCCACGTGGCTACGATGAAGTCAATCAAGCACGCAAGGCAGGGTATTTTGGGTATCCTTTGTTTGTAGCTGACAATCAAGCCTACAATCGTTATGATATGGGAACGAAGGTATCAGGTGAGCGATTTGACCCCCTGAAGCCTATCAACGACTCTCCTCACAACACTGGTCTAGTAGAATTGCCCCCTGCTCAAAAAGCTTTTATTTACTATCCGTATGCCGACTCGCCCGAATTTGGGCCTATCGTAGGCAAAGGTGGCCGCAATGCAATGGCTGGGCCCGTTTACTATTATGATGACTATCCAGAAAACGACGTCAAATTCCCTCGCCATTATGACGGTAAGTTTTTTGCTTATGAATGGATTCGGGACTGGATTCACCCCGTTACGATGACCAAAGAGGGCGATTTTGTAAGTATGGAAACTTTTATGCCCAACACTAAATTTAGCCATCCTATCGATATGCAATTTGCGGTAGACGGCTCTTTGTATGTACTCGAATATGGCAATACATGGTTTGCTCAAAACGACGATTCTCGCTTGTCTCGCATTACTTATAATGCTGGCAACCGTAAGCCTGTCGCTGTAGCCTCTATCAACAAAAAAGCGGGTGCAGCGCCTATGAAAGCGGTCTTTTCATCTAAAGGCACAATCGACTATGACGGAGATGCTCTTAAGTATGAATGGAACTTTGGAAAAGGACTTCCTAAAAGTACTCTTCCTAATCCTACTTTTACTTACACCAAACCAGGAATATATACGGCTACTCTTAAAGTAACTGATGCTAAAGGCAATGCTTCTTCGAGCCAAGTAGAAGTAAAAGTAGGCAACGAACCTCCGCAAGTTGAACTTGCCGTGGCGGGTAATAAATCTTTTTATTGGGAAAATAAACCTGTCAACTATGAAGTAAAAGTAGTAGACAAAGAAGACGGAAGCCTGGCCAACAAAAAAATCAATGCCGAAGACGTGACAGTTACGATTGATTATTTAGAAGGTTTTGATAAAACGATTTTGGCCCAAGGCCACCAAGCCAACTTAGGTGTTGCTACCGGAAAGCGTCTCATGGAACTCTCTGACTGTATGGCTTGTCACTCTATCGACAAAAAATCAATCGGCCCCTCGTACCGCGATGTAGCTAAGAAATACAAAGGTGCGCGTGATATTGTTAGCACGTTGGCCGACAAAATCATCAATGGTGGTGGAGGTGTGTGGGGAGAGCAAGCAATGAGCGCTCACCCTCAAATCAAAAAAGACGATGCTAAGGAGATTGTGAAGTATATCATGTCGTTGGGCAATGAAAAAGCTCCCGATAAAAAACCTACCAAAGGTGAATACGTAACCGCCTCTAAACCGAAAGAAGGTTCTTATATCTTCCGCGCTAGCTACACCGATAAAGGCAACGCTGTAGTAGGCCCACAAACCTCAACAAGTACCGTGGCACTACGCCCCGCCAAAGTAAAAGCGGTGTGGAATGATGAAGTGAAAGATGCTACCAATGTAGAATTACCTTCAAAATCAGAAGTGTTAGCTCCTGTCAAAAATGGCAGCTATGCACTTTACAAAAATGTAGACCTTACTGACATTCAAAATCTGTCTTTTATGGTATATGCGGCTCCCGACCGCACTGTAGGCGGCAAAATCGAAGTTAGACTCGACACTCCCACAGGAGCGTTGATTGGACAAGTAGAAGTCCCTAACGATAAGGTTGGCGTCGTAAGCACTTCGATTCGTAAACCTGATGATAAACTTCATAACCTTTATCTTGTTTTTACGACCTCACAAGCTGTTCCCGAAAACAAGGGATTGTTTGGGCTAGAATGGATACAGTTCAATATCAACGGATTAGCCAATACAGGCAAATAAAAAATAAACCTATCCAACAAAAAAGCCGTTCTTGGAACGGCTTTTTTGTTGGATAAAACGTATATTATTTAAACCAAAAACTTGTCTTCATAGACAACTACCGATAACTAAAATCATTTGTCTAAAGGCAAGTTTTTGAGTAGTTGTTCGTTTTAGCAAAAAACTTTTTTATGAAAACGTATATACTTTTTTTTCTGGCGCTATCCAGTTTAGTAGCAGGGGCTCAAAAAGCCCACATTACCCTGAAACTTCCCCAAAAGCGCGATTTTACTGTTTCGCTTACCACTGAGCAAGTCCGCTATCACGAAGCTCCCTCGATTGGGCTGACTGATATGGAATTCTTAAATATTGGATATTTTGATGATAGCACCAAGCAATGGGCTATGACAGAGTTTGAGCTTAAAGAGCCGCAAGTGGTTAGATTAGACCTTATTAGTAAAAAAATTGTGATAGGTCAAAATCCTTCTTCAAATGCAAGCCGTCTCCTTTTTATTAGTCCCAATGATAGTTTGACGATCACCGTAGCTCCCGACAAAAGCCTCACTTTTAGCGGCTCCCATGCCTCTTACCAAGAACTCCTAAGAGACTGTTTTAAAGGTAAAATGTACGAATACTTGCCTGTTTTTGGTTACAACCCAACCAAGATAGACAATAGTAACATTTTACCCAAAGTAGATAGTCTACAGGCGGTACGTCAACAACGACTACAAGCTCTCAACAACCCAAGCCCAGAGTTTGAGAGTTATATCAAAGCCATGACACTCACAGAAGCTTATCTGCTGAGACTGATTGTTTCGGACAAAAAAATCCGCGAAAGCCAAGGGGTACAGCTCAAACCAGATGAGCGTAAAACCATACAAGATTTTACATTACAAAACTTTAAGATATTGTCGGATGCTGCGCTCATGAGCGAGACCTATCGCAACGAACTCAAGAATTTTATCCAAATTCCAGTCATTCAGAAATATCCTACAGATTCGGCCAAAGCCTATGTACTTACTCCCGAAGCTGTGAGATTAGCCTATCAAAATAGCGAGGAAAAATTGAGCGCATATCCCAAACAACGTCAATATTTGTTGACCCATTGGCTCGATTATGCTACTACTTTCAGAAGTGATATGAGTGCTGCCCGCGACTTGCTCGAACGCTATCAAAGCACTTATCCCAACTCTGAGCTTATTCCTTATTTTAAGCGTACTATCGAAACCAAAGAACGTATGGCTGTAGGGCAGCCAGCTCCCAATTTTACCCTAAAAGACCGTGAAGGCAATACAGTCTCTTTAAATAGCTTTCAAGGTAAGCCTGTATGTATCGCATTTTGTTTTAATCTAAAACAGCACGAATTTATTTTTAAGCCACTGGAAACGTTTTATAACGACCGCCTTACTTTCGTTTATCTGAATGTTACTCCCAGTACTTCTTTTGAATTGTGGCAGTCTACCACCGAAAAACGCCCCGGTGTAGTACATCTGTGGGCTTCTGAAGAAGATGCTCAAAAACTCAAAGATACCTACGCCACTAGTATGCGTTATCCGTTTGTGTTGGTTGATGCCCAAGGGAAAATCGTAGAACGCTGGATTCCCCAAGAATTTCCTGATAACCCAATGTTACAAAAAGAAATCAAAGCACTTTTGGGACGTAAATAGACCGTTATCCCTTTTTTGACGGGTATTGTCAAAACACAAAATAGAGAGAGCCCTCGAAAATTTTCGAGGGCTCTCTCTATTTTGTTAATATTTTAGAACTTTACCTCAAGATTGTTGCAGCCGCTAGCCAGTCGTAGGTATTGATAGGCACTGGCACCGCCTCGGGGGTCAATTGAAGATACATCAAATGTAAATGTGTACCCGAACGAGCTTTGGCAGCATTGAAACCCGTCCGTCCTACTTCAGCTATTTTCTGACCAGCTACTACCTGGTCGCCAGTTTGTACCATCACTTGGCTATGATGAGCATAATAAAACAATCCATCCAAGCAAGGGTCGTAAATCCACACAAAATTGCCTCCTCGATAACTGCTTTCAGGGGTCCAGTTGGCTTCGGTAGCGACAACTACTCCTGGCCGCATTGCCAATACATCCACCGGCTTGTCGGTTTGGTCATCGATAGAATCTTGATTTCGATCATAGATAAAAATATCGTGTGCAGGGTGGCTTCCTTGTACCGAATGATCAAAAAGGTTAAAGCCAAAAGGGCGAAATCCCGAACCGCTGCCGCCTATCTGGTCGGCGTCGTAATCTCTCAATGGAAACACAAAACCGATAGAATCTCCTTGGCAAATTTGCTGTCGGTAAGGCTCTGATACCTCCCGCAACTCCTTCAATATGGCTTGAAAACGCATTTGCGCCGAGTCGGGGGAGAGCGTTTGCTCCCGAATCTGAGTATTAAGATTTTGAAATGCCTGTCCTAAAGTCACTAGTTGCTCCCGAGGAGCATCTGAGCGAGCAGCAAGCAGACCTAAAATTAGAATAATAATGATGTTGAATTTTTGCATTTAGTACAAACTTATCCCTTTTTAATAAATTGGCAATAAAACACTCAAGCGATATAATTTATATCATTTTTCCATAATCAAAGCACAAATTTATTGCAAAATCTATTTTTTACCAAATCCTTGCATCAAAGCCCATTCACGCCCTGCAAAATCAGCGGTAAATGATTCTAAGCATCCACGATCTTGGAGCGTAATATAGCAGGTACGTCCTTTTTTTCCACCGAAGCAGATATTAGAAACATTTTTCCCTTTGGTAGTAATGGTCTTGATGAGTTTTCCTTCGGGCGATATGACTGCCACCTCCCCTTTGCCCCAGCGTGTAATATACAAGTTGCCTTTCACATCGCAACGCATCCCGTCCATGCCTCCATCCGAAAATTGATGGTGGAGTCTTTTGTTAGAAAGTGTTCCGTCGGGAGCTATATCAAAAGCCCAAACATTACGCTGCACGCTTTCGTTGACATAAAGAATCTTTTCATCAGGGCTTACTTCGATGCCATTGGTAGTTCCCATATCTGCGGCTACAATCTTGGCTTTGCCCTCGGGCGATACATACCACACTTGCCCTTTGCCTTCTTTCCAATTGGGATCTGAACAAAAAATTTGTCCTGATTTCATAATCGCCAAATCATTGGGTTGATTCATCTGAGGCTCGTTGCAATGAGTCGTAACTTGTTTAGTAGTCAGGTTGACTTTCAGTACATTATGACCGGTAAAATCAGCCACGTAAAACACCTCTTTACTTCCAAATCTTATTCCATTGCCTGTGCTTCCTTTGGGAAGTGTCAGAAAAATATTGGCTTTATTACGTTTAGGAATCTCCGCAATTGTACCATCCATAATATAATTAACGGCATAGACGGTTCCGTCGGCCGCCACGGATGGACCTTCGCAATTTTTGGTAAATTCGTGTTCGCGGGTATAATCTGAGGTCTGGGCAGAAACCACAAAAGGAGCAAGCGCAATTGCAACACACGCACAACGACGAAGAAATAGAGAAGATGTTATCATAACCAATGAATCAAGCTGTTTGGGTACTTTTTTGATAAATGAATGAAGGTAAACGGCCTTGTGTACATTTGTCCATTGTCTGGAAATGCACGTAAAGATTGGCAATTGAGCCAAAATAAAAAAACTTTCCAAGTCACGAAAACTTGAAAAGTTCTTTTAAAACTCAAGTACCTATCTTTTCTGACCTACTTCTAGTTGCTGGTCTTCAATACTTCTTCTAGTTTTCTCTCAAGAGCTTCGCCACGCAAGTTTTTAGCAATTACCTTACCGTCTTTATCCAACAAGAAAGTCGCAGGAATACCATTTACGCCATAGGTTTGGGCCGCAGCCGATTGCCAATATTTCAAGTCTGAAACGTGGTTTGGCCACACAAGTCCGTCTTTTTCAATGGCTTTTACCCATGCCATTTTATCGCGGTCGAGCGATACGCTAAAAATCTCAAAACCTTTGTCTTTAAACTTATTATAAACCCTTACTACATTGGGGTTTTCTTGGCGGCAAGGCCCGCACCAAGACGCCCAAAAGTCAATGAGCACTATTTTGCCGCGCAATGAAGAAAGGCTTACAGGCTTATCTTCGGTGCTATTGAGCGTAATCTCTGGTGCAGGGTCTCCAATCTGGATTCCACGCATACGCTTGGCATTACCGACAAATATCTGCGCTTGCTTCATAGTAGGACGCTCTACTTCAAATTTTTTGGCGAGGGCATCAATAGTCGCAAACTCTGTTTCGGGATTTAAGAAATTAGTGGCAAACAAGGCCGCCAATGAAGTTCCCATTTCGGGAATCATACTTTTAATTTTGGCCGTAAATGCCTGGCTTGAAGCCTCAAAATCTTCTTGAATTTTGGCAATTTTTTTTGTATCTTTCTTTTGCTCTGCTTGGGCGTATTCTTCTTGCCATTTGAGTGATTTCTCATTCATTTCTTTATAAAGAGTAAGCAACTGCTGGTAATAATCATTGTTTTTAGAACCAGCGACAAGCGCTTTACCTTTTTCAGTGCCCTCGGCGTTTATTTCGATGGTTTCTCCTCCTTCTATCAACACAATAACTCGCTGCGCCGAAGCCAAGTTTACTTGATAGACCGTTCCTTCATCTAGCTCTTTACGCTTGAAAGTAAATCTTTTGTCAGAGCCTACGATGGCAGAGTCTAGCCGTAAAAGAGGCTGAGTACCCGCTACTTCCAAATAAACCTTGTCTTTGGGTTGTAGATTTTTGGCAGTTCCCGAAATCGTAAAGTCTTGCACTTTATTTTGTGCAACAAGCACAAGACTAGACAAGAATGCAGCAGCCGTAAGTATTTTTTTCATGAAATGACTCGAAAGTGTTTGCTTTTGTAAACGAAGGAATACTAGATTTTCTTATGTACAAAGGTACAAAAACAAAAATGCTGCCAGTTATGAAACCAACAGCATTTTTTAATCCAACTAATCTTAAACTACTAATATCTATTGATTTCTAGTTGAGACAATCCCCCTTTGTAAGAGACACTTATCTTTTTGGTGGCTGTATCATAATTGGAAGTGCGGTACAATCCTCCGCTTATTTTTTCAAAATTATCTAGGTCTTTGGAGTTTAGAGCACCTTCGATTTTCAATTCACAGCCCACAGATTCGGGGATTTCGATTTCGATAGAAGCTACACCTGCTTCTACTTCTACTATAGCTTCATTCTCTACATTTTCACCTAGTTTGAGATTTACCTCCGCAGCCCCCGCGCCAATCTTCACCTTTTTGACTTTATAAGCTGAAAAATCAAAATCTGCTTTACCAGCCCCTAAGCCCAAATCAAATGACCAAGTAGGCGTATTGTTTAGACTCATTTTGACTTGGTTGTCCATATTGTCAAAATCCCGAATACGGATATTTTTGCCTTTGCCTTTACCTTCCATTTCGAAGTTTACCACACTTGCTTTCTCGGTCTCATTTCGTTTGGTAGTCATTACATAGTTACCAAATTGGGTATCGGCATCAGCTTCAATCAATTGAGAAGTAGTACCTTCGATTTTAAACTCTCCTGCTCCCGCCCCGAATTTGAGCGTTGCATCGGAGATACCTTCCGCAAATGGTTCCGAAAAGTGCGTTTCTCCATCTTTTGAATAAACCTTAGAACGTTCTTTGTATTCGTCGTCTCGGCGATAGTTGTCATCATCATCGTCGTCATCATCAAGGTGAAACTCTATTCCGTTATCACTCCAACGATCCAGTTTTTTGTTAGCAGCATTGATGATAGCCGAAGGAATCGCAATGGCGATTAAGACAGCCGTGGCTATGCCCGACCAGCTCTGTCTGAAAAGAAGGCTCACGCCCGCCAAAATCAACAATACTGGCCAAAAACGAAGGGTAAGCCCCCAGTCTATATAAAACCATCCTAGTGTTTTGGCCATCATTACGAGTCCCAAGCCCAGTAGTATCGCGCCCCAAAAAAGGGTATTAGAAGATTGTTTCATGGCTCAGTGAGTTAGGATATTTTCTTAAGTTTATCTTTAAAAATCAGCAACGCCCCGCCTACAATAAATAATACTGGCCAAAAAAAGCGTTCAAAATCAAACCAGTCGAAAAGCTCACGCATGAGCAAAAGACCACCGATGAGTACGAGGATAGCTCCCCAAAAAGTGCTTTGATAATTCATGGTTGTAATGGTTATAGGTAAATAGTTCTTTGTTAAACCTTAGGCTCGTCAGATTCGGAAGTACTTTGCGAAGATTCCGAAGATTTAGGAGGCTGCCAATCATTGATAGGAGCCGAATCAGTCCATGAAGGGGTAGCTCGGTCTGAGTTATTGATAGACGATTGTGGTTTGTTATTGGCACGAAGAATCAAAAACAAACCTACTCCAATGAGTAATGCCGCCGGCAAGAATTTTTGGAGGTGCATCCAGTAAAACAACCGATCAAACAACATGAATCCACCAATAAGGAGTAAAACGTAACCTACAATCTCAGCTCCCTTATTGTAATCTCTTTTGGGCTGATTAGGCTCTGTGTAGTCCCACGTTGCGGTCGTAGTAGGCTCCCCTTTAGGCAGGGCTGCCCATAAAATGATGTATATCAAAATAGCGGGAAAACCTTTTGCAAAAATCATCAGTACTACAAAAATAACCCGCATCAGGGCTTTGTCCATACCAAAATAATCAGCAAGGCCGGCGGCTACACCACCCAAAACAGCCTCACTCTGAATACGACGCAATGGTTTGTTGTTCATGACTTTATAATTTAAAAACGTGATTTGTTGGTTGAGTCAAAATTGATAATTGCTTCATTGTTGATTCAAAGGTACTATGTAATGCAAGGTAATAAAATATTTTTTACTACCAACGGTACAAAGGCAAAATAAATGGAGATTTTTGGGGATGACAGGTAAATCAAGAAGCACCTTTTTGCTTCTTAAAAGCACAAAGAGCAAAAGCGCGATTCCTTTGCTCTTTCAATAGATATCCTACAGCTTTTTCTCAAAATACACCACGTCGGGTTCGGGATTGTAGTTGTAAGGCGGGATTTCCTCAAAACCATATCGACGATACAATCTGACCGCCGCCTCCAATCGGCGCAAGCTATCGAGCCGCATATAGGTGTAGCCTAGATGACGAGCGGTTTCCAAAGCCTCTATCATCATTTTGTCGGCCCAGCCTTGTCCTCGATAAGAGGAAACGATAAACATTCTCTTTAACTCACACACTTGAGGCGACAATTGACGCAAAGCAGCGCACCCGACCCACTCAGGTTCTTTACCTAAAAGCCAAAGCTCGCCTTGGGGAGGGCCATACATGATAGGTAAAATTTGTAGCTCTTCATCAAATTTTTGGAATTGCAGATCAATCCCTAATCCTTGGGCATATTCTTTAAAAAGACCTATGGCTGCCAAATAATGCTGCGACGTCCGAGCTACTACAAGTTGCATTTTAGGAAAGTAAATATGACTTAAAATCCTCAAAGTCAGTACTCATCGGAATAGCTTCTTTTGTTTTGCTCAAGAGTTCCGACAATCTCAAAGGTATTTCTACGTCTTTTGTCCCCAAAGCACCTTCCACTACATCCAAAAATTTGGCATAATGTGCCGTAGACAAAAATACCCCCGTTACTTCTTGTTTAGTGAGATTCATGTATTCTTTCAGACCCAGATAAGCCACCGCTGTATGGGGGCACATCAAGTAGCCCGTGCGGTCACGTACTTCTCGCATGGCTGTCTTGGTTTGTTTATCATCAAACCAAAAACCAGAAATATCGTTTTTAACCTGCTCCCAGTCATCACTAAAAAAACGAGTCATACGGACAAAATTACTTGGATTGCCCACGTCCATGGCGTTGGAGATGGTCTCTACCGAAGGTATAGGATGATAATTTCCTGTTTCTAGATAGTTAGGCACTACATTGTTGCGATTGGTGGTAGCAATAAAATGTGACACTGGTAAGCCCATGCGGTACGCCAACAGCCCCGCACTAAGATTTCCAAAATTGCCGCTTGGGACCGAAAACACGACGGGCAATCCTAAATGTTTGACCTGAGCATAGGCTCTAAAATAATAAAAAGACTGGGGAATCAACCGTGAGATATTAATGGAATTGGCTGAAGCTAGATTGTATTTCCGATTGAGGTCAGCGTCCAAAAAAGCCTTTTTGACCAAAGCCTGACAATCATCAAAAGTACCATTCACTTCCAATGCCGTCACATTTCCTCCCAATGTGGTCAGTTGTTTTTCTTGAATATCACTTACCTTACCACTCGGGTATAAAATGGTGACATTAATACCCGGCACATTGTGAAACCCTTGTGCTACCGCTCCGCCTGTATCGCCAGAGGTAGCCACCAAAATCCGAATTTCTTTCTGAGATTTTACCAAAAAATAAGACATCAAAGATGCCATAAATCTCGCCCCAAAATCTTTGAAAGCCATCGAAGGCCCATGAAATAGCTCCAAGCAATGCATATGCGGCTCCACCGACACTACGGGCGCATCAAAATCAAAAGCCCGCTCCACAATCATTCGTATATCTGCGTCAGAAATATCGTCGCTAAGGAGGGCTTTGGAAACTTCGAAAGCAATTTCATTGAAACTTAATTTGTCAATATTTTCAAGGAATGCTTCCGAAACCGTCGGAATCACCTCTGGCATATAAAGGCCGTTGTCGGGAGGTAAGCTGCGAAAAACCGCTTCTTCGAGCGTAGCTTTGAGGTTTTGATTTTTGGTGCTGTATAAAATCATCAGTGGGTATTGCGTAAAACGTGCGAACTTAAAAGGTCAAAATTACGTGTCGCATATGCTCTATGCAAGTACTTACCCAATTTTACCTCTTCTAGACCCACGAATACCTTACCCAAATTGGGTAGTTTATTTGGTCAATACTAGGTTTTAGCGTTATAAAAACTTGATTTTGAAGAATAATAAAACGATTTTGGATAATCAGTAGTCCCCTTGGTATACGTCCTACGGAGTTTGTTAGGTATCTTTCAAACCTTTTTGTTAATAGTGATACTGTATTTCGTAGGTCTTTTGTAACTTTGCATCTTAGAAATACGTCTATGACCGAACAAATCTTGATTCTTGATTTCGGTTCGCAATATACCCAACTCATCGCTAGACGCGTCCGCGAACTGAACATTTACTGCGAAATTCATCCCTTCAACAAAATTCCCGAAATTACGTCCAATATCAAAGGAGTTATTCTCTCTGGAAGTCCTTGCTCGGTGCGTGACGAAGATTCGCCACGGGTTGACTTAAGCCTTTTTAGAGGAAAGTTGCCTTTGTTGGGAGTATGCTATGGAGCCCAGCTGATGGCATATACCCTCGGCGGACAAGTCAATGCCTCCAAGCACCGCGAATATGGTCGTGCTATGCTTAGTCATGATGTAAGCTCGGCACTGCTCGACGGGGTATCGGCCAACACCCAAGTATGGATGTCTCATGGGGATACAATCACTCAAATACCTGACAATTTTGAGTTGATTGGTTCTACAGATTCTGTAAAAGTAGCGGCCTTCAAGCTCAAAGATGAACAGACCTACGGGATTCAGTTTCACCCTGAAGTGACTCACTCTACGGAAGGCAAGTCTATCCTCAAAAATTTTGTGGTAGGTATTTGTGGCTGCTCCCAAAACTGGACTTCTGCTTCTTTTGTAGAAAGCACCATCAATGAATTGAAACAAAAACTAGGCGACGACAAAGTAGTGATGGCACTGTCGGGCGGAGTAGACTCTACGGTAGCCGCTACCTTGGTTCATCATGCTATTGGCAAAAACCTGTACTGTATTTTTGTTGACAATGGTCTTCTGCGAAAGGACGAATACGAAAGTGTATTGCACTCATACCAAGATATGGGGCTTAACATCAAAGGAGTAGATGCCAAAGAACAGTTTTATACTGAACTTGCTGGCCTTAGCGACCCCGAAGCCAAACGGAAAGCCATTGGTAAAACATTCATTGATGTATTTGACCAAGAAGCGCATCTTATTGAAGACGTAAAATGGCTCGGTCAAGGCACTATTTACCCAGATGTCATAGAGTCGGTATCGGTCAAAGGGCCGTCGGCGACCATCAAGTCTCACCACAATGTAGGCGGGCTTCCTGATTTTATGAAACTAAAAGTGGTAGAGCCACTCAATACCCTTTTCAAAGACGAAGTAAGAGCGGTAGGCAAAACCCTCGGTATTACTGAAAATATTTTGAAGCGTCATCCTTTTCCGGGACCTGGTTTGGCGATTCGGATTTTGGGGGATATCACCGCCGAAAAAGTAGCTATTTTACAAGAAGTTGATGCCATTTTTATCAATGGTCTCAAAAACAGAGGTCTATATGATCAAGTATGGCAAGCAGGCGCGATGTTGCTCCCTATTCAAAGTGTGGGAGTAATGGGCGACGAACGTACCTACGAACGAGTGGTAGCACTCAGGGCCGTAACCTCGGTAGATGGTATGACAGCCGACTGGGCACATCTTCCTTATGAGTTTTTGGCAGATGTTTCCAACGAAATCATCAATCGGGTGAAGGGAGTCAATCGGGTGGTGTATGATATTTCATCCAAACCACCGGCTACTATCGAATGGGAATAAAATAAAAACGCCTCACCCAAGACGGCATCATAGGTAGTGAATACAGCAGGTATTCACTACTTTTTTCCATTGTATAGATAATGTTGAGTTTTTTTAGAGTCAATGCTCCTTATCAAATCCTGAGTCTCATCATCGTTTTGGTGATTCTTCAGTTTCCTTTTTATATCTCACCCCCCGAACTACTCGTACCCGAACTTCAATGGATGTTGGTGGGAGAAAAAATGGGGCAGGGTTTTATGTTGTACCGAGATGTGTGGGACAACCTTAGTCCTCTGTCTGCCTTGGTCTATTGGGGTGTGGACGAACTCTTTGGACGCTCTCCTAGCGCCCACCGTACCATTGCCAATATCATTATCATCATTCAAGCAGTTTATTTCAACTATATATCGGGAGAGAGACAGCTTTTTACGGAGCGCAATTACGTGCCAGGGATTTTGTACGTGCTTTTTATCAACGTATCTTTTGACTGTAGTACGCTTTCTCCAGTGCTAATGGCTACCACCTTTGTTTTGTTTGCATTTGGTACACTTATCCGCCAAATGCAACGCGATGGTGTCACCGATGAAGTGTTTGAGCTGGGGTTTTATCTAAGTGTGGCGACTTTGTTTTATTTGCCGATGGGGCTTTTTTCACTTTGGGCATTTGCCTCCTTGCTTTTATACACAGGAAGTAATTTTCGCCAACATACCCTTGCATTTTTTGGATATGTATTTCCGATTGTACTCGTCATATTGTTGTTCTTTTTCAAAGATTCCCTCGACGATCTTAGTCAAAACTTACTTACTTCTGCTTTTCGGACACACCGCTATTATTTGAGTGATTTTTTGGCCGTATTTAGTACCATGGGAGGGATTATTTTATTGGGAGGACTAGGTTTTTTTCAAACCATTGGGTATCCTCGGTTTATCAATTATCAGAGCCGTTGTCAGCAGATTATGGTGTTGTGGTTTATTGTAGCAATCATTTCCATCGGGCTAATGCCTTTTGTGGCTCCCATGCAATTCGTGATTTTTATACCTCCATTGGCTTTTTTCTCAGTCAACTTCTTTTTGCTCATGAAGCGTTACCTGCTTTCTGAGATTCTTTTCATTGTGGTGTTTTTGACCATCGCTTTTTTCAGGTACCAATCGTCTTTGTTGGAAAAGCCAATTTTGTTGAATCAATCCGTTCGATTAGAGAATTTGCGCACAAAGAAAGCCCTCTTACCCGCCGAAATCACCCAGCAAAAGATATTGGTGATCGGAGATGATGAGGGCGAATACTCCAACAATTTCCCTGCAACGCCTTATATCAACTGGGAACTGGCTCGCAAGGATTTTGAAAATCTCAATAGCTATGAAAGTGTCATTAGCATTTTTGATAAGTTTGTAGCAGACCCTCCTACCTATATTATTGATAAGGAGCAAATGATGCCTCAATTGTTTACGCGCTTACCCGAAATCGGTAAACAATATCAAAAAACCTCATGGAAAGGTATTTATAAGCGCATCACACCTTCTTATGCCAACAGTAAATGACCAATCAGCATTCTGTCATACTCAATGCCAAACCTGCCTCTGAGGTTTCTTTGTATTTTTTTGACATATCACGCCCTGTGGCTCGCATTACTTTAATAACGCTATCGAAAGAAATTTTTTGCATCTCTGGCTCAATGGTCATGGCCAATAAGTAGGCATTGTAAGCTTTGGCTGCCCCCATGGCGTTGCGTTCGATACACGGAATCTGCACATATCCTCCGATAGGGTCACAAGTCATCCCCAAATGATGTTCAATACCGATTTCGGCGGCAGCTTCTACCTGAGCCATATTGCCTCCAGCTGCATAGGTCAGCATAGCAGCACCCATAGCCGAAGCGGTTCCGATTTCGCCCATGCACCCCATTTCAGCACCTGATATACTGGCATTGTGTTTCACCAAAAAACCCACTGCTGCCGCTGCCAGCATTCCGTCACGCATTTTTTGGGGAGAATAATGAAAATGATATTTCATCAAATAAGTCAAACCCGGAAATACGCCCGAGGCCCCGGAGGTAGGTGCTGTCACCACAATACTCCCAGCAGCGTTTTCTTCAGAAGCCGCCAAACAATAAGCGTTTAGAAATATCAAAAAGCTGTCAGTAGTGGAGGCATGTTGTTTGGCTCGCTCATATAAAATAGCTGCTTTCCGTTGGAGTCGAATGTTACCAGGCAATGCCCCTTTTGCTCTAATACCCCGCTTAACTGCCTTGTGCATAAAAGTCAACACTTGATCAATTTTTTGCAGAATCTCTTTTTCAGTCAATCCCGTGAGTGACTTTTCGTTTTGTATCATCAATTGGGTTAAGGTCAGGCCACTTTGCTTCAATTGAATTTTTAATTCCTCCATAGTAGAATAAGGGTATTTGGGCTGAGTTTGACGTGTACCTTCGGGCGCTTGGCCCTTTTCTTGGATAAACCCTCCTCCAATCGAATAATACTCTCTTTCAAATAAAACATGCCCGTGTATATCTACCAATTTCAAAATCATGGTATTTGGATGTGGAAAATTGGTTTTTCCTTTATGATACACCACATCTAACCCTCCTACATATACTGATACCTCTTGAAACACCACAGGATACGTATCTTGGTCGGTTTTCATGATAGAATTCAACAATTTAGGGTCGCAGGTATGAGGTTGCCATCCTAACAATCCTCCCACAATAGCCCTATCAGTACTGTGTCCTTTGCCAGTAGCGCTCAGTGATCCATAAAGATGTATCTGAATTTTGTGAGCCTGCTGTGCCAGATCTGGAGCTATTGTCTCTAGCTGCTTTCTAAAAAGATAAGCGGCTTTCATAGGGCCAATTGTATGCGAACTAGAGGGCCCTGGGCCTACTTTAAATAAATCAAAAAATGAAGTAGTAATTGGGTTAGGAGTAGGCATAAGTTTCAAAGAGGTTATAAACAAGTGCGAGATAGTAGCCAAAAATACGCTTTTTGGTACTATCTCGCCGTAGGGGTAAAGTAAAAAAAAATCTTTGTCCCCAAAAAGCCCTAAGAAACCTCCTCGGCTATCATTCCCCCATGAGACTTAGTCGTTATTATTTCTAAGAGGCGTTTTTGTTTGCGCTTGGAAATAATGTTTGGATTTTTTTCCATAACACTAAGTAAAATCCTTTGAGTAAGCGAAAGATACTTGCTCACCTTAGGTTGATCCATCCCAAAGCTAAGTGCTAGCTGCTCTTGGGGTACCCCTCCTTTCAAATATACCAACACAAAAAGCAATGCATCTTGAGAATCCGCGAATATGCTATTTTTACGAGTGGACAATTGCCTTCTTAGGCGAGGGTTACCATCAAAAGTATAGTTAGAAAAATAAGTCTGCCACCCGTCTTTAAAATACTGGTGAAGCTGCTTGAACTCATCTTTCTTTAAACCTGTTAATCGTCGAAGATTTTTTTCATCAGATTGTAAATCTTCGTAACGCTGAATCATAATCCAAACCATAGAAGCATTAAATTGAGAATAGAAATGTGTATTTTGATAGATACCTTGCTTATACTTGTTTTAACATAGAAGTTGGACTCATGGCAAACTTCTTTTTGAATGCCTTGTCAAAATTAGCAGCGCTTGTATATCCCAATTGGGAAGCAATCTCAGAGACAGTCCATTTGTTTTGTAGAAGTTGATTTTTAGCTACTTCTAGTTTTTGATTAAGGTGATATTCATAAGGAGGTAAGCCATATACTTGTTTGAAGCATTTTTTAAATTTGGACAAGCTCATGTTGGCTTCACTAGCTAGAAAGTCTAGATTGGGAAGAGGCTTGGTAGCTACAAAATACTTGTTTTCAATTGCCACAATACGTTTTAGATCGCTTTGATTTAGCTTCATCCCCAATTCTTCTACTGTGGTATAGCCTATTTGATTAATAAACTCAGCTATCAATTGATAGCACTTTGCCTGCGCTAATAGCTTCCAAGTAGGCGCGTGTACGTCCTCAAAAAGTTTGTTAAGTGATAAAGATTGTTCAAACAGCGCCATCCCTTTCATATACACCCCTGCTTCAGAAGATAACAAATTTAAAAACGCAGAATTTGTCTCATTATTTTTGGTCTCACTCAATCCAAGTTTTTCATAAAGCCACTCTCTTGAAAAACTAATAGCCACAAACCGTGAACGTTTACCTACAGCCCAGTGTGTATCTACAGTCATTTTAGAACTAAAAAACAAAGAAGATTTAAACGCCTGTGTGTGTTTTTGGGCTGCTCCTCCCGTTAAGTAATGGACATGAGCGTCTTCTGAATGAACGAACTGCAATGTCCAGTATTCGTTAGTTCCTAATGACACATTTACTGTATTGAGTGGTTTGTGCCAACACAAATCACCAATCAATACTGCAACCTCTTTATCAAAGATTGTTGCGTTTAACTTAACATACGAATGGCCTTCAGAATGATAAAATTCAGATGCTGATTTTGCTTCAACTCCAAATTGCTCCGCTACTTGACTCATCCAATCTCTGGATGGTTTTAAACTCAACTTGATCTCCATAAAAATGATCTTGAATAAGATTAGATACCCTATTTAATGGCTTGATCAAAGTAGTGGTAATGTGCGTAGTGCAAATTAAATAAAATTTTCTAATAAAAAACTTCAAAGTTATAATTTTGAAGTCATTTTTAATGCCTCTCTAAAGCGTTTTGGCGAATATCCTGTGCTTTTTTTGAAAACCGTATAAAACGATGACTCTGAATTGAAGCCCGAGTCTATCGCAATCGCAAAAATGGTAGCTGAGATATGGTTTTTGTCTTCTAAAAGCTGTTTAGCTCTTTTGACTCGGTATAAATTTATCAATTCGTTAAAATTAAGCCCCCACTCGTTATTGATTGTATAGGATAGTTGATGAGGGGTAATGTCAACCTTTTGAGCTAGCAAAGCCAAACTTAATTTAGAATTAAGAAATACTTCTTCACTTTCTAAAGCATGTCTAATACGTTTTACGTATTCTGTCTTTAAATTAGGGCATAACTCTTTTTTAAGACTTATAGTAGTATTGCTATCGGCTATACTCAGTTGGTATTTGGGTTCATTTTCTAGTAACTCTGTAGAGATTTTTACATCAGGATACTGGTCTATCGCAACACTATCTAGCTTCCAATCTTTGTACAACCCCACTCCCCACAACACGATTCCGCCCATGATGATACCTTGATTAACGATAAAATACAAATCGTTCTTCAGAGGTTGTCCTAAAAATAAGGAATTAGTACTGACCATGTAGCACAGCAAAAAAGTATACAAAAACAACCATAAAAAATAAGGCTTATATGTTTGTAGTATACTTTTGGGCTGAACCGAGAACTTATAAGCTATGTAGCTACATACTGCTAAATTATACAGAAACACTATTCCTACCGTCCCTTTAAATAAACTAGAACTATAAAACAACCCCGAGCTTACATACCCTCCTACATAGGCATACGAAAATAGTTTGATATAAAGGAAAGATGGTACCAGCATCCATTTGATGCTTCTGGAAGTAGGAGGAGTCAAAGAACTATTTAAAAGCCCTACCAACAAAACCGGCACGGTCAAACTAAGTGCTTCTGGCAACCATAAAAGATAACTTGCAATCGCTTTATGAAAATAAGAAACATAGCTCAGCAGCAACTGCTGTAGAGAATTTAACACACCCAAAAGTGCTAAATACTTACCAAACTGCCCTATTCGATAAATTTTTATTGCGAGTAATGTCGATAGGATTGCATTTATTATGAGTAAAATAGTCATCATAACGCATAGTATTATTCTCAAACCCAATACAATAATAAAACGAATACTCAATAACCCAAGGTATGTACGAAAAAAAAACGTTTTGGATTCACAAATCTAAAAAAAATAGAAAGAGAGCCTCCCTTTACAGAAAGCCCTCTCCTCTAAACACTTAAAAAGCACTTTGATGGTTTATTTTCTAGTCACCTTTATTGAAGTTTACGTACGGTTACTGGTACACAAACAGGTGAGGGCGAACAGTTAGAACATCCCCCCGCTGGTGCTATCACTGTCACGCTTACTGAGCAGGTATTAGCATCTGTCACCGTAACGTTAAGGTTGCCTCCACTTGCCGCAAATGGCCCAAATAACTGGGGAGTTCCATAATTGAAAGGCCCTGTAGGAGTCACACCACTCACCGTATAAGTAGTGCCACTTCCACCCGTTGGGTTAAGATTAAATGTAAATGTATCATCACCAGAATTGTCGGTAGTACCATTGTTGTTACAAATCGCTACTACACTTCCAACAATAGGTATTGGATTGACAGTGACTACCACTGTATCACGATCTACACACCCATCTACAGTTGTAATGGTCAAAATATAGGATTGAGTATTAGTAGGTGACACATTGATACTTGCCGTATTTTGGCCTGTATTCCATAAGTAACTACCACCTATCCCAGCTCCTGAGCCAGTGAGCGTCACAGCAGTGCCCGCACAGATTGGCGCAGGATCTAAACCAGCATTGGCTTCAGCTACTCTGTAGATTACAATCACTGGGCAACAGTTACCCGTAAGACATGCACCTACCACCGAGCTTGTAAATGTATAGCTACCAGAAGCAGTCGCAGTATAAGTAGAATCGGTAGCTCCCGGAATAATGGCTCCATTAAGATACCATTGATAGCCGGTAGCCCCCGCGGGTGCCGACAATGTCAGAGCAGTACCGGGACACAGTAAGAATGGCACCGATACGCACGCACTAGAGATAGTATCGGCATTGGCAGGGTCGATATCTTGCTCATTAAGCGCAAAAAGCTGGGCTATATTGGTCAGCACTCCACTCGAATCCGCACTCGCTGTAATCGTTAGGGCAAGACTCATAGTACTACCCCCTAAAGCACTACCTACGTTCCATATACCTGTTCCAGGATTATAGAAAGTTCCAGTGGGTGCCGAATGTGATACGTAATTAAGACCCGTAGGAAGTAAATCTTTAATTTTCAAACCTGTAGGCGATTCCATACCAGTTAAATCAGCCTCACGAGTAACGGTAACAGTAAATACTACATCTGTACCTGCTGATACACTATCAGCGTTCACGGTTTTGTTGATAGCAATATCCACTTGATTTTCGTCGCAAGCATTAGGAATACCATCCCCATCGGTATCCAACAAATCATCGCCCGAGCACCTATCCATACAATCAAGCATTCCGTCGCCGTCACTATCATTTTTTACAAAAGCATAATACACATTCAAATCATAACCTAAAGACACTAATCCCCCTGCGGTAATTCTAATTTCATTGAACGCACCCGTTACTTTAAATCCAAGCTGAGCGCGTGTACCTCCCAGAAGAGACGCCGTCAAAATACTTCCACTCGGGATACTCTGTACAGGTGTTCCATTCAAATAAGTGTTGATTGTAAGAACGCCTAGCACACTGGCATCAAGCAAACCTGATCCTTGCTGCACTACAAAACCAGCATATACGTCGCCTGGGCCATTTGAAATAGTATTGGCAAGATTTACTTGCAAATAACGAGAACATCCCACACCGATTGGAATAGATATTTGGGCCGCATCAGTGGTATCCGCATTAGTTGCATTGGTGGGATTTGATACTCCTCCACCTAAACACACCCCTCCAAAACCAGTATCGGTAGGATCTCCGCTATTGACATCCGCCCCCACCAAAGCATTGGTACAATCAAGGGGGCAGGAAGCAGGCCCCTCAAAAGCATAGTAAACATTCAAAGAAGATAACAGGGAAACCGACAAACTCCCATCCACAAAAAGCTGGATTTCATCAAAAGCTTGGGTTGTGGTCAAACTTACGATTTGTTTGCCTCCTGTGCCCGCCAGAGCCGATGCTTTCAATAAGCCTCCTCCTAGCGTCGCGGTTTGTTGTAATATCCCATTACGATAAGTACGGATTTGTAAAGCGCCCAAGATATCTGCAGATAACAGAGACGTCCCCATTCCTATCACAAAACCTGCTACATTTCCTGCTGGATAATACTGAAGTGAGTCCTTTACCGAAATCGCCGAGCCGCCTAGGAGTCCTACTGAGATACCCGTGGTTAGTGTCGTAAAGTTTGCAAGATTGCCATCAACTACGGGTGCCCCGTCCGCAGCTGTACAAAGCAAACATATTCCTGTATTGACACTGTTGATGTAGGCCCCTCTCCCTGCAATGGGATCCATACATATTTGATTGTTTTCTAGCGTCTGTTGTTGCGCTAGCACTTTAGAATGACTTAGGGTTAGAATGAAAAGCAGCATGCTTACCCCAACTGTACGTAGGAATTTGTACAACATGACCATAAAATGTTTAGTGTGAAAAGAGTATGTGGTGTCTATCTTTGATATACCACCAGCTATTCTTTTATCAACATTTTGACCAATCGATAAACAAACCCTAGAAAGTAACTTTGAGGAATATCAAATAATCTTTTAGGAAAAAAATATGCCTTTTTTTGGCATTTATATACTATTAATATATACTTATTAAGTATTTTACTTAATTCTTCGGAAGCGTATTTTTTAAAGCTGTCACCCTACTACAATATTCTAACCAAAACTTGAATAAATTATACAAAAACCTTTTAAGACAACAAAAAACCAATAGGAATATAAATAACATCTCTATTTTTAAAGGTTTCAAAACCATCTCAATAAATCAGTTTACCTCTCTAAGCGTATGTATTTAGAAAAGATCCAGAATCACTCTCTATTAAAAATCACATTAATACCATAGATAATACAAAATAAAACACAAGCCGACGTATAAAACATGAGCTAAATTAGGCTTGCCCAAAAATCGTTTCTTGTCTTCTTCAGGGTAAATGACTATACAAAAAAATGAAGCTACCAGCAATGCCAGTAGCTTCAACGAGTACAACAAAACCACAGTCAATTGCACGTCAGAAACGTGCCTGTGGTGTCGTTGTTTGGAGGCTTAAGCCTCTACCAAAAATTCATCATGTTGACTAATATCCAAACCTACTTTCTCATCTTCTTCAGACACACGCAAAGGTTCAATCAAATCAGTTACTTTCAAGATAATATATGACATTACAAAAGCAAATACTGATACTAAAACAAGCGCTATCAAGTGGTTTTTGAACAAGGTAAACTGTCCGTATGCCAATCCTTCATCTACTACCGCACCGTTGATACCTTTAGTAGCAAAAATACCAGTCATAAGCATACCCATCATACCTCCTACACCGTGGCAAGGGAATACATCCAAAGTATCATCAAGAGTAGTTTTGGTACGAAGATGTGCTAAATAGTTAGAAACGATTGAAGAAATCGCTCCGATAAAGATAGACTGAGGAATGGTCACAAAACCGCAAGCAGGAGTAATCGCAACTAAACCTACTACAGCACCGATAGAGAATCCAAGAGCAGAAGGTTTTTTACCTTTAGCAGTGTCGAAAAGAACCCAAGCAAGACCAGCAGCAGCAGCAGCAGTATTGGTAGCACCCAAAGCAGATACTGCCAAAGGACCTGAACCTACCGCCGAACCTGCATTGAAACCAAACCAACCGAACCAAAGAAGACCTGTTCCGAGCAATACATAAGGGATATTGGCAGGGGGCAAAAAGTTGGCTTCAACGTGAGCACGACGACGCTTAAGATACAATGCTCCAGCCAAAGCAGCCCATCCAGCAGACATGTGTACTACTGTACCACCTGCAAAATCAAGTACTCCTAATTTAAACAAAAATCCGTCAGGGTGCCAAGTCCAGTGTGCCAAAGGTGCATACACAAAAATGCTAAACAATACCATGAACAAAATATAAGAACGGAATTTAATACGCTCTGCCAACGAACCTGTCACAAGAGCTGGAGTAATTACCGCAAACTTCAATTGAAAAAAAGCAAACAATGCCAATGGAATCGTAGGAGCGCCTCCCCAAGGTTTACCATCCAATACTCCATTAAACATAAAGAATGTAGTAGGATTACCAACCCAGCCTCCGATAGAATCTCCAAAAGCCAAGCTAAACCCAACCACAACCCAAACCACACTGATAACTCCCATCGCAATAAAGCTCTGAAGCATGGTTGAAATCACATTTTTATGGTTGACCATACCACCATAGAAATACGCCAAACCGGGCGTCATCAACAAAACGAAGGCTGTAGCAACAAGCATCCATGCGATGTCGCCTGTATCAAGGCCTTCCGTCACAATTTGAGTAGGGATAGCGGGCATCAAAATCCCTAGAAGGCTAATGCCCAACAAAATCACGAGTGGGATGTAATTTTTCATAAAATTATTTGACTGGTTTTGGTTGTACTTATAATTATTGAATTGTTAGTAGTTGGTATTTTTTCATTTTCAATACCAACTACTAAGTAGGGAAAGAGCATTAGAATTTATAAATCAAGGCAAGTCCCAAAGTAGATTGTGAGTTTTTGGAGTAAGCGCCTTTTGAATCTTCAAATTGTTGCAAATTGGTTTCGCCAGCACCGCTAAGTTTTTTGTAAGCATCTAAGCGGAATTCAGGTTTGATAAGCAAATGACCGTCAGCAAGGGTAAAGTTTCCAGTAAGTGTAAAAGAGTTAACTGAAGTTCCTTCATCTTTGCGGTTTAGTAAAGCGCGAGCACCACCTGTGTTATCAAAATACTCATAACGAGCACCAATGCTAAACAAATCGCTAGCCGCAACGCTGATATAACCTGCTGCACCACCCCAAGTTTTGGTATCTGTAGGGCCACCCGCACCTTGATAATCTCCTTTTTGAGAACCATAAGCCGCGTTTAATCCTAGCAATAATTTTTCAGTAGCTTGGTAAGTAGTAGCAATATCAAATACACGATAGTGAGCTGAAGGAGTATTTCCTTGTGCATCAGGGTTGGCTTCGTTGCTATTGATAAAGTTTAGATATACATTCCATCCTTCTACAGGATTCAAAAACAATTGAGAAATCAAGCCTTTTTTACGGTTGTTGTCGTCCAAGTTGTCGACATTATTAACAACCCCTACCATCAAAGACGCTTTGTCTGAAAACGCATAAGTACCTTTCACCCCAATGTGATAAAAAGGCCCATTGTTGAAAAGATTGGAAAGTGAATAGTTGAAGTTGACAGGAGCATCGATTACTTCATATCCAATGTGAGTACCAAACTGCCCAGCAGTCAAAGTAAGTTTGCTTGATGCTTTCCAGTTGAAATAAGCTTGTTTGATCGCAAGAGCTGTTCCGACTGCATTTCCGTAGTTACCCATATTGGCATTAGGTCCAAAAGTTAAGTCTACTACTACATCAGACTTATCATTGCTATACTGCATTTTGGTTTGAACCAAACCTAAAGAAATCTGACCTGATTTTTGATCAAATACACGAGCATAATAAGCACCAAGGTTTGAACGAGAAAGGGGCTTGTTGAAGTTTCCAGTGTAATAAGAGTCAATATAACCTGAGAATGTAAACTGACCTTTTTTCTCTTCTTCCTCCTCTGTTTTAGCTTCCGTTTTAGTTTCGGTAGTGGTTTCTGTTTTGCTTTCCGTCTTCGCTTCCTTCTTACTATCGTCCTTCACTTCGTCAATTCCCTTAGGAAAAGCCAAAAACGTTGCAAACAAACATAAAACAAGTAAACTTAGCTTTTGCATAATATTATTTTGTTTAAGGTGGGCATTATGTGGTTTTGTTTTCCGATACAAACTTTGGTCTATTTTTGTAAAAAACCAAATTTTTGGTTCATTTTTTAAGTATTTTTTCATAAAAATTTAATTTTTTGCTCATTTAATACCTACTATTATAGATAAATTTAATTATTTATTAACATAATACAATTTTTAATATTATTCTGTTTTATTAAAAAATTTCAAAATATTATTCTTCACCAACTTACTATACTAAGTAACCAAACATTTGAATATTTATATTTTTTTACTCTTTCAAAAGGTAACAAACCAATCCAGTGGTAAGAAGCCCAGAGAGATTTTGGCAAAAAAAAAGCCTCTGGACTAGTCCAGAGGCTTTGAATCGAAAAGAGCCTTTATGTACTTATGTTGGGCTATTCACCATGCATCCATGCTTTTTTAGCCAAGAGTGTATCTTCGTCTTCCTCATTGTCAGGATCTGGCACACAGCAATCTACCGGGCAAACAGCCGCACATTGAGGTTCTTCATGAAAACCTACGCACTCCGTACATTTGTCAGTGACAATATAATAAAACTCATTTGAAACGGGCGATTGTTTCAGTTTGGCATTCACAATCGTACCATCGCCATAGTCAATTTCTTCTAAAAGAGTCCCGCCAGCGTAGGTCCATTCTACGCCACCTTCATATATTGCAGTATTTGGACATTCTGGCTCGCATGCACCACAGTTGATGCATTCGTCAGTAATCATGATAGCCATAATTGCACTGTATCGTTTAGTTTTGGGATATTTGCACTCGCAATTGAAAAACAAATTTAACTATTTAAAGTTTCGGTTAGGTAATAAAAATCAGAAATCTTTGATTTCTTGTACTTTTCCTATAAATATTCCAATGAATTCTATCACCAAACGCATACGCCCTTTTGTGGAACTTGGCAAATTGCTCCACACTTCTATTCGCGAAGAAATCGCATACAGAGCACATTCTACCAACCCTTGGTTTACTCCTTCGGCAGTAGATGGAGCTTTGCTGGCAATAGCCCAACAATACCTCGATGAAGAAAAACTCACCCAATGGCTCAGTGAATATCCTAATCTTTATTTAGAAGATGTTGATATTCCTAAAAAAGTCGGAGTTGTCATGGCAGGTAATATTCCTGCTGTAGGTTTTCATGATTTGCTAGCAGTTTTAATAAGTGGGCATCATCTATTGGCTAAACTCAGTACCGACGACCGCACGCTGATGTTGTTTATCATCCAAAAGCTCATCGACATTGAGCCTGCTTTAGCCTCTCGCATCTCTGTAGCAGAGCGCCTCAACGATGCCGATGCTTTCATCGCTACTGGCAGCGACAATACTGCCCGTTACTTCGAATATTATTTTTCTAAGAAACCGCATTTAATCCGCCGTAACCGTACCTCGCTTGGTATCCTAAATGGCAGCGAGTCGACAGAAGAGCTAATGGCACTAGCCACCGATATTTTGCTGTATTTCGGGCTAGGTTGCCGTAATGTCTCTAAAGTTTTGGTACCTGCCGGCTATGATTTTATCCCTTTTTTGACCTTGGTTGAAACTCACTTTGAAGAATACCGGCATCATTATAAGTATTTCCATAATTATGAGTACAACAAGTCTATCTATCTCATCAATGGCGATGCACACTTAGACAACGGTTTTTTGATAGTGAAAGAAAGTGAAGGGTTAGTTTCTCCTATCTCTGTATTGTTTTTTGAAGAATATAAATCTCAAAATCACCTTAGCGAATTAGTAGAGCTACACCGTCCTAAACTCCAGTGTATTGTTTCGCAAGAAGGTAGTTTTGAAGGGAGTCTACCCTTTGGACAAGCTCAAGCGCCTTCGCTTTCTGATTATGCAGATGGAGTAGATACGATGACGTTCCTGACAAATTTATAAGCTAAAAAAAGCTCTCCCTGTATATGTTATGATGCAGGGAAAGCTTCTTTTTAAATTCCGTAGCGAGTTTCTTCTACGATATAATCTACCACTTTGCTGAGATCCTTGGTCGCTTCCCAAACGGCAAGCTGACGGTCAGCGCCGGTTCCCATTTCTAGAATTTTGTGAATATATTCGACTTCTTTTCTGCTACCGAGGTCGTCCAATACATCATCTACAAACTCTAAAAGTTCTTGGGCCAAATTATAATAAGGCACCTCTTCTTTACGACCAAAATCAATCAATTTTCCATGAATACCATAGCGAGCTGCCCGCCACTTATTTTCATTGATAAGGATCTTCCGATAATGCTGGAAGTTGAGGTTTTTGCTCATCAATTTTGAAATTTTGGCCACCAATGCCTGCATCAACGCTGCCAAGCAGATGGTTTCGTCGGCTCGCATTGGTATATCACACACGCGGTATTCGATGGTATTGTAGAAAGGATGTAGACGCATATCCCACCAAATCTTTTTACCGTTGTCGATACAGCCCGTTTTTACTAAAAGATTGACATAATCATCATAATCGTGGGCCGTCTCAAAATATTCAGGGATACCTGTACGGGGAAATTTATCAAATACCTTTGATCGATATGATTTAAAGCCCGTATTTCGTCCACACCAAAAAGGAGAATTGGTGGAGAGGGCGTAAATATGGGGCAAAAAGTAGGTAAGTGAATTTAGTAACTTAACTCCCGTATCACGGTCAGGGATACCGATGTGGACGTGCAGCCCAAAAATCAAATTACCTCTAGCTACATCACGCATTTCCTCAATGAGTTTGTCATAGCGTGGATTGGGCGTGATAAGTTCGTCTTGCCAATCTGAGAAAGGATGCGTCCCGGCCGCCGCAATTTTAAGATTTTGCTGAGCCGCTAAGTCAATAATCATCTTTCTGAGGTAAGTCACCTCTTGGCGAGCTTCTTGGATATTAGTGCAGATATTGGTACCTACTTCTACCACCGATTGGTGCATTTCGGCAGTCACTCGTTCTTTCAGGATGATTTTCCCGTCTTCTACGATTTTTGACATATGCGAACGCAACGCCCGTGTTTCAGGGTCGATGGTCTGAAATTCCTCTTCGATTCCGATTGTAAACATAGACATAGGCTAGAAAGTAGAGTTAGAGTCCTAGCAAGGAAATTCCTTGCTAGGGCTTGAGTCTGAATATTATTTTTTAGACTTTTTGGCGGGTGTGGGTTCCTCTGCTTTTGCTTTTTTAGGCGCAGGGGCTTTCTTGGGTTTTTCTTCCGTCTGCTCTACGTCTCCTTTGGCGAGGTTTGTGATAGGAAGATTCATAGCAGAAGTACGTACAAAACTTCCCCATGTCAGGTTCATTTTACCGTCTTTGTGGGATTTGGCCTTTTCAATGGCCATTTTGGCGGCATTGTCCACAATCCAATCAAAATTTTCTTGCCCTACAGAATGAATGTCGGCGTCTGGAGCAGGATTACAGAAATCAATGGCATACGGAATCCCATCATGTACAGCAAACTCTACGGTATTGAAATCATATCCTAAGGCTTTGTTGAGGCGAAGTACGTAATCGGTAATCGTCGCAATCAATTTTTTGTGTGCTTCTCCCGTAGTTTTAGGCTGAGTAGCGTAGCGCAAATGATGCGGATTGCGTGGCTCATAGGGCATGATGTGGACATATTTTCCTCCCAAACAATAGCACCGATAATAATCCTCAAAAGTAACTTCACTCTGAAGGAGCATTACCAATTGTTCGGTTTCGGCGTGTTTGGCCCAAAGGTCGTCCATATCATGAATTTTATATACGCTTTTCCAACCTCCGCCTGCGTGTGGTTTCATGTATGCAGGAAAACCTACATACTCAAACATCTCCCCCCAAGCCATCGGCATTTTGAGATTTCGGAACGAGGTTTCTGTGGTATCTGTGGGGCGTTCTTTTGAAGGCATTAAGACTGTATTAGGTACAGGCACACCCAACTTTACGGCCAAAGCATTATTGAAAAATTTCTCGTCGGCACTCCACCAAAAAGGGTTGTTGATAACTGCCGTACCACAAAGAGCCGCATTTTTGAGGTACGCCCTATAAAAAGGCACATCTTGCGAAATACGGTCAATAATAACGGCATAATCGGTAGGCTCTCCTTGTACTACTCTATCTATAAGCACAGGCTCAGCTACGATGTCGGTGCCCTCTAACTCATTGACTCTCTCCACAAAAGCCTGTGGGAAAGTATTTTCCATTCCGTGAAGTATTCCAATTTTTTTCATACATGTAAAAGCCCCCTACCCCAAGGGGAAATTTTTAGTTTGTTAGATTGCACAAGCTCCTATGGGGCAAGAAGCCTGCGGTTAGAGTCCCATTTTTGAGATATAGTCTGGAAACATTTGATTCCAAAGCGGCCAATCGTGTTTTTCCCAACCTCTTACGTCGAGCCAATGATGAATACCCTTATTTTTCAAAATTCCTGACATTGTGAGGTTGTCATTGAGACAAATATCCCACTCAGACGTGCCTAGTACAATCTTCATATGATTGTATTTCCAACTTTCTTCGTTGGGGATAAATTCGACTGGGTTGTTGAAATAAACGGTATGGTCAGTATACCCTTCCAAGAAGCTTCTGACATCAAAAGCCCCGCTCATACTAAACATATAGGCTACTTTATCGGGATGTTTGAAGGCAAAATTGAGCGCATGATAGCCTCCAAAACTACACCCCGCTACTGCGATTTTATCAACATTGGCTTCGTAGCGCATCGCTGGCACTAGCTCCTCATTCAAAAAGCGGTCATATACAGCATGATTGTGAGCTCGTACGGCAGGAGTCAGGTGCTTGGCATACCAACTATCTTTATCAATACCGTCAATCAAATACAATTTGATTTTTCCAGATTCTACAAACCATCTCACCGATTCCGTTAAGCCAGCGTCCTTGTTTTGATAAAAACGCCCCATCGATGTAGGGAACAATAGAATAGGATAGCCCCAATGCCCCAATACCAGCATTTCAATATCACGGCCTAAGGTGGGCGAATACCATTTTTGATATGTTTCTTTCAAGGTTGATAAAGTGTTTGATAAAGAAATATTTTGTCGAAATATATACAAAAACCGAGAATTACAAGATTATCACTCAAAAATTGTGTAAAAGTGGATTTCCCTCTACTTTTGAAACCATTATCAAAACTTAAAAGTTAGAAAGTTAAGCATTCATCACAGTATATTTTTGCTTAAGTGGATGCACTATCATAACCATTTTATTTACCATGACCCGTCTTAGTGTAAATATCAACAAAATTGCCACGCTACGCAACTCCCGTGGAGGCAATAATCCCAATGTGGTAAAAACAGCACTCGATTGTGAAAGTTTTGGAGCACAAGGAATTACGGTACACCCGCGCCCCGATGAGCGCCATATTCGATACCAAGACGTGTTGGATTTAAAAGAAGTCGTAAGCACTGAGTTCAACATTGAGGGGAATCCTACCGAAAAAAAATTTATCGAACTCGTACTTCTAGCCAAACCTGCGCAAGTCACGCTTGTACCTGATGCCCTCGGCGCTATCACTTCCAATGCCGGCTGGGATACCATCACCCATCGCGAAAGATTGACGGATTTGGTGGGCATTTTCAAAGAAGCGGGCATTCGTGTGTCGGTTTTTGTGGACCCCGACGAAAAAATGGTAGAAGGGGCTAAAATATGTGGCGCCGACCGCGTAGAATTATATACCGAGCCCTACGCGACTCATTATCCCGAAAATCCTGCAAAAGCGGTAGAGGCTTATGTAAAAGCCGCTAAAATAGCCCACGAAATAGGACTTGGTCTTAATGCAGGTCATGATTTGAGTCTCGAAAATCTTCGGTATTTGAAAGAACAAATTCCGTATTTGGACGAAGTTTCGATTGGTCATGCGCTTATTTGCGATGCTCTTTATTATGGCCTCGAAAATACCATACAGATGTATCTGCGTGAGTTAGAATAAAGATTTTACGTAATTATTGAGCCGTAGGCAATAAGCGTTAAGCAGTAGGCATTTTTTGCGATGTTTATAGGCAATCACAGCGGAGAATCGCTGCTTATGCAAAACCATTCTTAATAAAAAGCTTACGGCCTACGCGGCCGCCCGCGCGGAGCATCTTGCTAAGTAGTTATGATTTCACAATATACTTTTCAAAACTTAGAAGCATTATTTCCTTCAAACCTCTTACAATAGCATGTCGAAAAAAATCATTTTGACCGCCGCCGCCCCTGCTCCTATCGGCCCTTATTCTCAAGCTGTATTGGCAGGCAATACCCTCTATGTATCAGGACAAATCCCCATCGATCCCGCCACTGGCAATCTCGTCGTAGGAAGTATCGAAGATGAAGCACAACAAGTGATGCGAAACCTAGAAGCCATTCTGAAAGAAGCAGGATTGGGCTTTGAGAATGTGGTCAAAACCAGTATTTTCTTGAAAGACATGAACAACTTCGGGAAAGTAAACGAAGTATATGGGCAATTTTTTACGGGCGATTATCCCGCCCGCGAAACGGTAGAAGTGGCTCGTTTGCCCAAAGATGTAAATGTAGAAATATCAGTTATTGCCCTAAAAGACTAAAAATAGGTGGTTCATAAATAAAACCTCAATTTTGACTTTTACGAAGTCGTTTGCGTGCAGGGAATAACCTTATGCTACAAATATTGGGCTTCTCCGAAGCTCTAAAGGCATCCCTGCTTAGGAGAGGCAAAAGGTTTGTAGCTAGCTAACAAAGTCCTTACAAACAGCAAACGGCTTCGGAGAAGTCAAATTAATTAGTTCAAAAACTCATAAATACCTGCTACGCCTTGACCACCGCCTACGCAGGCTGTCACCATTCCGTATTTTTGCTGACGACGACGCATTTCGTTAAATAGCTGTACCGAAAGCCTAGCACCTGTTGACCCTAAAGCATGCCCTAGTGCAATAGCACCTCCGTTAGGGTTGAGTTTGGTGGGGTCAATGCCCAATTCTCTCACCACCGCTAAAGACTGCGCGGCAAAAGCCTCATTCAATTCTATTTGGTCAATATCATTCAGCGATAGTCCTGCTTGCTTGAGCGCGATAGGTATTGCGGCTACTGGGCCAATCCCCATAATACGAGGCTCTACTCCTGCTGACGCATAAGACATCATACGCGCGACCGGCTTGAGATTCAGCTCATTCACCATCCGTTCTGACATCACTACTACAAAAGCCGCCCCATCGGAAGTCTGCGACGAATTACCCGCTGTGACGCTTCCGCCCGCTGCAAATACGGGCTTTAGCTTACCCAATGCTTCCAGATTGGTGTCTGCGCGTGGGCCTTCGTCTTTGCTTACCACATATTCTTTATTTTTCTTTTTGCCGCTATTGGCGTCAAAATAAGTTTCTTTGACTGTAATTGGTACTATTTCACTGTCAAACTTCCCTTCTTTCTGCGCCGCTAGCGCTTTTTGGTGAGAAGCAAAAGCAAAAGCATCTTGGTCTTCACGACTGATTTTGTACTGATTGGCTACTTGCTCAGCCGTAAGTCCCATACCAATATAATAATCGGCGTGTTCTTTGGCGATTTCATAATTAAGCGCCGTTTTCCAACCCGTAGTTGGTACCATCGACATAGACTCTACCCCACCCGCTACAATACAATCGGCAATACCTGCGTGAATTTTGGCGGCAGCTATTGCAATCGCCTCTACTCCTGACCCACAATAACGGTTGATAGTAAAGCCTGGAACACTTTTGGGAAGTGCTAACAAAGATATGAAACGGGCGATTTGCATCCCTTGTTCTGCTTCTGGGACAGCATTTCCAACAATAAGATCATCTACGCGAGCGGGGTCGAGTTGAGGAAGTTGAGCCATCATATGCTTGATTACTTCCGCGCCCAAATCATCAGGACGAGTAAAACGAAAAACACCTTTGGGGGCTTTTCCCACTGCTGTACGATAACCAGCTACAATGTATGCGTTCATGTGTTAAGAATTATTGCTTCGTTTGAACTATTCACTACAAAACAAACAATTTTTTCGCAAAAAATACTCTGCAAGCATAACATTTTTCTAAAAAAAACGAAAATTTTTCCTTTATTTCTGCAAACCTCTCATCTTCTCAAACAACTACAGAAGTGAGAGTAAGTGTTGAAAACATCCTAGGTACAGCGCATCGCAATATTTTCAACAAAAAACCACAAAACCAAGCATATTACTACACCTAGCCTTGTGGTTGAATCAATCACCTTTTTCTTTGTTAAGTACTTACGCATAGTTAATCCATACCATAACCCTAGCCTAAAAACTCGGCGTTAAAACACAATAACTATTAGGTGTGCGCAAGCATTTACTAGTTTATTTCAATAGTTCCTGTAAGATACAATTTCACCTGACCTGCTATATCGACGCGCTCTCCTCTCAATTTTGTTTTAAGATAGCCACCTCGTGGAGATACTTGAAGTGCTACAAATTCATCTTTTTTGAGTTTTTCGGCCCAATAAGGCGTCAAGCTTGTATGTGCAGAACCCGTTACAGGATCTTCGGCAATACCCGACTGTGGCGCAAAAAATCGCGATACAAAATCTACTTCATCGCCTTTGGCTGTCACAATCACCCCACGAGCGGGCACAGTGGATAAGACAATCACATCAATGTCGAGATTACGAACCAATGACTCGCTTTCCAATACCACCAAAAAATCAGTTTTACCCCGTAATATCTCCACGGGGGTAATCTCACCAAGTGCTTCTAACAAAGCCGGTGGAGTCAGAAGTTGCTTGTGGAGCATCATATCCACCGGAAAATCCAACACCAACCAATCATCCTCTTTAGTCACTTTCAATTCACCGCTACGCGAATCAAAACGAATTGTATCATGAGGATAGTTGTCCAAATTAAAAATTACGTAGGCCGTAGCAAGCGTGGCATGCCCACACAAGTCCACCTCTACTGTAGGCGTAAACCAACGAATATGAAATCCCTCTTCTGTGGGAACATAAAAAGCTGTTTCGGCCAGGTTGTTTTCGGCCGCAATCGCCTGCATAGTGTCATCGGCAAGCCAAGAAGGAAGTGGAACTACGGCGGCAGGATTCCCCCCAAAAACATGATTTGTAAAAGCGTCTAACTGGTATAAAGGGAGTTGCATATAAAATTAGTTGGTCCTGTATATGAAACATTTATACTTCTACGGTGGTTCGCCACAGAAGTATAAAACTTGAATCAGCATCTATTACACCACCCGCTGCCTTTCTGCCCAACTAATTTTTCTTAGCGATGTATTTATTAGAATATGTTTTTTCCTGAAACTGTTTGAAAGGCTCTTTGGTATGATTATCGTCGCCAAAGTAAGCCAATACTTGGTGAAACAACCGCGGCTCTAAATACCCTGATACCGGTTGAATCAAGTTCATTTTTTCATCCAAAATAACTGTAGTAGGATAGCCCGACACTTTGCCATTCATCATGCTTTTGAAAGATACTTTTCCGAGCATCACATCGGCATCTTTTTCAGGGTTGTATTTGACGGCGTAGAATTTTTTGTTGGCAAAATCCACCACTTCCGCATTTTTGAAAGTATTTTTATCCATCACCTTACACCATCCACACCAATCGGTATATAAGTCAATAAATACTTTACGTGGTTGTTTTTGGCTTAATTTATAAGCTTCGCTCAAGCTCACCCATTTAATTTTGGTTTCTTCTACATTAGAGCTTTTTGGTTTGAGTGCCATGAGGCTCACTAGCATTATTGCCACAAGCCCCGCTATTCCTATTTTTTTCATGGTTTCGTTTCAAAAGTTTGATTATTTGTAAACAAACGCTTATTGCAAAATGTTCCTCCACAAAAACCGCGCCATATTTTCTCAACCTTCCCTACCGACGAGCCAAAAGTTGTCCAAACTCCTCCTGCATTTTACGATACAAACGAATTTTTGTGGGATCGGGATGATAAGTATCCGCGTATCGCACATATTGATGTACGCCACTTTCCAAAGTATCTATTTTTTTTAATGACTTCATTGCCAATAAAATAGCACCTAGACACCCACTTTCATTACTTTCATTGACTCGTACCGGAATCCCAAAAATATCCGACACCAACTGCAACCAAAATGCCGACCTTGTAAAACCACCATTGGCGTGCAATTCTTTCGTTTTAGTCAACTGCTCATCAATGATTTGGCGCGTTTGGTTGAGATTATACAAAATCCCTTCAAGGGTAGCCCTCGCCAAATGCGCTTGTGTGTGCTGCCAAGTTAAGTTTTGATAACTTCCTTTGGCGCGCGCATCCCACACAGGTGCTCGTTCTCCCAACAAATAAGGGACAAACAATAACCCGTGCGACCCTGCCGCTGCACTTTCGGCCATGCTCAATAGCTCGGCAGGATCTTTGTGAAGCAGATGCTTTGAAAGCCATTCAAGTACATTGCCACCGTTGTTGGTAGGCCCCCCTGACACGTAGTGGGTATCGTCCAACACATAGGTAAAAAGCCTTTTGTAAGGGTCTTTTGAAGGTTTGGAAGAAGTTTGCCTTACCGCTCCACTCGTCCCAATAGTTAGAGTAGAAACTCCTTTTTCCAAAGCCCCCGAACCCAAATTGGCCAAACATGCATCGCCTGCCCCAATTACAAAAGGAGTTCCAGAAGGAAGCCCTAATTTTTTGCAAAGACTAGGCTTAGTAAGCTTTTCTTGGTGATAGGTATCTACAATTTCTGATAAATAATCAGAAGAAAGACCCGCATATTGAAGCGCAAGGTCAGACCATTTGAGGCGTCGATTGTCCAAAAGAGCGGTACCAGAAGCTATCGAGTATCCAATCTGGAATTTGCCAAACAGCTTATACCAAAGGTATTCTTTTTGGGATACAAAACGATTGATATTCTGAAACGCCTGGGGTTGTTTCTCCTTGAACCACAGCATCTTGGTAAGCGGTGCATAAGGGTGTGCAGGAATCCCGATTTGTGGATAAAGTTTATTAAAAATGGGATCTTTTTTTAGGGCATCAGCTTGGGTTTTACTGCGATTGTCGGCCCAAAGCAAAGACCGCGACAATCGACGATTGTGCCCATCCAAGGCAATCACACTGTGCATCGCCGAACATAAACTAACGGCTTCTACGGAGCGATTTTGGTTGCGTAACATATCCGTTACTTGGCGAATCACATCCACAAAAAGCCCAAAAATTTCGTCGGGATTTTGCTCAACATAACCGTTTCGAGGATGATAAGTCACACAAGAGGCCGTTGATTGCGCCACTGTCTCGCCTTGCTCCGTCATCGCAATGGCTTTTACATTGGTGGTTCCAATGTCTATCCCTATCCAAACATTTTGCACAAAATTGAATAATTAAGATTTTACAAAAGTTAAGAACAAACCACAAGATACCTACTCTTCAATAGGTACGTTTCGCTTAAAAGCTGCCCCAAAATCTATCAACGATTCGGTTTTGAGAACGCCCGGAATATGGTCAATTTTTTCGTACAACACACGTCTCATGTGCTCATTGCTACGTGCCACAATCCTAATATAAAGGGTGTATTTTCCAGTAATATAATAACACTCTGTCACTTCGGGTATCAATTTCAGTTCTTCAATAATCTTCTCAGAATCAGAATCTTCCTTTAGCATAATCCCCGTAAACGCGCCCCATTCATAGCCTAGTTTGCGTTCGTTTACTACTACAGTGGTACCTTTAAGTACCCCTATTCGGCGGAGCTTTCCTACACGTTGGTGAACCATAGTATTTGAAATTCCTAAATCATCTGCAATCGCCGAATATGCTTTACGCGCATCTCGCTCTAGTTGCTTGAGAATCAAGCGGTCGTATTCATCTAAAGGCTCTTCCATAACAAACAATAAAACACAAAAATGAAAGTTAATTCTCCTTGTTTATAATCAATATTAAGTCAATAAAAATAAAATTATACTTAATAAAATAATTATAACTTATAAAGTTTTGATAAAAAGTTATTTTGCTCTTTTGAACAATAAACATTAATTACCACCTATCATGACTGCCACCGAATATACCCACTCCGACTATTTAATAAGCCTCGAACAAAACTACGGTGCTCACAATTACAAACCTGTACCTGTGGTGCTCGACCGAGGCGAGGGCATATATGTGTGGGATGTCGAAGGAAACCGTTATTTCGATTTTCTTTCGGCCTATAGTGCAGTCAATCAGGGGCATTGCCACCCACGTATTGTAGAGGCTTTGATACAGCAATCTCAAAAACTGACCCTTACTTCCCGCGCTTTTTACAACTCTGTACTAGGTGAATGTGAAAAGTTTTTGTGCGAGTACTTCGGATATGACAAAGTATTGATGATGAATTCGGGCGTAGAAGGAGGCGAAACCGCTCTTAAACTCACTCGTAAGTGGGGATATTTGGTGAAAGGTATTCCCCAAAACCAAGCCAAGACAGTCTATGCAGCAGGCAATTTTTGGGGACGAACTTTAGCGGCCATTTCCTCTTCTACAGACCCCGATAGCACCGACGACTATGGGCCATTTTTACCTGGTTACATTATCATTCCTTACAATGATTTGGTGGCTTTAGAGCAAACCTTCCAATCAGACCCCAATATTGCGGGATTTATGGTGGAGCCTATCCAAGGCGAAGCCGGGGTGGTAGTTCCTGAGGAAGGATATTTACGAGGAGTACGCGAGCTTTGTACCAAATACAATGTGCTTTTTATTGCCGACGAAGTTCAAACAGGAATTGGACGCACAGGAAAACGTCTCGCTTGCGACCACGAAGATGTCCAACCCGATATTTTGGTATTGGGCAAAGCACTCTCGGGCGGCGTGTATCCCGTATCGTGTGTACTTGCCAACGATGAAATCATGCTGACTATCAAGCCCGGACAGCACGGCTCTACTTATGGAGGCAATCCCCTCGCTGCTGCCGTAACGATGGCGGCTCTATCGGTAGTAAAGGAGGAAAAACTAGCAGAAAATGCCCAGCATTTAGGCGAAGTTTTTAGGGAAAGAATGCACCAAATTCAATCCAAAACTAGCCTTATCCAACAAGTTCGTGGCAAAGGATTGCTTAATGCCATTGTGATTAATACCGACGAAGAAAGCCCTTTAGCATGGCAGATTTGTCTGCGCCTCAAAGACCTAGGATTACTTTGTAAACAAACCCACGGCAACAAAATACGATTTGCACCGCCTTTGGTGATTACAGAAGCTCAACTCCACGAAGCCTGTGACTTAATCGAGAAAGTGATTTTAGAATTTAGTGCCTAAAATTAAGACAGGCTGGGCAAAAGCCCAACCTGTCAAAAAAGATTTTATGATTTTATAGTCTATTTATCGGTATTTACAATCGGACTTGAATACTTGACCCCATATTTTTGAAGTTGGTCGGGAGTAAGGGAGCTTATCTTATGAATCCATTCGGCAGGGACGTTGGCTAATTCGGGCAACCACCTTTTTACATATTCACCTTGGGGATCATATTTAGTAGCCTGCGTTAGAGGGTTGAAGTAGCGATTTTCACGGGGATCGTTGCCTACTCCTGCCACATAATTCCAATTCCCCCAATTGCTAGACACGTCATAATCAAGCAATTGGCTTTCAAAATAAGCCGCTCCCCAAGTCCAATCCACCCCCAAATCTTTAGCCAAAAAACTAGCTACATTCTGACGACCTCGGTTTGACATAAAACCCGTCAGCAGCAACTCACGCATATTGGCATCTACAAAAGGAACGCCCGTTTGGCCCTCTACCCACTTATCAAACACCTCACGGTCGTGACTCCAGCGCAATTCGAGGTTGTATTGAATACCACTTGGTTTGAAAAGACGTGGGCCGTATTTGAGAGCTACAAATCGGAAATAATCACGCCAAATAAGCTCAAAAATGAGCCAATATGTGGAATCGTTGGCACCACGTTCGGCTTCGTATCGCT
The DNA here is from genome assembly GCF_029433105.1 of Runella sp. MFBS21. Taxonomy (GTDB): domain Bacteria; phylum Bacteroidota; class Bacteroidia; order Cytophagales; family Spirosomataceae; genus Runella. The sequence continues at coordinate 257,924 of NZ_JARNTW010000004.1, read as the reverse complement.
TGATTTCTTCGTAAATCTGACGAGGTGAAACACAGCCGTAAGCCAGCCACGGTGACAATTTGGAAGAATAATCAGCACCAATCAGCCCATTGCGGGTTTCTTTGTACGTTTTGATATGGTCGGTATCCCATACATAGGATTGAAGTCGAAGGAGTGCTTCAGTTTCTCCACCCTTAAAATTGAGAACAGTCCGGGGATCCACTTCTGGGAACAACGAAAAAAGAATCAATTCATAAATCTCAGGTAATTTGCCTGTTTCTAGTCCCTCGGGTAGTTTAAATGAAATAGGTTCAGGAAAAATAGACCTAATAGTAGATTGTTTTTCAACGGCTTTTCTAAAATCCGTAAAAACGTCAGGTAAACGCGAAACCCAAAAAGGCAAGTCGCGCGGATGATAGAGAGTCGCCCCCCAAAAAACCTCAAAATCAACATTATAGACCTTTAATTTTTTAGAGAGAGAGGTTTCTACGTCGGTTTCTTCTTGGGTGGCTTCTTTACTGGTGTAGATAGCTTCTACTTCCCATTCACGGGCAAGGTCACTAATGATAGCCTCGGGCTTTCCTTGTCTTATAAGAAGATTTCCTCCTTTTTTGCGGAGATTATCACGTAAGTTTTGAACCGATTCTAGGAGAAATTTAGCTCTAAATTGACCCGTTTTAGGGAAGCCGAGCGGTTGTATCTGTTCAAATTGACGAGTATCAAAAACGTAGAGAGGTATCACTTCATCTGCGTTTTGGGTAGCTTTCAGGAAACCTTCGTTGTCGTGTAGGCGCAAATCATTGCGAAACCAATATATAATGCGTTTGGGCATGTACTTAACTTTTGTTTTTCTATGCCCAAAACTACGTTTATCCCATTTAGGTTTTGCAAAAACAGTGGTTATTATTTGATATAGAGACGTTGCATGCAGAAATTAGAGACGTTGCATGCAGAAATGTAGAGACGTTGCATGTAGAAATATAGAGACGTTGCATGCAACGTCTCTACGGCGCAAATGACAAAAACAATGCCATTCAAAAGCATTTTGGGATACAAATATTTTTTAAGGATAAAAATTTGAATTCTATTCTAAAAGAAAACAAGGGACAATTGATAAAACGTTGACCCCTTACCCTAAACTTAACTTCCCTCATACTTTCGAATAACTATATCATTTAAACCCACTCTGTGACCATTATTTTTGTGTGCCTAACCTACAAAAAACATAATTCCCAAAAAATAAGCATTATCTTTAAAATAGCGCTGTATATTATGCAAAAAAAGCCTATTTAATACGTTAAGGCTTAGCATCACACTCATATTCCAACATTTATATCTATATTTATATTATTCCCACCTAAACATAATAACACTATTTCTTTTTATTTTAATATGCCAAACAATAGATGGGTTATTATCCCAAAATGACATTTTTGATTTTAAAAGTTTTGTTCCGTACTTTTACTTATTATCCTAACGAACTCGTTTACAGTATCTTTTGCTGCTAGCCTCTCCCACCTCAATAGATTGTATTTCTAAAAGCTTTTAAAATGGCACGGTTCGTGTTTTAGAGGATATGTATGCTACCCCAAATCTAGGAATAGTGATGTCGTATCAGAGGCTGCTACTTAGTTTTTTTGTTGTTTGGTTAGTGCTGATAATTCCAGCATGGAGTGTTACGTCTGATTCCACCAATCAGCAAAAAGCGTTGGGAATAGAACCTACTATCGCTTTAGCAAAACGCCCATCACCACCTGCGATTGTGGCTCCAAAAAATATCGCTCCTCGCCTTACCGATAAACGCTTCAAACAACTCAATAACGGGGGGGTACAGCAAGCTTATCAGATGAAATATCACACGGCACACTCACTTTTCTTACAAGCCGATGAAATGTCGCCGCACAATGATACCTTGCTTTATAACTTATCATTGGTAACAGGTCTGATGAAAAATTACGATGCAGCCCTCGAACTTATGAGCCAAACTGGCGTTGGCAAGAAGTATCTGCACAATAAAGGTGTATGGGAAGCCCAAAAAGGTCAACTCCAAGAAAGTTTGACTACTTGGGGATTTGCACATCCTACTGATACTCTTTGCTTTAATGTGGCTTTGGCCAATTACCGGTTGGGAGATTTGCAAGAAGCACAAAACTGGGGGAAAAGGTTTGGTTTTGCCAAAGCTGCCGAGTTTCACGAGCTCATCGCCAACGTATCGTTCAGATTAGGAGAGTACAAGCAAGCTGAAAAACTCTACGAAAAAGCCGAAAAATTTGCAAATCGTACTGGAAAACGTGCCGCCGGGCCACGTCTATTGATACAGCGTGGCAACGCTCATTTGGCTCAACACGAATACGACAAAGCTGAACTTCTATATAGAGAATACTTATCTACCAAAGACCCTTTCTATCGCTATTCGGCGCATTTGGGCTTGGGTCATGCCCTCTATCGACAACGTAAATACCAGCTTGCCGTCTTAGAATATGACGCAGCTTGTCGTACCAACGGCACTGCCGAAGCTTGGCTTGGGCTAGGCTTTGCTTATGTAGGAACCAACGGTCAACGACAAGCTCAGAAAGCCTTTGAACGCTCACTGGATTTGGACTCTACTCAAAAAAGTGCGTGGCTGGGTCTAGGAATGGTATATTATCGCTTGCGCAATTTTGGGGAAGCGGTATCTTGTTTTGACCAAGCAGGTGATATTCTTAGCGACCGTAATCGCAATCATGCGGATTTGTTTGCAGCAAGAGCCTTTTGTCGATTATATACCAATCAATCCAAACTTGCCAAAGAGGACGTACAGACCGCTGTCAGGTTGTCGGGCAAAGGCCTTTTGCCTTGTTTGGCAATGAGCGAATATTTACGCATCGAAGGTTATTTTTTATCATCACTCAAATGGCTTGAAAGAGGCATCAAAGCCAACGAAGAAGCAAGTGCCCGGATGCTCGTCAATCGAGGTAATATCTACCTCAAATGTCTTGAATACGAAGATGCAATGGCCGATTTTGAGAAAGCACATAGCCTCGACCCTAGCAACATCAACGCTTCCAACGGCTTAGCGATTTCGTATCTCAACATGGACGACATAGACCGCGCCAAAGTACTTTATGACAGCCTACTACGCAAAAAAAGCGTAGCAATGCTGCACAACAACCGTGGGATTGTACGCTCGTATATGTCGCTCCGCGAACGCCATCAGCGCAACCAAGCCGAAGAAGCCAAATATTCAACGCTTTCGATGCAAGATTTTGAAAAAGGATTGGAAGTAGATTCAACCAAAAAAGCCTATCATGTCAATATTGGCAATGTATACAAAAACCGAAAAGAAGAAGCAGCGGCGATTGAGCACTATCAGCTTTATTTGAGCAAGCACGCTATCAACAATATGGGGGTACTTTTTGGCAACGAAGAACGAAAAGATTTTGCTACCCACTATCTCGATATTGCGATTAGTTATGACACTGCCAACACCATTTATCTCTATAATCGCGCCAAGCTTTACCACGATCACTACAAAGATAAGTTTATCCGTAGACCCGACTTACAGCGAGCTTTCAAATTGATGCCGACCAAAGATATCAGCCTAAAGTACAGTCCCGACGGCTACGTTACTATCTTCTTGTTTGATTACGACTTTGAGACTTATCATTTTCCTGGCGACCCGCTTTTTGACATCAAAGCCAATCCCATAGATGATTTTGTATTTTTGCCTTCTTTGGATTTTATCCCGATGGAAGGGGGCGGGAATGTATTTGCAAAAAATGGCAATGGACGCTACGCTACCTCCAAAAATCAGCTACGCTTTCGGCCCGCTTCGCGCCGAAGTAGAGGTAAAACCCAATGCCCCAAAATCTAATTTATTCCCAAGATATTTTTCCCAATGAATGTACTTGGCGTGTTTGAAGTATCTTATAAAGCGCTGGGTATTTGTAATTAAGCTTAAAAAAAGCTTGCGACTCAATTTTTATGTACTCTGGTAATACCCCAAAAGTATCAGAAGGAATTAAAACTTCTATGCGTCCTGTGGGGATATGGCGGCTATCGAGGGTAGTAGCAACGGCAAACAAACACTCAATCTCATCGCTCCCAAATCGTCCAGTATACGCCAACAATTGCGAAAAAAAAGCTTCGTCATCATTGACAGCAAACACATTGATAGCCAAAGTAGTATTATTAAAATAGGTCCCAATTGCCCTAAAAATTCCATTCAACGAGCGAATAATCACCCGGCCATCAACGCCAATATTGACCAAATCTTTCACGATGATTTTGCGTTCATCGTCAAAATAATACCGTTCGTATTTACCACTTAAATGACTTATACTTTGACTTTGACTCAATACAAAATTGTCTTGTGCTTTTTCAAATACGGCAGGCGTATCGGTACTAAACACATAATCTTCAATATCGCTTGGCATTGGCAATTGCTGGCGACGCTTCTTTACATTAATCGCATTCTTCAGCACAGGAATCATTTCTTTTTTCATGGTTACAAAAATCAAGGGTAAACATCAAAAAAACCATTACCAAAACCATACCAATGTTCGACATATTACGAAACAATCATCGTAAGTATTTTTAAAACAAATTAAAAGATATAAATACACTCAGCATTCATGAGGCTTTTAGTCCAATTTTTTCAGACTAGGAGAGAGGGCCGCTTGAGGGGGAGTCAGCCATGATCCAACAAGCATCCCCAATAAACTGGCAAATGTACCATAAAGAAGAGCCGGAAAAGTAGTTTCCCAAACAAACTCACATAGTACCCATACACCTAGCCCCAGAATCATAGAAGCCAAGCATCCGGCTTTGTTGGCTCGTTTCCAGTATAATCCTAAAGTCAGCGGTACAAATAGTGACACCAAACTGAAAGCCGATGATTCGCCTACCAACTCAAAAATATCTTGGCGAGAGCGTGCCATCCAAATCGACGATAAAGTCACCAACACTACCCCTCCTCTTATCACTAAAAGCAACTTGGCATCGGGAAGTTTGGGAAAGTAGGGTTTGACTAAGTTTTCACCTAAAACCGCCGCAGGTGCCAAAATAGCGCCACTACTCGTACTCAACAAAGCCGAAATCAACGCCCCAAAAAACAAAATCTGTATCCACATGGGAGCGTGTTGAAGTACCATATTAGGAATAATCATTTTGGTATCGCCTTGCATAAGTTGAGGATAAAGCGACTTAGAAGCCAGCGCAATAAAAAGAGGCATTAGTGCCACCGTAAGGTACAAAACCCCTGCCCAAATCGATGATTTCACGGCAGTTTCGGCGTCTTTGGAAGCCATTACTCTTTGAAAAATATCTTGCTGAGGAATAGACCCCAATCCTATCGTAATCCACGCCGCCAAATACTCCGCATAGCTTTGCAGGCTGTGTTCTTTAGGCACCATTCTAAAAAAACCTTCGGGTTGCTGTGCCAAAACGGGTTCAATGCCCCCTGTTTTGGTAAACAATATCACCGCTAATACCACCAGTCCAATAATCAAAATGATATTGTGCAAAAAATCAGTAATGGAGATAGACCACATGCCTCCCGTCAGAGTATAAACCATGACCATCAAGGCCCCTACCCAAATTCCAGTGGCTAAAGGCAACCCAAAAATAACTTGCCCTACTATGCCCATTGCCACAAACTGCGCTGCTATCCACCCAAAATACGAAGGAATAATCATCGCGGCAGAGACAAATTCGGCGGTTTTACCAAAACGTATCAAAAAGAAATCACAAAAGGTGATGATGTTCCAACGATAAAAAGTACGGGCAAAAAATACTCCCACCAACACTAAGCACAAGGCTGCCCCAAAAGGCTCTTCGATGACACTCAAAAATCCTCCTTCCAAAAAATGAGAAGGTGAACCCATCATAGTTTCGGAGCCAAACCACGTAGCAAAAGTAACCATCGTAGCCAAAGCCATGGGCAACCGCCGCCCTGCCAATACAAAATCTTCGGTGTTGTGAATTCGTTTGGAGGCCCAAAGGCCTACTCCTAAGTTGATAAGAAGATAAAAACAAATCGCAAAAATGAGCATAGAAGAATGTAAATTAGGGGTTGTCAAAAATAAATCCTTTTGCGAACTTTGACAAAGTTTATCTATTTGTCGGTCAGGGAGTTGTTTTGGATACTTATTATCTCTGACTTCTTTTTTATCCCAATCCCCACTGTATGCAACGCGAACTAGACAACTGGTATAGCCCCAACCTCCAGAAACACACCGAAATAGCGGTTTATGGCCATTATGGTTTTGGGCTTTTGATGATTCCAACTGCGGCCTCAGACTACTTAGAGTATGAGCGCCAACACCTCATTGATAGTATTAGTCAATATATCGATGGAGGTAAAGTAAAGGTGTTTTGTGTCAACAGTATCAATACTGAAAGCTGGATGAACCCTCACATGGGCGGACATGCCAAAGGTATTCGGCACCAGCAATTCAACGAGTACATTTATAATGAGGTCGTCCCTTATATCAAAAGCCAAACTAGTTCCGAAACTCCTATCATTGCGGCAGGCGCTTCTTTTGGGGCTTTACATTCGGCCAACTTGTTTTTCCGACGTCCCGATTTAATCAACGGCGTCATCGCTATGAGTGGCTGTTATGACCTTACTGCTTACACCAAGGGACATTATGACGACAATGTGTACTTCAATTCCCCCGTGCATTACTTACGCAACTTACACGATGAAGCGTATTTGTCTAAATACAGAGCCAGCAAGCATATTCACCTTTTGAGTGGTTCGGGTAGCTACGAAGCCCCCGATGCCTCGCGTCTTTTGTCGAGTATTCTTCACTCCAAATCCATACCACATGAGTTGGATATTTGGGGACATGATATTCCACATGATTGGCCGACTTGGCACAAAATGCTCCCCTATTATCTCGAAACGAGGTTTTGATCATAGCCGATTTTAAAAATAGTGCTGACCCACTTAAGGAGACTGCAACACCCTCTAGCGTAGATGCGTAAAGTATAGTCGGACATCCCTTCCTAAACCTCAACATACACTATGAAAAGGTATTTTACCCTACTCGTAATTGTCTTGCATCTTTCATTATGTGTATATAGTCAACAAGTAGATTGTACCAACATTGGTTTTGAAACAGGTGGCTCCTTAGGATGGGCACTTACCAATGGTTCCCTTAACTCATCTAATGAGAAAGTTAATTTTATCAATGAAGTTACAGGTACTGTCAACAACCGCCATTATATCACCCAAATCAGTGATGGAGCTGACCCAAAAGTTACTGCCGAAAAAATCCCCATGGTAGCTCCTGGAAGTACCCGTTCTATTCGAATCGGAAATACCGTACAGGGCGGTACTTTTGACCGTATCAAGACTTCATTTGTGGTCAATCCCGAAAGACCCATATTTCAATACCAATTTGCAGTAGTGCTACAAAACGACAGTCGGCATGAAGATTATCAAAAAGCAGGATTTAACATTCTGATTTCTGATAGCAACGGGCAACCTCTGGCGTGTAATGCTTTTAGTGCACAACTCCAAAAGGGCGGTATTATCGAAGGCTTTAAAAAACAAGGCGATATAGAGTATCGAAATTGGAGTACGGGTGCCATTGATTTGCGCAATTACATCGGCCGCACTATCAATGTGGAAGTGACTGCCCATGGGTGTACCGAAATGCGGCACTATGGGTATGCTTATTTTGATGCACAATGTCTCAAAGCAGAAATCAAACCGACCTCACTTTGTCCTGATGAAGAAGGTTATATGACCGTAAAAGCTCCCGACGGTTTTGGAAATTATACTTGGCAAGATGGACAAACCCAATCCACAGTACGGATTAAAGCTAATTTAGGAGATGTATATTCAGTCAAAATCTCACCCCTCGACAAGCTCAATGAATCCTGTCAATTTCAGCTAGATTATCAAGTAAAGTTTTATCAAGCCGATACCACTATCAACCTTACTCTCTGTGAAGGTGAATCTTACAGTGTTGACAATAGAGTGTACAACACTACCGGAAATTATGTAAATACCATCCGCCGTGCCAATGTATGCGACAGTACAATCAGACTCAATCTAAAAATTATCCCCACGGCACGACATTCTCAATCTTTTACAATTTGTGAAGGGCAAAACATACGAGTGGGTGATTCTACCTATGTAAAAACGGGTACTTATATTAATTCTATCCGACGAGCGTCGGGCTGTGATAGTATCATAACCACTACACTTTTAGTAGAAAAAATGCAGTCCATCGTACCACCGCCTCAGACGGTTGTGCAAGGAGATAGTGTTTTGCTCGAAACAAGTATTGAACCGTCAGGATATTTTACTACCCAATGGAGCCCTCCTACGGGGCTTTCATGCCCTACTTGCAATACCACTTGGGCACATCCCACGTCTAGTACTACTTATACAGTTTTATTCAAAAATGAAAGTCAGATTTGCCAACAAACCCAGAAAGTCGTAATATCAGTACTGCCCTGCAATATTTATATCCCCGAAGTATTTTCGCCCAACAATGACCAAAAAAACGATGTGTTTTTTGTGTATGGCAATACTTGTGTCAAAATCATCAAAGAAATGATTATTTATAACCGTTGGGGAGAAACCGTCTTTAAGGCCGAAAACTTTCCATTTTCCGACCCTAGTTATGGCTGGAATGGTCAGTATTTGGGAAAGATACTAGAAGGAGTATATGCTTACAAAATCTTGGTAGAATTCAGAAACGGCGAAACGAATCTGTACCGAGGAGCGGTAGCGTTGGTTCCCTAGCATTATCTTTGCTCGCTCAATCCAAATTTTTATACTTTGATTTGAATATTCCCCAAAACCCCATTGGTTACCTACCTTCTCTGACTGGTTTAAGAGCGGTAGCGGCCACATTGGTATATATTCATCATTACAATCCTTTTCTTCCCAATACGTGGCTACATCGTATCGCGCAAGAAGGATACATAGGCGTTACTTTATTTTTTGTACTGAGCGGCTTTGTCATTACGTGGAATTATGCCTCACGATGGCAGCCTTCAACCTTCTCTTTACGAGATTTTTATGTGAGTCGTTTCGCCCGTATTTTCCCATTGTATTGGGTATTACTATTATTGCTTTATACAATTCTTATTTTCAAAAACGGATCCACTATTCTCTCGTGGTCAGACTTCTTGACTCATGTTTTTCTCATTAAAGGATGGTTTCCTACTCTAGCATTTAAAGGAATCTCACAAAGCTGGTCACTGACGGTAGAAATAGGATTTTATGTACTTGCGCCGTGGTGGATTCGGACAATCGCTCACCAAAAATGGATAAAACTTCTTGGGCTTTTTGCGTTTTTTTTGATTTCTCTCTTCGTATTTTACTCTCCAAATCTCGCTTTTGGGAGTTTTTATACGCTGCTAGGGCGCTTTTTTGAATTTAGCGTAGGAATCTTCATAGCCTTGTATTGCCGCAATGCCTCCACTTCTCGTCAACCAAAATATGCCACTATTTGGGGAGTTTTATTGTCTATGGCCATCGTAGGCCTTTATGTTATGGCGATTGATGAATATCATTTCCCTGCTTTTCAGGTTGAATGGCTTCTCTACAATATATGCTTACCGTTGAGCCTAGGGCTTCTTCTCATAGGACTAGTAAAAGAAGCCACCCTTCTTTATAAGTTGCTTTCTCACAAATGGTTTGTGCTATTTGGCAAAGCGTCTTACGCTTTTTATCTTATCCATTTGGGGCCTTTTCCAGTAATGATACAACGTTTTTTCACTACCCAAAAACTAGGGCAATTTATCATCCTCTGGATGTTGGCGATGGCTTTCTATTTTTTTGTTGAAAAACCATTACAGTGCACAATCACCAAACACACAAAATCACCTGATTAACAACAACTTACCAGACATTTTCACTCCTTCTTCTAGTGATAGTTCTTGGAAATCTTTTTGAACCAGCAACCTATAAAAATACGCCCCCGAAGGATACGCTACGGCATCATCCCATATCCATTCGTTGACTCCAATTCTGGGTACTATTGATATGTTTTTGATAATACGTCCGTTTATGTCTGTAATAGAAAGAGAGGCCTTATCGGGAGCTTGCTGCCCTGTAACCGTAAACGAAAACCGCACTAAACTGCTTGCAGGATTAGGGGTGGTCGAAACGGCCACTATTTTTTGTTGATTGATGACCCTGAAAGCAATTTCATAAACACCCGTTGGATTGCTAGACGCGTCAGCACCTTGTACTCTTAACCGATACAGTCCATCTGGCAAAACACCTGGTCGGTAAGATACAGTGTACAAATTTTGGGCATTGGCAGGAGTAAATTTCAGGACCTTGTTATCAAAAGCGATACGTTGAAAATCTGGCGCATTGGGTCTTTGTAAAAATACATTAATGCCTATGGTATCATTTTTAAACAAAAAACGATTTTCATCCTTCATCTGCATCAAAATCAAGGGATTGGCCGACACAATTTCTTCATTACGAATACGCTGCCCGTCAAATACTACATCTAGCACCGGGGGCGTTCGATCAGGTATCACAGTGATCGGCAGGTTGATAACATTGTTGGAATAACTTTGCTCAGGCTGGCGTCGTGGATTAAAATTGACCAACAGTCGATTGTCTCCACTGCGCCCTATGGTCGGCAACACAATGTCATACCCTACTTCTTCATTAGGGGATAAACGTGCCAGTTTTCGTTCGCTGACTTGAGGAGCACCTTTAGGGCCAAAGAGCGTTTGATGTACAATGACCGAATCCTGAAAAGCAACCTTTGAGATATTTTTAAAAGTTACTTTGACCGTCATTGTTTCTCCTTCTTGCTTCTCAATAGTTCCGTTGAGATTGGCAGAAGCGGCGCCTTCGGCTACTGAGGTGTAATTGATCCCCCAATTTTGTAGCTGTGCGGGCAATGGTGCCGATAAGTCCTCATCTTCCAAATCCAATTTGAGCCTTAAAAACGGAAAGCGAGTAGCATCTATCTGAGTCAAATCCACGCTATAAGCTCCTTGCGAAAGGGGCAAGACCGTCTCTTTACCTTCTAAGTCTAGGCCTATTATTTGCAGCGATGCTCGATGCCGTTGAGGAAGCAATTTGAGATGATACTTCAGAGAACTCCAGTTTTTGGCTGGGCCAATTAATGAAGACACAATCGAGCCACGAGACTTTGTACTTTTTAAGGTATAATTGTCCAAAGAAAGCGCACGTAAAGAAGGAGCGATTTCGTTGGGATCAACCGATAGTTCGAGGGCTGGTTTTTTACTTCCTTTTTGGAATATAAACATCGAAGGGTTTCTCAACTTAGCTAGGTTTTCGTCTGTCCAGCCAAGTTCTATTAACTTCGCAATTTCGGAAGCGGGCCATAGATTAAACTGAACCGCTCCCACGGTCATCATCACAATCCAATCTCCCTCTGGCACAGCATCAAGCCAACGGCTAAAAAGTTGATTAGAAATAATATTTGCTTGACGCAGGGTATTCATAGCATAAGGGGGATTGCCACAGTTGAGCTGCGGCATCACTGAATATGCCTGAAGGTTATCTTTTCGAAGAGCAGTCATCACCATGTTTGCTTCTGCATTGGAACCTTGAAAAGTGGTGCAATTTCCGTCTGCAACAAACAAAATATCACTAATCGAAAGTTGAGATACCCTATACCCTTGATTGAATCCTCCTACGGAGTTTCCTGCCACCACGGCTTTGATGGGAGCAGACAAAGAGCTAAAACTCCAAGTAGGATTAGACGCCACCGACAAATTCACATCCAACGGTGTTGCTTTTATAAATTGAGACGGCTGGCGTTGAGTCCAGCCTTCTCCACCATTGTATATATACGTAAATGAACTTCCACTCCATACATTGTCAGAAGCTGATGAAACATCGGCATATCTTACACGCCAATAATAAGTAGTAGAGTCGCGTGTCAAAAGTGGTGGATTCCATGACGGCAAGAGTGCGGCAGTCACCGTTTGTGATTTTTTGAAGGGGCTATCAAATCGAGCTGTGGTATCTAATTCAAAAACATAATTGCGAGTGGTATTCTCTATTTGCTGGGCTACAAGCTGAACTTGAGGTTGAGCATTTTGTGAAGTAGAAACAATGCTGTATTCTGCTGGAAACAATGGATACGCCCCCACTGCTGGAAGCGTCACTTCAATAGCAGCGGTATTGTTGGGCTTATCCATTTCTGACAAAGTTCCTTCTGGGTCTATCACCACCTCAAAACGGTTGAGGCCACTTTGAGTGCGTTCGTGCGGAATATACATATTCAGCGTATCTTGATAAGCTACCGCCGGATACACAGTATCAAAAACCCTTACGGCTCCGTCGCGAGTAGTCCGCAAAAGACGAATAGGCAGATTTTCTTTTCGATATATGCCAAGATTAGACACCACCATTTGCACTTTGAGCGAATCGCTCAGCGCTCCTACGGCACCTCCGTTTTTATCTCTGATACCGATACCTTGACTATTGAGGGTATAATCGGGGTGCTTGGTGGGAAAAAGTATGATAGCAGGGTCACCCTGTAAACTCATCTGCTGGGCATCCACCTGATAAATGGGGTCGTTGGGATACTTTGCGAGGGTTTTACGAATCACTTGCTGATGAACCTCACCAAAAGGTCGGTTTAAAAATGTAGTATCTCCCAGAAAGGTATCGTAAAAAGTATTTGCAAAATCCCTTAGTGAATACACAAAAGCTAGGTTAGAATGCGCTAAAAACAGAATAGCCCCTCTCTCCTTAGTTCCAATCCAGTCGATTGGGAAGGTATTTTCGGTAAAAGTAAAATTTCCAAGTACGCAACCATTGGCATACACCAACGGATAACGTCCTTTGTTTCTGAATCCCAACACATCGTTTGATACATTTCCTATGTTGATGTCTGTTACGCTCAAGCTTGAATGCCCAAAAAGCGTAATCAATCCCGCCCCTTCGTTTACTTCATTGGCAATACCCACATACTCTACTGCCTCATCCGTTTTTTTGGTGATGGTAGTCACACGTGCGCCTAAGTATTCTTGTTGGGCTTTTTGCTTAAACCCATTCATGATTTGCAGAAATTGCCCTTGTTCAAAGGAATCTGTCCCCCCACTGAGGTGCAAAATATTTTTGCGCCAGAGGGCATTCATGGGGGTAGCTTCGTGGAGTTTTACTTTTTCTAAATAATCCAACACTACTTGCGGCGATGCCGTCCATAATCGCCCCGTAGGAATACCAGCCACCAGAGGAGCTTGCCCTTTCAAACCATGAGAAAAGAGGTTGTCTGACCCTGGCCACCCAAAAGTCGGCACCATATCTCGGGTAGTTCGCCAGCTTTGACTTCGGTTGAGGTCCACTTGCTCGGTACGTCCGATGATAAACAAGAAGCGGGGGTTTCCTTTATCGGCCATATACTGCACAAACCGCCGAATAGCCAAAGGGCTAAATTCCCCATAGTTGAATTGATTGATGAGCAAACCCATATCTACCGTCAGGGTGTCATATCCACCACCACTAGGAGAAGCCCGATAGCCCGCAAACTGCTTCGCTGCCGTCGCTAAAGATTGATGAGTCACCAGCAGGTAAGTGGCTTTGGCAGGGTCGATAGTCCTAAATCCAATCCGCTGAATACTGGGGACTGATAAGATTTCACGGGTTGCAAAAAGTGTTTGGGAGCTAGCAGTACCCCGCACTATGGCCTTGAGAGTATTGTTCTGAAAAGTGGTTCCTACCCTTATGAGATTATTTGGGTCGGTGACATCAAACAACCTCACCTGAGCCGTAGCGTTAGGAATCTCAACATAAGATTTGCCATTATTGGCAGACAACAAATAAAAACTCTTGTGGGTTTTATTGCCAAAATCAAACCGTTGAGGATAACGTACTCGATAATATGTAATACTATACACATCATCGGGTTGATTGGGCGTAACCCCACGCGACACCGTCGCCACTGATACATAATTACTATCCACTGACACATCTGCCAAATCAATATCTTTTCGGAAAAGAGTCGAATACTGAAAATTAAACCGCAAAGTGTCTAAGAGTTTGTTGGCAACACTTCCAGGCCCTACTTTTACTTCTATAAGATGCTGCCGATGGTCGCGCCCCATCACATGCAGTTCGAGCTGTGGCTTAGTGCCATTTCGGAGTAGATTTTCAAGGGTTAACTTTTTAGTTACCACCGCATTTTTGTAAAGTTCTACTCCCGACCATCCTTCACCATAATCATAATAAGAGTGCTGTGCCCCTACCGATGCTCCTAAAGGATAGATAAGTCCTTCTGACATTCCCACGTAAGAATAACTCGCAATATTTGACACCCACAAATCTTCCAAGTGATAGCTTTCAGGGGTAAGGTTGGCTGTATTTTGCTCCTCATAAAACCCCATTCGCTTGCCGGCTTGCGTATCCAGTCTCCAAGTCAGGAAATAAGCCGTGGTATCACTGTACAAATTATAGATTTTGTGCGGCTGCGCACTATGAGGAATATACAGCAGAGAATCTTGCGTACCGTCGTTGGCCTGCCCATAAAACTCAATAAAATCAGCGTCATCAAAACGCCCGTCGGCTTCTCCTTCAATATAAATGGCTTGTTCTTCACCCCTAAAAAACATTTGTATTTGTTGGGGATTAACAGCAGTTATGGGCACGCCTGCTTGTCTCAACTCAGCAGATGTCAGGCGATACAATCCTTTTTTAGCAATAGGAATCTTAAAGTAAGTTTGTTGGGGATTGAGCCATTCGTTACCATACCGAACCTGCGAAAAGAGAGAGGTAAAAGAAAGAGAGAACCAAATAAAAAATAAGACCGCTAACCGAACTCGCATTTGACTTTATTTTACTGATTTGAAAATGCAATTTAGCCACATGCCTAAGAAATGGCAAATTTGGCCCAAAATTGATAGGTATTAGACTAGTTTGTTTCATCTCCATACAAAGCCACTAATTGACATATTTTTTTAAATAAAATAAAACTTCCTAATCAGACAAAAAAATAAAAATAAATTACCGTTTAAGAATATTTTTTCATTGATAAATTTCTCTTCTACCCCCTACTTCCCTAGTTGTTTTGCGGGCAAACTCTGCATTTAACTGTATTTACTTCCTCAAGAAGGAGTCAACTTTTTCAAAAACAATAATATCCCAAACATTCAATTATTCTTCTTCATTTTTGGCTTGATTATTGTTTTTATAAAATCTCCTCAAAAAACATTTTAAAAATTTAACTTTTCCAATAAAAAATTGACAATATCCCTTTTGTAAGACAGAAAAGTCCAAATGGTATACATTTTGCATTATAAAGGGCAATGCTACTAAGCGACTGGCATTCTTTATTTACCTAACTTATTAAACATATATTATGAATCTATCTCGCCATTATTACTCTCTCCCTAAAAAGATTCATTTTTTCCCGTGGCACTATACTCTCTTCAAATGTTTGGGGATTGTTGTAGGCTTAGCTTTTGCCTCTCCTCTCTACGCTCAGCAATGCGGTATCAACATCAATAAAGTAATCGTTTCTAATTGCTATTACGTAAACAATCAAAGTAAAGTCACCTTAAGTATAGAAGTTTCTTGGGAAAACCCTCCGGCGGGGGATAGTATTGAAGTAGCGCTCGGTAGTGAAAAGAGATACATAAAACCAGGTACTTATCAAGTAAGCTACCCCGCCACAAACATCCAAGGCAACCAGACGATTGTGTCTCCCCAAGTAGTTGCATTTGAAGTCAACGCTACGGGTACCAACAGCAATGTTACTGCCCATTTTACGACACTTCCTGCCTGTACAGATACTGAGGTGGTGGCGATTCCAAACCCTTGCCCACCGTTAGTCTGTGATGGCACCCACGCTGGTGGGGTAGTTTTTAGTGACTATAATGCAGATGGGCTAAGAGATGCAGGAGAAATCAACGGTATTGCCGATGTTACTGTCACTGCTACCGCTTGTGACGGCACTGTTTATACTACTACTACCGATGCTTCAGGAAAATACCTATTTGACATTCCCCAAGCCAATTATCCTATTAGGGTTGAATTTAGCAATTTGCCTTCTTATGCAGGACAAGGCACCATCCATGGATCTGATGGGCGTACTACAGTTCAGTTTGTGGATGCACCTAATTGTAATATTGACTTAGGGGTATTGGATAATAATGATTTTTGCCAAACTACTCCTCAAATAGTAGTTCCTTGCTACGTATCCGGAAACCCAGAAGTGGGTAGCAATAGTGGACAAATGGATGCTCTGGTAGCTTTCAACTACGGCACGTCTGGGCCTAAAGACATGCTAAAGATTACCGTCTTAGCAAAAGCCGAAACCGTCGGTACCCTTTGGGGGGTAGCGTACGACAAATACACTAACAAAACTTACACCTCGGCAAGTTTGAAGCGCCACGCAGGGCTTGGGCCTTTGGGACTAGGAGGTATTTATGTCACTGACATGGCTACCAACACCACTTCAAATTATATAGATGTATCTGCTTCTCCTCTCAATATCAATGTAGGGGCAAGTACTGCTAGCGACCCTTGGTTTGGAGTCACCAATGCTAGCCGAGGTCTATTGAATGACCCCGAACAGCCTAGTAATGATGCGGTATCGTTTGCATTGATTGGCAAAGTAGGAATAGGCGATTTAGAAATCTCGGAAGATGGTAAAGCGCTCTATTTTGTAAATTTATACGACAAAAAACTATATAAGTTAGATATAAGCGTAACCAACAATCCTACTTTGGCTGGTTCGTGGGCTATTCCTGACCCTGGATGTGTAGATGGTTCTATGCGCCCTTTTGCTACCAAAGTATATAAAGGAAAAGTATATGTGGGGTCGGTGTGCGATGCCTCTTCTTCCACAAAATCAAACCTACGGGGTTATGTCTCGGCTTTTGACGGGGCTACATTTACCCAAGTTTTTGATTTTCCACTTACTTATCCTAAAGGAGCTGTTTTGATCAACTCCACCCCTGCTGTAGTAGATAGAGTAGGCTGGTATCCTTGGACCGACAACTTTAACGATATCAACAGCAACACTACCAATGGGACTTTCATTCGTATCCTTCACCCTCAGCCTATGCTTACCGATATTGAATTTGATATCGATGGTTCAATGGTATTGGCTTTAGGTGACCGTACTGGCCTTCAATCAGGTTACAATAACTATCCTCTTTCGGGAACTGGTGTCTATACAGGATTGTCAGGAGGTGATATTTTAAGAGCTGCTTTTACGAATGGAACCTATATTTTAGAGAATAACGGAAAAGTACCAGGATTCAACGGGTCAGGTGTCAACAACAACCAAGGACCTGGCTTTGGGGAGTTTTACAATGACGACTTCTTGGGAGGCAACGGAGCCCTTACTCATGCCGAAATCGGATTTGGTGCTTTAGCTTTAAAACCTGGCTCAGGGCAAGTAATCATGACCGCCATGGACCCTGTAGACCAAAACCAAACTGGTACTAACTTCTCTGGTGGAGTACGCTATCTCAGCAATACCACGGGCTTATCTCCTACTGGCCCTGAGATGGGATTTGTTCTTTATAATACCAACAACGAAAGTGGAACTTTTGGAAAATCCACGGGTCTAGGAGATTTAGAAGTAACATGTTTATTACCCAATTATCTAGAAGTTGGTAACCGTGTGTGGATAGATACCAATCAAAACGGTATTCAAGACCCCTGTGAAAAAGCACTGAAAGACGTCAATGTATCTTTATACAAAGGCAATACGCTCATCGCAACCACTAAAACAAATCTTACTGGCGAATATTATTTCAGCAGTAAATCTAAAATTGGCAGTGGTACATGGGTAGGCGTAGATGCAGATACTGTTTTGTTGCCAAGCACTAGCTATCAAATTGTATTTGGAACCGGAAATCAAGTCAATGCCTCAGGCGATACATTGACTGTCGCTGGCTTAGGGAAATTTATCCTAACCCAAGCCAATGCTGGTAGCAATGATTTGATTGACAGCGATGCAGCAGTAAGTACTATCACAGCAGGCACTTATCCTTCTATCACTATCACTACGGGAGCAGAGGGCTCTGTCAACCACACCTTTGATGCTGGCTTTTACTGCATATTACCTTATAACGAAACCATCTCTGTAAAAACTGCTACTTGCACAGGTACAGGTCAATCTAACAATGATGCAAGCATCCGCTTTACTAATATCAAATGTGCCGACAAATTTGCGTATTCTATCGGAAGTGTATTTTTGGGAAATCAATACGACAATGCTACCGCAATAACGGGCGATAGCATCGTAATTGCTAATTTACCTAATCCTACTGCTGCTGCTGATACTTTCACGGTAAGACTTTATAATGGTGTATGTTGCTACAAAGACACTACCATTATTCTTTCAAAAACTATCTGCCCATTAGGTAGCTTAGGGAATTTTATTTGGAAAGATCTCAACAACAACGGTCGCCAAGATGCCCTAGAGCCTGGCGTGAAAGATGTAATTATTTTATTATTGCAAAATAGTGCCGTCATTGGCTCTGATACCACCGATAGCAATGGCTACTATAACTTTGACAGCCTCGCCACTGGAG
Source organism: Runella sp. MFBS21 (assembly GCF_029433105.1). Classification (GTDB taxonomy): domain Bacteria; phylum Bacteroidota; class Bacteroidia; order Cytophagales; family Spirosomataceae; genus Runella. The sequence goes on along the minus strand of NZ_JARNTW010000004.1, from coordinate 239,450 downwards.
ATTATCAAGTACAAATACTCGTTTCTTCTCTTCCAGATGGTTGTACTATTAGCAGTCAATACAAAGCTGCTGGCGTACCAGACAGTCTCAATTCAGATTTTGATCCAACCACCGCAACCAGTCCTGTCGTAAGTATCAATGCACTTGGCAATGGTATCGACAAAGACAATCCAACTATCGACGGAGCGCTTTATTCGCCCAAAGGAAGTATCGGAGACTTTGTATGGAAAGACCTCAACAACAATGGAATCCAAGATAGTGGAGAAGAAGGAGTTGAAGGGGTAATCTTGGAGCTTTACAAAGGTAGTACTACAAGCGTAGCTATTGCTACTGACACCACTGATAGCAATGGTAAATATGAGTTTACCAATCTTGATGCGGGCGATTATTATGTCAAAATTGTCACGCAAAGCCTTCCGGTAGCCTGCATCTTGTCAGACTCTACCAATAAAGGTGGAGACGATACGCTCGATTCTGATTTCGATTCAGCCACAGGTTTTAGCCCTAAAATTGTCATTAATCCACTAGGCACAGGTATTGACAAAGACAATCCGACCATCGATGCAGCTTTAGTAAAACCGTGCGTAGCTCCTACTTGGACCATCACAAGTGCACCTGCTTGCTCTCCTACTACGCCAGTATACAGCGTAAGCTTTGCAGTGCTTAACCCCAATGGTAGCCTCAAAGTAAATGCAGGAACCCTGACCAGCACATCGGCCAATAATTATACCGTATCAGGTATTCCAAATGGTGTCAATCTTGTTATTATTGATAGTCTATCTGCTGGTTGCAAATTCGACACTACACTTGTAGCTCCTGATTGCAACTGTCCTCAGGTAACTGTACTTACCCCTAATATCAGCGTATGTATTGGAGATACAATCCCAACACTCTCCGTAAACGTTGTGGGCAATGCAAGTGTCGAATGGTACCGCAGTGGTAGCAACCAAGTGCTAGGCACAGGCCTAACCTTCAAACCTTCTGGCATTGTATCAGCTACAGATACGTTTTATGTTCAACTTGCTGATGTGAGTCCTCTATGTATTGAGCAAACCCGTACAGCTATCCTAGTCACCGCTATCGACTGCCAAGTAGATTTAGCTCTTCGCAAATCAATCAGCCGCAAAATTGCTCATATCGGCGATACCCTAACCTACACAATCAAAGTATGGAATGAGTTTACCAACAATGCTTCGGGTGTAGAAGTGACAGATTCTATCCCTAACAGTGTGGCGTTTGTGGTAGGTAGTTTCAATGCTTCGCGCGGTACGGCTAGCATCACTAATCAGGTCATTAAATGGAACATCGGCAACATAGCAGCTAATGGTGATACTGTCACTCTTACTTATAAAATCAAGGTAATTCAAGAAGGTGTTCACTTCAACAAAGCCGAAATCAGTAAGACCGACCAGCCGGATAAAGACTCTACTCCCAACAACGACTCTGAGACAGAAGATGATTTAGATCGTCAGTGCTTTAGCGTTCCTTTCAAATTGTGTGTCGGCGAAAAAGTACAAGTTAATCTACCGGCTCATTATACTGGCGTAGTGTGGTTTAAAGATGGTGGTTCTACCTCTGTAGCTCAGGGTAATGAAGTACTACTTGGCGAAACAGGCACTTATACTTTTACGGCTACCAACAATACCTGCCCTGTGGAAGGATGCTGCCCAGTCATCATCGAACCTAGCGACAACTGTTGTCCTCCCGATTTATGTATACCTGTCATTATTCACAAGACAAAAAAAACAGGTCTCTAAAAGATTAACCTTCCTCTTTCCAAAATCCGAATCAAAATCTTTTTGGTTCGGATTTTTTGTATGAAATGCTGCCTTGTTATCATCTTCCTTGCACGTATATTCTATTGAGATATAATGGTGTTATAGATAGTTTATGTAAATTTTATGTTTTCAAGAGTACATATAGGTAAATTATCCAATTATTTAACCGGTTTGGCCTCTAATATGACTTACATATCTATTTAATTCTTTCAATTTTTATTAGTTTGCAGAAAATTACTAAGCGCTATGAGAATAATTATATCCACTATATTATGCTGCGGGTTAGCTTTTTCCACTTCGCTATTTTCGCAAACCATAGATGTAAAAACAATAGAAGATCAAGTATATAATTTTAACAATAAACTTAATTTTAAAGCATCACAAGAACTTTTACTTTCTCAATTACACAACAACAAACTCACCGCCCACGACCGCTATCATGTATATCGTTTGCTTTCGTATACGCACAAACGGCTTTTTGACTATACGTCTGTCTTCCACTATCTTAACAAAGCATACAAAGAGATCAAGAGCTCAGACCCTGACGGCAAATATCTCGCCGAAATCAACGCTCAGCGCGCATTAGCTCATTTTGACATCCACGAATACCCTCAGGCCGATACTTTATTGCTTAGTTTAGAAGCCAATTCATTCAAGCACCTCAACAACGAACTTGTCGCTAAACTCCAAATGCAGCGTGCTTATCTTCAGTTTTTGGATAAAGACTATTTTAAAGCAGAAGCCACTTATGATCTTGCCATTGCAAACATCAAAGGTGTATCAATGTGTGACTTGCCAATGGCACTCGTCAAAAAGATGCAACTTTATGAAGAAATGGGAGACCGTTCTAGGGCTTTAGAAAACTATCACAAGGCACTCCATTATGCAGATTCATGCGGTATACTCAAATACGCTATTTATGCTAAAGAAGAACTACGCAACATCTACAAACGCAATAAAGAGTTTGCAGCAATGGGTCAGCTTCAAGATGAGATAGACAAACTTGATTCAATCTATAAAAAGAATGAGCGGCTGGCTGAAGTCAATTTAATGAAAGAAAACCTTGAAACCAGTTTGCAGGAAAAAAAAATTAAAGCCAAAAATCGTCAAATTTTATACATAATTGCGGCTTCTGTGCTACTAGGTATTTTATGTTTGGGGGCGTTTTATGCTTTTTGGCAACAAAAAAATAAAAGGAAACGCTTAGAGAGTGAATTCTTAAACATGAAGTCTTCACTCCAACAATACGCCGACGAGCATTACCATCAGCCTAGCAATGAGTTTAGAAATATACGTCTCGACTTACTCAACCAACGACAACAAGAAGTACTAGAACTCATCGCCAAAGGACTATCTAACAAAGAAATTGCGGAAAAACTTTTCATTTCAGAAAACACGGTCAAATATCACATCAAAAACATCTATTTGTTGCTTGAAGTAAAGGATAGGAAAGAGTTTTTGGTCCGTCTCAAAAACAAAGGAAGCTAATATTGAAGACTACCCTAAGGGGTAGTCTTCAATATTTAGTACAAAACTACCCTTTTGGGGGGTGCAATTCTAAAGAAAATACAAGAACTTTGGGAACCTTCACTCTTTACCTTACTAGACGACCTTATGATGAATCAACAAACTACCTAACCTAACTTAAAATCCTAATCATCACCTAGTTTGAGCAATTCAAAAAAGTCCAGTGCTAACCCACTGGCTTTTTTATTTTATAATCCTCCTGCCTTAAGTCTTTTATCCATAATACAGCGATACACTTGTATATCAACGCTCTTTTTCCCAACTTGTTTTATTTCAATTATTAAAGTTTTAATAAAATTCCGAACTATCATTCTTTCACACAGGTTTGATGATAGTAAATGTATTCCTCCATCCACTGATTTTTTGAACGTTGAAAAGAAAATTTAAAAGACAAGTGCTCATGGCACGCTATGTCATTTATAAAGAAACGCTCATCGATTTTAAAGACCATTTTTGGACATTCGTCGGGTCGTTTATTGGGATAGGCTTGATTGGCTTTCTCAATCAAAACAAGATAAGTTCTACCGATAATCTTTTCTTGATTGGCTCCTTCGGAGCTACCTCTGTCTTGCTATATGGTATTACTAATAGCCCATTGGCTCAGCCACGCAATCTCATCGGTGGCCATGTAATAAGTGCCTTCATAGGAGTTACAGTACATCTATTAATCCCTCACGAGTTGTGGCTCTCTTCAGCCTTGGCAGTGTCGGTTTCAATCGTTGTAATGCAAATCACCAAGACACTCCACCCACCTGGCGGCGCCACTGCATTGATTGCCAACCTAGGCTCACCCAAAATCACTTCACTGGGTTATTTATATGTACTGAATCCAGTACTGACGGGGGTTTTGATTTTATTGTTAGTAGCACTAGTTGTCAACAACCGCGCTGGTCATCGCGCTTATCCTAAAAACAAAAATTGGTACAAAATCTGGGAAAGAAAATATAGGTAGGAGGAGACACTAATCATTTTTAGACTTACATTACTTGGCCCGAAAGTCCACCACTTTATAAAGTTTTCCGTCGGCTTTAGTAAAAAAATACAGTTCTCCGCCCAGTCCTATCCCTAGACGAGAATCGGGTTTGGCGGTTCCGTTTAATTTTTGAAACGTAGTAAGCTCATTGTCAACCCAGACTTCCAATTCCTGAATCGGGGCTAATTTTCCCAACTCCAAATCCTGATTGTTTGCCATAAAAACACGACCATTGGTGATGTCGGAGAAAATATATTTGTTTTTTAGCGCAGGAATAGCCCGACCATCATAAACGAAACCGCCTGAGATAGCACGACCTTCGTCATGATCATATTGAAGAATCGGGTATGTATATTTTTTAGGGAGTTCGGTAGTAGGCAACACAAAGACCTTATTAATATCCTCTCTCGGATTGACTAAGAAAGTTCCTTCCCGTTCGGGCCATCCATAATCAGCGCCAGCTATGCCCAAATTTACTTCTTCAATGTTTGATTGTCCTATATCATCAATGAGCATTTTGCCATCAGGCGTCCAAGTGATACGATTGGGATTCCGAAAACCCCGACAATAAATCTCTTTTAGTATGGTTGGGTCTGGCGCATCAACAAACGGATTAGTGGGCGGAATACCATATTGCTTGTTGGCACTATTTCGCCCCAAAGGGTCAATCCGCAAAACCGAACTTGAAGCTATTTGAGCGCTACTACAAAGGGGATAAAAGCCTTTTTTCTCAGCGGCTCCCCCATCTCCAATCCCAATATAAAGAAGGCCATATTCTTCATGACCTTTCGTGACCAAAGGGTTGAAGGTGATTTCTTGTACACCATGCGCTATGGTCAACAAATCAATACGAAGTAGCTCGCGACTATCGCCCATAAAAGGAAGTTTAGTAGCATCTTCGATTTTCCATTCTGTCAATACCCATTGCAGGCCGACCTTTATCGAATCGGCAAAGCTTAAATCTCCCCTTAAAGAATGGGCTTTTTCGGCATGAGTTGTGTATAACAATCCATTTTCATTAAAATCAGGATGAAAAGCAAAGCTACCGAAACCAGTTCCTAGACCAGGAGATGTTGTAAAATGGGGACGCAATGGGCGAATATCCATAGCAATCTGCCATACGCTATCAGTAATTTCATAAAGAATACCCTGTAAATCTATGACGAAAAGACGCTCTTTAGGACCTTTCAACACTTGCATTTTATTGATGCGAGCCAACGGCGCTGTGGTGCTAGTGGCTGGAGCAGTGGATTGATATTGTAAATACAATTGTCCACCCGTCTGCGGAATTTTGGCTGGTATCGGATCCTTAATGGCTGTATCTACTAATTTTGGTTGATTGGCAGACGCTTGCTGGTTCTTATGAATAAAGGCAAGAATAGCCTCTACCTGATTATTACCTAGCGATGTAAAGGGTGGCATCATCTGCTTATATTCTTCAAAAAGTTGGGTTGCTCTCGTATCTCCTGAAGTAATCATCGCAGGAGCGTTTCGGATAAATTTTTTCAACCAAACTTTCTTAGATTCAATGGTGGCTTGTTGCAGGCTTGGGCCAATACTTCGCTGCGAGAAATTATGACACGACGAGCAGTTGTTTTCAAAAAGTTGTTGTCCTACCGCCAACATTTTCGGATCAGACGAATAATTGTCCGATGATTGCCCAGTTTTTTGGGCGAAAACCTGTACTCCAATTTCCACAAAAAGCAGGAGCAAAACAATCAGCTTCTTTCGACCCTCACTTTTACAAAACGAACTTATCATATCAACGCTCATTACTTTACTGTTTCGACTAATATTTCAAATACATAATATACAAGATTAGAGCCTCTATATCAGAATCAGATAGGATACCCTGAAAAGAGGGCATTTCGGCATCATAGCCTTTTACGACCTTTTTACTGGGGTCGAGAATTGACTCTTTAAGGTAAGCTTCCCTAGCTTCAAGGGTGGAGCCATCGGCCATTTTTCGCATCGAACCATACAGCCCTTTGAAGGGTGGGCCGTACATTCCTGCCGTTTCGGTACCAGGAGAATGACACCCAATACACCCCATTTTCTCAAAAAGTTCTTTGCCCCGCTCTCTGGTAATCGGCGGATCATACTTGATTTGAGCGGCAAATTGTGCCTTACTCAATTGGAGCTTTTTCAAGTCCACGTTGACAAACCCCTGTGCTCGTAAGTCCAGATTATCTACCTGATTGATACTAAACCAAACTCCATCACTTACCGATTTACCATCGCTGGCTGTTACCTTGTACAATACCTCCATTTGGTCAACTTCCCGCATATCAGGAATAAGCAACAAAACTTTCTTTTTGTCGAGAGACAGGTACGAGGCAAGTACTGGCAAAATCTCCTCACCAGGTGTACCATCTAGCTTGAAATGCCCCGAACCATAAGCCTCAGTTCGTTTGTAGTTCCACCGCTTCACTCGATAACTGGATGGATTGGTAGCTTTTCGGGAATCCAATGCCGAATCAAAAGAAAGCAGGACACCCTGACGGCCCACTTTAAAGTGGTTGGGCATATAACTATTTTTTCCAGTATATCGTAGCCGCTGAATTGCACTGATACCTTTCGAACTACTCCCAAACAGGTTAAAACCAGCCATATACAACTGCCCATCATGAGGGCCCATAGTCCCTTTGATAATCGGTGTTGAATAATTTGCATTGACTGAAACAACTGCCCCCTGCAATCCATTGGAAGTGGAATCAATGAGTACCCGAAAAAGTCCGGGACGCCCAAACGAAAAATGAAGAAGCGCGTTATTGAGTGGTCCCATTTGTTGAGTAGTCATCCATACCTGACTGCCTGCCGAACGATCAATTCTGTGCGGAATCCATGTGAGGGGACGTTTAGGAGATGGCTTATCAGTACGATGGCTTGTAGCAGGAACACCCAAAAAATCATCTTTTTCAATCACATAGATAGGGGTGCTTGGCACATAATTTCCTTGCTGGTCGGTAGCAGTCAGCATACCAGAAATGGGATGAAAACCGAGATAAGGTGCTCGGAAACCTGTGCTGATTATTTCAGTCTGTTTTCCATCCAGTGAGATTCTCATGATTACTCCTGAATGGTTCGAGCCCGCCCGAAAACCTGCGGTTAGCGTTTTGGTGATACCCGGCCTTGCCGTGACGCCCCCGCCTTTCGCAATCAGGATGCCATATTTTTCCGAAATGACCATATCAGCCGCCCATTCGTAAGATTCGGCTGACTGCTGCATTAGGTCACAAAAATTTTCATAATAATCAGCCTCGCCATCCCCGTTCAAATCGTGTAACCGAACAATCCCCGCCTTCCCAAAAATATACAGCTGCCCCTTGTAAACTTCGATACTCATAGGCTCGTACAATCCTGACGCAAATCGTTTCCACGATAATTGCGCTAGTTGTTTATCGATTCCGCTGACTACCCATACATCGCCTTCAAATGTAGTAATCGCAGCCCGTTGTTCATCCAGAAAGGCAATGTCAGTAACACGTACATTTCGTTTCCAAGGATTGGGAATGGGCAGTGTGAGTAAATCCGTCACGAAGGCCGCAGTGTCAGGGGCGATTTTTCCTTTGGTAAGCACCTCCCCTGACCAATGCGGAGGACTTCCTTCTCGAAAAGCGGGTAACTTCCTAAGAGCCGCCTTATCTGCTATTGAACGAAAGTTTTTCAGATTTTTGGTCAGCCCTCTCCATAAACATACCGTCATGTTTCGGGTTTGACTAGAAGGCGGCACCGATACGCTGATGTACCGTCCCCCACTCACGCTTACAGTAGCAGTTGCCTCCAAGCTCTTAATACTTACAGCAATCACCGAATCTTGAGCATAATAAATATAGGCTACGTTACCGTCACTGGCAGCCGAAGCACCATCTCGTACTTCGGCTGCATTCAAAAAGAGCGTATCGGACGAAGCACCTACTTCCAAGGTTCTGGTATAAACAATCTCTTTATCATGTCGGACGCAATCGGGCATTTCGAAAATATCGACACCTGCAACGCTATAGGCCAGAATTAAACTATTCTCATATACGTAGCTTCCTTGCCAACGGCCATAGTGGGGAGGCAGAGGTCCCCAAGTGAAGCCTTCTCGGGATTGCTCTTTGGGACGTACATCTGTCAGAACTGGCTTTCCTGATGACCAGCCAGGGTATATCCCATTGGCAATGTCAGGCTGGCCTGCCACCAATGGTACCGTATTTTTTTTGTTGAAAAAATCGTGGTATGATACCTCAGGCAACATACTCTTTGTTAGCGACTTGCCTGTCCAAGCTACGGACCATCTTAACAAATCCTGATCGAAACACACATATGCACTATCATCCAGTTGAATGACCAGTCCACGGGCCACAACATTATCATCAGGAAAGCGGGAACCTAATTTTCGAGCATCTAGATAGGTGCTCATAAATGGGAAATCTGGCTCTACAAATGAATTAAAAGACAAGCTGTCGAATGTGTTTTCGGTAATGATGCGTTTTTCCGAAAAGCAGCCCAAAAAGCACGTAGGCAGTAGCCCAAGGGCAGTAATGACCACAAGGCATAGCATCGCTATGCTCCAATGACTAGTTGAGTTCATAAAAAGTAACGTCTTCAGAGATAGAAGAAAATCTCTTGGTGAGAGATAAAACTAAAAAGTAAATCTACTTGACATCTTCAATCCACCAATGTTTGACATTGACACAAGCCCCGACCCCATATCCTACCGAGCCCTGTATCAAAACCTTCTTGGTTTGTTTTCGGTCATATTTCCCGACAACCTCAATGGCAGAGTATGAATCAAGTGTTTTCTGTACTTTTTTAAGGTACTGCCCACTGTCCCAGTCAATTCCATTTTTAGAAGCATAAAGCACCAGATTCATGGGGTCATTGCCAAAACTTCCGCTACGCCCCACCATAAAATAGTAGCTCCCTATTTTTTCGCTCATCTGTGCATCTCGAACACGCTTGGCCATATAGGTAGTCTTTACTTCACTCCAAGTTCGCCCTTTATCGCTACTAATTACGTAAGGAAAATAATGCTCATCGTTGAGGTCATAAGAGTAGACAATAAACCGCCCATCGTCAAGGGCTTTGGCTGTCATATAGTAATAATTACTCTTATATTTTCGGTTTCGGAACAATCCCTCACTGAGTTTGGTAAAAGTTTCGCCATTGTCGTAAGAGGCATAAAATGAGTATTCTCCTGTACCATAGCCTCCTATGAATACTGTGTATATTACCCCATCATGCACAAAAGAAGCACCATCATCGTTGGTCAGACTGATTTCTTTGGAAGTAGCAATCTCATCAACCTCCTTTGGTTCAGTCCAGGTGTGTCCATTGTCATGACTCAGGATATATACGGGCGTCTTAAAACCCAGATAGTTATCTCGATTGTTGGCAAGTTGTCGGGACAAAAAGGCGACCAACGTTCCATTGGGTGCCGTAATAATGGACCGAACAAATGCCGCAATATATGGTTTCCCCTTGGGAAGAGTATCGCCTGTTATCTTGTTGATATCCCAAACCTTTTTGGAGTAAGGAAACACCGTTGGTTTCCCCCACGTTTTGCCGCCATCGGTCGAACGTTTATACTCAGACCAGCCAGCAATGCCATGCCCTTCAAATATTTTCCCCGACACATTGGTATAAAACGCAATAATATCACCGTTTTTACATTCGGTCAGGGCAGAGCCATAATGTCCAGAGCGGTTAACTGACTCATTATCTATAAACATAATTCCGTCGTTTGGGGTACCTTTTGGGTTAATGGTATAGCCCGTATAAGAAACCCTCCGTACACATCTCACCGACATTCCTGTACCTTTTTTTAGAAAGCTAAACGTACCTGTAGAGTCGATAGCGTCATGTTTATGCCCCAGACTAAAATACAAGGCTGCATCTTGCCGTTTTGAGGTACTAGTCCAGTAATAGGTATATTTGCCCAGGTCGTGAAATAATCCGCCTATATAACGCACTCCCGCAGGTACTGCTCCAAATCGCCATTCGTCGAAACTGGACAAATCACCTACCCAAGCCGACTTACTTTTCAGTTTGCTACCTCCTTTGCGACCCACTTCGTATAGTAAGTTTTGTAGTTCTTCACGGGTCGGGATATCCCACCCCATAGGACAAATTCCCCGTGGGTCATTGATAGCAAACCAGTTATACAGCACTCCATAGCTATTGGCATTGGCGGGGTCATTATTATAATAACACCAAGCTGGAGTTCCGTTTTCGGCTGCTTTGTTCCAGTCATCGTCACTTTTTGCTTCAGGAATAGGATCTCCATTTCTGAAGTGAGTCACTTTAAGGTTTTGAGCCGACCATTCGTACATCCCAATCACTACTCCTGCTCCCTCTGATGCATAAGACATTGCAGGACAAAGCAAGAAAACCAAAGCTAAAAAAAGCCTACACTTAACATTGATTTTAGCAAAAAAGACCATTATGAACGATTTGATTATGTGAGGGTTTATTGTCTTTCCACTCATTCGCTTAAATTAATATCCTGGATTTTGGTCCTTTGCGGGATCCAAGGCGCCATTGTAGTTTATTTCTGATAGCGGGATTGGCCATAAATAGTGCTTGTCAGCAATATCCTTCCCTGTAGCTGCCTTGATATAGTCTTTAGCTTTTCCCGTTCTTTTCAAATCAAACCATCGTTTTCCTTCGGCTTGCGTCTCATAGCCTCGTTCTTTTCTGACCAATTCAATAAATGATGCCTTGGTATAATCAGCGAGTTTGAAATCCACTGGTGATGATTGAGAAGAATTATAGCCATACGCTCTTCGATGTACTTTATTCAAAGCATCGAGGCTTTTGGAGTCTGGCTGTCCCAATGCTTCACAAGATGCCTCCGCATAAAGAAGCAATAAATCAGCATAGCGATAAAGCGGATAGTCATTTCTAGGTTGTAAACTCCCCGGATCGGAAAACTTCTTATTCAGAATAGTATTGGTTCCAAAAGATAGCGTGGATTTATACCATCCATACGATTTCCGAAGGTCTTTTACATCCCAATTAGCATAGACCGAATTTTGTTCTTCACTATATAACGCTCCCCCAAAGCCCGCTGCCAGCATATATGGGCTTTTAATGGCATGGGTAAAGAAGGGATAACCCCATTGTTGTTCTTTGGAGTACTTTAAGGATAAGATTTCCTCCGAAGAAGAGATGACTTCGGGACCAAACAATTTTGTAAAATCGTCGGCTGTACTTACTTCAACCAAGGCATATTTTCCAGAATCAATCACTTCTTTTGCCTTACTGGCTGCTTCAGTATGATTTTCGGTATAAAAATACACATCGGCAAGGAGGGTCTTTGCCGCCCACTTAGTGGCACGTCCAGGAGCGGGTTCGTTAGGTGGTAAAAGATTTTCAGCAAACAACAAATCCTCCTTAATTAGCTTATAGACCTCACTTGAGGGACTTCGCTTTACACTTGCTTCTGCCATATTTGCTTCGGTACGTATCACCACATCACCCCAACACCTCACCAATTGAAAATAGATTAAAGCGCGCATGAACTTAGCCTCAGCCAAGTAGCGGTTTTTAATCTCATCGCTTAGCTTTTGGGTTTTGGGGACATTGGATAAGATTAAGTTAGCATTACGTATCCCCAAATAAAAACTTTCCCATTTGGTACCAGCTCGGGTAATATTTGTGCTATTCATACCCTGAAACTCACTATTGGGAGCATAGCTACCCCCACCTTTGTGATAGTCGGTTGAGCATTCTAGCAAAGGCAAAAATTCTGATCCATAAATTGTTTTGAGAGGAGCATAAATAGCCGCGATAGCCCCTTCTACTTCGGCGGCAGTGTTGTAAAATGTTTCGACCGCAATAGACTTGGGAGCTTCAACTAGTAAATCTTGACACGATGCAAGCATTAGTAGCAAACAGATGAGTAAAATATTGGTTTTCATAAACATATCTTTTTTAAATTTTAAAAACCGACACGAAGGCCTACCATATATGATTTGGCTACGGGATAAGTCGAAAAGTCAATTCCTTGTGTAACGGCGCTTGCCCCTCCAGCCGAATTAACATCGGGATCCCACCATGAATATTTTGTCAATGTCAGAAGGTTTTGCCCACTTGCATAAACTTTGGCACTTTTTATCCAAGAGAGATTCCATTTGGCCGTTGGCAACGAGTATCCAAGTTCAATGTTGCGGAGTCTTAGATAAGAACCATCTTCAACAAACCGATTTGAAAAATTAATATTCTGGAACATCGTTACTCTAGGATATTTTGCATTCGGGTTTTCTGGTGTCCAGTGGTCATACAGCACATCCTTCAACATATTCATACCCCAACTGTAATGTAAAGTATTCCCGATTCCACTGATATTGGCAAGATCATTCCCCTGAGAGCCTTGCCAGAAAAGAGAAAGGTCAATTCCTTTATAAGACATGAAGGAATTCAAGCCATAAATGAATTTGGGATTAGGATTACCCAAAATAACTTTATCATTAGTGTTGATGACTCCATCGTTGTTGACATCCTTGTACTGCACGCGGCCATTTTGGTCGTAACCATTTTCTTGATAGCCATAAAATACGCCCATCGGTTCTCCCTCACGGAGCATGGTGATATTATCATCAAAAATCAACACAGCTACCCTGCCCGTCAAAATTTGTTGCCCACCATATAGCTTTACTACTTTCGATTTATTGAATGCGATATTTCCGTTCAAATCCCATTTGAAACCCTTGTTGTTTATCACCGTGCTGTTGACCGAAAATTCAACACCTTTATTCTGAATTATTCCAACATTTCTTATGGTATTGGTAAAACCCATAGAAGCAGGTAATTGTACTGAATTGAGAAGGTCCTGCGTATTTTTTATGTAGAAGTCGGCAGTTAGCTGGATACGGTTAGACAAAAATGCCAAATCCATTCCTATATCGGTTTGTTCGGTTGTTTCCCACTTTAGATTTCCGGGAAGGGTGGTCGTTGGGGCAAAGGTATTGTAAAGTGCATCTCCAAATACTGTTTTACCAACAGCCAGCTGGTTTAATGTAGCATAAGCCCCGATAGCCTGCGAACCAGTACGCCCCCAACTTGCTCTAAGCTTCAGGTCAGATATAAAGTCATTTTTGGCCAAAAATGCTTCTTCCTTCAATCGCCATGCCACCGCAGCTGAGGGGAAAAAACCCCATTTATTTCCTTCACTGTATTTTGAAGAGCCATCAGAACGGAAACTTATCGTTGCTAGAAACCGATCATTGAAGTTATAATTGATTCTTCCGAGGTAAGATAAAAGTACAGACTTAGAATAACCAGAGCCTGGAATACCCGGTATGGTAGCTGCGGCAAGATTATAACTTTCTGTGGCATCACTCAAAAAACCCGTACCAGAGCCACTCAAGGAAGTATTGACAAAGTCTTGATAGGTAAATCCACCCAATGCCACAATTTTATGCTTTGCACCAATGTTTCGGCTATAAGTGATGGTATTTTCATTCAATAGACTGGTAAACTGCGTAGTTGTGACACTGGCATTGGATTGCTGATTAAAGAAATTCAGGGTACGATAATAGTCATTTCTATCATCGCTATTTTCGATTCCTCCGTATACTTTAAGCACCAATCCTTTGATGGGTTCAAACGATAGCGAAGCATTGGCGAGAACTTTATTCGAAAAGCCCTTGTCTATGGTTTCATTGATATAATTTAAGGGATTGATAACAATAATAGGCAGTGGTGAGGTCAGCACGCGATAGCTGCCATCATCGTTGTAAGGAGTTAGGATAGGTGGAGCTACCAGCGACGCACTAATCAGAGATTGTCCCTGAATTCCTCCTCCCGAGTTTTGCCGTGAGGTCTGATTTCTGGAAAGGGTGGTAGAAAAAGCTGCCTTGATTTTATTGCTTATGGTATGGTTGATATTGGTTCGTAAGGCATACCGCTGATAATCGCTACCCTTGATTATCCCATCCTGACCATAATAGCTACCTGACACCGAAAACTGCGTTTTTGCATTTCCTCCGCTGATATTGAGCGAATGGTTTTGGAGAGGGGCCTGGCGATACACAAAATCCTGCCAGTCAAATCCTTCGCCAAAGCCATTGATTTGCTCCTGCGTATAGTAGGGGCTTAATCCCTGATTTGCACTTAAAATGTTATAAAATGTGGCGTATTCGCGTGCATTCATCAATTCTAGCTTTTTGCGCAATTGTTGAGAACCGTAATTGGTTTCGTAGTCTACCCGCATTTTGCCTTCCTTCCCTGATTTAGTAGAAATTAATACTACCCCATTAGCCCCTCTTGAACCATAGACAGCCACCGCCGAAGCGTCTTTGAGAATCTCTATGCTTTCGATGTCAGTGTTGTTTAGTACTAGAGGCTGACCACTCACCGGAAACCCGTCAATAACATACAAGGGTTCGTTGCTACCCTGAATCGAATTGGTTCCTCTAATTCGGACACTCACTGCGGCTCCGGGAGCGCCTGTATTCTGTTTGACCTGTACCCCCGGAGCTCTGCCAGATAGGGCCTGCATTACGTTTGCAGTGGGGAAGGCACTTATTTCATCTGCTTTTATCGAACTCACCGAGCCAGTTAAGTCGCTTTTTTTGACGGTACCATACCCCACCACTACTACTTCGTCTAAACTTCTCTGATCTGCTTTCAGGGTTATTTCCAGCGATGTTTGGTTACCTATAATCACTTCTTGAGGGCTATAGCCTACAAACGAAAATACCAATACTGCATTCTCATTAGGAATATCCATACTAAAAGCCCCTTTGGCATCGGAGACAGTTCCCTGTTGAGTTCCTTTCAATATAATGTTCACACCTGGCAAGACCTCTCCTTTTTCGTCCGTTACGCGCCCTGTAATAGCCCGAACAGTTTTTTCACTATCTATCAGCTCGATTGGTGTATTTATACTGGCCTCAGGTTTACTCTGTTCACTTTTGATTTCGCGGGTCAAAATAATTTGATTATTGTTAATAACCTTATAGTGTATACGTCTTGGCGCTAACACCTGTTTTAGGACATTATCCACGGTTTCATTTTGAATCGACAGATTCAGTTTTTCATTAAACTCAATGACTTCTTTCTGGTACGAAAATACCACGTCGACCTGTTTTTCGAGGCTACGTAAAAATGAGCGGAGATTACTGTTTTTTAGGGTTAAATTAACCCGTTCTTTTAATAACTCCTGAGCAACAACAGGGTAAGCTAATGTATTACTACTTAGTAACCCTATAAGGATGAGTGGGCATAAAGTAATTTTCATGAGCATGAAAACTTCTTTTTTAGTAAAAATTTTTGACATACTTTTGACTGTTTTTGTTTTTATCAGGACAGAACACTTCCTTCCGGCACCTACAGGCGCTGGCTAGGTTCGAGAGAAGATGTGGCAGCATCTTCTCTTTTTTTTAATTGAGTTTAAAAACTTTAACGCATGGGCTTTTTAGGTTTTAGATTTTGGTTTGGTTATGAATCCCTTATGGGCAACCAGCCGACTGAACTACTAATTGGGCATCCATTTCTCTATAAGTGGCCCCAATCGTTTGGCAAATTAAATCCAATTGGTTGGTTAGTGGTTGGTCGCTCAGGGTGGTTGTAATAATACATTTTGCAAGCAACTCCTCGTCATATAAAATACGTACACCGTAGCGCTTTTCCAAGGCCTGCAATACCGTAGTAGCTGGTACATCCTCGAAATAACGCTTTTCGCCCTTCACCAACGGCTGAATAGGTATTGGATCAGCTACCAATTGTTTCGATAAGCTTTCGGTTTCTCTATTAAAAACGACCTGCTGATTAGGTAGCAAAATGAGATGTTGGCTTTCTTCACTTGCTAATCGAATCGGGTTTTGTTTATAGACTGACACTCGTCCCGTTCGCACTTTGATTTGTACTCTTTGGTCATTATCAAAGGCTTTGATATCAAAACTCGTTCCCAATACCTGTGTCACCAGTTCGTTGGCATAGACATAAAAAGGTTTTTTAGGATTGGGAGCAATTTGAAAAAAAGCTTCCCCACTTAAAAAAGTTTCTCGCGATTTGGCAGTGAAATGAGCAGGATAACTGAATCGGCTATTTTTTTTCAGATAAACCACACTACCATCTTCTAGATTGATTTTCAGAGTGGTATCGCTGTTATTCACTTTTTCGATAAGTGGACTTTTCTCAGAAGCTTTGGTTACCAATTTAGTGTAGGTAGTGCTGTCTGTAGCCTTCTTTATCCACAGCAATCCACCCACCAAGGCTACTATGATAAAAACACTCAATGCACCCACCCAATAGCGTTTTTGAGACCATAGAGCCAGCGGGGAGGCGTGAACGGTATTTTTACGGAGTCGTTTCCAATTTTGTTCTTCACTGAGGGTCAGAGTCCTGTACTCTTCAGCGTTATGTAGTTGTTGAATAAGTTCAAGTGCTTGTCTGATGATATCCTGTTTGTCTGGGTAGTCGACCATCACCTTCTGCCAGTAAGCATCTTGTTCATTGTGCAATGCCCATCGAACAAACGCATCGTCGTTGAGGAAATCCTTCAAGGTGAAATTATGGTATAGCATCATCAATCTATTTGGGTCTTCTACTATACACAGTCACGTTTTTGTAGAAATTAACCAACGAAATTGAACTTTTTTTTATTTTTTTTGAAAAATACCATTTTGAAGACTAAAAATAAACCTTATTTGGTCACTACTACCCTATTAGGAATATACAAACGTAAACAGAAATGAAAATAGCCCTTTCAACATGAGTCGTAGCATAGAATAGGCTTTAAAAAGGAGATTACTAACTACTTGTTTGGGAATACCCATAAGTTCAGCCGACTGGTCAAGAGTCATACCGTGATAAAAGCGGAGGTTGATAGCTTCCTGCTGACGAGGACTTAGTTTGGAAATAGCAGCCTGGATCTGGCGGGATTGGTCAAGCAGCGTTTCTTGCTCTACTGTCTGCTGCTCGTCAGAAAGCGAAACCAGATAATCTAGAAAATCGTCAATATCTTCAGCTTCCTCTAGTAAATCATTACGGATATTTCGACTAAGTTGGTTTCGTAGTGCCCGCAGCAGATAAAATTTAGGTTCTTGAATGTTGGCTAGCTGGACTCTTCGCCGCCAGAGATAGGTAAACAAATCTTGAATGGCATCTTCAAGCAGCAATGTATCTGATGTAAATCGAGAACCATAATTGACCAGTATTTTAAAATAATGCCTATACAAAATCTCAAAAGCCTCCTGATCTCCTTTGGCAAGAGATTCCCAAAGGGCGGTCTCATTGTATGAGTTGAACGAACCAGTAGAAAGCATACTATGGTGTCAAAATTTAGGGTAGCAGCATAAGAGGAAGACAAAATTAAACAAAATTGATATAAAATAGTGATTATAAAAGATTTTATAATTTTTAATCTACAAAACAAAAAAGCAGAAGTCCCTTATGGTTTCTGCTTTTTCATAAAATTTTTATTCTTAACCACAGAAGAAAAAAGATACACAGAGTGGTATAACCCTAGGTAGTTATTTTCATCAATAGCGTTCAAACTTATCCCAGTCAGGTTTTCGCTTTTGGAGAAACGCATCACGTCCTTCTTCGGCTTCTTCGGTCATATAGCCTAGCCGCGTGGCCTCTCCTGCAAAAAGCTGCTGCCCTACCAGCCCGTCGTCTACAAGATTGAAAGCAAATTTCAACATCCGAATTGCCATCGGGCTTTTACCGAGGATTTCCTGCGCCCATTGAAAAGCGGTATCTTCCAGTTGATCGTGAGGTACTACGGCATTGACCATCCCCATTTCGTAGGCTTCTTGTGCGGAGTAGTTACGTCCCAAAAAGAATATTTCGCGAGCACGCTTTTGACCAATCATGCGTGCCAAATAAGCCGAACCATACCCAGCATCATAACTCGCCACGTCGGCGTCTGTTTGTTTGAAAATAGCGTGTTCTTTGCTTGCTAGCGACAAATCACAAACAACATGAAGGCTATGCCCTCCACCTACTGCCCAGCCTGGTACCACGGCGATAACAGGCTTGGTCATGAAGCGAATCTGTCGCTGTACTTCTAAGATATTGAGACGATCACGACCGTCTTCGGCTCGATAACCACCTTTTTGACGAGCTTTTTGGTCTCCGCCGGAGCAAAATGCCCACACGCCATCTTTAGGCGAAGGACCTTCGCCCGAAAGTAGCACTACCCCAATGTGACTATCATGAGTAGCATCAGCAAAAGCATCTAATAATTCAAAAGTGGTATGGGGGCGAAAGGCATTGCGAACTTCGGGGCGGTTAAAGGCAATACGTGCCACGCCATCGCATTTTTTGTAGGTAATATCGGTATACTCCTTTACAGTAGTCCAGTTGGGCATAATAATGTTTTTTTTACAAAAGTAAAAAGAAAAATAAAAAAGGCAGAAGTCAGTACAACTTCCACCTTTTAATCAAACACTATTTGAACCTTTTAATAAGACGCGTTGTAACTCAAAAAGTAACTATAAAACAAAACAGAAACCTCAATGAGATTTCTGTTTTGTGAGCAACCTTAAAACTTTATTTTACAAACTTAAGATTTTGATTTCGGTACGGCGATTTTGCTGGTGCTCTTCTTCACTACAAGGCACCCCATCTTTACATTTATTGACCGGTTTTTCTTCACCATAGCCTGCTGCGATAATTCTCTTCGACGAAACGCCCTGCTTCACAATATACGCGACAGCGGCTTTGGCTCGTTTTGTTGAAAGAGTCTTATTGTATTTGGTAGAAGAACGGCTATCAGTATGAGAGCCAAATTCAATCTTCATTTTGGGGTATTTGTTCATCAAGCCCACCAATTTGTTTAATTCAGACTCGGCATCCGAACGGATATTCCATTTGTTGAGGTCATAGTAAATATTATCAATTTTGATAACATCTCCTTTTTCAAACATGGTGATATTTGCTTCTGAAAACTCTTCGCCTTTCACTTTGGTACCCATAGTAGCGAGATTATCTTTAAGCGCTTCTATAGAATAATCACAGCCGCTTGGTACTTCAAACTCATAGGCTCCGTTGGCGTCCGTAACTGCCTCTAGTGTAGAACCATCACACTCGTTGTGTAACAAAACTTTCACACCTGAAATAGGCTTACGATCTTTTTGAGTCGTCACTAGCCCTCTCAACGTAAACATCTTGACAGGAGGTGCTTTAGGCTTTAGTTTATCTAGTGGAATTTCTAATTGTACTAACTCCGTGGCATCTAGGTCTTTGGTTGTAAAGTTGCGAGCATTATTAACATAGCCTTCATTGGAGGCCTTGAACACAAAATCCGTTTCTGAATCAAGACAAATTTTCAGGTTACCATCTTTGTCAGTATATAATGTTTTGGCACCCGGCTCGCTTTCACTTTTACTAACTACTTCCACTGCGGCACTCGCCAACGACGTCTTAGTAGCACCATCAATGACGTGCACTAGTGTTTCTTGACAGGGATTAAGAGGCCCTACACGTTCGAAACGAAACAAGTCATCATCCTCACCACCTCTTTTGCGATTGCTACTAAAAAAACCACTTTTACGTTCAGCATCTGTAATCAATCCAAAATCATCTTTAGTAGAGTTGATAGGTTCTCCTAAGTTGGTAGGTTTACGAGCCATCACACCATTGATGAGTTTGGCATAAAATATATCTAAGCCTCCCATTCCAGCAAGTCCGTCAGAAGCAAAATATAAATTACCTTGCTCGTCTACAAAGGGAAACATTTCATTGCCTTTGCTATTGACAGAAGGCCCTAAATTGACAGGAGTTGACCAATTACCGTTTTCGTTGCGACTGACATAAATATCAGTACCGCCAAAACCACCCGGCATATCCGATACAAAGTAAAGCAATTGATCATCTTTGGATAAAGTAGGATGTCCTACCGAATACTCATCGCTGTTGAAAGGTAGTTCTTGTAGATTATCCCAATTGTTGCCTTTCAATTCGGCAGAGTACAACTTTAATTTGTTGATACCCTCTTTACTAGTTTTATATTTTCCATTTAAATAATTGTTGCGAGTAAATAGTATTTTGCTGCCGTCTTTGAAAAAAGCTACTGGTCCTTCATGGTATTTAGAATTTAGTGCTTTTCCCATGTTTTGTGACTCTATGACAGGTGCCTGCAATGGCTCAGGGTTTTTGTCATTGAGAGAGCGATAAGTAGCAGGAATTTTGGTATCATTGGCAGTGAGAGGGGTATATTCGTCCGACCCAAGAAGGTACACTCCTTTATTTTTTGCGAGGGTCCGATTTGCGCCTACTGACCCACCTACTTTACTAGTTTTGGAAGAATTGACAACCGATAAATCTGGCACTTCATACAAATCTAAGAAGGCTGTTTGATTCCATCCATAAACTCTTTTTATGTTTACTGCTTCATTGCGAGCCGATACAAATACGAGTCCTTTTTTATAATAAACAGGGCTAAATTCGGCTCGATTAGTATTGATATTGTCTAGGGATTGGACTACATAGCTAGTGGCATTTTTTGAGAGTTTGCCCACGTTTGAGTATAATTTTGTAAAATCTTTCCCTCTTTGGTCTTCTTGTTGAGCTTGGCTGTAACGTTCGTAAATCTCTTTGGCTTCATCATATTTACCATTGCTAGCGAGTGCTTGTGCAAAATACAAGTAAGAGCTAGCATTTTCGTGCGGTAGAGATTTACCCTCCCCCATAGCCAAACGAAAAACGCGCTCGGCATTTTGGGTATCTCTGAGTTGATGATAGCTATGTCCTAGTTTTAGGAATGTATTAAGTTTGACTGTATCTTGTAGGTTTTGTTTAAGTGCATTTTCATACAACTCAATGGCTTTACTGTAAGCCATCATTTCATATTGGCGGTTGGCTTGGCTCAGAGACGATTGTGCATGCGCATCTTTTGCCCAAATCGCTACTGCCAATGCAACTAGAAAAATATAGGTCTTCATGATTCAGAAATTTGGGTAAGAAAAAAGGTATACTCTCCGTTGTCGGTTTATTATAAACCCAGCATGAAGAATATACCTTTGAATCGTTGAAAATAATCCCTTAGAAATAACGCGGAGTGAGAATTTTGCTCTTGCTAAAGCCAAATTCATAACGCAACATTATCTCGTGGGTAGGAATGCTCAAAAATTTACGTTCCTGATTGAGGCGGTTGCGCGTCCAGTCGTATGAATACCCCAAACGAAACTGATCCGAAAGCTGTATTTCAATCATTCCAACTAGTGCATCACCTTTGAGGGCATTGCCTTCTTTATCTTCCTGAATTTGGCCAGCGTAAGTCGTAAAACGGTTGTGACGATAAGACATACCTAAAGCGATACGGTCATTGAACCAGACGTTGACGTTTCCGTCAAGAGAAAGCCCAGCTCCATTTACATAACGCGCCATCATCGAAGGTTTCAGTTTGACATTGTTACGCCCAACCACAAATCCGGCGGTGGCATAAAAATGCCGGCGGATTTTAGCACGCTGCTCACCTGAATCATAATCAGAGAGATTGTTTTCGATAAGATAGGGTACCGAAACCCCAATATAAGAACGGTCGTTGCTTAAATAAATCCCTGTACCGAAGTTAGGCAGAATTTTAGACACATTGCTTGCAAAAGCGGGGTCGGACAAATTATTTCCTAGATTGGCTTTGGCCAAATCCCAACGGAAATTCATAGCACCGCCTTGCAATCCCAAAGCCAAAGTCGAGCGTTCTCCCATTTTGATACGAAAAGCGTAAGAAAGCATGGCTCCCGTCCAGTTTTCAAGACCTACTTGATCGTTGAAAAGCTGCAAACCTAGACCTACTTTTTCACGATTCACGGGCATATCAATGGTAAAAGTAGCGGTTTGTGGAGCACCCGGCATTCCTCCCCATTGATTACGATAGAGAGCTGTGGCACTGAGTACATCTCGACTTCCAGCGTAAGCAGGATTAAGGGCCATCATGTTGAACATGTACTGCGAAAACATTTTGTCTTGCTGAGCCCAGAGTTTACTGCTGCCGATCAAAGAGATCAGCAGCAGCAACATCGTACACTTTTGTTTGATGATATTGGTCATCGTGATTAGCGGTTAATGGTCATGAATCGACTTGACTTCTTAATTTCGCCGCCATTTTGGTCAAGGAGAATAACATTGTAGAAGTATGTTCCAACAGGCACCGCTTGGTTACTATTGCCTACACCTACGTTTGCTCCACCTTCCCAATCATTCTGATAATCATTGCTACGATATACCAGATTCATCCAGCGGTTGTATATTTCTAGAACAATCTTCGTGCCAGATGGATGACGAATCACAAATTTATCGTTGATTCCGTCACCATTTGGAGAGAAGCCTTCTGGGATAAACAATCCACCGTCAGAGATAATCACGATTGGCGTAAATTCAGCTTCTGCCAAACTTGTTGGGTCATTATCACCGTTCGGATCAGGATTCAAACCATTGGTTGAGTAATCCGAAACTGTGTTTTGACCTGCTAACGCCGTACCCAATACGCGGTTTTGATATGGTGTCAATCGACCGTCGGTAGTTACATTGATTGTAAAGAACAACGAGTCGGTACGTCCACCTGCCAAACGGCTCTGCTCTGCAATCAAGAGATTTGCATCGCGGTCTCCGTCGAAGTCAGGATTAATACGCAAGGTACTTACATCGCTGGCAGTAGGTGTACCTACCAATTGGTAGCTAGCCCCATTCAATGAGCTGTACACTTTGGTCAACGAATCAGTCACTTGAACATTGGTCAACGTACCTGCACCATAGTTTTTCAAAATCACACGGTAAGTCACATTCAAGCTACCGTCTCCTTTGCGGAGGGTATCTTTGATTGACAACGCTAAACCGAGCAATCCATTACCAGGAGTAGAGTTGAGAGACACTGCCGTCGACTCGCTGTTGTTGCGTGGGTCTAGGTCATTGTCTGGGTCAGCGTCATTACCTGTAGTCGAAGTATCAGCCGTCATTACACCTGCTCCTGTTATACCTCTACCAATCGCGATGTTGTTGAAGGTAGTTACTGAATCAGGGTTATAAAGCGAAACGATAACCGCCAACTGGACACTACGGGTCTTGCCTTTTGGCAATGCGCTTAGTGAATCCACTAACAATTTGGTAAGTAAGCCTTGACCTGTGTAGGTAGAGTCTACAGTGAATCCTTCATCTGCAGTTACCAAAGGTTTGCCAACGATGACAGCTTTTGAGCCAAAAGTAAGACCCAAATCATCTTCTACCTGAACTTTAGTGAGATCGCTTGTACCCAAGTTGGTCACACTGATAGTGTAAGGAATTTTAAATTTACCATCTCCTATCACTATTGGTGTTCCTACTGATTTAGATAAACCAATCAACGCACTTGGCAAATCGAAACGCACTGGAGTAGAGGTATTTACTGGAGGATCTACGACAGTTCCTTTATTAGAAATATCGAAAACAACTGTACCGTCGTGACTTCCTTTAGCAATTACACTACCCAAGAATGGTCCGTTGTTGCCATGAGGCACAACATTGTAAGTTACATAGATATAAGCTTCAGCTCCTACAGGAAGAGTACCTAGCGTTAAGAAGTCCTTATCGGTAGTACCATTGTAGGCGGCATTAGCTGTAGCTGTAGTATTTCCACTTACGGTTGGCGTACCTACTACTGTATAAGTAACAGGAGGCGCAAAAGCGTGGGTAATACTGTCAACTACCTGAAGGTTAGTCAATGGAACATTTCCTACGTTTTTAACGATGATTTTGTAAGTAACATCATAACTAATGTTAGTGCTATCACCGTTACCTTTTGGTTCGATATTATCCACCGCTAAAGCTACTCCAATACTTGGCGCTACTGTTCCGTCGCTCACAACAATGCTTACAGAAGAGCGATTGTTGTCTGTCTGAGGATCTACTTGATCTGCATAGCTGATTTCAGCTCTGTTAGTCACTTGGATTCCTGAGGTTTTGGCTTTTGCGACCACAGTAAGTGTGTCACTAGCGCCAGCAGCCAGAACAGGGAGGCGAGTCAACAAGACACCGTTTGTATTGGTCATTCCTGAAGTTGAAATCACTTCTAGTTCAGACGGCATAATATCACGGACGTCTACATTTGTCGCATCATGTGGGCCATAGTTAGAAACAACTATGTTATAAGTTACTTGTTCGCCAAGTGCTACCACATTTTTGTCTACACTCTTCACGATATTTAGATCAGAGCGGAGTGTATCCGTAGCACAATCAAAGATTTTCACTTCGATAGCCGCTGGTGCACTATAGCAACCGTCTTTTTTGTAGACCACATAATAAGTACCTGCCCCTACAGCTTCTGGTGTACCCACTAGGCAAGTACATGCCAATTCTGCTGCAGATTTAAATTGAACGGTGTAATTACCACTGTTGTCCAACGCTGTGGTCAAATCTACGGTAGTACTTGGACAAGTATTACGTAGGTTTTTCACAATTGGTGTTGGAAGGGCTTTCACTACTACCGTAATGTAAGCAGATGGTACTGAGCAACAACGTTTTTCGTCTACTAGTGAGTAAGAGTAAGTACCTGGCTCGGTTACATCCCAGCTCTTCTTGTCAGAAGCAGGGAACAATACCTGACCGTCTTTAAACCATTTCACTTGATAGCCTTGCTGTTCGCTAGCACTCAATTTCACGGTATCACCTTGGCAGATAGTGATTGTTTGTGGCAATGTATCTGGTTTCACCGTACCATTGATGACAATTTGAGGTCTAAACTTGATACCTTCAAATACCAACTTGAGATCATCTTTTCCAGCTTGGCAATTACCTTCGCCATCAGGGTCATTGGTGGTAAGGGTGAGTATTACATCACCCTTAATCAAGTCTTCTAATGATGGATAGTAAGTTGCATCCAAAGCAAGCGGATTGCTGAATCTACCAGTTCCAGTAGTACTCCAGATAGCACTAGTAGCAACTCCTCCTATTTTACCGTTGAGTTTGTACTCAAGGGCAGCACAGATAGAAGCATCGGCACCAGCGTCAGCTGTAGCTGGGTTGGTTTCACAAGGTGTAGTTTCGCAAGACGAAATCAACACGTGGATAGCCACACCTTCGCTATAGCATCCAGTAGTCGAACGGAAGAATACATAGTAAGTACCTGTCTCTCCTACAGCTGAAGGATTAGCAACAACTGCTGAGCTTGGTGTATTTCCTACGTGGAATTCCATTGTTAAGCCTGATCCAGCGGTGTAGTTTTTCACAGCCGATGCAAGATCTACCGTTTTTACAGGACACACATTGGCTAAGCTTACTACTTGTGGTGTTGTTACTTTTGGTGCAACAGTCACGTTTACAGTATTTGAAGCTACGCTCTTACAATTTTCATTGTTACAGCAGTAAGCTACATAAATAGTGCTAGCAGCAGGTACGAGCGTGATTGAGCTTCCAATTTGGCCATTTGACCATTGGATATAACCAGCGCAAGCAGTCTGTGCAGTCAAGGTTACTGATTCACCGAAGCACAAGTTGGTTTTAGATGCTTGGATAGTTGGAGCATCTGGTACGCCCACTACAATAGTAAGCGGTGCAGAAGCAGCACTTTCACAATCACCTACTTTACAGATAGCTGTGTAGCTAGTAGTAGTTTGTGGAGTTACAGTGATTGAAGCACTATTTGCACCAGTTGACCACAATACTGAGCCTTCACAACCCGAAACAGACAACGATACCTGCTCACCTTTACAGATGTGAGTAGCAGAAGTTACGATTGTCGGAGTATTTACTTTTGTTACTACTACACTTACGGCATTTGAAGCATTGCTAGTGCAATCACCTTTTTTACATACAGCTGTGTAAGTAGTGGTACCAATTGGGTTCACAGTAATACTGTTTCCAGTGCTACCATTTGACCATTCAATATTACCACCTTCACATCCCGATGCCGATAGGGTGACACTAGAACCTTCACAGATAACCGCTGAGCTAGCCGTAATCTGAGGTGCTACGCAATTTCCGACAGTCACTTTCACTGGTACAGAAGCAGCGCTTGTACAGTTACCTACTTTACAAGTGGCAGTGTATGAAGTAGTCTCAGATGGGTTAACCACGATGCTAGCTCCTACCATACCATTTGACCAAGTCACTTCACCGTCACATCCAGAAGCTGTCAAGACAGAAGTTTCTCCCAATTGGATAGAAGCTGGACTTGCAGAAACTGTTGGTACAGGTACAGGAATAACCTTGATAGTGTAGTCAGCCGATACTGGGCTTGAGCAGTCTCCTACTTTACATACTGCGGTATAAGTAGTAGTTTCAGTAGGATGTACTACGATTGCTTCACCAGTTTCGCCAGTTGACCAATGTACAACTCCTAAGCAATTTGGAACTTGGAGAGTTACACCTTCACCAGGACATACTTTGTCGGTGCTGCAGATTACTACAGGTTTCTCAGGGGCTGCTACTACATTTACGGTAACAGAAGCAGGGTTGCTTGAGCAATTTCCGATTTTGCAGATGGCCGTATAAGTAGTAGTATTATTTACGACTACAGATATGCTCGACGTAGTAGCGCCTGTATTCCATGTAATTGTACCACCTACACAACCACTCGCAGTCAGAGTTACTGTGCTACCAGCACATACTGTTCCTGAAGGACTTACAGTGATTGTTGGAGGTGTGGTATTGTTACCTACAGTTACGGTTACACTACCAGGAGCGCTATCACATTGACCGTTTGTACGGCAAGACGCAGTGTAAGTAGTAGTAGTGTTAGGTTTAACAACAATGCTTGTTACTCCTACAGCACCTGTACTCCACACTACAGTTCCAGCACAGCCCGATGCGGTAAGCGTCACACTATCCCCAGCACAGATGCTTGGTTTAGATGATACCACTGTTGGCGCTGGGCCGGCAGTAGTCACAGTTACTTTTACTTTATTAATAGATTGGCTTTCGCAAGTTCCCACTTTACAGATTGCAGTGTATTCGGTAGTAGAAGCTGGTCTTACTACGATACTGCTTCCAGTGGCGCCATTTGACCATACAACAGTACCTGTACATTCACCGCTTGCGGTTAGTACAGTGCTATCGCTAGCACAAATAAGCGTTTTAGAAGCTGCTACAACTACTGGAGTTGGGTTTCCTACAGTGATGGTCACTGGTGCAGAAGGCTCGCTTGTACAATTTCCTACTTTACAAGTTGCAGTATAGCTAGTCGTTGTATTTGGACTTACCACAATACTTGCTCCAGTAGCGCCATTTGACCAGAGAATTTCACCTTCACAACCAGCTGCTGTAAGCGTTGCACTTCCATTGTTACAGATTACTGTTGACGAACTTGCAGTCACAGTTGGAGCCGCTACAGGAACCACCTTGATGGTGTAATCTTTAGAGCGTGCTTTACAACCATTGAGGTTACATACTGCCCAGTAAGTAGTAGTCTGAGTTGGGTATACTACAATTGCCGTTCCTGTTTCACCCGTTGACCATTCTACAATACCAGCGCAGTTGTTTACTTGAAGTGTTACACTTTCACCAGGACATACTTTGTCGGTGCTGCAAACTACCTCAGGAACAGGACCGCCAGGCGTTACTGTAATAGCAATAGATGCAGGTGCACTTTCACAAGTTCCAATTTTACAAATGGCAGAGTAGCTAGTAGTGACATCAGGCGTTACGGTGATTTGAGCACCAGTAGCTCCTGTACTCCATCTAATAGTACCTGCACAATTTGCTGCTGTCAACACCACTGAGCTACCTTTACAGATTGTTGTAGAAGGACTTGCTGTTATTGCTGGTGTAGTTGGAGTGTTTACATGTATTGAGATAGCATTTGAAGGATCACTTTCGCAGCCATTTTTCTTACATGTTGCAGTGTAGGTAGTTGTTTGACTTGGTCTTACAACGATAGTTGTACCTGTTGCACCATTAGACCATGTTACAATACCTCCAGCACATCCGATTGCATGAATAGTAGTACTATCACCCAAACAGATATTGGTAGTAGCACAAGCCAAGATTGGCTTATCTGGTTTCACGCAACCTACGTTGATATTCACACGCGAGGTATCATTTCCAGCTTTACTTGGGTCGTTGTTAGGCCCTTTGATAATCGCTGTGTTTGTAGTTGAACCTACAGCGTTAAGAGTAGCACGAATTTCCAATGTACGGTTGGCACTTACTGCTAAGTTGCCCACTGTCCATATTCCAGTCGCACTATTATATTCACCCGCTGGGCTTGCACTTACAAAAGTAAGCGAAGCAGGAAGCACATCAGTTACAGTGACACCAGTAGCATTTACAGGACCATTGTTAGAAGCAATCACTTTATAAGTAATCGTTTGACCCACTGTATAAGGTCCAGCTTCTACAACACTCTTCTCTACTGACAAATCAGTTAGAGTTACACATGGTTTGATTGTCAACTGGAACCATGCGCCGTTGCTGTATTCACCACAAGCTGCTACTTCAAATAGATAGTAAGTACCCGAAGTGCATACTTTAGTAGGATCAGCAACCAAAGTACCAGGCAAATGGTTGGATGTTGTATACCATTCAAATTTACCTCCAGGTGTACGGATTTCGCTATGAATGAAGCTATTAAGGTTCACACAGGTATCAGGACATGTGTTTTCTCCTATACCACCACAAGTTGGGGTTGGAGGAATGGCACAAGGCACTTTTACGGTGATATCTACATCATCTTCATCATTTTCTTTTGGAGTATATCCTCCATTATTTGGCGTAGAGTTCGGATCTGGTTGATCAGACTTCGTTACTTGTGCAAAGTTTTTGATTGTACCAGTACCTACTACTTTTGCTTTGAAAGTCAACGTCACCGTTTGATTTACTAAAATCGAATCGATAGAAGCAGTCAAGACTGTTCCGTTGAGTACCCATGCAGCACTACCTGATACGTATTGCAAACCTGCTTTTATAGTATCTGTAACTTCTACATTAGTAGCTTTATTAGGCCCTAAGTTGGTTACCGCAATACTATAAGTAACGGTATCTCCTTGACTAGGCGTAGTGTTGTTCACTGTTTTTGCCAAAGTCAAGTCAGCATAACATGGAGTAAGTTCCACATCTAGATGTGCGCCGTTGCTATACACTCCACAAGCTGCTACTTCAAACAAATAGTAAACACCAGATACACAAACTTTGGTTGGATCAGCTACAATTGGATCTGTAGGTCTTGGTCCGGCATGCCATTCAAATCTACCGCCAGGCGTACGAATATCGCTATGAATGAAGTCATTCAAATTAACGCATGAATTAGGACATGTATTTTTGGCAAGACCACCACATGTAGGCGTTGGAGGAATAGGACACTCACGAATCGTAATTGGCTCATCGTCATCATCATCCTCACCTTTTGTGAAACCATTACCCGGTGTCGAGTCTATATCCGTTACTGGATTACCCTGACCATCTTTCGCATCTTTAATCTGTGCGTAGTTAGTCAAGCTCGAACCAGTGAAGTTTGCATTTACTGTTACGGTGATATCTACTGTAGTGCTTGCACCTGGTGCCAATGACGCGATAGGTACATTCAACGTAGCTATCTGGCCAGCTGCGGTCCAATCGCTATCATTCAAGGTCATACCTACTGGCAACGAATCGCTCAACACAATCGCTGTCGCTGGTACATTACCTTGGTTGGTTACTGTCAAACGGAAGGTAACATTTGCACCTGGATCAACAATAGAAGCTTGACCGGGAGCTAAGTTTTTCAACAAAGCCAAATCAAATACTGGCGCAGGAGTCACAGTAATTGGCTCATCGTCATCATCATCCTCACCTTTTGTGAAACCATTACCTGGTGTCGAGTCTATATCCGTTACTGGATTACCCTGACCATCTTTCGCATCCTGAATCTGTGCGTAGTTAGTCAAGCTCGAACCACTGAAGTTTGCATTTACTGTTACGGTGATATCTACTGTGGTGCTTGCACCTGGTGCCAAGGACGCGATAGGTACATTCAACGTAGCTATCTGACCAGCTGCGGTCCAATCGCTATCATTCAAGGTCATACCCACTGGCAACGAATCGCTCAACACAATCGCTGTCGCTGGTACATTACCTTGGTTGGTTACTGTCAAACGGAAGGTAACGTTCGCACCTGGGTTCACTACTGAAGCTTGACCGGGAGCTAAGTTTTTCAACAAAGCCAAGTCAAATACTGGAGTTGGAGTCACAGTAATTGGCTCATCGTCATCATCATCCTCACCTTTTGTGAAACCATTACCTGGTGTCGAGTCTATATCCGTTACTGGATTACCCTGACCATCTTTCGCATCCTGAATCTGTGCGTAGTTA
>NZ_JARNTW010000004.1:0-208879 GCF_029433105.1 Runella sp. MFBS21 | reverse complement strand
ACAATCGCTGTCGCTGGTACATTACCTTGGTTGGTTACTGTCAAACGGAAGGTAACGTTCGCACCTGGGTTCACTACTGAAGCTTGACCGGGAGCTAAGTTTTTCAACAAAGCCAAGTCAAATACTGGCGCAGGAGAAACATTGATAGGTTCATCATCGTCATCGTCTTCACCTTTTGTGAAGCCGTTACCCGGTGTTGAATCCTTATCTTTTACTGGATTACCGTTTTTGTCTTTCGCATCCTGAATCTGTGCGTAGTTGGTCAAGCTTGAACCACTGAAGTTAGCATTTACCGTTACAGTAATGTCTACTGTGGTGCTTGCACCTGGTGCCAATGATGCGATAGGTACATTCAACGTAGCTATCTGACCGGCTGCGGTCCAATCGCTATCATTCAAGGTCATACCCACTGGCAATGAATCTCTCAACACAATCGCCGTCGCAATCATGCTGCCTTCGTTCTTAACAGTCAAAGTAAACGTTACATTGCTGCCTGGTTGTACTGTTGACGATTGTCCTGCTGCCAATGATTTAGTCAATGCTAAGTCAAAGTTAGTTACAGCGGCATCTACCGTCAAGTTATCCTTATCTATTCCTGTCTTTGTAGGATCAATCACGATAGGAGCAGTTACACCCGTCGTTGGATTCGCATCGTTATCTGTCAAATCCGAACCTACATTCTGATTCAAGCTAAGTTGGCAAGTATCAGGTAAGCTGGTTGGATCAAACATTACTTGATAAGTCCCTCCTACCAAATTACTAAATAAGTAATAACCGTTGTTGTCTGTAAAGGTTGTATCAATGGCAGTCAAGGGGTTACCTCCTTGGCTTGTCCACAATATAACTCGTACATTACGAACACCTGGCTCGCCTGAATCTTGCTGACCATTGTCATTCAAATCTTTCCATACAAAATCACCAATGCTGCCTAATGGACTATAAAGTGCTCCATCGATAGTAGGATTGTCTTTATTGATACCTCCCAACGTAGGATTGATAACAATGACTTGACTCAATCCTGTAGTAGGATTAAAATCGTTATCTAAGGTATCATCACTTCCTTTATTGGTAGAATCACTTAATACACAGCCTACTGGCAAGCTACCTTTTACGATTTGTACTTGGTATTCTCCTAACGACAAGCCGTCAAATAAGTAATAACCAGGCGCACCTCCAACTGGGTTGTTCGCAGTCAAAGTCGTATCAATAGGAACAAAAGTGCCTCCTTGGTTTTTTTGGTACAATATAATTTGTACATTATTAACCCCCGGCTCATTTCCGTCTTGAATACCGTCGTTATCTAAATCTTTCCATACAAAATCTCCAATGCTACCAAGCGGGCTAAATAATGCCGCATCGATAGTTGGATTGTCTTTCAAAAGGCCACCTTGCTCAGGATCGATAGTCACGATTTGGCTAAACCCTGTGGTAGGATTAGCATCGCTATCTAAACTATCGGGTACCCCAGCTTGGTTTTGTTTGGGAGAGAGAATACAGCCTACTGGTAAGTTTGTACCTACAAACTGAACTTGATACTCTCCTGGCAACAAATTACCAAAAGTATATGCTCCTGTAAGGGATGTATTGACAGAGTCAACTTTCACGAAAGTGCCACCCTCATTTTTTTGGAACAATCTTACTAAAACCCCGCTTACGCCAGGTTCGCCGCTATCTAACCGACCATTATCATTGACGTCTTTCCACACGAAATCGCCAATAGAGCCAAGAGGCCCAGGAATAACCACAATATCACAACACCCGGTAGCTGGGCAAGAAGTATTTACTTGTGCTGTAAACGAAAAACGCCCCGTACCTTTTATGGTAAGGGTATCGTTAGAAACAGAGGCACTATCACTTGGAATACCTGTAATAGGTACCAGTCCATTCGTACCTAACTTAGACCAGACTACATTTGAGTAGCTAGTCCCTAATGCAGACAATGATACCGTGTACTCATCTCCAGGGTACCATAATAAAGGTACCGAAAAGCAAGCCGTTGCAATATCATCCTCGCCTAAATCACCATTTCCTGGATTTGAGTCAGAATCTTCACTACTCGAACCCAAAGCTACTAATTCAGCTATATTAAAATAAACGCCACGTCCTGTCACTGTTCCAGTCAACTCTAGTTTAACAGAGTCACCAGCAGCAATACTAGGAATTACCCACTTGCCGTCAACTGGTGTATAAACAGTCCCCGCAGTCGCTGTACTAGTACCAAAAGTGGCACCAGCAGTGGGAAACACATCTCTCACAATAACAGAGTCTGCACTTTGTGGGCCTTCATTTTTAGCGTATATAGTAAACTTGATTTGTTGCCCGATCGTTGGCTGAGCATTATCAACCAGTTTAGACAACTTAATATCTACTACTTTTTGCCCCAATGCTGAAAAGGCTGTAAACAACGTCAGCACTAGCACACCCGCAAATGCCTTAAACGATTGTGTTAAGTAACGGGCAGAGGAAGGTAAATCAGTACGTTGCACTGATTTATGACAATTTGCCCCCACATCCGGTAAAGGAGGGGAGGTCGATACCCATCGCTTCGACTTGTCATCGAAGCGTGCCCCCAGAGCCCGCATTCGCTGCTTATCTGGAGGAGGTGAGATGGATAATTGATTCATAATCTGCGACATAATTGGTTGAAAAAAGGTATATTTTGGAGTAAAATTTTGATGGGTGAAGCCTAAGCTATCGCAGGTGGGGGGTGATGCGCCAGGCAGATTGTAGTGATAATCTCCACTCAGTACATTTACAGACGAAGCCCTCTGTCCTCCTTCTATGAGATCATCAACAAAAGGCGTTTGGATGAGTACAGCCTTAAATGGTTGTTTTCGATTGGGCATAATCCACTGTAAGCACGACAATGAATTCTTTAGAAAAGTCCAAAACGTCTTTTCTGAAATTGCCGTTAGGCTTGAGCTCTGATACCCAAAAATCTCATTAGAAGGGGTAATAGATTGTGATTTCATCTGCCACTTTTGTTGTTTTAGATTATATTTCATTGTCAAAAAGCATACGTTGTTATTGTATGCGATTTTCCATTCAGAAATCGAAGCTTCTGTTTTGCCATGAAATAAGGCTTTGACCCACTTGAGAAGTATCTAAAATTATGCCAAAGTCTGTCGCTAGTCTGACAGAGTTTCCAACAAAAGATATAATGCACTATAAAACAACACATTACATACAAACAACTAGCTTATCTTTTATAGAAGCGTATAAAGGTGTTATAGGTGATTTGCCTATTTTAGTAGTAAAAAAAGAGTGAGGGTGAGTTAGCCAAAACCGTGCCAAGGCCTCCCTTAATTTACCTTCGAAAAGGGCCTTTTGAGTTAGCTAAAGAGCTTTTTGAAGGCACGATATGTCGTTTAAAACTCTTTTAAGAGTAAGAATCAAGATTTATAAAAGACATAAAAAAAGCCGAGCATAAGAGCTCGGCTTTTTTATACTAAAGTATATACTATTTAAAAGTCATATCCCAAAGTTAGATATGGAATCGGCTTATTGACTTCTCCATTATCCAATCCCCATCCATAATCAAACTTCACATAAAAACCAAACAACATAGTACGTGCACCTACCCCATAGCCTACTAAGAAGGGATTTCTAAAATTGGTCACAATCGCACTAAAGAAGTCTAAGTTAATCGGTTCGGTATTCAAACTGTTTTGACGATTGAAAGGCCATTTGCCAGTCCATGCAGTACCTACATCAGTAAACCCTACTAGCTGGAAATTCCGTAAGAAATTAGAGGTAATTGGTCCTCTATAAAAATACTTCACCAATGGCATCCTAAGCTCTCCATTAAACAATAGATGGCTTGTTCCTGATACTTTATTGAAATTAAAACCTCGAAGATTGGTTGCAAGCTCTACAAAGAAAATATCTCGGTTATCAATTGGAGTAAGTGTACTTTGACTAATACCCACACGGAGAGGATTCACGACCCTACCTTCTTGATTGTTTCCAGTCCAGTTTTCCATTCCTCCCAAAACACTCTGCTTGGGGGCTTTCCCACCCGACTGGGCAAACGAAATACGTGTAGCAAAAATCAAGTCACGATGTATTTTTTGATAATGTCTAAAATCAATCGCTAAACGATTAAATCCTTTTGTATTGCTGATACCACCAAATACATCATATCTTACCTTGAAACGGGTACCCTCCATCATATTCATCCCATTGATGCGGGAGTTATCATATACAAATTCTGCCCGTGCCCCTAGATAAGTCGAAGCAGCATCACCTGTGGAGATATTGACATTTCCTACGTACAACAGCCTTGATTCGGCAAAGAATGGACTCAAGGAAAGTCTCGCGTTGTTGTTGAACGGATAAGAAGCTGTAAAGGCCACTCTATTGTATCTATATTTTTGACTAGCAGGGGGTTGTACATACAAACTTTGGCGATCTACTCTTACCCCAAAATCAATCCTATGCGCCAAATTATTGTATTCAGCCCAAAGATTATTGGTACGAAAATTAAGAAGCCCTAAAAAAAAGCCTGCCTTTATGATATGATTTTCGAGCAAATCATTCATCGTCAAAGATTGGGCAAAACCAAATCCACGGATAGGGTCAATTCGCCAATCAGAGGTAGCATCATTGCTAATAAATAAGCTTTTATAATTAATAGGACCTTTGATTGTAATGTTGTCCCGTTTGCGATTACGAATAGGTAAGTTTGCCATACTTGGCACCGAGGTACCCCTTCTTTGACGATATTCAAAAGTTTTCAGTACTTCTGGGTCAAACTCATAATTATCGGTATCAATCTCGCCAGAATCTAGCTGCATTTTGCGCGGATTAGCCATTTGGGCGATGATATTTGCATCGGCTACGGGATTGTTTCGTTGTTCGGTCTTGTATACCGATATTCCTGACATGCTCTGTACACGTGGAGTAGGAATGTGTTCGGCTGTTACTGGCGATAGCTTCCGCTGATAAGTCAATATCTCTTTGTCTTTGTACCAATTGATACTCACAAAAGCCCCCGACGCCACCAAATAGTCATAGTCCAAAATACTCTGACTCATCGCAGTCATAGGAGTAAGCTGCTTTACATCTAGCTCATACTTATATAGATTGGTGACCCCTTTATAATCTGACAAAAAGTAAAAAGTGTTTTCATCAACTGTACGTGGATTCGAAATTACTCCCAACGAATCGGCTATTCTCCTGACGGTCTGTGCTCTAGGATTGCCATCATGAATAAAAAGTGTATTTTTTTCTCTGACCGTTTTATAGGAGCCTTTATCTGATACACTCAAAGAATCTTTGAGACGATTAGAACAAAACAAAACCTTTGTAGAAGAATACCCCACAAAATGCGGATGACGGTCATCATATAGGTCATTGGTGAGTTGTAATAAGGAAGAGCGACCTATGTTAAACAAAAACAAATCGTTTTGCCCTTTGCTATCAGCACTTAAGGCAAGCATAGAACCATCACTCGAAATATCAAAATCGACAATTTGATTTATCCCCCTAATCTCTCTTGTTAGGCGTAATTTGTATTTTCCCTTATCTAAAATATCAAAAATCTCTACAAACACCCTTCCATTTTCTTCGGATATGATAGCGAGGGCATTGTTGCGCCCCCAAGCGACCAGTGGCGCACGCGTCAAGAAAGTACGTTTTTCTAAAGAAAATTTACCTTTGAGAATCGTAATAGTCGAACGCTTTTCGGTATTGATAACCTCTACATTATACTTCCCATCTTTTTTATTAGTAACTGCCACATATTGATTATCAAGGCTTAGGCGAGCATTGTTGGGAAGATTACCTAAAGAATAATTCAACTCCTGCTGCCAATCCCCGCTAGGAGCCTTATAATTGGTATTGGTGGTAGTAGCCATATTGGTGTAAAACTCTCTCCATTCTTTCAAAAATCGAGAAAATGATACCCCCAAAGTACTAGCAACGCTCGTTTGCTCAGTACGAATGATACGAGTAAGATTCAGAATATTAGAAATATTATCTTTTCCGTAGCGTTCGGCAATATAATTCCAAATAGACTGACCTATCAGCGTAGCCTCAGGGCCATTTAGAAGCGAAGGTTTTTTCATCTGACGATTGACGATAGCATCTCGCATGTAATCGTCTAATTCAGGACTCCAGCCTTCGGCAATATACGCCGCAATCCCTGACATAAACCAATCGGGCAACGACAACAGTAAGGTACTCTGTAAGGCATCTTTCAGGCTGCCGCCATACAGCATATCGTAGACAAACAACCGCGCAATCTCACGAATAAGCTGCTTACGAAAACTTATTTGATCTCCCGAAAACGCGATTTCGAGGCGAGATTTAGCCAAATTGAGCTCTGTTTCGTTGAGGTCTGTGCTATTAGCCATTCCTACATTACTTTGTAGCAGCTCCTGCGGTGAATTGTAAAGGAATATTTTGATACGGTTGTAAGGCGTATATCCTAACGCCTCTGTGATACGGTCAAATTCAGACTCTGCATACTGAGCCGCCAAGGTGGCTAGAGGGGTACCATTGCCGTAGTGATATATTTCAAAATTATTAGTTTTTAAAATCTTCCATTCAAAGCGTTGGTATTGAACCCTATTTTTACCAAACTGCTCTTGTGAAGGGTAATTTTGTGCCCCAACCGATTGGGACAACATAGCTACCACCCCCATCAACCAAAATTTGTATATAAAACACCTTTTCATATTGTATATGTTAGCAGCAAAAAGCGAGAGAGTTGAGTATTAAATGTCTTTGTGTTTATTTACGGTTATTCTATCGCTTTTTTATTTATTCAGAACGAAAATATAACGAAAAAACTCGCTCAATATTCACCTCAGGGTCTAATTCTTCTACAGATTCTAAAAATTTTGCAAATTGTTCTGCAAAGTAAGGAGCTAGCGTAATTCCCTTAGTACCTAATCCATTAAATATCGCAAGTTGAGGATATGCTGGATGGAGGCCGACCAAAGGGCGTCTATCTTTGGTAGAGGGCCTAATTCCCACTTGCTGCTCTAGAATCTGATAAGTAGGTTTCAAATATGTTTTTACCTTTTCTTCTAAAAACTCTTTTGCATCCTCAGTTGTTTGCCAATCAATATCGTGCCACGTATAGGTAGCTCCAATTCTGCATTTTCCTTTACCATCCATCGGTAACACAAACGTGCCCTGATTGATGATTTCATTGATAGGATAGCCTTCTATCAACGCAATGAGGTTTTGGCCTTTTACAGGATTGAACGGAAGCCATTTAAAAAAAGGATTCTGACGTGCTTCATACCCTTCACAAAATATAACTTTTTCTACCTCTATATTTTCATACTTGACTTTTTCAGTCTCCAAATCAACACTTTCGTAATTGACATTCCCTTCTACATATTGTCCTTTTCCAACAAAATACTCTTTAATTTTTTCAAGCACCTTTACACAATCTACCCAGCCAGACTGGGTGATTTGGAGTCCACCATAAGGATTTTCGATAAAATCTCGGTATTTTTCATCTTCTGCCTCTTCTCGCACATACTTAGCAAGGGAAGGAGCGGCGGTTTGGGCCAAATAGGCGTTTTGCTCTTCAATAGATCTAAAAGGTCGATAGATGTCACAAAAATGTAAAAGCTCTCCTCCGAGTTTTTGTTGCAAGTCTCCGTAAAATTGCCGCGCAAAAGGAAAAAGCTCATCAGCCTTCCAAGTACGATTTAGTTTCTTACCCGTCAAAGGATTGAAGATACCCGCCGAAGCTTTAGAGGCAGACGGTAAAGAAGAATCATTTAAAATCAACACACGATGCCCACGCTGATCGAGCGTCCAAGCAAGTACGGAGCCCGCCAATCCTTGTCCCACAATCAAATAGTCGGCTTTCATAATGCTGTATTGTTCTTTCTGATTGACTCACTGATTTTTTCGTCAGCTAAACGCGTCACCAAGTCTATTTGCTCATCAAGTGTCATAAAAGAGGTATCTACAAGTACGGCATTTTCAGCCTGTTTCAAGGGGCTATCTGCTCGGGTAGTATCAATCAAGTCACGTTTACGGATATTGGCCAAGATATCATCTAAATCGAGCATTTCTCCTTTTTCTAACAACTCAATCTGACGGCGCTGCGCTCTAATCTCTGGCTCGGCAGTCATAAAGACTTTTAGTTCTGCATCCGGAAATACGACAGTCCCGATGTCTCTTCCATCCATTACCACTCCCCTATTGCGGGCCATGCGCTGCTGTTGCGCCACCATAGCTTTACGTACCTCCGACACGGCACTTACCTCACTCACCCAATTGGCAATGTATAATTTTCGAATTTCGTCTTCTACATTCAAGCCATTGAGATAAGTCTCGTTACGGCCTGTTTCTTGGTTTCTTTTAAAATCTATTTTTATATTTTCTAAGGCTCTACTCACTTCTTTGGGATTAGTGATAGCCACATGATGCGTATAAAAATACAGCGTCACAGCGCGGTACATCGCACCAGTATCAATATAGGCATATCCAAGGTAAGCTGCTACGCCTTTGGCAGTAGTGCTTTTGCCACAGCTAGAATAGCCGTCTACAGCAACAATTATCTTTGGCATTTATTCATCAAAAAGTTCAAATGCAAATATAGAAAGATAATTAGGATGCCCTGCCACCCTCTTTCGAACTTGTTGGAAAGATTGAGCTATGCAAATCAAGACGGGTGCTTCATATCCCAAAAGATTAAAATTTGATAAAGATTTGTTATTTCAAGCACACATTTCTAGCTTTACCAAGTAAGCCGAACTCTGCATACCGAATAATAAATTTTAGGGTGCGAGTATCCCAATACACATATTTTTATATTTTCTTTGAAGCGTTTTACTAAAATCACAAGTTTACCATGAAAAAACTATTTCTTAGTTCATTGCTGGCTTTGACCGCAATGGTATGTTTTCAAATTAATGCCAACGCTCAATTTTCAAAAGGAGATAAATTAGTGAGAATTGGAGTAGGTATATTCTCAATAGGCGCAAACGTAAGTGCCGAATATGGAATAATGGACGATCTTGGTATCGGGCTCTACGGAAGTTATGAAAGACCTACCATTGGTTTTGGAGCTTTTAATTATGGATACTCAGACTTTCAAATCGGCCCACGCGCTACTTATCACCTCAACAACGTTCTCAACATGAAAGATGAGAAGTTTGATTTGTACGTTTCAGGTGGGCTTTTATTAAGAAGTTACGGATATTCTGATGAATACTGGAGAGCTTATGGCTATAACTTTAAGACCCGCTACACTAGTGTCAATTTGCTTGCTCGTGTAGGTGCTAACATGAACATTTCGAATAATCTTTCTGCTTTTGCAGATTTAGGTTCTGGTGGTTCATGGGTTCAGGCTGGTATTTCATTTAAGTTTTAAAAAAAAGCTGTTTTCGTTGGCTTCTTAAGTTGTAAAGTTTATTTTTGAAGCTCATTAAAATAAATCCTTCAAGTACAATTATGAAAAAACTATTTGCTCTTGTATTTTGCTTCGCACTATTGCTGGTAGGAAAAAGCTATGCTACTACAGCTGAGTATTTTGTTGACGAACAAGCAATCGAACAAACTCTCAACTCAGGGGATCAATTGGACATCACTAATGATGCACATGCAGCTACTGCACTTGAAAGCTTGATGGGTGGCGAAGGAAAAGAAACAACTAAAATCATGGCTGACAAAAACCCAGCGGTTGCTTTCATCTTAGCTTGGGTTGTTGGATTCTTAGGAATTCACCGCGCTTATCTTGGTACTGCGGGTGGTGTTATTGTAGGTTATATCCTAACCTGCGGTGGCCTTGGAATCGTAGCCCTTATTGACTGGATTGTGCTGTTGCTTGAAGTAATTGATGAAAAGAAATTCGATAGTTATGTAGATAATAAGAAGTTCTTCATGTGGACTAATTAATTTCTACTTTTTTTAACAAAAAGCGGAAGTAGCTGAGCTACTTCCGCTTTTTGTTTTCGGTATCTACCAGTAGACTCCTCATTTTTTGATTGTGTCTTGCTTTTCTTTTCCGGTTTGTTTCTTCAGCCATGATACCAGCCCTTCTAGCACCTCCAAAATAAAAAGACTGAAACAAGCCCGCTCCTGTAAAAAAGCCAATAAAATAATATCGATGCCACACATGGTACACCCCAAAACTAAGAGCAAAAGCCTGTAGCCCCATCGATACAATCCCCTTGGCTGGATAGCCTGCGTATACTTGTCCAAGACCTGGAAAAATAAAAGATAATAACTGTGCTTTATCGGCACTTTTAGGCTTTTTCTTTACTTCTCGGTATAAGTTGTCAACATCTAAAAATAATTGATTCTGAGCCGCGTATTTTCGAAATGCCGCCTTTGATTCTTCCCAATGCCCTAGCTCATTCAACAGCATAA
The DNA here is from genome assembly GCF_029433105.1 of Runella sp. MFBS21. Lineage (GTDB taxonomy): Bacteria > Bacteroidota > Bacteroidia > Cytophagales > Spirosomataceae > Runella. The sequence goes on along the minus strand of NZ_JARNTW010000004.1, from coordinate 198,535 downwards.
TTTCAATAATTTTTAACCCTTCTGTCAAAGTAGTATCCTGAACATAATAGCGCGTTTGCTGAAGCTGTCCATAAGCTTCTTCGTAGTGCCCGCTCAAATACCCGCATAGCGTAGTTTCATAACGATATTTAAACGTGAGCGTATCATTGAGTTCGTTTAAATCAAATCTCTGAGCAGTTTCCCATGCCTCTTCAAATACCCGGAGGGATTTTTGGCATTGAATTTTTTTATGTAACAAATTATTTTGAAGTACCCGATACGCTTCTACCGATACTATGGGCTGAGTACTTTGTTCAAAAAGAGCTTTTTCATAATATACCGCCGCTAAAGCATAGTTATTTTCTCTTAATAGGCTATCTGCCCTCAGCAAAGATTGCCCACATACCATACTACTGACCAAACACAACCCGCAAAGGAGTTTGCATATTAAGCAAAATTTGTCCATTCATTTTATCATTAAACTCCTGCTGACGAATATGCACACTGAGGGTACTCCCCCATACATTTCCTACGTAAAAAAAAGTAAAAAGCCCTCCATAAATTATAAATCTTGGACTCTTCCACCCATCCCGACGATACGCTTCATATGCTTGTAAGCCTAAAGCTAAATTTTGAATAAAAGTAATGATTCCTTGGCCCGTTTTTCCAGCATATATCTTTCCACTGCCTGGGACAACAACCGACATCGCTCCCGCAAGCCAAGGAGACTTTTTTTTATGTTTACGAATCAAAACATCAATTTCTTTCAACTTTTCTTCTTCTTGGCTAAAAGCAAAAAAGTTTCCCTTAAAGTTTTTTTGATATGCTGCAAACGCAGAGGTGTCTCTTTGAAGTAATGCCAAACCCGCCAATTCAAAATTTTTAAGTGCGCTTTGAAGGGTATCTTCTACTTTACTTTGAGTAAAAGTTTGGTAAGACATCCCATATTTCTTCAGGAATGCTTGTCCAAATCCCACCAAAAAACGTGATTTTATAAAGGACGGATGCCCTACAGGAAGTTTGTCAAAACTGTAAATAGCCGAGTCAATTTGCTGTTGATTATAAAAAGCAAGGCCTCTGTAGTAAGAAAATGCTTGGCCTTTTTGCTCCGTCCATCTAATGATATCGGCATAATACTTTTTCTCGAATAAATATTCAACAAAAAGTGAGTCTGATTGCTGTCCAAATAATAGGTTTGAACCAAAAATGAAGAAGAATAGGTAATTAAAACATACCCACTTAAAGGAAGGGATATGTATCATTTTACATTAGGGCTATTGACACGATACATCTGAGGTGTATCTATTACACGTCCAGTTTGAGGCGAAATTCTTATCAATTCTATACTCGTGGCCGCTACCCTATTACATCTCGAAATACGATCCGCGCTTAGCGCAATTCCCTTAAAAATGCCAAATTCTTGAATGGCAGCTCTACTAAATCGAGAACACGACTGTTCATATAAGCAGTCAGCCGAAAGTTGGGGCGAAATGATTTTTTGATAACCCGTCAAAGCCCCATTGAGGAGCCAATATAAAGGATTAAATCTTATAAAAGGTTTGGACTTAGATTTTTGAACTTGCCCAAATTTGACAACAGGATCAGAGCCTGATTCTGCTAAAAGTTCTAAATCTGAAGTTTGAGCATAAAGATTCGACCCAAATACTAACAATAGCAGTAGCAATATTTTTTTAAAGAATACCACTCTTATGTTCATTTAATCACTTTGGCGTTGGCAGGAATATTAAAATCTAGCAAATTAGATTCTACTTCGTCATTCACTTTTAGGGCTCCATAAGCCGTTTTTGTAACGATAGAATCACTCGCGGTAAGGTAGTCTATTTGAGTAATCGTAGTTGGAAAATCTACTACTCCCAGCTTAGTGTAATTGTAATAGTAGACTTTTTTGATGGTACGTTCATTGGGGTCTACATATTTCATAAAAATTGGATTTTGACCTTTATGAACAAGTTCTACCCTTTTTATATTTTTAGCTACAGGCGCTGGTGACTTCCAAGTAGTGATCATAACGCCATTTTCAAATTTTGTTTGTCCTAAACTAAATCCCATGCTAGAAAGCCCCAAATCTGCTTTACGATTGTGTAAAAAATAGAAAAACTGGGTAGTTTCAGTACTATTTGTGGGGTTTTGTTGTTGCAAAACCGTGTTTTTCGAAGGGTCATAAACACGCATTTCACCATTCAGATTGTTGATTACATACAACTCGGCTGGCTTGGGAAATTTGGTTACCATTCGACCCGAAGTAGCATAACAAAGCTCCGCTCGGGTATTAGTTGTTTTTCCCTTGTGAGCCGTTCTCATTGTCATTGTTGCGCTTACTTTTCTTACATTTTGAGCATAACAAAAAAAAGGCAACAGCATTAGTAAGACAATTTTTCTTAACATTGTATTCTCCACATCTTCATAAAAACTAGATACCTGACCACGCAAAATTTGAATCCCTTACAATCCTTCTTCCGACAACTTCGCTTTTAGGATTCTATCTTTACCATGCATATCTTGTATAATTTCAACTTTCTTAAAACCTTTCTGCAAAAAAAGATTTTTGGTGGTATCACCAAACTGCTCATTGATTTCGACGTAGCAAGCCCCTGTCAATTTAAGATGTTTGAGGCAAAAATCCGCTATGGCTCTATAAAACAGTAATGGGTCTTGATCTTCTACAAATAGTGCCAAATGCGGTTCAAATCGAAGTACATTGGGCTGCATACTAGTTTGTTCGGAATAAGTCACATAAGGTGGATTGCTCACGACACAGTCAAATTGCCCTTCAAAAGTATCTTGTTCTAAAATATCGTATTTTTCAAAAACTACTTCCGACAACAAGCGATGAGCATTTTCTTGGGCTATCACAAGGGCATCATCGGATACATCCCACCCCCATACTTTTGCAAAAGACATAAATCTATCCAATGCAATCGCAATACAACCACTTCCAGTACCGATATCGACAATTTTGACAGGATTTTCGTCCCAAAAACAATCTTTTACGATTAGGCGAACCAATTCTTCGGTTTCTGGACGGGGAATCAAAACAGAAGGAGATACTTTAAATTCTAAACCACAGAAAAAAGCCGAACCTATGATATGTTGGATAGGCTCGCTTTGGTTGAGACGTGCTACAATATGCTCCCAGTCGGGCTGTGATTCAGTAGAAGCAATAGGCTTATCCACCAATACATCCACGTTGCGTAGGCGTAAATAATGCTCCAACAACATAAAAGCAATAGCTTTAGTCTCTTTAGGAGAATAGGCTGTTATATTCCTAACAATGTAGTCGAAAAGAGGTTTGGCAGAATTAAACATCTATCTTATGTGCTTACAAACAGTTAGTTACGGGTCGCAACGGCGATTGTCCGTTGATTAATCAATTAATTACAAAAACAAGCATCTAAAGTCTTTACGGTTGTAGCCCGATTATTGACTTACAGAATGCTAGAGGCATTGCTTTAACGTAGCGCCTCTTTGAGCCGCGCCTGAATCGCAAGTTTTTTAGCTAGTTCTTTTTTGCTATTTCTGTACCACAAAAAAGCAATTACCCCTACTGTCAAGTACGGAAATACAAAAAGATACGCAATGCCCGCGTTGATTCCGTTTCCAATTACATTGCGTCCGGTACTCATATTGGTTTCTACTGCACCTTTGCACATAGCACATTGTGCTAACGTAACGCTTGCATTTGATACCAAAAATAGAAACGCTATAAATAAAACTTTCAGTCTTTTCATGATAAATTATTGATAATAAGGCCTAATCATTAAATAAACGACAACACCTGTAATACTTACATAAAGCCATATCGGAAATGCCCATTTCACCACTTTACGATGTAAGTCAATTTGATTGCTTAACGCAAAATATATGGCTCTTAATACAAACCAAACAACCCCTATAGAAAGTGTAATGTGAGAAATAAGCAAAAAATAGTAAATAGGTCTAATAATACCTTCACCTCCAAACGGAGTAGAATCGTTGGATAAATGATACAATACATAACTTACTAAAAAAATAGCTCCTAATCCAAAAGCGATTGTCATAGCACGCCGGTGCATTGCAATGTTGTTTTGTTTAATAAAATAAAACCCCGCCAGCAAAGCTAAAGTAGTAAGTGAGTTGATCATTCCATTAAGATGAGGAAGCATTTGGGTCCATTCCCCCAAATCAACTTTTGGAATCCGTGGATTGAGCAATATAGCCACTACCACCGGAATCGCCACCGCAATAATGTTAATGATGCGGTTGTATTTTTTATCATTAGGAAGAGAAAGTGTAGCCATTCTACGTTTTTTCCTTTTTATAAATATCCAACAATATCTTCAATTCTGCTATTAAACGATCTACTTCAACGGGGTCGCTACCGTCATAAAAACCCCGTATATGGCCTTTTTTGTCTATTAAAACAAACTGTTGAGTATACGGAATGGTTTCTGAAGATTGGTACTTTTTTAGAGGTGAGAGTTTATAGATGTTTACAAATTCAGCCTCATCACTGCGAACCCGTCGAAATACAATCTCCTCAGAAGCCAATTTTTGTACTCTTGAAAATTGCACTGCTAAATGACTCGCCTCCTCGTCTTTCCAAAACCCTACCACGTTGATTTTGGAGGGTTCCACCCCTGGAACCTTATAAAAAACAGTGTCTTTCCCCATCATTTTGACTGCCCCTGTAGTGTCTTTGAGGGGAACTAAATAGGGCAGCTTGAAATGATTTTCGGCAAAAAGGTGTAAAAATAAAAGAACCAAAGCCGGCAATACCAACACAATGGTTAGTAAGCCGGCTTTTAAATATTTCTGCATAATACTTATCTCAAGTCAAAAATCGAACCTCCTTCACGCATTAGCGCAATAAGTAACCAAACTACAAAAATACAAGGGATTAAAATGGACCAAATCAATGATTTAACTTCATGCTTTAAGTGCATAAACTCCCCTACTATGTAGAAAGCCTTCACGATAGTCATCCCCACAAATATTGCTGTCTTAAGTACTCCTGCATCTAATGTAAATGCAATCAAGAATTCTAAAGCTGTAATAGCCAAAAGAATCCAAAATGTCCGCCAAATTGCTTTACGTTGCTCTGCACCAGCGTTTTCATCATGTTCGTGCTCGTGTACGTGTGCCATTTATATTAATTTTTTTAAGTTAACAAGAACAGTAAGAAAGAAAAAATGATGTATTGAGGGATTTGAATTATACAAGATAGAAGAATGTAAATACAAATACCCATACCAAATCTACAAAGTGCCAGTATAGACCAATTTTTTCTACCATTTCATAGTGGCCACGTCTCTCATAAAGTCCAGTAGCAGTACGGTAAAATACTAAGAAGTTCAAAATTACTCCTGATAATACGTGTGTACCATGAAACCCTGTAATAAAGAAGAAGAAATCAGCGAAAGCTGGCGGGCCATATTGGTTTTGGGTTAAGTTAGCTCCAAAGACCGTATGCGTAACCCAGTCTCCATTTATCAATTCTTTGACTACAGTTCCCGAATCTGTGCCTACGATAAAGTGAGTCCATTCCCAAGCTTGGCAGCCCAAAAATGTAGCCCCTCCCAAGATAGTCCACAGCATATATTTTTCGACAGCAGCACGATCCATTCGATGACCAGCCTCAACAGCCAAGACCATCGTAACCGAACTAAAAATCAAAATAAATGTCATAATACCTACAAAAACTAGGGGAGCATGCAACCCATGAAAAAATGGAATAGCATCAAATACCTTTTCAGGAATAGGCCAGTAAGCTGGTGAAGCGACAAAATCTGCCACTTGTCCAACATAAGCGGGAGAACTAAAACGAACTAATCCATAAGCAACTAGCAAAGCCGAGAAGGTGAAGGTGTCGGAAATCAAAAAGAACCACATCATCAACTTACCGTAGCTAGCTTTCATGGGTTCAACCCCACCCAGCCATACATTTTTTACATTTGGTTGTGCAGTAGCAGCCATCTTTATTCTATTATAAAATTCAGGTTTTAATTAAAGTTTTATCTCAACGGAAATACAAAAGAAATACAAACAAATAAATCCACAAAATATCTAGAAAATGCCAATAAGTAGCACAAATTTCAATACGTCGTAGGTTTTTGGCATGAACTTTTAATCTCAATGAGGCAGTAAAAGTCACAAACAAAACTATCAATCCAGTAATCAAATGCAGCCCATGAAGCAATGTAAATACGTAAAAAAACGAGCCTGAAGGGTTTCCTACAAAATACACGTTTTGAGCTACTAAGTCTTTCCACCCCTCAAATTGCATCCACAAAAAAGCAAGACCTAATACAAATGTAATAGAAATTGCTATTTTGAGTGTACTGAAATTGTCTTTTTTTGCCGCCACATATGCCCAATGCATGGCAACACTACTCACAAGCAGTACAACTGTACTGTACCAAAAAATAAGAGGGACTTGAAACTCAACCCAATTCCCCTCCGCTCTCCTTACTAAATAGGCACTAGTTTGGGAAGCAAACAACATAATAATAGTTACAATGAATCCCCATAGAATAAACTTCTTAGGATCCATCGAGAGGGTGTCGGGTGCTTCCTCTATACTTAGTTTTTTAACCTCTGCCATCTTCAACGTTTATTTCTTTTCTAAGGTTAAACTTTGTCAATCAGGTAGGCAATCTGAACAATAGGCAAATAGGCAAAAGATCCAAACATCAGTTGAAGTGCTGTCTTGTCTGTGCACTTACGCATGAGATGGAAAGTTTGAGCCAAAAACATTGCACTACACAACATCGCTACCAATGCTGAAACCATACCTGTCATACCTAATTCATACGGTAACCAAGCAACTGGCACCAAAAACAAGGTATAAATCATCATTTGGCGAGCAGTATTCAAGTCTTTGCCACCTTGAGCTGGCAGTAGTCTAAAGCCTGCCTTTTTATAATCATTGTCCAATACCCAAGCAATAGCCCAAAAATGGGGGAATTGCCAAAAAAATTGAATTGCAAACAATATCCCTGGTTCTAACCCAAACTGATTAGTAGCCGCTACCCAGCCTATCATGGGTGGAAAAGCTCCTGGAATGGCTCCTACAAACACAGCAATAGGTCCCACTTTTTTGAGTGGTGTATACACAAATCCGTAAAGGATTGTTGAGAGTACCGCCAAAGCACAAGCTCTCAAATTAAACCCAACCAAAAAGATAAAAGTAGCAAATGAAAATAAGACAATCGCGAAAACTACCGCTTCTTGTACACTCACTCTCCCACTTGGCAGTGGTCGATTTTGAGTGCGATTCATCAACTTATCCAAATCTACTTCAATGATTTGATTGATGATATTTGCAGCACCGGTAATAGCAAAAGCTGCCAATAAAAACAAAATAAGTGGATTCCATTCGACTTTGTCAACAGCAAGGCTATATCCAAAAGCACCCGAAAAAGCGACAAGCCAAGCCAATCTAAGCTTCATAAGCTCTAAATAAGCTTTTGCTTTTTCGATCAAAATATCAAAAGTAAATACCATCTTCACACATTAATGGGGCTGCTTTTCACAACCGAGTTTTGGGTAAATACCACCTTTGCATTTATTAACAAACCTATCACAAATTGTAGGCCTAAAGCAAGGGTAGCCAATGTAAGGTGGATAGGCTGAACAATCGCTGGAACGCTCAAATATGCCAATATCACCCCTGAGATAATTTCAACCCCAACCATTATCAACAGAACCATTGTCAGTTGGGATAAGACTCCTTTCGTTACTATATTCTTTTTAAGCCAGTAAACTAGCCCTATATGAAGAATCATAATCAATATTGAAAAAGAGCGATGTACGTAAAATGAAAGTCCTAAATTATCAATCCATTCAGTGCGTCTTTCATTACCGAGTCGTTCTGTCACTACATCCATAGCCTCTCTCACTTGAGTTCCTATCAAAACTTGGATAAGTGATAGTCCTATGGTGATAAATAGCCACCGGTTAAGCAGTGTTTTATTTCCTATTTTTTCAATTTGGATATTCCCCACATAGGTACGTGCCACCACATACAATAGAAAAAAAACAATCACAATGGCCAAAAGCATGTGCAAAGTCACTAACCACGGTGCCAACTCATTAGAAACGACTTTTGAACCTAGCCATCCCTGAAAACCTACCAGTAAAAAAGTAAGCAAGCTTACAGTAAATACAGGGCGATCTTTTTTAATATATGACACCGACGCAACCAAAGTTGCAAAAATCATAAGACCTGTAAATGCCCCAAAAAGACGATTGAGGTATTCTGTCCAAGTCTTGAAGGCATTAAACTCAATTTCACCTTTGAGTTTAGCACCATATATTTCCTGATAATTTGGAGGTAGCTGAGATACCTCTGTGGGGGGAACCCAGCTTCCAAAGCACTTTGGCCAATCAGGGCATCCCATTCCAGAACCAGTACTTCTAACGATACCTCCAATCAGTATCAAAAGATAGACTACAACTACCGTTAGAAGTGCCAGTCTTCGAAATAGGCGATTATTATCGTTTGAATTAATGAGCCGCGAATTGGTCATTATAATTTTGAGCCTCAATTTCTTTTTCCTGAGCTATATACTCATTCTCATGCGGGAAGTTAGATTCGGGCGTTTGGGAATGAGGTATATTCTGAGGAATAAAGTCAACTTCAGAGCCAGGTTTGCTATAATCATATGGCCAACGATATACTGCTGGAATCTCACCAGGCCAGTTTCCATGACCTACGTTTACTGGAGTAGTCCACTCCAATGTATTTGATTTCCATGGGTTTGGAGGAGCTACTTTACCCTTAAACATGCTGTAGAAGAAATTCCAGAGAAATACAAATTGAGCAAAGAAAGTGAAAATTGCCGCAATACTTATAAACATGTTTAAGTCTGTAAACGACTTCGTAAAATCAAAACCAGTGAATTGGTAATAACGGCGAGGGAAACCAGCTATACCAACATAGTGCATTGGCATAAATACTAAATATACCCCCGCAAAAGTCAACCAGAAGTGGATTTGTCCTTGGGTATTATTAAGCATTCTACCAAACATCTTGGGATACCAGTGATAAATACCCGCAAAGAAACCAAAAGCAGAAGCAGCTCCCATTACGATGTGGAAGTGAGCAACTACAAAATAAGTATCGTGCAATTGGATATCAAGAGCAGAGTTACCTAAAATGATACCTGTCAAACCACCTGACACAAACAAAGATACCAATCCAATCGAGAACAACATCGCAGGAGTAAATACTATATTACCTCTCCAAAGAGTAGTAATATAGTTAAATGCTTTCACTGCTGAAGGTACCGCAATAATAAGGGTCAAAAACATAAAGATTGATCCTAAGAATGGATTCATTCCTGTCACAAACATATGGTGGGCCCATACAATAAACGCTAAGAAAGCAATTGCCATGATAGAAGCAATCATCGCACGATAACCGAAGATTGGTTTGCGAGAATTGGTAGCAATAATCTCAGAAGTAATACCCAATGCAGGCAAGAGTACGATATAAACTTCAGGGTGTCCTAAAAACCAGAACAAGTGTTGAAATAAGATAGGGCTACCACCGACATTTGGTAGAGCTTCACCATCGATATAAATTTCAGAAAGATAGAAACTAGTACCGAAATGACGATCAAAAATCAACAAAAGAGCAGCTGATAACAACACAGGGAATGAGATTACCCCCAAAACGGCTGTAATCAAAAATGCCCAAATTGTCAAGGGTAAACGCGTAAAAGTCATACCTCTTGTACGAAGGTTGATGACTGTAGTAATATAGTTTAAACTACCTAACAATGACGACATGATGAAGATAGCCATACTTGCTAACCAAAGCGTCATTCCCATTTCGGAGCCCATGTGAGCTTTAGGTAAAGCACTTAATGGAGGATAAATTACCCATCCCCCAGCTGCTGGACCTGTTTCTAGAAAAATAGAAACAAACATCAACAAACCTGAAATAAAGAAAAGCCAAAAAGATATCATATTCAAAAATCCAGATGCCATATCTCTAGCTCCTACTTGAAGCGGAATCAAAAAATTACTGAATGTACCGCTAAGGCCGGCAGTAAGTACAAAAAATACCATGATAGTACCATGCATTGTTACCAAAGCAAGGTAAAAATTTGGATCTAATGCACCTGTATCAGTGATCCATTTTCCTAAGATAGGTTTTAGCCAGCTTAGGTTAGCGCCCGGAAACCCTAATTGAAGCCGGAAAATAATTGACATCGCTGCCCCAATGATTGCCCAAAATATACCAGTAATCATGTATTGTTTAGCAATCACCTTGTGGTCTTCTGAGAAGATATACTTACGCCAGAAGTTTAACTCTTCATGATGTTCATGCTCATCATGAGCGTGAATATCGTGATCCAAATTGGCCTCTACTACCGACATTTTTATAAGAGTTTAAAGTGGTTGGTTAAGTTAACGTAATGACGCGCTTGTGGCTGCCGCTGAGCCTGATGCGGCAGTTGTGCTATCAGCAGCCTCTTCCACGTATGGAGCATAATCCATCGCTTTAGCACGCAATTTCTCAGGGATTTTGGAAATAAACTTAGGATTTGATTCCAAAATCAACGAAAGCTGTGGTTTTTGTTGTTGCTTCCAAGCATCTACTGCGGCCTTATCTTCAACTATTAAGCGAAGTTTCATTGCAAAGTGCCCACGTCCACATACTTCAGTACAAGCAATTTCGTAATCAAAATTAGGATTATTTAATTCTGCACGCATTTGTGCAGTAGACTTATCTGGAATGAACCAGAATTTTGTAGGCATTCCTGGAACTGCATCCATTTTAACTCGCATGTGAGGAATATAAACACTGTGCAATACATCACGAGCACGAATTTTCAACAATACTGGCTTGCCCACTTCTACGTGCATCTCACTAGGATTAATAAAATCATCCATGGATGCTTCGTCTGAGTAGTCAATTCCCATTTCATTGTCAGATGAAATGAGCTTGTAGTTATAATTGCCGAGTTTGTTATCTTGCACACCACCATAGCGTACAATCCATCCAAACTGCTTACCCATGATTTCTATTACTTGCGAATCTGCGGGGGCATCAGCCATAATCTGAGTCCAAGTACGAAAGCCCAAGAATACCAATACGGCCATTATCACCGCTGGCACAGCCGTCCAAATCAATTCAAGTTTGTGATTTTCAGGATAAAATGTGGCTTTATAACCTTTCTTATATTGGTATCTCCAAGAAAAGAAAAACAATAAGAAATTAACTGCAAAAAAAGCAATGGTCAGTAATGACATATCAAACCAAAACTGACTATCCGTTTCACGTCCGTGGGGCGATGACGCTTCTGGCAAGAAATAATCTTTAGCAGACCAATAAGACGCTGCCACACCGATTGTTCCTAGAACCAAGAAAACAATCCAAAGTGCACCATTAACTTTGTTGTTAGGAACTGGCATATCATCCTGATTGTCAGGCTGAACACCTTTCATAACCTTTTGTAATTTTGCTGCTATCGCGATTGCTACGCCTAACAGCACTACTAACAATATTCCAACTAAATAAACCATCGTATTAGGATAAGTTGTAAACTAATTATTTTAAGCAACATCGTGATGCAAAGACTCCTCTAGCATTGGGTGATTACGAGGGATAAGATTTGCTTTAGTAAGTTGAGTTGAAACCGACCAAATAAATCCGCAGGCAAACAACAGTACAAAACCGAACTCTACTGCTCCAAAACCACCATTAGCACCAACTGTACCAGGCATAATATTAGTATAGAAATCAAAATAGTGTCCGACAAGAATTGACCAACAAGCGACTTTCAATATTATCGAGGTACGTTTTGAGTCTCTCGTCATTAAAACTAAGAACGGAAGCACAAAGTTTAAAATAATATTCACAAAGAATGGGGCTTTGTAGATTCCTCCATATCCTGAAAAACGCTCACGGAAATAGATAGTTTCTTCTGGTAAGTTGGCGTAGTAAATCAACAAAAATTGAGCAAACCATACATACGTCCAGAAGATTGAAAACGCAAAACAAAACTTACCTAAATCGTGTAAGTGGCTTGCATTTACCGCTTTCAAATATCCTTTTTCTTTTAGGGTCACAATCGTCAAAGTCATCGTTGCCAAACCAGCCACGTGCCAGCTTGCGAGCGTATACCATCCAAACATAGTAGAAAACCAGTGCGTATCAATTGACATCACTAAGTCCCATGCCGAGGTAGAAGAAGTAACAGCAAAAACAACCAAAAAGGCAGTACCAAATTTGATTGATTTATAATAATTGGCTGTGCCTCCAATCTCATCTTCTTGAAGAGAAAGAGTACGAATCACTCTCCATAATCCATACCAAAGTCCAAAATATAAGACTAAGCGAATATAGTAGAATGGCTTATTCAAAAAGCCCTTTTTGCCAGCGATGATTGCATCATAATGCTCGCTAGTAGGGTCCATAATTCCTTCGTGCATCCAATGGAACAGCTTATCCCCAAACAAAACGGCTATCACAATAATAATAATAGCTGGAATTGGTAAGAAAGCAGGCATCGCTTCTGGAACACGTTTAAAAACGGCTGACCATCCTGCTTGGGCAAGATAATTGTACGAAATAAAAAACATCCCCACCACTGAAATGCCGGCAAAATATACACTATTTACCCACAAATTGGCAATGATACGTTGTGTCCAGTGATAGCCATGACCATGGTCATGAGCATGCTCGGCAGCATGACCAGCAGCTGCATGAGCAGCATCGTGAGCTTCGTGGCCATGCCCTCCGCCCTGCGACAACAAATATGCTCCCACCAAAACCAGTGCGGCACCGATACCCATGCCAATCAGCAGATTACGTTTTGATTCGGCGGTAAATTCAAATTGTTCTTCTACAGAAACAACTTCGTGATGATGTGCGCCCATTATAAATCTTTGTCGTTAATTGTTTATTGTTTTTGTTAGTTGTCAATGGATTGACTCTATGTCATCATATCCATCGACTTTTAACTTCTTACTTAGCTTTTCTGTAATTTATGAACATAGTGAGCGATTTTCCAACGCTCTTCTGGAGTCACCTGTGAGCCATGTGGCCACATACGTCCTTTTCCATGCGTAATTACATGAAAAATGTGTCCATCCGTCATATTCAGATAAGCATCTGCTTTATAATTTGGTACCCCTTTGTACATATCTGCTACAGGGCCATCACCTGCGCCACCTTCTCCGTGACAGTGTTGGCAATAGCGTGTATACAAAGCTTTACCCTCAGCTAAGGCTTTTGCATTGTTAGGAACAGGATTTTTGAGCACTGCCTCCGCAGTAGCCAAATCATCTTTTCCTAAATGATAAATCATCAAATCAACACTTGCGCTATCAAATTGAGTCTTATAGTTCCTACGTGACACCGTTCCTACTACCGGTTCTCTCATGTTTTTACCATCAGCATTGATTGGGTTTTTCTCAATTTGAGTGTACGGTTCATACCCAACCGAATTGTACATGTTAGGAGCATATTCCAAGCCAGTATCATCGTGACCACGCTTACATGAAGTCATGGTAGCAATCCCAGCAAAAACGGCAATTATCAATGTATGTATTCTTTTCATCGTATTTTAATGCATTACAACTGTTTTATACTCACTTCTTCTGCCCCAGACGCTTTAACAATACTAGCGATTTCTGCTTCTGACAATTTGTTTTTGCTAAGGTCAATGGCCATTACAAATTTATTGTCGGTACAACGTGGGTCAAACAAAAGAGGCTTTACAGTAGGCCCTAATCCATTGGTGATAAAGAAGCTGATTGTCATTCCAAATGCAGTAAACAATACAGTCAACTCAAACATGACAGGTACATAGTTTGGAAGCGAAATAGGGTCTTTTCCTCCAATTACCATTGGCCAATCTATTCCCATAGTCCAAGTCGTAAGAAGCAATGCACACAAGAATCCAGTGCATCCAAAACAAAAAGCGGCAATACCTATTCTAGTACGCGGATGCCCAATAGCAATATCCATACCGTGAATCGCAAAAGGAGAATAAACTTCATAGATTTTCACCCCTGAGTTTTTCAACTTACCAACGGCCGACAACACCACATCGTCATCATCGTAAACACCTACTAAAAACTTTTTATTAATATCCGTCATTTTTTTGTCAGTTAAATTTTAGGATTTGAGATTATGTATCTTTTCGATACTTCTCTCTTATTCAGCATCTTTTTTGTAGGCGGGCGAAGCCAAACGATCCGCTTTTGATACACCAGAAATTTTCTTAGGCAATTTCTCAGATGATGTTCTAATTACTGCTTTTACTTCGGCCATGTTAATCACTGGCAAGTATTTAGAAAACAAGAAGAAAAGAGTAAAGAATAGCCCGAATGAGAAAATGTAATCTCCAATATCAAACATAGTAGGGTAGAACATTGCCCAGCTTGAAGGAATGTAATCGCGGTGAAGTGAAGTTACAATAATCACAAAACGCTCAAACCACATACCAATGTTTACAACTACTGACAAAAAGAAGGTCCAAGTTATACTACGACGAATCTTACGGCTCCAAAACAACTGTGGAGAGATTACGTTACAAGTCATCATCGCCCAGTATGCCCACCAGTAAGGACCTGTAGCACGGTTGATAAAAGCATAACTTTCATATTCTACTCCAGAGTACCAAGCAATGAAGAATTCAGTAAGATAAGCTACCCCCACGATTGACCCAGTCAAAGTGATGATTGTATTCATCATCTCAATGTGCTCAAAAGTGATGTAATCTTCTAATTTGTACACTACGCGTGTCACAAGCATCAAGTTTTGTACCATGGCAAAGCCAGAGAAAATCGCACCTGCTACGAAGTAAGGAGGGAAGATAGTCGTGTGCCAGCCTGGAATAACCGAAGTTGCGAAGTCAAATGATACGATAGTGTGTACTGAAAGTACGAGGGGAGTTGATAAACCAGCCAAAATCAAGCTGATGTATTCGTAACGTGCCCAAGTTTTTGAAGAGCCATTCCATCCCATAGCCAATGTGCCATAGATATACTTAGACACTTTGTTTTGAGCCCGATCGCGAATAGTAGCCAAATCAGGCACTAAACCTACGTACCAAAACAAACACGATACAGAGAAATAAGTCGAGATTGCAAATACGTCCCACACAAGAGGAGAGTTGAAGTTTACCCACAACGAACCAAATGTATTAGGAAGAGGTAATGCCCAGTGAGCCAACCAAGGACGCCCCATGTGCATTAAGATAAATGAAGCCGCACAAATAACGGCAAAAATGGTCATCGCTTCTGCCGCACGGTTGATGGATGTTCTCCATTTTTGGCGAAACAACAACAAAATGGCTGAAATCAACGTACCTGCGTGACCAATCCCAACCCACCATACGAAGTTGGTAATGTCCCATGCCCAGCCGACCGTTTTGTTTAGGCCCCAAACGCCCAATCCTTCCCACCAGGTCCAGAATAAGCAGGCTGTCCCGTAAGCTAAAACCGCTAATGAAATACCAAAAGCGACTTTCCATTCTTTGGTAGGCTTGCCTTCCACCTGCTTGCAGATATCCTCTGTCACATCGGCATATGTTTTGCCACCAGTTACGAGAGGGGTTCTTACGGGTGAAGTAACGTGCATATCTATTGAAAGTTATTTGTTAGTAGTTATCTTTTAATTTAAAAACCAATTTTTGTTCACTAAGGATATTAGTGTCCTCCATGCTCAGCATGTTCTGTGGCAGTAGCAGCTTTCGCATCAACGTCTTTGTTACGGATTTTGGTCAAATACGTAACTTGTGGCTTAACGTTGATTTCTTCCAACATCGTAAAAGCACGATTATCTTTCTCTTCTGCCAACAACTTAGAAATGCGGCTTTCTGGATCATTCATATCTCCAAAAATAATCGCATCAGTAGGGCAAGATTGCGAACATGCTACCTCAATTTCGCCATCAACTGGACGACGACGCTCCTTCTTAGCATTGAGTTTACCTTCTTGAATACGCTGTACGCACATTGAGCACTTTTCGATTACCCCACGTGAACGCACTGTTACGTCTGGATTGATTACCATCTTACCAAGGTCATTGTTGAAGTGGTAATCGAAGTTATCGTTATCAAAGTACTTAAACCAGTTGAAACGACGTACTTTATAAGGGCAGTTGTTGGCACAATAACGAGTACCTACACAACGGTTATAAGCCATTTGGTTCAAACCTTCAGTACTGTGAGTCGTAGCCAATACGGGACATACCGTCTCACAAGGAGCATTACCACAGTGCTGACACATCAAAGGTTGGAAAGTCACCTCTGGATTTTCGGAAGCGATTTCTAATCCTTTCAAATCTTCCACCGCATCACTGCTATAATAGCGGTCGATACGAATCCAGTGCATCTCACGACGATTGATAACTTCCTGACGTCCTACTACAGATACGTTGTTTTCGGCTTGACAGCTAATAACACAAGACCCACAACCTGTACATGAATTGAGGTCAATCACTAAGCCCCACGAGTGGTTTGGTTTTTCATAACCATTCCATAGCGAGATTTCGGTCGAAGATTTTACGCCTTCTGAAGTAAATACGTGAGGGAAATAACGCCCTGCTTTTGTATCTTTTTGGTATTCTGGCAAACGAGCTTCTTGCAATACCGCCTTACGAGCCATTACGGTCTCGTGAGTTTGGGTTTGTGCAATTTTATGAGTACTTCCTGTTTTGCTTACAGTCCCTTCCCCCGCATTGAAACTAATAAATCCAGCCTTATACTGTGCAAAAGGGAACACATTCACCCCCACTCCATTACCAGATTTACCAGCTTTCTCACGACCATAACCAATGGCGATTGCAACGGTTCCGTTGGCTTGGCCTGGTTGTACCAAGACAGGTAATTCTAGTGATTTGCCTTTAACTTCTACTTTTACTACATCGTTTTGAGAAAGCCCCATTTCCTGAGCCGTTTTCTGCGAAACACTTGCATAGTTGTCCCAACATGCCTTAGTAATAGGTTCTGGGAATTCTTGCAACCATGGATTATTGGCAAGTGTACCTGTGCCCATTCCCACTTTTTCGTACAAAACTACTTCAATACCTGAACCTGACTTGTAGGTGTTTTTTACAGCAATGATAGCCGCATCTACTCCAGCAGGAGTACCTGCACCACTTGCCGTAGAAGCACCAGCACGCTCATATACGCCATCATGCAATGCTTTGGTCCATGCGTTCTCGAAATCACTACCTCCAAGGATATTGTTTTTCCAGAAATTGCGCAAGTACGCGTAGAAATCTTCGCTTAAACCAGCCCATTTAAGAAGGCTTGATTGGGCTTGACGTGTTTTATAAATCAAAGAGATTGTTGGCTGCTGAAGGCTATAAGAACCAGCTTTTGGCTCAGCATCTCCCCAAGACTCTAAATAGTGAGGAGCAGGCGTGATGTATTTACACAAAGAAGCCGTTTCTTCTGCGCGATCTGCAAATGATACTGAAAGGCTTAATTTTGAAATACCGTCTTTCAATTCTGCACCTCTAGGATGGTCGTATACAGGATTACATCCATAAAAAATAACTGCACTTACTGCGCCGTTTTTAACACCGTCCACCAATTCATTCATGGCAGTGTCGTTTCCTTGACGATAATAAGTAGGCGAGCCTAAATCGATAGTAGTTCCATAAGAACCCAATGCACTATTTAGTGCATTGACTACAATCTGTACATTGGGATCATTAGAACCTGATACTACCAATGCCGCTCCTTGTGCAGCTTTCAAATCTTTAGCGGCTTTGTCGATGAGCTTATCAACTTCTGCCCCTAAAGAAACACCAGCAGCGCCACTGATTTTATTATATAAAGCCAATGCCACCAATCCTTCTTGAGAAGGCTTAACGGCGGCACGATAATCGGCATTTGAACCTGTTAAAGAAAGGATAGTCTCAAATTGATAGTGGCGAGACATATCGCGTTTGCCACCTTTGGCACTACTCAACTTACGCCCTTTTACGTATTGACGAGAAAATTCATCAGCAGAAAGCCACGTACCTAAAAAATCACAGCTAAGACCTACAATTACTTTGGCTTTACTAAAGTCATAAGAAGGAATAGCAGCCTTAGAAAAAGAAATCTCATTAGCTTTTACCAAACCAGCCAATGAGTTAGCATCGTAAGTGATGTGTTGAGTAGTGGGATATTTCTTCGTAAAATCTGAAATAACGGCTTTGGTTGAAGGGCTAAGAATAGTCGAAGATACGATACGAATCTGCCCACCTTTAGCAGCGATAGAAGCTAGCTGAGAGGAGATTTCTTTATCAATAGTATCCCATGCGGCATCTGCCTCTCCTTTTTTAGGGCCTTTAAGTTTTTCGACGTCATAAAGTGCCAACAAAGAAGCGTGAGCACGAGCACTAACACCCCCACCCGAAACACTTGACTGGCGATTTCCCTCAATTTTGATGGGGCGGCCTTCTCTTGTTTTTACCAAAATGCTGGTATAATCTCCTCCTTCTGCATAGGTAGAAGCATACCAATCAGCAATAGAAGGAAAAGTATCAATAGGTTTATTGATATAAGGAATTGACTTTCTAACAGGAGCATCACAAGCTGCCAATGAAACGGCAGCGACCCCAAATCCCAATACTTTTAGGAAGTCACGACGGTCTGATCCAATGCCATCTACAATACTCTTGTTTTGGCTAGAATCTGTAGATTCAAAACTACCGAACTCATTATGGGCATTTTTTATAAACGTCTCGTCATTTCGAAGTTCCTCTAATCCTTTCCAATACCTCTTTGTTTGGGTTTCCATATATTTGATAGATTCTGGATTCTTGTTTTTGATTTGTGATTTGTGCCTTAGTGATTATAATCACAAATTTTTAATAATGACACTTTGAACATTCTAAACCACCGATGTCAGCAACCTTCAATGGTTCTTTGCTTTTCGACTTGTGAAGTTCAACTAGCTTATCATAGTAAGTGTTTTCTTTGGTATTAACTTCTGTCTTACGGTGACAGTCGATACACCATCCCATGGTAAGAGATGAGCGTTGCTCCACTACTTCCATGGTCTGGATTTCGCCGTGGCATTGTTGACACTGCACTCCTCCTACATTTACGTGCTGAGCGTGATTGAAATAAGCCAAATCAGGCAGGTTATGAACGCGTACCCACTCGATAGGTTGGTCTTTTTCGATAGCAGTGTATATTTTCTGAATCTCAGGAGATTCTTTTTTAATAACTCCGTGGCAGTTCATACAAATGTTGGCCGATGGAATAGTAGCAGATTTACCACGATTCACCCCTGTATGACAGTAGTTACAATCAATTTTGTACTGACCTGCATGGAGTTTATGTGAGAATGCGATAGGTTGTTTAGGAGCATATCCTTGTTGAATTCCAACTCCGTACATCCCATCAATGGTAGCTTTGGTTACCATCAAAATAAAAAACCAAACTGTTGCACTTCTTACGGCAGAATTACGGCTCAAACCTACAAGACCATTACGGAGCTTGTCAGAAAACGAACCTTCTTCACCTGCTGTAGCTGTACCACTTACAGCTTTTGACAAAATAGACACGATTGCCATCAATACCCCAAGTACAAGAAGCATTACTATCAACAATGCTACTAATATATAGGTAAACAAATCTGACGGGGCAGCATCTCCACTAGCTTGCCCACCAGCAGCGGCTCCAGGAGCGGCCGTAGTAACAACAGGAGCTGCATTTGCTTTTTCGATATAAGCTAAGATGTCTTTTACTTCTTTCTCACCGAAAGCCGGAAAAGCTGTCATCTGAGCTTTGTTAAATTTGTTGTATAACGCTACAGCGTACTCATCCCCAGATTGAATGACACCATTCGGGTTTTTTACCCATTTAACAATCCAAGCTACATCGCGGCGTTTTTGAACGTCTTTCAAACCCGGCCCTACTGCCACTTCGTCGGAAGTTGCGTGACAGGCCTTACAGTTATTATTAAATAGCGTTTCGCCATTAGCTGCATCACCATCTTGTGCCACCGCTTGGGTGATGCTCGTAGTAGCTATTAAAGCAACTAGAAAGAATTGGGCAATACTGCGCATTTTTTTGAAAAATAAACTACTTTTCATTCGTGTATGAATTAACAAAAACATGATACTCCTTGACCCTACAAAAGTAATGCACGATTGAATACGTGCCAAAGCATTTCTATCGTTAATTTGCAATAATTTATTATTTAGATTTCTTCTAATTAAGCCGTTAATAACCTACTAAGTACATTCAAGTGCATTATTTTCATCAAAAATCAACCCTATTGAAAACAAAAAATACCATTTTAGCCATAGTTAGTTTTTTTGGCCAAAATGGTATTTTTTTTAGAAAACAACCTTTAGTAGTAGAGGTCCCGAGCGGATTCGAACCGCTGTACGAGCTTTTGCAGAGCTCTGCCTAGCCACTCGGCCACAGGACCTTTTTGTAAACCTTATAGGCTTTTTTGAAGCCTATAAGGTTTGGGAGCGCAAATATAATAAATTATTCGGTTTCCGCTTCTTTTGTTTTTTTAGAAGGAGCAGATTTTTTTCTTTTTTCTCCTTCTTCAAGTTGCTCTTTCAAAGCAGAGAGTGCTTCCAAATCCCCTAGAGTTGCTTTTTCAGCATCTTTAGGTTTTTCTGCTTTTGCAGCGGGCTTGGGTTTCTCTTCTACTTTAGGCTCTTCTTTCTCTTGCCATGTTTTAGTGTGAGAAAGTACGATGCGTTTTTCTTCTTTGTGGAACTCAGTCACTTTAAAATCAAGTGATTCTCCAACTTCAGCAACGCTACCGTCTTCTTTCACAATATTTTTAAGGATAGCTACTCCTTCAATACCATAAGGCAATTCGAGAGTGGCTACTTTATCGCCTTTTGCTACAATAGTACACTTGTGAACAGATCCTACAGTAAATACGCTTTCAAACGTATCCCATGGGTTTTCTTCAAGGTGCTTGTGGCTTAGAGACAAGCGACGGTTTTCAGCGTCTAGTTCGAGTACCATTACATCAAGCTCATCACCTACTTTGATGAAGTCGCTAGGATGTTTGATTTTTTTAGTCCAAGAAAGGTCAGATACGTGTACAAGTCCGTCGATACCTTCTTCCAACTCAAGGAAAAGACCGAAGTTTGTCAAGTTGCGTACTACACCTTTGTGAACAGTACCTACAGCATACTTGTCAATGATTTCTTGACGAGTCCAAGGATCAGCAGTAAGTTGTTTTAAGCCAAGTGACATTTTACGCTCGTTACGATCAAGTGTCAATACGACGGCTTCTACTTCATCGCCAATTTTCAAGAAATCTTGTGGGTTACGCAAATGCTGCGACCAAGACATTTCAGATACGTGAATCAATCCTTCTACGCCAGGCATGATTTCGAGGAATGCACCATAATCTGCTACATTTACCACTTTACCTTTTACTTTAGAACCGATTTCGATTTCTGCTGCAAGTGCTTCCCAAGGATGAGCCTGCAATTGCTTCATACCAAGAGAAATGCGTTTTTTGTCTTCGTCGAAGTCAAGCACAACCACGTTGATTTTTTGGTCAAGGTGCAACAAGTCCGAAGGATCATTGATGCGACCCCAAGAAATATCAGTAATGTGCAACAAACCATCCACACCACCAAGATCGATAAACACCCCGAACTTAGTCATGTTTTTGATTACACCTTCAAGTACTTGACCTCTTTCAAGGTTAGTAAGAATTTGTTGACGCTGTGCTTCAAGGTCTTTCTCAATAAGTACTTTGTGAGATACTACCACGTTGTTGTTGGCATGGTTAATCTTCACAACTTTCACTTCCATTTTCTTACCTACGAAGATATCGAAGTCACGAATAGGTTTCACATCGATTTGTGAACCTGGCAAGAAAGCTTCAATACCATAAATATCTACAATCAGACCACCTTTGGTACGGCGTTTTACAAATCCGTCGATTACCAAATCATGATCAAATGACTTCTGGATATTGTCCCAAGCAGTGATTACACGTGCTTTTTTGCGGGATAAAATCAACTGTCCGTTGGGATCTTCTTGATTTTCGATATACACTTCAATTTCGTCGCCGATTTTCAGATCCGTCAAATCACGGAATTCTGAGCGCGGTACGATACCGTCAGATTTTGAGCCAATGTTCAAAATCACTTCGCGGTCATTCATACCGACCACGACTCCTTTTACAACTTCTTTTTCGGCGACTGGTGAGAGTGTCCCATTGATTAATTGTTCCATCTGAGCTCTCTCAGATGCAGTATAGCCGCTACCGAAGCCGCGGTTATCAGCTCTATCCCAATCGAAATCAGTTAATTGAGTTTTACTCATAAGAGATTTTAAAATTGCCTTTCTATACATCAGCCATCAGGCAAAGTGACTGAAATTTGGTGAAAAAAATCTTAGCTTTCGCAAACGGAGTGCAAAAGTAGATATTTCCCCAAAAAAAAGCAATTTTTTAATGAACCTTTTCTCTTTTCATCAAAAAAGGCTTCCATGACTCTTCGGTCGAACCAGAAAACTCACGTAAAAACATAATGAAGGATGGTTTAAAAGGGCGATGTTTCATCGGCATCGACGCCTCATCGGGTGTATAGTCCCCTTTACGGGTATTGCACCTTTTACAAGCTGTCACTAAATTGTCCCAACTAGTGCGTCCCCCGCGTGACTTTGGCATTACATGATCTAAAGTAAGATCTTCTTGGGCGCCACAGTACACACATCGATGCGAATCTCTCTTGAATATATTTTGCCGAGTCATCATCACTCCTTTATAAGGTAAGTTGATATAGCGATGCAACCGTATGACCGTTGGCATCGGAAACGTATCACTCACTGTACGCAAAAAATAAGAGGAAGACTCGGCTACTAACTCTGCCTTATTGAGATAAACTAACAAAAAGGCTTTGGGAACGGAGCAAATGCTCAACGCGGAGTAATCTTGATTCAATATTAAGACTTTCCTACCCATACCGATACAAGGGGTTTTTAGGTTTATGCAAGATACAAAAGATTATTATTAAAATTTATTTCTAATCCAATTTCTTAACATAAACTTCTTAAATCTCAAAGCACAAAATTTACATAAACTATTATTTTACAGAGCTTTAGGAAGTAAACTTTTGTTTATATTCCCCAATGTGTAGTAATATCGTATGAGGCTATGTCTATAAGTTTTTAAAAAATGACTTGCTTACTAAACAGTGTTTAGTATATTTGCATTGTTTATTCAAATACAATAGATTTACTACTGAGCACCATGGGTATTGCAGAGAGAAAAGAAAGAGAGAAAGAAGATATGCGTAAGCTTATTTTGAATGCGGCTCGTAAGCTTTTTTTAGAACAAGGTTACGAAAAAACAAGCATTCGTGGCATTGCAGACGCTATCGAGTACAGCCCTGCTACTATTTATTTATATTATAAAGATAAAAACGAACTATTGTTTGCACTACATGAGGATGCCTTCCTCAAAATGATGCAAGAGCTTGGCCAAGTAAGAAGTATTCATGACCCCTTTGCAAGACTACTCGAAATGGGACACCAATACATCAAATATGCCATAGAAAACCCCGAATTATACGATTTAATGTTTATCATGAAAGCTCCAATGGAGACTTTAGCCTGCCGTGAAGAAATATGGGAGGACGGCCTTAAAGCGTTCGGTTTTTTAAAAGAAGTAATCACCGACTGCGTAAATGCTGGCTACTTCAAAAACAAAAACATCGAGATATCTGCTCTTACTATATGGTCTTATATGCATGGATTGGTGAGCATATATCTCAAGAATCGTATGACCATGTTTCAGGATGATCAGCAGCTACAAGGTATGCAGCAGTCGTTTATCTTGTTTACCTCAATGATAAGAGATTCGTTATAACAAACTGAAATACAACTCATTTTCAATGTCAACTTTTTTTGCATCCGTTTTAATTTGCATCTTCCTGTCGATTGGAATACTGCATCTTTACTGGGCCGTAGGCGGCAAAAAATGGATAGATAGAGCCCTCCCAAAAACCGGAACAGGGCAACTGCTTTTCAAGCCTGGCACTCCTGAAACTATTATCGTAGCCTTAGGCTTATTTGGATTTGCTGGCATAATTGGCACAAAAGCCCATTTTATTTCACTTATCCTCTGGAATGAAAACTATCTCAGTTATGCCACTGCCATCATTGGTTTTCTTTTTTTAATAAGATCAATTGGAGAATTTCGGTATGTGGGTTTTTTCAAAAAGATAAAGCATACAGATTTTGGAAAAATGGATACGTTCTATTATTCTCCTTTGTGCTTCATGATTGCGATTATTTGTTTGATTATCTTAGTTTTATAAATAATACAGCCAACACAAAATCACTTAAACTCAAGCTATTATGCATAAAAATGTCATTCTATTTTCATCTTCAGTAAGGAAGCGGAGCTAGGCAGTATATTCACTTATCCCGCTATATCCAAGCATACTCATTTTTCAATAATTGTTAAGTAAATTTTTTTATCGTTTTTCTGAACACTGTTTATTAAATATGACATGATTAGGAGTTTCTTTTTAGTGGTATTGCTCCTACTAGGTGAGGAAGTAATCGCCCAACAATCAGCCATTTTGGAAGCATATGTACAAGAAGGCCTACAAAACAATCTTATTCTCAAACAAGAGGGACTAGAAATAAAAAAAGCCAGCGAAACGATTCGACAAGCCAAGGCGCTGTTTTACCCCAAAGTAAGTTTTAATCCTACTTACTCATTGGCAGCTGGCGGACGCAGGTTACAGTTTCCTGTGGGAGATTTGCTCAATCCCGTTTATAGTACTCTCAACCAACTTACCCAATCGAGTGTGTTTCCGCAAATCTCCAATGTAGACGAACTGCTCGCTCCCAATAATTTTCATGATACCAAGTTTGCGATTCAATACGCTATTTTCAACCCAGAAATTCAGTACAACTATCTGATTCAAAAGACATTGCTCACCGCCCAAGAAGCACGAAAAAGAGTGGTAGAGAATGAACTTCGCTATAATATCGAAGGGGCCTATTTTCAATTTTTACAAGCTGAAGAAGCGCTCAAAATATATAACAGTGCCGAAAAAACATTGCAAGAATTGCTGAGGTTGAATCAACGCTTGGCCTCAAACAATGTTGTTACGAAAGATGCGGTAGTAGGGGCAGAATACGAAATAAGCAAGCTAAAACAACAGATAGCCAACGCCGAAAAAAATCAAAAAACGGCGAAGGCTTATTTTAATTTTTTACTCAATAAAGACCTAGCGTCTTCGGTTGAAATTGATTCTGTATTTCTAAAAGCTAAATTTTCATCTGAATTGTCGGGGCCAGAAACGGCATCGTCTCTCGCCCAACTTGCTGTCACTAATCGACAAGAGCTCAAACAGTTAGAACAGTCAATATTGGCTTCTCAAACAGCTATTACACTCAACGAAAAAGCTGCCAGAATACCGTCATTTTTTATCGGAGCAAACACTGGTTTCCAAGGGTTTGGTTATACTTTTTCCAACCAAGCCTATGTCGTTGCCCAAATAGGATTACAATGGGATTTGTTTAAAGGATATGAACGAAAATCAAAAACCCAACAAGCCAAAATTCAAACGGAAATACTCCAAACCAAAAAACTGGAAGTCGAACGTCAGATAGAACTCCAAACGACACAAGCATTTTATGAATTGGAAGCCGCTCGCCAATCTTTCCAAACCTATGTGGACGGCGTCACCAAATCACAGCAATACTTTAGAATTATCGATAGTCGCTATCGCAATGGAAATGTACTGTTGATTGAGTACGTACGCGCCCAAAATGAAGTCCTAACGGCACAATTACAGCAATCGTTGGCCCAATTTGATGTTCTGAATAAGCAAGCTAACTTAGATAAAATTACCGCAATTAAATAAATCAGCAGGAATAGACTCTTTTCTAATAAAACCTAAAATGTCATGAATTACTTTCACAATAAATCACGTTTATGGCCTGTTTTCCTGGTGGTTACTGCATCCCTACTGACCGTCTTTTCTTGCAGTAACGACAAAAAAAACACTCAAAAAGAGGCTTCTACCGAAGAAGTTCTTGTTCCTATTTCTCTTTCGCCAGTCGAAACAGTCAGTCGTTCTGAAAGCATAACCGCCTCGGGGCTGGTTGCCTCTTCGGAAGAAGCCCGATTGTCTTTTAAGATTGGCGGGATAATCCAAAAAATATATGTTGTAGAAGGACAAAAAGTACGCAAAGGACAATTACTCGCCACTCTCAACTTGACCGAAATAGATGCACAAGTGAATCAAGCACAATATGGGGTCGAAAAATCAGAGCGTGATTTTAAGCGAGTTCAAAATATGTTTAAAGACACGGCGGCTACCCTCGAACAAATGCAAAATGTCACAACCGCTCTAGATGTAGCAAAACAAAACCTGCAAATAGCACAGTTTAATCGTTCGTATGCCCAAATCACCTCTCCTATCGACGGTGCCGTGATTAAAAAAATGGCCAACGAAGGCGAACTCACTGGTCCGGGTACTCCTATTTTTTATCTTACCTCCGACCGTCAAGGAGATTGGGTAGTTAGAGTAGGCGTCTCTGACAAAGACTGGGCAAGGCTCAAAGTAGGCGACCAAGCCTCTATTGTGCTAGACGCTTATCCCAACGAAACGTTTATGGGTATCGTTAAGAAATTGGCTCCCGCAGCCGACCCCATGAACAAACTCTATGAAATTGAAATCAAAATAACCCCTAACGGAAAGCGACTAGCCGCTGGCTTGTTTGCTAAAGTACAACTTAAACCCGTCCAAAATCGCTCTTACATCAAAGTTCCCATTGAAGCCATCGTAGAAGGCAATGGAAAGGATGCCTTTGTGTATGTACTTGATGATACGCGTAAGAAAGTAAAAAGACTTCCTATACAGATAGGGTTTATAGATGGCGATAAAGTACTCATCACCAATGGATTAGAAAACATCCAAGAAGTAGTAACGGCGGGGAGTGCTTTTTTGACCGAATCTTCTTTAGTAATAGTGAAATAACAACCATGAATCCAATATCTATCCTTCTGCGATAGGTATGTCATAGAAAACATTTTTCCGATGAATCTTTCAGAATTTTCCGTCAAAAACTGGCAGTTCATGCTCGTCATGTTTGTAGGCGTTGTGGCCCTGGGTCTCAATTCGCTCTTCAATATGCCTCGTTCAGAAGACCCTATTTTTGAAGCGCCTACTTTTGTGATAACGGTGATTTATCCTGGCACCGACCCAAAAGACATGGAAGAACTGGTAGTTGACCCTGTCGAAAAGCGCCTCAATGAACTCAAAGATGTCAACAATATCCGAACCACCATTGATGATGGCCTAGCGGTTTTTATGCTAGAATACGAATACGGTGTGGACAATGATGAAAAAAAACAGGAAGTGGCCCGTGAAGTAAATAGCATGAGGGGGATTTTACCTAATGATATTTTTGACATACGGTACTTCCAATTTGACCCTGGTTTGGTAAATATTGTACAAGTTGCTTTGGTATCGGAAGTGGCCTCTTACAAAGAGCTAGCTGACTATTCCGAAAAACTTCGTAAGGTTTTAGAAAAAAATAAAGATTTACGGAGTGTCAAAGATTTTGGTTTTCCCAAAGAAAACGTCCGAATTTCTCTCAATGTTGAGAAAATGGCACAAGAAGGAATTGCCCTTAATCGCGTATTGGGAGCACTTCAAGCCGAAAACCTCAACATTCCCGCAGGCAGTGTACAGGAAGGTGCCCGCCGATTCAATGTCAAAACCAGTGGTGATTACGAATCACTCGACCAGATTCGGAGTACTATAGTAGCCACCAATGGTCAAAAAATCATCTATTTAGGCGATGTAGCAGAAGTTGATTTCAACTATGAAGACGAAACCAACTACACGCGTCTCAATGGCAGTCGAGCAGTACTTGTAGTAGCAGCTCAAAAAGCTGGGAAAAATATTACAGAAACTGGAAAAAAACTCAACGCAACATTAACAACATTTGAAAAGGGAATGCCCAAACATATCAAAATGGTAAAATACTTTGACCAATCGGTCAGTGTAGATCGTCGTTTGGATCGTTTTGCCAAAGACTTTGGTATCGCCATTCTTTTGGTTGCACTTACATTGCTCCCTTTGGGCTTTAGAGCTGCGTTGGTAGTTATGATTTCAATTCCCTTATCCCTTGCTATTGGGCTGACAGCCGTGCATTATCTAGGCTATAGTATCAACCAATTGAGTGTAGTAGGTTTGATTGTAGCATTGGGTATTTTGGTGGATGATTCGATTGTGGTGGTCGAAAATATCGAACGATGGATGCGCGACGGCTATTCTAAACGCGATGCGGCGGTCAAGGCAACAAAGCAAATCACTTTGGCGGTGATTGGGTGTACTGTCACACTTATCTTGGCTTTTTTGCCCTTGATATTTTTGCCAGAAGCCTCGGGCGACTTTATCAGAAGCCTTCCCACTGCCGTAGTGACCACCATTTTGGCATCTATGTTGGTTTCACTCACTATTGTTCCTTTTTTGAGCAGCCGATTGTTGGAAAACAACCACAATCCCGAAGGGAATCTATTCTTAAGAGCGCTGAAAAAACTCATTTCTGGCTCTTATAGCCGACTGTTGAATTGGGCTTTACGACATCCCTTTCCTACCCTGCTGGTTGCAGGTTTGCTTTTTGGGGCTTCACTTACTATCCCCAAAATCATTGGATTTGGGTTATTCCCAAAATCAGAAAAGCCTATGTTTAGGGTCACGCTGGAGACTCCCGAAGGAAGTACACTTGATGAAACCAACCGTTCTACTCGCCTCATTGAAAATGAACTTAAAACGGTACCCGAAGTGAAGTTTTTCACTAGTAGTACTGGAAGAGGTGTACCTCGGATGTATTACAATGTGATTGAACGGTCAGAGTCAAGCAATTATGCAGAAGTTTTTGTCCAACTTCAAGACGAAATCCATCCCCCTGAAAAAGAGAAAGTCATTGAGCGCCTACGCGAACGCCTACGCTACATTCCTAATGCCAATGTCGAAGTAGTAGATTTTGAGCAGGGGCCTAATACAGAAGCTCCTATCGCTATCAGAGTAATGGGCGAAGACCTAGACAAACTAAGAAATGTAGCTGCCGATGTAGAAAAAATCTTGAAAGCTACTCCCGGGACTATTTATGTCAAAAATCCGCTTACTACTCGACGGACAGATTTACGGGTAAAAATAAACAAAGAAAAAGCGGGAATGCTCGGCGTATCGATAGCGGATATCAACCGAACGGTGAGACTTGCCATTGCAGGCTTGAATATTGGTAGCTACAAAGACTCCAAGGGCGATGACTACAATATCAATGTGACTCTCCCCAAAGGCAAAACCACGAATTCTGACATTCTAAAAAATCTATATGTCAATACCCTGACAGGTGCATCTATACCGCTTCGTCAAGTAGCCGACATTGAGTTTGAAGTCTCTACCAATCAAATACGCCACTATGACCGTGACAGATTTGTGACTATTTCGGCTTTTGTAAAAAATGGCTATTTGGTTGATAATGTTTATAAAGAAGTAATCAATAAGCTTGAAAAGTATCAATTCCCTCAAGATTTTACTTACAAAGCCGCTGGTGAATTAGAAGCCCGCGAGAAATCATTTGGCGGATTAGGCACAATCATTCTTATTACTGCTTTTGGTTTCATTGGCGTTCTGATTCTAGAGTTTGGGACTTTCAAAAGTTCCTTAATTGTGCTGTCAGTCATTCCTCTGGGCATCATTGGAGCATTTACGATGCTTTGGATTGTGGGCTATCCTCTTTCTTTCATCGCGGTTATTGGGTTGATAGCCTTGATTGGGATTGAAGTCAAAAACTCCATTTTGTTGGTTGATTTTACTAATCAGCTCCGCGAAGAAGGTCTTCCACTCTTAGAAGCGATTCAAGAAGCGGGCGAAATACGTTTTGTTCCTATTGTACTTACCTCTCTTACCGCTATAGGAGGACTTATTCCACTGGCTATCGAAGCCAATCCCCTTTATTCACCTCTGGCGTGGGTGCTTATAGGGGGTCTCATTAGTTCTACTTTATTATCAAGGATTGTGACACCGGTCTTGTATCGACTGATTCCCCCCAAAGTAGAGGTAAAAAACACCTAACTTCCTTGTCGTTTTCTAGATAGCCTTGTTCATTGGAAAATGGACGAGGCTATTTTGTTATTTTTGAAAAAATTTAACAGTATGCCTATCTCTATTCAAAATGCCGAACATTATACATGGGGGTCTGGTTGCGACGGATGGCACTTACTCAAATCCGATAGCCTCAGTATAATTCAAGAACGAATGCCTCCCACTACTGCTGAGCAGCGTCATTTTCATCATCATTGCCAACAATTGTTTTATATTTTGGCAGGAAAAGCTACTTTTATATTAGGAGATGAAACTTACACGCTTCTTCCGTCTGAAAGTATTCATGTACCCAAACAAGTGGCTCACCAAATTCAAAATAATCATACGGAAGATTTGCATTTTTTAGTCATTTCAGAGCCTAAATCTCACGGCGACCGCACCATACTATGATACCCTTCGAAATTACATCTTGGCAACAATTACTGCGACAGAACATAAAGGTGAAAGCGGTATGGCGTATGTTCGCACCAAAGATTACCCACTTTGTAAGGTCCGCTATATTCAATATTCAGCCTCCTACGAAGCCGATCATTGGTGTGCAAAAGGACATATCGCTTATTGTATTGAAGGACAACTTCTCATTGAGCTTTCGGATGGCTCACGTCATGTTATCCAGCAAGGAATGTCGTTTCAAGTGTCGGATGGGGAGCCTTCCCACAAAGTATATTCTGACATAGGTGCCGCTCTCTTTGTGATTGATGGGGCATTTTTAAATCCCTAAAAGCTATATCTCTTTTTCAAGGATAAAGGTATTAGGTTCATATATTTGTTATAACAAATATTGCCAAAGCATTTTATTTGTATAACTTTGCATATATATTATTGTATCCTAACCGAAACAGATATGCCTATTTATCATAAACTCGGAAAAATACCTCCTAAAAGGCACACTCAATTTGAGAAACCCTCAGGCGGTCTTTATTACGAACAGCTGTTTGGTACCATTGGTTTTGACGGTATGTCGTCATTGATGTATCATATACACCGGCCTACGATGGTCAAAGAGGTTTTGTCAGAAACAGATGTTTCGCCCAAAATCGCGGTAGAAAAAGGAATCAAAGCGCGTTTGTTGAAAGGCTTTGAAGTACCTCCCAAAGAAGATTATCTAGAAAGTCGTACTCGCTTACTCGTCAACAGCGACATTCATATTTCACTAGCGGCACCTCAGCACTCTCTTTCTTCTTATTTCTATAAAAATGCTGACGCCGACGAGTTATTGTTTATTCACCGAGGAAATGGTCAATTGCGAACGCAATTAGGCAATATCCGCTTTGAATACGGAGATTATCTTGTCATTCCGAGAGGTATGATTTATCAAATCGAATTCGATAGTGAAGACAATCGTCTACTTATCGCCGAATCGTTTCATCCTATTTATACTCCCAAACGCTACCGCAATTGGTTTGGGCAGTTGCTTGAGCATTCTCCTTTTTGCGAACGCGACTACAAACTCCCCGAAGTTTTAGAAACGCACGACACAAAGGGAGATTTTGAAATCAAAATCAAAAAACAAGGAAAAATATACAGTCTGCTCTATCCAACGCACCCTTTTGATGTAGTAGGATGGGATGGATACAATTTCCCTTATGGATTTTCGATTCACAATTTTGAGCCTATCACTGGACGTATTCATCAGCCCCCACCCGTACACCAAACCTTCGAAACCAGTGCTTTTGTAGTATGTTCGTTTTGTCCTAGACTGTATGATTACCATCCGCAGGCCATCCCTGCGCCCTACAATCACTCCAATATCGACTCCGACGAGATGATTTATTATGTAGACGGAGACTTTATGAGCCGCAACAATATCGAGCAAGGGCATATTACACTTCATCCTGGGGGTATTCCTCATGGCCCTGCTCCGGGAGCCTATGAGCGTAGTATCGGCAAAAAGGAAACTATCGAGCTTGCTGTCATGATTGATACTTTTAGACCCCTTATGCTTACCCAAGAAGCAATGTTGATTGACGATGGCAAATACTATCAAAGTTGGCTGGAATGAAACTTTTCATAACGGCTCTATTTTTTCTTTATATCACCAATCCTGAATTCAAATGTGGCTTTCGATAGACAAAAACACGGATTTTTCAATTCACAATTTACCTTTTGGCATCTTTTCTACCGCTAATACTCCCAAACGAGTAGGCGTAGCCCTTGGCGAATGGGTCATAGATATGCCTAAATTAGCGGAATTAGGAGCTTTTAATGCGCTTGAGTTTGATAAAACTGTTT
This sequence comes from Runella sp. MFBS21, assembly GCF_029433105.1. Classification (GTDB taxonomy): domain Bacteria; phylum Bacteroidota; class Bacteroidia; order Cytophagales; family Spirosomataceae; genus Runella. Next base: position 166,221 of record NZ_JARNTW010000004.1, on the reverse strand, counting down.
TTCAACAAGATTTTCTTAACGCTTTCATGGCTACCGGAAAATATATTCGTGTGGCAGTAAGACAAGTGTTACAGCAGATTTTTGAAGATCCATGCAGCCCTTTTAAAACACATGCCGTAGATTTTTTAGTAGCTCAGCGAGAAGTATCCATGCATCTACCGGTCAAAATAGGAGATTATACCGATTTTTATTCGAGCGAGCAGCATGCTTTCAATGTAGGGGCGATGTTTCGCGACCCACAAAATTCGCTCTTACCCAACTGGAAGCACTTGCCTGTAGCTTATCATGGTAGAGCTTCTTCGATTTTTGTATCTGGTACCAATTTTCACCGTCCACACGGCCAAACACGCCCCGACGACACTCAACCTCCTATCTTTGGCCCTACCAAACGCCTAGATTTTGAACTTGAAATGGCTACCATTATAGCCAATGGCAATGAGATTGGCACGCCTATTTCGGTAGATGACGCCGAAAATCACGTGTTTGGATTTGTGTTGTTTAATGACTGGTCGGCCCGTGATATTCAGAAATGGGAGTACGTTCCTTTAGGTCCTTTTTTGTCTAAAAACTTTTTTTCGTCTCTATCTCCGTGGGTAGTTACGATAGAAGCTCTTTCTCCTTTTCGGATTCAGGCTTCTCCCCAATCCCCTCAAGTGCTACCTTATTTAAGAGGCAGCAATCTCACTAATTTTGATATTACGCTAGAAGTTTATCTTCAACCCAATCAAAATCCGCTTTCAGAAACCCTTTTGTGTCGTTCGAGTTTCAAAAATATGTATTGGACAGTATCACAGCAGATTGCGCATCATACTATCAATGGTTGTAATCTCAATACAGGCGATGTACTAGCTTCAGGAACTATCTCAGGGTCTACACCTGATAGTTTTGGGTCGTTGTTGGAACTGACTTGGGGAGGCAAAAACCCCATTGCCTTACCCGACGGCTCTACGCGTAAGTTTGTAGAAGACTATGACACTATTATTATGCGAGGTTTTGCGCAAAAAGGAGACATCAAAGTAGGATTTGGCGAAGTAAAAACCACTATCTTGCCTCCCAAATAATCTAAGTCTTCATCAAGGAAAATCTGTCAACTCATGCTTACTATCGACCCTCAGGCTGTTTCGGTTCCTATACTTCACCATTATCTACAAGGTGCCATTGCCCCTCGCCCTATTGCTTTCGCCAGTACTATTGACAAAGAAGGCAATGTCAATCTCAGCCCCTTTAGTTTTTTCAATTTGTTTGGTACAAAACCTCCAACGCTGATTTTTTCGCCCAATCGACGAGTAAGAGATGCCACCAATAAACATACGCTTGAAAATGTACAGGAAGTAGACGAAGTAGTCATCAATATGGTGGATTATGCAATGGTAGAGCAGATGTCGCTTGCAAGTTGCGAATACCCCAAAGGTACCAACGAATTTATCAAAGCAGGTTTTACAGAAATTCCCTCGCAGAAAGTAAAACCACCCCGCGTAGGTGAATCAAAAGCGGTATTTGAGTGCAAAGTAAAGCAAATCATTGCTTTGGGAGAAGAGGGTGGCGCCGCTAACCTCATTATATGTGAAGTCGTACTAGCTCATTTTTCGGAAGATATACTTGATGAAAATGGAAAGATTGACCAACAAAAAACCGATTGGGTAGCCCGAATGGGAGGGAATTGGTATGCAAGAGCTTCGGGCGAAGCCATCTTTGAAGTGCCAAAACCTAGCACCCAAAAGGGAATTGGTGTAGATACGATTCCTGATTTTATTAAATCTAATCCTTTATTTACGGGCAATGATCTAGGTCGTCTTGGAAATATCGAACAACTGCCTTTGACAAGCGAAATCCAAGAGTTTAGAAGTCTTCATCACAAAAGTGATTTATTGCAACTTGCTAAACAGTTTCTCTCAGAAGGGAAAGTGCATGAAGCTTGGTTAGCAATACTATCCGCTAGGGAGTAAATCTCTTTTATTTTCCCTAAAAATTCACCTCTCTTTATTTTTAGAAATTTATTTTACGGTTCAAAATCTGCCTGATTTTGAAAAGGGAGGTATTTTTTATCTATCAGATAATTAAACTTTAATTTTTCAAAAAATTATATAATTACAATATAAAATTATATAATTCAAATTTTTAAAAACAAGATTTTAACTAAAAAGGCATATATACATACAAAAACACAAAAAAATAAATCTAAAAATATGTCAATATACAATTTTATTAACTAAAATTGCACCGTGCTTTTTCACACCAAATAGTACAAAGCACTTGCACTTTATCAAAAACTAAATTACTATGAGAAAAATTTTATTGTTTTTTCTCCTCCTTTTGGGAGGGGCTGTTAGTACGTTTGTACATGCCCAAGACAAAACCCTAACAGGGAAAGTCACCGCTGATGACGGTTCTCCATTACCCGGAGTAAACATCGTTATTAAAGGAACAACCAGGGGGACCAACACAGATGCTGAAGGAAACTTTCGGATTAGCGCTCCTGCAAATTCACGCTTACTAATCAGTTATGTAGGCTTTGTAGCTCAAGAATTTGTAGTGGGGAATCAAACTACCCTCAATGTAAGTCTAGTTCCTGATGCAGCAAATCTAGAAGAGGTTGTCATCACTACTTTTGGTACTGCGAAGAAAGCTTCGTTTACAGGTTCGGCGGCCAAAATCGACGCTAGCAGCCTTGCTCCTCGTCCTGTCACCAACCTTGGGCAAGCGCTTGCTGGAGCTACTTCTGGGGTACAAACAACCGCCGGCAGCGGTCAGCCTGGTTCTGCACCTGAGATTCGCATTAGAGGTTTTGGATCTATTTCTTCTTCCAATTCTCCCCTTTATGTAGTAGATGGGATCCCTTATAGTGCCGACATTGCCAACATCAGTACTAGCGACATTGAGAGCATTACGGTACTCAAAGATGCAGCATCTACTGCTTTGTATGGAGCACGTGCTGCCAATGGTGTAGTAATGATTACGACCAAAAAAGGACAAAAAGGAGCTAGCAGCATCAACATCAAATACACTAAAGGTCTTAACACAAGAGCTTTACCAGAATATGACCGTGTAGGTCCTGCCGATTACTATGTATTGATGTGGGAAGCAAACCGTAACAACTTTGCTTATCGCGCTACAAGCCCTGTTCCGATGGCAACTGCCAATGCCAATGCTACGAGTGGTTTGGGAGCCATTGTAGGTTATAATGTTTATAATGTTCCGTTCAATCAGCTTGTAAATACCGACGGGGTGTTCAATTCAAGTGCCACAATGCTTTATAGCCCCGATGATCTCAACTGGGAAAAACCCATCATGCGTCAAGGTAACAGGGATGAGTTAAACCTCAACTTCTCGGGTTCAAACAACAATACTGACTACTTTGTTTCGCTATCATACTTAAACGACAGGGGATTCCTTATTCGTTCTGATTTGGAACGCTATACGGCCCGTTTGAATGTGAATAGCCAAATGAAACCTTGGTTTAGAACAGGAGCTAACATTACGGCTACTATTTCAAACTCAAACCAATCTGATGCCCCTGCCAACGGAGGAACTTCTTTTGTCAACCCATTTTTCTTTTCAAGAGGTATTGCCCCTATCTATCCTATTTATGCTTATGACCCTGCCAATCCTAGTTCTTTCTTAATGCTTGAAAATGGGAATAGACGCTGGGATTATGGTAACTTAAGCGCATTGGGATTGCCAAACAGACCTCAATACGGTGGTCGCCATATTATTTCAGAAACACTTCTTAACCAAAACTACTTCCGCCGCAATGTATTTGGAGGGCGTGGTTTTGCTGAGATTAGTTTCTTGAAAAACTTTAAGTTCACGGCCAATGTGGGTGCAGATATCACTAACCGCAACAACGTCACTTTCGGAAACCCCGAAATCGGAGACGGCGCTCCTGCTGGTAGAGCTACCCACGAATTTGAATACCTAGCTAGCTACAACATTTCTCAACTCCTCAATTACACCAAAACATTTGGTAGCCACGGAATAGAAGCCCTAGTAGGACATGAAAGCTACAACCAAATGAGCAACAACCTCGAAGGTTCTCGTTCTCAACAGATTTTGGATGGCAACTATGAGCTTGTCAACTTCACTACTACTACCAACCTTACTTCACAACTCAACCGTCGCAGAGTTGAGGGATATTTCTCAAGAATTAACTATGACTACGACCAAAAATACTTCTTGTCGCTTTCAGCACGGAGAGATGGTTCTAGCAAGTTTTATAAAGATGTACGCTGGGGTACCTTCTATTCTGTTAGTGGTGCTTGGAGAATAGCTCAAGAAAGTTTCTTAAAATCAATTCCCCAAATCAGTGCCTTAAAACTCAGAGGCTCGTATGGGCAAACAGGAAACGACGGCGATATCAGCAACTATGCTTGGCAGCCACTTTACGAACTAGGCCGTAACAATGCTACCGAAGCGGGTATTTTGCAGTCTAGTCTAGGAAATACCGCCCTTGAGTGGGAATCAAGCAATGCTTTTGATATAGCCCTTGAATTTGGTCTCTTCAAAAACCGTGTTACGGGAACTGTCGAATACTTCGACCGTCAATCTTCTAATTTGATTTTTGATGTTCCTTTGCCTTTGTCAACTGGTATCACTACTGTAACTCGCAATATCGGTACGATGTACAACAGAGGTATTGAAGTAGAGTTGGGTTTTGAACCCGTTAGAACCAAAGACTTTACTTGGCGCTTGGATCTCAATGCAACTTCTTACAAAAACAAAATCACCAAAATGCCTGATGAGAATAAAGAACTCATCGATGGTACTAGAAAACTTAAAGAAGGTAGCTCAATTTACGAGTTTTGGCTAAGAGAATTTATGGGTGTTAGTTCCACCACAGGGGAAGCTTTATATAGAGCTGCTAGCTATGTTCCTGCCAACTCTACTATCACCGAAAAAGGCGATACTGTCACTACCAATGTCAACAATGCCCGCTTCCATTACAATGGTTCAGCTATTCCTAAGCTTACGGGCGGTTTTACAAACTCATTCAGCTACAAAGGCATCACTTTGTCAGCACTGGTAGTATATCAAATTGGGGGTAAAATCTACGACGGTGCCTATGCTAGTTTGATGGGTGCTGGTTACCACAATGCCAAACATGTCGACATCTTAAAAAGATGGCAAAAACCTGGCGACATCACAGATGTACCAAGAATGGACGCGGGTCGTACTACTGATTTTGATGCTGCTTCTGACCGCTGGCTCATCGACGGAAGCTATATCAATATACGCTCCGTTACGCTTTCTTATACGCTCCCTAAACTTATTGCTCAAAAGCTATACTTAGGCAATGCTCAGGTATTTGTAAGTGGTGAAAACTTCTTCATAAAATCAAAAAGAAGTGGAATGAATGTTCAGCAAAATTTTGCAGGGACTACTGGTAACGTCTATAGTTCGGCCAAATCTTTGGTAATGGGTATTTCGCTTTCAATCTAAAATTTAAGAAATATGAAAAATAAATTCATTGTCATATTACTAGCTGTTGTATGCACAATAGCTACATCTTGCGAAAAGACTTTTCTTGATACTGCTCCTACGGCCAGTGTAGATGCGGCTTCGGCTTATGCCACGACCAAAAACGCTACTGCTGCGATTAATGGAATTTATAGAGCACTCATTTTGAGATACTTAAGCTCTCAGGGACATTCAGGGCATCCTGCTATGATGATTATCTTAGACCATATGGGGGAAGATCTTATCATCGGAACTACCGCCGCTAGCTGGCACGTAGGTGAAACCCGCTGGACAGCTCACCGCTCAGAAACAAACAATATGGCTCGTTTCCCTTATGAGTTATACTATCGTGTGATTGGAAATGCCAATATCGCTATTGCCAATATTGACAATGCTGTAGGTCCTCAAGCAGAAAGAGACCAAGTCAAAGGAGAAGCACTTGCACTACGGGCTTGGTCTTACTTCAATTTGGTCCAGCTTTATGGCAAAAGATACGACGCCTCGGCTAAACCCAATAGTCAACTAGGCATTCCTTTGGTACTTACTCCCACTACAGAAGGTCTTGCTCGAAATACCGTAGAGGAAGTATATACTCAAATCAATAAAGATTTACAACAAGCCGCTTCTTTGCTCAAAACTACGCGCGCTTTCAAATCGCATATCAATCTAGAAGTGACAAAGGGGATTTTGGCGAGAGTAGCGCTTACCCAACAAAACTGGGCTGATGCCGCCAAATATGCTGCCGAAGCACGTACTGGATTTGCATTAATGTCTGAGACACAATACCAAGACGGTTTTGCTGACATCACCAATCCAGAATGGATGTGGGGCTTTGACCACCTCGAAGATCAATCAGAGTTTTTTGGAGGATATCACTCATATATCTCTTGCAACTACAACTCGACCGTAATCAGAACCTATCCTAAGGTAATCAATAGCTTGCTTTATGACAAAATCCCAACCACTGACATACGGTCTAAAATGTGGGTAAAAGCTCCCACCGCTGCCAATTCGGTAGTACCTCCAGGAGGAGTACGAGTACCGTATCTCAATCAAAAATTCCGACTTCCTGGTACGCCTTCGACCAGTGCTATGGGAGATGTACCATACATGAGAGCAGCAGAAATGTATTTGATTGAAGCAGAAGCAAAAGCAAAATTAGGTGATGATGCTGGAGCTGCAAAGGCACTGTTTGACTTAGAAAGCAAAAGAGATGCCGCTTACAAACTTTCGACCAAAACAGGTGCAGCCTTACTAGAAGAGATTTACTTCAATCGCCGCATTGAACTTTGGGGTGAAGGATTTAGATTCTTAGACTTGAAAAGACTTAATCAACCCCTCAATCGTAACGGTGCCAATCATATTGCCTCTATCACAGTACTTTTTGATGTACCTCCAGGTGATGTTCAGTGGGAATTCTTACTTCCAAGAAGAGAACTTGATGCCAACAAAGCCATAGTCCAAAACCCTCTTTAAGCTTTATTTATTGGACAGTATATTTATACAAACGGCAGCTCAAATTGAGCTGCCGTTTTAATTTTTCATATCAAACAATCCGTTTGCCTTCAATAGGCAATCGTTTGTCTTTCGCTCCCGACATTCGATTGATGCTATTGTCAAAACTGACTCGAATTTTATCATCCTCAAAATAACATATCACATAATCTCGATGTGGTGACTCATAATACCTTATCGTGATTTCAAAGGTTTGAGGATCATTCCATACCCCACTAGCGGCTATTTTGGCGATTTTTTCTCCTCTTATTTTCTGAGAAGGAACCAAATTAGGACGCGGAAGATTCGTTTCTCCAAAAGCCCATTTTCCAATACCACAGACAATCTTATGAGTACCTTTTGCATCTTTCATTATCCACTCATAAGTATCTCCCTCTCGATAGGCCAATGATACACTCTCTATATTTTGGGGATTAGATTCCATCCGAAATGACTGACCTGATACTTTGGCGGCATTGACACGTAATACTTTCCCCTTAGGAGTACTAAGCGCCAAAGTACTCATCTGTTGTTTTAGTAGTTTAGTAGAAGCTGGGTTGGCAGGAAGAGGCTGGGACTTCATCGCAGGCAATAAATGTCTCCACACCAAATCCAATATTCCTTGCATATCGGGAGTTTCGCTTGTAATCGCAATCACCGCATCTTGGTCGGGCATTACAATTGTATATTGCCCATAAGCTCCATCACCACGGTAAGCATTGTGGCGACAGCGCCAAAACTGATAGCCATACCCCTGCAGCCAATCATTATCTTCCTTGGACCGTGTAGGTTTGGCAGGCGAAGGCTGCTGAATATGAAACGACGTAGCCTCTTCTACCCATGCTTTCGGGATAAGCTGTTTGCCGTTCCATACGCCTTTCTGTAAATAAAGCTGCCCAAACTTCGCCAAATCTTCTGTGCGTACTCTTAGGCCCCAGCCACCGGTATTGATTCCCTTGAAATCTTCTTCCCAGTCGGCCCCCTCTATTCCCAATGGTTCAAACAAACGAGGCTTGAGATAGTCGATTAGCTTCTGGCCTGTTACTTTTTGTACAATTGCTGAGCACATATAAGTAGCCATACTATTGTACAAAAACGTACTTCCGGGTTGGTTAGGAATGGGCAAAGCTAAAAACATTTTTACCCAATTTTCTTCATCTCTAATCCCCTGGCCTGTGGGGTCAACAGCATGCCCTACCGACATCGTAAGCAAATCTTTGATGGTGAGTGCCGCTAAATGGTCACTTACTTTGGGGGGCAAATCCTCTGGAAAAAACGAAACAACCAAATCAGACGTTTTGAGTTTTCCTTCTGCTATAGCCAAACCTACCGCAGTAGAAGTGAAACTTTTGCTCATCGAATACATCGTATGCCGTAAATCTGCCCGATACGGAGCCCACCATCCTTCGGCCACTACTTGCCCGTGCCTTACTATCATAAGACTGTGAAATTCGTGTTTGCTTTGGACAATGGCCTCCAAAAAAGCAAGGATACCCGCCGAGTCAACCCGTTGTAGCTCCGGCACACTTCGAGGCAGGCTCACCTTGACTTTAGAATACCCATCCAAAGAAAAAGCAGTAGATAGTGCTAAAGCGGCACTGGTCATTCCTAACTGCTGGATAAATTGGCGACGAGTTGTTTGCATCTGTTTACTTGTATTTTTTCTTTAAGACTGGCACAAGTACTTTGGCATATTCGCGATATCCTTGGGGATTGATATGTAAGCTATCTTTGGTATAAAGTTCGCTTTTTACCGTTCCGTTGGCATTGAAAAGCACAGGATTAATATCTACATAAGATAATCGTTTCCCTGTACTCATTGATTTTACCATGGCATTTCCGGCTTTTACAGTAGGCCAATGTTGACGCCGCGAAGGAGAGAGTTTCATGGAGACAAAACAAATATGAGTCTGAGGCAAACGCTTTTGTACAAGTGATACAAACTCCCGATAAGAATCAAACATTTGTTCGGGAGATTTATATTTTTTTCCAGTTAAGTCGTTTTCCCCGCCATATACCACAATGAGCTTTGGCTCATAGGGATACACCATTCGGTCTATATAATGAATAAGTTCAGGAATGGTAGAACCTCCAAAACCCCGATTTAAAATAGGAAGGGGAGCAAGGTCGGTTTGGATATCTTTCCAAAGCCGCCAGCTTGAACTTCCATAAAACAAAATACCGTCTTTTTTTATGCCATTGGTAGCATCCTCTTTTTCGTACTTTTGGATTTCGGCCTCAAAGCGATTAGGTGCATAGTCAAGTACAAAAGGCTCGGCAATAGGTTGATAGGTCAATGGTGCGTTTCGGTGACAAGCCCCCAAAATGGCAAGGATTCCCATAAGCAAAGAACCCCAAAGGAATTTGTGAAGAAAAGAAACTTTCATACATCTAAAAGAAGTTTCTTCTTCAAAGAAGATTTCGGGTGATTTATACGCTTTCTAAATCCAATAAAAAAGACTCTTTTTCAAGAGCCTTTTTCAAAATCTAATTTCAATGTTTATGCTTATAGAAGGTCTAGCCTTAATTTATCTAGCAAAGATTAGCTCTACTCATTTTTTTGAGGCATCTTTTTTACCTTCAAATACACTACCGTCGTAGTCCAAAACTACTTTGACAATTTGTTTTTCTTCATTGCGCAAAAAAGAAAACTTAGCCATATTATCGGCATTTTCAAATCTATCTATTGTATCTTTAATAGGCTTTAAAGGACCTTCTCTGTCTCCTGCTTTGACGTACAGGTTTCCTTCTTTGATGCTAAATTCGATATATTCAAAAGGAAGGTCTTCAAACTTAAAATTTCCCACAAACTCCTCTAGTCGAGGGCTGTCGGTCACTAATACAGATGCCGCTACCGACTGCGCTGCGGCTTCATAAATCAACCCCGTACTTGCTAACAGAAAACTTAAAAGGATTTTTTTCATTGATGTATTTTATTTTTTTATAAACATTAAGGAGGCTCAAAGTGGTTTTAATGCCTCACATTTCTTGTCAACAAATAAACCAATTTTTTTACAAAAAAATACAACATCTAAAAACCTAAATCTTTACGGCTTTGCGTATCATTGTTAGGAAAGCCAAGTCCCGAAGGCAAAGCTTGAGGTACATATCTTTTAAGATTTGGGTCATAGAGTCCTTCTTTGATAAAAGAAGTCAAATGCTGTATTTCCTCCTGCGTTAGTTGAAGAGGCTTAAACTCCTTGGCTAGTTGCGACGAAGGCACGCTTTTGTTTTGAGGTACTGCCGCATTTTTATAGGTAATCACCGACTCTATGGTTGTAAATGAAGCTCCATGTCCATAAAAAGGTGAATCTTTTAAATTATAAAGTTGAGGAACTTTAAACTTGTGCATATCGGAAGCCTTGCCTGTAAAGCCTCCTCTTCCTTTGTGCTCAGCTTTTTCGCTGCCTGCATTTACGACTACATTTGCCCCATAGGTTCCTTCGGTAAGATTTGACATACCAAGTGCGTAAAATTCCATATTGGCAAGAGAGGGACCATTGTGACATTGATAACAACCTGCTTTCCCAAAAAATAAAATTGCCCCTTGCTTTTGGCTCTCGCTCAAAGCGCTATATTCGCCTTTCAACCAGCGCTGAAAAGCTGCCTCATTGGACAATAAGGTCCGTTCGTAAGCAGCAATCGCCAGCCCTACGTTGATGACTGATTGTGCGGGGTCATTCAACGTTTTTAGGTCAAACGACTTTGCATATAAATCTCGATAGAGCGGTCGATTGAAGAAAAAATTAGGATTAAACCCTAACCGATGTACCCCTTGACCCGCAATAGCCTGCGTTTCGATGCCCTGAAACCCAAGTTTATTATTTTCTTTGGGCGTCCCTTTAGTCCAAGCAGCTTGCGTATTTTCGTTGAAATGAGTAGCGCCAAACTGGCCATTCCACAACATATTAGGTTGATAGGCCGCATTCATCGCCGAAGGTGTACGAATAGGCTGTACATCTACTTCATTAGGTTTGTAATCAGGCTTAATCGTACGAGCCTCTCCACTCAACCCAAAACCTGTGCCTCCATCGCCCATACCTTGCGGCACGCACGCCTGAAACCCTGCTTTGGAATGATGACAAGTAGCACATGAATAAGTTTGGTACCCTGATACTTTTTGAGGCGTCATTCCAAGACCTGTCTCATGAAATAGAAGTTTGCCTAGCTCTACCTTATCGGCAATAATGGGGTTTTTAGGGTCTTGAGGAATTTTATTGAAATCAGTACTAGCGGGCAAAATATAAAACTCTTTCCCTTTCCCTGAAGATGCTGCAGTAAGTACCTTCTCAAGCTCTCTATCAACTCCTTCTTGAACAGGCTCGTTGGCATTCGGATTACAAGCCCCAGAACTTATTATTAATACAACACCTATTGCTAGCTTAGTAAAATTTTGTTGAGCCATAGTAGTTAGGGTAATTATATACGATAAAAACTACTTTTTTATAAACAAAAATCTAGCCATCTTATGTCGATTAGAGATGATTTTGGTCAGGTTTAATGACAGTTTAATGTTTTTTAAATTTTATTAAAACACAAAAGCTCCCTAACAAAGGAAGCTTTTGGTATACATTGAAAACCACACAATTTTCATATAAAAATCTGATACTGAAGCGTCAAAGCTCCTTTTCTCCCATTAGCATTCAGCTGACCATTTACAGCATTTTGATACACGGGACGATTTTGGTAATCAAGTGTCAGTTTCGCATTATGACCTTTAAGTAGCCAATTGATTCCTGTACTATAAATCCCAGCCGTATTATTTAATCTCTGATAATCTGCCAATTGAGCCGATGCATAGGGCATAAGTGTGCCATTTTTACCTAGTAAGTCTGCTGCGCACAAATACCCTATCTGCCCATACACCACACTCCCTGTTCCAAACATCGGGAAAGCATTTCCTTGTGTACCAGATACTCCAGAAAGTGGCAACGTGGTTCCATTGGCAGGGTTCATGATACCATTGAATCGTAAATAATTTGTACCATAGTCAGTATTAAAATACCCTAAATAAGCCGAAATAGCTGTCCCTTTTTGTTTGTTGAGAGGCATATCCGCATACATCGCAATCGACCATAGTTTCAAGGCATTATAGACGGTGTCGCGTCCTTGGTTTTCGGTGCGCCACATCGCATTTTTTTGTGTAATAAACCCACCTTCTATGTTTAATATTTTCTTTTTACCTAAATAAGTACCTGTCATATAGGGCGTCTGATGAGTTTCTTTATCAAAGAAATTATAAATCAGATAGCCTTGATATTGCTTATGATGGCCTTTGGCGGCAAACGAAGAGTTGGTTGAAATAGCAGCAACGGGGTTTCCGTTAGTACCAATAGGAAAGGGATCGGTCAAGCCTAAACGATAATCCCACTTACCGACTTGCCCGCGTGCATACAAGGTCAGCTTTCGTGAAAACTCGTCGGTCTGATCTACGGTAGCTTGCGCAAATACTGGCACATCCATCGTCATGATAGAAGTTACGCTTGGCTGACTAAACCGCGAAAGACCATTCAAAATCGTAAGCCCCCCTCCTATTTTGAGCCAATCTTTGTTGGCAAAAGCCGAATATTCGACGACAGCATCATGGATAAAAAAGCCGATTTTACGGTTGGAAGCTACACCTTGAGCATTCCCTAAAGCAGGAAATCCGTTTAAGAAATTGAAATTGTTCATTCCCATTTGAAAGTATACAAAAGCGCGGTCGGTAATTTGCCCAAACATCTGCATACGCGTGCGGCGAAGTCCTAAATCTAAGGTTTGGGGCGATGCTTCGCCCACCACTGTAGTGCCGGGGTTGCTTTGATTATAACGCACCCAAGTTTGGTTCATAAATGTAACCTTAAAAAAATGAGAGCCTGATGGGTTGAGAGGGTATTTCAGTTCATTTTTTTCGCTCGCTTGAGGAGGAGTTTGAGCATATATTGAAAAAGTACAAAAAAGAAGAAACCAAAAAGAATGCTTCATGGCGTGATTATTTAGGTATTAGGTGTATTGTTTAATTAGAATAAAGTAAGCTTTTAAAAATTAATGTGAAAGTACATCACGATTTGGCCGTCAACTATTAATCGTAGTTTTCCTGCGAACTTATTATCTCAAAATCAAACAGTTATATTAACGCCACTGCTCCAAAAAACTGGATGATAAGCCGCCCCTACTTAACTACTTATAAATATATATGGTCGCAATAAACACCTTGAATAGGCAAAAAAACCTATAAGATTTTGGTAGTGGCAATCCTAAATCAAACCCGTTTAAATACTCATTTTAGTAGTTTTTGGGTACTTTGTGTAGGTGACAGGATTTTGAGGATATTAAATTGTAAAACTTATACCAATGTTTTAAGAAGCTAATTGTTATATTACCCACTCCATGTGCTATGACATTTTTACTTTTCTTTATAAATACAACTTATTTGGATATAATTCCCTATAGGTTTAAAGATTAGATTTTGTCATTTTCATTTCCAAAACTAAATCTTTAAGCCATACAAAAAACAGCGAATCTTTCTTTTTAATCACATCTTAATAATTTGCTGCCTCTACCTTATCCACTTTTTTAAGGAAGCAATAAGTTGTTTTTTTGCTATTTACATTGTCCTAAAATGTAAGGAACTTTCCTTGAAGTGCTTGAAGAAAAGGGATTTTGAAGCTTCAGACAAAGCTTTGCTTCAAATATCCGCTCTGCCATATTCTGTTAGTAGCATAGCTGTTGTATTAATCAAATACACAACCCTAATCACTCATCACAGTTATGGTATTAGCCTTCGCCCCGTCGTTTTTTATATGCCTTAGCAAACACAAACAATAGAATGCCAAAGGCCAGCACACCACCGAAAGCATAGAGGAAATTGAGGGTGTCGCGCAAGACCGCCAGCAAAGCGATGCTCACTAAAAATAAGGTAGGCAACTCGTTGAGAAGTCGAAATTGGAAAGAATTATAGGGTTTTTCTCCTTTTTCTAGTTTTATAATCACGCGCTTACACCAAGTATGATAGCCCGAAAGCAACAACAAAATCGCAAATTTGACTTGAAACCAACCCATTTGCCAATAGCCTGGGTTTAGGTACGTCATGGTAAGGCCGCATGTCCAAGTAAGCATCATGGCAGGATTACAGATAATTTTGTAAGCACGCCATTCCATGAGGTTGAATTGATCTTTGAAGGCTTGACGCAAATGTTCGGGCTTTTGGTCAGCTTCAATGTGATACACAAACATTCTAACTAAATAAAAAAGGCCCGCAAACCATGCGACGGCCCCTACTATATGAAATGCTTTAAAATAAAAAAGTGCCATTAGAGTGATGTTATCCGTTAAAATTATCGGTTATCAAAAATGGTGATACAGTCCGACAACGCCTAACGGATAACCAACAATATTACAGATTATTATTATCCGACAATTAGTTTTTGTCCTTTGCGAACCGTATTACCTTTTAATCTATTAATTTTTTTGAGGCGGCTTACATTAATACCATAACGTTCAGCAATTGTAGAGAGTGTGTCGCCTGCTTGCACACGATGATAACGCATTTTAATCTTCGTGTTTGCTTTGGGGTTAGTATCCCCTCCTGCCAAACGTTGGAGCACCGGGCTTCCGACCGTCTCTTTATAAATTAGAAGTTTTTTACCTCGCATCACAGTGCTGCTTCTCAAGTGATTCCACTTCTTGAGCTCGTGCATCTCTACCCCATACCGGTTGGCTATTTTCCCCAAAGTTTCTCCTTTTCTGACAGTATGAAAAAGTTTCTGAGTACTACGTTTTAGGGTTTCTCCCTCTTCTTCGGACTGCTCTGTACTATCAGCCGTTGTGAGTGAGGCCAAAGCATAGGGAGCTTTGCTAAAGGGAGATTTACATGCGGAGTCCCAAATCGCTATTCTATTTTCTGTAACATATTCATAGCAATAGCTAGGCACTTTGACGACATAATCTTTAACGTAATGAGGGAGTTCCGTATTGATCAATTGTGGATTGAGCTTGTACAAGTCATCTAAATTGACATTACTTAATTTAGCAAAAGTATGAAGATTGAAATAGCCCGTGATTTGGAGTGTATCCGTCAGCATCGGATATTCGGGACTTTCTGGAAATACGCCATGATCAGCATGATAGTGCATCATGTACATAATAGCCACAAACTGTGGTACATAATGACGCGTTTGTTTTGGTAAGAAATTGTATATCCCCCAAAACGTATTGGAACCTGAGCGCCGAATCGCCCTTTTGACATTTCCGGGACCTACGTTGTAAGCGGCCAAGGCCATTTCCCAATCCCCAAAAGCATTATAAAGGCGTTTTAAATAACGACAGGCAGCATCCGTTGACTTAACGGGGTCAAAGCGCTCATCAATATAGTTGTCTTGTTTCATACCATACTCGCGGCCAGTAGCAGGCATAAATTGCCAAAGACCTCCCGCGCCAGCGTATGAAATAATGCGCGGATTTAATCCTGACTCAATGAGAGACAAAAACTTCAACTCACGAGGCATGTTATACTTTTCGAGCGTTTGCTCATACAACGGGAAATACAAATGCATATGCTCTAGCATTCTTTTGACGAAGCTAGGTTTTTTGTAGATGAAGTATTCGACAAATTGATGCGTCACTTTGTGATAACGCAACGGAATCTCATTTTGCAACTTTGCCAAACGCTCTTTTACCAATGCTTCTGGCACCGTGGAATCGGCAAAATTTTCAATCTTTAATAATTCCTCCTCAGCCACGTTGGTGTTAGTTTCTACCACTTGGGTATGGGCATATTTGCTGGCCCCAAGCCAACATAGTCCGGCCACCATACTTACTCTCACAATTCGCTTCAAATCCATCATCGCTTACGTTTGTTTCTCGTTAGATTTTACATTTCTCTTTCTATTTTCAATGGCTAGTATGTAGATAAGTTCTGTACTTGCTGACTACTCCTCATAAGGTGATTGCAAAAAGCCAAAAGCTGAGCTTCTCCAAAAGGTTTTCCCATGATTTGTAACCCAATAGGCAACCCCGCTTCGTCGGTACCATTCGGAATCGAAACCGCTGGGTTTCCTACTACATTGGCTTGCACCGTAAAAATATCCGCCAAATACATCTGCAATGGGTCTTCCATTTTATCACCAATCGGAAAAGCAGTAGTGGGAGTAGTTGGCATCAACAAAAAATCATATTTCTCAAAAAGCAAGTCCGTTTGCTCTTTCATCAGACGTCTTACTTTTTGCGCTTTGGTATAATAAGCATCATAATAACTCGCACTCAATACAAACGTACCAAGCATGATACGACGCTTTACTTCTGCCCCAAAACCTTCACTCCTTGATTTTTTGTATAAAGAAGTTAAATCTTCGGCTTTACTGCTTCTGTGCCCATACCTCACCCCATCAAACCTCGAAAGATTGGAGCTTGACTCAGCAGTAGTCAGAATATAATAAGTAGGTAAAATATAAGATAGTAATTCAAAATCGACGGGTTCTACTACATACCCTTGCTCTCGAAGCCAAGTAAGTTTGGCTTGAGTAGCTTCTCTGATTTCGGGCTGGATAGCCTCACTTAGGCTTTCTCGAAGATACCCAATTCTTAAAGACGGAGAGTCTAATTTTAATGAAGTATATTTTTCGACTTCTCTTTCAGAAACTGTACTATCAAAATCATCTTTGCCTGCCATCACTTCAAGTAGCAGTGCCACATCTTCCACGCTATTGGCAATGGGGCCAATGCAATCAAAAGAGGAGCCATAAGCAATCAGACCCCAGCGCGAAATACGACCATACGTCGGTTTGAACCCAACTAGTCCGCAGAAAGCGGCTGGCTGACGCACCGAGCCTCCCGTATCCGACCCTAGTGATGCCAAACACATATCAGCTTGCACTGCCACCGCAGAGCCTCCTGACGACCCGCCTGGAACTCGTAAAATATCCGTAGCGTTGCGCACTACCCCAAAAGCAGAGTTTTCGTTGGAAGACCCCATCGCAAACTCATCACAGTTTTGACGTCCAATGATAATGGCATCTTCGTCCAAAATTCTTTGTACTGCCGTAGCTGTAAATTGAGAAATAAACCCATCTAATATGCGGCTTCCTGCTTGTAGCCCATGCCCTTGATAACAAAGGACATCTTTGATTCCGACTACCATCCCCGCTAAGCGTCCTGCTGTGCCTGCGGCTATTTTTTTGTCAATCTCTTCTGCTCTATGGCGGGCTTCTTCATCATAAACCGCCACGAAGGCATTGAGAGTAGGATTTTTTTCTTCGATATTTTTTAGATAATACGCTACCAACTCACGGCACGATACCCGATCGGCGCTCAAATCTGCTTGTACTTGACCGAAAGATGTGTATGACTTCAAAATATTATATAAGGTGGTTTTTGGAAAGGCATAAAATAAAAAATCGGCAGTAGTTCTGTAACTACTGCTGATTTAGTGAATCAGGCTATTAAAAAATACCCAGATTAATTATTTACTTACATCGTCGAGTCCTTTCTCGATGTTTTCTTTTACTTCTTTAGAAGCATCTTTAAACTCACGGATGCCTTTGCCAAGACCTTTCATAAGCTCAGGAATCTTCTTAGCACCAAAAAGCAACAAAACGATAAGGCCAATCAAAAGGATTTCTTGTCCTCCTAAGCCTAAAAATAACAAGATTGAAAGCATATTCATTGATAATACGGTTAATGATTGTTGAGCTATTAGTTGTCTAAAACAATCTGATATTGACAAATAACTTAAATTACTACATCTGTAAAACGAACTAAGGCCTTAAATTTACCTTACTTCCTCCGAATTTTAAGCGTTTTTTAAGACGACCAGCTGCAAAATTAACAACTATTCGTCAAATAAGCAGTATTAAATATTGAGTTTGTCACTCTAGGTTTATGATTTTTGGAGGCAAGGACTCCCTTCTTCATCTTTCTCTCTCTGCTCACTTAGCCTATTTCTGTATCAATAGAAACCGTATTTTGCTGTGACTCCCACTGGCGAAAAGACTCAAGGTCGTCTGAGATAGCATTAAACAACCACACAATCAATGCAATATCGTCAGTAAGACCCACTACAGGCAACAAATCTGGAATCAGATCTATAGGCGATAAAAAATACAACAATACAGCAATAATGCGCGTCAATGTTTTCCAAGGAACTGTGCGGTAATTGCCTGACACGTATGCCTTAAGCAATCTTGTAAGTAGCCCTACTTTTTCGCGTAGAGCATCATACCCTGCACCTTTTAGGCTATTACTCTTTGCCAGTGTATCTTTTAAGAGTTGCACTAAGCTGCTTGTATTCCTTGCATAGCGTCCTGCTTTACTAGTGGCATTTTTAAAAAAAATGGATTTTAGTATACGTACAACAATGTTGTCAGAAGTGGATGCAGATGGCATTTTAAAAATAAATTAATTGTTTTCGTGATCTGTTTTATGACTACACCTCAATAAACGCAAAATCACATTAAAAAATTTATTGGAGTCCAAAAATCTCTTTTTTGCTTTCTTATTTCCACCCTTCTCGTAAACACAGCCGATTGATATGCTCATAGTGATGCTCACTATGCCAAGCATACATAGCTACCACTTCTCTCAGCGCAAACACTCGTTTGGATTCAGGATGAAAGTAAGTTCGTTCTAAATCAGCATCAGTAAGGGAGTTGAGTAATACACCCCACCGTAAATGCACATATTTGAGCAATTGCAATGACCAATCGACAGGAGCACCTCTACCATCAGCTAGTTCAGCCCATAGCGCTTCTTCGTAAGGTTTGATAGAAGGGTTTTCTTCAGTCAATGCTAATTTAAAACGAATATATGCATTCATGTGGCTATCGGCTACGTGGTGCACTGTTTGCAACACCGTCCACCCACCTGGACGATAAGGTGTGTCGAGCTGGGCTTCTGTGAGGGGATTTACGGCATTAAACAACTTCGACGGCAATGCATTGATGGTTTGAATCTGAGATTTTGTCTCAGCGGGTGTGTATATTTTTCCGTACTCAAATTGACCAATCGGATAACGAAGTGATTCTTCCATGTTGAAATTTTAGATTAATGCTCTTTAACCCTATTATAAATTATCGTCCAAAATCATCCTGAACGCGTACAATATCGTCTTCATCTGAGGGGTTAGAAGCATCGGTATGCTGCCAAATTTCGGCTAATACCCCCCATTCTGCTAAACCTACCAGCCGGTGCCTCTCTCCTTGACGTAGTGTGATGAGTTCACCAGGTTCGTAAGATTTCACTTCTGTTTCTTGGTCAGTATCACTTTTTACTACTCCTACAATGCCACTCACTACACGCCAAATTTCGGCTCTCCTATGATGATATTGCCATGACAATCTTTTTTCGGGAGCTACTACCAAAATTTTAGGACTAAGTTTTTGTGTAATTTGTATCGTCGACAACTCTACGCTTGGGAAATACTTTGCGGCAAAGGCTGGAGTTTGGGCTTCGTCCAACACAAAAAAACCTCCCCAAGGACGAGTTTGGTCTTGTTTTACGACGTTGAAACCTTGTTGAGCCAAGTCCGAAGCAATGTTTTCAAATACTTCTGCTTTTGTGGGCATGATAAATTCTATTTAATATTGATACAGGTGAAGCGTAAAGTTAAAAAATCTTATTAAAGTAATCTCCGTATTTTTGCCCGAATTCTAAAATATAAAACATGTCTTTTCAGCAGTTAGAAGTACAACTTCTTTCCGGAAAAAAAATTTTCTTTGCATCCGATTTTCATTTAGGGGCACCTACCCATGCCAAAAGCCTTGAAAGAGAGCGGCAAGTAGTCAAATGGTTAGAAAGCATTCGCCACGAAGCTCAAGTGATTTGTTTAGTTGGTGATTTGTTTGATTTTTGGTACGAGCATCGGCGGGTAGTACCGAAGGGATTTGTGCGTTTTTTGGGAAAACTAGGTGAACTTACAGATGCTGGTATTGAAGTCATCGTCTTTCCAGGCAACCATGATATGTGGATGACCGACTATCTTGTCAAAGAGCTTAACGTAAAGATGTACAGACGCCCTTTAGAAATGAACATTCA
Source organism: Runella sp. MFBS21 (assembly GCF_029433105.1). Classification (GTDB taxonomy): domain Bacteria; phylum Bacteroidota; class Bacteroidia; order Cytophagales; family Spirosomataceae; genus Runella. The sequence continues at coordinate 146,265 of NZ_JARNTW010000004.1, read as the reverse complement.
ATCCCATACCTCTACCACTCGATTTTTAGTGACTCATGGCGATGGTCTAGGACCGGGGGATTATTCTTATAAGGTGCTACAAAAAGTCTTTGAAAGCAAAATTTCCCGTTGGGCTTTTGGTAATCTCATGCACCCTGATTGGGCACTCTGGCTAGGGCAATCGTGGGCAGAACACAGTTGGAAAAAACATGCCAAAGCAGACTTACCCCAATTTTTGGGAGAAAAAAATGAATGGCTTATTCAGTACGCGATTGAACAAGAAAACAAAAAGCACCACGATTTTTATGTTTTTGGCCACCGCCATATAGAGGTTTACCATCCCATTGGAGAAGGGCAAAGTCACGTGGTGATTTTAGGAGACTGGATTGTATATCAAAGCTACGCTACCTTTGACGGTAAGCATATGAGTATGCAAAACTTTGGTACCCCTAAGGGCTCACGCTAGGCTAATCTTTCTTTAAAATATCTTGACGTGTAAGATTCTCGCGGGGGGCCTGATTCAGGATTTCACGATATTCTTTCTTTTTCAAGTCACCGTTTTTAACTGACTTTAAGAAGTTAGCCCAAGCAAATGGATTGAGGAAAGGGAAGGCAGTTGTAAAACTTCGATTAGCGGCATTTTCTCGGCCAAATATCTGTTGGTCCATAAAAGACCTATAATTACTTGCTGCACTCATGGGAGTAGCGGCAGCCATTTGCATTAGCAATTCTTGCCGGGTATTTTTTTCGAGGTTTTCACGTTCAAATTCATCTGGTAGCTTCATAGCTATGATGGCTTTTTTAAACTCCTCCTCAGTTGCATATGGATAGACTTTTACTTCAGCTAAAGTCTTAATATCTTCTTTCATCAAGATAATAGCAGAGTAAGACTCTTCCATGTGCCGACGAGGAATGACATGGTACTGCTTCTGATAACCCAGATAGCTAAACACCACACTATCACCAGGAAATACGGGCAAAGCAAAATACCCTCCTTCATCGGCAAGTGTTCCTCTTCCTGCTCGCGGAATAAATATATAAGCTTTGGATAGAGTCTGAGTGCCTTTTACACCCACTACACGTCCCGTAAACATAATACTTTTGACTTGTCCTTGGGCTTGGGCTTCATTCGAAGATACAACTACCAACCCCATGCACAAGAGTACCAAGAAGAAGAAGCTATATATATTTTTTTGTTGCATGATGTTCTATTTAAGTTCAGGAACCACAAAACTACTACTATTTTAACGTCTTAGTTCAGGAAAAAATTTTAACAAAGGTCACAATAAAAGGAGCCGAAAGAAGTAACCCATCAAAACGGTCTAAAAAACCGCCATGTCCTGGGATTGTACTTCCCGAATCTTTGATAGCAATACTTCTTTTGAATAGTGATTCTACCAAATCGCCTAGGGTACCTCCTACCACAATCAACGCTGCAATACAATACCATTCCCAAGGCTCGTGGCTTTTGAAATAAATACCTAGTACAAAAGCTACTAATCCAGCGAAAGCGGCTCCTCCCGCCGCTCCTTCCCAAGATTTTTTGGGAGAAACTCTTTCAAAGAGCTTACGCTTACCTAAGTAAGTACCAGCAAAATAAGCACCGATGTCTGTAGCCCAAAGCAATAACAAACACCCTAATACAATTTCAAAGTTGTAGGTGCCGCCTCTCATCGCCAACACACTCAAAAGGGAAAAAGGAATCGCTACATAAATAATACCCAAAAAAGTAAAAGCAATATTTTGAAAAGGTTTCAAATCTCGCTTTTTATAAAGCTTAATGAAGAATATCATCGTCACTAGAGGGCTAATGAGAAAATAATTCTGAAAACCTATAATTTCTTTTTCTATCAAATAGGTAAGTACATTGATAAAAACGCCACACATGGTGCCATAATAGGTCAAGGGCTGATTGCCATCGAGACCCAAGAGTTTATAAAACTCTAATTGGGTAAAGGTACTGATAGCGCAAAAAAGCAATAAAAAAGTCCAATCTGCGTATAAAATAGCCCATAAAATAATGGCAACTCCTACAATAGCCGCTATGATGCGTTGTTGAAGGTTTGATAATTTATCCAAACGAGATTTCATTCACTACAATTGTTTTAGCGATGATTGAATCCTTCAGAGGAACATACACCTCGCACTTTCCAAAATGATAACTACTATCCTGTTTATTGATGATTACCGCCGAAATACCTTGTTGTTCTAGATATTCTTTTACAATCTCGGCTCGGTGTTGAAAACTTGTTTCAAAAATCTTTTCCCAGTTATTGAGTACCATTCGTAGAGGCTGAGCTTCGGTTTACAATCATTTTCAAGTTAAAGAGCAATCCGGTAGTTAGTGCCAAAGACACTAAGGCTCCAATCCAAGGCACTGAAGATTCGGTATTTTCTACATCAAAATTTATTGCTTTTCGATGGGCTAGAAACACAAGAATGATAGTGGTGGCATTGTTGACAAAGTGAGCAAAAATAGGTGCCCACAAATTACGCGTCCAAACATACATATATCCAAACATTCCCCCTAGTAAGAGCCTTGGAATAAAGCCAAAAAATTGTAGATGTATGGCACTAAAAAGCACCGCCGTAATCCAAATAGAGAGATGGACATCACCAATTTTATGGAAAATTTTACGCTGTATAATACCTCTAAACAACACCTCTTCTCCTACCGCTGGAATCACTGCAATAACTAGCACCGCCACAATTAACTTTAACACAGAATCAAAATTTGTCAAGAATTGGGTCATTCGAGCGAGTTCTTGTTCTTTACCCGACATCCACTCCTCCAATCTTTGTAATCCTTGCGGCAAGTGTAGATGGCTATTCCATTCAATCACCCAACTGTTGAAAGGCATAAAAACGATAACTGTCAACAACACAATTGCCAACACCAAATAGGAAGGAAGAGGACGACGTACAAACTCTTCAATACGGTGCTGCTCAGACCATTTCCAGTAAATTATGCTAGGTAGAAAAAAAGAGAAAAAGTGAGATACTCCCTGCAACAACATTAAGTACCACCATGCATACGGAAATTGTTCAGGGGTTTGGAGCATTTGAGTAATTTGCTCTAGACTAAGCTTTCCGTGCATAAAGCTCAACAACACGATAGCCCCCATTGCTAACATATTACCTATCGACATACCAAGTAATATCAGCCCTATCAACAGCATCATGTTGCGCCAAGGAGGCCTCTGGGGTACGCTATGAGCTATTTCGGAAGGAATATTTTTCACAGGCTAGGATTTGTTAATTACGGTGCAGCGCTACTTAACTACTTAAAATAAACACAAATATAATATTATAACCCAAAAAACGGGTGTTGATAGAGAGTTTATCATAGACAAGGCCACGGTTCACCTTCAAGTGTATGAGGGGTATGGGCATTTTAATGTCAATAAAACTGACTATAGTTACAACAAAACAAACAGGCTTCTGGAAGTTCCAAAAGCCTGTTAAAAAAATTATTGAGGTAAGTCCATTAACTGCAAAGCTTTCATTCGAGCCCGTTTTTGGAGCTTGCCAGTTGACTTAGAGTGTTCTTTTTACTTCTTTCATCTCAAAACTTTCGATGACATCTCCAATTTGGATATCGTTGAGACCTTTGATACTCAATCCGAATTCAAAGCCAGATTTTACTTCATTGACATCATCTTTAAAGCGTTTGAGCTGAGATATTTCGCCTTCATGTACCACAATAAAGTCTCTAATGACGCGTACTTTGTTATTACGTTTGATGAGACCATCTGTAACATAAGAACCCGCCACTGTACCAACTTTGCTGATTTTAAACACCTCACGTACTTCGGCATTACCCACGATCACTTCCTCCATGGTAGGCTCTAATAAGCCTAGCATAGCATCTTTCACCTCGTTGATAGCATCATAAATAACGGAGTATAGACGAATTTCGATTTGTTCTTGTTCGGCCAGTTTTTTGGCATTGTTGGAAGGTCTTACTTGGAAACCAACAATAATGGCATCAGACGCAATTGCAAGGTTAACATCTGATTCGGCAATTTGCCCCACCGCTTTGTTAATGATATTTACTTGAACTTCTTCGGTCGAGAGTTTCAACAATGAATCAGAAAGTGCTTCTACCGACCCGTCCACGTCACCTTTAACAATAATATTGAGTTCTTTGAAGGTTCCGATAGCTTTACGACGCCCAATTTCCTCAAGAGTAATATGCTTACGAGTGCGAATGGTCTGCTCACGCATGATTTGCTCACGTTTGTTGGCAATTTCGCGCGCTTCACGCTCATTTTCCATTACGTTGAACTTATCTCCCGCTTGTGGTGCTCCGTTTAGGCCTAACAATTGAACTGGCGTAGAAGGTCCTGCTTCCTTGAGGCGAGTTCCGGTAGCATCAAACATTGCTCTTACACGACCAAAGTGAGCACCTGCCAAAATCACATCACCCACTCGCAATGTACCTGTTTGCACCAAAATGGTAGCCACATATCCACGCCCTTTGTCGAGAGAGGCTTCAATCACCGTACCAGAAGCACGGCGGTCAGGATTTGCCTTGAGTTCCAACAAATCTGCCTCTAAAAGCACCTTCTCCAACAAGTCTGGAATCCCCAAACCTGATTTTGAAGAGATTTCTTGGGTTTGATATTTACCACCCCACTCTTCGACCAAGATATTCATATTGGCCAATGCCTCCCGTATTTTTTCAGGGTTGGCACCAGGCTTGTCAATTTTACTAAATGCAAACACAATCGGCACCCCCGCGTTTTGGGCGTGGTTGATGGCTTCGCGTGTTTGAGGCATTACTGAATCATCAGCCGCAATGACGATAATAACTACGTCAGTTACTTTGGCTCCACGGGCACGCATCGCCGTAAAGGCTTCGTGACCTGGTGTATCGAGGAAGGCGATTCGACGACCACCGTCTGTCTTAACACTGTAGGCTCCAATGTGCTGCGTAATTCCGCCAGCTTCGCCGGCTGCTACGCGAGTGCGTCGAATATAGTCAAGTAAAGATGTTTTACCGTGGTCAACGTGCCCCATGATAGTTACAATTGGTGCACGTTCTTGCAACGATTCCTCATCATCTTCTTCTACTTCTACATCACCTTGGATTTCTTCTTCTGCCGAAATAAATTCTACTTCATAGTCAAATTCATCTGCTATCAGGGTGATACTTTCGGCATCCAAGCGTTGGTTTATGGAGACAAACATCCCCATACTCAAACATACCGAAATTACTTCTTGTACTGATACACCCATAAGCGACGCAAGCTCATTGGCCGAAATAAATTCAGTTACTTTAAGTACTCTTGCATCTTCTTGCTCTTGCATCAAGCGTTCTTCTTCTGCTTCTGCCCTTACTCTTCTACGCTCGCGGCGTTTGTCGGCTCCAAAGTTTTTACCCCGTGTACCTCCGCTCAATCTAGCATTGGTAGCCTTGATTGACTCAGATACTTCTTTGTCGGTGATTTCGTCTTTGCGTTCACGCCGATTATTACCTTTTTTGTTGTTACCACCGCCACCGCTGTTAGGTGTTCCTGCTGTATTGCCTTTTTTGGCATTGTTATTAGGGGTGTTTGCAGCTGGCGTATTTGGGGTACTAGCTCCCTTGTTGGCGTTGTTATTATTGGGATTATTGGCGTTGTTAGTGTTAGGATGTCCACCTTTTTCGCCCTTCCCTTTATTGTTATTATTGCTATTATTATTATTGTTGTTGTTGTTGTTGTTGTTGCTGTTATTATTATTATTGTTTTGTGCTTGTGGGGTATTTTCGGTTACTTTCTCCCCTTTGCGCAAACGTTTACGTTTACGTTTTTTGTCGCGGTCTTTATCCTTATGACCGCCACTTTCTCCGCCGCTACGGCGCTCGGTAGGTAGCTCAATTTTGCCTAAAATCGTCAATCCTTTGAGTTGATCGGCTTTGGCTTCTATAAGCTCAGGTTCAATTTCTGGCTCTGTCGGTAACACTTCTTTGGGGGCAGCTGGTTTATTTTTAGGATGGACAAATGGAGCCTGCTGCTTTTCCACTTTAGCAACAGGTGGTACTGGTTTTGGTTGTTCTTTGGGAGCAATTTTAGGCTCCACCACGGGTGCTTTAGGCGGTTCTACTACTGGCTCATTTTTTACTACATCCTCTTTCACCACTTGCTCTACGACTGGTGCCTTAGGAAGTTCAGGTGTTTCGACAGGTGGAGGAGTCACTTCTGGTGCTGAAACTGCCTCCGCTTTTACCTCCACAATAGGTTGTTCCACCATTGGCGCCGAAACCACTTCAGGCTTAGCTTCTATCACAGGTACAGAAGATACAGGAGCTATGGCTTTAGGTTCTTCAGGCAGCTTAGGCTCTTCTACTACTGGTTTTTCAACTACTATTTCAGGAACCACCACTTCTACTACTGGTTCTACTCTTTTCTCTTCTACGGGTGCTTCCACTGGCTTAGGTTCTTCGACCACCTTAGGAGGTACCACATTTTTTGTACTTCTGGGGGCATCCAAATCTATCTTGCCCACTACTTTAAGTCCAATCGACGAGGTTTCTGCGCGCTCAGGCTCAGCGCTTTTTTCTATCTTCTCAGATTGAACCTCTGGATTGACAGGCTTAGGAGCAACTCCTGACTGAGAATTACGGAAATACAACACAGGGCTATCTTCTGAAGGAGCTACGGGAATGTTTACCTCCTCTTTTTTGGGCGTACTTCCCCCTAGCAGACCATCAGCCTTGAATTCTTTTGCCAAAAATTCTAACTGCTCTGCGTTTAGTTTGGTGTTAGGATTGTTGTCAACCTTAAAACCTTTTGCGCCCAAAATACTCGCAACCGCCGCGTGGCTTCGGTTGAGAATTCGGGCCGCTTGGCTAAGGCGCATACTTTTTTCTTCCGACATACTGGAAATATTCGTACTTGAGTACGGGTTATTGTTTATTCGTTATTAGGAAAACCCTGAAAATTAACCCAAAGATAAAGATTTATTTATCAAGTATGGTTATCCATATGGTGTACGTTGAGGGTAGTCGGCAATTATTCTGGTTTTTAATTTTCACAAAAGGTGAAAATCAACCCCAAAATCTGTTTTCTACTCAAACTCACGACGCAAAATTTCCAAGATTTCTTCCACTGTTTCTTCTTCAAGGTCGGTACGGCGCACAAGTTCTTCTCTACTAATATTGATTACTTGCTTAGCAGTGTCCAAACCTATCTTGCGGAATTCTTCAATCATCCACTCGTCAATCTCATCTGTAAATTCGCTCAAGTCAACGTCCTCTTCGTCTTCTTGGCCTTCTACATCTCTAAACACATCTATCTCCATACCTACAAGTCGCCCTGCAAGCTTGATATTTTGACCTCCCTTTCCAATTGCCAACGACACTTGGTCGGGTTTGAGATATACTGCCACTCGCTTACCTTCTTTGTCGATTGACATAGAAGTAATCTTAGCAGGGCTTAAAGCACGTTGAATGAGAAGTTCTAGATTTTCGGTGTAATTGATCACGTCAATATTCTCATTGTTCAATTCACGAACAATCGTATGAATTCGCGAACCTTTCATACCTACGCAAGCCCCTACGGGGTCGATGCGGTCGTCATAAGATTCTACGGCTACTTTAGCACGCTCACCTGGCTCCCGTACAATCTTACGAATATTGATTAATCCGTCATAAATTTCGGGAATTTCGGTTTCAAACAATCTCTCCAAAAATACTGGTGAAGTCCGCGAAAGTGTAATACGAGGTGTACCATTGTTAAGTTCTACCTTATGAATCACTACTTTTACGGGCTCTCCTTTACGATATTTATCCTTAAAGATTTGTTCTTGTTTCGGCAAAACGAGTTCGTTACTTTCTGAATCCAAGCAAATGATTTCGTTTTTAAGAATCTGATATACTTCTACTGTGATAAGGTCACCGACCATATCTTTGTATTTATAATATAGGAGTTCTTTTTCTAAATCTTTTACTTTTTGAATCAACGTCTGGCGTGCTGTTTGTACCAATCGACGTCCAAAATCCTCTAATTTTACCTCTTCAGCCACTTCTTCGCCCACCTCAAAGTCATCCTGAATTTTCCGGGCTTCTGCTAGCGGAATTTTATCTGGTTCCCAAATATCTTCCGAATTATCATCCACGATTTCGCGGGTACGCCACATTTCTAAATCTCCAGTATCGGGGTTGATAATGACATCAAAATTGGTATCAGTACCGTATTTTTTACGAATCATTGTGCGAAACACTTCCTCCAACACCTTTATAATGGTAGGGCGATCTATATTTTTGGAGCGAGCAAACTCGGCAAAAGATTCTATCAATACTACGCTATCCATTTTCTTACGAAAGAGTTTATCGTTATTTGTTAATGGTTTTTGTTCTTTTTAAAATTTAATCTGTACTTCTACTCTTACGATATCAGCGTAAGCAAAAGACAGCTCGTTGGGCACTTGGTCTTTTTTCTTCTTTTTTAGTTCTTCCAATAGCACAAATCCCTCTTCAGAAGCTGACACTAATTGACCTTTTTTTTCGATACCTTCTGGCAGTATCACCTTCAAAGTACGACCAATGTTTTTACGAAATTGGCGAGGCATGGATAATGGATAATCTACCCCCGGCGACGAAACTTCTAAGATATAAGCATTGGGTAAAATAGCCTGCTCTTCAATCAAGTCTCCTAATTTACGGCTGATTTCGGCACATTCATCTATGCTAATTCCTTCATCACTATCTATCAATACGGTTACTTTTTGTCTTATTTTGGAAGGCGAAACCTGAATTTCTACAATAAAATACTTGTCATCTTCCAGAAGTGGCGTGAGTAATCCGATGATTTGTTCTTTTAGATTCATTTTCTTCCAACAAAAAAGGGGAATTCGACTCCCCTCAAAATCATCAATAGTAAATTGCGGTGCAAAGGTAATTGATTTTTACTAATTTAGCAATATCTAACCACAACAATTCATGCCCCTATCCCGCTTTGTCGTATATGAGTATGACACTATCCGCAAAATATCGACGCAGGCGATTTCTCTTTCTATCTCTACGTCTTCAGACGTATTTGTTCCAGATACAACTTTTGAGCTTCTCAAAAAATTAGTTTTTAGCCAAAACGCTGACGCCATTTTGAGTTTTTCTATTTATAAAGGTGTAGAAATCATTAAACTCAAAAACTTCGTGGGATTGCTCCAAACGGCTGATGGTAGCCAATTTGAAATTTTGCCCAAATTATCTCGCCAAAGCCACCCTACCCAAGCGCGACAAGGACTTTTAAAAATGCTTCGCTATAGTAATCTATTAGCGTTTCGAAGCATATCATCAGCCCATTTGAATCAAGCAAATTTGCCACTTTTGGAGATTTTCATCACGGTTTTTATCCAAGAGACTGAACAAATCGTGCGGCAAGGGTTACAAAAAACCTATCAAACTATCGAAAACGAACATAATTTTCTTAAAGGCAAATGGCTTCCTTCACGCCAAAAACCTCATCGTTTAGAAACTTTCTTTACGGCTAGTGATGAATTTAAATCCGATATTGTCCCCAATCGACTGCTCAAAAGTTGTGTAATGTTTTTGATCCCTAAAAGCCAACATTTACCTAATCAAGTAAGACTAAGACACCTACGCTTTGCTTTAGAAGAAGTCTCTACATCTTCTAATATAAGACTTGATTTTGAAAAAATTTCGCAATTAGATCGTCGTTTTGACCGATACCAAAAAGCCCTGCAATGGGCTAAGGTTTTATTGAATCAGCAATCTTGGGCCACTCAAGGCCAGCATTTTACAGATTCTTTATTGTTTCCGGCAGAGCGGCTTTTTGAGCAATATGTAGCCCAAGGATTTAAAAAATATTTGAGTGATTTTGAGGTTTTTTATCAAGAAGACTCTCTTTTTCTGGTCAATGACCATGCCGGCAAGCGCCGCTTCGGGCTTCGTCCTGACTTGGTAGTGCGCAAAGCCAATCTTACTATCGTACTAGATATCAAATGGAAGTGGATTGAACCCCAAAGTTCGACCTATGGCATTGAGCAATCAGACCTATATCAACTCTATGCCTATGGCCACAAATATGCCGCCGAGTCTCTTTATCTTTTATATCCCGCCCATGATGGTTTTCAGGTGCCTTTGCCTCCTTTTTATTTTGAAGAAAATCTTTCGTTGATTGTTTTTCCGTTTAATATCTCGGCACCTCTCTCAGATGAAATCGAAAAAATAAAAACGCATTTCCAACAAAAAACCGATAGCGTTTAGTAGACGCTATCGGTTTGGAGTAATTTTTTTGTAGGCTTACTAAGCGTTCAAGGCGCGGTTGGCAGTAGCGGCCAAACAAGCTTCTTTAAAGGCCTCAGTATAAGTAGGGTGCGCATGCGACATTCGGCTTACATCTTCGGCCGAAGCACGATACTCCATCGCTACTACTGCCTCTGCTATCATATCAGCAGCGCGTGGTCCAATGATGTGTGCTCCCAAAATTTCGTCGGTTTCTTTATCAGCCAATACTTTCACTACGCCATCGATATCCATACTTGCTCTGGCGCGACCTAGTGCCTTGAAAGGGAAAGAACCTGTTTTGTAAGCTGTTCCTTTTGCTTTAAGTTCTTCTTCAGTGTAGCCTACTCCTGCTACTTCTGGCCAAGTATAGACTACATTCGGAATCAGAAGATAATTGATATGAGGTTTTTGGCCTACGATGGTCTCTGCCACAAACACTCCTTCTTCTTCGGCCTTGTGAGCTAGCATTGCTCCCCGAATCACATCTCCAATGGCATAAATATTAGGCACTTTGGTTTGGAGGGTATGCTCATCTACTTCAATCTTGCCTCTCTTATCAGCTTCAAGTCCTGCGTTTTCAAGAGCAAGCCCGTCGGTATAAGGACGGCGACCTACGCTCATCAAACAATAATCCCCCGTAAACGTAACGATTTCTCCTTTGGGGTTTTCAGCAGTTACAATCACCTCTTCGCCAGTATTCTCTACCGTTTTTACTTTATGGCTAAAGTAAAAATCAGCCCCGAGTTTTTTCACAGTTTTCAGAAGTTCTTTGCTCATGGTACCATCCATGGTTGGGATCATGGCAGGGGCATATTCTACAAAACTAACTTTTGCCCCAATACGCGCATATACAGATCCTAGTTCTGCTCCAATCACTCCTGCTCCAATCACAATAAGATGCTTAGGGATTTCTTTAAGTGTAAGAGCTTCGGTAGAAGTGATGATACGTTTTTTATCGATTGTTACACCTGGCAGCGAAGAAGGTTTAGACCCTGTAGCGATTACCACATTTTTGGAAGTAATCATTTCTATTTCGCCGTTTTCTTTGGTCACTTTTACAGTATTCTTATCTACAAATGACCCTAGACCTTGATAAACGTCAATTTTATTTTTTTTCATTAAAAACTCAACTCCTTTGCACACTTGGTTTACCACCTCGTTTTTGCGGGCAATCATCTGTGCTAAATCTACCTGAAGATTTTCGAGTTTGATACCATGCTCTGCAAAGCTATGGGAAGCATTGTAGAAATGCTCTGAAGAATCGAGCAAGGCTTTGGAAGGAATACACCCTACATTGAGGCAAGTTCCTCCTAATGTTTTATATTTTTCGATGATGGCAGTTTTTAAGCCTAATTGTGCACAACGAATTGCGCATATATAGCCACCAGGCCCTGAGCCGATTACGATAACGTCGTATTGCATTTTTATTTCTATTAAAATCTATAAAAAATAGGTAGGTCTTTATAAAAACAAAGACGCAGAATTTGGCTGCGTCTTTGTGGTATGAAATCTTAAACCTCCAACAACAATCTGGTGGGGTCTTCTAAGAGTTGTTTTACTCGAACCAAGAAACTTACCGAGTCGCGCCCGTCAATGATGCGGTGGTCGTAACTAAGGGCTACATACATGATAGGCCGAATTACAATTTCGCCGTTTACCACTACAGGACGCTCGACGATGTTGTGCATTCCCAAAATCGCCGATTGAGGTGCGTTGATAATAGGTGTAGAAAGCATTGAACCAAAGATACCACCATTGGTAATGGTAAAGGTGCCACCTTGCATTTGCTCAATGGTAAGTTTGTTGTCTCTAGCCAAGCCTGCCAAGCGGATGATTTCTTTTTCTATTTCCGAAAAATTCATCTGCTCTGCATTCCTAATTACCGGTACCACCAACCCACGGTCGGTCGATACAGCGATAGAAATATCAGAGAAATCGTTGTTGACGACTTCATCACCGTCAATGTATGAATTTACAATGGGGAATTCTTGCAATGCTACCGCGCAAGCTTTAGTGAAGAAAGACATAAAACCTAGACCTACGCCATGTTTTTCCTTGAATTTGTCTTTGTACTTAGCACGGATATCCATGATAGGCTTCATATCGACTTCATTGAATGTAGTCAACATGGCTGTCTCATTTTTGACTGCTACCAAGCGGCGTGCAATGGTTTTGCGAAGCGATGTCATTTTAACGCGACGTTGGCTTCGTGCCCCTACTTCTGATTTAGCACTTGCTTGTGCTGGCGGAGCAGCAGGAGTACTAGGCTTAGCCACTGGAGCAGGCGCTGGTGCCTGTGCATTTTGAGCATCTTCTTTGGTGATTCGACCTCCTACTCCCGAAGCCGAGACATCTTTTGGATCAATGCCTTTCTCAGCTAAGATTTTTGCGGCAGCTGGTGAAGGATGCCCGGCAGCATAAGTAGTAGATTCAGCATTGGCTGATACGGTTTTGGCTTCGGCTGGTGCAGGCTGCCCATTGCTAGCAGCTGGCTGCGCAGTAGCTCCTACTTCAATCCGACAAATTACAGCTCCAATTGCCAAAGTTGAGCCAGCTTCTGCTACAATACGAAGCACCCCTGCCGCCTCAGCAGGAAGTTCGAAGGTAGCTTTATCAGACTCTAGTTCACAAAGTACTTCATCCAACTGCACGGTTTCGCCATCTTTTTTATTCCAGTTGGCGATAGTCACTTCAGTCACAGATTCTCCCACGGTAGGTACTTTCATTTCTACTACTTTTGATGCTGCCGCAGGAGCACTAGGTGCAGGGGCAGCAGTTGTAGTAGCTGGGGCTGGATTAGCAGCAACAGGTGCTGGGGCAGCAGCACTAGTTTCGATCAAACAAATCAATCCTCCTATTGGCAACACGTCGCCTTCTTGTGCTTTGATACGCAATACACCATCGGCTTCGGCTACCACTTCAAAAGAAGCTTTGTCTGAATCCAGACTACAAATGACTTCATCTCTTTTGACAGTCTCGCCATCTTTTTTTACCCAAGAACCAATCGTTACCTCTGTGATAGATTCTCCTACGGTAGGCACTTTTATTTCAATCTGTGACATTGTTCCTATTATCCGTTATATCCTAGTTGTTCAATGAATCTTAATGTTGGTTATTTAATCAAAATGTAGGTTAGCCTACATTAAAAGCTTGCTCAATAAGCTCTGCTTGCTCTTTAGCGTGGATTTTCATGTAACCAGTAGCAGGAGATGCACTAGGCTTACGAGCCAATACCTTTCCTAAGCCAATTTGAGGGAATGCCCGCAAAACAAACGTCCAATAACCCATGTTTTCGGGTTCTTCCTGTACCCAAACTACTTCCGCTTTTTTGTATTGAGACAGATGCGCTTCTACTTGCTTTTCGGGGAAAGGATGTAACTGCTCAATACGAATGATTGCCACATCTTTTCGGTTGTCTTTTTGTTGTTTTTCATACAATTCCCAATACAACTTCCCTGTACAAAGTAACACTCTTTTTACCTTTTTAGGTTCAGCAAAAGTATCACCAATGGTTTCTTGGAAACGAGTCCCTTCCTCAAAATCGCTCATAGGCGAAACAGCATAAGGACTACGAAGCATCGACTTAGGCGACATCAAAATGCAAGGTTTGCGGAAGGGCAATGCCAATTGACGGCGAATCATGTGGAAGAAGTTGGCTGGCGTAGTAACATTACATACATACATATTGTACTCAGCCGACAAAATCAAGAAACGTTCGGGACGAGCGCTTGAGTGCTCAGGGCCTTGTCCTTCATATCCATGAGGCAAGAGCATCACTAAGCCGTTCATGGCATTCCATTTCGACTCGGTAGCCGAAATAAACTGATCGACCATAATTTGGGCGCCGTTGGCAAAATCACCGAACTGCGCCTCCCATATTACAAGTGCGTGAGGATTGGCCATGGCATAACCATATTCAAAGCCCATCACGCCATACTCTGACAAAAGAGAATTGTATATTTCAAATATGCCTTGTCCCTCGCCAATGTGTGCAAGGCTATTATAATTTTCGTTGGAATCTACCTCGTGAAGTACTGCATGGCGATGAGAGAACGTACCACGTTGCACATCTTGACCTGTCATACGTACGGTACGACCTTCGGCCAAGATAGAGCCATAAGCTAACAATTCACCTGCCGACCAGTTAAATGGTTTTTCGCCGCTAAAGATTTGTTTGCGTTCTTCTATGACTTTCTCAATTTGCTTCAACACTTTGAAGCCTTCTGGCAAATTAGTAAGTGCATTTCCTACTTTTTCAATTACATCATTTGATATACCAGTAGCAGGCGATTCTTCAAAGTCTTCGGGAATCGAACGACGAAGCTCAGCCCAATCACGTTCTAGTTTAGGACGTTGATAAGGTAGTTGCTTTTGTTTTACTTTTTGTAATAATTCTTGTAGCTCGCCTTCCAATTCTACTTTCATTTGGTCGGCAATTTGCGCATCAAGTTCACCCCGTTCGGTGAGCATCTTCATATACAAATCACGCCCATTGAGCTGTTGAGAGATCTTGGTATACATCGTAGGCTGCGTAAAACGAGGCTCATCCGCTTCGTTGTGGCCATATTTACGATAACATACCATATCTACAAATACATCCCGATTAAACTCCTGACGGAATTCGACCGCGATTTTCATTACAAATGCTACCGCCTCGGGGTCGTTACCATTGACGTGGAAGATAGGAGCATCTACAATACGAGCAATATCAGAACAATAAATGGACGAACGATTGTCTTCGTGGTCAGTGGTAAATCCTACTTGGTTGTTGATCACAAAATGTAGCGTACCTCCCGTGTAATAAGCCGGCAAATTAGACATTTGGGTCACTTCATACACAATACCTTGACCAGCGACTGCGGCATCACCGTGAATCAAAATCGGCAGCACAGGGTCATATTTATCTTGCCCCGGAATATGGTTATAGTGTTCATCGGCGCGAGCACGTGCGTACCCTACTACTACGGGATTGACTGCTTCGAGGTGAGAAGGATTGGGCATAAGTTTGAGACTTACTCGCTTACCTGAAGTGGTCTCAACTTGGCTCTCGTACCCCATATGGTATTTTACATCACCATCACTAAACTCATCAAGTACTACATTCTCTTCAAACTCATTGAAAATCTGGTCATAAGATTTTTGCATGATGTTGGTGAGCACATTGAGACGCCCACGGTGCGCCATCCCAATTACTACTTCTTCTACTCCTAGCTCTGCACCTCTATTTAGTACCACATCAAGAGCCGGAATGGTAGCTTCTCCCCCTTCAAGCGAAAATCTTTTTTTACCAAGAAACTTCGTATGCAAGAAATTTTCGAACGTAACAGCCTCATTGAGTTTTTCCAAGATTCTCTTTTTCTGCTCAATAGTAGGCTTGAAGTTGAGATATTCGTCTTCGATTTTTTTACGCAACCAGCTTTTGGCACGTCGGTCGCGGATATACTGATACTCAAATCCTATTTTTTGAGTATATACCTTTTGAAGGGCTTCCACGATTTCACGCAGTTTGGCTGGTCGGCCAAACACTTCAATACCGGCTTCAAAAACAGTGTCCAAATCGCCCTCCGAAAGATTGAAATCTTGCAAATCTAATTGCGCCTGACGGTCTTTACGAGGCCCTAGCGGGTTGGTTTGAGACTTAAGGTGCCCTCTTTGGCGATACCCTCTAATGAGGTGAACTACCTCCATTTCTTTGCGGGTGTGGCTTGCCGAAACTGGTTTTTCGGCGGCGGGAGCGGCAGCTCCATTTCCATTTATATGAGGTTTGTTTTCTCCATATTTAATTGAAAATTCAAAACCTTCAAAAAATCGTTGCCAGCTCAAATCAACCGAGTCTGGTTGCTGCTGGTACTTCTGGTACAACTCTTCAATGTACGCTGCTTCCGAATTAGCTATATATGAGTATTTTTCCATTTGAAAACCACTTAGATTCAGTCGGGCAAAGTTAGCTTATGTATTTGTAAAAAATTGCAAAAATCGTATAGTTTTAGCAAAAAACTAATCTACACGTGGATTGGGTTGAAGTGTAAAAACAATTTCATGAATTCCTTTTCCTGCTCCAGGAATATTATTAGAAGTACCGTTAAAATCTTCTACACGGCGAGAATTATAGGTGTAACCCACCCGAATGTTCTTCGAAATGTCAAACCCTAGCAGTCCTTGTATATAAGTAGTAGTACCTATGCGAACCGAAAGCCCTGCCAAAATTCTACTTTTATAATGTGCCAAAGCATTCAAATCAGTACGTATTTTGCCATTTTCAGGTTTTGTCAAAACGATAGAAGGTCTAAAATCCAGTTCTTCTACCAAGTCTGTCTTCATCCCTAACTGTACAAACAAGGGTCGTTGATAGTTAAGTAATCCACTTGTGTTATTGTAGCCGTATTGTTGTTTGAGTATTTCAGGCATAGAGACTCCTCCAAAAAACACCTCATCTTCATAATAAATTCCGACACCCGCACTAGCGAGTGCTTTATTGAGGCTTCCTCCTGTATTGATGGCGTTGCGCGTAGGTAAGACATTGATACCTCCTAAGCCTCCAATCGAAATTTTTTGCTCTTCTGATATTTTAAAGATGTAAGAAATACTTCCAAACACCGCCGTATTGACTGCGACGCGGTCGTTTAGGCCCAGTAGTCCTAAGCCTACTTTACCATTGGCGAGGCTTCCATCCATGGCAAAGGATTGAGTCACAGGAAGCCCCTGTACTCCCGCTATAAACTGACGACGCAAAACCGCATTGAAGTAAAAATTTTCGCGAACACCGGTGGCCGCAGGATTGATGGCAAGTGGATTGACGAGGTATTGGGAATACTGCACTTCTCGTTGGGCATAGCTTCTATATCCGTTCAATAAAACTACAAGGAGCAAAAAGAGACGTACAAAGGAAAAGAGTGAATACATTTTTTTCATAATAAACTGTTTGGCTCGTTTAACAACGCAAAAGACAGCATGAATCTTGCCAAACCCAACAAAAAAGCAGAAGATATAGCGTCTTCTGCTTTTTTGGCTGATACTATTAATCTACCAAGAATAATCAAGGGGGTACTGCTACAACACTGCTGTAAGTAGACCTATTTCTCTCTCACTTGTCTCTCATTTTCAATAATGGAATGGTGGGACTTTAGGCAGCTCCCTATTTTAGGTGAATTTGGTTGTATTTTTATAACTCCTTAAGTACCGATAAAAACTAGACTTGTTTGTAAAGTTGTAGCCCCACACAGCTTCATAATAACCCATAGCACATACAAATTAGAACTCCATTGAATTGATCACTAATAAACAGTCCTTATAGAGTTTTTAAAAAATATTACAAAAGATATATTTTAGGGTAAAAACTTTTAAAATATTCACAATTACACTAATATATGTCAACAAAAAATTATTTTTAAATTTAATATCCTATTACTTCAATTAATATCCTTCTTTGTAAAAAATAAACCTACGATGACTTTTCAATATTAAAATTACATTTTTTTAGTATATTAAAAACAAAAAATTATACTTCCTTCTTTCATTACAACGAAATTATAATTCAAAAAACATTCACCTTACTAATAAATGAAAAACAATAATATAATTCATTCGCAAATTCAATCATCCAATATCTTTAATGTCTTTAGAAATCAACAAATGTTTTACCCTGCGGCTCATTGGCAAAATGACACCTCCTTCTAGTTCTACCATACTACGTTCAATATCTATCCTTTTGATGTATTTTTTGTTCACCAAAAAACTACGATGAATTTGAATAAATGCGCCCACTGGTATTTGCTTCTTTAACAGAGTCAATGATTTCTTGAAAGCATATCGGCGATTTTCAGTCTGAATAAAGGAATAGGTCCGCTCTACCTCAATATATAAAATATTTTTCAAAGCAATAATTTCGCTTCTTACCCCACCTCGTATAAACTCAGTATTTATTTCCGTTTTACGCTTCAAAAGTCTTATGCTATTATCAAGGGTATGTATATGAAAAGGCTTCACGAGATAAAAAACATTATCTAACTTTTTTACTTTATCATATAGTTCTTGGGTGTCGTAAGTTGGTGTTAATACAATAGGAATAAGATGCGGCGATAGTAAAGCTATTGTTTCCAGAGCTCTTTTGTCTCCCTTCGCCCCTACATCTAATAAGACTAAGTCAATACTAGTAAGATTTATTATGTCTATAGCTTCTTCAAAATTTTTAGCAACCCCTATCATGTTATAGTCCAATTTTGAAAGCATTGCCTCTATCTGTAGAGAGTGCGAAGAGTCGTCTTCAATCAATAAGATGTTCATAAACACGAGTAAATTATTAAAGTTATTTTCAAAGTATGGTAAATCACCGTTTTTAATCTTCTGATAATCAAGGGACAAACTTACATTATTTATTTAATTCTACTTAAGGAATACCCTTTATTCACTATTACACTACCCGTGGCATTCCAACTGAAAGATTTTTCTACTACCCTCAATAGCAAACTTATCTCCACGCCGATTCGCATCTGAAGTATTACACAACTTTCTTTGAATAATAGCAGCTATCTCTATGCTCATGCCACCAGTCAAATTTTGGTGTATGGCTAAGATACAATACACTAATATCAATCCTACCTTCAGTAAATAAGGCTCTAAAATCATTATGCCTCAAGTTTTTTAAGCTAACCATTAGCTACCTCTGTCTTGACTTGACTTGGCTTTTAACTCTCTGTGCAAGGCTATCTAAATCAGTATTGTATTTCTGTAAGTTTTAGTTCAATCTCCTTGCGCATCTTTTTTTATAGTTAAAAGAGAAAAGACTTACACTATACTCATCAACAAACCATATATTCTTATCTTTCATTGTTGGAATTAACACCATATATCTCCGCCTAATTTCAAATAATCTTTAAAGCTATATTTTATTTTTTTAACTATTTTGTTTTTATACCAATCTTTACTATTTTATCGATAAAATATACCAAAATTTAATTTTAAAATATTTTACATAAAAAATAAATCATCGGTATACTTTTCATTTATACATCCTTAATCAACGAATCAATCAAAGTACAAGTAGTGATAAGAGAGCACAAAACTCGAACTGACTACTTCTTTCAAATATAATCACTGCAATATTACAATTTATTTTTAATTACTATTTTCAGTATAATCATACAAATATCCCATAGAATATATCCATTTTTCAACCTAATATATCCAACAAGCATAATATTCATAAAATTTGTATAATTTTTGAAATCGCCAAAGTATATTAAATTATACACAAAGCCATCTAACTTCCAAATATCATGACAAAATTCAGCCCTACTATCAATCCAACTATCCTACCTTCTTATGTAAATTTTTTTATTAGCCAAACTGACATAGAGAAAGTAGTATCTGCTCTGATTCAATCAGAAGTTTTTTTTATAATTCAGCCAACTCATAAAGAAGATTCTAATGAGATAAACGAAACGTCAGTACAAACAAACTTGAGTAGCAATAATAAAATTTCCGAAAACAGTATTAGTCTTCGGAGCATTGATATTTTCATCGATGACTACCTATCGAAAGGAATTATCCCCGAAATCAGTGAAGTAGCAAATCATTTAGGATTAAAAGTACCTACCTTTAAATTACATTTCAAGAAGATGTATGGCAGCCCTTTTTATGAGTATTACATGAATAAAAAGATGAAATATGCCTCTATTCAACTTCTTCAAGGATTGCCCGTAAGCGCAGTTTCGAGTATGGTGGGCTATTCTCAACCTATAAAGTTCATTAAAATGTTTCTGAAGCACTTTGGTGTTACTCCTAAGCAATACCAGCTAAACTATTCCCATTCTAAAAGGAGGCCTATTTTTTAGTGATACAGCTTATCCGTATTTCGGGATTAAAATTAGTTAAAAACAAAAAAGGCTCGAAGTAAAAACTTCGAGCCATGCGTCTTACGACTTTTTGAGTACCCAGGGCCGCCACACTTTTTACTGCGTAACTTCCTGATTTTGTCTGCATTAGGTTTATAAACCCAAAACGACAAGTAAGAATGCGAGTAAATTTTAATCAAAAAAAAACTCACACAGACTTTTCTTACTTGGCTAGTGCTTTCCCAAGTTCTCGTTTGCAACCCGAAGTTGTTCTCGTAAATACTGAATCTCTTTATCTTTTTCAGATAACTCCTTTGAGTGCTTCACTTGTATTTGATTTATTAACCCATATAGGTCATCATTAAAAGTCCCCCTAGAAATTTGTACATCTTCTTTAGTTGACTGAACACTTTCTTTTTGTACATTATTTAGTGTACCAATCTTGCGAGAACGGTCTATAATCTCCTCTGGAGTTACACCCAAAATCTTAGCCCACACCTCCAATTCAGACAACCTTATAGAGTCTCTTTTCCAGACATTTGAGACCGCTTGCTTTGAAATCCCTTTTGCGCTTGCTATATCCTTTATACGGATTTTTTTTTCATTGGCTATCTCTCTAAGGGTCAGGCCAATAGGATGAATGTTCATTATCATAATGTACTATTTTTAAAATTATTCCTTATTATAGTTGACTTAGTTCATTTATTTAGTTTACTTTGAAACCAAATCGCTACAATATAGCCATTTTACAACTATTTTGTAGTATGATATACATAAAAGGATGTTTTTTTTAGTAAACGGCAAACATATGATTTCTTTACCAACTGAGCTAATAGATAGGTATAAAGGATTGCCTATGATGGCTAAGAAAGAGATAAGAGCTCTTTTTAGGAAAATAAATGGATACAAATCCGACGTCAGGTTCGAAAGCCTAATCGGGCGAAAAAAAGAAGCTCTTCCAAGAGAAATAGACTTTATTGAAAACGAAGTAAACCGTCATATTTAACTCTATGAAAATCGCCCCTACCTCCGAAACTCCCAAGCATCATTGGTCGTATCCAGTACTTTTCTGGATTCTCCTTTTTGCCCCTTTCATCGGCGTTTTTAGCCTTGGATTTCCCTTTTACTATTGCTGCCTCACTTGGATTCCATTGTTCTTTTATTAATCCAACACGCTTTTTTCACCATAAACCAATACCTAAAATGAATGAATTTACAAAGTTTTTGGCAGAGCTAGGAGGGGAAGACATTGTGGCAGGAGAAAGCCTTATTCACTGTATTTTTAGTATCCCCAAGTGGGAACCATTTGAGATGTATTTGTGGGTCGATATTTGCCCTCTCAGAAAATGGTTTTACGTAAATCTGATGGTCTTTGAGCATATCATTCCACTAGTTCCCCACTCTAATTATAGCGATTTTGACGATTTTGTGGGTCAATTTCAAGCTCACCCACAAATCAAAACCACTTTGGACTTCATCAAAGCCTCAGAAGTTCATACTGTTCATACCCCGTAAGTACTATTTATTCGTGTATTGCTCAGGTACTAGCTACCTACTTAGCTAGGCAGAATCCTGCCCTATCTTTAATCCTGCAAAAACCATGACACTTGCTACCAAAGAACGAGAACAAGCCTTACAAAACTTAGCTAGTATAGTAGAAGAAGGATTGGCCGCACGAGGCAATGCCCATGCCCAACGAACTGCCCTGCTTCGAATCCCCAATTTCGCCAACCAAGCCTCCGTAGCTCCCCTCGACTGGATTGAATGGTACTTCACGCAGAAAAGCCAAAACGCTCCCTCTATCAATGAGGGTATCCATTGCAAGGGATGTGACCGAACCTTTCCCAACCTCTATGCCTACAATGGCCACGGACCCACCAAATGCCAAACCAACCGTTTGAGACAACAATGAAGACTACCACCGAAAGCCGCGAATGGGCAGAACAACTCTGTCAGAAAATCGAAAAGCAGTACCAACGGGTAGAAGTTTGTGAGAAAGCTGTGTCGATAGGTGCATCCTATCCCAACTGGGCTTGCATTCTCAGGTTTGGTAAAACAAAAAAGGGATTGGCCTTACAGCATTTTAGAGCTATAAGGGATTTCTTAGAAGAAAGAATAAACTAGAACTATACCCGATTTCAATACATAAAAATACTCATTTTCAGTCATTTTTACAAACTTTCACCCCTAAAAAAATGCTCAAAAACACCGTTACCGCAGGGATTTGGTCTCAGTACCAACGTTACGCCGCACCCGCTTCTTTCTTTCCTCGAAAACCTGCTTTTTCAATGGCCAAGACCAAAGCTAAACTAGCCGAGTTTTTCCATTCCAACGAGCAAATCAGAAAACTATGCCAGGAAAACAAGGATACCTATCCACGTATGCACCAAAGCGTTCAGAACACCGCTTGGCAACTGCTCATGCACTACATCAAAAATTGGGGAAAACCTACCGCCCGTGCCTACGAAATCCGAATCACCCATAGCTATCTTAGGAAAGCCCTCAACGATAGTTGTTGCATTGCTACTATCAAAAATCATATCAATAAGCTATTGGGTATGTACAAGCCATTTTTGACCGAAAAGTACCGAGGTGGATTGGGACTGCACGACCAAAACACCCCCTGTATCATCCTCAAAGTTAACCCGATTGTGCTTCAATTTGAGGATGAGAGGCACAACGAAGCCGTAAAGGTCGGCGAACTATCTGCCGAAGAATCACGCTACAAAACTCAACAAACCAACCAAAAACACCGTGTGGTAGGGGCTTCTATCATGGCCGCCAAAGCTCAGGTCGAAAACCAAGCCCAAAAACGCTCCGAAACGCCGTCGGCCATTGCTTCGATTTTTGAAAACTCGTTTGCCCATTTTTTAAAAAGGGAATAGCTAATTTTTGACTATAAGTACAGACACAAGTACTGAATCCGTACCTATCTGTACTCGTCTGAACTTCTGAAAGGACTTTTAGTAAGGTCTTCGACCTTTCATCCCAAAAAATCCTCCCCCGTTCCGATAAAATGTACCGAAAAGTGACGACCCGTTCAGATTCTGAACTTGGGGTAAGGGGGGGGCGCGGCCCGATTTTTCTTGGAAAATACCTTAATACTCTGACTATCAACACATTAAATCAAACCAATCATGAACACTACCGTATTCAAACCTGCTACTAAATCCGAAAGCCCCTTTGATGAAGCCAACAGCCTCTTGGCTATCACCATTTACCACCAAAACCCCGTCAATCATCAAGGCAAAAAGAACCTAAAGTATTACCTCAAAAAGAAAATAGACCGCGAATACGACGCCCTCATCAACGAAGATGAAAGGCTAATGCTCGAACTCAATAGGTCGGTCAGATTCATCGAAAACAAGCTAAAATCACGCTATGGTGACAATCAAATGACCTCCATACAAATCTATTTCAACGACAACAAAGGAGGGACGATTCCCGAAAGCCACCCCAATGCCATGCTTTGCAAACTCAACATCTTCACGAATGGGCAATGTGAGCCTCATATCAACCGAGACATCATTGCGACCCAAGAAGGGATTGATTTTGTGACCAAAATCATGGAATCATGGCAGTACTACATCCAACACGCCCGTCGATAGTCATGCACGCTTATTTCTACTTCAAAAAGTTAGCGGATAAGGCCGAAATCTATATTCAATCCGCCGAAGTGGATTGGATAGAATGGACGCTCATGGCCAAAATATACCCTCCCTGCCACGATTTTGACAGGCTCGAACCCCTCAAGCGTACCCCCGAAAATATCCTTCGCATTGCCCATATCAAGACCCTGCTAAAGGACATCGAAAAGTGGAAGAAATCGGGGCAGTTGTGGCACTATCAAGGGCCAAACCAACGAGGGTTGAAAGTCAGGATTTCCGTTGAGGTCGCTATCATCCTTTTTGAGCTGTGTGAGGCTTCCAACAACAAAGAGTTGAACATCTTGAAGGGTAATATCCAAACGCATTTGGCGAAGAATTTCAACCTCTTTTTGGGCGATATGAAACGCGAATCTACCCCCGACAATGAAGAAGATTATCTCTGGTATTTTGAACACTAAACAATCATTCTATGAAACGAATCCAACTCATTTTTCTCTACTTTTTGGTGATTGGAATCATCACCCTTGGTTCTTTATTTACGCATCCACCTGTCATTAAGATTGGTCAGGTTTTGGCCGTCGAACGTACCGAAGATTCGACCGAGGTAAAAGCCGTTATCACTGCCGAAAACGCCCAAATCAAGCTCTTCTTTGTGAAGGCGGTACCCTACATCAGCCCTGCCCGTATAGACGTGTTCGCCAAAGACATCAATGGAAATCCGCTCTACTACGACCCTCAAACGCTACTTCATGCTATCCCTGATTCTGTTTTTGTACAATTCAATCTCCCTTACCGAAATGAACAACCAATGGAACCATCACATCAACCTTTTTGAGCAACAAGGTTACAAACCCCCTTTGACCTTTCCCAAAATCAATCTTGGCGAAAACTACAACAACAAATTGGCCTCTACCCATAGTTTTCAGGTGCTTTTGCCTGAATCTGACCTCTACCAAGTGGGGGAAACCTACGAAATTCAGGTCAAGGGAAAAACCTTCCTCTATGCCATTTGTGAAGCAATCAGCGTCTATCCTTTTTCACGCATCAGCAGCTTTGTATCACGCATTGATAGAGGAATGAAGCTCGAAGAATACCAACGACAACTACAGTTTGAGTTTAGGCACTTGGGAAGCGTCGAAAACCTCAAATTCGTTTTCATGAACATGGTCATTGTCAAAAACAAACCCTAATCCAATGTTTACTACCACCATAAAAAGCGGTGCTTCAGACAAAAGCTACTTTCGAGGCAAAGGGCAAGACGGGGTCTATCAGACTATCATCAACGAAATACCGCAATGCCACGACTATTGGGAGATTTTTGCGGGGAATGCCTCTATTTACCGCAAATTGACCCAAAAGCCTGAGAGGTGTTTTTTGATTGAAAAAGACCAAAAACAGGCCAAACGATTAGCCCAAAACCTTGAGCTTAACAAGGTTTATAGTCTCACTGATTTGCAGCTTTATATTTTGCCTACCGAAGAACAAGGTACTTGGGTAGTTTGGGCATCAGCCTTTGAGATTCTTGAATATATCCGAAAAGAAGCCATTGACCGCGAGCATACTTTCATCTTTTGTGACCCTCCTTACCCTCTTTCAACCCGTTCTTCTAACAATCGCTATAAGCACGAACTTACTGATGGTCAACATGAGCTACTTCTTAGCGAGGTGTTGCAGTTTGAAAATGCACAAATAGCCATCACCACCTACCCAAACGCCATGTATGAAGAAAGACTAGCAGATTGGAGGAAAACTATCTACAGTTCCGTTACAAGAAGTGGTCAAGTTCGCACCGAGCATATGTACCTGAACTACGAGCCTCCCCAAAAACTGCAAGACACCTACTACATCGGCAAGGACTACCGAGAACGCGAAACGCTTAAAAAGCAACAAAAGAATTGGGCAAAGAACTTTGCTCAGATGCACAAGCATCAGCGGCAAGCCATCATCGAAAAGCTTATCAAACTCCTATAAAATTTTGATAGCAAAATACCTATCGATCGTGAAGCCTGGACACCGCCGCAGCGTCCATTTTGATAGCAAAATAAATTCACTAATCGCTGATGCAGCTCTGCTCCGTCGCGCATCAGCAAAACCAATCTAAAAAAATGATAGCAAATTCAGAAAAAAAGGACTTCAAGACCATCACCCTCAGGGATATGAACGAAAAACCTGACCTCGTCAACATCATGAACGAAGTCATGGAAAAAGAAGGTATCAAAACGGGTCAGAGTGTTATCGAATACATCATCAAAGACTACGACTGTACCAAAAAAGCGTATCAAGCCCTTCAAAATAAGTCTGAAGAACAATACCGAGACTATTACCGTTGGCGAAATGAGTTTGAGGAGAAATACCAAAAACTCGAAGAGAATATCAATCTAGTCAAAAAAGCCTTTAAAATCTTAATAAAATAACCCTAAAACGACTACTCCATGACACACATACTAAAAACCGAGCCCTTATACTTTGGGGAGATATGGTTCCGAAACAAACTATTTGAGGTACGAAAAGACGACCGTAACTTTCAAGTAGGAGACATCTTACATTTGGTCGAATATTATTCAGTACTCCAGTCCTATGGCAAATTTTATATCACTGCCGAAATCTCCTTTAAGCTAGAAGGGGGAGAATTCGGAATCAAAAAAGGCTTTTGCATTTTATCCTTAAAAAACCTCCAAAATCATGAACATACGGAAAGAGAAGTATCAGCTCTACCTCAAAATAGAGGTATTGAAACGCTTTAAACAATTGTCGCTTGACCTACATACCTATGCTCATTACCAATCCAATCATGCAAAGTGGAAACTGCAACGGTTCTATTACAAACTCATTTGCAGACTAGCCAGTTGGTCAAAGTCATACGTTCAAAAAACGCTCACCATACAATACATTGAGTATGAAAACTACCCCTCAGATGAAGAATTACTTTAATCAATAAGTTGCTATGAAAACCAATACCTTATTTTCGGTAGTGGGCATATTGGCTTTCCTGCTACTCTTGGTGATAATCCTAAAACAACTCCTGCCATGCCTGATAAAATAACCTTGACCAGAGAGGCTTATCGAAAAGCCTACACCGACCAACTAGAACTCATTCAAATCTTGAAAAAAAAGCAATAGGGTTAGCCGAATGCCTTCCCAATTTTGCCGACCAACTCCTCGAAGTAACCATAGAAATAGTCCAAGCCCAAGCTAAGTTTGAGGCTATTCAGGGCATTTGGCAGGATAATAAATGAAAAAATATACACTCTCCCTTTGGGAACGTACAAAGGGAGAATGATGTATCTTGCCATGAATTGTTAAATGAAATTTGTAATTTTGGTGAGTGAAATTAAAACGCTTACAACCATGACTGTTATCATCAAACCTAACGCCACCAAAAAGCAGATAGAAGAGGCTTTAGGTAAACTCAAAAAGCCTACTAAAAAATTTGACGTAGATAAGTTCTTCGGTAAAATCAAGTGGGGAGAAGACTCCTTGAAATTTCAACGTGAGTTAAGAGGTGAATAAAGAAGAATACATATTGCTAGATACCAACGCTCTTATCCGTTTGTTGGAAGGGGATATGGCTGTTAAAATCATCCTTGGTGACAAAACCCCCTGCATATCAATCATCACGGAAATGGAAATACAGTGCAAAAAAAACATGACAGCCTCAGAACGTAAGCTAATAAAGGCTTTGTTGGAACAACTCCTGATTTTTGACCTTAATGAACAAGTCAAGACTTTAGCCATCAAAACACGACTCTCCACTTCTCTCAAACTTATGGATGCCATTATTGTAGCTACGGCTCAGTGGCTTAATCTGCCATTGATAAGCAGCGAAACAAAATTTAAGAGTGCTTCCATGATTGATTTGATACTTTTAAGTAATAGGTAAATCTCTACTTCTTGCCATAAAACAACCAAACATCAATTCGGTAAAACTCTGCAAAAGTACGAATGGTGATTTGTTTTAGGTTCAAGGTTTTTCGGATGTAGGCCATTTTATGACGTGCGTAGTGGTCGCCATAAATTTCATTTCGAGTCAGAAATTTCTCATTTACTTCCTTAAACATCCAAGAATTATCTAGCGAAAGAGTTGAGGCAGTTGGTAACATAGCTTCCTTAGTAGGTGACTGTATTATAGTCGCAATTTACCTTAAAATAGTAAGATTTAAAGGCGCATTTCAATTTTATGCATTCCTTCTAAGTTTTTCTGTCACACCTGCCCATTTAACCAAAATTGCCCTACCAATAGTTTTGAAATGCGGCCTTTTGTAGATACATGGTTATAGTCTCATAATTTCCGTAAAGTAAATTTTTTGCCACTTGATAAAATTATGACATTTATTCTTGTTTTTTTTGAATAAAAACCGATAAGTTTAACAAAAGCTTAAACCGCTAGCCATTTTGAAAAAAATACGTTTCCTCAAAGTTCAATTCGATGCCGAAATCGAAGGGTGGGAGCTGCCTGCTTTTCGGGGGGCTGTCATCCAAAAAACGGGCGAACAGCACATCACTTTTCACAATCATATCAACGACCACGAAGTCATCTATCGCTATCCGGTGATTCAATACAAGCGCATCGGGCGGAATCCTGCGCTGATTTGCGTGGATTTTGGGGTCGATGAAGTGCATCATTTTTTCAATAATCGTAACCTTGATATCGAAATTAGTGGTCGTAAGCTTTCACTGCATGTGAAACACCTAGAAATGAATCAGTACAACCTGCAAGTGTGGGAAAAGAGCTTTTGTATGCGCCTGACCCAATGGCTGGCTCTGAATCAGGAAAACTATACCAAATACCTAAATACGACCGATGAGCTTTCGCGGCTGACGTTGCTGGAAAATACGCTCAAAGCCAACATCATTTCTTTTGCGAAGGGTATCGGCTGGGACATCGACAAAACGATGAGTCTGCGTATAGATAGCGTCGACAAGGTACGCCCTGTGACGTTTAAGGCGCAAAAACTATTGGCTTTTGATGTGACCTTTCGCTCCAATGTTTTCTTACCCGACTACCTCGGACTAGGCAAAGGCGTAAGCCACGGATTTGGGACAGTTAGACAAGTTAAGAACTGAAAAAAGTGATTTAAAAAAAAGAAAAACATGCAAACCATCACCTTTACTTGCGAAGTAATTACGCCGATGTTTCTGGCAGGAGCAGACAGCACTACCCCCGAACTCCGCCCTGCGTCTATCAAAGGAGCCTTACGCTTTTGGTGGAGAGCGATGAATGGGCATTTGTCCGTGGATGAAATGCGAAAGCTTGAAGGAGAGATATTTGGGAGTACGGAGAAGAGGAGTAGAATTATAATCAAAGAACCTAAACCTTCTACCGATTATTCACCTTTAAAATATGATGGAAATTCAAGCAGTTTTATGTTACCTCACAAACCAGAACCAAAAGATAAAGAAAAGGATTCAAGGTCTTTAAATAAAGCTTTTCTTCAAAAAAGTACTTTTAAGATAGAATTAACGCTGACCAGCAGTATCTCTGTTAGATATAATAATTCTGATTACACATTTACTATTAATTCATTAAGAAGTTTGTTTATACTAACATCTATTTTAGGTGGCTTAGGTAAAAGAAGTAGAAGAGGTTTTGGTTCTTTTAGAATAACTAATATAAATAATCAAGCCTATTCAGAAGAGCAAAATCTAGAAAACTTATTGCCATGTATGAATTTACTTGTTGTAAAAAATTCAGTTAATGAAGATAAGTTTAAAATTGATAGGAATAGAATCCTACTAAATAGTAAAAGTTCATACAGGGATTTAGGCGAATTCCCTTATGTGACAAAAATTCAGATAGGGACACAGGTTAAAACAGTATCAGAAATAGGAAACTCCACTCATAAGGTAATGTTAAGTGATGCTTTTCTTTATAAAAGTACTGTTGGTGCAGGAAATCCTCGCTTTGCATCTCCCATTTACATTTCTATATTAAAAGATAATTTGCCAATTATTACAACACTTAAAACAGTATCACATGGGGGTAAAAAATGGAGTTTACAAACAGATTTAAAAAATGAAATTTTATGAGCAATAACAAAATATATCTATTCTTACTAACCATTGGCCCAGTACAATCGTTTATTGCTCAGGCAAGAAAGACTGTGGACTTGTATGCCGGAAGTAAGATTTTAACAGAACTCACAAAAACGGGTGTAGAATCTATTGGAAGACCTAATATTGTTTTTCCTTATGCAAAGTATGAGATAGAAAAAGATTGGGAGGAAGTTAATTCTCTTCCTAATCGTTTTGTAGCACAACTATCAGGTACAGAAAGTGAGATAAATCAACTTGGTAAAGATACGGAAGATGCAATTAGAGCAAAATTCAAAAGTGTTTCAGAAAAGGCACTGAAAAATGCTAGAATACCAACATTTCCTGCCTTTAAACAACAGATTGAACAGCATTTAGAGGTATACTGGGTATTTGAAGAAATAAAAAACAATGATTACAATACTGCTTACTCAAATATTCAGCAGCAGTTAGCCAGTATGAAAAATGTACGTCGATTTAAGCAGTTTAATGAAGGGAATGGTGAAAAAGGACGCAAATGTAGTCTTGATGGTGAACGAAATGCCTTATTTTTTGGAGAGAGTACTAACTCAAACTATCTCGACTCAAAATGGAATCCCTTTGCTACAATAATTGAAGGCACAAAATTGTCTAAAAATGAAGGGTTAAGTGCCGTTAGCTTTCTAAAGAGAATGTATGATAGTCAAAGCTTTCCCTCAACAATTGAAATAGCATTAAAATCTGATATTGAAAATATATCAGGAGAACCTCTAAAAACGCTTAATGAATACAAAAACATTATTTTCAATCACGATAAAATTGTAAGCTTATGCCTAGAAAATTTTACTGAGATGAATTGTAATGATAAACAACGTTTCATTACTACTTTTGACGCAGAATATTATTACAAAGAAAATATCACAGAGGAAAGCATCCCCAATCCTTATCAAAGACAACTGATATTGGAAAAGTTTATTCCCTCTTTTGCACATAGCTTAAATACAAGGCATTATGCCCTGATTTCCTTTGATGGTGATAGCATGGGACAATGGCTTAGTGGAGAATATCTACCTCAAGATATTTCATTGCTAGATTTTCATCAAAAAATATCTATATGTCTGATGGATTTTGCTAAAGAGGCTACTGTAATTGTTAACAGTTCTGGCGAAACCATTTACGCTGGTGGTGATGATTTTTTAGGGTTTGTTAATATTCAATATTTATCTTCTGTGCTTGTAAGCCTACAAGAGGCTTTCAAAGAGAAAGTCAACAAACCTTTAAACCAATCGCTATCTTTCTCAACTGGGATTGTCATTGCACATTACAAAACACCATTAAATGATGTGTTGAATCAAGTAAGAAGGCTACAAATGAATGCTAAAAAAAGCTTTGATGATAAAAACGCCTCTGGATTAGCTTTTATGAATCGCTCGTCAATCATTAGTGAAATGTACTGTAAGAATGATGATTTAATCCTGCTATTTTGTCTAGCAAAAGCCTTTAAAGATAAACATATAAGCTCCACTTTTCTATTCAAGTTTGTGAATAACTGCACGCCAATTATTGGACAGTTATCAGATGAATTTGCCTTTTTAGCACAAGTATCTATTTTAAAGGTAGAACTAAAACGCTTGATGAAACGTGCTAAAAGTCCTAAAGCAGATTGGAAATATATTGAAGAGGCAATCTATGAACCATTGGTGGAAAAGATTCTATTACAAGGTTTTAATCTGAAAACATTAGAAACTTCGATAGATAACTTTGCATCGTTTGTCAAAATGGCTGAAAAAATTGCAGGAGAACTAAAATAAAGCAACTCATGAACAAGTCATATTTATTTATACAACCACTTGATACCTTATTTTTTCGTTCTGGAAAACCTTTTAGTAAGGGCGAAGAAGCTTTTGTAGATAGTTCTATGATTATTCCTTATCCATCCGTGATTTGGGGTGCATTATTTACAAGCCTTTGCATCAATAGTGGAGAAGAACGATTACAAAAATTTTCTATTAAGGATGAAGACCTACAAAAACTTCAGATTCATCATGTATATCTACACAATCCTGTATTAAGTAAAACGCTTGTTCCTGCACCACTGGATTTGTTTGTAGATGAAAAAAGGGATTATTTCTTTACCGAAAAATACATTAATAACCCCCTTTCAAATGTACCATTTTCAACATTGGTAAAGCCAAGTATCAAGGATGCTGAACGAGAAGAAAATCTTTTTATCAATATAGAAGATTTATTTGAGTCATACAGTGCCAGACAAAATCATAGGACAACGGTTTATAAACCTGATGATTTTAGCACTAAAAATCCTAAAGTTGGAATAGCTTTATCTAAAACCTCAAGAACAACGGTAAACGAGCAGTTTTATAAAGTAGAAATGGTCGAGTTTGCTGAAAATTGGGGTTTTTTGGTTGAATATGAATCTGATTATGCTTTTGACAATGGCATTCTCAAATTAGGTGGAGAAGGAAAACTGGCTTCATTCCAGAAGGTTGAGCAACCTAACATACCGATTTCCTCAACAGGTATTGAGCAAGCAAAATATGTAAAAGTATATATACAAAGCCCTACATTTTGGAAAAGTGGCGATGGAATAGAAGAACTTAATAACATAGATGGTTTTGAACTGGTAAGTGCCTCGATAGGTAAATATCTCTCAATAGGTGGATTTGACGTCAATAAAAAAGAACCCAAACCTATGAAAAAGGCTCTTCCTGCGGGGTCAATTTATCTTTTTAAGAAATTAAATCATAATAGTAATTTGGCAGATAACATAAAAACCTTAATAGCTAAAAATACAGCCAATAGTAATGGTTTTGGAAAGTTTCAAGTTATACCTTTTAAAGAAAATTAACCTATGAGCATTACCGATGAGTTAAATGAAAAAAAAACATTAGATTTTAGTGAATACAGTTATGTATGTGCTTCTACCCTTAATCAGATGGTAAATTATATTCCTTTGGTAATGGATGAGTTTAAATTCAAGGACTTTTATACTGTTACGCTTTACAAGGACATAAATCTTACCACTAAAGTTAAAGGAAACAAAAAATGGGATGAGAATTTGCAGAAAACTTTAGACAAAAATACCATTGCATTGGATGAAATCAAGATTGAGCAGAACGAATTTTTAAAAGTATCTAAGACAATAGAAGCTTTTGATAAAGTATTAAAAGATAAGAAAACTTTTTGGAATTTAACTGGAGGACAACGCCCATTTGTCTTAGCAGTACTGGAATATGTGAAAGATAAGCCAGAGCATTATATTGCTTATTTAGAAGGAAATACTGGGCAAATATCAGTCAAATCAGCCCATGAGGAAATACTTATACCGTATTCCTTACCTAAAGGAACAAATATAGAAACGGCGTTGAAATTGATGGGGTTTAACGCACAAAGTACTCTTTCCATGAAAAAGAGTGATAAAGAAGAGCAAGAATTTTGGTTAGATTTTTATGAGAAATATAAAAATACTTCTTCAAATCTTAGGGAGAATTTAGTTTTGCTCAACAAGAAGAAACATGAAAATGGTACAAATTTTACCCAATCTGATAAAGAATCTTTTTGGAAAAAAATTTACCAACTCTGTCAACTGGACATTCATAATGATAATAGTTATTTAAGAAGATTTCGTTTAGGCTCAAAAAATCAGTTTCCATTTGGCTATATCTTAGAAGAAATGTGCTTTCATGTACTTTATGATACTGCGGTCAAATACTCTTTGGGTATATACTCAAGTGTAAGAACTTACTCTATCGAAGCTGAAAGTCAATTAGATGAGTTTGATATTTTGATTCTTACCAATCAAGGAACAATCCTGAATATCGAATGTAAAAGCGGTATTATGGATGGAGACGTTGCCAAAAGTACAAAGTATTCTACTTATGCTATTTCGGGAGTATATGGAAAACCAACCCTCATAACTCCCCTTTTAGAAAATGAAATATCGAATACAACACCTAAATATCCTTTACAGAAGTCTTTTGACGCAATCAATGCAGCTATAAAAGCTGGTTTACCCATTTGGAGTATTGATAAAATTAAGAAGGAACTTGAGGAAATAATTAAGGACAATAGCAAATAAGTATTACACATAATAAGTTATAAAGCCCCCAAACATTATGTACAAAAACGCCAAACCCCTATTTTTTATCTGTGAAACACCCTTGCACGCTGGCAGTGGCTCAGATTTGGGTATAGTTGATTTACCTATTCAACGCGAACGACATACTTCTTTTCCTAAAATCGAAAGTTCTTCTTTTAAAGGAGCTATAAGGCAGGCTTTTGAAAGTGTTGAAGGAGTAAATTCACTCACTACCAATGCTCTCTTCGGAACAGAAGATGCAGGCAATGATGCTCATGCAGGAGCGTTGGCATTTACAGATGCCCGTTTATTACTGTTTCCTGTAAAAAGTGTGAGAGGTGTCTTTGCATGGGTTACTTGCCCAAAAGTATTAGAGCAGTTTAAGCGTGATATGTCTTTAACACGAATAACAGTTGATTTTTCTATTAAAGAACCTAATTCTAATAATTGTCTTGCACTTAATAATACTACGCTGAAACTTGGTAGTAATAAAATTGTCTTAGAAGAATACGCCTTCACTACTGGCGGTTCTTATGATGTTAAAGTAGACGATAAAGCACTTGGGGTATGGCTTTCTGAACTAATTACTGATGGCTTTTGGAAGGATAAACTCAAAAATGATATTGTTATTTTAGCAAATGACGATTTTAAAGATTTTGTCAATCTAAGTACCGAAGTTATCACACGAATAAAGATTGATAACAAAACAGGTACAGTAGAAGCAGGTGCATTATTTACCGAAGAGTTTCTTCCTGCCGAAAGTATCATGTATAGTTTGGTAATGGCAAGTCCGGTGTTTTTAAAAGAAGAGAAAAAGAAAGAGTCTATTCCTCAAACAGACGTAGATGTTATGAATTATTTTGCTACAGCACTGCCTAATGTAATTCAAATTGGAGGTGATGCTACATTAGGGAAAGGTATAGTACGAGTTGTAAAATCATTACTAACAGCAAAGGAGGTATAAAATGGCTAAGACAATCAATGGAATCGAACAAGGTAGAGCAGATTTTGCTTACAAATGTGCAAACCAAACTTTACTACTAAAAGATTTCAAATATGACAACGATAATAAAACAACAAATAATGCTTCTCTTTTCACTGTTTCTTTTAAGAAGAAGTTTGAAAAAGATTTGAAAGATAATAGTCTTAACAACAGAATTTTAGAAGATTTTTTGATAAATCCTTCTAAAGATAAAAAGTTTGAAGGCTTCAAGAAAAGACTTGCTGAACATTATGAGAAGTACGGTAAAGAGTACAAAGCTTATGTCAAAAAAACTCCCTTGATGGTAAAGACAAGTGGTTTAGGAGCGACATTAGCATTTATCATGTCGAAGAAAAAAGATGGAAATGCTTGGGCATTGATTTATAATCAAGTTGATAATTGGTTGAAAACGTCAGATAATCACTATTTAATTAACAATAAGAATGGAGAACTATCAGAAATTATCATCCAACTAGAAAGCGGTCAATATCGTGCAGTAACTAACGAAGTACTGGCATTATTTAATTGGCTTCGCCGATTTGCAGAAGGTTTAATTGAGGGAAATGATTTAATCCAAGAATAATGAAAAAGGGCATATTTATCATACTTAATGACAATGGCAAACTTGTAGCTGGCATCAAACGAGCTGATGGGCAAGTCATAAGGATACCAGAATTGGAGGTAAATCCTGACATTCAAGAATTAGATGGAATGCCTTGTGAGTACTTCAAAAAGGAAATTTTAATCATAGATGATGAAAATATCTATCAGAAGAAATACATCCCTAAGGAAGACCTAAAGCAAGAGGTAAAAAGCCCCTCCCTTGATTTTAAATCACAGCTTAACCAAGTAATGAATGCTAAAGATACAGAGGATGAATCAATGGAAAATAAAACAAGAGCCAAACTTTCACAGGATAGTTTTTCTCTTAAAGACTCCAAAGTACCCTCAGATGTAAGACAAATAAAGATTAGCGATATAGATAATTTTTACCTAAAACTTAATAAGTTTTCTCGTTGGACTGTAAATGAAAAAGGTGAAAATAAGTTTTTGTTTTTTAATGCTCAGGAGCGTAAAAATAAACAGAAAAATGTCACCCTTGGGAAGTTTGAAATAAAGGAAAACTTTGGCATCCTAGAAAATAAGTTTGCAGCCCTTAACAAACGTCATCATAATAATGCGAAAGCCTTATTTGGTGAAAGTGTTGTTGAGCTAACACTTACTCCAAGCTATCATTTAGTAGTAGGACTTGGGGGGCATTCTGTGTATGAAACCTCTATGACTTTACACCATATTTACGGTGTTCCATATATTCCTGCCAATTCCATAAAGGGTGTCCTGCGTAGTTGGATTATTCTTGATATGTTTGATAATAAAGAATCGTCAGCTCTTGAAGATGATACTTTCGTAAAATGGTTTGGTAGTCAATCAAGTGCTGGTAAATTGGTATTTTTTGATGCTTTTCCCAACGAAAAGCCTAGAATAGAACCTGACATTATGAATGTGCATTATCCTGATTATTATCAAGGAAGTAAACCTCCAACAGATACGCAATCTCCTATACCCATTTATTTTTTAACAGTTACGGAAAGTCCTTTTAAATTCTTTATAGGTTCATCGGAACTAAATACAAAAAATGCTAAACTAAAAGATAAAACGATTGAAGATTGGCTCAAAGATGCCCTCACCAACCACGGCATTGGTGCAAAAACTGCCGTGGGCTATGGGTATTTTCATGAACCACCAGTTTAGTTGCATGGATGGTTTATGTAGGTTTATGGTTCGATTTTAGATTTACATACATACTTCCGAGAGCAGCACGCCTTTGTACCCCAAGAAACCCCCAAAATGTATCTAACGAAAGTTTATATACGTCGTTGACAAAGTGAGGCATACGTTTGGTGGGTTTGGGTATGAAAAATATGGCCTGCCTGAGCCTTTTTTGGGGCAATTTTTGCGCTTGAGTTTGAAGGAAGTCAAAGCGGCGGAGGGATATTTTTGGCAGGTGCACCGAGTGGATACTCGTCAGGAAAGTAATCCACCTGAGGGATTGGTGCGGTCTTTTGAGGGAATGCTACAGATGAAGGGGAATGTTGGTTTTGTAAAGGGAGTAATGGTACATTTGTCGCAAATCAACTTTGAGATTGACACCAAAACCTTAGTAAAGGGAAGGGCGGTACGTGCTTACAACCAAAAAAATAAAGAGTGGGGCTGGAGAGCTATTGATATTGAAAAATTGTGTATTTTTGAAAACTAACGATTTTTTTTCAACCTAAAACCATTGAATTTATTTATGTATGAATATTAATATTTTAAGTTTTCAATATTTACGCGTTTGTTTATCAGGCAGTTGTAGAAGCCCGCTCCGCGAAACCATTATCCACTAGAACAAGGATTAAGACGATGCGTTGGATGTTTTGTTAATCATTTTCTTCTACTACCGCGAAACCATTATCCACTAGAACAAGGATTAAGACAAATCATAATGAGATTTTTTTGTGGGTTTGAATTTGGACCGCGAAACCATTATCCACTAGAACAAGGATTAAGACCGCTATACAGTATACGACAACTGCGACAACGCCTAAGTCCGCGAAACCATTATCCACTAGAACAAGGATTAAGACCCCGCACAAGCGTCTACCGAGCAATACTTTTCGATGCTCCGCGAAACCATTATCCACTAGAACAAGGATTAAGACATTTTTACCAAAAGTTCTTCTGAAATATTTTCAGATTTCCGCGAAACCATTATCCACTAGAACAAGGATTAAGACTTAATACCTCATTTTCTAACCATTCTACTTTTAAACTCCGCGAAACCATTATCCACTAGAACAAGGATTAAGACGAATCCTGATTCCAAATACTAAAAAGCTTTTTTCTTGTCCGCGAAACCATTATCCACTAGAACAAGGATTAAGACTGTTGCATGGCTTCCTTTACATTTAAACTTATTTTCATACCGCGAAACCATTATCCACTAGAACAAGGATTAAGACATCCCAATTAATTTCATAAAATTTGTTATTGTTTTCCCCGCGAAACCATTATCCACTAGAACAAGGATTAAGACATTCTTGGCCAGTTTCTTGTGTCGCTATAATGTGCCCGCGAAACCATTATCCACTAGAACAAGGATTAAGACTGATTGAGAATTGGAATAGTTTAATTTTTGAACACCCTAGTCCGCGAAACCATTATCCACTAGAACAAGGATTAAGACTTGATAAAAAAAGCTACACACACGCAAATCAAAACGCCGCGAAACCATTATCCACTAGAACAAGGATTAAGACTCCTTCAGGCTTTCCGCATCAAAATCAAGAGGCCAACCGCGAAACCATTATCCACTAGAACAAGGATTAAGACATTGTGGCAGAGAGACATTTTGGTATTATTATTTAAGTTCCGCGAAACCATTATCCACTAGAACAAGGATTAAGACTCCCAATTAAAATCTTTATTTAACCAAAATCCTTTCCCGCGAAACCATTATCCACTAGAACAAGGATTAAGACAAGGGTTTATCAGTATTTAAACTTAGTTCTTGTTTTGCCCGCGAAACCATTATCCACTAGAACAAGGATTAAGACATTTTCCTTCTTTTCTCAAGAGAACAACACATCAACCCGCGAAACCATTATCCACTAGAACAAGGATTAAGACAGTTTTGTGTCTATAAGTCATGGTCAACGCTAGTATCCGCGAAACCATTATCCACTAGAACAAGGATTAAGACTCTGAAGCTGAAATAAGTATTTGTTCTCCTGGTGAAAACCGCGAAACCATTATCCACTAGAACAAGGATTAAGACTTCGCCACCCGTAAATGTTATTTTCTTTCCGTCTGCCGCGAAACCATTATCCACTAGAACAAGGATTAAGACTTTAACTTCACTAGGTTTGTAAAACACTAAGTTGTTCACCGCGAAACCATTATCCACTAGAACAAGGATTAAGACTTGTTAGCTTTAAAGTATTCGTTAAACCATTTAAACCGCGAAACCATTATCCACTAGAA
This sequence comes from Runella sp. MFBS21, assembly GCF_029433105.1. Taxonomy (GTDB): domain Bacteria; phylum Bacteroidota; class Bacteroidia; order Cytophagales; family Spirosomataceae; genus Runella. The sequence goes on along the minus strand of NZ_JARNTW010000004.1, from coordinate 107,501 downwards.
CAAGGATTAAGACGTTTTTTATCCTTCCGTTCATGGCTATACGCGATTGACCGCGAAACCATTATCCACTAGAACAAGGATTAAGACTTGACCACTACTATTGATTTGTTCTTGATTTTCATAACCCGCGAAACCATTATCCACTAGAACAAGGATTAAGACAAATCATCCTTGGAACGAATGCCGGACAGTTCAATCCAGCCGCGAAACCATTATCCACTAGAACAAGGATTAAGACTTTTTATGGTATTTTTGATAATACTCAAAATACCCTCCGCGAAACCATTATCCACTAGAACAAGGATTAAGACATATCGGTGAGCATTAGACGGTCGTACACAAGTGGCCGCGAAACCATTATCCACTAGAACAAGGATTAAGACTGACCCATAATTTCGACTATTGCCCACGATTCGAATTTCCGCGAAACCATTATCCACTAGAACAAGGATTAAGACAAGGAGCATTGGTCGTAATGTCAAACATTAAAGACTTAGACCGCGAAACCATTATCCACTAGAACAAGGATTAAGACATAAAACTCTTTTTGCAAAAAAATTGGATTAGGGCTACCGCGAAACCATTATCCACTAGAACAAGGATTAAGACATATCGGTGAGCATTAGACGGTCGTACACAAGTGGCCGCGAAACCATTATCCACTAGAACAAGGATTAAGACTACGGTTTGACGCCGTTTTCGTACTTTGAAACATGACCGCGAAACCATTATCCACTAGAACAAGGATTAAGACAAGCATGTAGGCTTCGCTTGCATCGTGCATTAGGGCCCGCGAAACCATTATCCACTAGAACAAGGATTAAGACTGTAGAAATGACATTGTTTTTTTGACTTTCGTCATCAGCCGCGAAACCATTATCCACTAGAACAAGGATTAAGACCGTTAAAGCTAGAAGTTGTCACAAAACACGTGACCCCCGCGAAACCATTATCCACTAGAACAAGGATTAAGACTACGGTTTGATGCCGTTTTCGTACTTTTAAACATGACCGCGAAACCATTATCCACTAGAACAAGGATTAAGACTTTCTGTAAAATTCTCTGCTTTTTTCGCGTACTACCTTGATACCGCGAAACCATTATCCACTAGAACAAGGATTAAGACTTTGTTCCGTTTATACAGTATCCAGCCGTACCTTTTCTATCCGCGAAACCATTATCCACTAGAACAAGGATTAAGACGGCTTGCCTTCTTGGTTGGACAAAGCTGTATCGTGCACCGCGAAACCATTATCCACTAGAACAAGGATTAAGACGGACTTGTATTTGTTCGTATAGATCATTGTCTATACGCCGCGAAACCATTATCCACTAGAACAAGGATTAAGACAAGCCTCTGGATTGTTTTGGTAGCCTACAAAGCGGAAATTTGTCTTGACAAACAGGTAAAACCTATCCAAATCACAAAGCATGGAAGACCAGAAAGATCACTTTTCGCTTATGATTTAGAATAGGTGGCTCAAGCACTTATCAATCAAGTCAACCAGATACGGCTAAAAATTACTAAGCCTCTTTTGTCATGTATTTAGAAAATAGAGCTAAAAAGTAACTCCCTACTTCTTGCCAAAAAACAACCACACATCCATCTTGTAGAAATCGGCAAAGGTTTTGATGCTGATATACCTTAGTCCAAGGGCCTTCCTGATGTAAGACATTCGCTGACGGGCATAGCCTTCCGCATAGATTTTGTTGCGCAAAAGAAACTTCTCATTCACCTCGGCAAACATCCAACTTTCATCAGCAAGATTTAAACTAGCTTGTGACATACTTCTTTTAAGGGTTGTTAATCAGCATAATTAGTACCTCAAAAATACACACTTAAACGTGTACTTCAATAGACTTATTCAATCTTTCTCTTCAAAAACGTATAGCAACCGACGTAATGTAACGTAAGGATACGTAATGTAACGTAATGATACGTAATGTAACGTAAGGGGTACAGATACAAACTATAGACTATCACCCGACCTTTGAGAAAAAACAGTCGATGATGGATGTATCTCAAAGCAACCCCCTAGCACAACATCGCCTTCTCAATGAACGTTGTAGCGAACTTCTGAGCATAAGAATAGGCAAAACTACCCATGAAAAGATTAGAACATTGGCCGAAACCACGGCCACTAGTCCTCACCAAATCGTGCGCCAACTGCTCGCCGAAGGCGTAGAACCGTCCAAACCTTCACCTGCCCCACTCACCCCACAGCAAGAAGCCTACCAAGCCTTTTCCAATCCTTCGATTAAGGCCGCTATCAAAAGCCTAGCCCAAGGCTTAGAGACTGGAAAAATTACCGTCAACACGACCGAAATCATCACCCATTTTCTAACCTTTTGTCCCACTTCATGAGACTTGTCATTGTCAACCAAGAAAAGGTGATTACCTACGATTTTGGGGAGTTTACCGAAGAAGAAGCACAAGCTTTTTTTCGGGATGCCATTCAGGCCCTCAAATTCCGCCAACAATTCCCCCTAACAACCATTCAAAACGAGGTTCAGTTGAGGTTGTTGACCGACACCTTTGCCAAAATGGGACTTCTCAATGCCAACCCCGAAGCCATACAGGAATGGATGAGACCCTATGTCTCTAACGAAATCCAACGCTTACTCAAGCGCGAAAATACCGCCCAAAAAGCCCGTCGAATCATCGACGAAACCAAGGGTAAAGCCTTCGATTGGCTCAAAATGAAGCTAGTAGACGGCCTTTCTAAATTCTTCTCCAAATTCATAAACCGATTCAACCGATGAATCAATTTCAAAACCTTCGCGATCAGTGGTTAGGCGCAGTGGCACAGGATACTTTGGACACGGCCAAAACCGCCTTTTCAAAAATCCTCGCCGAAAAGCCTGCCGAGCTTCCCCCGCCAAGTACGCCACCCACCCCACCAGAGGCTTATCAAGCGCCTACCCCCATCTTTCAAGCTCCAGTACCGCCGCCAAATGCGGTGGCAGCTGAGCAATTTTCGCGTCAAGCACCGATGCCGCCAATGTACGCCTATCCTCCCCAACCTATGTATGGAATGCCTACGCCTTACATGCCACCCCCACCGCCCCCACGCTACAAAGTGGACGAGGAAAAGATGCGCAGCATGGCCAAATGGAAAGCCACCGTCAACCTCAAATACGTCGAAACCGCAGGTAGATTTGCCCGTAGTCTCGTGGGGGCGTTGGCCGCTACCAATGCGATGGTAGAGATGGTAGAAAGAGCCGAAAAACTCGACACTACCCTTACCCCAGAAGAGCTTGCAATGATTCCGACCATGCGCAAAGCAGTCGAGAAAAGAAGGACTATTGAGCAATCCAAAACGCACATTCTTTCCGATGATGATATGCGCAATATCTACGAAGAACTCATTTTTCAGGAGATGTGGGACTTGAACGAGCGGGGTGAACTCCGCCTTGAAGACCCTAGAGATTTTCTCAAAAACTACATCCTTCTCACGGGAGCCGAGATTGTAGAATCAGGCAAGGAGGTCATTGTAGAAAAAATATCGGGTGCGGTGGGCAGTGTCAAAAACAAATTTTCTAAGAAAAAGTAATGAACGCAAAGGGTAATATATGGCTTGCCGTGGGTAAGCGAAATGTGGGCAAAACCTACACCGCCTTGCAGTTGGCCAATGAATTTTCAGTGAGGGAATCGGTACGCAAGCATATTCTTGTGTATGACCATACCAACAACTCTAGTTACAACACCCACAACTTAATTCCCCTCACCTTAGAGCAAATCATCTATCTACTACCCCTGCAACAAGAGCCCATACGCGGCATCGTGAGGGGGGTAGAGATTGACGAATTTTGTGAGGCCGTGACCCATCACGTCAGCAAAAGCAGTATCCTTTTTGATGATTGTGGGGTGCTTTTTCGGGGAAATCTTACTATCGCCCGCGAAAAACTCCTCAAAACGCCCAAAAACAACGGCAATGAGCTGATTTTTCAAGCCCACAGCATCCGCGAAATCGCCCCCGCCCTGCTCGAACAAGCCAATATGTACATCCTCAAGCAGACGGTAGACGACCCCGAAAACCTACCCCTAAAGCTCATTGCAAGGCGCGAAATAGGGCATTTGCTCACCGAAGTGATTAGGGAAAACTACACGCTCGAATCCAACCAAAAATGGGCTACCCGTATCTACGACACCGAAGATGATGAAATCTGGATTCCTGACTCAAACGGTGACTTTACGATTCACCGAGGCGAAGACTATTTCCCTTTTTCTTACAAAAACAAATACCTCCAATGACCTTCACCGACGACCTTTCAAAAACGAGCCTCGAAGTACTAGAAGCCATGCGGAAAGAGGCACAAAGCAGTCTCAAACACCTGAAAAAAAATCCCGAAACGCCCGTTACGGTGGTGGCTTTGTACCACTTGGGCAAAGGAGAAATCTTTAGCGTACAGTCCAACCTACCCCATGAGTTTGTAGCAATCGAACTCGAAAGAATCCTTACCGAAATCAATTTTGCCATCCAAAACCGCACAAAAAAACCATGAATCAGCAACTTCAAAATCAGTATTTTCAGCAAATGCCTCCGCTGCAACCCTCTTACGCTCAAGCTGACGAAGAAACCCCCAAAGAAGAACGCTCAACCTCTTTTTTCTGGATTGTCTTTTGGGTTTTTGTCTTGGTAGGATTGGCATTGTCGGCCTTTTATTTTGGCATTTTGCTTCCTGCCTTATCTAAAATCATGGTCAAGGTCAATGGCCTCACCACCCACCAAAAGTCTCCCATTATCTACGAAGTGGTTCCGGTAAAAACCGAAGAGGAACCACAAGAAGAAGGGGAGGATACGATGGAGACCGAAGCCTTGTTGATGATGCCCCCGCCTAAGTCCTTGGACGATGAATTTGCCGAACACAATGACAAATACGGATTACTGGACAATTCCCTCATGGCAGGATGGAATCTTTCCGACCAGAACAATCCATAATCTATGTTATGCCTATCAAACGTGCCTTTTTCTATGAATATGAAGAAGCCAGTGGCCTTCAGCGGGGACAGCTATGGGAATGCCTTAGCCCACAGGAAAGGGCGCGTTTGGTTCAGTTGGGGTATCGCCCCAAATGCCGCCTTACCCAAGGTGCAATGGATTTCTTAATGGAAGTATTTCCCCTGCCTGATTACAAAACCGAAATCGTTAGCTTGACAAAATACGAAGTACAAATCGGGCTTCCAAGGCAGATTTGGCACTTACTGGAGGAAGACCAAAAACTCAAAATCCATGAATTGGGCTATCGTCGTAATAGACGCCTGCCGTACCGAGTGATTTTGTATTTACGAAGTCTGGGTTTTTATTAAAGTTTTGCTTCCGTCGCAACTATTCATTTCTACGTTAGATTAGGACGTCTGTGCGTCGCAATCGTTCCACCCCCTTTTCTCATCACTTACCTTTTGGCTTGTTTCAACAATCCCCAAGGTAATGTCCTCCAAATCCAAATTTCTGATTGGCAAAAAGCAAGTAAAAAACCTGCTTCAATCCCTGCAAAAACGAACCCGTACCAAAAAGTTTTGGGCTGCTTTGGTCGTCTCTATCAGTATCCTAGTGAGCATATGGCTCGTATTTTTCCGTAATAAAAAATCTCCCCTCAACAATCTTACGGCCAAAGCTAAATCCCTTTTCTCGACCCAATCACTGCCTAACCATACGATGCTTTTCATCGACCTTCTGGAAGGATTTGGCGAAGCCGAAATAAGCATCGTTGACGGGAAAGTATCCGCCCCTTACATCGAAAGACAGATTGATTTTGCCGCCACCGAAGGGCTTGACGGCATTCTTATCGCCATCCCCATCGACCATGTCTACCGCAATAGCCCCGATACCCCCGACTGGACGGGCGTCGAACACGTCTTCAACTATGCCCACCAAAAAGGACTTTTCATCCTTTCAAAGCTCAGGCTAGAGCCTTATAAGTCGTATTTGTATCCTGATTTCAATATTTCAGACTTCGTACAAGGCAATACCTCCGTCAAATTGGAGTCTGATTTTTGGGTTACTTACGCCAAAAAATTCGCCACCGACTACAAAGAAAAGTTCCAAGACTGGCACACTTCCAACCGCATTTTGTGCGTCTTTCCCACCTCTACGATTCATCAGGAATGGGGATACGGCTACGACACCCCTCTACACGAAAGCAGCTACGGCGAACGCATCAAAGCCGTCAATCGTGTCATGCACGAAATGGCGGACGTACTTTCTCCCCTCAGCGTCGGGGTGGATTCGGGTAGCTACTACGATACCGCCGCCGCTACCCATCGCGGTACGTGTGCCGTGAGTGACCTTGCCAATCGCCCTAATATCGTCTGTGTGAAAGACAATCCACACATCGACTATGACCTGTACTTTGACCATGCGTTACTCTTGAGTACCGCCAAAAAGAACGGTGCCAATAGCTTGGCAATGGCCGAACATACCAACTCTCCCCCTGGGCAAGTCACGCCCCAACTCATCGACGACATCAGGCTTTCTTATGAGCTTGGCATCGACATCGTAGGGCTGGCTTTTGTCTACGATGAAGCAGGGCATCAAATCGTCAAGGACATCGTCAACGCCCTCAAACAATCCAATCACTACCGCCGCCCCAAACCTACTTGGAATCCCGTGGGTGAGTTTTCTTACACCACTTCGGAGTTGAAAAACCAAAATGGATACCAAGGCCAAATCCTGACTAGATTCCGAAATCTACTCCAACAAAACGCCAACAAACTCCCTACAATCACGGTCATCAACGACCTCTAAGAAAGCAATCCAAAGCCGCTTTCAAGCCTACTTTTTATCCTGATTTCCTCAATTTAAGCCATGATTGACGCTCCTATCGCTTCCGACCTCGTGATTCGAAAAAATCCGCTTCCGACCGATACCTTCGAGGCCGTGTGTGAGGTCTATATCCCCCGTGCTATCAAGCAAACCCAACCTTTTGTAGCGAAATTTCAGCACCACCCCGACCCCCTTCGGGCCATCTACGACTGGTGTCGAGATACCTTCCAATACCAAGAAGACCGGCTAGGCTACGAAGAAATAAGACTCCCGCGTCAATCGTGGAAAGACCGACGCACGGGCATCGACTGTGAAGATTTTGTCATCCTCATTTCGGGTATTTTGCACCATCTACGCCTCAGCCATACGGTGCGCATGGCTGATTACGGCAGTGGGTGGCAACACATCTACGTCGTAGTAGGGGATACGATTCTTGACCCTGTCAACCCTGTTTTTAACCAAGAACCCCCGTTTCAAAAGAAAAAAGACCATGCCTTTGCGTTGGGGCAATTGGGGGCTATTCCCCTGAAGTTTCCATTTGTGCGTCAAATTCAATCCGAACTTGCCCAAGGCGAAACATACACCCGCACCAAACTCGAAAATATCGCCAAAAAAGAGTTTGGGATAGAAGACAAGCAGCTCGTCAAAGAACTCATCGAACTAGCCTATCTCCAACAAGCTCTCCATATCGCGTCGGACTACAAACTAGAACGAGAAATCGCCTACGACGATATTGTACAGCTCTACAAAACCCAAGCCAATAGCAGCCTTCGCACCTCCGAAAGTGTGATGCTTCAGCAATATTCTACCCCCTTGCCGATGGCTTATCTTATGGGGTTGTTTTGTGGTATCGACAATAACATGAATCACTTCTTTGAGCCATCGGCAGGCAATGGTTTTATGATGGTGGCGTCGGGTTTGAGCCAAAAAAGAGGAAGTGTGATGAACGAAATATCGCCCAATCGCGTAGAAAACCTCGAACTCATGGCCGACCTCTACAAGTTTCGGGTCACGAAAGAAGATGCTACCGAGCCGCAGTACTACGCTTCCTTACCCAAGTTTCCTGTCGTCATTGGCAACCCTCCCTTTGGCCTCATGAAGCGTCGGACTTTCGACAAAATCACCACCCAAAAACTCGACCATTGGATTATTCTCAATGCCCTTACTTGTATGTACGACAATGGCCGTGCCGCTTTTGTGCTAGGGGGACATATGCGCTACGACCATGAGGGCCGAATTTCATCGAAGGACAAGTCCACGGGCGACCGCTACTTTTTCAATTACCTCTATCACCATTATAATGTGGTAGACGTCATCAACGTCAACGGTGATTTGTTCAGCCGACAAGGCACCAATTTCGACATTCGTATCCTGCTGATTGACGGCCGAAAAAAGACCCCTGAAGGTTATGCGCCTTTGCTCGAAAATGCCAACCTGCAAGTGGCCAACTCTTTTGGCGACCTATGGCGAAGAATCGCCCCGTTTTTTCGGCATGCCCCCTCTTTTTTTTCTAATCTGCCCGTGAAAGCCTTCATTTTCCATAACGAATCCCGCAACGGAATTGAAATCAAATTTGAAAACAAACCGCTGGTCGAAAACCTAACTTGGCTCAGGGAACAAGGCTACAAATGGACTAACCGAGGCTATTGGTACATTACTTACAGCCCTCAGCAATGGCAACTCATCCACGAAAAATTCAGGGAAAATACTATCCCCGACTTGGCACTTCTGGAGATGGAAGCCCAAGCCCTCGAACTAGAACTTCAATTACTTAATCTATCATAACCATGAAAACAAGACAAATTATCGTTCTTTTATGGGCGTTTTTAACGCTATCAACCACTTCTTTCGGACAAAAAAAGAAGAAAGCCCCCCAAGACACCACTGCCACCCGTGCTTGGGTGCGTAGTTACGTTAAATCGCTTGCCCCTCAGCCCGAAACCCCACCCACCGACAATCGCCCCGATTGTGTGGCAGGGCTAACCCTTGTTTCCGTCGTTCCCGTTGAAAAACAACTGGAAGTCACTTTTCATAGTCTCGACGTGCAGAGCATTGATTATGAAGTTTTACAAGCCCAAAAGCTTGTTTTTTCGGGTAATACGGGGCAGCTAACTTCCCCCGTCTTTCGGATTAATTACAATCCCCCCCAAGGACAGTATGAGGTCAAAATCAAGGCCAAAAACTGCAAAAGTGACCCAAAAACGGGCGTAAAGACGATTCAAGTAGCAAAAATCGAAAATTCTACCCCTGCCAACGTAGTTCCTGAAAATGTCATCCGAACTACGCCACCCCTTATCGTCTATTACAACTACGATGATACGGGAGAGGAACTGAGCACCATTAAGCTAAAAGTTGAGAGAAAGCAAGATGGCAAACTCTACCTTAGCGACGAGGGCACGATGCCCTTCAGAAGCTACTATGCCATCAACGGTGCTACCACTTCACAACTCACCCAATACCCTGTACGAGCAGGGGAATGGATACACCTTGTCAAGTTGGTGGCCGACATCGACAACATCAACGCCGACGCGTGGCGGACCTCCGTGCAATACGCAGGACTGAAAAACAAAAAATTTGCCCAAACCTACGAGTGTACTTTTTATGTTGCAGACGGAACTACTACAAAACTAGACTACACCCAACCGCTCTGGAAAAACGAAGCCCAGCGCGACGGCCTTAACCTTACTTATACCCCTGCCTTCACGCTAAAAAACAAGCAATACGGCTCTGAAACCATTCCCACCGAAAGCGAAACCCAACTCAAAAACCTCTCGTGGGCAACGGGAACCGACCGTTATCAACTCTTATATGCCAATGAGGTTATAGACCTTACCAACCGCTTAGGCAAAGGTATCACCGACCTGCAAGACCATGAGTTTGACCGTGCCGCCGATATGCTTGCCAGTATGACTTCTTCCGCCTACTTCGCGGTAGATTATGAGCCACACAATCCCCAAGCGGACAATTGGCGTTGGAATTTTGATAGTCCTTATTTTCGTTCTACGATGCAAAAGCTCTCCCAACGAATCTACGAAAGGCACAAAAAGTACTTTTACTCGTGGATTGGGAAAGGAAACCGCTTTGCCTTTCGAGGCGAAACTTTTGAATTGGACGGGTGGAACAACGATACATGGGGTGGAAAATTAGACACCTATCTTGCCATCCACGAAAACCCCACCGAAATCACCCACATCGACTTAGCGTCCCCCACGCTTACCCAAGTGGGTTTTGGTTACAGCTCTACCACCATCAACGGCGATGCCGCAAAAGGCAATGAATGGGTATCGCCCAAATTGTGGTATTTAAGGGCATTGGACGTCTTAAACATCCAAACGCTCATTACCCCACCCGACGAAAAACTATTGCTGTTTGTGTGGCCGTTTGAAGACAAACCCGCCGATGCCAACCGCAGCCCCATGACGCGTCTGAAATGGGGACAAGGCTACATCAAACAGGTGGACAATCGGGTACAATACCCCCACAACTTGGTCAGGGATGCCATTTTTACGTATCTCTGCAACCCCAAACATAGCTATACCCAATATTGGCTATTTGGCAATAGTTACGACCCAAGCGGCCTGTTGAGATGGTCAAAAATCAATGGGCAATTATCTTGTCTTTCCCAAAATGCAGGTGGGTTTTTTGTATCCGAATATACTGGTCCTGATACCCCTTCCTGTCCCTCTGTAGGTGATTACATCGGCAAAGACGCTCTAAGTGTATCGGCCATGATACAAGCCCATGAGTTGTTTGCCAAGGGGATTCAGGACGTCTGTGACGGGACGCAGGTGCGGGATTCCTTTGAGTTTGTGCAGTACGTGCGCCAAAATGCAGGCGTGACCGAAACCCAAACCCCTCTCCACCAAAACGACACGGGCGAATTTGCCCGCGCTTACAAGTATGGTCAGCCTTGGGTGCAACTCTGGAAAAATCCCAAGTCGGGCAAGCGCGTATTGCTCTACCAAGACCTGTATGCAGGGGCTTTTGAAGAAGGTAAATTCACCGTCATTATCAACGGTCAAAGCATCACCCGAACCACCCAAGGCAACAATTTGTACACCGAAATTTTTTGATAGCAAAATCATGCCCGTAGATCTTCCCAGGTTTCACGGTCGAGGCGCATTTTGATAGCAAATTTTCGAGCTGCGGCGCTGATGAATTCCGGAGCCGTACAAAGTCGACCTCTATTTTGATAGCAAATCCAACCTAATGAAAAAAACAACCAAAAAAAACACCGCTAAAAAACGCCAGAAAAACAATGCGTTGGGTGCGGTTTACTTTCCAGTCGCCAAGACTCGTTCGATGAAGGTCGAAACCCCCGATAGTATGGCCGCCGAAATGGCACTGGCTCACGCCGAACTGACCGCTTATTTGCAAGCCAATTTTGGCAATATGAGCGTCGAAGAGTACGTTCGTCGTAAGCTCGCTTATCCCACCATGCAGGCGCTTGAAAATGCCCTTTTCGCCGAGCAAATCGACGGCGTAGCCCTCGCTATCTACAACATCGAAGCCAAAAAACAAGGCATTGTCATCGGCGACCAAACGGGCATTGGCAAAGGAAGACAGGCCGCCGCCATCATCCGTTACGCCCTTTTACGGGGCAAAACGCCCATTTTTTTCACCGAAAAGCCTAACCTTTTTTCCGACATTTACCGCGACCTGATTGGCATCGGCAGCGAAGACGGTACGCAAATCAAAAAACGCCGCAACCAAGCGGCGGAAAAAGAATGGGACGAACTCACCGAAGAGGAACAAGACAACTACGGTAGTCAAGAAAACTACGACAACTATCTCAAGCAAAAAGGCGTTCGGAAGGTGTCTACCTTTTCGGAAAACAAAGCCTATGACCTCCAAAAAGGCACCCACGTCGTGCCTTTCATCGTCAACTCAAAGGAGCTAAAAAGTAGCATCAAGGATGCCAACGGTAATATCCTCTACGAAGCCCCCGACAAAGCCGAGCAGGATGCCATTTTCGCTTCGGGTCGTTTGCCAAGTCCCTACCGTCTCATCATGCTTACTTACTCCCAAATTGCCACGGGTAATAAGGTCAAGTACGAAGCAGGGGTGAAAGTGGTGGAAAAGGGCAAAAAAGCGCAGTTTATCGCCAACATGGCCGAGGATAATATCATCATCATGGACGAAGCCCACAATGCTTCGGGCGGGGATTCTAGCACGGGTATCATTGCTAGAGAGATGCTTCAAGCCTCCGAAGGTGCCGTTTTTCTTTCGGGAACTTTCGCCAAACGTCCCGAAAACATGGCCTTGTACGCCCAAAAAACGGCCATCGGCGACGTCAACTCCACCGCTGAAGGACTCGCAGAAGCCATTACCGTAGGAGGGGTGGCGATGCAAGAATGGGTATCGTCGATTTTGGTCAAAGAGGGGCAAATGATTCGCCGTGAACGCGGCCTCGAAAGTACGGGCGCCGTGGTCAATTGGATTACCTTGGATGAATCGGCGCAGGCGTGGGGATTGCCTAACCTGAAAGACCAACACCGCCAAACCGTTGACCGCATTACGAGCGTTATTCGCCAAATCATTGCGTTCCAAAGCATTCACGTGGGCTCGTCGCTGAAAATGCTGAACCAAATCCTGAAAAACCAAATGGGAGAAGCCAACCTCAACCAAGGCACCAAAGCCGCAGGGGTGGACAATGTACCCTACTTCTCGAAGGTGTTCAACGTCATCAATCAACTCCTGTTTTCGACCAAGGCCGAAGCCGTGGCCATGCAAGCCCTCAAACGCTTGCAGGAAGGCAAAAAGGTCGTCATTGCCTTTGCCAATACAATGGGGAGTTTCATCGACGAACTCACCGAAGGGGGCATTGAAGACCGCAACGGCGGAACCCGCATCAAACTAGACTTTGCCTTGGTGCTTGAAAAAGCCCTCCGCAGTGTCTTGAAAATTCAGGTTTCAAGTGGTTGGGGAAAAACCGAGTATCGACAGCTACAGGTAGAGGAATTGTCCGTGCAAGGGCAAAAAGATTACCAAAGGATACTGGAGGTGATTCGCCAAACCACCACCGATATTTTGGTATCCCCCATCGACGTTATCAAAGAGATGATAGCGGCCAAAGGTTACGAGGTCGCCGAGGTCACGGGGCGAAGCAAAGAAATCAAATTCGAAAAATCCCCCACGCTTGGCAGGGTCATGCCCAAAACGGGGGTCGTGGTGCCACGCGCCAAAGAGGATGCGGCAGGGGCGTTTCGACGGTTCCAAAACAACGAAGTGGATGTACTGCTCATCAATCAATCGGGGGCAACGGGCGCATCAGCTCACGCGATTCCCACCGAGCGCGTTCCTGCCTCCAAGGTCAAACAACGAGTCATGATTATTGCCCAAGCCGAACTTGACGTCAACATTGAAGTGCAGAAGTGGGGACGCATCAACCGTACGGGCCAAATTTTACCGCCTATCTACGATTACATCGTATCGGCCATTCCTGCCGAGCAGCGGCCTACCATGATGCTCCAAAACAAACTTCGTTCGCTCTTTGCCAACACCACCAGTAGCCAAAAGTCGTCGAAAGATATTTTGCAATCCAACGACTTCCTCAACAAAATTGGCGACCGGGTCGTCAAAGAGTACGTGGAGGTCGAGCGTGAAGAAAACGGCAAAGAGAGTATCTACAGCCTGTGTGACCTCAAAAAGTGGATGGGTCACGGTGACAACAAGGAGACAACCGAAGAACTGGCCAAAAAAGTAGCAGGACGTGTCGCCATTATCCCCACCGCTCGACAGCAGATTTTCTACGAAGAAGTAGCCGAAGCCTACAAAAAAGAAGTCGAAAGGCTCGTCAATGCGGGAGAATACGACCTTGAAGTAGAAGTACTTGACCTGAAAGCCCGATTGATACAGGAAGACCTCCTCGTCGCAGGAAAACCCACTGGCACTTCGGAGTTTGCCAAGCGATCCATGTTGGGCCTATATGAGGTCAACAACCTCCACAAACCTTACACCCACGCCAAGCTGCAACAGCTCATTGAGGAGGCCACCAATGGAAAAGAAGTAAGGATTCACACCAAAGAAATGTTCCATGAAGCCTCTTCGTTTCTCACCCAACGACGGGATGAAAAAATCGCAAAAATCAGCAAGGATTTTGAGGCCGAAATGCAAGGGCTACGCGCCCAATTGGCGAAGGCAAAAGAAGAAAAAGCCGAAGTCATTCGCGCTCGAATGGCCGAAGCAGAAAAAGAGTACACCGACCAAATCACGCTCGTAACCACCAAAGAAGACGCCACCATTGACCTTGTCGAAGAAGTCATTAAGAACTTCTACGCAGGCCGAAAAATCGTCAGTAACTTGGAGCGGTTGGTATGTTTAGGGGTCAAAATCAACCCAAAAGCCAAAAACCCCTACAGTCTAGGCAAAATCTACGTTGATTTTGCGGTCGCTAGTTCGGTGCGAAGGATAAGTTTTAACTTGGCCAAGTCAGGTTATAGCAACCTTGTGCAACTCCTCAAAGCCGCCCAGGAAACCTACCACTACAATACCCCCTTACAACGATTTTGGGAGGAGGGCGTCAAAGAACTCAATAGCGACCGCATCCGCGTCTATATCATCACTGGCAACCTACTGCAAGCCATTGCCCAAGAGCAGTTCAGAAATACGCGTATTGTCGATTTTACAATGCAAGACGGCAGCACCCGTAAGGGCTTGCTCGTGCCTTATTCGGTGTTGTCGCCGCCCGTGCAGGGTAGCACTTCCAAAATCAACAAGATTGTCCCCTTTTCGCAGTGCGCTGACGTGATTAGAAATATGCCGAGTGGTCGCATGATTGGCAATGACAAGCTGAGCGTCATGTCGCGAAATGGCTATATCGTATTTGTGCCTGCTTCCAAAGTGAAAGGTGGCGACCTCTACACCGATAAGGGGCTACTCGAAATGGTAGAAAACGAAAACTTCACCAAGTACGGTGAGAAGATGAAGGCCGTTATCAAGCCTGATCAGCTAGACGCTTTTTGTGAGTATGTGTCCGAAAAATTTGGGTTGTCGTGTATGCTCAACGATGAGATGCTTTCTTACCTTAAACCCGTCAAGGCCGCAGCAAACCAAAAAGAAGTGCTGAGGAAATATGAGCCATTTCCTGAGATGCCTCTCCCTGCTAAGTCCCCTTCAAATGACCTAGAGCTGATGGAAATGGAAGCCATTGCCCTCGAACTTGAACTCGAACTTTTAGCTTTTTAAGCCCATGAAAAACAAACAATTGCCCCTCACTTTGGGCAAGTTAGAAGTCAATGTAATGGCTCCTAACACGCCGCCCGACCAAGAGATACTGAAAATTTTCAAGCCTTTTACCAAGCCCAAACACCCTAATTTTCAGGGCATTCATTTTGATGCGCATGGCATCACCGCCACCAACGGGCATTTTTTGATGCACCTTCAGACCCAAACCCCTACCCGTGGGGTGTTTCTGCCATCGGGCGAAGTAGCCGATGGTCGATTCCCCAATTACAAAGAGCTGCTAGACCAACTCGAAACCGACCACCACAAGGCGTTGGAAGTGAACCTAAAAAAGCTCTTAGAAGAACTCAACCATACCCACCTAAGTAACACTTACAAAGGTGAGGTGGGAACGGCTATTTGCCTCGTTGCTTACGCTCAAAACCTCGTTTTCTATGACGTAGATTACCTCAAAAGGATTGTCAAACTTTTGTCTGACGATGGCGTACAGCAGGCTACCTTCAAATTCAAAAAGGCCGCCCTTATCAAGTCCCAACCCCTGCTCATTGAGTCTGTTTTCAGGAGCCAAAAAGCCATTTTTGTCCTCATGCCCGTGGCGGTTTACGAAACCGACGAAAGTATCTGGAAGCGCCAAAAGAACATCCTCTACAGCCTCGAAAAAAACGCCAAATATTCAGACCAACCCACCCAAAAGAGTTTCCCCCAAACCAATAAAACCATCACATCCATGACGAACAACGCAAAATGGCTACAAGCCAACATCGCCCCCAAAACGCGGGAGGATATGCCCCACGAGACCTTACAAAAGTCGTATGATACCTTCCAAAAATTCACCCAAAATTGGACGGATTATTCGGTTTTTGAACGCAGCGAAAACATCGAACGTACCTTGGGCGTATTCCGCGAAAAATACACCGAGGCCATGAGCAAAATGCCGCCTGCCCCCAAGGCAGAAGCAAAGCCACCGATGCAGCAACCAAAGGCCGACAAAAAGCCCAAAGCAGCTACCCCCAAAGCCAAAGATTGTAAATGTGAAGAGGAAAAGCCCAAGGCGGAAGTCAAACCCAAAGCGGACAAAAAAGCCTCCTCTAAAGTACAGAAGCCCAAAGCGGACAAAAAGCCTTCTCATTCCGAAAAACAGGAAGAAAAAGCAAAAAACGAGCTAAAAAGATTGAAAAGCGAAAATGCGCAGTATGAGAAAAAAATCTTGTTTGACTCGGATTTTCTTAGTTCGCTTATCGCTCAAATCAACAAGCATGAGCAAAAAGCCAAAGGATTGGGGGCATTGCCCACCAAACTTGTCGAAGAACTCAAACGTGAACGTACCCTTAATACGCTGTACAAAAGAGTGGATAAGCGAAATGTAAAAGGGTTTCAAAGTCTGGAAAAACGCCTCAAAAAGTCCAACGAACTTACCCCCAAGCTCGAACAGCAGTTTTATGCCTTGTACAGTACGCTTGGTGGCCTTAAACAAGCAACCGTGGCCAAACGTCAAGTAAGAAAAACCAAAACCAATAAGCGCAAAAAGACTACCGCTACCAAGAAATCAACCTCAAAATCCGTCCAAAAGCAGGGTTTTTGGGAGAGGATTTTTGGATAAGTTTTTTAGTTATCATTTTATTAGTTTGGATACCCTAGTGCCTGTTGGTGCTAGGGTATTTTTTTAGTATATCACTTCCCTAACAACCACCAAAGCCATTTGGGGTTTTGGTTCTTAAAGTAGTGCGTTAGTTTTACATCCTTGTAGGAATGCAAATAGTGAAAAGCCACAATATCCGAGTTTTTGATTTTTAAGGAAATCCCCTTACGGCTTCTAAAAAAAGTGTATTTCTTTTCTACCATTATTTGGTCTTCATCGGCATAAAGCAGTAAATACTTATACCCCTTTGTGCGGGCAAATTCTTCTATTTTACTCATTGGGCTGGAGGGTTTTAACCTTAGACGCAATCGCCCATTTTCAAGTCACCCACCCTCTACGTTGGATTAGGCCTATGAGCGTCGTAATCTTCCTTTCACCGTCGCATTTCCTAACCTTAGTTTTTTTCTCCTCTTAACTTTCGTTCCATCATTTTTTTGCCAAAAACCAACGCAAAATCAAACAACAATGAAACACCTCACTTTTGATGGAAAATCAACCATCCCCCAAGCCAAAAAGGTAATTCAGCTAACCCTTACCAATACCACCGACAAGGTTGAGAAGAAAATCTTAGTTCCCTCTCCCGCTAGACTCAGGCACATCAACTACAACAACTCTATTCTCAAACAAGGAGAGAATTGTGTAGTGGAAGGTGAATTAACCCTTGAATACCTCCAAAATTTCGCCAAAGCCTGCCCTATTGAGCTTTCTAGTGTTACCGTTTCTCCCATCCAATCTTCCAACTTCATTGAACAGCTTTCCAACTCCGTCGCTATCAAAACCCCCACCTTAGGAGACGACATCGTGGAAAACCTTCAAGCTGATTCAGCAAGCCAAGTAGGGACCGCCAATTTCCTCCTTCACAACATTTTCTTAGGCGACGTAGCGGAGGTAGAGATTACCATTTTACCTCAATCAAGTATCAAAGTGACCCTTGAATTAGGTCCTTACATGAGCCGTAGGCTAGTGCCTTCTAAGTAAGACCCAACAAGACCTGTTAACAGCTTCAAAAACAACTTTTTTCACTCATGGCAATTACAAAACTCGAAAAAAACAAAGTCTACGCCGATGGTGTCGAGCTAGGCTACGTAGGGACGGCTAATCCCAAGAAAATCCGTGCGCGGTTTTTTCCGCAAACTATCACCACTACCAACCACCAAACCAACGTCACCCAAAAGCAAAACTTAGCCTCCCCTATTATCCTTGCACAGGTGTTGGACGGCACAGGTGGGCCTTGGACAGACCGCTCTGTGTGGGCGCCGCACCCGCGCGAATGGTTTGCCGTCGAAAAATTAGAAGGGGGTGTCGTATATTCACCTGCGCACACCGCAGAGGAAATCCAGTATTTCGCCAACAATGCCAAATTCCTCGAAATTGGCTTCAAATCGGCTGATGGTACCGCCAACCAAGACCCTCGCCATTTTGGGAACGCAACTACCAAAAAAGAAGGGGAGGATGCCGTATCTGGTTTGTACTTCATTATCAATGATTCGGGCGTTGCTATTCGTTGCGACAAAGACGGTAAACTCCTTAATCCTGACGGAACTTATGTCAATGATGCCGACGATCCGGCGAAGAAAAACGCTACAGGAGGTGCTACCCTTACCGCTGACGGAGATGCTACCTCCGAAACCCTCGTACAAAAAATCAAAACCAACGCCAAAACTATCCTCCTTTGGGTAGGTGGGGTATTGGTAGTGGTCGTCGTCGGAAGTTGGCTCTACAAAGCACTTACCAAGAAGAAAAAGAAGAAGTAATTTCATTCACCCCAAACCCTAAAAAGCCCGTGTGTCCGATAATGCGGCTCACGGGCTTTTTTTCTAAAACAGCTATGAAATCCAAAACCACTTTCGCTTCCTTTTTAGCGGGCGTTCTTTCGACCGTAGTCGGTATTATTTCGGTGGGTATTTTCATTGGCGGTGCAGTGTGGGTAGCTCGAAAAATCGCGGGTCCCGCAAAGTATGTAGTTGTGGACGAAACTAAAACGAAGTAATATGGCGCTCTCACAATTTCAACTTGGTATCTACCTTAGTGCAGATAGCCCCAAAGGCTTCGTCAACCTGTACACCAAGCTCACTGCCTCCGATAATCTAGATACGACTTCCTACGTGGGGTCAGTCTATAACAACAAAGCCAACGGTATCAATTTTGGGCAGGTCATCGGGTGGCGTACTGCCAAAAAACTCGTCAAAGTCAAGTTACGTGTCCCTATCGAGCAAGGTATTTTCACAACCGTTACGGAAGTTTGGTGCGACGCTACCCAAGTATCAGTATATGCCCCTGCGTTAGATGAAAAAGTAGCCAAGTTTTACTACTGTACGGGAAACGGCGTTCGACTCCGCAATAGTCCTTCACTCGCCAACCTGCTCAACGTGGTAGGCGCGGCCAACAAAGGCGACCTACTTGGAAAATCTGACGGATTCATCGACAATGATTTCTACCTTATCTATGCTACCACTTTAAGCGGAGCTTATAAGCTAGATTCATCGGGTAAGAAAATCAGCTACTACGTCCACCGTGACTACGTATCGACCGTCAACCCCACTGTTAAGCCCTCCTCTGACCCTAGCAGCCCCGTTGATACCAACAAACCTGCGGAGGGTAACACCAGTCCTACCATCGACCTCGAAAATCCCACCCCTGCGGCCAACTCAGCTGGCGTATGGGCGGCGCTTGGTCTGTCTTCACTGGCTTTTGGGGTTGCCGTGGTAAGTTATGTCCGTAAAAAAACCAAACGAACTAAGAAGCCATGAAACAAGAAAAATGGTACGTAAGGGCTTACAAAAGTCGGCCTATCCAATACACGGTATTTGGGGTGGTCATTGTAGGACTTATCTATTTCATCGGTCGTCAGGCAGGGCGGGGAAGTTTTTCGGATTACAAACCCAAAAGCCTTCCTGAAGACCCCAATTGGTCACCTGACATCTACGTCGAAGAAGCATGGAGCGTTTTGAATGGTTTGTTCACTTTAGCCTCTGACAAAGAAGAACTTTTCTTAAAGTTAATCGGATTGTCAGACCGCCAATTGACCTCTATTTACAATCTCTACAATAGTCGCTACGGCAAACAGGATGGCTACACCCTCACCAAAAAAATGGATGCAGAGTGGAACGTTTTCTGGACAAGCAAACGAAATGACCTCGTCAAAAGAATGCGTAACCTCGGTCTCAACTAATACCCGCTATGGAAACCCAAGACAAATCAATTTTAGAGGTATTGCAGGGGCTATTGTCGGGTGAAACCAAGCCCGAAGTCACCGTCAATACCGAAATTTCGCTCGAAAACGCCACCCTGCTTAAGCTCTTTTTGGGTTGTATTCTGCTCATTGTCTTTGCGGTGGGACTGGCTCAGTTGGGTCTACGTGCCACGCTCAAAAGATTCTTAGAGCCTCGCAAATCACCGCCCAAAAACACCGCTATCCAACTCTCTAATCGAAAACCTTGAAACTCGAAATGCCTCACCGATTTATCGGGCAAACTGTCCAAGAATTAGCTGCGTTGGCTTATGCGCCGCTTAGTATCATGTTGGCGCTTGACCTGAATTGGGTATCACCCGTGGCCACCATCATCACCACTATCAGCGGCCTTTTTGTGGCAGTGTTTGCGATACGTTTTTACGTGGCTCAAACCCGAAAAAGTGAGGTGGAACGAGACCTTGCCAAGCTCGAACTAGAGAAGCTCAAAAAGTCAAAATTAACCCGCAAAAAAACCGAAGACGATGAGTAACGAAAACACACAAAAGGTATCACTCTGGCTTCAAATCATTGCTTCCATTTGTGCTATTGTAGCTTTTGGATGGGAGTACCAACGAAGACAAGCCGAAAAATCAAAATAATCAATGAAAACCCTCACCCTTGCCGATTACGCTCGTGCCGCCCAAATCCTAGACTGTGAAATTGCCGCCATCATGGCCGTGGCCTTGGTAGAGAGTTCGGGCAATGGCTTCAACTCAGACGGTAGCCTTAAAAAACGTTTTGAAGCCCATTGGTTCAAACGTTTGTCGGGCAAAACCGCCTCCACTTACAGCGAAGCCTACGCCCTTGACCCTACCAACGCCATGAAGGCCACCAGTTGGGGCAAATTCCAAATCATGGGTTTTAACCACAAAATAGTGGGCTTCTCGACCGTAGAAGCAATGGTGAGGGCTTTTGCCACGGGCGAAGCCGCCCAATTGGACGCGTTTGTAAAGTTTGTACAGGACAAAAAATTAGAAGACGAACTACAAACCCTCAATTGGGATGCATTTGCCTATCGCTACAACGGCGAAGACTACGCCAAATTGGGCTACCATCTCAAAATGGCTGATGCCTACCAGAAGTACAAAGCTGACCCTGCTGTCACGCTCGCCGAAACCGAACGGGTAAAAAAAAAAGTACCCAAGCCACGGCCATCATCATCGGTGTAAGTCTGCTCGTTGCGATGGGGGGCTTTGCGCTCTTCAAACCCAAAACCGTTGCCCAATGGTGGCGAAAACTAAGCAGAAAAAATGACTAGAAAAATCATCATTGCTGTATTGCTATCCTTACTGATTGCCCTTGGGGTATACGGAGCCATTCAAGCCACCAAATCGCGTACCAAGGCCATTACAAGGACGGGAAGCATCAAAATCAACCAGAAACTAAGACCATAATGGGAATCCTTACCAGAACCTTTCCAATGACCCAAAAGACGATTGAATCTTTTCAAACCGCCTACAAAGACGGTTCGATGGA
Organism: Runella sp. MFBS21; assembly: GCF_029433105.1. Taxonomy (GTDB): domain Bacteria; phylum Bacteroidota; class Bacteroidia; order Cytophagales; family Spirosomataceae; genus Runella. Next base: position 86,202 of record NZ_JARNTW010000004.1, on the reverse strand, counting down.
GTCGCTCTCCAAGGCGTTGCATCGTCAGTTTGGGGAGACCCTCAAAGAGTGCGTTGACGTTACCAAAGTCAATTCATTATTGGCTGCTATCTTGCTCTACATCGAAGGCAAACCCGACGGTAAAGCGGCATGGTTGGAAAACAAGTTTACGGGCTACTCCAAAGAAAACCCTGCCAACGGAAAGTACATTGGTATCAGTCAAATAGATGTCCAATCAGCGGCTTACGCGCTTTTCATCGAATACCGAAATGCCGCCCTGACCGACGATGAAATTGCCTTTTTGAAACAGGCCATTGGCACAACCAAGGCCACGCAGCTCTACGACAAAATCAAGACGGCCAAAAAACAGGCTTCCCCCTCGGATTGGTTGGCTACCAATGCCGCTACCCTTTTGCAAGACGGTCTTTTCAATTCGATGCCCTTCAACATGGTGGTGGGTCAAATCTATTTTGGGCAGTGCCTCGACAAACACGCGGGTCTTGCCTCACGCTACGACCAAGCCTATTTTGCCTACAATCAGGGCATCAATACCAAGTTTCCCCTGACGACCAACACCGATGCCCTCCTCAGCGCAAAAGTGTCAAGCAACGGCAAAAGCTATGTGTTGAAATCCGTAGGCTTACACAGTCCTTTTTGGTTTTTAGAATCACTCTTTTAAGAAATCACTATGAGACTAGGATTTGAAAAAGCAAGCAATACCCTCAAAGGCCGCGTGATGCGCTTCGGCTCAGGAGGTGATTTTATTCACTGTCAGTTCATTTTCGACCAATATGACCGCATTTCGGCCAGTGCTTGGGATGTGTATGGCATTGGGGTCAGGACGTATGATGAAACCGTGAGCGACGAAAGCCTTTGGGAGTTCTTGGATTTTGGCAATGAAAAAGACGAAGCTCTCTACGCATGGTTCCGCTCACACCTCGGAACCCCTTACGACCTCGCAGGGCTTATCACTAGTTTCATCGTGCCGTGGCGAAAACCCCAAAATCTCCAAATGTTCTGTTCGGAGGTCTGCTACCATGCCTGTCAAGAAGCTTTGCAACTCAACCTCCCCCCAGTAAACGCTAACTACCTCAGTCCGCAAGGGCTGTATAACCTTATCAAAAACAATGGCTAAAGGAGTAAAAACACAACAAATACCCCAAGTAGGGGACTTGGCCACGATGCTCTACGATGGGCAACTATACCAAGACATGAACGGCGATGAAGTAGCCCAAGAAGTACCCAAAGGGGCAAGTCTTGGAGCTATTCAAGAAATCACCTTCAATGGTTATTACACTGAAGTGTACAAAGTCGAAAAAGGGTGGGTACCTGCTGACGAAGTTTCGACCAAGGCCAACCCCAACTACGAATATAGCAGTGGAAGCGGCGGTAAGTTTTGGGATGTATTCGGCAAAGTACTCGACATTGGCGTGGGTATTTTTGGTAAAACCACCCAAAAGACCACTACCGACCCTGATACTGATACCACTACGACGACCACCGACCGCAATCAACCCGAAGCCGAACAAAAAAGCGTTCCCACTTGGGTGTGGGTGACGGGAGGAGTCCTCGTTTTTGGGGGTCTGATGTTGGCGATTTTCTTGCCTAAAAAAGAACCCAAACCTAGTCCCGACCAACCTCTCATCGTTCGTCAATAATGCCCCTGCCAAAACAAAATATTGCCCTCGTTGACCTCACCCAAAAGGTCTCAAGCACCGACTTAAAAGCCGTGGCCGATGCCCTGCAAATCCAAGTCAGTCGTGATTTTGCCTCCATTTGGGGACAAGATGCCACCCTGCAAGTAGTTGACAATAGTGCTGCCGTGCCCAAAGGGACTTGGCCGATTTGGATTGTGGATGAAATGGACGTGGAAGGCGTCAAAGGCTACCACTGGACCGACGAACGAGGGCAACCCTTTGCCAAGGTCGAATACCGTGAAGGTTGGTCACTCACGGCCTCCCATGAGCTACTCGAAATGCTTGTGAACCCTTACGTGAACCGTACCATGCGGGTCAAAGGGCTAGATAGTTCAGGGCAGGAAGTGGACTTTCTGGTCGAAGTCTCCGACCCCGTTGAGGATGATGACTACGGCTACCGCATCAATGGTATTTTGGTCTCTAACTTTTACTATCCTGCCTTTTTTGACTTGATAAAAGTCGAAAACCGCAAGTACGACCACCTTGGATGGCTCACCGAACCGCGAAAACTGCTCAATGGGGGCTACATCAGTTGGAAAGATGCCGCAGGACAATGGTACCAAGCCTTTATGATAGAAGGCCAACTGATCATCAAAAAATTGGGCGATACCATGCCGCTCACTGCCCGTGAAAAACGGACGCTCTGGACGCTTGGAGCCATTGGGTTAGGTATCACCACTGTTCTCATTTTCATCATCTCTAAAATCAGCAACAATGGCAACCGCTTACGTTAAAAATGACGCCCTGAGTTTCTATTCTCAACCCTCTGAGAGTAGCATTGTTACAAAACTAGAACGTTCTGGACAGACCGAACCTCACTATTTATATGGATACAATGAAGGCGATAATATTGGGATATTGACAGGTGAAGAAGCAAATGGATTTGTTCAAATAGAATATAAATTTGACATAAGGCGCTCTCTTGCTTCAAAATCATGGGCATATTGGCTATTCCCACCTGCGGGAATCGCGGCTACTCAGGTCAGTAAATGGTACCATGAGACGGAATTACTTTGGGTCAAACAAGAAGACATCGACACCGAAAGTCCAGAAGACCAAAAAGAAAAAGAGCAAGAGGCAATTAAGCAAAAAATCCTCAATGGCAACAACACTCCCCTTACCACGGGAAGCGGAGACGACAGAGGTGGTAGTGGCAATACGTGGATTGTCGTGGGGATTGTAAGCGTAGTTGTTGCCCTGGGAGGGGTACTTTGGTGGGCGTTCCGCAAACCCGCTACACCTGCCCCGCCTGCCCCTGCACCCACTATCATCCAACTCCCCAAAAAAGGCAAATAATCATGGAAGACCAAGCCCCCTCAAAAGAAATCGACCTCAATGAAGTGGTCGTCACCGCCAAAAAACCAAAGGAAAGCGGTGGATTTTGGGATAGCATCGGGTCATTTTTTGGCAATCTATTCTCAAAGAAAACGGATACTACCACCAATACCCCTAAACAAGACAATAACATGGCCGCCGCCGCACTCATACCCGCTATTTCCGAAACCGTGGGTGGTATTTTCAACTTTCTCGCCAAAGGAAAAGAAGTCAAAATCGCCGAAGAAAAAACCGAGCAGCTCAAGCTACAACTAGAAGCTACCGAAGACATCGAATTGCAAAAAACCTTACAAAAGCAACTCGACCTTCAAATCACCCAACTCAACGCCGCCAAAGAATCGGATAGGCTCAAACGAATCGGGGGTTGGTTTGCGCTGCTTACCGTAGCAGGTTTGGCAGGGCTGATTGTCGTACAGGTTTTCAGGTACAAAACCAAGAAGGAAACGCCACCACCGCCCATTGTCATTCAGCCATGAACCGTAACTTAAAAAGAGAAGTTTGTATCCTCTTGGTTTCCCTCTTTTTAGTGGCCGTCGCTATCTTTTTTTGGATGAAGAGAGGAGCAGAAATCATTGCCTTCAAGTACGGCAAATACTCCAATTATTTAGTAGATGCGTTGGCCTAATTTCAAAAATCATTTACGGGCTTGTTGGTGGGCAACCTTTCTGCTAGCAGCTCTCTGGATAGTTTTATCAATCTACCAAATTCTAACCCAATGAAAACAAAAAAAGCAAAACCCTTATTAATCATCGCCCTACTTGGCACGGTCGCCGTAGGAATACTGGCTTGGATTTTGGATAATCTACGGTTTAGCAAAACAACCACTAAATCTACTACTCCCTCGACCACCGCCGCCAACGGCGATACTTCAGAAGAATCCTCCGAAAGCACGGATATCAAAGAGGTAAAAACCCACCTCCTACAAAACGTAAGCTTCACGGAAAATCAAACCTACGAAGTAAGTTTTCCTGCGGGTTGGAAGGCTTCTATGTACGTGGTAGAAATTACCGACGAGCTAGGAGCAGCCGTCTTGGCTGATATTCCCCCTGCCACGCGTACGACAACGGGCTTCTCGGTGTCGCCTACTTTTAGCGCCCAAAACCTCACAATCCGTATTGTAGCACTTATCTAAAAAACACAATGGGAATCTTACTAGCAATCATCGCACGAGTGGGCTTGTGGACGTTGACACCCCTTTTTATCATCATTAATCTGATTTGCTTTTGGCTTAAGAATCCCCCCAAAAAAGCCTGGGAGCTTACCAACAACTATTTTGAAAACATGGCCGTAGGAGCCGACATCATTGGCAATGTCGTAGGAGGGAAAAACGTATGGAATTTCCTTTTTAAAAAAGGCTCGAATCCCAATCACGATTTTGGCGGATTTCATACCATCTCCTGCGACCTCGGACTTAACCACCAAATCAACGACCAAACCATCTTTGCGCGTATGGTGTCAATCGCGCTCGAAAAAATTGACCCAAATCACTTACAAAAAGCAATCCATAACATGAGAAAGTACCTAGCTATGATGGCCACGATGCTGTTGGGAGTAACAGCCAGCCACGCCCAAAGCACGTTTCCAGTTGATGATTATGTCTACAAAATCCCTTTTGAGGAGGCCGATACCGTCACCCAAATGAGGCTCACCGTTGACGACCTACAAATCGACCTCACCACTCACAATCAGAAACCTGTCTTTCTCTTACAGTTCCAAAACAAGGACGGTAAGAAACTCTTCGACCGCTACATCTACTATACCGATATGCAAAAAGCTTGTCAGAAAGACGCCAACGAAACCCAAGAAAGTTGTCAGACCAAAATAAATCAAGCCTACGTAGCGGTCATCGTTGGGACTGCCCAACAAAAAATGTTTGTCGTCAATGAGTTTGTTAGCAAATACGGCATTTACCTAAAAGGCTTTAAACCCTAAAGGGGCATCAAATAGCTTTTGAAGTTCAATTTATAGCCAAAACACCCATGAAAACTAAACACTTATTTTTGTTTCTTTTTGCATTTTGGGGCTTCGAACTAAGCGCCCAAACCCGCATTTCGGTTCCACTTTCTGCTAAACAAAGCCCTACCTATGTAGGAAGCGACGGTATTGTACGCGGCTTTGTAATGTCGATGCAAGAAGCTCGTAACCTCAATGCCGTCGCCTCTACGCTCAATATCGTTGGTATCAACAATCAGGGGGTGGAAGGTCTCTATTACTACGACGCCTCCGACACCACTACACCCGACGATAGCGTCACGACCTTTGTGCAAGGCACGAAAAGATTTAAACGAGCGATTGAAAACGAAGCCGTTTTTGACTGGTGGAATCCTAAGGGTGACGATACGCAGGACGTAACGAATCTCTTAAACAAAGCCCTTAATTATTGTGTCAGAAAAGGAAAAACAAGCCTTACTTTTCACAACAAAAAAGGCAACAAGTATAAGATTACCGACCTGATTATCATCCCTGCGGGTGTCAGTGTCAACCTTAACGGGGCAGTTATCCGACAAGCGGCGCCAGACAAATCCGTGTTTCAATTGCTCGGTAATTCAACCTTGTACGGAGGAACCATTACGGCCAATGGCTATTCAGGAACCGACTTTTTGGCCAATGGAGGTGTTAGATTACAAGGTTACAACAACACGGTAAGGAATTGTGTTTTCACCAACTTTACAAGCTTTGGTATCTATGGGAAAGACTGTCAAGTGGCATCGGTGCTTGACAACACTTTCATCAATGCCATTGCTAATACAGGGAATAGCTCTACCGAAAATTCGGCCATCCTTTTCTTGTCCAATGCGGCCAATCCCACCCCTATTCTAAGCGGGGGAATCATCATTGACCGTAACAAAATCCTGACTTCTAAGGCCAACCAACATATCTATATCAATGGCCTTGGAGGAGATAGCAAAGTCATCATCACCAACAACTATTGTATGTCACTTGAGTCTAACGGAACCGTAACCCCTACGGCAAACCTCATCACTAGACACAACATTCAGGTGGGATACTCCAACAGTGCCAACGGGGGTAATGCCGTCATTGCGGGTAATTTTTGTGGTGAAACTCTTCGTACAGGGGTCTACATCCCTGCCAATGCAGCGGGTGGGTCAGTGTTGGCCATTAATAATATCTGCTATCGAAACGGACGGAGTAACAATGGACTAGCGGGAGGTATCACCATTGGCACGGGCAACAACGGTGATATTGTAGCCTTCAACAAGATCATCGACTTTCAAGGAAGTGAAACTTACCAAGGGGCGCTTAATATCATTTACAGTGAAGCTGAAACCTCTAATCAACGTACCAAACTTTTGGCTTTGGGCAACGAAATCAAGAATTCGGCAGCTCATGGGGTTTATATGATGCACCCACGTAATGTATCGCTTGTACAAAATTACGTTTATGGCTCTGCCTTAAAAGACGTTTTTATAACCTGCGGCTCTTCAAACTCAAAAAATGTATTGCTAAAAGCCAACGAGTTTATTCGTGCCAACAAAAACGCTGAGTCAGTGTATATTGACAGCGAAGGTACTAACACCAATCCTTTTTATTTTACCGAAAACAGGTTTATTGGTTTCGACAAAAATGCCCCTGCCAACGAAAGCTCGAACGTAGCGATTCTGACTCGTTTCAACAACTTGCCCGTTATGGTGGAGCGAAACTACTTCAACAATTACGACTTTGGTTTTGTGCAGTATGCAGCCATTCCCAACGGAGAAAGAAAAACCAATTCAGTCGTCAACCACAATCGCTTTGAGAACTGTAATTATGGCATTGTCATGAAAGGCAATGATTTGCACTCTACCTTTTTTGCGGTAGGCAATCAGTTTGAAAACTGTGTGGCTTCTACTTTCGGGGGCGGCTATGCCAATGCTACCAAATTAGCCATCTCGGTTTCGCCCGCAGGAAAAGCGACTATTGAAGGCACAGGGCTACCCACTATCGGGAGTTTTGTGCAAGGCGATAGGTGCATTTTTACCAATCCTGTTTCGGGCGGTTACGTCGGTGGCGTGTGCGTCAATGGCGGTACGCCCGGCACTTGGAAAAACTACGGAGCTATTCAACCTTAATCCACAAATTACCATGAAAAATTTCTCAGATAGGGTATTCGCTAACCCCCTTACGACCCTTATTGGCATTGGCTTCGCCGCCGTAGGCTTATGGGTTTTGAAATGGTCCGACGACCTGTCAGAAGCCTCACGGGTTTTCTTAGCGCTTATCTGCTTTGGTCTAGCCATTACGGGTTTAGGTTGGTCAGACAAGACCCTTGTCAAACTCCTCAAAGTCTTGAAAGACAAAGTACCTATCATTCTTATAATTGGAGTGAGCTTATGGCTCACTTCATGCGTAAGCAACCGCCAAATCTTGCAAGAAATGAGAGGGTGGAAACTCACCCAAGATTCCCTTCTTAATCGTACCCAAACCTTCTATAGCTATGAAAAAAGCCGCATTGATTCTGTTTATAGGTCTATGCCAGACGATGAATTGCTTCATCGGATTGACAAGCTCACAAGCCCAAAAAGCAACAATCCCCATCGAAAGAAATAAGCTCGAAAAACTAGCGGCGGAGGCCGAAAAAGCCCAACTCTACCGTCAGGAGGGCGAGAACCTCATGGTTGAAAATCACAGCCTGAAACAGAGGCTTTCTACTACTCAAAAAGAACTGGAAGAGTCCAATACTGACCTTGTCCACTATCGCACCAAATGGCGGTACGCATTGATAGCGTTGGTGGTGGGAGGGGTTTTCATCGTCGTGTTATTGGTTAGAAAGTAGATATCGTATCGCCTCCAAAGGTGGTACTTGAGCAATTAAAATCATGAACTCAAAAAAAATAATCGTAGTAGGACTCGCCGCCGTAGCCTCGGTAGTGGCTATTTTTTTCCTTGCCCGAAAAATCACCACCGACAGTAGTGTTAATCCCAGTACTAACACCACCGCCACCAATGACGATGCTGAAGCATCCTCAAAAACCGAAGAAAAAAAGCCAACTTCTAGTACCGTCAATGGTTCGACCGAAACCACAGGTTCAAAAAGGAGATAATTAGATTTTGCTATCAATTTGAAGTCGACCTAGAGCTGATCAGCGACGGAGCTGAAAAGTGGCCATTAAAAAATGATAGCAAAATCAAGCTCAACACCTGGCTCTAAGATCCGGTCGACCGCTCATTTTGCTATCAAATTTTATTCATATGAAAAAGAAAACAAAAAATCGAATCCTGATTGGTTCTGCGATAGTAGGCTTAGGGGGGGCAATCGCATACCTCCTATGGAACCAAAAGGACAAAACAAATCCTTCAACTAATGCTACCGCTAAAAAAACGATTGTTCCCAAACAACCCTTTTCGGCGGACATCGTTCAAAAATTTGATGATTTCCTTAATACCCATTCACAGGACTATGGCGATACCCTCATGGTATATGTATCGAAAGGAGATAGGGAATATCAATATCTGAAAAATGACAACGACCCTGACACGGCCATTGGGATTGCATCAGGCTCTAAACTCCTCACCGCTGTGACGATATTGTCGTTGGTCGATGCCGACTTGCTTGACCTTGATGAGAAGTTATCTAAGTACTTGACTTGGTTGCAGGGTTATCCTGTTTATCAAGATGTCACCTTACGACAAATCTTAGCCCACCAAACCCCCATTGTGGCCGATTCTGTTTGGGACAGTACCCAAAGCCTTACCTTAGAACAAGCCGTAAGAAAAATAGTAGAAGAGAATCCGTTCAATTCCGTTATGGCTTATCCTCTTCATTACAGCAGTTCCTCCTACAAGTTCATCGCCCATGCTGCCGAAATCGTCACTGGCCAAAAGTGGGAGGCGATATTTAAGGAACGCATCGCCAATAAATGCGATATGAAAAACACCTTCTTTGACCGATTCTCCGACAACCCCGACACGGGCAAAGGAGCACAAAGCTCACTCAACGATTTTGCCCACCTCATGGAAATGATTCGCGACAATGGGCAATATCTAGGGGAAACCGTACTATCAGCCGATTCAGTGAAGGAGCTTGAAAAGCTGCAAGCAGGGTCAGCCCAATACGGGCTTGGTACGTGGGTGTATCTTGAATTTAAAGAAACAATGTCCACGGGAGCTTTTGGCATGAGGGCATGGATCAATCGAAACAACAATGCCTACGCCGTCATTATGACCATGAAAAACGATTCAGGGGCGATTAGTGATGAGTTTAGGGCTTTGGTGAGAAGTATCTAATTTTTAACCAAAAGATTAAACCAAACAACCCCGCTCACTGAGTGGGGTTATTTGGTTTTTGATAGCAAATTTTAAACCGGGTTTGAGCAGTTTTTATTCCTGGACAAAGTGTTTGCTATCATTTTTTTGAGAGCTTCGATAGGAGCAGCTCGACGCCAATTTTTTTAGCTTTTAAAATGATAGCAAAATTATTGTTTCTTAACGGCAAATCTTTGGAATGGTAATAACCCAAACCACTCTAAAGTTACTGAAATGCTATTATTGTCAAGGATGCCGCTACCTGCAATATCAAATTCTCCTCCAACTTGACCATTCACATAAAAAAGTCTCTTTGTTTTGGGAATATTAAAAACAAAGGGGTCGACTGTCTTTTGAGCCGTAATATTATTGATAGTATATTCATAATTTACACTCCCTCTTCTTGAAACACGGTACTGAATAAGAATTGTTTCAGCACCTTCTTTTGTGATATTCAAAGTATGCACAAAGGTGTCACTTCCTCCACTCATTGTCATCGCAGGAGCTACCCAAGTTCCTACCCATTTATCTGCCCATTCGGGTTCGGTTTCTTTTTTAGAACATCCGCTTACAAAACATACAATTACAAAAAATAGTACAAGGCTTTTCATTGGAAATTAAATTGAGAGGTTGATTAATCGGTCGAATTGTGGTCAATTTTCAGAGAAGCTGACAACTTTGTCATTTACTTTATTTAGCACTTTCAGAAAGTACGACCACTCTTTTTTTATTGTACTCGGTGTAGGATTCTTGTGATTGGGGAAGTCTCTAGTGTCTTTAATTTCATATTTCTCTTCCATCAATTCCGTAAATACTCCAAAAAGAAAGTCGTCCATTTTTTCAGAGATTTGATAGAAGTCAAAGGTGTTTGGAGTAGCACGCCCAGTGTCATAATGCCAACATCCATTGATAGGGTTATACTCTAAAAAGTATAATAGTTTGTTTGAATCCATAAAAATTAGAGGTTTATAATTGGCTGGAAAATTCAATACATTTTAAGAAAAAAGCAAAGGCAATTTATCAAATGGTATTTTGTGACTGAAACGCATCGTTTTCAGTCACAAAAGTTTGTTATTTTTTTAGCTCATTCAAAACTCTTTGCTTCTTATACTTCCTGTACTTTTTAATGTGCTTAGTGGTAGTATGACCCATCAAATAGGCAACTGACTCATCCGAAAATCCTTGGTAATTAGACTGGAGGTTGGCGTAAGTCTTACGGCATAGCTTAGAGGAGATTTTTTCAAGGTCTCGACGTCTGATGTTAGAAAGCTTGTATATCGCCTTTATTTGCTCATTAAATTCATTCAAAGTACAATCTGGCATAGCTGAAAGACTTCCATAGTTGAGCATCACTTCTACCGCGTCAGGTAGCAACATCGTATCAGCCATCAATCCTTTAGGACGCTTATAGGTGATTGTTTTTTGACGAGTGTATTTCAACCAATAAAAACTCTTTTCACGGTACAAATCCTGATCCGTCCGCTGTTGATAATCACAAAAATCCATTCCCGTACCCATCATAAACAAAAATATATCCCTCACTTTCACCTGCAATTCAGACATAAAATGGCGTGAAATATCCTTGATTTTTTGAATATCATCAGGTTCAAACCCTTCTGGATTTTCTTCATAATTACACGCAAGTCGAAGACCTGCCAAAGGATTGTACTTGATTTTCTTTTCGCTTACACTAAAATCAAGCATCTGACGTAGGTAGGCAACGTGTCTATTTATATGAACTTGTTGAGCAGGTTTCTTTCGTTTTTTCATGTATAAGTTAAAATATTTCACAAACTCCAAATCAACCTGACCTACTTCTATCTTAAGCCTATCAGTTTCTTTTAAGAATTGTTTAATGTTAGTGATAATAGAGTTATCATTTTTTCCAGTGTTATTGGAGATACCCAAGGGCTGTCTTGCTTCTTTGTAAAAAAGAGGAAGCTCGTCAATGAGCAAAAATTTGTCTGCTTTTACGATGGTCTCTTTTTTTTTGTTTTTGTACTCATCAAAAAATTTTTCCTTCACCATTTTAGCCGTAACCTCCCCTTGAAGGCTCAGTTGCATTTCTATTTGCATGAGACGAATACGTATAAAATTGATTTTCTGATTTAAGACACTAGCCAAAGAATGCCACTCATTTACTTGTTGTTTTTTACTGTCCCAAGCTTCTACAGGAATCATCAGGTCAACGGAAAAGTCGGGACATTTAACTTTGTTGACAATTACATAACAGTTTAGCGGTGCTTGCCCTGCTTCATTGATGGAATCAATACGAGTCCAAAAACGGATTCTCATTTTGTTTAAAGTGAAAAATTGCATAAAAACGACATTTTAGTTTGCCGTTTCGCTGCAATAACCGCGAAATAATCATAAGTATTTATACGTGTTTTTACGGGTATTTTTACGCACAAATAAAGAAATTTACTCGCAGTGAGTAAAAATACAGTGCGAGTAAAAAACATACTAAAACGTGAAAAAAGGGAATAAAAAAAGCCCGAAAAACTTAATTTTCGGGCTTTTGACCTAATTAATCAGTAACAAAATCAACCTTTATAGGTCTGAGAGTACCCAGGGCCGGAGTCGAACCGGCACGGGTGTGACCCCATTGGTGTTTGAGACCAACGCGTCTACCGATTCCGCCACCTGGGCATCTGATTGGAAACGGGACTGCAAAAGTAGCAGTTCATTTTTTGTTTGCAAATTTTTCTACAAAAAAATGAAGAAAAAATATTTAAATTCTATTCTATTCATAGCGCAATGCTTCTATAGGGTCTAAGCGTGAGGCTTTTATGGCTGGATAAATCCCCGAAATTATTCCTACAATCACACACACACAAATTCCAATCAACATCCAAAACCACGGAACAATAAAACTGGCATTTTGGCTAATAAGACCCGCAATAAGGTTGCCAATCGCAATGCCCAGTATCAATCCTCCTATTCCTCCCAAAATACACACTACAATTGCCTCTATCAAAAATTGTAATCTTATCAACCTTGGAGTAGCACCTAGGGACTTGCGAATGCCTATTTCGCGGGTTCGTTCGGTGACTGATACAAGCATGATATTCATAAGGGCAATCGCTGCGCCCAACAGTGTAATGATTCCAATTCCAAACCCACCCATTCGCAAATAACCTGATACTTCTTCAAAATTTTTAGCAATTGCATCCGCACTTTCTATCTCAAATGAATCCTTAGCACCAATACGATCATTGCGTACACGCCTCATGATACCTCTTGCCTCTTCCATAATCAACTCCCGGTTTTCGGTAGTATTAATAGAAGTGGTGATATTGAAAGTGAGTTGTCGATTGGCAGCCAAAGCTCTCCCATTTTCCAGCGGTACTAGCAAAACCCTATCATCTCCACTACCAGTCAATGACCCCTTCTTATCCAAAACTCCTACTACTTTATAGGGTTTCCCCAACATTACAATTTGTTGATTAAGAGGATTGAGCTTTCCTTCAAATAGTTTTTGCGCAATCTCTGAGCCAATCATAACAACGTTGAGACCATTGTCCAAGTCGGTCGGAGAGAGATTACGCCCTGATATGAGTTTATAGCCTTTAATCGCCAAATAATTGTCATCTACTCCTACAATAAGCGAGTTGGGATTGGTCTGTTTAGACTTAAATTTAATTTGGGCTGCTCCTCTTACATTGGCCGAAATCGCCACACTAGCATTATACATCTCTTTGATTTCAGTCTTGTATTTTTGGGCCTGCCTGTAAGAGATAGGGGGATAATCTTTGTCGCGTACGCCTCCACTTCTTCTTCTGAAAGGCTGAGGCCCTGTAATATCAAATGTATTTGCTCCCAAATCAGCAAAGCTATTATTGACGGAGCTTTGCATGCCATCAATCGCCGTCAAAATCCCAACGAGCGATGTGATACCAATGGCAATAATGAGGGCAGTCAAAACTGTACGCAGCATATTGGATTGAATCGACCGGAGCCCTTCTCGAACATTTTCTAAAAGATTCATAAGTTTTTGGGAGGATGTGCGGTGGATCTTTATCTATTTCAGGAGAAATATTTATTTATATAATCCCGATTTCTTACTTCATCCACTTTTTCTGCACGTTTTTTGTACTATATTCGTTTATACAAAAGTCATCATCAAAAAGTAATTCCACAAACCGATGAAACGGTACATCCTACCACTTATCATTTTTTTTGGCTTGGTGCAGGGGGCGTGGGCTTCTAAAGTCCTGATTCCGATGGACGAAGCACAAAAAAATCACCTCAAAGCTTATGGGCTTACATACTGGGTACTACGCAACTATGACACCGAAATAGATTGGCTGCTGAATTATCGTGGCGGGAGTTTTATGCTTGATTGGAGCCAACGAGTCGTCAATGAGCTTGTCATTAGAGGGATAAGTTATGAAGTCATTTCGGATGCTCAAAGTGCAAGTATCATCGCTGAAGTAGCTCAACCTGATGCTAACATGGACAATGTAAAACTCCATAAAGCACCTAAAGTGGCAGTTTATTCGCCCAAAACAAAACAACCCTGGGATGATGCTGTGACTTTGGTCATGACGTATGCCGAAATCCCCTATGATATCGTGTATGATGATGACGTAATGCAAGGCAAACTTGCCGAATATGATTGGTTGCACCTACATCATGAGGACTTTACAGGACAATACGGCAAGTTTTTCCATTTTCGTGATTTTCCTTGGTATCGTGCCCAAAAGCGTGAAGCTGAAGAAATTGCGGCCAAATGGGGATTTTCTAAAGTTTCTAAACTCAAATTGGCAGTAGCAAAAAAAATACAACAATACGTAGCGGGGGGAGGATATATGTTTGCCATGTGCAATGCTACCGACACTTATGATGTGGCCTTAGCAGCCCAAAATACCGATATTGCCGATGTGATTTATGACGGTGACGGTACCGACCCTGCGGCTCAAAAAAAGCTTGACTTCAGTCAAACATTTGCTTTCCAAAATTTCATGGTAGTTACGAATCCTTACGAAATTGAATTTTCGTCGGTAGATAGCCAACCCAACGAACGAGGCCTAAACGAGGCAAACGATTATTTTACTCTTTTTCAGTTTTCGGCCAAGTGGGACCCCGTTCCGACCATGTTGACCCAAAATCACCAGCAAATTATCAAAGGCTTTATGGGGCAAACCACCGCCTTTAAAAAACAATACATTAAGCCCGAAGTGATTATTCTAGCAGAGAATCGATCCGCAGGCGAAGCTCGCTATATCCATAGTACTTATGCCAAAGGCTTCTTCACTTTTTACGGTGGTCACGATCCCGAAGATTACCGGCATGAAATTAACGAAGAACCAACCGACTTGAATCTTCATCCCAATTCGGCTGGATATCGTTTGATTTTAAATAATATTCTTTTCCCAGCAGCTAAAAAGAAGAAATTGAAGACTTAACAATGAATAACACAAAAAGCGGGGCACCGATAATCGATGCCCCGCTTTTTGTGTGCGTAATGCTGCTCTTCTTATTTTCGGCCAAAAGCCATTCGCATCTTGATTTCGGTGAGCTTGCGCTTGGTATCGAGCGGAAAATCACCCTTCATCATCCAATCATAATAGCTGGGTTCTTGCGCCAACACATCTACTACACGCTTACCGTTGTGTTTTCCAAAATTAATAATTTCTTCCCCTTTCGAATTGTAGGACATTCGATTAGCAAAATCTACGATTTTGGAAGCCGTAAGATTATGAAGCGCCTCTATGTCATTTTGAACTGGTTCATAGAGTTCTCCTTTGTCATTCTTGATTTTGACTCCTGCATATCTCTCCACTTGAGCGCACAATACCTCAAAAGTCGCTACAGTATCAGCATGAGCGCTATGGGCATTTTCGAGATCTTTACCACAGTAAAACTTATAAGCTGCCGACAAATTGCGAGGTTCCATCAAATGAAAAATCCGTTGTGCATCTACTAATTTTCGATTCTTGATGTCAAACTCTACCTCTGCCCTCAAAAACTCTTCGACCAGCATCGGGACATCAAAACGATTGGAATTGAAACCTGCCAAATCACACCCTTGAAGGAATTGAGCCAAGGTTTTAGCAAAATTCTTGAAAGTAGGACAGTCTTTGACATCTTCATCATAAATCCCGTGAATCAGGCTCGACTCTAAGGGTATCGGAATACCAGGATTGACCCGAAAAGTTTTAGACTCAATCTGCCCATTCATCAACGCTTTAACAACGCTAATCTCTACAATACGATCCTTCTGGATGTTGATGCCGGTTGTCTCTAAATCAAAAAACGCAAGCGGTTTCTTAAGTTTAAGGTTATGTGTCATTTGGAATGGTAATGATTGAGCTCACAAAATTAGCATTTATTCCACAGCAATACCTTTCTTTTTGTCGCTAATAGCAAAACTAGAGCCGTTTTTATCATAATTTATTATTTTAAAAACGGCCTTTTTTGAGCAATTTCGTCGTAACTTTGAACAAGGCAACTTCTTCTATAGGGCCTTTTTCAGCCATGACTCGCAAAATCATTCACATTGATATGGATGCTTTTTTTGCATCTGTCGAACAGCGCGATACCCCTTCTCTACGCGGCAAGCCCGTAGCAGTAGGCGGTAGCAGCGAACGAGGAGTAGTGGCGGCGGCTAGTTATGAAGCGCGGCGTTTTGGTGTGCGGTCGGCTATGTCGTCGCGGGTGGCTTTGCGCAAATGCCCTCAGCTCATTTTCGTAAAACCGCGATTTGAAGTGTATCGCTTTGTATCTCAGCAAATCCGAGAGATTTTTGCAGATTATACTCCACTTATCGAACCTTTATCATTAGATGAAGCCTATCTGGATGTAACCGAAAATCGTCAAGGGATTAAATCGGCAACTTACATTGCAAAAGAAATCAAAGCTCGCATTTTTGAAAAAACCCAACTAAGGGCATCGGCGGGGGTGTCTTACAATAAGTTTTTGGCCAAACTTGCTTCCGACCATCACAAACCTGACGGACTTTTTGTGATAACCCCTAGTGAAGGAGAGGCTTTTACAGAAGTCCTTTCTATTGACAAATTTCATGGAATTGGAAAAGTAACGGCCGAAAAGATGCACCGTTTAGGTATCAAAACAGGCCTCGAACTTAAAGAAAAAAGTGAGACATTCTTGCGAACTCACTTTGGAAAAATGGGGAGTTATTATTTTCAAATTGCTAGAGGAATCGACGACCGCCCCGTCGAACCCGACCGCATCCGTAAATCAGTAGGCTCCGAAAATACCTTTGAATATGATTTAGAAACATTGACCGAACTAGAAGAAGCCCTAAAACCATTGATTGAAGAAGTGTGGAAATGGTGCGAACGCACCCAAATTTATGGGCGTACCGTGACTGTAAAAATTAAATTTAGTGATTTTCAGACCGTAACAAGAAGTATTTCTAGCAGCTTATTGATTCGAGAGAAAGCAGCTTTAGAAAAATTAGCAATCGACCGTTTGAGAGAACCTTTCTCTAAACCCGTGCGATTATTGGGTGTCTCGATTCATAACCTTGAAGACACCCGCCCTCACGAAGGTCAACAACTCACTTTGTTTTATTAACTACCCTATTCTCCTAGCCATTCTTTAAAATCTTTCACTTTTTCTCTTCC
Organism: Runella sp. MFBS21; assembly: GCF_029433105.1. Lineage (GTDB taxonomy): Bacteria > Bacteroidota > Bacteroidia > Cytophagales > Spirosomataceae > Runella. The sequence continues at coordinate 69,356 of NZ_JARNTW010000004.1, read as the reverse complement.
TACAATCACCTCATCATCAAACATGGGAGATAATTGCAATTTTAATTTACTGTTGAAATACATCTGCACTTTGTCGATAGCGCGTATAGATGCGATGATTTGGCGATTGAGTCGGTAATATTGACGCGAATCAATCGCGTGCAAAATCTCATCAAGGGTATAGTCTAGCAAATAGTCTTTTTGGTCGTATGTCTTGGCAAAAGTAAGTTTATTACGCGTATAAAAATAAGCTATTTGACTGATTTCTAGCGAAAACATCTTTTGTCCTTGCCTGATTAAAAAGCGCTCGCGATAGGTAGGTTCGGCAGGTGGAGCTAGGTGTGCAAGCAAATTTTTGATGGAATCCTGTATATCAATCGACGATTTGCCAAATATTTCTCTCAATTGCGACAGCTTCGCAAACGCTAATCTTAGTTCTTCAGCTTTGATAGGTTTAAGTAAATAATCAATGCTATTAAGTTTGAAAGCTTTGATAGCAAATTCATCATAAGCCGTCGTAAAAATCACTGGACTTGTGATAGAGACTTGATTAAAAATCTCAAAACTTTGCCCGTCAGCAAGCTCAATATCTAGCAAGATTAAATCGGGTGAGGGATTTTGCCGAAGCCATCGTACAGAGTCTTCGATAGTAGCCGTAAACCCTACCACTACTGCGGTAGGTTGTACTTCTTGTACCAGTCGTTGCAGCTTACGGGCCGTCAGTTCTTCGTCTTCTACAATTAAAATATTCATATCAAAAATCTGAGTGATTGACCGATAAATATTGAGGTGAAATAAGCGGAACCATTACCTGAAAAATAGTCTCTGTCTGTCGAATTACGACATGAGACTGCCCCAGCAAACGGTATTTATTAGAGATATTGGTAAGTCCTGTTTTATTAGAGATGACACTCTTTTGTTTTTTCTGTAAATTATTGATTACAAACAAGTTATTGGCTTCGTCAGTGTAAATTTTAATAATCAATGGCTGATGACTCAAGACGATGTTGTGCTTCATGGCATTTTCGACCAACAACTGCAAAGTAAGCGGTGGCAGCAAATAATTTAGATGCTGATTTTGAATGTTTTTTTCCAATACAACACCGTTACCAAAGCGAGTTTGGAGCAAATGAAAATACGCATCAATAAACTCAAGTTCATTTTGGAGCGAAGTCAAGGGTTGTTCATTGTTTTGCAACAAATACCGATACACCGACGATAATTCTTCAATAAAGCGTTCGGCTTTTTTGGGATCCTCAGCCACCAATGAAGATAAAGTACTGAGACTGTTAAATAAAAAATGTGGCTGAATCTGAGATTTCAAGGAATCAAGCTGTGTTTGGAGGTTTTCTTTTTTGAGGCGCTCTGCTTCAAAATACGTCCTTTTCCATTGTTGATACAGATAAATTCCTTCATATAGAGCCAAAATAGGTAGTAAAATCAATAAGCCAAATATGATGTTGAAAATATAACGCTCGACGGGGAACACATAGCCCCAAAACATATTGAGGCTGTAAAAAAGAGAGAATAGAAATCGGATTAAGATGGTGATAAAAAAAGTCCAAGCCAACAGAAAAATCAGACGCTGTCGGGTAAGTTTAATACCTGGATACTTCTCTCGTGATTTGATGATAACGAGCCTATTAAGTTCCCACAAAATCACTACCGCCACTATTGTATGAAATACTTCTTTGGCGTGCCCAAAATATTTGACTGCTTTTCCTTCGTGATATACGACCAAAGCAACAAGCGTAATCACAGGAATGCCAATTATCCTGAGCCATTTGTCGTTTAGTTTTGTCATACACAAAGAAACACTTAAAGTGGGTAGTTTTCAGCCTTTTTGATGAATTAAACAAAACTCTTGATTTTTTGTGATTTCCCAAAAATTACCCTTGCTGAGGCGTCAGTTTTGGGCGTCGAAGTGTCGAAAAAAGAGGTTACTAAAAAAGAAAAAGTCGGCAGAACTTCTACCGACTTCGTTTTATATTTATCAACAATGATTTTATGAAGCTTAAGCCACCACAATTTCGCGCGCAAGCTCTACCAAATCTTTGTCATTTACTTCTTTTTTGACATCTGCCACATCCAAAAACTGCTTATAAATAATATCCAAAGTAGGCTTGTCAAAAGTATAGCCCAATAGCTCCAAACGGTGCTTAAGAGCATGACGTCCACTACGTGCCGTCAATACAATCATCGACTTATCTACTCCTACATCACTTGGGTTCATGATTTCGTAGTTGAAGGCATGCTTCAAAAACCCGTCTTGGTGAATTCCCGAAGAGTGCGCAAAAGCATTACGGCCTACGATAGCCTTGTTGGCCTGCACAGGCATACGCATCATTTTGGATACCAACTGACTTGTAGGATACAGCAATTGGGTATTGATACCTGTTTCATAACCCATTTCTTTGCGTACTTTAAGGGCCATTACTACTTCTTCGAGAGAAGTATTACCGGCTCTTTCACCGATACCATTCATGGTCACTTCTACTTGCCGCGCGCCATTCATTACGCCGGCGATGGTATTGGCAGTAGCCAATCCAAGGTCATTGTGGCAATGAATAGAAATTGTGGCTTGATGGGCGTTAGAAGTATTTTCGAAGATATACTTGATTTTGTCACCGTATTCGTGAGGTAAACAGTAACCTGTGGTATCAGGGATATTTACGACCGTAGCTCCTGCTTTGATGACCGACTCCACGAGGTGGGCCAAAAAAGCCAAATCTGCCCGCCCAGCGTCTTCGCAATAAAACTCCACGTCTTCTACATAAGTTTTGGCGTGTTTAACCGCCCCAATAGCCTGCTCCACAATTTTTTCGCGGGTAGTATTGAACTTGTGCTGAATGTGGATATCCGAAGATCCCAATCCTGTGTGGATTCGGCCACGTTTGGCATATTGTAGCGCTTCACCAGCGGCGTCAATATCACCTTTAATGGCACGAGAAAGTGCGCAAATCACAGGTTCACGTACTGCTTTTGAAATTTCAACTACTGAACGAAAATCACCCGGGCTCGAAATCGGAAACCCTGCTTCGAGGACGTCAACACCCAGCTTTTCGAGTTCTTTGGCGACAACAATCTTCTCATCGGTAGTTAACTGGCACCCCGGCACTTGCTCGCCGTCGCGCAATGTAGTGTCGAAAATTTGAACTCTCTGGCTCATTGTTTGTAAAGAGGGATGGATTATTAAGTTTTATTTTGGGTTAAACTTCTTCAAAGTTAGTAAAATTCAAAAAAAAACCTTTCTCGGTGTGAGAAAGGGCTTTTCCTTTTCGCAAAACACCCTTCTCACTTATGACCAAGTGAGGCGAAGGAGATTTCTTTGAATCATATTTTGTTGCTCATTGTTGCTTGCGAATTTTCGCTATACGCGTATTTCTTCTACAAAAGTAGCGGAATAATTTTTGCTTCCAAAAGTTTTTCAAAAAATTATATACCCTTTTATAAAGGATATTTATTGAGCTAATTCTCTTACTTTTCGATAGATTTATGAGAAATAACTAGCTTTGCAAAGAGTACCACAATCAGAAGTAGTATGAGATTCGCTCTTTCTTCATTGCTTTTTTTAACGATATTTATGCAAAACTCTTTCGCTCAACCTGCTTCATTCAACTGGCAAGGACATCGTGGTTGTCGTGGGTTGATGCCCGAAAATACCATTCCTGCATTCTTGAAAGCACTTGAACTAGGAGTCAATACGCTTGAATTAGACGTAGTTATCTCTAAAGATTTGCAAGTAGTGGTTTCTCACGACCCCTATTTCCATCCTGATTTTTCACTCGCCCCTAACGGCAATGTCATCCCTAAAAACCAAAAAATTATTTTATATCAACTCCCTTACGACGAAATCAAACGCTATGATGTAGGAAGCAATGGAAACGGAAATTTTCCCCAACAACAAAAACTAAAAGCCTATAAACCCCTTCTGAAGGAGGTAATTGAGGCTGCTGAAGCTTTTCGGATTCAACACCATATTCCTTTATTTTTGTACAACATTGAAATCAAAAGCAATGAAAACGAATACGATAAAACCCAGCCACCTGTAGCTTTATTCTCAGATTTGGTATATAAAGAAGTCCTCAAACTTCTTCCTGCCAATCGCATCGTAATTCAGAGTTTTGATTTCAATATCCTCAGATATTGGAATCAACAAATCCAGCGAGGTATTTATCAAAAAGTACCCTTAGCGGCTCTGGTAAGCAATCTTAAAGGCATCCACAAAAACTTAGAAGCCCTAGGCTTTGTTCCTGACATATATAGTCCTTATTATCAGCTATTGAACGAAGCCAAGGTACGGCAGCTCCACCAGCAAGGAATGCAAGTAATACCTTGGACCGTCAACTCCACGAGTGAGATGATAAAACTAAAAGCAATGGGAGTCGATGGAATTATCACCGATTACCCCAACCGTATCCCTAAATCTTGAAAGAAATAATCCAATTTTTTATCCTTTCAATCATTTTATTTATGTTTATTGAACTAAAAACAAATTATACGTGCCGCTGCTGAACGACATACTCATCTTCTTTATGAAACGCCGAGCCGAACGCATCGAGCATTTCAAAAAACACCCCGTGGAGGTTCAGCACCAGATATTCCATGAGCTCATTGAGGCTGCTCGCTATACCGACTGGGGAATTAAATATCGCTATGGAACGATTCAGACTATCAAACAATACCAAGAACGGGTTCCTATTTCTACTTATGAAGACTTATTTCCGTACATAGAACGTGTATTGTTAGGAGAACAAAATGTGCTTTGGCCGTCTGACGTAGAGTGGTTTTCAAAATCGTCGGGCACAACTAATGCCCGTAGCAAATACCTACCAATTACTCCCGAGTCGCTTGAGGATTGTCACTATAGAGGGGGCAAGGATGTGATGACACTCTATGCCCAAAATCGCCCTAATTCTCTTGTGTTTGAAGGCAAAGGCCTTTCTATTGGGGGTAGTCTGCACGATAATCCTTTCCACCAAGAAGGAGGAATGGTAGGAGATGTATCGGCGGTGATTATGCGCAACCTGCCGACTTGGGCTGAGTTTCTTCGCACCCCGCCTATTGATGTTGCCCTGATGGACAAATGGGAAGATAAACTCGCTCGAATGGCCGATATATGCGGCAAAGAAAACGTTACGAGTATCTTAGGGGTTCCTACTTGGACGATTGTGCTCTTAGACCGCATCATGGAAGAACATGGAGCAAAAAGCATGCTCGATGTTTGGCCAAATTTTGAAGTTTTTATTCACGGGGCGGTAGCATTTCAGCCCTATCGTGAGCTTTTCATGAAAAAGTACTTCCCCAGTGAGAAGGTCACTTACATGGAAACTTACAATGCCTCAGAAGGTTTTTTTGCCCTTCAAGATGATTTGGCACTGCCTGGCGAAATGCTCCTAATGCTCGATTATGGCATTTTTTATGAGTTTATTCCGGCAGAAGAATGGGACAAGCCTCATCCTAAAGCCCTCACTATCGATGAAGTAGAGCTTGACAAAAACTATGCACTTGTCATCTCTACCAATAGTGGCTTGTGGCGCTATCAAATCGGTGATACCATTAAATTTACTTCTAAATACCCCTTTCGTATCAAAATTAGTGGACGTACCAAGCACTTTATTAATGCTTTTGGCGAAGAGGTGATTATCGAAAACGCCGACGCCGCTATTACTTATGCTTGCGAGCATACAGGTGCTATTATCAATGATTATACGGCTGGCCCCGTATATATGGATGACGGTAGCAAAGGACGTCACGAATGGATTATTGAATTTAGTAGAGCCCCCCACAACTTAGAAGAGTTTTGTAATCTGTTAGACCAAAAATTAAGAGAGGTCAACTCTGACTATGATGCCAAGAGATACATGGAGCTAGCCTTGCTCCAACCCCTACTTCATGCCGTACCATTGGGTACGTTTTATGATTGGATGGGGCGAAGAGGTAAGCTAGGAGGCCAAAACAAAGTACCTCGTTTGAGCAATTCTCGCGAGTATTTAGAAGGCATCTTGGAGATGATTTATCAAGATAAATAAACAAGTCATTTTTATGGTATGAAAAAAAATATAGCATATCTCTCTTTGTGACCGTTTGTGTAATTATTTGGTCAAAAGCATTAGATTTAAACAAATTTGCATCTGTTAAACTAAAATCTAACATTACCATGTCAAAAACCACCATCATCGTTGTCGTTGTTCTTCTACTAGTTGGTATGTACGGATGTAGCACCTACAATGGCCTCGTAGGAAAAGACGAGACCGTCAACGGGGCTTGGGCAAAAGTACAAACTCAGTATCAACGACGGGCTGATTTGATTCCCAACTTAGTAAATACTGTAAAAGGAGCCGCCGATTTTGAAAAAAATACCCTTTCGGCTGTGATGGAAGCTCGTTCAAAAGCTACCTCTATTAATCTATCAGCTGAGCAGCTTACTCCCGAAAACATCCAGAAATTCCAAGCAGCTCAAGACCAGCTCAGTGGTACGCTGTCGCGATTGTTGGCTGTAGCCGAAAATTACCCCAACTTAAAAGCAAATCAGAACTTTTTGGATTTGCAAGCACAATTAGAAGGTACAGAAAACCGCATCAGTGTAGCTCGCAACGACTTCAATGATGTCGTAAAAGACTACAATCAGTCGGTTCGTACTTTTCCAGCGGCCTTGTTTGCAGGAATGTTTGGTTTCCAAGCTAAAGGATACTTTGAAGCTTCTCAAGCCGCTCAAACTGCTCCTAGCGTCAAATTCTAAGTAGTCTTAATTTATTTTATCATTTGCGGATTGAAGCAGAGTCTGCTCAATCCGCAATCTCTTTTTCAGTATGGAACATTTCTTTTTATCAGCCTCCGCACAAGAGCAAATCTTAGAGGCTATCCGCCAAGCAGAACTAGCTACCTCTGGCGAAATAAGAGTGCATATTGAAGGAAAATCCTTGGAGCCAGATGTGATAGAACGCGCCAAAGAAGTATTTGCAGAGTTGGGTATGAATCGTACTGAACTCAAAAACGGTGTGTTGTTTTATTTAGCCTATGAAGATCGTAAATTTGCGGTAATAGGCGACAAAGGCATCAATGAGCGTGTTCCTGACGATTTTTGGAACAGTACCCGTGATTTGATGCGAAGTCACTTTTCGAAACAGGAGTTTGCCCTTGGGCTGAGTAAAGGCATCGAAAAAGCAGGCCAACAGCTCAAAACGTACTTCCCTCGTCAAGATGACGATATCAATGAGCTTTCTGATGATATTTCTTTTGGTTAACTTCACATTTATCACTTGGCTCGTTTTTATAGAGAGAGTGATGTCAAGCCCTATGCGTTATCTACTTTTTATCTTTCTTTTTTGTTGTTCCAACTTGCTCCTAAGAGCTCAGAATATTCCCGACCCTATGTCGCCCAAGCGCTTGGTCAATGACTATGTGGGCATGCTCAACCGAACTGAATTAGAAACTCTCGAACAAAAACTTCGTGCTTACAACGACTCCACTTCTACCCAAATCACGGTAGTCGTCGTCAAAACTACGCAGCCTTATCCCGCAGGTGATTATGCTTTTGAGCTTGGCCGCCGATGGGGGGTAGGTCAGAAAGACAAAGACAATGGTCTGGTACTCCTCTGGGCTACCGACGACCGCAAGATTTTCATTGCTACGGGGCGAGGTTTAGAAGGGGCGATTCCTGACGTGATTGCAAAGCGAATCATAAGGGATGTCATTTCGCCTGATTTCAAAAACCAAATGTACTATCGTGGTCTCGACCAAGGCACCAGCGAAATCATCAAATATGCCACTGGCGAATACAAAGCAGACGGCAGTGAAAATGGTGATGGCGAAATTTCTGGGGCTTTGATTGTGTTTTTGATTATTTTCTTTATTATATTAATCATCATTATTTCACGCTCCAACAAAGGCGGTGGAGGCATGCGCAACCGCGGCGGAGGTTGGTATCCTTATACCACTTATTCGGGCTGGGGAAGTTCTTCTGGCAACTGGGGAAGCAGCGGCGGAGGAGGTAGCAGCTTTGGAGGATTTGGAGGTGGAGACTTTGGCGGTGGCGGCGCCGGTGGTGACTATTAATATAGAAGTATAATCTATGAAAGTAAGACCTTCAGCATTAATTATCGAAAACAATCATGTGCTCTTGCTACGCTACAATTACAGTGGCAATGATGTATTTGCTTTGCCTGGTGGCAACCCTGACCCCGGCGAAACGCTCGTTCAAGCCGTAGAACGCGAACTAAACGAAGAATTGGGAATAGATACCGAAATCGGTGAAATGCTCATGGCTGGAGAAGTATTGCTATCTCCCACCAAAGAAGATGTGCTGCATTGTGTATTTCAGGCGCAGATTATTGGGGGCATACCCATGCTCAATCCTTCCCATACCTCTGCATTGGAGGTATCTTGGAAACCTATTTCTAGTCTTAGTTTGCTCAATCTTTATCCCAATCTTGGGCGTTGTATTGCCTCAATGACAGGTGGCTACGTAGGACGTATCAATCAAGCTTTTTTTGAATAAAAAGCACTCATTGGTATAGTATTAAGGGCTAGTACACAAAATCTTCTTGGCCAGCCCTTAAGACTATTTTTACTAAAAATATTTGACAATTAAGTCCACTATACGTTTTACTTTTTCATGATAAGGAGGATACAAAAACTTCATCGCTCCAAACTGCCGTTTAGATACCCCTCTAAGATTACTCATTTCTTTGAAGCCAAAAAAGCCATTTGCTTTACCTATACCACTATTGTTGACACCCCCAAAAGGTAATTCTGGATGGCTAAATTGCAGCATCAAATCGTTGATTACCGAATCGCCCGCCCGAGTATTATTCAAAAAATAATCAATATTTTGGGGATTTTTGCTCTGAATATAAAGTGCTAGTGGCTTTTCTTTACCGTTGATATAGGCGACGACCTCTTCTTTTTGCTCATATGTAATAATGGGCAATACAGGGCCAAAAATCTCTTCTTGCATGATTTGCATATCGTCATGCACGCCTGTCAAAACAGTAGGCTCTATAAAATTCTCGGCTTCAATCATTTTTCCACCCAATTCGATTTCTGCCCCTTTTTCGAGAGCATCCTCAATATAGCTTTTTACCCGTCTAAAATGCCGTCTATTCACAATACGAGCATAACTTTCTGATTGCTCTATTCCTTTACTTTCAGGATTGAGCATTTGTTGGATTGCCTCTCGATAGGCACCTATAAAAGCCTCCTTTTGAGAAGTATGAATCATGACATAATCCACTGCAATACAGGTCTGCCCATTATTAAAGCATTTACTCCAAGCTGTAGCATAGGCTGCTTTTTTGACATCAGCCGTTTCATCAATGATATTGGGTGATTTCCCTCCCAACTCTAGCGTAACCGACGCCAAATACTCTGCAGCTGCTCGCATCACTACTTTCCCAACGGTGGGCATACCTGTAAAAAAGATATGATTGAAGGGCAATTTCAAGAGTTCAGTGGCCACTTCTACCTCTCCCTCAAATACTGCTACTTCATTTTGGGGGAAGAGTTCTTCAATCATGTTTTTTATAAAACCCGAAGTATGCGGTGTAAGCTCGGACGGCTTCAGCATTACCACATTTCCAGCAGCCACCGCCGCCACCAAAGGCTTGATTGCCAATGAAAAAGGATAATTCCAAGGAGAAATGATAAGTACATTACCTTTGGGTTCGTGCTTGATATAATTATATGTTCCAATGAGCCCTATGGGAGTAGGTACTCTTTGGGGTTTCATCCAACGTTTTAAATTGTTACATGCAAATTTAATCTCAGAAGTCACACTATACACTTCAGCCACTTGTACTTCAACGGCAGGCTTCCGAAAGTCTTTATACATGACTTTTTCTATTTCTTCCAAATGCGACATGATATAGTCCTGCATTCGTTTTAGTTTTTCGATGCGTTCTTTGGCATCTGTCAAAGCGATTTTGTGACTATTCTTTCGTTGTTCATCAAAAACACGTTTAAAGTCAGCCACGGATACGAGCGAGGTGTTGTCTACAAGCATAACTATCTGATTTTCAGAGAAAAAATCTCAATATTTTCAAATTTTGTGATGAGCGAAATATTCCTTAAAACCAATTCTTCCAACCAAAAACGGCGCCACAACGATATTTAGTGCCAATAAGCTCATTATTAGCGCATTTATAGAACATCAAAATCTCCCAAAAATACCATTTAAAATAGAATTCTTATGAGTTTTTAGTAAAACTGAATTTTCTGTACTTTTACTAAAATTTTTATCAAAGCCGTTATGAGTATTGTCAGCGACAACATGAAGTATCTGCGCAAATTGCACGGACTTACCCAAGACCAGTTTGCTCGCCGTGTAGGCATCAAACGAGCGTCGGTAGGAGCTTATGAAGAACAACGCGCCAATCCAAACATTGATGTACTCAAGGCTATGTCGAAGCTTTTTAGTGTATCAGTGGATGATTTGCTAAAAAAGGATCTTCGCAAAATCCGGGAGACGCCCAACCTAATCCCGATGGATAAGCCCTCCCACACTCCATTGGTAGCTGAACCTACACCCACCGAACCTCAAACACTGTCAAGTATTTTTGAGCAGTATTATACGCCTAGCTCAACGTCTCGCCCCGCCCCAACAGTAGTAGCTGCTCCTAAGCCTGTTGTACCACCTGAACCACCAAAAATAGTTGCTACGCCGCCACCCGTTTTTCAGACACCTTCCTTCAATAATGTCTATGAAAATACCAGTGGCGCTCACATCAATCAGACACCCACTATCGAAACCGAAAAAAGCAATTCTCCTACGATTCAATACGTCCGACGTAGCGATTTCAAAAATTATGCAGATAAGTTCAATCAAGGAGACTATCTCAAGCGGCTTCCCACCTTTCAATTTCCGCTCTTGGCAGAAGGTACTTATCGCGCCTTCGAATCGGGTGAAGATTTTGTGGTTCCACGAGCCTTGTTAGTGGGCCATTATATCAACAATTGGTACGACATTGCCGACGGCAAAATCTATATAATGGTGGCTCGAAATCTAGGAGTAGTGTGTAGGAGAGTATACAATCAAGTCAAAATCAAAGGAACGCTTCTGCTAAGCTCCGACAATGCTAGCATACCTACTTTTGAAGTACCCCTTAAAGATGTAATGGAAGTATGGGAAATTAAAGCATTTTTTAGTACTGTTTTGCCCGAACCCACCGTATCTTTGGACCATCTTAAACATCTGGTGAATCAGATGCAAGAGGAACTGAATCGAATCAAGAAGTAAAATGGCAAGTGACTCACCAATGAGGATCTCTTAACCATTAGCGATAAAACCCTCAAATGTCCAAAATCATTTTAATCACGGGTGCCTCCTCAGGAATTGGCCGTGTCACGGCCGAATACCTCACCCAAAAAGGCCATAAAGTATATGGTACGAGTCGTAAGGTTTTTACAGAAAGAGTGCCTTTCCAAACGCTTCTTATGGATGTAAATGACGAAGCCTCTGTCTATAAAGCTGTAAACCAATTACTCCAACAAGAAGATAAAATCGATATTTTAATAAATAATGCTGGTCTTGGAATCATAGGGGCATTGGAAGAAGTCCCCGACGAAATGATTGACCGGGTTTTTGATACTAATGTTCTAGGGGTACTACGTACTTGTAGAGCGGTATTGCCGGCAATGCGCAAACAAAATAATGGACTTATCATCAATGTAGGTTCGATTGCAGGACGAATGGGGCTTCCCTTCCGAGGAATCTATAGCGCAAGCAAAGCAGCTGTCGAGATTTTGACCGAAACATTGAGTATCGAACTCAAACCTTTCGGGATTCGAGCATGCAGTGTTTTACCGGGTGATGTCCGTACCAATATCAACTCCAATCGTCTTGTAGCCAAGCCTTTGCCTTCTTCTCCCTATCGGCAATTGGTAGCTCATATGAATACAATCGTCAATCATGAGGTAAGCACTGCCGAAGACCCTATTTATATCGCCAAAATCATCGAAAAAGCGATTAATAGCTCTACTCCCCAGATTCATTACATTGCAGGGCCTTTTCTCCAAAAGTTTTCGCTCTGGCTCAAACGCTTCCTACCTAGCCGATTTTTTGAGTATTTGCTAAGAGGAAATTATGGTTTGAAATAAATATCGGGACTGCGAGAACAATTAAATAATTTGAAAATGTAGCAACTTGAGGGCTTAAAATCTCACCAAAACCTTAATTGTCAACCACTTGCCAGAATCATTCTGAAGCGATTCGCTGCAATGATTGACACATTTTCAAATTACCCCATTTTTATTCTGGTCTTCTTTGGTAAAATTTCACATTTTGTTGTCTTAAAAAGTCTTTGATAATTTCGGCACTGATACACACTCCTACATGCAAGAAAGGGTGATTTGAGACTTTGGCTCGGTGAGTTCCAATCCATACATCTTGATTAATCATATCAAACCCCAAGTGCAAATGACGGGTCGACTGCTGCATTCCATAAATAATCCCGTGAGTATCAAACAAAGGTCCTCCGCTCTGACCTACCAATCCAGGCGTACTCATTTCTAAAGCATAAGGATAACCCGTTTCGTCTCCTATAAAACGAGTCAGAATACCGTCTATTGGAAAAGCGGGGGTAATATGCGGGGCATCAGGCGTCCATTCGATATCGTCTATATTGGCGTTATAACGGAAGTTTCTAAATTCTGAAAAAGGGAAACCCAAACGACACAAACTACGCCCTACCTCATACTCTTGTTTATCAGCCAAAAACTCTGCATAATGAGTATAAAAATAAGGGCCATCGCTCTGAAAATGTAAAAGTGCGAGGTCATATTTGGGGTGATAAGTGACATCAATTTGCGATAAATTACTAAAAGAATTGATGAAATTAACCTTTTGATTGACGATAGTCCCTAACTCCAAATTGAATTGCTGTTCTAGGCGTTGTATATGATAGGTATTGTGGGTATCCTTTAAATACTTATGAGATTGTCCTCTAAATTGATTATAATTTTGCTGAGTGATACCCATAGTTGCATTGACGATAATCTCCGCGACGTGTTTACAAGTTACTGCATATCCGTCTTCGTTGACAAAAAACATGGTAGCCGCCCCAGGAAGTACTTCCGATTGTTGATATAGTCTAGTAATGATATGAATAGGTCTAGTAAAAGCACTGACACGCTTGATAGCTTTAACAAACATTATTAAGGGAAATTATGATTTAAAATTCTTTCAAAAACTCACAAAGTTAAACAGCAATTCTTGTACCATAAACAACTAACTATCCTACTTCTCGGAAGCTTTAAGCTAAAAGTTATCACATTTGGACTTTCACAAAAAAGCCTACTACAATGGGTAGTAGGCTTTTGAATAAGCAAGACAAAGGCACTTATTTAGATCCTATAGGCCCTCCTGCCAATATTTGAGGACTTGCAAAGTCTTCAAATTTCATAAAGTTTTCTCTAAATAGCTCCGCTAAATGGAGTGCTGCATGATCATATGCTTCGGCACTTTCCCAAGTATCGCGGGGGTTCAATAACCCATCAGGTACCCCCGGACAAGAGGTAGGAATTTCCATCTGAAAAATAGGATGTTTGACAAATTCCACTTCATCTAGTTCACCTTTCAAAGCTGCCGCAATCATTGCTCTAGTATATGCCAACTTCATCCTTGCCCCTACTCCATAGCCTCCACCTGACCATCCCGTATTGATAAGCCATACTTTCACTTGGTATTTGTTGATTTTTTGACCTAATAAATCTGCATAGCGAGTAGGATGTAACGGCAAAAATGCCGCACCAAAACAAGCTGAAAAGGTAGCTTGGGGCTCCTTAACACCCATCTCAGTGCCAGCTACTTTGGCTGTATAACCTGAAATAAAATGATACATAGCCTGACCCGTAGTAAGCCGAGCAATAGGCGGTAATACCCCAAAAGCATCCGCCGCCAAAAAGAATATATTTTGGGGCATATCACCCTTCGATGGACGCATGATATTGGGTATAAAATCAATGGGGTAAGCCGTGCGCGTATTTTGGGTTACGGATCTGTCGGCATAATTAATGGTACGCGTTCCTTTCAAAAAACGGGTGTTTTCTACAATGGTCCCAAAACGAATTGCATCATAGATTTCGGGTTCTTTTTCTCGACTCAAGTCCACTACTTTGGCATAGCATCCGCCTTCAAAATTAAATATGGCATCATCCGCCCAACCATGTTCATCATCGCCAATAAGGGCGCGACTAGCATCTGCCGATAATGTGGTCTTGCCTGTTCCGGATAATCCAAAAAATAAAGCCGTATCCCCTTCTTTACCCACATTAGCCGAGCAATGCATCGAAAGCGTGCCGCGTTCGTGTGGTAGCTTATAGTTCAATACAGAAAATATACCTTTTTTCATTTCTCCTGCATAGCCCGTACCTCCAATCAAGATGATATTTTTAGATAGATTCAAAATGGCAAAATTTTCACTTCTTGTCCCGTCCACATGAGGTATTGCCTTAAATTCAGGAATATTGATAATCGTAAATTCAGTTTCAAACTTTGCCAATTCCTCCACACTAGGCCTTAGAAACATATTATGGCAAAACAAATTGTGCCAAGCCCACGTGTTAACAACCGTAATATTGATTCGATAATCAGCATGAGCACAAGCATATCCATGACGTACGTATACCTTCTTGTCGACCAAATAGTCTAACATTTTTTGATGAAGTGCGTCAAATTTTTGGGCATCAAAAGGGATATTTATATCACTCCACCAGACAGATTGCACTGTTTTATCATCAGAAACGATAAAGCGGTCTTGGGGTGACCTGCCCGTAAAAACGCCTGTATCTACCATCAAGGCACCTGTATCGGCCAGATAACCTTCTGCATTTAGAAGGCTCTGCTCAATCAATGCCGCAGGCGGTAAATTAAAAAAGATTTTTTGTACGGCACTTAGTCCTAGTCTGTTCTTTTGCTCTTCGGCCAAGGCCAAAGAGGGTTCTAATATAGTAGTCATGATTTTGGATTGTTTTGATGAAGTGATAGGCTCATGTAGGTCTTACAAAAATAGAACGTATTTTGAATTATAAAAATAACCAGCGGCGTTTTTTGCAAATTGAATAGGATTTTTTCAACCTTTCTCCAAACTACCAACAAGAACTCTAAAATAGAATGACTTTCATCAGAATTGACTAATTCCAAGACAAAAATCAGCCCCTTTAATATTAAATAGAGTATATCCCATAGATTTTATATCTTAAAAAATTTGGATTTTTTTAACATTATGTTAGCAAAAAAAATCCAATATTTTTTATATTTGCCCTAACACATGGAACCACTTAGCATCAAATATTACTTTCGAAGACTTATTTGTTGGATTTTGCTCCTGCAAATGGTAAATGTGTCTATTGACCCTATCGAAGATTTGAGCTTAGGCAGCACCCTAAAATTTTACCACCAAACCAAGGATTTATCCGAAGCAGCAAGTATGCTAGAGTGGGTGGCAGCCAATATCTTAGGGAGTAATTTTCCAGAAAGTGACAGCGAAAATAATTTTTTAGAAGAATTTAGTATTGGTATTGTTTGGCCACAATCAGAACTTAGATTTATCCACACCGGTGAAATAAAGGATTTCACCTCTCACTTTGGCCACTATATCAATAGCTTTATACCGCATTACATAGAGCCTCATTCCCCCCCCCCGAACAAGGCCTAGTATTCGTTTTTTGTCAAAACGGCTTCTTTTTGTATGACTTACAGGCACTTTACCTTCAGTGCCTGAAAAATCGTTTTTTTCGTTCTTTAACTTAATCCACTTTTGATCAATCAACCATTATTGTCTCTATGAGAAAACCATTCGTATGTTACACGATTGTTGGGTTGTGTATTATGGCATGTTCTAATCCACAGGAAAACGCCCAAAACACCCAAGAAAAATACCCCGTTATCAAACCTATTACGATCGATACAGTCTACCATACAGACTACGTCTCCGATATCAACTCTGTCAAAAACGTTGAGATTCGTGCTCGGGTAAAAGGCTATATCGAAAGTATCCATGTAGATGAAGGAAAAACTGTAAAAAAAGGCCAAGTGCTATTTAGGATCAGCAACCAAGAATATAAAGGCGACTTACTTCGGGCAACAGCCGTCCTAAAAAGTACTATTGCAGAAGCCAAAACCGCCGAGCTTGATTTGCAAAACGTAAAAAAACTCGTGGATAAAAATGTTGTATCAAAAACTGAATACGACATGGCTAAAGCTAAACTTGATGCTCTTAAAGCACGCATCGAAGAGGCTGAATCACAAGAACAAAGTGCTCATCTCAAACTGTCTTTTTCAGAAATCAAAGCACCCTTTGATGGCATTATCAACCGTATCCCCAACAAAATAGGAAGTCTTATTGATGAAGGTACCCTGCTGACGACGATTTCTGATAACCAAGAAGTCTACGCTTATTTTAATGTCTCAGAAAAAGAGTATCTCGAATTTGCGGCAAACAACAAGCAGCCTGATAATAAGAATCAGGTATCATTGATTTTGGCCAACAGTGAAGAACACCCCTACAAAGGATATGTCGAAACCATAGAAGGAGAATTTGACAACGCCACTGGAAGTATCGCATTCCGGGCGCGTTTTCCCAACCCTGAGCGTATTCTTAAACATGGTTCTAGTGGTAAAGTAAGGGTGCTACGTAAAGTAAAAAATGCACTCGTTATCCCCCAAAAATCTACGTTTGAGATTCAAGATAAAATCTATGTGTATGTAGTGGACAATCAAAACAAAGTCCAAATGCGAAGCTTCGTTCCTAAACTTCGGATGCCCCATTTGTATGTGCTAGAGTCGGGAATCAACCCAGACGATAAAATCATCTATGAGGGAATTCAAGACATGCGCGTTGGCATGGAAGTCAAACCCGAGATGCAATCGTTGGAGAAAATCCTTCCGCAACTGACGCAACAATAGTCTTTGTGTTATACTTATTGTCCCACACTAACACGTACAAATTATGTTTACCTTATTTATCAATAGGCCCGTCCTATCGATTGTTATATCAGTTATTATTACGTTGCTGGGAGTACTTGCGATGACACAACTCCCCGTCACGCAGTATCCTGACATCGCTCCGCCAGCAGTTACAGTAACTACCAAATACACCGGAGCCAACGCCGAAGCCTGTTCTAAGGCTGTAGTCACGCCCCTTGAGCGTGCTATCAATGGCGTACCCGGTATGACCTATATGACTTCCGTATCAGGCAATGACGGTACCAGTATCATTCAAGTGTATTTTAAAGTAGGAACTGACCCTGATTTAGCCTCTGTCAACGTTCAGACGCGGGTTGCAACCGTTCTTGACGAATTGCCAGAAGAAGTAATCAAAGCGGGGGTATCGACCGAAAAGGAAGTAAATAGTATGCTAATGTACATCAACCTCTTGAGCGAAGATACTACCGCCAATGAAGAGTTTTTGTACAACTTCGCCGACATCAACGTAGTGGCCGAATTAAAACGTGTTGATGGGGTAGGTTTTGCCAATATCATGGGGCAGCGTGAATACTCCATGCGGGTATGGCTCAAACCTGACCGTATGACGGTTTATAATGTTTCTGCCGATGATGTTATCTTGGCACTTCGCAATCAAAACGTAGAAGCCGCTCCCGGAAAAATCGGAGAAAGCTCAGGCCGAAAATCCCAATCGTTGCAATATGTACTTCGCTATACTGGGAAATTCACCTCACAAGAAGAATACGAAAATATCATCATCAAGGCCAATCCAAGCGGCGACATTTTACGACTCAAAGATATAGCAGATATAGAATTTGGATCGCTCAATTATAACGTCCTTTCCAAAGAAAACGGCCGACCATCTGCGGCTATTTTGCTCAAGCAGCGTCCTGGTTCAAACGCCAGTCAAGTGATTGCTAACATCAAAGAGAAAATGACAGAATTACAGAAGTCGTTTCCTCCCGGTATGAAATACACCATTAGCTACGATGTTTCGCGCTTTTTAGATGCCTCTATTCATGAAGTAATCAAAACCCTCATCGAAGCCTTCATATTAGTAGCACTGGTGGTATTTATTTTCTTACAAGATTTTCGTTCTACCCTCATTCCAGCATTGGCCGTACCTGTCTCGCTCATTGGGACTTTCTTCTTTATGCAAATGTTTGGGTTTTCTATTAATCTCCTTACATTGTTTGCATTGGTATTGGCGATTGGAATCGTGGTAGACAACGCCATCGTGGTCGTAGAAGCTGTACATGCCAAAATGGAAGAAAAAGGGCTCAAAGCCAAAGAAGCTACCATAGAAGCCATGGACGAAATCAGCGGAGCAATTGTAGCAATTACCCTTGTTATGACGGCGGTATTTGTTCCAGTTGCTTTCATGGACGGGCCTGCGGGGGTGTTCTACCGTCAATTCTCCATTACAATGGCTATTTCAATTGTGATTTCGGGCGTCAACGCTCTCACGCTTACGCCTGCGCTGTGTGCGATTATGCTCAAAAGCCACCACGGACAAAAAGCCACTTTACTCACACGTTTTTTTGACGGATTCAACAACTGGTACAATGGGGTCTCTGACCGCTACAAATCACTCATCAACGCCATTGCCAATCGCCGCGTAATTACTTTTGGTATGTTGGTCTTCTTTATCGCTGCTACCTGGGGGACCAGTACGATTTTGCCGTCGGGTTTTATCCCTACAGAAGATCAAGGTACAATCTATGCCAACATCACTACTCCTTCGGGGGCAACCCTCGAACGTACAGAAACCGTAGTAGACGAAATCGAGAAAGTAAGCCTCAAACTCGACGCTGTGGAATCTATTTCTACTCTGTCTGGCTTTAGTTTGATGACCGACGGAGCGGGGGCTTCCTTTGGAATGGGAATGATGAACCTCAAACCTTGGGAAAGCCGTAAAGAATCCGTAGATGACGTCATTGCTTTGTTGACCGAAAAAACCAAACACATCAAAGACGCCGACATTCAGTTTTTCCCACCTCCTGCTGTACCTGGTTACGGAAACGCCAGTGGTTTTGAGTTTCGTATCCAAGACCGCACAGGGAGCGGCAACCTACAGGCGATGGAAAAAGTAACTAAATCTTTTATTGAAGAACTCAACAAACGCCCCGAAGTAGTCAATGCATTTACGAGTTACGATGCGAGTTTTCCGCAATACTTAATCCACGTTGACAACGAAAAAGCCGCCCAAAAAGGTGTCTCTATCGACAATGCCATGAACAACCTCCAATCATTGATTGGTAGTTTTTATGCTACAAACTTCATTCGTTTTGGTCAAATGTACAAAGTGATGGTACAAGCCTCGCCCGAATATCGGATGCAACCCGAAGATATTCTCAAACTGTACGTCAAAAATACCGAAGGCGAAATGGTGCCGTACTCAGCCTTTGTAAGAACCGAACGCGTATTTGGGCCTGAGCAGCTTACGCGTTACAATATGTTTACGGCTGCTATGATCAACGGAGAAGCAGCCCCTGGCTTTAGTAGTAGTGATGCTATCCGAGCTATTCAGGAAGTAGCCGCTCAAAAACTTCCGAAAGGCTATACCTACGAATGGTCAGGCATGACCCGCGACGAAATTCTCTCGGGCGACCAAGCCATTTATATTTTCATCATTTGTTTGATATTTGTTTATTTGCTGCTAGCGGCTCAATATGAGAGCTTTTTGCTACCACTACCTGTACTTTTATCGCTTCCAACAGGGGTATTTGGTGCCTTTTTCTTTTTGGCAGTTTTGGGATTACAAAACAACATTTACGCCCAAGTCGCACTCGTGATGCTGATTGGTCTGTTAGGGAAAAATGCAATCTTGATTGTAGAGTTTGCCATCCTAAAACGCAGCGAAGGCTATACTCCACTGCAAGCGGCTATCGAAGGGGCAGCATCTCGTTTGCGCCCTATCCTGATGACTTCTTTTGCATTTATTGCGGGTTTGATTCCATTGATGATGGCGTCAGGAGCAGGTGCTATTGGCAACAAAACCATCGGTACTGCCGCTGCAGGCGGGATGCTCTTTGGAACTGTTTTCGGGGTTATTATCATCCCTGGGCTATATGTCATTTTTGCTACCCTCTCAGAACGTTTTTCAAATCCAAAGAAAAAGAAAGCAGTATATTTAAATCAAGAAGTTGATGCGTAACCTAACATATAAAATCCCCACCTTACTTGTTCTGACTATTGGCCTCTTTTTTACAGGCTGTAAAACCCTAAAAACACCAGAACAATTACCTATTTTACCCACTGTACCCGAAGCCTATAATATCACTAAAAGTGACGTAAATTCGGCAGATATTTTATGGAGAGATTATTTTTCGGATACAACATTAGTGAGTTTGATTGAGGAAGCCCTCAAAAACAACTTGGACTTACTAATAACATCCCAACGGATTGAAATGGGACGTGCCCAAATTGAGCGCGCAAAAGGACTCACGCAGCCCTTTGTTACAGGAGGTGGCTCGGCGGGTCAACGACGCTTTGGAAAATACACCATGGACGGTGTCGGAAATTTTGACACCAATTTTTCTAACAACATTAGCGATGAACAAAAAATCCCTCAATACCTACCCGATTTCAATATAGGTCTCCAGAGCTCATGGGAAATTGACGTTTGGGGGAAACTAAAAGCAATTAAAGAATCGTCTTTGTCGCGCTATTTGGCCACGGTCGAGGGACGCAACTTTATAGTTACTAATCTAATTGCTGATATTGCGATTGCCTATTATGAGCTACTAGGGTTTGAAAGTGAACTTGATATTGTTCGGGAAACCATCAATCTGCAAGACAATGAGCTAACCCTCATCAAGGTTCAGAAAGACGCTGGACGCGCTACCGAACTCGCCGTTAATCAGTTTGAGGCACAGCTTCTCAACTCTAAAGCGCTTGAAGCGGAAATTTTGCAGCGAATTACGGAAATCGAAAATAGGATTAATTTTTTGATGGGGCGCTACCCACAGCCGATTCTTAAAAATAAATCTCTTTTTTCGAAATCACTTCCCAATCAAATATTGGTGGGGATTCCAGGCGATTTATTGAAAAATCGCCCCGATATCAAACAAGCAGAATACGAGCTAGCAGCTACCAAGGCAGATGTTTTTGTAGCCAAGGCCTCGTTTTATCCTTCGCTCAATATCGCAGCTACTTTGGGTTTACAATCATTCAATCCTAAGTTCTTGATTTCGCCTCAGTCTATTGCTTATAATATTTTGGGAGGTCTGGCGGCACCGCTCTTCAATAAAAGCGCCCTCAAAGCAGACCTCAAAACCGCCCGTGCTATTCAAATAGAAGCCTTGTACAATTACCAAAAAACGCTCTTGAATGGATATTTCGAAGTATATAATCAGATGGTGCAAATCAATAACCTTGAAAAAATTTATCGTCTCAAAAATTCGGAGGCTAGGGTATTAGATTTATCCATTCAAACGGCTTCAGAGCTATTCACAACTGGTAGAGCGACTTATTTGGAGGTGATTTTGAACCGTAAAAATGCCCTACAATCCAAAATAGAACTTATAGACGTAAGGCGCCGACAGTACAATGCCGTTATTAATATCTATCGGGCATTGGGAGGAGGATGGAAATAAGAAGCAGATTTGGGTAACGTACAAATAATTAGGCTTTTTTTTTACATTTGCGTTATGTAGGCATAGTCATAGGTTGATAAAATCATCTAAGTGACTATGCCTAATTATCCTTTTCAACACAACTAAACCAACCTTCTCTATGACTGAAAAGACTTTATTTGGCCACCCCAAGGGTCTATTTGTTTTATTTTTTACCGAAATGTGGGAGCGTTTTTCCTACTATGGCATGCGAGCTATTCTTCTGCTGTTTTTACTAGATAAAACCAATGGCGGCATGGGGCTCAACGAAGGAGAAGGAGGTGCGATTTACGGATTATATACTTTTTCGGTTTATTTATTGTCATTACCAGGCGGGTGGCTAGCCGACAATGTACTAGGACAGCGTAAAGCCATTTGGTATGGTGGTATCGCTATTATGTTGGGACATATCGTGTTGGCCTTTCCGGCGGGAGAGGCTGTGTTTTTTGCAGGTCTAGCCTTAGTAGCAATCGGTACTGGACTTCTCAAACCCAACATCAGCTCTATCGTAAGTGAATTATACCCTGAAGGAGGTGCTATCAGAGACGCAGCCTTTTCCATTTTTTATATGGGTATCAATCTTGGCTCTTTTCTAGGCATTACGATTGTGGGTTATTTGGGACAAAAAGTAGGCTGGCATTATGGCTTTGGAGCAGCAGCAGTGGCGATGTTTTTAGGGTTGCTGGTCTATCGTATTTTTGCGCAGCCTTACCTTAAAGAAAAAGGTATGACGCCCAAATTAGCAGAAGAGAAAAAAGAAGCCAAAAAAACCAATCCTTTATCGTGGATACTAATTGCCGCGCTATTAGTGTTTGTTCTTGTTTTACAATTCAACGGTACTTTTACTTGGAATAGTAAATCTGGCGTAGCTACTTCGATGGGAATCATTGCGGTAGCAGTTGTAATTATTTATTTTGCTAATTTACTCTTTGCTTCCAATCTTTCTAAAATTGAAATGAAACGCATTGTAATACTTTTCATTTTGTTTTGGGGTGCGGTATTGTTTTGGGCAGGATTCGAACAGCAAGGGTCATCACTTCAAATATTTGCCGACCGTTACTCTGAACTTCCTTTTGGGATGCCTTCTAGTTGGTTCCAAAACTTCAATCCTTTTTATATCTTAGTATTTGCCCCTATATTAGGTAGTATATGGGTATTTCTAGAAAAGAAAAAACTCAACCCTCCTTTGCTGGTCAAATTTGCGATAGGCTTGTTTTTACTAGGCTTTGGCTACTATCTCATGGTATGGGGCGCCAAAGTAGCCCTTACGGGAGTAAAAGCCTCTGCTTTTGTACTGATTTTCACTTACTTATTTCATACCTTAGGGGAGCTTTGTCTCAGTCCTGTGGGTTTGAGCGCTTATACTAAATTAGCTCCTAAAAAATACCTGAGCCAACTCATGGGGATTTGGTTTGTAGCGGCTGCCTTGGGGAATTTGTTTGCGGGTCTATTTGCTGGCGGTTTTGACGAAGAAAACGTCCAACAAATGCCTCAGATGTTTATGAGTATCGTTTGGTTTTGTATTGTTGTAGGAGGAATTATACTCATTCTTCAACGCCCATTAAAAGACTGGATGGGCGGAATCAAGTAAAATTATGACAAAACAAGAGCTGCGCCGCCTTTTTTCTGAACGTCGCCAAGCCTTGGCTCACTCTGAGGTGTTGGAGGGAAGCAAGGCGATTGCGCAGCTTTTTTTTACCCATTTTGCAGTAGAACAACTCAAAGCTGTACACGCTTATCTGCCAATCAAACGGCTCAATGAAGTCGATACTTTCCCTATTATTTATACACTCCAAGAAAAATACCTCAAAACCCAAATAGCTGTTCCACGGACGATACCCGATACCCCCGAAATGGAGCATTATCAATGGCTACCTGATATGACCCTTGTCATGAACCAATGGGGAATTCTGGAACCCGACCCTCATCATAGCCTTAGATACAATATCCGTAATATCGACCTTGTACTGCTACCACTGTTGGCATTTGACTTACAAGGCTATCGAGTAGGATATGGCAAAGGATTTTATGATCGTTTTTTGGCTCAATGCCACCCTAAGGTCTTAAAGGTCGGGGTTTCGCTTTTTGAGCCTATTGCTCGTATCGACGACCTCAACCCTTTCGACATACGCATGGATTACTGTATTACTCCTACCAAAATATGGACGTGGAGAACATAATTTTCAATTTTTCAAAGGTCTTTTTACCATTTTGGCAAACAATCAAGGCTTTTATTGTAAAAAAGGCATTCTTTTTCTTGCTTAATTTTAAAGTTTGAATTTAATTTGCACCCACATTTTTATCGTCACTGTGAACACAAAGAAATCTAAATAGACACGCGGAGCCAGATGGGAAATTGACCCCACCTAGCCAGCGTGTTTGTCCAGATTCTTAACCTTCACGGTGACGATTTTTTTTTGCCCCCACCCCCGATGGGAGCATCTCTAATCACTCTAAAAGCACTCTCCCGTCGGGGGCTGGAGGCCAAAACCATCATGAAAATCGCAGTAGTAGGCGCTACCGGTTTGGTAGGCAGCGAAATCCTCAAAGTACTCGAAGAACGCAACTTCCCCGTAACAGAACTCATTCCGGTTGCATCAGAAAGATCCGTAGGTAAACAGGTCACGTTCAAGGGTAAGCAGTACACCATTGTTAGCTTTGAAGATGCCATTGCAGCAAAGCCAGCTATCGCTATTTTTTCGGCAGGTGGGGGAACCTCCTTGGCACTCGCTCCTAAATTTGCCGAAGCGGGCATTACGGTAGTCGACAACTCATCGGCTTGGCGGATGGACCCTACCAAAAAATTGGTAGTACCTGAAATCAACGCTTTTACGTTAACTAAAGAAGACAAAATCATTGCTAACCCCAACTGCTCAACTATCCAGATGGTGGTAGTACTGAACCCTTTACACAAGCGTTATGGTATCAAGCGTGTGGTGGTTTCGACTTACCAATCCGTGACCGGAACAGGGAAAGCCGCAGTAGATCAACTATTTGCAGAGCGTAAAGGGGATACTAGCGTAGAAAAAGTATACCCTCACCCTATCGACCTCAACGTATTGCCTCACATTGATGTTTTCTTGGACAATGGTTATACCAAAGAAGAAATGAAGATGACCAATGAGACCAAGAAAATCATGATGGACGATAATATCGCCGTTACTGCTACTACTGTGCGCATCCCTACTATCGGCGGTCACTCAGAGGCAGTCAATATAGAATTTGAAAATGAGTTTGACCTCAATGAAGTCTACGAAATCTTGGGCCAAGCCGAAGGCGTGGTGATTCAAGATGACCCAAAAAATAAAATATACCCCATGCCTCTGACCGCCCACGGTAAAGACGAGACATTTGTGGGGCGTATCCGCCGCGACGAGTCACAGCCCAAAACCCTCAATCTCTGGATTGTGGCCGATAATCTCCGTAAAGGAGCTGCCACCAACGCCGTTCAGATTGCGGAATATTTGGTAAAACACAACTTAGTGGAAGAAGCCGAATTGGTATAAATCCTCCTCATACTTAAAAGCCTGCTGAATATCAGCAGGCTTTTTTTATGAATTTTATTTCGCTCTTCCCAATAGGTTTCCGAACTTTGCGTTATTTTCCTGTATTACGGCACGGATTGTGCGTTTTATGGATTACTTTTTTGATTATCAACGTCGTAAGAACAAAGGATTTATCTAATGTCAAAAAATCTCGCTATACTTTCTTTATTTATATGCTTCACCTTTGGGGCGTTTGCCAGAGGTAGTTCTCCTGCCGACACTACTCGCAAAGCTCCTACTTGGGCACCAAAAAAAGGTCCTTATCGCCCCACTAGAGCTCTCAAAAATGATATTTTACATACCCAATTAGAAATGCGTTTTGACTGGCTTCGTCAACATGCGCTTGGCTCTGCTATTATTACATTTAAACCTTATTTTTATCCCCAAAGCACCCTCGAGCTCGACGCTAAAGGACTAGAAATTAAAGGAATATTTCACCTTGATACCCTCGCCCGTCGCGATTCTACTACCGGACAAATGGTTCGAGAGTTTATTTCAGACCCTCTCGAATATACCTACGACAAACGCCTCCTTACAATCAAACTTCGACGTAAATACAGCCGTTTCGATACCTTACATGTTTTGATTGATTATGTAGCCAAGCCCAACGAACTTCCTGATAATCTGAGAGGGCCTAAAGGCGACAAGGGGCTTTATTTTATCAATGCCGATGGCCTCGACGAAGGAAAACCTCAACAAATCTGGACACAAGGCGAGACCGAATACAATTCTTGTTGGCTTCCGATGGTGGATAGCCCTAATGAGAAAATGACCCAAGATTTTCGGTTGACGGTAGAAAATCGCTTTAAAACAATTTCGAATGGAAAGCTAATTTCTTCTACCGTCAATCCAGACAGTACCCGCACCGACCGCTGGGTACAAAAACTCCCACACGCACCTTATTTGGCGGCATTTATAGTAGGAAATTTCGCCGTTGAAAAAGAAACGCTTCCTAATGGCCTAGAACTAAGCTACTATGTAGAGCCTGAATATGGCCCTCATGCCAAAGCGATTTTTGGCCGCACCAAAGAAATGATTGCTTTTTTTGAGGAAAAATTTGGGGTCGAATATCAGTGGGATAAATACGCGCAAGTAGCGGTTCGAGATTTTGTAGCAGGTGCCATGGAAAATACTTCTATCACCGTACACGCCGAAAATGTACAAACTGATAGCCGTGCGCTCCTCGACGGCAATTCCGACAATGTGATTGCCCACGAACTGATGCATCACTGGTTTGGCAACTTGGTTACCTGCGAATCATGGGTACATTTGCCCCTCAATGAAGCCTTTGCCAACTACTCCGAATACCTTTGGAACGAACACAAAAAGGGTACTGAAGAAGCTGATTTGTGGGCACAGGGCGAGCTACAGCAATATTTGGGTGAAGCCGAACAAAAACAGGAACCTTTGATTCGGTATCATTATACTGATTCTGAAGATATGTTTGACAGCCACTCTTATGCCAAAGGAGGACGCGTGCTGCACATGCTTCGCAAATATGTGGGTGATGAAGCATTTTTTACGGCTTCTCGCAATTATCTCATAAAGTACGGTTTTGGAACTGCCGAAATCAATGACCTTCGCGAAGCTTTTGAAGAAGTAACGGGCGAAGACCTCAACTGGTTTTTTAATCAATGGTTTTTATCATCAGGTCATGCCAATCTCAAAGTAGAGAAAACTTGGGCTAATGGCAAGATCAATCTCAAAATAAACCAACTACAAGATTCTACCTATACCCCTATTTATCGCTTACCTCTTAAGGTAGATGTATGGGTCAATGGGCAAAAAAAGAGTCACGATATTGTAGTCAATCAGGCCAAACAAACCTTTGAATTTCCGGCCCCACAACCACCCGATTTAGTCGATTTTGATGTTGAAAAACAAATTTTAGGAGAGGTTGATTACGAAAAAAGCAAGGCTGAGTGGATTTTTCAATACAATAACTGTGATAAATATTTGGCTCGCTACGAAGCCCTCACTCGCCTTGAAGGGCAAATGATTGACTCTACGGTACGCAATCTGATGATGCGCGCAATGAGCGACAAGTTCTGGAAAATCAGGCAGTTGGCTGTTTCTAACTTTTCCGAATATGACGGATTACAGTTTAATGAAGTAGAGCGAACTCTTCAAAGTAAAGCCCGCGTTGATCCTCATCCTCGGGTACGTATGGAAGCTATTATCACGCTTGCCTCCTTTGGCGACAATACCAACGACCCTCTTTTCCGCGAAGCCCTCAACGACAGTTCTTATCAGGTGGTATCAGCTGCACTTGATGCTTACCTTATTGGCAAGCCTGATGATGCTGCCGACGTCGCAGCTCGTTTTGAAAATGCCCCCAACAGCGAAATCATAACCGCCGTGGCCAATTATTATGCAGGATTGGGCAAGCCTGAGCAATATGACTGGTTTATCCAAAAAATGAACCGTCTTAAAGCCGCCGAAGTATATAATTTCTTGCAGGTATTTGGTAAATATCTCATTCGTTCCAATACGCAGGTGCAGCGCCGTGCCCTTCCCATGCTCGAAACCACGGCTCGCAACGCCCCCGCTTATTTTGTTCGTTTTGGTGCCTATCAAGTATTGGGCCTTCTGACGGATATTGAAGGCGTAAAAGCCATGCGTAAAGACATTCGCAATGCCGAGCGCGACCCCAAACTCAAAGAAATGTACGGCCAATTTGCTGACTTCTAATATTTTACCCAAAGTCACTATCTACGCCTAGGAGAATTTGCTTCTTCTAGGCGTAGTTTTATGTAATCTGCATAATCTGAATCAGTATTTGAAGCATAAAACTCCTCCAAGTAAGGCTGATAAAAAGCTTTGTTGGAGGCATAATGTGGCGTAATCGCAATTTGCTCATACAACAAAACTAGTAAAAGTTGAGTCCTTAAGTTGCCCTTATAGTGCGTACGGACATACTTAAACAAAGCCGCAAACTCTTCACCTTCGGCAAAAGTATCTTTTTTATAACACCCACATTCCAATTCCACAAGCCCATACAGCGCAGGAATCCTAAACATGGAGCCTACATTCAGTGAATCGGCGATAAGTTCGGATTTTAGTTGGGTCAATTCCTTTGACAAAGGTAGCTCTCGAAACGACCTGTTTCGGTGCCTCAACCACGACGCCATCCATTGATAACTCCGTTCTTTTTGGAGATAATTCATAAATTCTTTTGAAAACCCACCCTCCTGCCTCAACTGCGCTATTTGAACTTTACTATCTCTTTTGACCGAATCCAAATACATCTCGGCATCTTTCCAGTGTCTAAAGTTTACATTCATGAAATAAGGCTCCGTAAAAGACTGCTGTTTCACTAGATTCTTCATCATTTCCCATTCTTTGGCCCTTTTACCTTCAAACATCAGCTTTCCTTGCATAGATACCCTCACAGTAAGCGTATCTTGCGGAAACAAGAAAAGAGGAATCATATCGGCGGGTTCTTGTTGAAAAATCAGCACACTTGGCGATTTGTCACTCACTACTACGGTTTCTGTTTTGAAGGCATTTTCACTTGAGAAATGATGATGAAACTGTCGATTTGGGTACAGAAACTTAGTACGTTCATAAAAAAATAGCCCTTGTTTGGGTGCCAACTTTACCATTATATACGACTGAGCAGAAACATGCGCCACTAGTCCGCCCCACAACCCAACTGTTAGAATCCAATTTTTCATCTGTCCATTTTTTACAAAAATGTAATCTTAACACGTCGATTTTTACTTTTGACTTCTTCACTATCATTAGAAGTAGCCGTTTCGGACGAACTTTTCCATTCTATTTCAAGTTGCTGCGGTGAAACTCCTTTTTCTAACAAATAGCTCTTGACTCTTTTGGCGCGATATTCCGACAAAATCATATTTTTTGACCGCTCTCCCACGCCATCAGTATAGCCCGTGATGAGCGCCTTCCTATCCTTCTCGTTTGTTAAAAACCCCGCCACCGAATCCAATTCCATTCGAGTTTGCTCCGTGAGGTCATGACTACTCTGTTTAAAATACAACGATTTAGGTTTAAGTGAATTAACTCGCGACTCATCAAGTTCGACAATATCTTCCTTTACTTCATTATCTTGAATAGTCATTTCCAAAAAATTAATCCCTGCCAAAATCGTAAACTCTCGTTTCATCACTACTTTTCCCGTTTTTGTAAAGGCTTTATATACATATTTTCCTTCCTCATGGGACAAGGTGATTACGGAAGAGCGTTTGTAGTAATTTTTATTGGTGTAAAACATTCCATATCTAGTTGTATTAACTATATCCCACCGATGCTCTAAGTCCAAACTATCTACTATCGCAAATCGGTATATATGCCATGTAGGAACTGCTAAAGGCAAAGAGTCTTTTTCGCTCATTTCTACAAATAAAGGGAATTTGGCCGCACTTGAAACTTTCCCAACAAAATGAATCGGATAAGTAACCGTATGATAACCCTTTACCTCAAACGAAAGGTATTGGGTCGAATCGGGTATTCTGAAATCCCACTTGCCAGTGGCGTCGCATTGCCCCAATAGTTGTTTTCCTGTTTTGAAACCCGCATATACGGCACTGTTTTTTAGAAAATCTTTGGTGGTATTGTCTCGGCAGCTCCCATAAATTCCCACGGTATTGTTGACTTGGGTTGTTTGTTGTGGGGCAGAAAACAAGGCGATAAGGCTCAATAAATAGCTGTACATGGTGTTTGAAGAAATAGGTTTAGAAAAAATAAGACAATGTTGATTTCTGGTTCCTAAATGTAAAACTATTTTTTTAGTTATAAAAATTAGTTTTACATTTTTTCTTCTATTACCTCTATACGACTATTTCGACACTTCGGCTTGTATTTCCAACATTTCATAAATCTCGCTTTTTCTTGTGTATTCTATTCTGATAAACTTTGTGCATTCAAAATACAGCCAATACATATGAAAACTCCTTCGTTGCTTTCCTTTGCCATTGCTACGGCGATGCTTTTATTTTTAAACGCTTGTCGTCATACACACGGCGAATCTACTCCTGAGGAGCCCCTCTCGATTCCTCCCAAGCTCCAAAAAGCTTTCAGAAATGAGACCGAATTTCAGGAGTTCAAATACGACGCTGCCGGTCGTATTACTCAGTATATCTCGCAGTGGCAATATGTCATATCAGACCCAACGCAAGTGCAGCGCATCGAAAATACTTTCGAATACAACACCGCAGGGCAGCTTATCCGTGTAAACTCCAACCGTGGTTTTCATGATTATCATTACAAAAACGGTATTCTAGAGCGTATTGAAAGCTTCTCGGGAGGAAGATTGATTTCAACTACTTATCTAAAATTCACGATAAAAGGCCAGGTAAGTGAAAGAGAAGAAGTAACTCCCGAAGCCCATCAACAGCCCGACAGCCCTTCTAAAACAAAATGGGTGTATACGTATGATTCAAAAAGCAACTGTACCCACGTGGATTATTTTTTGTTTCTCAAAAACCAGTATGAGTTATATGAAAAAATAGATTATAGCGGTTTTGACAACAATTACAATCCACTAAATCTTGTGGCTTTTTATCCATACGTCCCTTCCGCGTTGTTTCATATCAACAACCCCGCCAAAGCAGTTACTACCTCGGCCGCGACGGGAGCGCAGAATATTACGACCTTTGGGTATCAATACAACGAAAAAGGGATACCTATTTCAAAAACCACCACTTATCACAACGAGCCTAATACACTTCATTTTCAATATTAAGGCGGAACTCCCCTGAGGAATAAATTTCTTCAGGGGAAAAGCCAAGCTACCAAATTGATACTACGATAATCAACAGCGCAAGTACAAGTTGAATCACTACTTTCAGAGTGAATGTTTGCCCAAAATGAATCGGATACAGGATAGAACCCACAATGACGCCCGTCACAAAAAATAAAAAGCGATTAGACCACATTGAACCATTAAACCCTTGAACACCATATTCGGAGGCTTTAATCCAGAGAAAAGTACAAGCTAGGGCTAACAAATAAGGGTAAAAAGAAGTAATCCATTTAGGAGATTTGAACTGCCAATACATAATGTACCAGTGTCCAAAAGAGCCGAGTAGAAACAAAAGGGTAGAAAGGAAAATTTTGGAGTAATTCATATCTCAAGAGTTAGGGGGTTAAGACCTTAAATTTACATCTAACCCCACTAATTCTCAATATGATTGTATGACCAATATTTTAAATTTAATATTGGTGAAAAGCATCCGAAATAAAAGACAGCACCGTAGGAAGTGCACGTCGCCAATAAGTCCACGTATGCCCACCGTCGTAGATGCGAAATTCGTGAGGGATTTCTTTTTTACGCATCGCGATATGAACCAAAGAATTTCCTTCGTACAAAAAATCATCATCTCCGCAGTCGATATACCACCTAACCGCTTTCTTTTGGTCATCGGGCATATTTTTAATGAGTTCGAGTACACTTTGCCGTTTAAAGTAAGCTTCTATTTCGGCGTCAGTATAGTTTGCATCAGGGTTGGCGCGTTTTAATTGTGCTTTGGTATCTTCAAGCGCCATAGGGCCAGTAGCTGCACTCAACGGGCAGGCCGATGAAAACAACTCAGGATGATGTAAAGCATAGGTAAACGACCCGCCTCCGCCCATCGACAAGCCTGCCACTGCTCTAAAGCGTTTTTCGGTTTTGATACGGTAAGTTTTTTCTACGTAAGGCATGAGTTCTTGAAAAAAGAAATCTTCATAACGCCACTCATTTCTAACATCGTTGGCATAGCCGCGCTGCCCTGTATTGGCATCGGGCATCACGATAATCATCGGAGTAGCTTTGCCTTCTTCAAAGGCTTTATCAGCAATATGCTGCACCTCCCCAAATTGGACCCAGCCTGTTTGGTCATCGCCAGCCCCGTGCAATAAATACAACACAGGATAGCTACGCTGTGAAGTTTCATAGCCTGGAGGTAAATAAATAGCGTATTTTCGGTCGCTTTTCAAGATTTTGCTCGGCACAGTTAGGTTATCATATACCTTGCTCGACTGCGCCTTTAAGCCATTGAAAACAGCCAATAGCAACATTATTGACAAAACATTTTTCTTAATCATGTTTTTAGGGTTTAGATGAATAATCCATGTCAAAAGACAAGCTTATGGTTGATTATACTTAATCCAAAAGAAAGCCCATGACTTAACCCTACAAAAAAATCCTCGCCACTGTAAGTAGCGAGGATTTTATCAAAGTAAAACTCAGATTTAGCGTGTTTTCACGTATTCATCCCAGTTAATTTCTGCCTGAGGACGAGCGAGTTGTTTAAAAATAGTCCCTCGGTCGAGTGAAATATCTACGTTTTGGGCATTGAGACGGTCATAACGACGCAAATCCACCCAACGGTGTCCCCAAGGCTCAGCCCAGAGCGAATAGCGACGCTGAAACAAAATCTCATCAATCAACGCTTCTTTGGTGGTAGCTCCTGCGTAGTTTCCAATACCCGCCGCAATACGAATGCGATTGATAGCCGCAAGAGCAGCTTGCGTATTGCCTAGTTGAGCATTGGCTTCGGCGGCAATCAGGACCAATTCTTCATTACGCAAAAACTTCACCTCGCTTGTATTGGAAGCAAAGCGACGGTCTTGGTATTGACCTGATAAAGGAGTTCCGTCGGAGGTCACTGAAACGGGTGCTGTACGAAGGAAAAACTTATTACGTACACGCGCATCTCCCGCAATCGTATCTCTCAATACAGAAGGATGAACCACCATCATAGTGGTTACGTTGGCATTTTGCACAAAAAACAACGGATTGAAGGCATCAGGAGGTGCCCCGTAGGTATGCGCGGGGCCTAAGTCAAGGCTACCCGTAAGGCTATAAAAAGAGCCATTGAGTGCCTCTACCGCCTCTTGCCACTGCTGACGATACACCGCCAAACGTGCGGCAAGACCACGATTGAGCTGTCGCAAAGCCGCAATTGTATTGAAATTGTTAGCGGTGAAACCACTGGTAAGACGCAATGGGAAATTACCCGTTCCAGCATTTCCTAATTCGGTATTACCTTCATCCAACACACGTTTGATTTGGGTCAAAGATTCCGCCAAAGGCAAGAAAGGTCCTGGGTTTTGGACATCTTTTACATCAATCCGAATCCCATTTTCGTATTGCCCCATCGCTACCAGTAAGTATTGATAAGCCATGATTGTTTTGGCAAATCCTGAAACCGCATTTTTTTCCTGTTCGGTAAAAGTATTGGTATTTTGAACCGCATCAATCACCGTTTGTGCTTGTCTAATTGCAAAATAGGGGTTTTGATAGGACGCCAAATATCCAAACATGTTGACCGTGGCTTGGCGGTTGTTCATACCGAGCCAGTCAGTTTGCCAACGTGGGTCGGAGGCATTGAGATACCAAAGTTCTCGTCCCATACTTCCAAAGAGCATCGTAACCGTAAATACATAATCACGGTGGCGCGATTCTAGGCCTGTTACTAGGCTTTGAACTTGATTACGTGAAGCATTTTGAGACACACTTCCCAAAGAAGGGTTGTTGGGGTCGTTGGGGGCACTAAGTTCAAAAAAGCTACAAGAGCTCATGAGCATTAGCGCTATTAATATTGGCGTATATAAACTTAATTTTTTCATGATGTTCGAGCTTAAAATTCTACAACTAAATGACCAAAAAAGCGACGCTGTGTAGGATAAGGAGCAATATCCACACCCGAGCCTACAGCTTGTACCCCAAAAGTGGAAGTCTCTGGGTCATATCCAAAATAATTGGAGAAAGTGAGCGGATTCTGAGCTGATACTCCCAAGCGCACGCGCGAAATTTTGTTGTTAAACCATTTACCCAATGAGTTGGTCGGAACGCTATAGTACACTGCCACCTCTCGCAAACGCACATAAGACGCGTCTTGTACCCAGCGGTCGGCCCCATTATAAGGCGCTAGCCCTCGCTGACGACCATTGGGGACCCCATCACCGTTATCGTCGTCGTCCCAGTCAGGAGTAGTTCCACCTGAGTCCATCAAAAACTGCGAAAGGTTGATATTATCACCACCTTTTTTCCAATGCCAAAGCATATTGACATCAAAGCTCTTGAAAACTGTAAATTCGTTCATCCAAGACATCTGAAAATCGGGTTGGTTGTCGCCCAATATAAAAGCACCTGTGCGTACCCCTTCGGTCAATGGCGTGTCATTGGCGTCACGCGCAGGACGAGTGCCGACGATGGTAGTAGGTGAAAACCCTTCTTGATACAAAAACGTACCGAGCGATACGCCAAAAGCTCCTAAATTATAAGCCGGGATGCCTAGACGAGTCATAAGAAGGTCATTTTTCCACCACATCAAGCGCGAAAACCAGCGGAAGTTCTCTTTTTGTACAGGACTAGCTCCCAACGAAAATTCAAGGCCACGGTTTTGAAGCTGCGCCAAATTACTAGGAATCGTGCTTATGCCCACGGAAGGCGACAATTGAAGGTTTTGAATATTGCTACGAGTTTGTTTGTCATAGTAAGTCGCTTCCAGTTGGATACGATTGTTGAATAGTCCTAAATCTAATCCAAACTCAAGCTCACCTGCCCGCTCAGGCTCAATAGCGGCATTGCCTGCGGCAGTAGTCACTACTGAACCTAGCAATCCACCGATATTAGCCGAATTGAGTGGCGTAAAAGTAGTTCCAAAACCTGGCACACCGGCAGTTTCTCCGTAAGCTACACGAGGTTTGATTTGAGAAAATATTGAAGCAAGATTACTACTTCTAATAAAATCAAAATTGGCAAGATTGACGGCCAAAGATGCTTTAGGAAACGCCCAAAACTTATTGGCATTGCCAATGAGAGTTGATTTATCCCAACGAACCCCCGCCGTAGCGATGATTTTGTCGTCCCAGTTGGCTTCTTGTTGGATAAAAGCTCCTACGTCATTGACGGTCTGAAAACGTTGGTCAAAAATTTCTTGTACCGTACCTTGACGTAAGTTAGTTTGTCCTCCCGCCAATCCACGCGAACGGTTGAGAAGGCGATCCTCACGGAATTTGAGCCTCACTGCGCCTGTCTGTGACGTTAGATTCACTTTGCCGATATTCCAGTTGTATACCAATGCCGCTTGTAGATTCATGTTCACATTTTCTGTTTTGCCCCACATTGCATCACCAGGATTACCTTGGGCACGCTGGTATTGCAAATCTTCAGGCAAATAGATTTGGGTAGTATTTTGGGTATAATCTACGCCCCCTTGACCTACAAATTTTAACAACGATTTCTCAGATTTATAGAGATTGGCCGTCAAATTAAACGATTGAATAAAACGGTTGACATTAGTATTATTGATACCTCTTTCAGTCACGGCTACCGGGTTTTCAGAAAAATAAGGGTTGTCGGGATAACGCCCACTTTCATCGGCAAACAAATTGAAATAATTGGGCACATACGACATGTTGTAACCTATACTTGCGCCTGAATTATTCTGGTTTCCCGTAAACCCGCGATCGGTATTAGAATTGATATAGTTTGAACCGACCGACAACGTAATATCTTGGGTCAGTTTATGGTCGATGTTAGCTCTAAACGAGTAGCGCTTAAAACCAGTACGACGGATGATTCCTTTTTCGTCAGTATAGCTTCCCGAGATAAAAAATTTGGTTTTGTCGGTTCCTCCAGAAATTCCCAAGCGAGTATTGGAAAGGGGGGCCGTGTTGCCGTAAAAATACTTTTCATAATCCCACGTTTGGCCATTGGCTGCCCGAAAACGCTCAAGTTCGACGGGTCGGCGTGCTGCGGCAAAGAAAGTATTGATTTTTGCTTCCGACCAGCTATCCACCCCCAAGAGTTTTTGAGGCGTAGCAAATCCGTAATCCTGCGCAAAAGAAACTTTGGTCTTGCCCGCACTTCCTCTTTTGGTAGTGATGATGATAACACCCGCGTTGGCACGAGTTCCATAAATCGCCGCAGCAGAAGGTCCTTTAAGTACCTCCACGTTTTCGATGTCATTGGGGTTAAGGTCCGAAATACGGTTGGCGGCGTCATCTTGGGTTTCGGCACCCGCTCCAGTTACTGAAGCACGTCCCGAACGGTTAACGTTGTTGTTGGCATATACCCCATCAATAATGTAAAGTGGCTGGGAAGCGCCCACCAACGACGAAACCCCGCGCAACTGAATCGAGACCCCACCACCAGGCGCACCACCGTTGGTATTCATATTGACCCCTGCCAGCTTTCCATAAAAGGCATTATCAACTGTCTGGATTTGGGTGGTTCCCATAAGCTCCTTTGCCGAAATCGTTCCTATGGCATTGGCTAGGTTGGAGCGTTTGATACTAGTCGCCAAGCCCGTCACTACCACTTCCTGTAGGTTGGAGACATCTTCTACGAGGGTCACATCAATGACGCTGCTGTTGCCTACGGCCACCTCTTTGGCCTGAAATCCAATCGACGAAAACACGAGGGTGACATTGGTTTGGCGTAGAGAGAGGGTATAAGTACCGTCAGTACCACTAGTAGTTCCGGTAGTGGTTCCTTTCACCACTACATTTACCCCAGGTATAGGGCTTCCGTTTTCTGTTTTGATGGTGCCGCTGATTTTATTTTGAGCAAAAGCAGCTACACTCAGCAGCCATAGATTTGCGCAAATTGCCAGCTTGGCTACCAATAGTAAGGTAGTTTTGTGCATAGAAATGGATAGATTTAATTTAGGAAAAAATTTTAACTTAAATTAAATCAAAAAACACCATTAGTAGGCAAAATGTTTTTTTAAATTTTGGGTATTTTTTATTTATCGAGACATTTGCTTTGAGTTTCAAAACTTCTATTACGATATATAGCTCATTTATCAATGACTGTAGAATGCATTTGCACAAGCCACCATTTTCTTTTTTTCTTGACTAGTATCGCACTCTCAAGCCATCTCACTTTTCTTTTTTGTTGAGTTGTAATGTTGGTCAAGTGAGCAGTGTTATAATACCCTACCCAAGCGATATTTTTTTGGACTTTGAAACTTATAAAATTAAACTCATTTGCCCGCTCCCAAGTCTTTTTGTGGGTTTTTCTTTTGTTGATTAGATTGATTAGGGTATCATTTGTCCAACGGGTCCCTACTTCGTATAACTCAAAATCAGAAGTACAATTTCTCTCCAAATACTTTAAGTCGTCTTGGGAAAATAGTTCAAAAAAATCAATAATAACGCCTTTGATAGCTGTAGTGTCTTTCTCTGAATGTTGAGCCTTTGCCCCACCATGACTTCCAATAAAGCACAATATCAATAAACAAATTTGTTTTATCATTTTCAAAAATTTCCTTTTAAAGTAGGAAAGCAATTAATCAATTTTTGGTTCTAAAAACAAATTTATTACTGGAAAGTAACACTATTTCTTGTACACTATTTTACTAATAATAAAGCCTAAATAAGCAATATCAGTCATATTATTTAACATCCCAAAAATCAAAAATCAAAAAACGACCCCTGAATTAGGAGTCGTTTCTCTAAGATACACAAAAAAAAATACAATCTAAATAGGCATATTATTTTACAAACAACCTTGCATCATTATTTATTTTTTTTCTTCCTCTACAGGAGGTGCGCCAAAGCGTTTGTGGGCATGCTTAAGTTCTCCGTGCGAATTGATGAGTATCAACGTCAACAAAGCTATCACTCCTAGGACTAACCCAAAATTACGCACCCACTTATTGCCTACAATCAGGCGAGGGCTAAACTCTGGTTCTATTTTTCGAATCACAAAGGCAACAATTACCCAATTCACGATATAGAGATATTGCTCTATGCGGTATCCACTCATAAAAGCCCCCGTTACTAACAAACTATATACCACATACAACCCCCAATGCCCTAAAAACAAGCCATAGACTTCGTTGGCACTATAAGCAATAGGATTGGGCTTGGCCTGATAATAACGTATCCACCAAAAAGCCGTAAATAACAACACCAATCCAAGAGATACGAACTGTACTCCTCCAATAACGGGGCTATCAGGAGTAAGATTGAGATTAGTAAAAATTCCTTGCAAACGCTCCGTTCCAAACGACTGCTCCCATACCGTAAATGGAATCACCAAAGCTACCATGAGTAGCGGAAACCATACTTTGGACTTGGGCTGGGTAGCTTCAGTTTTTTCCCACTGTGAAGTAAAAGTGCCATAAGCCATCCCTAACCCTCCAAAGAAACCTAATGAGTACTCCATTACATTCCAAAAATTAAATTTAATACCGGTAAGCCCACCTAGCACTTGCAAGAAGTTGCCAAAGGCAAAACCAAAACCACCGCCTAAGCCCGAAAAAACAGCCACTCGCAGGGCAGACATTTGCTTTTCGCGAATCATGTACCAAGTAAGGGCGACGGCTGCCCCAAAACAAGCCGCCCACATCTCCGAACGAGGTGGAGTCATGAGCCAGCCAAATTCCTCAATCATGAAAAAATAGAATAAAATAGCACCGACCGTCATCTCCACTATCAACTGATGCCACTTAATCGGTTTAGCAGATGAGTTTGCCAAAGCCAAGCCAAACAAACCTCCTCCCACATATCCATACAAACCCCCTACCACAAACAAGCTCAATAGGCCATAATACACATTGACAAAATCATTGCCACGGCCATACCCAACCAAAATACCGTAACTTGCCAAGCCCGTCAACCCCCAACCCAAAGCTCCTGCCAAGGTAGCTGCAAATACTTTGGCGTACCAATCAGGCCGTTTGGCAATGACCAATATACTAAGGGCCCCCACGGCACCGGCCCAGGCAGCACCATATTCGTGCCCAAATTGCCCTCGAATAGCCCAAGCGGTCGCCAATGACATCCCTACCATGAGCATGGATAAATAGAGTTGTTTGTTTTTCATTCTTAAAAAGGATAAATTAAAGGTTTAGTCTTATCTTTTTGATATACCCATCTAATTCAAAAATGGGCTACTTCGAGCACTGTTTTAGGGGAATTAGGGGAATAATTTTAGCTTATTTCCCTATCATGACATGGAGTCTATGGGCACTTCCAATAGCCCAAATACCAAAAAATTCAGTATTATTTTTTAGTATTTATTTTCGATATACGTTTCATAGATTTGTATGATTTAGGCTCGCTGATGAGAGACTACCATCTAAAAGAAAGCCTATTGCTTATTGCCTAAAGCATACAGCCAAATAGCTACATACTTTTATCAAACATTAGAGCAATACATTGTGGAAACAGTAGAAAAAACCGTAAAAAAGACCTTTTCTTGGCCCATATTCGACGAGACCGAAGTGGAAGCTGTAGCCGAAGTAGTAAGAAGCGGCAAATGGGGCAACCCCGATTGTGGTGATTTAGTCGAAACCTTTGAGAAAGAATTTGCCGCTTATTGCGGAAGCAAATATGCCATTAGCTGTGTCAATGGCTCAGTATCCTTGCGATTGGCACTCATTGCCTGTGGGGTAAAGCCCGGCGATGAGGTTATCGTACCACCTTATACGTTTATTGCTACTGCATCTACCGTCATTGAAGCTAACTGCGTACCGGTGTTTGTGGACTTAGACCCCGACACATACAACATCTCTCCTGCGGCCATAGAAGCAGCTATCACTCCTCGCACGAAGGCCATTATTCCGGTGCATTTTGGGGGGCAAGCCTGTGATATGGACGCTATCATGGATATTGCCAAACGTCATAGTCTGAGAGTCATAGAAGATGCCGCTCACGCCCACGGTGCCGAATACAAAGGCAAAAAGCTAGGTTCGATTGGCGATGTAGGAAGCTTTAGTTTTCAGTCTTCCAAAAACCTCACCGCCGGCGAAGGTGGTATCGTAGTCACCGACGATGACGAGCTTTATGCTATGATGCACTCCCTTCGCAATGTGGGGCGCATCGAAGGTGGACAATGGTACGACCATTACAATCCCGGCTGCAACTATCGAATTACGCAAATGCAGGCCGTACTGCTTTCGGCGCAACTCAAACGCCTAGAAGCTCAAACTCTCACTAGAAACGAGAATGGACTTTATCTCAACCAATTGCTTACCCAAATAGAAGGTATCACGCCTCTCCAACGCGGACTAGGTGAGACCGTTCATTGTTATCATATTTATATCTTCAAATATGATAAAACGTATTTTAACAACCTGAGCAAAATTGAATTTGTAGAACGACTTGCCGCCGAGGGAGTTCCTTGTTTTAGAGGCTATCCTCATCCTTTATACAAGCAACCTTTGTTCCAAAACAAAAACTTCATGTGTTATGCCATTCCAGACGATGTAGATTATACGCAGGTATACTGCCCCGTAGCAGAGCGAGCTTGTAGTGAAGAGGCCGTTTGGATTTTACAACATGCTATGCTAGGAGACAAAGAAGACATGGAGGCATTTGCAAAAGCAATCAAAAAAATACAAAGCGAGGCTTGACTGATTTAGCCACGAATATATTTCTTACTTGGGGTCACACCTACACCATCAATTATGATTAATACGACTTTAAAACTTTCTTTTTTTATACTAATAGTAGCTGCGCTTTCGAGCTGCGGCTCAAAACTCAAAATCGAAGACCATCCCCTACGCGAAGGATGGATGATTGCGTCTTCCAAAGAAGTAACGGGCGATGCCAAAACTTTATCTGAAACTATCGGCTCGGGCGAAAAATGGTACAAAGCTACTTTGCCTACCACTGTTTTAGGAGCCCTTGTAGACGCAGGTGAATACAAGGATGTATTTGTAGGTAAAAACCTCGAAAAAATACCACGTGCCCGCTTCGAAAATACTTGGTGGTTTCGCAATACGTTCACCTTAGAAAGTTTTGAAGCTCAAAAAGAACAAATTCAACTACTGATAGAAGGTATCAACTATCGCGCTAATTTTTGGGTAAATGGTCAGCCAATTGCTACACAAGATACCCTTTTTGGGGCATTTCGTCAATTTGAGTTAGACATTACAAAAGCCGCCAAAAGTGGAGAAAACACCTTGTTGGTGGAAATTTTCCCGCCCAAAGTACGTGACTTTTACATGGGATACGTGGACTGGGCTCCTACTCCACCCGATCATTTTATGGGGATTTACCGCGATATTCGCCTCAAACGCTCCGGAAAAGTTTCTCTTCATGCACCTTTTGTAGCACCTGACGTAGACACCAAAGACCTCACAAAAGCGTCCCTTACGATTACTACTGAAGTCGAAAATCACGGCGATGAAGCCAAATCGGTGGAAATTTCGGGAAAAATCGAAGAGATTAGCTTCAAAAAAACAATACAACTTGCACCGCATCAGCGCCAAGAAGTGAAATTTACACCCGAAGAATTTGCTCAACTCAAC
This sequence comes from Runella sp. MFBS21, assembly GCF_029433105.1. Taxonomy (GTDB): domain Bacteria; phylum Bacteroidota; class Bacteroidia; order Cytophagales; family Spirosomataceae; genus Runella. The sequence continues at coordinate 28,054 of NZ_JARNTW010000004.1, read as the reverse complement.
CTCAAAAATCCGCGCCTTTGGTGGCCAAACGGCTTGGGAGAGCCCGCACTTTATCAATTACAATTAGAAGTAACCGACCAAGGTACTACCCAAGATACGCAAACCACGAAATTTGGAGTACGCAAAATCGAAACTTACCTCAACGACAAAGGCGTCAGAGGCTATAAAGTCAATGGCCGCGATGTGCTTATCAAAAGCGGTGGCTGGGTCGATGATTTGTTTTTGAGATATATGCCCGAAAAAGATGCCGCCCAAATCAGGTACGTCAAAGAAATGAACCTAAATTCACTTCGTTTTGAAGGAATTTGGGGCAACAATCATCATATTTATGATCTCTGCGACGAAAATGGTATCCTGCTTATGGTGGGCTGGAGCTGTCAGTGGGAGTGGCCCGATTATCTGGGTATGGAATTAAAAATCAAACCCGGCGATGAAAACCTTCCTATCAACGAAGGGGTAGATTTGTACGCTGTAAAACTCACTCCCGAAGAAGAAACGTTACTATCTAACTACTTCCGCGACCAAGTTAAGTGGCTTCGCAATCACCCTAGTATTTTCACTTGGGCAGGAGGAAGCGATGCCATGCCCAAACCTTCGTTGGAAAAAAGATACCAAGAAACCCTCCAAAAATACGACCCTACTCGCCAATTTTTGGTTTCGTCGGGAGCGTTTGTCAGTACCCTCACAGGCTCGTCGGGCATGAAGATGAACGGTCCCTACGAATATGTACCCCCTGTATATTGGTATGAAGACAAAAAATTGGGTGGTGCTTATGGTTTCAATTCTGAAGTAGGCCCTGGCCCTCAAATCCCGCCTATTGAAAGTATCAAAAAGATGATTCCCGAGGCCGATTTGTGGCCGCCCGACAATTCGATGTGGAACTATCACTCAGGTCGGAAGGATTTCAATACCATGGGCGTATACCTCAAAGCCCTCAACAACAAATACGGCACACCTGCCAATTTGGAAGAGTTGGCGATGAAGGCACAGTTGATGAACTACGAAGCTATCCGCCCGATGTTTGAAGCGCACGTCATCAATCGCCCCGTAGCGACAGGCGTAGTACAGTGGATGCTCAATTCGCCCTGGCCTGAATTTTATTGGCAATTGTACGATTATTATCTGATGCCTACGGGGGCTTATTATGGTACAAAAAAAGCCGCACAGCCTATCAATATCATGTATGATTACTATCATCGTAGTATCCATGTAAGCAACGACACCCGTGCTGCTCTCAAAGGTTATGAGGCTGAGATAAAACTGTTAGACCAAAACTCCAAAGTGATTTTTGAACAAAAACAATCATTTGATTTGGCCGAAAATACTGTCCAAAAATGGCTTCAATTACTAGCTTTACAAGGCCAAAAACAGGTGTATTTTTTAGCTCTAAAATTCAAAAACAACGCAGGCGAAGTAATAGCGGATAATTTTTATTGGCTCCCTACTCAAACCGACGAACTAGATTGGAAACAATATTTTTGGTTTTATACACCTCAAAAACAATATGCAGATTTCACCGCTTTAAATACGCTTGCCAAAGTGAAAGTGCAAGCCGATAAAACAGTGAAAGAGCAAAAAGACGAGTATGAAATAAGTGTCAAACTCTCTAATCCTTCGGACAAAGTGGCGTTTTTTATTGAACTAGAATTAGCCAAACAGGCCAAAGGAGCCGCTATTTTGCCCATTTTCTGGAGCGACAACTACGTATCACTTTTACCCGGAGAAACCAAAACAGTAACTGTAAAATGTGCTAAAAAAGAAGCAGGTTCCCAACCCATTGTAAGAGTCAAAGGCTATAACTTAGACAATAGTTTTGTAATTCCTTAAGATAAACTAACGATGGCAGCGTTTTGAACGCTGCCATCGTTTACCAATACGTTTACCAACCCGTTGTGAGAGTCAAAAACTATAACTTAGACAATAGCTTTATGATTCATTAAGATAAACCAACGTTGGCAGCGTTCACCAATACGTTTACCAACCCGTCGTGAGAGTCAAAGGCTACAACTTAGACAATAGTTTTATGATTCATTAAGATAAACCAACGTTGGCAGCGTTCAAAACGCTGCCAAGGTTTACCAATCCTTTCCAATTTATGTTTTATAAACTGAATCTCTCCTTTTTGGGTGTGCTATTATGTAGTACCCTAGCAGCTATAGCCCAGCCCATTAGCCTTAAAAATGCTACACTATTGGTATCTCCATCGGTGCTTTCTCCTATGAAAGAAACGGCTCCGCAGATGCTTATAGAAGAAGTGGCTAAACGCACCAATCTTACCCTCAAAACCAGTACAGCTTGGCCCAAAACCAATACTTTAACCATCGCTTTTGTCCTCTCTAGCGACCGTGAGTTGTTGGGAAAAACAATTCCTGCAAAAAACGACAAAAACGGAGCAGAATACAAAGCCGAAGGTTTCCGCATCGTCAGTGAAATCACCCCCAAAGAAAGTACGCTGTGGATCATTGGTGCCGATGCTCGTGGGGTGTTGTTTGGAACGGGTTGGGTATTGCGTAAACTACAGTGGCTAGCTGGCACGGCACAATTAGAAACCAAATTAGATATCGCTACCGCGCCTACTTACCCTATCCGAGGGCATCAGTTGGGATACCGACATACTGCCAACTCTTACGATGCTTGGAGCGTGGCCCAATACGACCAATATTTTAGGGAATTGGCCATTTTTGGAACCAACGCCGTCGAAGGAATTCCTTTTCACGAAGATGATAAACCCAATCCTCATTTTAAAATTCCTGCTTCTGAAATGCGTATCAAAATGGGGGAACTTTGCCAACGCTACGACATGGATTATTGGGTGTGGACGCCCGTCACGTTTGAACTGACCGACCACGACAAACGCGCCGCTGAGCTGCGCCTTCATGAAGAGTTTTACCGTAAATGTCCTCGCCTCGACCATATTTTTGTACCTGGTGGTGACCCCGGCGACAATCACCCCCGTGAAGTATTGCCTTTTTTGAAAGACATGCACCAAATCTTGGTCAAATACCATCCCAAAGCCAAAATCTGGATTTCGTTACAAGGATTCAGCGTCGAACAAACCGACTATTTTTATAAATATCTTGCCGACAACAACCCCGATTGGCTTCAGGGGGTGGTATCTGGCCCAAGTAGCCCTCCGATGCCCGAAACACGCTTTCGTTTACCTAAAAAATACCAACATCGCCAATATCCCGATATTACCCACAATGTCCGTTGTGAATTTCCGGTACGAGGCTGGGACCAAGCCTACGCCCTCACCCTAGGCCGCGAAGCTATCAATCCTCGTCCTTATGCTTTTGCCGAAATTCATCAAACGTATGCGCCTTTTACCGATGGTTTTGTGTCCTATTCTGACGGTTGCCATGATGATATCAACAAGGCCATTTGGAGTATGAGAGGCTGGAATCCTCAGCTAGAAGTCAGAGAGATTTTGACCGATTATACCAATTTCTTTTTTGGGAAAAATATCTCAGAAGCCGCAGCCGACGGTATAGCCGCTTTGGAAAACAACTGGAAAGGTTCGCTTGTCCAAAACGGCGGAGTCGAAACTACTTTCTCTTTCTGGAAAAATTTAGAAACTAGCCACCCAGCACTCAAAAACAACTGGCGTTGGCAAATGCTCCTCCTCCGTGCTTACTATGACACGTACACGCGTCGGCGGTTGATTTATGAGCAATCTCTTGAAAAACAAGCCAATGCGATTTTGAATAATATTTCCAAAAATGATATTTCCAAAACAATGGAAGCTGCATTGGCTACCGTCAATAAAGCCGATGCGGTGAATATTGCCCCCGACCTTCGCCAAAAAATTGAGCAACTTTGTGCGGATTTGTACGCTTCCATTGGCCTTCAAACCAGCGTTGAAAAACACAAAGCCAAAGGCTATGAGCGCGGCTGTGTACTTGATTTTGTAGATTATCCTCTCAACAATCGTTGGTGGCTGGCCGATGAATTCAAAAAAATCAACAGTATAACTTCTGACGACGAGAAGTTGGCGCGCCTTAAAATCATCAGCACATGGGAAAATCCCGGCCAAGGAAGTTTTTATGACGATGTATCGAGTGTAGCCAAAGGAACACGTGTACGGACGTTTTCGGACGACGCCACCGATGTAGCTTGGTGGGATAATGGTTTCAGTAGAGCAAGGCTTTCTTCTCAATTGTTTCAAAAATGCCCCGAACTCGTCTATGACAATCTTCAACCCGGCGCACGATACAACATCAGAGTGGTTGGCTCAGGAGAGGCATTACTCCGAGTAGATGGGCATCGTTTGCAGCCGATAGTGTATAACCGCGACACAGAAACAGTGAAAGAGTGGATTGTACCTCTCTCGCTCACGCAAGATGGCAAGCTTCACGTGACATTTGACGAACCAGAAGAATCACACCTCAATTGGCGCAAGCAGTCCAAAATTTCGGACGTGTGGTTATTGAAACAATAAATTAAAAAGTATCCTCTCCATGCAGCCTCCACCAAGTAAATACAACTTGTGGAGGTTGCATTTTTTTATAGACTTTCTATGTCTAACAATCTACCAAGCCTCGAACTTGGAATGTCTTATTCTACAAAAAAAACAGACATTCCAAGTTTAACAATCTACCAAGCCTGAAACTTGGAATGTCTTAAACATCCAAAAAGTAGACTTTCCAAGTTTAGAAAACCTCCCCTAATTTGGTAAATCTATTTCCCCCTTTTTTTAATTCCTTGCAATCTCCTATTTCAGAAATAGGGGACAAAACTTATTAATTTTTACTGTTTTTTGTCATTTTCTCCCTTGAATTGGGTGAATATATTGGGGGATTATTCTAAGTAATATGCACATGTCTTGACAAAATTCTTACTTTTACGACATTATAACTTCAAATATTCACATAAACCATGAAACAACGTTTACGAAACCTAAGCTTTTTGCTTTGTTTTCTCCTTTCGCTAGAAGGGATTGCGCAAAACCTAACTATCAAAGGCAAAGTAACATCCGCTGAGGATGGGACTGTCCTTCCGGGCGTGAGTGTGGTCGTCAAAGGCAAAACCATAGGAGCTACCACCAATGCCGACGGAGAGTATAGCATCTCTACCACCAAAGGCTCTGAGCTGATTTTTAGTTTTGTAGGAATGGAGAGTCAAACCATAACCGTACAAGACCAATCTACTATCAACATTGTGATGGTACCTGGCGCAAATGTCCTTGGTGAAATAGTGGTAACGGCTTTGGGGCAAACTCAAGAAAAAAGAGCGCTTGGCTACGCCATTCAATCTGTAAAAGCAGAAGAAATCAAAAACTCTGGAAGCCAAAACCTCGTAGGAGCATTACAGGGAAAAGTAGCAGGAGCCGTTATTACGGGTTCGGGTGGAGCGCCTGGTTCAGGTGTAAACATCATTTTAAGGGGCGTCACTTCTTTGAGTGGTAGTGCCGACAACCAACCTCTTTTTGTGATTGACGGCATCATTATCTCGAATACCACAAGTGCTGGCAATCCCCTGCCTAGTGCAGGTACCAACTCACCAGGAGCGGCTGAGCAATTTGCCAATACCAACCGCGCTGCCGACATCAACCCCGATGATATCGAGAATATCTCTATCTTAAAAGGCCCCTCGGCTACTGCTCTTTATGGGCTACGCGCCTCCAACGGTGCGATTGTAATCACTACCAAACGTGGCAAATCTGGAAAGCTCAATATTTCGGTTTCTTCTTCGATTGGAGCAGACGTATTGGGAAAATCGCCCGCGATTCAAACCACTTTTTTACAAGGACGTTTGGGTGAGTTTATTCCGCTAGGACCAGGTCGTACACCTTATCAGTCTTTCGGGCCAGTATTAGATCCTAACAATACTACCGATCAAATCTATGATAACTTTAGAGGGTTTTATCGGACGGGGTTGAGCAACAATAACAATATTACCCTCACTAAAGGTAATACAAAAGGCAATATCTATGTGTCGCTAGGACGTAGCTATCAAACGGGTATCGTACCCAATACTGATTTTGGACGCACTTCTGCCAAAGTGGCAGGTAGCTATAATCTTACCAAAAACTTCACCGTATCAGCTTCGTTGAATTACGTCAATTCGGGCGGAAAACGTCCCCCAGCTGGTGACAAATCTATCTTTAGTGCTTTGAGTTACTGGCCAAACACTTATGATGTTAATGATTATCTAAATCCTGATGGCACCCAAAAGAACATCTTACCCGGCTTCACCGACAACCCTCGTTATTTGGTAGAAAAAAGCCCTCGTATCGATAAGGTCAATCGTTATATTGGCGATATTTCCCTAAACTATAAAGTGAATGATTGGCTCTCAGCCAAATACCAACTTACGTACGACACTTTCCACGAAACCCGTAGTCGTCAAGTAGATAGTACTTTCGACGTAGGTATCCAAGTAAAAGGATTTTTGGTCAATGAATCTTTGAACTTTCGGGAGCTAAACTCTAACCTCTATCTTACTGCTCGCAAAGATTTTAATAGCAATTGGAATGGTTCTTTGATGGTCGGCAACTCGGTGGTAGATAGCAAGCGCCCCGACAGCTACTACATCAGAGGGGAAGGTTGGAAAGCTCCTTTTAACAATACCGTCGAGAGCTATCGCAATCAGCAGAAGCGTTTTTATTCGCCAGCTCATTTCCGAATCGTGAGCTTCTTTGCAGATGCCAAACTCAACTACAAAGACGTTCTTTACCTCAATGCCACGGGTCGAAACGACATCGTCTCAACTTTGCCCCAAGCAAGCAATTCGTTTTTCTATCCATCTTTTAGCGCAGGTTATATTTTTACCGAAAATTTACCCAAAAACAATATACTATCTTACGGTAAACTACGGGCATCGTGGGCACAAGTTGGGAAAGGTACTGACCCTTACGTAACAGGTAATTACTTTGAAATTACGGACAACTTCCCTTACGGCAACAGCGTGCCGGGTTATTTCCGCCGGACTACCACCGCCGACCCTAACCTCAAACCTGAGCGTACAACCTCTATCGAATTCGGTACTGAGCTACGGTTTTTCCGCAATCGTCTCATGCTCGATGCTACCTATTTTACCATGGATAGCAAAGACCAAATCGTAAGAGCTCCGGTTTCCAACGTCTCAGGTTATTCGTTTTATTATACCAACATTGGCCTGATTCGTAACCAAGGCATAGAACTTTTGGCTACGGCTAAACTCGTCAATACCAAGGATTTTACATGGGATGCCTCTGTCAACTGGTCGAAACTCTCAGGCAAAGTGATTGAAATGCCCGCCGAACTTCAAGAGATTTCTTATTATGACAACGTAGTAGGAAGCCTACGCGTACGCCAAGGTAGCAAGGTAGGTGACTTGTGGGGCTATGATTATCAACGTGCCCCGGATGGTCAAATCCTCATCAATGCCACTACAGGCTTCCCCGTCACAAGCACCACACTCACTCAATACGGTAACGCCCTACCCGACTGGATTGGAGGTCTTACCAATACTTTTACCTATAAAGGCTTAAGTGTATCGGCCTTGCTCGAATGGCGTCACGGCGGCGATGTGATTGACTTAGGCGAACGCAACGCCCTCCGCAGTGGTTCTCTCAAATTTACTGAGCGTCGCTACGAACAAGTCGTATTTAATGGCGTAGTAGAGCAAAAAGGAGCCGACGGCAAATCTACCTATGTCCCTAATACCCGCGCAGTGTATCTCGACGATTTGCTTTACAACCCGTCTACTTCTACCCGTTTCAACGGTTGGTCGCATCTAAATATCCAAGATGCTTCTTGGATTCGGCTTCGTAACGTAAACGTTGGCTATGCTTTACCTAAAAGCCTCATTGGCAAATCGGTATTCAAAAATGGGGTTAGATTCAACTTTACGGCGACCAATTTGTTTCTCAATACACCATTCCGTGGTTATGACCCTGAAGCGTTGTCATTTGGTTCGGGAACCAACATCATCGGTTTCGTAGGTCGTAACAACCCTGCTACCCGTAGCTTTATTTTTGGAGTAAACGCCAATTTTTAAAATCTCAGCACCATCATTAATTTTTATTTAGGATGAAAAAGATACACTATTTATATACACTTCTAGTGGCATTAGGAATGACGTTGCTGTCGGGCTGCCAGAGTTTCTTAGATGTCAACGTAGACCCTACCCTCAAAGCTGATGCTACTGTGCAGGAGTTATTGCCAACGGCTCAGTTTTATACAAGCGAAGCTAGCTACCAACAAGCCTATGTGGCCTGCCAATATGCCCAACAACTCGGTAGCAACCTTGGCACCAACGGAACCGATGCTTATTATGAAGCCGAAAACGCCTCGGGCTGGTCTAACTTATATTTGTACGTGATTCCGCAGTTGAATACCATTATTCAGAAAGGACAATCAAGCGACATCCCTGTCTATGTTGGTATCGCAAAGGTACTGTTGGCTTATAATTTGGGAATTGCGACCACCAACTGGGAAAACATTCCTTATACCCAAGCTGACCAACGCAACTTTTCGCCTAGTTACGATAATCAACAGGCAATCTATACGACCATTCAAAAGCTATTGGATGAAAGTATCGTAGAATTGGCTAAAAATTCGGGTACAAAACCTACTACCGATGACATGATTTATGGCGGTGATGCTTCTAAATGGACACGTTTGGCCTATTCGTTGAAGGCGCGTTATGCCATGCACTTATCGGGACAAAACGCCCAAACCGCCGCACAAACCGCTTTGACCGCCCTCCAAAATGCGATGAAAAGCAACGCCGACGATTTTCAGTTTGCCTATAATTCCAAAAACCTCAGCCCTTGGTATAGTCGTGTAGCCTTGGCCAATAGCACTTCTAACCTCTCGGTAACGTACGGTAGCACTTTTGTAGATTTGATGAATGGTAAAGTTCAAAACGTGGTTGATCCTCGTCTTCCTATCGTTGTTACTCTCAAAACAGGACAAACCGCTTATTCGGGCGTAGTACCGGGGTCAGGGGCAGGCTCTACCGTAGATTTCACTACCAGAGCTTGGCATTCAAACATCAACTCTCCTATCGTAATGATGACCTATGCCGAAGTAAAAGCCATCGAAGCAGAAGCTCGTTTTCTGGCTGCCAACGGCACTATTTCTTCGACAGGTAGCACCGCAGATGCTTACAATGCTTACTTAGAAATAGCGCGTGCCAATATGCAAAAACTAGGCGTAAGTGCCGCCAACATCGCCACTTATCTGGCCGCTGAAAGCGTTAATGTGGGAGCTTCTAAGCTTACGCTTTTGCATATCATGCGCGAAAAATACAAAGCGATGTTTTTGATAGGTGATATCTGGACTGATGTAAGAAAGTACAACTATCTCGATTTTCCGATGCCACTCAATATCAACCCCGATTTGGCAGGTCGCCGTATCCAACGCATGAAATATCCTTCGTCGGAACTTACTCGTAATGCTAAAAACGCCGAAGCCAATCTCAAGCAGCCAAGCGTTGGGATGTGGATATACACTAAGTAAAAATAAACGAATACCCTTTTTTGTTTGACTTTCTAAACTGTAAATAGAGATGAAAAAAAATATTTTGTTTGTCATGTTAGCACTCTCAGGCTTTTTGCTGGCAGGATGCTACAAAGAACCCGACCTGATTAGTGAACTCACCACGAGTAAAGGAAAAGTACCCCAGATTTCGGTGGTATGGATTGGTACTACCCGTACTATTACGTCCAATACTTCAGTAGTGACGGGTCTTACCACCAATGCTGGCAGTACGACCAATTTCAACATTGAATATACTTCAGAAGTCCCCGTAAAAGAATTTAAAGTGTATTGGGCTGCCACCGCAACAGGTGCACAAACCCTGATAGCCACCGTTCCAGCAGGCACCCAAAAATATGACCCTGTCTTACGCAATTATGTACTTGCCGTGCCTATCACGGCCCAAGAAACCAAGAAAAGTACGCGCGTATTTTTTGCAGAAATTGTAGGAGCTGATGGCCTTTTATCTGCCCAAAAATCGGCGATATTGACCACCAATCCCTAGCATTTGACCGACTCTTCCCTTCCTTAACCCAAAGAGGCTACCGATTGGTAGCCTCTTTTTATGTTTAACAACGGGTGAAAATTAACGTTGGCAGCGTTCAAAACGCTGCCAACGTTAATTTTCAAACACAAAAAAAAGGGGCAGACGCGAGGCCTGCCCCTACTATTACCGCTCCAAACTATAATTTGGGGATAGAGATAGATAGAAAAGGGATCTCTAAACACAAAAATCTTCGCATGAATAAATCATCACACATCCGAATAATTTTTAACCTTAGGTCGTAAAAACAAAAGCTGAATTATCAATGCTCCTAATACTACCAGTGCCATAATGGCAAAATCTTGTTTGAGATTGCCGTCATCCACAGATTTACCCAAAAAAGTAGTGACTATTGCCCCCGCCGAAATCCCCATGAGGTTCATGGTTCCGTAGGCAGTAGAACGGTATTTTGAATCTACAAATTGGCAAAGAATAGGCATGTTGTTGGTATCAAACATTCCGAACCCAAAACCAAAACAAAATGTAGCCAATACAATATGGAACAATGAGCTACCATAAGCAATCAAGAATAGAGCAGGAATGGTAAGACCTAGCCCCAAAGCACTCACAAACACCCGCCCGCGCATGTTTTTTTCGAGCCATTTATCTGAAATAATCCCCCCGATAATCACCCCTACCAACGACGACATGGCATTGGTAATGGTCGCAATCGGCCCCGCTTTAGCCATTTCGATGCCAAGACTTTCGGAATAAAGCGTAGGCAACCAGTTTTTCACACCCCATCCTGGAAGGCTCGGAACAGTGAAAATCAACAAGATAATCCAAAACGAAACATTGGATAATAAAATACTGAACACCTGAAAAATCGGCACACTAGAACCTACTGACTGGGAAGAAGTAGTATTGACAACTTCTTTTTTTGGGACATCCAAAAAGAAAACCAACACAAAAGAATAAATCATCCCTACCAATCCAAAAAATAAAAAGGTACCATTCCACGAGAATTGTTGAGCAATGGTAGCGCCAAAACCACCTAATGCTTGGCCCACATACAAGCCCGAGAGATGAACTCCCACGGCAAGAGAGCGAGTTTTGGAGGTGTGAAAATCAGCAATAAGAGATAGTCCGGCTGGAATATAAAAGGCTTCACTCACTCCCATGATGGCTCGCAGCCAGTATAATTGGTCAAAAGTTTGGGCATAGCCCATGATGAGCGTCACACCCGACCATATAAATAAGCTTATGACAATCAACCATTTTTTGTTGGTTTTATCCGCAATCAAACCCGCAATAGGACTCATAAATCCATAAATCCATAAGAAAATAGCCATCAAACGGCCAAAATTTTCTGCCGTTTGTAACTCAGCAATATCAATTTGCATCACAGGCTTAAGGGTAGACAACATCTGCCTATCCAAATAATTTAGCAAGGCCACTACCCACAGCAAGCCTACCACAATCCACTTGTAATTTTTCGATTGAGTCATAAGTACTTTGTTTTCTGATAAGGTTTGATTGTACTGATTTCTGGTTTAGTTTATTTCTTAAAAATGCTCATGGTTTAAGGAAAAACACAGGTTTTACTTCAGGCTAGTGAAATAACTCGTGGAAAGATTACATTAAAAATCTCCTCCACAAGAGGCAAGAACCCTTGTTATCAAGAAGGTAGAACCGTTCTTTTTCTCCTCTTTTTAAATAAAGATACCCCTTAAAACTCTCTAATTCGGATGCTACGGAAAGCCGCTTCATCTCCGTGGTCTTGCAGTAAAATATACCCAGGAGCAGTTCCAAAATCTTCTACGTCTTTAAATTTGCTCGCTGCTTTGGCTTGTTTAAAAGCTGAGCTACCGATGGTATATTCTACGACTTTCACCCCGTTGAGCCAATGTGTCACTTTATTGTCTTTGGCCAAAATCCGACCTTTGTTCCATTGGCCTATCGGCTTGAGTTGCCTCGAACTAGGCTCAAAAAGTTCATATAGCCCCGCCGTGCGGCGTTTGTCGTTGGCGTCATTTGCGATGTCTTTGTTGCCCGTATCGTCAATCAATTGATATTCACAACCCAAAATCGAACCATTAGGGTATTTTTTCACAAAATACTTCAGACCAGTATTTGCCCCAGGCGTCAATTGAAATTCAAATTCTAAGTCAAATTGCGAATATGTTTTTTTGGTGATGATATCACCACCGCGCACTACTTTTGGGTCGTTTGGGTTCTTTTTCTGATTGACTACCAGCTCTTTATTTTTTACCGCCCAGCCTTCCTTCGGAAATTGGTCGGCTTTAGCCGAAATCCATTGGTCGGTAGAAGTACCGTCAAAAAGCCATACCCAATCGGATTTGGAAAAGAACGAAAAGAAAATGAACGCAATTAAGAAGAAAGAAAAGGGTTTCATAATTAAAGGAAGGAAAGATCTGTGTTATTTGGGATTAGGAAAATAAAGGTTCATTTCGGGGTGGAGGGTATAAAGACGGTATTGTTTGCCATCATGTACCAAAATTCCGCTTGATTTATCGTTGCCGATGATGGGGTTTTTCTCGTATTTTTTCCAATGAATCAAGTCTTTAGACACCGCCACATTGGTCGACCATTCACGCCAATCTTTATACGCCGATGCGTGATAGTATCCATAATACAAACCTTTGTATTTGATAATCTGATTCATGGCTACGGCATATTGGTCATAGGTTTCAGGTCCCATTTTTATGACAGGCTCGTCTTGTACGTTTGTCCAAGTTTTGAGGTCTTTGGAGGTCGCCAACCATATTCCCAAATCTCCCCGTTCATAATACAAATACCATGTACCGTTTTCTACCCATATCGCTGGCGTTCCATAAGCTCCTTTCGAAATGGGGCTACCGTTGGTCTGACGCACATCAAGAGGACCTTTTTCTTGCCAATGAATACGGTCGGTAGAAGTAAGCAAATGCGCCACATCGTTTTTGCCTTCAGCAAACATATAGTAAGTTCCTTTTACCTTCACGACCGACATATCTTCCACCCAATCCAAATCATGGATAGGATTAGCAGCATAGCGTGTCCATGTGATACCATCTGTGGAAGTCGCGTATCCCAACTTCATCACGGCGTTTTTTTCTTTTTTATAACCAGTGTACCAAAGATGGTAGGTATTGCCCTCGCGCAAGATATAGCCCCGTTCTCTGATTTTTTCGTCCCAAGTATCGGCCTTACCCGTTCCTCCAAATAGAGGATTGTTGTCATAAGGTTTAAAATCTACTATTTCGGCAGGAAATTCTTTCGACGTGGTTGACTGTGCCATTCCAACTTGCGTTAGAGCAATACATACAATACTCAATAGCGAAGGCAATAGGTTTTTTATCATTATTTTTTCAACATTTTGTCACGAGCAGCTTTAAATTCGGAGCCACTTTTCCACCCTGGATAAGTACTCTCATTACCCACACGATACCCAACTTCGTAGAGGAGTTTCATGTCTTCTACAATCCCCGACAAATCCCACTTATCATTGTATTCGTCGGTTGGCATATGATAGCGATAAAGATTAAATTCTTCCTTTTGTTGTTTTCCCCAGTCTTCTCCATGTTGACGAGAAATGACTCCGTTTTCGATGTACAAAGAGGGCACACCTACTTTGGCAAAATTGAAGTGGTCGGAGCGAAAATACCACCCACCTGAGGGATTAGGCTCACCACGGGTAAAACGGTCTTGTTTTTTGGCAGCAGCTTCTATATAATCATCCAAATCTGATTGGCCCTTGCCCACCACAATCACGTCTTTGGTACGGCCAAAAGGCTGTAAAACATCCATATTGATGTCGGCAATGGTTTTGTCTAGTGGAAATACCGGATGCGTACAATAATACTCCGAACCAAGGAGTCCCTGCTCTTCGGCGGTTACTACCAAAAACACAATTGAGCGTGCGGGTTTCTTTTTGAGTTTGGTAAAAGCCGTAGCGATTTCCATCAAAGCAGCCGTGCCCGAAGCATCGTCGGCAGCGCCATTATAAATAGAATCACCATTGATAGGCTCTCCTTTGCCAAGATGATCCCAATGAGCAGTATAAAACACGTATTCGTTGGCGCGGCTTGTACCCGGAAGAAGCGCAATCACATTGTGTGAGATAGATTTTTTGAAAGTATTGTTAATTACCAATGAAGTTTTTACATTCAACGGTACAGGTTTAAAGCCTTCTTGACTGGCTTTGTGCATAATATCGGGCGACACCCCCGCCAACTTAAATAGTTTTTTGGCCGACTCAAGCGTCATCCAGCCTTCCATAGCAGCCCGTGAGCGATTGTCGTCTTCGGCTTGCAAATACAGCTTTGATTTTGACCAACCGCTACGCACTACCGACCAGCCATAACTTGCTGGCCCTGTGTCATGTACAATCAACACTCCCGTGGCTCCTTGGCGGGCCGCTTCCTCAAATTTGTAAGTCCAACGCCCGTAGTAGGTCATGGTATTGCCTTTGAAAAGCTTATCATCTACGATTCCGGGGTCGTTGACCAAGACAACTACGGTTTTACCTTTCACATCCAAACCCGCATAGTCGTTCCAACCATATTCGGGAGCTACGATGCCATAACCCGCAAATACCATTTCAGAATTTTCTATTTTTACTTGGTCTTGCACACGACGTGTAGCAGCCACATAATCAGTAAGGTAATTGAGCGATATTTCGCCGTCTTTTCCTTTCATAATGAGTGGCCCAGCAGGAGTAGAAGCAATATCAACCATAGGCACATCCTGAAAATAACTCTTGCCATTACCAGGTTTTAACCCTAGTTTTTCAAACTCTGTTTTGAGATATTCGATGGTCTTGGCTTCTCCGGGACTAAAAGGCTTACGTCCTTCAAAAGCATCGGAGGCGAGCACTTTGATATGTTTGGCAAAAGCTTTGCCATCAATAGCCGAGTCGTCAGCTTTGTAGCTTACCAACACAGACGCAATAAGTACGAATACAAAAGGTAAGATTAACTTGTTCATAAATTGGTTTTTGAGTCAGTGAATCTTCAAAGATAGCCATAGAATCCTACAATCTTGCCCTCACTTCCCTGCCAAATACTGGTTTCGATATTCGATAGGTGTACAACCTTTGATTTGCCGAAACTGCCGTGCGATATTTTTACTATCAGTAAGACCCATGTCAAGTGCAATCTCAAAAACAGTCATGTCGGTTTCGAGGAGTTTTTGGGTAAATTTTTCGATACGTAGGTTAAAGATGTATTTATAAATAGGATAGCCCGTAATCAGCTGAAAGCGCTGCTCCAAAGCTCGTCGCGACAAAGGCACTTGTTTTACGACATCTTCAACTTGAAGATTTTTGTCAATGTTTTGATGAATAAACTTCAAAGAAGACGCGATGTAATGGTCGTTGGTAGCATAGATATCGGTCGATTGGCGCGTAATTACTTGCGTAGGTTTTACATAAATATCATAAAACTCTGACGTCCCATGCTCAATCATGTGGTGCAAAAGCTTGGCAGCATCATAGCCCCCTTTTTCGGTATCTTGCCCAATACTTGACAGCGGCGGGTCCGAAAACTCGCAAATCATTTCGTCGTTGTCCACCCCCAATACCGCCACTTGCTCTGGAATACGAATGTTGGATTGGCGACAAGCCTCGGTGATATGTTGTCCTTGGTTGTCGTCGCAGGTCATGAGTGCAATCGGCTTCGGCAATGATTTAAGCCATTGACTCAATGGGCTCGGTTTGTAATACCATAGTTCACTCGACCGTGCCATGATATGCTCAAAATAATGCACCTGATAACCCGCTTTTTTGACCCGTTCTTCAAAACCTTCGGCGCGCTCACGTGACCAAACAATGTCGCGAAAGCCGTAAAAAGCAAAGTTTTTGAATCCTTTTCGCAAAAAATATTCTGCTCCCATTCGCCCTGCTTCCACGTGGTCGCCGGTGATGTTAGGAATTTCTTTGAAACGCTCCTTAAAATCTTGGGCAATTACGGGAATTCCCGCTTCCACGATTTTAGAGATTTTGGGATCATTATAAAGCTGTCCAATAATACCATCGGCCTCCCATTCCAACGCCCATTCAAGTATGCCATCTATCCCGATAGTTTCGCGTTGAAAAAGTGGCATTCGACAAAAAATCCACGGACCATGCTCTTTGGAATACTTCGAAATCCCCTTCAGCAAGCCCTTGCTGTATTCTTCGGCAAAGTCGATGAGAAGTATAATCTTGTACATACAGCGGGATGTATTTTTAAAGAAAGAAAATATTGTTTGCTACGCAAACAACTCTTTCCAATTTTTGATAGTGGCATTGGTAACGAGTGGTTTGGCCCATAGCCCAATACTTAAAATATATCCTAAAGTAACCATCAAAAAAAGCATTGCCAAACGCAATCCTACTAACTCCGCCAAACCGCCAATAATCAAAGGTACAATAGCTCCGCCCGCAATCCCACTGCAAAGAATACCAGAGAAAGTTCCGTGATGATATGGTACAGAATTGAGCGCCAATGAAACAATAATCGACCACATCACTGAAGCACAAAAACCACTCAACGGGAAGGCATACAAAGCCACTTCCACGGAACCAAACAACCCTGCCAAAACCGACACAATCGCCCCTACAGTAAATAGTATCAATACGCGACGGCTATCAAAGATTTTGAGCAAAATCAACCCCAAAATGCAGCCGATTGTGAGCAAACCCCAAAAATAAGAAATTACCGAAGCGCCTTCCGTAGCGGGGTCGATGTTGTGATAGGTCTGTAAAAACTTAGAAGTCCAATTAGCAATACCTTGCTCCGTACCTACGTAGCAAAAAATACCAATGAAAAACAGGAATACATAGCGGTTTTTGAGCAAGTCTTTGAAGGCATTGTCGGTATCGATTTTCTCATCTTCTTTTAGCTCCACTTCTGGAAACTTCACCAACCACACAATCAACACCATCAATAATGCTACTACCGCAAATACCCAATAAAGCGAAACCCACTTCAATTCAGCAGGTACAATGCCATTGAGGGTCGAAATCAGAGCATTGGGCACCGCAGAAGAGTGTACATTGAGCACCAAATAGCTATATAACATGGGGCTCAAAAAAGAAGCACCTCCAAAAAACAACTGCGCCATGACCGAATTAAAAGCAAAATTGGCTTCTCCTCCCGCCACTCTCAAGAGTGGATTGATGACCACTTGTAGCATGGCCATCCCAATCCCAATAATAAACAATGACACCAACGCTACCGTAAAAGTAGGAATCAAAGCAAAAAGTAAAGCTCCTCCAAAAGCCAATAAAAATGCCCAAAACAACACTTTCTTCTCACGGTATTTTTCAACCAAAATCCCTGAAGGAATAGAAGCTACGCCATACGCCACAAAAAAAGCAAAAGGCAAAAAACCGGCCAATCCAATACTTAAATCAAAACTATCGACAATATCGGGGATGATAGGCCCGAGAATATTGCTAAGAAATGAAATAACGAAGAATATGATAAAAATAAGAATGACGATGAAAGTGTTGCTTTTCATGAAGAAGAAGGTTGAAAATACAGGTGTCTAGGGTGGATATAACTTATGGCTTTTTCTAATTAAAAGTCTATACGTTATATCATTTACTTTTGGGGTAAGCAAACAGAACACTTTCCAAGATTGTGACTATTTGCTTAGTTTAATCTTGGAAAGTCTGTTTTTAGTGTTTCAAAGATACGCTTACTGTCTGAAACTCTTGTGGTACCAATGCCGCCGCTCCTAGCAAAGCGATGTTATCATCCTGCGACTGAAAGATTTTGAGGCGTTTGATAGACTCTGGAAATGCAAAATCATTTAATGCTTCATACATTCCCGCTTCAAAAAAAGGAAAAGCTTTGGCGATAGACCCCCCTAACACAATCGCCTCAGGGTCATATACATACATCACAGCTTTGATAGCAAATCCTAGATGAACTCCAAACTCAGCCCATAAACTAAGGGCTTTTTTATCTCCCTGAAGCGCTGCTTGATTGGCGTCTAAAGCACTCAGTCCATGAACTGCATCAAAGAAATTGCTACAAGCATAGTATTCAAAATTGTGGTCACGATAAGGAAGCATTCCTATCTCCCCTGCTCCACAATTGTTGCCAGCATAAAGCTGATTGTCAATGATAATCCCCGAACCTAGCCCGGTTCCGATAGTCATACCTACTACCGAGTTGAAGTTTTGGGCCACACCATAGCGGTGCTCTCCTAAAATGAAGCAATTGACGTCGTTGTTAACAAAAACGGGTATATTAAATTCTTCTTCCAGAATTTCCCTCAATTCGACCTTTTCCCACGACGGAATATTAGCTACGTTATAGACAATTCCCCGTTCGATATCAACTACCGATGGTACTCCAATCCCAATACTCGTGGCCGAACTTGCAAATGGCTTAATGAGTTCAATCAACTGATTCAATGTAGCTGATAGGGAGTGCTTCTCCCGCAACAACGTAGAATGTTGCTGAATGATAGAACCGTTGTACTCGATTCCGGCTTTCATTTTGGTGCCCCCTAAATCTACCCCAATTTTCATTCTAATGTATGTGTTTATAAATTAATCATCACCGTACGGCTTCCTTTACCAGCAGCATCAAAACACCGCAGTTTTACGGCCCCTCTTACTTTAATAGGGCTTTGATAAACAGGCGATTGAGCTGACGGTTCTGAGCCGTCGGTTGTATATCTAATAATAAGACCTGGATAAGCTACATTGGCTATCACCGCGCCATTGTCGATGACTGCCCCCGGTAGCGGAATGCGGTAATTATAACCGCCATTGAGATAACTCAATCGGGGTAATTCTTTCTGAGCAAGTGTATTAGCAAATAGGTTCCAACTTGTTTGGATGACTTTTTCGCGGGCGTTACGTTCGCCTATATTTTCCCAAGCCCTCTCGGCCGCCCAAGCACTTTCGGCAAAACCCATCAGCTTAGGCAAGGTGTAATACTCCATCATATCGCGCCCTTTAACCGTTTCGCTCCATAGCTGCGCCTCAATACCAATGATATTTTTACGTGCTTCTGGTTTGAGCCTTTCCACATTCGTAAAGACCATAGGCTTACCCATGGAATTGGTATAGGTGGTCTTAAACATATCATAAGGAGCAAAGGTGTAATTGTCGCGAGCATCCACAAAACCCGCCCAATAAAGCCCCGGCTCTTTGGGGTCGTTGTTGTAAGCCAAGTCAAAGTAAAAATTGGTAACATTACACAATACCACCGGATAGCCCGCATTGGCCAATCGATAGCCTAAATCGGGGTCAAAGACGTTGTTCCAGATATAAGGAATTACGTTTTGCCCTACAAACTCTGGATTGGCTTTGTATTTACCATCGGGGGTTTTGGTAAGTGCGACTTCTTCCCAGCCGTGTACAGTGAGGTTACGTTTTTGTAACCTTGGCAATAGTTTTCTGAAAAAATAAGCCTGAAAATGACTCGTATTTTTGAGTGAGGGGTCTTTTTTCATCATTTCAATGGCACGAGGCGATTTCATCCAAGCGCCCTCGGCTACTTCATCTCCTCCGGCATGAATTACGTCCATTGTCAAGCCTGCCTCTTTGTACATCTTGGCCATATCGTCCATTACTTTTTCGTAAAAGCGATATACCGATTCTTGCGTCACATCTACCACATTGTCTTTATAAGCTTGTGCCGATAGATACACCGATTTATCGTCGGGGTCGGCTAAGCGATATTCATTGGCTTCTTTTTCTTTGCCTTCTTTCATCAAGCGCTCATAACGCGCCTCCATAGCTTTGATAGCGGCCCGTGCATGTCCCGGAAAGTTTACTTCTGGAATCACTTTGATATGACGCGCATGGGCATATTTCAAAATTTCGATAAAATCCGCTTTGGTATAATATCCACTTCCATGCTTTCCTTTGTCATAAGCGATTGGCCCAGAGCCATAAGCAGGATGCAACACCGACGTTTTATAACTCGACGTATGCTCACGCTGCGCTCCTACTTTGGTAAGCTCAGGCAATGACTCTATCTCCAAACGCCAGCCTTCATCTTCGGTAGTATAAAACAAAAAGTGATTAATCTTATAAAAAGAAAGGATGTCAAGGGTACGGAGAATCGTCTCTTTGGTTTGGAAATTACGGCTAACGTCTAGGTGCATACTCCGAAACTGAAAGCGTGGCGCATCCTCAATTTTGAGAGCAGGTAAAGAAATTGGGGCATTTTTTTGTTGTAAAACACTGATAGGAATCATCGAAATCAGGCTCTGTGTGGCATAAAAAACGCCTGCCGCATCACTGCCCGTAATAGAAACACCTTTGTCGTCAATGCTGAGATGATAAGCTTCTTTCTCTTTGCCATTGACGGCGATTTTTCCAGTTTGCAATGAGATAGTGTTAGCAGCGGGAGCAGCATTGTTGGTAGTTAAGGCTTGCCCCGTCAATTCTTTTAGGCGTTGTGCTAACAAATTAGCTTCATTTTCTAGCCCTTTTTCATAATGAATCGCCGTAGTACTGGTAAGACTGAATGCGCCCGTTGTTTTGGTGGTTTTGACAGGAGTAGGAACCACCGGCAAAAGCTGCTCTGTTGGTAGAAGACTGACCTTCAAATTTTCGGCGTAGCGAAACGAATTTGTCTGAATCGAATCTTGGTCTTTTGGCCCGCGTAGTAGTTGGTCGCGGCGCGCAAAAGGCACTACAGTACACTGGTCTAGTTGTACAATTTGGCTTTCTTTTCCTTCTTTATCATAAAACACAAAATACAATCCCAAAGGTGCGTCAGTTTCTTTGATAATCCCTTCTGTACCCTGATATGCCACCGCAATCGAATCTCCTGGTGCCAAACGAAAGCCTTTGTTGGGCGTCATTTTGTACCAATCGCCGTTGATGTGCTCCAAATTTGCAGGCTGCGCCGTAGGATATGCCACCAAAGGCCGAGGAGACATATTAAAAAACAATGCCCACCCCGTTTCTTCCAATGTTAGGTTACTATTGTTTTTTAAATAAAATTTTGCTTCAAATCCATCCGTCGGCCCCGAAAAATTGCTGACTAGCTCCCAAGAAACCGCAATTTTAGAGGCTTGGTCATAAGCACCACTTTCGGTAGTCTTGCAAGCATGCAACATCCACAAAGTCACAGAGATACAGACGACGAACAAAATATTGCGCATAATTTGAAGTGTTAGATAGCCTTTATAATACTTGGCACCGTATTAAAAATACCACTGCTTTTGAGGTTATTTTTAACATTTACCTAATCTTTTCTTTCAGAATGATTCCCCAACCCAATCGACTCATCTCGCTAGATGCACTGCGTGGATTTACCATTGCGGCGATGCTCATGGTCAATTTTCCGGGTAGTGAAGAGCACGTTTTTTTTACACTACGCCATACGAAGTGGAATGGACTCTCTTTTACTGATTTGGTAGCGCCTATTTTTTTATTTGTGGTAGGGGCTTCTATTTCATTTGCCTACCAAAAACGAAAAGCAGACGGGAGTCCAAAAGGTGAGTTGTACAAAAAAATTGTGATTCGATCTCTCAAAATATTTGCAGTAGGAATGTTTCTAAACCTCATACCCGATTTTAATTTCGACGAAATTCGCTGGACAGGTACCCTACATCGCATCGCTTTTGTGTTTTTGGGCTGCGCTATTTTATTTTTGAATACCGATTGGAAACAACAAGCATGGATTTGTGCGGCTATTTTGGTCGGATATTGGCTCGCGCTCACGCTCATTCCTACACCGGGTGTGGGCAAAGTCATGCTCGAACCCGGCGTCAACATCGTAGCGTGGGTGGATAGCCAATGGCTGCCCGGTAAAATGTGGCAAGGCACCTGGGACCCTGAAAGTATTTTAAGTACTTTCCCGTCGATTGCGTCAGGGATTACGGGTATGCTCGCAGGCCGATTGTTACAGAGTCATTTTTCTCCCAACGAAAAGGTAAATTATCTTATGACGGCGGGCGTGTTCTCTGCGGCAGCGGGTTATTTCTGGGGTTTGGGATTTCCGGTAAACGAAAACCTTTGGACAAGTTCTTTTGTACTCGTTACCTCAGGTTTTGCTTCGCTATTGCTAGGTGCGCTTTATTTTTTGATTGATATTTTGGGCAAAACCCACGGCACTCATTTTGGAATCATCTTTGGAGCCAATGCCATCGCGGCTTATGTATTAGGTGATATATTGTCGTTATTGTTTTATCGGCTCAAATTTGGAACACACTCCCTCAACGAACACGCCGTCAATTCTCTGATAAACATCGGAATAGCCCCCAACTTAGCTAGTCTGATGTATGCCTTGTTTTTTGTAGGTATCAACTTCGTTCCTATTTATTTTTTATACAAAAGAAAAATTTTCATAAAACTATAATATAAACATTTGTTAAATATTAGTAAACATTTTATAAGTTGCATTCACATTTATTTCTATTTGAGTAAAAGCTCGTCGATCTCACAACTTATAAAAACTTTTTTATGAACACTCACCCAAATTTTTTCTCCATGCCCCGTAATCTGAGCCTTATCAGCAAATGTATTTTGGTTTCTTTTGGATGCTTTTTGAGTATGAGCCACAGCAGCTTAGCCCAAAAATTGAAAAAGGTAAAAATCGGTATGTTTACTGACCTTCATATCGCTACTATGCACGATGGCAAAGAGCGTATTACGGCTTTTATGGATAGTATGAAAACAGCCAAGCCAGATTTCATCATCGAACTCGGCGATTTTAATACTGTAGCTCCTAAATATACCTACGCTTTCGACATCTGGGATACTTATTCTGGCCCTAAATATCACGTTATTGGCAATCACGAAATGGACGGTGGCTACAACCTACAACAAGCCCTAGCTCGCCGCAATATGTCTTCCTCTTATTATTCGTTCGAAAAAAATGGTTTCTATTTCATTGTATTAGACGGAAATGATAAAAAATCGCCTGATGTAAAAGGCTATCAAGAACACATGAATCCGCCACAGGTAGCATGGCTCAAAGACGAACTCACCAAAGCCAAAGGGCCTATTGTGATTTTTTCGCATCAAGGTCTCGGCAAAGACGGCATCGATAATGCCGAAGAAGTAAGAGGTATTTTGGAAGCACATAATGCCCAAAACAAAAAAACGAAAGTTATCGCCAATTTTTATGGACATATCCACTATGACCGTGCTGAGGCTGTCAATGGTATCTGGTATGTGTGCATCAATTCTATGTCTTATAAATGGCTGGGTGAAGAATATGGGCATGTAAGATACAGTGATGAAGTAGATAAAAACTTCAAATGGATTAAATACACGGCTCCTTACAAAGACCCGCTTTATACAGTGGTGGAGATTTCGCCCGCAGGCACGATTACTATCTCAGGCAAAAAAACCTCTTGGGTGGGGCCTTCTCCCAAAGAAGTGGGTTATCCACAAGACAATGCCGCCTACGATATACCTGAAATCAGAGCCCGAACGCTCAAGTTTAAGTAAAATCCGACTACCTAAGTCACTATTCCGAACCCAAACCTTTAGTAATAATGACGAAACTGTATCTGGCAGTCTGTTTTCTTTTTATATGCAGCCTCAGTAGCTACGCCACTAAGCTCGATTTGTCGTCTGCTCAGATTTTTTGTCCGATTCGCGACAAAGAAATCACTAAAAGAAGCATTGAAATACTCCAGCAAGAGGTCAAAAAAAGAAGCAACCTCAACTTGTCAGTTACTTCCACACTTCCTTCTCAAGGCCAAGTCTGTATCGGTATTGCGCTCGAAAGTGATTTATCCGCATTTCCTGAAATTTACAAAGCAGCTGTTCGTCAATTACCCACTATCAGCGCAGAAGGTTTTAAGTTGGTGGTTATTAAGGATAAAAAAACGGTTTTGATTATAGGAAAAGATGCCCGAGGAATTTTGTATGGCGTAGGTCGGTTGTTACGCAAACTAGAAATGACCCCTCAACAGCTTCTGCTTCCTACGGAGGTATCGATCGCCACTAGCCCGCGCTATAGCATCAGAGGGCATCAGCTCGGCTACCGTCCCAAAACCAACGCGTATGATGCTTTTACGGTGGCTCAGTTTGACCAATATATCCGCGAATTAGCTCTTTTTGGAGCCAATAGTATTGAGATTGTACCACCCCGTTCCGACGACGACCCCACGAGCCGCCACATGGTCATGCCTTCTCTTCAGATGGTCTCCGAACAAGCACGTATTTGTAAAGAATATGGGCTTGATGTATGGATGTGGTATCCAAACATGGGACTCAACTACACTCATCCAGACTCTATCCAAAAAGAATTGCAAGAACGTCATGAGGTATTTGGTGCAGTCTCTCGCCTCGACCACGTTTTTGTACCAGGCGGAGATCCTGGTGAACTAGAACCAGATGTTTTGTTTGCGTGGTTGACAAAAGTGGCGGCTGTGTTGCATAAATATCATCCCAAAGCCAAAATTTGGGTATCGCCGCAGGTTTTTAGACCTACCCAAAAATGGTTTGATGCATTTTTTGGGCATGTCAACAAATCTTACCCCTGGTTTGGCGGCGTGGTTTTTGGCCCGTGGGTCAAAATCCCCGTACATGAGATTCGCCGTTTAGTCAAACCCTCTATTCCGATACGTCATTATCCTGATATTACCCACAATTATACCGCTCAATATCCCATTCCTCATTGGGATTTGGCGTATTCGATGACCCTAGGGCGTGAAAGCATCAATCCGCGTCCGCACGATGAAAAAATCATTCATAATGCCCTTGACCAATATGGAAACGGCAGTATCAGCTACTCCGAAGGCACCAACGACGATGTGAATAAGTTTGTATGGAGCGACCAAGATTGGAATCCCAACACACCCGTCATTGAGACTTTACGGGACTATGCTCGGCTATTTTTCGGTCCTAATTATCAAGAGTCCGTTGCGCAAGGTCTTGTTGCCCTTGAAAATAACCTCAAAGGGCCACTCGTCACCAACGATGGTATTTATCGTACTTTGACACAGTGGCAAACTATGGAAAAAAGCGCGCCCCTTTCTCTTCTTCAAAATCCACGTTTTCAGATGGGGCAAATCCGCGCTTACTACGATGCTTATACCCGCCGCCGATTGCTCTATGAAAATGAACTTGAGCAACAAGCCCGCGATGCGCTACGCAATGCATCTGCTACCAATATTTCGGCCTCTTTACAAGAAGCAAAATCAATTCTCCAAAAAGCAAGGAATAGCCCTATTTGGCCAGATTATCGCCAAAAATGTTTTGATCTTGCCGACTCTCTTTTTAAAAGTATAGGCGCACAACTTACGGTTGAAAAACACGGTGCAGTGAGTGGACGGGGCAATTTTATAGATAACATTGATATTCCACTCAATGACTCTCCCTGGCTTTTAGACCAAATTGCCCACCTCGAAAAGCTAAAATCGCCTTCAGAACAATTACAAAAAATACAAGAAATACTGCATCGTACCGACCCAGGCGTAGGCGGTTTTTACGACCATTTTGGCTCGCCTGAAAGCTGGCATCGGGTGGTATCTGATGTAAGTTGGGAAAAAGACCCCGGCAGTTTGCTTTCTCCACGCGTAAGTTTTGGAGTCGGTTTGGCAGGAGAAGAATGGGTAGACGAAATCAAAGCAACGGGCTTTAAAGGTCAAGTAACTCCGCGCGTATGGATGAAGCAAGTAAAAACACTCTACAACTTACCTCTTAAAATCGCCTATGATGAGCTTGACCCTCGTGCTTCGTACAAAATCAAAATTTCTTATACAGGTCGTTTCCAATCGCGCATGAAACTCACAACCGACGACGGTTCGGTCGTTCATGATTTCTTGCAAACGGGCGAACAACCTATTTTTGAATTTGAGGTTCCTCAAAAAGCCACCGCCGACGGGAAAGTGACTTTTGTCTGGAATTGTGGCGAAGGTGAGCGCGGCTCTCAAGTGACAGAAATTTGGTTAATGAAGAAATAAAAAACGGTATTCCACTCGTAAATTTCTCAATTATTATGAAACACATTATTTGTTCGATTTTGCTGATTATAACCACCACTGTTTTTGCTCAACAAATCGCTACGGGGGTAGTTTTTCACGACCTCAACAAAAACAAACAAAGAGATAAAGGCGAACCAGGCATTGCTAATGTGTGTGTATCCAACGGCAAAGAAGTAGCCAAAACCGATAAATCGGGAAAATGGGTGCTACCTAGTAGCAATGACGCAGGATTTTTTGTAATCAAACCAGCCGACTATAGTGTTCCGCTCAATGTCGATAATCTACCTCAACATTATTATTTACATAAGCCTGACGGCTCACCTACTACCAAAAGCATCGGAGTAGCGCCCACCGGTAGCTTACCTATGTCGATTGACTTTCCTCTCTGGGCACAAAAACCCGAGAAAAAGTTTTCGGTAATGCTATTTAGTGACACCCAAACGCGCGGCCTCACCGAAGTCAATTATGTGACGCGCGATGTAGTAGAAGAGTGTATCGGAACGAATGCACGATTTGGGATTTCTTTGGGTGATATTGTGGCCGACGACCCAAATTTGTTTGCCGAAATGAATCAAAGCATCTCACAAATCGGCATTCCGTGGTACAATATTTTCGGGAATCATGATTTCAACCGAGGTGCGACCGACAATCTATACAGCGACGAAACTTTTGAGCGTTTTTATGGCCCAAGTAGCTACGCTTTCGAAGAGGGAGAAGTGGTTTTTATTGGGTTGAAAAATGTATATTTCAGCCCCGATGGCAAATACAAAGGCCATTTTACGGAGGAGCAACTCGCGTTTGTCAAAAACTACCTTTCTCTAGTACCTCACAATAAGCTTGTGGTGTTGATGATGCATATTCCAGTGGTAATTTGTGACAATCGTACCGTCCTTTTCGACATCATCCAAAAACGTCCCTATGCTTTTTCGGTATCGGGCCATACGCATACTACGATTCAATTGTTTCTGGATGAAAAATACGGTTGGAAAGGCACCGTACCACATCATCATTTTGTCAATACTACCGTGAGTGGAAGCTGGTGGTGCGGCCTCAAAGATGAAGTAGGCATCCCGCACGCTACCATGAACGACGGCGCTCCCAACGGCTATTCTATCGTGACTTTTGATGGCAACAAATATTCTGTCCAATTCAAAGCCGCCCGTCGCCCTGCCAACTATCAAATGAACATTTACTGGCCTGATGAAGTCTCACAAGCAGCATCCGACACCTTATCGCTACTGGTCAATGTATTTGCGGGGTCAGCGCGGTCAAAAGTCGAATTTCAAATCAACCAGCAACCTACTTGGATACCGTTACAACTTACCCCCACCCGCGACCCTGCCAACCAAGCCATGCACGAACTCAGTCCTTATCTAGAGGCCGAAGTAAAGGGTACTAAACTTGACAAAGTTTTGGGTTGGACGATGGACAAACCCAGTATTTCAACCCATATTTGGGCGGGAAAGTTACCAACCAAATTATCGGTCGGGACACACCGCATTACGATAAAGACCACCGATATGTATGGGCAAACTTACGTAGCGTATCGAGTTTTTAGGGTAAACCCTTAGATTGAAGGAGCAATTAAAATAAGAATAGGGGTGACTTTACGAAGTCACCCCTATTCTATATTTCGCTAATAAATTAGCGCCCCGTATAAGATGGGGGATTTTGATTGCGTTCGTTTTCCTCACGCAGCTCGCGGTCGCCCTCGCTTTCTCTCCATTGTTCTTGGTTGGGCTGATTTTGGCCTTGGTTTCCTTGGTGGCGTTGCTCTTGCTGTCCTTGGTTACCTTGTTGCCTTTGTTCTTGCTGCTTGCTGCCACTGTCTTGGCGTTGTGGTTGGCCTTGTTGCTGAGGATTGTTGCGCTGCTCAGAACTCTGGTTCTGATTGTCGCGGTTTTGATTGTTTTCCATTTTTACTAAGAGCTTTTAATTTAAAAAAAATGGTTGTGATAATTGAGATTTTGTATCTCGTGCTCTTAAAAGTAAAACATCTATGCCACCGCTTTTAGAAGGTTTTCTTCATGCATGTCGAGGTAAAACTTTCACAGAATGTGTTATTTTTTGCCATTTATGTGGATATTATTGTGTTTACCAGAGACTATATTATACTTTTTTAATAATTTTTAAAAATACAACAAACACAACTTCAGTAGGGGCAGGCCTTGCGTCTGCCCCTTTGGGGGCAGACGCAAGG
>NZ_JARNTW010000039.1 GCF_029433105.1 Runella sp. MFBS21 | reverse complement strand
GGGGACAGCTCTGGCAAGCCCTCACCCCTGAGGAACAATCCCGTTTGAAACAAATGGGCTATTGTCCTAAGCGATTGCTCACCAGAGGGGCATTGGATTATCTCCTTGAGGTATTTCCCCTGCCTGATTACCAAACTCAACTCGTCAGTCTGACCGCCTATGAAAAACAATGCGGTTTGAGTCAGGGTGATTTGTTTCGGTTGTTGACTCCTGAGCAAGCTCAGCAGTTGCACCAATTGGGCTACCGAAAGTTTCTTCGTTTGCCTTACCGTGCCATTCTTTACCTGCGTAGCCTTGGTATTTACTAATCCCTTTTCCATGAAATCCCCCGTTTGTGCCTCAAACCCTTTGTTTATCATCATCTACCCTCATCACAACCAGATTAAGGGAATGGCCTTGCCCGTTTGTCCTACGCGCTTACCGACCTTGAGCTTGCCCCAAGGTTTCAAGCTAGGTACGCCCACGGGACAACGACAAACCGACGGCTTGGGTAAAGTTACGAGGGTGGAAATCCAACTCCCTGCCCTTTCTTTTTGGTGTATTCTTCGCTACGGAAAGGGGTGGTACCAAGATTGGAAGGTGTGGGCGGGGTGGTTCAAAAATCGACGTCAACCCTTCAAGATTTGGGTCAAGCCTAACCAACTCAAAGCATGAAGTACGAGCAGACATTTCCGATTTTGTTGGACATGGTCGAAAGGGGGTGGGCGATTTCCAAAGCTTTGAAGAAATTGGGGCTAAACAGGTCTATTTTTTATCAAAAATGCCCGCGAAAGCTGCTTTCTGAGCTGCAACACACCAAAGCGACGCATTTGGTCAAACCTGCCCATAAAGGCCCACGGTTGAATGAATTTTTTGTCTTGTATTCCTTGTCAAATGAGGCCATTGTCCAGCCCTTTGGCGAAGTGGCTTACGAGGTCTAGGGGGCGTCTTTTTTTGTTTGCTATCAAAGTAAATCTATCCTTCGTTTGAGGGATAGGTTTCTAATTCTTCGGTTTTATTTTTTGGGTGGTACAAAACCTCTCTGCCGATGGCGGGGAGGTTTGTTTTTTTGATAGCAAATTCATGCCCGGACTTGAAAAATTTTTGTCCCTGGACAATGATTTTGATAGCATTTTTTCCAAAGCTTCAGCTGTAGCTACATTTTTGCAACCCCAAAATGATAGCAAAATGGGCGATTTTGCGCTAAAAACGCTATGTCTGTTTATTTCTTGCCCTCTTTGGGGAAAAATTTGCATAATATCCTATAAAATCATTAGGTACATTTTATTGAAAGTGGGTATATTTGGGGTATAGGCGAAAGGGTTGCGTCTATATTGTGTTAGGCACAATGTTATGGAGACCGTTACCTTACAGACAGAATCATATTTATTTCAAAACTCTGGTGGACAATTCAGAGCAATTCCCTTTTACGAACTTTCAATTGACGAGTGGATAGTTTTTGAAAACGGACAACCAAAATATCTTTTAGACTTCAATAGACGTACTAAGCCATTGGTGCAAGACTTAACCAAAAGATTAAACAATGGTGAAGAATTAGATGAAGCTGTTCAAAAGTTAGGTAGGTTTTTAGGGCGACAATGGACAACTAATCATAACATTGAAGGTTCTGAAATTCCAAATAGTCAGCAAGTAGAGACAGTGGCGGTATCTATTCTTGACAACTTAGCTGACCTGTTTATGGACGTTTATTTTGTAGCGACAAACACAATTGATACAAACATCCTATTGGACGAAGACAAGTTTATCAAAGCTTTCGTTACTGACATTGATGAACAAGGCTTTGAAGGAGTTTATGCAGAAAACCAGGACGAACTAATTCTGATGTTATCGCTAATATTTAAGCAGTCAATCAGTTTGACCGAGTTGGGTTCAACTAATGACAGAGAAGTTTATGACTTAACGAAGTTTAGACAATCTTGTATAGCCTCAGACGAACTTGAATCAAAATACGAACAATGGATTGAAGATAGCAAAAGAGAAAATTCAATGAACCAATATGGAATGTTTATGAGTGTTGTTTCATACATTAACAATACCCTTGACAAAAAGAATCTGGTTGTTGTTACAGAGAAACGAAAGCATTGGTGAAAAACACTGTGCCTAACATTCGGTTTGGCAATATGGCGGGGCGACGAATATATTTTCAACTTTTTGTTCACTATTCGGCTTCAGTTCTAGCCGACGAATAAAGCCGAGCTGTAGTTCTTATCATCATCTTTTGTAACTTTAATCAGCAACGGTTCCGGCTGACGATTTTCAAATACCGCCACATCGCCAAGCCGTAGCCGTTACCTGTAATTTAAAACTCATCGTTACAAATGATAGACGACTATAAAGACGAATACTTACTCAGGCTTTCTCAAAGTTTGTTGTATAAGACATTAAAAGAAAAATGCATTGAAAAGGATACAGAAGTTATAGCTTTAGTTGATAATATCGTTAACTATTCTGCTCAAAGAACTAAAACTATTATCCGACACATGGGTGAATTTACCCTACATGATAGTGACCATTTGTTTAGAGTTTTGTATTTGATGGAAAAATTACTACCAAAAGAGGTTGTAATAAATTTATCAACACCTGAATTACTTCTATTAATAGCATCTGCATTTTTGCATGATGTAGGCATGGCTCCAGACGAAAAAGAAGTATTGACTTGGAGAAAAATTTGGGATTCCACACCAAGTGTTGATGATGAAGAATTAGAAACATTTAATAATTTCAAACGCTACTATTATTCAAGACCTGACCAAATTGCCATAATTGAAAAATTAACCCTAAATGGAAATAATAGCCAAGCAGAAACTATTAAATCATACATTATAACTGAGTACATCAGACGAACTCATGCAGAAAGAATAAAAGATGTAATAGCTAAAGATTGGAACGAAAAAATAAAATATAGAGACAATGATCTGACTGTTGAACTTGCTCAACTTTGTCTAAGTCATAACGAAGATGCTTTAACTCTTTTAGAGTTTGATAAGTACCTCATTTGTGGAGAAAATACATATGTTTGTTTACCATTAATTGGAATTATTTTAAGACTTTCTGATATTTTAGATTTTGACGGAAAACGAACTCCATCAATACTATTTTCGCATCTTTATGTAAGAGAACCAATTTCTATTAGAGAATGGAATAAACATCGTTCTATAGAATCTTGGGAGATTAATCAGGATAACATTTTCTATTCCGCTAAGTGTTCTCATCCTGCAATTGAGGCTTCAATTCATCAGTTCTGTGATTATATTGACCACGAATTGTCTATTTGTAATAATCTCATTACCGATTTGAACGATTTTCATAAAATCAAACGTCCTAACTTAATAATTAAAGTCCCATATAAAGTATCAAGAGAAAAGATTACTACCAAAAAGAATATCCAAAACAAACCTCTTTACATTTACAAAGACACTCAATTCAATTTAAGTAAAAGACAAGTAATCGAGCTTTTAATGGGCACTAAACTCTATGGAAACCCAGAAGTTGCTTTAAGAGAGTTAGTCCAAAACTCTATTGATGCATGCCTTTTAAGAAATGCACAAGAAAAGAAATGGGGAAATTTATATCAACCAGAAATTTCAATAAAGTACATTACTGAAAATAATGAAAAAGTACTAGTTGTTGAAGATAATGGAACTGGTATGGATCAATACATTATAGACAACTATTATTCTAAAGTTGGCTCATCATTTTATAAATCTACTGACTTTTACAATTTGTTATCTGAATCAAATGCAGACTTTATTCCAACGTCTAGGTTTGGAATAGGTATTCTGTCTTGTTTTATGGTTGCCGACACGCTTATAGTAGACACAAAAAGAGTTTATGCAGAGCATAAATCAAGTGACCCTTTAAATATTACAGTTGAGGGACAGGATAGTATTTTTTGGATAAAAGATGGGGTTAGAAATTTGCCAGGAACTACCACTAAATTGATTTTAAGAGAGACCAAAAACCCTTGGAAACATTATAATAGTGAAAGATTTATAAAGTCTATAAAAAGTATAATTCCAAACCCTCCTTTTAAAATCAATATCATTACAGATGAAGATAGTCAGAGTATTGATGAAACAGCCTTTAAAGAAATTACAACAGAAGACTTAAAAGACTATTATTGGCAATCTCATGAAAATGTCAAATATTATACCATTAATCTTGATAATTTCGATTTAGGTATTAAAGGCATAGCAGAAATAGGAATATTATTTCAAAAAAATGTACCTACTGTTGAAATTAATTTAGAATCAAAAGAGATTAATATTGAAGGAAGCAATTATAACCTTGACAAAAGAATTTGGGCAAAGGAAAATCAAATCGAAGAAGAATCTACATCAATAACAATAAATGACGACTACAAGGTAACAACTCATAATAGTACAAGTTCTATTGCTAAATCCAAATCAAAATTATCTCTACATGGTATTGAAGTTCCTACAACTTTATTTCCTGAACGATGGTACAAAAAGGAAAATCAAGCTACACTATCATTTCCATTTCCAATTTTGTTGCTAATCGACATTTGTGGTAGAAGAGATTTAGATTTAAACTCATCACGAACCGAAGTAATATTAGGAGAAAAATGGGACGACTTTGAACAAACCTTAATAAAACTTATTTGTTCAGAGTTAGCTAAACAAATGAAACCTAAAGACTGGAAATCACTAAAAGATATATTCCATAAAACAACAAAGCACCAACCTTTTTTTGAAGCAATTAAAGACATATAAAATAAAAACTGCTGCTAATAACACGGGTTTGGCGTAATGGCGGGTGAAGTGCTTCGTATGAAACTTATTGCTAAATTTGAACTTTGGTGCTTCATATCAACGGTAGTGCTGTAAAGCCGCCACTACGCCAAGCCCTGAACCGTTAGCGGTAACCATACATATATTTAATTTGATAGCAAATTTTAAGGTCGACTTACAAAGCTTTCATTCCTGAGCAACGATTTTGCTATCAAATTAAAGTGGCCATTGAATGCATCACAACAGGAGCCGCAAAAGCACAACTTTAAAATGATAGCAAATAGAAACTAAAACAGAAAAGCCCCAATGATGGGGCTTTTCTGTTTCTTAGATTAATCCGTTCTTTCGTAAATCATCACTGATGCTTTCAGTAAATAATTCAGCGTAAAACGTTTCTGTGGTTTTTACAGATTTGTGGCCCAATATCTTTGAAACTACTTCTATCCTTACTCCCGCATTGAGTAAATAGCACCCACACGTTTTACGACCTACGTGTGTTGTTATTTCCTCCCATTTCTTCAATCCTGCTACCTTGGCTGCTTCTTTTATGAAATCATTCATCTTTTGATTGGTAATCACGGGTAAGATGTAATTATACTTCTCAAGGATTTCACGCGCTTGCGGCAAAAGCGGAATCCTGCAAAGCTCGGTGGATTTGCCTCTGTAAATGATAATGTAAGTAATCCCATTCCTATCTTCCAGATGTTCTGAAGGATTAAAGTAAAAAAGCTCATTATAAGCCATTCCTGTATAACATTGCACTAAAAAACAATCTACCACCTTCTGTAAGCGTTCGCAGTAATAAGGGCAACTACTGAGCTTTTCGAGTTGTTCTTTGTTAAGGTATTTGATTTTTTTTCGTTCATCGCGTGGCAACTCCAAAGAAACAGTCGAATTATAAGGTAATACCTCCTCTACTACTGCATAATCAAGAACACTCATAATGGATTCAACTGCACGGGCGGCATGATTGAGGCAATTTGCTTTCTGTTTCACCAAGTACTTTTGATAATTCATCAACCACTTGGGCGTCACTTCTAGTAAATCAACATCTTTCCTTTTTAGTCCCTTTTCGATGTATTCTTGTAGGACATTGTATCTTGATTGCCATGTTCTAAGCGTAGAATCCTTTATCCTGTCTTTTTGCTCATTTTCTACATACAAATTAAAATAGACCAAGAGCGTACTCGGTGTAGGGTCTAATTTCTTTAGGTAGATTTGTTTGATAATTTCAGCCGAAATTGGCTTTTCATAACGTCTCAATTCGTTGTAAATAGAATCAAGGTCGTTTTTAAATTTATCTAGTTTGATATTTTGCTCACGTACATGGTCAGAATAGCCCCTAATTCGTTGCGCTTTTGAATCCCATTCGTGAGGCAAGCATGATACATGTGTCGCAAGGTCTGACCTTACTGGAACACCATTTACGCGAAGTCTACAATAAATGTAATGAGGTTTAGTTTTGGGTAAACCTTTTTTTGTGCGTAATCTGAAGTTGAT
Source organism: Runella sp. MFBS21 (assembly GCF_029433105.1). Taxonomy (GTDB): domain Bacteria; phylum Bacteroidota; class Bacteroidia; order Cytophagales; family Spirosomataceae; genus Runella. The sequence continues at coordinate 14,628 of NZ_JARNTW010000039.1, read as the reverse complement.
TACGATACTCATTCTCGTTTTTGATTAACATAAGGATTGAAATTGGGTTTGAACTAAAAATTCAAGTTTTATTACAATTCCAGTACCTTAATTGACATATATTCTAAGAATTTAGTTAACGGCATAGTGTACCCTCTTAAAAATTTTGTGCACCTTTTATATGGGCTTTTTTTAGTTGGGTGAACGTGAAGGGCTTAAAACAAAAAAACCCTCTAGTGAGGGCTTAAATGCTAGTAGTACAAGTTATACTAAACTTTTGGTTGGCGGACAAGGATTCGAACCCTGAATAAAAGAACCAAAATCTTCTGTGTTACCGTTACACCATCCGCCAATCCGATTTTGGTGGTGCAAAAGTAGGAGTTTTAAGTTTACGTGTCAAGTCTATTTTGAAAATATTTGACAAATAAAATCCACTTCCTGCCTCTTACAACTGATTTTCAAACCCTTAGGAGCTGAAAAAAAAATCTTTTTTTAGACGCCTGCGGTGGTCACTTCGGAGGCAATCTTCTTCACCAGCCCTTGAAGTACTTTACCTGGCCCACATTCTACAAAGTCGGTAGCGCCGTCAGCTACTATATTTCTGACAGATTGTGTCCAACGAACTGGAGCGGTCAATTGAGCGATAAGGTTGGCTTTAATCGTAGCTACGTCGGTAGCGGCTTCGGCATTTACATTTTGATAAATAGGGCACAGAGGAGGCTGAAAATTGGTGTTTTCGATAGCAGCAGCTAGTTCTTCCCGAGCAGGCTCCATCAAAGGCGAATGAAACGCCCCTCCTACCGCCAAAGGCAACACTCGCTTTGCTCCTGCTTCTTTGAGTTTTTCTCCTGCCAAACGCACCCCTTCAAATGAGCCCGAAATCACTACTTGTCCGGGGCAATTGAAATTGGCTGCTACTACGACCTCGTCCGTCACTGAGGCGCAGATTTCTTCGATTTTGGCATCATCCAGCCCAAGCACTGCTGCCATCGTAGAAGGATTCAGTTCGCAGGCTTTCTGCATGGCATCGGCGCGCTGCGCCACTAGCTTGAGACCATCTTCAAAAGAAAGTGCCTGAGCCGCCACCAAAGCCGAAAACTCCCCCAATGAATGTCCCGCTACCATGTCGGGTTTGAAATCTTGAATGGTGGAAGCTAAAATAACCGAATGAATAAAAATAGCTGGCTGAGTTACATTGGTTTGCTTGAGTTCTTCGTCGGTACCTTCAAACATCACTTTCGTAATCTCAAACCCCAAAATTTCGTTGGCTTTATCAAAAAGTACGCGAGCTTGTGGATTTGTGTCGTAGAGTTCTTTACCCATGCCACTAAACTGCGAGCCTTGGCCAGGAAAAACGTATGCTTTCATATGTATTGGGTGAATTGTAAGATGATTTATTGTCTGCAAACAAACAATCTAACCTTCAAATCACCAAATTTCACCCCAAAAACAATGCACGTTCTTCTTTAGTAGGAATCCGACAAGCATCTGCTTTGCCGAAAAGCGAATAACGATTTCGGGCGATGAGGCCATACACAAAATCCCGAATCGAAGTAGGAAGAAATCTGAATAAATATAGCCACCGCCAACCCACTAAATGACGGGCGATTTCGAGCACTGCAGTGGATTTTTCGTACAATTTACCTTCACGAACCAACAGCACCGTCTCAAAATCCTGAACAGTCCGATGATGCTCTCTCAAAATCGCTTGCCCATAATCAGACTGTAAGGACGCAAAATAAAAACGACGGGATTTGTCGTGGTCTATCACGAAATTGATGCTTGCATTACAAAAATTACAAACCCCGTCGAATAAAATTACGTCCTTTTGCATCTACCAATCTGTTTATCGCACCAACTGTACCCAACCTTTAATAACTACCGCTTCGCTGGTGGGTTGTATGGTTTTAAACTTCACCGTAGCCTGATAAAAATAGGTACCCGCAGGCACTTCTTGTCCGTCTGAAGTTTTACCGTCCCAATTTAAAGAAGGATTAGTTGTCTCAAAAAGTTTTTGTCCCCATCGATTATACACCACAAACACCACAGATTCAACAAAAAGAGGGCAAGTAAGCGGCTGGAACAAATCATTTTTGCCGTCGTTGTTGGGCGTAAAGACATTGGGCAAGCGATAAGTCGTACAGTTGTCTTTACACACGATGTTGCTTCTTTCACTTTCTCTGTTGAAACGTGTCACGGCGGTGACATAGTAGCACCCCGCATAGGAGTCCAATCCTCCATGCCTAAAATTAGTAACAGGCGCGGTGGTCTGCCCTATTCGCTGGAATGTGCCCTCTGATGTAGCCGCAAAATAGACGTTATAAGTAGCCGCAGGCGCACAATCTCTGTTGTTAGCGTCTTTGCTAGGATAAGTCCAGTTCAAATCATTGCTTACTTTGTCTGGGCAGTTGGTCGTAGTGGCATCATTACAGTCCAAGGGGTCCAGCGTAAGAACCGGAGGACAAGGTCGGGTACTGTCGGAAGGAGAGGCACAAAAAACTTGCGAAAAATTGAAGAGCTGCCCTACCCTTATCCGTGGACTATCGTAGGTTCCTACGGTTTCGACGCGATAACAATAGGTTGAATCGGTCGAGAACGTAATAGACGCATTTCCATCTGCCAAAAAGCGGTCTACCCCATTATCTAAATAAGTAAATGTATTTGCTCCCTGAACAGGCACTTCGGCAATAAGATTAAAAGTACCGGGGCGATTTCTCACCTCTCTATACACACGGTGAGTTTGATTTTCATTGCGCCAAGGTACAAATGCCTGCCATTCAAGTCGTACACCTTGCGAAGCAGGAGAAGCAGCCAAACGCACACTGCTTGCTGCTTCGGTAGTACCCAAGCTCGTCAAAGTACCATTGAGAGTATGAAAAAACTCCAACCGATAGCGATAGCCATTGTCGAGGGTATTGAGATTTCTATCCACAAAAATGGTATCTGCATTGTTGCCCAAGTTGGTGTTGATAGTAGCCACTACGGCATAGTTAGTACCATTCAGTCCTGTCGCGCGTGAAAGTCGATACTGATAAGGACCAGGTACATCTCCAGGAGCAAAAGGAGGCCGTGTCCATTTGACCGTGATTACCCCGCGAGTACTACTTGTTGTATCCACTGTCACATTGGTCAATACCGGAATTTGCGAAGGCAAATCTAAACAGGTTTCGTCCGAAAGCGGGCTTGTCCCCCCCTGTGGCAAAGCAAATATGACTCTAATACGATAGCTATATTGTACTCCTCCCTGGCGCAGCCCCAAGCCGTTGTTGTTGTCGGTGTAAGTAGTAGCAGTGGCAGCTACTTTGGCGATTTCGGTATATCCCAAGGCTAGCGGATCTCCGGGATTGGTACAGGCCGAGAAAGTCCCTCCACTACAACCTTCTTTGCGATAAATGGCAATCTGAGCACCGGGAAGTTGGCACTGATACGCCGTCCAATTTAAGATAAAACCTGGTACGGCAGCTCCCGAAGCGCGGGCCGTTAGGCCCACAGGTTTGGGAGATACCACCCTGATTGAAAAAGACTCTAATGAGGCTAGCTGAATACTCGTACGAGCGGGCAAATCTTCTACTTTGACAACCACATCATAAGGTGCCTCCCGTACGTGGTTACAATTGGTCAACCAACGAAATGTACCAATAGCTGGCGAAGTTTGGGGTTGAGTAGGTGTAGGAGTAAAAGTAGCATAGCTCGGAGCAATGAGCGCATCAGCTGGATTTGTGATAGGTTGGCCATCAGCTGTCGTATTGAACACCCCACCATAGGCAGAAAAAATCATCCGATTATTATCAGGATCGGTTGCTCTGAATATCTGTGTGACGGTATTGCCCGCCTCTACACACACGTTAGCCACAGGGTCAATGATAGGTCGTCGATTGATGCCATCGGCTACTACGATTTGCATATCCCGGACGACCTCCCCAATCTTGACTCCATCACGCCATTCTTCAATGATAAAGGCCACATTATAAATACCTGCCACAGCGGGAGCATCCCAACATAAATCGCCCGTGATAGGATTGATGGTAAAAGTAGCTGGGCCGTTCTGTAATTCATTTCGAGCATCGGGATTGATACCTAAAGCAGGATCACGATAACCATCTACTACGCGATTGATACAAGTACCCGGCTCACCTCTTTTGGGAATCGACAACCGATAAGACAAGCTATCACCGTCGGCATCGAAAGCCGCAGGGTTATGACAAAACTTTTGACCTATACGTGCTGAATCCAAAGGGGGATTGAGCATCACGGGCGTTTTGTTTAAACCTAAAGAGGCATTGATAACTAGTACAGTTTCTACATAAAAGGGCGTATTGACCGAATTGCTCATATTGACTACCCCGTCGTTTCGGTTTTCAATACCTACCGAAATCACATACACCCCCGGCGAAGAAAAAGAAAAGTCTGCTTCAAAAATATTGAGTGAAGTCGCATTATTGATAGCTCCCCTAAATCGTCTCTTTGCCAGAAGCGTTGAACCCGTCCCTCCTACAAACGGTCTGATACAAAAAGTAACGTCGTTTTGGCCATCACTCGCCATACGCCCTCCTATCTCGTCATGGTATGTATTGAGGGTGATTGTATAGGTTAAATCTTTGTCAGATTTTCTTTTGGCGGTGATTTCACCAGCCCTCACGTGGGTTGCATAAGAATAGTATGTGCTCATCACACACATCAAAAAGAGTAAGAAACGTAGAGTCAAATGCCTCATGAGAATTAGTATGAATAAAAAGGGTCAAAAACACCTTCTAGTTAGGTTCTTGCAATTATTGATTAAAAAACGAAATATTTTAGTAAATGGTGTAAATTTTATCAGTATTTTAAATGGTAAAGCCTTTTTAAGGGTCTTTCTATGCTTTTTTTTCAAAACAAAAAAATGAGACACAAGGTTGTAAAATAAACGCTTAAACAGCTATACATCATTTCCAAAAAAAGTTTGACTTTAGATTGTTTCTAAATTGATTGAGACCTACTTTTGACCGCTGAAAAACGTAAAAAATCATCATTTTAATCTAACAAATTGAGATATGTCTTGGCTTACTCAAACACTTACAAGCTCCATTGGCAAAAAATTGGTCATGGCATTGACGGGCTTGTTTTTGTGCTCCTTCCTTCTAGTCCACATGAGTGGAAACTTGCAGTTATTCAAAAATGACAACGGCTTGGCTTTCAACATTTATGCCGTTTTTATGACCACTAATCCTCTGGTTAAAACCATCTCTTATGGTTTGTATGCCCTTATTCTTTTACACGCTTTTGAGGGGCTCTATTTAGCTGCTCAAAATCGTAAAGCTCGTGGCAACCAACGCTACGTAGTCTACAATGGCAAAGCAAATAGTTCGTGGTTCTCGCGCAATATGGCTATTTTAGGAACCGTATTGTTAGTATTTATTGTGGTTCACATGTCCAATTTTTGGTTTGAATACAAGTTTGGATATGTACCTTACACACAGTACGAGCAAAGCCTCGCTACGGGAGAAGTAACCTCCACTCCCTTTGAAGGTGAAATCAAAGGTAAAATGGAAGAATTTGTACGAGAAGAAAGTCAAACACGCGTAGTAATCGTGAAAGACTTGTACCGCAGTGTAATGGAAGGGTTCAAAAACCCCCTTTTAGTACTTTTCTACGTTATTGCCATGTTTGCCGTTTCGTTTCACTTGGTACATGGCTTTCAAAGTGCCTTCCAAACACTTGGTATCAATCACCCTAAATATAACCCTCTCCTCAATTTCCTCGGAGCAGGCGTTTTTGGGATTATTATTCCAATAGGATTTGCACTAATGCCTTTATACTTCTTCTTCAAGAGCATGTGATGATGAATGTACCCATTTGAGAATTTGAAAATGTGCGAATGAAGCACAACCCAATTCTCACTATTACATCATTTTCAAATTATCGAATTTTTCAATTTCCAAATTAGAAAATATGGCAACCTCCCCTAAATTGAACGCCAAAATCCCTGATGGGTCGCTCGAAGATAAGTGGACAAAATACCGCTCGACCGTAGCACTCGTTAACCCCGCTAATAAGCGGAAACTTGAAATTATCGTTGTAGGTACTGGTTTAGCAGGAGCGTCGGCTGCTGCCACGTTGGCTGAACTAGGATATTCTGTTAAAGCTTTTTGTTTTCAAGATTCAGCCCGTCGTGCGCACTCTATTGCGGCCCAAGGGGGAATCAACGCTGCTAAAAACTACCAAAACGATGGTGACTCTACCTATCGTTTGTTTTATGATACTATTAAAGGAGGGGACTACCGCGCTCGCGAAGGAAACGTTTATCGCTTGGCACAGGTGTCGGCTTCTATCATTGACCAATGTGTGGCACAAGGAGTACCATTTGCGCGTGAGTATGGGGGATTATTATCCAACCGTTCGTTCGGTGGTACACAAGTACAGCGCACATTTTACGCGGCAGGACAAACTGGGCAACAGCTTCTTTTGGGAGCTTACTCGGGCCTTCAGCGTCAAGTAGGATTGGGTACGGTAAAAATGTACTCACGTCACGAAATGCTTGATGTGGTAGTGATTGACGGCAAATGTCGTGGAATCATTGCTCGCAACTTGGTAACGGGTGAAGTCGAGCGTCATTTTGGTCATGCAGTGTTGCTTTGTACAGGTGGTTACGGAAACGTATTCTACCTTTCAACCAACGCGATGGGCTCTAACGTAACCGCCGCTTGGAAAGCACACAAAAAAGGAGCATTCTTCGGAAACCCTTGCTTTACACAAATCCACCCAACTTGTATCCCTGTATCAGGCGACCATCAATCGAAGTTAACGTTGATGTCAGAGTCATTGCGTAACGATGGTCGTATTTGGGTTCCTAAAAAGAAAGATGATAACCGTCCTGCCAACCAAATCTCAGAAGACGAGCGCGACTATTACTTGGAGCGTCGCTATCCTGCATTTGGTAACCTTGTACCTCGCGATATCGCTTCTCGCGCAGCGAAGGAGCGTTGTGATGCAGGTTACGGAGTAGGTACATCAAAAATGGCGGTTTACCTCGACTACTCGGCGGCAATTCAGCGCTACGGAAAAGGAGAGGTTAATAAATTGAACATCCACGACGCATCGGCTGAGAAAATTACCGAACTTGGTAAAGCTGTAGTAAAAGAGAAATACGGAAACTTGTTTGATATGTACAAGCAAATCACAGGCGAGGATCCGTATGAAGTACCAATGCGTATTTACCCAGCGGTTCACTATACCATGGGTGGCCTTTGGGTTGACTACAACTTGATGACAACTGTACCTGGTTTGTACGCTCTGGGAGAAGCCAACTTCTCCGATCACGGTGCTAACCGCCTCGGTGCAAGTGCTTTGATGCAAGGTTTGGCCGACGGTTATTTTGTGATTCCTTACACTATCGGAGCTTACTTAGCCAACGAAATTCGTACTAATTCGATTCCAACTGATCACCCTGCGTTTGTAGAAGCCGAAAAACAAGTGAAAGACCGTATCTCTAAACTTGTTTCGATTAAAGGTAAAACTTCACCAGAAGCATTCCACAAGCGTTTGGGTAAAATCATGTGGGATAAGTGCGGTATGGCACGTAACGAAGCTGGTTTGAAAGAAGCTATCTCAGAAATTCAAGCATTGAAAAAAGAATTCTGGTCTGATGTTCGGGTAATGGGTGATATCGACGAATTCAATCCTGAGCTTGATAAAGCAGGTCGCGTGGCTGACTTTATCGAATTGGGTGAGTTGATGTGCCGCGATGCCCTCAACCGCAACGAGTCATGTGGGGGTCACTTCCGTGAAGAGTACCAAACCGAAGAAGGTGAGGCACTTCGCGATGACGAAAACTACATGTACGTAGCGGCGTGGGAACACCAAGGCGAAAGCCAATGGGAACTTCACAAAGAGGATTTGGTGTACGAAAACATCAAGATTGCGCAACGTTCTTACAAGTAATCACCTTTTGTCACCCTGAAAGGGTCTAAAAACCGCATTTTATTGTTTATAGACGCTTACAGTGTGACAAAAAAAACTTCAAAACAAAATGTCAGCAGAAAATATGAACCTCACCTTGAAGGTGTGGAGACAAAAAAATAAAAAAACAGAAGGGAAAATCGAAACCTACCAAGTTGCAGGAATTTCGCCCGATATGTCATTTTTAGAGATGTTCGATGTATTGAACGAACAACTCATCGGTGAAGGCAAAGAGCCCATCGCTTTCGACCACGATTGCCGCGAAGGTATCTGTGGAATGTGCAGCATGTACATCAACGGCCGCCCACACGGACCAAAAGGCGGCATTACCACTTGCCAATTGCACATGCGTAGCTTCAACGACGGTGACACCATCGTGGTAGAACCTTGGCGTGCGCAAGCATTCCCCGTTATCAAAGACTTGGTAGTTGACCGCACGGCCTTTGACCGCATTCAAGCGGCAGGTGGTTTTATCTCGGTCAACACAGGTAATGCACAAGATGCAAACAGCATTCCTATCTCCAAAGAAGATGCCGACGAAGCGTTTGCAGCGGCGGCTTGTATTGGTTGCGGTGCGTGTGTAGCGGCTTGTAAAAATGCTTCGGCGATGCTTTTTGTATCAGCCAAAGTATCGCAGTTTGCGTTGTTACCACAAGGCCAGCCAGAGCGTAAAATGCGCGTAGAGCGTATGGTAGCACAAATGGACGAAGAAGGCTTTGGTTCGTGTACCAACACAGGTGCTTGCTCAGCAGAGTGTCCAAAAGAAATCTCATTGGAACACATCGCTCGCCTCAATCGCGAATACTTAGGTGCTAAATTGACTTCACAAGGCGTATAAGTTTTGATTTTATTTTTATAAAAAAGCCATTCTTAGGAGTGGCTTTTTTTCTATCTATCATGATTCTGCTGCTTTCGCAACCCTATCCTCACAATGCCCTATATTCGCGTTATTGGCTCTTGGTTTCGGCAGGAGCTGGTCTTTTTGTTGCCCTATTTTTAATTGTCTTTCAACCATTCGGTGCGTCGTATTGGCAGCATCCCGATAAAAATTGGATTTTAGCAGGTTATGGGCTAGTGACCTTCACATGTCTTGCAGGTATTAGTTTTATAATGCCTATTTTATTCAGAAATTGGTATTCTGAGGCCAACTGGACTGTCGGAAAAGAAATCTTCGGTGTAATTATTGTCTTAGTCGTTATTTCTGTAGGTAATTGGCTTTACAGCCAATTGTTTTTTGTGAGTTCATTTCGATTCAAAGAACTGTTTGTATGGATAGGTATTACCGTCGCCATTGGCATCATTCCTACCACCATTATTACGCTACTGGATTATACCCGCCTACAACGAAAATATGCCACCGACAAACTGGTGATTAAAACAAATACGGAGGAGCAAACCACGCCCACGTCTCTGGAAACAATTACGCTAATCGCCGAAAATCTCAAAGACACCTTTAGCCTTTCGCCCGACGAACTGTTGTTTATTGAGTCGGCCAGTAATTATTCTGAGGTGGTGTTTTTAAAGGAAAATAACCTTCAAAAAATGCTGATTCGGAGTAGCCTGAGCCGATTAGAAGAACAGATTCAAAACAGCAACATCGTGCGGTGTCATCGTTCATTTATTGTTAATTTAAAACAAGTAACCAAAATTACGGGCAACGCCCAAGGCTATAAATTACAACTCAAAAACGTTGGCTATCCGCTGCCCGTTGCTCGTCGTTACACCGATTTGATGGCTGATTATTTCAAAAAATAGCTTGTCATTCGTCCCAAAATAGGGGATAAAAGCCCCAAAATAGGTCATTTGTCCCAAAACCTAGGCAAACGTCCCTTTTTTTTGGAGAGCTATTTTTGAGCTTCTACGTTTGTGTCAGTCAAAACACAAACCCGTTTTTTTATGGAAGCTTTATTGAATCTAACAGCCACTTTCAAAAGAATCATTTTTACTATTGCCGCTTGTGCGGTACTTCACTCCTTCTCGGTTCAAGCGCAAACCGCCGAAAAAGACACTACAGTAGAGCGTTTAAAAATCAGGACATCTTTTGCCAAAGCCTACTTTGGTATAGACGCTTTTACAACCACGGGCGGAACGACACAGTATCAGACTTCTAGCGGCTTCTCTTCCGTGGATTTTGGGGGAACAACCTCAGCTCGTATTTTATTGGGTGGAACACATTTTTGGGGGCACGCCGATTTTTATGTAGCTATTCCAGTTGCACAGTTCGGCAAGAAAATCCCTGCCGAATTGGCCAACGTTTCGTACAGTGAAGGCGTAGAAACAGGCGCACGTTTTTTCCCGTGGGCTATCAAAGAAGGTAAACTACGACCTTTTGTAGGAATATCATTAAAAGGGTTTAGTTTTTCCCAACTTTCTAACGAACCCAATAAACCCTATACCACGGTACCATCGGTGGCCAAAACCACCTTTCCCTTTCAAGCAGGTGCCGTGTATGCTACCAAAAAAGTATTGTTTCAAGCGGGGCTCAACTACCAGCGCCATACTGATTTCCAATATCCACTTTCTCGAACCCAATACGGTGCTTTGGAAGTGTCGCCTTGGTCGTTTAATGTCGGCCTCAGTTATTGGATTAACACGAACGGAGGTTTAGCTTCTAAATACGGGGAAAAGTACATGAAAATGGGCGTGAAAAAATTACAGGCCCGCAACCGCTTGAATTGCTGGTACGTGGGAATTGGTCCATCAAGCTCGTTTGAAATCTCAAAATCAGAATACATTAAAGATAAGTACCCATTCTTAAAGCAAGAAAGCCCAGGAAGTTTGATTCCCGACATTGCCGCAGGACGTTATTTTCACAAAGCGGATGCCAATGTGGGTGTTTCGTACCGTAAATTAGGCTACGGTATGAGCGGCTACGGTGTGCACCTCAATTATGAACGCCGTTCCTATACTTTTGAAACCTACAAATTTTTGGGCGATTATCACGGTTTTGTGCCTTACGTAGGCCCTACGTTGGCTTACGAAGACTTGCGATTTACGGATACCGACAACGGCGTCTCAAAATCATACGAAGCAAAAAAAGTAGCATTGGGAGTGATTTTTGGTTGGGATATTCGCATTAGTCGTTCGGAAACGTGGTTGTTGCGCACCAACCTTCGCTACACGCCCAATCTTCACCTCAAAGCCGAAGGCAAAAAAGTAATGTTTGACCAAATGGAATTCAACTTTATTCAGTTTGTGTGGATGGTCGGGCGCAGACAAGCGTGGAAATAGCAACCTCCCCAAAAAGTTTTGATTTTTTGGGGAGATACTTTTTTAAACACACTAATTATCAAGGAATTACAACAAAATTATCACTTCTCTTCTAGCGCCTTGTGATAAGCATCAAGGCATTTGTCGAGGGGCTGTCCTTGCCCATGAATACACTCACAAAAATCCTGACAAGCTTTGGGATTGGGGCTCTTCTGACATTGTGTATTACATTCTGGGGGTGTATTGCGGGGTCTAATATCGAAAGCATTTCCAATCGCAGTTACTACTATTATCAATATTAAGGCCACGCCTGCAAAAAAACGCGTCGGAAATTTAGAAACCGATGGAGAGTTTTTCGCTTCCAGTTCCAAATCCGTAGGTGGACTCCAAGGAAAGATAAACTTCAATTTGTCGTAATCCCAGCAAAGAAGATACAAATTGGCCAAGACCATTAATGGAGAAGTCAGTAAAGAGCCATCAAACCGCACAGCATACGACAAAATAGTAATATTTAGTATCAACGGAAAATAAAGCACCGCGCCTAGTGTAGCCATACGTGGGATAAGCAAAAAAAACGCCGCCGTCATCTGTACTACACCGATAAAAGTATAGTAGTAGCCCGTATGATGTAGTGCTTCTAAATAATGACCCATTGGGTGATTGTTGGAAAGAGACGTAAAACGCTCCCCTGCTATTTTGACATAGCCAGACGGCAAGAAGCCAGCCGCCAATACAATCCTATTAAAAATAGCAAAATAGCGAAACCATCGGTTTTTCTTTACCCCTGCATGTAGAGCGTCTAGTCTATCAGCGATTGCCATAAAAATTAAATATTAAAAAGTACTTTGTAAAACAAAGTTAAAAACAAAATTTAATTCCTTCCTACCTATCTTCTAAAAATTTTTGAACCTGACTCAGCTATACATACCTAGAATGAGCTTTTTGCTTATATTTCCCACTATATACATCTTGGAGAGGAAGAGAAAAAAGAGATTGGAGACTGGGACATCTTCAAAAAAAGTCTTGTTTTATTTTGCGTATTTACATGAGTAACTAAGCAAAATTAATTCATACAATAAATGTTATCTTCTAACCCTAGCCTTTAGGTTGGGGCCTATAAGAAGGATATAACGAGGGCTTTAGCCCTGATTTTTTTGATGACAATGCGGTAAAAATCAAGGCTAAAGCCCTAAGTTGTGCTGTTCTTCAGACCCTAACCTAAAGTCGGAGCACTGATGCGACGTGGGGTTTTTATTTTGCATAATTACTTAGGAATGTTCTTAACTTCTCAAGAAAGTCATGCTTTTTTAAATAAAAATATCAAAAGGTCAAGAACTCCCTTTTGATTAATCGACCAAAGATGATGAAATTGGGGCATTATCATACTGCATTCAGTCAGCCAAACCGAAAAGTTTTCAAAAATTCCCTATGAAAGATAAAAGATTCATTCGTGTATTTATCATTTTCTCCGCACTGTGTCAAAACGTTTACGCCCAAACCCCAGATAACTTACACCAAAAAATCTCTCAACTGCTCCAGCAAGAAAAGCTCACGGGGGCAGTGTGGACTACAGTGACAGATAGCGACTCTATCTATACCAATAGTGCTGGAGTCAAATCCTTTACGACCAAACAACTCCTAAAACCTACTGACAAAGTACACGTAGGCTCGATTACTAAAACAATAGTAGCATTGGGGATTTTGCGATTAGCAACCCAACAAAAACTTTCTCTTGACGAGCCCGTCAAAAAGTACCTTCCCAAGGTGCCTTTTTTTAATATTTGGGAAAGTACTCATCCTATCACTGTCAGAAATTTACTAGACCACACCTCTGGCTTAAGTGATTTACGCTTGTGGCATTTTTTCAGCACCACTGCTACCGCCGACACTGCACTTAGTACATTTTATGAAAAAAATCACCAAGTCCTCATCACCAAACAAAGACCAGGTACGGTATTTTCTTATTCCAATATGGGATATACTTTACTAGGTATGGTAATAGAGGCCGTCACAAAACAACGCTACGAAGACTATCTCGACCAATCCCTCCTCAAACCGCTCGGTATGCATCAAAGTACCGCTCGTTTTGTGAGTCAGGTAGGAAAAAATGCCGACCCCAACCTCGCTATGGGTCATTTTGACGATGGTACCGAAGCTCCCGCACTTCCTATCTACTTACGTCCGTCGGGGCAATTTACCACCACTGCCTATGACATGGGTCTTCTGTTGAGGTTTTTGATGAGTGACGGAAAATTAAATCAATCTGTTTTTATTGATAGCACCTATTTGGCCGCTCTTGGCAAACCTACTCATACCATTGCCGCCTCCAATGGCCTATCCCTAGGATACGGCTTGGGCGCCGCTCAACGCGACCGTCATCAGGTGATAGGAATTAGCCATTCGGGCAATATCATCGGCTACAAAGCCATGTTTTATGTTTTTCCAAAAGAAAAAAAGGCTTTTTTTATCGCCTATAATATGGATAGCGAAAGTGCTAATTATGAGCAATTTAACGAAACACTTATTCAAAATCTTCAAATATCCAAAATCGCTTTTCCTAAAACGCCTTCCATCAATACCAACGATTTGGGTGCTTGGGCGGGGTATTATGTGCCCTTGATTACGAAAGTAGAACCTTTTGGTTTATTAGATTTTGTAGGGTCGTTTACAAAAGTAGAAATCACCAACGATGGAGCCGAGTTTAAACCTTTTCAGAGACAGTCGATTCACCTACATTATTTAGGAAAAAACCTTTTTAGAGCCCAAGATAAAGTGGAAGCTTCCCATTATTTTTATGTCAATGAAAAAAATAGAAAATTCATTACCAATGGCTTACTAACCCTCAGAAAAGTCAATGGCTGGCAACTATCAGCGATAGCTGTTATTTTAGCATTAGGTGTTTTAAGTATATTGTATGTGTTGTTTTGGAGTACTTTTAAAAGTATCAAACGTCCACAATCCTTCTTAAAGCATCCACTCCTAGCCTGTTTTTTATCTATCCTTATTTTGCTTCTAGCAATTCCGTTCATGATTGCTCAGCCTTTTATGAGCATTGGCGACAGAACTATCGGCAATATGATTTTAGCGCTCGGGACATTTATGTTACCTTTAGGAGCAAGCATATCGTTGTTTGTATGTTTGCAAAATGAAAAACAGTTTCTTAAAAAGCTCAACTTTTGGAGTTTAACCTTCATTTTACTTTTCTGTATTTTATTGATTATAAACAACTTACTCCCACTCACCTTGTGGAAACAGTAACTACTTAGCCCTAGGCAATAAGCTGTAAGCAGTAGGCATTTTTTGCGAGGTTTGTAGGCAAGCATTGCGGAAACTCGTTGAGGATGCAAGACATTTTTTAATAAAAAGGCTTACGGCCTACGGGGCCGCCTTTAGATTTGTGTGATTGAACAAAACCAAGAAACTGGTAAGTTTACTTTTCAGTTGTTGAGCAGGATATAGGCACTTTAAGGGGCCGCATGGGTAGAACCCACCACGGGATTGAAG
>NZ_JARNTW010000038.1 GCF_029433105.1 Runella sp. MFBS21 | reverse complement strand
CCCTTTGCTGAGTTGAGCTTGCAGATAATCCCGATCCGGTTCACTCAAAGTAATGTGTTGTCTCTGCATCAGTTATTGATAGTTTTTCAAAAACTAATATACATAAAAACTTTTAAAACAGTGTACTTAGTGTATGGCTAATACTCATATTCATATACGAAATACCTCAGCTAACTGATTTGGAGTGAAATTTAATTTTAGGAAGAGATTGTTTTCCCAATTAAAATGTAACGATAAGAATGAATTTATACCTTTCACTTTGAGTGTTTTAGGGGTGGAAAGTATTTTGAAGAAGAAGAAGATAATGTAAAAGGAGTTATCAAAATCGCGGTAATTTTACCAACTTTGGGGCTTTAAATAGCAAAAAAATAACCCTTATGTTTTCACTTACCAATAAAGTCGCCCTTGTCACCGGTGGAGCTAGCGGAATCGGCCTAGCGATTACTGAGCTTTTTGCCCAACAAGGTGCCTATGTACATATTTTAGAACTAAACATCGACCAAGCACAACAAGTAGCCAACCAACTCACCGATCAAGGATTACAGGCCGAAGCACATGCTTTGGATGTAGCCAATCAAGAGAACGTAATGCAGGTAGTGACCGAAATTACCCAAAAACATCCGATTGATATATTGGTCAATAATGCGGGAATTGCCCATATTGGAAAAGCGCACACAACGCAAGCAAGCGATTTTGACCGTATTATCAATGTCAACGTGAAAGGAATGTATAATTGTCTTTTTGCGATTATTCCGCATTTTTTATCCAAAGGTGGAGGGGTGATTCTCAATACTGCATCCATTGCCGCATCGGTGGGTATTCCCGATCGCTTTGCTTACTCGACAAGTAAGGGTGCCGTGATTGCGATGACACTCTCAGTAGCCAAAGACTATCTACACGACAATATCCGCTGCAATTGCCTTTCACCTGCTCGCGTGCATACTCCTTTTGTGGACGGTTTTATTGCAAAAAATTATCCAGGAAAAGAGCAAGAAATGTTTGAAAAGCTTTCAAAAACCCAACCAATCGGGCGAATGGCGAAACCAAGTGAAATCGCGGCTTTGGCGTTGTATCTATGTTCGGATGAAGCAGGATTTATTACGGGTTGTGATTACCTGATTGATGGAGGTTTTGTAAAACTCAACAACTGAGCAAGAGGACATTGAAAATCAATAAAAAGATAAGACAACTGTATCGAAGACTAAAAAGAGTTTTTTTTCTTTTAGGATGGGCTGTGATAGGTATCATAGTCGAAACAAAAGCACAGCCCATTAATCTTAAAGAAGTAGATTCATTGTTTCGGCAGGGCAAACATGCCGAATCGGAAGCACTTTATGAAAAATACTTGTCCGAACTCAAAAATACCACTACCGTTCCGCTCACTATTTATTATAAATTGGCTTTCATAAACGAAAAAAAGAACCATTATGCAAAGGCTTTGTATTATCTGAGTATGATATACAATCGGCAGCCCCAACAAAATATCCTTAACAAAATCAATGAGATTGCAGCTACTCATAATTTGGAAGGATATGAAGTCGATGATTTTAGTTTTGTCTTTCTTTTTTTTAGAAAATACTCTCTCTATTTTACTTTGTTTTTGTTGGTAGTGGGGATTTATACCTTTGGGGTGTTAATTCAAAAAAAAATAAAGGCAGAAAGCATAAGAAATCGTCATAAGTGGGTAGTGGTGATTTATCTACTGACGCTACTCTTACTGCTCAATCTTCCTGATAATTACCAAATTGGTATTGTCAATAAAGAAAAGGTGTATCTGCGTGAAGCACCTTCGGCAGCGGCTCCTGTAAAGGAGTGGATAGCCCAAGGAAATAAGGTGACTGTGATAGGTCAGTCGGATCAATGGCTCCGTATTTGGTGGGAAAACCAAACTTTGTATGTCCGAAAACTTGACGTATGGGCGGTACAGTAGGTGAGATTTTTTGTAAAAATATTGTATATTCACAGATAAAATCCTAAAATTGCAATCAAACAAAATAAAAGCAGCAATTTCCATGAAAAAACTGAAACAAGTTTTACCCATTTTAGTCGCCCTTTTTACGGTAGGCGTAATGATAGGTTGTAAAGACACGGGGCCACACACCAATCCTGAGGTTAAATTTGAAGCGACGCTAAGTGGTGCTAATGAAGTTCCACCAGTACAGAGTAGTGCTACAGGACGTATGGAAGGGGTTTATAACAAAGATACTAAAACCCTCACTTATACCATTACTCATTCTGGACTTACTCCTACTGCGGGTCACTTTCATTCAGGACAAAGCTATCAAACGGGGCCTGTGATTTTTGATTTTGGAACTGCACTTACCTCTCCAATTTCTGGTACTTGGACACTGAACCAACAGCAAGAAAATTTATTGTTTGCAGGTCTGCTCTATGTTAATTTACATACTGAGGCTAACAAAAGTGGTGAAATCCGTGGACAAGTTAATATGTCTGATTTTGTAACTTGGAAGGCCAATCGCAAGTAAAAAATATTTATGTATAGAAATTTACTTGAAAAGCTGCTCTAGGGCAGCTTTTTTTATGCGCCGATTTGTAAGGCTATATTCTTTGTAGCGGCGATTAAGAAGAGCGCCACTGAAGGATAGCAAATGGCAAAAGAAACAAAAAAATAGCGAGGTCATTGACCTCGCTATTCAACTATAAAAAGTAATTGTTTGATCTAGCTTATTTAGAAACTTGAGCGCGGATGATGTTGAGCGCACCACCAGCTTTAAACCACTCAATTTGCTGCTCGTTGTAAGTATGATTTACTGAAATCGCTTCAGAGGTTCCGTCAGTGTGGTTGAGCACTACTGTAAGGGGAATACCTGGCGCAAAATCATTCAACCCAACGATGTCGATAGAGTCATCTTCTTGGATTTTATCGTAGTCAGCAGGATTGGCAAACGTCAACGCAAGCATTCCTTGCTTTTTGAGGTTGGTTTCGTGGATACGAGCAAAAGAACGCACCAAAATAGCGCGCACTCCTAAGTGGCGAGGCTCCATAGCAGCGTGTTCGCGTGATGAACCTTCACCGTAGTTTTCGTCACCTACCACGATAGAGCCTACCCCAGCAGCTTTGTAAGCACGCTGAACGGCTGGTACAGGACCATATTCTCCAGTCAATTGGTTTTTGACGCTATCAGTTTTTTCATTGAAGAAATTGGTCGCACCGATAAGCATATTGTTGGAGATATTGTCTAAGTGACCACGGTATTTCAACCAAGGTCCTGCCATCGAAATGTGGTCAGTAGTACATTTGCCTTTGGCTTTAATCAAAAGTTTCAATCCTTTGATATCGCTACCTTCCCAAGGTGAAAAAGGCTCTAGCAATTGTAAGCGATCAGAAGAAGGGCTT
This sequence comes from Runella sp. MFBS21, assembly GCF_029433105.1. Taxonomy (GTDB): domain Bacteria; phylum Bacteroidota; class Bacteroidia; order Cytophagales; family Spirosomataceae; genus Runella. The sequence continues at coordinate 19,571 of NZ_JARNTW010000038.1, read as the reverse complement.
ACGATTACTTGCACGCTGCTACCGTCTTCGGCAGGGGCTTGATAGCCAGCATCTTCAACGGCAAATCCGGCTGGTGGTAATTCGATTCCTTGTGGCTCATCCAATTTGACCGCTTGTCCTTCTTCGTTGATAAGTGTATCAGTAATGGGGTTGAAGGTCAAATCACCCGCAATTGCCAAAGCTGTCACGATTTCGGGTGACGCTACAAACGCGTGAGTGCTTGCAAAGCCGTCGTTACGTTTGGCAAAGTTACGGTTAAATGAAGTAATGATGGAGTTTTTGCGGGTAGGGTCATCCATATGACGAGCCCATTGGCCGATGCAAGGTCCGCAGGCATTGGCTAGTACAATTCCTCCAATAGACTCAAATTGGGCTAAGATACCGTCGCGCTCCGCTGTATAACGAACTTGCTCCGAACCTGGAGTGATGGTAAACTCTGCCTTGGCTTTGAGTTTTTTTGCTGCTGCTTGCGACGCCAACGATGCTGAGCGGGTCATGTCTTCGTAAGAAGAGTTGGTACATGATCCGATAAGCCCTACTTCTAAACGAGTAGGCCAATTGTTTTCTTTAACCGCTTGTCCGAATTTAGAAAGAGGCCAAGCCAAGTCAGGGGTAAAAGGACCATTGACATAAGGCTCCAACTCTGACAAATTCAACTCGATGAGCTGATCATAATAAGGAGCAGGATTTGCATATACTTCTGGATCAGAACGGAGATGTTCTTTGATGCCATCAGCAGCTTCGGCTACTTCTGCACGCTCAGTAGAGCGGAGGTAGTCGGCCATTTTTTCGTCATAAGCAAAGATAGAAGTAGTAGCTCCGATTTCGGCACCCATGTTACAAATAGTACCTTTTCCAGTAGCTGAAAGGCTATCAGCACCTTCTCCGAAGTATTCTACGATGTAGCCTGTTCCACCTTTTACAGTAAGCTTGCCAGCTACCCATAAGATAACATCTTTGGCTGAAACCCAGCCACTCAATTTTCCTGTAAGGTGAACGCCAATGAGCTTAGGCATTTTCAATTCCCAAGCCAAGCCAGCCATTACATCACAAGCATCAGCACCACCCACACCGATAGCAATCATACCAAGACCGCCAGCGTTTGGAGTGTGAGAGTCGGTACCAATCATCATACCACCTGGAAAAGCGTAGTTTTCTAATACTACTTGGTGGATGATACCCGCTCCTGCTTTCCAGAAGCCAATACCGTATTTATCTGATACCGAAGCTAAGAAATCGTAAACTTCTTTATTTTTATCATTGGCGATTTTCAAATCTTCTACGGCACCTACTTTGGCTTGGATAAGGTGGTCGCAATGGACAGTTGAAGGAACCGCAACTTTAGGGCGACCCGCTTGCATAAACTGTAAAAGCGCCATTTGAGCGGTAGCATCTTGCATAGCTACACGGTCTGGGGCAAAGTCCACATAATCTTTGCCACGAGTATAAGGACTAGAGGGAGTGCCTTCCCAAAGGTGAGAATAAAGGATTTTTTCAGAAAGTGTTAGCGGACGACCAACAGCTTTACGTGCGGAGTCAACGCGCTCGCCCATGCGAGCATAGACCCCCTTGATCATATCCAAATCAAATAACGCCATAGTATTTAGAGGGATGAGTTAATTTCAGGCATAAAACTACGAACTGAAAAGCAAAATACGTGCAAAAACTTGCTAAATAGTTGTAGAAAGTATCTAATACGAGAAATTTTAGGGACGGAATTGGGCATATTTGAAGCATAAACTCATAGTTGTAAGTTGTTCATTATCAAACTATCTATTTTAGAAGTGGGGTAGTAAGCACAAAACTTATGATAAGAGAACGATTCAAAGAATGCTTTAAGCAGTCAGCAAAAGGAAAATAGTGTAAGAGATGGAAGAGCCTGAAATTCGTTTTTTGAAATAATGTTACTATTTTGACGGCAATTGTTCAACCTAGTTTTTAAAACATAGACTAAAATGAATATTGAAGATAAAACTTTTTTGGTAACGGGTGGCGCTTCAGGGTTAGGTGCTGCAGCGGCCAAAATGATAGTAGAGAGTGGTGGCAATGCGGTATTGGTAGATATAAATACCATTGCTGGTGAAGAAAACGAAGGAGAACTGGGCGAAAATGCTTTGTTTGTACAGACAGATGTAACAAACGAAGATAGCATCAAAAACGCCATCGATATTGCTATAGATGCTTTTGGAGGGCTTCATGGGGTTATCAATTGTGCAGGTATTGGCCCCGCACAAAGGGTAGTGGGCAAAACGGGACCGCATTCTTTGGAATTATTTTCGAAAGTAATAACTGTGAATCTCATCGGAACATTCAATGTCATTAGGCTAGCTGCGGCGGTCATTCAAAACAACGAACCAGAAGAAGGTGGTGAGCGTGGAGTAATCATCAATACTGCCTCGGTCGCCGCCTTCGACGGTCAGATTGGCCAAGCTGCTTACTCGGCTTCTAAGGGAGGAATAGTATCGATGACTTTACCCATAGCGAGAGAGTTTGCCAAGATGGGGATTAGAGTAATGACGATTGCGCCAGGAATTTTCGAAACTCCTTTGCTAATGGGGATGTCCGATGAGGTCAAAGCCTCATTGGGGCAGCAAGTGCCTTTTCCGTCGCGCTTAGGAAAACCCGAAGAATATGCTTCTTTGGCCAAGCATATCATCCAAAATCAAATGCTCAATGGCGAGGTGATTCGCTTAGACGGAGCCATTAGAATGGCGGCTAAATAGCCTAAAAAGGCACTTTCTTTAGATTAGGAAACCCAAAACGCAATGGCTTTTTTTATTAGTTTTGCCGTTTCCTAATCTATGTAAACCTTTATGGCTCGTTTGTTAAGCATTTTTGCCCTGCTTTATTGGAGCATATTACCTACTTTGTTAGCCCAAAAAAAGAAAAAAGCAGTAAAAAAGTCCCCTTCCTCGGTAGTGGTCACTAGCCAGGGAATTTTTCCTATCAAAGTAAGTCCTAATGGCCGCTATTTGGTAGATCGTTTTTATCGACCATTTTTAATGAATGCCGATGCAGGATGGATGCTCTTGCATAAGTTGACCCTCGATGATGCTAAACAATACATGGGCAATCGGGTCAACAAAAACTTCAATACCTTATTTATTCAATTATTGCCGCCTAGCCCTAATCAGGCAAATGCCTATGGTGAGCACCCTTTTGGGAAAAACAATGATTTTGCCACTCCCAACGAAAGGTATTTCCAGTACGTAGAAGACATCCTATATCATGCGGCGCAGTTACATCTGTTGGTAGGATTGGCACCAGCTTGGTTGGCGGGCTGGGATGAAGTACAGTTTCAAAATGGAGAACAAAAAGCGAGGCTTTATGGTGAATACTTAGGCAATCGTTTCAAAAAACACCAAAATCTACTCTGGATAATGGGCGGTGCCCGTGACCCACTTCGTGAAGAGAAAATACAAATAGCGATAGCCGAAGGTTTAAAAAGCGCGGCACCTTTCCAATTACTCACCTATCATGCTGCCAATACTCATTCAAGTAGCGACGTGCTTCCTACCGAAAAATGGCTGGATTTCAGTATGATTCATAACTATTTTAGGGATAAAAAAGAAGGTCAGCCAGAACAAAGGCCTCAAGTATACCAATCAGCTTTGGCAGAAGCTCAAAAAATACCTCGACGGGCATTTGTGTTGGGGGAGGCTCAGCATGAAGACGAAAATGAGGGCACTGACCAAGTGGTACGTCGGCAAGCTTATTGGACGATGCTAAGTGGCGGAGCAGGGCATTGTTATGGCAGTTCGGTTTGGGCTTTTGAAAACAACTGGCAAGAAAAGCTCAACCTTCCGGGAGCTAATCAAATGCCTTATTTTTCTAAAATTATGGGGGCGTTGCCATGGTATTTGTTCAAGGCCGATACTACTAGCCAAATATTGGTAGAAGGAAGAGGGAAGTTTGGAGAAGATGATTATGCCACAGTAGGGGTTTTACCCAATTATCGAATGGCCGCTATTTATTTGCCAACGGGGCGTAGCATTCAAGTCAATGTAGAAAAAATAAACGGGACGAGTATCCGGGCGCTTTGGATTAACCCTCGCACCAATAAGCGCTGGATTGGAGGCTATTTCAAACCTAAAGGAACTCGCGAACTTATCCCACCTACGCTTGATGATGATTGGTTGCTGTTGTTAGGAAATGTAGGCCGTAAGTGACATAAAGAACTTTCAATATCTTTAACAAACTTATTAGATTGGTGTTTTAGCCATGTTTATGGAATGATTTTTGCTTATTTTTACGAAATATTACACTCCATAAATAAATTTTACACCTCTCATGATGACCAAGCTAGCGGGTTGGTTGTGGTTTGTTTTAGTGTCGATTGGTACAAGCCAAGCCCAAGAGATTCAGTGGGCCAGCAAGTTAGTGGGATTTTCTTCGGAATTTAGGAAAGAAACTCACGGACAAGAGTACCGTGCAGTACAAGCCCTAGGCTACCCCAATACATTCCCTCCTTTTGGCGAAACGGCTTGTGCATGGTCGCCTTACAATGCTGATTCGAACGTAGAAGAATGGATACGGGTTGGTTTTGAAACTCCACAAAAAGCGCGCCAAATCTTAATTGTGGAAAATTTTAATCAAGGTTGTATTACGCGGGTATATGCCTATGACCCAGCCGGAAAAGAAATGACCGTGCTTGAAAATGGCCTCACAGTGACTTCAGAAGTAGGGAAAGTACTTGCGTTGGCAGTGGCTGATACTACCATGTTGATTGCATCGGTCAAAATAGTACTCAATCCCGCGCGAGTAAAAGGATATAATCAAATCGATGCGATTGGTCTTAACAATTCTACTAAGCCTTTTGAACTCAATATCAATGTCTATAAAGACGCTCCTAAGGAAATTTTAAAAGAAAATATTGGGGCTAATGTCAACACCAAAGCCCAAGAAGTAGCACCTATTATTTCGCCCGATGGTAAAACAATCTACTTTACACGCGGAAAATACGAACAAAATATCGGAGGTGCCGAAAATCAAGATGTATGGTATGCTACCCGTTTGGGCGATAAATGGAGCGAAGCTCAAAACATGGGTGCACCTATCAATAACGCTGATAATAATGCTATTGTGAGCATTTCGCCCGACGGAAAAACGCTCTATCTTATGAACGTCTATCGCCCTGATGGCACTATGACATTTGGGCTTTCGAAAGCAACGCGTAACAAAACAGGCTGGAACCCACCCGTAGAATGTAAAATTGAAAATATCTATAATCTCGATAAGAAAAACAATACCGAGTTTGCGCTATCGCCTAGAGGAAATGTGCTGGTAATGTCGGTTAAAAGAGAAGATACCAATGGTGACCGCGACTTGTATGTGAGCTTTCTAAAAAATGACGGAACTTGGACCAAACCCACCAATATGGGGTCGGTTGTCAATACGGCCGAAGTAGAAAGTGCGCCTTTTATCGCTGCCGACAACAAAACACTTTATTTTACTTCTTATGGGCATGCAGGATATGGCGGAGGCGATATTTTTATCAGTCGCCGCCTTGATGATAGTTGGACTAAATGGACCCAACCCGAAAACCTAGGGCCAGCCATTAATACGCCTCAATGGGATGGTTTTTTGAGTATTCCTGCTTCTGGCGAATATGCCTACGTAAGCTCTATGCAAAACTCAGTAGGCGGCGAAGATATTTTCCGCTTTAAAGTATACGCTGCGATTCGTCCCGAGCCGGTGGCGATTATTTCGGGAAATGTGTTGGATGCTGATACCAAAAAACCAGTCAATACCGAAATCGTCGCTAATTTGTTGAAAGACAATACGAATGTGTCTAAGGTAGAATATGACCCTGAAACAGGCGAGTACAAAATTATTTTGCCCGTCCAAGAGTCATACAGAATGAGCGCCCTCAAAGAAGGGTTCTTTCCTATTGACGAAATCGTTGATTTATCCAAAGACCGTCGGTTTAGAGATATAAAACGCAACATCCTATTGGTTCCAATCAAAGAAGGTAGAAAAATAGTGCTTCACGGGGTGATGTTTGAACAAAGTAAGTTTGAGTTGGTGCCCGAATCGCTGGTTGACTTAGACAAAATAGCTGATATGATGCTCAAATATCCTACGATGGAAATACTCATCGAAGGCCATACCGACAATCAAGGCGATTTTAAGCTAAATATGGAGCTATCCGAACAGCGCGTAGGTGAGGTAAAAAAGTACTTAACAAGTAAGGGAATTGCCGAAACGCGACTTCAGACCAAAGGCTGGGGTTCTACTAAACCTGTTTCGAGTAATGAAATCGAAGAAACCCGCAAAAAAAACCGCCGCGTAGAGTTTACTATTTTGAAAGTTTGATAGATACAAAATAATGATATGTGTCGATTGTTTTTGTTAAATATTTGATTTTCAATGAGTTGTTTTTGTTTTAATTTTGATAAATTGTTTTTACTTCTCCCATTTTCTCAACAGTTCTACACAGTCTGCGGTTGGTAATCTCATATTTATGCTCATCAAATAAATCAAATGAGTAGCGGCGTTGGTTGTGTCTAGTAGGTCATGATTCACCCATTCATCCAGAAGCCATAACATACCGTGTACACGGAGATTCATTTTTTGAGCGGCTTTGCGCAAAGGGTTGTCGCTCGTCAAAAGTGTGCCGTTTATCTCGCGGGCGTAGACCAGAACCGATACATCCGTTTCAGAGAGTTTTCGATGCTGCATTGCAACCTGCTGTAAATGGGCCACTTCTCCTGAATCGAATTCTCGAACTTTTAATAAATTGTTACTGACGAACTTACTTACTTGTGCTTTTTGAACATCCATTAATTCGTCTATTACAAACGCCGTTGTGTGAATCGTATAGGGCAATTCAAAAAGCAGATATAATGTATCAATCTCAATCAAATCAATAAACACATTAGCATCGGTAATGGCAATAGAGGTTAGCGTGTCAGTACTATCCATGTGTTAAGCCTGTTAATTCCTGCCGAAACTCCGCTAACTTCTGATTATTCAAGGTCGCCGCTTTCGACATAGATATGATTTCTTCGGCGGCTGCTCGGTAGAGTAGTTGCTTAAAACGTAGCGCTTTTTCTTGTCCAAGGTATCGTCCAGGTTCATTTTTTCGATAGCCTAATTTACTGAACAGAATATTAAAATCCTGATAACCGCTGTCGCTGATGACACCCAAAGCTTTAGCCCGCGCCATAATAGCTTGAATAGAAACACCGTATTGCTCTTTTATTTGTACCAATTCTGCTAAAGAAATATAGCGACGCCGTACGGTCATTTCTTCAATAAAAGTCTCTTTTGGCAACAAAAATGCTCCTGCAAAAGCATGACAGAATTTTTCAACCTGTTTTTCGGAGAGGTCGGGGTTAAACTTCAATACGCAGTGAGCTAGTTCATGTAAAGTGGTAAACCGCTGTCTTACTACATCAAAGACAGTATTGATTACAATAACAAGACTATCGTTGCCCATCGCCGACAATCCATCAAAGCTCTCATGAGCCGAAACCTGAAATACTTTAATTCCTCGATTTTCGAGGGTTTCAATCACGTTTCCGATGGAGTCCCTTCCTAGCTTCCAAGCATCTCGTAACCGTTCGGCGGCGGAGTCAATGTCATCAAAGGAGTTAATCACTGTCCCTTCAATTGGGTTTTCAAACTTGATTTTTGCATCCAACAAAGATTCTAATTCATGGTATCTTTCCAGAAAATCAACAGTTTGTTCGCGTACTTTTTCTTCTTCGGTTTTGGTAAGTTTTACTTTTTTTCTAAACTCTACATTTTGAAGAATAATCTTTTCGGGGCGAAAAAAATAATTGACTCGAACCCCCAACACTTGAGCGATTCGTATCAATCGTTCACTATCGGGTCGGGCTTTTCCTTGTTCATATTGGTGTAGGGCTTGTTTGGAAACATCCCCTAAATTATCAGCTAGTTCTTGCAACGACATTCCTGCCATTTTTCGAGCTGAGACAAGCCTATCTGCAAAGTTAGATTCCATAATGAGCCAGTTTTATATTGACAAAGTAATAAAAAAAAATAGTTTTTGTCAATATTGATTAGTATTTTTAGTTTTGTAATAACCACTAAGAACCCATTTTGTAAAAAAGAATTATCCATTTTAACTGACAAGTGATTGTAATAAAATTTACTTTACTTTGATAAAAATCAGCTTTAATCAGAAACAATGGCAGAAAAGACCAAACGCGAACTCAACGAATACGTAGATGTAGGGCATTCGGAACTTGAAAATCACCTACGTACCCAAAATGCCCAACTCCAAAATGTAGCTGAAGATGCCGACGCCAGCCGTAAACTAACTGATTTTCTATGGCTTAATATTTTTGGGTTTGCGTACCATTATCTCAAAAGTCGTTTTGGACCGCGTCATGCCTACCAATATTATCCCGTGGGTGAGGAGACGGGTGTCTTTAAGATGCCACTTGAAAACGAGACTACACAGATTGCTCTGTTGTCAGATTGGGCTTCTGATACGCCTGAGTCTGATAAAATAGGGGCGATTGTGGCAGCTCACAAACCCGATTTTTCGATTCATTTGGGTGATATTTACTTCGTGGGAGCACCTTCCGAAGTACACGATAACTTCATCAGTCCTAAGGCTTCTTGGCCGCGCGGTAAGCGGGGGAGTTTGGCGCTTTCTGGCAACCATGAGATGTACTCTAATGGAGATGCGTTTTTTAAAACGTTGCTCCCTACGATGGGCATACGGCAAGGAGATCGTGTGAGTACCCAAAAAGCAGGCTTTTTCTGCCTTGAAAATGACTATTGGCGTATCATTGGTTTGGATACGGGCTATACGTCGGTGGAGCGGCCTTTGATTGAAATACTTTCTCCGCCCGATTGTCATTTGAGAAAAGAACAGCTCAGTTGGCTTAAAAATCAAGTTCATTTAGAAAATCCTAACGACCGCCGTGGGATTATCTTTTTGAGTCATCATCCGCCTTTTTCGTTATTCCGCAAAGCATTTCCCAAACCTGCACAGCAGTTGAGCCAACTGTTTGGGGGTTTTTTACGTCCTGTATTGTGGATATGGGGACATGAGCATCGTCTGGTGGGATACCGGGAAACCCAAGTAGCAAAGTTGCCTATTCATGGGCGGTGTATCGGGCATGGTGGAATGCCCGTTGAAATAAATTCTCCTAAAATTGATACCGATTCGATTGTTTTTTACGACCAACGCAAACGTAAGAGTTTGAGACGTGTAGATGTGGGATATAATGGATTTGCGTGGTTGAAATTTACCAATGAAAAACTCGAAATCGAATATCGCGACATTGAAGATAAAATAGTAGTGACCGAAAGCTGGGAAGTTGACATTAAAACTGGCATTTTGAAAAAAGTTTTATAACTATAAAAGGCTGACTATGAAAACTATGGCACGTTGGTTGTTGATGGGTTTGGGTAGCTTGGTAGGCTGTACTGTCGATACCGATACTACTCCTCCTGGAGCACCTGCTTTTAATGGGGAAGGCTACCGGCCTATTTATGTTTCGGCCGAGCAAATAAAACAAGTAACTACCGTGGCTCCTCAGCCGCTTCGTAAGCCGGGCAAAATATACGTAAAAGGTAATTTTCTATTTATAAATGAGCAAGGCAAAGGGATTCATCTTATTGATAATGCTAATCCTGCTTCTCCTCGTAAGCTTTCTTTTATAAATATTCCGGGCAATGTGGACATTGCCGTGAAAGGCAATCTCATGTATGCCGACAATGGGCGGGATTTTGTGGTACTTGATATTTCAGACCCCACTCAGGTGACTATTCAGAAAAGAATAGAAAATGCTTTTCCACTTCACTCTTTTCCGCCTTATATCAATACTTACTTTGAGTGTATCGATGAAGCTAAAGGGGTAGTGATCGGTTGGGAAAAAGTAAAAATGAGTCGTCCAAAGTGTTATCGTTAGGCTACTTAAAAGGAAATAATCATGAAAAATGTAATATATGCTTTAGGGATTGCTTTGCTTTGGAGTTTGGTATTTGCGTGTGCTTCTGACAAAAGTGCCGATATATCTCCCAACGGACAAACAGGTACGGGTGGTTCGATGGCGCGGTTTGCGATTGTGGGTAATGCCCTTTATTGTGTTTTGCCCAATCAACTTCAGGTGTACGACATTAGCACGCCCACCAATCCCGTAAAACAAGACGCCGTAGAGCTTAACATGGGATTGGAAACTATTTTTCCGTATAAAAACAACCTTTTTATTGGGTCCAATGACGGTATGTATATCTTTGACAATCAACAACCTTCAAAGCCTACGCTTCTTTCACAATATAGACATGTACAGAGCTGCGATCCGGTGGTAGTTCAAGGAAATTATGCTTATGTTACATTGCGGGCAGGAGTAGATTGCCGCCGGTTTACCTCCACAAGCTCCTTGGATGTAATTGATATTAAAGACTTAAGAAACCCTCAGTTGGTTTATACCCAAACTATGCAAACGCCTTATGGGCTAGGCGTGATAGAAAATCAGCTTTTTGTGTGTGAGGGCAACAACGGCCTCAAAGTATTTGACATTCAAGACCCCACAAAACCTACACTAAAATATACCTTATCGGACGTAAAATCTTTTGATGTGATTCCACTTCCGAAGACTTTGCTCGTAACCGGCGACGGCGGGCTTCTGCAATATTCTTATCAAAATGAAGGTAAATTAGAGCTAATTAGTAAAATAGAAGTTGAATAACCCTTCTTCTTTATTTTAGTGGTTTTGACCAATGTACTCATGAATAGATTATGTCGAAGGTTACAGCTGATACTTGTAGGGTGGATGCTATGGACAAACAACATCATTGCCCAAGAGCAAGCATCTCCTTCTTTGCTTTTGAAAACGATTCCAAGTACTCTCTTCGATGTCGAAAATTCGCTTACTTTGGCAGTTGAAGTACCTTTCAGTAAACATTGGAGCGTGCAGCAAGAGTTGGGTTGGGGAGACAATGCTTTCAATATCTATTCTCGTCAAAGAGAGCTTTATCCCAATCGCGAAACTTGGCGTTTTAGAACGCAGATCAGGTACTATCTGACTGACAAAAACACAGGAGCTTATCTAGCAATGGAGTATTATCACAAAAATGTTGTTACCCATAGCCTGATGGGCATAGGCCAAGGATGCAATCCTGCTACAGGAGCATGTGCTTATTTTCAGGAGATGCCCATACGTACCAATCGAAAAGTATCGGCAGCACATCTCAAATGGGGCTGTGTCTTGGAAACGGCTCAGCGTGTCATTATTGATGTTTATATGGGGATGGGAATAAGAGGTTTGGTGGTGACCGATAATGTAGGAGGAGCTTCTACTTTCCGCTCAGAGTGGTTTACTTTTAGACCTAATAGACCCGGAAATTATGGAACTACCTTGGGGATTTCGGCAGGGATAGCATTGGGATATGCTTTTAGGCCAAGAAAACCGAAATCCTTATCTTTGCCCTAAATTTAAACTTAGCGCAAATGACAAAATTTGAATATAAAGTCATTGAGTTGAAACCCGGAGGATTTTGGGGTATGAAACTTGATGCGGCAGATATTGAGGTCCAATTGAATAAAATGGCCGAAGAAGGGTGGGAGCTTGTCAACTCCTTGGATATGAACGTCGGGCATGGTGCTACTTCTAAGATGTTCTTTATTTTCAAACGTTTAGCTACTTTTTGATGATACAGCAAGAACCTATCTGTGCCTTGGCTACCGCCACGGGAGTGGGGGCATTGGGTGTGATACGGGTATCAGGAACCGGAACGTTTGAAATTGTAAATCGTCTTTTCCGTGGTAAAAACCTTACCCAAGTGGAGAGTCATACGGTTCACTTGGGTACAATTCGCGAAGGTGCTACTATCATAGATGAAGTGCTAGTTTCGGTTTTTAAAAGCCCCAAATCTTTTACCAAAGAAGATACCGTCGAAATCTCTTGTCACGGTTCGGATTATATCATCCGTCAAATATTAAAATTGTTGGTAAAAAACGGCGCCCGTTTGGCTCGACCAGGTGAGTTTACGCAACGCGCTTTCCTCAATGGCCAATTTGACCTAGTACAAGCCGAAGCCGTAGCCGACCTTATTGCGGCCGATTCAGCGGCGAGTCACCGTACGGCTTTGAATCAACTACGAGGAGGGTTTTCTAAAAAATTGAGTGCTTTACGGGAAGAGTTAATCCATTTTGCTTCGCTTGTAGAGTTGGAGTTGGATTTTGGAGAAGAAGATGTGGAGTTTGCCGACCGTGACGACCTTCGCAAGTTCATCCAAAGTTTACAAAGCACTATTACGCCGCTTATCGATTCTTTTGACTTCGGAAATGCCCTCAAAGAAGGCGTACCTGTGGCGATAATTGGCGCTCCCAATGTGGGCAAATCTACACTGCTCAACGCCCTTCTCAACGAAGAGAAAGCAATCGTAACAGCTATTGCGGGTACTACGCGTGATGTAATTGAAGATATACTTTACATCGATGGCATTAAATTCAGAATCATAGATACAGCAGGTATCCGCGATACCGATGACATAGTAGAGTCGATGGGTATTGAGCGTTCTAAACGCGCTATGAATCAGGCCGATATTGTACTGTTGTTGTTTGATGGAGAAGAAACTTATGCGGAAGTCGAAAATTTAGTGCAAGGGTTGGAAGAAGAGAAAAAGGTACTTTGGGTGAAGAATAAAGCGGATTTAACCTCACCCAACCCTCTCCTTTCTGGAGAGGGCTTTAATCCCCCTTCTCCTGTAAGGAGAGGGGCAGGGGATGAGGTTGCCATTTCAGCCAAAACAGGTGCAGGAATTGAAGAACTAAAAAAGACATTGGCTGCTATGGTGGTGACTGCTAAGACCTCCGATGATACTGTAGTGACCAATATGAGACATTATGAGCATTTGCTCAAAACCCAAGAAGCCCTTACCGATGCTTTGAATGGCTTAGATATGGGCATAACAGGCGATTTTTTAGCACAAGATATTCGTTTGGCATTGCATCATTTGGGTGAAATCACAGGCCAAATCGTGAATGATGACTTATTGGCCAATATTTTCTCTAAGTTTTGTATTGGAAAGTAAGTATTGCGTTTGTCAATAAATAATTACCCATTCATATTTAGTTTATGTTATTGGTTGCGGTGTGCCGTTGCGCTCTGTTAATCGTTATTAGAGCAGGTTGATAAACAGTTAATTAAAGCTTAATGATAACCGATAACTAATAACTACTTACGCCTAGATTTTGATAAAAGAACCCATCAAAATGGAAAGTTTAAGAAATCATATTGAGCAAATAATCCCTTTGAATGATGAAGAGTTTGACCATATTAAGTCATTCTTCTCCTTGAAACGGGTACGCAAAAATCAGTATCTTATCCATGAAGGAGATGACGTAAAACATGAATACTTGGTACTCCAAGGTATTTATAAAGTGTTTTATATTGACAGTGAAGGAAAAGAACATATACTACAGTTTGCACAAGAAAATTGGTGGCTATCAGACTATATCGGCTTTTTTAAGCAGAAGCCTGCAAGTATGTTTGTGCAATGTATGGAAGAAGGAGAAGTACTATGCCTAACACTTCATGGAAGAGAAAAATTAGCTTCGGAACTTCATAAAATGGAGCATTTCTTCCGAATAAAACTTACTAATGGCTATGTGGCTTTACAACAAAGAATAACATTGCTGCTTTCAAGTACTCCACAAGAGCGCTACGAGGAATTTTCAAAATGGTACCCCAATTTAATCCAAAGAATTCCAAAAAAGTATATTACCGAATACCTGGGAGTGAGTCGAGAGACTTTAAGTAGACTTTACTCTACGCATAAATAAAAATCTATTTGCGACTTTTAAGAAGTGTGATTCTAGTCACACTTTTTTTGTGATTAGCCTCCTTCGTTTGTGGGTTGCTGTGGCTGTAATTTTGTCATATAAATTTAAAACACAGCAATCATGGAATTATTTCTTAAAAACAAACGCGTTTTCGTATCAGGCTCTACGGCTGGTATTGGGTATGCGATAGCAAAGGGATTTGCAAAAGAAGGTGCCACTGTTTATTTGAATGGCCGAAGTGCTGCTAAAGTTGAGGAAGCAATAGCCAATATTATTTCAGAATTACCCAATGCCCAGATAAACGGTATAGTGGCGGACCTTGCTACTGTAGAGGGGTTTGAGAAAGTAAGCCAAGAATTATCAGAGATTAATATTCTGATAAACAATTTAGGAATTTATGAACCAGTTCCTTTTTTTGATTCTAAAGACGAAGACTGGCTGAAATTGTTTGATGTAAATGTAATGAGCGGGATTCGTCTGACTCGCTTTTATATGCCCAAAATGTTGGAGAAAAATTGGGGGCGTGTAGTTTTTATTTCAAGTGAATCGGCACTTCAAATCCCCTCTGAAATGATTCATTATGGGATGTCCAAAACCGCCCAACTTTCAATCTCTAATGGCCTAGCGCAGTTGACAAAGGGGACGGGTGTGACAGTAAACTCAGTTCTTCCTGGCCCCACTTTCTCGGAAGGAGTTGAAAAATTTATCGGTGATCTTGCTGCTCAACAAAATGCTACCAAAAAGGAAATTGAGCGTCAATTTTTTTCTGAAACTAGACCCTTGAGTCTGTTACAACGATTTATTACTCCTGAGGAAGTGGCTGCTACTGTATTGTTTGTGTCGAGCGAATGGGCCGCTGCTACCAACGGCGCAGCTATACGAGTAGAAGGTGGGATTTTGAAAGGGTTATAATAAAATGTGTGATTCAAATTACACACTATTGGTGATTTAACTCCTTATTTTTCAGTGTATTATGTTTGTATTTTTGTCTTGTAAATAACAACAACGCAATTGATAGTTAACCAATTAAATAAATAAAATCATGGAAAAGAGAATCTTGATTATTGTGTCAAATGCCAATGCAATTGGCCCAAACAACAGAAGAACAGGTAACTTTTTGCCTGAAGTAGCACATCCTTATGCAGAATTTGATAAAGCAGGTTTTCAAATCGACTTTGCTAGTTTGACTGGAGAAACTCCCTTTTTAGATGCGCTTAATTTGGCAGACGACTCTGATAACTTGAAGTTTTTGACAGGAAAAGGATGGATTGACATGCAAAAAGCTCCTAAATTATCGGAAGTAGATACAAGCCTATATGATGCTATTTTTGTGCCCGGCGGTCTTGCCCCTATGGTAGATATGCCAGCAAACCCTCTCTTAAAAAAAGTTATCGCCGAGACGTATAGTCGTAATGGTATAATTGGTGCGGTTTGTCATGGTCCAGTGGCCTTACTAAACGTCGAATTAGGGGATGGTTCCTACCTTGTTGACGGCAAAAATATTGCTTCTTTTACTACTGCCGAAGAAGACAATTATGCACGGCCAGATGTCCCGTTTGATTTACAAACTGCACTTACCCAGCAAGGAGCTATCTTCCATGCCTCTGACCCTTGGTCGGCCAATAGTATTGCGGATGGGAACATCGTAACGGGCCAAAATCCTGCTTCTGCGAAAGGGGTGGGAGAAAAAATGGTCGCTATTTTAGAAGCAAAATCATAATTCGTTTTTGTATTGTTCGCTGCTTTTGGTGGGAATTAGTAAATTGAAACAATTTAAAATTTAAAAAAATGGAGAAGAAACCTGTGTATGCGTTTGCCAAATGGCAAGTCGAGGAGGGACAGCTTAATAATGTACTGCAATTGCTCACGGAAGTGGCTAAAGAAACTAGCAAAGAAGAAGGGAATTTGTTTTATCAAATTCATCAAAGCAATTCGGATTTAAACACCATCGTGCTGTATGAAGGCTATGTGGATGAGGATGCAGTAGCGGTTCATCGCAGCTCGTCGCATTTCCAAGATTTGCTTGTTAAACAAATAGTTCCTTTATTGGTAAGTCGGGAGGTTGTTTTAGCCTCTCGACTCAACTAAATAAGTCGACTGCCGTTTGACAAAAGCCACTAAATCAACTATTCAATAACTGAGATTATGATTGTTAGGAAGACGCTTTCGCTGAAATCAATTTATGAGTTTACGGGGCACCATCTTACGTGGCTTACCGGATGGATGTTGCTGGTTACTTCTATTTATTATTTTACAGATTGGAAGTTCATTACTTTGCCTTGGTTGCCACTTTCTCTCATAGGTACGGCGGTAGCATTTTATGTGGGCTTTAAAAATAATCAAGCTTATGATAGAATTTGGGAAGCTAGAAAAATATGGGGTGCAATGACCAACAACAGTAGAAAGCTGGCTACTCTGATCAAACACTTTCGCTCAGAAGATAGTACTCCAGATTTTCGCGCAGAACTTAGAAAACAAATTGTTTATCGTCATATCGCTTATTTATACCAATTGCGCGAGCAGCTGTTGAAGCCTACTCATTGGGAACATGTAAGTTTGAGTTGGGTTTTTGGAAGTTTTAATCAGATTCGACGGGATAAATTCTTTCATCAATTCAAAGAAGAACTAGATGAAATAGCCTGTAATAATTATCTTTCAAAAGAAGAAAAAAATAGCCTAGAAGGATTCAACAATAAAGCAACACAACTATTAGATAAGCAAACGCAGCAAGTACAATTGCTTTACGATAGAAAAGCCATCAATATGATGCAGCAAACAACTTTGCAAGAGGTCTTAAATAGCTTTTATGATGAACAGGGAAAGGCCGAACGAATCAAAAATTTCCCTTTTCCTAGAAAATACGCCACATTTAGTTTTGTGTTTGTCTGCATTTTTGTTTTTCTACTTCCGTTTGGCATTGTGGGTGAATTTAGAAAATTAGGAGATGCCTATGTATGGTTGAGTGTACCCGTTGGGGTGATTATAGGGTGGATTTATGTGGTGATGGAGATGATTGGTGACTATTCCGAAAATCCCTTTGAAGGCTTGCATAATGATATTCCGATGCTGACCATCTGCCGAACTATTGAGATTGATATGCTTCAGATGATAGGAGACCCAAACATCCCCAAACCTATCCAACCCAAAAACCATGTGTTACTTTGATTCGCTGGATTGTACTCTAAAAATACAAGCCCTCTTCGTGAGGGCTTTTTCGTTTTTAATAAAAAATAATGTGATTATCGGCCTTGTTTTGTATTTTCATAGCCGAAAAAGAGAGAATTGTCCCTAAACCTTTTATTCTTTGTTAGAGCCAAACCGTTCTGTAATACATCCTAATTTCCTCGTTTTTATGCATCAAATAGGTTATTCTACCCGTGTTTTTCTTCATCACTTTCAAAAAAATCAAATGAAGTTAGTTCTTTCGTTATTAATGCTAGGTTTGATGCAAGTCGCTCTGGCACAAACTCCGAAAATCAATGCAGATTCGGTGTATATCCGTAAAAATTACACCAAAATGGAACGTATGATTCCGATGAGGGACGGTGTCAAGCTCTTTACTTCTATATATGTCCCAAAAGAAGTAGCTAATGGACGAAAATTCCCGATTATGCTCAATCGGACTCCCTACAGTGTGGCACCTTATGGAGATACTTTATACAAAACCACCTTGGGACCTTCGATGCTCTTTGCCCGTGATGGGTATATTTTTGTGTATCAGGACGTGCGTGGCAAATATATGTCGGAGGGGGATTTTGAAGCTTATCGCCCCTTTATTTCCAAAAAGAAAAATGCAGCCGACAACGACGAAAGCTCGGATGCCTATGATACCATCGATTGGCTTATCAAAAACGTAGAAGGAAACAATGGCCGTGTGGGTACGTGGGGGATTTCGGCGCCGGGTTATTATACGACCATGACGACCATCGAATCCCACCCTGCGTTGAAGGCGGCTTCTCCGCAAGCACCTGTCACCGATTGGTTTATGGGCGACGACCGCCACCACAATGGCGCCTTTTTCTTGATGGGGACTTTTTCGTTTATTTCTTCTTACGGAGCTCCTCGACCGTTGCCTTCACCCAAAGGCCGTCCAGGGTATTCGGCTTATGGTACGCCAGATGGGTATGAGTTTTATATGAAACTAGGGCCGTTAAAAAATGTAAACGAAAAAATCTTTAAAGGTGAAAATCGCATCTGGAATCAGTTGATGGAAAATGAGACCTACAACGAGTTTTGGCAATCTCGTACACCTGTACCACACCTAAAAAACGTAAAACCTGCCGTAATGGTAGTAGGAGGGTGGTTTGATCAAGAAGATTTGTACGGCCCGTTGAAGGCTTATGAAGGTATCGAAAAAAATAGCCCTTCGTCTTCTAATCGCTTGGTGATGGGGCCGTGGATTCACGGAGGCTGGGCGCGAGGCAAAGGCGAATCATTAGGTCATATTCGTTTTGGGTCGGCTACGAGTGAGTTTTACCAAAAAAATATCGAATTGCCATTTTTTAACCATCACTTAAAAGATACTCCAGACCCCCAATTGCCCGAAGCTTATATTTTTGAGACGGGTGCCAACGAATGGCGTACTTATGATCAATGGCCGCCCAAAAATTCGGTAGAGAAAAAATTATATTTCCATGCCGATGGGAAGTTGTCGTTCAATCCTCCTTCTTCAAAAAGCAAAGAGCCTCTTTACAATGAATATACCAGCGACCCTTCCAAACCTGTTCCTTATACATCCGAGATTCGGGTGATTAGGGGAAGTGATTTTATGTATGAAGACCAGCGTTTTGCGTCGCAGCGCCCCGATGTGTTGGTGTACGAATCGGATGTATTGACCGAAGATGTAACCATTTCGGGAAATGTACTTGCTGATTTGTTTGTCTCAACGACCGGAACAGATGCTGATTTTGTGGTCAAACTGATTGATGTTTATCCTGGTAATGCTCCCAACGACAGCCCCGAAAATCCCCGTAAAGCTATGGGCGGCTTTCAATTGCTAGTTCGTGGTGAAGTGATGCGGGCAAAATTCAGAAATAGCTTCACAACGCCCGAACCTATGAAACCTGGCAAAATAGAACACGTGAAGTTTGATATGCAAGATGCGGCTCACCGTTTCAAAAAAGGTCATAAAATAATGGTGCAGGTGCAGAGTACGTGGTTTCCATTGGTAGATCGAAATCCCCAAAAGTTTGTCAATATTTATAAAGCTGACGCCAGTGACTTTCAGAAAGCAATACATAAAGTTTTTTGTTCGGGCAATGCTTCTTCTTACGTAGGCGTGCGTGTAGTAGAGTAGTATAAACTGTTGATTTTGTATGCTTTGCGTCGGAGACGCAATACCAAATTTGCCCCAAATGGCAGTTTGGGGCAAGCTATGCAATGCTTCCTCCTATGTGGGCGTGCGCGTGGTGGAGTAATATAAACTGTTGAGTTTGTATACTTTGCGTCGGAGACGCAATACCAAATTTGCCCCAAATGACAGTTTGGGGCAAGCTATGCAATGCTTCCTCCTATGTGGGCGTGCGCGTGGTGGAGTAATATAAACTGTTGAGTTTGTATACTTTGCGTCGGAGACGCAATACCAAATTTACCCCAAATGACAGTTTGGGGCAAGCTATGATGATTCCTAAAAAAACCTTCTAATTTGTGTTTGAGTAGGTACAAATGCTCAAATTGTATCACCCTGAAATAGCTTGACAGATTTAGGATTCATTTTTGGTCACTGAAATAGTTTCTAAAATTGTACTTTTTGCTTTTTCTCACGTTTTGATGCTCTCCATCTTTTAGTTAATGGTCCCTT
>NZ_JARNTW010000037.1 GCF_029433105.1 Runella sp. MFBS21 | reverse complement strand
ATTGGGGGTTGGCCATGTCGCAATTGTACATTAAATTTGGCGATAGATTACAAGCTGACAGAGAAAATTACCTCGGAGGCTGAAAAGGCAAAACTAAAATCCTGACACAGTTCAGCGTACACTCCCACTCATTTCAGAAAGTACTATTTATTTGTGTTCTTTCTTTTAGTTGTTCTAATTATAAATCAGATATTAAAATCACTGAAAGTACGATAAATAAACTTTCTTTAGTATCTGATGGGGTTTCTGCTATATATAGTGCCTCTCCTATTTATGTCCTTCTCACAAACAATCAAATCGCTATAACAACAAATTCAAATATGTTTATAGTTTTCAAAAAAAACTATAAACATAAATTCGAATCCTTCAAAGATTTTTTACGAGATGCACTACTACAAAAAATATCTTTCACCCTCAAGGAAGTTAAAGTTAATCCCTATGTTGATTCTTTTGCAATAAACAAAATAGTAGAAAAAAAATATAACTCTGTAGACTTTAAGGAGTTTAAAAAGTCATATTGTCATGATAACTTAAATACCCTTTGTTTGGATAGGAAAAAAACAAATCCAAATGAACTTGAAAGTGTTTTATATTTTTTATTTATCAATAATTACCAAATCAGAAATGATGACGTAGTAGGGACAATTTGCTTTACAGATTGGTAAGAAGTATAATACAATTCCACCCAAAGTATTGTAGAGGGTCGATACACAGCTACTGACCAAATTACCCTATTGCCTGGCGTTGAAGCCACCGCAAAAGATGTGTTCCTAGCTAAAATTGGCTCAGTTAATAATTAGCAATGACAACGCAGCTTAACCGACCTTTTTGGATACCACTGTAATATACTGAGAATATGAATCACTTTTTGGGCAAGTGGGTGCCGTATGGGGCTTAGCCCACGATGTGAGCCGTCGACAAGTCTACGCGGCGGCTTTGGCTAAACGGCACGTTGGTTTTGGCCCAGGGGATAGTGGAGCCATTTACCGCAGTAGCATTCAGTCGCCGCTGCACACCCAATTGTTGTATGATTTTGACCGTCAAGGCATTGCTACTCGTCCAAAAGGATTACAGCGAGAGGTCGCTACAGTATTGGGTAAATCGGCCAAAGATGCCGCCATGTACAATCTCATCGGTCAAATAAGCCCATAGCTTGCCCCAAACTATGATTTGGGGCAAAAAACGGTACCGCGTCTCCGACGCACAACAGACAATTTAAGGATAGTTAGAATCTCTTTTTAGCACACAAAACAGCTTGGGATTTTTTCCGTCTAAATCAGTTTTGTAGAGTTGCCACGTATTTGGGTTGATTTCTTCTAAATGAAATTGATTAGTGGGCTTGACCAATTCTTTTTTTACCCAACGCGGAAAAGCATTGGCGGCGCGGGCGTTTTCCCAAGTACGGATAGCTTTGAAAATAGCGTATTTCTGAGGACAACTTTCCACGTCTTTTTGGTTGAGTTGTAAACTATAAGTACTCCCTATACCTACCGAAATAGCCTGAATGTGTTCGTACTGAGGGACTGTCGAAGAGGCTTTGATCGGAAAATTGCTTCCCATACCCACAGGAAAAAAGTTAGAATAAGTAACATCTCTGAGATCTTTTCCTTGGCTTGTGGTACTTCCCCATTCTCTGGTTTCGACATCGTATAGGTTTTTGCCACCACCTACATTCCAAATACTCTGATAATGCCACGAACCCTCCGAAAGGGTAGAACCCGTAAACCGAATATAAGGCACGCCGAGGGTTTTGGCTCGCTCAAACATTTGACGAAAAAAACGCTTCACCGAATAATACCCATGACCGCTGTTAAACAAAAACTCTTGTCCGTCGAAATCATAATAAGCCAAGCCATTGAGGTGGCATACATCGGCGTAGTACTGAGCAATTTTGTCCTGCAATTGAATATTGGGAATCAAGCCATCATAGCCGTAGTTGATGGTGACTTGGAGCTTATAAATTGTATCGCCAGCCGAATGACTTGTGGGTGCGGTGTTCCAGTAGCCACGTTTTACGTTGAGCAATCGATACGGGGCTGTTTTCGAAACTCCTAGATAATGAATGAGTTCTTTTCCGATTTTTATCATATTGAGATTGGTACAATGCCCTTCCCAGCTTGCGATTTCTTCCAAATATTGCGGGTCATTGACCTGAATGATGGTGTCGTTGGGGGCGATATTGTTTGTCAACAATCGTTTTTGCTGATAACATAGACTATCGCTCGGAAACGGACTGGCATCTTTGGTGCCTGGCGCCAACGATGTAGTGATGGGTGTTCGGCCAATGATAAGGCCGTATCGGGCGGCCAACTCAGAAAATTCTTTGTGAGATTTGTTGCCAGCCGTCATTTTGAGGGGCTTTTTCTCAAAGTTTCTTCCGTCAATATAGCCCGCATTGTTGCGGTCGGGTCTGATAAAACCTTGGTCATACAAACTGATTGCCTTAAAACCCAACTGATGTGTATAAGGTACAATGCTATCGTAGAGCCCTCCGCTCGTGAGGACATCGGGTACAAAAGCGGCGGGATCTTTGACCCATTTGCCATTGAAAGTAGGATAAGGGAGTCCTTCGGTCAGCACAATATTTTGAATCACATCCAAAAGGGCAGTGCTATCTGGACTTCCCCAAAGCGCTATCGAAGAGCCGATATAATCAATGCCGGGCAAGGGCTGCACTTCTTGATGATTGGGGCTATTGACAGCCATATGGGGTATCAATGAAAAATAGACCTCCCTTTTAGGGGCGCGGTCGCGAGACGAATAAGCCAGCGAAATACGACCTTGGTCATCCACAAAAGCGGCATTTCCGTACAAAATCCGATAATATGGCTCTTTGTGGGCGTAAAAAGCGACATCATTGATACCGTCGCCTCCGATAGGAAACACTTGTCCTTCGCGCAGATGCGCCGGAAGGGGAAAACGCTGTTTGTCGGGACTGTGAATAATATACTGAAAAGGTGCGGCATCGGCCACAGTTTCAGAGGTGCCACCTAGCGTATTGTCATTAAGAGCGAGCATTCCAATAGCATAGTTGATAGCTTCGCTCGTGTCGCGTGCTACGCCGATGATTTCACCAAAAAGATTAGTGATATTGGTATGATAGCTTCCCCATTCAATGGCATCAACACCATTGCGCGGGCTTAATGACACCAATGTCAACTTCAAATATTTGGGCTGGGGTATCAATGAAACCGTCGCCACCGAACCGTTGGGGTAGCTAAGGTTAAATGTCTTTTTGAGCTTGTTGTAAGTAGCTTTTTGAGGTTGATAATATTGATTTTTTTTGCTGTCATAAAGAGAAAGGAGAGGGGAAGGCTTGGTGGCGGGACTAAATTCCCGATGTGGCTTCACCGTAATGTTTTTCATGCTCGTAATCCAGCCTTTGGAATTGACATGAATCTTGAAATAATGACTACTAAAATCATACTGAGTGTAAGCAGTGGTGGTCAATATCAAGTAAAATCCTAAAAAAAAGGCAAAGCGTAAAGACATAACTAAATGTGTAAATTGCGGCGGAGAATTGATTGAAAATGACTTGACTCTTTTTTACTTGCAAAATTCAACCTCCCTCACCCTCACGGTACGCCGTCGCGTCCTTTCTAGAGAGGGCTTTGAATTCCCTTCTTCTGGAAGGACAGGGCCGCCTGAGCGGAAGGGTTAGGGATGAGGTTAAAATTCAAAGTACAAGTAAAATTATAAAGTACCATTGACTGTGATGGTTTTTGTTCAAAAACAGTATTTGAAATCTTAATAACTAAAAAAATCCATTATTCAATGAGAAGTGCTTCGTCAGGGCTTACTGACAGTGTAATATTTCCAGCTTTTACGGCTAAAGTTTTGGTAGATTTCAAACCTTCAATCGTAATGGTAGAAACTTTGACTTGTCGCTTTTGACGAAGCGAAAGAGGCAATTTACAAGTACGATTTTGATAACCTTTTTTACTATAGGCAATGACCGACGGGGTTTTACGCCAGAGTGCAGGCACAAATACATCCTCATTTTCGGCCAGAATCATTTCTTTACTCTGCAATCTGAATTGATCACTGAGACGACTACTTACGGTTTGGTTTGAAAAATGCACCGATTTTTCCTGCTTATTTGATACTATGTATTGGCGATCAAGTCGGTTGAGATAGTACCAAATGAGCGTTTTATTACAAAACTGCTCCATAAAACCCCTAAGCTGTTCAGGGGATTTTTTGATAACATCTTCGCCGTGCATACTTGAGCCAAAGAGCCGCCCCCATTCGTTGTTGTCTTGGCCACCACAATAATAACTAGCGGGCCATTTGAGATATTTGTCTAAGCCACTAAACCACCAAGCCATAGGTTGATAGCCTTCAAAAGTAGAAGCTCTCAGAAAATCCACCCCCTCGCAAGTGACATCGATACCTTTCGAAGCCCAATATTGATAGATTTTACGCTGTGCATTGGCTTCATCGGCTATGGTATTGCCCAAATAAGGGCTCGTAGGAGTGGGCGCAACATCGATGATGGTTTTTCCGTCTACGGTTTTCGGGACAGGCGGCCATGTATGAAAAGCGTCAATATGCACTGTTTTGGCATTGCTTAATGGAAGGAGTTGGCAGAGTTGATCAATGCGTTTTTGGGCAAAACCTGTTTCCCATTCGCGCGCATAACTAATCGGATAGCCCCATTCACAGGTCCGTAGCGAGCCGTCGACGTTGCGAGCGATAATATTGTTTTGAACGTAAGTTTCCCATAAAGGACTGTCTTCATAGGCGTCAAACATATTGATGTGTACGCTCACGGTAGTGTGGTATTTCTGGGCTTCTTTCATGAGCCAAATCATACTTTCTAAGGCTGTTTTATCTTCGGGGCGTTTGAGGCGTTCGTTTACTTCAAACCAAGCGGGATACTTAGAATCATGGCCGTTGTATTGCCAGCCTACGAGGTAGATAATTTTGGGAATACCTAGGCTGAGATTATCTATTTTTTTGATGATTTCCAATGCTTGTGCAAAGTTGACAAAGACTTCGCTTTGGTCGTTGTCTTTGCGTTTCAACTTCCCGTCAAATGACGCCTGCGCCATCAACAATTTCATCGTCAATGTTTGATGATAGGCGTGTTGGGGCTTGATAATAGGGGTTAAGTAAGCGGGATAGCGAATCTGAATAGTATCGGGCGACTGAGCGCGGAGAAAAGTTACTGATAAAATAATACCTAGCAATGAGAAGAAAACCGTATTTGAACAAAAACGGAGAAGAGATTTGGGCATGATAAAAAGGTTTAGGAGTATAATGTGGAATTTTAGATTGTAAAAAAAGTAGAAAATAAAATCAACTAAAAATTTGCTTTGTCTTATTTTGATTCTACATTTGTAGAATCAAATCTAAAAATGTAGAAGATGCAGCTTTCAAAAACGGAAGAACAACTCATGGAGCTGATTTGGCAGCAAGACGGGATATTTATGAAAGACCTTCTAGAGGCTCATCCCGAGCCCAAACCTGCCCCTACTACTTTGGCGACTTTGCTCAAGCGGATGCAAGAAAAAGGATTTGTGGGGTACAAAGTTTTTGGGAATTCGCGCCAATATCATGCCTTGGTTTCTAAAGAAGATTACTTTTCAAAACACATGAGAGGCATCATTAAAAACTTCTTTGGTAATTCGGTGGCGCAATTTGCATCGTTTTTTACCAATGCAACCGATTTGACAGCCGACGAACTAGAAGAGCTCAAAGGAATCATTGAAGAACAAATCAAAAATAAACAGTCATGATGCTCTATCTTTTCAAATTTGTGGCCTGCTCGGCCTTGCTGCTACTGCTGTATCGGGTGGTATTAGAAAAAGAAAAAATGCTGAGATTCAATCGGTTTTATCTGATTTTTAGTCTGGTGTTTTCTGCGTTAGTACCACTTTTTTCTTTTGAAATAACAATGAGTAATGCGGAGCGAATCACGACGGTGATTGAGCGAACACAAAACGTTTATCCTATACGTGAAGAAATTCCTGCGCCTGGTGCAGCAACTATAACGGCTCAGGAAAAGATAGAAATCAAACACCTCATTTGGGGTATTTATGGCTTGGTTTCGTTGGGATTGTTGTTGCGTTTTACCAAAAATATAGGAGCACTCTGGTATCAGATTCGCTCGCATAGCACAGTCAAAAAAGAGCAACTACACTTTGTGTTGGTGTCGCAGCCTACTGTTCCGTATAGTTTTGGGCGGTATGTGTTTGTGAATCAAGACGATTTTGAAAAGAATAAAATTGAGCCAGAGATTTTGCTGCACGAGCAGGCTCATATACAGCAACGACATTCTTGGGATGTAGTATTTATGGAGCTGCTTTTGGTAGTAGCATGGTGGAATCCAGTTTTGTGGATATATCGAAAAGCAATGACGCTCAATCATGAATTTTTGGCGGATGATTGGGTCATTCATCAAATCCAAAGTGTAAGCAGCTATCAGTATTTATTATTAAATAAAGTATGTCAAAGTAATGGCATCGTACTGACAAGTTCATTCAATTATCTTATCACCAAAAAACGTTTGAAAATGATGCACAAAATCACTTCTTTACCCAAAAAATATGCAATCCAAGGAGCAGTAGTTTTACTTTGTACGTCGTTGATAGCGGTGTTTGGCGAAGTGAGTTTTGCGCAACAAACACCTCCTAGCACCCTAAAATCTCCCAAATCAGAAGCAAGTGCTACCGAAGAAGGAGTGTCGGCTGAGTTGGTAAAAGAGTATCAGCAGCTGATGAATAAGTATATTAAAAAAGGAGTAGGTAAAGACGGCAAAGAATGGAGCACAATTCACCAACCCACTGAGACCGACCGCGCTCGGATGGAGGTGATTTTCAGAGCTATGAGCAAAGAGCAGCAGTTGCAGCAAGAATTGGCCATGAATCCTCCTTTAAAGCCTTTTGCGCGGATTACACCTACAGAAAAAGAATTTGAATCGTACAAAAATCCCCAAGTATATGGGGTGTGGATTGACGATAAGAAAGTACCTAATTCGGCCTTAAACAACTACAAAGCCTCAGATTTTTCGCAGGTATTTATCAGTAAACTCTACAAAAATGCCCAAGCCACGATTGGCTATAAATACAAGTATCAACTGGATTTGATGACCACGGCTCATTATGAAAAACACCGCGCTGAATGGTTGGCCGACAAACGTTATCGCCTTGGGCCTAATTTTGAGAAATTTAGAAAAGAAAATGAGGCGAAGAAAAAATAATAATAGATAAGTAAATAGCGTGAAAACAAAAAATCCTCTACACAAGTGAGAGGATTTTTTGTGTTAGAATAGGTATTTCCGTAACTTTAAGAACTACTATTAGCGGTCGTTATGGAAGGAATACCTAAAAAATCAGATTTTGAGTGGGCGCTGTTTTTTTCAATTTGGGGCTTTGTACTCATTGCTCTTCCTGCCCTTTATATGAGTATCGCAAGTGCTCGTGATAAGAAACAAATTATTGAAAATCAATCATTTGCGGTGGCTACGATAGATGCTATTGAAGAAAAACGCCTTTCTCGTACCTACACCCCTTATTTGAGATTTCATTATCATTATTCCTACAAAAATCAGCTTATCAAAGACCATGTTGATTACAAATATCAACGCTATTTTGTAAATTTTACCCCAAGCAAATGGAGGTTGGTTGAGCACAAACAATTTCCCGTGATTCTTTCTTCAAAAGATGTTTCTACCCATAAAGTTTTGATTTTTTGGTCAGATTTTGCCAAATACAATCTCCCTTTTCCAGATTCCTTGAAGTGGAGCGAAAAAGTTTTTTATAATAAATGACTTCTCTCTATCTATCTGTATTGTTTCTGGCTTTATTATTTTTGCCGAAAACATACAAATGAATGAAACGAGGACGGAAAAGTAAAGGTAGTACCTTTGGGCAAACGTGGTGGGGACAACAATGGATCAATATACTGGAGGGGCTCGATGAAAGCGGGCGATTGGCCAGAGGTCGAACCTATGCCAACAATGGCTCAGTCCAAAGCATCGCATTTGAGGGAAACAAAATCGCGGCGCGGGTAAAAGGTACCAGCCCTCGGCCTTACAAGATTTCGTTCAATATCGACCCGCTTTCACCGTCTGACAAAGCCCGATTGTTGAATTTAATCACTGAGAACCCGCTGTATTTGACGCAATTACTGAATCGTCAACTGCCTACAGAATTATTCAACGACTGCCAACGTCAAGGAATTTCTCTGTTTCCAAGTTCATGGGAAGCCTTTCACTCCGACTGCTCTTGTCCTGATTGGGGCGATCCTTGTAAGCACCGCGCGGCGGTATTGTACTTGGTCGCCAACGAAATCGACAAAAACCCTTTTCTGATTTTTGAACTCCGTGATTTCGATTTATTCAAAAACCTCGAAACATTGGGCTTTGCATCATCTGACCAAAAAGACGTAGAAACGCTCGACGTAGCCGATATTCGTCAGCCGTTTGAAGGCTCGGAAGAAACCGTTTTTCAGCCAAACGAAGCCCTATATACCCCGCTGGATTTTTCGACGCTTCCTGATATTTCGGATAATTTACTGTCGCTATTGAGCGATAAGCCGTTGTTTTATCGAACGGGAAATTTTAAGCAGATTTTACAAAAATTTTACATTCATACTGCCAAAAAAGCGCGCGAACTTGCCGTTTCTGAAGAACCCCAAGAACAAGAATATGACAAAGATTTGGACGCAGTAGAAAGCGGCGAAATCATCATGGACGAAGCGCTGGGCTTTTTGCAGGCCAATTTCAGAGATACCCGCGAGCGCATTGTTTTTCAATTTGATGAGCTTCCCAAGTTTGTCGATTGGATTCATCATTTGCCTTCGTCGCAGTTGTCACAGCTTTCTCCTACCCTCAAAGGGCTTTATTTTTTGAATCGTTTGTCGCTCAAACTCCTTGAACGAGGTGCGATTATTCCTCAATTGCTACGCGCCAAACTCAAACGAGAATACCATTTAATACGCTGGATACCAGCCACAATCAACGAACAAGTAGCTGCTCTATCGGCTCACGTACGGGCAGTATTGCCTCCCGAAATTCTCTATTATAAAATTGGGAAACGGGACATTTTCATTCCTACTGAAACGGATTTTATGAATGCCTTATCTTCGCTCATTTTGACCGAACGCATACGGCAATTTAACGACCATTACGACTATAAAGCCACCGACACCGACGACCTTTTTTTCAGAAACTCAATGGTTTTCTTCGGGGGTTTTGAGTCCCGCGAAATCCCGAGTAACATTCAGTTGTGGCTCAATAAATTTTTCATTGCCCAACGCGATTATGTGCCAATGGTACAAGTGGAAGAACTGGAAGAGGGTTTTAAGGTTAATCTTTTTGTGGAACATAAAAAGTCTGAACTCAACATTCCGATTCCACTCCAAACCTTCATGGCCGACCGAAACTATGCCCCCGTACGCATGGGCGTAATGCGCGACTTGTCGATGATGGCGGAGCATTTTCCGCAACTTAATCAACTGATTGCCAGCCATGGTGCGAAACCTTTACAATTCGATTCGGAGGTGTTTGCCGATATTCTTCTAAAAATTTTGCCAACGATTCGACTGTTTGGTATCAAAATTCAGTTGCCGAAATCGCTCCAGAAACTGCTCCGTCCGCAGCTGACCATGACGCTCGACAGCGAGGAAGACGGCAAAGTTGCGGCTTCGTCGATTATCAGTTTGGAAAATATGCTCAAGTTCCGCTGGGAAGTAGCCGTGGGCGACGAACACATTGATACCCAAAGCTTTGTATGGATGATTGAGAACTACCGAGGATTAGTGAAAATCAAAGACCAGTACGCGTATTTTGACGAAAAAGAAATCAAAACCCTGCTCGAAAAGCTCAAAAATCCGCCTTCGCTGGATAGCAATGAACTGTTACAAACGGCTCTTACTGAAGAATTTAACGGTACGGGCGTGACCCTCACCAAATCGGCGCAAAAGTGGATGAAATCGTTGTTGAAAAACGAAACCGTTGCACTTCCCGACCGCCTTGCCGCCAACTTACGCCCCTACCAACAGCGCGGCTACGAATGGCTTTACAAAAATGCGCGTTTGGGAATGGGTAGCCTCATTGCCGACGACATGGGGTTGGGAAAAACCCTGCAAGTCATCACTACCCTCCTGAAAATGAAGCAAGAAGGGGCTTTCAAAAAATTGAAAGGGTTGGTCGTGGTGCCAACGACTTTGCTCACCAACTGGTCGAAGGAAATCAGCAAATTTGCCCCCGAACTTCGTCTGCACCTGTATCACGGTTCGGGACGAAGCTTGGTTCCACTCAAAGATGCCGATATTTTGCTTACCACCTACGGCGTGGTTCGCAGTGAGGAAGAGGGTTTGAGCAAATTAAAGTGGGCGGTGATGGTGATTGACGAGGCGCAAAACATCAAAAACCCCAATACTGCCCAAACCAAGGCCGTCAAAAAAATGAAATCGGGCATCAAAATCGCCATGAGTGGTACGCCCGTCGAAAACCGCATGGCCGAATACTGGTCGATTTTTGATTTCGCCAACAAAGGCTACCTCGGTAATCTGAAAAAGTTTGTGAGTGATTACGCCATTCCGATTGAGATTGACCGCGACCAACACGCCTTAGATAAGTTTAAGCGCGTGACTGAGCCGTTTATTTTACGACGGGTAAAAACGGACAAAAAAATCATCCAAGATTTGCCCGACAAAATTGAAATCGACCAAGCTTGTACCCTCACGGGCGAGCAAGCGGCTTTGTATCAAAGTGTAGTGGACCAAGCGTTGCGGGGCATTGAAGGTCAAAAAGATGGGTTCAAACGTAGTGGGTTGATTTTTAAAATGATGACTGCCCTCAAACAAATTTGTAACCACCCCACCCACTACCTAAAAAAAGGCGGCGCTCAACCTGAAGCATCGGGGAAAACGCAATTGCTGTTGGATTTGATTCGTCAAATCCTCGAAAATGGCGAAAAGACGCTCCTATTTACCCAATACGAAGAAATGGGGACGTTGTTACAAACGATGTTTCAGGAGCAAATGCAATTGGAAGTACCTTTCCTTCACGGAGGTATCAGTCGTAAAAACCGCGATGAAATGGTGGATGACTTTCAGCACAATCGCTCGACCCGTATTTTGATTTTGTCGCTCAAAGCGGGAGGAACAGGGCTCAATTTAACGGCGGCCAACAACGTGATTCATTACGATTTGTGGTGGAATCCCGCCGTGGAAGCCCAAGCCACCGACCGCGCTTTTCGGATTGGTCAGACCAAAAACGTATTGGTACACCGATTTATCACGCAAGGTAGTTTTGAAGAAAAAATCAACAAACTCATTCAAAACAAACGCGAACTCGCCAACCTCACCGTCACCGACGGCGAAACATGGTTGGGCGATTTGTCTAACAATGATTTGCGGGAGTTGGTGAGATTGGGGTAAAACTTCATTCCCTTCCAAGGTTTTGAACCTTGGAAGGGGTTACTTTATAAACTTTTAAAGTCCTAAGAATCCCAAGACATTGAAAGTTTCATTTGTTAAAGTTTTTTGGAGATGGATGAGCCACCTTTAAAGGTAGCGACGAACGAAGACAGCGTTTGTATCGTTTGATAATCAGCCGAGATTTGGATGAATTAGAAAAGGAATTTGTAATTTTAGGAGTCAGTAGCGAAGGAAAATCAGAACCGTTTCAATCAAATCGTTTGTATGACTATTTTGTTATCTTAAAAAGATAAGCGATGAAAACTAAGACAAAAAAAGCCCCCGCAACACGCACAACAGGTCATCAAATAGTAGAAGAAAAAGTGCGAGATTTGAATGAATTCTTAAAAAAAGTAGATATGAATCAGTGGCAGGAAACCATTGAAAAAGCACGTGTCAATATGAAATAAATTGCATCTTTGTTTAGAAATCGAATTCAGGCATTTTAATAACTACCACTATGGCAGCAGTATTGGACAAAAATATCGTTAAGCAAGCCCTTCGTGAGTTGATTCAAGAAGAACCCGAATTGTTTAAAAAGATGCTATTGGAAACAGCAATGGAAGAAGTAAAAACTTCGCAAGATGCTGATTTTGAAGCATTAATTCGTAAGGATTTTAACCGTTACGAAGAGACGTTTAAGGCACTTGCTTAATGATTTATCTCACTAAACAACAGATTATTCGGTTAAATATAGCAACCATTGAAGTGCACAGAGGCAACTTTATGCCTCCTAATAACTTTAAGCTATTGTTGGTGTTTTCACCAACAAACTACCGCCCAAATTGTTAGTAAAAACATCAAAAACGGTAATAAAATACCAAAAACGGCAAAAAAATTACATATAATTAAACTTAGCATATGGGTACTTCTGCATCAGGAATAATAATTAAATGTGACTCGACAAAATTTAGTATTGAAGAAGTAAGTAGATACTTTTTTGGTGATGGAGAAAAAACTGACTGTTCTGATGATACCAGAAAGAGGAATTACATAACATTTACTAAGTATAAAGACGAGTTTCACATTAGTAATTCTGATTTTACCAATCTTTTTTTTGAGCAAAATCCTATTGCGCTTCAAAAACTTAATACTTTCTTCAATACGCCAGTACTTGCCTTTGCTTTTAATTGGTTTGAATCAGGAGGCACTTTTGGTTATGCCATTATCCAAAATGGTATTGTTAGACGAATATATCGTACATTGTCATATGTTAAGTTTGAATCTTTTGGTGAACCTATCAAACAAGAGGTAGAATGGCTTTGTGGCGATTCCTTTATAAATATACTTAAAGATGAAGAGTATTATCCGCCCGACTATCCCTTAACACGCAAGACATATATCAATATTTCTACAAATGAAAAAGCAGATGATTATTATTTACCTGAGCTACTTTTGCCAAGCGTTATGCAAGAGTATTTAGGCTATGATGTTTATACCAGTAATATAGAACTAGAACTTATAGAATCTGGTGCATATCGTATTGCTCCCTGGAATAATTGGGGTAATGATATATACAAAGCAAAATATTGGGATGAGTGGGAATAATCCTCGTTTCTTGCTATTGTTGGTGTTTTTACCAACAATAGCAAGAAAATGATATGGCATTTTAATAACTACCACTATGACAGCTGTATTGGACAAAAGTATCGTTAAGCAAGCCCTTCGTGAGTTGATTCAAGAAGAACCCGAATTGTTTAAAAAAATGCTAATAGAAACATTTGTTGAAGAAGTAAAAACTTCGCAAGATGCTGATTTTGAAGCATTAATTCGTAAGGATTTTAACCGTTACGAAGAGACGTTTAAGGCACTTGCTTAATGATTTACCTCACAAAACAACAGATTATTCGGTTAAATATAGCAACCATTGAAGTGCACAGAGGAAACTTTATGCCTTCCAGTAATTTTTTACACGAAGAAAATTTAGACTAGTTGTTGGGGGCCGTTCAAGCAGAAATGTTCGGAGAACCACTGTACCCAGCTATTTCTGACAAAGCTGCTGTATATTGCTACAATATTATCTGCAACCACATCTTTACCGATGGGAATAAACGAACGGGATTAGCGGCTGCTTTGATTTTCTTGAATCTCAATCATTACGAATTAAGACTTGAAGTCACAAACGCAATTTTGACAGATTTTATCCTAAAAGTGGCTTCTGGTCAGTCAAATCTGGAAGAATGTAAGGTATGGTTTAAGGAAAACTCGATAAAAGCTTAACAGCAACCCTTCCAAGGTTTTAAGCCTAAAACCACATTGAAACCTAAAAAAACGTTGGCAAGGTTCAAAACCTTGCCAACGTTCAGGTTAAACGCATTAAGATATTGTGTTGAGACTGTAAACGATTGATTATAAAGGGTACTGATAATAAAAGCCGCTCCCAATGATGAGAGTGACAAGAGAAAGTTATAGACAATTACTTAGGGCATTAACGCGTGGTAGCTAACTGAGGGTTGTTTAAATTTTAAAAAGGTAGTAAAAGCATTGGTGGGGTTTTTGTCTGTTGAATAATATTACCTTTTGTCTGCCAATCAGTGAATTAGTTCAGCCATGAAATAAGATCCGTTTTAAATCTCCCAATAGTTAAGTAAATTATCCACCACTTGAGTCAGTGTTTTAGGTTGATTACTACTCAACACCCGCTTGCAGATTATTTTCATTTACGTTAAGAGAAAGCCAATTTTCTGGTAACTTCCTAGGCCATTTTGATTGTGACATTCTGCCTGTCATTTTCAAGAGAATTTATTTTTATGACCGAGCTGCTCAAAAGATTATTCATAATATCATCATCGCCTATGTCAATGTATTCCGAACTCGCCACCTGCCCCGGCTAAATGGAGAATAAACCTGCAGTGCCGGGTCAATAGCCCGGACACTATTCAAACAGATTTAGTAAATAATCAGCAAAATTATTGCCCTGCCCCTACCTGGCTCAATGCCTGACCGGCGTGAGGATTTGGTTCTGCAATCAACTCGTCGAGTACTTTATTGAATTTCTTTACATAGTTTTTAT
This sequence comes from Runella sp. MFBS21, assembly GCF_029433105.1. GTDB lineage: Bacteria > Bacteroidota > Bacteroidia > Cytophagales > Spirosomataceae > Runella. Next base: position 8,491 of record NZ_JARNTW010000037.1, on the reverse strand, counting down.
AATACTTACCCGTGATGTCACCGGTATAGCCTGTATATATCTCCCGTATTTTGCCGCTACGGTCGAAGATAATGGTAGTTGGAAAAGCCGCCATGCGGTTTAATCCCTGAAATTTTTCGGTGGCGATTTTCTTATCGGCCAACCCGCCGAATAGTATATCGTATTCGATTTTATAGAATTCTTTCAGTTTACCTAATGTGTATTTAGCGTATTCCAGGTCATCTTTTTGTTCGAATCCCACCGCAATGGCTTCTACTCCACGGTGCTTATTTTGGCTGAACCACGGCGCCAGAAAGCGTGTTTGGTCGGTGCAATTCGGACACCACGTTCCGATGATTTCAACAATGACCACTTTGCCTTTGTATTTATCATCGTTGATGGAAACAGGCTTGCCTTCCAAATCTGGAAACGTAAAATTAATTCGGTCGTAGCCTTCTTTCAGGAATGTAAGTTTATAAGGATCAGGCAATTCAATATTTTTCTCTTTACTTCCTTCGTACTTTTGAGAAAAATAGATTCCGATATTGTATTCACCTTCCACGATGGTTTTCTTATTATCACCGAGCTTGCCCTGAATTAAATATGGACTTGGCCCTGAAAATCCCGAAAGATAAAACTCATCGCCAACTACGTTGCCTTCCAGTTCACGGGTATCTCCTACAACGGTCATCAAGACACCCGTCAGTTTATTTCCTTTCTGCTCCAGTAATGCTACGGAATTGGCAGCGTTAGGATCTTTGCTGATGATTTTGATGTTCCATTTTCCTGATATATTACCTGCCGGTTTCAGGGCATGATCCTCTTTCACAAAACGATGCGTTTTTCCGAATTCAGCTACAAAAGGTAATCGGTTTCCATTAAAACGGGGGTTAGGCACCAAACTCTTATACACTCCTCTGAAGGTACCGTCTTCGTGAATTTTTCCCACAAGAGCGGCATCGTAGGTATTCATTTTTACAAAGATGCTGTCCCCTTCAATCACCTTTACTTTAAAATGATCTCGGCGGGTACCGTTAATTAGTGAAAAAGTAGCATTCTCTTCATTAGTACCCTTCACTTCAAAATTGAAAGGCAACACTTTTTCATTTAACTTAAACTCACCTCGCCATTTTCCTTCTTTCAGGAACGTGGGCTGCTCGCCGGCAAATGCCGAAGCGGTCAGGGTAAGCGCTAGCAGAGAAGCCCTGCCAATGGATTTGAGCGGATTGTTGTTCATTGTTTGCTAGAATTAATGGTTTAACTATTTTTATTAGTAATGGCTTCAGTCTGCTTCAATACACGTAGAGCCTATCTTATAAGAATTTTGTCATAATATTTGCTGATTCAGGTCAGTGGCCGGTTATTTTTTTGATTGATTTTTGGAATATGTTGATGTTCCGTTTTTGGCAAATCGGTCGTCCGTTAAAGCGTATAAAAAAGCCTCAATATCTGCCATTTCAGATTCGGTAAGGCCCAAAGGAGTACTCAGTGAAAGATCGCGATTCAGGCCGTTCTTAACGAGACTATCGGGCCGGTTATAGTAATTAATTACTTCTCTCAGCGTTTTGAAAGAACCATCATGCATGTAAGGAGCCGTTAGGGCTACATTTCTCAATCCAGGGACTTTGAAATGTCCGATGTGGGTGCTGTCTCGGGTAATGTTAAATCGACCGGTATCCCGGAATCTTTTTCCATCATACAGTCCGATATTTTTGAATCGGTCGGCCGTAAAATCTTCCCCCGAATGACAATTGGCACAGTTAGCTTTCCCCACAAATAAGATACGCCCTCGAATTGCCTCTGGCGACATGGCCGTTTCATTGCCATTAAGATAACGGTCATAGGGGGTATTTGCTGTTTCGAGCGTTCGTTCGTAAGCCGCCAATGCTTCCGCTAGTGTTCGTTCGGTTGGTTTTGATTTGAATACCTTTTTAAATGCTTTGGTATAATCTGGGTCAGCATTTAGTCTGGTCACGGCCTCCGTGATTGGCAAATTCATTTCATTGGCCGCCGCAATTGGCTGTAAGGCCTGCTCTTCCAGCGTCCCGGCACGGCCATCCCAAAATAGCTGCAATCTTCCCGCTAAATTCATTGCTGAAGGGGTATTTCGAGTAGTTGGAATCCCATTCACTCCCTGACTGAATTGTGATGTATCGGCAAACGCAAATTCGGGACGATGACAGGAGGCACAACTAAGCGTTCTTTTGGAGGATAAAATCGGATCAAAAAACAATTTTTCGCCCAATTCCACCTTTGTTTCCGGTTCTTTTTCGGCAGTTTTTTGCTGAAACCCCATCAGAAATAACGCTAGGGTGGCAATTCCCAAAAAGTATTTCTCCATACTCAATTAATAAAGTGGAAGGTCTTTTGGAATGGTATGCAAACACCTTTTTTGTCATTGCAGAGCTGTCCTCGAATTATCCCTGTGACATCATAATTGATCTCGTCAATTCTAACTTTGGACCTGAATTCGGCTTTTTGCGTAAAATAGGTTATCTGCGTTCCCCATGTTTTATCCACTTTTTTCAGGGGAGAAACCGCGCTGATCGCTTTGGTAACCGCAAATGAACCGTTTTCAGCAAATTCAAATTCTGTTGGCTGGGGTCCAATATCTGCCTTAAAATCAGAAGAATACAGTGACCAGCCCTTTTCGATAGTCGCCAGAAAAATAATTTCTACTTCTTCTCCCTGATTGAATTGTTCATTGGCAAACTTAAATTGCCACTTGGTCACGTTATTGACATCCACGTCCTGCTGTGCTTGTGCAAACCAACAGGTTGAACACAGCAACAGTAGTGTAGCCAGCACTCGCATAGGGTTAGACGAATGACCAAACTCTTTGGTAATGAGGATTGCTTTTGCAAACAAGGTTTCTTTTTTCATAAAAATTTATATTAAATCTATAAATTAAATATATTTATTTGTTCTATAAAACAACTTTATTAAATCCTCCGGAAACAACTGTTTTCCTGAAAACTAAAAAGGATCTATCCCGCTCAAAAACGGTAAGTACTAAGCATCTGTGAAATTGAACTCAGATTTATCCTATGACTTAGGTTGGAGCACCTTGCCGGTGGTTGGCAGGTTGCCGGAAGTTCTCAGAGCCTACTCTCTCCCTTCACTCATTATAAATCTTTAATTTACTCAGGTAGTGGTGGCTATCTACCGGAATGTACATCAGGGAAAAAGCCTCTTTTCTCTAGCGATTTAATTCCTGGTACAAAGTAATGATGAAAAAATATAATCTACCAAACTTTTTCTTACTTTTTTTTAAAAATCTAATAAACTACGTTTTTTACTTAGTCTATTGATTATTAGACTACTATACTACCACTGTCAAACCCGTAAAATGATTGTTGCATCTCTTTCCTTTCTTTTTAACTTAAAAGTAGCTTTTTTGATACTATGCATATTTAAAATATAATATAAAGAAGGTGTGTCAGTAAAAATCAAATAAGAATACTCATCCTATAGTCTAATTTATATCCTGAAAATATAGCTGTTTTAGGGAGATTATATTAAAAAAATTAAATTATTTGTTTGGTATTTCCGAAAGGACTCTCTAACATTGCAGCGTTAATTATTCCTATTCTGGTCAAATAATTCAGTCAGTCTTGTAATCCACCGACAAGGCTTCAAAAAATCAATTACACCGAATCCGACAGTGATTTATTTTCTTTAAGTTTCACCCTTAAATAAAATCAATTTTCTCTGACCTGCTCTTCCTGCTAGGAAGTAAAAGTCAGTTTTTAATTAAAAAATACAAAATATATAGATTAAGAATTTTTTGTTGTTAATAAAACCGGTTTGGCGGCAACCAAACCGGTAGAGTTAAACCAAATAAAAAGGTCATTGGCAAATGATTATACCAATCACTTCGGATGATTGGCAAGTACTTTATTTTTAATTTAACCAGTACAAAGTAATGAAAAAAAATCTATTACTCTTAGGACTTTTTGCCCTAATTCCATTCTTGCTGCAGGCACAAGCCACTATCAACGCAACAGTCAAAGGTAAAATTGTTGATCAGAAGACCCAAGAACCTTTAATTGGAGCGTCCGTGCTCATCAAAGGAACGACTAACGGAGGAATCACAGACGTCAATGGCGCATTTTTATTAAATACAGGACAGAAGCTACCTTTTACTGTTGTTGTGAGTTTTATCGGCTATTATTCTAAAGAAGTTGTGGTCAACAATAGTGATGTCACTATTGAACTTTCTCAGAATGAAAAAGACCTAAACGAAGTCATTGTAGTGGGCTATACACAGACACGCAGAGACGCACAAACCAGTGCTGTCACCACCATCAACTCACAAGATGTTTCAAAGGCCTCCTACACAAGCATTACCGAAAAATTACAAGGGCAAGTACCTGGACTTTTAATCTCAAGTAATTCAGGTGTGCCAGGTACCTCGGTTTTGGTGCGTCTTCGTGGGGCCACATCAATCACGGCTGGAAATGATCCATTGTACATCATTGATGGCGTTTTTATCAATAATGAAAATCTGCAAGGATTGTCAAGAGGGCTAGGAGGACAAACACCAAACCCACTCTCTGACCTCAACCCCGAAGATATAGAATCGGTTTCAGTCTTAAAAGACGCTAATGCAACCGCTATCTACGGAGCCCGAGGTGCAAATGGTGTGATACTAATTACGACAAAACGCGGCAGCCGAAATTCGAAAACAAAAATCAATTTTTCAGCCGATTATGGGGTTGGTAAAGCCACTAATTTGTGGGAATTAGTTACAGGACCCGAGCACGCAACGATGGTTAATTTGGTACACATTAATGATGGAAAAACGTTTGAAACTCGTCCATTTAGGCCCGTCAATGAAGTCATTGCAGGTTTTCCAGCTTTTGGAAATCCAGAAGATCAAAAAACCTACGACCGACTAAGTGATGTTTTTAGAATTGCTCATTCTCAACGCTACAATTTATCATTGTCAGGTGGTGACGAAAAAACCAATTTTTACTTGGGCGCCGAATATCAAAAACAAGAATCGACGCTCAAACTTCAAGATTTTGGGAGATTTGCTTTTCGGATAAATTTGGACCATTCACTCAGCAAACGTTTCAAAATCGGTACTTCAAATAATTTGTCCAGCGTTCCACGGCGCCTCGTAAGGGTAGGTGATGGCCCGGCCGGTTTGTTCCAAGCTGCTTTGCATACCCCTACGTTTTATCCTATTTATAACGAAGATGGAAGCTTCTCCAAACCGACTGTTTTTGATAATCATATCGCCATTCTTGAAAACTCAGATACGCACTCCAATAGCCTACGAAGCATTAATAATTTGTATGCAACTTATTACATCTTACCCAATCTTTCATTTAAAACTTCCTTGAGTAGTGATTATAACTTATATCACGAAAAAGCATACTACAACACCAACTTGGTGTATGGGCAACCAGCGGGCGAATCTAATGATGTAAGTACTACCAAACAATCGTTAATCGCAGAACAGTTACTCAACTACTCTTTCTCCAGTAAAAAAAGTGATTTTAGTTTTTTTCTTGGAAACACGGTTCAATTCACAAGTACCGAAAGACAGACATTGACTGGAACAGGTTTTCCAAGCAATCAGTTTAAGAGAATTACCTCTGCGGCCGTCCAGACCGCCTCTTCTACAGGTTCTGATTATGGCTTGGTGTCATTCTTTGCGGGGTCTAACTATACTTTTGACAATCGGTACGTGATTGACGCCAACTTCCGCGCCGATGCCTCCTCGCGCTTTGGTGCCGATAATCGTTGGGGGTATTTTCCTTCTATTGGACTGGGATGGAATATTAGTAATGAGCGTTTCTTTCCCCAAAATGACGTCATCAATAACCTGCGCCTAAAGACCAGCTACGGATTAACTGGAAACCAAGACATTGATGATTTTGCGTCGAGAGGCTTGTGGGCGGGCGGGCGTAATTATGCCGACTTACCTGGGATTGCGCCGAGCCAACTGGCTAACCCGAATCTAAAATGGGAAACAACAAGCCAGTTTAACATTGGTTTATCAGGTGCACTCTTAAAAAATAAAATTTCGTTTGAATTTGATTATTACCGAAAATACACGAGTGATTTATTGATTAATGAGCCCGTTGCCTCTAAAACTGGTTTTGGCTCGGTTTATACAAATGTGGGGGAGATTAGTAATAAAGGAGTTGAGCTATTAATCACCTCCAAAAACATCAATACAAAATCGTTGAAGTGGAATACTACCTTCACCATTTCTCACAATAAAAACAGAATTGAAAAACTCAACAATCCCATTACGGGCAGTTACGGAATGTACCGCTTAGAACAGGGTTATTCTCTGTATTCGATTTGGGTCTACAACTATTTGGGGGTGAATCCAGAAACAGGTAATGCAATCTTTGAAGATGTAGATGGCGATAAACAAATCACCGCAACCGACCGCAAGATTGTGGGAAATGCGTGGCCTAATTTTGAAGGTACTTTCAAAAATACGGTGTCTTACAAAGCTTTTGACCTTAATGTAAATTTAGTCTATCGCTCTGGCAATAAGCTATTCAATTACACAGCATTCTTTTTAGAGGCGGGAGCCACTCGCGGCATTACCCGCTCTATCCAAAAGAGTTCATTAAACTATTGGAAAAAACCAGGTGATAAAGATGTATTGCCGCGACTCACTTCTTTGGTCAATGCTGATGGTAGCAGAAATTACGAAAGTAATACCAGCCGTTTATTGGAAGACGCTTCGTTTATCCGCGTCAGAGACATCACTCTAGGATATACGATTCCTGCCAGCTTATTGTCTAAAATCAAAATCACTAATGCCCGATTGTACGTTACGGCAACAAACCTGCTGACTTTTACTAAATACACAGGCCCTGACCCTGAAACAAATTCTGCGGCGGATAGTGGCAGTGGCTTAGTACAAGGACTTGATTTTAACGGCACGCCACAAACCAAATCAGTCAATTTTGGAGTCAATGTTACTTTTTAATCTTTGGAAAAATGAGAAATAATTCACTAATTTTCGCAATAATACTCTTACTATTAAGTTCCTGTGAGCTTGTATTAAACACCGAACCACAGGCGACCATCTCTGATGAAGCAGTCATTGTCGATCAAAAGTCAGCCCTAGCAGCGCTAATCGGAACTTATGATGCTTTGCAGGGGTACGTCAGCGGAAGCATAGTTTCATTGGATTTGGCGGGAGATAACGTCGTCAATTTTAATAGCCAAAATAACGTCGTTGCCAATAAAACTGCCGATAGTGGAGGCGGAAGCTTCTCAGGAATTTATACGACCATCAATCGAGCCAATTTTGTAATCAGCAAAGTCCCAACTCTCAGCGAAACGTCTATTACCAAAGCTGATAGAAACCAAATTTTAGGAGAGGCGTATTTTATTCGAGCGCTTGCGTATTTCGATTTAGCCAAAACCTTCGGGGGCGTTCCTATTGTTTTAGAACCAGCTACGGCCCCTACTTCCCATCGTGGTACCAAAAGAAGTACGCGGGCGCAAACCTACGACCAAGTTCTGTCTGACTTAAACAAAGCAGAAGAATTACTGACGACGACCCTAAATCGAAATCGTGCTAATAAATTTACCGTTTACGCACTCAAAGCTCGTTTGTACCTTTACACTGAAAAATGGGAACTCGCCGAAGAGAATGCAACAAAAGTAATTCAGAGTTCCAATTTTAGCTTGGTAAAACCTTTTTCGGCTTTTTATACGGGAAGAAATACCACTGAATCTATCCTCGAAATTGCTTTTAGTACTTCCGACCGAAGTTCTTTTTATACCAACTGGAACTCGCCAGCTCAGGGAGGGCGGCACGATTACATTCCAGCGAGGGAGTTTGTAGGGCTTATTTTAGACCCCAAACTAGGTGGTACTCGAAGCAGTCTTTTATTCAGGACTCCTCAAAACATCTATGATTTGACTCTGTACAGCAAACAAGACGGCACAAGCTCTATATTCATTCTTCGGATTGCTGAACAATACTTAATTCGAGCAGAAGCGCGGGCCAAAAAGGCAAGCCCCAATCTCGAAGGCGCTGTCGCAGACCTCAACGTAGTCAAAAACAGAGCTGAAATACCATTACTCACTTTTACAAATTCATTAAGCAAGGATAATGTCCTTTTAGCAATTGAAAATGAAAGGAGGTTTGAGTTAGGTTTTGAAGGCCATAGATTTGTTGATATCGTTCGAACTGGGAGGGCAGCCGAGGTATTTGGAGCCATCAACCCTAACTTAAAGAATCCGAATTTCTGGGTGTTTGCCATTCCCAGAACCGAAATTATTCAAGATCCTGATTTAGAGCAAAACCCAGGGTATTAGCCATTCAATTGTTTGTTTATAATTAATTTAATTTCTCATGAAAAAGAATCACATCTTATTTACACTACTCGCTTTCATTAGTAATGCGAATCAAGAGTTGGGTTTAACAGCCAACTATTTATTAACGAGATACTTATATGTAGATAGTGGGGTAAAAGTTTTCCCAGAAACATAAAAAGTAGTAAGATTGGGTTCTCACATCTAA
>NZ_JARNTW010000036.1 GCF_029433105.1 Runella sp. MFBS21 | reverse complement strand
CCAACAGGTATTCAAAAAGTCAGATAAATACAGTAATTTGGCTTGCATGGAACCGCGTGTGTAATTGGATTGATTTGGTCATCAACTCTTTAACATTCGTTGGTTCCTATTTATGCCCACCCCTCAATAATAATTTAGAACATAAATCTGAAATAAGCACTGGTTATCTGTATCAGTGCTTATTTTTTTATCCAAAATAGATAAACGACCGCTTGATAAAAAAGGGAAATATCTCCTCCTGTACTTTTATTAAATCTTTATCTTTGGCTCATTATTCATACCTGTCGCCTTATCCAATGTTCAAACGCACTGTCATATTACTATTGCTGTTTTATAGCAAACTGACAAATGCTCAGCTAATTGAAAATTTCGATGGCTGTGACAGAGCTCCACTTGAAGCAGATTGCTGGCTATTTAATGCTTGTAATGTTACTCCAATTAGCAGCAGTGCTTCTGCCAATTGCGCCCTTATCACTAGCCCTCAAGTTTCGGATACAGCCACTGCTACGACTCCTGCTTTTGCGATTCCAGCAGGTCAGCAAATTACGCTACAATTTAAGTTTCAATTACTAAAAGCATCAAATAGCCCAAGAAAGATACAAGTCTATTTGTGGGATATAGAAAAAAATACTCGCAAATCAATCTATCAATTTTCCTACCCTTCTGATCCTACCAAACAAGCATTGAGTGTTTATAATGTCAATCACACCTCATCTATCGCTAGTGATGCAAGTGGGAAATTCCGCCTACTTTTCTTGATGGTATGTGGCGGAGACGCGGCCCAAATCACCATAGATGATATTTATTTTGGTTCCGCCCCCAGTTTTCGTCGGTTAGATGCGCCCGGCACCTGCCGAGGACAGTCTAATACTGTCGTTGTCAATAATCTAACAGCCAAGGTTGATCAATGTCAAGTACGTTTGTCATGGAGTATTCCAGCCACTAGTATAGTTACCTCCTTCATAGTACAAAAAAGTACCGACGGAACTGAATATAAAGATTATGGGCATGTACCCGTGATTGGAGCAGGTGCTACTCAAACTTACGACTATATAGATACCGAACCCGCTCTCAAAACTTTTTACAGAATTCGTCAGGTAGATTTAACAGGCAGAACCACATTTTCAAATATTGTTGAAGTAATCGATCCCTGTGAAGGCATTCGAATAAACCTACAACAGCCAGCTATTAACCTATATATCATTAATGGTAAATCCTCTGATCCCAGTTTAAAGCAACTAGGGACAGCATATTTGTGTAACGTTCAGGGAATTATACTAAAATCCAAGACTGTAAATGCCTCATCACCCGTTGTTTTTGATTGCTCATCTTATCCTACTGGCACTTACGTAATTAGAGTCCAAAACACCAAAGAATATCCTATAATCAACCAAAAAATCACTGTTTATTAATCATATGTGTCGTACCGTTTGATAAATTAATGTCTTTTTGGTATTTTTTATTAGATAATATTTCTTATTTTTGTTAGCCCAAATTTTGAGGCTCTCTCTATCCTACTTCGTCTTGATTATTGCTTATTATTCTTGTTAAGGCTCTGACTGTTCAATACATTCTGGTATATATTACGTATATTTGGTTAGCGTACTAACCTCAAAGGTTTAATATTTGCATATTTTTGGATATTATTTAATAGTTTGTTTAATCATTTTTCTATTTCTTTGTTAAACTCACGCAAAATCTCATCTCTATGAAAAACGTCTTTATCACTGTAGCAGCGTTGTTGACTACGTTAGCTGCTTACAGTCAGAACACAGGTACGTCCACCATTACGGGTTCCGGGAACGTTGGCACACACACACAAACAGGCGTAAAAAGCAATCTTGATATTACTATATCAGGCGACGAAAATCAGCTTACTACCACCCAAACTTCTACATTGCTAGGCAACAATGAAGCTACTATCACTATCACTGGGAATACCAACAAAGTGACTTTAGATCAAACTTCTGACAATACTTCTGGCTCCGCATTTGAGTCTCTTACGTTGACTCAAAATGGTACAAGCAACGAAGCAGTAATTACTCAAAATGGTATCAGTGAAAGTGGTCATGATGCTACTATTAATCAAATTGGAGAAACCAACCTCGCAATTGTTTCGCAAAGTGGATTAGGGGTAGGGGTAGACGGAACAGAAATTACTCAGGATGGCGTAAGTAACACCGCAACAGTAGTTCAAATTAACTTGGGAATAAGTTTGGGAGGATATCAGCAGAGTGCTATCATCAAACAAGAAGACGGCGATGGAGGAACAGTGACACTCAATGAGGCAACAGTCGTTCAGACTTCTTCTAGTATGGGACAAAACATCGCTGAAGTCCAACAAAAGGGGACGTCTAATCAAAGTGTTATTACTCAGACTTCTGATGACATAGGATCTATAAATGACGCACTCACCATTCAAAATGGAGAGAGTAATATTGCTTCTATACTACAAGACTTCAACGGGCCTGGCTCTTCGGCAAGTAATGACGCAGATATTTACCAAACTGGTGACCTAAACAATGCCACAATCGTACAAGATGGAGCTGCTACATCTTCCAATGGAGCCACTATTGATCAAGTGGGTGATGGTAACGTAGCAATTGTAGGACAAAATACCACTGCCTCTGAAGCTATCAACTATGCTTCGATTAGCCAATTTGGCGATGATAACGTTGCTGGTACTTCTCAAACTGCAACTGGGTCAGCAGCTTCTAACGAAATTTACCTAACTCAGCAAGGTAATGAGAACGCTGCTACATACCTCCAAGAAGGAGAAGGAAATTCACTAACGATGACCCAAACCGGTAACTTGAACCTTTCGGAAATCGACCAGTTAGGTAGTATGAATACCATTACAGCTCAGCAAAATGGTAACTCGAATATTCTTAGCGGTACCCAAAATGGCTCGGGCAATACTTTTAATAGTACCCAAAATGGTAATGGTAACGTTATTAGCGGTTTCACACAAAATGGCATATAATCAGACCTAAAAGTTGAACAATAGGATATTAATGCTTTCTTTTTAGAAATATAAATATTCAAAAAGAAAGATTCCCCAACAGCTGCCTAAGTGCTTTTTGAGCTTTTCACGTAAGTTCTAAAGTGCTTGGGCAGCTAAATTGTTGAAATATAATGCTGTAGATATAATATTTTAATATTATTTTTAAGCCATGATAGAGATACAACAATCCGGAAACAAAAACATAGCCGAAGTCACTCAAACGACTATCGACAAAGACGGCGTGAAAGAGACGACGACCGAAACCTTCATTGATGATAATGGCAATACGCAGGTTATCATTAGTAATGATGGCAAATCCAAAGCGGTTATCAATCAAATAGGCAATAATAATAGAGTGGTTATTAAACAGACCAGTCACTCCTAAAATAATATTCCCATCATTCTAATAACCAATCCTGTGGAGACAATGAAAAAGTTTTTTTTATCCCTTGTTTTTGCATTACCTATTTTGGCGCAAGCACAGTCAGAAGCATCATGGTCTGATTTTATTAAAAATAATACCCCTACTGATAAGCAAACCGCTGTCTTAGGTCTTAATCAGCTAGGCTCTGTTCCTTCTACACCAGCCGCTCAAAATGAGTTTCATATTTTGCAAAATGGGAATAACAACAACTTCTCTGTTTCTACTTCTGGTACCGGCTCAATAATAAATACTTATCAACAGGGCTCTGGTAATAATATGGATGTCAATCTAGTAGGAAGCAATGGAGGTGCTAGCTTAACCCAAGTAGGTTCAGGCAACTCCCTGCTTTTGTCCAATAATATCAATCAATCTAATTTGGAAGTAACTCAAATAGGCAATAACAACGGCCTTATAAGCTCAGGTACGATTACTCCTACCATATTACCTTTAAAAATTGAACAATCTGGCGGTATGCAAATTAGCATTACTCATAATTATTAAGGTGAAACGTGTCTTTCTTTTTTTAGTGATGATGCTCAGCGGTATGGGGCTGTTTGAGATGAGGGGGTTAGCACAGAACATTAATGATGAAGGGCTAGCTGAGACAAATAATTTATTGCTACAAGAAAAAGCCATTGGCGAAGATACTGGCCTTGGCTTAGTGCTAGATAATAGTCGTACCAAACTAGGTAGAGACTTTTATGAACTTTTCTATCAAAGATGGAACTCTAGTCAATTAGATTCTACACAGACTAGCACCATTGCCTTCAATCAATTAGATGATTTGACCATCATGATTGAAGAGCTTCCTTCTCCCGGCCTCTCAAATCTCATTCAAATTTCGGTAAATGATCAATTGCTATGGCAGCAATTTATGCAGCCACGCATGGACGCCTTAGAGTATTTTGCCGAAAATGCCTACGAAACAGTATTGCAATACATTCTAAATTATCAAGAAATACAAAATCAACTCGGAAGTCAAGATCAGAAAGGGACGGGAGTTTATTGACCTCAAACCATTTAAACAGATGAAAAAAATACTACTTTTTGCTTTCTTACTAGGCATTGCCCCCATTTTTTGTATGAGCCAAGGATTTATCTATCGCCCCATGAATCCGGCCTTTGGTGGAAACACCTTTAATTACCAATGGATGCTCAGCTCTGCTCAAGCACAAGATACTTACAAAGACCCAAACCAGACTAGTACCACCCGAACTACTACCGACCCCGTCGCTGATTTTGCGAATACCCTGAGCCGTCAAACACTAAGCCAACTTACCCGCCAACTCACCCAAAATCAGTTTGGAGAAGGCTCTTTGGAAGCAGGGACTTACAAGTATGGAGACCTCACCATCAATGTTGACCCAGGAGCAGATGGGCTAGTCATTAAGATTGTGGACAATAAAGGAGGAGAGACTGTCATAACCGTTCCCTACTACTAACTTTTTAAAAATTATCTAATCCTTATTTTTTCTTCTTACTCATTTATTCCTCTTTAAGAGAGTAAGATTTTAATCAATTAATATCACCAAAGATGATTCCATTTTTTAGAAGTGTTCTTGGAATAGGATTATTGGCTACTGCTCTCCTACTTGAAGGATGTAGTGCTTTTCTTCACCAGCCCACCAAACCCCAAAGAGCACGCTTAGGAGAAGAAACCACTATTACACCTGACCTACGCAAACTACCCGTACCTAAAGAAAAATTAGTAGCTGCTGTCTATAAATTTCGTGATCAAACGGGTCAATACAAACCTTCTGAAACAGGAGCAAACTGGTCAACTGCCGTGACACAAGGTGCCACCAACATCATGATTAAGGCGATGGAAGAAAGTAACTGGTTTATTCCTATCGAACGGGAAAACGTCAGTAACTTACTCAATGAACGCAAAATTGTTCGTTCCAGCCTTACCCAGTTTAAAAGTGAAGCCGAAAACCTCCCCCCTTTGTTGTTTGCGGGAATTATCCTAGAAGGAGGTATTATCTCATACGACGCAAATACCATCACTGGTGGAGCAGGGCTACGGTATTTTGGCAGTGGCGGCTCTACTCAGTATCGTCAAGATCGTGTAACAGTATACTTGAGAGCGGTTGCTACTAAATCTGGAAAAATCCTTAAAACAGTTTATACTTCAAAAACTATTTTCTCCCAATCTACCAATGCAGGGATTTTCAGATATGTAAAATTCAAAAGATTGCTTGAAGCAGAAACGGGCTTTACTACCACCGAACCGTCTCAGTTGGCAGTCACGGAAGCTATCGAAAAATCTATTTATGCCTTAGTGATTGAAGGTATCAGAGATGGTCTATGGCAAGCGGATGAAAAAACATCCCAACAAACCAAAGAAATCTTAGCGGCTTACGAAGTAGAAAGAAAAGAAATGAGCCAAACTGACTGGGTAGGCACTATCAATAATGTAACACGTCCAGCTTTATCTATTCAGCCTTATGGAGGAATAATGAGATACAAAGGTGACTACGCTCAGCCCCTCATAAAAGGCGCCTATGGTCTTGGAGTACAGTATTATATTAGACCAAAATGGGGAATTGAAGCTAATCTCGGTGCTGGAACTCTTGCAAGTGAGCGTTTTTTCAAAAAAAATATCTCCTTTGTTGAAGCAAATGCACTCTTCCGGCCTTTGCCCTTTGAAAAACTATCTCCTGTTTTTTTTGCAGGTCTTGGAGCTACTTTTCAACGAGGTAATTCTCCTTTTGGTTTTCAGGATACTCCTCTTTATAAATGGAACGTGGGCTGGAGTTTAGAGTATTTTGTCAACAAAAATATAGGAATCAATCTATCGCTAAGTCATCACCAAATGTTTAATGATAAGCTAGATGGAATGGTGTATGGAGCCTTCAATGATTTTTATTGGAAAGCTAATCTAGGACTTTCTATTTACTTAGGAAAGCCTATCAATAACACCAAAAAAGTCAAACCTTAATTTCCTCTTTCACATTTGTTACAATAGCACTAAAGATTACAATAATGTTTAAATCAATAGATAAAATCACCAAAACCGCATTCCTTCCCAAACTATTACTGACGCTGCTAGGAATCGCCGCAAGTATAGCAGGACTATTAGGATGCGCCGAAGAGACTTTCGTAACTCCCAAACTTTATGGAAAGCTGCAAGGTAATGTCGTGCTGTACGATACCCGACAACCCGTCTCAAATGTGGTTATTAGATTAAGCCCAACAGGACGTACTGCCGAGACCAACAATGAAGGTTTTTATAGCTTTGATAGCGTTTTGGTGGGCAAATATACCATTCAAGCATCCAAATCAGGTTTTAGATTAGAAGCCTCTACAGCCGATATCGAAGATAGCCGGACTTCTACTATTGATTTTTTCTTGACTGATGATCAAACTCAAAACCGTCCGCCCTCTAAGCCCTCTGTAGTAAATCCCCTCACCAATGCCACCGATGTAACTAATAATATCACATTACGTTGGAAATCCACTGATCCCGACAGAGCCGATAGTTCTCTTACTTATGATGTTTATTTCTTTAGAGAGGGACAGCCTTCTACTCTAATTGCTGCCAATCTCAAACAAGACTCTTTACAAGTTAAAGACTTACGCTTTGAAACTACCTACTACTGGCAAGTAGTAGTAAAAGATAGATACACCAATATATACGGAGAAACTTGGTCTTTTAAGACGCGTCAATTCCCTGACTTAGCCTATCTCTATAGTAAAAAAATCAATGGTTTATACCAAATTTTTACATCCAAAGATGGGGTGGAAGAATTTCAATTAACCCAAAATGGTAGTAATTGGCGTCCTATTGTAAGTCCTAATCGTCAAGAAGTAGCTTTTATCTCAAACATCGAAACTGACTTGCATATTTATGTAATGAGCGTCAATGGTACTAGGCTTCGAAAAGTAACCACTGTACCCATTGCAGGCCTCTCGCCAACCGACCTTTCTTTCTGCTGGTCGCCCGATGGTTCACAATTGCTATATCCTAGCAACAATCGTCTTTATTCTGTCAGAAGCGACGGTACGGGGCTTAGGGTAGTGTATCAAGCACCTGCGGGTAGATTATTTGCGGGATGTGACTGGACCGCACAATTAAACGGCCGCCTTGTAGTCAGAACCACCGGTGGTAGCATTTACGATAACCAAATTATTGTTTACAATGAATCAAATGCCGACACTATACGTACCTATCGTCAATCGGGTAGAGTTGGAAATCCGGTATTTTCAATAGATGGTCGTCAGATCCTTTTTACTCGCGATGCTCGCGCCTTCGAAAACCCTCAAGGTCGTATGCTAGACTCCCGTGTTTATTTAATGGACATTGCATCTAATACCTTTACTGATCTATCAGCAGGTGCTAACACAGGTACAGGTACCACTGTCATTATAACTGGAACTAAGCCTGCGGGAACCAACGACCTTGAACCTCGTTTTTCTCCCACCGGTGCCAAAGTAATCCTTACCAATACCAACAACGATGATTCGTCGCCACGAAGCATCTATACCATCGATGTCAATGGAAGCAATCGCGTTTTATTAATTAATGGGGCAGAAATGCCATACTGGAGATAATTTTTTAGTTTTGCATCAAACGAAAATTAGACACAACAACTTATGTTTGGAGATATGATGGGAATGCTTGGAAAAGTGAAAGAATTCCAAGCAAAGATGAAAGAAGCACAAGAAAGTTTAGGGCAGCTCACCGAATCGGCAGAAGCTGGAGCTGGCATGGTAAAAGTAACGGTAAATGGTCGTAAACAAATCATTAGCCTTACGATCGACCCAGATCTCATACAACCTCAAGACCGAGAAATGCTCCAAGACTTGATTGTGGCAGCTACTAATAGAGCCCTCGAAAATATTGAGGAGCAAATAAAGGCACATATTCAACAATCAACGGATGGTCTTTTGCCCAACATCCCGGGGTTAGACTTAAGTAAATTTATGAAGTAAGAAACAAGACCAATAGGAAGTATTTCCTGAAAAAGCGCTTGTTATTTGTTTTCTTCGATTTATATGTCTAAAACCGCCATCGTCATTCTTAATTATAACGGGAGAAACTTTCTTGAAAAGTTTCTCCCGTCTGTTATAAGCCATTCAACTGGCTTTTTGATATACGTAGCCGACAACGCTTCCACGGACGATTCAGTCCAATGGCTTAAAATCCATTATCCTCAAATACATCTTCTCCAGCTTTGTAGCAACAAAGGATACGCCGGTGGCTACAATGAAGCTTTAAAAGAAATCAAAGCAGACTATTATGTTTTGTTAAATTCGGATGTAGAAGTATCGCCTCAGTGGCTGACTCCTATGGTGCAGTTTTTGGATAAAAATCCTACTATAGCTGCCTGCCAACCCAAAATTTTGGCTCATCACAATCCCGACCAATTTGAATATGCAGGGGCTTGTGGGGGATTTATAGACTG
Source organism: Runella sp. MFBS21 (assembly GCF_029433105.1). Classification (GTDB taxonomy): domain Bacteria; phylum Bacteroidota; class Bacteroidia; order Cytophagales; family Spirosomataceae; genus Runella. Next base: position 21,964 of record NZ_JARNTW010000036.1, on the reverse strand, counting down.
GCTAGGCTACCCTTATTGTCGTGGTCGAATTTTTGATTTTTGTGAAATTGATACGGGTCAATACGACAGCATTATCCCTATTTTTTGGGCATCAGGAGCATGTTTGGTTATTCGAGCTTCGGTATTTCATGAAGTAGGTGGTTTTGACGAGGATTTTTTTGCTCATATGGAAGAAATAGACCTTTGCTGGCGATTACACCATGTGGGTTACCAAGTGTATTGTTATCCGTTTTCTAAAGTTTTGCATGTAGGTGGTGGCACTTTGCCTCCTTCTAGCCCTTTCAAAACCTATCTCAACTATCGTAATAGCCTCGCGATGCTCTACAAAAATTTGGATAAATATCTTTGGTCAACAATTTTTCTGAGACTTGTTTTAGACGGAATATCCTCCGTTCGTTTTCTTATCAAAGGACAATGGAAAGATATTTTAGCAATAATCAAAGCTCATTTCAAATTTTATGCCTGGGTATTAGGAACCCTTCCTCAAAAACGAAAAAAAATCCAACAAAATCTACAGTTCCGAAAAGCGCAACAACCCCTACCAATTACACAAAAAAGCATTATTTGGGCGTATTTTGTAAAAGGGGTCAAAACGTTTGACTCATTTTCAAGGTTTTAATTAAAAAATTACTTACTCGCTATTCTGCCAAAAAGCCGATAAAATCCTTTAATTTTGCGGCTCACAAAATTTCAATCACTCTGCGAAAGCATTCATCATGGCATTATTTGATTTTTTAACGAGCGAGATTGCAATTGATTTAGGCACAGCCAACACGCTGATTATCCACAAAGATAAAATTGTGGTAGATGAGCCATCAATCATTGCTTTGGACAAGAACAACGGGAAGGTGCTGGCGATTGGTCACAAAGCAATGCAAATGCACGAAAAAACAAACGAAAATATAAAAACAATTCGCCCGCTAAAAGACGGTGTAATCGCCGACTTTACCGCAGCCGAATTGATGATTAGGGGTATGATTAAAATGATTACTCCTAATAGCCGTTTCTTCACTCCTTCCCATCGCATGGTTATATGTATTCCTTCTGGAATCACCGAAGTAGAAAAGAGAGCGGTAAAAGATTCAGCCGAACACGCTGGTGCGAAGGAAGTGTACATGGTACATGAGCCTATTGCGGCCTCCATTGGGATTGGGATTGATATCACTCAGCCCAACGGTACAATGATTGTCGATATTGGGGGAGGTACGACCGAAATCGCCGTCATTGCCCTCTCGGGTATAGTGTGTGAGCAATCTATCAGAATTGCAGGTGATGTTTTTACTAAAGATATCGTAGACTACATGCGCCGCGAGCACAATCTTTTGATTGGGGAGCGCTCAGCCGAGCAAATCAAAATAGAAGTAGGCTCTGCTCTCCCTGAGCTTGATATGCCTCCAGCTGATTTTGAGATTAGAGGTCGTGACCTGATGACTGGGATTCCCAAAGAGATAAAGGTAACCTACAGCGAAATCGCTTATGCGCTCGACAAGTCTATTTCTAAAATTGAAGAAGCAGTCATGAAAGCGCTCGAAATTTCTCCTCCAGAACTTTCGGCTGATATTTATACCAACGGTATTCACCTGACAGGCGGCGGTGCGCTTCTGCACGGCTTAGACAAACGCCTCGCTACCAAAACCAAATTGCCTATTCACGTAGCTGATGACCCACTCAAGGCTGTTGTGAAAGGAACTGGTGAAATCCTCAAAAATCTAGAACTGTACAAGTCAGTATTGATTCAATAATAACGCTTGGATGATTGGATATTGAGTATGGGGCATCATACTCAATATCCAATAGTATCTACTTGCTACCCCAATGCTCCAACTCTTCGAGTTTATAAGTCGCAATCGTAACTTTATCATCTTCGTGTTGCTCGAAGTGTTTAGTTTTTGGTTGCTGGTCAATGACAACAACTATTGGAGCGTAGAATACTTTAATACAGCTAATACGCTGACTGCCAAATCTTTAGAGATTTCAAGTTCTCTAAAACAATACACCGACCTAAGGGAGGTAAATGAGGATTTGGTGGAAGAAAACCGACGCCTCAACGAAACTCTTATCAAACTCCAACAGCAAAACCCCTCCAACGCCCCTCTAGGCTACAAAGCCGACTCCGCATTTGCAGCCCGCTATAAGTACGTTACGATTGCTAAAGTTATTGACGGCAGTATCCGTCGTGCCGACAATTATCTTACTATCGACAAAGGCTACGCACACGGCGTCAAAGTAGGCATGGGGGTCGTATCTTCGACCGGTGTAGTGGGAAAAGTGAAGATCTGTAAAGAAAAATATTCGGTTGTGACCTCAATTCTTCACTCCCAATTTATGATTTCTACCAAACTCCCCCGAAGCGGAGATATGGGAACAGCAAAATGGGAAAATAGTAGCATTCCTTGGATTATCCAATTAAAGGATATTTCGCGCTACAAAACCATTATGAAAGGAGATACGGCCGTCACTTCAGACCAAAATGCCGTCTTCCCGCCAGGCGTGGCAGTAGGTAGAATCAAAAATTTCAAAGTAGCGGCTGACCAAGCATTTTATGATATAGACCTTGAACTTGCCACAGACTTTTCAAAACTTTCGTACGTCTATATTGTAGAAAACAAACTCCAAAGTCAACAAGAATCCATTCAAGAAAGCTTGAATACCAAACGTAAATGAATCCAAACGACATCGCTCGAAGTGTTCTCAGATGGCTTATGTATGTGCTACTACATATTTTTGTAGCGCGGCATTTGGTATTGTTCGACTACGCTTTTTGCTTTATTTATGTGGGTGCCGTGTTATTTTTACCAGTTGAAATCAATACTACTGCTCTTTTATTTCTTGGTTTTTTGACAGGTATTACCATCGATTCTTTTGGAAATACCCTCGGTTTACATGCTATCCCTACCCTTTTATTAGTTTATTTAAGACCCATCGTAATTCGCTACCAACTAAGTCAAAAATTGGCAGAAGGGCGATTCAGAATTTCAATCAAAGAACTAGGTCTGTCGGCATTTTTGTCATATACCGTGTTATTGGTTTCTGTTCACCATATTGTGTTATTTTTTCTTGAGGCTGGAAACTTAAACTTATTACCTTATCTTCTTCTCAAGATTGCCTGTAGCGTTATTTTTACTACCTTCAGTTTGATTTTAGCTCAAATGTTTTCTCGATAGAGGAAATTAATCCACAATCCTGACATTTTGTCCCAAAAAAGATGACAAAAATCAATGGAATGATTTTTGTCGTATATAATGAACAAGTCAACTCGGGAAAAAGTGCCGTACAACTAATCCCAAAAAAATAACCTTTCATAGGTTGATTTTGTTGATTGATGAAAGAAGATTTGCGAGGAAGGGAAGTCATTTGTTAAAATTCGTAAATTTACGGCAGCCATGTCAGTCATTATGTCAGAAGAAATCGAAGAAATACCTCTAGCCTCCTCAGAGACGTCTTACAACGACGCGGAGAAAAATGATATATTCAATCGCGAGTTTATGCCTCACATAAACTCCATGTATAACTTTGCCTTTAGGCTAACCATGGACGAAGATGACGCCAATGACCTCGTCCAAGATACCTACTTAAAAGCCTTTCGTTTTATTTCTTCCTTCGAACGGGGAACTAATGCCAAAGCATGGTTGTTCAGAATCCTGAAAAACAGTTTTATCAACGACTACCGTAAGCGTAGCAAAGAACCTTCAAAAGTAGATTACCAAGAAGTAGAAACTACCTACAACTCGGAAGAAGCGGCTGAAGTAGATCACACGACTGACTTACGCGTTGAGACTGTTCAAGACATGATTGGCGATGAAGTGGCCACTGCGCTCAATTCATTGCCTGTCGATTTTCGTACAGTAATTATCCTTTGCGACATTGAAGGTTTTACTTACGAAGAAATGGCAAAGATTCTGGATATCCCGATTGGTACAGTTCGCTCGCGTCTGCACCGTGCTCGGAATCTCCTCAAAGACAAACTCAAAGTGTATGCTTCTTCAATGGGGTACAATACTGATGAGTACTAGTGAAGAGAAAGTTGATTCGATGAGCTCCAATGATTTTATTTAGGGCATCTCTTTGAACTTTTTTTGTAGGAAAAGTATTTTACATAAAAACATCTTAATAGTAAGATTCAAAGAAAAAATTGAACCTTTACAATGGTATTGGATATGCATGCGTCAGCTTCCACCGGTGAAAACAAGGAGTATAAGAAGGTGTACTGTGAACACCACACAGAGTGTCTGAAAAAAATTCAGGCGGTATTGGACGGGGAAGCCTCAGAAGCCGAAAAAGAACATTTTAGAGAAAATATGGACGATTGTCTGCATTGTATCAAAATGTATCATCTTGAGAAGTGTGTCAAAGAGGCTCTTCAAGCAAAAGTTGATAAAAGGCTCTGTCCTGATAACCTCATTGCTACTATCAAATCAAAACTAAACATTATCTCTTAGGTTTTGGAAGGCAAACTCATCATCTTCTCTGCTCCCTCAGGGTCTGGTAAGACCACTATCGTACGACACCTCCTCCACAAGTACAACAACTTGGGTTTTTCAATCTCCGCCTGTACGCGCGACCGCCGAGGTCGTAACGAAATCCACGGCAAGGATTATTATTTCTTAACTCCCGACGAATTCAAACAAAAAATTGATAACAAAGAATTTGTGGAATGGGAAGAAGTATATCCTGGGGGATATTATGGCACTCTCAAGTCTGAAATCGAAAGATTATGGTCGGAAGGAAAACACGTGGTATTTGATGTAGATGTAAAAGGAGGCCTCAAACTCAAAGAATACTTTGGAGATTGTGCTTTGGCTATTTTTGTAAAAGCTCCTAGCGAAGAAGCTATCAAAGAACGCCTCATGGCACGAGGTACCGAAACCCCCGATAGTCTTTCTAAAAGACTCTTCAAAGTAAAGTTTGAAATGTCTTTTCAAGACCGCTTTGATGTGATTTTGGTTAATGATGACCTATCGACCGCTTTGGCTAAAGCCGAGCAGCTCGTCGAGGATTTCACCAAAGAATCCTAACCTCCCCTACTTTCGGTAGAGGAGGGTTTTATTAAATTCGGTCAATCAATTCTTTTACTTTCCTGATTTCACGCCCTGCTATGTGGTCCACAATAGCAGCAGCATGGTCTCGCCCATTTTCGATAAATACCTTTTCGGTATGTATCCCAGCGACTACGGTACCACATAAATACAATCCAGGTACGTTTGTCTCGTAAGTAGTAGAATCATAAACAGGCACCAAACTCGGCTGCTTAAGCTCTACCCCGCAGCGCTCCAACAAAGAGGCATCAGGAACATAGCCTACCAACATCAGCACAAAATCTGCTTCAACCCATTCCTCTTCGCCCGTTATCGTGTTTTCAATCAAAACACGCTTATCTTCAATCGCTTTAGTGAGACTATTGAAACGAGTTTTGATTTTTCCTTCTTTCACCCGATTTTTGACATCGGGCACTAGCCAATATTTAACCGTTGGCCGAAAATCCTCTCCTCGGTGAACAATCGTCACATCTACATCGTGACGATACAGCTCCAATGCTGCCTCTACTGCCGAATTGGCCGCTCCCACAATGACTACTTTTGAAAAAGAGTACAAAAAAGGTTCGTCATAATAATGCGACACATGAGGTAACTCCTCTCCTGCAATTCCCAAATGCCGAGGAAAATCAAAATAGCCCGTCGCAATGACCACCTTTTTGGCATAGTAAGTCACTCCTTGTAAGGTATAGACTTCAAAAATTTCCTCTTTTTTTTCTACATGAGAAACTTCCGTAAAAAGCTGAAAATTGAGATGATAATAAGCCGCCACTTTACGGTAATACTGCAAAGCTTCGCTTCGATTGGCTTTTACATCCGAAATAGGAAAAGGAATGCCCCCTATTTCGATATTTTCGGCTGTTGAAAAAAAACGCATCCGTTTGGGGTAGCGCCGAATCGACTCCGTAATACTTCCTTTTTCCAATATCAGATGACTCAGACCTGCTTTTGCGGCTTCAATTCCTACCGCCAAACCACAAGGCCCCGCCCCTACTATAAGTACGTCGTATATTTGCATAATTGTAAACCTAAAAAAGATTCTACAAAAGTAGACTTTCTCTTCTAAACGCCCTACGAAATCATCGCTTTAATCGCGTCAAAAACCCTCTATAAAGGCATTTTTGAGAATTAAAGCTATATCATTTTTATTTTGATAGTTTGTGTATTTTATTGCAACTTTAAAATCTAATCTAACTTCATTATCAACGATTTCTACCTAAAAATTTACTCACAAACTAAATCCTTTATGAAAAAAACGCTACTTTTTTCCGCTCTTCTCAGCCTTCATTTTTTGGGGGTAAATGCCCAACAACGTCAATCTGAACGACAAGCACCACCACCACCCTCGGCAGCCGCCCCCGCAGCCAAGGAAGAAAAATCATCTGAAACGATTCCTTTTAATCCAGATTCTTTTGTAGTAACCGAAAATGACGTAACTGTAAAAGGTCAAAAAGTACCTTACAAAGCGACTACCGGTATGATGCCTGTGTGGGACGAAAACGGCAAAGCGATGGCAGGGCTTTTTTATATGTATTATGAACGAACCGACGTCAAAGACAAAGCCAACCGTCCTCTGGTAATTTCATTCAATGGAGGTCCTGGAACGGCCTCCGTGTGGATGCACTTAGCTTATACAGGCCCTGCTCTTCTCAATATCGACGATGAGGGCTATCCTGTGCAACCGTATGGATATAAGAAAAACCCTTATTCTATCTTAGATGTAGCCGATATTGTATTTATTGACCCTGTCAATACAGGTTACTCACGCCCTACAAGTAAGGATATTCCTACTTCCAAATTTTTTGGGGTCAATGCCGACATCAAGTATTTGGCCGAATGGATTCGGACGTTTGTAACTCGCAACAATCGCTGGGAATCACCCAAGTATCTTATTGGCGAAAGCTACGGTACTACTCGGGTATCAGGTTTGGCCCTCGAACTCCAAAGCGCGCAATGGATGTACATCAACGGCGTCATACTCGTCTCCCCCACTACCCTCGGTATCGATCGTGGGCCGGCATCGGAAGCAGCACTGAGAGTGCCCTATTGTGCAGCTACGGCTTGGTATCACAAAAAACTTAGCCCTGAGCTTCAACAAAAAGATTTGACAGCATTTTTACCTGAGGTAGAAAATTTTGCCGTCAATGAGTTGCTTCCTGCCGTAAGCATGGGAGGATTTTTAGACCCTGCCAAGAAAAAAACAATCGCCGCTAAATTGGCACGCTACATTGGGGTTTCGGAAAAAGTGGTTATGCAAAATGATTTGAGCGTGCCTTTGCAGTATTTTTGGAAAGAACTGCTGCGCGAGGAAGGTTACACCGTAGGTCGGTTGGATTCGCGTTATAAGGGAATCGACCGCAAAGACGCCGGTGATAAACCCGATTTCAATTCCGAACTTACTTCTTGGCTACATTCGTTTACACCTGCTATCAACAGCTATTTGCGCAATGAGCTAAACTACAAGACAGATTTGAAATACTATATGTTTGGCCCGGTAAGTCCTTGGGACCGCTCTAACGACCAAACGGGCGAGAACCTTCGCCAAGCAATGGCCCAAAATCCGTACTTGCATTTGTTGGTACAATCGGGCTACTATGACGGTGCTTGCGACTATTTCAATGCCCAATACAACATGTGGCAAATGGACCCAAGTGGCAAACTCAAATCGCGTATGAACTGGAAAGGCTACCGCAGCGGTCACATGATGTATCTTCGCAAAGAAGACCTTCAAAGTGCCAATGAAGACATTCGGGAGTTTATCAAAAAATCAACTCCTAAGCCTAATCAACCAGCTAAATATTAACTCATTAGCTTTTCAAGAATCAAGAATGGGTGCGGAATGATTCCGCACCCATTTGTTTTTTTAAGACTTATCCACAATCAAGTGAGATTTATCCACATCATCAGTAAAATTAAGGCATCTAATACTTGATAGTGTTATAAATATTCAAGCATTGACTATGAAGCATTCTGCCCTTTTTTTGTCGTGTATCTTTGTGGCTACTTCCCAAGTATTTGCCCAAACCAAATCCCTTAAAAACTCTCCTCCTCTCACTGAAGCCGCCGCCGAAACCGTCGGTATGTCGGCCGAAAGATTATCGCGCCTCGACGGAGTATTGCAAAATAGCGTCACTCAAGGCCATGTACCCGGCGTGGTGGCGTTGATTGCTCGCAATGGAAAGATTGTGTATCACAAAGCTTTTGGCCTGGCCGACAATGAAGCCAATCGCCCTCTCAAACGCGACGATATTTTTCGAATTGCTTCTATGTCTAAAGCCATTACTTCTACTGCCGTCATGATGCTTTGGGAGGAAGGGAAATTTCAGCTCGACGACCCTATTTCAAAATATATTCCAGAATTTAAAAACCAGACTGTTCTCAAAACTTTTAAGTTTCAAGACAGTACCTATACCACTGAGCCCGTTAAATCAGAAATCACGATACGGCACTTACTCACTCATACATCAGGCATAGGATACGGAGTGATTGATAGTGACGAAAAATTCAAAGCCTTGTATCACAAAGCGGGTATTGTGGATTTGTTTACCACCGAGCCTGTCAAAATCAGTGACAATATCAAGAAACTAGCCAAACTGCCCTTGCATCATCATCCCGGTGAAAAGTATCTTTATTCGGAAGGACTAGACGTGTTAGGCTATTTTATTGAGATTATGTCGGGGATGCCTTTCGATGAGTTTCTAAGAAAACGACTTTTCGAGCCTCTTTCCATGAATGATACCTATTTTTATCTGCCCGACTCCAAAGCTTCACGGCTAGTGGCTATTCAAAAACCTCAAAATGGTAAATGGGTGCGTTATCCCAACACTTTTTACGATACCGACTACCCTATCAAAGGAGCCAAAACATTCTTTTCGGGAGGAGCTGGTCTGTCGAGTACCGCCAAAGATTATGCGACTTTTCTCTTGATGTATCTCAACGGTGGCGAATTAGGAGGCAAAAGATTTTTGAGCCGCAAAACCATCGAGACTATTTTGAGCAATCAAGTAGGTGAGCTTCTAGGCGGAGAAAAAGCCAACTCTTCGCACGGATTGGCATTTGGACTTCTCAACAAAGCTGGTGAAGAAAAAGGTGCCAAAGGCAGTGCAGGCACTTTTGAGTGGGGTGGCTATTTCAACACCAACTATTTTGCTGACCCCAAAGAAAAAGTCATCGGCGTGATAATGAAGCAAACCCAAAGTAGCGGCGACAACCTCAATAACCTTTTCCGTCAGATGATTTATCAATCTATCGACGATTAAGAATAGGATCTCATTCTGTTCCCTTGCTGATTCCTCCTGTATCAGCAAGGTTTTTTTTATTAAGCCTCAGCCTTGTTATTCATACATCTCAATAAAATACAAGAATATTTATATTTACTTATTCCTTTTTTTATTACAAAACAGTAATACATTTAAAAAAAGCACCTCTAAAAGAACTATATACCGCCAAAAATCGTATATTTGTTATATTCATCAAAACAATCTAAAAATAGAGACTTCTTTATTTTTTACAGTTTTTAAGTATTGAGATAGCCTTCTTTTCTCATTCACTAAGCTCCTAAAACACATACTTATTTTAAACAATCTAGGACGCTCTTTTCATTTATTTGATTCCAAACTTATCAGCACGCGCTCGTAATACGCCTTAGCGATATTCTCGTTGGGTGCTTTGTTTGGAAATTCTCATCCAAAACTTTCATCGTCATGAACCGTTTTTCAATTTTATATAAAACCAAAGGAAAGTATCATCAAATGTCTTATGCCACACGCTTGGAAGCCGATACGGTTGTACAAAAATGTATACGTAGTAGGCGAAAAATCCCAATAGGCATTTATGACGCCAAAACAGAGCTTTTCTCCTGGACCAAACAAGTAGAATACAATCAACTTCCTCCCGAACAGCAAGGCAAAAAAGGCAACGAAATGATATTAATTGTGCAGCATCTAAGAGCACAAGAAGAACAAAAAGCGCGGCATTGGCAGGAAGAAGAAGATATTCAGTTTGATGTCTTACTACGCCCTTTGCTTTATTTTAAATAAGGAGCGTCTCAGTAGCAAATTTTGCAAGGCACATAACCCATGCTGTGAGCTTTTGAGACACTAACAGCGCTTGTCTCGGCTTTGCACCGATTGAGCCCACGACACCTGTAAGCATGATAAGCATAAGCTCTCTTACTGAGGCATATATAGACTTGCTCGGCCTGCACACGCTTGCTTTTATTTTTTTGCAATCCGCTTCTCGCTGCTGTATTGGCAGCTTGAGGATAGGTATAGGCTTGTCCTATCAAAACGACAAATATCAATAAAAATAGTCTTTTCATAACGGTTGGTAATTTCTCAAAATAAAGGTAAAAGTATTTGTCTACTTTCCCGCCAAAAAGCCCCCTCCCACCATATTGTATTGTGATGTATAAGCTCCTTTTCTGACTAGGAGCTTGGGGATTTTATTTCTTAACCAAAGTCAATGAATTCCCAACACAGGGCCTCTACCTTTGTAATGCTTTATTTCTTCACCAAAATAAACATCTACAAATCAATCACTTAAAAGATTAACAACCATGAAAACTCTTTTTTTATTATTGGTAACATTATGCCTATTTCACTGCCAAACCAAAGATTCAACTGCGCCGATTGTGGCGATTTCGGAATCCAAATATTTGGACATCAATGGCACCAAACAGTTTGTAATGATAAGAGGAGAAAATGACAAAAAACCTGTTTTGCTTCACCTTCACGGGGGGCCAGGCGTGTCCGAAATTGGGGGGCTTAGAAAGTATAATAAAGACCTCGAAAAAGACTTTACGGTGGTGTATTGGGATCAACGCAACGCGGGTAAATCTTATACGCCCAATTTCCCTGCTGCCGAAATCAAAGTTCAAAAATTGGTGAGTGATGTAGAGGTCTTGGCCAAATACCTCAAACAAAGATTGAAAACCAACAAAATCTTGTTGGTAGGACATTCGTGGGGCTCACGATTAGGGATGTTGGCCGTTCAAAAATATCCCGAACATTTTATGGCATTTGTCGGAACGGGCCAAGAAGTAGCCGCTGCCGAGGGCGAACTCCAATCCTACCAATATAGCTTAACGAAAGCCAAAGAACTTAAAAATCAGGAGTTTGTACAACAGCTAGAAGCTATCGGTGCGCCCAAGGGTGGAGATTATCGTACAATGTACAGTATGCCCGATGCTTTTTCGCTCCAAAAATATATTCTCTTAGAACTCAACAAGCAGATATACGACGGATTTTCGGTAGAAGACCTTTACGCCAATTTTCAGAACTCAGACGAATATACGCCTACCGAAAAAGAAAACTATCTGACAGCCGCTAACTTTACCAACGAACACATTGTAAATGACCCGGATTTCAACAATTTTGACTTGAGAAAACAAGTCTCCGAAGTCAAAGTTCCGGTATTTTTTATCGCAGGCAAATTTGATTATATCAACCCCACGCCCTTGGCCAAAGCTTACTTTGACCTTTTAAAAGCACCGAAAAAAGAATATACAGAATTTGAAAAATCGGGCCACGACCCTGCTTGGGAAGAACCCCAACGCTATCATTCCGAAATCCTGCGATTTTATAATGCGATAAAATAGTGATGCTTGGGTTTGTTTAGGCCGAAATTGGCCTAAACAAACTTATTTTACTACCTACTTCCTATTTTTGGCTTTGCTACATTAACACACACTCCTATGCTTCCCGCATTTTTTCTAAAGCTACTTTTAATTCTTTTATACAACATTGCATTTAGTCAATGCTCATCTTGCACAGCATTCAAGGCAATATCGAAAGCACCTTGATGCGAAAGATGCTTTCAATTCCCTTTCTCTGACAAAACTTCCTAAGCAGGTATATTCCCTCCAATCCTTATCAAGAAGGTCACGGTACACTGACTATATCAGGTATGCCTTTAAAAGCAACTGATATAGAATTCTTCCAACTCAAATAATCAGCGTTAGGTCATAGCGCAACTTAGCTTTCTCTTTTAATTTATTTTTGGCAACTGTTTAGATACTCTTTTTATTTAAACAGTACAATTTAAAGACTATTTTTGGGCTATCACGGGACGCTTCGAAATCCGCGTCCTCGCCAAGTCCCAAAACGTTGGTGTTTATTGTAGAAAAACCTTTTGATTACTCATTGCCCCCCCTTTGGCATTTTGGACAGAAACGAGTTAGGAAACCATGAGGGATGTAAAGATTTGTCCGATTTAGTTCATAACAAAGTAAGCTTTTTTGGAAAACTCAGAAAAACAAACTACATAATAAGACATTTAATCATTTACATTGGAAGGTTAAAAACCAAGCAATAGTTATTGACACAGCACAGCCAAAAAAACAGCGTAACAAACAACCGTGATAACAGAAAACATAATGCAAAACATACTATTTGACTTCATATCAAAATACATCTCTCTGACAGAAGAGGAATGGAACGCCATCGTCTCTTTGGACTTATTTCGTTCGGTAAAAAAAGGGACAATTCTCCTCAAAGAAGGCCAAAAATCGAAAGATAGCTACTTTATCCTAAAAGGCTGTATCCGAACCTATTACCTACTGGATAGTGAAGAAAAAACCACGGCTTTTTATACCGAAATGGAAGCTTTGACACCCCCTTGTGTAATAAGCAAAACTCCGTCCGAATACTATATAAGTTGCGTAGAAGACTGTATTCTTACGGTTTCAAATTCGGACATGGAAGTAGAAGTCAACAGTAAATTCCCCAAGTTTGACATCATGTGTAGAATACTGTCAGAAGAACTCTTAGCCAAACAACGAATCGACTTTGACGAGTTTAAAACCTCTTCGCCCGAACAACGATACCTCAACTTAATACAAAAAAGACCCGACCTTATTCAGCGTGTACCACAACACCAACTAGCGAGCTATTTAGGTATCAAACCGCAATCATTAAGCAGGTTACGAGCCAGAATTTTAGAGAAAGATAGAAGCTAAAGTGCATTTCTTAACTTAAGTGAACGAGAGGAGGCAATGCCTCAATCTACCTTTGCAGTATCGTTTAACATCCATGAAAACAGATATGCAAAAGAAGATTTTATTGTTCGCTTTGACCTTAATCATCACAAGCACTCCGCTTGTTAAAGCACAAAATGCCAGTCAAGACCGCCCCTACAAAAAGTGGTTTGTGGGGAGTTCGCTTTTGATGTTAGGCAATTTTGATAAAACAAACAATCCCGAATACATACAATTAAATGCGGGCTACAGGATAACCCCCAAAGATGTTATTCAATTTAGATTTAAAAGGTCTATTTATGCTTGGCCATTAGGTATTCCCTTTGGGCCTTCATTTGATGCACCCGGCCTAAACTACCCCGGACATGCCCGCATCATTGCTCCTCAAATAGGCTATCAGCGGTTTTGGTGGAAAGGAGCTTATACCTCCCTGTATGCACTGAATGCTTTTGAAAAATATTTCGATCAGAATAAGAAAAAAATCGGAAATGGATTCACGTTATACCTAGACTTCTATATAGGCTATCAGTTTACGTTTTTTAAAAACCGCTTCTTTTTTGAGCCAGCCATCGGAATTAGTTATTGGCCTCTAAGAACTAATGTTCCAGCATCTTTTAAGGCCGTAGAACAAAAATGGCCCAACTCCTTTATTCAACCCGGCCTTGATTTTGGATTTAAGTTTTAAGGTTTCTGAAGGTCAACATACGATTGATTGTAGGTATCTCAAACCGCAAAAAAACACAAACACTAAATCCTTTCTTAACTTAAGTGAACGATTTTAAGCGTATCGCTAATCTACTTTTGTAGCATCGTTTAACATCAATTAAAACAGACATGAAAAAGAAAATTTTATGGATTACGCTTGCCTTCGTATGGGCGAGTAGTGTACAAGCAAACGCCCAATATGACAAACAAGACAGTGATTACAAACGGTGGTTTGTGGGCAGCACGGTATTTTTATTGGGCAATTTGGCTACTACCAATCCCCCCAACTTCGCTCAGCTCAACGTAGGTTATCGTATTACCGGAAAAGACGTAATCACCTTAGAACCAAAAACTTGGAAATATGCTTGGCCGAATGGTATTCACCCGTTTTTCAACAAATCATACGGAAAGCCAGAAGAAAAATTTCCTGGGTATGTTCGTGAATATGGCGTTTCGGTGGCTTACCAACGGTTTTTGTGGAAAGGTATCTATGCCGAACTTAATGTAATGCCCACTTGGCAAATTTTTGTAAATAATGACGGCAAAAAAATTGACAATGGATTTCAGATTTTCAATACTTACCGCGTGGGTTATCACATCAAACTTTTTAAGGATAAATTTTTTATTCAGCCCTCCCTTGCAATTACCCACCGTGCTTATCACACCACCCTGCCCGCAGGGTTTAAGCAGCTAGACGACAAATGGTCAAAATTTGTTTTGGGAGAACCGGGTTTTCATTTTGGGTTTAATTTTTAAATGATGACTTATGAATACGCAAAACTCATTGGAAGACATCAAGGTCAACGTAAAATTGAAACTTGCTACGCTGTGGACGAGTTTAATGTTTCTGATTATCTATCTTGATTACTTTGCCTTATATATGCCGAGCAATATAGAAAGTATTCTGAAAGGGAGGGTGTTTGTATTTGATATTACGCAAGGATTTTTGTTGGTAGCACTCGCCTTAGTGGCAATTCCGGCACTGATGATTTTTCTTTCTGTAGCCCTGCCGCCTAACGTAAATCGCTGGACAAATATCATTGCTGCGGCGGTAAATATTCCTTGTATATTGTTTAATTTGGCAGGCGAGGCTTGGATACACATGGTAGTTGGGGCGGTGATACAAGTCGTTCTTCTTTGTCTAATTATCCATTATGCCTGGAAGTGGCCCCGTATCGCAACATAAAAAGAAAAAATTCATCCATTCCAAACTCATTTTTGATAGAATCTTCCCTTGGTATTTCTTAGCGGGCTTATCACCCCAAAATACCGGATGATTTTCAACCCAATACACAGCCATTAAATACATCACAAAAATTCAAATTCAGAATGATAGCTTTGCTATTATTCTGAATTTGAATTAAACCCTTTTGCTTAAAAATAGGGATTAACCTAGTATCTGCAAACACACTCCTGCCACTTTATTCTCTTTCTTTAATAGCGGAATCCCCCTCCAATCCAGAATCACTTCTACCCGCAAAACTTTTGGTGTATAGCTACTCAATAAAGCTTGCACTCCCGAGCAAAAATTGTGATAGTATCTTCCCCAAATTCTTAGCCAAAAACTACGCTTTTTCAACTACCCCATAATAGCAAAATGGCGATTTTTCCCTAAAAACGCCATATCTCTTTATTTTTTACCCATTTTGGGGAAAAATTTGCATAATATCGCTAGGTATATTTTGTTTAAAGTGGGTATATTTGGGGTGTAGGTGAGGAAGGAGGTGTCTATTCCCTACCCGTTGTGCGTTACCTTAAAAGACAACCAATGCAAAAGAAATACACGGCAAATTATGCTTTCACTAACCCAAATTTTGTGATACAGAATTTGGTTGACAACCAGATAAAGTCCGAATACTTATCGGTGTACTTTGTTGTGAAAAACCTTTTGCAACGTGGCTTTCCGACAATCCTATCAAAATATCTTCAAGACGAAATAGGGGAAATTCACAAACAAAACGATTTTAACAAAGAAAACTTATTCGTTTTAATAGACACCGAAACACCTATTTGGCATAATACTATAAAAGGCGACACAGCCAATAATTATTTTCCTGCAAAAACATTTTTTGAGCAAATTATTCCACAACACTTTGGAGAATATGCTTTTGTGCAGTTCCTTATTTTTCCCGAAGTAGAAATTAACGAATTGACAGGAGAATACAACAAGGATTTTATAAGCCAACAAGTTGATTTTTTCTTACCACAAGTAAAATTGGTTATTGAGATTGACGGACAACACCACAAAGACAGTGATGTTACAAGAGTTAAGGACAGTATAAGAGATAACTACTTAACTTCAAAAGGCATTAAGACAGTCCGAATTACAACAAATGAATTACGAAACGGAACTTTCAAGGCTAAAATCAACGAAATAATCAAGCATTTAGCAGAAAATGAAAAGAAACTACTTTTCTACAAAAATGCGTATGCAAAAATTAAAAATAATGATATTTCAGATTATGAATATCGTGCTAAATTTTTGCCAACCGCCATTATTCGTTTTCAACTATTGGTTTTAGACCTTTTGATTAACGATTACATTTCAATCAATGACAAGGCTTGGAAATTCAATATCTTAGAAAGAGATATAAAAGGCTTTGCAGAATTAGCCATACAAGATTTGTTTTTGTGGCTTGAAAACCTTTGCCAACTTGGCAAATTGAACTTTCAAAAACCTAAAACTGAGATTAAAACTTACCAAAACGAAAATAGAGTAGTTTTTCACAAGGATTTTATTCCTATTGATTTTAGCCTTTTCAAAAGATACACAGACGAAAACGAACTTTATCCTGATAAAATTTATGTGCGAACAGATTACTTTGGTGCAGAGAAAAATTATTTTAGGGCAAGCACTACCGAGCCACTAAAATATGAAATCGTAAGTGATAACGAACAAGATAAAAGTGCTTTGCGTTTCTTCTTACAAAATATTTTTGAAAAGCCTGATTTTAGAGAAGGGCAATTCCCAATCATTGTAAATGCTTTACAACGAAATGATACTATTGGACTTTTACCCACAGGTGGCGGTAAATCAATTTGTTATCAATTACCTTGTTTGTTGCAACCAAGTATCAATTTTGTGGTTTGTCCTATAAAATCGTTGATGTATGACCAACAAGACAACTTAAATAATTCGTTAGTTACCAACACAAATTTTATTTCAGGTGATTTAACTTCTGCGGAAAAAGAGAAAATACAATTTGACTTTTCGCAAGGCAAGTATTTGTTTATTTGGGTTTCGCCTGAAAGGTTTCAAATTAAGACTTTCAGAGAATATTTAGCATCTGTAAACGCTAATTTTTCTATTGCTTATGCGGTAATAGACGAAGTACATTGTTTGTCGGAATGGGGACACGATTTTAGAACTTCCTATTTGAATTTAGCCAATACGATAGAAAAATATTGTCCTGATACTAAGTTTATTGGGCTTACAGCCACAGCATCTGTAAATGTGTTGAAAGATGTAAAAATAGAGTTCAAACTCAAAGATGAAAATGTAAAAACATTGTTAGATTACAGCAGAAAAGAACTGCACTTTGAAGTAATCAATGACAAAGGGCAAAAATGGGAAATCTTAAAACAAAAATTAGATGAACTAAATCGTAAAGATGACTTTTTAGACCATTCAAATAATGCAGGTTTAGCATTTACGCCTAATGTAAATGGTGAGTTCGGTTGTTATACAGTTTCCAACAAACTCAATACGATTTACAGGCATAAAGTAAAATGGTATTCTGGTGATACACCAAGTTTTAGCACAAAAATTTTGGTTGATAATATAGTTGCTGGAAATGCCGAAAAGGTAAGAGAAAGAGTACAAAAACATCTTGAAAGTGAAGGATTTGAAAAACATTTAATTGACAAATGTTTGAATGACAAACTTTATGAAGTAAAAGGAACAAAAAACCCAAAATGGTTTCAAATTTTAATCGGGCAAGATTTGCCTGTAATGAATGAAGATGACTTTAAAAGGTATAAAAAAGATGTTCAAAAATCTTTCAAAAAAAATGACTTTCCTTTGATGATAGCCACCAAAGCCTTTGGAATGGGCATTGATAAACAAAATATTCATTATACTTTTCATTATGGTTTGCCAAGTTCAGTAGAAGCCCTATACCAAGAAGCAGGCAGAGCAGGCAGATGGGATAAAAACGACCCAAAAAACAAAAGCAAAAAAGCCAAATGCTTTGTGTTTCATTCTCACGAAACATTTGATAAACAGTTAGTTGATGAAATTTTTGCACCTGAAACAAGCATCACACGCATTGCAGAAATTAACAAAAAAGTAGGATTTGGCGGCAAGGATATTTTTCGTATTATCTTTTTGTTTATGCAAGGGCAAAGGGATATACAAGAAGACTTTATAATAGTTAAGTTTTTAATTGATACTTATTTCCAAGCCAAAACCACAAAAAAAATATTTTGGGATAACGCCAAGAATGACCTACGAACATACAGCCAAAGAAATTTTAAAAAAACCATTTATGCTAACGAAAATGAAATACAAAAAGGCATTTACAGACTAAGTTTATTAGGTGTTGTCAAAGATTGGACAACCGATTTTGTTACGCATTACGAAGTTGAATTTAACCAATTTACAGAAAAAAATGCTTTGGAAAGTTTGGCAAGGTATATTCACAAATACGAGCCATTGACAGATGTAGAAACCAAAGTAAAAGCAGTCAATAAAACCACCACAACGGATAAATCTATTTGGTATTTACTGCAATGGACTTGGGATAACATAGTTTATACACGCAGACAATCTATAAAAACCTTGTCCGATTGGTGTTCAGAGTTTGACAACAGCGAAGCATTTAAGGCACGTATTGACACGTATTTCAAATTTACAGAAACGACTTTTATCATTCAACATATTGCAGAAAACCCGAAAGAGTTTGAAAAATGGTTTGAGATTTTCTACGTTGATAAAGTGTTACAAGAATTAGATGAGAATGGAAAGAATAAAAAGGAAAGAATATATTTGCCTGAAACTCTTGATTTATATGCAAGAAATCAAGAGTTTTCTATTCTTAAAGACAGCCTTAGCCGTTTTTTAGAAAGCTATCGTTCAAATATTGGTTTAAACCTGATTAGTGGTTTTATTCGTTTATTTCTTGATGGTTACGAAGATACAGACGGAAAGCCACGTTTAGAAAACGCTATTTCACAATCCAAAGATTTGCTTTCAGCCAAAGAACAGGATATTATCATTGAAAAAATGATAAGTTTAGGCTTGTACCTTTCAGAAGAAAACAAGTATAAATTAGCAAAATCAATTATCAAATTTTACCCTGAAAAGTTAGAGTTTTTGGCAGAAAAATTTAATATTATTTACTTGCTTGGAGATGTTTTAACAGACAAGTTGAAATCATTGAAAGCAACAAACCAACGATTTTATGAACAACTTGCAAAAATTTGACAGCACCTTAGCAGAGTTTGACAAAGAAGTGTCAAAACTTAAATCTATTGGCGAAGTTCATCAAGAAATCAAGAAACTTGCCAATGATTATGAAACTGTTGTTTCTAAAATCCAAGACAGCAACAAAACTTTACAGTCAGTTCTGAAACAATACCAAGACTTTCAAAACGAGATTAAAAAGAATATTGTTGAAATTGAAAATCAATATAGCAAGAACAAATCGGACATTCAAAGCCTTTTAACTACGAAACTTGACGAAATCAAGCAACTAAACAAGGCTTTTGAAAAGTCTTTAACGGAAATCGTTGAAAACTTACGAAAAGAAAATAAGCAATTCTATCGTGATTTTGAAGAAACAGTACGCATAAAACTTGTAGAAAATAAATCAGAAATAAAGCAACTAATTGAGCAAGAAACTATCAAAATCAAAGACATATTGACTTCTGAACTTGACAAACGAACAAGTGAAATTATCAAACGACAAAAAAATCTACTTACAACAATTTGGCTAAGTTCGGGAACAATAATTGTAGCACTTATCTTTATTATTTATAGACTTTTGAAACACTAAAAACGTAGAACAAGAAAGGCAAACGCACAACATCACATTTGTGGCAAGGCGGGCAGACGTGCTAAATTGAACTTTTGTGCTTTCTATGAGCTTTGTGCGTGTGGAATGTGGAAACGGTAGTGCTACTAAGCCCGCCCTGCATAAATGCTTCTCCGTTAGCCGTCATTTAAAACAACATACGCATGACAAGGAACGAATTAATTGAACTTGGAAAGAGAATTGTAAATTGTGAAGGTACGGAGGAAGAAATTGAGGAAATAATAGATTTGTTTAATAAAAATGTACCCCACCCGAGCGGAGCTAACTTGTTTTATTATCCTGAAAATTATAATGCAAGGACATTTGATATTTCGACTTACAACCTAACAATTGAGGAGATTGTGGACAAATGTTTAAGCTATAAGCCAATAATTCTTTAAGGTTTTATTAAAATACAAAATGCGCTCATATGTTGGATATTTATTCCACAAGAGCTTAGTGACCTAAAAACTGTATTATGGGGAAAGAATAAATACTTTGATTTCGCAATAATTAAACCCACAAAATACGGCGACCAAGGCAATACCTTAGATTTGGTACTATTCAAC
This sequence comes from Runella sp. MFBS21, assembly GCF_029433105.1. Taxonomy (GTDB): domain Bacteria; phylum Bacteroidota; class Bacteroidia; order Cytophagales; family Spirosomataceae; genus Runella. The sequence goes on along the minus strand of NZ_JARNTW010000036.1, from coordinate 1,668 downwards.
AAAAATGACACTACTGGGCACCAACTTGATATCATTAAAAATGAGTTGACGATGATGCGAAAATAAACAAAAAAACCTTAAATAAGCAATTCAAGGTTTTGTATTACAAAATGGCAAGAGTGCTCCCAATGGTAAGTATAAAATTGATTCAATGTTTTTTATTCATGTTTTTAGTGGTAAAATTGAGAAAACGTCCATGTTTTGATGTCCTGTATTTTTAGTAATTTTGCTTTATGGAAGCAAAAAAGAAAAAACGTCAATCAAGTGAGCGACAATCCGCACAATATGACAAGATTTTTAAAGAGAATATCGAGGCAGTAATTTCAAGCATCATGCAAAATGTACTTGAAATTACTGCTGTTTCTATGGAAGAACTGCCTGATGACCGCGGCGGCGGACCGCATTCAACATACCAAAGAACGAAAGCCTGATGTACTCAAAAAAGTAACTGATATCAAAGGTGACACTTTTGTGCTTCAAATTGAGTTTCAAGTCAAAGACGAGCCAAAAATGGTTTACAGAATGGCTGAATACTTCATCATGCTTGAAAGGAAATATGAGTTAACCGTAAAACAGTTTGTGATTTTTCTTGGGTCAGATACCCCCAAAATGCCAACTGAACTTGAAAGGGAACGACTAAAATTCAGTTTCCCACTTGTTTCCCTTTCGACCCTTGACTATCATATTTTCCTCAACTCGGACAAACCCGAAGAAATACTATTGGGTATTTTGGCAAATTTCAAAGGCGAAAACCCCGAAAATGCCCTAAAACAGATACTTGTTCGTATCAAGGAAACTACCGGAGGAGATTTCTCGTTAAATAGGTACTTCAACCAGTTGCGTGTTTTGGCTCAACTTCGTAACTTAGAACCGCTGCGGCGGGCCGCTAAATTTAAAAAACGCTATGGATAGCATCGCCGAATACATCAAAGAAGAGAGAGACGTTCTATTTTTAAGAGGTCTTGATAAAGGACAAGAGAAAACAGAAGAAAGGATTGTAAGAAACTTACTTTCCAAAATGTCCTTGACTTTTGAGCAAATTGCAGACATTGCAGGTACTACGGTGGACTTCGTTAAGTCAGTAAATAAACAGCTAACTGATAAATAGGCACTTGATAGACTTTTTAGCTCCTTGAAACTTGACTGGCGAAAGAATGGGTTCGCCCGTGCGACGCAGGCACCAACATGGTACTTATGAAAAAGGACTGAGGGAAGTATTTACCTACCCCACCACTTTTACCATTTCCTAAAAAACCAAATCATCCACCACCGCATGAAGGTCACCTCAAAATCACGAAGCTACTGAAACATTTTTAGATTTATGGTGATGCGGGGCGATGCGAAAATAAACAAAAAACCCCTTAAACTGCTCATTTAAAGGGTTTTTTGTATCACCACGAATTGCCATGAACTTAAAAAGTGACCTCAATCGTAAATCACAAATAATTAAAATCAAGAGGTCACATCATAAAATAAAATTATAGCTTAGAACGAGCAATACCCGCCTCAAAGTTTATTGAAGCGGGTAAAAAATCCTTACGGAGATTGTAAACTAAACTGTGTCACCCCAAATTGAATCAAAGGGGGAAAATAAGTAACTTAGTTTTAACTTATAGACACAATGAAAACTGACGAATCCTTTAATTTCGAGCGCTTCAAGGAAGAAGC
>NZ_JARNTW010000035.1:23176-31694 GCF_029433105.1 Runella sp. MFBS21 | reverse complement strand
AAGGGACCATTAACTAAAAGATGGAGAGCATCAAAACGTGAGAAAAAGCAAAAAGTACAATTTTAGAAACTATTTCAGTGACCAAAAATGAATCCTAAATCTGTCAAGCTATTTCAGGGTGATACAAATTGAAATGCCTTAATCTATTATATTTCGCACCTATAAACCAATATCCGTTTTTATTTGCCTGAGTTTGACCCAAGCCATTCAGGAAATTATCATTTTCCTTGAAAGGCAAGCTCTTTTTCAAATCCCATAATACAGGCCATCAGGGCGATGTTTTCCAGTTTGTGGCCGATATAAAGGGCATCGACGCCAAAGCCGATTTTACCGCCCTTCTCGCTGCCATTGCTGATGATTTGGGAGTAAATCTAAGCCAGCAAAAAGGCTCTCCTGTAGCGATGATAATGTCCCTGCCCCGCCTCTTCGGGGGCAATCGCGCAACCAATGCACGCGGGGCTAAGCACTGGCGTTTTTTATTTTGGTGGAAAGTGCTTGCAAACGTCTCCACTACTGTCCAAATCTGGAAAAGCGCTCATTTGTTGGAGTAAAAGCCAATACCTCACTTGAATTATTTTTTTAGTTCTTCGATTTTAAACGACTTCCGATTCTTTTTCCTATTATGACTTAGGAAACTCCTTATTCTAATTTTTTCTTAGTAAATGCTGCTACGTTGATAGCAAAATAAGCGAAATTTAAGACGTTGGAAATGAAAGAGTTAAATAATTCACGTGGAACAATCGTGAAACAGTATGTTTGTAATGTGCTGTATATTAGTGTTTTATGGCGACATTTGTCGTCTCTATTGTTATTAGTATATTTAGTATATTGATTATTTATATTAAAATATTTTAATATATTTATTATTACTCATTACGAGATTGTTTGAAGATAATCAAAAACCATTTTATTGATTAATAAACCCAATAAAATAAGGTGGTCATGACCGTACTCTAAAGCCACGATTCTTTTGGAGAAAACCAACATCCTAATTCTAAAGATTACCGTACTTTTTTAGGGTTGCTTACTTACTTAGTTTGATCCTGTTTTTTTTGGGCCGTCGCTGTAGGGTTTAAGTCACCACGTAAAGTAAGACCCAAGCGACGGCAAATCCTGCATCTGAACTCAGATAGGAAGGCTGAAAATAGTTAATGAGATTGACCTAAAAACTGATTAAATTTTGAATTAGGATCGACAGGAATGACTTGAGAACTTCCGTCGTCATAAACAATAGTTATGAGTACTGCTCTTCGTGGTTTAGATAGCTCGGTCGAAACCTGATTTGATGAGGTTTCAAATTTGATCGTCGCGTTACGAGAATCTAATGTAGGTGTATTCTTAGGTTGAATCGTTTTTTCACGCGATTCTGAAGGGGATTGCGAATGTACTTTTGCTCCTCCATATGTCTGATTCTTAATGAGTTCCGATATCATTTGAGTCTCTTCTGGAGTCTGAGTTCGAAACCAATCAAGGCTATATTTATCATTCCAAGCCACAATTTTTTCTAATATATCATGACTAGGTCTATTTCTATAGGCAAGGATGTGAGAAATGGTCGAACGTTGGACTTTTATCGCGTCGGCAAATTGAGAAGCATTAAGCCCATTTTGATGTAAGATAACCCTTATTTTATTATTTTTTAGATAGCGGGCGTCGGTGTATTCTGAAGAGGTCGTCATATGAATATGATATATTTGTAAACTTCATGTATTTACAAATATAAATACGTTTACTTAAATAACCTCCGATGTTTACATAAATAATTTTTCTGTTTACATATGTATATACTCTATTGTATCACTTTTGTGAACATGATCATCTGATTGTTTACATTTGTTTCTATTTGTAAACAAGTAATAAGCTGTTATACAGGCTATTGACTGATTTTTATGTTTTGATAATTAAAGTGATGTTGCCAAATGTATTTTCAAAATTATTTTTCAAAACATTTGGATTTTACTTTTGTATTGTATACATTTGTATACGTAAAACGGGAAGCACAAGATTCAAATAGATAAATAGAAAGAGAGAAAAGAGCGTGGGAATGTCAGAAAGTAATCAGCCGATTTATTTGGAACCTTGTGGTTTGCTATGACGACAGTATATTTATGGGGTAAATGAAGCACAAAAAAGCCTCCTGTATAGGAGGCTTTTTTCTTGTTTTAAAGAGTTGGTGGCCACTTTATACAGCAATGTTATTTTCTCTTAAAGCGTCGTTTAAGGAGGTTTTGAGGTCTGTACTAGCCTTTCTCTTGCCTATAATAAGGGCGCAAGGCACATGGAACGAACCGGCTGGGAAGGTTTTTGGATAACTACCTGGAATGACTACACTATCGGCGGGCACGTATCCTTTATACTCTACTACTTCGTCTCCGGTTACATCCAATATTTTGGAACTACCCGTAATCGTTACTCCTGCTCCCAATACTGCACGAGCTCCTATGTGAGCTCCTTCTACTACGATGCATCTTGATCCAATAAACGCACCATCTTCTATAATCACTGGGGAAGCCTGTGGTGGTTCGAGCACCCCTCCTATTCCAACCCCTCCACTGAGGTGAACGTTTTTGCCTACTTGTGCACAGCTTCCTACCGTAGCCCAAGTATCTACCATGGTACCTTCATCTACGTAAGCTCCTATGTTGACATAGGAAGGCATTAGTATCACGCCTTTTGCTAAATAAGCACCATGCCTTGCTACAGCGGGTGGTACTACTCTTACTCCTAAAGATTCGTACCCTGTCTTTAGTTTCATTTTATCGTGGTATTCGAAAATGCCTATTTCTTTTAGTTCCATTCTACGAATAGGGAAGTATAGCAAAATGGCTTTCTTTACCCATTCGTTTACTTGCCACTTCTCCCCTACTGGTTCGGCAACTCTAATGTGTCCGTCGTTTAAAGCTTGTATTACATTTTCAATCGCATTGACAATGGAGGGATCTTTGGTGAGTTCTCTGTTGTCCCATGCTTGCTCAATTTGTACTTTTTCTTTCATTTGCTATTAAAGTAAAACTTTACTTATTTTTTGTTTAAAAATTGAAAATCACCACTTTATATGGCTATAAATTTACTGTCTTTGGTTTTTTATAAAATGTACTTTTCGGTGCCGTATTTTTGTTGTATGGTCTACTATCAGAGCTTTCTTGTTTTTTGTTGTATGTTTTGTCCTGTTATAGCTGTTTGTTTATGTATTGTGTTTTGATTTTTTATATGCTACTCTAAGTTAATACTATTATTGCTTAGAATCTCTTTCTGCTCGCTTTTTATTTTGAGTATTAGGGTCAGATGTGTAATGTATGTTTAGTGCTTACTATCATTTAGTATTTATATGTTTTAGCATCAACTATATGTTTAGCTCTTCGTTTAGCAAACATTAGTATCAAATGCTCTATATTTTAGCACAAAGACACTATAATTACTAAATCAATCAACAAATTACTAACTTATTTGCTAATAAATAGTTAATGTTACTAAATAAAAATAAGAGCCAAAAGTGGATTTGCTAAAAAAACTAAACTACGTAATAAGAAATATATAATTATATTTGCCGAAAATAAGAGTAAGATGTCTCATTAAACCACCAAAATAACCATGTCAAAAGTAAAAGTAGCCATTAATGGTTTCGGACGTATCGGAAGACTAGCCTACCGTCAAATCTATAACATGCCAGACATTGATGTAGTAGCCATCAACGACCTTACAAGCCCGTCTGTTCTTGCTCATCTATTAAAATACGATACCGCACAGGGAAGATTCAACGAAGAAGTGACTTCTACCGATAATAGTATCATTGTAAATGGAGATGAAGTACGTATTTATGCACAAAGAAACCCCGCCGAGATTCCTTGGGGAGCACATGAAGTAGATGTAGTACTAGAATGTACAGGTTTCTTTACTGACAAAGCTAAAGCAGAAGCTCACCTAACAGCAGGTGCTAAAAGAGTTGTAATCAGTGCCCCTGCAACAGGTGACCTCAAAACAGTGGTATTTAATGTAAACCACAATATATTGGACGGTAGCGAAACAATCATCAGCTGCGCTAGCTGTACTACCAACTGTCTTGCACCCATGGCAAAAGCACTAAACGACGCTTTTACAATAGAAATTGGTAGCATGACTACAGTACACGCTTATACAAACGACCAAAATACCCTTGACGCTCCTCATGCTAAGGGAGATTTGAGACGTGCTAGAGCTGCTGCTGCCAATATCGTTCCTAATAGCACAGGCGCCGCTAAAGCCATCGGGTTAGTATTACCAGAACTAAAAGGTAAATTAGACGGAGGTGCTCAACGTATCCCTGTAATTACCGGAAGTTTGACCGAATTGACCGTTATTTTGGGCAAAAAGGTTACGACCGACGAAGTAAACGCTGTAATGAAAGCCGCCAGTAACGAAAGCTTTGGATACAATGAAGACGAAATCGTAAGTAGCGATATCATCGGTACTTCTTTTGGTAGCTTGTTTGATGCAACTCAAACAAAAGTAATCAATGTAGGTGACAAACAAATGGTAAAAACAGTAAGCTGGTACGACAACGAAATGAGCTACGTAAGCCAACTAGTTCGTACTGTTAAGTACTTTGCACAATTGATTTCACAATAATTAATTGTTCTTATTTAAAATACCTATTAAAAAAGGGGGCGTATTCTCGCTCCCTTTTTTAATAGGTATTTTACTCCTACCCTTTTAAAGTTAATATACTGAATAACAATTAGTTATATTCAAAAATGAATATATAATCATTTTTGAATATTTATTCATTTTTTTAGATTTTCCCCTATATCAATGACTTCGGAGGGGGTTATTTTGAGTAGAAAAACGCCCTTTCAGGTAATGCACAGGGAAACCTTTTTCGGTGAAAATATGCTCAAAACGAGTCTTTATCCCAAAATGCTCCGCCTTTAAATCGGATTCGTATAAGTCGTAAGTAGACTCCAAATCTCGGAATCCAAACTCAGAAAGCTCTTCTAAAGTAAAATCAAACAGCTCTCGATTGTCGGTTTTTAGATGTAATAATCCCTCCTTACGCATTACAGATCGGTATTTTTCTAAAAAATGTGGATGCGTCAGCCTACGTCTTATTCTTTTTTTGAGATTGAAAGGGTCAGGAAAAGTAATCCAAATTTCGGATACCTCTCCTTCTGCAAAAAAGTTTTGTAAAAACTCAATGTTGGTCCGAAGAAAAGCTACGTTTGTCAAACCTTGTTCAAATGCCTGCTGACTTCCCACTGAGATGCGATCTCCTTTGACATCTATACCGATAAAGTTTTTTTCGGGAAAAACTTGGGCCAATCCCACCGTATATTCCCCTTTTCCACAGGCAAGTTCTAAAACTATGGGGTTTGAGTTAAAAAATAGGCTTTCGTTCCATTTTCCTTTTATATTTTCGTACAGAGGCTTTCCTACCTCTAACACGTTGGTAGCCAATGTGTTTTTGGCAAATCGAATGAGTTTCTTACGGCTCAAGATTTTGATATTTTCGAAGTGATAGTATACAGATACGCTCCGCTTAATTCTCAGCGGACTGCAAAAGTACAAAATTTGGCTTTATAAAGATTTTTGACTGATTCGGTTAAGCGTTCTCTTCCTCATTAGAAAAGATCCCCACCCCCCTTTTTATTAAATACTATTCCTAATATTCCTCAACCGATTATGCCCATGACAAAAAAAATCAACTTAAACTCTCGTCGAGCGTTTTTAGTCAAAGCTGCCACTGCAGCAATGGCAGCTCCTCTTTTATTTAATGAAGAAGCCCAAGCCTCCAACAGCCCCAAACTCAGGCATGCCTGTATCGGTGTAGGTGGAATGGGATGGGGCGATTTACAACAATTCAAAAAACATCAGCAAGTGGAAATCGTGGCACTCTGTGATGTAGATGAAAAAAATCTCAAATGCGCCTCCGAACTTGTACCCAATGCCAAAACCTACACTGATTGGCGGGAGTTGTTTAAGCACGAAGCCGCTCACATAGATTCTGTGAATGTCAGTGTACCTGACCACAATCATTTCCCGATTGCATTCGAAGCATTGCATCTCAAAAAACACGTTTATTGCCAAAAACCCATGTGTCATGATGTAGCCGAAGTAAGGGCACTTACCAAAGAAGCTATCAAAGCGGGAGTGGTTACCCAGCTCGGCACTCAAGTAGCCTCATCACAAGGAGACAGAACTGCCGTAAATTGGATCAAACAAGGTATCATAGGAAAAATAAAACAGGTTTATTTGTGCTCAAACCGGCCTGGGGCCATCGCTCGTTACCGCCTGCCAGGCCCCCGACCTACCGAGGGTCATGAAGCTCCTCCCCACCTCCACTGGGACTTATGGCTCGGTACGGCTCCAATCAGACCTTACGCACCTGATATTTATCATCCTGCGATTTGGCGTACATGGCAAGATTTTGGTACGGGCTGGTCGGGAGACATAGGATGTCATATTTTTGATGCCGTCTGGAAAGGCTTAGGATTGAAATCCCCACTATCGGTCGTAGCTGAAGTGCAAAAGTCTTGGCAAGACTCTCCCGAACGTAGAGCTGATACTTGGCCACAAGGCGACCACATAACGTGGCAATTTCCGGGCAATAAAATGACTGCCCACAAAACTTTACAAGTAGAGTGGTTTGATGGAGAATTTTATCCTCCTCAAGCAATTCGCGATTTGTACAAAGATGGAGAATACCCTGCCGAATCTGCCATGTTGATTGGTACGGAGGGGGCATTGTTGATACCTCATCAAAAAATGCCAATCATCATTCCAACTGGTAATCCTAAATCTTATTCAACTCCTCCACTTGCCGAACGCAACCATTATCATCATTTTGTGGATGCTTGCTTAGGGGGTGAAAATACCGAATCTCATTTTGCTCAATCGGGTCCCATGACTGAAACTGTACTGTTAGGGACAGTAGCGATACGAGTTCCTGGGCAGCTTTTGGAATGGGACGCAAAAAAAATGAAATTCCCCAATTATCCAGAAGCGGAGAAGTTTCTCCGTCGGCAATATCGATCGGGCTGGGAAATCGCGAGCCTATGATTTCAGATAAAGTAGCAAAGATAACTTCACGTATGTTTCCTAATTGTTTTACAATTTGATTATTTTTATGGTGACGATGCTCCCCCTTCGACGACTCTACAAGTCGTCGAAGGGAATAATTAGCGCATGTTCATTGACATATTTTTTTCAAAAAAGACGACACACTCAAGTAAGTACCTGATAATGAGCAGTCGTCGAAGGTCAGGTAAAATCCAGTTATTGGCCTTCGACGATTTTTTAGTTGATAAACCCGATAAAAAACCTTAAAATTACGCCAAAACCGCTGTTTTTGCGACGGGCTTTAATCGTACCATTTAGGAATTGAAACAATGCTTACGAAGTGGCTCAAAACAAATTCTATCCTTGCTTTAATCGTACCATTTAGGAATTGAAACTCAGAGTTCACCCAAAGACCTTAAAGACCCAACTTGCTTTAATCGTACCATTTAGGAATTGAAACTTTCCCCTAAAATGTCTAGGTTGACATTAAAACCTATGCTTTAATCGTACCATTTAGGAATTGAAACGCATCCTGTTTCGGATGTTATTGGACTGGTGGACGAGTGCTTTAATCGTACCATTTAGGAATTGAAACAGAAAGCCTACAGCGACCAAGTTGATGCGCTAAAAGCTTTAATCGTACCATTTAGGAATTGAAACGCCTATAAAGCTGGGTTATTGTTTTCAACCTTGTCTAGCTTTAATCGTACCATTTAGGAATTGAAACTTGATTCCCGTTGCTAGTCCGTAGCCCGATAGTTGAGCTTTAATCGTACCATTTAGGAATTGAAACAAGAAGTTTCCGAATCCCCCGATGAGACCGTACTATTAGCTTTAATCGTACCATTTAGGAATTGAAACATAAATCAAACCGCAAAAAAACAAAATAATGAATGCGCTTTAATCGTACCATTTAGGAATTGAAACTAGGGAACACAAAGGACTTCTGACTATATCCACTTTGCTTTAATCGTACCATTTAGGAATTGAAACGAGCATGGCGAGATATTAGCGAGGGCAGAAAAAGCAGCTTTAATCGTACCATTTAGGAATTGAAACGAATTAGGCGTGCTTTAGTACCGTAAGGCAAGCCAGGCTTTAATCGTACCATTTAGGAATTGAAACTGGTCACAGGTGCAGCCTTGCAATCAGTCAATACGCGCTTTAATCGTACCATTTAGGAATTGAAACACGTTTTGACGGTTGCTTGAGAGCTGTCCCACGTTGCTTTAATCGTACCATTTAGGAATTGAAACGTCTTTTGGATACTCTAGTAGAGCGAAGCCTATGCGCTTTAATCGTACCATTTAGGAATTGAAACGAGTTGGTTGTTTTGTTGATTAGTAGACCATTACTCGGCTTTAATCGTACCATTTAGGAATTGAAACGAGTTGGTTGTTTTGTTGATTAGTAGACCATTACTCGGCTTTAATCGTACCATTTAGGAATTGAAACGAGTTGGTTGTTTTGTTGATTAGTAGACCAT
>NZ_JARNTW010000035.1:22408-23078 GCF_029433105.1 Runella sp. MFBS21 | reverse complement strand
ATTACTCGGCTTTAATCGTACCATTTAGGAATTGAAACATTGCTCTACGTTGCTCATGGCAGAGAGGGCGGCGGTCGCTTTAATCGTACCATTTAGGAATTGAAACAAAAAAGAAGGTGCCTTATTCGACGCCTCAAAAAAAAGCTTTAATCGTACCATTTAGGAATTGAAACAAGCCTTTTCGATAAGCTCAATTAATTTTTTGTCTGGCTTTAATCGTACCATTTAGGAATTGAAACGAGGTGGAAAAAGCAATGTATGAGTTTGATGGTCATAGCTTTAATCGTACCATTTAGGAATTGAAACACGGATGTAAGTAACTGGAAAAATGCCACACAACGACTTTAATCGTACCATTTAGGAATTGAAACAAGCCTTTTCGATAAGCTCAATTAATTTTTTGTCTGGCTTTAATCGTACCATTTAGGAATTGAAACGAGGTGGAAAAAGCAATGTATGAGTTTGATGGTCATAGCTTTAATCGTACCATTTAGGAATTGAAACACGGATGTAAGTAACTGGAAAAATGCCACACAACGACTTTAATCGTACCATTTAGGAATTGAAACACGGATGTAAGTAACTGGAAAAATGCCACACAACGACTTTAATCGTACCATTTAGGAATTGAAACACGGATGTAAGTAACTGGAAAAATGCCACACAACGA
>NZ_JARNTW010000035.1:0-22311 GCF_029433105.1 Runella sp. MFBS21 | reverse complement strand
CGACTTTAATCGTACCATTTAGGAATTGAAACTATACAATAGTATCCGAATCGTCTACATCTTCGCCAAACTTTAATCGTACCATTTAGGAATTGAAACTAATCGAATACTCAGAAAAAGACGGTGATTCAGATGACTTTAATCGTACCATTTAGGATTCTACACTTCAGCTACTACAAATGTACTTCCTCCTATATAAATAAAATCACCTTTTTTGGCTCGTCTTTTTGCCTCAGAAACCGCGTCTTGAACTGAGTCGTAGATTTCCCCCTTTAACCCTTCTTTTTGCGCTAGCGCAGCCAAATCGGCGGCAACCAATGAGCGTGGTAAATCAGCTGCACAAAAATAATAGTAGGCTTCTTTCGGAAATAAACGCAAAATGCCACTAATATCTTTGTCTTTCACAAAACCCAATACCATGTGCAGATTTTCAAATTCATAACTGTTGATTTGAGTCATGGTTTCACTAAGTCCACTATGATTGTGGGCTACATCGGCTACAATCATGGGCTGATGCCCCAATATTTGCCATCTGCCTTTGAGTTGACTCAATTTGGCCGCGTCGGCTAAACCTTTCTTTAATGCTTCGTCTGAAATATGATACCCGATTTGATTCAAAACCACAACAGACTGTAATACTCCAAGAATATTTTTAGTTTGATACATTCCCACCAAATCTATTATATATTTATTAATAACAGAATTAGTAGACTTTATACTAAGATGCCGCTCTCCTGCCACTAAACGACTATCTACTACCTCAAAAATCTGGTCTGCAAACATAATATCCGACTGCGTTTCATTGGCTTTTTCTATGAAAACAGGCGCTGTTTCAGGATGTGTTTCCGATATCACCACGGGGACTTTTGGTTTAATGATGCCCGCTTTTTCGTAAGCTATTTTCCCAAGGGTATCTCCCAATATATCCATGTGGTCAAAACTGATGTTGGTAATGACCGACAAATCTGGCGTAATGATGTTGGTCGAATCGAGACGGCCGCCTAAACCTACTTCAATGACTGCTACATCTACTTGCTTACGGGCAAAATAATCGAATGCCAGCGCGACACTTATCTCAAAAAATGAGGGTTGAACCGCCTCAATGAGTGCCATATGTTGGGTCACAAAGGCTGCTATTTCTTCCTCTGGTGCGGGTTGGCCGTTGATTTTAAAGCGTTCAGTAAATGATTTGAGGTGGGGTGAGGTGTGTAAGCCAACTTTATAACCTGCCGATTGTAACACCGCCGACAACATATGGCTCGTACTTCCCTTGCCGTTGGTTCCGGCCACGTGTATACTCCTAAACTGCTGATGTGGATTACCTAATGCTTCGCAAAGTGTCACAATATTTTTGGTACCTGATTTGATGGCACTTGCCCCTAGCCGATGAAAAGCAGGAAGGCGATTGTATAAAGTAGCGATGGCTTCTGGGTATGTCATTGATATTTTGATTTTGGCGGTGCAAAAATAAAGCGTCAAGGAAATTTTCCTGACGCTTTTGTAAATATTCTTATAATTGAATTTTCGAAATCCTAACGAGATTTGATGATAAACGTAATCGTTCCTTTTGAAGTGGCAGGTACGTTTTGAGATTTGGGAATGAGTTTCATTCGATTGACGGCTCTTTTATAAACTTCCACCACCGACTGACTAACGGTTGATTCTTTCACCCTCACATTCACAATGTCGCCAGTATCATCTACCGTCAACTCAAAAACAATGCGGCCCGATTCGTCTGAGTCATCATTGACCTGAGGCCTTGCTCCCATTCCCCACCCCGATACGTTGAGGGCTACTCCTGTAGCTGAGCCTCCTGGTTTTCCATACAAACTTTTGGCATCAATACTTCCATTAGGGTTTCCTTGATCCCCAACGGTTCCGGGTTTGTCGCCGTTGTTGTTGCCACCTACTCCCGATGCTGTACCACTTGTCCCATTACTGCCTTTACCACCTCCCGACGATTTTTTAAACAATGCATTCTCATCTACTTTTTTGGGTTCGGGCGTAGGTTTTGCAGGAGTGACGGGGGCGGGTGTAGAAGCTTTAGATTCATTTTTCACAGGTCGAGTTTCTTCTTTTACTTCTACGGGGCTTTCTACTTTGGAAGTCACTGGTGGCTTCACAGGGGCCGTTTTAACGGGTTTGGGCGTTTCTACTTTTGGCGTAGGCGGTGGAGTCACTTTAGGAGTCGGAGTGGCCTTTACCTTGGGGGTATCGTCAGATTTTTTTACATCCTCCGCCCTTGGCGAATCACTCGCTTTGTTTGTAGTTTGGATTTTGCCATATCCTGCTTCGTCAGTTCCAAAATTAACCTCAATGTATTCGATAGCTTCCGTTTGTGGCAAAGTCTGGTATAGTTTCACAAAAAACAAAAGCATCAACAAAATCGATGTAATAACGGTGGACCCTGCAAAAGCCAACACTTGGTGTTCGCGGTCTTGCTGGGATGAAAGGAGCATTGACATACAGTTGCAATTTTTTTATTTTCTACCAATTAACGCAAAATAAACCTAAAATGTATAGACAAACAAAAAAAGGAGCGATATGCTCCTTTTTTTGTACCCTAGGGTTATTGTATTTTATTTAGTGTGCATCACATAAGCACTAGCTCCCGAAAGTGCACTTACTCTTGCTAATTGTAACTTTGCTTTTTTTGCATTTTCGCACCCAATGGCCGTCACGATAATCAATTGATTTTCGGCAGCATCAGGATTCAAAATAGAAGCACTTTCATACCCATTGCGCTTTAGTTTTTTCTCTAATTTCAAGGCATTTTCTTTTTTCGAAAATCCTCCCGCAATCACCCAATAGTTGATTTTTTCGTCTGATGCTAAAGATATTGCCTCTTCTACTACTGACTTTTCAGCTTTTTTAGGTTCCGCCACCACCGGTATCACCTCTGGATTGACTGCAATTTTAGGCGTAATAGCGGCAGGAGCTTCTTCCACTTTAACTTCTTCTTTCTGAGAAACTTGCTCTTTTGAAGGGGATGATTCCTGAACAATGTTAGATTTTTTATCAACAACCAACCAACCCTTTACCGTCGTTACAAGTTCAAAAGGGTTAAGACTTGAAGTCAAACTTTGGTTAGAAAATTGGGTCAATCCGCCAATCAAAGCTGAACCCACCAAAAGGATTCCTCCTAAATACATTCCTACTCGATAACGCCGACGGCGTGGCACCTCTACCGAAAGCTCTTCAGAAGCACGATCTGACTGCGTCCAATCTTTCGGCTGCTCACTCATCTCTGCGGCTTGCGTAGCATCCAACTTGATTGATTTAAGGCCAAAACCTTCCCCATAAAAATTCACTTGCGTAAGTGGCTCAAATTGGATTTTTCCTTCTTCGTTTTTTGAAAGCTCTCCAATGCCTTCCAATACATACGTTCCTTTTTCTTGTAGGGTAGTTTTAAGATTTTCCACAAAAGCACGCACTTTCTTCTGTGCTTCTTCGCGCGAAATCTGCTCGTTGATTGTCAAATAATGAACCAGTAGCCCGTCATCTAGCTTGAGGGCTTCGTTGAAAGCAATACGTTTTTGTGGTGCATGATAAAGGGCATTTTGCTCGCTGTAGAAAGCATGGCTAAAATACGCTAAGAAGCCACCAAAATCGGGTAAAACAACGCAGTCATGTTCGTAGAGTAACTTACGAGTGTAGTCTAGTACCGAAGTCATGTCGTTTATGAAACAGTTTATGGGGATTTGGGTACTAAGGTAGAACTTCGTTCCTAAAAAAGCAAGGGCATTATCCTAATCTTTCACAAATTAAGGATAATGCCCTGATTATGTTGTATCTATATTTTAGCCTAAAACTGAAACGACAAACCCGCCAAGAAGTTGAGTCCTTGTTGTGGATAGTACAGATAACGTTCGTAGTTTTTTCCTAATAGGTTGTTGATCGACGCAAATACCGAAAAATTACGGGTCAGTAAATAATCAATTTTTAGATTTAGGTCAACAATAGGCTTTAGATTGACGGTGGTAGCGGTGACAAAATTTTTGTTTTTGAGTCCCCCAATGTAATAGGCATCGATGGTAGCAAACATTTTTTTGCTGAATACAAAAGAGTTGTTCCATGTCACCGTCGTACGAGGACGTCCCCAAGGAGCTTCCAAACGTTTGATTCCATAATCATAAAAATCTCCCCTCAAAGTCGAACGTACGATGTTTTTGTATTGGTATCCAACCTGCGCCGAAACCGTCAGAACTTTGATATAATCAGCATCATACACTACCGCAAACTTAGTAGTATCTAGCCAATCGTTGTTGAAGCCGTAGAAATTTTTAAAAGTAGCATAAGACACCTTGCCTTCAAATTGAAAACTTGGTCCTAACTCTCCTTTCAAGCCACCATAGATATCACGGCTTTTTTCGGTGTTTGCAATGGTTACATTGGGCCCGAGCCACCGATTCTCCCCCAATAAAGACCGAAGGGTGTTTCGATTGATATCCCCCCCATAACCCGCAAATAAGTGCACCCCGCTAAAAGGCACAGCATCGACTTCTATCTGAGGAAAGCCGATAGAACGGTTGATATTGAGGCGGTCGTCGGTTTCATTGACCGCTTTGAAAGCCGCCATTACCGTAAAAGCATCAAAAGCAAACTTGAAAGCAGGCTTTACACTATACAAATTCCGTTTGAAGGTTTCGGCATCAGTCCGTTGTGAAATGTAGGCATCAGCCTGTAAGATGGCAAAAATATTTTCGGTAATTGGAATCGAACCCGAAAAATTGGTTCCCCAATCGGTTTCGGCAGCATCGTATCGGTCACTCAGGCGATACAGTGAGGTTTTGAGCGAATAGTCGATGAATTTGCTATTGTCAATGTTGTCAAAACCAACTTGTAGACCTACCGTATTAATCGTCTGACGGAAGCTATCGCGATTGAGTTCAGGATTGCGATTGGCGTAGAAGTAATAGTTGTCGCGATCATAAAAAACAGTCCCTCCCAATTTGAATGTCCCGGCCAAATATTGTCCGTTGAGTTTAAGACGGTTTTCGCTATTAGCAGAATTTTTGGCATCTACCGGTCCCGTCTGGTTAGAAAGGTGTTTGAAATGAATATCGTACGACAAATCTTCCAGCTGATTTCCGAAAAAACCCTCCCCGTACAATTTTCCATAATTACCGCCACCGAGTTTGGCGTAGTTGTTAAGATTGCCATCATCTTCGGCTTTTTTCCCACCATCCACTGGCAATACACTAGGGGTCATTTTGGGCGTTCCTAAAGTAAGCTTGGGCGTTCGAAACTCATAATTGAGCTTACGATCGTCTTCTTCATTGGTAAAAGGCTGTATTTTATTATAAAGTCGATTGGCGGGAGGTAGCTCAATTTTTTTCCTTTTTTCTATTTCAAAAGTTTGACTATCAATCTCTCCCGTTGGCTTTTGTGCCAAAGCGGCAGGAGAAAAAGCATGAATGAATACGTAAGCAGATAAAAGAGAAACGGTTATTTTTTTCATGATATGAGGACTCAAGATAAACAAATAGAAAAAGGGATTCGTTACTGCAAAGCGGCTAGCTTGGTTTTGGCCAACTCCACGGCCTCTGAATCATCAGAATTTTCGATGACCGACTGGAGTGTCGCTTTGGCTTGGTCTGGGTCTTTAAGACCTACGTATACATCGGCCAATAAAATAAATGCCCGTACTCGCCAACGTTCATAGTCTGCAAATTGCTTGTTGAGCTCCATGATGGCTGTCTGAGCATCCTTGTATTTTTCTTGGCGATATAACCCCTGCGCTATCCAGTATTTAGCTTCTGCCCCAAACTCATCCTTGTTGGCCGCCGCTATTTTCTTAAATTCGGCATCGGCATTCTTATAATCTTCTTTTTCTAAATACACTTTCGCAGTTTGCAACTGTGCTTTTTTGGTTGAACCGGGGATTACATCTCCGGCATTCATGACTTCTCTGGCAAAATACAAAGTTGAGTCGTATTTTTTCATCGCAAAATAAGTATCCATCAAACGCATCAAACCCGTCACTCGGTCGGCTTTGCTGTCAGACTGAGCGTACATTACATAATAGCTACGTACCGCTTGAGGGTAATTTTGCTGCTGCGCCTCAATATCCCCCGCTCTAAGAGCCGCTTTGGGCGTAAATCTCGCATCAGATTCCTCCATGACCATTCTAAACAATTTGAGGGCATTGGTAAGGTCATTGGAGCGATAATAACTTTCCCCACCTAAATACCGCGCTTCGGTCCCTGACTTGCTATTTGGATAATCTCGAATAAAAGTTTGTAATGCCTTAATCGCCTGCGGATATTTCCCGTCGGCATACAACCCTTTCGCTGTTTCGAATTCCAATTTTTCGGTCTCGGTGCTTTGCGGATTTTTACGCTTATAATCGCTCAAGATTTCACCCATTTCTTCGGTACGTCCGGCATTTTCGAGGGTAGCTTGTAAGCCAAGCAAAGCTTCCTTGGCCGCAGGTGCATCCGAAAATTCACTCAAGATACGCTTGTAATCACGAATCGATTCTTCATAAACCTGAATATTGTTGTAAGCCAATGCCCTTTTGAGAAGAGCAGGAGGTACTAAGTAGCTCCGTGGTTTGTCTTTGACTAAGCGAGTATATGCTCGAATAGCCGCCTGATAATTGCCACGCGTCAAGTCAATATTGGCCGATTGAAACAACGCATCATCGGCATAACGAGACGTTGGAAACTGAGCAATTACTTTGTCAAATTGAGCCTTTGCCTCTACGTCTTTTTCTTGATAAGTCAAAATCAATCCTTTTTGATAAAGCGCATAGTCACGGTCAATGCGTCCGTCGTTTACGGCTTTATCATACAAAGCCATTGCTTGGGCGTAGTTTTTGTCGGTCAAATAGGAGTCTGCCATCCTAATAGTAGCATCCTCTAGCGTTTGTGGTTCACCTACCCCCTTGCCTTTATTGACATATTGCTGAAAATTCGTTAGCGCATTCTTATAATCTTTGGTATTGTAATAAGCATAGCCCAACGAGTAAAGGCTCCGAATGCCATAAGGAGAATTAGCACTGCTTCGGATGAGTTGGTTATACAGCGGAATGGCTTCGCCGTAGCGACTAAGGGCCGAAAATGCTTCACCCTTCTGAAAGATTGCCGCCTGTTCGATGTTTCTATCGGGGGTATATTTAAGTGATTTATCGAAATTAACAATCGCTTGGGCATAGCGTTCGGCATTAAAATCAGCAATCCCCAAATTCATGGTTTGGCGTTGATAAGCTGCTTTAGTGGGTTCGTCCAGTTTTTTAAGATTTTCTATATAAGCCACTGCGGCTGCACTGTTGTTGGATTTAGTTAGGGATAAAATAGCTAACTTGTTGGCTTCTTCTTCAAAAGAGCTATTAGGGTATGCTTTGATAAAATCCTGCATTTCTTTGAAAGCTGCCGAATAGTTGTTAAGCTCCAACTGTACCTTAGCGTGATTGAAAGTAGCTTCTTCTTGTATGATAGGATTAAATTTGAGCTTTGAGGCATTGTCAAAAGCGGTGAGGGCCGCCTGAGGATTTTTATTTTGTAGCTGACTGATTCCTAAGAAATAAGAACCAAACTGACCCGTAGTATCTTTGCGCGTAGCCACTACCTTGAGCTGGTCAATCGCTCCGGCATAATTACCCGTTTTGAAAAGCGAATGTCCAAACCTAAACTGCACTGGAGCAGGCATGGCAGCTTCCCGCCCTTTAAGTTGAAAATACTGACCATAATACTTAGCCGCCTCTGCATAATCGCCACGGGCATACAACACCTCAGCGGCGTACAGTGCTACATCATTGAGTTTTACGCCCCCTCCCTGCGACCGCCGAAGCAAAGGCTCCGCATAGGCAAGCAGCTCGTCGTAGCGCTCTGCTTGATACAAAGAAGATACAATCCAGTTGGGAATATCAGCCTTGTACTGGGGATGGTTTTCGATACTCTTAAAACTACGGTAGGCATCGGTGTATTTACCATTTTGATACTGAATCACCCCTGCATAATAAGCCGCTGGTGCAAAATAATCGCTGGTAGCATCGCGCTGTACTTCCGCAAAATACTTGAGTGCTGGATTGTACTGCCTTGTACTATAATAAGAAAGCCCCAATTTATAGCGCGTCTCGGTAGCGGTATAATAGTTGGAACTACGATCAAGGGCCTTAGTAAGGTAGGTAATCGCATTTTGATAATCCTGACGGTCAAAATAATATTTCCCCAAATCGCTATAAATCACGGCTGCTTTGGGATGCTCAGGGTGATTGCGTACAAAGCGGTCTACCGCAAGCTCTGCTTCAGGGGCATCTGCATAAAGCGCACACAAAGTAGTGTAATACTCCGCAGTGACGGCCGTATAATCATTGGTATTGAGCAATGCTGGACGCTTTTCTAGATAATACCTAAATTCTTGCTTTGCAGCAGCATAGTTTGATTTTTCAAAAAGTTCGACCCCGTTTCTGAAGTGAACATCTGCTTCGGTATAACCTAGGGTATTTTGGGCTTGTAAACCCGCACATAACAGCAAACTGAGAGAGAATGCACAAAGGCTGCGTTTAAAAAACATGGTAGGAAATATGGTTTCTTTCGAGTACGAAATACTATTCATTAACTAAATGTACTGGTCAGAAATTGGTTTATATGATTTTTTACCTAAAACTTTCACAAAAAAATTGAAAAACAAATCACTTCCAACGTATTAACCAAAATGAATATTGAATACTGTAGGATGTTTCACACGGAAGGACAAGGATTCTTTAATAAAAAGCGCTAATCCTCAGCATCTTTGCGCTCAATAAGCCGCCGAAGGGCTCACAACTATATTCTCTGACACATTCTTAACCACCTTAACTCTCCCCTCCTAATTCTGCCAAACAACGAAAAACCTATCCTAAAACGTATACAATCTTCATTTTATCTCTTTTTCTTTCGTATCATTTTCATTTTAATCACTACATATTACCTAATAAAGAGAAACTTCACCTTTTTCTTATGTGCAAATCACCAATCTCTTTCTTATGATACTTTAGTTGATATCAATTCCCCTTTACACCCAAGCTCATTCAATATGCTTTACTTCCCAGCCCGCTCTTACCAAAAAAAGGCGCTTTTATGGCGCTAAAAGATGTTTGTAATCACTCAAAAGTCAACTGGAACGATGAATGAGTCATTGTTTCTCTTATAATTACGAGAAAATCGCACATAATTTCAAGAAATACAGTTGTTTTTCTCATTGAAAGCGATTACTTTTGCACTCCTTTTGTTGAACAATACATTATTTTTTCAATATAACAATGGCAAACCACAAGTCAGCATTAAAAAGAATTCGGGCCAACGAAACCAAACGCCTTAGAAACCGTTACCAACACAAAACTACGCGTACAATGGTACGTAAGTTGCGTGATACTAAAGACCAAGTTGTAGCTTCAGAACTATATAAGACAGTATCGTCAATGTTGGATAGATTGGCAAAGAAAAACATCATCCACAAAAACAAAGCTGGTAACTTGAAGTCAAAATTAGCCAAGCATGTGAACCGTTTATCGGTTGCAGCAGCCTAGTTTCAAAACCCCATAAAAAAAACCTTTGAAGAGCATCTTCAAAGGTTTTTTTTATGTCTATACCTTTAGGTATTCCCCCTTTGATATCCAATTTTAGCGGCTACTACCTCCCCTTTGCATCCTATTTTTATCGATAAAAAACCTTTAAAACTCGGTTCTTTAAAGGTTTTTTTCGTATCTATGCAGAATTAACCAATTTTTAATCGTTTGTTAAACCTAAAAACCACCGCACAAATCCATGAAAAAATTGAGTGCAACGTTTGGGATAGCTCTACTAAGTACCACCGCTATCTTTGCCCAAAAACCCACCATTGAATTCAATGCCAAAGGTATTCTTTCGCTATCTGATGGCGATATGGCAGCCTCTGCTGTTGTGGATGGAAAACTCTTAAAAGAAACGGGAGTAAAAGATGCGTTGACCATCTATCCCTTACCTCTCAAACTCGGTCAAGAAGAAGGTTCTTCTCCCGTCCCTAACTCCGCAATTGGCTGGACACGTACTGTAGCCTTTACCTCAGACAATCGTTTCGCTTACGTGCTCGAAACACGCGGCCAAACGGCTGACAGCGCCAAAGTGGTCAAAAATGTAGCTACCGATCTACCCGAAGGTAGTAATTTGTACATCGTCGATATCTCTAATCTTACTAAGCCTTCGGCCCGTAAAGCACCGATTGGCAAAAACCCCCTCGCTATCGATATTTTGGGCAGCAATGCCGTCATCACTTCAGAAGAAACGGGCAAAGAACTTCGTTTGCTCGAAATCGGAACCGGCGGCTTACCGACTCGTAACGTAGCCATTCCTCTCCCCCTACAAAACGCCCGTGCTACTGATGTAGCATGGCACCCAGAAGGAGAGTTTATTGCGATTACGGTCGAAGAAACCAAAGAAATATGGCTTTACAAAGTAAAACGTAACCCCCAAGGCAAAGTGGCAACCTTTGAAGCATTTGGCACACCCGCCAAACTCTCAGGAAAACCCGGCCCAGGTGCATTTACGCCAGATGGTAACTTCTTCTTAGTCGCTGACTTAAAAGACGGAGCCTCTGCTAGTGAACTAGCAGTAGTTCAGTTCAATACCAAAGCCGAAGACCCTAAAGCTGCCGAGCATAAAGTAATAGGTCAAGTAGCAGTAGGTACAGGAGCAGAGAGCTTCTCTATCAGCCCTGACGGCGCCTTGGTAGTGGTTGCCAACAAAAATGGTTCGGCTCAACCCTGGAGTGGCAATGTAAGCAAAGCCTCTGTATCTCTATTGACACTATCAAAAGAAGGAGCACTTGCTAAAGTAGCTGACTACGAGATAGACGGGCTTGCCCCTGAAAGCATCGTATTTGACAAAACTGGCGATAACGTAGCCGTTTCTCTTTATGAGTACTTCGACTATGGTCGTCGTGACGGTGGTATCGAATTTTTCAAAGTAACCAAAGGAGGCACGCCTGCTCTTACCAAACAAGCTGCCAAAATCAGCGCACCTAAAGGATGTCATACGATCAAAATCATCCCTTGATGATGACTATTTCTTGTCCCTTTTTTTGTAACGATAAAACCGCTCTCTTAAGGAGCGGTTTTATCGTTATATTTGCCCAAGTATCTATATCAATTCATTGACTATGTCACTACAAGCCATCCAAGAAGCTACCGCTTACCTCAAAACCGCTACTGATCATTTCGAACCTCACATCGGCATTATATTAGGAACTGGCCTAGGCGCCCTCGTCAACGACATCAACATTGCTTACAGTATTAGCTACGATAGCATTCCTCATTTTCCGGTTTCGACCGTAGAGTCCCATAGTGGTCGCTTGATTTTTGGAACCCTTAGCGGCAAGAAAGTGATTTGTATGCAAGGGCGGTTTCATTATTATGAAGGCTACTCCATGCAGCAAGTAACCCTACCGGTACGTGTCATGAAACTGCTAGGCATTGAGCTACTGATTGTGTCCAACGCCGCAGGTGGTCTCAATCCAGCTTTCAGCGTCAGTGATTTGATGATTATAAATGACCATATCAGCCTTTTTCTACCTGAAAATCCACTCAGGGGAACCGAATTGGCAAATCTAGGTGATCGTTTTCCTGACATGAGTGAGCCATATTCACTAAGTCTTATTGAAAAAGCGACTCAGATACTCCAATCCAAAGGAATCACTAGCCACAGCGGTACTTATGCCAGCGTGACAGGTCCTCAACTAGAAACCAAAGCCGAATACCGGATGTTACGAATGCTCGGAGCAGATGCCGTTGGAATGAGTACCGTTCCCGAGGTAATCGTTGCGAGGCATATGAATTTGGACGTTTTTGGAGTATCAGTCATTACAGACATGTGCATTCCAGAAACTTTAGAAAAAGCTGAAATTCACAAAATACTGGCCGCCGCTGCAAAAGCAGAGCCTCACATGACTTTTTTGATTAAATCATTACTGGCCGAAATACCATAAATACACGTTGTAAAAAACCGAACAAAATCCCCTTTGTTTAACTATCTTAAGGATTAGTTCAATATTTGTCATTTTTTTTAGTGTTTTTTTGACACATTACTTGGAAAATTGCCAATTATCATTTTATCTTTACACCGTAGTTCTAACAAGAACTTGTACTCAACCAAATTCTAACATTATTGAGAGAATATTTTACCGCAGTCATGAATTCAGGTTTATCGAGATTTACTACCGTGGCTATGCTTATTTTATTAGCCGCCGTTTCTCGGGTAGCGCCACATCCTTTCAACTTCACTCCTATTGGAGCTATGGCTTTGTTTGGTTCGGCTTATTTTAACCGCAAGTCTCTTGCATTCATGATTCCTATGTTGGCAATGCTCCTAAGTGATGCAATCATCGGTAATCCTTCTCTTCCTTCGTATGTTTCTTTTGCTTTGATTACAGTATTAGGTTTTGTACTTTTGAAGAAAGTAACACCTACAAGAATTGTAACGGCAAGTTTACTTGCTTCCACGTTGTTTTTTTTAGTGACAAATTTCTTTGTCTGGTACAACGGTACTTTTTACTCCCAAAATTGGCAAGGATTGATAGCTTGTTATGTGGCTGGTCTTGCGTTTTATCAATCTACATTTTTTGGAAATCTGTTTTTCAATACTATCATGGGAGATTTGTTTTACTGTGGTATCCTGTTCGGTAGTTTTTATTTTATCCAACGATTTGCTTTCAAGCCCAGTGTGGCATAAAAATATTTGTTTTCATGGCTGTTAATAGGTAGACAAATAGCCCCGAGATTTCGGGGCTATTTTCTTTTTCCTTGTAATCCTCCCGTATGCAAACTTACGAGCGTATCTCCACGTCGAAAAAAGCCTTTTTTTACTAAATCATAGATGCCAAACATCATTTTGCCAGTATACACCTCCTCCAATGGAATAGCTGTTTGATTTTCAAAAGATTTGACAAAATCCAAAAGCAAGTCATTGGTCCGGCCATAACCACCAAAATGATAATCACTCATTATTTCTAGATTACTAACATCAGTGGAGAGATAGCTTCCAATCATGTTTTTAACCACCTCCGAACTCAACTTCAAACTCGGGAAAACCAATACGTTGGTATCTGCATCCATAGCAAGCCCTGCGGCAGTAGCTCCCGTCCCAAAAGCGGTGCACATATAGTGAAAAGAAGAATTGAGTTGCTCTTTGATTTCTGACATTACTTCAGATATTCCCAAAACTGCCAAATGGTTTGAACCTCCTTCGGGCAAGACATAACATCCATTGCCATACCTAGTCGCCAAGCCTGATTTGTCTCGATATGCTTCACGACTCACAAAAATCAACTCCATACCACAAGCCGCCGCAAATCGTAAGGTAGGATTGGCATCGGCCGATAGTTCTTCTCCTCTAATGACCCCTATGGTCTGAAAGCCCATTTCTTTTCCAGCTGCGGCCACCGCTGCTATATGATTTGAATAGGCTCCTCCAAACGTAAAAAGTGTCTTGAATTCAAGCTGCTCGGCTTCGATTAGGTTATATTTTAATTTTCTCCACTTATTTCCAGAGACTTCCGCATGAATAAGGTCATCTCTTTTGATATATAGTCGAATCCCTCTATCGACCAAAAAAGGGTCTTCGACGATTTGAAGAGGGGTTTGGGCGGTGTTTTCCCAAAATGTAGCGACAATATTCACAGTAAAAATTGCATTTTATGTACATTTGTTCGTTTTCAACCCAAGTTTCAACAACTTTCACCTAATTGTCCAACAATCATGAAAAAAATAATTTTGAGTGCGTTGTTTATCGGCCTAACCCTCTCCGTAACCGCACAAGACACCCCAACTGCCGATGCTATCATCGATAAGTACCTCAACGCTATTGGCGGAAAAGACGCCATTGCCAAAATCGAAGACATGACCATCGGCACTACTTCCGAAACCCAACGTGGCACCATGGAAATGGAAGTCAAAATCAAAAAGCCTAATAAGTTTTCTTCGGTAATGTATATGATGGGTAACGAGGTCATGCGTTCCACCAGCGATGGTTCCAAAGTCGCTACCGTGTCTGGTTTTGGAGGTAATACCAACGAACGCACCGCCGAAGGCAAAGACGCTATTGCCATGATTCTCCAAAACGTACCTTTTCCTGAATTACTCTATGCCGAATATGGTGTACAAAAAACCGTGCTTGGTAAAGAAGCGCTGGATGGCAAAGATGCATGGAAAGTAGAAATTGCAATCCCAGAAGGCCGTAAATGGAACGAATTTTTTGACGTGGAAAGCGGCCTCAAAGTAAAACGCATGGCAAACATGGAAGGCATGCGCCAAGGCGGAGGTCAGCGTCCTGAAGGCCAACAACCCCCAAGTGGTGGTGGCAACGGCCCCGGTGGTGGTCAAAGAGGAGGTATGCGTGGAGGCATGGGCATGATGAATGCCACCCTGAGCAACTACAAAGAGATTAAAGATGGATTTGGGGTTAAGATTCCATTTACCCGCGAGCAAGGCAATGGACAATTTAGCTCTAAAGCGGAAGTGTCGTCGGTAAAGGTTAACAAAGGAATCAAAGATAATACCTTCACAATCAAATAAAAGAGTAAACAAAATAGGCATCAATAATGATGCCTATTTTGCTTACTCTTTTTTAAAATGAAGCGTATTGATTAGATAGTCATCCTTAGTTACCCGCATCAATATGTACACCTGAAACTTAATTCCATTGACTGTTTGGTAAGTTCCAGTACAATATCTCACCTTAGACGCCGTCCCCTGAAAGCCATATTTAAAGTCTTTTGGGGGATATTTTTTAAAAAATGATTTTAGAATCAACTCCGCTTGTTCATGCCGTACGCGCCTAAAATCGACCTTTTCGGCATCAATGACCAATTCCAAACTTCGTTCAAAATAATCAGCCAGCACACTTGCATTCCCATTCTTAAAGGAGCCTTTGATCTTTTCTGCAATTTCGACGTCTCGTGCAGTACTCCCTCCCATGAAGCTACATAGAGTTCCACTGATTATCAACGTCAAGCATATTTTTTGAAAGATTCTCATGAGGAAATAACCATTTAGTGTTTGATTTCAAATAGTTGTTGGCTAAAATTGTGCCAAACTCACGATTTTTTTTAAAATTGTGAGCCCATCTCATCTAGCTACTATAAATAACAGAACCTGTGCAGCAAGCAATTCTTACCCACAAACAAACATTGCAAAAAATCAAGCGAATTGCGTTTGAGATTTATGAACGCAACTTTGAAGAAAAACACATTATTTTGGCAGGAATTACGGGAGAAGGCTATGAAATGGCCCGTTTACTTCGCTCATTTATTGAAGGCATTTCTCAAATGGAAGTGACTCTAATGCTCATTAACCTTAACAAAGAACAACCCCATACGGCTCCTATTCAATTCAACATCGACAAAACAATGCTTGCCGGGAAGGCGATTGTAGTAGTCGACGATGTATTAAACACGGGACGAACATTGGCTTATAGCTTAGCACCTTTTTTGGGAGTCGCGCTCAAGCGCCTACAAGTAGCGGTGATGGTCAATCGTGGGCATCACTCGTTTCCTATTTCGGCCGACTACGTAGGGTATTCGCTGAGTACAACCCTTAGTGAGCACATCCATGTCAAACTCACTGGCGACGAAATCGGAGTATACTTGAGTTAGAAAAAGGGAGAGGCTTATAGTTCTCTCCCTCCTATGTGAAGCCTTTTTAGGGTTCTTCAAAAACAATAGCGGTACCATTGGCACTGACCATCAGCATAGATCCACTACCCCCTATCGTTTGATAATCAAGGTCTACCCCAATGATAGCGTTAGCCCCTAAACGTTGAGCTTGCTCAATCATCTCTTTGAGGGCAATACTTTTGGCTTCGCGCAACCCCTGCTCGTAAGCCCCCGACCGACCGCCAACGACATCTCTGACCCCTGCAAAAAAGTCTTTGACTAAATTGGCACCAATGATTGCCTCGCCGTTGACCAAGCCGATATACTGCAAAATTCTTTTCCCTTCGATGTTGTTAGTAGTTGTGATAAGCATAAGAGTTTAGCGAATGAGAATGGTTTAAAGTCGTCGCAATATTATTTATATCGGGCCATTGTTCGATAGAAAACAGGAACAACGGTCTTTGTAATGTACCAACACTGAAAATTTATCCATGAATATGAGCATCATCCGTACATTTTTACTTGGCACCTTGCTCTCTAACTTTTATATAAGTAATGCCCAAACCCCAAAATAGCCGTACAATTGTACAGTTTTAGAACGCAATTGGCCAAAGATGTATCTACTACACTGGCTAAATTAAATACAATGGGTGTAAAATACGTAGAATTAGCGGGAACTTACGGCAAAACTATCCCAGAATTTTTGGCTCTACTCCAACAATTTAATCTTACTCCCATAGGAAGTGGGGCAGATTTTGCGGACTTAGCTACGCAACCCGAAAAAGTAGCCCAAGACGCCAAAGCTTTGGGTGTCAGGTACGTAGTTTGTTTTTGGATTCCGCACGAAGGAGATGATTTTAACATACAAGACGTTCAGAAAGCCGCAGAAGTTTTTAATAGGGCTGGCAAAATTTTACGTGAACAAGGTCTTACATTCTGCTATCATCCTCATGGATATGAATTTCGTCCTTATGGAAAAAGTACGCTATTTGACGAATTAGCCCAAAAACTAGACCCGCACTACGTAAACTTTGAAATGGATACGTACTGGATTAAGCACCCAGGGCAAGATCCCGTAGCGATGCTCAAAAAATATCCCAATCGTTTTCCTTTGCTACACTTAAAAGACCGAAAAATTGGGACGGTCGGCAATCAAAATGGGCGAACCGACGTCGAAACCAATGTCACCCTTGGTACGGGCGACATCGACATCAGCTCTATCATGAAAGTAGCTTCTAAAATCGGTGTCGAGTACGCTATCATTGAGGATGAATCTTCTCGCTCCGAAACGCAAGTTCCTCAGAGTTTAGCTTTTCTTCAAAAATTCAAATAAGCTATTTTATTTAACCGCTGTATTCACAAAAAAGGCTATTTGTTGGCAATAATCCTCCACTTGCCTCTCTTTTTGGGCGGGAGCCCATCCAAGTTCCTGCGCCATCAAATCAGCAACTACCTGGATAGCTTCTTGGGCAGCTTCCCAATCCATGATTTCGAGACGCATCCGGCGAGCCAACACATCGCGTATTGTAAGCGCCATTTCCTCTCTTACTTGATAGATCACTTCGGCTTGGATGAAAGGATATTTTTCTACCAATCGTTGTGACCATCGGATATTTTCTTGGGTCAGCCGTGCCACCTTATGCGCCCGACTTCCGTATTTTCGAATCAGATGTTTAGAAATGTCCTTGGCCAATCGATATACCATTTGAATTGTTTTCCAATCCTCAAACGCATAATCTTCCCCTCCTACTAGCACATGATTGGCAGTTTGGCAGGGACGTTCTATCCTCAACAATTCGCAGGTCTTGTCAATAGTATCTTTGGCCATATACCGATAAGTAGTCCATTTGCCCCCCAGCAAGCTCACCAAATTGGAATGCTCGTCGTGCTCCACTTCATGATCTCGGACAAGTTTTTTGGTAGATTTAGAATCACCCGCTGCCAACAAAGGGCGCAACCCACCAAAACCCGCTTTTACTTGACTTTTATCGGGGCGTTTGGCGAGATAAGGAGCCAATGTATCCAAAAGAAAATCTACTTCTTGGTCTTCTAAAATAGGCTCTGCATCTAGATTTTTGTAATCGGTATCAGTAGTACCTAAGAGCAATTGCCCCTCAAACGGAATTGCAAACACCACCCGCCCGTCGCTCGTTTTGGGAATAAGCATGGCATCATTGCTTTTCAGGACTTCGTAAGGCAACACTACGTGTACGCCTTTGCTGGGGCGAATCCGATGCGAAAGCTTAGGATTGGCTTTGAGTCGTACAAAATCCGCAAACGCTCCTGTACAATTGATAAAAATCTTAGCTTTGATTCCGAAAGACGAATCAGATTCCAGTGGTTTGGCTACCGCAGCGGTAAGTTTTCCGGCATTATCTCTTTCAAAATCAAGCAATTCAGTATAATTCACAATAGCCACTCCCGCTTCATCGGCTGCATGCGCCAATGCCAAGCAGTAACGAGCATCATCAAGCTGACCATCAAAATACAAAACCGCACTATGCAGTTTTTTTGCGTCCAAAGAAGGCATTCGCAGTAGGGTTTCCTTTTTACTCAACCAACGGCTCTTAGGTAAAGCATCTCCTTTGGCAAAAAAATCGTACATCCGTAGCCCAATGCTAAAGTAAAGCCCCTCCCACCAACTAAACACCGGCGTGAGCAAAGGCAGCGGTCGAGCCAAATGAGGGGCATTTTGAAGCACAATTTGCCGCTCCTCCAGCCCATGCCGTACTTGTTTGAGTTGGGCAAAATCAAAGTTCTTAAATGCTTGTTCCAAATACCGAACCCCTCCGTGGATGAGCTTAGTAGATTTGGACGAAGTCTCAGACGCAAAATCCTGTTTTTCAATCAATGCTACCTTCAACCCTCGCAAGGCCGCATCCAACGCGCAGCCCGTTCCGCTTGCCCCTCCACCGATGATACAGATATCGAACGTTTCATTTTGTAGTCTTTGGAGATTTAGGGAGCGTTTCATATATTATTAATCAACTGTAATTAGCGATAGACGGGCGAAGTTACCCTATTTTTTCGACTCCATTGGTAATCGTTACCACATAACTTACCAGCGGACGATGGTATTGATTAAGATAAGCCGTAGAGATAGCTTCAATAAAATCTTCTACTCTTTCGGTATTGACGATGTTGATTGAACATCCCCCAAATCCGCCCCCCATCATTCGGGCACCTATCACTCCATTTAAGGTTTGAGCGGCCTCGACCAAAAAATCCAGTTCTTCGCAGCTCACTTCATAGTCTTGGCTCAATCCTGTGTGGGTTTCGTACATTTTTTGTCCAAAGGCACCCAAATCACCGCGTTGTAAATCTTCACAAGCCGCCACCACGCGTTCGATTTCGCCAGTGACATAACGGCAACGCCGGTAAACATTATCGGGCAGATCGTCACGATGAGCTTCTACTTGGGCTAAACTTACCTCTCTTAGGCTCCGAATTGTCGGATAAAAGTTTTTTAAAATCGCCACACCTTCCTCGCACTCTTGACGGCGGGTATTATAGGCCGACTCCGCCAGAGTATGTTTTACGCCAGAGTTGCAAAGTACAATGCGATAGTTTGTCAAATCAAACGGAAAATACTCATAGCTCAAATCGCGACAGTCAAGTCGAATCACCGATTGTTCCTTGCCATGAATCGACGCAAACATGTCCATAATACCGCACTGTAGGCCAGCAAAATGATGCTCTGCCAACTGTGCCGTCAAAGCCAAATCTAACCGACTGATATTCAACCCAAATAACTCACTCAAGGCATAACCCATGCCACTCTCCACGGCTGCTGATGATGAAAGTCCAGCGCCGTTGGGTACATCGCCCCCAAAAGCCACCTCAAAACCCGAAGGAATCGTCAGTCCCGCCGCTGAAAGCTCGCTTACCATGCCGATGAGGTAGTTGGCCCAACTTACGGAAGACTTTTGGACATGGTCTAACGAAAACTCATAGGCTTGTTCCAAATCAGCGGCGTACAACTTACAAAGGCGGTCGGGGCGTGCTCGGATGGCAAAATAGATAGCTTTGTCGATAGCCGCCGGAAGCACAAAACCGTCGTTGTAGTCGGTATGTTCGCCGATGAGATTGATACGACCCGGAGCACGTACGATAAGAGTGGGATTTTTGGCGTAAATAGCTTGGAATACGTCAGTTATTTTGTCGGGATAGATATTCACTCGCGATAAGATTAAGGTAAACTCATGTACAACACTATGACTGCAAAAATAGGGAGTTTGTGAAGGCAATTACAATTTTTTAAAAGAATGTTGTTAAAACTAAACAAAAACCTTACTTTTGCGCCACGTTAAGCGTTGGGTCCCGTAGCTCAGTTGGATAGAGCAACAGATTTCTAATCTGTCGGTCTTTGGTTCGAGTCCAAACGGGATCACCCGGATGTCACGTCCTGATACGTCCTACTACAAAAAAGTGCCTTAAACTTGGTTTTAAGGCACTTTTTGTGTTTTTTCGTGGTACGTCTCCCCTTTGGTTGGTACCCAAACCCCAATAATCCATAATTTACATACAAACAGCTACTTATCCTGCTAGAGAAGAAGTGTAATTTTTTTTTCACAAAAAAGTGGCCAAGCGAAAAAATACTGGTTTTACGGTATTTATCGATTTGATATAAAAGCTTCCAAATAGAGTGTAATATTTTCACAAAAAAGTTACTTAGTGGCATAATATCTACTTTTACTATGCTTAACTTTGCCTTTGTAAAAGTACCAATAGTAAAATATTTTTCTAGGATGAGTGGTATAGTTTTTGCTAGTAATAATTAATAAAAATCCCCTTAAAGAAGCTATCATGTTCAAAAACCCAATAAAGTTTCAAGCTAGTATCTTTGTAGACTCCAAAGAAATCACTCCCACCTCCTCTAATTTTATCAAGTTTTTAGGAGCGTTGGAGAGCTATGAGCTGCTTCCAAATACAGTACAAGAAATTACTCCTTCAGGAGCTTTAGTTGATCGAATACGCCTTGCTACTACCGATAACTCTTTCTCTCTTGTCATTGCTACCAACAGGATTGATATTGAGCTCCAAACCAATGATATAAATATTCCAATAGGAAAAACAATAGATGAGTTTAGTAAACAAATATGTGATATGTGGACTAAAATCACCCCATTTTTCCTTACTCTCCCCTTTCGTCTAGCCTTACTAGGAACTTATTTTAATGATAAGGAATCAAATGGTTTACATGAAAAACTATTTAAATCTTCTTCTTTTTACACGGATTTTCCACCTTTCGAATGGACTTATAGGTTGGCTTCACTAAAGACTATAAGTGGTGAAGAGACAAATATTATAACCAAAATAGATAGGACTTTAGCAGAACTTAAAAACTCTCCTACAACTTCTAATCCAATAAATGCCACAATTCTAGCTTTAGACATAAATACATCACCAAAAAATACTTCTCCGAGATTTACCCAGCCAAATTTAGATGGTTTTTACAGTGAGGCACCCTTGGAATTCGTCTCATTATTGGAAAATATAAATTCTTTCATAAAATGAATAAATTGGAAGCCATTTTTGATGACTATTCTACTATTGTTAACAAAGGCAAAAACAATGTTATCATTAAGTATAAAATTCAGTCAACTACAGAAGCCACTAGGGAAGAACATAAAAACAAAAATTCTTCTTCTGAGACTCCCCCACCTTCATCCTACAATGAAAAAGTACTGCAATCAATTTCAGCCTTTGATGAAGGTAAGTCAGCAGGTACTTTTCAAAAATATTTATTAAATGAGCCCCTTAAGATACTACCTCAAAGCAAAGACATATATTCTTATTCAGTCTTAGAGGATATAAATGAGAGTTCTTCTTCCTTCGCCACAAATCGTACTACTATACCTTTTGATGATTCTTCCTATTTCAACCAAACTCAACAATTAATCTCAATTTTAAAATCAGAAGATTTTGAATATGGGAAAAGGTCGTTTGCAGATATATTTGTTGAAAATCAACTAGAAAAGTTCCCAGATACGACTAAACTTTGGCTCGCAAATATATTTACTAAGTATTATCATGATATTGATATAGTATTGGGTATTTTGAGAGTAGTATCTAGAATGGATATAAAAGATACAGCACCTAATGGTCTTTTAATTGTATTAGGTGCTTTACCACATCAAAATATTGAAATCCAAGAATGTGCAATTCGAGCTCTTGAGAATTGGGGTACTCCAGAATGCTTGAATATATTAAAAAATGCAAAGCTCAGTATCAATTGGTTAGAAGAATACAGAATTGAAGTAATAAAAGATTTGGAAAACTCATGTCATCGATATTCGTAAGAAAATATAATAGAGCAAAATGGGAACAAAATAATAGAGAATATCATTTCGAGGAAACTCCAAGTGATGCGATAACTAATTGTATTAAAACCTCAGGTAATACTCTCTCAGTTTGGGAAATTACGGATATAAGCCAAATCGATGAAGCTATTTTAGCTATAGCAAGTGGAATGAACAACCTAGATAGTATAGATATTATTTTTTTAGATAGTGATTTTTTTAAAACAAATAATATACAATATGAGGAAACAGAAGGTAGAACTCCTGTAAAATGGGTGCATTGCAAATTGTCGCCTTCATGCCGCATTGTTTAGATGCTTAAAATTGATTTGGAGCACTTTCTTTTTGACTTCGCACCACCTATCCGACTCATACCTTGTTCGTAACTTAAGCATTGCAT
>NZ_JARNTW010000034.1 GCF_029433105.1 Runella sp. MFBS21 | reverse complement strand
GTGATAGGTAGGTTGCATACGTGTTACGCACCCGTACGACAGTGACATTGCTGCCCCTTCGCCTTGCATGTATTAGGCCTGCCGCTAGCGTTCATCCTGAGCCAGGATCAAACTCTCCATCGTAAATTCTATTCTATCGACTTGCGTCGCTTAATTCTACTGTTACACGCATTGTCGTTTATTCTCTCACCATTCTGTCAATGAACTCCCGTTTAGCTCGCTGCTAAACTTTGTGCTTCTCTCAAAGCTAGTATCCCTTTTCTTCTATTTCTCCTCCCTCTTTTTCGGGTTGCAAAGGTCTACCTTTTATTTCTAATCTCCAAATTATTTTTTACTTTTTTTTCACTTTTCAAAATTTTCTTCGGAAATTATTCCCTCTCTCTCTTTCGGGTTGCAAAGGTCTGAACTTAATCCCTAATCTCCAAATATTTTCCAAACTTTTTTTTCAAAACTTTTTAAACCTTCTCGTTCTCTCTCTTCGTCCCCGCCGCTCTTCCGTTTTGGGAGTGCAAAGATAACACAACCGCCACCCCCTTTCCAAATATTTAAACACCTTTTTTTTGAAAAAAGCTATAACATCCTAGCTGTTAAGCCTTAACCTAAGGCTAGGTTAGTTTTATTTCTTCTTTGAAGTACTTGATGACATGAATTTTAAGCAAAGATTCCTGGGAAAGAAGATTAAAATGAGGTACCTTTTCTACCGACCGCCAATGTGGCCACCCATCTTTATCTAAGCCTTCTAACTCATAAAAGCCCGATAAGCTTAAAACTTTACATACTGCGATGTGCATTAAATCTTGTTTTTGCTCTTTTGTAAAGGAAATAGGCCCTTTTCCTAATTCATGCACGCCAATCAAAAATAACACACCATTTAGATCGGCGGGCTTTTTTCCGATTGTGTGCTCCAGGGTTTCTAACAAACCTTCCCAGTCTTTTTCCAACTGTTCGTCTATTTCTTGGTTTTTCATTAGTACATATCCATTTAAAATACATCAAAAATCTTTATGATTACTGCGACAAAGCATCCCAATATTCAACTGCTCTACGAAGATGAGGGATTACAATAGTACCTCCTACCAAAGTGGCAATCGAAAACACTTCCTGTACTTGTGCTGTTGTAACACCCAATTCTTTGCATTTGCCTAGATGATATTTTACACAATCATCACATCTTAATACCATAGAGCATGCTAAGCCCAACATTTCTTTAGTAGCTTCGTTTAGATGACCTGCTGCATACGCATTTGTATCTAGGTTAAAGAGTCGTTTTATAATAAGATTATCAGAGTCCATGATTCTTTCGTTCATACGTGCTCGATAATCATTGAACTGCTCAACCAAGTTTTCCATTTTTTTAGCTTTATCTTAATATTCTTTTGAATGAAATGACTATAAATGAAAAATACCTCTCTTTCTACAAATTATTTAAATGTAGGGTTGGAGGTATTAATTGGGATATTGTTTAAATCATAATAGCTCTTCGGTAGAGATCTTCTTTTCAGCTACATCTTCATAAACCGAGGTATATTCTATTAGATCTGCTACTAATCCAGTCCAGCCAGTTTGGTGTGCTGCTCCAAGACCATCACCATTGTCTCCATTAAAATACTCATAAAACAGATACAAGTCCTTAAAGTGGGGATCATCTTGAAAAGTTTTTTGCGAATAAAAGGCTGGGATATTTCCTGCTGAATCTCTACGAAAGATATCTATCAAACGTTTTGCCACACAAATCGCCGCTTCTCTGATTGTCATGACATTGCCAGAGTTTGTGGGGTATTCTATTTCATAATCATCTCCATAATAATTATAGAATTTTAGTAAAGAGTCTACAATTAAGAAATTAAGAGGAAACCAAATAGGTCCTCTCCAGTTTGAATTGCCCCCAAAAATACTGCTATCAGATTCGGCTGGCGTATACTTGACACGTAAGACCTCTCCATTAACAAAAAACTCATAGGGGTGCGTCTCGTGGTATTTTGAAAGAGCTCTAATGCCATATTTAGATAAAAACTCTGTTTCATCAAACATTCGTTTTAGGAGCATTTTCATGCGGTGGCCTCGCAATAATGCCAATAAATGAGACTCACCTTTGCCTGGCTCATGCCAACGCGAAATCAAAGATGCGAGGTCGGGGCGATTGGTCAATACCCATTCGACCCGTCTTTTAAAATCTGGAAGCTTCTCCAGCAAATCATCATCCAAGATTTCTACGGCAAACAACGGAATAAGCCCTACCATAGAGCGTAGTTTCAATAACATACTCTTTCCGTCTGGCGTATGAAGCACATCATAGTAAAATTGGTCTTCTTCATCCCAAAGACTAATCTTTTGATCTCCTAAAGACTTCATGGCCGCAGCTATATGCAAGAAGTGCTCAAAAAACTTGGAAGCCATATCTTGATAAACAGGACGCACCAACGAAATTTCGCACGAAATCCGTAACATATTGAGAGTATACATGGCCATCCATCCAGTACCGTCGGCTTGCTCAAGATAACCTCCTGTAGGTAGCTCTGCACTACGATCAAATACCCCAATGTTGTCTAGCCCTAAAAAGCCACCCGAAAACACGTTATTTCCTTCTGCGTCTTTTCGATTGACCCACCATGTAAAGTTGAGGAGTAGTTTATGAAAAATTCGTTCTAAAAATGCGACATCTCCCTGTCCGTTTAGCTCTCTATCTATTTCATACACTTTCCAAGTAGCCCAAGCATGAACAGGAGGATTGACATCGGAAAAGTTCCATTCATAAGCAGGCAGCTGTCCGTTGGGGTGCATGTAATATTCTCTAAGAATAACCGCCAATTGACGCTTGGCAAAATAAGGATCCAATCTTGCTAATGTCACCGTATGAAACGCCAAATCCCATGCCGCAAACCAAGGGTATTCCCATTTGTCGGGCATAGAGAGGATATTGGCAGTATACATATGTTTCCAGGTGAGGTTGCGTGGGTATGCTCGTCCCTTAAAATCAAAAGGCATTTTGGGATCACCTTTCAGCCATTCATTTACATTGTAATAAAAGAACTGTTTGTTCCAGAGCATTCCCGCAAAAGCTTGACGTTGAATGGTCCGCAATTCGGGATCTTTTACATTTTGCTGAAGATCGTCATAAAATTCATCAGCTTCCTGTTTTCTTAGGGCAAAAATTTCGTCGAAATCAGCAAAAGGATTAGAGTTATGGGTTTGGTTAGAAAACCGAAGCCTCACTGTAACGCTCTCTTGCGGCGGTACTACTAGATTATAGTGGCCTGCTGCTTTTGAACCTATCTGATTGGGATTGACAAATTGCTTTTTCCCTGTTATAATATAGTTATTGATACCATCTTTAGTATAAGGCGACGCATTAGGTTTACCAAAGATTCGTTCAATGTTGGTTTCGTTTTCACAAAACAACAACTCATCTACCCCCTCAAAGTAGAGTTTATATTTGCCTAGTAAACGATGATTGACTTCGATTTGCCGATTGGCA
Organism: Runella sp. MFBS21; assembly: GCF_029433105.1. Lineage (GTDB taxonomy): Bacteria > Bacteroidota > Bacteroidia > Cytophagales > Spirosomataceae > Runella. Next base: position 37,314 of record NZ_JARNTW010000034.1, on the reverse strand, counting down.
ATGCCATTGAGGATAGGTTTATAATCAAATTGGTCATATCCCCACGACCAAGTATTCCGAACCCATAACGTAGGAAGTATCGTAAGTGGTGCTTCTTCGGAATAGCGGTTATGAGCAGTGATTTTAACAAGCAGGTCGTTTTCGTCCGCTTTTGCGTATTCTATAAAAATATCGAAATACTGATTGTTGTCAAAAACGCCCGTCTCCAAAATCTCAAATTCAGGCTGAAGTCGATTTCTTTTTCTATTTTCTTCCGCAAGCTTGGCGTAGGGAAAAGCTTGTTGAGGATATTTATAGAGCATTTTCATGTAGGAATGAGTAGGAGTACTATCCAAATAATAGTATATCTCCTTCACATCTTCTCCGTGATTACCTTCTGGGCCTGTCAATCCAAAAAATCTTTCTTTGATAATAGGGTCTTGCTGATTCCAGAAGGCAAAAGCCATACAGATGTGACCTTTGTTGTCGGAGATACCTCCGATACCATCTTCCCCCCAACGATAGGTATATGAGCGAGATATTTCATGAGAAATAAACCCCCAAGAATCGCCCCAATAGCTGTAGTCTTCTCTAACAGTTCCCCACTGGCGTTCAGCCAAATAAGGGCCCCATTTTTTCCAACCTTTATTATCAGCACGCGCATGAATACGCTTTCTTTCAGCAGTATCTTTCATCGTAAGTTAAAGTGGGTTATTGTATGGAATCACAAAAATAAGACAATCACCAACATAGTTTTTTGCAATTTTGTGTCTAAATAAGCAATTAATCAAGCCTTTCCCAATGTTATTTCGTTCTTTTTTATACCAGAAACTCATTTTTGTCTTTTGTTTGGGTACAGTATTTGTCTCCAATGCTCAAGTTTATCAGTCCAAACCAACTATTGCTTTGATAGGAGCACTGGATGAGGAAATTGAACTTTTGAGACAATCTATCCAAAAACCCAAAGACGAGGTTATTCATGGAATACATTTTTTTACTGGAAAAATCGGTAAGCAAAGCGTCGTAGTCGTCAAGACCGGAATCGGAAAAGTTAATGCCTCGATGACCACTGCTTTTTTATTACAACATTTCCGGCCTCAGAAAGTTATATTTACAGGCATTGCGGGGGGCCTTCATCCTGATTTAAAACCTGGCGACATGGTGATTGGTAAAAAAACAATTCAATATGATTTTGGATACATCAATAATGATACCACCCTCGTCCGAAATACCCGTAACCCCATCAATTCCCAGTTAAATCCACTTTACTTTGAAGCAGATTCTGAACTTTTATCCAAAGCTCAAATAGCTGCAAAGAAAACGCTGTTAGAAAAAATCTCCATGGAAGCAACTATTCCTTCCGTCATAGTGGGCACTATTGTTACGGGGGATTTATTTGTAAATTCAGAAAAAAAAGGGCAGATGCTACGCCTTCTTTTCAACGCTGATGCTACTGAGATGGAAGGAGGAGCCGTAGCTCAAATATGCTGGCAACAACAAGTTCCTTGTTTGATTATCAGAAGTATGAGTGACAAAGCCAACAGTAATGCCCAAGAAAACTTTGCCCATTTTAAAAAAGTAGCAGCCCACAATTCTGCTTCGCTTTTATTAAATATTCTCTCCGAAATATCACATTAGCTTTCCTAACAAAAGCTAGGTTACACATTTGATATTAAGTGCCTTATTTTTATGGTTTATCCATAAAAATCATCATTTTTAACTTTCCAAAAATCTTCATCAGCTATGACCAATTCTGAATTCCACCAACAGCTCCTTGAGCAGCTCCATCAAAAACTTGAACAAGTTAAACTAGGTGGAGGCCAAAAAAATATTGAAAAGCACAAAGCTAAAGGTAAACTTACCGCTCGCGAACGAATCAATTACTTGATTGATTCGGAGAGTGATTTTGTCGAAATAGGGGCGTTTGTGGGAGATGGTATGTATATAGAAGAAGGGGGCTGCCCTTCAGGGGGCGTAGTGATAGGTATAGGAAGGGTATCGGGGCGCATGTGCGTAATAGTAGCAAATGACGCCACGGTCAAAGCAGGCGCTTGGTTTCCTATTACCGCAAAAAAAAATCTCCGAGCCCAAGAAATCGCCCTTGAAAATCGCCTACCTATTATTTATTTGGTAGATAGTGCGGGGATTTATCTCCCTCTTCAAGCCGATGTTTTTGCGGACAAAGAGCATTTTGGTCGAATCTTTCGCAACAATGCAATCATGTCTTCTTTGGGGATTTTGCAGGTAGCGGCTATCATGGGAAGCTGTGTAGCGGGTGGGGCCTATCTACCTATTATGTCTGATGAAGCGCTTATTGTCGAAGGAACGGGCTCTATTTTTTTAGCGGGTCCTTATCTCGTAAAAGCTTCTATTGGCGAAGATGTAGATGCCGAAACCTTAGGAGGTGCTACCACCCACTGCGAAATCTCGGGCGTAACTGACAACAAATACCCTAACGATATCGCTTGCCTGGATGCCATCAAAAAAATCTTTGATAAAATAGGGCATGATGTAAAAGCGGGGTTTGATAGAATTAGCCCGTTTCTTCCTCTCAAAAACCCTCAAGAAATATTTGAAATACTGCCCGCAGACCGCAATAAGCCTTATGATATGCGCGAGATTATCGAACGTATCATAGATAATTCCGAATTTGAAGAATATAAAAAGTCGTATGGCCAAACGCTGCTATGCGGATACGCTAGAGTAGACGGGTGGGCTGTGGGGATTGTAGCCAATCAAAGAAAAATAGTAAAAGCTAAAAAGGGCGGGAATACGGCTCCCGAAATGCAAATGGGAGGCGTGATTTATTCGGATTCGGCAGATAAAGCGGCGCGTTTTATCATGAATTGCAATCAGAAAAAAATCCCTTTGGTTTTCTTACACGATGTTACGGGCTTTATGGTTGGTAGTCGCTCCGAGCAAGGGGGAATCATCAAAGATGGCGCCAAGATGGTAAATGCCGTCGCCAATTCGGTTGTACCTAAGTTCACGTTTATTGTTGGCAACTCTTATGGTGCGGGCAACTACGCTATGTGTGGCAAAGCCTATGACCCACGGCTGATATATGCTTGGCCTACCGCTAAGCTTGCGGTCATGAGTGGAGCTTCTGCTGCAAAGACATTGCTCCAAATACAAGTAGCTACTCTCAAAGCCAAAGGCAAATCCCTATCATCAGAAGCAGAGAATGAGCTTCTGACCGAAATTACGGAGCGTTATGATGCCCAACTTTCGCCTTATTATGCAGCTGCTCACCTTTGGACCGACGGAATCATCAATCCGCTTGATACGCGACGTATCATTTCTGCTGGAATTGAAGCTGCCAATCATGCTCCTGTCACCAAGGCTTTTAATGTAGGTGTCATTCAAACCTAAAGATGACTTAATACAGGCAAGACAGTCTAATTAGTAAACCCTTTTGCTGATGTCCTGTCTTGCCTTGGTTTATACCGACCCTCTATCTTTACGCTTCTTGAAAGGGCAATGTGCATTTTGGAAACAAAATAAATACGAAGTGCATGTGTTTTGTGCCGATAGCTACATACTTCAAGACTTTGGCGCTACATACGAAGTTATGACATGGGGGCTTTCTTTTAGCCGCCATCCTACTGCGATTTGTCAGCATTTAAAGAGTGTGAATGAATTGACTTATTTTTTCAAAAAAATACGCCCTACTATTGTTCACGCCAATACTCCTATCGCTGCATTTTTGGCCATGATAGCCGCACAAAATGCCAAGGTCCCCATTCGTATTTATGAAATGCACGGCTTACCTCTCGAAACTGCATCGTTTCCTGCAAAAGAAATTTATTTTTCTGCTGAAAAAATAAGCTGTTTACTAGCCAATCATGTCATTACGGTGAGCCAATCGCTACGAGATTTGATCATCCAAAAAAAATTAGTTTCTCCCACCAAAGTCTCAGTAATGCATCATGGTAGCTGCAACGGCATCGATACAGAAGTAGAATTTAATCCTGACCTCATTGACACCACTACTATAACCACTCTCAAAAATGAGCTTTTTGGTAGCATCTCCTGCCCTGTGGTGGGTTTTGTAGGGCGTCTTAGTCCCGAAAAAGGAATAGACGAACTATATCAAGCTTGGAGGATTGTTGAACAGCATTTCCCTTTAGCCAAACTCCTAATTGTAGGGTCTTTGGATACGCGCCAGTCTATTTCGCCTTATTTGAAGACGCTTCTCAAAACTACGTCTAGTATTGTGTGGGTAGAATGGAAACAAGATGTGGCTTATTATTTCAGCTTGATAGATTTTTTAGTACTCCCCAGCCACCGCGAAGGGCTCGGCAATGTAGTACTAGAAGCAGCCGCTATGAAAAAGCCTGCCGTGGTATCTAACGTAACGGGCCTGAAAGACGCCGTCGTAGAGAACCAAACAGGGATTTTTTTCAAAAAAGGCTCAGTAGATGAGTTAGCCGCCCAAATGATGTTTTATCTTCAAAATAAGCATATCGTAGAAACTCATGGTCTTGCTGCTCAAGCACGGGTAAAAACCTTTTTTTCTCCTACCGATGTTTGGCATAGCAAACTAGCGCTTTATCGCCGTTTGGAGCAAGAGACGAAATAAGTAATTTTGTGGTATGAATTATCAATATTTTTTCAAACCTCTTCTTGATAAAACCATTGCACTTGTAGTGCTTATCCTATTCTCTCCGATTTTGCTTTGGGTTATTATTTTACTTAGCATTTACAACCAAGGCAAACCTTTCTTTTTCCAATTTCGCCCCGGTCTTCATGGCAAAATATTTAGAATTGTAAAATTTAAAACCATGAACGATCTCCGTAATCCTCAAGGAGAGCTTTTATCGGATGCCCAGCGTCTTACTCCTATTGGCAGATTTGTGCGCAAAACTTCTCTGGATGAGCTTCCGCAGCTTTTGAATGTGCTTCGAGGAGAGATGTCGTTGATTGGCCCACGTCCCTTGCTTACCGAATACTTGCCTCTTTACAGTAAGCAACAACAAAAACGACACGATGCAAAACCCGGCATTACAGGATGGGCACAAGTCAATGGCCGAAATGCCATCTCTTGGGCACAGAAATTTGAGTATGATGTATGGTATATCGAAAACCTTAGTTTTCAACTAGATACTAAAATACTTTGGCTTACCGTCATAAATGTTTTTAGCGCAAAAGATATAAATGCGGCTAATTCGGCAACTGTCGATAAATTTACTGGAAACAATTAAAAACTATGCTTTTGTACGGAGCTAGCGGTCACGCTAAAGTTATCATCAGTTGCCTGACGGCCAATCACATCCCTGTTATGGGGATTTTTGACGATGATTTATCAAAGACTAGCCTGTGGGATATTCCGGTGGTTGGGAGCTATAAAGCTGAATATGAAAGTCAGGAAAGTATTATTGTGGCCATTGGCAACAACAAAATCCGTCAAAAAGTAGCCATGATGATTAGACATTCTTTTGGAAATACGATACACCCCTCAGCAATTGTAGACCCGACCGTCCAAATCGGTGAAGGAACCATCGTTTTGCATCAGTCAGTAATACAAGCCGACACTCACGTAGGCAAACACGTGATTGTAAATACTGCGGCATCTATCGATCATGAGTGCCGAATCGGTGATTTTGTACACATTGCTCCTAAAGCTACCTTGTGTGGAAATGTATCCGTAGGGCAAGGTACTTTGGTAGGTGCGGGGAGTATTATATGCCCCAATCTCACCATTGGGAAAGGCTGCTTGATAGCCGCCGGAAGCGTCATTACCAAAAATATCCCTGATTTTGCCGTCGTACGAGGCAATCCTGCTAAAGTGCTGAAGATTATTGATACTTAAATACCCAGTGAAGCATTTTTCTAACCATTTGCTGAACGGCTTTTCCAGCATTCACCCATAGAAGCGTAGTCAATAAAAGAAACCCAAACACAATCAAAAAACCCCAATATCGGCTATCAAGCCATTCGTTGATTGCTACTGCTATTGTAATAAACACAAAAATACCAGTCAAAGAACCAAGTATCAACATCACTACTAAATAGACGAGTTTTATGATGATGTTTTCGATATGCTCTTGGGTTTCTGTTTTTAAAAGCTCTACACGTGTTTCGATGTACTTGTAGAGATAGTGACGAAGTTCTTCAATTTTCTCAAACATCAGGTTTTGTAGGATAGTAAGCTTACCAACCCTCCCGCAAGAGAGTCCAAACGTAGCATTTTGATTAGAAATAACAATTTTACACAAAACTATTGAGTCTCACAAAGCGTTTGAGATAATGTGATTCTTAACTTTGTAGCCTCAATGCTTATTGTTGAGTATACAAGAATCTCCTTGTGTTCAATTGTTTCATCATTGTTTTCTGGCTTCGCAACCATGACAGTAGTTCCTTATAAAGATAAAACCACGGGCAAACGTGAGCAAATTGCCGAAATGTTTGACAATGTTTCGCCTAAATATGACCTTCTCAATCATCTCCTTAGTGCAGGAATTGATATTTATTGGCGCAAAAAAGCCATCAAGCTTCTTCAGAAAGAAAAGCCCCAAACTATTCTTGACATTGCCACTGGTACGGGAGATTTTGCCATTGAAGCGCTCAAGCTCAACCCTAAAAAAATCGTAGGTGTCGATATTTCAGAAGGGATGCTGGCAGTAGGTAGAGAAAAAATCAAAAAACTTGGCAAGGAAAATGTTATAGAACTTCGTACAGGAGATTCTGCTCATTTGCCTTTTAGCGACAATTCTTTCGATGCCCTTACGGCTTCTTTTGGCGTTCGTAACTTCGAAAATTTGCTTTTGGGGCTGACAGATATGTATAGAGTCATGAAGCCTGGCGGAACTTGTGTGATTTTGGAATTTTCAAAACCGAAAACTTTCCCTTTCAAACAATTATACAACTTTTACTTTCGTTACATTTTACCGATTATAGGACGAATGGTGTCAAAAGATACTTCAGCGTATACTTACCTTCCCGAGTCGGTGCAAGCGTTTCCTGATGGAAATGACTTCTTGAAAATTTACGAACAGGCGGGCTTTAAACACACAAAATGTATACCACTCACTTTTGGGATTTGTTCGATTTATGTAGGAAAAAAATAAGAATGGCCTTCCAAACTCGCCTTCTTATTACTCAACGTAATGGCTTGCTGATAGGCGTTTTATTATTGGGCTTAGGTCCTTTGATTCCCAGTCAGGCCCAAACGATGCAATATTTCCGCAAAAATCTAGAATACTATGATGATAAACCCATCCACTTTGGATATTTGATGGGCTTACCTTTGACTCGATTTCATTTTGTGCATGGAGACGATTTCCTCACTCAAGATACCACAAGTCGAATCACTTCTCCTCGAACAGCCGGCTTTCGTATGGGTTTTGTGGTAAATGCCTACCTCAACGAGCACTGGGATATTCGTACGACTCCTACGGTAGCTCTTTATGACCGAGTTCTTGAATACGAATACGCCGGAGGTACTAAGCGCAAAGAATTGCGGGAAGCTACTTGGTTTGAGATTCCTCTTCTGTTAAAATACAAATCTCAACGTCGTAAAAACTCCCGTATGTACATGATTGGAGGTGTCACGTTGGGTTTAGAAACCAATGTAAGGCGACGGCTCCAGCAAGGTTCTGACCGCCTCAATGCCAAAAGCGTTGATTTGAGCATTGATTATGGTTTTGGTTTCGAGCAATTTTTGGCTTATACCAAATTCTCTCCTGAGATTCGTTTTTCGCACGGAATCGTCAATCTCAACCAAAATACCGCAGGTAGCAGTATTCGCCGTCTTACTTCTCATACCGTTAGTATTTATTTCATGTTTGAATAAACCGTTTGTTTTTTCAAACTTTGCATTACACAATTCTTTTTGATTTTAGGATGGTTGGCTCTGGGCTTTTTGTGGCCCAAGTATTACTGTTTAAAATCTATACTATCAACATCTGAGAACCATGCAACAAAGTACACTTCTAGACGAAATTCCATCCTTAGATCTTTCTGATTTTACTTCCGGTAGCAATACGCTCAAAGCTAAATTTGTGCAAGATTTAGGAGCCGCTTTCAACAATATCGGTTTTGTTTGTATCAAAAATCATGGATTGACCGAAGACCTAAGATTGAAACTCTACGATTCTGTTCAGGCTTTTTTTAAAAAACCCGATGAAATAAAACGTAAATATGAATTTCCTGAGTTACACGGTCAACGTGGGTATATTGGAAAGGGTAAAGAAAAAGCCAAAGGCTTTAAAGTAGCTGATCTTAAAGAATTTTATCATATAGGGCAGCCCCAACCCGAAGGCGATATGCCACACAATGTATTTCCTACCGAAACTCCCGAGTTTGAAGTTTATGGTCTTGAGGTATACAAAATTTTTGAAAATACGGGTAAAACTCTCCTCAAGGCGATTGCCATTTATTTAGGATTAGACGAAAATTATTTTGAAGATAAAGTTCGTAATGGTGATAGTATTTTGAGGGCCCTCCATTATTTTCCTTTAGATCCTACTACCGTACCTGACGGAGCCGTGCGAGCAGCCGCTCACGGCGACATCAACCTTATTACGTTGCTTATGGGTGCAAGTGCCGAAGGCCTAGAGGTACTTCGCAGAGATGGAAAATGGATTGGCATCACAGCTCTTCCAGATCAAATTGTGGTCAATGTAGGTGACATGCTTGACCGCCTTACCAATCACCATCTCAAATCTACGATTCACCGGGTTGTCAATCCTCCACGTGAAAAAATGAACACGTCTCGTTATTCTATTCCTTTTTTTATGCACCCACGTGCCGATATGCATTTGACTTGTTTGGAAAGTTGTGTGGATGCATCTCATCCCAAAATGTACGTAGATATGACCGCTGGTGAGTTTCTGAACGAACGCCTCATCGAACTTGGTCTAAAAAAAGCTTAGAAAATCATATATTAATACTTTTAGCTAATGACGTAGTCGCACTCCATCACACTTATTTCTTTTATCGTGTTTCAACCAGTATTGCACCCTCCCGTCAAACGGATTCGGTACCTCATCTTTCTCAAAGATGTGGCGATACTGGCTTTGACCTGTTTTGGGGGGCCACAAGTGCATTTAGTTATGTTTTTGGACAAATTTGTCAAAAAACGACGTTATCTGACGGAAGCCGAACTTCTAGAATTACAATCGCTTTGCCAAATTTTACCCGGCCCTACTTCTACTCAGACCATTACGGCGCTAGGCTTTAAGATAGGTGGTCCTAATTTAGCTTACTTGACGCTTTTGGTATGGTCCCTACCAGCAGTGATTGCCATGACAGCTCTAGGGTTTGGAATTAATTACCTCCAAAATCAACATATATCCATCGCTTTTATGCGATTTGTGGAGCCTATGGCCATTGCTTTTCTAGTTTATGGAGGGTTTAATATTGGCGCTAAGGTTATCCTAACCTCCTCTCACTGGATTATATTGGTAATTTCGACAGTCATAGCATATAGTTTTCCTTCGCCTTACATGACTCCTGTAGTGATAGTACTTGGCGGGTTAGCCACATCCTTGCAATACCAAAAACACACCAAAATGGACAAAGCTCCCATTCATATCGAATGGGCTAATTTTTTCTTATGGCTGGGGGTATTGGTTTTTGCAGCGATTTTAGGGGCAATTACCCACTCTCTTCCTATCCGTTTGTTCGAGAATTTTTATCGGAACGGCAGTCTTGTATTTGGAGGAGGTCAAGTACTAAACACCATGCTTTACACCGAATTTGTGGAGTTTAAGCAATATCTCACACGGCAGGAGTTTCTGTCAGGTATGGCTTTTGCACAAATTGTACCTGGCCCTGTTTTTTCGGTGGCCTCTTACATTGGTGCACTATCTATGCGTACAGAAGGTGTATCGGGACAGCTATGGGGAAGTTTCGGAGCTACGATGGGTATTTTCTTGCCAGGCACCTTTCTTATTTTCTTTGTTTATCGATTCTGGAACGAACTCAAAAAATACAGGGGAGTCAGAGCATCACTTGAAGGAATCAACGCCGCTAGTGTAGGGCTTACGGCGGCGGCAGCCATCAGGATGTTTATCCCAACCGCCACGGATACTACGGCGGTTTTTACTATTATAGGGACTTTTCTCGTATTACAACTAACCAAAACCCCTCCTTATATCATTGTATTTGGAGGAATACTACTTGGGATTTTATTTCATTAATTTCTCAAGTATTTACTTTTCAACAATCCAATAATCATTCTTTATGAACAAATTAAAACTTACACTTTTCTCTTTTCTTTTAGGAGCAAGTGTGTCTTTTGCTTCTGACCCTACCGACGAAGGGATGTGGCTTCCTTCTCTGATTGGGAAAAATGAAGCACAAATGAAAAAACAGGGCTTCAAACTTACCGCCAAAGACATCTACGACATCAACAATGCCAGTCTTAAAGATGCAATAGTCAGAATGGGGGGAGGGTTTTGTACTGGCGAAATTGTTTCTGACAAAGGGCTTCTCTTTACCAATCACCACTGTGGCTATGATGCCATTGCTACGCTTTCTACTCCTGCTGACAATATACTAGACAACGGTTTTTGGGCAAAATCAAATGCCCAAGAACGCCCCGTAGAAGGGCTTTATATTGATATTTTGGTAAGAATGGAGGACGTAACCGAACAAATCTTACCAAAACTTGAAGGGCTAGGCGAAAAAGAAAGAGCCTCAAAAGTGAATCAACTCGGCAATGAAATCTCTCAAAAAGCCACTGACGGGACTTCCTACAATGCTTCTGTGAAAGAATTTGCCAAAGGAAATGCCTATTATTTGTTTGTGTTTGAGAAATTTTCTGACATCCGATTGGTAGGGACGCCTCCCCAAAGCATCGGTAAATATGGTGGCGATACCGACAACTGGGAATGGCCTCGCCATACAGGTGACTTTTCGGTATTTAGGATTTATGCCAACAAAGACAATAAAGGGGCGGATTATTCCAAAGACAATGTCCCTTACAAACCAAAAAAATTCTTACCTATTTCTTTAAAAGGTATCAAACCTGGCGATTTTGCGATGGTATTTGGTTTTCCTGGACGCACCAATCGTTATGAAACTTCGATGGGTATCAAGCTCGCTATCGACAAAGTCAACCCAGGCATCATCAAAAATCGCGATATTAGGCTGAAAGCTTGGAAAGAAGAAATGGATAAAGACGTCGCGACCAAACTTGCTTTGGCCTCGGAATATGCTAGTATCGCCAATTATTGGAAGTATTTTATCGGTCAGACCCAACAGCTAGTTCGTCTAAAAGTGTACGACCAAAAAGTAGCTTTGGAAAATCAGTTTAGAACTTGGGCCAAAGGAAAGCCCGCCTATGAAGATATTTTTGACCAATGGCAAGTAGCTTACGCGTCTTATGAGCCATACGCGACCCACTCTACCTATTTGAATCAAGGGATTGTAGGAGCTCATATTGCTGCATTAGCCTTACCAATGGCCGTGGCAGAAGAACAACTCAAAGACCCCGCTAAAATCCAGGGTATCACTGAGCGTTTCAGAAGTAGAGGCGAAGAGTTTTTTAAGTCATTTAACCTTCCTTCTGATCAAAAAATAGTAGCCCAAACTCTTTTGGCTTTTTATAATGATATTCCGAAAGATCAGCATCCGGCTATTATCAAAGAAATTTTAAACAAGTTTTCGGCGGGTACTCCCGAAGAATCGTTTAAAAAGTTTGCCCAAGAAATGTATCTTACAAGTGTTTTTACGGACAAAGACCGTTTCAACAAATTCTTAGACTCACCTAAATACGAGACTTTATCAAACGATTGGGCGTTTAAATATTTTGCTGATTTTCGGAAAAACTACCTTTCGAAATATGCCAAATACAATGCTGATTTTCAGGAAATTGATAAAAAACTATCTCGTTTGTATATCAAAGGGCTAAGCGAAATGAATCCGAGCCTTGTCGAATATCCAGATGCTAATAGCACCCTACGTGTGAGCTATGGCAATGTACAAGACTATGACCCACGTGATGGGGTGCATTATAATTATAAAACAACCATGACGGGCGTTATAGAAAAGTACAAACCTGGTGATGATGAATTTGACCTTCCCAAAAACTTTTTGGACCTCTATAAAAACAAAGATTTTGGTCAGTATGCCGAGAATGGCGACATTACAGTAGGCTTTATTACCAACAACGACATCACGGGCGGGAATTCAGGAAGCCCTGTTATCAATGCCAAAGGCGAATTGATTGGGTTGGCATTTGATGGTAACTGGGAGGCAATGTCGGGCGACATTGTTTTTGACAAAAAATACAAACGTTGTATCAACGTCGATATCCGCTATGTACTTTGGTGTATCGAAAAACTAGGCGGGTCAGATCTAGTGAAAGAGTTGAAAATCAACAAATAATAATTAAGGTAGTTTATTAAAAATCCCCTAACCTCATTAAGAGATTAGGGGATTTTAATTTTATAGATATGTAAGAAATTTACTTTTCTCTAAAGAATATTGTAATTGGCACTCCTTCAAAATCAAAGTTTTCGCGCATACGATTTTCCAAATATCGCATGTAAGGCTCTTTGATATATTTGGGGTGATTACAGAAAAATACAAACGTAGGTGAGGGCGTTGGCAACTGAATCATGTACTTGATTTTGATATGCTTGCCCCGGTGTGCTGGCGGCGGGTATTTTTCGATCTCTACCTGCATTATCTCATTAAGCTTAGAAGTAGTGATTTTCTTTGTCTTGTTTTCGTACACTTCCATTGCTTTTTCCATTACTTGGAAAATCCGCTGCTTGTCTACTACCGAAGCAAAGATGATGGGCATATAATCCATCGGAGCTAATCTCTCAAGCATTTCTTTGCGGAGTTTGTCGGCCGTTTTGGAATCTTTTTCTATCAAATCCCATTTGTTAACCATTATCAATATTCCTTTTTTGGCTTTGTGGGCCATTCCGATAATATTGAGGTCTTGGGCTTCTAATCCTCGGCTGGCATCTAGCATCACAATCACCACATCCGAATCCTCCATGGCTTTGACTGACCTCAAAGTTGAATAAAACTCAATGGCATCTTTCACCCTCGCCTTACGACGTATCCCAGCCGTATCGACCAAAATAAAGTCTTTGCCATAAGCTTTATAATGGGTATTGATCGCGTCGCGAGTAGTTCCTGCGATGTCGGTAACAATACTTCTTTCTTTTCCTGTCAAAACATTCAGAAACGATGATTTTCCGACATTAGGACGTCCAAGAATCGAAATTTTAGGAATTCCAGCATCGGGATCTTCTATTCCAGCGTTTTTGAAATGTTTTACCACCTCATCCAATAGCTCTCCAGTACCATGACCTGTTTGAGACGAAATAGGGTATGGTTCACCCAATCCCAGCTCATAAAATTCAGCAGAAGCTTGCCTTCTTTCTAGGGTTTCGGCTTTATTGACAACTAAATAAACTGGCTTTTTGGATTTGCGAACCACATTGGCAAATTCTTTATCTAGGTCAGTAAGGCCAGTCATGCTATCTACCATGAAAACAATCACGTCGGCTTCATCCATCGCAATTTCTACTTGTTCACGGATGGCGCCTTCAAAAATATCATCCGAGCCTACTACATATCCTCCCGTATCGATGACGGTAAAATATTGTTCTGTCCAGTACGCATACCCATAATGACGGTCACGCGTTACACCACTTTGGTCATCCATGATGGCCTGGCGTTGTTGAATCAAACGATTAAAAAACGTTGATTTGCCCACATTAGGGCGTCCTACTATTGCTACTATATTTGACATTGTTATGAAAATGTAGAGACACCCTGTGGGGTGTCTGTTTGGCGTTTTGCAGTTTTGTTAGATACCTTACCTCTAGGAGTTCTCGTATCCAAACTGCTTCAACTTCTGTATTTTGTTGCGCCAATCAGGCTCAACTTTTACGTATTGTTCCAAGAACACCTTTTTACCAAAAAACTGTTCCATTTCTTCTCGGGCAGCCATGCCTATTTTTTTGAGCATGCTGCCTTTGTCACCAATAATGATTCCTTTTTGGCTTTGTCTTTCTACCAAAATAACCGCCCTGATGACAATAATATCTTTCTTTTCTTTAAACTCCTCAATTAAAATTTCTGTACTGTAAGGCACCTCTTTTTTATAATTCAAAAAGACTTTTTCGCGAATAATCTCAGCCGCAAAAAAACGTTCGGGCTTATCAGTCAGCTCATCTTTAGGAAAATAAGGTGGATGCACAGGCAAGTATTCCATGATTGCTCCAAACAACTTATCGATACCTTCTTCTTTTAAAGCAGAGATAGGAATAATAGCCGCCGTAAAGAGTTTTTCTTTCCAGAAAGCGATTTTTTCTTCGATTTGCTCAGGAGTAGCCAAGTCCGTTTTATTCAATACCAAAATCACTGCACCTTCGGTACGTGCCAATCGTTGCAAAACATCTTCTTCGTCATGTTTTTCAAAAATATCCACCACAAAAAGCACAATATCTGCATCTTCAAGAGACCCTTGCACAAAATCCATCATCGACTCATGAAGCTTATACTGAGGTTTGATGATTCCAGGGGTATCTGAATATACCAATTGAAAATCAGTACCCTCATGAACGCCATTCAAAATACCCATAATACGGTGACGAGTCGTTTGGGCTTTTGATGTAATGATAGATAGCTTCTCTCCTACCAATACATTCATCAATGTAGATTTTCCAACGTTGGGTTTACCCACAATACTGATAAATCCAGCACGGTGATTGGGACTTACTTGGGGCAATATATTCTCTGCTTCCATTATTTCAATCTATTAGTACCTATCTCTTTTTGATGACCAGAGATATATTTTTTTATTTTTTTTGCAAAGATAGTTGTTTTTTCTGAAAAAGGTCTTACCTTTGCAGTCCCATTACATCGCGGGATAGAGCAGTTGGTAGCTCGTCGGGCTCATAACCCGGAGGTCACAGGTTCGAGTCCTGTTCCCGCTACAAAGCAAAAAGTCGCTGAAAAATCAGCGACTTTTATTTTTTCTATAGCTTCACTACCTTCCCTGTTTTAGCTGATTTTACAGCAGCCTCCAAAATCTCCACCACAATACGATTGATTTCGGGAGATGACAAGTCTTTTTGAGGCTTGATTTCGCCTTTTACTACTGCCGCAAAATAAGTAAAAGGGTCATTGTAGGGTGCTGACAAAGCAGCGATTTGTCGCTTTTCTTCTTCATTTCCCGTCCTTACTTTTAGTTGCAAAGTTTTATCACAAACCACGTATCCTGTCTGCCCATAAACTTCGATGTCTTTTCGGTCAAAAGGCCAATTCCAAGAAGCTTGAAAAATCCCTTGTGCTTTAGGATAAGTCACAATAATGGTAGCTTCATCATCTACCTTTGGATAAATATCGGGTTTGATTTGCTGAGTTATGGCCGATACACTAATGGGTCGCTCTCCTTTCATCAACCAAGTCATGAGATTGGCACCATAACAACCAAAATCAATCACGGCTCCTCCTCCATTCATGACAGGGTCTGTTAGCCAATCCAAAAACTCTTTTGAACATCCAATCTCTTTCGGGCCTCGGTGACCATCATGCACCACTACCTTCCGGATATCTCCCACAGCCTTTTGCTCATGAATCATCTCAAAGGCTCGTTGATGACTTGCATACCAAGTAGTCTCAAAATTTGTCAATAGATGGATTTTATGCTTTTGGGCTAGTTTTATCATAGCGTCAGCGTGAGCTACACTGACTGCCAAAGGTTTTTCGACCATTACATGAATCCCTTTGGGCGCGCATATTTCCACTACTTGCCTGTGTTCAAAAATACTATTGAACGCGCACACCGCTTCTGGCCGAGTAGCTGCAATCATGGCTTCTGTAGTGGGGTACCACAACTTCTCAGAAAGTTGATAGCGCTTGAGATAACGCAGGGCAAGCTCTTGATTAGGCTCGGCAATTCCTACAATCTCTACATCTTTTTGGGAAGCTCTTCGTAAGATTTGATGAACATGATCGTGAGTAAGCCCTACCACACCTAACCGTAATGGCTGCTGAGCAGCACTCCAAAAGCTGATGTGCAACAGCCCTATCAGCATAAAAGATAGTAAGGATTTCATAAGATGATAAGTTTTGTATTAAAAGTACTTACCTTCCAAAATCCCCTTATATATTCATAAAAAAAGCGGGGAGTCTTGTGCAAAAACTACCCGCTTCTAAAAAATCTATGAAAATTAGGCTTCTATCACCAAATCGGCTCGATACACACCTGCATCTAATTTCTCACGCATGGTATCAAATGCTTCGAGAGTGCGCTCTACATCTTCTAAGGTATGTGCTGCAGTAGGAATGAGCCGCAATATAATCTGCCCTTTAGGAATCACTGGATATACTACTATCGAACAGAAAATCCCCATGTTTTCGCGTAAATCACGCACCATGTTGGTTACTTCTGGTAATCCTCCTTCCAGACCTTGCATAAATACCGGCGTCACTGGCGACGTAGTTTCTCCAATGTTAAACCCTCTTTCTCGTAAACCATTTTGAAGAGCTGCTACAATCTTCCAAAGGTTTTCGCGGAGTTCGGGATGGTTTTTAATCAACTCCAAACGTTTACGCCCTGCTTCCACATACGGCATTGGTAGGGCTTTGGCATACGTTTGGGAGCGCATATTGTATTTAAGGTACATGATAATATCTGGGTCATCTGCTGCTACAAAAGCACCAATCGCAGCCATAGACTTGGCAAAGGTTGAAAAATACAAATCTATCTCCGCCGAAACTCCGAACATCTCACCGACACCTCCTCCATTTTCGCCCATAGTCCCAAACCCATGAGCATCATCTACCAAAAGTCTGAAATTATATTTTTTCTTTAGCTCTACTACCTTATCCAGACTACCTACTTTACCCGACATCCCAAATACGCCTTCAGTAATCACCAATACACCGCCACCTTTTTCATTGGCTAGTTTGGTGGCTCTAATCAAGTTTTTCTCCAAGCTTTCCATATCATTATGGTTAAACTTGTAGTATTGTCCCATTTTTGCTTTATGTAAACGAATACCGTCAATCAAACACGCATGGGCTTCGGCATCATATACAATTACATCCCGATGGTCACATACACACTCTATCACTGACATCACCCCTTGATAACCATAATTGAGCAAAAAAGCATCTTTTTTTCCGACAAACTCCGCCAATTCTTTCTCAAATGCTTCATGATAATCTGAATTTCCAGACATCATACGAGCCCCCATAGGATAGGCAAGTCCCCATTTAGCGCTAGCATTGGCATCTGCTTCACGAACTTCGGGGTGATTGGCTAATCCTAAGTAATTATTTAAGCTCCAATTAAGCACGTCCATTCCTCGAAACCTCATGTGAGGGCCAAGTTCTCCCTCAAGTTTAGGGAAAGAAAAATAATGATGGCTATTTAAGGCCTTGGCAGATGCTCCAATAGGCCCCCAGTTGTTACGTAGTTTCTCGAAAATATCCACTTTATATTGCTTTTTTGAGGGTTAAATCTAGTTTTTAGACAATTTTCTTGCAAAAGTATTGATTCTCAAAACAAATTCAAAAAACATACTCTTATCATCCTTCACTTTAGCTTTATACAAATATACATTTATAGGCGAAAATTAAAATACATCTTTGCTTACTAATCGTACTGGTATTAGTCTAAATTTGTGATAATACTTTTATTAACCGCTCAAATACTTAAAACCAATGGAAGACCAATTAAAAAATGCAGCCGAACAAGCTAAAGCAAAAGCCCAAGAACTAGCCTCTGAGGCTCAAGAAAAGTATGAAGAAATTAAAGGTGAAATCACCGAAAAACTTCAAAGCATTGATGTAGAAGAAATCAAAGCTGAAGCCACCGCAAAAGCCGCCGAACTCAAAGCCGAGGCAGGAGAAGCTCTAGCAGAAGCAAAATTAAAAGCCGAAGAATTAGCGGCTGAAGCTCAAGAAAAATTTGAGGATTTGAAAGAAGAAGCAAGCGAAGCTATCGACAAAGCAACAGACTTTATCAAAGGTTTGTTTGGAGGAGATAATACAGAAGAAAAGAAATAGTCAGCAAGGAAGCTCATGGTTTGATTTTTCATCTATGAGCTTCTTTCAAGGGCTCTTCATACCCATTTTGCCTCAATGTATATTGATTGGAAGAGGCGTGTAAGTAATAAAACAAAAAAGTCATCCAGGGAAAAAACAGAAACTGTCCGGCATTGAGGTTAGATTCAAAATAAGGAATAATAAGAAAAGGCGGCATAAATATAAAATACTGACTATCAAACCTATAGTATTTGATTGCAGCATTAAAAACGAAAAAACATAGAAAAAAAACAAACGTGATACCTCCTCCCGAAAAAAGGATTTCTAGATAAGAATTGTGAGATGCTAATTCGGTTTGTACACCCGCATAATATTGCAAACCTGCCTGAAAATTATCAAATCCAAAGCCAGTAAAAAAGACTCGGGGATTGTTTTCAAAAATTTGAAAGGCATGCTCTGCCAATTCAAGCCGCACCTCTTTTCTTTGATTTCGGATAGTTGCGTACTCTGAACGCAGATTTACAACTGAGTTTGGGCTAGTAATGATATAGTAAGCAAAACCTGCAATACAAACTCCGATAGCTCCTTTTAGGTAGATAGAACTAATCTTGCTCCGCCAAATCACTATCATCGTCGAAAGGCCTAAGCTCGCATAACTACTTCGAGAGCCCATCAAAACAATCGCCCACAAAGTAACCACCCCCGTTGCAAAAAAGGTATACTTAAGCCAAGTAGGCATCTTGTAATTAGTATACAAATCAAAACTTAGTATAACAAATACCGTACATGCCCAGCTCAAAACATTTGTCTTATAATTACTAATACTCTGACCATAAGCATTTTCGGTTTGAAAAGCGACGCCATTGCTTAGCATAATTAGCACAGGGAAGAAATAGGCTAGGCTAAAAATTTGAAGCAATTTAATTTTTGCCTCATCTTTAGAATAGTTTTCAAAAAGATAAATAATAAAGTAGTTGATATAAATCAGAAAAGGAATCCAAGCAATGAGTCGTTGTAAACTACGTATAAAATCAACACTGAAAGGAGACACCAAAAAATATAGCAACAAAAATATGTATAGAACCCAGCTTTTATGCCTGTCAAATAAATATTTCTTATTGCGCCCAGTCCACAAAATGCTTCCTAGTGAGACCATTACCAATCCCACTCTCAAAACTTTTGCGGCCTGAAAAGCCTCTCCACGTAGTCCATAGCCATATACAACCGCAAATACGTTCAGAAAAAACATGACCAAGTGCCAATCCCACCGCTGCTGATTTTTAAAAACATGACGCCACTGCATACTTTTCTTTGTTTTTGATACTCCTCTATACTTTTACCACAGTCATGAGCATTTCTACAAAGTTGCGTAACATTTCGTCTTTAGAAAACTTTCGAATAAAATTCCTACCATTTTGGGCTTTCTCTAAGCGAAGCGTAGGATTTTGAATACATTCTTCAATAGCATTGGCCAAATCCTGAGCATTTGAAGGCTCTATGAGCCAGCCATTTTTACCATTGTCTATTACCTCAGGAATCCCCCCTACCCATGTGCTAATGACCGAAATTCCATGCGCTAATGCTTCTATATTTGCTACCCCAAACGCTTCTGTATAAGAAGGCACACAAAAAATATCATGACTTCTCATGCAAGCATAGACACGGTCTTGAGGCTGAGGACCAAGGTATTCTAACTTTACATGAAATATTTGGGAGAAAAAAGACTTTAAATGCGCTTCAAACCAAGGTTCTGGCCCTATTACTGTCAACAAAAATTGGTACTTCTCTAAGCGTTTAAGGGCTTCGGCCAAAAGTGGCAGTTGGCCTACTAAATAGTCAGCTTTGACAAATAGAATTTTGATGGGTTCTTTAAAATTACGGGTAGGATTGAATTCAACATCATCTAACGCAATGGACTTATACAATTTTGTGACCTTCTCCGGGGACACTTTGTAAGTAGTCTCAATTCGTTTTTTTAGAAACTGAGAGTTGGCAATGATGAGTTGGTGATGATGTGCTGAAAGCCGCTCAAATTGCTTAAACAAAAACCTTTTAAACCATAAGGCACTAAAAGTGAAATTTTTCCAAGTAGAGAGCATGTTTTTTTCATCATTTATCATTCCTACTGTGGGCTTAGTGGAAACCAAACTCGCCCATGTTCCATTGAATGAATTGATGAATACTAGTACATCAAAATCGTAGCTTTTTTGAATTTTTTTTATGTGGTTGTAGTAAACAAACCACCTCAAAATCTGCCCAATTGGTTTTAAAATTCGGGGGATATTGAGTCTTACTTTATAAACATATTTCAAAGTCACCAACCGCTCTTCAGACACATCTTCTGTCAGAACTCTTACCTCATGGGCTGGCAAAGTTTCGTTAATTTCCAAAATAAGATTGGCAAACTTTACCGGCCCATTGGTTACATTTTCAAAAGCATTTGTACAAAATAAAATCTTCATTTTTTCTTTGTCGCAACATAGATTCTCTCATTTGGAGGAATACCATATCGTTCATAATCAACATTTTGGGCGGTTATCTCCTCTACTTCAAATCCTTCTGCTCTGATTCTATCCGCATAGTCTTGTCCATAATACCACCTCTGGTCATGTCCATGATAAAGCGTCTGTTTTTCTTCGGCAGAAATATCTTTATCCGAAAAGGAATGCGCTCTTGAGTAATCAATAGGGTCATGTAAAACTACATAACCGCCTGGTTTGAGTACCCTCTGTATCTCTTGAAGGGCTTTGGAATTGTCAATGACCATTACCAATACTCCAATCGCTATCACCACATCAAAGGTAGCATTTTCAAACTTAATGTCGTCGATAGACATTACATAATCTGGACGCACCGTAATACTACTCGTAAATGTAGTCATGTTGTCTGCCGTAGTATAATCAATATAAGGTCGAGACCTTATACTCTCATATAAACATATGTCAGGGGCGAAATGAAGTACTTTTTTAGGAAGGGCTTCATAAAAGCCTAACTTTTCCTTGAGAGTAATGTAAGCAAGACGGTGCCTCTCCAGAGACTTGCAACTTGGACAATAAGCATTGGCCCGATAACGAAATGGCATAAAAGCCTTGTATCTACGCCCACAAATAGGGCATTGGACCTTGTTTCCTAACCGGTAAGGAATGCTTCGCATTTGGAGCCGCACACTACGAAGCTGACCTAGGACAAAGTAATTGTAGGGTATCATGTGTAAACATACGATTGGGTGTCTTTAGCATCATTTGATGGTGTGGCTTGCAACTAACAAAATCGGTGTGGCTTAGCAGCAACAGACATCAAACAACAACACCTTCCCTACAGCTTAAACAGCTTCACAAGGTCTTGATAATTTGTGGTATCAGCTATTTCAAAGTTTCGTCTTCCTATTGACTCCAAATCGCTCTCTCTCACAATTTGTAGACAATTTTTTAAGGAATAACGGTGGTTATCAAAAAGTAATGGTAATTGGTGGCCCAATAAACGCTCCGTGGCATCGGTTCGCAAAGTTACAATGGGCTTACTAAAAGACATCGCTAGATCAATAGACCCCGAATGGTCGATTCGCATGAAGGGCAAAACCACTACATCGGCAGCATTGAAAAAAAACTGTACTTCTTCTTTTTCAATGAAACGATGAAACCATTGAATGTTAGTATTATCTTTCGCTTTTGCTGTTAGCTGTTCCCAGTATTGGGTATCGTAACTTTTCCCTGCAATTATAAGACAATTTTTTGATTCTTCTAACTCCCCATACACGGTTAATAAATCTTTTATTCCTTTATAGGGCTTCAGTTCTCCAAAAAACAAATACACAAACTTATCTTCTTCAATACCAAGATTTTTTCGACTTGTTTGTTTGTCCACTAGGTTGGGATAATAATAATGATACGGCACATCTTGAATCACTAATACTCTCTGCTCTTTTAGCCCAAATTTAGAGAGGGCTTGGCGTTTTACTTCTTCTGAGTACACTCTGATATGATTACATTGTCTAAGAAAAAAACCATATATCTTTCGTTCTAAGCCCAGCCAAATTCCCGCATGGTTTTGAAGATTATGAAGCGTGTGTACAATCTTTACTTTATAAATATTTTTGGCCATGAGAATCTCTACAACAAAAGCCAGCGACTTTAGCAACGACCATCCAAAGCTCTTTCCAATAATAAAACTGTGTACCCAATCATAGTACAAAAACGTAGGCTTATGCTTTTTTAGGGCCTGATATGTACTTCCCAAGGCGTATTTTTCACCAATAACAACCTCCATTTGGTTTTGCCTCAGAAAATTTACCATCTCATATTGAAAAGGATTTTCGGCGCCAGCATCCGGCAGCACCACAATACGTATAGATGAAGAAGACAAGGTTACTCTTTTTAGGTTTAATGCGACAAATGTACAAATTGTGCTTAGAAAAATGGAGACCTCGTCTTTTGGTTATGTTTATCAGCTCCTTAATCTTTTACTTCTTTATCCGTATATCCCATGAAAAGAGTTAGTTTATCATTTATTTACCTTCTCAGTGTCTTTACCGTTTGGGCACAGCCTGCCGAAAAACTCTATAAAGTAATAGTAGCTCCTGATCATTTTGACTGGACTTACAAAACAGGAGAAAATGTCAAGTTTACGATTTCGGTTCTTCAAAATGGTAACTTGGTCAAAAATGCCCGTATTCGTTATGAAATTGGGCCAGAAAAAATGGAACCTACAAAAAAAGAAACCATTACACTTCCTTCTGGGGCTATTACCTTGGATGGGGGAACAATGAAAACAAGTGGTTTTTTAAGATGTATTGCTATTGCAGAAATTGACGGTAAAGAATACAAAAATCTGGCAACGGCTGGTTTTGAGCCTCTTACTATCAAGCCCACTGTTGAAAACCCTACAGATTTTGATACTTTTTGGGAAACCGCTAAGGCAGATTTAGCCAAAATCCCCATGGATGCTAAAATGACCCTACTTCCCGAACGCTGTACCGAAACGGTGAATGTGTATCACCTCAATTTGCAAAACTTCCGGATGGGAGCACGGGTGTATGGGATTTTGTGTGTTCCAAAAAAAGAAGGTAAATATCCCGCACTTTTGCATGTTCCAGGCGCGGGGGTACGAGCGTATGCAGGAGACATTGCCAATGCTACCAAAGGAATCATTACGTTACAAATCGGGATTCATGGCATTCCAGTTACAATGGACCCCTCTGTTTATCTAGATTTGGGGGCAGGTGCTTTTAATGGCTATATGAACTACGGTTCTGATGATCGTGACCGTTTTTACTACAAACGCGTCTATCTTGGCTGTGTTCGTGCCAATGATTTCTTGACAAGTTTGCCACAATTTGATGGTACTAATCTCGCCGTAACAGGCGGGAGTCAAGGTGGTGCTTTGTCTATCATTACGGCGGCGCTTGATAATAGGGTCAAATGGTTGGGAGCTTTTTATCCAGCCTTATCGGATGTAACTGGCTATTTGAAAGGAAGAGCGGGTGGATGGCCTCATTACTTTGACAAAAATGCACTTGCCTACAATAATAAACCAGAAAAAATCACCACGCTTGGCTATTATGATGTCGTTAATTTTGCTCGTAGAGTCAAAGTCCCTGGTTATTATTCATGGGGTTTCAATGACGAGACATGCCCTCCTACTTCTATGTATGCGGCTTACAATGTGATTTCAGCGCCCAAAGATTTGTACTTAGCTCTCGAAACAGGTCACTGGACTTATCCTGAGCAGCACGAACGAATGACCGGATGGCTTGTCAATAAACTAAAGAATCAATAAAAAAAGCCGAGCAATGCTCGGCTTTTTTTATTGATTCTTTTTTAACTCTGAGGCACTTCTACTAGGTTAGATGTAGTATTTTGGCGAGTACCTTTAGGCATGATAGCCCAAAAAACAATGTAAATAATGATGACAGGTACGTGAATAAAAGCGAAAAAAGACGCTATCCACAAAATACGCATCAAAGTAATATCTATCCCAAAGTAATCGGCTAAACCAGCGGCTACACCACCTATTTTACTTTCCGAAGGGATTCTGTGCAATTGTTTCGTTGTCATGGCTTTAGGTATTTAAAATGTTTTAATGACTGTTTTTTTTGTTTCTTTGGCTGTTATTGTTGATTCAAAGGTACTATGTATTACCAAGTAATCAAACAAAGTCTTTATCAGTGGCTAAAACACTAGCCAAACGGTGATTTTTGAGGAAGAATTCTGACGTTATTATATTTTTCTTACTCTAAGGCTAAAAGCTTCAGCAGGGTTGTGAACCAACAATTGCTCAAAATCGCCATTGTCAAATCCCTTTGTCTTAAGTATCGGAAATAATTTCTCAAAAATAGAGCTATACCCTACAAACTCTCCTCCCCTTTCCTCTCCAGGCTTATACCAGCCTGCATCATGCGAAATCAGCACTTTATGCAAGAGTTTGTTGGATTTGAGCAAATCAAGCCATATAGCATATTTTTCCCAGTCTCCCCATCCTATCCCATCTAAGCTTACCCAAGCCCCCATTTGAGCGGCTTTGGTATAAAAGTTTTTGTTTGTTTCATTTTGGGCATGTACCCACACAAAAGCGCTAGGATGCACCCCTAGCTGTTGTAGTTGTTCTATTTCTTCAAATGCCGCTACGGCTGGTCCAGTATGTGAACAAATAGTCAGCCCTGTTTTGAGATGGGTGAGCCCTGCTGCACGTATAAGCTTCCGATGAAGGTCAGAAAGGGGAGCAGGATTTACGCCTATTTTTATAAAACCTGGTTTTATGGTAGTTCCTTCTATTCCTTTTTCAAATTCGGCGCACCATCGTGCGGCCAACTGCTCTGCGGTTTCTTCAAATGCCCATTTGGGTAAATATTTATTATCCACTGCTCCATAGTATCCCGTATTTGTTAGGATTTGAAGGCCGCTTGCTTGAGCTGCTTGTTGCAGTAAAACTACATCTCTTCCCAAAAATGCAGGTGTACAGTCAAAGAGTGTTTTTACGCCTTGTTTTTTTACTTCCAATAGATACGGCAATACCACCTCCAATACTTCTTTCCGATTCCAGCGTCCCGAGTGGATTTGGTCTGCTCCAATAAAATCTACTAACAGATGTTCGTGGATAAGTGTTTTTCCCATTTGTTTAGTACTCATTGCCCCGTTGATAGTCATGATTTGCCTTTCTTTTTGTAGAAAAGGCACGAGAGAAGTAGCAAGTAAAAATTGGCGGCGAGAAATCATAGCGAAAGTTTAGGGTTAAAATGGCTGGGCATAAAATACATTAGTTATTTCCTCATTTTTGAAAACCACGGCATAATGTTCAGATAAATCTACCTTCAATACTACCTCCTGCATCTCTTGAGTTTCAAACGATTGAAGAGGCTTTTGGAGCACAAATCCTGCTTGTTTGAAAAGTTGTAGCCATTGTGAAGTAGCGTATTGTTTTTCTACTCTGAGCTCTTCGGCTTGGCCCAATACATCATCTATCTCCCGACTAAAAAAAAGTTTTAGAGCCGCTTTTTCTTTAGGTGTAATTTCCAATGTATCTATCACTTCAAAAACTAACCCATAATGAAGTGCTGCATTGCGAAAACGAGTACCATAGTGAGGCTCAAAATGGTCAGATACGGGTTCTGACAAGATAAAAACCTCTGGTGATAACTTCCGAATATAACTAAAAACTTTTTCGCGGTCGGCTGCTTTCTGTATATGATGCAACGCAAAGGAGGCATTGATTACCAAAGTATCATAATGTGTGGGTAATAACGTCTCTATTTGGACAAAGGTCATGTTTTCAATCAAAGCCTGATGAGAAACAAAGTTGACCTTAAAAGGAAGTAATAGATTTGTGAGATTGTGTTGGGCGGTTTGAAGTGCCTCCGCAAATGGCTCTACCCCTAGCACCGTCAATTGTTTTATCTGACAATCAGGCTGTTTTGCCAACTCCTGCAACACATTCACTATTTGCATTCCGGTGCCAATACCAATATCCATTAATACAGGATTCTCAAATTTTTTCAAACTCAACACTAAAAGCGCATTAGCGCAAGTTTGAGTAAGCGAAGCAAGGGGCAATTGTTGAATCAATAACTCGAACAATCGAATTTGGGGTATTTCAAATTTTTGAAGATAAATATGTTCGTTGGACTGTCCACCTGATAAATGCTGACGCATCGCTTTGGCCAATACAAAACCAAACATGGCTTCTGGATGGTCAAGGTCTTGGAGAGAGTTTTGGTATATATTCTCCAA
Source organism: Runella sp. MFBS21 (assembly GCF_029433105.1). GTDB lineage: Bacteria > Bacteroidota > Bacteroidia > Cytophagales > Spirosomataceae > Runella. The sequence goes on along the minus strand of NZ_JARNTW010000034.1, from coordinate 11,140 downwards.
GGTTTCTTTATCAGCATCGGTAAGTTGGTCAGGTAGGTGTTGAGCAATGTTTTGGAGTATTGGTAAAAGGTTTTTCATATCAAAGTGTATTTACCCAAAATTAAAAAAGTCACGGCGCAAATGCACCGTGACTGTATAAAAACTCAAATCTTCTGAATTAATTCCTTGGAGGTTTTCCGCCGGTAAGCAATCCTTGCATACGCTCCAAGGTTTTTTTCTCACCTGTTAAAGAAAGAAATGCCTCTCTCTCTAAATCAAGGAGATACTGCTCTGTCACCTGCTGTGGATAACTCAAGTCTCCCCCACAAATCACATAAGCCAACTTATCCGCAATCTTGGCATCGTGGTCAGTGATGTAATTGGCCATACGCATACTAGCTATTCCCGCTTTAAAGAGGGCAATACCCGTTTTACCTTGGACTTTAATATCGGTGCGATGCTTGGGTTGAGTATAACCATTTTCGGCCAAATCAACCGCGGCTTGTTTGGCTTCTGCAATCAATCTGCTACGATTCAGTACAATTTGGTCACGGTCTGCTTTGATGTAATTCATTTCTACGGCTTCTTGGGCCGAAGTAGAAACTTTCGCTTGAGCGATATTCATAAAAGCATTTTGCAAGATATTCAACTCAGGGTCACCAGTTTGGTACAAATCTGAACAGCGCAAGGCCATTTCTTTCGTACCTCCTCCGGCTGGAATTAATCCTACACCCAATTCGACCAATCCCATGTAAGTTTCGGCATGCGCAACTACTTTGTCGGCGTGCAGATTCAGCTCACATCCTCCTCCCAAAGCCAAGGTATGAGGTGCTACCACTACGGGTATCGACGAATACCGCGCCCGCATCATGGTTTGCTGAAACTGCGCAATCATCAGATTGATTTCGTCATAATCTTGCTCGATAGCAAACATAAACAACATCGCCAAGTTGGCTCCTGCCGAAAACGCTTCGTTGGATTCATTTCCGACCACAAGTCCTCGAAAATCTTTTTCGGCTACCGCATAGGCACGATTGAGCCCTTCTACTACTTCTGCCCCAAAAGTGTTCATTTTGGAGTGAAATTCTACTCCTGCAATACCATCTCCTAAATCATAAATAGATGCGCCCGCATTTTTCCAAATGATATTTTGCGATTTGTTTTCGAGAATGATAAACGCCTCTTGACCAGGAATAGGTTTATAAGACTGAGAAGGAATATCGTAGTAAAGCTTACGGCTATTTTCTACTTTATAAAAACTTTCGTTGCCAGCCGCTAGCATATCATACACCCACTGAGCAGGTTTAGCCTCCAACGACTCCATGATTTCTACCATCTTTTGTACACCGACGGCATCCCAGGTTTCGAAAATACCAAGTTCCCAGCCAAATCCTGCACAAATCGCTTGATCGATGCGATAAAGCTCATCAGAGATTTCGGGAATACGCAATGAGGCATAGCGGAAACTACTGGCAAAGGTACGCCGATAAAACTCCCCCGCTTTGTCGGTGCCTTTGAGCAACACCCCAAAACGTTTTTTGAGATTGTCGATAGTCTTTGTTTTTTCGAGCGTCTCAAACTTTACTTTTACCGAGGGTTTGTATTCGAGTGTGCTCAAATCCAAAGCTAAAATCAACGTTTTGCCTTTTTCATCTTTTGTTTTCTTATAAAATCCTTGTCCTGTTTTATCTCCCAACCATTTTCTTTCCATGAGTTGAGCTATAACAGGCGAGATATTAAAATCGGCCCGCGATTCATCGTGGGGTATTTTGGCTAAATTCCCTGATACATTAACGGTGATATCAAGCCCCACTACATCCGACAAACGAAACGTTCCCGATTTGGGACGGCCTACTACGGGACCCGTCAATTTATCAACTTCTTCTACCGTCAAACCCATTTCTTCGGCTATGCGCACCGTCTGAACTAGGGCATGAATGCCTAGACGATTGGCAATAAAACCGGGCGTATCTTTACACAAAACTGTTGTTTTACCCAAAAACAACTCTCCATAATGCATCAAAAAATCAATGATTTTAGAGTTAGTTTGGGGGCCTGGAATCACTTCAAACAAACGTAAATAGCGTGGTGGATTAAAGAAGTGCGTTCCACAAAAATGTTTTTGAAAATCTTCACTACGACCTTCTGCCATCAAATGAATCGGAATACCTGAGGTATTGGAGGTGATTAAAGTACCTGGTTTGCGCAGCGCATCCACCTTTTCAAACAATGAGCGTTTGATATCTAGTCTTTCTACAATGGCTTCTAATACCCAATCGTAGTTTTTGATTTCGGCTAGATTGTCGTCAAAATTTCCAAGTTTGATACGACTTGCAAACTTGGGACTATACAAAGACGCAGGCGTAGCTTTGAGCGTATTTTGAAAAGCATCATTCACAATACGATTGCGCACAGCAGGATGCTCAAGGGTAAGTCCTTTGGCTTGTTCGGCAGCATTTAATTCTTTGGGAATAATATCTAACAACAATACTTCTACACCAATGTTGGCAAAATGACACGCAATACGCGACCCCATGATGCCTGAGCCTAAGACGGCTACTTTTTTAATACTCCGGTTCATGTATGTAGTTATCAATTTTAAGGATACTATTGGATATTTTTGAAAGTCAAAAGTAGAAAAAAATATTATGCAAGCATACTATTATTCAAAAATAATGACTAAAAAAAGTCTAAAAAAATAGAAAATAGATGATACCTCTCCCATATACCTTAAGGTGTTGTTTAAAGTAAAACACACTCATTGAAAATCTATCTAAGTATAGAGTTAAAATCGTAACTTTGTGGTTTAAATCAGTTTGGGGATGTATTTCATTGACTGATTCATAATTAACCAATTGACAACCGATGTTAGAACAGTTAGAGGCCATAAAAGAGCGTTTTGAGGAAGTAGCCCAGCAGATTGTGCAGCCCGAAGTAGTTTCGGATCAAAAACGCTTCTCAAAATTGAGCAAAGAATACAAAGACTTGGATAAAATTGTCCAAAAATACCAAGCTTATAAAAAAGTACTGAGTGATATTGAAGGCGCAAAAGAACTCCTCGCTACCGAAAGCGACGAAGATATGCGCGACTTGGCCAAAGCCGAACTTTCTGAACTTCAGCCTCAGGCCGAAGAACTGGAAGCCACACTGAAAGAAATGTTGATTCCCAAAGACCCTAACGATAGCCACAATGTAATTCTTGAAGTCAGAGGCGGTACAGGTGGCGATGAAGCAGCGATTTTTGCGGGAGACTTGTTCAGAATGTATCAGCGCTTTTGTGACCGCATGGGCTGGCGCATGGAAATCATGGACTTTACCGAAGGAAGTACGGGAGGCTACAAAGAAATCATCGCGAGTATTGAAGGCGAAGATGTGTATGGTAAGCTCAAATTTGAATCGGGTGCTCACCGCGTACAACGCGTGCCTGTAACAGAATCACAAGGGAGAGTGCACACTTCAGCCGCTACCGTGGCGGTGCTTCCTGAGGTAGAAGACGTAGAAGAAGTAGAAATCAACCCTGCCGACATCGAAATCATTACTTCACGGTCAGGGGGTGCCGGTGGACAGAACGTCAACAAAGTAGAAACAAAAGTGCAACTCACTCACAAACCTACGGGTATAGTGGTGGTTTGTCAGGTAGAGCGTAGTCAGCACGGTAACCGCGAGCGAGCCATGAATATGCTACGTTCGAAACTCTACGAAATGGAATTGAAAAAACAAAATGACGCAGTATCTTCTCAGCGTAAGTCATTGGTAGGAAGTGGCGACCGTTCCGACAAAATCCGCACTTACAATTACCCACAAAGCCGCGTCACCGACCACCGCATCGGATATACTGTTTATAACTTACCAACCGTAATGGACGGCGAAATTGGCGATTTTATTGAGCAACTTCGCATTGCTGAAAACGCCGAACGTATGAAAGAGGGCATGCCCGCCTAAATTTCGGTCGCTACTAGATTTTAAGTGGAATTTGATTAGATTTCGTTGTTTTTTACGGCTTTTCTTTTTCACTTAAAATCTACGATAAATGGAAAATCAAATCACCAAAAAATACACAAACGAGGAAGTAACAGTGGTATGGCAACCTCATATGTGTATTCACTCCGCCCGTTGTTTTAAAGGTCTTCCTACTGTTTTTGACCGCCATAAACGCCCTTGGGTAACTATCGAAGGAGACACTACTGAAGCTATCATAGGTCAAGTAAAAAAATGTCCTTCTGGAGCACTTTCTTATTATATGAATGCAGAAATAGAAGGTGAAGCTACAGTAGAAGGTAATACAGTTGTAGAAATGCTACCCAATGGACCACTCCTTGTATATGGGAATCTGACCGTCAAGGATACCCAAGGCAATGAGTCTAAGAAGTCTAAAGTGACGGCATTTTGCCGTTGTGGACAATCAAGCAATAAGCCCTATTGTGATGGCTCTCATATAACTTCAAAATTTGAAGGCTAGTAGATAGTATTTCATACAAAATCTGTCGTATTACTAAAAAAGCGATGCAGATGTTCTTCAATAAGTACTTTTCTTAACCACCTATCATTTTCTTTTATGACTAAACCTTCTACCGATACAGGTTCTCATCGGTTGCTTTCTTTGGATGCCCTACGGGGATTTGACATGTTTTGGATTGCAGGGGGTGAAGAAATATTTCACCTACTCGCCAAAGCCACTGGATGGACAGGCGCTATCATTATGGCCGAGCAACTCACCCATCCCGAATGGAATGGATTTCGAGCTTACGATCTTATCTTTCCTTTATTTCTTTTTTTGGCGGGCGTATCGGCACCTTATTCGTTGGGTTCTCGTCTCGAACGCGGCGACGACCGCAACAAATTGCTTCGTAAAGTAATTCAACGGGGATTGACGCTGGTTTTATTAGGTATTATCTACAACAATGGTCTTCAAATCAGACCCTTAGAAGACATGCGTTTTCCGAGTGTGCTAGGACGTATAGGCTTAGCAGGGATGTTTGCTCAGATTATTTATCTCTATACCAATACTCGTACCCAATACATATGGTTTGTAGGACTTTTGCTTGGCTATTGGGCTTTTGTGATGTTGGTACCAGTGCCTGGATGTGGTGCTGGTCATATGACCATTGAGTGCAATCCCGTTAGTTATTTAGATTATATGCTTATACCGGGGCATTTGCATCGTGATATTCATGACCCCGAAGGACTGATTTCGACTATACCTGCTATTGCCACTGGCCTACTTGGTATCTTTGCAGGCAACTTACTTCGAGCAGATGAGCGCTCCACTACGCGCCAACAAAAAGTGCTCATCTTATTTATAGGCGGGATTCTTTTCCTCATCATCGGCAAACTGTGGGATTATGTTTTTCCCATCAACAAAAACCTCTGGACTAGCTCTTTTGTGATGACTGTAGGCGGATGGAGCTTGATTCTGTTAGCTATTTTTTACTGGATTATCGACATCCAAGGCTGGAATCGATACGCTTGGATACTGGCAGTGATTGGTATGAATTCCATTTTAATTTACATGGCCCAACATTTCATTGATTTTGAATACACTTCAGAGCGACTCTTTAGAGGCATCGTTAAGTACTTCTCTGAGCCTTACCAAAAGGTATTCTACGCCATTGGGTATGTGATAGTAGAGTGGCTAATGTTGTGGTTTTTGTACAAGAAAAAAGTATTTTTGAAAGTATAAATAACAACACAGGAGGTCTCTTTTTAGGTAATAGAGAGGTCTCCTGTTTCTATTGTATCTCCCCACTCTACTCTCAGTACACGTGCTTTGATTCCTAAATCTGCCATAAATTGCATCCAATGTAGCTGCTGCGACGACAAGTGATCGGTAGGTGACTTTACTTCTACAAGTTCTAATCCATTTTCATCCCAAACCATCAAATCTGGAAAGCCACGGGTATTCTCTCGGAGATTGGTGGCAATTTCTAGCAATATGGCCCGGGTTTGTAAGGGCGTCAAGTGAAGGGCTATTAGCTTTACAAGTTCCAGCAAAATTTCATTCCAATCTACCAAGACATTGGCAATCCCAAACTTTTCGATAAAAGTGCTTTCTAAAGTTTGAGCTATCATCTCAACAGACTCAAGTTGTGATAACCTTTCTCGAATTTGAGGCGCTCTTTTGCGAAAAAAATCAGGTTGGTAAAAATCAGAAGGCATTCGTTGAAGCGGATGATGAATCGCTTGTACATTGGTATCATAGATGATATCCCAAAAAATAAGTCCAAATAATCCCCGCCAAGGGTAGTTTTCGGCATGAAGAGCTTGCTTACCATTCAAGACAAAATACTCTGCGACTCCCTGCTCCACACGATGCCGAAAATCAGGGGAGATTGTTACACTATCTGATTCTTTCAAAAATCGCGTAACACTCTTACGGACCTTTTTCTTGGCATTGTTTATTTTTTCCTGAAAATCTAGGGCAAAAAATCTTTCATCGGCATTTTGAGGGTCATGGGCTATGGCTTCACAAAGCGCGATGGCTTCTTCTACAAATCCCATACGATGTAGCAACCGAACCCGCCGCTCTCTGGAAGGAATATGGTCAGTAAGCTGATACACCGTAAGGGCTTGCTCAGGAAGCTTTTGGCGTTCGAGGTAAGCTGCGACTCTATTGATTAGTTTTATATAAGAAGGCTGTGCTACTTCGCCTAAGTGCCCAATCGAAGCTTGCCAATTCATAAACCAATCAAAAATTTCTTCGGCTGGTGTGGCTTCTTCTTGCATTTCATAAAACTGCTCCGCCGTGAGAGATACCATGAGTTTGTCTTCTGCCTCTTGTCGAGTAGCAAAGCGTGCGGTATAGGCGTCGTCTCGATAGCGTTCAAAATTGACCTTCCCCAAATCTCTTATCACAAATTCGGTCATATCGGCGTAGCGGTTGCCAAAAAACAAGAACTTTAGCATCATTACCTCTACCTCATATTTGACTTTGATGACATTATCTTCAATACGATTTACGAGCAATTCAAACGTATAAGTATGCGTCAGATACCGTATCAAATCTGCTTTTTTGAGGGGTTTGAGAGAAAGCTCCGAAGGAGGAGCCATTTTTACCCATTCTTCTTTGGTAAACAAATTTACCACCTCTTCCGCGTAAGGCTCGTGCTTGGGGGTAAGTGCTTCTATAAAACCCTTCTCTTCTAGCTCATACAATGCCGCAGGAATATCCTCTATTTCAGGATATTTCAGCTTGGCAGTCCTAAAAAAGAGCCCTTTTCTATTGCTAAACCTCACAAAAAGACATTGAGCATCTTCGGACAAAGCTCGAAAATCATCAATGAGTTGCCTTTCCGATTCATTTAAAATGGAACCATACAGCTTTTCAACAAATTCGACCAGAAACAAAAAGTATTCTAAATAATATTTGGGGGGCAATTCTGCCGCAGGTGTCGGCTCTTTAGATGGGATTGATTCCATAGCTATTAGTTAGATTCTACACAAAGTTTGGGAGTAAAATCAATTAGAATATCAATTTTAAATGCAAATTCGTTAAAATGGTATGAAATTAGCTCTTTCAAGTGAAATCATGCATTAACTTGTGAATTATAATGAAGCCAAGCTCACTTCTTTTTGTCTTACTTTTTGAGTCTTTTGTGGGATTTTCTCAGCCTAAAATCGAAAATTTAGGTAATTCCGTCAATTCTGAATATAACGAAATTAACCCTGTTATTTCTCCCGATGGTAAAACTTTGTTTTTTGCCCGAGTAAGTCACCCCCAAAATGCGCACGGCCCCGAAGGAAGTCAGGACATTTGGTATTCAGAATTAGCAAACAACCAATGGGGGCTGGCTCGCCGCATGACCCAACCTCTCAACAAAGAAGAATACAACTGCGCATATAGCGTCACTCCCGATGGCAATACCCTCCTCATTATGGGAGCTTATGAGAAAGGGGCTTATCAAACACGCGGGTTTTCGTTTAGTAAACGTACCGCTAATGGATGGTCGGCACCTCAAAAACTCAATATTCCCAATCTCGAAAGTATGAGCAAAGGCGAATACATGTGTGGATTTTTGTCGAATGATGGCAAAACTCTTTTGATGGCTTTTAGCGAAAAAAAGCGTAGCACGAAAGATGATATTTATGTGAGTTTTCTTCAAAAAAACGGTACTTGGACCAAACCACAAAGCCTTGGTTTAGACGTAAATACGGATGATTTTACGGAAACTACTCCCTTCTTGGCCTCCGACGGGGCTACCTTATATTTTTCGAGCGACCGTACGGGCGGGCAAGGCAGCAATGATATTTATTATACCAAACGAATCGATAAATCTTGGAAAATTTGGTCTAAACCTGTCAATCTAGGCCCCGCTATCAATACGGATGGTTATGACGCTTATTATACCATTACGGCAGCGGGCGATTATGCCTACTTGGTTTCTAAAAAAAATACGCTCGGCAAGGGAGACATTGTCAGGATTAAAATCAAATCCGACGAACCAAGCGCCCCTCCTATCGTACCTGCTCCCGAACCAGTCGTAATGCTGAGCGGAAAAGTATTAGATACCAAAACCGGAAAACCTATCGAAGCTCGCATCATTTACGAAAATTTGGCTGATGGTACGGAAGTCGGAACTGCCCAAACTGACCCACGAACGGGAGAATACAAAATCGTACTGCCCAAAGGCTTGAAATATGGTGTGAGAGCGGTGGCTAAGGATTTTATTGCGGAAGCAAAAAACATTGACTTAACAAATGTCAAAGATTATAGAGAAGTAGCGGGTACCAACCTCACGCTTGTGCCTATTCAAGTAAATGAAGTCGGGGTTTTGAACAACTTATTTTTTGATACTGGCAAAGCGGAAATCAGACCAGAATCAAACCCAGAACTCGACCGTATGGTGCTCACTTTCAACGAAAACCCAGGGCTTGTATTGGAAATTGGAGGGCATACCGATGATGTCGGAAGTGATGCGGCCAACATCAAACTTTCTCAGGATCGTGCTGATTCTGTAAGAGAGTATTTTATTGGAAAAGGTATCGAACCCGACCGAGTACAAAGCAAAGGATATGGAGAATCGAAGCCTAAAGTACCCAATACCACCGAGGAAGGCCGGCAAGTCAACCGTCGGGTTGAGTTCAAAATTCTACAGAAATAACATATCATAACCCAAAAAACTAAAGAGGTCAAATGCTAAGCATTTGACCTCTTTAGTTTTAATATTCAATATCTATGTGTCGGCGGAAATTGCGGGTGGTATATTTATGAGGTAAATGGATATGAAGCTGTTGAGATTTAAAATCATACCGTGCCGTAATGCGCTCTGAATCTACATCATTAGGTAAAAATACATTGGCAAGCGTACGAACAGTCTGTAGATTGTCCATACCATCTGGACGCTCCGCAAATAGAGGCAACAAATGATACACCCACAATCGATTGTTCAACACATCAACCTGAAAGCTATCGGCTTCTAAGCCCGCTGCCTTTATTTTTACATCATATCCTTCTTCTTGTTGCGCAACCACAACTTGAGGTTCGCTCATGCCACCATTTGTGGTATTGGCAAAATCTATGGCGGTCAAAATATCTTGGGGAATTTCTATTTTCGTTTTCATCTTGCTAGTTGGCTTGTTGCTTAGAATAGTTCAAACAACATACCACTGCATTTTTTACTGACAAAATGACTATTCATTTACTGACCATTGCCAATATGTCGCAAAAATTCCTCTATTTTCTCCATTTGATACGGATTTTCCCCATCTAAGACCATCATATTTTCTATATTCAATGGCGGCTGACCATATTTTAAGAAGCTTTCCCACACATGTTCAAGAAACCACTCAGGCTCTTTTCCCCAACGCGTCTCGGCCAATCGTCGTTTATAGAAAGTTTCTTTTGAGATAGTGGTAAAAAAACAACAATCATAATTCAGATTCATCTGAGCATCTGCAAAGACGAGTATTCCTTCCAAGATTACCACATCAAACGATTCGTTGAAAAACATAATCGCTTTTTGGAGAAGCGCAAAGTCAACAGAAGCAGGATGTTCCCAATCTGCTTGATTCTGAATCAGCGGAAGCTCTTTTATTTTTTTTACAAAATCATCTTGATGAAGCGCAATCGCCGTTTTATTTTGGGTGCGATAGTGCCAAACTAAGGTTTCGGCTAAGGTTGTTTTTCCTGAGCGACTGCATCCGCCAATGCCAATAATCATCGTTAATTTAAAGAATAGTATAAGTAATTGAGCAAAAATAGACTTTCCAAGTTTATAACCCCTCTGATTATCAATAGTATAAGCCCAAAACCGCGCGGCGGACCGTTTGGAAAGTCTCACCTAATTTTGCGTAAGTACTTTAGATACAAACTTATTGATTCACCCCCTTAAAAGGGTGCATTTTAAAACTCCGTTTTTCGCGCTATACCGGTAAAAAAACCATATATCTTCACGTATTAGCTGGATTAACTTCGCTTTTTCAGTAAAAATATGAATTTTTACTGACATGACTCGCAAAGAATTTCTTGTCCTTACTAACACACAATACGACAAACTAACAGATTTACAGTCTAAGGAGGATTTTGCCAAAATTTGAACAGAACTTGAAGGGCAAATTATGCACGCTAGCTTGAAAAAAGGCACCTCGGCTGATAAGCGAAAAAAACGATTGCCATGTATATGCATCTATTGACGGGAATATGATTCAGATGGGTCAAGCCGCAGGTAACAAAATGACATCAACATATATTGAAAATCAAAAAGTTGTCCACTGAAACCAAAAACGAGCCTGCAAAACTTTTGGAGTACTATAAAACCAATCTGAATCGGATGAATTACAAATTATTCAGTAAAAGGTCTAATGATTAGAATTCTGTCACGCAGCTACTAATACAAGCAGCGTAAAATTGAAATGCACCCCTTTGAATAGTGGGCAAGAAGGGTAAGGTCTTTTGATTACCTACATTGACTACTGTGTGTTTGGGGCTGGGCTCCCCAAAGTCCTTATTTAAATCAAGGGGAGACGAATATCTAAAAGCGTACCGAAATAAGATAGTGTTTAAATCGGTACACCTCCGCAAAATCAGCCTAAAAAAGCTGTATCACCCTGAAATAGCTTGACAGATTTAGGATTCATTTTTGGTCACTGAAATAGTTTCTAAAATTGTACTTTTTGCTTTTTCTCACGTTTTGATGCTCTCCATCTTTTAGTTAATGGTCCCTTC
>NZ_JARNTW010000033.1 GCF_029433105.1 Runella sp. MFBS21 | reverse complement strand
ATTTCACAATCTAATAGCGACCATGTAGCCTCTATTACTCAGACAGGTACAGGTAATGAAGCTAGCATCACCCAACTTGACGGGCCGGCTAATGATGCCTCTATTTCACAAAATGGAATCGGTAACACTGCTCAAATTGGACAAGCTGGGCTTAACAACACTGGCTCAATTACACAAGAGGGTAATGATAACTTTGGATACGCTTCTCAGCTTTCTCAAGATAATACATTCGCTCTCACGCAAACTGGTAATAGTAATATTGCTAGCATTGACCAAACTGGCTCAACAAACCAAGCTACTTTCACTCAAACTGGCAATAATAACTTGATTGAAGGTGCTATGGGCGGCAATGTTTTACAGGGTGGTAACAATAACGTGTTAGAACTTCTCCAAAACGGTAATAATAATACGATTGGAATTACCCAGAATGGTAGTGGTAATACTTTTAATAGTAGCCAAACGGGTAATAATAACTCCGTTAATATTACTCAATCGGGTATCTAATTCCCAGTGTATAGTTCCATTTATAAAAAAAGCTACGTATAAGTACGTAGCTTTTTTTATAAATGGAACTATACAATATAATTGGCATAAATACGCATTTGAGCAATACATCGGATAGAATTTTATCGAATACTCATCGTATTGACCTGAAAGGAGGTTCTTGAGAAACAGCGTGAAAATAAATCTAAGAACATGTTTGGGAATTGATAAAGTCTGAGAATCGTATCATCTTTGTATCGACGGCTCCAACGGCCTGGCAAAATGCAAAGAAATGAGCAAATAATTTTCTAAACTGACGCCACGGGCCGCTCCGTGACTCTCAGTGGGGTGCAATATCGCACTTTTTGCCCCTTAAATGCAAACTTGATTTATGCCAAGTAATGAATGTGATTTTATGATTATTGCCCACGGGATGTCAATGGAGAAATGTGTCTTCAGAATACCCACATTGGCAGGCCGTTTACCGGAAGGCCGGCCCCGTATTATTTTAACTGTTGGAAAACAGATGGAACACTTGAACGGATCAACCAAAAATTGAATCAACTGGATTAAAGACAGGAAAAACGTGAATCGTACACATCAGTGTTTTGTACTGGTAATCAAAGTGTTAAACTTACTTCTGTGATTTGTAAATATCGAGGTTTTGACCTACACAAAAAAGTTAACGGACGCAAGGGCCAGTTATTGGTCGATACCGGTGGTTACTTTTGGGCCACTCATGTACACGCTGCCAATGACAATGCTGAACAGATGACCTTAGTCTTGGTGAGGGATATCTTTTGGTCTGGTGACCAGGTTGAAAAGGTCTTTGACGATGGGTTATATGGCTGTGTTTTTTGCAAAAGCTCTGGTTGATTAGAACATTGATTTTGAGTGAACTTCCCGTCCAGAATCAGCTCAGGGCTTTGTGGTCGTTACTAAGCGATGGATCGAGGACAGGAGCATTGCATAGACAAGTTTTTTTCGGCGGATCGTCAAAGACTACGAGTACACACTATATTCTGTGGCAGCCTTTAAATTTGTTTTGTAAGATTATTCCAAGAATCGGAAAGCAAACGGGGTCGTATCGGCGCTCCGATGGCATAGCCTATCACTCGGCAAAGTTAGAGATTCATATAGGGCGGCCTGTGCTGGCTGATTCAGAGGAAAGCCCTTTGCTACTTGCCAAAACTCGACGGGGTCGCCCGAGCGATAGAAATGAGGGTTTTCATATCCATTAGGAAGCGGAGCACCCCGTAGCGTATTGAATACAAGGGCATGCACTGGTTTCACCTTTAAACTAATCATTATCATGGAAATTCGCTATTACCTGAAGTTTTCTTAAAGTTTCACTAGTACCTTCAACTAGGTCGATATTACTAGTAAGAGCTGTGTTGAGTTTAATGCCATAGAGGCTAAACAAAACACTTAAGCCCGAAAACCCAAAAACTTCTTCAAGGTAAGCCATTACTTGACTGAGTTGGTAATGAGACAAGGTTTTAATTCTTCCACTTATAAATGATATTTTCTATAATAAATCTCGCCTTTTTAGGGAGTGTGATAGCTCAATCCTTGATTTTCTTACTCGTTTAGTAGTTTTAATAACAAGCAAATACTTTAAGTTTGATAAGACCCTAACTTATAGGTATTTAATTTTTTGTAAGGAAGCCTTGATAGGTACAATCATAGTGATTACCACATAACCTTACTCACTATGAAACAATAATATAAGACTCTTTTATAGATGTATTGCGATAACACAATAATAGCCGCTTGTATATTGTTAACGTCAAGTATGAATATATTACCTTTTGGTATTCCAAAAAAAGACAAAAACTGTATTCTAAATAAAATCATATTTTAAAGATTTATATAACACTATTACTTCAAAAATATATTATTTTTTTTCAAAAAAATAATATACCATATTAATAAAATAAAATACCAAAAAAACAATTAATATTCCATAAAACGGATTGTTTTTAAAAAAACAATTTTCACAAAAATACATAACTATAATTTCACAAAAAAAGTAACTAAAAAAAGTTAAATTCAAAAAAAACGTCAATTATTTTACGGTATTTTTCAAATAGATTATAGAGATAAATTATACTTTTTATTTATACATTTGCAACGCTTCATTATGTATAAAGTTCTCAAGCATAATAGAAGTCACAAAAAATATCAATTTAAATCCATTTTTTTTATGAAAAAATTAACACTTACTGTAGCTAGCTTACTTTTTGCCATAGCTGCTTATTCTCAAAATGTATTTACCAACAATCAAACTGCTACCAATGGAGGTTCAAACACGGTTACAACTATTTCACAAACCATTAGTGGAGGGGTTGGGAATACGGGCGAACTCAATCAAACAGCCGACGGTGATGGTTCTACAAACACCGCAGGAATTACACAAACTAGCACTGTTGACCAAAACACAGCTAAAGTTACTCAAGTAGCTACCGCTAGTGCTGACAACACTGCGACAATTGATCAAAACAGTGCTGGTGCTACAGCTACGATTGATCAAAATACGGATAGCGATGGTAGTAGCAATACTGCAACTATTACTCAAGCACCTACTAGTGGTCAAGGAACTACTGCTACAATCAATCAAAAATCACACACTGCTGGAGCAAATACTGGGACAGTTACTCAAGAAGGAAATACTGAAACAGCTACTCTTAATCAAGAGGCAACTCACGGTGGCGCCAACACAGCTGAAATTACCCAAAAAGATGCTAATCTTGGTTCAACCGCAGATGTAACACAAAATGCCACAGATTTTAGTAGTAACACAGCTGTTATACTTCAACAAGCCGATGCTATTGGCAATATACTCTTGAATCAAACTAGTACAGGTATGGGTTCTAGTAATACAGCCAATGTAACTCAAAATGGGGGAAGTTACCAAGCTTCAGCTGATATTACACAAGATGCAAAAGCAGCTTCATCTAACGAAGCTACTGTAGTCCAAAACGGCTGGTTTGAAACTGTAACTGTAAAACAAACAGCGGATGGAGAAGGCTCTTCTAACAAAGCTTCTGTAGACCAGAATACCCCCGGCGGGGCTAATAGTATGGTTTCTATTACCCAAAATGCAATCGGAGGAGGAGCCAATGAAGCCACAATTGCACAAGCTGCTTCACATGGTTCTACGGCAACTATCGAACAAAATGCCGATGCTTTAGGCTCTCCTAATATGGCTTCTATTTCGCAATCCAATGATGAACACGTAGCTTATATCAAACAAATTGGTACTGGCAACAGCGCTGATATTTCTCAATTAGAAGGTCCTAGTCACGATGCCTCTATCACACAAACAGGAATGGATAACAGTGTTCAAATTGGCCAAGCTGGAATAAACCAAACTGGAAAGGTTACTCAAACAGGTAATGAAAACTTTGCTTATCTTACCCAACTTGCAGAAGGAAACATGGCTGAAATAACACAAACTGGTAATTCTAACTCTGCATCGCTGGAACAATTAGGGAGCCTCAACACCGCAACATTTACCCAAAATGGTGACGGGAACTCTATCTTCGCTGTTCAAAACGGGGGCGGAAACACCTTCACTAGCACTCAAACTGGTAATAACAACTCATTTTCTATTACTCAGAATGGTATTTAGCTAATTTATAATAGAGCTAGGTGTATACCTAGCTCTATTACTTTATATCCCTACTCTTTTTCTGATTTCTATATATACAGCTTTTATTTATATATAATCTTAAACTTGATTTAGATTTATATTCCCCAGTAGCCAAATTGTAAATTCATTAGTACTAGTGGGTTTGTTGTTTACCCTTCTTCATTGTATATTCGAACTTAAAAATTATATCTCCTATCAAAGTATTCAATTACATATTTTATAAAATCAATACGTAACTATTTATCAATCAGCAAGTATAAGTAAAACCCCTCCCAGAATCATTCCCTATAATGGTCGCATTTCTAGTAATCTTTTTCATGACACCTCTGATAAAGCTCATAGATATATAACTTTTCCTTACCTCTAAAACAGGCCAAGAATGAGTATATAACCACTTTTCTTTTTGCTGAAATTCATTATTACCAATGAGTTACAAACATTTAAAAATATCAATTTTATACGCTGATTTTGGCCCCTACCATGTTGCCCGAATAGAAGCTCTTAACAACGCATTAGTAAATCAAAAATGCATTTTACATGCCTACCAGTTTGCAAAAGTTAGTGATATATACGCTTGGGAACCCGCCTATCCAGCACAGTTACCAGTAACTACTTTCTGTAAGAATCAGCCCGCTACAATCCTAAAATCACTTAAATTAGCATATTATTTCTACAAAGTCCTTAAAAAGCATGAAATTGAGGTAATATTTTTACCAAGCTACTCTCCCTTACCTTACCTCTTGTGTCTTTTAGTCTCTAAACTTTGCAACTGTAAAACAATATTAATGTGTGACTCATGGGATCATACAGAAAAGCAAGGTAAAATACGTCGTAAAATTAAAGGTATAATTATCAAAATGTTTGACGCAGCATTAGTGGCAGGTGCACCTCATATAAGATATATCACAAAATATGGAATCTCACCTCAAAAAGTATTTTTAGCTAGCAATGTCGTAGATGTTAAATATTTCCACAGTGAAGCTATCAAATGGAAAAATCTAACTCAGCCCTCACACCCACACCCAGGTTTACCCAAGAAGTACTTCCTTAATTTAGGAAGATTTGTTAAAAAGAAAAATTTAGGCTTTCTCATAGAATCATACGCCCTTTATGTTAGTGAGCATCCTTCAACTGAAATAGCTCTTGTATTAGTTGGAGAAGGCCCAGAAAAAGATAAGCTCCGCACACTCGCAACCAATTTAGGCATTTCTATCCGCGAGGGTCTTGAATCGAGTAACCCATCAATTCCCAAAGCAGAGATAGTATTTTTCCCTTTTCAACAAATTGACACTACACCCTTATTCTTTACTTATTGTGAGGCATTTATACTTCCAAGCCTTCAAGAAGAGTGGGGTTTAGTGATCAACGAAGCAATGTCATGTGAAGCACCTGTCGTTGTATCATCACATGTTGGGTGTGTAGAAGATTTGGTAATTGACTCTAAGACAGGGTTCATTTTTGATCCCCAAAAGAAAAAAGAATTAGCAAATATCATGCAAAAATTTGCAGTCGACACTACACTTTCTGCTAAAATTGGCAAAGAAGCATTCAGTCATATTCAACAATGGACTCCTGAACGATTTGCCCAAGGTGCATTAGAAGCTATTCAAGCTACTAGTCAATTATAATTAAACTTTGCTGCTGCTATCTAACTATTCACCTAATAACCGCTAAATACCATTTTCTTAAACAGACTATGTTAAATCGAAAAGTTATTTTTATTGGTTTATTTTCTCCCCCAATCACAGGCCAATCAGTTATCACTGAGCAAATTTACGCTGACTTCATCAGCAAAAGAGTGCAAATTATTAAACTTGCTTTTCCTTACGAATCATACGCAAAAAACATTACTCATAAATTTCGAAAAACTATATCGTACATTTTATTTATTATCAAATGTATGTATAAAAGTGCATTTGGCTGCAAAATCATTTATTTAAGCGGTGCACGAAGCCAATTAGGGGCGTTAAGAAATATACCGATTATTCTATGGTCAAAGTGTGTTTTTAATCATAAAGTAATCCTTCACTTCCATTGTGGCGAGTATATTGATTTTTATCAAAATCAACCTAACATAATCCAAAACATTCTCAGTTTTTCATTTAAATATACTGACAAAATAATCATATTAGGCGAAAGTTTACGATCTCTCTTCGATATTCCAGGTATCCCTCCTCAAAAATTAGTAGCTATTCCTTGCGGTATCCCCCTTCCTCTTGCGCTTCCACGGACTATCAATACAAGCAAACCAACGATTCGACTACTATATTTATCCAATCTTATTGAGAGTAAAGGGTATTTCGATGTTTTAAAGGCAGTATCAATATTACACAAAGATTATAAGCTAAATGTGAGGTGTGATTTCTGTGGAACCTTCTTCTCACACAGTGATGACCAAAACACTAATAATGAGAAACAAGCCTTTAGTCTTTTTGAATCTTATATTAATGAACATCAATTAAAAGAATTTGTATTCTATCACGGATCTGTAACGGGAGAAAAAAAACAGAATTTTCTTCAACTAGCTGATTTCTTCCTACTCCCAACTAATTATAACAGTGAAGGTCAACCTGTTTCCATCTTAGAAGCAATGTCGTATGGTTCGGTAGTAATATCTACATCTTACCGAGCCATACCAGATATGGTCATTGATAACGAAACGGGTATCTTGGTACCTTATAATAACCCTACAGCCATCGCACAACGCATTGCAGAGATTGTCCAAAACCCTACAGAATATACTCGCATGAGTCAAAATGCTTTAAATCATGTACAAAACTTCTCAATAGATAAGTTTAATGACAAAGTCCAAAAGCTTTTCAAAGAAGTCGATATTATGCCTTAGTACTCACTGACTCAATTAGCTTTTGATACTTCCCCACAGAAATCTGTAAATCAAAATGCTGTAGAAAAGCCTTATAACCATTTTCGCCCATTTGTTGAATTCTCTCTTTGTTTTTAAGAAGCTCTAGCAAAAAATCACTTAGTGATTGATTATTATTCTTTGAATAAAGTACTCCGCAATCGTACTGACGGATAGTATCCGCAATTTCAGAGTCTTCCCTTAGTAAGCCTATGATAGGCGACTTACTCGCCATAATTCCGTAGGATTTGCTAGGAACAGAATAGCCCGTAAACTCATCTTCCAAGCAGACAAAGGAAAAAGTAGCTGCCGATAAAGTCTGAGGTAATACTTCAAAAGGCTGATAAGGTAGTACTATAACATTGTTTAGTTCGTGTGTTTTTACAAACTGCTCTACTATCTTCTTCTTATTACCTCCACCCACAAACATAAATACAATATCTTGCTCTGCTTTGAGTTCCAATGCTGCTTCTAAAATAGGTTCTATATTGTGAGTTCTGCCCATGGTTCCAGAATATTGTAATACAATTTTGTCTTGTAAGTGATACTGCTTTAGGAAATTATTTTTTTCTTTCTCTACAGGTTGTATCTCTCTCGAATCAGCCCAATTGTGAATCAACACAATACGCTCCCACAAATGAAGCTTTAATTTTTCCATTACAATCTTTCGCATGTCCTCTCCAATCACCACTAGCCTATCTGCATGATTGTAAATTAATTTTGTAAACCATGACCAAATCTTAGCTGTCACAGAGGAAGGTTTTAAAACATCCAGCAAAATAGCTATTTCGGGGTATATATCATATACTATAAGAATATATGGAATACAAAAAAAACGTTTTAGTATATACGCAACAAAGCCGATGAATGGAGGATTAGTGGAGATGATTATTAAATCAAAGGATTTTCTATATCTCAAACTAAACCAAAAAGCCTTTAAAAAATAAGAAATCGAAAAAAGTAACCGCTGAAAAATAGAGCCGTGCTGTTGGCCCAAGTTAGAAACCCTATAGATTTTTACATTTTTATACCTTTCTTGGGTAGGTAGTAAATCCTTCTGAACAAATTCCTCTTTCGAAGGATATGTACAGAACACAGTTATTTTGTTGTGCTCAAACTCAGCCAGATTAGTAAATAACTCAGTCATGTGCAACCCAGTTGAAACCATTTCTGGGTAAAAGTGCTGGCACAGAACCAAGATTCTTTGTTGCCTCATGAAAACTCCTCTGTTTAGTTTTATAACGAAATTAGCTTGAGGCTTTCGACCTGACTATTTATCCATTCATAAGTTTTTTCTACTCCTATTTTAAGCGGCAGAGAAGGGGCCCATTGAAGAGATTTCTTAATGAGAGCATTATCTGAATTTCTACCTCTTACACCCTGAGGCCCTTTTACATTATTAATTGACAAATTTTTACCCGAAATCCCAATTACCATTTTTGCGAAGTCATTGAGTGATATCATTTCTTCTGAACCAATGTTAAAAGGACCCGTTTCGTTAGATTCCATAAGTCTTAATACACCATCCAAGCACTCATCAATATACAAAAAGGATCTTGTTTGAAGTCCATCACCCCATATCTCAATAGCACCACTGTCTTCGGTTTCGGCTACTTTACGGCAGATTGCTGCCGGAGCTTTTTCTCTACCTCCACGCCAAGTTCCTTGAGGACCAAAAATATTATGAAATCTAGCAACTCTGACTTCCATTCCATAATTACGCCCATATGACAAATACAAACGCTCGCTAAAAAGTTTCTCCCACCCATACTCGCTATCTGGTGCAGCAGGATACGCCGACTCCTCCGAACACTTAGGATTATTAGGATCAAGTTGATTGTATTCAGGATAAATACAAGCTGAAGACGAGTAAAATATCTTTTTTACCCCTGCCAATCTACTTGCCTCTAAAACATTTAAATTACAAAGGGCGGAGTTGTGCATCACTACTGCATCGTGATCTCCCGTAAAAATGTAACCTGCCCCTCCCATATCAGCAGCCAATTGATATACTTCATCAATGTCCTTCACAATCTCTCTTTCACATATTTGGGGGTCCCGCAAATCTCCAATTACAAACTCATCTGCGACGCTTTCCTCAAACTCATTGTACTTTACATCTATACCTTTCACCCAATAACCAAGCGATTTTAATCTTTTTACCAAGTGGCCGCCAATAAATCCTCCGGCTCCACAAACAATTGCTCTTTTCATTCCTTAGTTGTTTTGTAAAACGTCATCTCAATAGCGTGCAAATGTAATTTTAAAAAAATGAAATGCAAAAACCGCTTCTTCAAAAAATGATGATACCTCAAGCTCTTACTAATCAATCTTTTTAAAACTTATCAAACGGTCATTTTGGGGCTTGTTTTTCCCAAAAAAGCCCCCTACTTTTATAGCAGCTTACTGCTTTATTTATATTAATATGTATTTATATGCTATTCAAGTATATATATATACCGTTTAGCAAAATTGAATGCATAAGAGTAATACCATCAGGAAACCTGTATGAACAAATTTACTAAAGATCATTTTTCAATAGCCACTGACGACGATTTCTTAAAAGAGGATGAAGAACTTTCTATTCTGGTATCTTACGTTAATAAGCTAATACCTCAGCCAGCTGAAGCATACGAACCTCTCTATATTTTCTGCCCTCCTAAAAGTATTGTTTTAATTGATAAAGTGCTAAGTGAATACTCCTTGCACCCTGTCTTTAATAATTGCAGTAGAATCTTTAGGAAGGATGAAACCATCACATACTACAATGCAGCTTATTTAAATGATGAAAGTCGGGAGTTTTTGTTAAAAAACATTGAAAATGGAGTAGAAGTAATGCCTCTAGTTGATTTCTTGGAAAACAAAAATCGTTTTACTGAAGTGAGTCTACTCAATGGAGACTATTTCCTAACGAAGGAAGACTTCTCAGTGCTCCGTAATAAAACCAAAATAGCTACCAAACGTATCTTTGATATCATTTATACGCTCATTCTATTAGTTGTATTTGCTCCTGTCATGATACTTACCGCAATTGCAATCAAACTAGAATCAAAAGGACCTATTTTTTATCGTCAAAGGCGGGTGGGCCTGTATAATATTGAATTTGAAGTCATCAAATTTAGATCAATGGCTACTAATGCTGAAGCCAATGGCGCTCAATGGGCTTCCAAAAACGATCCTCGCGTCACCAAGGTCGGAAAGTTTATTCGAAAAACTCGTATCGACGAAATGCCTCAATTATTCAATATACTGAAAGGCGAAATGTCACTGATTGGACCTCGTCCTGAGCGGCAAGTTTTTATTGACATGCTCAAGACAGCTATTCCTTACTATGAATTTAGACATGTAATCAAACCTGGTCTTACTGGATGGGCACAAGTAAAATACCCCTATGGTGCTTCTATAGAAGATGGTATGTGGAAACACAAATACGACATGTATTATATCAAACATCAATCATTTTGGTTTGATTTTAAAATAATATTACAGACTGTCAAAGTAGTGTTTTCTGGATTAGGTAGATAAATCATGCCTATAAAATTTTTACAACCTCTCCCAATACTTATTATTATTTTTTACATTGAGCTTAACTCTTACAAGGCTCATGCTCAGCTTATTACCTTTGGTCGCCCTCATTATCAAGCTGAAGTCAAAACCACATTAGCATCTCAGCGAGCCCCATTCTGGTTATATGCTAATACATTTGGTACTGTTTCTACAACTGCGCCGAATGCCTTGTTCAATGTCTCTTTATATTCTCCAACATCTGATTCTCTCTTACCCAATTGGCGAAATATCAACGTCAATTATGGAGTTGAAACATATTTAAGTACTCATAAAAATGGCACAGAAACTTTTTTAGTTGAAGGGTATACCTCAATCAAATATGGCATTTTTAGAATATTGGCTGGAAGAAAACGCGAAGTAATTGGTCTCATAGGTGATTCTCTACTTACTTCTGGCTCATTCGCTATGTCAGGTAATACACTACCTATTCCTCAGATTAAACTCACCAGTAATTTTGTTGTTCCTTTTACCAATAAGTTGATTGCAATAAAAGCCTGCTTTTCCTATGGGTGGCTTGGTTCAATGGCTGTTGGCTATGGAGGCCAAGGAGTGACCTCAGTCAACGGTCTATTTCATCAAAAAAACTTATATGCTACAATTGGCAAACCCCAATCACGCTTCCAGGCCACTATAGGGTTCAACCATCAAGTGCAGTGGGGTGGTGAAAATCAAATCTGGCCCAATGGCCTTTCGCCTACAGAAGCTTGGTGGGGAGTTGTTTTGGGTAAATCATGGATGGGAAGTCGCGTAGGGAACCACCTCGGCACTATTGATATGGGCCTAAAATGGAAACTTCAACAAGGAGAGTTGTTTTTATATCGGCAAAATATATATGAGGACGGTTCTCTCTATGCCTTCTTAAACATTGGCGATGGGTTAAATGGAGTCGTGTACCGTCCCGTCCAACAATCAGAAAATGCATTTTCAGTCAAAAGTATGCTTTTTGAATTTTTGAATACTACTAGCCAAGGAGGAGATGTTTTTAATTTAAGTACAGGAGTATTTGGGAAAGACAACTATTTCAATCATTATGTTTATACCAATGGTTGGTCATATAATCGTAAAACAATAGGAACACCTTTTATCGCCCCACAAAGCGATTTGAACAGCAGATGGCCACATCTTAAGAATTCATTAACAAACAACAATCGCGTCAAATTACTTCATTTAGGGGCTAGTGGCCAGTATTTAGACTGTCATTGGTTCCTAAAAACGTCATTTAGTATCAATTACGGACTTTATGATTACCCCTTGATAGGTAATCCTAAACAATTTTCGAGCATTTTACAAGTTCAAAAATCACTCTCTTGGCTAGGAGGTATTGAATGGAGCACAGCCCTCGGTATAGATGTTGGTAGACTCTACAAATCTTCAGTAGCGATACAGCTAGGTCTTCGGAAACGAGGAAATTTTTAATATTTTTGTTTTTCTAATACATATCCAATCCTTTAATTGAATCATCAAATTATTTAAGTGCGCTACTCTACATCGAAAAATCATTCAAGGTTTGGCTATTATTGTGTTATCATATTTTTAAGTTTAAAAATAGTTCACGCACAAGATAGCACCGCTAAACATTCCATAAAAGGTGAGGTGAAAGTCAACGCATTCATTTCTAGTGCTCAGACACCCTTCTGGCTAAAAGCCAATCAAATGAGTGTTGTACCCACTCATTCCGCAGCATCGTTAGAAGGTTATATAGGATATGAAGGCATTTTATCAAAAAAAAACACTCATTGGAAAACTTTTGGAGAAGCAAGAGTAGTGGGAAACGTCGGAAACTCTACCAAATTGTTCATTCCGGTAGTAAATGCAGGAATCCAATTTAAAAAACTCGCTCTATATGTGGGTCGCAAACGAGAGCAATTTGGTTTTTCAGATACTACCTTAGGGACAGGCTCTTATAGCTGGTCAGGGAATGCCCTTCCTATGCCTAAAATTCAATTTGAAATTACTGATTACATTCCCTTAAAGTTCCTCAAAAACCTTTTTGCATTCAAAGGTACTTATGCACATGGATGGTTTGGAAATAGTCAATATGCTTATGATTACTATCTTCATCAAAAATCGCTCTATATCAGGATGGGACGTGAAAATTGGGCGGTCAACTTATATGGTGGCTTCAATCATCAAGTTCAGTGGGGCGGTAAAACTAATATTGATATAGCTACAGTAGTAAATCGAAAACTACCCAGTTCTTTTGGAGATTATGTTTATGCAGTTACTGGGTGGGGGGCTCTTATTGGAGATGTTAAAGGAGTAAATGCTTTTGACTCGCTCAATAGAGTTGGCAATCACTTAGGAACAATTGATATGGGGATTACCTTCGATTTAAAAAAATATGAGTTAACCCTCTATAGACAGAATATCTATGAAGACGGCTCACTTTATTATCTTACCAATATTGCGGACGGATTAAATGGATTAGTTGTAAGAAATTTGTTCCCCAGTAAGGAAAAAGGGAAAGTTAACTTTGAACGTTTAGTGCTTGAATTTTTATACACTTTAAGTCAAGGGGATGCGGCAGGTGTATCAACTGTTACCATCGGTAACGATAACTACTTCAACCACCAACAATACTACGACGGCTGGTCTTACAAGGGGGAAATTATTGGTACGCCTTTTTTTACTAATGCCAAAGACACTAAAAATACTGACCCGCAAAATGGTTATGAGATTGCTAACAACAACCGTGTCAGGGTATATCATCTTGGCTTACAAGGAAATATTGGAGAAAATATCCAGTTTTTGAGTAAACTATCCTTAAGTCATAATTATGGCACCTACAATTTTCCTTACGCTGAAGTTCCCAAACAATTTTCTGCTTTACTCCAATTTACAGGCACTATAAAGCGTTGGCAAGATATATACTGGAATGCGGCTTTTGCCATGGACAATGGCCAACTCTATCATAATTCAATCGGTACGCGCATTGGAATCAGTAAGAGATGGTAACAATATTTGAATATGTATAGCGAGCAAGATCAGCTTGGCAATGTCATAAAACTTCCTTCTCTACCCCAACGCATCGTATCTCTGGTGCCTTCTCAGACAGAACTATTGTTTGATCTAGGCCTTGATGAGCAAATCGCGGGTATTACAAAGTTTTGCACTCGCCCCGCCACCAAAATTACGGACAAAATAAAAGTCGGAGGCACCAAAAACTTTGATATTGAACTCATCAAATCTTTAAAACCAGACTTAATCATTGGGAATAAAGAAGAAAACGAACAAGCAGGTATCAGGCATCTCCAACAACTTTTTCCAGTTTGGATGTCAGATATTTACAATCTTTCCGACGCTTTAGCCATGATAAATAGTATTGGAAAAGTAGTTGGGAAAAGCCCCCTCGCCAATACCCTAGTTCAACAAATTCTCCAATCATTTGAGAATCTCATCCCTTATTCATCAAAAAAAGCAGCCTATTTTATATGGCGTAAACCATATATGGTCGCAGCTAGGGATACTTTTATTGATGATATGATGGAAAAAGCGGGCTTCCAAAATGTTTTTGAAGATTTTAATCGCTACCCCGAAATCACCCCCGAACAGCTTCAACTTGCTCAGCCAGAAATCATTTTTCTTTCTTCAGAACCTTACCCTTTTAAAGAAAAACACGTAACAGAAATGCAGATACTATGCCCCCACGCTCAAATTTTGCTGGTAGATGGCGAGATGTTTAGTTGGTATGGGAGTAGATTAAAGTATTCGGCCGCTTACTTTTCAAGCCTCCCTTTAAAGGGGTAAAATTTTTCATTTACGGTTTTTGTACAAATCCTTCTAATTTAGTTAGTATCATTGTGGCAAAAGAATTCCTCTTTTAAAGTTTGCCTTATCCTTGATTTTATAAAACCTAACCATTTTTTTAACCTCAAACCCTGATTAACCTTATGTTACTTCTCTATGTATTACTAGGTATATTGGCGCTAGTAATTTTGGTTGCTTATTTTCATTTAGATACTTTTATTTCATTTGTCATTGTGAGTATCGGGCTAGGGCTCAGTTGTGGCATGAATGTGACAGCCATAAGCCAATCTCTCGAAAAAGGAATCGGAAGCACTTTAGGCTCCCTAGTGATCATCATTGGGTTTGGCTCTATGCTTGGAAAATTAGTAGCGGATAGTGGAGCTGCCCAGCGAATTACTACTACTTTGATGAATATTTTTGGTATCAAATATCTCCCTTGGGGATTGGCATTAGCGGGGTTCATCATAGGACTGCCTTTGTTTTATAATGCAGGTTTTGTGATTGTGATTCCCTTGATTTTTACCATAGCTGCCTCCACAGGCTTGCCAATGTTGTACGTAGCTATTCCGATGTTGTCGGCACTTTCAGTAGCTCATGGGTATCTTCCTCCCCACCCCTCTCCCACTGCTATTGCTACTCAATTCAACGCCAATGTAGGCCAAACCCTTTTTTATGGCATCATAGTGGCGATTCCAGCTATTATTTTAGCAGGACCTATTTTTGGGAGAACACTCAAAAAATACAATCCCAAACCAGATATTACGCTTTTTCAGACCAAACAATTTACCGAAGCCGAAATGCCCTCTTTGGGAGTAAGTCTAAGTGTGGCGTTATTGCCTTTGATATTACTAACACTCATGCCTTGGATCAAAGGGCATTTTGAAGAAGGCGCTACATTGCATACACTTTTTGCCTTTTTGGGCGACCCCTCCATATCGATGCTTATTTCAGTGTTAGTAGCTATTTATTTTTTAGGAATTAAGAGAGGACGTAGCACCAAAAGTGTAATGAAATCACTCGAAGAAGCATTCAAAAGTGTTTCGGTCATTCTACTTATTGTGGCAGGCGCAGGAGGATTCAAACAAATTCTCACTGATGGAGGAGTTAGCAAATACATAGGTGAATTATTGGCAGGGGTTGACATTTCTCCTTTGGTATTGGGCTGGGCAATTGCGGGCGTCATCAGAGTATGTGTTGGTTCAGCTACAGTTGCAGGGCTGACTGCTGTGGGTATCATCGCACCATTGGTTCAAAGCCAAGGCGTAAAACCAGAGTTGATGGTATTGGCCATTGGCTCAGGAAGTTTGATTTGCTCGCATCTCAACGACGGCGGCTTTTGGCTCTTCAAAGAATATTTTAATCTCTCCATCAAAGACACCCTCAAAACTTGGACAGTAATGGAAACTATCGTCTCCATTGTGGGGCTCGTTGGGGTTTTGATTCTTGATCAATTTGTATAATCTCAAACACATTAGGAAAGGGTAATAAGTAGCATTGCCTTTTCCTAATGTGTTTCCCTCCTCTCTGACTATTACTTCCTTAGAAAACTCTTCACCCAATTAATCAGGATTTTCTTTACACGAAAAGCTTTTTTTTATACTTTTGCTTAAAATTTAAAATTAGTCCAAATAAGATTTATCCCACTTATTTTCTAGTATATTATGAAAAAAATCTTTTTGACGGCCCTTTTGTTTTATACATTAGTCGGAAATGCTCAGCAAACCAATACACTATTAAGTGCCGAGTTTTGGAAAAGTAAGCCTGATTTAGCAGCTGTAAAGGCTGAAATTGTAAAAGGAAATAGCCCTTCTCAGTTTAATCCAGCCTCTTTTGACCCTGTGACCCTCGCTATCAACAACCGGGCGTCCAACGATGTTATCAAATACTTAATTGAGCAAGAAGGCAATAATGTCAACAAAAAAACCCACGATAGTCGTATTTATCTTCACTGGGCCGCTTCGAGTGGTAATTCGGAAATTGTAGAATATCTAATTTCAAAAGGAGCAAATATCAACGACCAAGATAGCCGTGGCAATACGCCCGCTACCTTTGCCGCAGGTGGCAACAAAAACCCCCAAGTGTATGAGGCACTTTTTAAAGCAGGTCTCAACCCCAAACAACGCTATGACAATGGAGCTACCTTGCTAATGCTAGCCGTAGGAGCAGATAGTGACTTGACTTTGACCGATTTTTTTGTGTCCAAAGGTTTATCTTTAAAAGACAAAGATGATTTTGGCCGTACGGTTGCTGATTATGCCGCCCGCTCTGCCAATCAGCAACTCATCGATAAATTGATAAGCAAAGGTATCAAACCTACTAGCAATGCCCTATTTTTTGCGGCTCAAGGTTCAAGACAAGGTTCTGCGGGAATTGAGACTTACAAATACCTAGTCGAGACCCTCAAACTTGACCCTAAGTTCATTAATAATGAAGGCGCCACAATTCTGCATTCTTTGGTACGTCGCCCCAACAAAGAAATTATTGATTATTTCTTAGGCAAAGGTGTAGATGTCAATAAAGCTGATAATGAAGGCAATACGGCTTTGATTTTAGCTTCGGGAGGCCGAGATATTCAGATTGTTCAAGCCATATTACCTCAAGTTAAAAATATAAATGCGGTAAATGAAAAAGGAGAATCAGCTCTTACCCAAGCCGTTGCGAATGGCTCAGCCGAAACTGTCTCTCTTCTTCTCAAAAATGGTGCTGATGTTAAAGTAGTTAGCAAAGACGGCAACAATTTGGCTTATTACTGGTTTGAATCATTCAGAGAAAGAGGACCACAAGGCGCAGGTCCGGGAGCTCGTCCAGGTGGTGGCTCTGGTGGATTTAATCCTAATGCTGATTTTGACGCAAAACTAGAACTACTAAAAAGCAATGGTTTAGATGTAGCTGCGCCGCAGAAAAATGGCAACACGCTTTTCCACTTAGCTGTAGCGAAAGAAAGTGCAAAATTGATTCAGAAAGCTTCAGAACTTGGAGTCAATATCAATGCCCAAGACAAAGAAGGAATGACACCTTTGCACAAAGCGGCTCTTATCGCTAAAGACGACAAAGTCCTCAAGGCTTTGATTGAATTAGGAGCTAAAAAAGAGCTAAAAACCGAGCTGGACGAAACCGCTTTCGACTTAGCTAAAGAAAATGGCTTCTTAACAAAGAATAAAGTAGGATTGGATTTCTTAAAATAAACAAACCCATTTCTTAAGTCCTCCTTTTGAAGATTTTAAGTCTTAGAAAGGAGGGCTCTTTACATAATTAACCAATCCACCCAATCAATTTTTTAGTAAGAAAACAAACACAATGAATACTTCTTTTAAACTTCTGTTTTTGACGATTACCACCCTATTCATCTCAACAAATTCTTTCGCCCAGTCGAGCAAATACAAATGCCTAGTACAAATGAATAGCTACGAAGGCGAAGGTGCCTATATAGTTATCTCTTTAATCAACCCTCAAGGTGCTTATGAAAAAACGCTTTATCTACTAGGCCCTGACAAACAATGGTATAAAACCCTCAAAGATTGGCACAAATTCCAAACCAAAAGTAAAGAAAAACTAAGTGCTATTACGGGCGCTTCGGTATCAGGAGGAGACAGAGCCATGAAAACCATTGAAATAGAAGATAGTAAAATAGACAAAGGTTATAAGCTCCGCTTTGAGTCGGCCGTGGAAGACCAAAAATACCACACAACCGACGTTGAAATCCCTCTGACCACTACCGCCCTTACCGAACGTGCCGTAGGAAATGGCTATATCCGCTTTGTCAAACTTAGTAAAGTACAATAATTAGCGATGACATTATCCATCTGGAGGTATGCCCACTTAACGTTAGCTATTGTTTCATCCCTGTTTTTACTGATTCTCTCTATAACGGGGGTCATCTTGGCCGTCGATGCTGTCAACGAAAAAATTCCCGCATACCGAGTAGACAACTTTAATTCCATAAACCTTGCGCAATCCCTACCCGCTTTGCGTAAGGTTTATCCCGAGATTACCGAGCTATCAGTTGATCACAACCAATTTGTAATCCTAGATGCCACCGACGAAGAAGGCAAAAACATAAAGGCCTATATCGACCCTCACAATGGAAAGATTTTAGGACCCGTAAAACCCAAAAGCGCCTTCATTCAGTGGAATCTCGCCTTGCACCGCTCTTTGTTTTTGCACGAAGCGGGGCGGATTATCATTGGTATTACGTCTTTTTTGCTTTTACTGATTAGTATTAGTGGAATTATCCTTATTACCAAACGACAGCAAGGATTACGCCATTTTTTTGCCAAAATCAACCGTGATTTTTTTGCGCAGTATTTTCACGTAGCAGGCGGGCGATTACTCCTCATTCCTATCTTAGCACTGGCCCTTACGGGTACTCATTTGTTTTTGGTTCGTATCGAAATCATCAAACAAACGGAGCAAAAAATCAAACAGGCTCCATCCACAGAGGAGTTACCCCTAAAAAAACTCAGTGAATTTTCTATTTTTCAACAAACAAAATTAGCCGAAGTCTCAAAAATTGAGTTTCCATTTATGGAAGACGACCCCGAGGAGTTTTTTGTGTTGAAACTAAAAGATCGGGAAATTTCGGTCAACCAACTTACGGGTGCTATTGTAGAAGAGACGCGTTATCCCTTCACAGTGATACTCGAAAAATTGAGTCTCGACATCCACACCGGCAGAACCAATGCCCTTTGGGCTATTATTTTGGGATTTGCTTCTTTAAACATCCTTGCCTTTATTTATACAGGCTTTGTGATTACGTTTAAGCGCAGTCGCACCAAAATCAAAAATAAGTTCAACCACCAAAACGCCGAAATCGTCCTTCTGGTGGGTTCAGAAAATGGCAGTACGTTGTTTTTTGCCAATCAGATTCATCAGCAATTGTTAGCAGCAGGCAAGCGTTCTTACCTTACGGAGATGAACAAATTTGGCCACTACCCTAGCCTTCAGCATCTTTTGGTTTTTACATCCACTTATGGACTAGGAACTGCCCCCACCAACGCCACTCATTTTGAGGAACTTCTGCACTCATTTTCACCCTCGCAAGCCGTACAGTTTGCCGTGGTAGGTTTTGGCTCTAAAGCTTATCCAGATTTTTGTGCCTATGCAAAGCACGTTGACCAGCTACTTCAACAATACAGCTGGGCGTCGCGTTATTTGGATATGTTTATGGTCAATGACAAATCCGTCGATGAGTTTGTGAAGTGGGTTCATGCTTGGAGCGAAAAATCCCTCATCGCACTCGCCACCGCCCCTGCACTTTACAGTACCAAAATCGCTGGTTTGAAAAAACTGAAAGTGGTGGAAAAAACCCTAGTGAGTGAAACCAACTCCACTTTCAAAATAGTGTTGAAACCCGAATCTAAAACCGCATTTCAGTCGGGTGATTTACTGGCTATTTATCCCGCCAACGACAACCGCGAGCGTTTTTATTCTATCGCTCAAAACAACAATAGTATTCAGCTCATCGTCAAGTTACATCCTCAAGGCTTGGGATCGGGCTATCTTTACGAGCTTTCTCCCAATCAGACCCTTCAAGCACGGATTGTAAGTAATTCAAGTTTTCATTTTCCCGAAAAAGCTACTGCCGTAGCTATGATTGCCAATGGTACGGGCATCGCTCCTTTTTTGGGGATGATTATGAACAACCACACCCATACACCTATTCACGTGTACGCAGGATTTCGGCAAAAAAACGAACAAACCATTCAATATCAAGAGTTTGCACAAGACCAAATAGCCAAAAAACACCTCAAAACATTTGAAATAGCGTATTCGCGCGAGGCTACTCCCCAATACGTAATGGATCTGATTCGTCGAGATTGTCAGTTTTTTACGGATTTACTGGAAAACAACGGCGTCATCATGATATGTGGCTCACTAGCCATGCACAAAGACGTAGAAATAGTACTAGACCAACTTTGTTTTGAGAGAAACAACAAGAATATCAGCCACTACATTGCCCAAAATCAAATCTTAACGGATTGCTATTAGTATGAACAGCGAATGTGTCAAAAAAATAGTCCGCCAGTCCTTACTCATGCTGACTATTTGGGGATTGGGTGGCTCTTGTGCTTGGGCGCAAGTTTTACTCAAACGCAATGTCGTTTTGATGGGCTCTCGATTTGATATTACCATTGTAGAAAAAGACACCGTTCTGGCTCAGCAGCGCATCAACCAAGTAATAGCCGAAGTAACCCGCATCGAAAACTTGATTTCGGAATGGAAACCCGAAACTCAAATTTCGCAAGTCAATCAAAATGCCGGAATCAAACCCGTCAAAGTAGACCGTGAAGTATTTGAACTTACCCGCCGAGGTATTGAGTTTTCTAAGCTATCAGGCGGTGCTTTTGACATCAGTATCGCGGCCCTTGATCGGCTCTGGAAATTTGACGGAAGCATGACCGAAATGCCTCCCGAAGACGCTATCAAAAACTCCATTAGGCATGTTGGGTACCAGCACATCCTGCTAGACAGCCTTCACTCCACTATCTACCTTCCCATTCAAGGCATGAAAATCGGCTTTGGCTCTATAGGAAAGGGCTATGCAGCCGACAAAGGCCGGGAACTTATGCAGTCGTTGGGCGTACCAGGCGGAATCGTCAATGCCTCCGGCGACCTTTCTACCTGGGGTACACAGCCCAGCCAAAAAGCTTGGCTTATCGGTATCAACAACCCCTTTGAATCGGGCAAAATCGTCCGTACTTTCAAGCTAGGTCTTGGCGCTGCTGCTACATCGGGTAGTTATGAGAAATACGCTGAAATCAACAACGTCCGCTACTCGCATATCATCAACCCCAAGACGGGCTATCCTGCTACGGGTTTGGTAAGTGCTACCATTATAGGCCCTTCTGCCGAATTTGCCAACGGCCTCAGCACCTCTGTTATGGTACTTGGCGAAAAAGAAGGCATCCAATTCTTAAAACAATTTCCTCTCTACCGCTACGTCCTCATCACCGACCAAGGAAAAATCATAAAAAGCAAATAGGCTCCCCAAAAAACAATAATAATAGTAAAATGAGCGATTTTACGCTAAAAGCGCTATGTATGTTTAGTTGTTGCTCATTTTGGGAAAAAATGAGCATAATTTCCTATAAAATTATTGGGTATATTTGGGGTATAGGCGCAATGGTTGCGTCTATATTGTGTTGAACAAAATTGAGGTGGGGCCAGCAGTAGGCCATTTGGAGAGCAAGTAGCCGGTTTTTGGCTAACTTCGCCGCGCTTGAAAGCTCTGCTTCCCACACCGCGAAGTTAGCCAAAAACCATGAGAAAAAGACTTCTCAAATCTAAGATTTGCAAAATATTTTTCTCATTCCGGCTTTAGAGAGCTTAAGGCCTCTTTTCCTACACCTCAACTTCGTCCAACAGGGAATAGCCAAAATTCCCTTACATTTCGACCTAATCGGTCTTTATTTCAGGGAACTTCGGCTATTCCATATTCCATGCAATCAAAAAAAGAAAATAAATAAAAAATATAATCTCGAATGACAGCAGAAGAAATTCAAGAATTGTGCGTAAAAGCCTCGCAAACCTATTATAACTATCTCGATGAAAATGAATTAGGGAGAGTTGTGGTCGAGGTTTATGGCAAAGAAATCGTTAAAGAAGACGAGAATATCCATAAATTAAGGTTAGCCAAAAAATTATTTGATTTAGATGCTGTTGTTTTTATTGACAAAACTTCTAATAAACAATATGATACAAACCAAATCAAAGTAATTGAGTATGATATAGACGGCAATTATTTGATTATCAAAGTGCCAAAAGAAAGCGAGTTTAATATCATCGCTTTGCATCATCGAGATATATTAATTGTATCCGACCTCAAATTTTTAGTTCAAAGGGTAATAGATTGGTATAAAAAAAACGGAACTCTTGTAGGGCTACCAATTACAACTGAAAGCAACAATATTCCATCGAGTTTTTTTGCTGAGCAACCAAACGAAGAACAGAAACAAGCAATTCAAAATATACTTATTTCTCCTTTTTCTTATGTATGGGGCGCACCAGGCACAGGCAAAACTCAACTCGTACTTTCATACGTAATTGCCCAATACATTGAGCAAGGGGACAAGGTTGCAATATTAGCACCAACAAATAATGCAATTGAGCAAGTACTGAGGGGGGTAATTAGAATGACAGATAAAAAAGGTGTGGATAGAAAACAAATTATAAGGCTTGGCAATCCTTCCAAAGCATTTGCAGAGCAGTACCCCGAAGTGTGTGAAGCAAAAGGCATTTTGAAAAAGATAAGTGAGATTGAAAAGCAAATCGAAATAATCCAAAAAGTGTTGGAAAGCGAGGCAATTAGCAAGAATTATCAAAAAGTAAAGGTTGCAATAAATGCCTTTTCAACAGTTGAAGCGGAAATTGAAAAAAAGAACCAAATTAAAGTTAATATTGATAGCACTAAGCAAAAGTTATCAATCGCACAGAATGACTTAAAAATAGAAAAAGATAAATTTCAACGGGAACTTGATATTTTAAACTTGAATTATGAAAAAATAAAGCAAGATATTGAAAAGTTAAATTTTGAACAGAAAAGTTTAGAAAAAAGCATTGCATCGTTTTTTCATTCGATTAAAAAAGTGTTTTCAAGTGCAAATTTGACAAGAGAGGAAAATCGTCTATCAGAAATATTGACAACCTTACCGTCAAAACA
Organism: Runella sp. MFBS21; assembly: GCF_029433105.1. Lineage (GTDB taxonomy): Bacteria > Bacteroidota > Bacteroidia > Cytophagales > Spirosomataceae > Runella. Next base: position 18,240 of record NZ_JARNTW010000033.1, on the reverse strand, counting down.
AAAAGAACTTGAAAAATCAAATCAAACCCTTAGATCAAAAGAATTTGAAATAGCAAAGCAGATAGGTATTTTGGAACAAGAAACACAAAAAATCGAGGTTCATTATAACAACTTGTTACTTGAACACAAAAACGAAAGCACCTTTAACCAGTGTTTCAATACTATAAAAGACAGCATAACATTTAACACAGAAATTTTCAATTTTCTTTCAGATATTAATCTTGGGAATAGAAGTCTTAAAAAGAAAAAGGTTGATGAATTTGCAGAACAATTGCACACAGAACTTACAATTAAAAACTCTATCGCCCAAGAATATACAAAATTCTCTTTTGCTCAACTTCATAAAATCCTGAGTGATTTTGAGCAACAAAAAGAATTTTTAAAGTCGCAAACGACAGAAGAGCGTTTGAAAGGTGTAAATATAGTAGCCTGTACACTTGACTGTTATATTGGCAGGTTTGCGGATGAGGAGTTACCCGTTGCTCATTTTTTTCTTGATGAAGCAGGTTATGCGTGTGCAATTAAAGCGTTGACAATGTTTAGGTCAAAAAAACCAGTAACGTTTTTAGGTGACCACTTACAACTACCCCCAGTTTGCGAACTAAATGATGACAAATTGACAACAAAAGAAGAATATAAGGATGTTTTTATTTGGTCTCAATCAGCAATATTCATTGGAGATATTTTCAAAAAATCAAAAGGCGAAATTTTCTTAGATTACTTAAACAATAATGAACCTACATTTTCAAAGGTTAGTAAAAGTGATTTAAAGAAGACACATCGTTTTGGAGATAATTTAGCCAAAGTGTTAAATCAGTTTGTATATAGAAATGGTTTTTCCTCGGCACAACTCAATGGAACAACAAAAATAAAATTTATTCACGTGACAAATAGCATCCCCCCAACGAATAAGAGAGAAAATCATGGAGAAGCACAAGCAATACATGACTTTATTATGTCTGGAAAATTAAATACAAAAGATTTTATAGTTCTAACACCTTATTCAAATCAAGTAAAATTAATAGGGAAATTATTGCCAGACCTAAGAAAAGAACACAAAATATCAACTGTACATGGTTCACAAGGTCGTGAATGGAAGACAGTGATTTTGAGTATTTCAGATACAAGTGATATGTGGTTCACTAATAGTCAAAACAAAACATCAAAAGGAATAAATTTAATCAACACAGCCGTTAGTAGAGCAAAAGAAGAACTGATAATTGTATGTAATCACAATTTTTGGATTAACGCAAACGGTCAATTAGTTCAAGGATTGCTAAAAGTCGGTGAAAGACTAAATTAGAAAAAGCATGGAACAACGCATCTACGCCAACCGCCGCCAAAGCCCAACGCACAAAGCCAACGCAGGCGGCGGTATGCGTAGATGCTCACGTTAGTGGCAATATAACACGACTCCAATAATGAACTGGAAGGAATACATAGGTAACGAACTTAAACAACTTGACAAGACAACTGAATTCGGCTTTGCGTTACCTGCAACTGAAAAATCGCTTAATAACTTAAAAGTAAAATTCAATCTTGCTGAGTTACCAAACGAACTCGTTGAATTATACAGACAGACAAATGGGATAAATGAGAATCTGAATGGAGAAAAAATTGGAGAACTTATTTGGACAGTTGAGAGAGTGATTGAAACGAATACGGAATATCGCAATTATCCAGACTTTAAGGAACTGTATATGTCATTTGACCAACTACTTTTCTTTTCAGACGCGGGAAATGGAGATTTGTTCGGATTCGTTACGCTCAATGGTAAGTGTGACCGGTTCGACATTTTCATATGGAATCATGATGATGACAGTAGAAGCTGGGTTGCTCCAAACCTGACAAAGTTCATTGAGTGGTGGACAAATGGAACGATTAAAGTATGAGAAGAAAATATACTGCCACTAACACGGGTTCTGCTTCAGGCCGGGTGATGTACAACACTTGGATATGTATGCTACTATTAAACTTTAGTAATAAATGGAAACTTTATACTCCGAAATCCGCCCGAACGTAAAGTAATAAGCTCAGTTCCCTTAGTTTTCGGAATGCGTTTATTCCATATCCAAAAGCTTTCAGACTACTATAAACGTCACACCTACAACCCATTAGTAGAAACTATATTCAATCACCAACAAACAAATAAAAACCCACTAAAAAAATATTCACAAAAATGAATTGTAAAAACTGCAACACTGAAGTAACTTTAAACTATTGTCCAAATTGTGGACAGCCTAAAAATCTAAAAAGAATTGACGGGCACTATATAATCCATGAAGTTGAACACGTTCTACATTTTGAACGTGGGATTTTATTTACTATTAGAGAACTCATAACAAACCCTGGTCACAATATACGAAGCTATCTTTCTGAAAATAGAAGTAGACTGGTAAAGCCAATTATTTTTATAATTATAACTTCCTTAATATATTCAATTTTGACCAACTTTTTTCACATAGAAGACAATTATGTGAAATTTGAAGGCGACAAACTAAGCACCCCCGTTAAAATTTTCAAGTGGATACAAGAACATTATGGATATGCAAATATCATAATGGGTGTATTCATTACGGCTTGGCTAAAAATCTTTTTCAGGAAATTCCACTACAATTTTTTTGAAATATTAATCTTGTTATGTTTTGTAATGGGGATGGCGATGCTGATTTTTGCGCTATTTTCTCTCCTTCAAGGTATATCCAATATAAACTTAATGAATATTGGCGGAATTGTAGGAGTTGTATATTGCACTTGGGCAATTGGTCAATTTTTTGGAAAAGGCAAAATCATCAATTATGTGAAGGCATTCTTTGCATACATTTTGGGATTGTTAACTTTTTGCTTATTAGCAATACTTTTGGGGGTATTAATAGATATGATGATAAAGCATTGAAATCAGATTTAAAAAGCTTGTATACCTAGATTAATAATTCCCCCAAATCTTCAACTGAAGCTAGGTTTATTCAACTACAAAATGAAAGTAAAATGCGCTACTTTTCCCACTTCGGGAAAAAATTTACATCATATCTTATAAAACAATTAGGTGCATTTTATAGAAAGTAGGTACATTTGGGGTGTAGGCGAAAGGGTTTAGTCTGTATTTTGTTGAACAAAATTGAGGTGGGGCCAGCAGTAGGCCGAGAGCAAGTAGCCGGTTTTTAGCTAATCCACGCGGTGTGGGAATCAGAGCTTTCAAGCGCGGCGAGGTTAGCCAAAAACCATGAGAAAAAGACTTCTCAAATCTAAAATTTGCAAAATATTTTTCTCATTTCGGCTTCAAAGAGCTTAAGGCCTCTCTTCTTACACCTCAACTTCGTACAACCGCCCGAACGCCAAGCGCCAAAACGTTGGTGGTAATTTTAGTAGCACAGTTCCGGCAGAAAAAACACTTAACAAATGAAAAAAAATATATCATTTCGATTCTTCACTATCCTGATGATGTTCGTCTGCAACTCTGCATTTGGACAGATTAAAACAGAAAGTTTTGAGTTTATTCATAATGGTAAAAAACTTAGTGGGCTTCTGGATTTACCAATTGGGCAAACGCCTACTTCAATAATTTTAATTATTCAAGGTTATGGAAAAAGTAATATTGTAGAAGGTAATGGGTATTACAATTTACGGTCAAACTTTGTAAAACTTGGACTTGCCTGTGTTATTTGGGATAAACCCGGTTGTGGAAAAAGTGAAGGCGACTTTGACATAAATCAAACCGTGCAAAGTAGTGCCGATGAGGTTCTTGCTGCAATTAAAGAAATAGAAGGTAAAAATATTGCAGGAGCTAACAATATTGGACTTTGGGGAATTAGCCGTGCAGGATGGATTTGCCCGTTGGTTATTGAACAATACCCAAAAATTTCTTATTGGATTTCTGCGAGTGGAACAGACGACAAGGAGAGTTTTGGCTACTTGCTTGAAACTAATCTTAGAATTGAAGGCAGAAGTGAAACCGATATACAACTATTGATCTCAGAATGGAAGCGAGGTAATGATATATTTAGAAAAGGTGGAACATTTACTGAGCATGAAAAAGCGACACAAAATCTAAGGAGAGACCCATTTTGGATTTTTTTAAACAGTTCTTCAGAAACTAAAGAGTCCTATCTATCCAAGCAAAAACAATTTATCAGTGAAGGTCATATGTTTGACAAAAGAACAGGGCTAATGATATATGTGCCCAATTTTCGAAAAACGCTTATGAAAATCCAATGCCCTGTATTAGCCATTTTTGGAGAAAAGGACGCTAATGTCAATTGGAGGCAAACTATTGCTCTATATAAAGAAACAATAGGAAAAAAGACAAAAGCTAAGCTAACAATAAAGACTTTTCCTAATTGTAACCATAACCTTAAAAGTTGTAAAACAGGCGGAATGAAAGAAACTATTGAAAACAGTAATAAATCTCAACCGCCATGCGATGGTTATTTTGAAGCAATGTCAGAGTGGTTGAACAAAGTGGTGCTTTCAAAATAAAAACTAACCCCAACATCGTAGTGGCAATAGTGAGGCGGACATGGGAGCGCTTTCTATGATTTTATCGGGCATTTGTCTCCCGAAAGCTTTCAGGGTTGGGCTGAAGTTTTCAAATGTCTCAGCAGCGCCAATACACAAACCGTTGGCGGTAATGGTGAGACGATACTCAATCCGACCGCCTACCATTCCAAAATCTGACAGGCCTAAGAAAATTTGCTTTAAATTTGAAACGAAAATTAGACAATGCCAAAGAAAACAAATTCTATACTTGTAAATCCTATGACAGCCGAATTCGGCACAGGCATATTCATTGAAAAAATGGCGAGCAAGGATATTCATTTATACGAACAGTTTGAGGAGTTCAACAGCATAAAACAATCGCACAGAGACGAATACCACTTGTTTTTCTTGCAAGAAAAAGGAACTACTACTATTGAAATTGACTTTAAAAAACATACCGTAAAACCCTCATCGGTACTTTTCGTTCACCAAAATCAAGTGCATAGAATTTTGGAGTTCAAGAACGCAACTGTATGTATTTGGGCAATTAGTAACGAAAACTTGAATCCTGAATATCTAAAATTATTGGGAGACATCACACCAGCAAAACCTTTGGCATTAAAGCAAGATACATTCTCTATTATTTCCAAAGCTGTATCACTTTGCATCAATCTATCTGACCGAAAAAACGAAAAGCTATATTACTCTTTGCTAAAAGGTAGTTGCAATACCTTAACCGGACTTGTTATTTCACAGTATTTAGTCCAATCAAAACCATTTGACAAGCTTTCACGGTATGAAATCGTAACCAAAGCCTTTAAAGCGTTGTTGGAACGAAATTTTGCTACTGCCAAACGACCGACAGAATATGCCCAGCAATTAAATATTTCTTCACCTTATTTGAACGAATGCGTGAAAAACACCACAGGGCATTCTGTTTCGCATCATATACAGCAACGTATCATTTTAGAAGCCAAACGCTTGCTTTACCATTCTGATATATCGGTAAAAGAAATTGCCACAGAATTAGGCTATGACGACTACCCTTATTTTTCAAGGTTGTTTACCAAAGTTTCCGGAATGACCGCTTTGGCGTTCCGAAACAAAAACCACGATTAGTCCAATACTTACCTTATTCTTGCATTGTTCTAAACTTTCAATCACTGTTCCTTTGCATTGAATTAAAATGCAATAAACAATGATTTCAAGCATACCAAAATGGGTAAGTAATTTGTTCGAAGGCACGCTTCGAACAAACGCAAAAGTTTTAGAAACTTCCTATATCAGTTCACAGATTAAGAAAATTCGTTTTCAAGGAGATATATCAAAAATGAATTTTCAGATTGGCTATGCCAATGTGCTTCGTGTTTCAGAAACTGAATACAGGAATTATACGGCAGCTTATCACGACAAGGCAAAAGGAATAATAGATATCATCTTTCATATACATACCAATGGCGTTGGAAGTAACTATTTTGATTCCCTAAAAGCAGGCGATGAAACTTATATTGGTCCCTCAAGGGGAAAAAAGTTGTACGATCCCAGCGTAGAAAACCAATTCTTTTTTGGCGATGAAACTTCGTTGGGTCTTGCTTGTTCGTTATTACCCCTATTGAAAAACAATAATCATCAATTTCAATTCTATTTTGAATTGGATGAAGAAAACAAAAACGTTCCCGAACTTTTGGGGTTAGAAAACTTCACTGTTTTCCAAAAAAACGGTTCATTCAGAAACGAAAAATGGATAGGCAATTTGCCTTTGTTCAAAACTGACGAATGGACTAATGCCAATTTTGCGTTAGTAGGAAACGTCAAATCTGTTCAGGTATTCAGAAAAGTGCTAAAAAACAAAACCCAAGGGAATGTCTATTCTCAAGGATATTGGCTTGAAGGTAAAAAAGGGTTATAACTACTAAAATTATGAAATATGATTTATGTATTTAAAACCTCGGTTAAAACAAAAAAGGCCATAAAAGGACTGGTGTCAAAATTTAAGCATCTTATTCCAAATTCTAAATGGAATTTTGACCTGGAAGACTGCGACAAAATTCTTCGTATTGACAGCCAGTTTGAAATACGAGAAACAACCATAAAACTACTTGAAGACAATGACTATGAATGTGCAGAATTGCCCGACTGAATGGAAACAAGGGCAGCGGCTAATAGCGGTTTTGCGTAAGGAAGGGTGACTTCGGATAATCATTTGCACTAAAATCTCTGCCTTCGGCAAGTCGCCCACTGTTAGTCAGAAGGCAAAAATGATACATCTTAAAACAAACAGAAATGGGAATTATTAAAAACATATTGAAACGGGTCCTCAAAGAGAGCATAATCGTTGAAAAACAAAAAATATCGGAAACGGCCTACAAAATTCGTGTAAAAAGTGAAGACATAAAAAACGCTGAATTTGTTGCAGGTTATTTTTTGCGTGTTGGTATCGGTTTGACAGAAGAAAGTTTGACAATGCAGGACTTTGTGAGAAGTTATTCTGTTTGGGAGATTGACCAAACTAACGGAACGCTTGACTTGGCAATCGCAACACACAGCAACGGTTCAGGTGCTAAATGGATTGAACAACGAAAAGTAGGCGACAAAGTTTACTTCACTTGGAAAAAAGGAAACTTCATTGTAGACAAAAGCGCAGACAGTTATTTAATGGTTGGCGACTTATCGGCATTATCTCACTTGTATATGATTAGACGAAACTTGCCCAAAGACAGACAAATTGAAAGCATTTTATACAGCCAACACAAAAATGAAGTATACGCCGACATTGACGGAACAACACCTTTTGAATTTTACGAATTGCCTCAAAATCCGACAGAAGAAATTATCAATAAAATCAAAGAAATTATTCCAAAATTGAAAGGGAAAACGATAGTTTATGTTGGTGGCGACAGCAGAGTTTGTGTTGCACTAAACCAATTCTTCAGACGAGAGTTAAATTGGGACACGAAACTAATAAAAACGAAACCATTTTGGAATCCAGACAAAAAGGGACTTGAATAAAATACCCCAACTGCTAACAAGGAATTTTAAAAACCATCACAACCTACCCTAAGGAGTATTTGATAGCAAATTTTCCTCTCGACTTGAAAAGCTTAAGACAAGTTCAAAATTTTTCAGCAAGCAATCGAAACGTTAATTTAGTGTTGACGAAATTTAGTAGATAACCTGAATTCGTATAGGCCTTAAAACAAATAAGCCCTCTAATGAGGGCTTATTTGGTAACACTATAAGTTATACTAAACTTTTGGTTGGCGGACAAGGATTCGAACCAACGCTAATATTCTTGTTTACTAGCCATTTTAAGCCCTTAGCTTAACATAGTGTACCCAAATTTGCTCATTGTAGCAATAAAAAAAATAGCAAATCTGGCTAAGGATACACTATCCGACTTTCCCGCCAATACTTCAATTGTATGGGCTTGACTCCTTACAGTTTCCCTAAGTTCCTTTACAGTTGCTTCCAATTCTGCTAAGTATCTCATTAAATAGCCATCTGGCTGTGCTACTTCATACACTTTTTCAGCATATAACTTGTCATCTTGATTCAATTTGTCAAGAATAAACTTTGAAGTAACTCCTAAAGCTGTAGCCCATTGGCTAATTTTATCAATAGACATGTTTTGTTTATTCCAAGTGTCATAAACGCCTTGTCTAGTTATCTGCATACGTTCAGCCAATTCTATAGCAGAAAGGTTCTTCTCCTTAGCTAACTGCTTGATAATAAGTCCTATACTTTTAGTTTGTGTTTCCATTGAAAATATATTTATTCCTATTACTTGACTTTTTAACTCCTATAATCTTACATTTGTTCGACATTTAAAGACATTAAGTGCCAAACGTTGACAAATTAACGTAAAAACCGACAAAAAATGTCAAGTAAAATCTAATTTATTATCAAACGGTTTAAATCCATGATGAACCAACTTACACCTAACCAAAAACGTCAGCTCGCCGCTGCTCTATTCTCCTACTTCGGCGACCGACACCCGACCAGAACTTGGCTTAAACAAGCCTACGAAACCCAAAAATACGGCCATGAACGAACCTTACTTCGTAAAATGGAGAATCAAGGTGCTAAACTCTCCGAAGCCGATGCCGATTGGGTTATTGACAACCTTATCCCAAAATTTGACCCGCTCCACTTCCGTACCCTCTTCATTAGAACCCTCAACGCTATGCCTGAAGAGTTTGGCTACTCCCTTCCCGCTCCCAACTCCCTCACCCCTGCCTAAGCCTCCAATCAGTTGCTAACATGACTCCTGATACCCTGCGTAAAGCCCAAAACCTGCAAGACCAAATCCGACAGGTTCACCTCGATGCCCAAGAGTTCAAAACCTGTCTCAACTTGGCCGCCATGCGCTCCAAATCAGACCATCGCTTTGACGCTCACGAACTCGCTAAAGGACTCAAAACTATCGTCGAGCTATGGGAAGCTAAACATACCCAACAGCTACAAAAAATCTATGATAACCTCTAATACCAATATATACCATGCAAAACTTTATCGCCCCTCCCCTCGACCATACTGACCTCGAAATCCTTGACCAATTAATGACCGACATTGAACCCAAAGATGCCCTCTATTTGCTCAAAACTTTCATGAGGGTTTGGATTGAATCCGAAGACATCAATGGTAAACTTGCCACCGAAAGGTCGGGGCTTTATTTCTCCTATGAGTCCCTGATTGATTTCTTTGAGAAGCTTCAGAAAAACCAAGACCGTTTCCACTGTCATTGCACTCCAGTACCACCATCTAAGTAGGTACTGGACAACAATAAAGCCGATGGTAACGCATCGGCTTTATCTTATCAATCTAGCTAAAAAGTGGGAAGTGACTTTCTCCCCCCTCAAAGATACTAAAATGCCCATAGAATCTACTCCTATTCCTGAGTCTGTCCCCTCCTATTTCCAACAGCGGTTGACTCAATTGGCCATCACCCCCGAACTCAATGAGTTGACAGCCGCTTCTTTTACCGACGACTACGCCCGACAAACTTTCCCCATTTTCTCCGAAAACCTAAGCGGCGATATTCTCATTCGATACGCGGGTATCAATGGTTGGAAGAGCTTCTTCAAAGGAAAATCACAAGAGGCCGCGTATGTACGTACCCGTTTACACCCCTCTCGATGCACCAACGGAATGCCCAAATACCTCACCCCACGCGGGGCAGGTACGGAGGTTTTCTTCCCGCCCACGATTTTGGAGGCATATCATCAGGCTACCGAGCTTAAAACCCTCGTCGTCACCGAAGGGGAGTTCAAAGCCTTCAAAGCCTGTATGCACGGACTCGCTTGCGTGGGCGTACAAGGTATTCACAACACCCACGAAAAAGACCCCAATGGAGGAAACACCCTCAACACCGAACTACAAGCCGTGATTCGTCAATGTCAGGTCAAAAACCTGATTTTTCTCCTTGATAATGACTGCCTTACCGTCGAGTATGACGAAGATAAAGACCTCGCCAAAAGACCTACCTTGTTTTACAGTGCCGTCCGCAATTTTCGTGAGTACACCAAACACCTCGAATGTGACGTTTACTTTGCGCATCTCAACCCCGAAAGGCCCGAAAAGGGCATTGATGATTTGTTTTGTGAGCAAGCCGATAAAGTCCCCCAAATCGTCGAAGAACTCCTCAAATTCAAGCTCAAAAATCCTTACTTTTTCATCGAAAATGTGACGGATAAAAGCCTCAAAAAGCTCAAAAGTTACTTTGGTATCGACAACGCCGAATCCTTCTATTCCAAGTACGAAGAGGTTTTGACCGACAAAAAATTTCGCTTCAATGGCTATTTCTACCAATACAACGGCCTCGAACTTAAACGGCTCGTATCGGATGCTATCAACAACTTCGTGCGCATTGGGGATGATTACTACGAAGCCTACCAAAAGCCCAACAAAGAGGAACGAATGGAAACCGTCTTTGACAAACGAAAGAAAGTCACCATTACCGACGATTACGGTAAAGATGCCCATTTGTTCATCAAACGCTACAAAGGATTTTGCCTCGTTCCCTCTCACCACAACTACCGACGCGAAATCAACCAGTGCTACAACACTTACTATCCGTTGAGTCATCAGCCCCAAGCGGGTAGCTACGAAAACTCGCTCAACCTGCTCAAACACATCTTTGGCGATAAGCTTGAATTTGCCCTGGACTACATGCAACTTCTCTACCAACGTCCCGCCCAATTGTTACCCATTTTGCTGCTCCAATCCAAGGAACGCGAAACGGGTAAAAGTACTTTTGGTCAGTGGCTTAGGGATATTTTCGAGTCCAACAGCGTCAAGCTTGGCAATGCCGATTTACAGGGGGATTTCAACAGTGCTTTTGTGGAAAAATTGTTGATTGTGGTCGATGAAACGAGTTTGGAAAAGAAGGCCACTTCCGAGGCTATCAAACGCATGTCGACCGAAGTGGGAAAGGTCATCGTCAAGAAGAAAAGCGTAGCTGAGTACGAAACGGACTGGATTGGTAAGTTTGTGTTTTGTACCAACAACGTGGGTACTTCGCTCTACATCGGAAAGGGGGAAACGCGCTACGCCGTGTTTACGGTACCACCTTTCCCCAAGGAGAAAAAAGACCCCCACATGCAACAAAAACTCAGGGAGGAGATTCCCGCTTTTTTGCATTTTCTTTTGAACCGTGAGTTACACTACCCCCAAAAAGGGCGTATGTACTTTGATTTTGAGGTGTACAAAACCAATGAGCTAGACGAGGCCATTGATGCCAACATTTCGGTGGTTGAGCGTGAAATCAGAAACTACATTCAAGATTGTTTCGATACATGGCCTTATCTGAAGGAATTATCTTTTACGGCCAAAGACCTTGCCGATGAGCTAAAAGACAACTCCAAATTCATTGACCGTGTAGCATTGGTCAGGAGTCTGAAAAACGACTTAGAATATACGCCTACCCCAACATCTACACGGTACCAGTTTTACAGTTTGAAAGCCTTTTCGATTGTTCCCGATGATTTTTCTCCCGTATCGCGGGTGGGTAAATGTTACTGCATCCATCGGGAAATTTGGGAAATTGGAAAAGTACAAATTCCAGAACCACCACCAGAATTACCGTTTTAAGCCAACGAAAAAAGCCAAGTATCACAAAATGAGATACTTGGCTTTTTTGTGTAACTACTTTGTAACTAAATCCCCAAAAAGAAAAGTTACAAAGTTACAAGCCAAAAGGGGGTGTTGCAGGACTGAAAGTGAGATTTTCAAAAAAGTACCTCTAAAAAAGTTACAAAGTTACAATGAGTAGTAAGTAGCAGATAATCACTTTATTAGCCATGTAACTTTTTTAAAAAAAATAGTTACAAAAAGTTACAATTAGTTACAAATTGCTATCTTGTAACTTGTTACTTTTGTAACTATTTTTTGGTGGGTTTTCACCAGTGGTGCAAACCCACCAAGCCCGATTCTTTGAAAAGTACACAACACAGCTGTTTTAAAACCTCTTTACCATGATTTTGTTTGCTTCCAAGCTAGTAGTGAGTATTATAGTTAGTCCGCAATATTTATGACGGTACTAGGAAATCTGTGGTGAGCTAACACATACTATTGATAAGTTGAGTGAAAAGCCACTTAAGTTAAACTTGTTGTATAATTTATGAAAAGAACTAAAATAGTTCTAATACAATTAATAGCAATTGCAACTATAGTTTACAATAACTCAAAACAAATCTACTAGATGTAAATTTTCAGTAAATACAGAGAATTCAAAAAAATTGAACCATGCAAAAAACTCTGCTCTCCTTCTGTTTATTAAATAAAGTTTTCAATGATGGCACAATAATACCATTTCAAATAAAACAGAAGAATAATAAAAAATATATTTAACAAAAAACAATCAAAAATACTCAACAAAATGAAAATTATTAGCATACAAACATATAACTATAGGAATCTAGATAATTGCTTCATACAATTTGAAGAAAATTGCAATTTTATTGTTGGGGAAAATAATCTCGGGAAATCTAACTTAATATTATTGTTAAATACTTTGTTTACTCAAAGAGCTTTCAAAGAAAATGACTTCAAAGATATTTCATCTCCTATCAGCCTTACAATAGAACTAAAACTCAACCAAGAAGAAATAGGACATTTTCAAGATTTGTTTACTCCAGAAGAGTGTTCAAGAATCACCATAAATGCCTTACAAGAAACCGTCGAGGACTCAATCTATTTTTTCCACAAAGAAACAGGATTATACATTCCCAATTCTTTAATTAGGAATATAAATTACATATATTACGATTCTTTAAGAAATCCTATAACTGAAATAAATTTTGATAAAGGTATAGGTGTTGGAAAATTCTTAAAACATATAATATCTCAGCATTTCAAAAATGGCAAAAACAAGGAATATGATTTTATAAAAACCGAAAAATTAGATGAACTACTAGCATCAATTAATAAAGTAATTAGCAAAATAAAATCTTTTAAAGACTTTAACATTGAAGCATCAAAAGATGAAAGCATAGAGAATATGCTCTCAAAAATCATAGTATTTAAAGATGACATGGGTAGTAACTTAGTAAGAGCAGGATATGGTGTTCAGTTTTTAATACTTGCTACACTATCAATCCTTGAAAAGTTACAGTACATAAAAAACCAAAGAGGAGATAAAGGAATATTTGAAAACAAAGAGGGAAAAAAATTCATTTCGTTAGTAATTGCCTTAGATGAACCAGAGATTCATTTACACCCTTACATGCAAAGATCTTTAATCAAATACTTGAACTCTATTATATTTAATGAGAATAAAGAATTTCAAGAGTTAGTTAAAGATCTATTTAATATAGATGAATTTATTGGACAAATAATCATCGCCACTCACTCTCCCAATATTCTACTCAACAATTACAAACAAATAATAAGATTTTTTCCAGAAAACAAAAAATCTTGCATTATATCAGGAACTCAAATACATATACCTCCACATCTAAATAAGCATCTTCACATAAATTTTCCATTTATTAAAGAGGCTTTTTTTTCAAGATGTGTGATTTTTGTTGAAGGTGATAGTGAATTTTCAAGTTTTCCTCTATTTGCAAACACAATGTCTGTTGAGTTAGACGACCTTGGTATTTCTATAATTCAGGCGCGGGGAGATAGCATACAACAATTAATGCAAGTTGTAAGTTATTTTAGTATTCCCTGCATAGGAATAGGCGATAGCGATGGCAAAAAACAAAGCAATGAAGAAGCAAATTATTATGTTACTAATAAGAGAGACTTCGAAGAAGAATTATCATTTTTAATAGACATTGAAAAGGAAGTTGTTTTAAAAAATATCATAATTGAACACGATGAAAAAGGCATAGAAAGAAAAATAGAAGCTGAAACTCTTAATAAAAGATTAATAGACAAAAGTGGCAACAAAAAATACAATTTAAATACAACTAACTACAAAAATGATTTAACATTATCTCAAATAAAAAATTCAGATAGAGAAAGTTTAAAGTCATATTATATTACGTGGTTTTCTATTAACAAATCTTATTCCTTGGGTTTGTTAATTGGAAACCATCTTTCTAAAGAATCAATACCGTCTATTTATAAAGAAATTATATTAAAAGCCCAAAATTTAGCAAAAAATGCACAATCTTGAAATTATAATAGAACGTATAAAAGAAAGGCACCAAGGTGATGTTCACCAACTTAATGCCATTTTCTCTCCTTCAAAAAGGCTACTTATAGAAGCTCCCGCAGGCTACGGAAAAACAAATACGATGATAAGTAAAATAGCATACATGATTGCTACAAGAAAAATACCTACTCCCAAGAAATTATTAGCTCTTACGTTTAGTGTTAATGCGGCCTATAAAATAAAAAGAGATGTAACAGAACAGGTACCTCATTTACTAGGAACCACAAAGGAGGTATCTATTTCAAACAAAGTAACTGTATCAAATTATCATGGTTTTTGCAGAGGCGTTTTAAAAAAGTATGGATACCTACTCAATCCTAATCTTTTCAATATTGACACGTTTCATTCTATAGATGATAGTGAGGAACAAAAAACACAAAGTATTATAGAAACCATTCCTTACGAAAAAGCATTATTACTAGCTCAATTCAACCAAGAGTTAAAGAAAAAAAACAAAACTTATATAGAGGAGAATATTTCAGTTTACTGTAAAATAGTTTTAGAATACTTAACCCCTAAAAACTACACAACTCACAACTCTATATTAACACTAACTAAATATTTATTTGAGCTACACCCTCAGGTTCTATCTTTTTACACAAAATATTATTCAGCGCTATTAGTTGACGAATTTCAAGACACAAATATTTTAAGTTTCGAAATACTAAACTTATTGATAACATCAGAAACACAAGTTGTTTTACTTGGAGATTCACTTCAAAGAATATATGGTTTTATTGGAGCAATAGAAAACATATTAAATATATCTTCACACAAGTTCAATATGGAAACAATAAAACTTGAAAAAAATTACCGATTCTCATCTAATCAAGAAATGTTATTACTTGATAACATTATACGAGAAAATGCAAAAAAAACAGAAAAATTAACAACAGATAAAGAATGCAAAATTCACTTAAAAATATACCCAGATCAAAAAACCGAAGCATGGAATGTTGCCCGTTTCACAAAACAAATCCTTGAAAAGTATCCAAACAAAAAAATTGCCATATTAGTTAAACAACGAAACAAAAATACTAATCTAATAATAGAAGAATTAGACAATCAAAACGTCCCTTATTTTTATGCTCTATTTACTGATAGTGACCCAGATTATATTTTATTCCACAACATTTGTCTTGAAAAATTCATAGACATAATATCTACAAGAGATATAATATCAAAAAGATCATATTTAGAACATATCAATTTTGTCAAAAAATCATACTCTCCTGCTTCGCCTAATAATTATGACTCAATGATTTTACTTTTGGAAGCTTTTTGGCTTAAGGTATTTAATGAATTTTCATCATTTGACAATGATGAAAAAATTTTCTACATAAAAGACACTTTTGAACACTATGGATTAAAGCAACATATTGGTTCTTTAAATATTGACACTATTATTTCTACGATACATGGTGCAAAGGGATTAGAGTGGGACTATATTATTTTACCTGATATGGAACAAGATTCTTTTCCTAATTATAATGGAATGTGTAGTTCATGTAATTATAGAACAGATTGCAATTTTACAATTGACAAAGAAAATGAAACAAAATTCCTTGAAGAACTTAGTGTGTTTTATGTAGCTGTCACTCGTGCTAAAAATCAAGTATTATTTACAGCTAGTAAATTTAATTATAATAATATAAAAAAAAACCTAAGTTGTTTTTTAAAATTGCCTGGGATAAAATACTACTAAACTTTTAAATACCCCTCACTTCAACCGACTAAACCTGACAGGGTCAATTTTGAAGTAGTCACAGAAAGTACGTACCGTAATCAACCGTAGCCCCAACTCCCTACGTATTTTCGCCATCTTGTATTCGGCATACTTCGTCGAGAATATACCATTGCGGTCTAACAACTTCGCATTCACTTCTACTTCATAAGGTATCTGGAATTCTTCTAGCGGTCTCATCGAACTATAGGGAGGTTTACTTTTGTGCTACATTAACATTTGTCAAACAAAAAAACTTACTTTTAGGGTAATTTACAACTAATAACCTTACATATTTCTAGCGGATTCCTAACTATGTTTTTGGAATCCGATTCCTACTACACACCTACTTATTTAGGAATCCGATTCCTGTTTGATATATACCCCTTTTTGGATTCGGATTCCTAGGATTCCTTGGATTCCTCAAGGAATCCTGCCTTTTTCGAGGATTCCGATTCCTTGGATTCCTAGGAATCCTCCATTTCCTTGAGGAATCCGATTCCTGTTTGGATTCCTTCGGTTCCCATTGGATTCCTTAGGATTCCCCCGCTTCTCCCATGTTTCCCCCTATCCCCCTTTGTAAGCTTATTTCCCCCTCCCCAACTTCGCCCAAAACCAAGCCTAACGCCCATGTTCCCCCCTCTCCCTAATCCCAACGCTCCACGTGAGTCTTACACCCAACAAGTCTCCCTCAAAATCGGTATCTCCCTTGAACAAAAGTTCCTCCGTCTCGCCCAAATGCGGGCCACTCACGTCAACAACATTTTCCGCGAAGCCCTCGCCCAATTCGTCGCCAATCCCCAAGAAGCTCATTCGACCGCCCCCGAGTTGCTCCAACGATTGCAAGCCCTCGAAGCCGAAAACCAACAGCTTCGGCAGCTCATCCCTGCCCCCTTGTCGGCTGAACAAATCGCCTACGATGCCTTCTGTAACCCAACCGTCATCGAAGCCATTCGCGACATCGCCCAACGCGTCGAAAACGCCGACATCGACCTTGATGCCGAAGCCATTCTTCATCAGTTCATGACCTTCATCCCTCAAATCCCATGAGACTCGTCATCATCGATGATAACCTAACCATTGTGGAAGATTTTGGGGAGTTTGAACCTGACTTAGCCAAGGCTTTTTTTGTGGATGCCATCGCCGCCCTCGAATTCCAACAGCAATTGCCCCCTATCATGGTGCAAAACGAAGTCCAACTCCGTTTGCTCACCGATACCCTTGCCCAAATGGGTCTGCTCCACCAAAACCCCCAAGCAATTCAACTGTGGATGCGGCCTTTCATCGCCGAGGAAATCATGCGACTTCAGCAACGAAAGGGACTCCTTGCCCGAACTGCCCATACGCTCGACGCCTACCGTGAAAAAGTCTTCGACTGGCTCAAATCCCATGCTTTCGCGGGGGTATCCCGACTGCTCTCCAATCTCCTCAAACGTCTCTCCCGTTAACTGCCATGTTTCCTGACCTTAAACAAAAGTATTTGGGTATCATCGCTAACGATGCCGCCCAAGCCGCCGCCAATGCCACCAAACGCATGTTTGAAGGTTCGCTCGCCCAAAAAAGAGCTGAACTACCCTCCCAAACGCCCCCGCGTGTCGAGACCTTACCTTTTCAAGCTTCGTCCACCCCCACTACCCACCAGCTGCCACCGCCTGATACGGCGGTACCCAACCCCTTGTTGGCTCCTTACTTGCCTCCTGCTCCCGTTGTCAAACCGCAAGTCGAGGAAGAAAAGCTCCGTAGCATGGCCAAGTGGAAAGCCACCGTCAACCTCAAATACGTCGAAACCATTTCCCGTTTTGCCCGTGACGTGTTGGGGGGTATGGCCGCTTCTGACCTCATGGTCGAAATGGTCGAAAGACTCGAATCAAACGATGCCGCCCTCTCTGAACACGACCGTGAGATGGCCCAGGGAATGCAAAAGGCCGTCGACCGACGTCGTAAGATTGAAAAAGCCAAATCCGCGATCCTCTCTGACCTTGAAGTCATTGCCATTTACGAGGAAATCATCTTTCAGCAAATGAGGGAACAAAACCTCCGTGGCGAACTCCAACTCCAAAGCCCCAACGAGTTCTTTTGGAGTTTGACCCTCATCACCGTCGCCGAAATCGGTAGCGCGGGGAAGGAGGTCATCGCCGAAAAAATGTCGGGTGCCGTTGCCAAGTTCAAACCTAAATCCAAACACCCATGAACCTGAAAGGTAACACTTGGTTGGTCACTGGCTCCCGCGACGTGGGTAAGACCTTCACGGCTATGCAGCTCGCCGAAGAGTTTTTTTTGAGTCCCGTTTGCCCTAAGTCTATCGTCGTTTTTGACCACTCCAACAACGATTCTTATTTGCAGTACCCCCTGCACCCTTTGACCCTGCCACAAATCCCCC
>NZ_JARNTW010000032.1 GCF_029433105.1 Runella sp. MFBS21 | reverse complement strand
TTGGCCTTGATTGACTATCAGGTAATCACTGTACAAATCAAATATTGGAGATAGAAATTCCATTTCGCTTTTTTTCGTAAATTTAATTACTTTGAAGAATTAGCTAACTCTTGTGCGTAACATGAGTAATTAATTCACTGCAAACTACAATAGCCTCATAAGTAGAATGAAAAAATGGGATAAATTTGGCAAAAAATGGGATGAATTTCGGAGTGTGCGCTGTTTTGGACGCATTAATGGTCGGATTACTGTTGCATTAAAAAATACTTTTAAATATAAATTTTATGAATATTCGTCCTTATTGTATGGATGACAGAGAACGCCTCTTAGAAATATTAAGAGAAAATATTCCTCAATATTTTGCCGTAAACGAAGAACAAGATTTTATTGATTATCTCAATCATCATTTAGAGCAATACTATGTGCTTGAAGTAGAAGGGACAATACAGGCGTGTGGTGGTATTAATTTAGGCAAAGACGGTATTACGGCTGTTATATCGTGGGATGTGGTGGCACGTCAGAGTCAGGGCAAGGGCTATGGCAGGGCTCTGACCGTTTTTCGGATAGAAAGGATGAAACAAATGGAAGGTATCAGCAGGGTATCGGTCAGGACGTCGCAATTGGTATATCAATTTTATGAGAAATTTGGATTGCAACTTCGTGAAGTGGTGAAGGACTATTGGAGCGAAGGTTTTGATTTATACCGCCTTGATTGTGGTCTAGACCAAACTACACTTTAGCTGTAAAAAATATACCATTCATCCTTTAACTTCGTCGTTTCATGGATACTTCTAGCTATTGGTGAAGACATTTTAGTAGGTTTGAATCTTCATAGCATCCGTAACATCATAGGAAATTTTATATTTGAACTGGGTAATGGTGAAAAGTCTTTGTCAATTGGCGGAGACTTTTTTTGTTTAAATAAATCCTAATTTCTGAAAAATCTCTTCTTCCGAAATTTCCTTTACTTCAAAAGGCTGGAGTGTACCGAGAGTTAGGGATTCGATAGAAATTCGAATCAGACGAAGGCAACGATGATTGACGGCTGACATCATTTTTCTGATTTGTCGAAATTTACCTTCCGTAAGCGTAATTTCTAGCCACGTGCTAGGAATATGGTCAGGGTATTGCCAACCGCTTTCAAACAAATCGGCGGGTTTTTCAACGACGGTTACTTGGCAGGGGGCAGTTTTATAAATGCCTTGGTCTCGGACTTTTATTAAAACCCCCTCGCGTAGTTGATGTAGCGCTTGGAGAGATATATTTTTATATACCTGAATAAGATAGGTGCGCTTGTGAGGGCGCGTACCTTTAAAAAGCAATTGAGTCATTTGCTTGTTAGTGGTCAAAATCAGCAGCCCTTCCGAAGTGCTGTCGAGGCGTCCAATACAATGAGTACCAAGTGGAAAATCAAATTTTAAATCTCCCAACATCATTCCGCCTTCCGCTCCTACAAACTGTGAGTGCATATTGAATGGCTTGTTGACAATAAAATACCGATGAGAAGAAGGCATAAGAAAATGGAATCAAGAAAGTGTAAAAATAGCGGTAAGTCTTGAATGATAGCGGTAGATGGGTTATTGATTTTTTGCCATATTTTTTTAAAAATTGATAGCTTTGTACCCAACATTTGATTTATTGATTTCTCATCCCAAACTCCTAAAGTTTATTCTCTTAATATGGCTTCATTTAAAATAGCAGGTGGTCGTCAAATGAAGGGCGAGATTACGCCTCAGGGCGCCAAAAACGAGGCATTGCAGATTCTGTGTGCGGTGTTGTTGACGAAAGAGCCTGTTACCATTCATAACATTCCTAATATTCGAGATGTAAATCAACTCATTGATTTGCTGGGAGATTTGGGCGTAAAGCGTACGCGATTGAGCGATAGTTCGATTCGGTTTGAAGCTTCGGATGTTCATCTTGAGTTTATGGAAACCGAAATGTACCGACAAAAAGCGGCGGCATTGCGGGGGTCGGTGATGTTGTTGGGGCCGATGTTGGCACGTTTTAAAAAGGGGCGCATTCCGCGTCCTGGAGGCGACAAAATAGGGCGCCGTAGATTAGATACCCACTTTTTAGGGTTTGAGCAGTTGGGCGCAAAATTTGATTATGACCCCAATGATGGCGGCTTTTATCAGGTGGATGCTAGCCAATTGAAAGGGGTATATATGCTGCTGGATGAAGCTTCGGTAACTGGTACGGCCAATATCCTAATGGCTGCCGTAATGGCGGAAGGAATCACCACTATCTATAATGCCGCTTGTGAGCCTTACTTGCAGCAATTATGTAAAATGCTTAACCGCATGGGGGCCAAAATCAGCGGTGTAGGCTCCAATCTACTCACTATTGAGGGGGTAGCCCAACTGAATGGTACGGAGCATAGTATGCTGCCCGATATGATTGAAATCGGGTCGTTTATCGGAATGGCGGCCATGACCCAAAGCGAATTGACCATCAAAAACTGTTCGGTGCCTGATTTGGGAGTGATTCCTGGTGTGTTCCAAAAATTAGGCATTCAGATGGAGTTTAGAGGAGATGATATTTTTATTCCTGCACAAGACCGCTACGAAGTAGAGACTTTCATAGACGGCTCGATGCTTGTGGTAGCCGATGCTCCTTGGCCAGGGTTTACCCCAGATTTGTTGAGTATTGTACTCGTGACGGCGATTCAGGCAAAAGGAACTGTACTGATTCACCAAAAGATGTTTGAAAGTCGCTTGTTTTTTGTGGATAAACTCATCGAAATGGGCGCGCAGATTATCCTCTGCGACCCGCACCGCGCTACTGTAGTGGGACTCAATCGTGCTACGCAATTACGCGGTATCCGAATGACTTCGCCCGATATTAGAGCAGGGGTATCGCTTTTGATAGCGGCCATGTCGGCCAAAGGGGTGAGTATTATTGATAATATCGAACAAATTGACCGTGGATATCAAAACATAGACACGCGTCTGAATGCCATCGGTGCCGAAATTGTGAGATTATAATATCAGTTTTAGGTGATGAAAACCCTGTCCTATTTAGTAGTATTTGTCTTTGTTTTTCTTATCCTAACAGGGTGTAAGAAAGAAGATGCCATCTTACCACTATATGCGATTGGTTTTGACGGTAAAACAATGATTGTAGCTCCTTCATCGAAGGTAAGTATTAAATTCAATCAGCGCGTGACTTGGACCATTTCCGGCGGAACTGCCATTCAAGACTCCCAAGATTCATTGGTTTATACTGCACCTGCTAGCGTTGGTGTTTATCGCATGACGGTAAAAAATGAGCGTGATTTAGGCGATAGTATAGTCATGAAAATGGTGGTTACGCCACGAGCTAGCATTCTGAAGGCATTACAGAAAGGAGGGTATTCGTTGGTTTTTCGTCATGCGGCGGCTGATGTAGGGGCTGACCAATTTTCATCCACACAACCAAATTGGTGGAAATCTTGTGATGCTAATTTAGCCCGTCAGCTCAATGACCAAGGTAAAAAAGACGCTGTAGACATTGGAAAAGCCCTTCATGTATTGGAAGTACCGGTGGGAAGAGTATATACGAGTGAATATTGTCGGTGCTCTACGACGGCCGATTTGATGAATTTGGCAGTAGCTGTACAACCGTCAAAAGACCTAACTTATTATGTGTATGATGAGGCCAACCGCTATAACAACACCTTGAAACTAGCAGCAGAGCAGCCCATTGATGCTAAGAATACAGTGTTGGTAATTCATGCTGGTTTTTCAACTATGCCAAGCCCTGCGCCTATGAATGGGCTGGGTTGGGGCGATGCGGCTATTTTTCAGCTAGCGGCGGGGCAGGCGGCTCGTTATATTACTACAATAAAAGTAAATGAACTGATAGAATTAAGTAAATAGTGCTCAGTTTTTTCATTTTGCAAGACTTTCCAAGTTTGTAAAACTACTGATTATCAAACTTATAAGTATAAAACTTGGAAAGTCTATTTTTGCATTAGTACTTAAGTAAATAGTGCTCAGTTTTTTTCATTTTGTAAGCAAATAATTAGAACCCAATCATACGTACCAAGCGGTACAAAATTTTTAAACAATGATACGCAAATTAATTCCCTTTTTTAGTCTCATTTGTGTGATTACTCAGGCACAAACAATCTCTCTTGATGACTTGAGTGCCTTCAAAAATCCCTCTTCCAATTGGTCGATTGTGGGAAATGCCACAGCTGATTTGAATCAAAATAATGTCATGACTACCACTCCGGGCAAAGGCGTGCTAGCTTGTATCCATCCAAGGGGTAAATACGGACGTGAATTTGATTTAATTTCTAACTTCGAACATGGCGATGCCGATGTGGAGGTTGAATTTATGATGGCCAAAGGCTCCAATTCGGGGATTTATCTTCAGGGACGTTACGAAATCCAATTATTTGATAGTTGGGGTGTTAAGCAGCCTCACGTCCATGATTTGGGCGCTATTTATGAGCGTTGGGATGAAAGCCGTCCAAATGGCCAAAAAGGCTATGAAGGTTATATGCCACGCATGAACGCTAGCAAGGCGCCGGGTCTTTGGCAAAAAATAAAAATTTCGTTTCAGGCACCTCGTTTTGATGCCAATGGTAAAAAAATCGCCAATGCCAAAGTTTTGAAAATAGAGCTTAATGGACAGATAGTACAGGAAAACGTAGAATTGTCGGGAATTACTCGTGGTGGTATGGAAGGTGAAGTAGCAAAAGGCCCTTTACTTATCCAAGGCGATCATGGAAGCGTGGCTTTCCGCAATTTGGTGGTAAAACAATACGGCACTCAAGTCCCTGCCTTGAAAGATATTAAATATACGGTATACGACGGGGTGATGATGGCGGAGCCTGATTATGCCAAAGTAAAGCCTGTTAAAGAAGGGACTGTTACCAAACTTGCCTATGACATGGCGGGTAAACCCAATGGATATTTGATTCGTTTTGTGGGTAAAATCGTAATCCCAGTAGCGGGTGAATATCGTTTCCAAACGGTCAACAATGGTGGAAATGCTACCCTTCGTATCAACAATCAAGAGCTGATGAAGTGGAAATGGTGGGATGGACAAGCCAAAGCGACTCTTCCGGCGGGTGAGCTTCCTTTTGAGTTTGTTTATAATAAAAACACCGATTGGGCCAAATCTTCGCTTGGATTCATGGTAGAAAGTGATTTCAACCGTGCCGTAGAGTTACATGCCTTAGGCTCTGTCAATATGAGCAATCCTACCAATCCTATTTTGGTAAAACCAGGCAGTGAGCCTACCGTACACCGCAGTTTTTTCAGTATCAATAATGAAAGCGTATCTCATGGTATATCAGTGGGCGAGCCTACGGGTATTCATTATGCTATCAATCTCGAAAAAGGAGCCTTGGCTCGCGTGTGGAAAGGAGACTTTTTGGACGTAACTCCCATGTGGAACGACCGTGGTAATGGTATGAGTATTCCGCAAGGAAGTGTACTTAATCTAAACAATCAACCTACTTTAGCGCTTCTTTCGAGCGACCAAGCCCCTTGGCCTACAGCCTATGGTGAGACGGATGGCTTTCGTCAAAGAGGATATGATATAGATGCGGCTGGGCGTCCTACTTTTAAGTATGATTTAGCTGGTATCAAAGTGGAAGACCAAATTCGTCCTGATGCAGAGAGTAAGTTTTTTACGCGTGAGCTTCGATTGACAGGTACTATCCCTGCCACGCTCAAATGCCGCCTTGCTACGGGTAAAGAAATCATAAAAATTAATGATAATACCTTTGCTGTGGATAAAAGTTACTATATTCAGGCTGACGGAGCGGCTGTAAGAAGTATAGGTAGTGAACAAGAGTTGATAGTACCCGCCTCGTCGAAGATTACTTATTCGCTGATGTGGTAACTAAACTCAACTCATGAAATATCGCTACCGTGCCCTAACTTTTTTGTTTGCGCTTTCGATTATCACTTTTCTTGACCGCGTTTGCATGAATGTCGTCAGCAAGTATGTCAAAGCAGATTTAGGTTTAAACAACGAAGAGTTTGGGTGGATTTTGGGGGCATTTTCATTAGCATATGCTTTATTTGAAATCCCGACGGGGGCCATGGGTGATGCCATTGGTCCCCGTCGTGTTTTGACACGCGTGGTGCTGTGGTGGTCAGGTTTTACTGCCCTTACAGGTACAGCTTTTAATTTCTTGTATTTATTGATTGTTCGGTTTTTGTTTGGCGTAGGAGAAGCTGGGGCTTATCCCAACGCCACTATTGCTATTTCGCGTTGGTTTCCAGCGGTAGAAGTAGGGCGGGCGCAGTCGGTGATTTGGGCGGCTGGGCGTATCGGCGGCGCACTTACGCCGTTGTTGGTGATTCCGCTGGTTCATGCCTTAGGGTGGCGTTGGGCGTTTGGGGTGCTTGGGTTGGTAGGAGCAGTATGGGCAATCGGTTGGTTTTGGTGGTTTAGAGACGAGCCTTCCCAAAAAGAAGGCATTAGCCCTGAAGAAGTAGAAGAAATAGAAGCAGGGCGGAACCTCAAACAAATGGATCATGCTATTCCGTGGAAGACAATTATCCTAAATCCCGACATTTGGGCGTTGATGCTCATGTGTCATTTGTTTTTTTACGGGGCTTATTTCTTTACCAATTGGTCTTCCACTTACTTTCAAGAAGGGCGTGGAATGACCGAAGAACAATCCAAGAATTTTATCTCACTGTCCTACTTTTTGGGGGCAATTGGCTGTGTGGTAGGTGGACTTCTGAGTGATGTTTTGTCTAAAAAATATGGACTTAAAATAGGTCGCAGAGCCGTCGCCATTACGGGTTTAGGTTTGTCAAGTTTTTTCTTTTTGGCTGCGGGATTGACCACCAACAATGAGCTTTCGGGCTATCTTTTGGCGGTATGTGTACTTACAAAAGATTTGGCACTGCCTGTTTCTTTTGCCGTGTGTGTAGATATTGGCAAGCGCAACGCAGGCACAGTGGCAGGTTCAATGAACTTCGCGGGACAAATGGGCGGTTTTTTTATCACTATTATCTTTGGTATGGTGGTCGAAAGCACCAAAAACTTCAATATCCCTCTGTATCTCATTGCGGGGTGCTTATTTGTGGCCGCGCTGCTTTGGCTAAAAATTGACCCTACCAAAACGGTAAATTTGAAAGAAGGATAAACCCTATAAAGAAACCTTTAAAGCATTAGGGTGATCAAAACAGCAACTGATTCGATTGAATCAAGCAACTATCGAAGAGCAGGGAGGAAGCTTGATGCCTCATTATTATTTTGTGTACGAAGAAAATCTTAATTATTTATTGGATTGTGTAAAGGCTGCAATTTTTGGAGTTTCTATTTATCTTTGTTCCATAATTATTGATAAAGATGCTCTGGACAATCGTAAAATCCTTCGCAAGGGATTCCGAAAAAAGACTATGGCATACAAAAAGCTTAAGTAAACATGCCCTATTGGGCGCTATCTGAAAATAAAAACTGAGAAATCTATATCAAAATTACCTCTCAAAAGAATAAGGAAAATGCCTGAATTGTACACGCCGATTGTTCTGATTCAAATGTTCTGTTTGTATTTAGCTTACAAAAGAAATGAGCACCAAAAATGGTTTTGGATTATTATTTTTTTTCCTGTAATTGGAAGTATAATTTATCTATTTGATACCTTTTATAGCCGAAGAAATGTGGAGAGTTTAGCAGAAGGGGTAAAGGGAGGTTTTATAAATAATTATAAAATACAAAAATTAGAAAGAGAAATAGTTTTTTCTAATACAGTTTCAAAAAGAATAGAGTTGGCTGATGAATATTTGCGAAATGATAATTATTTGAAAGCAGCAGAAATTTATGAATCTTGTTTAGAAGGTATTTATAAGAACGATACAGAGCTACTATTGAAGCTAATTAGAGTGAACTTTTATCTTCAAAATTATCAAAAAGTCATAGAACATGGAAACGTAATTGTAGGAGATAAATCTTTTAAGAATTCTAATGAAAAAGCCGCTTTTGCATGGTCTTTTTATGAAATAGGAGATAATGATAAAGCGGGCGCTATTTTTCGGGAATTAGATGTTAGATTTTCTAATTATAATCAAAGACTTGAATATGCAAAATATTTAAAAGTGTCTGGGAATGCTGTTTTGGCAAAGGATAAATTACAAAATCTAATCGCCGAAATAGAATCTATGGATAATCATGAAAGAAACCTAAAAAGAAAGATTTTTAAGCAAATTAAAAGCGAATATTCGAAAATTAATACTTAAGAAAATACAGTACTTCATAATACCTAGCCGGCAATAACGGGTTTTTGCTTCACATGAATATCATAAATTACTTTAAATAGATTATTAAACATCCATTTGTCAAATGCATCTACGGATAGATTTTTAAGTTTTTTAAGGTAATAAATGATTTTTTTTTCTTGAAAAAGCAGCATAGAATCTCGTGCCGTGAGGTGTGTATTGGGCTACTTCACGCTGTGCGAGACTAGAGAAATAGTGGTAAAAATAAAGGTGTAAACAGTAGAACGCATGAATAGAGGGTTTGAGGTAATTGGTTGTTTTAAGTTTTTTTACACACAGACCTACTACCGCAAATCTGTTTTTTGATATTGGTGACTATATTTAAAAGCTTACTCGTTCGATTTTTTTAGATTGAGAGATAGACCAAAGAATTAGAGGGTGTTCTCAGGTTCATCATCTGGCTTTCCGCGTCGATACCATGCCCAATTATTTGCATACCCTAATCGTTTGATTTCATACAAATCCGCCAAAGTATATTCATCAAAATAGGTTGTATCGTTAGCCCAAAGAGTTTCCGCATAGGAAGTAGGATTTTCTTCTAAGAAGGCAATGGCAAAATCCAGCATAAATTCACGATCATAACAAAAATCAAAATATATAATATAATGACAATCATCAGAAATGTGAGCTTTAGGATTGTATTGTTTGTCCTCAAACCAATTGAGAGTATAATGAGAGCACTCAATTACTAATGAAATAACCTCTTTTTCTGTAGGTTCAACACGTTGACACCAACCGTAGTATTTTTCCTTAAAAGGCTCTCCACCAATACCAAATGGCCAATTCTGTTTTTCACAGGCTTTAATAAAACATTGTTTTGTTACTCCAATAGATTGTTTAAAGGGAGAAAAAAAACGCAAATCTTCCTCCATCCACATATCTAAGCTGTAATTTAGGTCTTCTCGGTTCATTTTTTTAGGGTTTTACGTAAATCAGCGTCATCATCAATAATCAAAACTTTCGATTGGTGCTTTAGTTAGGGATATTAGCTACCCCTAACATAGGGGCCAATGTTTTGTATATACGGCGTTATGCGTTCTTTTCCAAACTTGGAGAGTCTTGATGATTGCGTTTAATGGACTTTCTAAGTTTTTTAGATTGGCTTTTCGTTAATTTATTTCCTTGGTGTAATGGTATTGAACAATGCATTTTTTCTACCTTTTTCCCATAGTCCTTTGAGGATATAGAAAAGGCTATGCTCCAACACTTGGAAACTATCATAAACCTAATGTGGCAGAAACACTCACTACTTTACAGAGCGCTCTGATGATGAATTATCGGGTATATCTTCTCGTACTCGCCAAAAATCTTCTCCCCAGTTGCGGTAGAGTTGAGAGGTATCTTTTAAATTCTTGGGAAATTTATCAATGTTTACTTCCCAAACTAGCCCTCTAAGAAATTCAAAAATATTCTCACTTAAAAATATTAATCTGGGTTCTTCGCCTTCATAGTCAATAGGTTTATTTGTTTCCAAAAAAATTTTATCTCTATTGTCTTCTCCGCATCCAACCATTAATATCTCTTGTCCAAAACACTCAGCAATAGGAATAAGATTCATTTCAAGGATTTTATCTGTTTTTTCAAACATATATTCCATCAAAAATGAGACTTGAGAAATATCAATAAAATTATATAAAATCACGTTAGGTGTAGATTCATAGGTAAGATTGCCAAAACCATTAGCCCTCTTAAAAGAATTATCAAAAACTTTTTCTCCTTCAATTAACCCCTCACTACCAATATAATAAGTATTTAAAAAAGCCTTGTAAATAGGAGGTAATGATAGAGAATTATTATCCTCATATTTTTTAAAGTCAAATGGATTTGACACCGATCTGACTTTGAGACATTCTAATGCTGTCTTTTTCATATTTTTTATTTATATTATCAAGTGTGTTCAGGCAAGAAATCTCGTAAATTATGTGGGTGAATTATTAATGTGCCCCAGTATATGAAGCACCTGCTGCCATAGTATAAATAATGGCTAGGATAGGTATCATAGCTCGTCAATCTTCATGATGATTTCATACGTATTTAATCCCCCTCTTCCTGTACTCGCCAAAAATCTTCTCCCCAGTTGCAGTAGAGTTGAGAAAGCTTATTTCCATTAAGATACAGTTCTTTAGGACGAATAGTGAATCCTCTTACAAATTCAAATATATTGTTCGCAAAGAAGATAAATCGAGGGTGTAAATCTGTTCTTTCTAAGAATATTTTATCTTGATTATCATTATTTATCCCAACCATAAACGATTGATTCATGTCATTATCTCCAATTAATAACAATCCCATTTTCCAAATTTCATCTTCTTTGGAATATATATCCGCCATAATAGGCATAAGTTCATTTAGTTCAAAAAACTCCCCTACTAAAATGTCTTCCTCATTTGATTCATAACTAAATTTTCCGAAATCTCTTATATCGTCTAACCTATTATCATAATATCTAAAGTCTTTGGTGTTTATAGCCCCTTTTCTAGTAATTTGAAAAGATTCTATAAATATTTTATATAAAGGAGGGACTTTTAGATGGTTAGCTGTTTCGAATTTAAAAATATCTATTTTGTCTTCTAAACTTCGTGTTTTAAACATTTCAAATCCGATTTTTTTCATATTTGTTTTTGTTAATAGTTTAGGAAATTAAAACAAATAAAAAGCTTGCAACTGATGATTAATAATCGCTGCCCCACTAGTATTTGTATGTGCTTTACAAAAGCCCTTATTGTGAACTTAGTAGAAAAATAAATTATAGTTTGTTACTTTTTATTATGATTTCATACGTATTTAATCCCTCTCTTCCCGTACCCGCCAAAAATCTTCTCCCCAGTTACGGTAGAGTTGTGATGTGTTAATATCTCTCATTTTTAAACTCATTTCAATGATTACCTCTTTGCACAAACGAAAAAAACTAAAAATGTCTTCACTAATCATTTGAATTTCAGGCCTTTCATGTCCTAAGTCGCCATTGAGAGACCATATTTCATTAACATGTTCTCCTTCTATACCCAATAAAATAGAGTCAGCTATATCAAATCTACCAATTAGAATAAAACCTTCTAAATGATAATCTAAGGGATTGTTTAAATATTTATATAACTCTTCTAAAATTTCCTCTTCTGAAAAAAAATAATAAACAGAATTTTCATATAGCTTATCAGCAATGGTTATAAAAAATCCAATAGAAGTTAGAGACATCAAATGATTGTCATAAAAAAGTTTTTGTTTTTGAATTCCTTTTAACCCTAGTTTATAGTTAGATATGAAATGCTGATATAGAGGTGAGATATGTTTAGTTAGTAATTTTTGTGAAAGACCATACTCATCTTTTTCTGTTAACATTTGGAGGCATGATTTACTAAGCATATTTGTGAAATAAATTAAAGTATTAAGTGTTTTTTATGTCAATTTTTCTTGCAAAATAACGAATATTGTCATAAGTTTTTTGCATATTTTTTATATTACGCTAGTTTTTGTATTGTTTTATAAGAAAGCCTTATTTGCCCCAAAAACCAATAGCAGCCCCATGTCATAGGACTGCTATTGGTGTATTTCTAATAATGATGGATATAGTCTAAATGGCCGAGTAATAGGCTTTCCTTGCCAACATTAATACCCCGGATTTTGCTTAATCTTTGAAGGATTAATATCTATTTGGCTTTGTGGAACGGCAAAAACGAGGTTGTTCTCCGTTAGATTGGCTTTAATACCAATCGCTTGTGCCTTGGCCGTAAGTACAGGAATGGCGCGGCCGGTACGTACCAAATCAAACCAACGATGCCCTTCAAATGCCAATTCCATACGGCGCTCTTGTTCGATAGCTAGGCGCATTTCAGCTTGGGTTAAAGTGCCTTTTGCGGCTAAACCTGCTCTTTGACGAATGCGATTGAGGAAAGGCAATGCTTCCGCAGGTTTGGCCGTTTCGTTGAGTGCTTCTGCATACATCAACAATACATCGGCATAACGTAACACAGGGTAGTTGTCTTCCGAATCACCACTGACAGTAGGCACATCCGAATATTTACGAACATAGTTGTACTCAACACGTACTCCTTGGGCATTGGTATAGCCTGTTGCCATTGAGGCATTTTGTCGCAAATCTCCCGCTTCGTAGGCATTCACAAAATCGGCGGTAGGACGGTTGTTTCCTCCTCCTCCAAACTGCACTACCGAATTACCAGAGTTTTCGGGCGCGTAGGCATTGGGGAGGCCGTTGCCTTCTCCGATAGAACCTTTTTTGTATTGAATATCAAAAATCGATTCTTTATGGTTTTTATTAGTGGCTTTGAATACATCGGCGTAGTTGGGCAACAAATCATACACGCCACTGTCGATCACCTCTTTGAGCTTTGTGGCAGCTTCGGCATATTGTTTACGAGTCAAATACACTTTTCCGAGTAATGATTTGGCGGCACCTTTGGTAGCGCGGCCTATATCTGCTCCCGTATATCGGTCGGGAAGGCTTGCGTCGGCTTCGGTCAAATCTTTGATGATTTGGGAATATACATCAGCTACCGCCGCTCGGTCATAGTTATATCCTTCGGCGGGGTCGGTTGTTTCTTTCAATACCAAAGGCACATCGCCAAATACCCTTACCAAGTTGAAGTACATCAGCGCCCGCAAAAACTTGGTTTCGCCAATGACCCGCTTTTTAAGGTTTTCGTCCATTGTGACCGCTCCAATCCGGTCGAGGATAGCATTGGCACGGTAAATACCACGGTAGCCGTCGTTCCAGCGAGTAGCTAAGAAAGGATTGGTGGTACGGAGGTAAAATTTATCAAATTCGTCTTGGTCGGTCACCGAGCCAGACAATACAGGCGTGGTGTCGTCGGAAGGAATTTCCGAAACTACGTAGTAACTGCCATATTGCCCCGAGGATTGAAGTGAACCATAGGTGGCGTTGAGGGCAATCACCATGTCGTTGCCAGTCTTATAAAAGGTAGCAGTACTGGTATTAGAAATAGGGGCAAGTGCCAAAAAACTCTCTTTACAACCGCTCAAACTTAGTACGACGGCGGTAAGGTATATGTATCTTCTTTTCATTGTGTTACCGTTTTGAGGATTAGAAACCGATATTCAAACCTATGGTGTACGTACGGGCCAAGGGATAAGAGCCATAATCGACCCCACCCGTCAGGGCGTTTTCGTAACCACTCACTTCAGGATTGAAGCCTAGGTATTTGGTGGAAGTAAAGGCGTTTTGGATACCCCCATATAGGCGAAGGCTCTGGATTTTGATGCGATCAAGGGCTACTTTAGGCAAGTTGTAGCCTAAGGTGATGTTACGAACCCTGAAATAACTTGCACTTTCTACCCAACGACTCGAAATGGCGTTGTTGTTGCCAGTAGTACGTTGATTAGCGCGAGGTACAATCCCGTCGCCAGGGTCTTGCGGTGAACGCCAGCGATTGAGTATGGTCGATAATTGGTTTTGATTTCCTTCTAAGTTTTCGATAAAACGGCGACTCAAGTTTAAAATCTGACCACCTTGCACGCCTTGAACCGTAATACCAAGGTCAAAGCCTTTAAAAGACAAGGTGTTGGTCATGCCATAAATAAAGTCAGGCTGGTTGTTTCCGATGATAGTGCGGTCGTCAGCGTTGATTTTACCGTCGTTGTTTATATCTGCAAACTTCACATCACCAGGGCGCGCGGTGGCGTCGTGTGGGTAGCTGTCCAAATCGGCTTGGTCTTTAAAGACGCCCAATTGCTGGTAGCCGTAGAAGTTGCCAAGTGGTTTGCCAATGACCGTAATGTTGGTCTCGCCTACGCCCGTACCACTTCTGATGGCATCGCCTGTGGGTCCGAGTGCCAATACTTTGTTGCGGTTAAACGAAATATTCAAATCGGTCGTCCATTTCAAATTGCCAGTGGTATTACGAGTCACAAGGCCAAATTCCATTCCCTTATTTTCGACTTTACCAATATTACGGCTAGCCGTTGAGAAACCTGTAAGGGTGGGAACTTGTACCGACAGCAACAAATCGGTGGTGATTCTTGAATAATAATCGGCGGTGAAAAAGATTCGATTTTTCCATAAACCTAACTCCAAACCAATGTCAGTTTGACGGCTTTTTTCCCAAGTTAGGTTGTCATTACCGATGGTAGAAGTAGCCAAACCATTGACGAGGGCATTTCCGAACACGTAGTTATCTGCCCCCAAAATCCCGATAGAGCCATAATTGGAGAAAGCATTATTTCCTGCTAAACCATAGCTTACCTTGAGTTTCATTTCTGATATGGTCGGAATGTTTTTCATGAATGGCTCTTCCGTGACGCGCCAACCAACAGAGGCTGAAGGGAAAATACCGTAGCGCTGATTGGCTCCAAAACGGGATGAACCATCGCGACGAATGGAGGCATTGACCAAATAGCGGTCTTTGTAAGTATAACCTACCCGTGCAAAATAAGAGGCCAACGACCACTGATCGCGCAGAGAACTACCACCGATAATAACACCTGCATTGACAGTACGTACAATATCATTAGGGAAACGGTTAGCGTTGACGCTATTGGACTCAAAGTCATTTTTTTGTGCTTCAAAACCCACCAAAGCATCAAGGTAGTGGTCGGCCATAAAGCTGACATTATAACCTAACGTATGACTCGTGACCCAGTTGATTGATTGACGCGTAGCTGAAGAGCCTGAATTGGCGTTGGGGGGCAACAATTGGTTCAGAGGAATGGCCGATGTCTGGAATTGATTTTGACGGAAATAATTTAAGTCAGCGCCAAACGTAGCGCGGTATTTGAGAGTTTTCCAAATGGTCAAATCTGCGTAAGTATTACCTAACAAACGCAAAGTGCTTGCGGTATTGTCAAGTTCGGTGATGTTGGCCACGGGATTGGTAACGCCTGCCCAGTCATAAGCCCCTGCAATCGAAGCTTGGGAGTTGTAAGTCACGCCATCCGCTTGGTAAATAGGAATGATAGGCGCTTGTGATAAAGCGGCGTTGATGACGCCATTGCTTGCCCAGTGACCATCCGAATTGACGCGGCGCTCGGTAGTAAAAGAAGGACTAACGCTCATTCCAATTTTCAGTTTAGGTGACAATTGGGCGTCGATATTAGAACGAAACGTATAGCGTTTCAGTCCCGAAGTATTGATGATACCGTCTTGTTTTAGATAGTTTCCCGAAACCATGTATTGGATTTTGTCGGTTCCGCCAGAGCCCGAAAGCTGATAACTACTGATAGGCGCTTGTCTAAAAATCAGGCTTTGGTAGTCGTAGGATGTCAAAGCGGCAGGGTTGTCAAAGTCGATACCGGGGTATTCACCACGTGGATAACGATATCGGTTTCCTGCAGCGCGTACGCTGTTGGGATCCGAAGCTTGCGCACCCGCTACGCGCTCTAAATAAGCGTTGTTGGAAGCTTCTTTGCTAAATTCCGCAAATTGCTGGGCATTTAGCATATCCATTTTTTTGCTGATTTCTTGGATACCTGTATAATAATCAAAGTTGATACGGCTGCGCCCCGCTTTACCGCGCTTGGTCGTAATCATCATTACACCGTTGGCTCCTCTTGAACCAAAAATAGCAGTCGCGGAGGCATCTTTCAATACATCCACGCTTTCTATATCGTTGGGATTCATGAGGTTAAGGCCGCTACCGTTGGTAAGGTCGCCTGAGTTGAGGGGTTGGCCATCTACCACAATCAAAGGGCCATTTCCGGCACTGATTGACCCAAATCCTCTGATTTTGACCGACGGGCTATTGCCAGGTGCGCCAGTGGTTTGTTGAATCAAAACACCGGGCAATTTACCTGCCATTCCTTCAGCGACGTTGGTGACGGGCATATCTTTGATGTCTTGTGAGCTGATAGAAGCGATAGAGCCTGTTACATCTTTCCGATTTTGGGTACCATAGCCCACCACCACGACTTCGCTCAGGGCTTTTACGTCCACTTTCAAAGTAACATCTACAGTAGTGCGACTTCCCACTGCGACTTCTTGCGCTTCGTATCCCACAAAACTATACACCAAGGTAACGCTCCCTTCTGGGATACTGAGGTTGTACTTTCCGTCGCCGTCGGTGATGGCACCTTTAGATGTCCCTTTTACTACCACACTTACTCCGGGCAGTCCTCCCCCGTTTTCATCGATTACTTTTCCTGATATTTGTCGGTCGATGGGGGCGAAGACGTTTGGGTGGATAGATGTTTGGGGGGAGTTGGTGGTTTTTTCGGCTTTTACTTTTTTGAGTAAGATGCGATTTCCTGCTACTTCATAGGCCACTTCTAGTGGCGTGAGTAAGCTCTCAAGTACATCTGCTAAGCGTTCATTGTGAGCCGCGAGGGATACTCGTCGAGTATTTTGGAGCACATTAGAACTGTACATAAACTGCACATTCGTCGTTTTTTCGATTCGCTGTAGTACTTTTTTGATTTCAGCGCTTTCAAAACTTAGCGTGAGTCGTTGGTTCAGGAGTTCCTGAGCGTGCATTTTGTGGGCATGGGATATACTCAAAAATAGCACAGCAACTATTAGTTGCGTCAAAGTAAACCTCATAATTCGAAGCCAAAATTGACCAGTAAAAAGGTTTTGCATAAATTTGTCTGGGTTTATAACATTGGTTTTGAGACATTAATCTTCACTACCATCTTTTTTTAGATAGCTTAGACACACATTTGAAAAAAGTTAAATCCAAATCGGCGGTGCTGGTACCACTGCCGATTTTTCTTTTAGATACATCCTTGGGCGTCAAAGATGATTTGTCCGTCCACAATCTCATAGGTTGCCCCCGTGATTTTGCAGAGTAAATGAAGTTTATCATATAGAGATTCATTGGAAAGTGTTGCAGTGATTTTACAGTTTTTAAGGTTTTCATTGTCAAACTGAAAATGAATACCGTAAGCTTGTTCTAATTGTTTCAGAACTTGTGAAAGCGGGGTTTCGTCATAAGAAAAGTGATTGATAATCACCTCTGGGCGCAGTACAATAGGTTCTACCACCAATGTTTTGCTAAGTTGTTTTTCTTTTTCTTCAAAAACCGCTGCTTGATTAGCCGTCAAAATTACGCCCTTAGTAGTGGTTATTGCGGTAGGAGTCTTCTTATCATTTGAATAGACCGAGACTTTGCCCGATCGTACTTGGACAGTGACGCGATTGTCTGATTCATAAGCTCTTACGGTAAAAATTGTTCCTAATACTTTGGTAGTTAGCTTTCCTGTTTGTACCAAAAAAGGTTCCTTTTTTTTCACTACCTCAAAAAGCGCCTCGCCCGTCAGAAACACTTCGCGGATTTCGCCCGTGAATTTGGGGGCGTATTTTAACCGACTATGCGGGCTGAGTTTTACAGTGGAGCCATCATCTAGTGTCAACATTAAGGAGCCTTCGGTTTCATTTACCGTTTCGGCCAGCGAATTGCTGAGAGGGAGAGATAGACTACTTAACTCAGTTTTTTGATTCTTATTCATAATCCACCAAGTACCTGAGGCCACAATGACTAACGCTACCACTGCTGCAAATCGATACCAAGGGCGTTGCCACCAAAAACGAGTAGATACCGTTACGTTTTGGTCAGAAGATTTAGTGATTTTCTCTAAAAATTGGCTGACTTCCTGGCGCACTTCTTTTTCAGAAAGTGATTCGGGCGCCACATTCATGGCTCTAATGAGCAACTCGGCCTGGCGAATGTCCGCCTTTTTTTCGGGATGCTGTTGTAAAAAGTGCATCCAAAAACTTTCATCACGCCCTTTGCCCCGAACCCAATCTCGGAAAGAGTCGTCTTTGACGAAATCTAAGGCGGTATATTCTTCGTATTTTTTCATTTGAGTGGTGTAATGCTTATCAATAAGATACCAAAAGGCCTACTATCTAACCCACATCGCTAATAATAATAAGTTGAGGCCCACTTGCCAGTGCTTTCTTAAACTTGTGAGAGCCTTTTGAAGTAAATTATACAGCGATTGTCGGCCTATTTGCATGGTTTCGGCAATTTGGTCGTAGCTTAGGTCTTGGTAGAATCGTAGATAGATGAGTTCTTTTTGACGCTGTGGAAGTTGATCCAATACTTGCTGTAATCGTTTGAGTTGATATACTTCATACTCATCTTCAATCATGCGCATATCTGGCGAAAACAGTACGTCGAAGTCGTATTCGTCGTTAAGCTCATACAAATGGTTGTGCTGTTTAGAGAGCTCTCTTAATAGTTTGGTTTTGAGGGATTTTAGTAAATAAGCCCTCACATTTTCGACTTCTCCAATGGTAGCGTGAATTTGCCAGAGACTCAAAAAAAGCTCTTGAATACAATCCTTCACTATTTCGCGCTCAGGACAAAGACGCATACCCCAATGAAATAAATCAGTGTAGTGTAATTGCATCAACTGTGCCAACGCAGAGGGAGCACCTGCGCGGTAATCTTGCCAGAGCTGTTGGGTGAGTTCGTCTTTGGGTCTGGGTTTCATGCGTTCAAATAGGACCTTTAATGACACGAGACATCAAACCAATAAACCTAACCTTTAGATTATGATTTTTTTTATAAAAATTTTAAATAAAATTCCATAGCTTGTCCCAAACTATGATTTGGGGCAAAAAACGGTACTGCGTCTCCGACGCACAACGGACGAGCAAAAGATACTTGAATCGCTTGCCCCAAACTATGATTTGGGGCAAAAAACGGTACCGCGTCTCCGACGCAAAACGGACGAGCAAAAGATACTTGAATCGCTTGCCCCAAACTATCATTTGGGGCAAAAAACGGTACCGCGTCTCCGACGCACAACAGATATAATACTCCCCACTAACTGGATAGCTACTTAAATTTATAACTTAGCGTGAATTATAGATAGACTAATTTGTAAATATCGGATAATAAGAGTGTAGACTCGGAGTAATAAAGATGTTTGTGGTGCTACCTCACAAATTACCCTTTTTCTACTCCTATGCTCTGCGAATCTAAAGCATTAAAACTCATCGAACTATTCATGGTCTGTGATGATTTTTGTAAGGCTCTTACCCAATGGTAACTTCAAGAGGGTAAACTTGTTAAAGTTCGTTCAAGTGAACTAAGTGACAGTGAAATGTTAACCATTGTAATCTTCTATCACTACTCCGGTCCGGCTCTAAATGTTTTCGCTACTATTATCAAGATTGGGTACTGGCGCAGTTAAGAAGTTATTTCCCAACTTTGATAAGCTATGAGTGTTTTGTGGCCCGAATGCCTGGGCTGTTACCAGGGTTGTTTCTGTTACTCACATGGCTTTGTGCTCAAAACCAACGAACAGGATATTGTTTTTATCACACTAAGCCCCCTCAAAAAGCACCTATATCCATAACTCACGTTAAATTATGAAGTTCATTGCACACACTCGAAAGTATTGGAGCGCTTCTGCGTAGTTGGTTACGCTTCCAGGGTGTAAGTCAAGAGAAACTACTATTTTATTTGGGTTTCTTTGAGTGGCTTCGCAAATATTCTTGGAGTTT
Source organism: Runella sp. MFBS21 (assembly GCF_029433105.1). Lineage (GTDB taxonomy): Bacteria > Bacteroidota > Bacteroidia > Cytophagales > Spirosomataceae > Runella. The sequence goes on along the minus strand of NZ_JARNTW010000032.1, from coordinate 28,754 downwards.
TACGATTGCTCAAATCTAAAGGCCGAAACGGCACGTATCAAGAAAGTCAATGAGATAAATACATTAATTTGGCTTGCATAGAGCCTTAAGGATAATTGGATTTGGTCGTCAATCCTTCAAGAGTATAGAAAGAAGAAGCCAAAAGTACTGAATCTCAAGTTTTGCAATGCTGTAGGCACGAATATGTCGCATTGCACGGGAAAGATGAGTTTTTACCGTTTCATTAGATATTTGTAAAAGGCGGGCTATTTCTTCTCGTTTCAGCTCTTGTTCTTTACTAAGCAGATAAACCTGTTTTTGTTGAGCAGGCAAAAGATCTATTGCTTGCCGAATCACCTCCTCATATTCTTTTGTCAAGATTACACAATCTGCGCTGTTTTCGAAGGTAGGGGAATCATTTATCCAGACTTCTTCAATGTTTTTCTGACGAGCTGTCCGCTTTATAGCTGAAAAAACGTAATTACGTGCTACAATGAACAGATAAGCTTCAAAGTCCTTTATTTCGAGTAAACTGACCCGTTTTATCCAAATCCTGAGAAATACCTCCTGCACCACTTCTTCCGCCATGAAAGTAGATTCGGTTAGCCGTAATGCTACGGAATAAATTTTATTCCTGTATTGATGAAACAGTCGAGTAAAGGCCTGCTCATCTCCATTTGCTATAAGGGCTAGTTGGTCTTCTGATACATTTGATTCCTTCGCTTCCAAGGTCGAGCTGGAAAATTAAATTAGTGTTTATTATCATTAGCTTGCAAATATAATAATTTTAATAAAAAATAGTGCTATAGTGTCGACTTATACCGACCAAATGGGATTTTCCCGATTAAACTGATTTCACCCTTATAGGCTGTTTCTTAGACTCCCCTTAGTATCCTCATATTTAATCAACTTTTTTTACTCTTGTTGTCCCCCATAATCATTCTGGCGGAGTCTTTATAAGTGGAATCAGAATTTAGCGCCCCATCAATGCAAAACGATCGACTTGATTATCTTTTCCTACGCTACTATAAAAAGACGGCTACTCCTGCTGAACGAGAAGAGCTAATGGAGGTGCTCCGTGCAAACGAGAACAATGAGCAGATACAGCAGTTAATTAGTAAAGCGATTCGAGAAGAAGATTATTCGCATCAGCTCTCCAAAGAAGTAGCGGATGATATATTGTCATCAATCTTTGGTGCCACCTCAGAGGCTAGCAAACGCTTAGTACCCCAAATTGGTCAGGATGTTTTCGTTACGAAGCAGACAACGATTTTTAGGTCATTTAGCGCATGGGCATCTACAGTGGCCGCGGCCTGTCTCATAGGTATTATGTGCTTTGCGGGATACCGTTGGTATGAGGGTAAGTTTATTCAGAAAGACACTGCATTAGCTACCATCGAAGCCGGGAAAGAGTTACTTCCGGGGAAAGATAAAGCACAGCTAACACTTGGGGATGGACGGATTCTGGAGCTTGACGCCGTTAGTAGCGGACAGTTACTAAGGGCATCAGGAATAGAAATCAACACGAGCAAGGGAGAATTAATTTATACTAAAAACGCGGAAAAGGTTGAGTATAATACACTAATCACTCCCTTGGGCGGACAATATAAAGTCGTATTACCCGATGGCTCCCGGGCCTGGCTTAACGCGGGCTCCAGTCTGAGATTTCCGACAACGTTTTCGGGTACTAAAAGACAGGTAGAAATGAGTGGAGAAGTGTACTTTGAAGTACATCCTGATAAAAGCAGGCCATTTACGGTACAACTCGCAGAAAAGAAAGTAAATGGTGAAAATTTAGAAATCAATGTATTAGGTACTCATTTTAACGTATCCTCCTATTCCGATGAGCTAACCATTCGCACCACACTGCTGGAGGGATCGGTGGAACTGACTCAGGGAAATGCTTCTAAAATAATCACTCCTGGTCAGCAAGCGCAGGTATTGAGAGGTAAAGAAAAGCCTGAAATACAGGTCAGAAACGTAGATGCAGAAAGTATGGTTGCTTGGAAAGAAGGGCGGTTTGAATTTAACGGCAATCTAAAAGACATTATGCGCCAGATTGCCCGGTGGTATAATGTGGAAGTGCAGTTTGATGGCGATGTAGGTAACAAATCTTACATAGGGGCTATTTCACGGAAGAATAACGTAGCTGAAGTTCTGAAAATGCTTGAACTAACCGGAGGAATTAAGTTTACCGTAGTTGATAGGAAAATTATTATAAAACCTTCTAATTGAGGATTTACGGACTCTTTAGTAAGCAATAAATAGGTATAAGTGTCTGAGATTTAACTGGCTAATGTTTAATCTATTACCTGCTTTTTTAGGTACTCAACCACTTATTGAACAAACATTATAAAGCTGATACTAACACGGCAAAAAAGGGAAGAAATCGTTCACTATTGCTCAGCTTCCATAATTTTTGTTCCAGACGGCAATAGATTGATGTAATTCTTAACTGATTGAGCTTTTACTCAGTCGTACATAAAGGTCGTTCCCATAAAGGTCGGGCTAACAACCACTGGGCATGACATTACAATAATTCCATAACCCTTAAATTATAGCTAGCATGAAGCACTGAAAATCACTCGTACTCCCTCCGAAAAATCCTAAGGATAACCAGGTACGCTCGCGACGTACCTGGTAGATATTGGATTAATCTTGACATCATTTGATAAAACGAACGTAAACCATTAACCCAATCATACAAAAGTATGAAATTTTTATACAAGGTCAAAGCTGGCCTTTGGGAAACGTATATACATAACTATAAGGTGTTACATTCCCAAGGCACTAGAGTATATCGAAGTTCACTGATCCGAATCATGAAACTGACCGTACTGATTTTTCTGGTGGCTACCTTGCAAGTCGTTGCAGAAGCATCGTTTGCGCAGCAGATATCCATTCAGAAAAAAAACGCCACCCTGCTGGAAGTTCTACAGACTATTCGGACGCAAACGGGCTATTTATACGTCTGCGATTTGGAAATGCTGAAAAAGGCCCAGAAAGTAAGTTTAGATGTGAAAAATGCATCGATTAAGGATGTTTTGGATGAATGTTTTGCTAATCAATTGCTTACCTATCAATTAGTTGACAAAACGATTATCGTAAAGAAAAGAGAGCCAGAATCGTCGATAAGCAATCCAGAGAGCTTTTATAAACAACCGCAGCCTTCGTCTTATTCAACAATTGACAGACCAGGGCTAACGCTTTCTCTGGATAAGATACAGCTTGTTCAGAATGCCGATATTTCCATTACGGGAAAAGTGATTGATGAAAAAGAAGAAGCATTGCCTGGGGTCAATGTGGTGGTAAAAGGAACCCAAACTGGAACAACGACCGATGCTGGCGGCAATTTTAAGATAAATGTACCCAACAGAAACAGTATCTTAAAATTTAGCTCTGTTGGCTTCCAAAGTCAGGAAGTTCAGGTAGGCAATAAGAGCCGCATCGACCTTAAAATGGTCGTAGACAATAAGGTACTGGATGAAGTGGTGGTAGTAGGATATGGAGAACTGAAAAAAAGCGATTTTACTGGGGCAGCCTCTAAAGTAAGTCTGGAAGGTGCTCAGGAAAGACCCTATGCCTCTTTTGATGGTGCTTTGCAGGGTCGGGTTGCTGGTGTCCAGATTACGGCCAATACTGGGACACCAGGGGGAGAAATGACATTCAGAGTACGTGGAAGTACCTCTACGACAGGTGATAACCAGCCTTTAATTGTCGTAGATGGATTCCCGCTGGTCACCGATAATTCCATGATTACGGCTGGTAGTGAAGGTACGATTACAGATATACGGGGTGCCAGTGGGCTATCCATTATCAATCCCAATGATATCGAATCCATAGAAGTTCTAAAAGATGCGTCGGCAACGGCTATTTATGGTTCACGGGGTGCCAATGGGGTTATTATGATCACTACCAAACGTGGGAAGAACGGTCGGGATAAGGTGGAATACAGTTCCAGAATGGATTTTGGAGATAAGCCCAGGGATATGGGTCTGTTAAGTACCCGGGAATTTATGGATCTTTGGAATGAAGCCTACCGAAACACGAATCCCAATGCTACTAAGCCTTATTTTACGGCCTTGGACTATGCCACCATGCCCGACATTAACTGGCAAGATCTGGTGCTTCAAAAATCGTTTGGTCAGACGCACTCACTGACCTTATCAGGCGGAAATCCCAAAATGAAATATTCAGTGTTTGGAAGCTACGCTGATCTGGATGGGTCGGTAAAGTATGCCTCAAATTTCAAACGGGGCACCATGCGCTTAAATCTGGATCGAGAAGTAAGTACACGATTTAAGTTTGGGGTAAGTGTGTCCGGGGAAATGATTAAGAATCAGGCCGTTGGGCAGTCCAATTCGAATGGAAATGTGAATGGTTCAATCATTAATGCCTTACTGACCGCTCCACTGAACAATCCCTATGATGCGTATGGTGATCTCGTCAATTTAAGAGGGGCGAATGGAGGTGGTAATCCGCTTACGCTGATTATGAATGTCAAGGATATAACCAACACCTACCATTTCAACATTAACAATAATGCTACGTTTCAGATTCTTAATGGCTTAACTGCCAACGCCCGAGTTGGGTTGGATTACAAGCGTATTCAGCGGAACATGTATCAGCCTATGGATACCCGAATTGGTCTTGCCAGTAAAGGATATGCCTATAGTGGCGAAGGCGATCAGCTGAGTTATTTGAGTGATCTGACCCTGAATTACTCCAATACAATTGGCAAACACCGACTGAATGCCGTAGGCGGTTTTTCACATCAGGATTGGCAACTTCGAAATTACGCCAGCGTAACAACAGGATTTGCCAGCGACCAACTGACATATTATGCACCTCAATCGGCCAATACAGTTCAAACACCAGTTGGCAAGTTCGAGAAAAGTGCCTTGAATTCATTTCTGGCCAGAATTGCCTACAGTTATGATGAACGTTTTTTGCTCACCCTCACCGGCCGTTCTGATGGTTCGTCCAGGCTGGCCGCAGGTCATAAATGGGCAACGTTCCCATCGGTGGGCGTAGGCTGGAATATTCACAATGAAAAGTTTATGAAATCCGTCAGCAGCATCAGCAACCTGAAACTACGGGGAAGCTGGGGCATTTCTGGAAATCAATCGGTTCCAATTGGAGCTTCTCAGTATAAGTACACCTATTCTAAATACTCATTTAACCAGTCGGTAACCACTGGCTATAACCTGAGCACCATTGGCAATCCGGAACTCGGATGGGAAAATACAGCGCAGGTGAACATTGGTCTTGAAAGCGGGTTCGTCAACAACCGCTTTATGTTCAACGTTGATTTGTACAAAAAGCGAACCACAAACTTACTGTTTAACCGGGCAATTCCAGATTATACAGGCTTTAGTTATTTACAGACGAATGGGGGGATTATCGAGAACCGTGGGGTCGAATTTGAAGCAAAAGCCATCGCCATGCAAAAGGCGGTAACCTGGAATATTTCGGGCAATCTGTCTATCAACCGGAATAAAGTGCTTGACCTGGGAGGTATGAACGACCTGTTTGGCCCAATCTTTAACGCTAGTATGGGTAAAAACCAATTCTGGACCATTGCGCGGGTAGGCAATCCCATTGGTGTTTTTTATGGCTATAAAGTTGACGGAATTTACCAGACACCCGCCGAAGTGGATGCTGGCCCGGCCGATCCAAACAAGGTGCAAGGCGGATGGAAATTCCTGGATATCAGTGGGCCAGATGGCGTTAAGGACAACAAAATTACGACCGACGACATGACCATCATGGGTAATCCGTATCCCAAATTTACCTATGGTTTAACGAATGATTTAGCCTTCAAAGGACTGTCTCTTTCTGTATTCATCATGGGTAGTCAGGGCAATGATATTCTAAATATGTATCGTATCCAGACGGATGCCCTGACAGTAACTACTAATCCTCCCAATACTACCCGGGAAGTTTACAATAACCGCTGGACAGGACCAGGCACTAGCAATAAATACCCCAAACCGCTATTTGTCAATAACCGATTCTATCAACGTCCGAACAATACCATCGTAGAAGACGGCTCTTTTATCAAGCTGAAAACGGTTACATTATCCTATGAATTACCAACTCGTATGATTAAGGGTATCCAGAAACTGAGAGTCTACGTTACTGGTACTAATCTATTTGTAATTACTAAATACACTGGTTTCGATCCTGAAATCAATAGTTATGGATTTAATTCAATGGCACAAGGGTTTGACTTGGGCTCTATGCCCCAGATTAGATCGTATTCGGCAGGTGTGACACTCGGATTTTAAAAAAACGAACAGAAATGAAAACCAATACTAAAGCATCCTTAGCTGGGATTGTGCTTGCCTTAACCCTATTGAGCGTTGGCTGCTCCCTTAAAGAGGAAATATTCGATACACCTGTACCCAATCAGGTGCTTACCAAGGAAAGTGATGTACCTGTGGTTTTGTACGGGTTGTACGGGGCGATGGCCGATATTTTTGCGGAAGGGGGCATTTATCTGCCCCTAACCAATGGCACTGAAATCGTAGGTCTGGGAAGTGTAGATGCCGAAAGAACGTATAAATACGATGCTTCGAGCAACTATGTCAAAAGTTTATACTCCAGAAATTACAAAGTAATTAACAATGCCAACAGCTTGCTTGAAAATCTGGAGAAAATCAGCTTTCAGAATACAGCGAATGCAGACCGGTATCGCGGTGAGGTCAGTTTCCTGCGGGCGTTTTCCTACTTTCATCTGGTACGCTTTTTTGGCAAAGTCCCAATTGTCACGAAATCAACGACTTCCTCTGGCGACTACAACGCCCCGCGTTCGTCGGTCGATGATGTCTATAAATTGGTATTTGACGGTTTTAAGCTGGCCTCAGCAACCTGCCCAAAGGCCAATGGGATGTCGACCGCTGAGCGTGGGCGTGTGACCAAAGGAGCAGCACAGGCCTTACTGGCCGAAGCCTACCTGACCTACGCTAATTATCTGGATTTGGCGAAACGAACCAGCGAATCCTCTGCTTATTACCAACTGGCAAAAAACTATGCCGATAGTGTCATTCTGAGTGGCAGCTATCAATTGGTTCCTAAGTATGCTGATCTGTTTGACAACACAAAAGAAAATGACGCCTATAAGGAGGTAATATTCGGGATTCAGTATACCGCCGATGCCTCGGCTGGATCACTGGGCTCGAACGGAGCCAGTTTTGCTACGTTTTTTGCCCCAGCCAACCGTTTCAAAGTATGTGGTGTTGCCCCAGACGGTTTGGCTAGTGCCACCTACGGCATTACCCCCTGGGTATATGATTTATACACACAGGGCAACTACAAAGGCACTGACGGCACGCTTGATTTTCGGATGGGCAACACCATGATTCCTACCCGCTACGTCAATGATGTGGCTTCTCGAACAGCCGGTAAAAGCGTAGAAATGACCACCTATCCGCAAATCAGAAATTCGGCAACCGATGTAAATCCAAGTCGTTTTTTTGCGAATACTACTAAATACATTGATTCCCGTGGGCTTACGCTGAGCAACAATGGCAACGATTATTTTTACATCCGTCTGGCTGAAATCTATCTGATTAAAGCCGAAGCCATGAACGAGCTAGGAGGGCCTGTTGCCGAAGCCATAGATGCCTTCAACCAAGTGAGAGCCAGAGCTAGGACATCGGCCATTTTCGTTAGTGCTGTTCCTAAAAATCTGGCTATCAGCGAGGTAAATTCCAAAGAAGACTTCCGACTTAAAATCTATGATGAACGAGTAGTCGAATTATATGGTGAAGGGCGGAATTTTTTCGATGTCCGACGTATGCGATACAAAGACAACAGTCGTACGATTTTACAGTACATTATTCAGGATGTCTACCCCCGTTTGATGGCCGAAGGCAATAATAAATCCCTGGAATTTAATACGACTACCAACCAGTGGGAAGGAGTCCGATTAAATGTGTTGCAGGTTCCTGCGGGCTGGAATGAGAAATGGTTGCTGTTTCCGATCCCAGCAACAGAATACCTGCTAAATCCAGGATTTAAGGGCGATTATAACCCAGGATGGAACTAACTAAGACATTAACTCACATGAAAAAAATACTAAAATTTACTGCACCTTTTATAGTAGTACTCATAGCTATCGGCTTACTGGGTTCCTGCAAAGAAAAGACGCTGACGCCAAAAACTGTCGTTGTCACCTTCAATAGCGATGGAGGAACCCCCGCCGTTTTAACCGTCGAAACGGCCCTGAACGACCGGGTGAAACTGCCCGATTATCCGACAAAAAGTGGCTATGACCTTATAGGCTGGTATTGGGCAAAAGACCCTTCGTTACTGTTCGACTATGAATATGCCCGGGTCAATGCCAACATCGAACTCATTGCCAAATGGGCACCCGGAACGGGCAAACGATACACGGTAACATTCGATTCTCGGGGCGGACAACCCGTTCCGAGCCCCCAATCTGTTATTGCCGACAACTACGCCAGAAACCCGCTGGAACCTTTCTGGATGGACCCTAAAGTGGTTAATGCCTTCAAAGGATGGTATAAGGATAAGGCGCTGACTATCCCGTTTAATTTTACTAAGGATAAAGTATCTGGAGATATTACTTTATATGCAAAATGGAACAATGACGTCTGATAGCGCTTGCTGTCGGTAGCATTGACTGGCATATTCCCAGTTGCCAAACCAGATTCTCAATCCCGTTCGTCCAAATTCAGGCAGGAGCATTTCTCAAAACCGCCGTCTTAAAAACGGTTTGGGTTGGACTGTCTGACTATTGCCAAAACTTATTACAGATACGTGAATGACTGATTCTAAAAATTCTCTGGCAAGCTTTCGGGCGAGCCATTCATGGGCATTTTTCAGTACCACCTTGGCGTTACTGAGTACGCTTATGTTGAACACCCTGGTGGTACTGGCTCAGCCCGTCAAAACAGCCTCTAAAGCGATAGACGCTCAGATTCGAAACAGAGAGGTTTTCCATAGGCGGGGAGGCCTGCCAAACATTTTTTACAAAATTGACACCCAGCAGGAAGTAAAAATAGCGTATCTGGGTGGAAGCATTACCGGCGCACAAAACGGTTGGCGCGACCTAACGTTCAACTGGTTTAGACTTACGTATCCAAATACCGTTTTCCATCAGGCCAATTACGCCGTTGGAGGGACAGGCTCGGTACTCGGTGTATTCCGGCTCGACGACTTGCTGAACGAAAAGCCCGACCTCTTGTTTGTTGAATTTGCCGTGAATGACGAAAACGAAATGTCGATAGACCGGAGGATACTGGCTATGGAAGGAATCGTACGGAAAACTTGGCAGGCGCTTCCCAATACGGATATATGCTTCGTTTACACCACCGCCCTGCGATTTTGCGATACATTGATGTTGACGGGTAAACGAATGGAAGCTGTGATCGACCATGAGAAAATCGCTAGCCATTACGGTATTCCGTCTATCGATATGGGGCTGGACGTAGTCCGATTAGCCTTAGCTGGCAAACTGATCCTTTCGGCCAATCCTCTGGAGCATCCTCATGCCAACGTTTTTCTGAAGAAAGGTGATGACTACCATCCCATCGAAAGCGGGCATATCGTATATGCTGGATCGGTCATTCGGGAATTACAGAAAATGAACAAAAAATCGCTACCGAAACCGCATACACTTCTGATGCCCTATCGACCCGACAATTGGCAGGAAAGTCATCTATTAACCCCCGCCCAGACCGAACATAAAGGCAACTGGGAAAAATTTTCGGATGAGCAAAAAGACAAATTGGCGGGGCCGGTTCCAAGCCTGTATAAAGGCAAACCCGGGGCGATTTCACGTTTTCGATTTGAGGGAAACGAGCTGGGTATTTATGACATCATAGGCCCTGGAACGGGAATTATTGACGTAACGATTGACGGTCAGCTTCAGGAAGTAAAGCGCTTCAATCATAACTGCAGCTTCTGGCATCGGCACAATATTTTTCTGAATAAGCTGCCCCAGGGTGTTCACACAGTAGAGATAAAAGTCACCAATAAAGAGTTGGAGAAAAAGCTGGTTATGAAACCCGATGACGATCCTGCCAAGTATGCAAACTATGACTGGTATCCAATTGGTATCCTGATAACCGGAAAGCTCCTAAACAAATAAACAATGAACAGTATACCCATGACAATACAAATGTATAATCAGCCTATTAACTATCTTCCAATGCATTCACATACACCCTTATTGTTCGTTCTGAAAACCGGATTATTGATGCTTTGTCTACTGATGAGTTTGGGCGTGGGCGCACAGACAAAAGACCATAAGCGAACTATTTTGCTGGACTATCTGGATCTCAATAAACTGACACAGACGATAGGTAGACCCCAGGTTACGGGCGAACGCGCCGATTTGAAAATCAATAAACGCCAGTTTATGTATGGCATCCATACCCGTACCGAAAGTCGATTGTATCTGGAACTGGATGGGAAGGTGGATGAATTTTCGGCAGAGGTGGGCATTGATGATCGCAGTACCGCTTTCCGGGTCGATACGGTCGATAAGACAAAATCCACGGCTAACTTTTATGTGATTGGCGACGGGAAAGTCCTTTGGGAAAGCGGACTAATGAAGTATGGCGAAAACGCCAAACCGGTGCATGTACAGCTTGCAGGTATCAAAGAATTACTTCTGAAAGTGACTGGCGGCCCCGGTAATACGCACGTTGATTGGGTGGATGCCAAATTGACCTATTCGGGTGCGATGCCCAAAACCATCTGGTCGCCGGAAGACAAGGCCGCCATTGTGAAGAACCTGGCGTTTATACGTCAACAGAATGAACGCTACCCTCAGCCTCGTATCAATGGAGCCATGAAGGTGGGCATTCGCCCGAATACGCCCCTGTATTACCCAGTGGCAGTCACCGGCATGCGACCAATGACGTTTCAGGTGACGGGAATGCCACCGGGACTTGTGCTGGACAAAAACACGGGTATCATTCGTGGCCAGGTTCAAAAAGCAGGCGATTATACCTTGCAGTTAACGGTTACCAACAAACATGGCAAAGCGCAGCGGTCTCTTAAACTCCTGGTTGGGGATCAATTGGCCCTCACACCTCCCATGGGTTATCTCTCCTGGAATGTCGTGGAAGGCTTAATTAGCGAACCATTTATCCGTGAACTGGCCGATGCCATGGAACAGTTCGGCCTCCGGGATGTGGGCTACCAATACATTAATATGGACGACTGCTGGCAGGGAAGCCGGGATTCTAGTGGCAACATTACACCAGACCGATTCCGGTTTCCGAACGGGATGAAAGTTGTTGGCGACTATCTCCATACCAAAGGGTTTAAGTTCGGCATTTATTCCAGCCCCGGCCCAACCACCTGCGCAGGTTATCCAGGTACGCTCAACTTCGAGGAGTCAGATGCTAGAACCTGGGCGAGCTGGGGAATCGATTATGTAAAATACGATGGCTGCTCGGTTCCGGGCGAGCGGGCGAAAGAACTGTATGGATTGATGGGCAAGCTGTTGAAAGAATCAGGTCGCTCCATTGTTTACTCCGGCCGAAAAGATTCGGGGGCTCATTTGTGGCGGATCGGTGGCGACCTACGCGACCAATGGTACATAGAAGGACGGGATGTGGGGATCATCCAAAGCTTTGAGAAAGCCATTGTAAATGCTAGTACACAGCAGCCAGGTGGCTGGGTCGATCCCGATATGCTGGTTATCGGCATTTACGGAAAAGGCAATTCTGGAAATGACAAAACAGACTCCCGAGGCTGTACCGATACTGAATATCAGAGCCAAATGAGCTTATGGGCGCTCATGAGTGCCCCCCTGTTCATTACAGCCGACATCAGACGAATCAGCCAGGCATCGCTCGAAATCCTGACAAACCCCGAAGTGATCGAGGTGAACCAGGACCCACTGGGTAATTTCCCAAAACGAGTTGGGGGTTCAGGTGAACAGGAGATTTGGGTAAAGGAGATGGAAGATGGCTCGAAGACAGTGGCTCTTTTCAATAAATCATCCCAGACAGGCGAGATGACCCTTACATGGGCCGACATCGGATTGACCGGTGCGCATTCGGTAAGAGATCTCTGGCTCCGGAAGGAGTTGGGCAAGGTTAACGGCTCACTGTCGATGGCGGTTCCGTCGCACGGCGTGGCCCTAATTCGCATTCAGTAAACTGTCCAGACAAGAACACTAAACACACGTTTCGTTGAAAAACATACGCTTACACCAATCCTTATTTCTGGGCTTAGGTACGCTCTTGACCTGGGGACTCCTCGCTTTTCAACCTGTAGACGCACAGGGAACGCAAGCCTATGATGCCGAAAAAACTTACAAGACTCCTAAGGATATACTTGTTCAGAAGAAAATAGCGAGCTGGCAGGATCTCAAATTCGGTCTTTTTATGCACTGGGGCACCTACAGCCAATGGGGCATTGTGGAATCCTGGTCACTTTGCCCGGAAGACAGAGCCTTCACGCAGCGAAAGGGGCCTCATTCCGCTAACTGGTATACCTATAAGCAAGCCTATGAAAACCTTCAGACCCAGTTTAATCCGACACGGTTTGACCCGACTAAATGGGTAGCGGCCGCAAAAGATGCTGGCATGAAATATATGGTGTTTACCACCAAACATCATGACGGTTTTTCGATGTATGACACCAAATACACCGATTATAAAATTACCAGTCCCCGAACGCCTTTCTCTAAAAACCCCAAAAGGGATATCACCAAAGAGATTTTCAACGCCTTTCGGAAGGAAAATTTCATGATAGGTGCCTACTTCTCGAAACCAGACTGGCATTCGGAAGACTATTGGTGGTCTTACTTTCCGCCTAAAGATCGGAACGAGAGCTATGACCGAACCAAATACCCGGATCGCTGGAAACGCTTTACTGATTTTACCTACAACCAGATTGAGGAACTGATGACGGGGTATGGAACCGTTGATCTGTTGTGGTTCGATGGGAGCTGGGCAAATATGGATATGGCTCCCATTGTGACGATGGCCCGCAATGATCAGCCCGGTGTGATTATCGTTGATCGACACGGCAAGCCGGACTATGTCAACTACCTGACGCCTGAGCAAAAAGTACCGGATCATTACATTCCTTATCCGTGGGAAACCTGTATGACGATGGGCAAATCCTGGTCGTATATACCGGATGAACAGTTTAAACCCGCCCGAAAGCTCGTCCAACTCCTGGTGGATATTACCGCTAAAAACGGGAATCTGCTGTTAGGCATCGGCCCTGGACCAGATGGCGAATGGCACAAGGAAGTATATGATCGACTGGCCGACATTGGCAAATGGATAGCCGTCAACGGGGAGTCGATTTATGGTACCAAGCCTGTTGCGCCTTATCGGCAGGATAAATGGGCTTACACCGGGAAAGGTTCTATTCGGTACGTATCGTATTTGCCCGATGACCAGGAAAATGAGCTGCCGGAAAAACTGATGGTTCCCGCAACAGCGGTGACCAAGGGGACAATTATACACCTATTGGGTGTTGAAAAGCCCCTTAAATGGAACAAAAACGGCGATCAGATTGACGTGACTATTCCTAAGCAGATTATAAAACAGCTCGCCGGTGAGCCCGTATGGGTCCTGAAATTATCTTGAGCGAAAGAGCGCAAGTTTATACCCCAAAACTATGTCCATAACAATCAACCGCCGGGACTTTACGGCTATGCTGCTGGCAACCGGTACCACCGCCCGCTATCGGCGGCCTGTTTCGACTCCCGATTCGGCAGCAGCCATGCCCCATGCAACTATTAACATCAACATGTTTTCGAAAGGGTTGGAGTGGATGGACTACGACGCGTTAACCGATACGTTAGTCGCTGCTGGCTTCAACGGGATAGACCTCACAGTACGGGGAGGAGGCCATGTTCTACCGGAAAATGTGGAGCGGGATCTCCCAAAAATCGTTGAGATCGCCAAAGCAAAAGGGCTTGCCATACCGATGATGGTTACCTCTATTGTTGATCCGGGCAACCCGATGACCGAACGAATCCTAAAAACCGCTTCCCAAGCGGGTATCAAGCATTATCGTATGGGATATTTGTCGTATGACCCTAAACTGAGCATACAGGAAACGTTTCAGAAACACAAAAGTACCCTTCAGCGGCTAGCCGACCTGAATCATACATACGGCATCCAGGCCGGGTATCAAAATCATCAGGGCACCAATCTGGGGGCGTCTGTCTGGGACATCTGGTATCTTGTTCAGGAGTTGGACAACAGGCTGGTTAGTCTGCAATATGATACCGCCCATGCTCAGGCCGAGGGCGTTAACTCCTGGGCGAATACGCTCCGCGTCGTTTCTCCCCAGATTGGTTCTCTGCCGCTGAAAGATTACAAATGGGAAGTAGTGGATGGCAGGCTTCGGACAAAATACGCGCCCATTGGCGAAGGAATGGTCAATTTTAAAACTTTTTTTCAACGCATAAAGGAGGCAAACCTTGTCCGACCCTTTTCGCTCCATTTCGAGTATCCGTTACTCAATGAAGCTGATAAGGACTTGAGCGTCACCGAAAAGATGAAAAAAATCATTCCTGTTCTTAACCGGGATGTCCGTAAAATCCAAGAGCTATGGCAACAATCCTAACTGTTAGCAGAAAACGTAGCGTAGTAGCGTTGGCCGGGCTTGCCCTTGCTTTGTTTTGGGCGGGTAGCTCACGTACTGAAAACGCCATAAACCGACCACGTGACCCTTGGGTGTTCCGTTCTGTATTGGACAAAAAGCCACGAATGCTCACGCTGGCGCTTAACCTGGAGATGTATCTGGCCTACGATCTCACTACCTGCACCGTTTATAAAGCGTGGAAAGGCGGAGTATCAATGGATGGGGCAGCCTATACCGATAAAAAAACCATACAACCTTCCTCTTTTGGAACGGCTTATTTTTCGGATACGCAGCATGCTACAACATGGAGCGTTGAATCGGCCGGGAAGAACGTACTGACGCAGGTTATCAGCAAGGGCTACCACTTTGTAAAAAACCAGGTTTATCTGACCTATGCGCTGGTGCTGGTTTCGTCCGATACGGTAACGGTAGAAGAGCGTCCCGAATTCATAACCGGTAGTTCAGGGAAGCCGGGTCTGGAAAGAGTATTCCGGGTATCGGGTTTGCCTGAGAGAACTTCCGTGATGCTAAAGTCGCCGGATAAGGTTATTCGATTAAACGCCAACGGCACTACCCGGACGACGATCTTCTTCGGAAAACTTCCTGCCCAGAAACGCCCCATTATCGAAGAACAGTTTGATCATAAGGGACAGTATTACATGGGAAAAAGCGACTGTTTTACCTGTCATGAACTGACTGAAGACAATGTAGGCCCTTCGTTTGTTCATATCGCCCAGCGGTATGAGGCTAAGCAGGATCTACAACGCCTGGTCAAAAAGATCAAAGAAGGGGGGACGGGAGCTTGGGGTACTGGGGTCATGAACCCACATCCGCAGCTTTCCGACGATGAGCTAAAAACCATTCTGGATTATGTTTTCAGCTTAAAGCCTGCAACCAAAACAGAGGTTTCAACACCCACTGTGGCGAACGAAGTGAATGTACGAAAACCAACCAGACCCGGCGATGGCGCTGATGTAGAGGGCGTACATCCGAGTTATAACCTGACGACCTTACACAGACCGGATTTTCGCCCTCGTGTGGGTGGACTGGCATTTCTTCCAGACGGCCGATTGCTGGTCTCGACCTGGGATTCGGTTGGGGGCGTTTATCTCCTCGACCATCTACAAGGCGATTCGTCGAAGGTAAGCATTAAGCGAATAGCAGCCGGGCTGGCCGAGCCACTGGGTCTTGAGGTGGTTAACGGGCAGATTTATGTTTTACAAAAACACGAACTCACCCAGCTTATCGACCACGATGGTGATGAGGTTATCGACGAATATCGGGCTATTTGTAATACGTGGCAGGTAACCGCCGATTTTCATGAGTTTGCGTTCGGGTTGGTTTATAAGGAGGGATATTTTTACGTAACCCTGTCGATGGCCATGCGGCTCAAACCAGGCGTAAAGCAAACCCCCGATCGCGGTCGGACAATCCGAATCAGCCCGGATGGACGCTATCAATGGGTCAACTTTGGCTTGCGCACACCCAATGGTATTGGCATGGGGATCGACAATGAAATCTTCATCACGGATAATCAGGGGCAATGGTTACCTGGCAACAAACTCATTCATCTTAAACAGGGCGAATTTCATGGAATGGGGTGGGCAATTCCTCCCGATGGGAAGGAATTGCCGGTTATGACCCCACCCACCCTTTGGCTTCCTCAGAATGAAATTGCCAATTCCCCATCCGAACCTACCCTCATAAAGGACGGTCCGTATAAAGGCCAGATGCTGCACGGCGATGTGACGCATGGCGGTATTAAACGGGATTTTCTGGAAAAAATAAACGGGTCTTATCAGGGCGCTGTTTTCCGGTTCAGTCAGGGATTTGAAGCGGGCGTCAACCGCCTACGCTGGGGTCCTGATGGTGCCCTGTACGTAGGCGAGCTAGGAATGGAAGGTGGCGGATGGAGCTGGAAAGAACGAAAATACGGCCTGCAACGGATGACGTATAACGGCCAGACCACGTTTGACATGCTGGCTGTCCGGGCTAAACCCAATGGTTTTGAGATTGAACTGACGGAGCCACTCAGCGCCGACCTTAATGTCAGCTTAGCCGATTTTCACATTGAGCAATGGCGGTATTTACCCACATCATCCTACGGTGGCCCTAAGTTGGATCAGGAAGAAATGGTGGTCAAACACATCATCCTTTCCAACGATAGAACCCGGTTATCCCTGCAAATACCCGGTTTAAAGAAAGAGCATGTAGTTTATTTTCGGTTGTCAGACCGTTTGCGGAACAACAAGGGGAAACAACTCTGGTCAACAGAAGCCTGGTATACACTAAATGCTATTCCTGAATAAAATGTTGAAAATGACTTATCATGACCATCAAAAAATTACCAAGCTAACAAGGATGAAGTTACTTTGTCTCGTTCGTACCGCCCTGCTGTGGCTAGCGATCATCCTGAGTTCGTATGCTTTAGGGCAACAGAAACCACCTTTTCCGAAAGGGACGAAACGTATCCTGTTTTTGGGCAATAGTATTACGTATGCCGGTAGTTATATGGCTGATATAGAGTCCTTTATTATTGCACATTATCCAAAACAACACTACGAATTTATTCCTGCGGGTTTGTCGGGCGAAACCGTTTCGGGGCTTAGTGAACCTAACCCCGCCAGTGAAAAATTTATCCGCCCCGATTTGCATAATCGGCTGACCCGCGTATTGGCTCAGACTAAACCCGATGTCGTATTTGCCTGTTATGGCATGAATGATGGTATTTATTTACCCTTCGATGAAACTCGCTTCAAGGCGTTCCGGGAAGGAATGAAATGGCTTCATCGTGAATTGGAAAAAGCGGGGGCCAAACGGATAATTTTCCTTACGCCCCCGGTTCATGACGACAAAAAACTGGGTACACAGGGCTATAATCTGGTATTGGATCGCTATGCTGACTGGTTACTGGCACAACGGGATTCCCTGAAATGGGAAGTGGCCGATCTTCATTTTCCCATGAAGAACTATCTGGAAGACAAGCGAAAAAGCGATCCCGGCTTCAAATTGGCCAATGACGGAATCCATCCCACCGAATTGGGCCATTGGCTCATGGCTAGATCGGTGCTTGCGTATTTAGGTCAACAGGTAGGTGATGCGCCCGATGTACAGGCGGCCCTTACCGTCCACCCACGAGGGGAAGAAATTCTGTGTTTGGTGACTCAACGAAAAGACATCATGAAGGATGCCTGGTTGAGCGCCACCGATCCTAATCGGCCTGCCAGGCATCAGGGTTTACCCATGGACAAAGCAAGACAGGTATACGACAATATCGAACGACGTATATACAGTGTCATTAGCAACAAAGCCCCCCAGCGCATTCGGATTGTTTGCGTAGGTAACAGTATTACCGAAGGAGTAGGGCTGAAATACCGACACGCCGAATCGTACCCTGCCCAATTACAGCGTTTACTAGGGTACGATTATGAGGTAATAAACGCGGGCATGAACGGGAAAACAGTCATGAAAACCAAAGATAATTCCTACATGGCCACCGTCCGGTATCAGGAAGCCCTCAAAAGCAACCCGGATATTGTGACGATTAAGCTGGGCACCAACGATAGTCGACTGGTTTATCGCGCATCGATAGCCGATAGTTTTATTACCGATTATAAGACCCTTATCCGGTCGTTTCGTGACCTGCCATCACATCCACGAATTATCCTGCTGATGCCTGTAGCGTCATATCTAACCGATACGACCCGGCAACCTGATGCTGTCATTACCAAACAAATCATTCCGCGTATTCGGCAGATTGCTTTTGATGAAAAACTGGAAATGATTGATTTACATTCGATTACGCTCAATCGTGACTCAGTGTTTTTTGATCAGCTCCATCCGTCGGCACAAGGCCAGACGATCATTGCCAATCGGCTGTATGAAGCCATTACCAGCAAAGCCATCCGGGATTTTGACATCTTCCCGAAGCTGAACGTCCCCTACAAAGTCACTTCGTTTTATGGATACGATTGTGCTGAGTTTACGGTTGAAAATCGCACTGCGAAAGTGGTAAAACCTCGGATAGTGGCCGAAGGCAGGCCCTGGGTTTGGCGGGCAAGGTTCTGGGGGCATGAGCCTCAAACAGACATCGCATTGCTGGATCGGGGCTACCATATCGTTTACCTCGATGTGGCCGAATTGTACGGCAACGAGGAGGCTGTGCGCCTTTGGAATACCTACTATTCGCTTTTGACAACCGCTGGTCTGGCTCCAAAAGCGGTGCTGGAATGCATGAGTCGAGGGGGATTATACAGCTATAACAGGGCCGCTAGAAATCCGGACAAAGTGGTTTGTGTATACGCAGATGCCCCGGTGCTCGATGTGCGAAGCTGGCCGGGAGGCAAAGGGAAAAGCAAAGGCAGTCTGGGCGATTGGGAAAAATTCAAGAAGGACTATGGCTACACGACCGAGGAAGAAACACTGTCGTTTAAGAACAATCCGCTGGATCAGGTAGCCACTCTTGTAAACGGGAGATTCCCGATGCTACACGTTGTAGGGGATGCCGATGATATTGTGCCTGTGGATGAAAATACGGCTTTGTTCGAACAAAAAATAAAGGCATTAGGCGGTACCATAACGGTCATTCACAAACCAGGCATCGGTCATCATCCGCACAGTTTGGTCAATCCAGAACCCATTGTTGATTTTATTCTGAAAGCCGTAAAGGCCAGCCGATAAGTAGTGGATACAGTTGCTTTGCATACAAAAAAATTCTAATCAACCCCCGAAATCTTGTTTCTATCCATGCTAACCAACAACATGAATCGCCGGGATTTTATCAGGACCAGTAGCGTTCTGGGCGTGGTCGGTTCAGGAATGAGCCATGACCGTATTCTGGCCGATGTAGAAAATCCTAAACCGACGACTGGAAAGATAAAAATCAAAAATGTCAGTTCGAATTTTGAGCGTGAACCCCTAACTCCATACCGCTTTAAAGGCAGTGCCATTAGCGATAGCTGGCAGGTTGCCAGCCTTCTGGAAAGTGACTCTGGTATCCGAAAAATTGGACTGGGTACACAGGGCGTACTTTGGTCGGACTCCAGCGTATTTGCTGCTCATTCAGAAAGTGCCGGGAATGCGTTGATGTATGCCATGACTGAACATGCCCTGCAACGCCTTAAAGGCCAGACCTTTCATAATCCTTTGCAACTACTTGACTGGCTCTTGCCTGATGTACTGGAGTATGGCAAAAAAATCACGGGTAATCCGGATCTCCGCAAAACCTTTGCCCTTAACGCATTGGTTTCGGTCGACAACGCAGCCTGGCTGCTGTATGCCGCCGAAAACGGTATTACCAACTTCGACGAGATGATTCCTCCGACGTACCGGTCTGGTCTCTCGTACCGACATCAAAAGGTAGCCAGTATCCCGTCGTTCAGTGTCGGCACTTCGGCACAAACCATTAAGCAGGCTGCCGATCAGGGGTACTTTATTCTGAAACTCAAAACAGGGTCGGCAGGTACGCAGCAGGAAATGATTGAAAAAGACATTGCTTTTCTGGAAGCTGTGCATAAAGCCATTGGCCATTATGAAACGCCCTTTACAAAAAACGGAAAAATACCCTACTATTTTGATGCAAACGGACGGTATGAAAAAAAAGAAACACTTTTACGCTTTCTGGATCACGCCCGAAAAATCGGTGCCTTTGATCAGATTGCGGTTATCGAAGAGCCTTTTGAGGAGCGTAATGAAACCTACGTTGGCGATTTAGGCGTGCGGGTGGCGGCTGATGAAAGTGCGCATACGGTAGACGATGTAGCCCACCGGATCGAGCTTGGCTATTCGGCCATTGCCGTAAAAGCGATTGCCAAAACGTTGAGCATGACCATGAAAATTACGCAATTGGCCTTCGAAAAAAAGATTCCCTGTTTTTGCGCCGACCTGACCGTAAACCCAATTCTGGTCGATTGGAATAAAAATGTGGCGGCCCGTTTACCCCCTTTCCCTGGCATGACGGTGGGGCTTCAGGAAACAAATGGATATCAGTACTTCAAAAACTGGGACAAACTTACAGGCTATCATCCTAGGGCGGGCGCTGTCTGGACAAGGTCGGTGAACGGTGTCTATCTCACACCACACTCATTCTTTGACGGAAGCGGGGGCATATTTCTACCGTCGCCACACTATGAAACATTGTTTGGATGATAGCTAATCAAGTGCGTTCAATAAACCTTACGACTTTACTTATGCGACCAATCGCTCTTTATTGGCTGGGGATGGCAATGGCCATTGCGGCTTATTCGCCGATTGCTGGCCAGAAAATACCTTCGGGCAAAAACAGTAGTACAAAAACCACCCCGCAATGGTCATTCGGTAGTTTCGGCGAAAAGGCCGACGGAACCCTAAACCTTAGTCAAACTACGCTATCAATCAGTACCCAAAATACCCTGCACTGTTTTGGCGAAGCTGATTCGTACAGTTTTGCGTACCAAAAACAGGCTTTCCCGTTTGACGACTGCTCGAAAGCGACCATAACGGTAAAAATTAAATCCTTTGCCTCTGGCACGACAGGGATTATGATACGCTCAAGTATCAGCCCATCCGCAGCAAACGCTCATTTAGAAGTCAGTTCAACGGGCGATTTATTACTCATGTCTCGTAAAACCGACGGCACAGCCACTTCCTACACCCGTATGGGAAATCTCCCTTTTCCAATTGAGGTGAAATTGGTAAGACAGGGGTCGGTATTTACTGGGTATTCTAAAAATTCGGATGGCAACTGGATAAAAGGGGGCTCGGTTATCGCTGAGGTCGGTACCGAATCACTAGTGGGCGTCTATGCCTGTTCGGGGAGTAAGTCTCAGATTGGCTATTCAGAAGGGGCTAACGGACAAATGCAGGCCACGTTTGAGAACTGGACCTACCAGTACCAAGAAACGTATATCCCGCCGGAGAAAAACTGGACGGATAAAACGCCCATAAAGCCAGGAACCCTTTTGCGAGAAAATTTTGATGACGGCAGCCTCTCGAATATACCCGCCAGTAGTCATAATCCAGTGTGGAACGGGATAAAACTTGCCTACCTGCCCTATGCTAAAGCGGGAGGCCGTTACTGGCGAAAAACAGGCGATGGCCTGTATGCTCTGGGCGACAAAAAATGGGCCGACTATGAAACTAGTGTTGAGTTTACATTTCATGTCGGCAATCAATTACCTGAAGAAGTAATGATCCAGGTACGGAATCAGCAAATTTCCGCTTATACGCACCTGGGTAGGTATTATGCCGTATCGCTTCGCGATAAAAACAAACTATTTTTTGAGAAATACGAATCAGGAACCGTTACCTATACGCAGTCGGTAACCATACCGAATTTCATAGACGGCAAAAAGCATACACTGAAAATCAGGCTATTAGACAGGGATTTTGATGTGGTTTATGACAACGCATCGTTGATCAAGGGGACTGATGTCAAAAACCCAATCACCTACGGAAGCCTGGCATTAAAGTTTACCAACGCGGATGTTGATCTGGATAATCTGGAGGTGATTCAGATCAACGATCTTGTCAACGGCTCTGCTGATAATTATTTACTGGATTATTTCGACACACCGCTACCCGCTTACTTGAAAAAGTATGGCTACTAAACCTTATTCTATCTCAGCCATGAGAACAACCATTGCTTATAAAATGAAGGGCCTAGTGACCCTTGTCGCCTGTTGTTTTACGATGTATGCCAAGGCGCAGACAGTAACAGCCAATATATCTCCTAAATTATTCCAGGTAACGACGGCCGAAACCTTACCGGGCGATGCCGTTTTGATACGAGGAGAATACCTGGATCATATCAAAACCATACAAGTAAGCCGACTTACCGATGACCCGGTTAATCAGGATATGCCGTCTTATGTTCCATTACCCCGAGAAGATGGGTTGATAGCAGAAATCAAAGGAAAAGTAAATGGACTTATGGAAAACAATGTAACCGAAGTCGATAAGCTTCAGCAACATGCCCAATCGGTCAAATTCATTATTCCTGATAAGGAGAGAGAAGGCGTATATAGCGTCCGGCTAACGGATGACAACAACGGTACGACTGGCTTCTACCTGAATGCTCCCAAAGTAAACTGGGTGATCAGCGAAGCTGGCCAGAAGGCCGTTATTGGCGATTATCTGCGCATTCAGGGCAAAAACCTATGGCGAAAAGGCTATCAGGGACAGGTTGTCTTACTATCAATGGATACCCGTCAGGTAGTTCGGATGGATGTAGAGAAGGTTTTCGATCCCTATTCGGTAAGTGTTACGATCCCGAAAAATACACCCGTTGGCGAATATTGGCTGTATTACCATAACGGTCAGGGAGGCAAAACGGCCTGGAGCGAACCACTTACGCTAACCGTCGGGAATCAACCGACGAATGCATGGGATAAACAGGTTTTTAACGTAACCGATTACGGCGCGAAAGGCAATGGCGAAAACAACGAAACGGCTGCCTTTCGGGCCGCCCTAGATGCGGCAGAAAAAAACGGGGGAGGTACGGTATATGTTCCCAGAGGGCGTTACAAGCTAACCGGAGAACTGATTTTGTCGCCTTACACGATGCTGAAAGGAGAATCAAAAGAGCTTACCCAACTCTTTTTTAATCCACTAAACTGGGATACAGGCGAACTACCCAACAGTCTAATTACTGGCACGCACCATTTTGCTGTTAAGGACTTGAATATATGGGCATCCAGAGCCTGGGGAATTATACTGCTTACAGGCCCTCCGAATGAACAGGGGAATATCACCCTGGAAAATTTAATCGTCAGACAGTCGGCCGAAATGAGTGGCATGCTTTACCAGATTAAAGCCAATCGGGACATTGTAGAAGCGGAGATCCAGAGCCGGTGGAGCCAGACGGGTATCATTTTAAGGGGGGAGAACATTAAACTGCGAAACTGCGATTTCAATTCGAGCGGGATGTATACCTTTTTTGCGGTGAGTGGTTTTATCCAGCATTGTAAATTTACCCGCGAAGGCACAGGTATCAATCAACCGTATATGCTCATTCATCCGAAAGGGCTGATTTTTGAAGATTGCTATAAACAAGCCGATGGATATGGCTATGCGGCCAGTATCGACGAAAGCCGCAATCTATATGAAGCCCGCAATGTGATTCCCTTTAATTACACAAACGACCGCGAGGCCATGACTCTGGATGGCGGTAGTGGCGGTTATGCGGGGCCGATAAAAAGTGTCTACAAAGATATTATTACATTACCCCATGGAGCCGATACCTATCAGTGGACACCGAATAAATGGATTGGGGGTGGCGTGTTTATTATTGATGGCAAAGGTACCGGACAATACAGACGTATCGTCAGTCATAGTCTGGATTCCATTCGACTGAATCAGCCATTTCTGGTTGAGCCGGATGCTGGTTCTATAATTAGCATTACTACCATCCGAAAAAACTTGTTTTATATCAACAATGAGGTCAGTGATGCCGGAGCCTTTCAGTTTTACGGGTCCGTGCAAAACGCTGTCATCTCAGGGTTAAAGATGCGACGCTGTAATGGAATCGTGGGACGAGGGTCGTTGCTATATCATGGAAAACAGCCAGAATGGTATGTTGATATTGTCAATTGCCAACTCTCGGAAGGGAATTATAGCCATTGGTTTGGGACGAATGATCGGCACTCGGGTTTTCAAAGCATTAATATAATCGGCAACGGAAATTCGGGAATGAACATCGGTACGCTTCTCAGGCGCAATCATCTCAGCGACTTTAGCTATATCCGTACCTCTCCCGGTGGAAACCCGAACTCCGTAACCGACGTCATTATTGACGATAACACAATACGTATCGCCAAAAATGCCATATCACTTGGCGGAACTGGCAGTCAAACATCCAATGTACTTATTCACAATAACCATTATAGTGATGTGGAGCAACGGGTGGAGGCCAATGTAAACCTTAATTCAAAAGCGTATCTAATTCTGAATGATGGTATTAGCCCCGTTTTAAAATGAAGTCGCAACATACAGGGGAGCTTTGCGATCGATTACGTTAAGGTAATCCTGCAAAACGCGTCAATGAATGGCCCGGTCCAGATGTACGTACCCGCTTATTTGTTTGATTATAGCTTGTTAACTACAAGCTCTCAACAAAGCTCTTAGGATTAAATGGAAATCTAGTAAATTAAAAAAGGGGAATATGCATTAAGATCAATCTAGCAAAACTTAATTCTTAGACAAATTTAATGAAATTACGCAAAAAATTATGTACTTAATTAATTTAAAAGACCACCTGCGCCTGGCTGAACAAGACGCTGAGGGTAGGTGTCGGTGAAGCTGATTCGGGCGGTATTTCGTATTCGGTCTACCAGATTTTATAGTACTCAATGTCGCATTTTTACAATCTTTCTACTATGAGAATCGCTACTTTTGATCGTAACGACTTTAACTGAATGACAGTTGAACACCACATGAATTTAATTTCAATATGAACTACAAACGAATATATCTAAGTCTATGGGCACTTCTAGCCGCTTTAGCCTGTATTGGGCAGAACAACCGGCCCTATACAGCCTCATTTATTGGACGAATGGGTGTGGATACGGTTTTGGTGGAAACCTACACGATGATGAATAATCACTTGTACGGTAAAGCATTTATCCGGGTTCCCGAAGATTACATCGGTGAGTTCAGTATACACTTTTACCCCGACGGCAGCATCCGCGAATTCAATATAAACGCCATGAGCCCAATTAACAGCTCACTTCCCTTTGAAGCAAAGTCGGGTGCTTTTGAGTATCGACTAAACATGAATTGCCGGAATGATACCTGCACCTATTATAATTCGGAAGTTGGTAGAAATTCGGAAAAATTGATTCACCACCCAACTCGAAAAATAGATTTTGTTGGTGGTTGGGTTCCCTTAATCTCCCTCATGGAATGGCAGTGTCAACGTCTAGCGAGGTCTGGATTGCAAACACTCCCTTTGAAAATGATCAATCATAACATCGGCGTCTACGATATTGGGGTTCGTTACCGAGCCAAGAATAAAATAATATTTGGTGGTCCCTTTTTGGAATATACTACCATTAGTGTGAACCAGGATAGTCGAATAGAAAGCCTGGATGGTATAGGAACACCCTGGAATTATTATGTAACTAAACATCCTCCAATTGACATCGATGCGATGGCCAAACGAATGAGCAAAACACCAGGTATTGGGATTCCCTCGCCGACCGAATCCCTACAGGCTAGCATCCAGCAGTCAAAAATTACGCTGACCTATGGACGGCCCTATAAACGAGGCAGACCCATTTTTGGGGGCGTGGTTCCTTACGATTCTTTATGGCGAACCGGAGCCAATGGTCGAACAACGATCACGCTGGGAAACGACATAAAAATCGAAAAAAGAGTGCTCCCCAAAGGCGTCTATAGTATATATAGCATTCCCAAAATGAGAGAATGGGTACTTATTTTTAGTACTGATCTCAAAAATTGGCCCACCGATCCGGATCGGACAAAAGAGCTCTTAGCGGTACGTATCCCCATCCAAAAATCAAGCGATATCAAGCAACAGTTTACAATTGAGCTGAAAGAAACTCAAAAAGGAGGTCAACTTATATTTATGTGGGATGATGTTGTTGCCACAGCAGATTTTGAAATCGTCAGGCAATAGAAAATTAACTCCCTGACTTCTTAGGGATTAGGCAGGGATGGTAAATGAAATGGCGAAGATTAATTTCACGTAGTCCAAGCTCTTTAACTAGGAAAAATCATTCGCGCTCTGTGTTTCGATGGTGATGATATGTGTCTTAATTTTGCGCCTCTGATTTCTGTTTTTAATCTTACCTGAAATAGGTGCATGTTAAAACTTTTTATAAAGCCGCTTTGTTCTCCCTTATGCTTATCTTAAGATTTTCCTGGCATTAATAATAGAGAATAGAAGCTAAACTTGTTGAGTCGGTATGAAAGAAAAGCTGTCAAACATCTATCCAATTTTCTAATTGGATACGGTCGAGGTTTTGAAAATCCTTCGTGTTTCTCGTCACAAACGTTAAACCGTGGACGATGGATTGCCCCTATCAGCATTAACAACATTTTAAATGTAAATCCTACTGCAATTGAATATGCTTTTAAAGCAAGGGGAGGAGGAGTATGAAATATTAAAAAACTGACCATAGATATATTTCAACGAACACTATGCTGAATGGATTTGGTGCTTATAACCTTGGGAAAAATACTGTTTGGAGAGCCGCTTTGATATGGGCATTTAGTGGTAATTTATTAAATTCGTTACCTACACACGGAGAAGATCCTCTTAGCTATAAAGCCATACAATCCGGTACAAAAAATAGGATTAATTATTTTTGAGGTTCTATGTGGGACAATAAAAAATAAAATAAAAATGAAACAGTTCTTTAATTTAAAAAATACAACGATTGTTTTTTTTGCTTTTTTAAGTTTATTCATTTTATATATTATTCTTATACCAGAATATATTTTTACTCATTACAAATTACCAGGGTGCCAAATAGAATTAACCAAAATAGAATTTAAGGGATACAGATTTGACGAAGGAATGAAATTTGATAGAGAACTTTTCTTTGTTTACGGTTTTTGTGAAGAAAAGCAGATTCCTAAGGATGCGTATGAACTAAGAGATTTTTCCGGGTTTGATTCCATATTTAGTATAAAGGCTTTTTGCTCCAATGATACTATTATACTCAATCACGGATATGGTTTAGAAAAAAAAGGTAACCCTATTAAATTAATTGCCAGACAGCTAGAAAATATAGAATATATAAATTGTTGCGAAAAAGGAACTGTCTTAATTGTAAGTGAATAATACTTTTCCGTTGGCCAGAATTTCCCATAGTTCGTCGTAGCATTCCCCCATTGTGGTAGTCCCCTGTTCTCGCTCGGCTCTGACGAGTGAGAGATATTGAGAAGGGTTTCTAGCCCGTAGCTTAAGTATTTACCGCCTCAAAGCGAGGCAAAGCGTTCATTGACATAAAAGATCTATTTTCCAAAGCTAGCAACTGGAGAAGGCCAATACATCTATAAAACAAGTAGCACGGGGGAATATCAATACTACTTGAATGACCAGCGAAACGTCGCACCGCTTAGGCAATACCAGGATTGTTGTAACAGACTCAGACAAAGTACTACAAAGAAGCGATTACTATGCTCGCTTCGGCGTTCCGATTTGGGCTGCAAATACCACTTTTACCCACTACGAGTGACTCGTTACAATTGGTGAATAAGTATTTGTACAATGGCAAGGAGCTACAGCCTCAGACGGGTTTGCTAGATTATGGAGCAAGGCAGTATGATGCGGCAGTGGGGAGATGGTTTGGGGTGGATCCGTTGGCCGAGAAATATTACTCTATCTCTCCCTATGCTTATGTCGCTAACATGCCTCTTAGAGCTGTTGATTCCGATGGAAGAAAAATTATTTTTGTAATAAGAAATGAAAATGTGAATGTATCAAGAACACTAGCTTACAAAGATGGGAACTTTTATTGGGATGATACAAAAAAAGTATAATTGGAGAGGGGGGAATTATACATTAGGGATGCTTTTGAAGTCTTATCAAAAGATATTAAAGTCAAATGATGAAGTTTTGAAAGATCAATTGAAGAAATTAGGAAATAGTGAATTAGAGCATTTTATTGAAGAAAATAAAAATCAAGATGGTTCTAGTAGTGTACAGCCTTTTGGAATTCCCAAAGAATTTGGCAGTCTACAAATAGGTTCATATACTTTTTTGAATTTATCATCAAAACGCTTGAAAAGCGTTGAAGAAACTGAAAAAGTGCCATTTAGTCCCTATGAAATAATTGTTCATGAGATGAGACATCAGTATGATTTAGATATGGGTAACACAAAGGATAGACCAACAAAAGCGTCAGGGTTACAAGGTACTTCTAGGGATCCACTTGAAATTCGAGCTGTGATTAATGAAAATAGAGTTCGCCCAAAAAACCAAAAAAGAACTTCATATGGAGGGAGAAAGATTGATTTTTATAAATATAATAACTAGCAAAAATTAGATAGTGGAGGAGATTCAAATAAAAGGCACGAATAATCAAACAAATTTTTCTATGAACTCATTTGAGATTGTAAACTAAACTGTGTCACCCCAAATTGAATCAAAGGGGGAAAATAAGTAACTTAGTTTTAACTTATAGACACAATGAAAACTGACGAATCCTTTAATTTCGAGCGCTTCAAGGAAG
>NZ_JARNTW010000031.1 GCF_029433105.1 Runella sp. MFBS21 | reverse complement strand
CCAATCGATACAGTTCAATGACATGCCATCGAAAGGCACCTGTTTTGTACTTTTTCTTTAAATTAATAAAGCTGCTCACTTTCATAACTTTACACAATTTGTGTCAAGCTATTTCAGGGATATACACTACGTCGTGGATTATGGATTATGTTTTTGCGTGAATGTGATAGGAAGAAAAAATCAACGTACCGCGACATAATGATGCGATATTTATGGTGAACCTGCGGATGGTGTGTAGAGACGTTGCATGCAACGTCTCTACGTCGTGGATTATGGATTATGTTTTTGCGTGAATGTGATAGGAAGAAAAAATCAACGTACCGCGACATAATGATGCGATATTTATGGTGAACCTGCGGATGATATGTAGATACGTTGCATGCAACGTATCTACGTCGTCGATTGTGGATTACGTTTTTGGTGTGATAAAATACCACGGTGTAATCCTGCGATATTTATGATGAACCTTCGGATGATGTGTAGATACGTTGCATGCAACGTATCTACGCCGTCGATTGTGGATTAGGTTTTGATAGAATGAAGAAACAACGTATGATTGTGTAATCCTGCGATATTTATGGTGAACCTGCGGATGATATGTAGATACGTTGCATGCAACGTATCTACGCCGTTGATTGTGGATTACGTTTTGATACGAAGAAAAAATAAACATACCACGATGTAATGATGCGATATTTATGATGAACCTGCGGATGATATGTAGATACGTTGCATGCAACGTATCTACGCCGTCGATTGTGGATTACGTTTTGATAGAATGAAAAAATTAAACGTGCCACGATGTAATCCTGCGATATTTATGATGAACCTGCGGATGATACGTAGATACGTTGCATGCAACGTATCTATGTCGTGGATTATGGATTATGTTTTCGGGGTAACGTGATAGGAGGAAAAAATAAACGTACCACGATGTAATCCTGCGATATTTATGATGAATTTGCGAATGATATGTAGATACGTTGCATGCAACGTATCTACGCCGTCGATTATGGATTACGTTTTGATAGGAGGAAAAAATAAACGTGCCACGATGTAATCCTGCGATATTTATGATGAATTTTCGGATGATGTGTAGATACGTTGCATGCAACGTATCTACGTCGTCGATTATGGATTATGTTTTGGTGTGATAAAATACCACGGTGTAACCCTGCGATATTTTTGGTCGAATCTGCGGATGATGTGTATAGACGTTGCATGCAACGTCTATACCGACCATTAACCAATTTCTGTATCGGTTTATTATAAAAACGAGGCAGATAGGCGGAATAACGAATAATAAGAAAACGTATGTCATCGTCATACATAATAGAAAGAAAACAAGATTGACCAATCATCCTTATATACGTCTAAATCATAAAAAATTAGACATAAAATGGGAGAATTGTTCAATAACAAATACCGTATCGAATCAGCACGGTTGAAAGGCTGGGATTATGCGTCGGATGGGGCCTATTTCATCACCATTTGTACAAAAGACCGAGAACATTTTTTTGGAGAATGTCTCAATGGTAAGATGAAATTGTCAACAATGGGGGCGATTGTACAAGGATTTTGGTATGACATACCTGCCCATTTTCCGCAGATTAGGTTAGATGTTTTTGTGGTGATGCCCAACCATATTCACGGGATATTGGTATTGGATAAATCATTGTCAGGACAAAATGCCGCCGATGACAATGACAATGACAATGACAATGACGACGTAGAGACGTTGCATGCAACGTCTCTACAACCACAACCACAACCACAACCACAACCACAACCACAACCACAACCACAACCACAACCACAACCACCTGCATTTTATCAGGCGATTTCGCCCAATGCGGGGTCAATAGCCACAGTGGTTCGGTCATTCAAATCGGTTTGTACTAAACATATCCGAGCCGTATTTCCGAATCAAAATTTTGGGTGGCAAGAGCGCTTTTGGGATACGATCATTCGAGATGAAGCATCTTGGGATAAGATAAGCAACTATATCGTCACCAATCCTGCCAATTGGGATAAAGATAAATTTTATGAACCATGAACATCAACGCCACTCTACTCAACTATTACCAGCTTTGTCACCGCAAAATGTGGCTTCATTACCATGTCATCAGGATGGAGCATACCTCAGAAGTGGTGTATGAAGGTAAGTTGATAGGGGAGGAGAGCTATCCTTTTAGGGCTGATAAAAACGAAGAACTGGAAATAAGCTATACGATGCCCGAAAGTGCGGCAAAGAAGGAGGTTGTTTTGACCGCCAAAATAGATTTTTTTGACGCCAAACGGGGAATTGTCCACGAAACCAAAAAATCGGCCGCAAAGGAGTGGGCGCACGTGGCACAGGTACAGTTTTATCTGTATTTGTTGAAAAAAAATGGCGTTGAAGTTAGCCACGGTGTTATTGAATATCCGAAGTTACGCCAAACTGAACGGGTGACGTTAGACGAAGAAGATGTACTAAGAATAGAAGCGAGTATCGAAAAAATCAGGGAGATTTTAGAGCAAGAGCAGTGTCCGCCAAGGTTACCGATTTCAAAATGTAAGGCTTGTAGTTATTTTGAATTTTGCTGGGTTGGCGATGAATAAGAAATACAGAAATTATTTAAAGAATGAAAAAAAGCTATTATCTCTTTAACCCAGGCCGACTGAGCCGTAAGGACAATACCCTGTGTTTTGTACCGGTAGATGAGCAAGGCCATGAAGGGCAAGCGCGTTATATCCCAGTTGAAGGGGTCGACAATTTGTATTGTTTCGGAAGTTTGGATGCCAACAGTGCCATGTACAATTTCTTGGGGAAAAACCACGTATCGGTACATTTTTTTGACTACTATGAACACTATACGGGCTCGTTTATGGCGAAGGATTATTTGTTGGCAGGCAAAATGCAGGTAGAACAAACGCGGTATTATTTATCTGACAAAAAGCGGATGGTAGTAGCGAGGACCTTTGTAGAAGGGGCGGCTTTTAATATGTCCAAAAACTTGAAGTACTATCAAGGGCGAGGTAAAGACGTGGCGAAGTCGCTGGGTCAGATTGAAAATTACTCATCGTTGATTGCTGAAGCTGGAAATATTGCAGAGCTGATGGGCATTGAGGGCAATATCCGACAAGCGTATTATGGTGCTTTTGGGGAAATTATAACTGACTTTGAGATGGGAACTCGAAGCAAGCAACCCCCTCAAAACGAGGTGAATGCGTTGATTTCGTTTGGCAATATGATGTGCTACACAGTGTGTTTGGATCAAATTTACCATACCCAACTTAACCCAACCATCAGTTTTTTGCATGAACCAGGAGCAAGGCGGTATTCGTTAGCGTTGGATTTGTCAGAGATTTTTAAGCCATTGCTAGTAGACCGAACAATTTTTACGGTACTCAACAAAAAACAAATACAAGCCAATGATTTTCGGCAAGATGTCAATCGGTGCGTATTGAAAGAAAGTGCTAAAAAGACATTTGTACAAGCATTTGAAGAACGGTTGAAGGAGACGTTTAAGCATCGGTCGTTGGGTAGAAATGTGAGTTATAAGCATTTGGTAAAATTAGAGTGCTATAAGTTGCAGAAGCATTTGTTGGGTATCGAAGTCTACAAACCCTTTAAAATGATGTGGTAAAAGCCCCTACTATAATTTGAAGAGATTATGTATGTGATTTTGGTATATGATATTGGTGAAAAGCGGGTGGCAAAGATGTTGAAGCATTGCCGCAAGTATTTGAATTGGATTCAAAATTCGGTGTTTGAAGGAGAAATTACAGAAGTAAAGCTCAAAGAAATGCTAATGGGTGCGCGTGCGATTATGAATGAAGAGCAAGACAGTGTAATTTTGTTCAAGAGTCGGAATGAGCGGTGGTTGGACAAAGAGATCATTGGGGTAGAGCGCAGCAATATTGATAATTTTCTGTAGGACGAAAGTCGTCGAAGTCCCAAAACTGACAAAAGTTCGTTGACATATTGGCTAAAAATTATCCTTTATTATCCTTTGAGAGAGGTAAGTGCCTGAAAATGAGCAGTCGTCGAAGGCCAAGCAAAATCAAGCAATTAACCTTCGACGACTTTTTAGTTGAAAAATCCAATAAAAAACCTTAAAATTGAGTCAAAAAAGCCGTTTTTCGCACGGCTTTTAATTGTACCATTTAGGAATTGAAACTTGATGACGGCAAAATAATTGAGTTACCCACAAGCCTTTTAATTGTACCATTTAGGAATTGAAACCGATATGACGCGGGAACCTGAATTTTTTGATAATACTTTTAATTGTACCATTTAGGAATTGAAATAACATCCGCAGTGCTTTGCCCATCGCATGGATTAGATACTTTTAATTGTACCATTTAGGAATTGAAATAAGCAAGTCCAAAGCACATACCAAAGCAAGTCCAACTTTTAATTGTACCATTTAGGAATTGAAATACTTCTACCG
This sequence comes from Runella sp. MFBS21, assembly GCF_029433105.1. GTDB lineage: Bacteria > Bacteroidota > Bacteroidia > Cytophagales > Spirosomataceae > Runella. Next base: position 46,524 of record NZ_JARNTW010000031.1, on the reverse strand, counting down.
CATCCGCTGCACGTCGGTAGGATGAGACTTTTAATTGTACCATTTAGGAATTGAAATTCAGACCCCATGTATGAACGACTGGGGTCAAAAGAGTCTTTTAATTGTACCATTTAGGAATTGAAATAGGTGTGCGAAGCTTGTATTTTGTAGCCTAGCACTTCCTTTTAATTGTACCATTTAGGAATTGAAATCTGTCTTGGGTCAACAAGTGAACCGTCATCATTTTCTTTTAATTGTACCATTTAGGAATTGAAATGTGCATTCGAAGCAGCCCATTTTTGCCATTATTACTACTTTTAATTGTACCATTTAGGAATTGAAATAAACATTTATAGCGGCAGACGGCACGGAAATAATCGCCTTTTAATTGTACCATTTAGGAATTGAAATAAGGGTCGAAAACTCTTAATTTTTCGCATCTTTCACTTTTAATTGTACCATTTAGGAATTGAAATAAAATATAGTTATCGATGAAGACGGTGTCGGAGGGGCTTTTAATTGTACCATTTAGGAATTGAAATCGAAACATTTATCGGGGTTGACGCCGCCGATAGTGATCTTTTAATTGTACCATTTAGGAATTGAAATTCCAAATACCCGACTACCATGAAAGTAACAATTTTCTTTTAATTGTACCATTTAGGAATTGAAATGACGCGGCTCCATGCTATCTCCGTCGATGCGGATTCTTTTAATTGTACCATTTAGGAATTGAAATAAACGGCGACTGGCAAGTCAACCTAGAAACATGGGACTTTTAATTGTACCATTTAGGAATTGAAATGCTTCTGAAGGCTGACGCCGGCGCGAAAGTGACGCCCTTTTAATTGTACCATTTAGGAATTGAAATAAATGTACCAGCGTGCCAATGCCCGCTATGGAAACACTTTTAATTGTACCATTTAGGAATTGAAATTATCCTTTTGTTTACTGATACAAAGGTATAATACAGCTTTTAATTGTACCATTTAGGAATTGAAATAGTTATTAGACGACCTGCAAAGGGCTATTGAGATGGCTTTTAATTGTACCATTTAGGAATTGAAATATACAGATATGTTCGGATATTTAAACGCGCCAAAGCTTTTAATTGTACCATTTAGGAATTGAAATAAATACAAGTCAAGGCCTACCGAAAAGGTATTTCGACTTTTAATTGTACCATTTAGGAATTGAAATATGGCAACTACGAGCATCAGGTATTTATCTGGATTGACTTTTAATTGTACCATTTAGGAATTGAAATCAAAATAACATCCACGATGAAATCAAAAAACATACTCTTTTAATTGTACCATTTAGGAATTGAAATATGCTCCTGCTAGTGAAGACAACAATGTCAAAAATCTTTTAATTGTACCATTTAGGAATTGAAATCTGAACGGTTCAATTTGGCATCTCTTACATTTCCTCCTTTTAATTGTACCATTTAGGAATTGAAATGAAACATACAATCACATCCAATCAATCAAGGTTTTTTCTTTTAATTGTACCATTTAGGAATTGAAATGAAATAAGGAGGGGGGGGCGGCGCAACTAGGGGGGACTTTTAATTGTACCATTTAGGAATTGAAATATTGTGAATACAATGGCCTTACCCGGCCATGAGATTCTTTTAATTGTACCATTTAGGAATTGAAATTTTTTTAACGAAAACTTCATCCTCAAAATGGATCTACTTTTAATTGTACCATTTAGGAATTGAAATATGTGTTTCTAGCAAAATGTGACACTCCGCACAAAACTTTTAATTGTACCATTTAGGAATTGAAATAACAATTTTTAGGTCATTAGAAACTTTGCAAAAAAACTTTTAATTGTACCATTTAGGAATTGAAATGATGCCGAAAAAGAGAAGAAGGAACCCAAAAGCAAAACTTTTAATTGTACCATTTAGGAATTGAAATAATCAAAATCTGGAAAGTTTTCAACGTCAGAATAGCCTTTTAATTGTACCATTTAGGAATTGAAATAAAAATAAGTGTTTTTCATATCTAAATGAATTTGAACTTTTAATTGTACCATTTAGGAATTGAAATGCAGATGGTAAAGATGGCAGTAGATTAGAAGGAAGCTTTTAATTGTACCATTTAGGAATTGAAATCAGCCCGCCACTGGCGTAGAGCGTCACATAACCAGGCCTTTTAATTGTACCATTTAGGAATTGAAATAAATCGGCTTCTTTATATAAGCCAAATGTTTTTTTCTTTTAATTGTACCATTTAGGAATTGAAATTACAAATCATTTAGCTTACTTTCTTCTATTTTCGCCTCTTTTAATTGTACCATTTAGGAATTGAAATACGGGTACAATGTAGGAGATGACGGAAGTTGTTTTACTTTTAATTGTACCATTTAGGAATTGAAATATTTGAAATAGGAACCTCTCCTCCACCCCCACCTCCTTTTAATTGTACCATTTAGGAATTGAAATCGTATTGAAATCGGTATCTACCTTTGTTTTTGCGGCTTTTAATTGTACCATTTAGGAATTGAAAATCTAAAACATCTGAAACAAATGACAATCTTTCACGCCTTTTAATTGTACCATTTAGGAATTGAAAAAAGATGGGTTCCCTAAACATCCTTTGTATTTAAGAACTTTTAATTGTACCATTTAGGAATTGAAAAAGTGAAATGAGTAAAGACGAATTAGCTCAAAAGTTTCTTTTAATTGTACCATTTAGGAATTGAAAATGTTATAGTTTCGTTTAGGTCGTTGGGAACCTCTACTTTTAATTGTACCATTTAGGAATTGAAAAATTTGACTTACAGGTAAACGAAAGGTATGTTTAACACTTTTAATTGTACCATTTAGGAATTGAAAAACTACGAAAATGAAGTTATCCGCAGCTATCAATAATCTTTTAATTGTACCATTTAGGAATTGAAAAACACAAGTAACCTTGGTAGTAATACTAATAGGTTTCTTCTTTTAATTGTACCATTTAGGAATTGAAAAATTTCAATCAGAATTACCTTCTCAGAAGCAGCCGAACTTTTAATTGTACCATTTAGGAATTGAAACTGAAGTATATTAGGGATAAGTTTATAGATATTGAATACTTTTAATTGTACCATTTAGGAATTGAAACTTCGTAAACCAACTGCTAATGCCACTGTCTATATAGTCTTTTAATCGTACCATTATAGAAATTGAAAGATTTTGATTGCGGGGTGAATTTGTGAGAACAAAAAAGAGTTACCCAAGAAACCCCCAATCTCTTTGCATGAAAACTTTAGCCGATTTGTTACTGTTGGGCGACCCACGTTTGTACCAAAACTGTGAGCCTATCTTGCCTACCGAAAAACACTTGGTGGGCGATTGGGTCGCAGATCTCCACAATGTGATGCAAGAGGTACGCGCTAAACATGGCTTTGGAAGAGCTATCGCCGCGCCTCAGCTTGGTATTATGAAACGGCTCATTTATATGAATATTGACCAGCCTGTGGTCTTTATCAATCCTACCCTCACTGACCTAAGTGACGAACTTTTTGAGCTTTGGGACGATTGTATGAGTTTCCCCAATTTGTTGGTGAAAGTCAAAAGGTACCAATCGATTACGGTTCACTATCTTGACCATCACTGGCAGCCCCAAAGCTGGACTATGCACGATAGCCTTGCCGAATTGCTTCAACATGAGTACGACCACCTCAACGGAGTACTGTGTACGATGCGTGCTATCGACGACAAATCCTTTCGATGGCGTCTCTGACGTTTTTAGCTTTATCCTAGTCAAAGTCCGTTTGTTTCTTTGGTTGTCGTTATCGAAAAAACTACTTTTGCCGTGGTTTTTTGGTAAAGACTGCTGTCATTTTTCCCTAATCAAGTACTAATCATTTTTTCAGGATTTCATGAATCGAATCGTCCAACTTTTCCAACGTCAAGCTACTCACAACCTTAACGTATACTTTACCGCTGGTTTTCCACAACTTACCGATACACGTCGCATCTTGAAAGCTTTACAAGCATCAGGGGCTGATTTGGTCGAAATCGGCATGCCTTACTCTGATCCCGTGGCTGATGGCGAAACTATCCAATTGAGCAATCAAAAAGCCCTCGAAAATGGAATGAGTGTGAAAGAGCTGTTTGCCCAATTGAAGGGGATGCGTGACGAAATATCGCTGCCGATATTGCTTATGGGATACGTCAATCCTGTGCTTCAGTTTGGGGTCGAAAATTTCTGTCAACATTGTGCCGAAGTGGGTGTCGATGGTCTTATCTTGCCAGACATGCCCATGGATGAGTATATGCAGGAGTACAAACCCATTTTTGATAAATACGGTATTCTCAATATTTTCTTGATTACGCCACAAACATCCGAACAACGCATTCGGCAGATTGATGACAACAGCGAAGGGTTTATCTATATGGTATCGTCGGCAAGTGTGACAGGCTCTCAGTCAGGCGTAAGTCATGACATGGAAGCGTATTTTGAACGGGTCAATGCCATGCAGCTTCGCAATCCCCGCTTGATTGGGTTTGGAATCAAAGACCATGAAACTTTTACCAAAGCCTGCCAACATGCCAGTGGGGCTATCATCGGTAGTGCTTTTATCAGAGTGCTTCAAGAAAGTGAAGATTTGGAAAACGGAATTGCATCTTACGTAATGAGCGTAAAAGGTAAATAAATCCTTTTTTCGTCTTACCTTTCGACAATAATTAAAAAAATAATGATGCTTGAAAACATGAAAAAAATTGCTCTTTCGCTCGTAATAGTGCTGGGTACTATCACGGCTGCTACCGCCCAAACCGCTGAGGAAATTATCGCCAAGTCGATAGAAGCACGGGGAGGAGCGGCAAAACTAAACGCCCTCAAATCGATGCGTATGGAAAACGTAATCAGTGTAATGGGTATGGAGATACCCTCTACGTCGGTGATTGTTCATAACAGAGGAATGCGTAACGAAACCGAGGTAATGGGCCAAAAAATAGTGGTAGGAGTTGACGGAAATAAAGGCTGGATGGTTAATCCCATGACTGGCTCAACCACGCCTATTCCGATGCCCGACGACCAACTCAAAAACTCGATGAGCCAAATGGATCTTTCGGGTATGGCCAACTACAAAGCAGCCGGAGCTACCGTAGAATTGCTCGGGAAAGAGGCCGTAGACGGCAACGATGCCTATAAAATCAAAATGACGACCAAAGAAGGAGGGGTATCGACTTACTTCATTAGCGCTAAAAATTTCTATCCTATCAGAATGGATATGTCGGGCGAAGTGAATGGGCAGGCGTTTAGTGCTCAAACCAAGATGTCGGATTATCGGGTGATTGATGGAATTGCGTTTCCGTTTTTGATGGAAGTGAACTCTCCTCAAGGGGCAGTAGTAGTCAATACCAAAAAACTCGAAGTGAATCCAACCGTGGATGAGAGTATTTTTGTGCAGCCCAAAAACTAAAAGGTATTCTTTCCAAAATTACGAATTACTTTTTCCCGCAGATTTTGCAGATTGGCGTAAATTTTGTTGATACTATCAGCGAAATTTGTCAAACTCCGCAAACTGCGGGAATTGTTTTTCGGTAAAGTGGTTAAATCAATTTCAAAACGAAGCTTTCTAAGCTTTAGAAAGTCTATAATCTGTACTAATCGTGAAAAAACTTCTTTTATTAAGTTGCTTGCTTTTCCAGCTTTCTGTTTCCGCCCAACAAATCAATTTCTTTACCAACGACATTCGTCAAGCATTTAACATGGCGCGAGCACAGGGGAAATTGGTTTTTGTGGAGGTATATTCTAAAACTTGCGAGCATTGCGCGGCTTTTGAGCCTATTTTCAAAGAAAAGGCCGTCGCTGATTTTTACAATAAAAATTTTATTTCTTATAAATTGGAAGTAACAAGTCCTGATGTACGCAACTTCTTGACTCCTAAGCGTTTGTATGCGCCTTCGCTGCCTTTGTTTTTGTTTTTTGATGGCAACGAAAACTTACTTCACTTTGCGATGAGCAACCCTACCGCCGCCGAAACTATCAAACATGCCCAAAATGCGCTCAATCCTTCAGTGCGAGCGGCTACTTTTCGGAGTCGTTATGCATCAGGTGAGCGAAGCGATAATTTTTTGATCGACATGGCCATGTATTGCAGAGTGGTATGTGATACTACGCTCAATATCAAAATCATGGAAGAATATGCTCGCCGAAAGACACCCGCTCAGTACGCAGACAAAAACAATTGGTTGGCGATATCGAAGCTAGTTATGGATGTCGAAAACCCGATGTCAAAATACCTTATCAACAACATGGGAGCATACAAAGCTAAATATGGCGCCAAAGAAGTGAAGCTCGTGGCCGAAAATCTCATCATGGGGTCGTTGTATAGTGGGAGAGGAGCCAAATACGACGCGGCTAAGATTCAGCAAATGCGCCAGTATTTGGTCAAAATCGGCATTGAGCCATCGGCTGCCAATGCCCGTACCTTGTTGCCTGAAGTGAATTATTATTTTGCCAAACGCCAAACCCCTCAGGCTACGGCACGTGCAGAAGACTATCTCAACAATGCCAAAGCACAATTGCCTGATTACATGTACATCATCAAGCTTTTTAACAATCGCGCTTCGGATGCGAGTTTTGTACCGACAGCTAGAAAATGGGTCAACAAAGCCCTTACCTTGACGGCTGCCAATAGCCCCGAAGCACAAGAGTTAAAAGCTGAGTTAGCCAAAATCAACGCTCGAAAATAGAGAGTACGCTATAGCTTTTAAAAAAGAAAGTCCGTCTATCTGCGAAACAATAGCTATTGTAAACAGATAAACGGACCATTTTTTTTATAAAAAACTAGACCGAAGCCAGTTGTGTTTTTAGTACTTCTACGGCTTTTTTGGCTTCATTGTCAAAATCTTTCCAACGGCATTCAATTGATAGTCCGCCTTTGTATTTTATCTTTTTGAGGGCTTTGAAATAAGCCGTAAAATCGTCGCCTTGCGCACCAGGTGCGGTACGGCCTTGCTTTTCGGCAATATGGCAGTGAGTGATGTATTTGCCGTATTTTACAATTTCTTCGGGACCTTCGTTGTCTTTCATCATGTGATAAATGTCGCAGAGCAATCTAAAACGAGGATGATTGACGGCTTCAATGATTTCGACGCCTTCGCTCAGGCTATTGATAAAATTGGTCTCGCTTCGATTGAGCGGCTCTATTGCCAGTGTGACACCGTGTTTTTCGGCCAAAAGCGCCATTTTTTTGCTTAACTCAATATGCTGCTCTTTGGCTCTCTGACGATCAAAGCCATCTGGAATGGCACGTGAGCCGCCACTGCCAAATACAATATGTGACGAACCGCATTCTTTGGCTCTTTTAAGAGCCAAATCGGCACGTTGGAGAATGGCATCGTGGTGGGTGTCGTTACCGACCGATTTGAGACTACCTGGAAAAAAACTTACATATGAACGCACCGGAAATTGGTGTGCCTTGAGTGATTCTAGGTTTTTTTTGTATTGAGCATCACCTGCTTCTGGAATCAAAAAACGACCTACATTTTCTTCAATAAATGAATACCCCAGACCTTTAAGAAAATCAGCTTTATCGTAAGAAGTACAAATCCCGAGCGGAAGCAATAGCCCCTTGCGGTTTTCGAATAGAGATTCTGATTGAGCCCATACGTTGGTAGCTGCTACACTAGCAATAGTTCCCGTTAGGGTTTTTATAAAATTTCTTCGAGAGTTGTGAGTTTCAAAAGAAGTCATTCGTTAAAATGGTTTGTTTTTGTTACAAAGCCTTACTTGGCAAGGTCTCTACTGCAAAGCAATAATATATTTTGTTTTGATGAAGATTTGATAAGAAAAAATAAAATACCAATTGATAACGCTGGTAAGGTTTTGAACCTTACCAGCGTTATGCTACCTACTTGGCCTAAACGTAAACGTTGGAGGGGAGACTAGCCCCCGCTACCAACGCATTTACGGGGCATTTGAAACAAAAAAGGGCTGTTAATAGATTACTTTTGAGCTGTTAATAGAAAGACAAATAGCGTGGAGAGGCTTAGTGTTCGACTGTATTGACAGGTTCGATTCTATAGACCTGTATTTCGGTAACGTATACTGTTTTGTTGTCTTTGTTTTTGTAAGAACGATAATTGAGCTTGCCTTCTACCGAAACCGCTTTTCCTTTAAACGCGAGACGTTTACACACTTCCGCTACTTTCCCAAATGCCACTACATTGTGCCATGTAGTGCTAGTGATTTCTTCATTGTTTTTGTTGGTGTAGGTTTCTTTGGTCACGAGCGTAAATGAGGCCAATTTGCCATTATCAAAATTACGTACTTGAGCGTCTTTGCCTACGTTGCCAATCAATGTTACCTTGTTCATGTTCCTTAAAAATTTATGTGTTTGATATTTGTTTCGGCCGTCTTGCTGAATCGGCGATACAAAGGTGCAGCATCTGAGTCGCTCGATTCGGTTGGTATTCGTTTCTATATGGATAAAATTATTTGTAAACGTTTGTAATCGGATAATGTTTTTTATATATTGCAGTGTAAAACAATACATTGATCCTACCAATGGCAGCAGTGAAAGAATGTTTAGAATGCGGTGAGAAGATTATTGGACGAGCAGATAAAAAGTTTTGTTCGGATTTGTGTCGCAATGCCTACAACAACAAGCTTAATTCGGATTCCAACAATTTTGTCAGAAATGTCAATAACAAATTGCGCAAAAATCGACGGATTTTGGAAGAGATTTGCCCAGAGGATAAAGCGAAAGTTTCCAAAAATACCCTTCAGAGAGAGGGTTTTGATTTTACTTATTTTACCAGTACCCGCACCACCCAAAAAGGAGCTACTTACTTTTTTGTGTACGAATACGGCTATTTATCGCTCGAAAATGATTTATTTTTGATTGTAAAAGATGATAGACGATAGTGCTTATTATCAGCTTTTTGGGGTGCTATTTTATATTGATAGAGCGATTGAAAGGCAATTGTCTCTAGTAATTGTTCAGCTAAATGTTTAGTTTTGAACCCACATTTCTTTAATCACCATTTATTTATTTTTATGAAAAAAAGTCTCCTTTTTTTATTTCTAGTATTTGCGTTGGTTGCTTGCAACAAAGACAAAGAAGAAGAATGCATTCCTCCTGCCGTCGAAAAAAATATTTTGGGTGCTTGGTCTGGCATTGCCAAAGTCGATGATTTAACCTCTGACCCTTTTGATGTAACTTTTAATGAAGACGGTACTTATGCTGACCCCGAGGAGCTATTGTTGGGTGGCGAAATCAATGACATCGTGCTGACCGACAGAACTTGGAAGATAGAAGCCAATAGGCTTATTTTGCGGGTAAGCAAAGGGTTTAATGCGTTGTCGTTGGAGTATATAATCAAAGAAAATAGTTGCGACAAAATTGTAATTCAATATTTGGATCTTGGCACAGTCGAACTAAGAAAAAAACAATAACTTTCTACCAAAATAAAAGTCGCCGTGATAGTTCTATCACGGCGACTTTTATTTTGGTAAAGCGATGATTACTTTGTTTTTGCAAAATCGGCGGTAATGGTGTTGATTTGAGCATCGCTCAGAGATTCAGATGCAATAACGGTACGATAACGAAACGTAGTTGATTCTCCTTTTTTGAGTTTGAGATTAAGTTCTTCGGCTCCATTGCTAAATATTTTTTGGCCTAGAGGATTTGCCGCAAAAAGCCCATAGCCTCGGGCGTGCCAATAAGTAGGATAGCCCACATTTTTGGGATGGTCTATTATTACTAGATTGACGGTTTCGTTGCCCATTTTGCCGCGTAGATTGCACCATTTGGCTCTTTTGCTCCACACAGCTTCGCCTTCTACCCCTTCACTATTGCGATAGCTTCCAGTGACACCGGCGTTGTTCATGACAGGGACTTTGGTCGCGATACCGCTCGCATCCGTAAATACCTCAGGTTTGTCAGAAGGGTGCTCCAATTCTCTGGCTACTCGAATCGCAAAAAAGCCATCTTTGACATCCTTAAACGTGACATCAGTTTTGGCCGTTAGGGTTGTGATACGATCTACGGTGCGGGTTTGGTCATCTCCTTTAAATACATAAGTGGTGGTTTCGGTCAGCATAAGACCTCCGTTTTTGTCGAGCCAGTCGGCTGTGACGGTAAGTTCTCCCTGTTTTTTGCCACTTTTTATACTTTTGATGCCTGTATGAACGATTGTTCCGTAGGTATTTTTGGCGTGATTTACGGATAGTGAATTGTTCCAGAAATCGTGCCCATTGGCATCTTCATAGTTGAGCCACATACCTACATGGTGCGGGTGATCTACACGCTCGCCTGGACGTGGATTGATGGGCCACCCACGCGTAATATCGGTGCCGTTGACGGTTCGTAAGGGATACAAAACAGCCTTCTTCAGCACATCGGGTCCGGGATAAAAATAAGCTGTAAAAGGTTTACCGTCAATCGTTACTTCTACTTTTTTGTCGGCAGCATGGTTGGTTAGTACGACTTCTTTTTGCGCTAGGCACACAGAAGCAGTCAGGGCGAGTACAAGAGTTGAAAAGGATTTGGTCATGTTTTAAAAAAACGGATTAATAATTGTCTTGGATGATAAAAACGTATGATTTTAGTACAGTTGTAAAACGAATTTTATGACCTTATCAATACGTAATTTTAGGTTGAAAGTACTATTGAAAAGTGGCGAAGCACCTTATTTTACCCGCAGTTTATGTAAGTTTGCAGCATGGCAAAAAAGAGAAAATTTTATGTAGTATGGGAAGGCCGTAAACGTGGCGTATTTACGGAGTGGGAAGAATGTGAGGCGCAAATCAGGGGTTTTGCAGAGGCAAAGTACAAATCATTTGACAATCTAAAGGAGGCGGAAGAAGCCTTACAAAAAAGTTATTGGGAGTATATATCGCCCAAAACCGCCCAACCAGCCTTAAAAGTAGCACCTGCCAATATCGGTAAGCCCAACCTAGATAGCATTGCTGTAGATGCTGCTTGGAACACCGCCACGGGAGATGTAGAATACCAAGGAGTATACCTTCGTACGGGACAAAAGATATTTCACCAAGGCCCATTTAAAGATGGTACCAACAATATCGGAGAATTTTTGGCTATTGTGCACGGGTTGGCCTATCTTCAAAAGCACCAAAGCAACCTGCCGATTTATTCGGATTCTAAAACAGCAATTAGTTGGATAAAACGCAAACATGCCAACACGAAATTAGAAGTGACGCCGGAAAACAAACCACTCTTCGAATTGCTTCAACGAGCCGAAGAGTGGTTGTCTAAAAACAAGTATGCTAATCCTATCCTCAAGTGGGAAACGGAGTATTGGGGCGAAAATCCAGCCGATTTCGGACGAAAATAGCGATACTATCTTTACCGAATAGTGTATTGTTTATCAAAATTGACAATCCATTTTTTTGCAATAGGCAGTATTGTTTCTTGCACTGGATATTCAGCAGGGGATTCGACCAAGTAGGTGGCAGGGTTTGGAAGCTCGCGACGCTTGTGGATAAGGTTCAATTTGAGGTTTTCAAACGTAGTCGTAAAACTTTTGCGCACCGTGTCTACGAGCGTTGTATGTACACTGCTTTGATTGCTGTGTTGGACGAGTCGAATTTGATAGTGGTAGATTTGGGTTTCGCTATTGTGACCCCGATATATAAACACATATCCTTCTTTGAGGTGGAGGGGAATAATACCCACGGGCATAAAACTGAGTTTGGCTTCGATGTCGGCATAGTGAGATTGACCCTCTGTCAGCGTTTGCTGAAAAAGTGGCAGAGAATACTCCAAAATGCTGTCAATTTCGGATAAGTGTTCGCTTTCCTGAAATTTTTCGTAAATAAATTGTTTTTTTTTGAGGTCTATTCCTTTGAGCTTTTTTGGAAAAGAAGCCACGATTTGCTCTTTAGAATCTTTGAGGTTTAAGGCTGCTTTGTAGTGCTTCTCCACAGAAGGCAAGTCAGGGAATAGGCGCGATTGCTTGAAATTTTGATTAACTCCTTGTAAATAAGCCATTAAGATGTATTTCTTGTATTCAAAATCAATCCATCCTTCGGTTATCCAATCTTGTTTTAAACTAGCCATAGACATATACTTTTAAAAAACTACTTTGGTCATATGCCGCCTCCATAGTCTGAATATTCAATAAAACCTTCGTAAAATGATGCTTCATAGATAATTATAAGCCAATTTATGAAAAAAAACAATATTGCCAAATAAAATACAATAAAAATATTGATACTGCCAATGATTATTTTGGGTATGGCAGATTTTATAGATTCGATTGTGTTGTTACTGCAAAAATGGCAGAAAATGAGCTTAAGATACCGTTGGCATAGAAAATGCTATATTTGCCCTCGGAAAACTTATCGGTAAGTTTCAACAATTATAAAACTAATTAAAACCCCTGATAACTATGTCAGCAGTTGCAGAAAAAGTAAATGTTAAGCCGTTAGCAGATCGCGTGCTCGTTCAGACCGCACCTGCAGAAGAAAAAACCGCTTTTGGTATCATCATCCCTGATACTGCGAAAGAGAAACCCCAACGTGGAACCGTAGTAGCAGTAGGCCCTGGTAAAAAAGACGAGCCTCTTACTGTGAAAGTAGGGGATACTATTCTCTACGGCAAATATGCAGGCACTGAGATTACTGTAGAAGGTCAAGAGTATCTCATTATGCGCGAATCTGACATTTTCGCTATTATCTAAATCTTTAATTAATGCATAATGTGACAATTTGAAAATTCGGTAATTGGGATTCAGTTACTGATTCAAGCTTTCAATTGTTTTATTTTCAAATTTTCAAATTCACAAATTTTCAAATTTAAAAAAATGGCTAAGAAAATATTTTTCGATACCGAAGCACGTGACAAAATAAAGAAGGGTGTTGATACCCTTGCAAATGCTGTTAAAGTAACGCTTGGTCCTAAAGGTCGTAATGTTATCATCGATAAAAAATTCGGCTCACCAGCTATTACTAAAGACGGTGTAACTGTAGCTAAAGAAATCGAATTGAAGGATGCTATGGAAAACATGGGTGCTCAACTCGTGAAAGAAGTAGCTTCAAAAACTGCGGATGCCGCAGGTGACGGTACTACTACAGCTACTGTTTTGGCGCAAGCTATCTATACAATCGGATCTAAAAACGTAGCCGCTGGTGCCAACCCAATGGATTTGAAACGTGGTGTGGATAAGGCCGTTGGAGCGGTTGTTGCTAACTTAGCTGCCCAAGCTCAAACGGTAGGGGATGACTTTAGCAAAATTGCTCAAGTTGCTACTATCTCTGCCAACCACGACGAAGAAATCGGTAACATGATTGCCGATGCTATGAAAAAAGTAGGTACTGAAGGTGTAATCACAGTAGAAGAAGCACGTGGTACCGAAACAGAAGTTAAGACTGTAGAAGGTATGCAGTTTGACCGTGGTTATTTGTCGCCTTATTTTGTGACAAACGCCGAAAAAATGGAAGCCGAATTGGAGAAGCCTTTCATTTTGATTTCTGAGAAAAAAGTATCTTCAATGAAAGAGTTGCTTCCTATATTGGAAGGTGTAGCTCAAACTGGCCGTCCTTTGTTGATCATTGCTGAAGACGTAGATGGCGAAGCCCTTGCTACGTTGGTAGTCAACAAAATTCGCGGAGCATTGAAAGTATGTGCCGTAAAAGCCCCAGGCTTTGGCGATCGTCGCAAAGCTATGTTGGAAGACATCGCTATCTTGACAGGTGGTACTGTAATCGCCGAAGAGCGTGGATTCAAACTCGAAAACGCTGACCTTTCTTACCTTGGTCACTGCGAAAAAATCATTATCGACAAAGACAATACAACTATCGTGAATGGTTCAGGTGACCAAGAGCAAATCAAGGCTCGCGTTAACCAAATCAAGTCACAAATCGAAAATACTACTTCTGACTACGATCGCGAAAAATTGCAAGAGCGTTTGGCGAAATTGTCAGGTGGAGTAGCTATCCTTTATATTGGTGCTGCTACTGAAGTAGAAATGAAAGAGAAAAAAGACCGCGTAGATGACGCCCTCCATGCTACTCGCGCTGCCGTAGAAGAAGGTATCGTGACTGGTGGTGGTGTGGCTCTTATCCGTGCTATCTCTGCATTGGATAGCCTTGAAGGTATCAATGATGACGAAACTACAGGTATCAATATCATCCGCCAAGCTTTGGAGTCACCTCTTCGTACAATCGTTGCCAACGCAGGTGGCGAAGGGTCTGTGGTAATCAACAAAATCAAAGAAGGCGAAGGTGGTTATGGATACAATGCTAAAAATGATACTTACGAAGATCTTTTTGCAGCAGGTATCATCGATCCTAAAAAAGTAACTCGTCTAGCCCTCGAAAACGCTGCTTCTATCGCAGGTTTGTTGTTGACCACAGAATGTATGATTGCTGACGAGCCAGAAGAAAATGCTGGCGCCGCTGCAGCTGGTCATGGACATGGCGGTGGAATGGGTGGCATGATGTAAGAATCGGCTTTAGCCTTATTTATTATACGAAAGCCCTCGGACTTCCGGGGGCTTTTTTAAGTTTGTTTGGATAGTTATTTAGCTGATTTGAAGTAAAGGGGGATTTATATTAAAGCTACACCTATTTTTTATAAAGAATATAGCACCGCACAGCGGGTTACTTTCTGTTCAAACCATTATTTTACAGCCCTAGTGAAAACTTAAGTTTTTTTACAAAGACAGAAAGTGGAGAAGGAGACAGAAATTTGTTGGTAAAGTATCTGTTTTTGTCGTATTATGTTTTTGTTATGTAGAATCCTTTAGCCCGATAAAAATTTTCGTTATATTGTCCAAACTTTTCTGTCAAATTGACAGCCCTGCGTATGAATCTTGATCCAAACGAATTATATACACGACTGATGCTTGCTGAGTCAGATTTAGATAGCCTTGAAATCGTACCATTAGGAGGACGTGAAGGTGATGATGAACCCATCGAAATGCCTGAAGAGCTTTCTATTCTTCCACTCCGAAACACCGTTTTATTCCCTGGAATGGTGATTCCTGTGACGGTGGGGCGTCAAAAATCGATCAGACTTGTCAAAAAAGCTTACAAAGGAGATCGTATCATTGGGGTGATTGCTCAGCAAAACCAAGATAAAGCCGAGCCCGCTAGTACAGATTTGTATACAGTCGGAACCATGGGGCATATCATCAAAATGATTACACTTCCTGATGGCAACACTACGATTATTCTTCAAGGGCGTCAGCGTTTTAGAATCAAAGACTACGTTCGTGAAGAGCCTTACATGATTGCGAAGGTGTCGCCAATAGAAGATTATTTTCCAAATCAGAACAAAAAAGAGTCGAAGGCGTTGATTCAGACGCTTAAAGATTCGGCTCATAAAATATTAAGGCTCAATCCCGATATTCCACAAGAAGCTAGAATTGCCCTTGACAATATCGAAAGCCCTACTTTCTTGACGCATTTTTTATCGTCCAACATAAACGCCGAAGTTGCTGATAAACAAGAACTTCTTGAAAAGCCTACTATTCCAGAACAAGCCACAAAGCTGCTGGAATTTATGCTGAAAGAAATTCAGATGTTGGAGCTTAAACGGGATATTCAGAGCAAGGCTAGTTTAGATATTGACCAACAACAACGTGACTATTTTTTGCGTCAGCAAATCAAAGTGTTGCAAGATGAACTTGGCATGGAAACTCCCGAGCGCGAGCTTGAGGATATTCGTTTTCGGGCCTCAAAGAAAAAATGGTCGGAGACGGTGCAAAAGCACTTTGATAAAGAAACCCAAAAATTACAACGCATCAATCCCATGGCGCCCGATTATCCCGTGACGCTCAATTATCTTGAGCTCATGGTGGATTTGCCTTGGGGAGAATATACCAAAGATAATTTTGACCTGAAGCGTGCTCAGAAGATATTGGACTCTGATCACTTTGGATTGGAAAAAGTCAAAGAGCGTATCATCGAATACCTTGCCGTACTGAAACTTAAAAATAGTCTAAAAGCACCTATCTTGTGCTTGTACGGCCCTCCGGGCGTGGGCAAAACCTCCTTGGGAAAGTCAGTGGCGAAAGCACTCGGACGTAAATATATCAGAATGGCCCTCGGAGGATTGCACGATGAAGCGGAGATTAGAGGCCACCGTAAGACTTATATCGGCGCAATGCCTGGCAAATTGATTCAGAATATCAAAAAAGCGGGCTCTTCCAATCCGGTATTTATTCTGGACGAAATCGACAAAGTAGGTTCTGATTTTAGAGGTGATCCGGCATCGGCTCTTTTGGAAGTGCTTGATCCTGAGCAAAACAATGCTTTTACTGACAACTACCTTGAGGTAGAGTATGATTTGTCAAAAGTACTTTTTATTGCTACTGCCAACTCGCTTGATACCATTCACCCTGCTCTTCGCGATCGGATGGAGATTATCGAGCTAACAGGCTACACGGTCGAAGAAAAATTACAAATTGCGAAAAAATACCTTGTTCCAAAACAGCGGAAAGATCACGGTTTGGATACCAAATCTTTTAGCTTAGATGATAAAGCGATTCTGAAAGTAATAGAGTACTACACCCGTGAGTCAGGGGTACGAAACCTAGAGCAGAAGATTGGAACGCTGATCAGAAAAGTGGCTAAATCGATTGCTATGGAAGAGGAATACCCCAAAATCATCAAAGCTGAGCATATCGAAAAATTGCTAGGGCCTGAGATTTTCGACAAAGATTTGTACCAAGACAATCATACCGCAGGGATAGTAACAGGCTTGGCGTGGACGTCGGTAGGAGGCGAAATTTTGTTTATTGAGTCGAGCCTAAGCCGTGGAAAAGGTGCTTTGACGTTGTCGGGACAATTGGGAGATGTGATGAAAGAATCGGCCATAACGGCATTGTCATATCTCAAAGCTCATTCGGATACTTTGGATATTGATTATCGGATTTTTAGTAATTACGATTTGCATATTCATATTCCAGCGGGGGCTGTTCCTAAAGATGGTCCTTCGGCGGGTATCACCATGCTTACGTCGATTGCTTCGATTTTTACGCAGCGCCGTGTAAAAGCTCAGATTGCGATGACTGGCGAAATCACACTCCGTGGTAAGGTATTACCGGTGGGAGGGATTAAGGAGAAAATTTTGGCTGCTTCGCGCGCTGGTGTTACCGAAATCATCATGTGTTATAAAAATCGGAAAGATGTAGAAGAAATCAAGGCGTCTTATGTTAAAGACCTCAAATTTCACTATGTAGATAATGTAGAAGAAGTATTGGCGATTGCGCTTTTACCCGAAAAAGTAGAGAAACCGATGACGTTTGTTTTCTCAGATGAAAAAAAAGCCAATCTTCTTGAAACTGAGCTGAATTAAGAAGAAATCTGATTTGGGACAGAAAATCGTATTATCAAAAAAGGGAACTGATACAGTTCCCTTTTTTGATGGCCAAACCCTTCGTGAAATCTAAAGGAGGTATTCTTCTACGGTACTTTCGGCATGAATGCTAGTATTGTGCAAAAAAGTCTCAATACGGTTCATGGCCGTTGTCAGTTCATCGACTGTGGGTAAAAACACAATCCTGAAGTGGTCGGGTGTAATATAATTAAAGCCTGTACCAGCCACGAGCAATACCTTTTGGTCGTTGAGAAGTTGAAAGACAAAATCTTCGTCGTTTTTGAAATCAAACTTACGCAGGTCGATTTTTGGGAAAACATACAAGGCCCCTTTGGGTTTGACGCAGCTAATGCCCGGAATCGAAACGAGTCTTTCGTAAACGAGATTCATCTGTTTATGAAGTCGGCCTGTGGGAAGTACCAAATCATTGATACTTTGATAGCCCCCTAAGGCAGTTTGGATGGCATATTGGGTAGGTACGTTGGCGCATAAACGCATACTTGCCAAAAACGTCAGTCCTTCAATGTATGATTTTGCTTTGTGTTTAGCACCGCTCAACATAAGCCATCCACCTCGGAAGCCTGCCGAGCGGTAGTTTTTTGATAATCCCCCAAAAGTAACACAAAGGGTATCTTGTACCATCGTGGCAACGGGATAATGCTTCGCTCCGTCGAAGAGGATTTTGTCGTAGATTTCGTCTGAGAATAATATCAAACGATGTCTTTCGGCGATTTCGGCAATGCGCTGAATCGTCTCTTTTTCGTAAACGGCTCCCGTTGGATTGTTGGGATTGATCATCACAATCCCCTTGGTTTTGGGCGTGATTTTCCTTTCTAAGTCATCCAGGTCTGGATTCCAGTCACTTTGTTCGTCACAAATATAATGCACTGGTTTGCCGCCACTTAGGGCTACCGATGTAGTCCATAGTGGATAATCTGGCGAAGGTACTAGAATTTCGTCTCCTTCGTTGAGTAAGGCTTGCATGGCCATTACAATCAATTCACTGACCCCATTTCCAATATAAACATCATTGATTTCTACCCCTTTGATACCTTGGGTTTGGGTATAATGCATCACTGCCTTGCGCGCGGCAAACAATCCTCTTGAGTCAACGTATCCTTGGGCGTTTCGGATATTAAGAATGATGTCGTGAATAATCTCATCAGGCGCATCAAACCCAAAAGGAGCAGGGTTGCCGATATTGAGATTGATAATCTTATATCCTTGACTTTCAAGCTCTAAAGCTTTTTCGTAGATAGGGCCTCTGATATCGTAGCGGAGATGTTCGAGGCGGTTGCTTTTTAGGATTTGCATAATCAGTACTAGAGAAAATGAGTCTGAAACGAGCTTTATAAACTTCTCTCAAACCCCATACCAAACGCAATCATCGTCTGCGATTATTCTTGTTATTACGGAATTTGTCGCGATTGCGGTTGTTATTATTATTACTATTATTATTGTTGTTATTATTATTATTACGATTGTTGTTGTTGTTACGGTCGCGGTTATTATTGTTATTAAAATTCCGCTGGTTGTTTTGTAAGTTGCGTTGGTAGCGTTCGACATTGGTACCTTTGTCGCGCGGGGTAGATTCTACCAGCCCATTTTGTCTTAGATAAGCCAATTCTTCGCTGAGATGCCCTTTGGAGATTTCGTCTAATTGCGTAAAAACGACATTGTCATCGGGATTATCTTTGTTCCAAGTGTTGTAGAATGTTCTCATTTGACGAATCAAATAAGAGATAAAAGCCAATTTTTCTTCACGGTCAGAGCAATTGATTGCTTTTTCGACCAGTAGCAATAGGCTTTTTCCGTATTGTTTATATCTGATAGCAGATTGGCTATAAGGTACTTGTAAAGGTTTTTTTCCCACAGCTTCGGGCGAAGGAGGCGGGAAAGGGCTGTCTACATCAAGTTTGAAATTGGTCATAATGTAGAGATCATCCCAAAGTTTTTGGGAATAATCTTGGCCATCGCGCATATTGGGGTGTATTTGCCGCATCAATTCGACCAAGATATGCGCATATAAAGTGCGCTTTTCACGATCTTGGATATTGACAAGGTAGTCAGCTAATTTTTGGACGTTGCTTCCGTATTCTTTCAAGGGAGAGGACTGTTTAAGTACTTTTGTATTTTTTTAACAAAAAAGCGATTTTGTGAATAAAAGCCAAATTGTTGCTTGCCGTAAAGTTACGAAAAATCAACTTACTTTGGCAAAATGAGTCACTCGTTGTAATTTTGACCTTTTAATTTTTATAAATGCGAATCTAAGCAAAACAAACCACAATTCTCCCTTACAAATGAGTAAAAAAGTAGATGTCAGTATTGCTTTTTACGGAAAGCCCTATCAGGCCATTATAACAATCAAGACTTTGATGAAATATAGTGGCCAGCACATTGACAAAATTTATATATCACGCGAGCGTCTCCAACCCCACAATGATTATATAGGTATTTACAAAATCATCGATTATTTCCGAAACACTGATGTCAAGCTAGAAATTCAATATCCTCACCATTTTTTGGGACTGGGCGTGTCGGATTATGAGCGAGCTAAAAATGATACCCGTTTTCGGCATAGTATTTTGTACCAATATCCTTTGGAAATGACCGATAAAAAATACCTCTGTATCATGCACAATGATATGCTTTTTTACGGAGATATGATTGGAGACATGCTTAAGGAGTTTGAAAAAGGACCTAAAAATCTCGCGGGCGTAGGATCGATTGGTCAATGTTGGAGCTGCCCAGCGGGACCAACTTGGGGGAATAAGTGTGATTCGACAAAATTTGAGCAGTACGTACCTACGCAAGCAGAAGCCATTGCTTTGGCAGAGGCGCACGATACCCCTCGTAAAGATATTCAGCTTCGGGTGCTTAAAGCAGGGCGTGTGCATATATTGCCCGAATGCCGCCTCAATGAATATTGTGCGATGATTGATGTAGAAAAATACCGTAAAGAAACTCTGCCACAGGGTGATATTGGCTGCTATGGTGGAGGCTGGAAAGGAGTGGATACGGCTACAATTTGGTCGCATGATATGTACCAAAGAGGCTATACCTTCAGGCATCTTACTTTGGAAGATTATACACGTCACGCAGCTTTTGATACTACTGGCAGCGGTACCAAAGCCAATTCAAGCTCTGAGACTTATTGGAATGCTGAAAAGAATGCCGAGAAATATATCAACGAAAACTTTGGCCCTCTCCGTTTTAGTTCTTACGTAAACCGCGCCAATACTTACGATACCATCAAGCGTAAAGTATGGCTGGGCATCATTCATACGTATGGATTTGCCAAGAAAGTAATCGGTAAAGCCTAAAATAAGACAGTCAACAAAGCGCTCAATTTTTAGCGGCTTGCTATCAATTGAGTGCTTTGTTGTTTTTATAAGCAAAATTTTATATCCTATTTTCCGATTCGCTTATTTTCAAATTAACACATTTCTTTATCTTTAGCTTTTCCTAACCACCTTCATCACTTATGGCTCTTAACTATATCTGGCTTGCGTTTTTTTTGATTGCGTTTGTAGTAGCACTTCTCAAATTTATTTTCCTAGGGGATACCGAAATATTCAAGCTGATTGTCGAAGGTATGTTTGATTCGGCCAAAGTGGCAGTGATGGATATTGCGCTTCCTTTGGCTGGGGTAATGACATTTTTTTTGGGATTGCTCAATATTGGAGAAAAAGCGGGTGCTATCAATTTTTTGGCTAGAATTATTGGCCCCTTTTTTCACCAGCTTTTTCCTGAAGTTCCTAAAAATCACCCCGCTAATGGGCAGATGATTATGAATTTTTCGGCCAATATGCTAGGGCTAGACAATGCCGCTACTCCTTTTGGATTGCGTGCTATGCAAAGTTTACAAGATCTTAATCCTAGCAAAGAGACCGCTTCCAACGCCCAAATCATGTTTTTGGTATTGCATACATCGGGACTTACGATTATACCATTGGGGGTGATGGCCCAGCGGTCGATTTTGGGTGCTCAAGATCCTTCCGATATTCTGATACCTTGTCTTATCGCTACTTATATCGCTACGGTGGCAAGTATGGTGATTACGGGAATTTGGCAAAAAATCAATCTTTTCAATCGAATTTTTGTGACTTGGGTAGGTGGAATAAGCCTTCTCTTAGGTTTGCTGTTGTGGTATTTGTCTCAACAATCGAAGGAGCAAATTGAAATCATTTCAAAAGTTGGCGGGAATCTAATCTTGCTAGTAATCGTAGTGGCGTTTTTGCTTGGAGGATTGCGCAAAAAAATCGATTTGTTTGGGACTTTTGTCGACGGAGCTAAGGCAGGTTTTGAAACTTCCGTAAAAATTATTCCTTATCTGGTAGGGATGCTGGTAGCAATCAGCGCCTTTCGTAATGCGGGCGTGATGAGCTATGTGGTAGAAGGTTTCAAATACATGATTGCGCTTACGGGGATTAACACCGATTTTACGGATGCAATGCCAGTGGCCTTGATGCGTCCTATCAGTGGGAGTGCCGCACGAGCACTCATGATAGATTCAATGAAACAATTTGGTGCTGATTCGTTTGTGGGGCGATTGTCGTGTATGTTTCAGAGTTCGGCAGATACTACTTTTTATATTGTAGCGCTTTATTTTGGATCGGTAGGTATCAAAAAAACCCGCTATGCGATTATAGCAGGTTTGATTGCTGATTTTATTGGCGTGACGGCGGCTATATTCTTAGCCTATTTCTTTTTTCACTAACAAGCTATTTTACCAACGCGAATAGCGTGACGCCCTCCTTCAAATTCGGTAGTCAGAAAAATCCTAACACACTCAAACGCCGTCTCTTGGGCAATAAACCGGGCTGGTAGACAGATAATATTGGCGTCGTTGTGCTGACGAGCCAACGCCGCCAAAGGAGTGTCCCATACCAGTGCAGCCCTGATACCTTGGTGTTTGTTGGCAGTGATAGCCACACCCTGCCCACTGCCACACACCAATACACCTTGGTCAAATTCGCCTTTTTCGACGGCCAAGGCTACTGGGTGAGCAAAATCGGCGTAGTCGGCCGAGTCGGCACTGAAGGTACCAAAGTCTTTTACTTCATATCCTTGTTGGGTAAGCCACTCTACCAAAGGTTGCTTGAGGAAAAAACCTGCGTGGTCACCACCTATTGCAATTTTTTTAGCCATGAATTGAACTATATTAAGAATTATTTTCGTTATTGTTGTCCTGCAAAGGTACGAGTGTAATGCACACGAAAAACCCTGCTACTTTAATATTTTTGTAACCAAAGTCGGTGTTTTTGAGTTTCTTTATAGAAGCTACAAAAATAAGTAGACCCTTAAACGCAAGAAAAAAGCCATGTCAGAAATTGAATTATTAAATGAAGAAAAACGAATCAGAGAAGCCTTTGAAGATAAAAACTGGAATGAAATAAAAACCGCCGATTCATGGGTAATATTCAAAGTGTTGGCGGAATTTGTGGAAGGATTTGACAAATTAGCAAAAATAGGCCCTTGTGTGTCTATTTTTGGTTCGGCCCGTACCAAACCTGATCATCCTTATTTTAAAATGACCGAAGAGATTGCCGCTAAGTTGGTACGGCATGGCTATGGGGTAATCACCGGTGGTGGCCCTGGTATCATGGAAGCTGGTAACAAAGGTGCTTTTGAACAGGGAGGTAAGTCGGTTGGGCTCAATATCAAACTGCCTTTTGAACAACATAGCAATTTGTATATCGATCCTGACAAAAACATCAACTTTGATTTCTTCTTTGTCCGCAAGGTAATGTTTGTCAAGTATTCTCAGGGATTTATTGTGATGCCAGGAGGATTTGGGACCTTGGACGAACTCTTTGAAGCCTTAACTTTGATTCAGACCAAAAAAATTGGACGTTTCCCGATTGTAATGGTGGGCCGTGCGTATTGGTCGGGGCTGATTGATTGGATCAAAGAAGTAATGCTGGAGACGGAGCGAAATATCAATCCCGAAGACCTTAAGCTTTTTAGCTTGGTAGATACCGCCGACGAGGCTGTCAAAGTAATTGATGATTTTTATGCCAAGTATTTGTTGAAACCGAATTTCTAATAAAAACACTTGCTGCAAAGAGGCTGTCCAATTACTTTTTGGGTAGCCTCTTTGGTGTTATTGGACTAGTTGTGAAAACAATTGGCTAAGTGTATGCTCAGCATCTATGCACATACCCGGATGCACTGCGGAGGTTTGGACTACGGTGCTGCGCGCGGCGGTCAGCCACCGAAAACGAGAAGCAATAGGAAGCTGACCAATCACTCCACCTTCTTTTCGACCAGCACAGATACGTTCAAACGAACGAAGCCGCTCGTATAGCTCGGCACTATCAAGCGGGGATGAAAAAGCTTTGAGTTTTTCTTCGTTGATTTCAAACTTAGTCTGTAAAAATCCTTGAGAGGCGCAATATACAATGACGCCCACATTGATGAATTCTTCGCGTTCTACGCGAGGCACCACCCGAACGACGGCGTACTCAAATAAGTGTCTTTCTTGCATTTTGTGCTTCGTTGACAAAAATAGCGGAGGCGGCTAGGCGCTCATTTAAAAATTGGACATATACATGGCGACGCTCTTGGGGCGACATGCTAGTGGAGTCGTCGCTCAGCCATTCGTCAGGAACGAGTGCCACGATATTTTCTATTAGGGCAGGTGTCAAAATGGCGCGGTATTCTTCGTCCACTACCTCTAATTCGGCCGCACGTGGAAGCAATACATGATCTTTAATAGCCGCAAAAGGACGACGACACTGGCTTGCCCACGTATCCCAGTTATGATGAAAATAGAGTGAAGCACCGTGGTCGATCAGCCACAAATCGCGGTGCCACATCAGCATATTGGTATTGCGTGGGGTGCGGTCTACGTTGGTAATGAGGCAATCTAGCCACACGATTTGGGAGGCGAGGCGAGTCCCGACGTTAGTAACAAGAGCATCAAAAGTAATGGCACCCGACAAATAATGTACTCCCAAATTAAGACCTACGCTTGCTTTGAGGAGATCTTGGATTTCTTCGTCAGGCTCGGTACGGCTAAAGGCTTCGTCGAGATAGCCAAATACAATTTCGGGTACTCGAAGCCCCAACGCTCGGGCGATTTCACCCGAAATCAGTTCTGCAACAAGGGCTTTAGGGCCTTGGCCTGCACCTCTAAATTTCATCACGTACATGAAATCATCGTCGGCATCGACGATGGCAGGTAAAGAACCTCCTTCTCGTAGAGGAGTGACGTAGCGTGTCACATTGACAGAACGCAAGAGAGGAATGGTGCTCACAAATTGAGAAGTTTGAGGTGCTTAAAAACTAAATATCTAATGCCTTAGAAATCTATTGGATGCAAAAGTAGGATACTTTTTGGTTTCCAAAAAATAATCGTCAGCCTTCGTCAAAAGAGGATTTTGGTAGGTATGTGTCGTTTGTTTTGTGCTTTAGCGGTTAAAATAGGTAATTTTGGCATTTCGAAACCAGACGATGCGCACCAAAAATCCTTTTTTTAGATTCAAGCAATTTACGGTTTGGCACGACCAAAGCGCGCTGAAAGTGTGCACTGAGGCGTGTATATTAGGAGCGTATGTATCAGTAGAAGGTTTTAGATACGGACTTGATATTGGGGCGGGAACGGGCTTGCTATCCTTGATGATGGCTCAGCGCAACAGAGCGATTGAAATCAGCGCCGTCGAAATTGATGAGGCGTCTTATCGACAAGCCACTATGAATATACAGCAAAGTGATTTTGGGTCGCAAATAAAATTGTACCATAGCTCTATTCAGGATTGGGAACCTAAAGATTCCCGTCTTTATGAGCTTATTGTGAGTAACCCACCTTTTTTTGCGAATCATTTGCCCTCAACCCATCAAAGGCGTAACCGCGCCTTGCATACCGAAACCCTTACTTTAGAGGAGTTGTGGGAGAGTGTGAGGCGTTTGATTGCACCCAAGGGGCGCTTTGTGGTATTACTGCCCCCTTACGAAACACAACGTTTGGTTGAAGTGGCTGGCAAAACGGCTTTTGTCCCTGTTAGACAATGCAATATCTATCAAAAACTAGACAAGCCACTGTTTCGGCAGATTACAACATTTGAGCGAGAAAATCGACCTTGCGAGGTCCAAAATCTATATATTCACAATGCGGACGGTACGTATGCTCAAAGTTTTAAAGATTTATTACAAGACTATTATTTGAATTTTTAACTTCTGTATTTTCTAAAAAATAAAGACAGAAAAAACAAAAAAAATTAACTCATGAGAAAAATTATAGCTACCTATTTTCAACAATTACAAGATCAGATTTGTCAGGCTATCGAACTGACTGACGGCACCGGGAAGTTTCAGGAGGATAAGTGGGAGCATCATAGTGGTGGTGGTGGACGTACTAGGGTGATTCAGCAGGGAGATATTATCGAAAAAGGGGGCGTCAATTTCTCAGCAGTAGAAGGCCAAACCTCAGAGGCACTAATGCGCCAGATGAATCTCAACGAACGGGCCGATTATTTTGCTACTGGCGTGTCGATTGTGATGCATACCCAAAGCCCGATGGTACCTATTATTCACATGAATGTGCGGTATTTTGAGATGTCAAACGGCACCAATTGGTTTGGGGGGGGAATAGACCTCACGCCGCATTATGTAATAGAAGACGATGCACGGTGGTTTCACCAACAATTAAAAAATACCTGTGATAGGTATCATCCCGAATATTACCCCCGGTTCAAAAAATGGGCCGACGATTATTTCTATATTCCCCATCGTCAAGAAACGCGGGGTGTGGGAGGGATTTTCTTTGATTATCTCAAACCATCACAACAAACTACCGAAGAGCTATTTGAATTTGTAAAAGCGGTGGGGGAGACTTTTGCTCCTACTTATACCCATTTAATGTCCAAAAACAAATCATTGCCTTTTGGGGAAGAGCAAAAACACTGGCAATACCTACGTAGAGGTCGCTATGCGGAGTTTAATCTGGTGTGGGATAGGGGTACAAAATTTGGTCTCGAAACGGGTGGTCGTACCGAATCTATCTTGATGAGTCTTCCACCGCAGGCGCAGTGGGAGTACAATCATAGCCCCCAGCCTGATACTCCAGAAGCCCATACACTTTCACTTTTAAAAAAAGGCATTCCTTGGGTTTAAACGCTAAAATCTGGACTTTTTTTCGTATATTTACACTTTAAATTTAGTGCCTAAGCTGATTGCAAGCGGTGATTTTGAATGAATTAAACGCACCTTTTGCAAGTCACATTTTTCCAATATGAACGAGACCTACGAAACCCAACCTGAAGACAAAGACCCCGATAAAGATGCACTACACGACCAGTTGGCTGTGGCTGATATGTACCAAAATTGGTTTTTAGAATATGCTTCTTATGTCATTCTAGAGCGTGCAGTCCCTAACATAGAAGATGGCCTTAAGCCCGTGCAAAGGCGTATATTGCATGCCCTTAAAGAAATGGATGATGGCCGTTTCAATAAGGTTGCCAATGTCATCGGTGCTACCATGCAATACCACCCGCATGGCGATGCTTCTATCAACGAAGCGATTGTCAACATGGGACAAAAAGATTTATTATTTGATACCCAAGGAAGCTGGGGAGATATACGAACAGGGGATGGTGCCGCTGCGGCTCGTTATATTGAGGTGAGACTGTCGAAGTTCGGCAATGACGTTGTTTTCAACGAAGACACCACCGAGTGGCAAATGAGTTATGACGGGCGTAAACGAGAGCCTGTTACTTTGCCGGTCAAATTTCCATTGCTATTGGCTACCGGAGTGGAGGGGATTGCGGTGGGGCTTTCTACCAAAATTTTACCTCACAATTTTATAGAACTCATCGAAGCATCCATTGCTCTTTTGAAAGGACAACCTTATGCTCTGTATCCCGATTTTCCGACGGGAGGATACATAGATGTGAGCAATTATAATGATGGCCTTCGTGGTGGTAAAGTTAGAGTAAGGGCCAAAATTGAGGAGGTGGATAAAAAAACGTTGGTCATCAAAGAGATACCATTCAGTACGACCACTACCTCCGTCAAAGACTCTATCATTAAAGCCAGTGAAGAGGGTAAAATCAAAATTAAAAAGCCCGAAAAAGGAATGCAAGCGGTTGAAGACCTCACCGCTAGAGACGTGGAGGTTGTGATTCACTTGGCTCCTGGTGTGTCTCCAGATATTACGATTGATGCGCTCTATGCTTTTACTGAGTGCGAAGTGAGTATTTCGCCCAATGCCTGTGTCATCATCGATGAAAAACCGCATTTTGTGACGGTCTCTCAAATCTTAAGAGATTGTAATGACCAGACAGTTCATCTGCTTAAGCGAGAATTAGAAATCAGGCGGTTTGAGTTGAAAGAAAAGCTTTTACACAGTTCATTAGAGAAGATTTTTATTGAAAATCGTATCTACCGAGACATTGAGGAGTGTGAGAGTTTTGAAGCAGTCATTCGGACGATTGATGCGGGGCTGACACCCTATAAGTCGGATTTTTATCGCGAGATTACCGACGAAGACATCATTCGTTTGACTGAAATTCGAATCAAGCGCATTTCGAAGTTTGATGCTTTTAAGGCTGATGAAGCCATGAAAAAGCTAGAAGAAGAGCTGAAAGAAGTAGAAGATAATCTAGCGAATCTTACCCGTTTTGCGATTAATTACTACAAAGATTTACTCAAAAAATACGGAAAAAATCGCGAACGCCGTACCGAAATTCGTTCCTTTAATACCATCGCAGCCACAGTGGTGGCGGCGGCCAACCAAAAGCTGTACGTCAATCGGGAAGAAGGGTTTATCGGGTACGGACTCAAAAAAGACGAGTATGTCATGGACTGCTCTGATATTGATGATATTATTATTTTTAGACGCGATGGCAAATACAAAATAGTAAGGGTTTCGGACAAAGTCTTTGTGGGAAAAGACATTATTTATGTTTCAGTTTTCAAGAAAAATGATGAACGTAAAGTCTACAATTTGGCTTATTTAGATGGTAAGTCTGGAGTGTCTTATGTGAAGCGTTTTGCGGTTACGGGTATCACGCGAGATAAGGAATATGACGTAACATTGGGTACCAACAAATCAAAAATTACGTATTTTAGTGCCAACGACAACGGAGAAGCGGAGGTGATTACAGTCAACCTTACGGCTCAGTCTACGGCGCGAATCAAGGTGTTTGATTTTAACTTTGCCCAATTATCAGTCAAAAATCGCTCTGCGATGGGCAATGTTTTGACTAAGTATCCTGTGCGAAAACTAGCCTTTAAGTCGGCAGGAGCGTCTACTTTGGGCGGAGTGGATTTATGGTACGACGAGGTAATGGGCAGACTTAATCGTGACGAAAGGGGGACTTACCTAGGAAACTTCGACAACGGTGATTTGATACTCGTGCTCTACAAAGAAGGTAGTTATGAATTGACGAGCTTTGATATCACGAACCGTTACGAACCCAAAGACATTGTACATCTAGAAAAGTTTGAGCCAGAGTGCCCTATCACGGTGGTATATTTTGAGGCAGGACAAAAGCAGCATTTTGCCAAACGTTTTAAAATAGAAACTTCGACGGTAGATAAGAAGTTTTCTTTTATTGGAGATACCAAAGGGTCAAAGCTAGTGTTTGTGTCGACCGATGCCCACCCTCGTATGGAGGTAGTCATCGAAAAAAGCAAGCACGAAATCCAAAAAGAAACAATGGTACTCGATACTTTGGTAGAGGTGAGAGGTTGGAAAGCATTGGGTAATAAAATATCTAATTTTAAAATTAAGGACATTAAACAAATTAGCTCATTGCCAGAAACTAAAAAAGAGAAAAGTGTGGAAGGTGCTGATAGTGAGGAAGGCAAGGGCGCGAATGGCGGTGATGATACCCCAAATGATAATGGGCAGTTAGGTTTGTTTTAAATGTGTATAATTTTTTAATAGTGTTAGAATTTTAGGGATATCAACCTAAAAAATGTACTTTAGGATGGTTAATGATTTGGTTTGATTCATTTTGTGTAATTGACTTTGAAAGCAGGACTCCTCCATATTAGGGCGTTTTTTTATTCACGTAGGCTTCGGGTTTCTTTGATGAAAAAACTCGTTAAGGCTGGTTTGTGGGTGGGCTTTAGTGTGGTCGTGCTAGTGCTTTTATGTAATTGGATTGTCGTTGATACCACCCGTAGTAAAGTTTATTTTGATCTGAAATTACTTCCCTCTACGGATGTAGGTTTGGTACTAGGGACGAGCAAGTATGTGGCAAGAGGAAAAGAAAATTTGTTTTTTAGGTATCGCATGGAAGCTTCGGCACTTCTCTACAAAGAAGGAAAAGTAAAATACTTAATTTTGAGTGGTAACAAAGAAGCCGAGACTTACGACGAACCCAAAGCCATGAAGCAGGCACTCACCCAGCTAGGTGTACCCGAAGACGCTATGCTATTAGACACGGCAGGCTATCGTACTTATGATTCGGTAGTGCGCTGTAGGGAGGTATATGGGCAAGAGCGTGTGACGGTGATTTCGCAAAATTTTCACAATGCCCGTGCTCTGTATTTGGCCGAGCACGAAGGCCTTGATGCCATTGGGTTTGCGGCACAAGATGTGCCAGAAGGTTACTCAGTCAGAACGCTCATTCGAGAATACCTCGCGCGCCCCAAAGCAATGCTCGATGTATATGTATTGAAGCCTGAAGCAGGAGTAAGAGAAACCCAAATATTTGACTTTCCGAAAGCTGCTAAGGCTTTCGGAAAGTAAGTATCCGCCTTCTTATACCGAAAGCTGTTTCATCCATTCAGCATCTACTTTCATACTTTCAATCGAAGAGCTAGGATATTGCTCTTGCTCCACGATGTAGTACTTAATTCCAGCTTTTTTCGCCGCTTTCAAAATAGTATCAAAATCCATGGCGCCTTTGCCCAAGTCCTTTTGGGATACGCGACCATTGTCCAGGACCATATCTTTGATGTGAACTAGCTCGTAGCGTTTGCCATATTTTTCGAGGTGAGCTACGGCATTCTGTCCTGAGGCTACAATCCAGCACAAATCTAGCTCAAACATTACATATTTAGGGTTCGTATTGGCAAGCAACAATTCTTGAGGAATTTGTCCTTCCATTGCCTTAAATGAATAGTCGTGGTTGTGATACCCAAATTTCATTCCAGCCTTGGTTACTTTTTCACCTACTTGGTTGAAGAGTTCCGCTTTTTTCTTCCATTCGTCAAGGCTTTTTTGGGGGCCCAAATAGGGGCACAGCATATACTTTAGACCTGCTTCTGCTCCTCTTTCGATGTTTTTGTCAAGGTCTTTGTTCATATCGAAGTGAGTACTGACCATTTTTACCCCTAAATCTCCCAGAAATGTTTTGCATTCTTTAGGACTCATTCCCCACAAAAAATCAGGCCCACCATAGCTTTCAAATTGAGTATAGCCCATTTCGGCCAGTTGCTTCATGGTACCTTTGGGATCTTTGGGCATCAAATCACGAACACTATATAGTTGTACTCCAAATTTTTTGAGACGTTTGGCTTCTGCAAAAAGGCTGCTACTTAGGACTATACCCGCTCCAAGTGCGGTAGACTGCTTAATAAAATCGCGACGATTCATGAATAATAAGTTGGTTAGTGATGTATTCAAAAAACAAAAAAACGAATAAAAAGCATTCTACTTGCATGGGTCTAAGTATTTTTGTCGCCTCAAACCAATCAATCTAAAAACTGTGTCCTTGTTTCATCAAGTTATTTTAAAGCCTCATCGAGACGAAGCTATTCGGCGTTTTCATCCTTGGGTGTTTTCGGGAGCCATAGGGCGCATCAAAGGCCAACCCCAAGATGGCGACGTAGTAGAAGTATGTGACAGCAAAGGAGCGTACCTTGCTACGGGGCATTTTCACCAAGGCAATATTGCCGTTAAAATTTTTAGTTTTCAGCAGGTTACCCCAGATGTTTTGTTTTGGAAACAAAAGCTTCAAAAAGCGTGGATGCTAAGAAAATCAATCTTACATGAAGGCATTGTAGAAAATATTACCAATTGCTATCGGCTTGTTCATGGCGAAGGAGATGGCTTACCAGGACTCATTGTGGATTATTATGACGGGGTGTTGGTGATACAGGCCCATTCGATAGGAATGTACCGTTCGTTGGGAGAGATAAGCCAAGCCTTAGCTGAGGTGTTTGGTACGGAACTCAAAGCAATCTACAATAAAAGTGCCGATACCCTGCCCGAACAATTTGGACAAACGATTCAGAATCAATATTTGATGGGTACAAGTCAGGTACCGCATGGTGTCAAAGAAAACGGTCATACTTTTATGATAGACTGGGAGACAGGCCAAAAAACGGGTTTTTTCCTAGATCAGCGCGACAATCGTCAACTATTGGGGAGGTATGTCAAAGACAAAGACGTTTTAAATGCTTTCTGTTATTCGGGTGGGTTTTCCATCTATGCGCTAGCTGCGGGAGCCAAGTCGGTAGATTCGGTAGATGTCTCAAAGAAAGCCATTGAACTAACCAACAAAAACGTTGAAGCTAATTTCGGAGAAGAACAGCGCCACCAAGCTTATGCGGAAGATGTAATGGCTTTTTTGAAAAAAACTTCTGATACTTATGACGTGATGGTACTAGATCCTCCCGCTTTTGCCAAAAGTATGTCAGCTCGGCACAGGGCAGTTCAGGGCTATAAAAGACTCAATGCAGAGGGGATTCGCCATCTTAAGTCCAATGGCATTTTGTTTACCTTTTCCTGCTCGCAGGTGGTAGATCGCGAATTGTTTTATAACACAGTAGTGGCGGCGGCTATCGAAGCAGGGCGTCAGGTGCGGGTACTACATCAGATTACCCAGCCACCCGACCATCCAGTCAATCTTTTTCATCCAGAAGGAAGCTACCTCAAAGGTTTGGTACTATGGGTTGAATAGCAAAAACATCAGGGTCTTTCAGTAAGACCCTGATGTAACACTCAACTATCCAACCCTCTTACTACTTACTTGAAAACTATCTATGTAGAAGTATCAACGAAGGCCGTGCATATCTAACATGACCTGTTTGGTACTTTTTTATTGATTTACAATCATTCCTTTTAATCCTCCCAATACGCCAAGTAGCTCATTTTTTTCGGTAGTTGGTACTTTAAACTTATCAAGTGCCATTACCAAATCATTAACGAGGGAGTTAAATTCATCGTCGGTGATTTTCATTCCTTTATGGGCAGTCACCATGTCTTTGCCTTTATATACTTGTGGTCCTCCACTTGCTTGGCCGATTTGATCGATGAGATTGTTGCGTAGGGCAGTTACACGAGTCGTTTTTCCAGCCGCTACTTCATCAAGTAATGGTTTAAAAGTACGCACCATTTTGGGGTCGGCAGCTACGTTTGCGATGAATTGGTCAACTACCGCTGAGATGGCATTGACACCTCCGAGGCGCTCGTATAAGGTAGGTGCGGGAGTCTCTTCTTCTTTTTTGCAAGAACTCATCAAGGTTACTAATGCTACCGAGAAAATCAATAATGTCTTTTTCATGTTCTTTAAAATTTTAATTGTTTGGTGTTAATAAAAACATACGTTTGGGATAGTTGTCTTTTTAGAGGGGGTTTATTTATCGAAAACAAAGGGCATACTTTGCACGCTCAAAAGCTAAAATGTACTCATGGGGAACCGGGCATTCAGGGCCCGATGGCTCCTCACCTTCAAAGGATGCGTTTTGAACATCTGTGCTTGTAATGTTGCTCACTAGTTGCGTAAGTGATTGGGCGGATGTTTGATCAGGGTCAAAAGTAATACTTACGAGCTGATTGGTAGGATTGGCTGCGCAAGCAGTCACACCCGAAGTTTTACTTACTTTTTCCTTTACTTCATTAGCTTCATTGAGATTAGTAAGGCCGTTTACTTTCAAAATAGTCATGCTTATGGGTTTTACATAAGCATGCATAGGAGCAGGTTCCCAATTGGCATATACCACAAAAGCTCCAAAGAGTATAGCCAAGGTATAAGCCGACATTTTTAGTGTTTTTGATAAGATTGCTTTCATGATTGGAGGTTGTTTTGTCGTACTTACGGCAAGTGTCCTTAAAATAGATTTCGTGGGTTGATTTTTTTTTTTGAAATTGCATCTTCGCAAAATGAATAAATCCATTCTCTTTTAACGATAAGTGTACATAAGTACAATCAGAAAGACTCTAAAACCTTTATATGGGAGGAAAATTGCCAAAATACAATGAAGGCGAATTGGTTGAAATGCTGCGAAGGCAAGATCGTCAAGCATTCAATTATTTATACGACAACTACTCCGATGCTTTGTATGGCATAGTGTTGAAGGTCGTTCGCTCAGAAGAAACGGCACAAGACTTGTTGCAAGAAATCTTCGTTAAAATCTGGAAAAATATTTCCCAATACGATGTGGGAAAGGGACGGTTGTTTACTTGGATGCTCAATATCGCACGTAACACTTCTATCGACTACTTAAGGGTCAATCGTCCAGAAATCCAAGAGATTGATTCTGCCGTATATTGGGTAGAAGGGAATCAAAACATCTACAACGAGCTAGATAGCAACGAGCTGCGTGAAATAGTTTCGCAACTCAAACCGGAGCAGCAGACGCTGATTGAAATGGTATATTGGGGAGGTTACACGCATGAGGAGGCCGCCCAGCGGCTTAGCATGCCCCTTGGAACGGTAAAAACTCGTGTAAGAAGTGCCCTCAGGGATTTAAGAAAATTTTTTAGTTCATGATTAACACAAAAGAATATATCGAATCGGGGGTTTTGGAAGACTACCTTTCGGGCAATGTTTCAGAACAAGAGCGTCGAGAAGTGGAGTGCCTTTCTAAAATCTATCCTGAAATAAAGGCTGAGCTTGAACAACTTAGTGAAGCAGTCGAACGCTATGCTTTTGCCCATAGTGTGTCTCCTCCTGCGTCGCTTAAAGAGAAAATTATGGCGCAATTGGAATTTAAAGAGGAAGAAGTTCAAGAAGAAGTAAGTACTGAAGACGAGACGCCGGTATTACCGCTCAATTCCCGCAATAATTCGTTTCAGTGGGGATGGGTTGCTGCCGCTTCGGTAGCCGCATTGATTGGCTCGGTAGTGTACTTTAATGCTAAAGTAGATACCCTATCTCAAACAGTAGCAAAGCAGCAAACTGAGTTGCAACAACAAACACAACAGCTCCAACAGCAAACCGAGTTAGTAGCAGGGCTGAGCAGTGTCGATAATCAATTTGTGACCCTGAAAGGCGTAGAGAAGTCGCCCAGCAGTGCGGTGAGAGTAGTGTGGAATGCCAAAACCCAAGAAGTACAGCTAAATGTGCTTTCATTGCCTACACCAGCCTCCGATAAGCAATATCAGTTGTGGGCATTAGTAGGCGGCAAACCAGTAGATTTGGGGGTGTTTGATGTGACGGGTTCCTTACAAAAAATGAAAGCAATTCCGCAAGCGGATGCTTTTGCCGTGACCCTCGAACGCAAAGGAGGAAATCCAGTGCCTACTTTATCGGAGTTGTATGTGATGGGTAAGGTGACTAGCTAGGTGCTTCCTTTTAGGAACAAACAAAAAAAACTCCGCTACCAGTAGCGGAGTTTTTTTGTGACTTTTTTGATAATCAGCGTCTCTTACTTTAGGATATTGGCATCAATTACCAGCTCTTTTTCCCAAATATTCTGGTTGTTTTTAACAAAATCTTGGTACTTAGGGTGATTTTGGAAAGCAGTTATGTCATCCTGGCTACGAAAAGTAAGATAGTGCATCGCATCGTATTCAGGCTTACTAGCTACGCTCAAAGTTTTACCTCCTGAGTAAGCTACCATTTGAGGAATTTCGCGGCGCAGTTGTGCAAATTCGTTCATGTGACGCTCAATGTCAGCCACTGAAGCATCGCTTTTAAACTTGATACAAACGATTTTTTGGATGTTTGCTTTTTGGCTTGGAGTATATGCACCATAAATGATGAGCATAAAAACGCAAAGTCCAAAGATTGGTTTGATGTATCCGATGATTTTTTTCTTGTTCATGATTGAAAACTTATTGAATCGATTGAAATAACGGTAAAAACTGATTTTTAGAATACGTTGCAAAATTAACGTTTTTAAAAAATAAAATTGTATATTTTTAATAAATAATTGTATCTATTTTGTATATATACAATTTTGCCAAATCAAATTATGATGATATTAAAATGTTCAAAACACTCTTTTTAGATTGCTGACTACTGTTTTAAGTGAAAAAAATCAAAAAGTGCTCATTTTTCTGAATATCAGTTGTTTTGTAAGGGTAATTTTTATGTTTGATTCAATTTTTTTTATAGAAATCATATTTTATGAAGCCAAAAATCACAATTTTACAATATAGGTTTTTGGGTCAAAACAAAATAAAATTTTGTTGGATAATCCTTTTTTTGAGGATACTGAGGGCGATTAATTATAAAATGTATCTCCTCATTGGGCTCAGTTTGTTTTTTTTAGGCGCAAAAGAGCGAATGATGTGGGGTTTTTGGGCGCATCAGCGTATCAATCGCTTGGCCGTATTTACATTGCCCATTGAAATGCAGCCTTTTTTCAAAAAACATATCGCTTATCTTACCGACAATGCCGTCAATCCCGATAAGCGTCGCTACGCAGTAGTGGGAGAAGCGCCTCGGCATTATATCGATGCAGAAGCGTATGGAGATAGTGCTTTGTATAAGTTGCCCTATTATTGGCCAGATGCTGTCAAACGATACGGAGAAGATACCTTGGCTCTTCATGGAATAGTCCCGTGGGCCATTCAGATGTATAAATATCAACTTACAGAGGCATTTCGGCAACGAAACGCAAGTCGTATTCTGCGGGTAGCCGCTGACTTGGGTCATTATATTGCCGATGCCAATGTGCCATTGCATACCACTCGCAACTACAACGGACAGCTTACTGGACAGGAAGGAATCCACGCTTTTTGGGAATCACGTTTAGCGGAATTGTTTGCCGAAGAATATGATATGTTTGTAGGAGCCGCTTCTTATGAGCCTAAGGTCGCCCATAGGGCATGGCAAGCGGTACGTCAGGCCAATGCCGCTTTAGACAGTGTGTTGCGATTTGAGCGTGAGTTGTCTCAAAAAATAAGACCAGAGCAAAAGTTTGTACTTGAAGACCGGAATGGGGTAATTGTAAAAACCTATTCTCGCGAATTTAGCCAAAAGTATCATCAAATGCTCGACCGACAAGTGGAGCGGCAAATGAGGACATCAGTGAAGATGATAGGCGATTTTTGGTATACATGCTGGGTGGATGCAGGACAGCCTGATATGGTGTCTTTGGCAACGCTGAAAGAAAATCAAGAAGAACAGACGGCAGAAGAGGATGAAAAACGAAACTGGCTAAAACGCTTATTGAATGTACGTTCGGAAGCCGAAAACTAAAATCAGTGATTATATATTTGTCAAGGGATTCTTTAAGAATGGACAACAAAACTATTGCTAATTCCGCAACATATGGAAACTCTTGCCCGCGAAAACCTTGCTGAATGGAAACGTATATTGGCTTATTGGGAAAAGTACACGCCCGATTATGAGCGGGGAGGATTCCACGGTCGTGTTACCTACGAAAACCAGCCTGTGCTAGATGCTCCTCGGTCTATTATTCTTATTAGTCGTGTATTATGGACGTTCTCTTTGGCTTATCGTCACTTCAAACGCCGTAAGTATTTGGTATTGGCCGATAGAGCTTATCATTATCTCTATAATCATTTTCGTGATTCTAAAAACGGCGGGGTGTATTGGTCGGTTACGGCTTTGGGCGCGCCGCTCGAAACCCGTAAGCAGCTTTATGGGCATTCTTTTGCCATCTATGGGTTGAGTGAATACTATGCGGCATCCAAGTTTTTGCCTGCTTTGGATTTTGCAAAAGAGCTTTTTCAAGTGGTAGACAAGCATGGGTACGATTCGTCTCAGGGAGGATATTTCGAGGCTTTTGGCAGTGATTGGAGTGTCGTGGATGATTTGATATTGAGTAAGATGCCTTGGAACAAATCCCAAAATACGCATTTACATATCATCGAAGCTTTTACTAATTTGTATAGAGTGTGGCCTGACGCGTTGCTGCGTCAGCGGGTGATTCATTTGACAGATGCTTTTTTGGATAAATTAATAAGTCCAGATACTTATCGATTGCGTTTGTTTTTTGACCAAAATTGGAAACCCAAAGATGAGACGATTTCTTATGGGCATGATATTGAAGCTTCTTGGCTTCTGTGGGAGACCGCCGAAGTACTTGGAGACCATGAGCGTAGCGAACGCGTCAAAAAAGTGTGTCTCAAAATGGCCGAAGCCGCATGCACTGGACTTGGCGAAGACGGGGCGTTGGACTATGAGTTTGATCCCGCTACCGGCCACCGCAACCAAGACCGGAGCTGGTGGGTACTAGCCGAGCAGATGGTAGGGTTTTTGAATGCGTATCAACTCAGCG
The DNA here is from genome assembly GCF_029433105.1 of Runella sp. MFBS21. Taxonomy (GTDB): domain Bacteria; phylum Bacteroidota; class Bacteroidia; order Cytophagales; family Spirosomataceae; genus Runella. The sequence continues at coordinate 8,871 of NZ_JARNTW010000031.1, read as the reverse complement.
GAGAAAGCCATTTTCGGGTAAAAGCCGATAAGAGTTGGGCGTTTATCAAGATGTATTTTATTGATCGTCAAAAGGGAGATTGGTACGGTACTGTCAAGGTAGACCATAGTCAGGTGAAAGGCGATAAAGTGAGTTTTTGGAAATGCCCTTATCACAACAGTCGCGCTTGCTATGAGGTAGTACGCCGATTAAGTAATAAACATTAAGTGAAAAGAGTGGGGGGCTAAATACAAAAACCTCCCTAAGAGGCAACTCAAGGGAGGTTTTTGATATAAAATTAAAAGTACTACTGTAAAACCACTACATCATACCCAACTGCTCTGCCGCCTTCTTTTTCTTCGAGGGTGAATTGTACCCGATCACCAATGAGTAAGTCATTGAAATCATAATCACGAAGACTTGTATAATGGAAGAATACGTTGTTGGGAGGATACTTTATAAATCCAAAACCTTCTTTTAAAGATAAAATATAACTTTCTTTACGGTGGTCGCCCGTTAAGTCAGTATCGGGCGAGACCTCTGAGGTGTTTTCGGAAGCTACTTCTCCTTGTTTAGTAAATATCTTTCCTTTGTTTCTGGGTACAAATAGTTGATTAGTAAGTGCTTCATCGCGACCATTAATGACATCTTGCATCGCAACAGGGTAGGTTACTTCGGCTAACAGGTCTTGAGAAGTGCGCGTATAAAATCTGCTACCATCCTCGTCGGTATATTCAAAATCCCAACCTAATACCATGACACGAGTCCCTAGAGTATTAAGTTTCCGAACAAGAGGTACATAATCGCCATCAGCTGCAATCAGTACCAACACATCAAAACGCTTGTAAAAAGCCATTTCAAAAGCTTCGAGTGCAAGCCAAACGTCAATTCCTTTTTCGTATTTTTTTCCAAGTGAGCTTCTTACTGGAAGATAATGAGTAGTGACACCTTCTGACATTAAGATATCGTCAAAAACGCGTTCATAATACAGTAAATCTCCTCTTTGGCTAGCTTCGCCTGCGGTGAGGCGCCCCCGAAAATAATGAGCATCAACAATTTGACATAATCTAGTTTCGCTATTTTCTAATTCGGCTACTTTTTGTCTGACAAAATCGTGAAGGCCATTGATACTAATTCGACTGCGACGTTCGTGAGTGTAATTATAGTAATTACTTACATGCAAAAAATAGTTGCCGTCATAAAATACTCCGATACGGGTTAGACTATTGGGATTTTTGTTAAACATAATTTTAAGTAAATATATAAGTTGAAAGTAGGGTATGATTGCGGGTAATTTGGTAATAATATACTGATTAAAACAAGAATACAAGTAGTCGACTTCAAAAACTTTAACCGTGATTGAAGACGGATTGTTTGAGGAAGAGACTTAGAAGGCTTTGGTCTTATTTAAGGAGATAAACGTTCGAATTTCCAATTTTGCTCGTGGGATTGGTATCTGATCCGATCATGGAGTCGGCTAGGGCGTCCTTGCCAAAATTCTATCTCGCTGGGAATCAGACGATAGCCACCCCAATGAGGAGGTCTAGGAATGGAAATATTAGCAAACTTCGCCTCATAAAAAGCAAGTTTTTGATTCAATACATCTCGGCTTTCTATTACTTTACTTTGGTCAGATACCCAAGCTCCTATCTGACTTCCTCGCGGCCGAATGGCAAAGTAAGCGTCAGACTCCGCATCACTTACTTTTTCGACTTTACCCAAAATCCGTACTTGTCTTTCTAGTTCGGCCCACCAAAAGGTGAGTGAGGCAAGGGGATTTTTTTCTAAATCGGCACTTTTATTGCTATTATAATTGGTATAAAAAACAAAACTAGAATTGTATACCTCTTTCAATAAAACAATACGGCCGTGAGGTTGCCCTTCACTATCCACGGTACTTAGGTGCATAGCGTTAGGCTCAATCACTTGGGCGTTTAGAGCTTCGTCAAACCATCTTTTAAACTGGTCAATCGGGTTTTCTAAAACATCTTGTTCCGAAAATCCGTTTAATGAATAATCTTTTCGAAGGTCTGCAATTTTGGAGGTTGGCATACGTATATTTTTTTTGAAAAACTAAAAACCTATTTTAAACACCGAAAAACGGCTATATTTATTATTTTTGCAAATCTAAGCGATGACTAGCACATTTACGATGATTAACGACGGAGCAGAACTAAGCGAAAGCGAACAACTCACTCAACAGAGTGTCGATGCCATGGAAGATTTTGAAGTGGTTGAGGAACAGTCAGTTGACTATAGTCAACTAGACAAAAACGGCTTTGTAAACTTGTTGGAAAGCCAATTGGCAATTGCAAAAAATGAAAATGCCAAGCCTGGTGATTTTAAACGGGTAGATGAAGTCCTAAAGGAGGCAAAGGTCTTTTTTGACCAAATAAAAAAATCCGAACGGGAGGAAGCATTGCAACGGTTTGTTGCTGAAAATGACTCAGAAGACGGATTTGAATTCAAGCCCGATGACTTGACGCAGCGCTTTGAGACGCTGTATCGTCAAATCAAGGACATTAAAAATCATTATTTTCAAGATTTAGAAAAATCTAAAGATAAAAACTTCGCCCTTAAAACACAGCTACTTCAACGCTTGAGAGAACTAGTGGACGCCGACGAAGTCAATACCAAAAATCCAGGTACTAGCTGGCAAGAGTTTAAGAAAATTCAGGATGAATGGAAAGCTGCGGGCAATATAGCCTCTCCACATAATAGTACCTTGTGGGCCACTTATCATGCACTTATTGATAGATATTACAGCAACAGAAATATCTATTTTGAACTTAAAGAGCTAGACCGCAAAAAAAACCTTCAGTTGAAGGCTGAGCTGGTAGAGAAGGTAGAAGCTATCGCTGAGAATCTCAAGGAAAAGTCACTAGGTAAAGCTGCGCTCGAAGAAGCTAATAGCTTGTTTGAGGAATATAAGCACATCGGACCCGGCCCCAAAGCAGAACAAGAGTTGCTGTGGCAACGCATGAAAACGGCGCTTGATTCTCTCTATGATGCTCGTAGAGCCCAATCAGAAGAGCAAAAACAAGTACTAGCTCAAAACTACGAAATCAAATCGAAGATATATGAGACCTTAGTACCCTATACGTCTTTCAATTCCAATAGTATCAATGAATGGAATGACAAGACCAAAGAGGTAGTCGCACTTCAAGAGCAATGGGTAAGTGCCAAAGGACAAATGCTACGTGAAGAAGGACGTGAGTTAAGCAAAAAATTCTGGGCTACCTTAAAAACATTCTTCCATAACAAAGGAGAGTTTTTCCGTCAATTGGAGGCTAAGAGAGAGCAAAATCTCAAACTGAAAACCGAGCTTTGTGAAGCCGTTGAAGCTATCTTGGCAACGGGCGAAGATAACTCGTCGAATACGGATAAAGTAATTGCGCTACAAAAGCAATGGAAACAAATCGGGCAAGTACCAGAGAAATTTAAAGATTCTATCTTTGATAGATTCAAGAAGGCCTGTGATGCTTACTTTGATCGCAAACGCGCTAAAAATTCAGAAGTTGAGAAAGAGTTTGTTGAAAACTTGGCTAAAAAACAAGCCATTTGTGCCAAAATAGAAGCAGGCGCTAAACCAGGTGAAGCCAATCTCAATGATCTGAATGCCTTTAAGGCAGAATGGTCGAGTGTAGGTTTTGTGCCCAAAAAAGATATGCAAAGTATCAACAAACGCTACATTGATGCCGTCAATTCCTATGTAAGTGCCATCGGGAAGCTCTCTACTAAAGAAAAAGAGCAGGTGATTTTGGAAAATGAAGTAGCTATGGCTACCGACGGCGAATCAATTCGTAGCTTGCAGCGTAAAGAAGGGGATATTCGCCGTAAAATGACTCAAATCGAAAATGATTTGACTATATGGCAAAATAATATCGAATTCTTTGGCCGCTCCAAAAATGGAGAAAAAGTGCGTGCAGAATTTGAGAAAAAAATTATAGTAGCTCAAAAGCAACTTGCTGATTTAAAGCATCAACTGAAAATTTTGCGTGAAGCACTCTAAAAAAGTTGTAATTTTTTTGCTAGAAAGCTTGCGTGATATAAACTAAACACGTACCTTTGCATCACCAAAATACGGAACGCCTCCATAGCTCAGCTGATAGAGCAACTGACTTGTAATCAGTAGGTCGCTGGTTTGATCCCGGCTGGGGGCTCCAAGAAAACCTGACAATTTCTGTCAGGTTTTTTGCTTTTATAGCCTAACCTCTATAAGTAGCGTCTTCACAAACCAATAAATTGAATGATGTAGCCGTTATAAAAAATAAAAGTGTATTCCTACCCATTATTGTTATGTTTAAAAAATTACTGCTACTGATTTTCTTGGGGATGGGTCTGGGAGGATGCTGGTATCGTCAATGCCCTATTAAAGGTTGTAAAGTTCGTCACGAACATAGCCACGGGGGACCTATTGTGCGAGGGCGAGGTACCTTTCCAAAGCCTTATTTTTTTGGACGACCGAGAACTGCCGCTGAAAAACGTGACCAAGCCAACGAAAAGCGGCGTAAGAAGGCCTAATTTTGCCTTTATGAAGTATTTGGTGTATTTTTGTACAAAAGCATTTAATTTTTGTTTATGTCAGAAAACACCAGCAACATTATCCCCATTAACATTGAGGAAGAGATGCGGACGGCCTATATTGACTACTCAATGTCGGTTATCATCTCGCGTGCGCTTCCGGATGCCCGTGATGGACTAAAGCCTGTGCACCGTCGGGTGCTTTATACGATGTACGAATCGGGCTTTTTGCATAATCGTCCCTACAAAAAATCAGCCCGTACCGTTGGAGACGTGATGGCTAAATACCACCCTCATGGTGATGCCTCTATTTATGATACCATGGTACGTCTGGCTCAGCCATGGTCGATGCGCTACACGCTGGTTGATGGGCAAGGAAACTTTGGGTCGTTGGATGGTGACTCGCCTGCAGCGATGCGTTATACAGAGTCTCGCCTAAAACGTATTGCCGAAGAAATGTTGACCGATATTAATAAAGACACGGTTAACTTCCAGCCCAACTACGACGACTCGGACGAAGAACCTACCGTTTTACCCGCCAAACTGCCCAATTTATTGCTCAATGGCTCATCGGGTATTGCCGTAGGGATGGCAACCAACATGGCACCTCATAACCTGACAGAAGTAATCGACGGGACCATCGCCTATCTTGAAAATAATGATATTACGATCCAAGAACTCATACAATATATCAAAGCCCCTGATTTTCCTACGGGGGGGATTATATATGGGTATCAAGGAGTAAGAGCTGCCTACGAAACTGGACGTGGCCGGGTTATTATGCGAGCGGTGGCTAATTTTGAGCAAACCCGCACTGGCCGTGACCAAATAGTGATTACCGAAATTCCTTACATGGTTAACAAAGCAGAGATGATCAAACGCATCGCTGATATGGTTAACGATAAAAAGCTAGAAGGAATATCGGCTATCAGAGATGAGTCAGATCGTGAGGGGATAAGGATTGTATTTGAGCTCAAAAAAGATAGTATCCCCAATATTGTCTTAAATCACCTTTATAAGTATACACCACTCCAATCGTCGTTTAGTATCAACAATGTCGCCTTGGTTAAAGGGCGACCTGCAATGTTGAATTTAAAAGACCTCATTAAGTATTATGTGGAGCATCGGTTGGAAGTGGTCACACGCCGCACACAATACGACCTAAAAGAAGCCGAGAAAAGAGCGCATATCTTGGAAGGGCTTTTGATTGCACTTGATAACTTAGACGCCGTAATCTCGCTTATTCGCAGTGCAAGAGACCCAGAAACAGCTCGTAATGGCCTCATCGAACAATTTGGCCTCAGCGAAGTGCAAGCGCGCGCGATTTTGGATATGCGTTTGCAGCGATTGACGGGTATGGAGCGTGATAAAATCGTTCAGGAATACCAAGACCTCATGAAATTGATTGAGGATTTGAAGGATATTCTTGCTAATGAAGCCCGAAAATTCCAAATCATTAAAGATGAATTGGTCGATTTAAGGGCGCGCTATGGCGATGAGCGACGTTCAAAGATTGAATACGCTGCCGAGGAGTTTGCTGATGAAGACATGATTGCGGATGAAGAAATGCTCATTACAATTTCGCATCAAGGATATATCAAACGCACACCCCTGGGCGAATACCGTACACAGGGCAGGGGAGGAGTCGGATCAAGAGGCGTTACGACCAAAGATGATGACTTTACCGAACACCTTTTCTCTGCTACTATGCTCAACTACCTACTTATTTTTACAGAATATGGTAAGTTGTTTTGGTTAAAAGTGTATGAAATACCAGAAGGAAGCAAAGTAGCAAAAGGCAGACCTATTCAAAACTTGATTAATATTGAATCTGGAGATAAGGTAAGAGCGGTAATCAATGTACGCACGCTGAGCAATGCAGATTATATCAATAACAACTACATTGTGATGTGTACAGAAGAAGGAACCATCAAGAAGACGTTGCTAGAGGCTTATTCACGTCCACGTGCGAATGGAATTGCAGCTATTACAATCAATGAAGGTGATCGACTTTTGGACGTGGCACTTACCAATGGCGACAACGAAATCATCATCGCCTCAAAAGAAGGAAAAGCGGTTCGTTTTCATGAAGGTCGAGTACGCCCAATGGGACGTACCGCCGCTGGCGTAAAAGGAATTGACTTAGGCGAAGAAGGCACTACCAATAAGGCGATTGGAATGCTTTGTGTAAGTAGCTTAGATAAGCAGCTATTGGTAGTTTCTGAAAATGGTTATGGGAAGCGTTCGCCTATTGAAGAATACCGTGTAACCAATCGCGGAGCGAAGGGCGTAACTACGTTGAACATTACTGATAAAGTAGGAAATCTAGTCGCTATCAAAGAAGTAGTGGAAAGTGACGATTTGATGATTATTAATAAATCAGGAATTGCGATTAGAATGTCGGTCTCAGAAATCAGAATCGCCGGTCGCAATACTCAAGGAGTTCGTCTCATTAAACTCACCGATGGAGACGAAATCTCCTCCGTGACGCGTATAGAAAAAGAAGAACTAGAAGCAGGGGAGGAGGGGGCTACCCCACAAACTGAGCCATCAAGCGAAATTTAATGGAATAGATTGTTGAGAAAAAATAAGTAGAATTATGAACGTAATTTATTAGTAATGAAAGCTTTCATAATTTTTATTAATCTCAACAATCTAAAAATCCATAATATCTCCCACAAAATCCCGTTTTTTGCACAAATTTTTAACATCATACTAACTTATCTCAAAATGAAAAAGTTGATTGTAACATCTGCTTTAAGTTTTTTTGCAATCACTGCCTTTGGGCAAGTGGACAAACTATTGCTAGAGCAGAAAAAAAAGGACAAAGAAAAAAGCGATAAAGCGATTACGGATCCTAAGGCCATGGCCAAATCAAGTACTTGGCTCGACCGTGGTAAGCTATATGATGAAATCGCGCGTCTTTATACAGAAATGGATTCAAGTGCAGCTCTTGTAGCCTACGACTCCTTCAAAAAAGCAGTAGAAGTGGATGCGGCTAAGCCTGGCAAAGTGACCAAAGAAGCTCAAAAATACCTCACTGGTGGAACAGATGATGCTGGTACCAACCTCGGGACGTCTTTGGTGAAACAAGGTGCCGAGAAATTTCAAATTGGAAACTATGACGGTGCTATTAAGTTTTTCAATGTTGCGCAAGAAGTAAACCCCAAAGATACGCTAGCGCCTTTGTATGGCGCTTATAGTGCCATGAAAAGTAACAAAAACGACGTAGCTGCTACGATGATGGAAAGCTATATCGATAAAGGCGGTAAGGATGCTGGTAACTTTGCAATTTTGGCGCAGCTCTATCGTATGGAGAAGCAAAATGATAAGGCGTTGGCGGTACTTGATAAAGGTATGAAAGTTTTGCCTGAAAGTAAAAATGCTTTTAAAGCTGAGCGTGTTAATGTACTGCTTGATACTCAACGGTTGGAAGAAGCGAAAGTAGCTCTAAAAGAACTCATCGAATTGGAGCCTAAAAATGCACAGTATGCGCTCAATTTGGGTATTATAAATGGAAATGAAGCTACTCAACATGCCGCAGAGATTCGTAAGCTGACTGAGTCTAGTAAAAAATTAGCTCCAATTGAGAAGAAAATCAAAGAGGCAGAAGAGACAGAGAAAGTCTTTAATGATGAAGTAAAACGTATTTCAGGTCTAATTGTAAAGCAACCTAAAAACGCTGACTTAAAGCGCCAAAAAGCAGAGCTTGAAACCAAATTGAAGGAAAATAAAGCTGCTTGGGAAGAAGCAAAAACGGAGCTAGCTCAAGCAAAAGAAGAAGCCGCTAAGCTAGGGGATGTAAGTGCTAAAATCGCCGAACTGAATCAAAAGTTAACTCTAGCTCGTACTGCCGAAAAAGAGGCTTATAACAAAGCTTTGGCTGCTGATCCAAACAATTACGATGCACTTTTCAACATGGGTGTGTTTTATTTTAACGAAGCCGTCGAGATGAAAAAAGAAATCGATAGCATGGATATGAAAGATTACAATACCAAAGGGAAAGCACTTCAAGGTAAAGTTTGTGGTAAATTCAAGCAATCAGAGCCTTATTTCATAAAAGCGAAGGCAGCTAAAGAGGAAGAACAAGTAGTTGAAATCCTTAAGCAATTGGAAATAGTAATGAAAGATTTTGAGACAAACAAAGTTGTTTGTGAAGAAGTAAAATAGCAAAAATAAGGAGCAAGGTAACTTGCTCCTTATTTTTAAATGTTTTATTTAACATAATGTAAATTATAAAACAAACTGTATATCCCTGAAATAGCTTGACACAAATTGTGTAAAGTTATGAAAGTGAGCAGCTTTATTAATTTAAAGAAAAAGTACAAAACAGGTGCCTTTCGATGGCATGTCATTGAACTGTATCGA
>NZ_JARNTW010000030.1 GCF_029433105.1 Runella sp. MFBS21 | reverse complement strand
GTCAGTGCCTACTTAATGATAGCGAGTTGCACAGTCCAATTAATCATGTATGATAATTTCACTAATCAAAGAGAGTTGGGCAGTTTAGAGAATTTTAAAGTCACTTTTCAATAATGCCCATCCCTCATTTAGATATATCACTGATAATACCTAAATAAAAGGCCAATAAAGTCTTTATCTCGGATAAAATGAACGAGCTTTTTGAGAAATACACCACATACATTGATTACTCTCTCTGTCAATGCAACCGAAAAGGAAGTGTACCCTTATACTAACCTAAGCAATGGTATAGCTTTTTGACGGCATTGCCTTCTTCAAAGCAACATGTAGGGACCTGAAATCAGGAGGTCAAGAGTTTTCTAAGCAAGTAGCTAGTAATAACATTTTAGTTTTCGACGTTCTGCACGTCTCATTGGGCTACCGATGAGATATTCGGCTCGTAGTGATAAAAATCCGTATGAATCTTTTATTTTAGGATTGCCTCTTTGATTACCAGGTTCATTGCGTGCAGGATAACCCGTAGGAAGATTAGTAAGTTCGGGCCTTCTATCAGACAATGCTAAGGCGAGTTCTGACATTCCAGTTGGGTCGGGATAATTGGTACTGACATCATCCAAGTAGTCCGAATTAGCAAAATTGTCGCTCAACTCCACTGCAAAACCCAGCCGGTCATTGTATTTAAATGAAACACCAATTCCTACAAGAGCAATTCTAACAAGTCGATTGTAAGCTACACCTTCTGTTTGGAGAGGGCGTAAGCTATACCATTTCCCTTGATAATAAGCTTTGGGGTTGATAAATGTCATTCCTATACCACCAAATATATACGGCTTTATAAAGCGCTCGGTATGAAATCCAAACAAATCAGCTTGCAAACCTACATAAGCAGCAGAATTAGTGGATCTAAAAGAAAGGTTGTTGTACCAAATAGGTCCGCCTTCTTGTTTGGCCGAAAGTCTATATAGATTTATTTCTCCTCTAGCCGAAAAGTGTTCAGATAACCTATACAATAAAGCCACCGCTAAATGTGGTTCAATGAATCTCAAATCGGTTTTGGCTCTCATATCTCCTAAGTAATAAGACAATCCTCCGCCGAAACTAAGCTTCATGCTTCCAAAAGCAGGAGTATTACGATATAGCCGGCTGGATCTACTCGTTTGAGATCTAAGTACTTGTGCACAAAAAATAAGAAATAAGAATACGAACCAACGAACTTTCATGTTATGACTGCTTTATTGACCTCACTCCATACATTTACTACATAACGAAAATTATAGCGATGCTAATACACAAAATTGTGCCATAATATATGTTGTACAGAAAGGGCTATTTTGACAAAAGTAAAAGGATAAAATTATTTTATAAAATTTCTCACAAAATGCTTGCTTTTGCAGCTTGAATTTCAGACCTTTGCAAGCCTTTTCAGAAAGACGCCTTTTAGTTTCAATCAAAATATAGGTTGGGTGAAGGTCCGAAAGGAAACCGCATCTGAATTCACTGATGATAAGCTCCCTTACGAGAGTATTATTTTCAAGATAGAAGTCAGATGTCTCCGCATCTGACTTTTTTTTTGAAATCAAATAAACGTACTTGGATTGTTAAAATAAATTTACGACCTTTGCAGTCCATTTTGTAAAATAAATTTTATAACCTGCTGTAAATCAAAAAGATGTCTGGTTTAATAGGAAAAAAAATCGGGATGACAAGCGTGTACACTGCGGACGGGCAGGCTCTGGCGTGTACTGTAATTGAGGCTGGTCCTTGTGTAGTTACGCAAGTTAAAACCGATGAAACCGATGGATACTCAGCTATTCAGCTCGGTTTTGCAGAAAAAAAAGAAAAACACACGACCCAGCCGCTCGCGGGTCACTTCAAGAAAGCTGGGACAACGCCCAAGCGCAAATTGGTTGAGTTTAAGGAATTTACTCAAGATCTTTCGCTCGGACAAACGTTGACTCTCTCAGAGGTATTTGTTGAAGGTGATTTTGTTGATGTTGTAGGTACTGCTAAGGGGCGTGGTTTCCAAGGGGTAGTTAAGCGTCATGGTTTTGGAGGTGTTGGTGGCCAAACACACGGTCAGCACAACCGCCAACGTCACCCAGGTTCGATTGGAGCTTGTTCATTCCCTTCTCGTGTATTTAAAGGGCTTCGTATGGCAGGTCGAATGGGTAACAATCGCGTTAAGGTTCAAAACCTTAAAGTGTTGAAAGTCATTCCTGAGCAGAATCTCGTCGTTATTAGTGGTTCAGTGCCGGGTGCGAAGAATTCTTTTGTAATCATCGAGAAGTAATTAATAGCTACGGTGAACTGTTCAATCCGATATTAAGACAATGGAACTTTCAGTATTAGATATAAAAGGAAAAGATACGGGCAAAAAAGTAGCCCTTGCCGATGAAGTTTTCGGCATTGAGCCAAATGAGCACGTTGTGTATTTGGACGTTAAGCAGTATTTGGCTAACCAACGTCAGGGTACACACAAATCAAAAGAGCGCGGAGAAGTTTCGTACTCAACAAAGAAAATTAAGCGCCAAAAAGGAACTGGAGGCGCGCGTGCTGGTTCAATCAAGTCGCCAGTATTCGTAGGTGGTGGTCGTGTATTTGGTCCAAGACCTCGCGATTATAGCTTCAAACTGAACAAGAAAGTGAAGGTATTGGCGCGTAAGTCTGTACTTTCTGCAAAAGCCAAAGCAAATGGTATTTCTGTGATTGAGGACTTTACTTTTGAAGCACCCAAAACAAAACAATACTTAGCGCTCTTGTCTGCTTTCTCGCTTTCAAATAAGAAGACCCTTCTTATTTTGCCTGCTAATGACAAAAACGTGTATTTGTCAGGACGTAACATCCCAAAGGTAAATATCACTACTGCAGATGAAGTAAATACTTATGATCTCATCAATGCTGAGGTGCTGTTGATAAGTGAAACGGCTGTGTCGAAGTTAGAAAATCTTTTGAACAAGTAAGACAATGAGTGTACTCAAGAGACCCATATTGACCGAAAAAGCTACTGCACTCAGTAATTTGGGTAAGTATGTATTTGAAGTGTCAAAAACTGCCAATAAAATAGAAATTGCTAAAGCCATCGAGAAAATGTATGGTGTAAACGTAGCAAGCGTAGATACAATGCGCGTTATTGGTCGTAAAAAAACTAGAATGTCACGTGGTAAAGCAATTAGTGGTATTACTTCAACGTATAAAAAAGCCATAGTGACTCTAAAAGAAGGCGAATTGATTGATATCTACGCCGAAATTGTTTAATAATCGTTGAAGTAGCAAATAACAGAACAAAACAATGGGAGTCATTAAGCTCAAACCAACAACACCCGGTCAACGCTTTCGTACGGCTCCGTCGTTTGACGAGATAACAACCGACAAGCCCGAGAAAAGTCTGTTGGCCCCCATCAAAAAAACTGGTGGACGCAATAGCCAAGGTCGTCGTACAGCTCGTTACATTGGCGGTGGCCACAAGCGCATGTACCGTATCATTGATTTTAAGCGTAACAAAACTGATATCCCTGCTACGGTAGTATCAGTAGAGTACGATCCTAACCGTTCTGCACGTATTGCTCTATTGCAATATGAAGACGGTGAAAAACGCTACATCATTGCTCCACAAGGAATCGTAGTAGGTCAGACCGTGATTTCTGGCTCAAGTGTAGCACCAGAAGTAGGCAACGCGCTTCCTTTAAGCTCAATGCCAATCGGTACTATTGTTCACAATGTAGAACTACATCCAGGTAAAGGAGGACAATTGGTACGCAGTGCTGGTACTTATGCTCAATTAGTTGCACGGGATGGTAAATACGCGGTATTGCGTATGCCCTCAAGTGAGATGCGTATGGTTTTGTCAGTCTGCATCGCTACTGTAGGGTCAGTATCTAACGCAGATCATATGAACGTAAGCTTAGGTAAAGCTGGTCGTAAGCGTTGGTTAGGTATTCGTCCTCGCGTTCGTGGGGTTGCAATGAACCCAATCGATCACCCTATGGGTGGTGGTGAAGGCCGTGCCTCAGGAGGTCATCCACGCTCACGTACAGGTTTGTACGCAAAGGGTAAAAAGACCCGTACTCCTAAAAAGTATTCAAACCGTTTGATCATTAGCAAACGTAAAAAATAATCGAAGATAAATGGGACGTTCGATAAAAAAAGGGCCATACATTGATTTTCGCCTTCAGAGCAAAATCGACACCATGAATGGTTCTGGCAAAAAATCAGTTATTAAAACTTGGTCAAGACGCAGTACAATCTCTCCAGATTTTATTGGTCATACTTTTGCGGTACACAATGGGAATAAATTCATTCCTGTGTACGTAACCGAAAACATGGTAGGGCATAAGCTAGGTGAATTTTCACCTACTCGTAACTTCCGCGGACACATTGCAAAAAAAGACAAAGGAAAGAGATAAGTTATTAGTTAATGGTTAGCCATCATTCATTGGTTTTATTCCACATAACTATTAACAGATAACAATTAATGTTTTTCTGAAAGAAAATGGAAGCAAGAGCTATATTAAGAAACGTACCCACTTCACCTCGCAAAATGCGCCTTGTGGCTGACATGATTAGAGGCCAGAAAGTGAGCCGTGCGCTAGCAATTTTGCAGTATCAGCCACAGGCTGCTGCTCCGGTTTTGAAAAAAGTGTTGATGTCGGCAGTAGCCAATTGGCAACAACTCAACGAAGGCGCTAAACTTGAGGATGCTGATTTGGTCGTTAAAACGATATTTGTGGACGGTGGTGCCATGCTAAAGCGCCTACGCCCAGCTCCACAAGGACGTGCTTATCGCGTTCGTAAACGTTCAAATCATATCACTATCGTGGTAGATGATGCTGCACAATTAATCCAACAAGAAGCCTAAAATTTCAATAACGAATGGGACAGAAAGTTAACCCTGTAGGTCTGCGACTCGGTATCGTCCGTGGTTGGGAATCAAGCTGGTACGGTGGACGTGAGTTTGCTGACAAGCTGATTGAAGATGAGCAGATTCGCAAATATATTTCCGCTCGTATTCCAAAAGGCGCTATTTCAAAAGTAGTAATTGAACGTACTTTGAAACGCATCACTTTGACGATTCACACTGCCCGCCCAGGGATTGTAATCGGAAAAGGTGGAAACGAGGTTGATAAAATCAAAGAAGAACTCAAGAAGATTACGGGTAAAGATATCCAAATCAACATCTACGAAATAAAGCGTCCAGAAATAGATGCTAAATTGGTAGGAGAGTCAATTGCCCAACAATTAGAAAACCGTATCTCTTACCGTCGTGCGATGAAACAAGCGATTTCGTCGGCAATGAGAGTAGGTGCTCAAGGAATCAAAGTACGTATTTCTGGCCGCCTTGGTGGAGCAGAAATGGCCCGTACTGAAGAGTACAAAGAAGGCCGCGTGCCTCTTCATACCTTGCGTGCTGATATTGACTATGCTATCTCTGAAGCATTGACAGTATACGGTAAAATCGGTATCAAAGTTTGGGTCTTCAAAGGTGAAATCTTTGGAAAGCGTGATTTGTCTCCTGTGAGCGGTGGCGCTGCCTCAGCAGAACGTAGTGGAGGCAACGAACGTGGAGGAGAAAGAGGCGATCGTCGTCGTGGTGGTGGTGACCGTGAAGGTGGCGACCGTCGTAGAGGAGGTGATCGTGACGGTGGCAAAAACCGTAACAATAATCGCAATAAGAAAAAGTAATTATCGAAAGCAAAAGAGCTTGAAAAGCTCTACTAATACTGCTGAACCATGTTACAACCGAAAAGAACCAAGTTCCGCAAACAACAAAAAAGCAAAGGGTCTGAACAAGGTATGGCCACTCGTGGCCACCAGATCGCTTTCGGTACGTTTGCCATTAAAGCGCTCGAACCGGGCTGGATTACAGCTCGCCAGATTGAGGCAGCTCGTATTTCCGTTACTCGTGCAATGAAACGTGAAGGTCAGGTATGGATTCGTATCTTCCCAGATAAACCAATCACCAAAAAACCTCTTGAGGTTCGTATGGGTAAAGGAAAAGGTGCTCCTGAATATTGGGTAGCCCCTGTTAAAGCAGGAACCATTTTGTTTGAAGCTACTGGTGTTTCTCTTGAATTAGCAAGCGAAGCCCTTCGATTAGCGGCACAAAAATTACCTGTGAAGACTAAATTCGTAGTTCGTCGCGATCATCAAGAAGCAGAATAAGCATTAGTCAAATGAAAAATAGTGAAATAAAAGCGCTAAGTGTAGAGCAATTGCAACAAACCCTTGTGGAAGAGCAAGATCGCCTACTTAAGTTGAAGTTTGCTCACGCCGTATCTCCTATTGAAAATCCGATGCGTATTCGTAATACGCGCCGTCTGATTGCTAGGTTGAAGACGGAGTTGTCGGCTAAAAACAAGGCCGTAAGCGCGTAATAATGGTCAGGAGACCCCAATTGTAAAATAACCGACACAATGGAGGCAGCAGCACAAACAACCGTAGAAAGAAATTTACGCAAAGTCAGAGTAGGCCGCGTCGTAAGCAACAAGATGGAAAAATCTTGCGTTGTTGCGGTCGAGCGTAAAGTTAAGCACCCCAAATATGGTAAGTTTATGAAAAAAACAACCAAATTGATGGTGCATGACGAAAACAATGAGTGTGGCATTGGCGATACAATTCGCGTCATGGAAACTCGCCCACTTAGCAAGAATAAGCGTTGGAGATTAGTCGAAATCATTGAAAAAGCGAAATAACAATGGTACAGCAAGAATCAAGACTGTCTGTCGCTGATAATAGTGGAGCAAAAGAAGTACTCGTAATCCGTGTATTGGGTGGTACTGGCAAGCGTTACGCTTCTATTGGCGATAAAGTAGTAGTGACAGTTAAACAGGCAATTCCCTCGGGCAACATTAAGAAAGGTACTGTTTCTAAGGCCGTTGTTGTTCGTACCAAAAAGGAAATCCGTCGTAAAGATGGCTCTTATATTCGATTTGAGGACAATGCCGTAGTATTACTCAACAACCAAGACGAGCCACGTGGTACTCGTATCTTTGGCCCTGTTGCTCGCGAATTGCGTGAGAAAAACTTTATGAAAATTGTTTCATTGGCACCTGAAGTATTATAAGAAGCAATGGAAAGAAAATACAACAAACAACCCAAGCTGCATATCCGTACCGGCGACACGGTAAAGGTAATAGCAGGTAACTCAAAGGGTCAGACTGGCAAAGTCACGAAAGTGTTAGTAGAGAAACAACGTGCTATCGTAGAAGGTGTAAACTTGATAACAAAGCACATAAAGCCTACTGCCGCTAATCCTCAAGGTGAGCTTAAAAAAACGGAAGGTTCGATTCATATCAGTAATTTGATGTTGGTTGATCCTGCTAATGGCCAGCCTACACGTATTGGTCGTAAGCTTAATGATAAAGGAAAGCTACAACGCTATTCGAAAGAAACTGGGCAGTTTATTCCAGACTCTTCGAAATAGTCGGCCCATTAAAAGTAGCCTACAGTAAAAAACACAATTTATAAAGTGGGTCGGAAATCCACTAAATCAAAAAAATGGCAACTCCGAGATTAAAAGAAAAATATTCGAACGATATCGTCAAGCAATTGAACGAGAAGTTCCAATACAAATCGGTAATGCAAGTACCTCGTTTGTCGAAAATTGTAATCAACAAGGGAATTGGTGCTGCTGTAGCTGATAAGAAATTGATAGATGCTGGTTTAGAAGAAATTACCATCATCGCTGGACAGAAAGCTGTTCCTACAATTTCTAAAAAAGCGATTTCAAACTTCAAACTTCGCGAAAAAATGCCAATTGGTGTTAAAGTTACTCTTCGCGGAGATCGTATGTACGAGTTTTTAGATCGTTTGAATTCTATCGCTTTGCCACGTGTCCGTGACTTCCAAGGAATCAGCGACAAAGGCTTTGACGGACGTGGTAACTACACATTTGGTGTTAAAGAGCAAATTATCTTCCCTGAAATTCAGATTGATAAAGTAAACAAGATCTCAGGTATGGATATTACGTTTGTAACAACCGCAAAAACTGACGAAGAGAGCTATGAGCTTCTAAAAGCTCTTGGTATGCCCTTCGTAAAAGGTAAGAAATAAAAATCCTTTTTATAAATAAGGAAATGGCTAAAGAATCCGTAAAAGCAAGAGAATTGAAAAGACAGAAGTTGGTTGCAAGATATGCCGCCAAACGTGCTGCACTCAAAGAAGCTGGAGACTACGAAGGCTTGGACAAATTACCCCGAAATTCATCAGCGGTACGTTTGCACAACCGCTGCCGTCTTACAGGGCGTCCTAGAGGGTATATGCGTAAATTTGGGATTTGTCGCGTAGTTTTTCGTGAAATGGCATCCCAAGGGAAAATTCCCGGCGTAACCAAATCAAGTTGGTAAACCTCTTTTGTTTTTAAAAAATCAATTCCGTAACTTTGCAGCCCTTTTGCGGAAGGGTAGCAACAAATCAGTAGAGAAATGATAACCGATCCCATAGCAGATTATCTGACGAGAATCAGAAACGCCATAAGGGCGAAGCACCGGGTTGTGGAAATACCTGCTTCTAACATTAAGAAGGAGATAACGAAAGTACTCTACGACAAAGGCTTTATCCAAAACTATAAGTTTGAAGATAACGGTCCTCAGGGTACAATCAAGATTGCTTTGAAGTACAACCCCGTAACAAAGCAGTCGGCCATTGTTGATTTGCAACGTGTAAGTAAACCAGGTTTGCGTAAATATTCGGGTGCGACCGAATTGCCTCGCGTACTCAACGGTTTAGGTGTTGCAATCGTATCTACCTCGAAAGGGGTAATGACTGACAAAGAAGCTCGCGTCTTGAACGTGGGCGGAGAAGTATTGTGTTACGTTTACTGATAAAAACATAGAAAGAACATGTCACGTATAGGAAAAAAGCCGATTACGCTACCAGCAAACGTCACAGTATCGGTGTCAGATGAAAACATTGTAACAGTAAAAGGTCCTAAGGGATCCTTGAGCCGTGCAATTGATAGAGATATTACAATAGAGGTAGAAGGAACTGAACTAGTAGTTAGCCGTCCTACCGAACAAAAACGTCACAAGGCAATGCATGGCCTTTACCGCGCACTCATCAACAATATGGTGACGGGCGTAAGCGAAGGCTATAAAGCACAACTTGAAATTGTAGGGGTAGGTTACAAAGCTTCTGTCAATAACAATGTGCTAGAAATGAGCCTTGGCTATTCTCATGGTATCTATTTTGCTGTACCGTCTGAAGTAAAGATAACAGCAACAATGGAGAAAGGTCAAAACCCGAAAGTTTTCTTGGAATGTATAGACAAAGAACTTTTAGGTCAAATTGCAGCTAAAATTCGCTCATTCCGCAAAGTTGAACCTTACAAAGGAAAAGGTATTCGTTTTGTTGGAGAAGAGATTAGACGTAAGGCTGGTAAAGCGGCTGCTAAGAAGTAATCGGTAATCTGAAAAATAGTAAGCAATCATGGCTTCAGTAAAAAGCGAAAGAAGACAGCGCATCAAGTACCGGATTCGGAAAAAGGTAAATGGTACATCAGAAAAACCACGCCTTTCTGTATTCAGATCAAATGCGCGAATTTATGCGCAAATAATAGATGACACAAAAGGTCTCACTCTTGCCGCAGCTTCATCTTACGAACTTGACGCAAACAAGTCAAGTGTAAATACAGAAGATGCTAAACAAGTAGGACTCAAAATAGCCGAAAAAGCTATTGCTGTAGGTGTTAGCACGGTTGTTTTTGACCGTAATGGTTATTTGTTTCATGGCAAAGTTAAAGCATTGGCAGACGGCGCTCGTGAGGGTGGTCTCAAATTCTAATAAGATATGTCAAACAGTATTAAACCTGTGAAGTATAATGAGGCTGACCTTAAAGAAAAGGTAGTCGCTATCAATCGCGTTGCTAAAGTAGTAAAAGGTGGTCGCCGTTTTAGCTTCTCAGCAATCGTTGTCGTCGGTGACGGCAAAGGTGTAGTAGGTTATGGCTTAGGAAAAGCTAATGAAGTAACCGACGCTATCGCAAAAGGAATCGAAGATGCGAAGAAAAACCTCGTACAAGTTCCGTTGCTTAAAGGCACAGTGCCTCACGAAATGCACGGTAAATTTAGTGGAGGTTTGGTTTTTGTAAAACCTGCCGCTCCTGGTACTGGAGTAATTGCAGGTGGTGCGATGCGCGCTGTTTTAGAAGCGGCAGGAGTGCATGATGTATTAGCGAAATCAAAAGGTTCTTCAAACCCTCACAATGTGGTAAAGGCAACTATTGATGCCTTACTAAAAATGAGAGCTCCTCATCAGGTAGCTTTTCAACGTGGGGTGAAGTTGGCCAAAGTTTTTAATGGATAATCTTTTACGAAAATGTCAAAGATAAGAGTTACACAAGTTAGAAGCAAAATTGGTCGACCTGAGAGTCAAAAGCGTACACTGACAGCTTTAGGCCTTGGTAAAATCAGTAGTAGCGTTGAGATTGAAGTGAATCCTGCCATCGCTGGTATGATTCGTCAAGTAGATCATTTAGTGAAAGTCGAAGAGATTTAACAAAGAAGTTAATTGTTTGGTTGTATTTTTCTATAACTACTAGACAATTAACACTTAACCATTCCCTTACAGGCAATGAATCTTAGCTCATTAAAACCAGCCGCAGGCTCGGTAAAGACAAAAAAACGTTTAGGTAGAGGTCACGGTTCAGGAATGGGCGGAACATCTACTCGTGGACATAAAGGTGCGCAATCACGTTCTGGTTATAGTCAAAAAAGCCACTTTGAAGGTGGGCAGATGCCTCTCCAAAGACGTGTTCCTAAGTTTGGTTTCAAAAATATTAACCGTGTAGAATACAAAGCACTTAACTTGGATACAATCCAAGCATTAGTAGAAAAAACTAACGTGTCTGTAGTTGATACGGAAGTGCTTTTGAGCAATGGATTAATTTCTAAAACAGATTTAGTGAAAGTACTTAATCGCGGTGAATTGAAAGCTGCAGTAGAAGTAAAAGTCCATGCTTTCTCTAAAACAGCCGCCGAAGCCATTGAAAAAGCAGGTGGAAAAGCAGTTACTTTGTAATCTTTCAAAAGATTTTTGTAACTTTGCCTGATTTTTTCACAGGTAAATCTAAAAACGCATGAAACGGTTTATACAGACCTTAAAAAATATCTTTTCAATTGAAGAGTTGAGAAATCGTATTCTCTACACTCTTCTCTTGATTTCAGTCTATCGATTAGGTTATTATATTGTACTACCGGGTGTAGACGAATCAAAGCTTAACATCGATACCGGTGGCCTATTAGGGTTACTAGATACCTTTTTAGGGGGGGCATTTAGCAAAGCTTCAATCTTTGCATTAGGTATTATGCCTTATATTTCTGCTTCAATTGCTATCCAGCTTTTGACAATGGCTTTGCCTTATTTTCAAAAAATGCAGAAAGAAGGCGAGTCTGGGCGGAAAAAACTGAACCAAATCACGCGAGTACTTACGATTTTTGTAACTATTGCACAATCGATTAGTTATTTGCAAACGACAATCTCGACAGATGCGTTACTTATCAGTCGGGCCTCGTTTACGATATCCTCTGTGTTCATTCTTACTGCTGGTACTATTTTTTGTATGTGGTTAGGAGAAAGAATTACAGACAAGGGAATAGGAAATGGTACTTCCATGCTTATCATGATTGGTATTGTTTCTCGTTTTCCTAAAGCTATCTTTCAGGAAGCATCTTCGAGAGGTTCAGGTGAAGCTTTGATTTTTGTACTAGAAATAGTGGCCTTATTCTTAGTGGTAATGTTTGCTGTAGCACTAACACAGGCCGTTCGCCGAATCCCTATTCAATATGCCAAACAAGTAGTTGGTAATAAAGTAATGGGAGGCCAAAGACAATATCTTCCTCTTAAGCTTAATACCTCAGGAGTAATGCCTATCATTTTTGCTCAGGCATTAATGTTTATCCCTTCTTTAGTAGCAGGGCTTTTTGCAGAAAAGAGTGACTTCGCTAGTTCTATTGCAACTATATTCAATGATTATACGACTTGGCAGTACAATGGCCTTTTTGCAACGTTGATTATTGTATTCACCTTCTTTTACACTGCAATTGCAATTAATCCACAGCAAATCGCAGACGATATGAAACGTGGAGGTGGATTTATTCCGGGTGTTAAACCTGGTTTAGCAACATCGGACTTTATCGCAACCGTTCTTGACAGGATTACTTTACCAGGTGGTATTTTGTTAGCAGTTGTAGCTATTTTACCATCTCTGGCAAGTTTGACCGGTATGACACGTGAATTTGCTCAATTCTTTGGTGGTACGTCATTACTTATCCTTGTGGGAGTTGTTTTGGATACACTCCAGCAAGTTGAAAGCTATCTCTTGATGAAGAGATACGAAGGTTTGATGAAATCTGGACGTGTAAAAGGTCGTACAGAAACAGTTGCTGCCTAATGTCAAAGATGATGTTTCTAAAATCAGAAGAAGAAGTCTTACTGATTAAGGAAAGCGCACAAGTATTAGGGAAAACGCATGCTGAAGTAGCTAAATGGATAAAACCAGGGGTTACTACTAAGCAATTAGATAAAATAGCAGACGAATATATAAGAGACAATAAAGGTATACCTTCTTTTAAGGGGTATAACGGCTTCCCAGCTTCGCTTTGTATATCTCTCAACGAAACAGTAGTACATGGTTTTCCAAGCCAGTATGTATTGAAAGAAGGAGATATAATATCAATCGACTGCGGTGTGAAATTACACGGATTTCATAGCGATAGTGCTTATACTTACCCCGTGGGTACCGTAAGTACAGAAGCGATGAATCTGCTAAAACGTACAAAGCAATCGCTCTATTTAGGTATAGAACAAGCGGTAGAAGGAAAAAGTGTAGGAGATATAGGATTTGCTATTCAGTCATATGTTGAGCGTTTTGGTTATGGGGTGGTTAGAGAGTTAGTGGGGCATGGCGTAGGTCGAAACCTCCACGAAAGCCCCGAGGTTCCTAATTATGGAAAGAAAGGTCAAGGCCCAAAGCTAAAAGAAGGGATTGTGATAGCCATAGAACCTATGATAACCCTTGGAAAGCGTACAGTAGTGCAGGAAAAAGACGGATGGACAATACGCACTGCCGACCGTAAACCTGCCGCTCATTTTGAGCACACTGTATTGGTTCGAAAAGGGAAAGCCGAGATTTTGACCACGTTTAAATATATAGAAGAAGTAACCGAAAACACGACGTTAATGGTAAGCGTCTAACTTTCTTACCAAAAAGCTGTATATGGCAAAACAAGGACTTATCGAAGTAGATGGAATTATTGTAGAGGCATTATCAAATGCTATGTTTAGAGTACAACTTGAAAACAAGCACGAAGTAATCGCCCATATTTCGGGTAAGATGAGAATGAATTACATTAAAATCTTGCAAGGTGACCGAGTTAAATTAGAAATGTCACCCTATGATTTGTCTAAAGCTCGGATAATTTACCGATATAAATAACAGTAACTTGATGGTAGATAGCGAATTTTAGAATACTTTTTTTTAGAGATTCTATTGTTTCAAAGTCTTAAATCCAAAATCAAATACAACAATGAAAGTTAAAGCGTCTATTAAAAAGCGCAGTGCTGAATGTAAAGTGATTCGCCGTAAAGGGAAACTTTACGTTATCAATAAGAAAAATCCCAAGTACAAACAAAGACAAGGATAATTATAAGATATGGCACGTATTGCAGGTGTTGACATTCCGGATAAAAAACGCGGTGAAATTTCGTTAACTTACATTTACGGAATCGGACGTAGCTCTTCTCGTAAAATATTGGAGAAGGCCGGAGTTAATTTAGACAAAAAAGTAGCTGAATGGTCTGATGAGGAAGCAAACGCTATCCGGGCGATCATTAACGGTGAATATAACACAGAAGGAACTCTTCGCTCAGAAATTCAGTTGAGCATCAAGCGCCTTATGGATATTGGTTGCTATCGTGGTTTGCGCCATCGTAAAGGTTTGCCTGTACGTGGTCAGAGAACAAAAAACAATAGCCGCACGCGTAAAGGAAAACGTAAGACAGTGGCCAACAAGAAAAAAGCTACTAAGTAGTAATTGAGTTAAAAGTTATTTGTGAGTAATTGGTTATAATTTTAATTAACGAATACAAGTAGCTAATAACATTCAACCTGAATAATAAAATGGCTCAAAATAAGCGTAAAGATAAAGCTAAAAAACGCATTGTACAGGTGGAGCAAGTTGGCCAAGTCCATATCAAAGCTTCATTTAACAACATCATTATCTCAGTTACCAATTTGTCAGGACAAGTGATTTCTTGGGCATCTGCTGGTAAAATGGGCTTCAAAGGCTCTAAGAAAAATACCCCTTATGCTGCACAAACAGCAGCTCAAAGCTGCGCTCAAGTAGCATATGACTTAGGAATGCGCAAAGCTGAGGTGTTTGTTAAAGGACCAGGTTCTGGTCGTGAATCGGCGATTCGTACTGTACAAAACGTGGGTATTGAAGTAACAACTATCAAGGATATTACTCCACTACCTCACAATGGTTGCCGTCCCCCCAAACGTAGAAGAGTATAAGTACTAAGTTTTTATAAAGCCGTAAGGACAATCCGCAATTTGGACACTGGGGTTGCAGGATTGTTCATACGGTAATTTTTGTGTTTAAATTAATTCAATTCAAATGGCACGTTATACAGGTCCAAAGTCAAAAATTTCACGCCGTTTTGGTGAACCCATCATGGGGCCAAGCAAGGCGTTGAATAAGAAAAATTATCCTCCCGGTCAGCATGGCCGTGGTCGTCGTAGCAAAAAGTCTGAATACGCACTTCAGCTACAAGAAAAACAAAAAGTGAAATATACTTACGGTATTTTGGAACGCCAATTCCGTAACTTGTTTCATCGCGCAGCAGTACGTGAAGGTATTACTGGTGAAAACTTGCTCAAATTGTGCGAAGCACGTTTGGATAATACAGTGTATCGTTTGGGTA
Organism: Runella sp. MFBS21; assembly: GCF_029433105.1. Lineage (GTDB taxonomy): Bacteria > Bacteroidota > Bacteroidia > Cytophagales > Spirosomataceae > Runella. Next base: position 43,522 of record NZ_JARNTW010000030.1, on the reverse strand, counting down.
TCGCTCCCACTCGCCGCGCTGCTCGTCAGTTAGTAACTCACAAGCACATCACTATTGATGGTGAAGTTGTAAACGTTCCTTCATTTTCGCTTCGCCCAGGGCAAGTAGTTGGAGTACGTGAAAAATCAAAATCACTCGAGGCTATTACAGCTAGTTTGGTTGCACGTACAGCTGCAGCTAAGCGTTTTAACTGGCTTGAATGGGATAACTCTTTAATGGTTGGTAAGTTTGTTCAGTATCCGGAACGTGATCAGATTCCTGAGAATGTCAACGAGCAAGCCATCGTCGAATTGTACTCGAAGTAACTTTAAAGTATTGCAAAACCCATTGGGGTGGGGTTCCACGTCAAGGGTTTTGTTTTTGTATGTTTAGTAAAACATACTTTTTTGGCTTATTGCCACACTTCGGACTCTAAAAAAACTGCTAATCCTATGTCTATTTTAGCATTCCAAATGCCCGACAAAGTCGTAATGGAAAAAGCCGACGATTTTCACGGGTTGTTTGAGTTCAAGCCTCTTGAAAAAGGTTTTGGCGTAACAATCGGAAATGCGTTGCGCCGTATTTTGCTTTCATCACTTGAGGGGTACGCTATCATTAGTGTAAAATTCCCCAGTGTACTTCATGAGTTTTCCTCAATCGAAGGAGTGGTGGAAGATGTTACCGAAATCGTGCTGAACCTTAAAATGGTACGCTTTAAAAAGGTTTCGGAATTGGTTGATAACAAAATCACGGTAAGTGTTAAGAACCAATCAGTCGTAACCGCTGGCGATATTGCTAAGTTTACCTCTTCATTTCAGGTTTTAAACCCCGATTTAGTTATTTGCCACATCGACGACCAGATTACTTTCGAGATGGAAATCATCCTTGAGAAGGGTCGTGGATATGTACCTGCGGACGAACCGCGCAACATGGAATTGCCGATAGGGCACATTCCTATTGATGCGATTTATACGCCCATTAAAAATGTTAAGTATAGCGTTGAAAATACGCGTGTAGAACAGAAAACTGACTACGAAAAACTGCTCATTGAAGTAACTACCGACGGGTCTATTCACCCTGAAGAAGCTTTGAAAGGAGCTGCTTACATTTTGATTCAACACTTCATGTTGTTCTCTGATCAAACTATGACGTTTGAAACTCAGAAAAATGATGAAGTAAGCGAAGTAGACGAAGAAATGCTTCGTATGCGTAAGCTTTTGAAAACACCTCTTGCTGACCTTGATTTGTCTGTGCGGGCTTACAACTGCCTTAAATCAGCAGACATCAAATCTCTAGGGGATCTTGTCAAATTAGAAGTAGCTGACATGATGAAGTTCCGTAATTTTGGTAAAAAATCTTTAACAGAATTGGAACAGCTTGTGGCAGAAAAAAACCTTGTTTTCGGTATGGACGTTGCGAAGTACCGCTTAGACGAGGATTAGTGTTAATGTAAGATGTGTTGTCACATCTTAGTTTTTTTTAACAAATTATTTCACCGGTTAGTATTCTGAAGCGCGTAAATCGCCGCTCGAAGCTAATCTCAAACTCAAACCAATGAGACACGGTAAAAAAGACAACCATTTAGGTCGTACCTCATCGCACCGTAGTGCGTTGTTGCGAAACATGGCTGCATCGTTGATTTTGCACAAGCGTATCCAAACTACCTTGGCGAAAGCAAAAGAGCTTAAAAAATTTGTAGAACCAATTTTGACACGGGCTAAGGAAGACAACACCCACAATCGTCGTATTGTTTTTTCTTATATCCCTGAAAAAGAGGTTATCAAAGAACTTTTCAGTACTGTATCTGACAAAATCGCTGACCGTCCCGGTGGATACACTCGTATCATTAAATTGGGTACTCGTCAAGGAGATGCGGCTGAAATATGCTTGATTGAGCTAGTTGACTTTAACGAAACTCTTCTAACAGCAGTTGAAGAGAAAGCTACTAAAACTCGTCGTAGCCGTCGTGGAGGTAAAAAAGCTTCTTCTCAAGATGAGCCAGAAACCTCAGCTGTAGAAGTAAAAGCTGCACCTACTGTAATCGAAGAAGCCCCTGCTACTGAGGAAGCTGCCACAGAAGCCGCTGATGATTTAGAGATTATTGAGGGGATTGGACCTAAAATCGCCGCCGCTTTAGTTAGCGCAGGTGTGAGCACCTTTGCTCAACTGGCAGACATGACTCCTGAAGAAATTCAGAAAATTGTATCTGAAGCTGGTATTGGCTCGAAAAGTCCAGCGACTTGGCCGCAACAAGCTGCCCTTGCGCGTGACGGGAAGTTTGATGAATTGAAAACTTGGCAAGACGAATTAAACGCTGGTCAAGAATAATTTTTCTCATAAAAAATAAAAAAAAATGAAGAAAAATTAAAATACAGAAGGGGTTAAACGAAAGTTTAGCCCCTTTTTTTTGAAATTTGTAGCAACAATTCTCAATTACTAAATAAAAAATGAGTTCTAGACAACCTGCATTATTACTTCTGGAAGATGGGACAGCCCTTAGAGGGACTGCACTAGGTAAAATTGGCACCATGGGAGGGGAGATTTGCTTTAACACAGGTATGACCGGATATCAGGAAATTTATACGGATCCTTCATACTTTGGGCAAATCGTCATAAATACGACCTCTCATATCGGAAACTATGGGGTACAACTAGAAAATGAAGAAGAATCCAGCTCGATTAAAATTAGCGGAATGGTTTGTAATTCGTTTTCTCAGATTTATTCTCGTAAAACTGCGGATTTTTCTCTTCAAACTTATTTTGAACGTGCCAACATCGTCGGAATCAGTGATGTAGACACTCGCCAGTTGGTTCGGCATGTAAGACAAAAGGGAGTAATGAATGCTATCATTTCATCCGAAATTTTGGATGAAAAAACGTTGCGTGAACACCTCCTGGATGTCCCTAGTATGGACGGGCTAGAATTGTCATCCATTGTAAGTACAAAAGATGTGTACTTTATGGGGGATGAAGCTACTGCAAAATATCGGATTGCAGTAATGGATTATGGGATTAAAAAGAGTATCCTCTTAAATTTGGTGCAACGTGGCTGCTTTTGTAAAGTATTTCCTGCAAAAACATCCTTTGAGGAAGTAATGGCGTTTAATCCAGACGGATTTTTTATCTCCAATGGGCCAGGGGATCCAGCTGCAATGCCGTATGCGGTCGAAACCGTAAAACAATTTTTAGATACCAATAAGCCCTTGTTTGGAATATGTTTAGGACACCAAATTTTGGGTCTTGCTAGTGGGATTTCTACCTTTAAAATGCACCACGGTCATAGAGGACTCAATCACCCTGTCAAAAATCTTCAAACAGGACTATCTGAAATTACATCTCAAAACCACGGTTTTGCAGTAAGTCCGGCTGAAATTGAAGCTCACCCTGATGTAGAGGTGACCCATATTAATTTGAACGATAAAACGATAGAAGGGATTCGTCGTAAAGACAAACCAGCGTTTTCGGTACAATATCACCCAGAAGCCTCTCCGGGACCTCACGATTCACGTTATTTGTTTGATGATTTTGTGAAGTTATTTAAAGCTTAATACCCTAATTGTATGCTAAAAAGCTCCCTAAATTACTTTTGGGGAGCTTTTTGTTTGGTAGCTTGGTAAATTTAAGGGGTGAGTTGCTTTTAAAAGAACTTATCGAAGTATCCATAAAAACTTTCTAAGTTCTTAGCTTTCTCATGAAAAATTATCTTTATACACTGTCGATTGTAGTAGCTGCTACATTGGCTATGTTTTATCCAGCTCCTTTTACCCAAATTGGTGATTTTCAGCTCAAAAGTCTTATTCTTCCTTTACTTCAAATCATTATGTTTGGAATGGGGACTACTATGAGTCCTAAAGATTTTGAGGCAGTAGTAAAATCACCCAAGAGTGTATTGATTGGAATTGTGTGTCAGTTTACAATTATGCCATTGATAGGGTTTTCATTAGCTACATTGTTTGAATTTCCGGCCGAAATAGCAGCGGGTGTTATTTTGATAGGTTGCTCTCCAAGTGGGTTGGCTTCTAATGTAATGGCCTATATTGCAAAGGCCAATGTTGCCCTTTCCTTAACTATTACTTCGTTGGCAACCCTGTTAGCACCTGTGCTTACTCCTTTATTAATGAAGCTTCTAGGAGGTGCATTTATTGAAGTTGATTTCTTCAAAATGATGATTGAAATTTTGAAGATTATTATTTTACCCATTGGGCTTGGTTTATTAGTCAATCGCTTATTTAGACATCAAGCCGATTTTTTAAATAGATATATGCCTTTGGTTTCAATGGCAGGAATTGCGCTTATTATTTGTATTATTACGGCCGCAGGGCGTGAGAGTTTATTGAAAGTTGGAGGAGCGTTGGTAATATGTACTCTCATTCATAACTTATGTGGTTACTTGTTAGGATATTGGAGTAGTAAACTCCTAAAACTGCCCGAACAAGACTGTAGAACAGTAGCTATTGAGGTAGGATTACAAAATGGGGGATTAGCTTCAGGTATTGCCTTACAAATGGGCAAAGTTGCTACAGTGGGGTTGGCACCTGCTCTTTTTGGCCCTATTATGAACATTACAGGATCTCTGCTAGCGAGCTGGTGGAGTAAAAGAACACCCAAAGACTAAATCTCTCCTTATATTCTAGTAGCTTAGAATAAATACCAAACAGCGCATAATGTATACACAGTTTATTTTTAGTAATCAAGTCGCTATCGTAACAGGGGCGGGACAAGGGATTGGGCTGGAAATTGTTAAACAATTAGTAGCACAAGGAGCATCTGTTCTTCTGAATGATGTAGATATAAACCTTACTCAAGAAGCCGTGAAACTCGTCAGCCACGAAAGATGCATAGGACTGTCAGGAAATGCCGCCGATGTGGACTTTGTGCGTACAATGGTCGACAAAGCCGTAGAAGTGTTTGGTCAACTCAACATCATAATCGCTAATGCAGGTATCACTACTTTTGGGGACTTTTTTGAATACCAACCAGAATCTCTACAAAAGTTATTAGATTTGAATTTGAGGGGGAGTTTCTTTTTAACTCAGGCGGCAGCCATTCAAATGAGAAAGCAAGCTTCTGGGGGAAGAGTGCTACTAATGTCGTCTGTAACGGGGCATCAAGCTCACAAATACCTAGCAGCATACGGAATGACTAAAGCAGCTCTCGAAATGCTTGCTAAGAGCCTAGTAATTGAACTTTCACCATTTAAAATCACCATCAACACAGTTGCCCCTGGTGCAACGATGACGGAGCGTACCGCCGAAGATCCTAATTATAACGATACCTGGGGAAAAATCACACCACTAGGTACTCCTGCGACGGTTCAAGATATTGCGCATGCGGCATTATTTTTAGTATCTCCTTTGGCGGGTCATATCACGGGGCAATCGTTGGTAGTAGACGGGGGCTGGACTGCCGTAAGTCCTTCTCCTTATGCAGATTAACATCCTAATAGCAATTGTTAGGCTTTTATGGAAAAACCTGCTCTGATTTTTTTCGTAGTGGCAGTTATTAGTTTTGTAGGCTCACTACAACTGGGACCAGTCAATATGACTGTGATACAAACCGTACTCCGGCAACATCTCAAAGCAGGAATATGGGTGGCAATAGGAGGGTGTTTACCAGAAATGATTTATGCAGCAGCAGCTGTATGGTTTGGAATGTGGTTTAATACACATCCACAAGTTTTGTATTATTTAGAATGGCTAGCTATCCCCATTTTGGTTTTAATGGGAATTTTAATGCTACGAAAACCTAGTAACCCTTCTCAAGGTCCTTCTTCTAGTTTTGTGCATCAATCTCTTATTTTGAAGGGGTTTTTGGTAGGTATACTCAATCCTCAACTTTTTCCTTATTGGCTTGTTGTATTGCTGCAATTTCAGGGCTATTCGTGGCTTCATATCCACCACTTTAGCGAGCAGTTTTCTTTTGTGCTCGGAACCGCCTTTGGCGCTTTGGGACTGTTGGTAGGGGTGGCTTATCTAACTAGCCGTTTTCGAGAAGCAATCCTAGCTAAACTAACCAATATCAATTCAAATCAACTTTTAGGATGGTTTTTTATTGGCTTGGGGATTGTTCAGTTACTGAAGAAGATATTATAAAAAGAGGGAAGATTACCTAAAGCAATCTTCCCTCTTTGACCAAAACCAAAAAGTTGATTATTTCTTTCCGTATTTTTTGAAGAATTTATCAACGCGACCAGTCGTATCAAGCAAGGTATTTTTGCCTGTATAGAATGGGTGAGATTGTGAAGTTACCTCAGCCTTGAACACGGGATAGGTCTTGCCTTCAAACTCAATAGTTTCTTTGGTAGGAGCACAAGAACGAGTCACAAACTTATCATCTGTGGCTAAGTCCCAAAATACTACCTCTCTGTAATCTGGATGAATGCCTTTTTTCATTTCTGTATCTACTATAATATTATGATGCTTGTTTCTAAAACGGGATGCAAAGATAGTAACTTTTTGAAAATCAAAAAAATATCTTAAAAAAGAAGTTGAAAGTTTGGTTTTTGAGAGAAAAATAAATGCCTCACTTTCAACGAATTGGAATAATTGGATATTGCCATGGAGAGATAGACCTCATATCTCTCTACAAAGACGATTAGTCAAACCAACGTATCCCTTAGATAGCCTATCAAGGCCTGTAAGAGCGAAATATTGTGAAATCTTTAAATAAAAGAAATGGCTCCAACCTACTAAAGTTTTAAAAGTAGTTGGGAATCATAGCTTAAGAACATTACTTTTGCGCCTTCATAAGTCAATTATTAAGCATTACGAAGCCCTAAAAATGTACAAAGGCAAAAAAGTAATTGTTGTGATGCCCGCTTATAAGGCATCCCTTACCTTGGAAAAAACTTACCAAGAGATTCCATTTGATTTGGTAGATGAAGTTATTTTAGTCGACGATGCAAGTCCCGACAATACCGTAGATGTAGCTAAAAAACTGGGGATTAAACATGTAATCCGACATGAAAAAAATAAAGGCTATGGCGGTAATCAGAAAACTTGCTATACCAAAGCATTAGAACTTGGCGGTGATATTGTGATTATGCTTCATCCTGATTACCAGTATACTCCACTGCTTCTGACGGCTATGATTTCAATCATCGGTAATGATTTATATCAAGTCGTATTTGGTTCACGAATTTTAGGAAAAGGGGCACTCAAAGGAGGTATGCCCATGTACAAATACATTGCAAATCGTTTTCTGACGTTTGCCCAAAATGTATTGATGAACCAAAAATTGTCTGAATATCACACTGGCTATAGAGCGTTTTCGGGGGAAGTCCTCAAAAATGTCCCTTTTCATAAATGTGATGATGATTTTGTGTTTGATAATGAGATGATTGCCCAAATATTCTGGGCAGGTTATGAGATAGCTGAAGTTACGTGCCCTACCAAATACTTCGATGAGGCTTCCTCTATCAATTTTCAAAGAAGTATGAAATACGGATTAGGGGTATTGAGAGTTTCGGGTCGGTATTGTTTGGCTAAATTGGGTCTTTGGAAATGGGCGATACTGAGTAAATAAAAAAAGTCCAGAATAAACTGGACCTTTCTTCTACTGTCGACTGTAAAAATAAAAGACAACCAAACTGCATTTAAGCATCTTTCCACCCAATCGCGCAACCAACGGCTTTGGTTTGGGTCACTACGACGGGCTTACCCGCTAGGATATTATTAACTGCATCCTCCACGTAGCGTTTTGTAACACTCGTGGGGTCTTGATAATTGTCGTCGATTGTACCAATATATTGTACTGTAAATTTACTGCCTTCATTTTTTAAAACAAATACGTGTGGCGTACGAGTTGCGCCAAATGCCTTTGCTACGGTTTGGGTTAGGTCTTGTAAATATGGGAAAGAATATCTTTTTTCGCTAGCTCTTTTCTTCATATTATCAAAAGAATCTTCTTCATAATCTGAAGCGTCGTTGGAGTTTATGGCAATCACTGGGAATTGAAGAGATGCATACTTTTTGTCTAGTCCGATGATTCTTTCTTCATAAGCTTTTGCAAATGGGCAGTGATTGGTCGTAAATACCACAATGACCCCTTTTTTATATTTATAATCAGCCAGACTTACGGAGTTTCCTCCCACATTTTGCAGCGTAAAATTAGCAACAGTAGCCCCAATGCTATAGCCATTAGGAGAGGCTTGGGCGATTTGTGAACGAAAAAATAAAGTAGTAGCCATGCCTAATGCCAAAATAGCTACTAATGCCAGCCAAAACTTATTTTTCATGATATTTAGATGATTTGAAATTTTGACAAATATTTTATAAAAAGTCACAGAAAATCAGAAAGTTCTTTCACCAAACGGTCATAATCTAATTTTTGTTCAAAAAATACTTTCTTCTTTTTTGAGTTATTAATGATTAAAGTGGCGGGAATGGCTCCTGACCAAGTTGGGTCTATTTTATCAATCCATTCATTAGCGTCGGGTTCATTCAATAGCCACACTTTTGTACTAAGATTGCGTTGATTTACAAATGGTATAACCCTCGTATTCAAGTCTTTCACAAAATCCATGCTAATCAGTACTACTTTTACATTTTTGTTTTTATAGTTTTTTTGAACTTCTTCAAAAAAAGGAATTTCGCTGATACAAGGCTTACACCAAGTCGCCCAAAAGTTCAGAACATAAGTGGTATCTGAAGATGTCGTTAAAACTTCTTGTACTTCCTGCCATTTGATAACGTTTACTTGTTGGCAATTGGCCTCACAGTGGTTAAACAACAACCCCAAACCTAAAAGAGCAATGACCTTTCTCATCTAACTATATTGTTTTACCAACATAAATTTAATGTAATAAACGATAAGTTGTAACTTTCGGTGTCTTTTATCATAAAAACATGGCCACTATCAAAAAACTTCTGGTCGCCAATCGGGGCGAAATCGCACTGCGGGTGATGCGTACTGCTCGTGAAATGGGAATTCAAACGGTAGCAGTCTATAGTGAAGCTGATCGCGAGGCATTGCATGTACGATATGCCGACGAATCAGTGTGTATCGGGGCTGCTGCTTCGTCTGAGTCATATCTAAGAGGGGATAAAATCATCGAAGTATGTAAAACCCTCAATGTAGATGCAATCCATCCAGGCTATGGGTTTTTATCAGAAAATGCCAAGTTTTCGCAAATGGTAAACGACGCAGGTATTCTTTTTGTGGGCCCTTCTGCTCATAGTATCGAAATCATGGGAGATAAGCTTTCTGCCAAAAGAGCGGCCGCCAAGTACAATATTCCGATGGTACCTGGTACACCAGATGCCGTCACAGACAGAACCGAAGCAAAAAAAATAGCATCTGCTATCGGCTACCCTGTTTTGATTAAAGCAAGTGCTGGAGGTGGTGGCAAGGGTATGCGAATTGTAGAAAATGAAGAAGAATTTGATGAACAAATGGAACGGGCCGTAAGCGAAGCTATTTCAGCTTTTGGAGACGGAGCCGTGTTTGTTGAAAAATATGTGGCTTCTCCTCGGCACGTCGAAATACAAGTACTAGGAGATAAGCATGGCAATATCATTCATTTGTTTGAAAGAGAGTGCTCGGTACAGCGGAGGCATCAAAAAGTTGTGGAAGAAGCCCCTTCTTCTTGTCTCACGCCCGAAATCAGACAAGCAATGGGGCAATGTGCCGTAGATGTGGCACGCTCATGCGGATATTACGGAGCGGGTACAGTTGAATTTATCGTTGATGATAAACTCAATTTTTACTTTCTCGAAATGAATACACGCCTGCAAGTAGAACACCCCGTAACCGAAATGATTACAGGAGTGGATTTAGTGCGTCAGATGATTTATATAGCCGAAGGGCGTCCATTAGAAATCAAGCAAGAAGATTTGAAAATTAATGGGCATGCCATGGAAATACGGGTATATGCCGAAGACCCTACCAATAACTTTTTGCCTGACGTTGGTACATTACAAACCTACGTGCGTCCTCAAGGCAATGGTGTAAGAGTAGACGATGGATTTGAACAAGGAATGGCTATCCCGATTTATTATGATCCTATGATTGCCAAACTCATCACTTACGCTGCCACGCGAGAAGAAGCGATTGAAAAAATGATAAGGGCGATTGACGAATACCAAATCAGTGGCGTCCAGACTACCCTAGATTTTTGCCGATTTGTGATGGAGCATGACGCATTCCGTTCGGGCAATTTTGACACCCATTTTGTCAAGTATTATTTTACACCTGAAGTATTACAAAAAACTGTAAGCTCAGAAGAAGCCCAAATAGCGGCTGCATTGGTTGGATATTTAATCAATCAAGTTCAGCAATCTGACCAAGTAGCTACTGTCAATAATGCTGTAGTCAAAAGCAATTGGAAAACTAAGCGGGCTAATTGGAAATGATATTCTAAAAAGCATGTAGGATGATTCCTAACATAGTCATTAAAAAATAGGGGACTAAACCAGCGGCTCCAGCATAGTCTTGAGCCATGCGCTGACCAAAAAATAAACAAGTAATAGAAATACCGCCTATGCTTAATCCATAAGCGGATATTGTAAGCCCCCACGAACTACCCACTAATATCAAAAGCGTGCCGCTAAGTGAAATAAGTCCAGCGGAGGTTTCAAGAAGCGTAATGACGGGCATCAGCAGACCCACCGTAGGGGCCAAAAGAGATTTTTTGAAATGCTCTTTGAAGTAATCCAAATTGCCTTGATAATGAAAGACTTTATCGAGTCCAGATTGGGTAAAGAGAATACCATTGAAAGTAGTAATAAGCAACTTGGCAAGCGTCAGTGCTGAAAATCCAAAAATTTCCATGTATAGTGATTTAATGGTTTTAGGTTCTTCACAAATTTCGTAGTTTTTGGTAATTATTTTGTAACCATCAACTTTTTCTCAAAGAACATAGTTAAATTTACAAAATAATGTACCAATAAATGCTTCTCAGCCAACGCATACGACAATCAATAGCTCAAGGCTTCTTGGTAGTTTTTACCTTGATGCTTTTGAATGGTATCGTGTTTAGGCATGCACACAAGCTTTCGAGTGGAAAAGTCATTACCCACGCTCACCCTTACAAAAAAGCGGCTCAATCAAATTCTCCTTTTCAACCAAACGATCACACCTCCAATGAGCTGTTTTTGTTGGATTCGTTTAGCAATGCATCATTTGTGGGGTTGACATTGTCGGTGGCATTGGCAGCTATAAAAATCACACAAGTATTTTTCCCAAGTGTTAATTCATATTACCTATTAACGGCCTATCATACGCCTTTCTTTGGCAACTTCTCTCTTCGCGGGCCTCCTGTGCTTTTTTGTTAATTGTTTGCAGTTTTTAGTTAATCAATTTTAGGTCTAAAAAAGCGTCCTATGCTTTGCATATATGCCTATAGTTTTAGGTATGTAGTGTTGGCATGGTGGGCTATACGCATCATTATCAATACTTAGCACAGAATTCAATGAAAAAAATATATTTACTGCTAGCGTTGGCGCTAGTACAATTTTATGCCTTTGCCCAAACTGGAAGCATAAGAGGGACTGTATTGGTCAAAGGAAAACCACTGGAGTTTGCAACCGCAGCTCTTAAGGGTACTCAATACGGTACAACAACCAACGAACAAGGGGTTTTTGAAATTAAAAACATTAAATATGGGAGTTATCAATTAGTTATTTCGGCTATTGGGTATCGAAATATCACAAAATCAGTGACGGTGTCGGAAGCAAAGTTTTTTCAGGAACTCTCGTTACAAGGCGAAGAATTAGAAAACTCCTTAGCGGAGGTGGTAGTAACAGGTACTATGAAAGAAGTCTCTAAACTTGAAAGTGCTGTACCAGTTGAGATTTATACGCCTGTTTTTTTTAAAAGAAATCCCGTTCCTAATTTATTTGAATCTTTACAAAACATCAATGGCATCCGTCCGCAGCTTAATTGCAATGTATGTAATACCGGCGATATCCACATTAATGGGCTAGAAGGACCCTATACGATGATTATGATTGACGGAATGCCTATTGTATCGGGGCTTTCTACGGTATATGGTTTGAGCGGGATTCCAAGTGCGCTCATTGAGCGCGTGGAAGTAGTCAAAGGGCCAGCATCTACTTTGTATGGTTCAGAGGCCGTTGGGGGGCTTATCAACGTAATCACGAAGAAGCCTTCGTCTGCACCCTTGGTGTCGGCTGATGTAATGGGTACGTCTTGGGCTGAATTTAATACAGATTTGGGCCTAAAATATAAAGTAGGGGAAAAAGCCCAATCTTTATTTGGTTTGAACTATTTCAATTTCCAACGCCCTACCGACAAGAATGGTGATGGTTTTACGGATATTACGCTTCAAAATCGCATTTCTCTTTTCAATAAAATTAGCTTTGACCGTAAAGACAATCGGCTATTTTCGATTGGCGGACGCTATGTTTATGAAAACCGCTGGGGAGGACAAATGCAATGGACGCCCAAAGACCGTGGCAGCAATGAAATCTATGCCGAAAGTATTTATACCAAACGTTGGGAAGTAATCGGTGCTTACCAATTGCCTATTCGTGAAAAAATTACGTTTCAATTTTCGGCCAATGGGCATAATCAAGATTCTTACTATGGTACCACTCCTTTTACTGCTCAACAATATATCGGGTTTGGGCAATTTACTTGGGATAAAAAAATAGCAGAAAAGCATGATTTGTTAGTTGGTACAGCCTTGCGATATACTTATTATGATGACAATACCCCGGCCACAAGCCTTGACAATACCAATGCCCCCTCAAAAGTAGTATTGCCGGGTATCTTTGCCCAAGACGAGATTTCGCTTACTGCCAATCATAAATTATTGCTTGGGCTACGCTATGACTATAATTCTATTCATGGCAATATTTTGACTCCTCGTCTTAATTATAAATGGACTTCAACAGACAAGAAAAATGTATTGAGGGCTAGTGTTGGAAATGGTTATCGAGTAGCTAATGTATTTACAGAAGATCATGCCGCTCTAACAGGCGCTAGAAAAGTAGAATTTACGGAAGAACTCAAACCGGAGCGTTCGTGGAATGGAAATCTAAATTATGTGCGCAAATTCTTTTTGTCAAATGGTGGCTTCGTTGGGCTTGATGCTACGGCTTTTTATACCTTCTTCAACAACCGTATCATTCCTGATTACTTAACCGACCCCAACAAAATCATTTATAGCAATTTAGCCGGAAATGCTGTTTCGAAAGGAATATCGCTAAATATAGATTTTTCGTTGGCCAATGGTCTGAAAGTGATGACAGGCGCAACAGCCATGGATGTGTTTCAGAGACAAGACGATGGCTCTGGCAATTTGGTGAAAATGACTCAATTGCTCACCGAGAAATTTACAGGAGTGTGGTCGGTATCGTATAGTTTTCAACAGATTGGTCTATCCGTAGATTATACTGGAAATCTCTATGGCCCTATGAAATTGCCCGTGCTTGGACCATTAGACCCACGTCCTGAGTATTCGCCTTGGTGGAGCATACAGAATATCCAACTTACCAAGAAATTTAACAACGGTCTCGAAATCTACGGCGGGGTCAAAAACTTGCTAAACTTTACACCTACCAAAGATGCGATTGCAAGAGCTTTTGATCCTTTTGATAAAGGAGTCACCTTTGATAACACTGGACAAGTAGTACCCACTCCCAACAATCCGTATGCGCTGACATTCGACCCTTCGTATGTATATGCTCCCAATCAAGGCATTCGGGCTTTTGCAGGTGTAAGATACAATCTGTTTAAATGAAAAAATACTTTTGGATTATAGTAGCTTGTGGTGGTTTGAGCCTTGGCAATCATTTTGCCAAGGCTCAGGCTGTGCAATGGACTTCTTTTGAGCATCTAAGTGATAGTTTGAGGAAAGAAAGAAAACCGTTGCTGATATTTATACACACCGATTGGTGCAAATACTGTAAGTTAATGGAAACCAAAACATTTCAAGAGCCATTGCTTGCTGATGCTTTAAACAAAAATTTTTATTGCCTGTCTCTCAATGCCGAAGAAACTAAGGGCTTACTATTTTTGAATCGAAAATATAAATTTAAGCCTACTGGAGTAAATACGGGAATACACGAACTCGCCGAAGTGCTAGGTACTGAGCAGGGCAAACTTACTTTCCCCACTACCGTGTTTTTTGACCAAAATCTTCAATTGCAGGGCAGAATAGTAGGGGTGATGGCGGCTAAACAACTACAACAGTTGTGTGAGTAAATGAACTGATTTTTGTCATTGGAGAAATGTAAGTGAGGCACCTATTTTGTAAAACTTTTGTTTTTACGCTATGCCAAAACTAATCGAAACTCGCGCTGATGTAGAATTGATGGTGAATCAATTCTATCAAAAAATTCGTCAAGATGCTGAATTGGGACCTATTTTTGATGAAATAGCTCAGGTAGACTGGGATGTACATCTGCCCAAAATGTATGATTTCTGGGAGGGAATATTGTTTGGTACGCTCAATTATGCAGGCAGACCTATGCCTCCTCATTTTAGATTGACCCAAAAACATACCCTAACACCAGCGCATTTTGATCATTGGTTGGCGCTCTTTTTTGAAAATATAGATGAACTTTTTGAGGGAGACAAGGCACAAGAAGTGAAGTATCGAGCCTATAGTATTGCGACAATTATGAACAATCGAGTACAACAAGTAAATGCGCAAATGGAGTTCGAAAACTGATTTTGAATCTATTACAAAAGTGTACTATTTTAGGTAAATTTTGTAATGATGAAGTTTTTTGTTGTACTATTGAAAGAATATTAATATATAACTAATTGGTATTCATTGACTTGAATTGTATTTATTTTATATCTTTGTAGCGCAAACCAAATAACCAAAAAACACTATGGCGATTGCAAAGCAAGTATTGAAAAGCAAACCTGTTTGTAAAGTAACGTTCTCACTTTCTGCTGATAGAGTGGCTGACGCGAAAGAGGTTGCAGTATTGGGTGAGTTTAATGGTTGGGCTACAGAAGCCGCTACAAAATTGAAAAAACAAAAAGATGGTTCATACAAAGCTACTGTAGAATTAGAAACTGGAAAAGAATATGCTTTCCGTTATTTGATTGACGGTGCTACTTGGACCAACGACGAAGCGGCAGATAAATATATCCCAAGCGGTGTATCTAACGAAGAAAACTCAGTAGTAGTTTTGTAGACAAAAGCCTTTCTATCAAAAAAGCCTCGTTCATAACAAACGAGGCTTTTTTGTGTCCCTAACCCTGTATAAATTTACTATGCCATTTCGGTCACTTGTAAAATCTTAATAGGTTGGGGTTCATTATGACGGATATAGGTTTTAAAAAAGCTACGTATTTTCAAATACAAAACACCTAAAACGGCTTCTTTAAAAATCTTTGTCGACATTTTGGATTCTCCTTTGGTACGGTCAGTAAAAATAATTGGTACTTCGGTGAGTTTGTACCCGTATTTCCAAGCATTAAACTTCATTTCGATTTGAAAAGCATACCCTACAAATCTAATATGATCTAAGCCGATACCTTGCAATACTTCACGCTTGTAGCAAATAAAACCCGCAGTCGGGTCCATGATATCAACTCCCATTACAAAACGAACATATACTCCCGCGAAATACGACATCAATACCCGGCCCATTGGCCAATTGACTACATTTACGCCTTTGATATACCGTGAACCGATAGCTACATCATGACCTTCGATAGCACATGCCTCATAAAGACGTACTAGGTCGTTAGGGTTATGAGAAAAATCGGCATCCATTTCAAACATGTATCGATATCCCTCTTTGAGAGCCCATTTGAAGCCATGAATGTAGGCCGTACCTAGCCCTTGTTTACCTTTGCGCTCAAGCAAATGAAGCTGACCGTCAAATTCACTTTGAAGTTGTTTTACTTTCAAAGCTGTACCATCTGGCGAACCGTCATCAACAATTAAAATATCAAAAGGCTGCGCCAAGCTAAATACCTTACGGACAATAGCTTCGATGTTTTCAATTTCGTTGTAAGTTGGAATCACTACCACACATTCTTTCATAGCTTTAAATGGGTTTGGGATGATATAAAGCACTAATACAAAAACGATTCCAAACTACCGTAAGTATGCTCCCAGTTCGTTAAAAAAAGTTAATTAAGGGGTAAGAACGGTTGAATACTCCTTCACAGCCTCAATAAAGCAACGCACTTTGTCTGGATTGGTATCTGGATAAACCCCATGACCTAAGTTGGCGATGTAGCGGCTGGTCCCGAAGGCTTCAATCATACTCCTGACCTCTTTTTTAATTTGATCATAGGAAGCATACAAAACACAAGGATCTAAATTACCTTGTAAAGTTTTGTTTGGCACCAGCATTCGTGATTCGGTAGGGTCCATATTCCAATCTAATCCAACTACAGAGCAATTGAGATTGCCGATTTCTTGACGGGCAAAAAAAGCACCTTTGGCGAAAACCGTCACAGGTACTTCTGAGATGGCATCACAAATCTGTTTTATATAAGGTAGTGAATACTCGCGGTATTGAGCTGGTGATAAAATTCCCGCCCAAGAATCAAAAATTTGAACTAGATTAGCACCTGCTACGATTTGGGCTTTGAGATAGGCAATGGTACTATCAGTGATTTTTTGCAATAGTTTATGTGAAAATTCAGGGTCAGCGTACAAGGCTTTTTTGGCAACTGAAAAAGTCTTAGAACCGCGCCCTTCAGTCATATAGCAGAAGATCGTGAATGGAGCACCCGCAAATCCGATTAGAGGGACACGGCCATTTAGTTCTCGTTTTACGATTTTGATGGCATCTAGTACATATGCTAAATCCGCTTCAGGCTCAGCAATGCGTAGGCTGTCAATATCGGTCATTGACTGCACTACTTTCGGAAATACAGGACCTTTCTTTTCTTCCATTTCATAAGGAAGCCCCATCGCTTCTGGGATGACTAATATGTCAGAAAAAATGATAGCAGCATCTACTCCCAGTAAATCCACGGGTTGAATCGTCACTTCGGCGGCTAGCTCGGGATTGGTAGCGAGTTTGATAAAACTTCCAGCTTTTTCGCGCACTGCGCGGTATTCGGCCAATATACGCCCTGCTTGGCGCATCATCCAAACCGGTACTCTTTCGGTTTGTTCTCCGCGTGCGGCACGCAGAAGTAAGTCGTTTTTTAGTGATTCCATGATGCAAATGTACGAAGAAGCTAGATGCTGGGATGGACAAGAAAGAGAAATGTAGCGCCTTTTTCTACTAATAAAAATGAAAAAGTTTTGAAAAGTTTAGATTCATTGACGTTCCATAAACATCAAAGCAGAATTAGATATCATAATATTTTTTGAAAAAAGCTGCTATTTATGAAACACGAAATACACAAATATTTTTAATAGCAAAATTTGGTTAAATATGGCTTTTTTGCCCAGAAATTGCGTTTTTAGAAAGCGGATTCCTATATTTACCTCACTTTCAATAAAATTTTTTTTCTGCTCAAAGACGATTGGCAAGGTTTTAGCCGTTAAGGATTTGAGTACGCTGACCGTTGAAGAATCGTGGGCCTTATTAAGAAAAACCTATACCTTATTTCAATAATATCATTCGCTATCTTTGGGTTGTCATGCTTTCTATGGCTGACTAGCCAAGAGGCTGTGGCTCAGTCACAACCTACCAATAGACGAAGCACTACGCCAGATACAAGTCACAGTAATCGCCAAAGCCGTAGACTATTGTACTCGACTTGGATGGATCGATTTGGTAATCGTTTTAATTATGTTCCATCTCGCTCATCGCTTTATTTGCGCGATCCCAAAAGCCTTTCTAATGAATTTCGCTTAGATTCTACCGGCCGTATGTCGGTTTATGAACGCATTGGAGATACTAAATTACCTCCTCTAAATTATCGTAATCCATTGACGATGAGTTATGAGGATTTTCAAAAACTACAAGATAAACGCGTTTTTGAATATCTACGTCGCGAATACTCCGCCAAGCAAGATGGAAAAGGAGCACTTGGAGCCAGAGGACTCCTTCCTAAATTGGATTTACCTCCTGGGTTTGATCGGGTTTTTGGAAGTAATATCGTCGATTTCAAACCCAATGGCTTCGTATTATTAGATTTTGGAGTAATCAACCAAAAAAACCAAGATCCTAATATTCCGATTCGGCAACGAAATCAAACCAACTTTTTATTTAATGAGCAAATCAACATCAACTTCAATGGAAAAATTGGGGATAAACTTGGGATGTTGACTAATTTCGATACTAAGTCGAGCTTCAACTTTGAAAATCAACTCAAACTAGACTATCGGCCTGGGAAGGCTAATTTACCCACCACCCCCAATGTACCGGGAATGGGGCAAACAGGCGTTAATGGGTTAGGGCAAAATAGCACTTTTGGTCAAGGGTTTGGCCCTCAGAGTTATATTCCCGAAAATGAGAGTATCATTCAAGGAGTGCAGGCGGGGAATGTCAATTGGCAATTGCCTTCTCAATTGATTCCAGGAGTTCAAAATCTATTTGGTGCAAAAGTTGACTTACGTTTCGGGCGTTTGACAGCTACGGTAGTAGCGTCTCAGCAGCGTAGCCGTCAGCAATGTATCACCTTGAGAGGTGGGGTTCAAAACCGTGCTTTTGAGATTCGTGCGGATGCGTATGATGAAAACCGACACTTTTTTTTAGGGTACTTTTTTAGAAATAATTATGAAAGATGGCTTGGTAACTTGCCCATGATTATGTCTGGTATAACGGTGACACGTCTAGAAGTGTATGTCACCAACCGTACCAATAATACCGAGACATTACGTAATATAGTCGGTTTTTCGGACTTAGGAGAATCTACTCCTGCCAATACCACCAATCCAAACTTGCAACCAATCTCAGCAAACCAACCTATCAATAATAAAAGCAATGGCTTGTTTGCGAAAGT
Source organism: Runella sp. MFBS21 (assembly GCF_029433105.1). Lineage (GTDB taxonomy): Bacteria > Bacteroidota > Bacteroidia > Cytophagales > Spirosomataceae > Runella. The sequence continues at coordinate 24,700 of NZ_JARNTW010000030.1, read as the reverse complement.
AACTACTGATAATGAACTCCGTGAAGCTGATAAAACCAGCTTTGCCCTTGATAGCCGTTACAATCTTCAGCGTGGTACGGATTATGACTTACTACGTGGAGCGCGTAAACTCTCCGAACGTGAATATAAATTTCAACCGGAGCTGGGTTACATATCATTGCTAACGCCTCTGCGTAACGATGAAATATTGGCAGTAGCCTATGAGTATACATTCAACGGCCAAAAATACAAAGTAGGAGAGCTCACCGAAGATTATCAATCTCGTCGCGATGATGAAGTTTTGGTGCTTAAACTATTGAAGTCTTCCACTATTCGTAATAACACGGCACACCCTATGTGGAATTTGATGATGAAAAACATCTATTCATTAAATACCACTCAAGTCGCTAAGCAAAACTTTCAGCTGAGAGTCATTTACAAAGATGATTTAACAGGGATTGATAACCCTAACCTACAAGAGGGGCCTATTGCCAATATCCCTTTGGTGAAAGTAATGGGACTTGATAGGCTCAATTCTTTGAATGACCCTGTCTTTGATAGCCAAAGAAATCCTGTAGGAGACGGAAACTTCGACTTTATTGAAGGCGTCACGATAGATAGCCGTATGGGACGAGTGATATTCCCGGTTTTGGAACCATTTGGTGCTAATCTTGCGAAGCAATTTGTAGGACAGGAAGTATTGGCTAATAAGTATGTTTTTAATGAGCTTTATCGCAGTACACAGATTGATGCGCAGCAAATTACTGAAAAAAATAAATACTTCCTTAAAGGGTCTTTTCAAGGAGCAGCCGGCGGCTCTACGGTACAATTGCCCTTTGGAGTATCCGACAAATCTGTAACAGTAAGAGCAGGAGGAGTACAGCTGCAACAAGGTATCGACTATAGTGTAGAAGGGCAATCGGGAGCGGTACGTATCATCAATGAAAGTGTTACTAATTCGGGTCGTGATATTGAAATCTGCTACGAACAGCCTGATTTGTTCCAAAATCAAATCAGGACACTACTCGGAACGCGCCTCAACTACACCGTCAATCGAGACATGCAAGTAGGGGTAACTGCCATGAGATTGAGAGAAACGCCGCCTGGTTTTTTGACCCGCGCTTCTTTGGGCAACGACCCCGTCAGTAACTCAATCATTGGCGCAGATTTGACGTTTCGCAAAGAATCTCGGCTTTTGACAAAACTGCTTGATAAGCTGCCTTTGCTCGAAACCAAAGAAATATCAAGTGTGCAGTTTCAGGGAGAGGTGGCACAATCGTTTGCTGGTTTGCATCCACAAGTTCGGAACCGGATTTACATTGATGATTTTGAGGCGGCTCGTACGCAGTTTGACCTTACACGTCAGCCCAACCGTTGGCGATTAGGAGCTACGCCAGCACAATTCCCTCAGGGTACACCCACCGACCCTCTCCCATACGCTTACAATCGTGCTAAAATTTCGGCTTATACGATTGATATTTCTTTTTCGCCGCAAGCCCAAGCGGGATTGCGTGAGCGACCCCAAAATATTACACCTCAGGATTTTAACAATTTTTATGAACGTCTTTTTCGACCCCAAGATATATTTAAAGGAAGAGGACAGTATTTGGTCAATCTGCCAGAAAGTATCTTAGACATCGCTTATTTCCCACAAGAAAGGGGAATGTACAATTACACTACCGACTTAGATGCCAATGGCTTGCTTCGTAATCCACGCAATAATTTTGGAGCGATAACGCGCGCAATCGGCTCTGATGTAGATTTTGACAATGCCAACGTCGAAATTGTGGAGTTTTGGCTTATGGATCCTTTCAAAGAAGGTCCTAATGGAGTGGTTAAAGATGGAATTGTAAATCGGAATAATACCACTGGCGGAAAACTTTATTTCAACTTAGGGGAGATTTCGGAAGATGTAATCAAAAACGGACGTTATGATTTCGAGAATGGACTGCCTCTAGTAGATAAAGTAGCCACCTCGACTCCAGACCAACCTGCCAATGTAGCCGAAACGGCTTGGGGATATTCGACGCGTCAGCAATATATTATCAATGCTTTTACTAATGAGCCTGAAGCCCGTGCCAAGCAGGATATTGGATTAGATGGATTAAGTAATTTGGAGGAACGTGATTTTTTTAGTGAATATATCCAACGTCTTCCCACCAACCTAACGACAGAGGCCCGCAACCAAATCTTGGCTGACCCTTCGGGTGATGACTTTGAGTTTTATTTTAGTGCCAAAGCCGACAGTGCTAACAAAAAAATAGTGGAACGTTATAAAAACTACATGGGTATGGAAAACAACACCCCTGAGTTTAATAGCACCAGTGAGATTACTCCTGCCTCCACTAATTTACCAGATATTGAAGATCTAAACGTCGACAATACTATCAACGACCAAGAGGCTTATTATGAATACGAAATAGATTTACAGAAAGACCAATTGGGAGTAGGCAAACCTTACATTGTGGATGTAGTGACGGCTCCTAACGATAATGGTGATTTTGTTAACTGGTATTTGTTTCGCGTGCCTGTTAGAGAATACACCAAGAAAGTCGGTAATATCAATGGCTTTAAATCTATTCGTTTTATCAGAATGTATCTTACTGGTTGGTCAGAGCCGGTAGTTTTGCGTTTTGCACAACTTCAGATGGTCGCTACCCAATATCGCAAATACACAGGCGACCTCAATGCGCGTGGTCTTCAGGAAGTTCCCGAACCTTATGATGCGCAATTTAAAATAGCCACGGTAAGCGTAGAAGAAAATGGAACAGCTCCTACTGACCCAAAAGCTCAGAGGTATATTTATACGGTTCCTCCCGGAGTACAGAGGGATGTAGATTTTACAACTCCGAACCAACGTCCCCTCAATGAGCAAGCGATGAGCTTGTGCGTAACCGATTTGCGTGATGGTGACTCTCGCGCAGCTTTCAAAAATGTGCAGAGCCAAAACTTACTATTCCGCGAAAGGCTCAAAATGTATGTTCACATGCATGATGCAATGAGTGGTCAGGTATCAGCATTTATGCGATTGGGAACAGACGTGACTGAGCATTATTATGAAATTGAAGTAACAAACCTCCAAGCTACACTCCCCAATAGAGATATTCCGGAGGAAGTGTGGCCTGCTCAAAATGAAATAGACGTCGAAATTCCTTGGTTGATAGAGGCCAAAGCCGAAAGAGACCGACAGCCTAACCCTTCGTTGAGTGCACCTTATACTGTTACAAAAACTGACAATCTAGGAAGAGTATACCGCATTACGGTAGTGGGACGGCCAGATTTGAGCAATGTGATGGTGATTATGATTGGGATGCGAAATCCCCGTTCGGTAGATCAGTCTCCTCAGAGCTTTTGTATATGGGTCAATGAGCTTCATGTACAAGGTTTTGATAATCAGTCTGGAACGGCTGCCATTGCGCGGGCAGATATTAAATTAGCTGATTTCGCTACGGTTCAAATGGCCGGAAAATGGACTACTTTTGGTTTTGGGGGAGTACAACAAAAGCTCGCTGACCGTTCTCGCGACAATACCACCGAATTTAGTATTTCATCGGCTATAGCATTAGACAAATTGTTGGATGAAAAATGGGGCTTCAAAATTCCGCTCTATGTCAATTATGATATCAAGCAAATAAGCCCTCATTTCAATCCTTACGACCCTGATACACCTTTGGCGATGTCGTTGGCCAATTATGCAGAAAATGACCCGCGACGATTACAACTCGAAAACGCTGCTATCGAAAAGGCCGAACGACGAGGGTTTAACTTTTCTAATGTTCGTAAAACCAAAACAAATCCTAATGCTAAGCGGCATTTCTGGGATTTTGAAAACTTTGCTTTTACATATGCATACAATGAGCAAACACGCCGCAGTAGTATGGTTGCTGATTATACGCAAAGACAATATCGTGGAGGGATTGTATACCAATATGGTTTTCCTCAACGACCTTGGGAACCATTACGAAATATCAAAGGATTTGAACGTCCTTATTTAGAGCTACTTAAAGATTTTAATCTTTCTCTTTTGCCCACTCAGATAGCAATACGATTTGATGCCGACCGTAGTTTTATTCGTACGCAATATCGCAGTGGAGACCTTTCAGATGTGGGTCAATATCCGTTGTTTGAAAAATATTTCTTGTTTAATCGAGCTTATGATCTCAACTGGAACTTGACCAAAAATGTGGTGCTAACCTATAGCGCTTTAGCCAATGCTATCATAGACGAACCTTTAGGAAATATTGATACCGAAATCAAAAGAGATTCCGTTTGGCGTAACTTCCGAAGTTTTGGTCGGATGAAAAATTATGACCAAAAGATAAAACTTACTTATAGACTTCCGCTCGAAAAAATTCCTCTCCTCGACTGGATGACTGCCGATTATAATCATAACATCAATTATCAGTTTTCGCCTATTACTTCTTTCTCTTCCTCTTTGTACAGTGGTACAGATGGATTGAATAGTAGTGGTTTAAATAATGCTACCTATAATACAAATACTTCCAATCAAAGTTCAGCTTTTACTGCGGGTGGTTATCGCCTTACAGATACTGATAATTATCTTTTGGGAAATAGCATTCGAAATGGTAGAGAACAATCCATAAGAGGAAAAGTAGATTTTGTGAAATTATACAACAAACTACGTTATCTAAGATTTGCCAATAATCCTTCGCCTCCTCGCAAAAACTTTGCCCGTAGCCCTGGCGACGATGAAGATGTGGCGCGAGAACCAAGTAAATTGTTGAAAAATATCACTCGTTTGTTGATGACAGTGCGGGGCATTGATGTGGATTATACTATCCAAAAAACAACGATGTTGCCAGGGTATTTGCCTGGAAGCCAAGGTGTATGGGGGCTTGAGGGTACAAAAGTTACTTCTTTGACTCATTTTATTTTTGGTAGTCAGAGCCCTAATGTTTTGTATGATGCAGCCGCAAAGGGAGATTTGACCAGAAGTACCATGCTCAATGTGCCTTTTGTGCAGACCGATAGTCGCTTGTTTAGAATCAATACCCGTTTGGAGCCGTTCAAAGATTTTAAAATACAAATCAATGCCCAACTCAAACGAGGTGATGAATATCGCATGTTTTATCGCGTCACAGATTCTACCGACCGAACTACCTATAGAGTTCAAAGCCCAGTAAGAAGCGGTAATTTTCAAATGTCTTTTATGTCTTTCAGAACGGCATTTGCTAAAATCAACAAGGATAATTCTTCACCTATTTTTGACCAATTTAAAGCCAATAGAGCAATCGTGCTAGAGAGGTTAATGAGAAGGGAAGGAAAGCCAGAAAATGTTGAGTATAACCTCAACTCTCAAGATGTACTGATTGCAGCATTTTTTGCGGCTTATAATGGTAAGGATGCTAATGAGGTAAGAACCAACCCCTTCCTTGGGTTTCCATTGCCCAACTGGCGGGTAGATTATGGAGGGTTGTCGCAGATTCCTTTCTTCAAAAAAATCTTTAGTGCATTTACTTTGGAGCATAGCTATCAATCTACGTACAGCGTGGGTAATTTCACCTCTGCTTTGGATTATAATGAAGCCTATACTCAATACCTCACGCTCGACAACCGGGATTATCAGTTGGCTTTGTTAGGCGGTGAAAACAACAATGCTATTCCTATTTTTGTAATGAGTACCATTACTTTGTCTGAGCGGTTTTTTCCACTGATTGGGTTCCGAGCTCGTACTCAAAACAAAATCGATTTGCGTCTTACTTATAATCAAGATCGAACGATTTCGCTCAATTTATCAAATGCCCAATTGGCAGAGATGTTTAACCGTGATATCACGGCCTCAGTAGGTTTTACGCGCAACAACGTACGGATTCCTTTCAGAATCAACGGGGAATTTAAAAAACTCAAAAACGACCTTTTGTTTCAGTGTAATTTTACCATCCGAGATACTCGTACGGTTCAGCGTCGTTTTGATGAGCCTCCTACGGCTATCATGGGTAATTATAACTTCCAACTACGCCCGCAAGTCAACTATACTGTGAGCAAATTGTGGAGTATTCAGTTTTATTTTGACCGTACTTTCAACAATCCTTATGTACTCAATTCGTACCGTCGGGCTACCACGGCAGGAGGCATACAAGTGCGATTCAATGTAGCGGAGTTGTAATGAAAAGACTTTCTAAGAATTAGGGGGCAATGCCTTAAACTTAGAAAGTCTTTTTACAAAAAACGGCATTAATTTACTGATATAATCGCCATCGTAAGCCGACTCACACATACCAATTTCCCTTCTTCGTTAGTGATTTTGATTTCCCATATTTGGGTACTCCGCCCTATATGTATAGGCGTAGCAGTGCCATATACCCACCCGCTTTTGACGCCTCGGATATGATTGGCGTTGATTTCGAGACCTACAGCTTGCTGCCCCGAATTAGGAGCAAGTGTCAGGAACGAAGCGACACTACCGAGGGTTTCGGCAAGTACTACGGAGGCTCCTCCGTGCAAAAGCCCGAAAGGCTGGTGAGTGCGATGGTCCACTGGCATTTTGGCCGTGATAAAATCCTCGCCTATTTCAATATATTCGATACCTAGCTGATTTGCAATGGTATTTTTATTCCATTGCTGGATTTGTTCGATGGTAATATTTTTGTTGAACATCGGGAAAAGGGGTAATTTTGTAATGAGAGTCAAAATTATTATAAAATATAACCTACCTAACAAATTGTCTTCTAAAACTATTTACCTCATTCGTCATGGCGAAACTGACTACAATCGTCGCGGCGTAGTGCAAGGAAGTGGCATAGATGCCGAGCTTAATGCCCTAGGTCATGCACAAGCTAACGCTTTTTATGAAGCCTATCAGCACCTGAATTTTGATAAGATTTATACTTCTAAACTCATTCGAACAGTGCAGAGCGTTCGGGGGTTTTTAGATAGGGGCTTGCCTCATGAATCTTATGAAGGCCTTAATGAGATTAGTTGGGGGATAAGGGAAGGGCGTACTCCTACTAGCATGGACAATGACTATTATCGAGAGTTGGTGACAAGTTGGCAAGGAGGAAAAATCGACTTGCAAGCCGAAGGAGGAGAAAGCCCAGTGGATGTCAAAAATCGACAACTGCCAGTGATTGATTTGATTTTGTCAAGGCCTGAAGAACGCACCATTTTGGTAGCTATGCATGGACGCGCCATGAGGGTATTGTTGGCTACCTTGTTTGAAAAACCCCTCTATGAAATGGATAATTATTTACATACCAATTTAGGGTTGTATTTGCTTCATTATGACTATCCTACCAAGCGTTTTTCTTTGGAAAAAGAAAATGATACTACCCACTTAGTCAATATTGTGGTGTAGCTTATTTCTTATCAAGTCTGAACTTACTACCCTATAAATATGACCCGCGAACAACTCATTGAACAAATAAAACGTAAGAAATCATTTCTCTGTGTGGGGCTTGACCCAGATTTAAAAAAAATACCCAAACATATCTTGCGTGAACCTGATGCCATTTTTGAATTCAATAAAAGAATCATTGATGCCACGGCACCCTATGCGGTAGCTTATAAGCCTAATATTGCTTTTTACGAAGCACTCGGGCCTCGTGGATGGAATAGCCTTCAGCGGACTTTAGGGTATATTCCCAAAGAATGCTTTACTATTGCTGATGCAAAGCGAGGGGATATTGGCAATACCTCTTCATTGTACGCACAGGCTTTTTTTGATAAAAGCTCTTCAGGAATGTCTTTTGATAGTATCACTGTGGCTCCCTATATGGGTAGAGATTCGGTTATTCCTTTTTTAGATTTTAAGGATAAATGGGTGATATTGTTGGCTTTGACTTCCAATGAAGGCAGTGCCGATTTTCAGATGAACTTGCTTAACCCCAGACTGACACGAAACGATGAGGATGATTTGGGGCTTATGAATAGCCAAGTCGTGCTAGACAATGAAAATGAGTTTGTGTTTGAACGGGTCATTAAAGTATCTCAGCAATGGGCAGGAGCCGACCGCCTGATGTATGTAGTAGGCGCAACCAAAGCACCCATGCTAAAACAAATACGTCGCCTAGCGCCCGATCATTTTTTATTGATTCCGGGAGTGGGAGCACAAGGAGGAAGCATGGAGGAGGTTTGTAAATATGGGATGAACAAAGACTGCGGCCTGCTAGTAAATGCCGCTAGAAGTATCATTTATGCTTCTTCAGGGGTTGATTTTCCGCAAAAAGCGGCAGCAGAAGCCAAAGCAATGCAGCAAGAAATGGAGAAATATCTACAAGAGTTCGGTATTTTGGCTTAAGTCAAAGAAAAAACTCAAAAAGTAGGCAGCTGTATTTCACACTTGATTGATTTTTAGCTTTTTAAGAAGCCATTCTTTTTCTACTTCTAGTACTTCGCCTGGTTGGAGATTGCCAAGTTTGATGTCTTCGATAGACCAGCGTACAAGACGAAGGGTAGGAAAGCCCACGGCAGCAGTCATACGACGAACTTGCCGATTTTTGCCTTCGTGTAAGGTAAGTGCTATCCAACTCGTAGGAATATTTTGTCGAACCCGAATCGGAGGTACACGTTCTGGCAAGGGGGGAGGAACTATCAAAAGTTGTACTTTAGCGGGCTGTGTATGGTGGGGCTTTCCGTCAATTGAAATGGTAACTCCTTTTTTTAGCGCTTCTTGAGCCTCGTTAGTAATCTGCCCGTCGACTTGTACAAAATAGGTTCGCTGATGTTTGAACTTGGGGTTGAGTAGGCGATGATTGAGGCTAGTATCATTGGTCAACAACAACAAACCTTCGCTATCCGCATCAAGACGCCCTACCGGATAAACATCCTTTGAAAACTCATAGGGCAAATCGGCCAAAGTGGGTTTATCTCCTTCGACCGAAAACTGTGAAAGCATTCCGAAAGGTTTGTAAATAAGAAAATAACGGTTTTTCACTAGATTGTTAAAAATAAAAAGTCAGATGAGATACAAGCGTTTTTCATCTGACTTTTGTGCTTTTATTAAAGGTTTTCGATAATCATGGCAGAGGCACCGCCGCCGCCGTTGCAGATAGCCGCCAATCCGTATTTCCCTCCTTTTTGAGTCAGTACATTTTGGAGCGTTACGATGATACGAGCACCTGAGCAGCCAAGAGGATGCCCTAGAGATACCGCTCCGCCAAATACGTTGGTTTGTTGATGCGAGATTCCCATTTCTTTCATGAATGCTAATGCAACTACCGCAAAAGCTTCGTTGATTTCAAAGTAATCAATTTGAGAAGTAGTCAGACCTGCTTTTTTAAGAGCTTTAGGTGCGGCTACAGTTGGCGCAGTTGTAAACCACTCAGGTTCGTGCTCGGCATCGGCAAAAGCGACAATGCGGGCGAGAGGTTCTATCCCTAATTCTTTTACTTTTTGTTCGCTCATCAAGATGGTAGCGGCGGCTCCGTCATTGATAGTAGAGGCATTGGCGGCGGTTACGGTTCCTTCTTTGCTAAAAGCAGCGCGCAGAGAAGGTATTTTGTCAAATTTTACATTCTTATATTCTTCGTCTTGAGAAACTGTGACAGGTTCGCCTTTTTTTTGAGGAACTTGAACGGGTACTATTTCTTTGGAAAAATAACCCGCTTCCCACGCCGTAGCGCTACGTTGATAAGAAGCAATCGCAAAAGCATCTTGCTCTTCACGGCTAAAATGATATTTTTGGGCGGTAGCATCGGCGCATACTCCCATGGCCATTCCACCATAGGCGTCGGTAAGACCGTCTTTGGCTAGTCCATCGATAAAGATACCGTTGCCATAGCCATATCCGCCAAAACGCGCTTTATCAAGGTAAAAAGGAATTTGGGACATATTTTCCATGCCACCTGCTACGATGACATCGGCTTGCCCGAGCATGATATCTTGAGCGGCTATCATCATGGCTTTCATGCCAGAGGCGCATACTTTATTGATAGTGGTACATGTTACATTTTTGCTTAAGCCACCGCCTAAAGCAGCTTGGCGGGCGGGAGCTTGGCCTAAGTTGGCCGATACCACATTGCCCATATAAACGGTTTCTACCAAAGCGGACTCAATCCCGGCGCGAGATACGGCTTCTTTGATGGCAGTAGCTCCTAATTGCGTAGCCGAAACCCCTGACAAACTTCCTCCAAAGCTACCAATAGGAGTTCGGACGGCTGATACTAAATATACTGCTTTCATGTTGTTGATGATTTTTGTAAATACATAGACCACTTCCCAAGATAGAAAATTCTCTGAAAATACTACCTGACAAATGCCTCCTTTTCAAAAAGGAAGAACCAAAGTTAAAGCATTTTTGGTTTAGTTGATATGACTCGAATGTATTACTGGTTAGGTGCTTTTTTGGTTTTCTTTGCGGCATTTTGTTTTGCGTTGAAAGGTATTTTTATCAAACTCGCGTTTCGATATGACATAGACTCCATTTCCTTACTAACATTGCGGATGGTTTTTTCGCTCCCCATATATCTATTTATAGCGTGGCGATTAGCGGCTCGAGAGCAAAATGTAAAGCTCTCTCTTCGTGAATGGGGGTGGGTCTCAATATTAGGAATCATGGGGTATTATGTAGCGAGTTTTTTCAATTTTGAGGCATTCAACTACATCACGGCAAGTCTTGAGCGAATTTTGCTTTTTATTTATCCCACCTTTGTGTTGCTTATCAATGCTTTTTTTCGTCAAAAACCTGTTTCTAAACTTCAACTTCTTGCCTTGGGATTGACGTATTCGGGTATTTTACTGGCGTTTTTTGAAAATATCGATTCAGCCCAGCAAACAAACCTCTTTTTAGGTGCGTTTTGGGTGATTTGTAGCGGTTTGGCTTATTCCTTGTTTTTGGTAGGAGGAGATAAAATTATTCCGCAAGTGGGTCCCCAAAAGTTTACGACTTATGCACTTATCGCGGCTACTGTGCCTGTGATGATACATTGTTTTATTGCTAATCGTTTCCAGATTTGGCATTATCCAAGTGAAGTATATTGGATTGGTATTACGATGGCTATCTTAGTGACGGTATTGCCTACTTTTGCTATTGCCGAAGGTATCAAACGAGTCGGCTCGGGCAATGCGTCTATTATTGCCAGTATTGGGCCTATTTTTACAATTTTTTTAGCCACTTATATCCTAGATGAAAATATTTCACTACCCCAAATCCTAGGTACTTTGCTTGTGCTATTGGGGGTGTTTTTGATAGGGTGGAAAGGCAAAAAATAACCGACAAAAAAAGCCTATATAAACTTCTTTTGTCGGTTCAGAAGGGGGCTATTGGCTCCAGCTTGTAGGAGTACGACCCCAGCGATGTGTTTTAAGTTGTTCAAGCAACGATTCGGAAAGTTGCCGCCCGTCGCTAGTAGCCATATTGGATTCTACATTCCGAATTTTGCGCATACCTGGTATCGTGGTGGCTACATCATTGTTGGCCAAAATAAACCGTAGTGCCATTTCGGGCATATTCATTCCGGAAGGAATAAGCGGGCGAAGTGCATCGGCATGTTCGACGCTCGAAATGAGATTTTCGGGTACAAAGTATGTACTCCGCCAATCATCTGCTGGAAACTTCGTGTCTTTGGTAAAAGTACCTGTGAGCGTGCCTTCATCGAAAGGCACACGAGCTATGACTGCCACATCTAGTTCTTTACAAAGCGGAAAGAGATTGTCTTCTGGTGCTTGGTCAAAAATATTGTAAATGACCTGCACTGCCGAGATTTTTCCTGTACGGAGGGTGTTGAGGACGTTGTCGGGTTCCCAACGGTTCACACTTACTCCCCAATGTTGCACTTTGCCATCGCGAGTTAGCTTTTCAATGGCATTCTGCCATTCTTCGCGCTGTGCCCAATGGTCTTCCCATACGTGAAACTGCTGTAAATCGATAGTTTCGACTCCCAAATTTTTGAGGCTTTTTTCGGTGTATTCGATGATATGACTAGCGGGAAAACAGTCGTCGAGGCTAAATTCTGGTTTAGAAGGCCACTTAAAGTTTTTGGGGGGGATTTTGGTCGCAATGTACAGACGTTTGTCAGCGTGTTGCTTTACAAGTTTGCCTAGTATTTGTTCACTTAAACCGGCTCCATAACCCCAAGCGGTGTCAAAGAAATTACACCCTAATTCTACTGAACGATTGAGGGCGGTGTTATACTCTGTCTCTTCTGAACCTGTCCAGCCCGCTAAGCCCCACATGCCATAACCGATTTCGCTCACTTGCCAGTCGGTTTTTCCAAATCTTCGATATTGCATTGTTTTGGTATGATATTTTTAAAAGAAAAACTAACGTATATTGGAATGTTATTTTTGATAAGCTATGGCTATTCCTAAAATACTCAAAATAAGTTTATACCTTATTGGAGCTTTCGTGGTTTTGATAGGTGGGATGGGTGTGTGGGCTTATCAATACCGTGATGATTTGTTTCGTTATATTGTCAAAGAAGCCAATCAGCATATCAATGGACGAGTGAGCATCAAGGATTTTGGTTTTACTCCTTTTGCCAATGGTATAGGATTCACTTTTTCGTTGTTTGGAGTTCAATTGCAAGATACGGCTTTTGTACGTCATCAAACGAAGTTGCTATCACTGGAGCAGCTTACGCTTGAAGTAGATGCCCGCAAACTCTTAAATAAAGAATTGAAAATCACTTCTGTTTGTTTAAAAGAAGGAAAAATTTCTGTTTTTGTGGACAGCAATGGCTACAGTAATCTAAGTGTTTTTAATCAGATAAATGCTCCAGATACCACTCAGGTTTCTTCGCAGTCCCCTATGCTACGCCAAATTTTTGGCAATTTAAAGGAGGTTTGTTTAAAAGATGTAGCGTTTTCGCTACAAAATTCCCCTAAAAATCAACGAATTGGCTTCACGGCTGAAGACCTCACCAATAAGTTTTCGCAAATAGATTCTCTTTGGAAAATGAAACTCAAAGGAGAAGTTTATTTTGAAGGACTGGCTTTCAATGTTAAAAGGGGCGCTTTTTTAGAAAATAAAAATACTACGTTGGATTTAGAGTTGGTGTTTAATCCTGACATTGCCACCCTACAAGTGTTACCTTCTTCGGTGCATGTTTTTCAAGATGCGTTTTCCTTACAAGGCAGTGTAGACTTTTCTTCGGAAGGACATATCAAACTTCAAATAGATACAGATACCATCGCGGCACCTCGTGCTTTGGCTATTTTGCCTAAAACATTGGAAAAAAAAATAAGTCAATTTGAAATCTTACCCATTGTAACAGGACACGTATTCTTAGATGCTCCTCTACGTCAAAGAGGTACTGACCCCTTGGTGGTGGTGGATTTTCAAACCCATACTTTCGAATACCAAAGCCCTATTGGACCGTTGTCGGAAGTGATAGCGACGGGACATTTTACAAACCAAGTAGATTCCCTGCTGCCCATTGGCAATCAAAATTCGCACATTGTCGCAAAAAATGTAAGTGCCTTGTTTAATGGGGTGATTCCGATGAATACTGCTTTTACGGTATCAGATTTGGATGAGCCAATGCTGGTGATGGAGGGGAATTTTAGGGCGCAGTTGAAAGAATGCAATGACTTGATTGATGAGCGTAATTTCAAACTAATATCGGGCAATGTATGGGTAGATTACTGCTATGAAGGAAGTATGAATCCTATTTTTGACCCCCATACCAAACAACTCAATGGCAAACTTGACGGTCATGCCAAGCTTGAAAATGGAGCTTTTGTGTATCTCCCTCACCGTCTTAGTTTTAGCGGAATGAATAGTGGGATGCGTTTTAATGGTAAGAAAGTAGAAATATCATACTTACATCTAAAGCATCAAAAAAATCAAATAAAAATGAGTGGTAAGGTGGAAGGCTTACTCCCTTACGCTTTTAATTCTTCGGGTAAAGTAATAGGGGATATCGCCGTATTTACACCTGATTTAGGGCTGGATTGGATTCGCAACTATCAACATGCAGGGAGAAGCAATGGAAAGTTTTTTACGCAATTGGTCGACAAAATCCTTTCTCATTTAGAATTGAAAACGTTGTTGATTGCTAAAAAAGTACATTATCATAATTTTCAGGCCGAAAATGTCAAAGGAAAAGTGTATCTCAGTGAAAAAGCTATCAAATGTGAAAATGTGCGAATGAATGCTTTTGGGGGAACTTTTGAGGTGACAGGAGGTATAAATAACTTCAATCAAGCTATTCATCAACTGTATGCAAAAGGACGCCTCAACAATGCTAATGTTCAAAAAGTTTTTTATGGTTTTGATAATTTTGGGCAAGAGACCGTCTCCGACCGAAATCTCAAAGGCAAAATAAGTGCTACCTTTTCTTATTCAAGTCAGCTCAATAAAGACTTTAAATTGATTCCCTCTACCATGAATGGGCGCTTGGCTTTTGAGCTTGTGGAAGCAGAACTAAACCATTTTGAACCTCTCAAAAAAATGCAACGAGTGTTTTTCAAAAGAAGAAATTTTGATAATGTTCGTTTTGAGCGTCTTCAAAATGAGTTTGTGTTGCAAGGTCAAGAAATCAATATGGCTCAAATGAAAATAGCTTCGAGCGTATTAACTTTCTTTGTAGGAGGCACTTATAGCTTTGGTACCAAAACGGACTTGTTGGTACATGTACCTTTAAGTAATTTGAAAAGGGATGATAATGATGAGCAACATATCATTCATGACCTTAATGGACGAAACCTAATCATCAGAGCCATAGAAGAGGAAGGAGAGGTAAAACTGAAATATCACCTTGATTGGCGGAAAAAACAACGAAATGTTTTATGATGCGTCCCACGACTATCCATTTTCCTGCAAAAATTAATAAATAATTAACAATTTGGTAATATTGAAACAAGCGTAGATTAGGGTCTATGAGCGTAATTTTGTGGCCTAAGTTTGGACAAAGAAATGTATATTCTTAGAAGCCTAATTAGTAAGTATTGTGGTTTTGGAGAATAGCCCAAAAACTTAAAGATTTCATAACGACTTAGAGGGTAAGCAACTTTGGTTTGATAAACTTTGCCGTTGTACATTTGCTTATTCTGAAAACAACTACTTACTTCACAAATCAAATCCGTGACTTTTGAAAAATCCCTCTTTTAGATTTGTTTTAAGCGCTAACTTCTTGATGAAGAGTAGTTCGTTGGCTTTCTTAAACGAAAAAAAACAAATAAACTTTTACGCTCACTTCCTATGTTTGGTTTAGAATTAGACATTTTTATTCTGCTCTTCATATGCATTTTATGCGCTTGTGCTTTTGAATTTGTAAATGGATTTCATGACACTGCCAACGCCGTGGCTACTGTCATATATACCAACTCTCTCAAGCCCACGACCGCCGTTATATGGTCAGGTTTTTGTAATTTCTTAGGTGTACTCTTGGGCGGGATAGCTGTGGCGATGGGGATTGTGAATTTACTTCCTGTGGAGCTACTCATCGACCAAAATGTCTATCATAGTATTGCGATGGTACTTTCTTTGTTGCTAAGTGCGATTATTTGGAATTTTGGGACTTGGTATTTTGGGCTTCCTTCTTCTAGCTCTCACACGTTGATTGGGTCTATTTTGGGAGTAGGTTTAGCATTTTCGATGATGCCTGAGGCTACCGATGGCGCAGGCGTCAATTGGGGAAAAGCCACCGAAATATTCGGTTCATTGTTGTTGTCTCCTTTAGTAGGTTTTAGTTTGGCGGTTACGTTGATGTTTATATTGCGTCGTTCACTTAGTAAAGAAACCCGCGACCAAGTATTTAGTGAACCCAAAAAAAACCAAGAACCTCCTTTTTGGATTCGGGCTATTTTGATTTTGACTTGTACAGGGGTAAGTTTTTTTCACGGAAACAATGATGGTCAAAAAGGCGTAGGACTTGTAATGTTGATTTTGATTGGAATTGTGCCAGCGTATTTTGCGCTCAATGATAAAGTAGAACCTCAATCAATGAAAAAAAACCTGATAGCGATTGAGCAAACTATGAACAAAATAGATACTACGCTGCTAGGAGTAGAAGAAAAAAAGCAATTGGCTAAAGTGAAGAGTAGTAGTAGTGATCTCACAAATTTGATTAATGCTTCGGCGGCAGAAACACAAATCAAGCAAGACGAACGCTTGGATGCCCGTCGTGATATTTTAGTAATCAATAGTAATCTAAAAAAACTGTCAGAAAGTGCATCGGTCAATCTTAGCCCTCAAGATAAGGCAATTTTAAAAGAAAGTACGGATGATAAAAAGGGCCTACGCCGCTATACCGACTATGCGCCATTTTGGGTAGTACTCATGATTTCGCTGTCGTTGGGGTTAGGCACGATGGTAGGCTGGAAGCGAATTGTGGTAACTGTGGGAGAAAAAATTGGGAAATCTCACCTTACCTATGCGCAAGGAGCTTCGGCAGAGCTAGTAGCGGCGAGTACAATTGGATTAGCTTCAGGCTTAGGCTTGCCTGTGAGTACTACCCACATGTTGTCGTCGGGGATAGCGGGTACGATGGTAGCGAGCAAAGGAATTAAAAATTTACAAGCCAAAACAGTAAGAAATATCTTGTTAGCTTGGGTGCTCACTTTACCTGTTTCGATTTTCTTATCGTTTACGTTATATGTCTTTTTCCGTTGGATTTTGTAATTATTACATTATAAAGACTCAAAAACCACTTTTAAACCTGACAGAAAATCTATACTGTCGGGTTTTTTTATGCAACATTTCAACAATATTTAGCGTTAAAATTAAGCATCAAACAACTCTTTTGCTAACTTAGCCGCATACGCATCGTTCCAGAACTATTATGCAAAAGCATACATTTATATCAAGCGTGGTGATGGTGGGGTTTTTAGCCCTTCTAGTAGCCTGTAACTCTACCCAATCGATTTTCAAACAAGGGGTACGTAAATTTGATAATGGAGAATACGACCTAGCTATCAAAGATTTACAAACCGCCGAAAAAGCAAACTATGAAGTAGGGAGAGCCAATTATCTCATTGCAGAGTCGTATCGAATGTCCAATAGGTTTGAATTGGCGGTGCCTTATTATCAAAAAGCTTTAGAAAATGGTATAACAAACCCTGAAGCTCCTTTCAATTATGCGTTTGCATTGAAGGCGGCTGGCAAATACTCCGAAGCCGCAGCTCAGCTTGAGAAGTATATCGCAAGTAATCCTACCAGTAAAGTAGCTGCCGAAAAAGCCAATCGTGAGCTTTATACATTGAAATCGATAGATGTCATTCAGCAAAAAAAGACGTTTTATCAAGTAAAAAATTTAGGGAAACTCAATACCCCTGGTGCTGAATTTTCGCCTTTTGTGAAAGACGATGATTTGATTTTTGCGGCATCCCGCAAATCTACTGTTTATAAAACCAACGGTATGCCCATGACGGGGATTTACAAGGTAAAACTAGCCGAAAACTACGACGAAACAGGGGGCGATGCTCAGATTTTTAGCCCTTCCTTGTTTTTGGAAGGAGTCAATGAAGCAAACGTCACCTTTACCAAAGACGGTAAAACAGTAGTATTTGCAAGAGGAAACACTGGCAAACGCAAAGGTGCTGCAGATGTGGATTTGTATTTGAGTCGTTTTGCAAGTGGACAATGGACCGAACCTCGTTTGATTCCAGTAAGTGATTCGGCTTCCTGGGATGGAAGTCCAGCATTTTCTCGTGACGGTCGTACTCTATATTTTTGTTCCAATCGTCCAGGTGGAGTAGGAGGTATTGATATTTATCGTACCAATATGGATGCTTCGGGGCGTTTTAGCAAACCTGTAAACATGGGAAAAGACATCAATACGCCTGGCGATGAGATGTTTCCGTATGTAGGTCCCGATGCTAAACTCTATTTTGCATCCGACGGGCATCCGGGCTTAGGTAAGCTTGATTTGTTTGTGGCTACACGTTCGCAAGGCGTTATTTCGATCGAAAATTTAGGCGCTCCAATCAACTCTCGTTTCGATGATTTTGGGCTGGTATTTATTGATGATGAGATGAAATACGGGTTTTTCTCGTCGAATCGTGAGGGAGGCAAAGGCGATGATGATATTTATTTTGTAGAGGATGAAAGTGTAGGACTTGATTCGACCCAGATTGCCGAACTTGAAAAACTACCATTGGATGACCCCCGTCGTCGTACAATTGCTAAACCTGAACCACCCAAAATCGTTAACTATTATTTAGCAGGTACCATTTCTTCTAACGAAACGCCTAGCTTTCCGCTAGATTCGGCGGTAGTTAAAATCTATGAAGCCTCTGCCGATAGTTTGATAGGGCAAGGCAGTACCAAGGGGGGCGGGATATTTGGAACTTTTCCGTTGGAAGAAGGTAAAGATTATACCTTGCTCATAGAGAAGCCAGGTTATATAGCCAAGAGAGAGTCGTTTACGATGGCGGGTAGAGCTATTCCACAGATTTTCCGTAAAAAACTTACGATGGATACCACCTTTACGGTAGCCTATAAGCTCGACCGTTTGGCTATTAACAAAACCTTTGTGTTGGAGAATATCTACTATGACCTTGATAAATTCAATATTAGAGAAGATGCGGCGGTGGAACTAGATAAGTTGGTGCAGATTTTGAAAGATAACCCGACGGTTAGAATTGAGTTAAGTTCACATACCGATACCCGCGCTTCAGATTCTTACAACAATAAACTTTCTCAAAATAGGGCACAGTCGGCAGTGGATTATATTGCATCTAAAGGTGTAGAGGCCGATCGTCTTGTGGCAAAAGGCTACGGTGAAACTCGTCTTATTATTAAGGATGCTAAAACGGAAGAAGAACACCAGAAAAACCGTCGTACAGAGTTTACGATTTTGAGTTATTAAAATATAACCCTGCCAAGGTTATGAACCTTGGCAGGGTTTTTTGTTTTACTCCACTTTTCCACTTACCCAATAACTTTTAAAACCTTCTGAGTGATGTTGACGAGGCTAAAATATAACCGTGCCAAGGTTCACAACCTTGGCACGGTTTTTTGTTTTACTCCACTTTTACTTTTCCACCTCCCCAATAACTTCTAAAATCTCCCGAATACATGGCATCGGCTGAGACGGGGCCGATGGTGAAAGTACCTTTGGTAATCACTCGCACCATGTAATAGAAAGTTTTTTCGGTACTGTTGGCAGTCGTATAGTAGTTGATACGGTCGTCGCGAATATCGAAGTGGTCGGGAGTAGTGGGGTTCTGAATCCAAGGCATATCACGTGGTTCTGTGAGACGAGGATTCTCGATTTCAAACGCCGCAGGAAGCAAATCTGTTACTACCACATTCTCGACCGGGATACCATCAGTACTGCTGATAGATACTTTGACTACAATCAAATCGTTTTGACGGAAAGTACTCACAGCCTGTCCGTTGCGATTCAAAAATTGGCGACGTACCCGCAAGCCGGCATCTTCTTCTACGTAGCTGCCTGTGGTGCTGAGTCCTTCACTTTGAGCAAACCAATAGACGGAGCCTTTGCCTGTGGCAGTCCCGCCCCCCCGAAGGGATCCATTGATAGCAATACTCAAATCTTTGCCATCAAACTGATAGCCTTTGCCGTTGAGGGTCAAATTGGCCGTGGCCGTGCTTGTTGCATTTTTCTTTGCCAATTTGCCCAATGCCAAGAAGGCAAATGCCGCCTCTTGGGTATTGAGATAGGGCGTGGCATTGAGTGCTTGCGACAATCGCCTTGCCAATGTAGGAATTTGTAATTGATTTGGATCCGACTCTATAAGCGTATTGAGGGTCAAAGCCAAGTTGCGAATAGGAGAAGCAAAGCTGCCGCTTAATTGCCGTGGCGATTGTTTTTCGGGAAGATTAGCAGGAAGCAAATCTTTGTAGCTTCGTTCGTCACCTATTTGTTTGAAGGCTGAAGCAAGCAAATACCTTGAATCGGGCGTAAGCAATTGCTGATTTTGCTTATAATAATTCATAGAGGCGCGGTTTGCTTTTCCTCCCAAAGCCAAAGTATAAAGCCCATAGATAGAAGTACGGCTAGCGATATTTACTTGGGTGTAATTGCCTGCTTCGTCTAAAATATATTCTGACTCGGTAGCTAATGACCCTGTTTTGGTGGTCAAGTAATCTAGCATTCGTCCAAGGGCTGAAGCATTGATTTCAAAACCAGCCTCTTGAGCTTCGAGTAAAAAATGAGTGGCATATGCAGTGCCCCACGCCGACTCCTCCGTACTAGCAGGCCAATAGCTCACTGCTCCACTGGGAAGCTGCATACTTTCAATTTTTTGAATAGCCGCTTGGACATTGAAATTAGGATTAAAATCACTCGCCCCTGTTTTGACGATATAGGTTTTGGGGGCAAAACTTTTGGCAATATCTGCAAAATAAATTTGAGGAAACGCCTTCGAAATCGTCTGCTCAATACAACCATGTGGGTATCCTAAAAGATAGTCAAGTGCTTTGGCATATTGAACCATAGGAGAGCGGCTTACGATGATTTTGCTACTTACAGTATTAGGAATCAGGTCATGGCCTCTTAAATCAATCATTCCTTGACTACCTGCCACAATAGTACCCGATTGAGCGGTTTTGAGGAGTGAAGAAGCGGGACGAACCGTTAGCTCGGTTTTTTCTACAAATTTCTCTTTTCCATTGTTGACCGTCACGGTGATAGTACCTGTTCCCATAGCCTGAGCCGCTTTCACTACAAAAGCCGTACGATTTTCTTTTTCGGGGGCAATAGAAAGCCGTTGGGCGCTAGTAGAAAGAGATTGGAGTTTTCCATTTACGGCGATACTAGCGGTGACATTGGCCGCGTTTTTTTCAGTATTAGAAATATTGACGGGTACTATTATTTCATCACCAGGACTCAAAAAACGAGGCAAAGCGGTACTGATTACGATAGGGTCAGCGACTTTCATGTTTTTGTTGGCTGAGCCAAATTCGTTGTCTTTGTAAGCTACTGCCATGATGCGCAAATCACCCGAAAACTGAGGAATATCGACTTCAAATTCGGCTTCTCCGCTAAAACCACTATTGAGCTGCCCCGACCAATAGGCCACTAGATTGACCCGTCCATTGGAGAGCGGGTTGATTCGTTTTTCTAAATCATAACCATCACCTCCTACACTGCTCGAAGAAGCCAATGATAGCTCAGGGAAAAGGAAAGGATATAAGTCATGACTACTAACTTCTAAAGCACGTTTTTGATAGAAAAAGCCGTGTATATCAGGCGTTTGAAAATTCTTGATTTGCAAAATGCCCTCATCTACTACTGCTACTGTCACTTGTGCGTTACGGGCGGTTTTGATTTTGATTTTTTGTTTTGTTTTTGATCGCGATTTTTCCACTGCTACGATTTCTACTGGAAGCTTAGTGTCGGTGTCTTCCACTTTCACGGAGGCAAAACCATGCGCCACCGTCAGAGGTAAATCCGAATGGTCGAGGGGACGAATGAGTGTAGCGGTCAGGAATACATTGGGTAAATGTTTGCCTTCCAACGAAAATTTAAAAACCGCCGATTTGTTGTCTGTTTCTAGGTAGTGGTACTCCAATACACTATTTCTTTCTAACGTGACTAGGAGTTTTCCGGCAAAAGGCGTTTTAAACAAAACCGTCGCTTTGTCGCCAACCTGATAGGTGGGTTTGTCAAATTCCATCAAAACTTCGCCTTCATTACTTACTTCAAAGGAGGAGGCCGAAGTGTTTCCCCAACCATAGGCATAAAACGTCGTCGTGGTGTAGCCATTAGCATTGCTACGACGGATTCTGATTTCGTATTCGCCCGATACGGTGGGCACATAGCGCACTTCAGCGAAACCATTTTTGAAGGAAACCATGTTGGAATAAACTACTTTTTCGCGCTTTTTGGAGGCATATCGCAATTGGTCATTTTGCTTTTCTACGACCGTTTGGTAGTCCATCCGGATGATGTCAACTTGAGCAGTAGCAGAGGGCTTGGCATTTCCGTCTTTATCCACCGCTACAAGTCCAATAGGCACGGGGGCGTTCAGGCCCACGTAGCTATCATTCATTTTGACCCCATAAAAAACATCTTGTGTATAAACATCAAAGCGTTTGAGGCGATTGACGGGGCGGCCTGTTTCATCAAAAACTGTTACGTAAATTTTTCCTTCCAACACGCCCAAATCTTGGTGCGTGGCCGGAATTTGAAAATCTTGTTTGGCTATTCCGTTTTCATCGGTAGTGCCTTGCCTTACCACATTCTCAAATTTGGTATTACTACTCGGAATCTCGAAGATGTATTCTTTAAATTTGGAGGCAGCAAATGCTTTCCGCTTGAGCGAAAACTCCATTTCGTAGTTGCGACCCGAAGCAGGCGGCCCGAACAGATTGAGTGCGGTGGCACTGAGTTGAACTGTTTGACCCGAACGATAAAATTCTTGATTGCTTCTAACGTCCACCTTGATGCGGTCGGGCATAAATTCCTCAATGTGTAGCTTTTTAGAAGTCAACAATACATCGTTGGCGTTATATACTTCAATGCTATATCCACCGGTGACGGCAGCTTTATCAAGTGTAAGAGACATTTCGATGGCTCCTTCGCTGTTGGTAGTAAGGCGCGACGTTTTTAGTTCTTTTCCGTTTGGTAATAATACCTTTATTTTCAACGGGATTTCTCCAACGCTTTTCCAATTTTGGTGACGCACCACCGTGTTGAAATGAATCGTTTCGCCAGGGCGATAAATATCACGGTCTCCATACACAAAAGCTTCAAAACCCGTGGCATTGTCGCGTTTGCCTTCTACTTCAAAACGGGAAGTTTCGACTTGAGTATCTTCTAACAATAGATAATTGAAGTCTTCTTCTGTGTTATCACCCGAACGAGACGTTCGAGCTACAATCATAGCGATTTTAAAATTAGGTGCTTTTTCAGAAAGCTTATCAAATCTTACCACGCCTTTAGAATCTGTTTTGGCAGTAGCAACGGTTTGATTGTTAGACGAAATAAGGCTTATTTCCAATTTGTCTAAAGGCTCCGCGGTCTTGATTGAATTGGCAAAAACCCATACTTCATCTTTGCCTTGTTTAGTGATGAGGCCAATATCAGAAAGTGACACAAGTTTGTTGGCTCGTTGGTATTGTTCATCTTTGGATTGGACGGTTACGAGATAAATACCACGGAAAGAATTAGACGCATCGGGTATGCCAAGGTTAAGAGCCGATACCCCTTTTACTTTGGGCAAATTGTCAGTTTCGACGGTTTTGTCAACGATAAGGTCGCTGTAAGATTGATTGTAGTCGTCTTCATAATTAAATGCTCCAGTAGGTCCCCAATTATCTTCGCCGCCCAGATAGCCGTATTCTTCATAGCGATTGTTGCGGAGGTATTGCAAGATGTTGTTTTCATAAATCTTCGCGATTTTGACTTGTACTTTGGGTACATTCACAATCTGTACGCCTACATTACGAGAGCCTTTGGAAGAAAGATAAACAGCTTTTTTGTTGACAAAAGCAATGCTAGCCGGCATGAGGCCAAAAAACAAATCTTTGGTAACGCTTTCTTCCAAACGCGCGCCTAACACTCCTTTGATTTCTTGGTTTAGGGTCAAAACGTAGGTATCAGTTTCGTTAAAATCTCCGCGAATGATAAAGCCATTTTCGGTCAATTCGGCCTTAGTTTGTACCGCAGGCTGAATGCTGTAATAAGTACTAAGGTCTTCATTTTGGAGTTCTTGAGTTGTAATGATTCGCACCGTACCTCGGTTGTTTTCAAAGCCCGTTTTTACGTCTTTTATTTCAATTGTGGTTGACGAAGGGAGATTACTTGTGTATTTGATTTCTTCTTTGCTTGTATAGTTTGTATTCGGAACTTTCAGCCCCTTTTCCAAAACCACTTCTAAGGGTTGCTCGTTTTTGCTGCTCAGGGCATTGGACAGAGAAACCGTGACTGCATCTGATATTTGAGTCTGAATTACAGACGATTGTAGAGGGCGCTCTTCCGTATTAGCTTTGAGTTTGGCGCCTACTTCACTTCCATTGACGGCATAGTTGAACAAGAGCTTGGTTTTGGCAAGAGGCTTGCCAGTATCGCGGGATTTGGTCCAGTAGGTTTCGGCATTGGTCAGCTGTAAAAAGGGGGTGTGAAATTCCATTTCTTCGTCAGAAACGCCGTATTTATTTTCAATGGTTTTTTTTGCCAGTTCTTTACTCAACTCCGCTCGGTATTCGGTAGCTGGCTCGAAACCATTAGCGGGTGAAAACACCAGTTCGTTGGGCGCAGTCCATTTAAACTTTCCTGCTACGGCAGGTACAAACTCAACAAACTTGGTAGATTCCCAGCTGTTTAGGTCTGACATCTTTACAATGTCTTTATTGAAGGTAAAGACTAGGTTTTGGGCGAGGTTGATTTCATCCTCAAAATTTCGCCCAACGACTCGGATTTCATTGAGTTTTCCACATTCTGTAAAAAACAGTGTGGAAAACACCGCAAATTGTGGAAAAAGACGAATAATCTTTCGTAGGTTGAAGAGAGAGCGCATTTTTGGAAGGGATTATGAATAATTCTGGCATATAAACGATGAAAGTTCGGGAAATTGTAATCACCAAACAACAAAAGCGGGGGGCAATTATTTGGCGGCTCCGTAACGGCCTTTTGCGCTATTTTTTAGGGTATAAAGCACGCGATTTGAAGCACTCGCCACATTTATTTTTATAGTTCCGGTGGGCGTATTTGCTTTGGCACATCATTCTAAACCATACAGCTATGCACATCAATAAATGGCGATTGTTCTGGATTCATTATGGTGTATCACCCTGAAATAGCTTGACAGATTTAGGATTCATTTTTGGTCACTGAAATAGTTTCTAAAATTGTACTTTTTGCTTTTTCTCACGTTTTGATGCTCTCCATCTTTTAGTTAATGGTCCCTT
>NZ_JARNTW010000003.1 GCF_029433105.1 Runella sp. MFBS21 | reverse complement strand
GAGGCCGCACACCGAACAGTTATACAGTCACGAATGAAACTATCAGGTCAGAGATGGGCCAAGACCGGTGTGGATGCAATGCTTAAGTTACGAACAAGGTATGAGTCGGATAGGTGGTGCGAAGTCAAAAAGAAAGTGCTCCAAATCAATTTTAAGCATCTAAACAATGCGGCATGAAGGCGACAATTTGCAATGCACCCCACCGTAAATGGTAAATAATAAAACAAAAGTGGTAGTAAAATTTTTAAACATAAAAAATTAAATGAGAGGTTGAAGTATAAAAACTACGCAATGTTACGCATAAATATTTATTATAAAATATTCTAAAGAATACAGTCTAATGGAATATTTCGTAAGGTTTTGGTATTCAGTGATTTGAGGTTAATGGTAAAAAAGAATTTTTTATTGGAAAGATATTGGCGCTTTTTATTAGGCATGAAGCGCATCGAAATTTTGGAAACAGTGCTACAACTATCACAGAGTGGTATTTCATTACCCCTTAAATAGACTTTATGGTTAGTTTCAATTAAGAGTGTTTTTAGATGAAAAAAATAGATAGGTGTTTTGTGAAGAAAATATACCAAAAAGAACGAATAGGATTGTCGTAAACTAAACACTGGAGGCCAAGAAGAAAGTGAAGTGAATCTCTGGGTTTTTTATGTAAATAGGTCATGATTTTCAAACACCTCTATTTGAAATCATGACCTATTTTATTATTTACAAATCTCCTATTTAGTCTTTACTTTGGGTAGTAGATGTTAGGGATGAGTTTCATGGAGAAGCTGTATCAACTTCACGGTTTCTACGGCTTCTTTTACGTCATGTACTCTTAAGATACTTGCGCCATTGAGCAGGGCCACGGTATTGAGAGCGGTGGTGCCGTTGAGGGATTGGTCGGGAGTGATGTTGAGTTTTCGCCAAATCATCGACTTACGCGACACACCCACTAACAGAGGGACGTTGAGAATCTCAAATGCTCTTAGCTCTCGTAGTAGTATGTAGTTTTGGTCGGCGTTTTTGGCAAATCCAAAACCCATATCGGCTACAATATCTTTGACGCCTAGCTGCTGCAATTCATAGATTTTGGCTTGTAGCTCCCGTATGATGTCCGTCACAAGGTCGTCGTATTGATTCAAGTCTTTCATAGTTTGGGGGGTGCCTCGGCTGTGCATCAGGATATAGGGCACCTGAAGGGCGGCCACCGTCTCAAACATAAGCGGGTCGAGGTTGCCTCCGGCGATGTCGTTGATGATGTGCGCCCCTGCTTCGATGGCTTGGCGAGCTACCGACGCTCGGAAGGTGTCAATCGAGATAATGGCCCTCGGAAAATGCTTGCGGAGCATTTCTACGACCGGAAGCACACGATTAGCTTCTTCGGTTTCGCTTACGGCATCGGCCCCTGGGCGAGTGGAGTGCCCTCCCAAATCCAATATATTGGCCCCTTCGGAGAGCATTTTTTCGGCTTTTTTGTAGGCGTCTTCTAGTTGTAACACCCTACTGCCCGAATAAAATGAATCGGGAGTGACATTGAGGATGCCCATGACTTGGGGTATTGATAAGTCCAGTAATTTACCACCGATGTTCAGCGTTTTTTTCATAATTTAGCGGCCAAATAAACGAATAGATAGTCTGATTCGACTCGACTATCGCCTGAAGTGAAACTCAAAAACATGACTGACCTCACTCAAACTGAGCGCGAATATCGGAGTGTAATTACTCGTTGCAAAGATATTTTTACGAAAAAAAATAAAGACTATGGTCCTTCGTGGCGGATTTTGCGACTGCCTTCGATTACGGATCAGATTTTTATCAAAGCCCAACGTATCCGTACGCTTCAAGAAAATGGCTTTTCGAAAGTAAACGAGGGCGAAATCCCCGAATTTATGGGCATTATCAATTATTGTGTCATGGCGCTGATTCAAATTCAGTTAGGCGACGACAAGCGGGTTGATTTTAGCGCAGAGCAGCTTACCGAAATGTACGACCAACAGATGAGCGAAGTATACGAATTGTTGTTCAACAAAAACCATGATTATGGCGAGGCTTGGCGTGATATGCGCATCAGTAGCATGACGGATATTATTTTGATGAAATTGTTTAGAATCAAACAAATCGAAGACAATGACGGTAAAACCCTCATTTCGGAAGGTGTAAAGGCGGGTTATCAAGATATAATCAATTACTCGGTTTTTTGTTTGATAAAATCGGGATTGGCTGCTTAACTTTTCATTAACACGTATTATTGGCGTGATTTTTGAAATTTGAGGCTTACAAACAAAATAATAGTCGCTTTAGAATCTAAAGAACCAAACCATTAATGAAAATCCTAGCCCATATCGTCCGCTTCTTGGTAGGTGGCATTTTTATTTTTTCAGGACTTGTCAAGCTCAATGACCCCGTAGGAACCCAAATCAAACTTGAAGAGTATTTCGAGGTATTTGCTACTGATTTTCCAGTGTTGCACGATTTTTGGATGGGCTTGGTACCTTATGCCTTGTACTTTTCGGTACTAATGTGTGCCGCTGAGGTGATTTTGGGAGTGGCTTTGCTTGTTTCGTGGCGTTTGAAGCAAGTGAGCTGGGTATTGTTGGCACTGATTGTGTTTTTTACGTTCCTGACTTTCTATTCGGCTTATTACAACAAAGTCACAGATTGCGGCTGTTTTGGAGATTTTCTAAAACTCAAGCCTTGGACTTCATTTACCAAAGACATCATACTACTAGTACTGATTATATTTATCATATGGCAACGAAAAGTATATCGGAGTTTTGTGACAGGGTCATTGGTGGGATTTTCGGCGATTTTTTCGGTGGCGTTGGCTTTTTATGCGATTCGATATCTTCCTCCAATTGATTTTTTACCTTATAAAATAGGCAACAATATCCCGCAATTGATGCAGCCTTCGGAGCCACTTCGTTACAAGTATATCATGGAAAAAGACGGAAAAACCGAGGAGTTTGAGAAGTTTCCGACCGATACTACTTATAAATATAAGGAGATGGTACTCATCAATGAAGAGGCCAAGCCCAAAATCACCGATTACAAAGTTTGGAATAACGAGGGAGATTTTACACAGGAGACTTTTAAGGGCAAAAAACTCATCGTCATTATCAAAAATGGTCCAGATCTCAACGTGGCGAGTTTGGCCAAAATCCGTACTTTGATTAATTCGTTCAAAGGGTCAGAGGTGGAGCCATTGATTTTGACTTCAATGAGCGATGCTGCAATCCAAGAAATCACCAAAGCCTACGCCCTCGAAGCACCTTATTTCTTTGCTGATGGCACTGTCTTAAAAACCATCTCTCGTTCGAATCCGGGGGTGTGGTTGCTAAAAGACGGAACAGTGAAAGGTAAGTGGCATTACAATACCACCCCCGACAAGGAAGGTGTATTGAAGAAATTGTAAGCCTTATTATGACAATTTCTTTTGAAGCGTTTTTTGAATCAATGAAAAATATTTTTTTGGTGGGACTGCCTTCATCCGGCAAAACTACCCTTGGTAAGCAGCTTGCCCGTCATATTCGGTATCGTTTTGTAGATATGGATTCTCTGATTGTAAAAGAAACAGGGATGAGTATCAACGATATTTTTGCTCAAAAAGGCGAACCTTATTTTCGAGAAGTAGAGGCCCGCATTTTGCGTGCTATTCGCCCTGATTCTAAGCTTATTATAGCTACGGGAGGAGGCGTGCCCTGTTTTCATGACAATATGAATTATATCAAACAAAACGGCCTTAGTGTCTTTTTGGATGTATCGCCCGAAGAAATCGTAGACCGTATTCTGAAACATTCGTCCGACGACCGGCCCACCTACCAAAAAGCAGATGCGCAGCTGCTTGCCAATCTTCAGCAGAAGTACCACGATCGCCGTTCTTTTTATACACAGGCTGATATTATATTGCAAGGAGAATCTCTCAAAGTAAGTCATCTTTTGGATGTTTTGAAAGATATCGTAACAATCTGATTCCTTTAAATCATTTGTTGCGTGGGAATTATCCCTTTTCATTTGTAAAATCTTACAAAGGGTGGTTTCTTTGCGTTTCCGTTATCAAAAGCCCTCATCTCACAAGCAATGAATTACGATAGAATTTACGAGTACCGTTTTAAGCAAGTTGCCCACGAAAAAAAGAAAGTAATCTGGACACTAATTGCCGAATATTTTTACAAAAAATTAGGGAAACCTCAAAGAATTTTGGATTCGGCAGGAGGTATGTGCGAGTTTATCAATGCAGTACCTTCACCCGAAAAATGGACGGTAGACATTGTAGAAGCTATCAAAAATTACGCTAGCCCAGAAGTGAATCTGATTATTGGTGATATTTTGAAAGTAGAGCTGCCCGAAAATTATTTTGATGCGGTTTTCATTTCCAACTTTCTCGAACACCTTCATAGTCAAGAAGAAGTGGCATTTTTTTTGGAAAGGATGTATAAATGCCTTAAGCCAGGCGGAAAAATAGGTATCATTGGACCCAATTTTAAGTATTGCTATCGCCAATACTTCGATTTTGCGGATCATACTGTAGTCCTTTCGGAGCTTGGGGTAGAGGAGCACTTGTACGGAGCAGGGTTTAAAATTCATGAATCACACGCACGTTTTTTGCCGCTTTCGTTTAGGGGAGGGCTTCCCGTGCATCCGTTGCTAGTAAAACTATACTTGGCGATGCCCTTTACATGGTGGGTGCTCGGCAAGCAGTTTTTAATAGTAGGGGAGAAATAAGTTTACGATGTCAACAATTACCGTATTTTACATCAAATTGCTCTTGGTGATAGCGTCATCCGTGGGTGTTTGGTGGAGTGCTAATGCCCAAGGTTTTTGGGAAAAATTGGAGAAACAACAAAAAGGAAATCAGGTCATTGGGTTAGGGATATTGTTGTTTAGGTTACTTCCTTTTGTCGCGATTTATGTTTTATTGAATTTTACGCCGCGTGGCGATGTGCCTTTTTTTTGGGGCAAAGCTTCTGTCGCCTATCAAGGTGGCATGGTATACAGGGATATTGTCTCGTATCACGCACCTCTTTTTACTTATATTATTACCTTGCCTTTGTGGCTGTGGTATAGTTCCAAAGCAATCGTTTTGTTGATGGTGCTGGTAGAAGCAGCGATTATTTGGGGTACCTACCATACTTATCGTAAGTTTTATGCTCGTGCTTTGCAGTCGGTAGCGATTTATCTGATACTCTCCGCGCCGATGGTAATGGTTCTATTGGGCGGCCAAGAAGACATTTGGATTTGGGGGATTGCGGTATGGATGCTGTACTATTATCACAAAACCCAAAACGATGGCTTGCCACTAGGGGTTCGTTTTTCGGTGGGTTTGATTGTTATCAAAGCCACTTTTGGTTTTTGGTTGTTTCCGTTATGGTTATTGCTAAAAAAACGTTGGGGATTTTTATTGGGCATGGCGCTAGTAGGAATTCCAACGCTCGCGTTACTTTTCTCTATCATGAAGCTGGATTTTTTGATGCCGCTTCAGATGACTACCAATCTCCTCACTCCCAATCTCTTTACGATAGCGCGCCCGTTGTTGACGGCGATGTTAGGACATACTCCTACGTTATCTACGTTTAGTTGGATAGGAGTACTAGTGACCCTTTCCACAGCTATGTGGGTGACGTACCCGGCGCAGCGGTGGTCACTTACGCGGAGTTTGCCGATAGCCTTCTTGTCGACTTTCATTGCCATGACCATCTTTCAGGCGACTTCGCCGGGCTATTATACATTTACTTACATGCTGCCTTTGGTACTGGAAGTGGTGGACTGGAAAAAAAGCAAAGATGTTTTGATCCTTTTGTTTTTCAATGCGGTGTTGGTCGTGCAGCCTTTTTTATTCACTCATTTAGGAAGTCCTACTTACGATGATGCATCGATTTTGACATCACCCTTGTATTTGTTGGAGTATACTCTCCAAATCCTCAATGTAGTTTGTTATGGTTGGTATTTTATAAAAGTATATCAAAAAGCCCGTGAAAGTGTTGTGCACTAAAACGGTCGTTTGCTGTCAGTTAGCCCCAAAAGCATGTTTGTAGTTGTAGCCAAGACGATTATTGCTCTTCTCTGTACGCTTGTCGTAGGAGGGCTAGTGTGGTACCGGACGTCGATATTGCCTTGGCTTCAGCGCCAAAACCCCCGACTTGTGCTACTCGGGGCTTGGATGGTAGCTCGGATTTTGCCTTTTGTGCTTATTTTTATTGTTTTAGATTTTACGCCGTTTTCGGATTTAGACGGTTTTTTTAATCAAGCCAAAGAAGCGGTTCAGCTAAAAACAGTATACCGGGATTTTTACTGTATGTATTCGCCCTTCTTCCCTTACATCAATGGGCTGGCATTGTGGTTTTGGCTTGACAAAAAAGCCATCATCTTGCTCATGATTTTGATAGAAGGGCTTACGCTCTGGACTACCAATCGATTTTATGAGCCAGTTGTCAATGCCCATGAGCGCCTTTATCGGAGTTTGATATATTTATTTTTACCAGGGGCTTTGGTATTGTGTGTGTTTGGGGGGCAAGAAGACGAGTGGATGTGGCTAGCTTTGATAGCAACCTATCTGCTGTGGCAGCGTACGCGTCAGGTAGCTTTGGTAGGGGTAGGGCTGGTGATTGGGTTTTTATTGACCAAAGCGGTATTTATACTAGTGGGGCCGGCGCTTTTGCTGTTGATTCCGAAGCCACTTAAATGGCTCTCGGCAGCGGTGATTTTTGGGTTGCTATGTTTAGGCGTATTGTATCATTATACCGAGTGGGAGTGGCTTGAGCAG
This sequence comes from Runella sp. MFBS21, assembly GCF_029433105.1. GTDB lineage: Bacteria > Bacteroidota > Bacteroidia > Cytophagales > Spirosomataceae > Runella. The sequence goes on along the minus strand of NZ_JARNTW010000003.1, from coordinate 684,963 downwards.
CCCCTGCACGAGGCTGCCACCCTACGGGCTCCCAACTGGCTCTCCGTGCTTAATCCGCTTACTTTCGATGTGCTGGGCGCGGGAGCAAAAGCCTGGAATTGGATAGGGCTTTTACTTACTACGGGTATAGGTGCTCTGACGGCCTATCGTTTACGAAATTTAGATTTTCGCTTGTCCTTTTCTGCGGCTTTTGTGATGATTTTCGGGACGATGATGGTAGCTCAGCAAAGTGCCTACAGCAATTATATTTTTATCTTCTTACTGCCATTGACTTTCATTTGGGTTGATTTTGCAAATCGCCGAGAAGTGGTTTGGTTCTTGATTTTCAATGCTTTATCCATTGTTCAGCCTTCTTTGTGGTGGCGACTCAAAAGCCCCTACTATCGCGTCCCTAGCGATGTATGGGCGCAGCCTCTTTATCTGCTCGATTATGCTCTGCAAATAGGAGTCGTCATATGTACTTTTTATTTTCTTCGAATGGTCTGGCAAAAGTCTCTACGTTTAGTGTGATTGTAGAGGAATTTAGGCTAGCTTAACAAACATTTTTCGTTATTTTTTGTTTGAGAATACAGTTTCTTTTAAGATGTTGAAAGGCATTTTTTTAGAAATGGCTACCATGATATATGAAAGAACCCATAAATAGGAGTATATCAGGTGACTTCAAATGTTTGGTAGCAAGATATGGGTAGTTGCTCTCACTTTTAGGGCTTTTGGGTCTGAATACCCGACATTGTCTTATGCTAATTATTACATTTGTACTGATTGGGTAGGTACGACTCCGTTGCCGTTGACCTCATTGGATTTAATTGACTGCTTAAATGATATATTGATGTATTGTCTGACCAAAAAAACATCCTCTTTTTACATTATATTGTCTATAGTTCTAGCTAGTTTGAGTGCTTGCAAAGAAAAAAAAGAAAAAAGCGAAGCAAAGCCTGATAGACCTACCGTGGTAGATGTGCTCGTAGCCTCTCCTAAATCTGTGACAAATATCATTGAAGCAAATGGGAGTGTCATAGCCAACGAAACTACCGATTTGCAACCTGAAGTAAGCGGTAGACTTACCTACCTTAATGTACCAGAAGGAAAATACGTAACCCAAGGTACGGTATTGGCACGTATCAATAGCGCTGATTTAGAAGCTCAAATCCAACGGACTAAGGTGCAGCTGGAGATTGCTACCAAAACCGAAGAACGCCTCCGAAAATTGTTGGAAGTCAATGGGATCAACCAGAGTGATTATGACGTGGCTCTCAACAATGTCAATACCCTCAAAGCCGATATTGAGTATACCCAAACTCTTATTGATAAGACCGTAGTGAAAGCGCCTTTTAGTGGCACACTTGGGTTTAGGAGAGTTAGCCCAGGAGCGTATGTATCTCCTGCTACCGTTCTTGCAACGCTACAGCAGCTCGGTAAAATGAAAATAGATTTTACACTTCCCGATGAGTTTGGGTATTTGGTAAAAATCGGAAGCGTGGTGAGAGTAAGATTAGACGGAAAAGATACCACCATGAAAAGGGCTTCAGTGATTGCGATAGAGCCTCAAGTAAACCGTCAAACCCGCAACCTCTCCGTAAGGGCTATGCTAGACAATGCTTCGGCCAATCCTGGCGCATTTGCAAAGGTGTTTGTAGGCAGCAGTACCGACAAAAGCGCTATCATGGTTCCTACGGGTGCCGTTATACCTGATGATAGAAACAACCAAGTGATTGTAGTAAAAGGTGGGAAAGCCACTTTTGTGAACGTACAAACAGGACTACGCAACGACAACAACATCGAAATCACCAAGGGTATCACCCCTGGCGATTCGATTGTGGTGACTGGGGTATTGTTTGCAAAACCTGACAAACCGGTTAAAGTAAGAAAAGTAGTAAGCATATGAATATCTCCGAGCTATCAATAAAACGGCCCGTGTTGGCCACAGTTCTCAACTTAGTCATCATTATTTTTGGCGCAGTTGGACTTTCTTTTTTGGCGGTGAGGGATTATCCCGCTATTGACCCTCCGATGGTCTCGGTCAGTACGTCTTATACTGGTGCCAACGCCGATATTATCGAAAGTCAAATCACGGAGCCACTCGAAAAACAAATCAACGGAATTCCGGGTATTCGGACTATTACTTCTTCTAGCTCTTTGGGAAGTAGCCAAATCAGCGTCGAATTCAACCTTGGCGTTGACTTGGAAGCAGCTGCTAGTGACGTACGTGATAAAGTAAGCCAAGCTTCGCGAAATTTACCCCAAGACATCAATGCTCCTCCGGTAGTAGCCAAGGCCGATGCCAACAGTGATTTTATTATGTTGATGGCGATTCAAAGTAATACCAAAAGTTTGCTTGAATTAAGTGATTATGCCGAAAATGTACTTCAACAGCAGCTCCAAACGGTGGATGAGGTAAGTTCTATTAATATTTTTGGTCAAAAGCGTTATGCCATGAGGGTATGGCTTAATCCCGATAAAATGAATGCGTACGGGGTGGCTTTTTCGGATATTCGTAGTTCGCTCAACAATGAAAACGTGGAGTTGCCGCCGGGAAAAATTTATGGTAACAATACTGACCTTACTATTAGAGTACTAGGGCGTCTTACGACCGAAGAGCAATTTCGGAATTTGATTATTAGAGAAGATAGCTTGGGGATTGTGCGCCTCAAAGACGTGGCCAAAGTAGAGTTAGGGCCAGAGGATTTGGAACAAAGCTGGAAATTTAATGGATTACATGCGGTAGGATTGGCGATTATTCCCCAGCCTGGTGCCAACAACATCAAGATTGCCGATGAGATTTATAAGCGTATTGAGCAAATTGAAAAAAGCAATAAAAGTGATATTCAGATTAGGGTCACACTCGACAATACCAAAAATATTCGAGCTTCATTGGCTGAAGTAGAAGAGACGTTGATTATCTCTTTTATTTTGGTGGTAGTCGTGATTTTCCTTTTCTTCCGTGATTGGCTCATTGCTATTCGCCCGCTTATTGATATTCCTATCTCGCTGATTGCCACCTTTTTTATTATGTATTTGGCAGGGTTTTCGGTCAATATCCTCACAATGTTGGCGATTGTATTGGCGACGGGATTGGTGGTTGATGACGGGATTGTGGTGACCGAAAATATCTTCAAAAAACTCGAACAAGGACTTCCTATACGCAAGGCGGCGGTTGAAGGAAGCAAAGAAATCTTTTTTGCGGTTATTTCCACTTCCATTACGCTTGCGGTGGTATTTTTACCAGTGATTTTCTTAGAAGGTTTTGTCGGAAGTTTGTTCCGCGAATTTGGCGTTTCACTGGCGGCAGCAGTCTTGGTATCGGCTTTTGTTTCATTGACCATTACGCCAGTATTAAATGTTTATTTGAGTCGTAAAAATGCCGGGCACGGGTGGTTTTATCGCAAAACAGAACCTTTCTTCCAAGGCATGGAAAATGGCTACCGTTCCCTTTTGCAGGGCTTTATGAAAATAAGGTGGATGGCATGGGTGATTGTACTTGCTTGTGGTGGTATCATTTGGTTTTGTATGGGAACGCTCAAAAGCGAACTAGCCCCTTTAGAAGACCGTAGTAGTATTCGATTCAATATGACCGCCCCTGAAGGAACAAGCTATAGTGCTATGGAGCAAATGGCCGACGAATTAGGCACTTTCTTGTACGATTCTATTCCAGAAAGAGACTTTGTGTTTGTGCGTACGCCTGGGGGAGGGGGAGGCAGAGGAGGTACCAACTCCGCATCGCCACGGATGGCTTTGGTACCACCTACCGAACGTACCCGTTCTCAGACAGAAATTGTCAATAGTTTGCAACGTAAGCTTGCCCGATTTAATCAAGCGCGGATTTTTGCGGTAGAAGAGCAAACGATTGCCGTAGGGCAAGGCTCACGTGGGGGGCTGCCGATTCAGTTTATTATCCAAAACCAAGATTTGGATAAATTAAGAAATATCATTCCTAAGTTTTTGGATGAAGCCCGCGATGACAAAACCTTTGCCAACGTGGATGTGAACCTTAAATTTAACCGCCCCGAACTTCAGCTTACGGTCGATAGGATGAAAATCAGAGACTTAGGCTTAAGTACTCAAGACGTAATAGCCACGATACAGGCGGCTTTTAGTGGTGGGCGTTTGGCGTATTATATTCAAAATGGATTCCAATATCAGGTGATTGCGCAGGTAGAACGCAACGACCGCAACAAACCTGAAGATATTGAGAAGCTATATGTACGAAATTCGAGGGGAGAAAATATCTCGTTGATGTCGGTTATCAAACTAGAAGAAAGTACGAGTCCTTCTACCTTGTATCACTACAATCGCTACAAGGCTGCTACCATTTCGGCTTCGCTTGCTGAAGGATATACGATTGGGGACGGTATAGCGGCTATGGAAAAAATCTCTGCCAAGTTACTTGACGAAAGCTATCAAACCGCGCTTTCGGGGCCTTCGCGCGATTATTCCGAAAGCTCCTCCAACATCCTCTTTGCTTTTGCTTTGGCATTGGTACTTATTTATTTGGTGTTAGCTGCTCAGTTTGAGAGCTTTATCGACCCTTTCACAATCATGATTACGGTGCCTTTGGCATTGGCGGGAGCTTTGTTGAGTTTGTGGGTATTTGGCCAAACCCTCAATATTTTTTCGCAGATTGGAATGATTATGTTGATTGGACTAGTGACCAAAAACGGTATCTTGATTGTAGAATTTGCCAACATTCGCCGTGAAGAAGGTTTACGAAAACTAGACGCTGTTATTGATGCTGCTACGCAACGTTTGCGCCCTATTCTGATGACTAGCTTAGCTACTTCGTTGGGGGCATTGCCGATTGCGTTGAGTTTGGGAGCGGCTAGTACGAGCCGTGTGCCTTTAGGTACCGTGGTGGTTTGTGGTATTTTGTTTTCACTTATTCTAACATTGTTTGTGATACCGGCGGTTTATACGTTTGTATCGGGCGAGCATAAAAAGATTCAGGAAGAAGAAGTAAACGAGCCAGAAATAGCAGAAGTACATTGATATAGGCCCGTTTGCTGAATGAAATTTTCTGTAAAAAATATCTTCAAAATGAAGAAATACACTTTAACATTTTTTTCTTTTCTCATTTGTAAAGTCTTATATTCTCAGACGCTTTCTCTCTCAGATGCTATTAATATTGCCCTGAAGAATAGTCTCGAAATTGAAGTACTAAAAAACAATGTAGATGTCGCCAAAAACAATAATCATATCGGAGTAGCAGGAGGATTGCCTACCGTGACAGCCACCCTCAACGATAACGAACAATATACCAACGTAAACCAAAAACTGAATACGGGGGTAGTAATCAAGCGCGATGGGGCGGCTGCTAATCAATTGGGTTCCAATGTGACGGGAAGTATTTTGTTGTATAACGGTAAAAGAGTAAAAGCCACTAAAAACCGCCTAGAGCAGCTCGAACAGCAGAGCCAGCAGTTTCTTAACGCCCAAGTTCAGAATACGATTGCAAGTGTGATGACGGGCTATTATGATATTATTCGTCAGCAGATTTACGTAAAAACGCTCGACCAATCGATTGATGTAGCTCAAAAACGACTTGAAATTGTGAAGGCTCAGCAAAGCGTAGGTATGGCCAACAACGCCGACTTGTACCAATCGCAGATTGATTTGAATACATTGCTACAAAATCGCAAATCGCAAGAATTAATTATCGCTCAGGCCAAAACGGATTTGTTATTGTTGCTCAATATTTCAGCCGACACTTCGCTGATGATTAGAGATACTATTTTGGTGGATAAAGACATCGCGCTCGATGATATTTTGAAAAATGTAAATCGGAATGCGGAGCTGATGGCGGCTGACTATCAAATCAAAATTGCGCAACAACTTGTAAAAGAAACAGCGGCACTGCGGTACCCGACGATTCGTGCCAACTTAGGGTACAACTACAACCGAAACCAACAGACAGCAGGGCAGCTTTTACTAAACCAAAATAGTGGCCCTTTTGTGGGGGTTTCGTTGGCGGTGCCTATTTATAATGGTACAATTTTTAAACGTCAACAATACGCTGCTGAAGTCAATACCAAAAATGCAGGTTTACAAAAAAATATTATAAAGCGAAATCTTAACAATACCGTCGTAAGAACTTATCAAGCTTATAGTATCAATCTTCAGCAAATGGAAGAACAAAAGAAAAATGTGGCTTTGGCGAAGCAGTTGCTTGATGTAGTATTACAGCGTTATCAATTGCGCCAAGCTACGATTTTGGAAGTACGGCAAGCACAAGAAAGTTTTGAAAATGCAGGCTATAGCCTGATTAATCTCAGCTTTGCAGCCAAAGCGGCAGAAATAGAGCTGTTGAGATTGGCTAATGATTTGAAATAAAAAAACAGTACTTTTCCACCCTTAGCCTATTATTTTCTAATGAAGACTTGCCTTTGGGTAAGTCTTTTTTTGTGGTGGAAAAAGGAAAAATATTTTTGACAAAACCCTCCGCTCATCTTAAGAAGATTCCAAAGCTTTTTTCAATTTTAAAGGCTTTGGAATCCCAGTGAAATGACTTTTGTTTTAATAGCTTAATTTTTGGATGGTACCCAGAGCATAGCTAAGAATGTAGAATTCACGATTGGCGCTACGTTCGATATCCGTAGGCATCATGATGTTGGCTATCAAAACCTTGCCTGTTTCATCTACCACTTTGCCTGTTGATGGTACAAACCCAGTAGGTCCAAATTCTGCTAATTGAATAGCGATGGGTTTGTTGTTTTTGGATAAAGCCAAGTGCGAAAGCATCGTAAAGTTGGTTTTGTATTCGCTTACAGCCCCGTCGGTTGTGACTTGATAAATTTTAGCATTGCCTGCCGTAAACGGAAAGCCACTAAGCGTAGTTACCAAAAACTTGGTACCGTCGTAAGTAATGCTGGTCGGAACGGCTTCTACTTTTGTAGCTGCATCGGGTAGTTTAGCAAAAAGGCTCAACGCACCCGTCGTTTTGTCGCGTTTAAAAATGGCATTTGCACCCGCGTCAGCGATATACAAATTGCCATCAGGTCCAAACGTCAGGTCAAATACATTGGAGTTGACGGGAGTGGTAAGGTTTAGGCTGCGAATGTAAGTACCTACGTCTTCTTTTTTGATAGAAGCCAAACTTTGTGCCGCATCGCCAGATTTGAAAGACGCAACTTCAAGGGTATAGAGGGTGCCACTGATACCATGAAGCACATACAGCTTACCATCTTTGTACAAAGGATGACTCATACCTTCGATAGAGCCGTTGGAAATGACGGAAGGAAAGCCCGTGGCTACCGTAGTTTTGGTGCCTTGTGGGGTAATCAATACCACACTTGCGTCGTTTTTGCCCGTTCCGGCTTCGGTGACCCAAAGCTGCCCTTTGTCGTCCAAACTAAAACCGATAGGAGCGCGTAGTTGTGTTACAAAATCGGTAGCAGTAAGCTGAGTTGGCTCGGGAGTTGGCTCTTCTTTTTCACTACATGCCACAATCCAGCCTAACAATAAACAAAAACTTAGTGCAGATAATAAGGAAACTTGCTTTTTCATAACGTGATTTGATTTGTATTAAAATTGTAAAGAATGGGCGAGCAGTTCGTTAGCTGTTAGTTTCCAATTTCTAATGGGAGACTAACAACTAACCAATGAGGGTTTTGTCAATATTTCAATGAACTTGAGGGAGCGAAATATTACGCTTTGGTGTGGTAAACCAAGGTTCCTTACTTATTGTTCCGACACCAATTCATTTTCTTCGGCGGCGAGTAGTTGCGCTACTTCTTTTTTTTGGTGTGCATTGGCCAAAGCCGCTTTTACGAAGTGCACAAACAAGGGGTGAGGAGCCATCACCGTACTTTTCAACTCGGGGTGGTATTGTACTCCGATGAAGTAAGGATGTTTGGGTAGCTCTATCACTTCTACCAAATCATTTTCGGGGTTAATACCTGATAGCACCAATCCTCCTTTTTCAAACGCTTGGCGGAATTCGTTGTTGAACTCATAGCGGTGGCGGTGACGCTCACTAATGTTGGTTTTGCCATAGATTTTATGGGCCAAGGTGTTGGGCTGAAGTTTACAAGCATAAGCCCCTAAGCGCATCGTACCTCCTTTGTTGGTAATATTTTTTTGATCTTCCATCATACTAATCACGGCGTGAGAAGTATCGCTGTCCATCTCTGTAGAGTGAGCATCAGACCATTTGAGTACATTACGGGCATATTCAATCACCGCCATTTGCATTCCTAAGCATATGCCAAAAAATGGAATATTGTTTTCTCGTACGTACTGAACTGCCGCTATTTTACCTTCGATGCCTCGCTCACCAAATCCCGGAGCGACTAATACGCCATCCAAAGCCGCCATTTTTTCGGCAGCATTTTCGGGGGTAAGGTGCTCTGAATGAATCCATTCGATTTCAACTTTGCATTCGTTGACTGCACCCGCATGAATAAATGACTCAGTGATGGATTTGTAAGCATCATGTAGCTCTACGTACTTACCGACTAGCCCAATCCGAATTTTGTTTTTTGGGTTTTTGAGACGATACACAAACTCTTGCCATGCTTCTAAGTCCACGTCTTTGTCGTCGTAGATGTCGAGCATGTACAAAACGCGCTGGTCGAGACGTTCTTTTTTCATCAACAAAGGCACATCGTAAATCGTAGAGGCATCCAAGGCTTCAATGACTGAGGCTGCTTGTACATTGCAGAAAAGCGCGATTTTTTTGCGCATATCTTGCGGAAGTGGATGCTCGGTGCGACATACCAAAATGTCAGGCTGAATCCCCGATTCTTGTAACATCCTAACCGAGTGCTGCGTAGGTTTGGTCTTAAGCTCGCCTGCCGAACTAAGGTAAGGAATAAGAGTCAGGTGAATGACGAGGGCATCATTTTCGCCTAATTCAAATTTGAGCTGACGCACTGCTTCCAAAAAAGGAAGTGATTCGATGTCACCCACGCAGCCCCCGATTTCGGTAATGACTACGTCGTATTCGCCCGATTCACCTAGCAGACGCATTCTTTTTTTGATTTCGTCGGTGATGTGCGGAACTACCTGTACGGTTTTTCCTAAGAAATCGCCTCGACGCTCACGCATGATTACATCATAGTAGATGCGCCCTGTAGTGACGTTGTTTGCTTGTGAAGTACGCTCATTCAGAAAACGCTCATAGTGACCTAAGTCAAGGTCAGTTTCGGCTCCGTCGTCGGTGACATAGCACTCGCCGTGTTCGTAAGGGTTGAGTGTGCCTGGATCGACGTTGATATACGGATCGAATTTTTGAATAGTGACCGACAATCCCCGTGATTGAAGGAGTTTTGCAAGTGAAGAGGCTATAATCCCCTTACCCAAAGAAGATGTTACACCGCCTGTAACAAAGATATATTTTGCGGTCTTTTGCCCGTTAGCAGCCATGACGAATGGATTTTTTTTGACTGATTACGGGATACAAAGGTACAGAAAATTCGCTCTGTGTTGCTATAAGATTTACAGATGATTTTGAGAGAGGTAGATAAGTCGCTGATAAACAGTGGTAATAAATTTAATAAAATTCTTTAATATATTTCTAAAAATAGGATTCGGATAGGTATATCCCCAACTTTTGTAATTTTACTTTTCAAATTTTCAATATTATGACCACTGGGCTTCGTTTGCTATTTCGTTTGGGTATTTTCGTAATTCTAATTTTCGGGGTTATTAGTGTTTGGGAGAGCTTAAAAACGGGTAAATGGTTTTCATTAGGCGAAACACAAGATACCCAAACCACCCATGCCATGGTGTTGGAGGAAGTGCAAGCTTTAGGAAAACTTGAGCTTGTTCGTTATAATTTCAAAGATATTGTCGAGCATGAGCAAATTGTGCAGTGGTTTCCTAATCCTAAGGCCGTGTTGATTGTACAAGGTGAGGCGATTGGTTGTATAGATTTAACCAAAATTACCACTTCTGATGTCAGTGCAGAAGCCGACACCGTAGTGGTGCATCTTCCAGAGCCTGAGCTTTGTAGTTATAAAATAGATCACTCAAAATCAAAGGTGTACAATACCGAATATGCTTTTACGGAGCAAGCCAAACTCGTGGAGGCGGCGTATCGACAAGCCGAAAAGCAGATTCAAAATTCGGCGCTTGAGATGGGGATTTTGGAGCAAACCAAAAAAAATGCTAATCAGATTTTAAAGCCTGTTTTGGAAAAAGTATCAGGAAAAAAAGTCGTGCTGAAGTATCGAATGAAAGGAACGATTCCGGCACCGCGATAAAATCCAAGAATAAAATCCCTTCATTGCGTATATTCGCATCTGAAAGCGGAAACGCCCATTTCCAACCTATTATTCACCTTTATTATTCATTAACAACTGTGCGTATCGGAATCTTTTTTGGTGGCCCTTCGCGTGAACGCGAAATTTCTTACGCAGGCGGAAAAACTGCCTTCGAAAACATGGACAAATATCTCTTTCAACCCGTATTGGTGTTTGTTGACAGCCTCGGAAATTTTATTCTTACCGACGAGACAAAGCTTTATCACGCGAGTATTAGGGCTTTTTATCCAGGAGAAGCCTTCAAAGAAGACGGATTTGAGGTGTATATTGAGTCGCTACAGCAGCAACTTGCCCCTCAGGAGTTGGAGGCATTGATGCATGCTATCGGAACTCCCATCCAACCCCAAGATTTCAAAAAATACTTCGACTTTGCTTTCATTATTTTGCACGGGCCTGATTGTGAAGACGGCGCGATTCAGGGATTACTCGAATGGCACAAAATCCCTTACATGGGACCGGGGCTATTGGGCTCGGCGGTGAGTATTGATAAAATTTTGCAAAATGAGCAGATTGCGCGCGCCAATGGACAGCAGAAAAAAATGCAAGTGGTACGTTGGGAAAAGTGGAGTGGAGGAGATGAACAAGCCATTTTTGAAGAGGCTAAAGCATATCTCGGCTTACCCATTGTAGTCAAAGCACCTCATCAAGGCTCATCTATTGGGGTCTCAATTGTGAAAGAAGATGATTTGGGAGCTTTCACCAAAGCCATGAATCAGTGCTTTTTTGTGTTGAAAGTTTCGGCTGACGATTGGAAAAGCTGGGGTGCTACCGAAAAACACGCTTTTGTGCAGCGTATTGGCAATCTCGATGAAAGCATCGGATTTCCGGTCGTAATTCAAGAAACAGGCGAAACCATTTATCATCCTGTGGATTTGCTGGAAAAATTAGAGAGCTTATCAGAAGGGAGTTACTCACTGTTGAGTATCAATGCCGAAGACCAAGTACTTCTGGAAGAGTTTATGGTAGGGCAGGAGTTTTCGTGTGGGGTAGTACAAGATGATGACGGAACGGTCATCGCTTTGCCTCCTACCGAAATCGCCAAAATGGACGAAAGTCAGACTTTTGATTTTAAAACAAAATACAAACTCAATGTGACGCGGAAGATTATCCCCATCGCTACCACGCTCGAAAACAACCAAAAAATCCAATACAATATCGCTTTGGTATTCGAAAAATTGGGAATGAATGTCGTAGCGCGCATTGATGGTTTCTTGACCCCCGACGGGCGCGTATTGCTGCATGATCCTAATACTCTGCCAGGTATGTCGCCTACTTCGTTGATTTTTAAGCAAATGGCTGAGATTGGCCTTGACGTAACCCATGCTATTACTTATCTGATTCGTCAGTCGTTGCGCGAGCGAATTCGTACCGGAAAAGATACCGTACATCTACGCCAACTTTTAAAAGGACTTGATGATAAAATTGCGCAGCAAGTAGCTAGCATCCCTACCCAAGCAGTGGAGTTTGAAGCGACCCAAGAGGCTTATATGGAAGCTCGCAGAGCTTACAGTCGCTTGTCGGCTACTGGAGCCGTAAAACCCGTCGCCGTACTCAAAACCTCCCACGGAACTACCTATGAACTTCCGATTGGCTTGTTGTTTAAGGATACGATAGAAGATGTGTTGGAAGGCGTAGATAAGCCTGTGCATCCTTTGATTATCGAAACGCGTGAGAAGGCAAAAAATATTACGCGTCGTTTTGTAGGATAAAATAGGAAGGTGCTGTGGGTATGACGTTATTTACGCACAGCACCCCAAAAATCTATTATTTTTCGGGCAAATGTACTTCGGCCATCATACAGCGTGCTGAGCCACCGCCGTTGGCTTCTATGATCGACAAGTCGGCGTGGAGCAGTACGGCATAGTCATCAATTTCGTCGCGTTGTTTAGGAGTCAGCGACTCAAACGCTTGGGTTGACATCACTAGTAGTTTTTCGCCTCGTTTGTTATAAACTAGAAGCATATTGCCCGCAAAGCTATTCATTTGCTCAAGGGTAATCTCGATGATTTGCTTACCCGTTTTTTCAAGTTCTTCGCGTACAAGCAAGCGTTCGTCAGGGTCGGCGATAGCCTGTAAGCACACTACCGCAAACGCATCACCGATACACATCAATACGTTGGTATGATATACTGCTTGGCCGTTGGCATCGGTAGCATTAAATTTGACGATTTTATAACCAGTAGCATCGGCAAAAGCATCCAATACATCGCTATGAGTACGGGGCGACAAACACGCAAAAGCAATTTTGTAACGACGGTCAAATACCATACTCCCCGTTCCTTCGAGGTATTTACCTTCGTTTTCAAAATGTGTCAAGTCAATGATTTCTTCTACATGAAAGCGAGTCCTGAGGTCTTCAACAATATCCGAGCGGCGTTCTAAACGGCGATTGGAGGCTTGCATAGGGTACAATACTACCTTACCACTTTGGTGGAAAGAAATCCAGTTGTTAGGAAAAATCGAATCGGGAGTGTAAGGTTCGGCGGTATCATCATATACCAAAAGGTCAATGCCGGCTGCAGTTAGCTGTGCAGTCATAAGTTCAAATTCTTCTAGTGCCTTTGCTTGGGTTACATCTTTGGTTTGGGCGGCTAGTGGTGCATTCTGAAAAGCGTTGCTTGGGGCCGTTTCTTCATTAAATCCAAACCGCACGGGTCGAATCATCAAGATGTGTGATGTGGCTTGGGGTTGCATTTTGTGGGACATCATATCTTACTTTTCTGATTTTTAAGGAATTAATACTTTGTACAATGTCGGTTAAATACGTTAATTTGAAAGTTTTTCTAATTATTTAATTAACAGGATATTAAATGCACTGTTAGCTAAATTTCTTTAAATTTTACCCGCTGATTGGCGCCAGATTGAAATCGCAGATGATTATTGGTTGTATACCCCCCTTTTTCGGCGAAAATCTGCGCTTGTGTTATTCAGCGCAATTCTGCGAGCAAAAAATAAAACTATTGACTTAACAACATATTAAAATCATTGTACTAAAAATACTTATTTTCATCCTAAAGTTAATCAATAAAAACCAATTTAGCCTTAAAATCCGTCTCTTAAAATAGGTAAACTCATGCAATGAGAGCCACCACGCGCCCGCGAAAGCTCTGCCGACGGAAGCATGATAAAAGTATCGGAGAGGGTATCGGGCGAGGAAATACCCGCTTCAAACTCCTCCAATAAATCCTTGGCGCGTACTGTGCGGAAGCCTGCTGCCCTAAAAGCTTCGAGGGTTTTGTCATTGCGGTCGTAGCCAATCACCACGCCGTCTTTGAGTGCCAGTAAGTTGCAAGAATCTGTCCACTGCTCACGGGCACCAAAAGGAAATTCGTTGTTGCCTGAATAGATAAACTTCACGGGGTCTTTGCAACCCAGGTCGTTTTTGCTAATATCTGCCAGCAAATCCTCTAGGTTTTCAATCTCAGTAGGTTTGTTTTCCCAACCTTTATTAAACTGCATGATTTGGAGTCGGTCGGGATTTTCTTTTGGGGCAAAAAAGTGCAATACATCCTTTTGCTTGGCTTCGTCACCTTGGCGGGCTATCGATCCGAGCAGTACCCATACATTACGTTTTACTTGGGTAAATACCGTGTCGATGTGCATATAATCCCGTTTTTTGGGGATTTTGACAACCGTAATGGTATCTACTACATTTTTTTCAAACAGCAATTTCATTACTTGTTGGGCGGCGTAGATAGTGGTACGCTCACTACAGCCAATCAACAAATGCCGTGGTGCTACCATCATCACATCTCCACCTTCGAGCGTAGAGCGGTGATAATCGCTTTTGAGCTCATCATCAGTCAGCAAAAAATGATGCTCATTGTCAGGGATTTCGATGATATGGTCGCGATAATTCTCAAATTGGGGATGATAAAAGAAAATATACTGGGTGAGGAGAGATTCGCGGGTGCGGGCGGTTTTGGCGGGTTTGTTGAGCAAAATATGATTGTTGATGACAATCCCGATGTCGCGTGTGAAAATGAAATTGGGAAGAGGCGCAAAAATCATCGACTTGTCAGGGAGAGAGCCAGAGATGAGGATTTTTGCCAATTCCACTGACGAATACTGTTTTAGTTTTTGTTGAATCCTGAAAGAACATCGTTCGACGGCGCAAATAGAAGCGATAAGTTTGGTTCTTACAGTGTCATCTTCCAGAATTTCGGCCAGTAATTTTTGAATATCAATTACCTTGTCGGAATTGAAATAGGCGGGGTTGTCAGGAATAAAAAAAGACCGCGAAGCATCGGCATCTATTTCTTTGATTTTTCCTTTAATCTTTTCAGGGTCAAGAAAATAGAGCAAAATCTTTACATAGTAATCATATTCTTCGCGCCGCATGGTATCGAGATGTACAATGTCTTCAAAGAGCCAATCTTGGGCTTTTGAGGGTACGACCTTGCCCAGTCCTCTGTCTGGACTATGAATGAGAAGTCGACGCAAAGTGCCCACTTCCGACGAAACGTTTAGCTGATGATTGGAATCCATAAAAAAGAAAAAGAAGGTTTAGTTCTCGTTCTATCTCTAACGTCATTTTAATTAGTAGATTGGAGATAGAACTTAAAACTTGTTTTTTGTAAAATAAAATTTTGACTTAAGTAAAACTCATCTTAAGTCAAAATGTCTTATAAGTTGTAGTCTTTAAACTTCCCAAGTTTGCCACACTTTAGTTGGTTCACTCATTGAATTTATGCTTTGAAACTTGGGAAGTTTTTAAAGGTCAACTAAGAAATAATAAGTAGATATTGGACTTTTGATTTTATTGCACGCTAATGGCCTGACTGCTATAAAATACTTGCTTTGAGACGCGGTCGAAGGTAAAATCTAAACGCCCTAAACTCGCCCCACCCCAGCCTGCCTGATTGACCAATACAGGTTTGCCGGCGAGGTTGGTAAGAGAGGTAGGTTCGTTCAAAAAAGTATGGGTATGCCCGCCGATAATTAAATCAATATTTTTGGTTTGGGGAGCCATTACTAAGTCGGAAACTTCGCCACCGCTCATTTTGTAACCTAAATGTGAAAGACACACCACCAAACTACATTTCTTTTCATTTTTTAGAAATGCGGCAGTTTCGTTGGCTGTTTTAATAGGGTCAAGGTATTTGGTACCGCCAAAGAGTTTTTCAGGAATAAGCCCATCGGGGTTGATACCTAGCCCAAACACCCCAATTTTCACTCCTTTTACTGTAAAGATTTTGTAGGGTTGGGCCAGCCCCTGCATCACTGTACCGCTAAAATCGTAGTTGGCCACCAACACAGGAAATGTGGCGTATTCTTTGATTTGTTTGACATACAAATCCAGTCCTCCGTCAAAATCGTGATTGCCCATTGTTACGGCATCATAGCCCATTTGACTCATTAATTCGATTTCGGGGCGGCCTTTGTAGAAATTGAAATAAGGCGTACCTTGAAAAATATCTCCCGCATCAAAAAGAAGAACATTGGCTTCTTCCGAACGGATTTTGCTCAGTAATCGGGCCCGATTCACTACTCCACCACGGCCAGCCAGTCGGTCAGTTTTAGGAAAAGGCTCTAAGCGGCTGTGTTGGTCGTTGGTGTGCAAAATGGTGATTTTGATAGTAGAGGCGGCTGTTTCGGCCCAAGTTTCAAAGGGCCATTGACCGAGCGCTACTACTCCACTTACCGAAAGTATATTTTTAAGAAATAATCTTCTTTCCATTTGATTGAATGTTTGATGAAGTCTAACGCACTACAGTACGACCGTCTTTTTGGGGATTAAGCTCTTGGTTTTGTTGGCCTTTACGTCGCAGATAATCGGCGATTGCATCGCGCATGAGATAATTCAAAATCACGAATCCTTTATTGGTTTTGACCACAGAAGCCATGTCGCTGCTTAGCGCCATATAATCGCTCGTGATGATGGTATAAGTACCTTGTAAATCAAGAGACTTTCCGCCAATGAGTGCTTCGATTGGTTTGTTGGTAGCTTTATCAACCACGAGTTTAAGCCCTGATTGAGGTTCTTTGCGTTGGGCTACATATTCAATCACTTTTTGCATGACTTCGCCCGATACCGTGATAGCGACCAGTTCATTGTCAAAAGGCATTACTTCATATACATTGCCTAGCGTGACATTGCCAGCTGGAAAATCGGTACGAATTCCTCCTGAATTGGTGATAGCTACATCCACGGGTTTGCCATATTTTTCTTGTCCCATTTCGCGCAAGATGTCGGCCATCAGATTACCTAATTCGGATTCGGGGAGACCTTTGCTCAATCGGCGGGGAGATTTGACCAATACGGTATTCATGCGGGCATCTAGGCTATCATGGAAAGGCCTTAGATAAGAGGACACTTTCTCCGAAAGGGGGCTTGTGGGCGCGGAGATAGTATCACTGATGGCGATAGGGGTAAGTTGGACAGGTTTTCCTACAAAATAGCGTGTACAAGACGTAAACACTACTGCTATTACCGCTAGTGCTAAAGCACTGTTTTTCATTGTTGATGAGAGGATTTAAGGTAAGACAACTATTCTAGAATCAGCGATAAATTTGGCGAATATAAAACTTCCCAAGGAGGTAAGTAAACTTTTTGGGAAAAACACTCCTTCCGCTGTTGTAAAATTAGGCTACTGACTTTAAAATCAACTCACTTCTTTCAACTCTTTTTCTAAAGAAGCGCGATTTTCGGCCAAAATACGCTCATAGTAAGCTTCATATTTTGGTAAAATATTAGCAAGGTCAAATTCTTGGGCGCGAGCCAGCGCATTTTCTTTGAATCGTGGAAGATTTTCTTCTTGCAAAATATAAGCGGCATTTTTGACCATATCATTGATGTCGCCTACATTACTCATGAAACCTGTTACACCTTGCACGTTTAGTTCAGGCAATCCGCCAGCGTTGGAAGTAATAAGCGGTACTTCGCAGGCCATCGCTTCCAAAGCCGCCAAACCGAAGCTCTCAGTTTCGGAAGGCATCACAAACAAATCTGCCACCGACAATACCTCTTCGATAGCGTCCAAATTTCCCAAAAAGCGCACGTCGTGCATGAGTTTTAGTTCTCTGCACATATACTCAATGCGGCTGCGCTCAGGGCCATCTCCTACCAAGAGAAGCTTGGAAGGGACGATGTGGCGTAGTTGGTCAAACATCATTACGATATCTTCGATGCGTTTGACTTTTCTAAAATTGGAAGTGTGCACCAAAAGCTTTTCATTGTTGGGGCAAATCGCCAATTTGAAGTGATCTTTCTTCTGTTTTTTGAAGCGATTCAAGTCAATGAAATTTGGAATAACTTCGATTTCTCTTGTGATAGGAAATAACTCGTTGGTGGCATTTTTTAAGAAATCCGACACAGCGGTGACTCCATCCGACTCATTGATGCTAAAAGCAATCACGGGTCCAAAAGCAGCATCGCGGCCTACAAGTGTAATATCAGTACCGTGTAAGGTCGTAATCACTGGAATATGAATGCCTTGCGAACGCAAGATTTGCTTGGCCAAGTAAGCCGACGAGGCGTGCGGAATGGCATAGTGTACGTGTAAAAGGTCAAGCTTTTCATCATTCACTACATTAACCATGGTACTCGAAAGTGCCGATTCGTAAGGTGCGTACTGAAAAAGGGGGTAATTGGGGATATGAACCTCGTGATAAACAATATTCTCGCTAAAATAATCTAGTCGAGTAGGTTGGGAGTAAGTGATGAAGTGTACTTGGTGGCCTACTGCCGCAAGTGCCTTGCCCAATTCGGTGGCTACTACGCCGCTTCCACCAAATGTAGGATAGCATACAATTCCGATTTTCATTCGCACACAAAAAGTTAGATGAATAGATTTATAGCTACAACAAAAAAAATCCTACTTTTTCTCCGTAGGGTGTGTAAAGATTTTGTGAAGCCTAGTTATTTATTGTGTGCTAATAAGTCATCTACCATCAATTTCCCGGCTCGTTCGGAGGCTCCTTGTTCTCCTAAAATCGCTTTGATATTTTGATAATCTTTTTGTATCTCTTTGTGTTTGAGTCCATTAGGCAAAATAGCGCGCAGCTCTTCAGTCAATCTTTCGGTATTCAAATCCGATTGAATGAGTTCTTTTACTACTTCCTTTTGGGCAATTAAATTTACTAAAGATATATAGGGTACTCGTATTAATCGCTTGGCGATGTGGTAGCTTAAGGCGGCGGTTTTGTAGCAAACTACCTGAGGAACTCCGAAAAGAGCCGTTTCGAGCGTAGCTGTTCCCGAAGTCACAAGCGCCCCCTGAGCCACCGATAATAAGTCGTAAGCAGCATCGGTCACTAAGTGTACATCATTTTTGAGAAAGGGATTATAAAGCTCCGACGGTAAATTGCTCACTCCTGCTATGACGTATTGATAATCAGGGAAATGTGGCTTAGTAGAAGTCATGAGTTGAAGCATTTGCTCTACTTCTTGTCGGCGACTTCCGGGCAATAGCGCCACGATGGGCCTGGTAGCAGAAAGATGGTGGTCGCTCAAAAAGCGTGGATTGGGCCTGAAATCGGCAATGGCGTCGAAGAGGGGATTGCCTACATAATCGGTTTCGTAGTCAAATTTTTTAAAAAAATCCTTTTCAAAAGGAAAAATTACAAAAAGCCTATCGACATATCGCTTAAGTTTCAGCGCGCGTTTTTGGTTCCAAGCCCAGACTTTAGGGGAGATATAATAAAAGGTCCGAATGTTGTTTTCTTTGGCAAACTCAGCAATACGCATATTGAAACCCGCATAATCAATCAAAATGACTACATCGGGCTGATAGGCCAAGATATCTGCTTTACACTTTTTAAGAAAACCCGAAATAGTACGGAGGTTTTTGGCTACTTCCCAAAAACCCATAAAAGCCATTTCGGAATAATGAGTCACGAGCTGTGCACCTGCTTCTTGCATCATATCGCCTCCCCAAGCTCTGATTTGGGCGTCTTGGTCGTGGCGTTTGATAGCTTTGATAAGGTTACTACCGTGCAAATCTCCTGAGCGTTCTCCCGCAATGATGTAATATTTCATAGCTTAATCAATCAGTTTAGCATGAAGAGAATCAATGCGAATGATTTGGTTAGAAAACTTTAAATCAAAACCTTGAGGCGATGTCGATAAAACGCCAATGCGATAATCTGACGGTACAAAGTTTTCATTATAAAAAGTAGACTTGAATCCCGATTTATATATTTTTCCTTGGCTTACAAATAGTTTTCGGCCACCCGATTGAGGAATGGCTGGCAACACATAAGTAGTGTTTTTGGAGGATTTTAGTACAATAAACGTTCCTTTACCTGTATTAGGTTGGGGAGTGTCTTCATTCTCTAACGTAAACTGAGCGACTGTCTGAGGATGCCCAAAATAATCAATTGGCTTTGAGTGAGTACTGAGTGTTAATTGTAAAGGGGCTAGTTTAGTGGTATCTGCGGGGGCATCTAGGGCAGCTTCGGCCGTAGCCAAGGGCGAATTGTTGAAGCGATAAAGCCCCTTATCATAAGCAGGTTGGGTGTAGAAGTCGGCTAGCTCACTCCTAAAATGGGTAAGCAATTTACGATGATGTCGCCAATTGTAATGATCGGCTACGAGGCTTCTACGGCGTGTTTCTACATCGATTTGGTATTGATAGTAGCTTCCTATCATAAACAGGACTCCAAAGCCAGACGCAATACTGATGAGCCATTTATTAGGAATAGGTCTAGTTAGCAACAAAGCTCCATACGCAATAGTCAGAATATGAAGAGGATATAAACTGTATCGACTTGTAAAAACAGAATATACGTCTCGTCCTCCTCGTGAAATAGCAATGATGCCGATGGTCATGACGCTGAAAAGGAAGATACCTACCCAAAAATAAGGTTTAGAAGAGGTAGGTCGGAGGGGAGCGAGTAGAGTACGTTTTAAAAACCAAGTCAATAGTCCTATCAGAGTGATAATGCCTATGATAAACGAACTTATCAAAAGCCATGAAGGGTTTTGTCCTCTGAATGCGGCCGCCCAACCTCCTACCAAGGCTCCAAAACTGAGAATCAGGTTTTGGAAAAAATCGCCGGAGACCTTGACTTGTGTAGCTTGGCCGAAGCTATAATTGAGAAAGTAGGCCAATAAAGATAGGACCATACTACTTCCCCAAATGATGCTTTTTTCCCAATTTTGGGACAAGAGTAAAATAACAAGCCCTGCTGGAAAAATCAAAAATCCATTGCCATTGGTGAATGTAGCCGCAAACGCCAATAAAATAGCTACAGTAGTACCTATCGTACTAG
Source organism: Runella sp. MFBS21 (assembly GCF_029433105.1). Taxonomy (GTDB): domain Bacteria; phylum Bacteroidota; class Bacteroidia; order Cytophagales; family Spirosomataceae; genus Runella. Next base: position 664,492 of record NZ_JARNTW010000003.1, on the reverse strand, counting down.
GATAATATACCAGTAGATATAAAGACGCGAATACGAGCAGATTGAGCGTAGTGTGCTGCATACCATTGATGCCCCACATCGTAACATCAAAAACAAAGGGAGTACAATACCAAAGCAATACCGGCAAAATCGCCCATTTGCTGAGATGATTGCGCCGAAAACTTAAAAACCAAAACACTAAGATTCCCAAGAGGCTAGCATTGACAAACCAAATCAGGCTACGGTAATTGATAAAGCCTTCTAAAGCATAGTCGAGCAGCGCTACCGACCGAGGCAATAAAATGCGGTGGTCGTTTTCGGGTTCGAGCAAAATCTGTATGGTTTCCCACCATGAATAGTTGCCTGTCATCAGGCGATATTTGACCCTTACCAAGTCATAGTCGTCTGAGATGGGGATATTGACCGCAGAGGCATCAATATAAAAAAGATAACCAATGACAATACCGACGATACTAATTCCCCAAATGAGAGATTTGGTGCTATTCCCCATAATATTCGACGTAATTCTTGGGGGTTTCGATGAGTTTTAGATAGTGAAGCTTGGCATGAGGGGCGGTTTCGGCAAGGCCTTGGGCCAGAATTTTCCAAATTTCAATCACAAAGTTTTCACAACTAGGAATCACGCCTTGCATAAAATCCACATCAAGGTTTAGATTGCGGTGATCTACTTTGTCAATCACCGCGCTTTTCATCAAATTACCTAATTTCTTCATATCTATCACAAAGCCCGTATCGGGGTCGATGGGGCCTTTGACCGTTACCAATAGTTCAAAATTATGCCCATGATAGTTGGGATTGGCACATATCCCAAATACCTCAAGGTTTTTTTCATCCGACCACTGGGGGTTATATACACGGTGAGCCGCGTTAAAATGTTCTTTTCTAGTTACGTAAATCATTTTTTATTCCTCTATCAATAGTCCACCTATGGCCCTCTCCAGTATTGTTAGTACTTATTTTACGAGATAGGCACTTAAATTTTTTACAAAATTACGACCAAAAATGGTACTAAAAAAACACTTTCATAGAAGGTAGTAATTCTTTGAAAAATTAAATTTTTTCTCGAAATTTTATATGGTTTTGTATATATTTAATTACCTACCTTTGTAAATCTTTTTTTGAGTATTTTTACCTGACCAACCAGTTGAAAACCCACTATTTGAACGCCTATCATACACTATTTATATGATCATTGTAACGGGGGCCGCAGGCTTTATAGGAAGCTGCCTTATCAGCAAGCTAAACGAGGAAAACTTCAATTTTATCATTGCAGTTGATGATTTTTCAAAAATTGAAAAAGCTCACAATTTAGAAGGAAAAAAAATTCAGGAACGCGTTGAAAGAAGCGAGTTTTTTGAATGGTTAGATCAAAACTACTATGAAGTAGAGTTTATCTTCCACATTGGTGCCCGCACTGACACTACCGAATTTGACCACACGATTTTTGATGAATTAAATGTACGTTATTCTCAACAAATTTGGCAAAAATGTATCGATTATCAGATACCACTTGTGTATGCTTCTTCGGCGGCCACCTATGGTTTAGGAGAGCTGGGTTATGACGACAATGAGTCGCTGATTCCACAATTGAAGCCTTTGAATCCTTACGGAGAGTCCAAAAACGACTTTGATATTTGGGCCTTGCAACAAGACAAAAAGCCTTTCTTCTGGGCGGGTCTCAAGTTTTTTAATGTATATGGTCCCAACGAATACCACAAAGGGCGGATGGCATCGGTGATTTTTCATGCTTATCACCAAATCAAAAAGACCAACCAAATGAGACTATTTCGCTCGCACCATCCTGATTTTAAAGACGGGGAGCAAATGCGAGATTTTGTCTATGTCAAAGACGTAGTAGAGGTCTGTTCGTTTTTGATGCATCATCGCCGCAATTCAGGTATTTATAACCTTGGTAGTGGCAAAGCCCGTACTTTTGTAGATTTGGCCACCAATACTTTCCACGCAATGGGCGTGGAGCCTGCTATCAATTTTGTAGATACGCCTGCCGATATTCGAGATAAGTATCAGTACTTTACCCAAGCCAATATGAATAAGCTTCGTTCTATTGGATATAGTAAGCCATTCCATTCATTGGAGGAGGGTATTACTGATTATGTACAAAACTACCTCGAAGGCGAGCGTTATTACTGAGATAATTTTTGTTTAAAAAAATAAAAAATCCTTTTCAAGTTTGAGTTACCCGATGAAGGTTTCAAATTTGAAAAGGATTTTTCTTGATAAACTTTCTAAAAACACTTATGCCAAAAGCTCTACTAAATCACTGGTTTTGTTGATGATAGTGGCATTAGACTGGAGTTCAATATCCTGCCCAATGACCTGATAGCCAGTCAGTAAAATTTTAGAGTCCGGAAATTGCTTACAAAGTCGATCTACATAAAGCTGCACTTCATCGTTGGCGGGGACAGAAGTGATAGTGGAAAAAATAAAATCAGGTTTGTGAACATCGTAAGCAAACATCAGCTCCGTAAAAGGCAGGGTTTGGCCTAGATACACTACGCGGTGGTTGTGCGACCGAATGATATAGCTCGCAAACAACAGCCCGATTTCATGTAGCTCTCCTTCAGGCAAAAACAACATAAATTTTTTTGAATCGGGGCGGTATTTAATGACTTGGCTATCAATAGCTACTATGATTTTTTGTCGAATCAGATTGGTCATAAAATGCTCCTGTGCAGGGCCGATAGAGCCTGTCATCCAGAGGGTTCCGATACGACTCAAAAAAGGATAGATGATGTTTGTCATCGTATTTTCAAACCCAAAACGCAAAAAATTGGTACTGATGATTTTTTCGAAGCGTTCCTCATCCAAATCAATCATCGAAATCGTGAGGGCATGAATTTGGTCAGGATAGCTAAGTTTTTGATCAGAAATCACCAATACTTCATTGCTTATCTCTTCCAAAGACAATTTTGATATTTCTGATATTTTGTAACCGTGGTCTTTGAGAAGAGAAATATTAAGGATCAATTTTAAGTCTTGATCGTCGTAAGTGCGGATGTTTGTATCCGTCCTTTTGGGCTGAATGATATTGTAGCGCTGCTCCCAAATTCGGATAGTATGTGCCTTAATACCAGATAGTTGCTCTAAATCTCGGATAGAATAGCTGCTCATCTCATTACATATTTTCCTGATTACACTTTCCTAAATTCGACCAAAAGATTCGAAGTATAAGTTGTCAAGTACTCTTTGGATTTTATATATCTTTCAAATGTAATAAATATTAGATTTAATAGTTACAATTGAAATGAAAATGTTTAACTTTTTGCTGGATACGTTAAACAAAGTTCTTTGGTGAAAGATAGGTTAAAATATACTTTTAGTAGTTATTAGACATACTTTGAAGGTTGTATCCAAACGATCTCTCATTTATTGTTGATCCCCATATATACAGAACAAGACGTTTATAAAAATGTTTTAAAAATTTATTTTTCACTCTTTTATAAATCCCACCGTCTAATAATATTTTTGTTTATGCCATTGACAAATAGCACTTTATGGCTTATAATGCCACTTTCTTATGACCTACAGCAGCTGATAGATAAAGTTGTGAACTGCAAAGAATAATGCTTGGCAGATAAGGAGTAGGGCGGCAATGCGATTTTTTTTGGGAAAGGAAAGATGATAAAACAAGCATAACAATCCAAATGATATAATATACCAAGCGATGTAGTTTTGTAAAGGTACTGTGGGTTCTTCCCAAACCCAAAAGTCGAGTTTTATGGCAACGGGCTCAATCAACACATCAATGAAAACGATGATAGCAGCTCCTACGGCAGCTTTGAGCCATTTGTTTGGATGTAAGTGCTGAATCACTACGCCAGTAGAGAAAACCAGTATGAGCCAGTTGGCTCCTATCAATACTGGGATGTCAATAATTTTCCACCCTAGGGTTTCGCCATAATGATACACTCCAAAAATGAGCCCAGTATGCACCCCAAGCGCTTCGATAAAAAAGCCTACTAAATATGACGTAAGCCATAAGATAATAGTGGAGGTATTCCACTCTTCTTGGAAAAGAAATAGTAATACAAGGCAACTCAAAAGGTGAAAAGGTACCAACGTTTTGAAGAGCGATTGAGACACTGGCAGCTGAAGCCCTACAACGCCTGCGATGTGCATAAGTGGCAAAATCACAAAAATAACACGTTCGGCCGAACTAGATAAGCGAATGGGGTTGGGGAATGAATACATAATAACTTCAACTAAGTAAACCACGAAAAGTTTGGATGAGGAGTTATTTTTTGTGTCAAATAAAAAATCCCAACGTATATCGTCGGGATTTTAAATGAAAGAGAATAAAAGGGAAAAATATTGGCGAATAAAACGCAGACTTTATTTTAAATTTAAACTCTTTACAAAAGGGAGGATGATGGGGTTCGAACCCACGGCCTTCGGAACCACAATCCGACGCTCTAACCGACTGAGCTACAACCTCCGTGTTTTGGGAATGCAAAGATAATGAACTGATTTCAATTTTTCCAAGCATACAAGCGTTTTTTTGTAGATTTGCACCACAAAAATTGTCATGCTTGTAAAGGGATGCGGCAGGCTTTGAAGTAAAGCTCAAATTATCAGTCACTTAAAAAAACAGCGGTCTTCCCTACAAAACTTATTTTTTATTTAACCACTTTAAAAATTTACCGATATGTCGCTCAAACAAAGAATCGATGATGATATTAAGCAAGCCATGCGCGAAAAAAATCAAGATACCTTACGGGCATTGCGTGCGATCAAATCTTTGATTTTGTTGGAAGAAACCAAAGAAGGGGCCAATGCTACTATTAGTGCCGATGATGAATTGAAGTTGTTGACCAAGGCCGCTAAGCAGCGTCGTGATTCGGCATCAATTTATGAGCAACAAAACCGTCCCGATTTGTTAGAAAAAGAATTGGCTGAGATTGCAGTTATCGAAAAATATCTACCTCAGCAGCTTACCGAAGAGGAAGTAAAGGCTAAGCTACAAGAAATTATATCAAAAGTAGGCGCTAAAGCTCCTTCGGATATGGGAAAAGTGATGGGTGTTGCTATGAAAGAACTGGCCGGGCAAGCTGATGGCAAACTGGTACAGACTTTGGTTAAAACCCTCTTAGTTTAAGAAGTATGAATTGTTAGGATTGAATCTTAACAATTCATATTCTTTCCTTTGCCCTATCTTACCTAACAGCACATGAATACATTAGATTTATTGATTTTGATTCCAATGGCTTGGGGGGCTTTTAATGGCTACCGTAAAGGACTACTGATCGAAATAGTAGGAGTCGCTGCTTTTGTGATAGCAATGATTGTAGGATTTAAGTTTTTACGCTTCGGAACCGACTTGCTTGCCCCTTATCTTACTGCCGAACTTACCCGACGTTTTTTGCCTTTTGTTGGGTTTTCAGTTATTTTCTTTCCTACCGTTTTCATGGTCAATCGAATCGGCTATTCCATGCGTAGGATGCTACGTTATACGTTGTTAGGAACACTTGATAATCTGGCCGGGGCTGCCGTTGGGATTTTTACGTGGGTATTTGGGATTAGCGTATTCTTTTGGCTCTTAAGTACTGTCGGTATTCAGATTCCTCCCAAATACCGCCTAGAAAGTTTTTTGTACGAATATACCGTCCCTATTGCTCCTCAAATCATCAGTGTGATTTCGGACTGGATTCCGGTAGGAGGAAATCTCATTAGAGAATGGGGTAGGGGAGATTGATTTTTATCTCGGTCTGATACTCTCGGTGAGGATTTCGTACAAGCCTTGCCAAGCTGGATACTTTTCCAGAAAATCCAAATGCTTTTCAATGGTGTTTTCGTCGCCTCTTATGGCGGGGCCTGTTTGTACTACCGAAGGGTCGGGAGCATCTAGTGCTTTACGGATGGTTTCGCGAATGAGGGGTTTGAGTAGTTCAAATTCGAGGTGCTCGGCGTCGAGTATTTTCTTAGAAATTCCAAGTAAATGGTTGGTGAAATTACAAGCAAAAACAGCAGCTACGTGCAAAATTCGCCTTTCTTCTGAGCTCACCAAATAGACAATACTACTTATATCTTGGGCAAGTTGGATGAGGATTTGTTCGGTTTTGGGTTCTACTGCCTCCACACACATCGGTACTTGGTTCATGTTGATGGCTACCTCTCGGCTAAAAGTTTGAAGAGGATAAAACACGCCTACTTGTGCCGGCACATCGCTATAGATATGAATTAAGTGCTTGAGGTCATCAAGCGATTGCGTGCCTGAGGTGTGTACCACGATGCAGTTTTCGGGGAGTACAAGTCGCGACACTACTTCGGGCAATGCATCATCGGCTACGGCCAAAATAAGAAGTTCTGCGGTACTTTCGGCAAAATCCAAATCAGGAGCGATGTTGGTATCATAGAGTTTATTGACCAGACGCCGAGCATTGCGTGAATCGCGACTATACACTTCCACAATATGATGTCCGGCGTGTTCGAGTGCTTGTGCCATATGCCAAGCTACATTGCCAGCTCCTACAAATGAAATACGCATAACAAGAAAATCAATGATGACTGCCAAAGATAAAAAAATAACCCGTCGGCTTGTAAGCGCGGCGGGTTATTGGTTAGGCCGGAATGGAAAGAATTTTAAATGGACTTCTTGCCAAATTGATATAATACCTTCAGGCGAACTCCCATATTGCGATTGTCGGTGAGGTATTGGGGTTTTTGTAAATAAGGGGCTGTGTAAGCTTCTACTTGGAATACGAGTTTGCGCCATTGTTTTTCGACCCCTGCCGATAAAACTACATCGTTTGAGAGGGCCGGCTTTATTGCAAAACTTCCTTCTTCCTCTTTGTATTGCTCGTCGCGGTCTTTATAATAAAACTCATAGCACTGCTTAGCATTTAAGTTGAGATGAGTCCCGCCCGAAAACAGCAGCGCAAAGTCGTCTTTGAGAGGCCACCGATAAGTCAAACTAATAGGAAGTCGTACTAGACTGACTTCCGTTTTAATATCAAATACTTTGGGTTGCATCAAAGGAGGTTTTACGCCTGGAGACTTGTGCCAAGTTTGAAAAGGTCGCCCTGTTTTGTCCTTAAAAATATCGTCAGTAAAATATTGCGGCCCTTTGATTTGTGCCCAGTTGATGCCCGCATTGAGGCTCCAATACTTACCCAAAAGAAGGCTAGAGCTAAAACCGTAGCCGGTATATTTGTCGCCGATACTCAGGCCTCCTCCTACTCTCAACCGCACATCCCGCAAAGAAATAGAAGGGGGTGGAGAAGTAGTAGTTGAGGCGTTGGAAGTAGAAGATTTGCTTTGTAATGTAGCATAAGCATATCTTTTTACTTTTACTTCGGCAGGAGCCAACCCACTCAATTCTTGGGTGTCATCAATCGACTCTAAAAGCTCGATGGCAAGTTTGTTTGAGCTAATGGATGTTTCGTTGGTAATAGCTTCGACTGGAGAAACTTGGGAGTCAATGCTATTTTCTGGACTCAACATGTTTGTCGCCAAACTTTCCTTTCGCTGTATTTTGCTTTTATTGGTTGTCGAGCTTTCTATATTTGTATTGGGCGAAAGGCGATTATTCTTCCGATTGAAAGAAGCAGTGTTGTCTTTGCTTTGATTCAAATCAGCATTTTCTTTTGGCAATACATCACTATTTTCGTTTTCATTTATTAATTCTTGAGGGCTTTTTCGTACTATTTTCCCAATATTCTTAAAACTTTCGGCAATACGAGCTTCATTGCGAGGGTCTAGGTCGTTGGTTGAAGGAGTGCCTTGATAAAGAGAAGGTACAGATGGGTCATAGGCTTTAGGTTGAGAAAAAGAGGATTGAATAGGAATGTATTTGGTGATATAGACCGTATCGACTCGGGTAGTAGTACGCAGGGGCTCTTGCTCTTTTTGGGAGAGTTGTTGTTTAAGTTGCCCTACTTGTTTATCAAGTTTTTGATTTTGTCGATATTGGTATACATTCGCAAATACCATTACAGCCGCAGCTACACTGGCGGCAGTGTAGAGCATGGAACGCCCAAATCGTTGGATAAACGATGGGGGAGCTTGGATGGTTTGATACGCCTTAAACTTCGCCCAATCTTCTTCCTGAAAACTAGGCTGAATCCCTTCCAACTTTTGGCGTATAGCTTCGTCAAATTTATCGGGTTTCATGATTATGTTGAAAGTGCATAAGCACTGATTTTTATCGTTTAATAAGCTTGGAAACCTATTTTGTTTAACAACGGGTGGATATTATTTGAATTTTTGATCTGTTTCTCCTTCAGAAAAAAAAGGATAAGACTGCTTAATAAGTTCTTGAAGCCTAGTACGGGCTCTAGCAAAATGCGAACGTACGGTAGCTTCGTTAAAATTGAGGGTATCCGCAATTTCGCGCAGCTGATATCCATCGACCACATGCATCGTAAAGACAGTACGATAAATGGGCTTTAACTGTTGCACAAGTGCCAAAATCTCTTCAGCGGATATTTGATCAATGACCGATTCATCAAAAGAAGGTTCCTGAATATTGTCGAGGCCAATCTCCCCATGAAACTTTTGATTTTTGCGGTAATAACTAATAGCGGTATTGACTACAATGGTGCGAAGCCACGCTTTGAAAGGCTGAGTAATATCGTAGCGGTCGAGGTGCTGAAATACTTTTAAGAAACTTTCATTTAAGATTTCTTCCGCTTCTTCCATGGACGAAGAGTATCTCAGACTAATTCCTTTCGCATATCCAAAAAACTGCTGAAAAAGTATACGCTGCGCTCGCCCCTCATTGTTGAGGCAGGCTCGAATGACTTCTTCGAGGTCGTCTTCTGTAAAGTTAGTTTTCTTTCTAAAAAACAAAGTCGTAGAGCGGTTTAGAGGTGGTTTTAGCTACACGAAACATCATTACTGCATACCCGCATGTACGCTGTATTTTGGACTGGCGTTGCAGTAATTTAGAAATATTTATGTTAAAAAAAAATAAAATATTTTAATGCCACGCTCTTTAAAAGGCATGCGTAATGCTCACTAAAACCAATCAATATTTTTGTTCAAACCAAAATTTTTAAAACAACCATGAAAAAATCATTGTTTTTAGTTTTCGCGCTAGTGGGACTTTTTTTGGTAAGCTGTAACCGTGATGAAGTGAGTGCTGTAGAAGATGATTTGACCGAATCGCTTCAGCTTTCAGCTGCTCGTGCTGCCGCTACTTCCGACACCGTAACTAAACAAAAATGCAAAGGGAAGCTGACAGAAATAGCCGCGGCTGATTTGTCCGCTGCTATCACGTCTTATATCTCAAGCAACTATGCGGGTGCCGAAATCCAATTTGCAGGCAAAGATGCAGCAGGACAAATCGTAGTAGGGCTAAAATTGGCCGACGGAACCCACCAGGGGTTGCTCTTCAACGCCGATGGTACTTTCAACAAAGCCCTTGAAAAGTATAAAAGAGGCGCTAAGTTGACCAAAGTAGAAGTGTCAGCTTTGCCTGCAAGCATTACAAATTATGTGACCCAAAACTACGCTGGGTACGAAATCAAACATGCAGGAACGAATGCTGATGGGGTATACTTTGTAGCTATCAAAAATACAGATACTGTCAAAGTGCTTCAATTTGATGCGAATGGCGCTTTTGTGGAAGAAAAAGCTGCTCCTACGCACCCTGAAGGCCCTAAAGGCAAACGCAAAGGCGGTAGATAAAAAGGCTAGGGAGTGTTTTGAGGAAGCCCAGTGCAACCTCAAAACACTCCCTCTAACACACGTATATCTATTAAAGTTAACGAAGTAAAAATCAAAATTTGCCACATTTTCAATAAAATACTCTACCTGCTGGTTTTATCAGACTATTATCCACTAAACAAAACTCTTTTTTTATGAAATCTTTACAAAAGCTGCTGTCTATCAGTATGCTAGCGATAGCTGTGTGCGTTGCTAGTTGCTCAAAAAGTGAAGTAGAACCCGAGCCTGCCGACCAAGTCATTGGTACCTACAGTGGGACCACTTATACTCAGTCGATAAGTGGAGTGGGACAGACACTTGATCTTACTAATTCTTTAATCAAAGACAACCTTGTGATTTCTTTTGATCTCGCAAAAAAATCATCGAATGTGCTCACACTTATCCTCAATATTTCGCAAAGAGATAGCTTAGGTGTGATGCAGTCGGATGATATAACTTATGATAATGTAGAACTTAAAACCCTCAGTAGCGGAAATTTTGAAATGTTGAACGAAGGAATTCATTTGGGTGAAATCAATTCAAAAACGCTCACTTTTGAAGAAGCTTTTAATGATACGGATGAAGCAGGCAATGTAGCAGAAGTAAATATCAAAATTGAGGCCACAAAAAACAACTAAGCGGTAGGCACATTTTTGGTAATTATCTACACTTAGATTATTGATGCCACATTCTCAAAACAAGAAACGTATGGAGAGGTACGAAAGAAAATCACCGGCTCTCTATGAAACCCACTAATGCGTCTCCTAATAGCTTCCGCAGACCCTATCTGCGGAAGCTATTCATGTCTGAACCCTTATGGGAATTTGTATCAAATGTTAAAAAAATAATTCACTATTGAAACACCTATACTTGGTATGCAAAAACAACTATTGCTCATTTTGTACGTGCTTGGGCTGACGGTATCTTATGCACAAACCCCTACTGATTCGGCAGCCGAACTTATCATTAAAGACGAATTTTATAACAACAAACCACTCAGTGAAATCATCGCCGACTTACAAAAGAAGTATAAGTTTAAGATTGGATATGATGCTGAGTTACTGAAAAAATACAAAGTCTCTTACTGGTTTGACAATACCAAACTACTGGATGGCATCAAAGGTGCTTTGAAAGAAACCAAAGATTTGACGTTTTATATTGATGAAACCAATGTAATTCAGATCGTGCCAAAAACCGCCACCGAAATCCTAAAAACCGCTAGACGCGACTTTGATACACGCTACCGAGGAGAACCTACTCGTAGCGACTTTACGCTGATGGGAAGGGTAGTAGAGCGCAAAACTTCCGAAAATATGCCTTTTGCTAGCGTGGCAGTATTGGGGAGTAAAATTGGAGTTCAGACCAATGTCGATGGGTATTTTACTTTACTCAAAGTCCCTTCTGATACGGTGACGATTTTGGTAAGCTATGTGGGATACAAAAATGCCAAAGTGCATCTTTCGCCCAAAACGCCCCTTGAAAATTTCATTATTGAAATTGAGCCTGGCGAGCAAGTACTCGAAGAAGTGATGGTGTTGGGTGAAAAAACCGAGGTACTCAAGGCCAACGAAATTGTGGGAATGATAAAAATGACACCCAAAAACTTGGCCAAATTACCAAATATTGGAGAGCGAGATCCTTTTCGAGCCTTTCAGTTGATGCCCGGTGTGAGTGCTTCTAATGAGTCATCGTCAGGACTTTATGTACGGGGTGGAACACCCGACCAAACATTGGTACTTTATGATGGCTTTACGGTCTATCATGTCGATCACTTGTTTGGTTTCTTTTCGGCATTCAATTACAATGCCCTCAAAGACATTCAGCTTTATAAAGGAGGCTTTGATGCGAAGTTTGGAGGGCGTATTTCGGCAGTAGCCGAGATTACGGGCAAAGAAGGCAACAAAAACCAATTCAATGCAGGTGCTGATTTGAGCTTACTCAGTATGAATGGCTACATTGAAACTCCTCTTAGCAAAAAAATGACGCTTCTCGTGGCGGGGCGGCGTTCGTATAAAGGGGCATTGTACGAAAAAATATTCAGTACGTTTACTACCGAACGTCAGACCAATGTGTCGCAGCCTGGAGCAGGTGGTTTTGGAGGAAGGCCCGGAGGAGGGCGTTTTGGAAATATGGCTACCCAAAACCAAACAGCCCAATCCTACTTTTATGATTTGAATGCCAAACTGACTTGGAACCTTTCCAAGAAGGATATTTTTACGTGGAGTCTCTACAACGGAACCGACAAAATGGATAACTCCTCCGCTTCCAATTTTAATTTTGGACGACAGTCGTTGTTTGGGGCTTCTACTTCTTCTACCGATGTGTCGGCTTGGGGAAATCTCGGAAGTAGCTTTAAGTGGTCGCGCCGTTGGAACGACAAGCTATACAGCAATATGCTTATCAGCTACTCCAATTTTTATAGCAATCGCGACAATACCCGCGCCGTCGTCAATACCATCCCGGCTACCGATAGCACAGTAGCTACTACGCGCAATATCAACATTGGTCAGGTAGAATCCAATGATTTAAAGGATTTTACGGCCAAAATTGACTTTGAATACAAACTTACGCCTCATAACCAACTTCAATTTGGGATTCACTCCACGGCCAATACGATTGTTTATAAATATACCCAAAACGATACCGTGGATGTACTCAGCAAAAACGATAGGGGAGTGATTACGTCATTGTATTTGCAAGACCAAATCAGGCTCTTACAAACACGACTCATGATTAAACCAGGCCTAAGGCTCAATCACTTTGATGTGACCAATAAATTCTATTTTGAGCCTCGTCTAAGTGGTACATATGCGTGGTCTGATAAAATAAAATTCAAAGCAGCAGTGGGGCGATATTATCAATTTGCCAAACAAATCAACCGGGAAGACCTTACGCAGGGAAATAGGAGCTATTGGTTGCTAGCCAATGGCGAGTCGCTACCCGTCACTAAATCTGACCATTTGATTTTGGGCGGAAGTTATGAGTTTAAAGAATATTTAGTGGATGTAGAGTTTTATCAGAAAAACAATGTCGGTATTACGGAATACACCCTGCGTTTTGTACCCCAAATTAGACAAGGACTGAGTGTGCAAGAAACGTTTTTCAATGGCGATGAAGTAGTGCGCGGAGTAGACGTGCTGTTGCAACGTAAGTTTGGGGATTTTAATGGCTGGATAGGGTATACCCTGGCCGAGGCGGTAAGGAAGGTGTCGGCTTTTTCGGATCGCCCTTACTATGCCGACCAAGACGTGCGGCATCAGTTTAAGTTTATCGGAGCCTATCGCTGGAAAAACATTGATTTTGCGCTTACCCAAATCTTCTCGACGGGACGGCCTTATACTTCTATTGCAGGAGCTTATCAAATCACACTCCTCGACGGCTCGGTGCGCAATTTTACGATGCCCTCCGACAAAAATGCCACTCGCTTTTCCCCCTATCATCGTTTGGATGTATCGGCTACTTACAATGCCCGTTGGGGGAGCATTGGGCTTTCTTTTTTCAATGTGTACAATCGCAAGAATGTGTGGTATAAGCGCTTCGAAATCATCACTGAAGGCGAAGAGAGTGTACTACAAACCACAAATGTCAATTACTTAGGGTTTACGCCAAATGTAACTATCAGTTGGAAATTACACTAAAATCTGCTCATTTTATTTAGATTCAAAATCATGAAAAGTTATATAACATCTCTTGTCTCTTTGTGGTCAATGGCAGTTTTGTTTGCCAGTTGTACCGAGACTCATAGCGTAATTGATGCCAATGAAAAGCCTGTGATTGAGGCGTTTTTAGCGCCAGGACACCCCGTAAGTTTGAAACTAACGACGGTGATTGGTTATACAGGAGAAGAAAGTTCAGACTCGGTAGCACGTCCTATTGATGGCCAACAAATCCAGATAAAAGTCAGTGACGGTAGTATATTTACGCTCAATTCGGTAGGTGATGGGATATATGAATCCAAAGCTACCGACATCGTTAAGTTTGGTTTGATTTATACCCTTGACTTTACTTACAATGGCTTGCCGATTTCGGCAACGACGGTTATCCCAACCCGTCCCACAGGTTTCAAAATCAGCAAAGACATTGTGTATCGTTCCAAAATCGATTTGAGCAGTGGTACAGGTGGCTTTGGAGGGCCGGGCGGTTTTCAGGAAGACCGCACACCGATTGAGGCAAGTTGGGACAACCCAAATGGAGAATATCATTTTGTAGCACTCATCAATACCGAAGAAAACCCCGAATCGATAGTGATTTTGCCTACTGATACCGATACTCCTTTACCGCCCTTTAATCGCCGTATCAACAATGAGCCCACTACTGCGACAGTCACCAACATCATGCCCCAAACATTTCAGTATTTTGGGAAACATTATGCAATCCTTTATCGTCTCAATCCAGATTATGCGGCTTTGTATCGTTCAACGGGTACGACGACTCAAAACATTAGCACTCCTCCCACCTCTATTACCAACGGACTGGGGATTTTTACGGGAGTCAATGCCGATACGCTTATTGTGAATGTGTATCGTTATTGAAAATATTTTATGGTGTAAGCAATATGCTTATTGCTTACACCATAAGTAGCACTTAAAAGTACTTATTAGATTCTTTCCGTTGAGAAGTATAGATGCCTGATTGTCCCGAAAAAAGATAACTCACTATACAGGCTACTGCCATATAAGGGGTGGAGTCTGACCCAAAAAGTTCAACCCCCATGAGTATGCAGGCAAGGGGGGTATTGGTAGCTCCCGCAAAAATGCCTACAAAGCCCATACCCGCCAATAGCGGAAGAGGAAGCGGAACGAAAAGCGCAAGGGCATTGCCAAGGGTAGCGCCAATAAAGAACAGCGGCGTGACTTCACCTCCTTTAAATCCTGCTCCGAGGGTAAATGTCGTCAGGAGCAATTTGAGTAAAAAATCGTAAGGAGGTAAGGTATCTTGAAAAGAAGCTACAATGGTAGGAATGCCCAAACCAATATATTTTGTAGTTCCTAGAAGCCAAACCACCATAGCAATAATCGCGCCACCTACAACAGGACGAAGAGGAGGATAAGAAATTTTGGCTTTGAAAAAGTCACCCCAAAAATGAACAACTTTGGAGAAACCAAGGGCGGCTAATCCAAAACAGATGCCTGCTAAAATACTCCAACCAAGGTACTCAGCACTGAGATGTGGGCTAAACGGAATGTGATAATGAGTATGTGCTACATCCCAAGCGTGGCAGGTATAATCAGCAATGAGAGCTGCAAAAAGACTTGGAAGCAGTGCTTCGTAGCGCATCTTACCTACAATGAGGACTTCTAGCGCAAAAACCGTACCGGCCAAGGGTGTACCAAATACTGAAGCAAAACCCGCACTAATTCCCATGATTAAAATGATTTTTCGGTCGGTATCGGAGAGCTTCAGCCACTTCGTAAATTGGTCGGCAATAGCACCACCCATTTGTACCGCTGTACCTTCTCGCCCCGCAGAGCCACCAAAAAAATGAGTCACCAAAGTACCAAAAAGCACCAAAGGCGCCATTTTGAAAGGAATGATTTGTTGTGGAGAATGAAATTCTTCGATGAGTTGATTGTTTCCCTTGACGACCTCTTTTCCCCAATAGTGATAGGCTGCTCCTACCATAAACCCTCCTACGGGAAGTAGCCCAATAACCCACACATGTGCTTCGCGCCAATCGGTGACCCAATTGAGTGAAACCAAAAAAAAGGCCGAAGCAGAGCCTACCAAAACCCCAATTGGTAAGGATATAAAAAGCCACTTAACAACAAAAATAAGCGTAGACTTGAAAGACATGCCTTAAGAAAAGACTGGTTGAAGGCCGAAAACTACAAAAAAATGAGGAGGACGCGTGAAGCTTTTATCCTATTTAAGAAAATGCAATGAAGTAATAAAATGACGAGGACGACTCTGTTGTACTTTTCTAAGTTTATTTTTCTTTCAAAAGGGTGTTCTATTTCATGATTACTCACTTAAACAATTAACCTGAGCTTTTGCAATTAGCTGGCATGAAGTTTGTGTTTAGTGTTTTATAACTCTTTCTGTGGGTACTAGTTGAAAAAAGTTATTTCTATCGGCCTTTTATTGTTACTGCTCTACAATATGTTTGGGCTGACGGTGGCGCTTTTGTTTTTTGAAGAGGAATTTCGAAATGCTTCTCCTATCACTCAAAACGACCAATGGAAAACCTTTAAAGTACCTATTCCTACTCTTCCTTATAATACCGTTTGGGAGGATCATGAAGGAGAAGAGGGATTGATTAGAGAAGGAGAAAATTTCTACAATATTATGGGGCAACGTCACGAAAATGATACGTTGTACATTACTCTCAAAACCAATCGTGATGCCCATGAGCGTTTTGTAGAACTTTCTGAGAGAGTTCAGCAACTAATGGATTTAGCTTCTGAATCATCTCAAAGCCCCTTGAATAAAGCGCTTAAATTGCTTTATGAACTGACCAAAATATATCTTTTCTCTCCTGCTTTTGTGTTGGCTTCTCCCTGTCTCATAGAGATAGCATCCTATTCATCGGCATATGAGAGACTTCCTCAGAGGGTTCTTATGCCCTTTTGCCATCTTTTTACGCCTCCTCCTGAGCAAGGGTACAATCTTCTCTTCTGATTTCCTGATGCTGCAAAATGTAGTTTTTGCAAGTCAGGATTTGTTACATTTTGAGCTAAACAGAATTACTTATTCTGATTGATTCAGAAGAGATAACAGCCTATTTCATTCAAATTCGGTGCTGGGCATGTGGCTTACGCTTGGGCGTAGCCATCCATTACGTATGAGCGTTAGGGGTTTCATTTAACGCTATTACCCTTGAGAGTAAGTGCGTATTTACTGACTTATTACTAAATTTTTAGGAACATGACTAAAAATACATCTTTGTTTATAAATCCTTTTTCTTCCAACATATCTTATGAAGAAAGACTTTTTTTCTGGCTCAGATTTAGTTTGTTGGGCTGTTTTGTTGGACATGGATTTTGGGGGCTTGTCACAAAAAAAGGATGGCTTCCTTTTTTTGAAGTTTTTTTTATTGATTCTTCCACGGCTTTTGCTTTGATGCCCTTGGTGGGCATTATGGATATTATGGTAGGGATTATAGCTTTTGTATATCCTACTCGTGCCTTACTTTTATGGGCTTCTTTTTGGACCTTGTTTACGGCTGCTCTCCGACCTTCTGCGGGTATGGGCATGTCGGAATTTTTTGAGCGGGCGGGCAATTTTGGCGTTCCGTTGCTTTTTTTTGGGCTTTATGGAGCATCCGCTACTTCGCGGCAATGGTTCGCTAAGCTCAAACCACTTCCTGATTTCACACTTGCCCAAGGGCACTTTCTTGAAGGCCTCATGCGCTTGAGCCTTCTAAGTCTCTTGGTAGGGCATGGAGGCCTGTGTGTGTTTATGAAACATCAAGTTGTAGCTCGCAACTTAAGCATTCTGGGAATTACGGAAGTTCAGGGTCTTCAATGGTTTGGTCTATTTGAAATTGCTTTGGGGCTTATAGCTTGCCTGAAGCCTCGCCTGTCATGGGTATTACCTTTTGTATGCGTTTACAAATTGACATTTGAGCTATTGTTTCCAGTGGCAGGAGTACCTATGGATATCTTCGAAACCATCGAACGGATGGGAGATTATATCATCCCCATTATACTGTTGCAATACTATCGTTCTCCCTACTATCAAAAAGGGCAAACCTCCTTTCACTCCTCAGGAATGTACGCTGATAGAGCCTATCCATTTCAACATTAAAAAAAGTTACCATCATGAAATCCTTTATGAATCGACTGATAATTATACTTCTCCTCTTCATCGTGGCAGCCTGTAATCGGAATCAAGATGTCACGCCTCAAAAAAAGTTAAATGAGTACGATGCCGACATTGTACTAAAATGGGGGGTGCTTTTTTTGGATTTAGATCAATATGCGCCGGGGTATCGACCACCCGTGGCGGCAAGAGCGCTGGCCTATATTTCACTTGCCGGCTACGAAGCTATCGTTTCGGGTATGGACAGCTATCAATCCATTGCTGGCAATTTTGCTGGACTTACCATTCCTAAACCAGAAGCGGGTCAGCCCTATCATTGGCCCACGGTGCTTAATGCGGCTTATTGGACAATGATGAAAAGTTTTTTTCCTCATTTACCAGATGTTCATAAAAATAAGATTGATGAATTAGGGTCAAAAAACGCACAAGGACTAAAAAGCCAGGTAGAAGCAAGTACTTTTGAGCGTTCGCAACAATACGGCAAACAAGTAGCTGAAGCGGTATTTAATTATTCAAAAACGGATTCCAATGGGCATGAAGCCTATCTCAATGCCCATCCGTCTTCTTATATTCCCCCGACTGGTCCGGGAAAATGGCAACCTACTACGCCCGATTTTACCAAAGCGTTGTTGCCTTATTGGGGGCGTACTCGGACGTTTGTTATTGGCCCTGATGATAAAATAGCTCGCCCACCTCTGGATTATAGTTCGGTCGTGACCTCTCAGTTTTTTGCACAAGCATTAGAAGTTTGCTCTATTCCAGATAGTTATGAGAATAGATGGATTGGAGAGTTTTGGAGTGATGATATTTTCGGACAAACCTTCGAGCCGGCAGCTCGTTGGCTAGCAATAGCCAACCAAGTGATTGTTTTAGAAAAAGCGGGGTTAGAAAAGGCTGTATATACCTATGCAAAGCTGTCTATCGCTCTCAGTGATGGTGCCGTGGCCTGTTGGAACTCCAAGTACCTTTACAACGTAGAGCGCCCTGTGACTTTTATCAATAGGGCTATCAACGGAAAATGGAAAACCTTGCTTGATAATACCGTTCAAAAAGTAAAGAGTGTTACTCCTCCTTTTCCTGCCTATCCTTCTGGACACTCTACTTTTGGAGCAGCGGCAGCAGAGGTATTGTCAAGCATTTATGGGTACGACTATGGAATGACAGATAAATGCCACGAGTTTCGATTAGAGTTCAATGGCAAGCCGCGCTCGTTTAATAATTTTTATGAGATGGCTCAGGAAAATGCTATTTCACGCATCTTGCTTGGGGTTCACTATCGAATGGATTGCGATGAAGGTCTCCGAATGGGGTACAATGTAGGCCGAAAAGTAAATAACCTAAAGTGGGTCAAGTAGGTTTCGAGTTAAATTTACGATTGAGCTTCTACTAATCTTCCTAATTCTTTTCCCGTGAGTAAGACGATTACCGTCAAGCTCATGGGAAAAGAGTGTAGGCCCATAATCATCCTTCAAGACGATATCGAGAGTTAGTAAATGAGTTTTCTAAAATAGCACACTACTATGATGCGTATTGGGCATATAGTAATTCCTCATTTACTACGTCAACTTTATATCCCTTTGTTTTTAGAAAAGATGATAAGGCTTGAATGTTTTCATTTTTGCCGGTCATTGGATGAACATCTGCTACTATATATTTTATATTTTTGAATAATTCGTCAGGAATTGAATATGCAATATTATATTCTGCTCCTTCGCAATCAAGTTTCAGAATATCGCACCCCTTAATATTATTCTCTTTCATCCAGTGTAAAAATGATACTACTGGAACTGTAATTTTATTGTGTGAATTTTCTACCGTGGATATTTTGTCGGAAGAAAAAAGTGATGCTGAAACATCTACCCCTTCTGGTGAGTAATTGTGATTGTAATAGAAATCAAATTCTCCTGATTTATCTGATACCGCGACGTTATATAGCTCCCAATTTAAGAAAGAATGTTCTTTTTTATGGTTATTAAGAAAGCTAAAATTTGTAGGTACTGGCTCAAAAGAATATATTTTTGCCTTCGGTTTATTTAGAAACGAGTACATAGCAAAAAATCCCATATTGCCACCTATATCAATAATAGTAGGCGTTTCTGTTTTTACGCTTTTTAAGGCTGGTCCATACACATCTTTTAAGAAGATTTCATTAAATAAGGGTTTCATAGAAGGGATTAACTTGAGTTTTAAAGGTATTTCTCCTAATTTTAGAATGACTGGCTTGTCTTTGTTAAATCCTAATTTAATTCCTAGATAATCTTGCCAATTTGCTACGTGTTTTATAAGATTTAGATATTTCATATGTTTGCAATTTTATTTTTAAGATATTACAAATTTGCATAAAATAACGTATTTTTCAAAGTTTTAACTTGATTGGGGAAATGAGCTGCGAATCCCTAATATGCTGAATAGTGGGTTGTTTTATACCGATGGCGACGCTACTTTCTAGTTATAATCCTTAATGAGGGGGACATATGGTGGTAATAGCAATGACTATGACAAGGCCAATGAAGCTTTGGAAAAAAACTGATATTATCTAAAAGGGGGTTCCATAATGAATTTCACGACTGAATCAGATGGAGTTGGCATCATGATCAATATGGAAAACACATGATGTTTAATAAATAGTGAGGGGCCTTCCAAATACGTTGGGGGAAAATGGACAACATTGGAAAAGATAAATTTGATGACCCTCAATTACAACATTCGAAAATAAACAAATCTTGTAACTAATTATGGAAACCTTATTTCAACCCTATTTCAAAAATTGTAATCCGCCTTTGGCAGAAACAGGAATCGCAAAAGTCGAACAAGAGTTAGGGGTACAATTACCTTTTCAATTAAGAAGTTTTTATTTATTTGCTAACGGAGCTGATTTATTAAATACTCAAATCAATTTAGAGTACCCTCTTAATTGTGATGTTATGGGTATTAGGCCTTTGGATGATGGTAGTATAATTGTAGAGTTTAAATCTATTGAAGGAAACTATGATTTTTTTGGAGAGCAGTTAGAACATGGAGAATGTCTATTTCCTTTCGGTTTTACTACATGTCCATGGAAGATATACATTTCTCATATTGGTGAAAACCTTGGGAAAGTTTACATTTCAGAAGAAAAAGATGAGGAAAGAAATTTTATTCCTGTTCGATTAATTGCTAATTCATTTTTAGAATTTTTAGATATGCTTGAATAAGTATTTTTTAAATATTAAATTGATTTATTAAAAAGTCTTTTGTGTGATATCCTTCAATAGGATTTTGTTATAAGGGATAAGTGTTTATAAGTTGATGTTTTTATAAGAAAGTACTGATTAATTATCTTAAATAGTTTTTCTATTCCCTTTGAAATCAATGATTTAAAGGAAATATAAAAGGATAGAGATTGATAATCAGAACGTATAGATTTATTCAAACAAGGGTGCCAACAGGTGATTTTTCTTTAAGTCAGTCATATTTTGTATTGATAAAGGTTTTATTAAATATTCTCTTACATAAGGATGTTTAAGAGCTCTTTGAATATCTGCATAATCAACAGAAGAGCTCACCATTACCACAAAGATATTATTAGGGCTACCTCCCACTTCATTAATACCTTCTAAAAACTCCCATCCATTCATTATGGGCATATTAATGTCCACAAAAATAAGGTATTTCTCTTGTGGGGTATAATTGTTTTTTAGGTACTCCAACGCCACAAAGCCATTTTCAAAGGCTTTTGGCGAAGAGTGTAAGCCCGTTTTTGTTACCATTGTTTTGGCCATAAGGGTAAAAAACTTGTCGTCGTCAACAAGGAGCATTTCCATAATTCAAATTGAGTTTATATTATTTGGTAAGTTTTAATTCATGGGTCTTTTTAACAATATCTTTTACTATAATATCTAGTTCTGAGGCTGAATTATGGAGTTCTTTAAGGTATTGTTTGTATTCTTGGGGCGACAAGTCTTCTTCATTAAGAAACTGCGTAAGCCCCAAAAGCCGAGCTAAAGGGGCTCTTACCACATGTGATTGGACCCAGGCTATTTCACGTAATTTCTGGTTTTGGTGCTCAATCTCCTCTAAATACTTCTTGTTGGCAGTGATATCGTGAGCCAAAATTAATTTGGCCGCACGTCCACGATAAATGATGAAGGTACTTTTTAGATCAACAATAATAATTTCACCATTCTTTTTTTGGTGTCTAAACTCTGCTTGAAAAAAGGAACGATGAGTAGTTTTGTTACGAGTCAGTACAGCTTGCAACAAAGGAATATCTTCGGGCGGTCTAATATCTTTGATAGTCATACTCAAAAATTCATCATACGAGTAGCCATAATGACGAATAGCCGCCTCATTGACATTTAAGAAAGCCAATGTTTCAACATCAAACACCCACATAGGCTGAGGACTAAAATGGAATAAATCAGCATATCGCTGCTCTGATTCTTTTAGGTTAAGGAGTATTTTATGACGTTCAATGGTATAAAGAACACTTTTACGTAGGGCTATGGGAGTTAGCTCATCCTTGAGAAGATAGTCGGCCACTCCTATCGTCAAAGACTCAATCGCAAAATCTAAGCTTGAGTATCCTGTTAGGATGATAATGGGGGTATTATTGCCCGAAGCTTCAATGGCCTCCTCAATTAACTTTTTACCAGAATGGTCGGGTAATGATAAATCTAACAGAATCACATCATATATTATATCCTTACTAGCCAACATTTCTTTGGCTTTACTAAAGGTTGGGGCCTGATAGATTTCAGAAGAGGGTAAAAATTCATGCAAGTAATCTTCAATGAGAACGAAATCTCCAAGGTTATCTTCAATGATGAGTATAGAATAGTGTAGTAGTGAACTTTGCATAAAACACACAGTAATTTAACAGCTCAAGCTTATCATATCAAACCATAAATGTTTGAGGCATTTGACTATGTTGAGAAATTGGGTTACGTCGGCTGGTTTAGTGATATAGCAGTTGGCGTGATTTTGATAGGCTCGTTTGATATCATTTTGGGAAGCAGAGGTTGAAAACATAATAACGGGAATGTGTTTTGTAGCCTCGTGGGTTTTGATAGCTCCTAATACTTCAAAACCACTCTTTAGCGGTAAGTTTATGTCTAACAAAACTAAATCGGGCAGTAAAACTTGTTCATAGTCATTTTTTTGCATCACAAAATCAAGTGCATCTCTTCCATTTTTTACAACACTGATAGCCCCTATTCCTCCCCCTTCTTCAAGCGCTTCGGTTGTGAGAACAATATCACCTTCGTTATCTTCAGCGAGTAAAATGTGTAACTTTTTCATAAAGTTTGTTTTAAAAGGGTAAAGTAAAAAGTACTTCCTTGACCTAGGGTAGACTGTACCCATATACGTCCCCCTTCATTTTCTATTATTTTTTTTACAAGCGCCAATCCAATCCCTGTACCGTTGTATTGCTCTCGTCCATGAAGACGCTGAAAAAGAATAAAAATTTTATCGAAGTAGGCTTCCTCAATACCTATCCCATTGTCTTTGATTGAAAAAAGCCAATATTCATTCTCTTCGGTGGCCTCTATTTTCACTCTTGGAGACACTCCTTTTTGATGGTATTTTAAAGCATTGCTAATCAGATTGTGAAACACCTGCATCAAGGGTACTTTATACCCCACAATAGTCGGCAAGTCTCCATACACAATGACTGCCTGGGTCTCTTCAATTGATTGTTTTTGTAGCTGAATGATTTCTTCTATTAAGTGAGAGATTGGCACCTCTTCGCGTTGTCCGAGATTTTTGCCAACCCTTGAGAAATCCAATAAGTCAAGGATAATTTGCCGCATTCGCTTGGCTCCATCCACCGCAAAGTAAATATATTGTTTGGCTTTATCATCAAGTGAGGAGCCATATTTTCTTTCCAATTGGCTCAAAAAACTTGTTACCATCCGCAAGGGTTCTTGTAAATCATGGGAAGCTACATAAGCAAACTGCTCCAATTCCGCATTGGAAACCGCAAGTTCTTTGGCTTGTTGCTCCAGTGTTTGATTAAGTTGCTGGAGATTAAACTCTGATTGTTTGCGAGTTGTAATATCTTTAAAGTATGCCGACAACCCCTTCTCAGAGGGGTAGCAACTTATTTCAATCCATTTATTAATTCGAGGATAAAAATCCTCGGAGGTATAAGTAAGGTTTTCGGCTATTGCTTTCTGAAATTGGATATGCAAAGGCGCATTTTCCATATAATCAAAAATCGATATCAGATTTTTACCTACGATATCCCCTTTTTTGATTCCTAAAATGGTTTCTGCTTGCTTGTTCCAGTAATTAACAATCCAATTTTTATCAATTGAAAAAAAACCGTCTCCGATACTATCCAAAATCATGTTTTTTTCTTCATACGACTGCTGTAGCTCTATTTGAGCCATTTTTCTTTCATGGATATCCTGAAAGCTACCTCTTATTTTTACAATTTTTTGTTCATTGTATTCACAAGTACCAATTGTCCGAACCCATGTTTTTTTTCCTGTAGCAGTTATGATAGGAGCTTCAAAGTCAAAATTAGTTCCCGTTTGTAGGCCTTTTGTGAAAACCTCAAGGGCCATGTCCCGATAATCTTCCTGATAAAATGTCAAACTATTCTCCATACTAGGTATAAACTGAGGCGTTACTTCGTGGATTTCGTATACCATTTTGGACCAATAAATAGAGCCAGTTACCAAATCAATCTCCCAACTACCTACTTTTGCTAATTCGGAGGCATTATCCAATAATGTTTGTAATTTTTTTTGTTCTGTAACATCCTTACCAATCGCGAGTATCAGCTCTTCTTCTTGTAGTTTGGTAGCTGTCCAGCTAAAGATTTTCACTTCTCCATTTTTAGCAATCAGCCTTACTTCAAAATCCTGCGTATTATAGTCTCCTTGCTGTAGGGACGTAATTTCTTGAGCCACGATCGAATGGTCGTCAGGATGTATAATCTGAAAAATTGGCTGAGAAAGAAGTTCGTCTTCCGAATAAGAAAGATAATGACTAGCCGCAGAATTGACTCTTTTGAACCATCCGTCAAAGCTTACTAAACAAATAATGACTGGAGCCGAATTAAGTAGTAGATTAACTTCTTCTTCCAAGTACCTTCGATTGAGTTGCGCTTCTAAAAAAGAGTTTAATTCATAAAAAAAGGATTGATAATAAATAGATTCATGCGCTAATTTATCAAGTCCTAAAACCATCACTCCTATAGTACTGTATAGGAGAGGTAGCGCTACAATAGTTTCAGACCTAAACTTGCCTGTATTTGAGTGAATAGGATTCCAAAGATATGATTCAACATCTTCAGATATTAATATTTTACCAGAAGACCATACACTCCCTGAGATTCCTTCTCCAAAAAGAAAAGACTTAGGTTGAGTGTTTTCAATGGAATACACTTCCCCTGCGGCATTTTTATAAAAAGTACACCTAAGTTGAATAGATTCTTTTTTGGGAGTAACTAACCAAAGTTCGCCCAAATTGACGTCACTTACTTTTATAATATGCCTTAATATCTCAGGTAAGGTAACTATAAGTTTATGCTTTTGATTAAATATTTGGCTTAACTCTGCTAATATCGTCTTTTTAAACTCTTCTACTTTATAGTCTGTAACGTCTTTTTCAAGACCAATCCAGTGCGTAAACTTTCCTTCCCCATTTGCTACTGGACGAACTTTTATATTGTTCCAAAATGCTTTACCATTTTTCTTGTAATTGACGACTGTTATTTCGCAAGGTTCCCATTTTTTGAGCGACTCTCTCAAAAGATTAATGGTATCTTGGTCAGTTAGAGGCCCGTGTAAAAAGCGAGGAGATTGACCTATGGCCTCTGCCGGGGTGTACCCAGTCATTTTCGAAAAGGCATCATTTACATACACGATGCGCACTCCCTGTGTTGATACAGACTCTGCTTCGGTAATAACTACTGCATCGGATACGTAGGTTATCACAGACTCTAATAAAGTCAATATAGAGTGCGTCTGGGTTAAAGATTTGACTTCTGTAAAGTCGTAACTTTCTGATTTTAGTAAGGCGCTAGATAGATAAATTAGATTTTCACCCTCCCTTTTATAAGCAGTCCAAGCAAGAAGAATAAGTGATTCATCTTTGTGTTTGCAATAATTATAAAACGGGCTTCCCACTACCTCTTTATTGGTGCTTATACTATTCAGCCAAGCGGTTGTTTTATCTTGGTCGAAATCAATCACCAAGTCAATAAACTTTTTATCCTTAAGCTCTTTTGAAGTATAGCCTAATACTTGAGAAAGTGAATCGCTAATGGACTGAAAATTACCATTAAAGTCAATGGTTGACAACGAGCCCAAAAATAGAGGGGTAAGAGTATGAGCGACTTTAATAGCCATATGGAAGCTGCATCAGCTTTAAAAAGATGTATTTGTTGTAATAAAATAAACATTTAAGGAGAACTCTTGTACCGCAGACAAAAGTTAGAGTTGAGCAAAAAGCCTTTACAATTTCAAATGGGAATTTTGAGACAATGGCTGTACATCATCATTATAATATATATTTTATTTAATAAGGTTAAGTGGGTGTCATCAGATGAATAAAGGTGTGGATTAATCAATTATACTTTTCTTATTTATATGATGTTAATCATTTTAAAAGGAAGAAAATCCTAACTATAGGAGCTCTTTTCTTTTAAAATTCCAAGTCAAATACTCAATCTTCATTTCTTTTCTACCGCTGTCAACCGCCGCCCAAATTGCTGGTGCCTTGTAGCTGTTTAATGTTGACATAAGTAGTGAGCTTGCGCCACACTACCCATTCGTGAAGGGGAAGAGCAAAAAGTATGCTAAATATTTAAGTTCACAGTTACGTCAAAAAATGAAGTAACTGCGAAAATGTGAAGTAATCGCAAAAGTGATTGGGAAGTAAAACTTTGGTTGTTAGGTTCTAAAATGCAGAAAGCCAACACGTTAAAAGTACGCATTGGCCTCATAAATAGAATAGTACAGCAGAGGGGAAGATTCTGTATAATGGATTGATATACAGTGCGTTATTTTGATTTTGTTCGAAAAGTAATGCTCTAGCGGTATTTAATAATTCTTGTTGCTTGTATTTGTTCTGAAATGATAAGCTTGGTGTAGTTTCCCATTTTATCGAAATCAATATATTTGTAGGTGGATGGAAAAACCATAGGTGGGCCATCTTCTTGATATTGTATGCTTTCAGTGGGGTTACAATAAATATCATAGACCATTTTCATTATGGTAAATGGTTTTTTAGGATTGTTATCTTTATAATATATTTTTTTTGTAATTTTTCCAAGACTATCTAAAATATTATACCCATGCTGAATGTGTTTATCATATGTTTCCTCGAAATGCTGAATGTTGCCTTTTAAAGTTAAGTTTGTTTCTGATACAATACCTGCGAAAGAGGCTTTTGTTTTAATAAGACCTCCTTCTTCATTATAAAACATTTCTAATGTGCCTTTTTGACTTCTTTGAAGATACATGTTTCCTCGTTCATTAAAAAACATTATAGTCGTATCTGTGTATTCTTCCGAATACTTACTTAACCAAGTGATTGACTCAACATTTCCTTTGATTCCTAAACTTTTGTGATTATACAACTGGCTGTAAAGTGGAAAGGTAAGCAGCTGAAGTAGAGCAAAAAATAGTATCTTCATTAGGTTTGAAATTATTGTTTTGTTTTAGTGTTTAATTCGTTTGTTAATTTTCTTTCTTCTTTCTCCTTAAATCACTCATTTGCTCATCAGCCCTTTTCTTTAAATCTTCCTTCTCTTTTTTATTAAATAATTCATCAGGTACTACATCAATAATATCTTTTGAAAAGTTAGTAAGGTCACTCGATGGGATATTTTCCTGTGAAAGCATGTCGTTCAAGCTCCCTTTATTGGTAGCAATAAAGCCCATAGCGTTTTCAAAAACTTTTGAAACCATATCTATGCTCTTTTGAAGCGTCTTGTTTTGACTTTCTAAGTCTTCGACCCTCTTTTTTAGGGTTTCCACCTCTTTTAAAAGAGCTTGTTCTTTAGGTGTTGGTTCTTCATTTTGTAGTTTATCAATCAAAATCTCAGTGATTTTAACCCCTAAAGCTTCTGCTATCTTTTCTAGTTGCTCAATGGTTAATTTGTTTCCTCTTGCTTCAAAACGGGCATAGTTTGAACGCTCAATTTGCAGTCTATCAGCTACTTCCTGTTGAGTTAGATGCTTAGACTCTCTAAGCTTTCGTATAGAGTTTGATATATCCATGTACAAAATTAGATACATTATTCTTGGTTTTTGGTACGTTAAATTTGGAATTTAAGACTAATACTTTATACATTTGTATCTAATATTAATCTAAGACGTATCAATATGTGTACAAATTTAGCAAATCAAACGCCTTTACAAGCGGCTGTACAATCATTTGAGGATAAGAACCTCACGAAATTTCAGCCTACCGCAAAGTTTTACCCATATGTGGGTATTAATCGAATACGATTTTGGCAATTAGTAGAAGGCAAAAAACGCCCTACCTATGATGAAGCCCTAAGTCTTTCAAAATACTTTGGGTTGCCTTCTGACGTACTTTTTTAACTGGGAAAGCCCTACAACCGCGCCAACGGTGTAGGGCTTAAATGTTTCACTCTTAACTACATAAAGCAAAACATGGCAAATTTACAACAAAAAAGACTGACTCAGCTTTTGAAGCAGTCTGAAAAAGGAGCAAGTGGTAAACGTTCTAAATTTGGAGCCTTTACCGCTAACTTTAATTTGGTTCCGCACAAGCGATACGGGGGTGTCATTTATGCCGTATTCCGCAATTTAGGGCAAGTAGAACGATTTAGCACTGGTATCACTTGCGAACCTCAAAATTTTGATTTAAAAAGTCAAAGAACTGAGAATGACTTTAATAAAAACAAACTATTGGACTATATCCAAAGCCAGGCTAACGAACTTTATGCTCAAATGATTTTGACGGATAGAGATACAAGTTTGAAGGTAATCAAAAATGCTATTTTGGGTACGCAGTCTTATGTGATTCCTAATGTATTTGAATTACTAGACGAATACTTGGCCGATTGTGGGAAACGTGTAGGTAAAACCCATGCTCACCGAACCTATCAGCGTTATAGGCAGTCAAACGAAATTATTAAAAGTTTTGTAAGGCATCAATACAAAACCGAAAAACTCCGCTTATCTGAACTAAAACCCATTATTGCCCGACAATTAGAAACTTACATGATGGTCGAGAAGGGAAATCAGTACAGTTACTATGTGAAAGTAGGAGAATATTTTAGGCAAGTATTACACTATGCGTTACTTAATGAATATATAGATGTAAATCCTCTATCTCTTCATAAATTTACTAAAAGGCGTAAGCCCATAGAATACCTCACACCTGATGAATTGATTGCTATTTATAAGGTCAGTTTTATTCCCGAAACGTTGCAAAAAGTGCGTGATTGCTTTGTGTTTGGGGCATTGACGGGGCTTGCCTATCAAGATTTAAGGGATTTGAGCCCTCAACAAATCAAAACCCTAAATGACGGTCAAAAGATAATTATACTAGATAGAGGAAAGACTAAAAATCAGCAAGTTGCCGCTTTACGACCTGATGCCCTTGAAATACTTCATAAATATCAATTTGACCCTTATTGTAAGGCTGCAAATGTTTGCTTACCTGTATTGAGTAATCAAAAATTTAATACTCGTCTCAAAGAACTTGCCAAGGTAGCGGGTATAGAAAAAAGGGTTACTACTCACTATATGCGCCGAACTTATGCCACCCATCTAAAACGTTTGGGTGTATCTGCTGAAATGATTTCAAAATCATTGGGTAATACTTCAGTGGCTATTACAGAACATCACTATATTGATAATGACCCCGAAACGATTGTAAAGGCATTAAATGAAGCTTTTAACCGCCAACAAGCAATTTGATGGGTGTAATCTACAAAAAAGCCTTACCGACTTGGTAGGGCTTTCTATTTCAATAAAATAACCGTTTTGGGGAACGGTATTTCACTTTAAAATACGGACATAAATTTATGGCAAATTCTGGGAATAAAAAAATTTTACGGATTGATGAAATCGAAAATTATCTTTCGGATAAGTATGAAATCCGTATCAATATCATTACAAATACCATTGAAAAACGCTTGAAAAATACGACAGAGTCCTTTGAGCCAGTCAATGAGAATGATTTAAAATACGAGCTTCTAAAAGCAGGTCATACGCGTTTTGATGGGGAACTTAAAGCTTTGCTAGGTTCGTCTGTTATCGCAAAGTATGACCCACTGAGAGAGTATTTTGAGGGCTTGCCTCCTTGGGATTCTTCGCAACCTGATTACATCCAACAATTATCAACTTACGTTAAAACCGATGACCAAAAATGGTTTGAATTGATGTTTAAAAAAATGTTGGTTCGCGTAGTTGCTCAAGCGTTGAATAAAATTCAGTTCAATAAACATTGCTTCACTTTTGTAGGAAATCAACATGATGGTAAAACGTCTTTTTTTGATTTTCTGATTCCTACCCAACTAAAGCCTTATTCACGTAGTAATTACGATTTTCACGGAGGGCGTGAGGGAAAAATATCTCTTAGTCAGAATTTTATCATCAACTTAGATGAATTAGGCCAATATGAGAAAAAAGACCTCAACAATGAGTTTAAAGCCACTTTATCGGAAGGATATGTAAAACTTCGCCCCTTGTATTCAAATAATGAGGTATCAATTCCCCGCCGTGCTTCTTTCGTAGCAACTACAAACAGCCGCGATTTTTTAACGGATGCTACGGGTTCTGTCCGTTGGATAATTTTTAATGTGTTGAGTATTCAGCATGATAACGGAGAACAAAACGGATACAACAAAAACGTTGATATTGAAAAGGTATGGTCGCAAGCTTACAGCCTGTTAAAGGACGGTTTTAAGTGTGAACTTACCCGTGATGAAATCAATCAAAACGAAATCCTGAACCGTCGTTTTTTAAGGGTAACAACTGAAATGGAATTGGTAGCTTCTCATTTTGAAAAAGCCGAAAAAGGGCAGGCAGGAGCCGAATTTTATACCCCATCCAAGATTGAAAAACTTCTTCGTGATAAAGGTTTTCCAAAGTTACTGCCTACCCAAATTGGGGCAGCTTTAAAAATGTTAGGATTCCCACAATCATCAATGTGGAATGGTGCATTGCGCTACTCCGAAAAGGGTTATTTTCTCATCGCAAAGTAAATTTTACCTACTCGGTTACTCGTTATGTTGTATAGCATTGATAATCACTATATTAATATATAAAAAACCGAGTAGATGCTATCTTACTCGTTTCTACTCGTTACTCGGTTTTTGAGTGTGACTAGGGTAAAAACCGAGTAGACAGTAATACCGAGTTTAACCTTAGTCACTCGTAAGAATAACAAATAATAAGTTGTTTATCAGATACTTAAGCTGTTTAAAGTACAGAACGAGTGACCGAGTAGGTAAAAGCAAAAAATTCTATAAACCATTTGTATAAAAAGGCTGATTGGTAAAAATTGAAAATTGAATTTAACCAAGTTTTAAGCCGCTAAAAAGAAAAGAAGAAATGATACCAAACGAAGTAATACAACGTCTAAAGACTATACCGATAACGGCCTATCTTTCGAGTAGGGGCATTGAACCTGTAAAAGAACAAAACGGGCAATTGCTTTACTATTCACCATTCAAAGACGAACATACACCTTCATTTTTTGTAAACCCTGAGAGAAATGTTTTTAAGGACTTTACGACCAACGATAAAGGAGGTGACGTAATCACCTTGGTATGTCGCTTAAAAGCCTGTAATTTCGCTAAAGCCGTTCAATTACTGGAAGAATTTGAGGGAATCACCCATTCTTTTTCTTTTAGCGGCTTAATAAAGCCCTGCAATGAAAAAAAATCAACTCTGACAGTACAGAAAGTAAAATCACTTGAAAATAGAGCCTTGATAACGTATTTGGGCAATGTACGGGGCATTCCGTTTGCCGTTGCTCATAAGTACGTAAAAGAGTGCTATTTTAAAGTCAACGACAAAAATCAGTTTGCGGTTTGCTTTGAAAATGATTTGAAGGGTTTAGAGCTACGAAACGTTTATGTACAGCTATCAACCAACCCCAAAGCGATAACTACAATTAAAGGAATAGATAATTCAACAGCGTTGATTTTTGAGGGCTTTATTGATTTTCTTTCATACATCGTTTGGCAGGGCAAAGAACCGAATTGTGATGTTATCGTTTTTAACTCCATTTCCAATATCCAAACAGCTATTTCTTTACTTAAAACGTACCAAATGGTGTATGGTTACCTTGATAACGATAATGGAGGTAAAACGGGAATGAACTCATTAATGATGGCAGGGGTAAACGTGACGGATTGCAGAGAGTTGTATAAACCCTACAAAGACGTAAACGATTATTTAACAAAGTGTTTTTTTAGGCAGTAGCTTTAACCTTGTGCGCGTGTGAATGCTCCCGTACGTATGTGAGGCAGAAAATTAGGCAAAAATGAGGGCAAAAAACCAGTCAAAAAGGCTGTTTAGGCCACCATTAAACCACCAATAACTCGAATATAAACCAGAAATAACTCAGACAAATGGAAAAGAAAAGAAGTAACCGCAACTACAATTTTATAAGTGTTAAGAAAGATAAAGTTCATTACGAACATTATGGCAAAGTAACGGAGATAGGGCTATTTTATCGTAAAGAGTGCCTTTATTGCAAGGTAAATTTTGAAGCCCGTAGGGTAGATACTGCCTTTTGTTCTCACAATTGCCAAAAGGCATATCGGCGTAGGGAGTTAAGGGACAGAAAGTAATAGCTTGGATATATTGAAGTTAGAATCAAATAGACTTTGTTGTATGGCTAACTAATATAGAACAAAGTTTATCTATTTAAATACAAAGCACCACCGGCATTTTCAATAGTAGTCTGAACTTTTCTGAAAGATAGTGAATCCAAAGTCATTTCATTATAAGGCATATGCCCTAGAATATTTAACGCTGAATCCGAATTATGTCTAATATATTTAATCGTTTTTTCCCGAACTCTAACCGTATCCTCCAATGCTTTTTTTTGTTCGGAAAGGCTGATTTTGTCTGCATCATATTTTATTGTACCTAAAAAAAATGCAAGACTACAAATAATTGGAAGTGCAACCCAAAAAGTCTCAACGCTTATATTATAGAAATTTCCATTGAATAAGGGAACTTTTCTTTTTTCTGTTGCTAATCTATTAGGCTGATTTTTTTTGTAATTTTCTACCTTTCGCTTCCAATCTGAAAAAACGCCATTAAACTCCTTTGTTGTTAAAGCATTTTCATTGGGATCTACCCATAGCACATACCAATCATAACCTTCTTCTAATAGACCTTCACTTTTTAATTCAGTTTCAATAATGAGTAATAATGGTAATCCTTTTGAATATGCCATTGCGGCTTCTATCTGATTCCAAGGTGTAGCATATTTCGTATTAGTTAACTGTCTTTCTTTCACTCCTCCTCGCTTTTCGAAGCCAGTTGAAAAAAATGTCCGTTCCAAAGCTACAATGATAGTTCCAGAACATTCATCCATAAGCTCGTTAATAGCTTTTAAAGGTGAACCTGAGGTAAATTTATTTCTACCGACTGTATTTGGAATTAGATTTTCCCTTTTTAATTTATCTTCAATAGCAGCGACAAATTTTTCTTGAGTATCATTTGCTGTCGCACCAACACTAATAAAAATGTTAAGCTGTTCCATTTTTACTTTGATTTGTTGTATTGGAGTATATTGGCTTAATTAAGTTGAACTTTGGAAGATTTAGAGTATTCTTCTTACTTTAGATACCTAACTTTTGGCATTAACTAATTTTAGGTAAAAGTTTCAAAAGAAATAAAAGTAGCAATATAACTATACCAAAGCAATGCTGTCACTATATATGAATGAAAAAGTTATCAAGTGGTAGGTAAGTAGCTATTTTAGTAAAGTAATGAGGTGTAAAATACTGACGAAGCCAATAAAGCCCTCGAATGTATATCTGTGCCTTTTAAAAAACAAGCATTTATTTATGTAAATTACTGAAAATGAGAAAATTGGGCAGAGGGGAAGAGATTCTCACCCCTCTGGGTAACTATTTGATATTGAGGTGTTTCCATTGTATGGAAACTACGACGTAATTGCAAACGTAACCGCGAATGGATAAAAAATTAGATAATCTGTCTAATTTCTACTTTTTTCCAAAGCGGCATAACCTTTGCCTCTCCAATTACGTCACTAGGCTTTCCCAGTAAATCCATCAAGCGCTCATTCTGACGCTGATAATACTCAATTTGCTTATCTTTCACTTCAATCTGTTGATTAAGGCGCTGAAAGCTTTCTTCCAGCTTTTGTAGATGATTTTGAAGATAATCAGTTGGAGCGATGTGCTTACTTTCTTCATTTAAAAACATTTCACCCTCTCCTTTCATCAACCAACTAGGGTTTACCTGAGGATATGCTAACAAAATGGTTTCTAATAAGTCATAACCCGGTTTACTTTTCCCTTCAACTATAATTTGAATAGAGCTAAAACTTTTATTTAGCGATTTTGCGAAGGTATTCCTGTTCATCTTAAGCGCATTAATCAAACTCTCAATTCGGCTTGCAATTGGATGTTCCATACCCTTAATACATTTATTTGTTTTTAAAATTGATTTCAATTTTCTGATTAGTCACAATTACAGTAACTTCTATCTACATACGTTTTATTGCCATTTGAATTAATGTAGTAACAGCCTCCTCTTGGCCCTGTAATTAGAGTTCGGCCATTATAAACTCCACAAGGCCACTCTTCAGGAGCTGAACGTGATTCGGTAGCCTTCTTCGTTTTTGTATTATAGGAAGAGGTTAAACGTAAGTGAGGGTCACTTCCAGTAAGTTTGTGGACTGATTTTCCTTTAAAATAAACCTCAATTGTGATGTTACCTGATACATAAGGTTTGTAAACAGTTATCTGAGCGGTTTCCACGCCAAACAACTTGAATTTTAACTCTGAAGGTAAATTCACATTAAGCAAAGAATCACGTTTCCCTTCAGGAGTAGTATAGTATATATTTACAGTTTTAGAAGTTCCAGAAAAAATATACTCTAATGTATTTAAGTAGGCATTTAGAATATAAGTCTTACCACTAATTTCGTATTCTGTGATTCTGTCACCTGATTTCATCATTGGTACCATTCCATTGCCATTTCTCGTCTTAATTACAATTTTAGAATTAGGATTAACTGTAGTTTCAGAAAAGTTCCCTTTTGGGTTACTAGAATCATTATTGTAAACTATGATAGGGAAATTAGAGGTATTTTCTATAATATATTCATAGTACTGATAATCAGCGTTTATGGTATAGTGCTTTTTACTTCCATCGGTTTTAACATCAAATATTAAATCTTGGGTTGGTGACTTTAGCTTAGGAATTAGTCCGTCAGACGATTTGGTTTTAACCACGACTTTCATTTTCGGTGTTATATTCACTTCTTCAAAATTATCCTTGGGACTATTTCTGTCGTCATTATAAGCTATAACTGAGAAATTGGATATGTTCTCAAGTGTATACTCATAGTATTTATAATCGGCATTTAGATAATAGACCTTTTTTTCAGTATCGCTCTTTACATCCAGTACCAAATCAGGATCAGGCGACTTAAGTTTGGGTTTTAATCCCTCTGCGGATTTAGTTCTGACAGTAGCTTTAGATTTAGGAGCAATCGTTACTTCTTCAAAATTGTCTTTTGGAGTAGTAACATCATTATTATAAACTGTGATAGGAAAATTAGATATATTTTCAACAATGTATTCATACTGTTTGTAGTCAGCACTCAAGTAATAAACCTTCTTTTCAGCGTCGCTCTTCACTTCGAATACTAAATCAGGGTCAGAAGATTTAAGTTTTGGTTTTAACCCGTCTGCGGACTTTGTTTTGACAGTAGCTTTAGTTTTAGGAGCAATTGTTACTTCATTAAAGTTGTCTTTAAGAGATATGGTATCATTGTTAAATACTGTTATGGTAAAATTTGATAGGTTTTCAAGAGTATATTCATAGTATTTATAGTCAGCGTTTACATAGTAAGTCTTTTTGTCTATATCCCTCTTGATATCAAACACTAAATCAGGATCCGACGACCTAAACGTAGGTTTTAATCCATCTGGTGACTTGGTTTTAACTGTAGCTCTCGTCTGAGGTTCAAGCGACACTTCTTCGAAATTGTCTATAGGACTAGTAGCATCATTATTATAGGCAATTACAGTATGTTTAGAAATGTTCTCTATAATATATTCATATTCTGGCTCAGGAGTCTCCTTACATCCGCAGACAAACAGAATAAATAGCAGAAATACTCGATATTTTGTCGACATAAATAGCATAATTATTATATATATTTATTTTTTAAATTATTGATTTTCAATAATTTGCATTATTTGTAAAATTTTATTTCGTATAATTATTTGATAGTATCATATAATTATACAATATTTGTATTCAATTACAACAACAAATAAACAACTTTTTAGAAAATAGTTGTAATAAATCGAATAATTATTTACTAAACGGCAAAGTTATGACACTCGAAGAAGTACGTCTGATGTACCATGATGGGGTCATCAAAAAGAAAGCCCGCTCCGAAATCAAGAAAGATTTTGTAGAGCTTTTTGGGTACTCTACCGACCAGCAGTTTACAATGATGATGGCCGTAGGAAGTTCGGAAATCCCTACTCCCAAAGAACTGAATTGGCTGATGGAGACTGTGCAGCGTTATCACAATCATTACACTGAGCACCAACTTACTTTTCATTCATAAACCCAATCACTCATGTTCAGAGTAAAATTCATTTCAAATGCCAATAGCAGTGAATTAGAAGGCATAGCAGTTCAACTGACCGTTGATAATTCTGACGGCGATATAGTCAAAGCAGGATTTGAAGAGAAGCTAGATGTACAGTTAGAGGCTATCAGAAGTCAGATTCTTCATCACCGGGCTTTAGCAGTGGCAAATTGTTCACTTTACTCGAAAAAGTCTTCTCATCAGACGACGTAGGAGGAATAAACCCTTGTGAGGTTCTGAAAAATTCAGGCTCTTCAAACGGGTTATAGTCTCTTTTCTCA
The DNA here is from genome assembly GCF_029433105.1 of Runella sp. MFBS21. Taxonomy (GTDB): domain Bacteria; phylum Bacteroidota; class Bacteroidia; order Cytophagales; family Spirosomataceae; genus Runella. Next base: position 627,986 of record NZ_JARNTW010000003.1, on the reverse strand, counting down.
CGGGTCAATGTGTACATAATTTTCTTGGGACCTTTATAGCCTGCCATTTCATTTACCGAAGCAATGGCAAACCCCTCCCTCCCTTTTTTATTAAGTACATTTTTGATAAGGTCAGCATTTCTTTCTTCAAGGTCAAAAACCTGAATGTCGTATTCAAATTGAGGTCTCATCGTAATAGTCAAATTTCAATCGTTCGGCTTGAATATAGTTTAACTAAAAATGTTTTACAAACCCTCTTTTGTCGCTCAATCATGAACCCCGAAGCTCGTTTTTGGCTCGAAGCCACGCTCGTATTTCTTCTGCTCTTCGATGGCCCCGTATTAGCCCTATGGTGGTTGATTCGTCGCAAACCTAAAACCGACAATAGACTATGAGCCTAACCTACCGCCTCCAGCAAATGGATGCTGCTTTGGAGAGAGGTCTCCAAAGCCCGGGCGAAGATTATCTCCAGCGGCAGATGCTCCAAGACATCCTCCGCCATGCTTTTTTAGCAGGTGTTGCCCCGCTCGATTACCTCCGCCAAAAGTTACAACCTGCTCCCGTCGTACCTCCCGTCTCAGTATCGGAAGGCTATCCCTGCCCTCACCCCGATTGCGCTGGTGAGCCGCCTTTTCGGACCCAAATGGCACTCAATGGCCACAAACGTAAACACTCCAAATCTCAAACCTCCTAAATACTATGCAATGGTTATATGCCAATCACCCCGAACGAGGATTTCTGCTTTCCGATGTGCAAGAACCACGCGTCGATGGTATCCCAAAACTTACCGCACGTATCGTCGCAAGCTACCGAGTCATCAACGACTCTACCGTTCACGCCAACGTTTTCGACGAGACCGAGACGGCCATCATTCATGATGTTTTTCCCGACATTCTGCAAGCTCAACTTTTCATCCTAAAAAACGTCCTTTCGGAGGCAGACTCCTCGCCCGAACTTGCCCCCCAAACCTAGTCCTTTCCCTGCTCTGTCCACCATTGGGGTATGAGGTTCGAATCCTCCCTGAGCAGCCACCGACATAGCACTAGCCTTGTCATCTTCATGGGTCTCACTCACCTATGAAGAAAACACCACCGATGCTCCCTTGGTGCTCCCTTTAAGAGGGGGTCAGGGGGACGGTTTGTAAACCCTCAAATCAAAGATGCAGTATCCGCGTACCATCGACCAAGGTGCCGCCCTTCGTAGGCTCCACCAAAATGTCCAAGAACTAAACGAGGCCATGCCTGTCAAAACCTTTGTGCGTACATACACAAGCGGTAGTACCAAAACCATCGCTTATCGGCCCAAGCGCATCAATGCTTCCACCAAGGCTACCGCCGAGCATTTGGTCAAAGCCTACGTCAAGGAGTATTACAAAACCATCTCCAGCATCGGAGATGCCGCCTTTACAGACGGCTTACCGTCCCTGACTACCAATGGCGTCCAGATTGCCGCTTGGCGTTCGTTTTCCGACCGCACCAGTCGCAATCATCTGGCCACCCTACGTGATGCCAAAATAGTCTCAGATTACAAATTTCACGGCTCAGAGGCCGATTTTGAAGTGTGGATAAACCCAGAAATCCTCTTCGATTGTCCACAAATGGAAGCTGACCAACAAAAATTGTCCACCATCACAGCGCAGGTTTTAGCCCAATCAGACAAAAATTTTCCGCATAGAGTTACTGTGACTTATAGTAACAAAGATATAGAAATAGATAATGTCAGTAATAAGCACAGCGACATTCAAAAAGCGGAAAGTCAAGCAGTATCACACGGTGACATTCACGGCGACACCGAACAGCAACAGCCAGATGAAGGCAAAACCCCCACGTTAGAAGCCAATGTCACTGTAGGTCACTGTGACAATCAGGGGGGGCGCGGCGCGGCGGCGCGAAAACGACGCCACCAAGAGCGCACCGATGCCCAAAAACAGGCGATTTTTGAGGGTTTCTTGCACAGTTTTTGGCTCTATGCCAAGCAATTGCTCTACCCCTCACGCGATTTTCAGCCTTGGCAGGAAGAGTTAGCCCTAGCTACCATTCGCAGGTCGGTATATCATCATTTTGAACCCGAAATGTCAGAAAAAGAATGGGACAATTACCAAAAAGAGCTATACCAGCGCATCGAAATGGTCTCAAGCTACTACGCCAAACACCCCAACAAATTCATTCCTGAGCCATACGCATGGGGTAGAGAAGGAGCAGGATATTTCGATTGGGAAAACGAGCGAGGTTTCCGAGCCACTGCCCAATGGCTCCGCAATAGCCAGCAGCTCTATCGTATGCACTACACCCGTCAAGTGGTATCCCGTGCTATTAGGGCCCTACAAAAACACCGGTGCGGCACAGCCCCGGCCAAACTTCAAAAACTCACCTATCTCGAAGCCTACCGTACCATCGAGCAGAGCCTCCAACGCTTCGGCGAAGCCGTTCTCGACCGCTTCAAAGCCCTCGCCATCACCGTTGGCCAAGACAAGCCCGTCGTATTCCAACGCGGCTTTACCAAGGTCATCAAAAGGAAAAATTAGATTTTTTTACCATAAACACTGATAGATAAATGACAACTCAAAACACCCCTCGGACCCGTCAGGCCAACCCTGACCCCCTCAAAGAGGAAGCAAGCATCCAAGTCATTGTGTGCTTCATCGACGGCAACCGCCGTACCTTCTACTCAGGCGATATCCGCTACCGAGGCAAATGGCAATACGGCCACAAAGGATATTGGGTACAGTATTGGAAGCACCGCATCGAACACGAAACCCCCGAAGGTTGGCAAGGTCGCGTGGTGTCGGGAGCTATTTTTCACAACAACGTCGGCAATCGAGGCGATAAAATCGCCCAGTTTGACAAAGGCAAAGGCTGGCAATAATACGATGGACAATCACTACTACGGTGGCAAATCTGGCGACGGTCATTTCCACCAAATCATCAATCGAATCCCTCCTCATGCTACTTATTTTGAGCTATTTGGAGGTAAAGTTGGCATCTTTCGTCACAAAAAGCCCTCGTATCGCACCTTCATCATTGAGCGCGATGCTACCTTAGAAGCCTACTACACCAAGCTAGGAATCCAACGTTGCTTTGATATCGTCGATTTCAACAACCGCATTTACCGCACGGGACCAGGAGCATTCTATTTCATAGAAGACGCACTCGAGTACATCAATGATTATGCTGACTTGCTTGACCAAAACAAACATCATTTCATTTACCTCGACCCTCCATACCCTCTTACGGCGCGGCGCGATAGCCGACCAAGTTATAAGTATGAGCTATCCGACCAAGAGCACCTAGCCCTGCTCAACAACATTCGGGAATATACTTACGCCAAAATCGCCATAAGTACCTATAAAAACGAAATCTATGATGACCGTCTGTTTGAGCATTGGGAAGTTGCCGAAATCTCCGCCCAGACCCGCCACGGGCGTGTCACTGAGCAACTTTGGATGAATTACCCAGCCCTCACCGAGCTTCACGATTACCGCTATCTAGGCTCCAATTACCGAGAGCGTGAAGATATCACAAGGATGCAACGGCGCTGGGTCACAAACTTCAAACGGCTGCCCATTCTCGAACAAAAAGCCATGCTCGAACTACTCACCGCAGCTACCGCCGTCAATGCCGAGAGTGGCCAAGGCAACAAACGTAAGAAAAAGAAACCCGATGAACTCATCCATCTCCTCTCATGAAAACTCTCATTGCCGTTTTTGAAATCATCCTCGTTGTGTTTATGGCATTAGCTAGTCTATTTGCCGCCTTTGTAGCGATTGTGTGTATCATCATTCTGCTTCCCGTTTTGTCGCTTGTCGAATATAGCTCAAGTTGGAAATACGACCATCACTGACCTGACCATGCTCCCTAAAATCACCATCAAGTTGCATCCCATTGAGTTTGCATCCTTGTACTGCCATTTAGAAACGATTACCAAAAACACTCATAGTCTTGGTTTCAATAGTTCGGTGGCTCATTTGGTTTTGACAGACTATTTTTCTCGAAAAGCCCTCCAATTGATAGCCAATGCTCGCCAATCCCAAAGCCGTAGTATTACTCTCAAACCGTCCGAGGCCATTGCCCTATACCAAGACCTCATCCCTGAGTCTCATACCGACGAATTCAAAGGTCAAATACTGGGGCAACTCGACCGAGCACTCATCAATCTTGGATTCAACAACCAAAACTTTCAATAACCATGTTAAGATTTGCCATCATCACCCAAGATAAATTTGCTACTCTTGGTGTCAATGCACTGTCTTCTTTCATTGAAGCAGGTGGCACCGACAAAATCAACACCGTGCAATTCATTGACGATGCTTTTCTACAATTGGCTAACTCAATGAGAACCTACCCTTATGGGTTTACCGAAGAATTTAAAGAGTCGTTTTTGGAGCTTTTGTCTACCCACAAAGGCCAAAAATGCCTTATCACCACGCATTGGATTCTCAAACGTTCGTCACCCACCACCGACTATTTGATGAAAATAGTGGAAAAGATTAACAAAGGCCACCCCCTGACCGAGCAAGAAGCCAAAAAAATGGAGACCATAATTTTATCATAACCAACTGCAACAATGAATAATCAAAAAGTCTTAACCACGATTTTCACGGGTCATACGATTGACCTCACCGATATCATGGCCGTTGGCCCCTGTCGAACTGATACCGGGCCATCAGGGATAAGCGGTACCTACAAAACGCTCTACATCGAAGTATTCTTTAAGTCAGGGAGTTCCATCAGGTACAATTTCTTTTACAGCAGCTACCTCAATGCCCCCAATGCTTTAGAACTCAAAGGTTATCGTGAAGCCGTCGCAAATTTGGAAAAACTAAGAACAAAACTCATTGAGCATTGGTCAGTAGCAGTCCAAGCCTCACTTGACCCATTGAAAGGAGGTGACTCATAATGGCACACCCATGTTGTATATGCGGTGGCGAATGCTACTGCTCAGGAAGTTGGGACGATTCAATAGTTGACCTTACACCTAAAAGGTGCGAAAGCTGTGAATACTGCCAAGAGTCTAGTGAGGCTCGTGATGCATTGTACGATGACGATGACTCTTTTGATGAAAATGACTATTTTGATGAAGATGAATTTAACACTCAGAAAGGAGATGAATCATGACACTAACCCAACTAAGAGATGAAGTAAAAGCAATCCTGCTTCGCATCTCGCCCAAAAATAAATTTTTCATCAGTCAATCGGTCTGGGAATCATACCGATTTAGACTTAGTGCAGAGATTAACTTAGCCATATATCCCGAAGAGTGTGCTAATCAAACCGCGGCTCAATTTGTAATTGGCTTTTTAAAAAAGGAAAAACCACTAGGGGACTTTGAAACGCCTGCTGAACTTCTCAAAACCCTAGAAAAGGCCGTAAAAGCCTATCAAAAGCAATCAGGTATCAATTACAAAACCCTTGAATTAGATGAAGACGCTACGCCCAAAAGCCCTAAAAATAGGTACATTTCTGAGCAGCTTTTTGATTTTTAGTTGCTTCAGTCGCGGCGTATCTACCGATACTCCAGATATCCCCCCCGACCAAATAACTACCCTCCAAGTTCATGGCATGACCTACGCCGTCATCCAAGGCCAAGTCGTCAACATCACCAAAGACAGCCTAGAAGTGCGTATCCGTATCCGCAACGAAAAGTACCTAGAACTTGCCAACCGCCAATTAAAATGAATCACAATCGTAAAAACGAACTCGCTACCAAAATCAGAGCCGAAGTAAATCGGCTCAATTTTCTCTTGGCTGTTGCCCAGTCAGAAGGTCTCCAAGCTCAAATCACCTTACACCTCAACGCCGATTCTACGAGTGTTTCTCAAGAATTGTCCGTTGACCTAAACGAGGCCATCGCCTCCTAAAGCACATCACATGGAAAAATGGATAAAAATATTTGAAATAGGCGGCTATCAATTCGCCGTCATGAAAAAGCATGATGACGAAAACGACAACCCCCTTCTCTGCTTTGTTACTTTCAAAGACGGCATAGAGCTTTCTTTTAATTTGGGGTTTCTGACGCCTGAAATACGCGACCAGAAATTCGATGCCGAAGATGATGAGCTTATCAGCACTTGCCAAAGCGTCATCACAGCTTTTGACGAAATCGCAGAATCCTAACATTTTCCGTACCTTCGCTGCCCAATAGAGTTATCTCTATCAGTGTTTTTATTACTAAGCCCGCCCTTGCTAGGGGACGGGTTTTTTCATTAAAATCCCGTCCTTTCTGCCTCTTGAGAGAGAGCTTACCTTCGTCAAAAAAAGTTAAGCCTCCATGCCTACACGTTCACAAGTTTTAGCTTACATCAACCAGATTCGGTTGGCCACGCCCCAAGACCCCGTCACTGCTACGGAGGTAGCCGACTATCTCGAATCCTTGCTCAATCACCTTACCAACGACGGCGCATGGGATCCAGCCGCCTCCATGGGCGATACTGTCAATCCCACCGTAGGGCGTTTGCCACGGCGCACCTCCACAGGTTTTGCCGATAGCATCCTTTCCGAATCAGGGAGTGACCTCACGGCCGCAGGCAATCTTTCGGTCACGGGTATTCTGAATGGCATAAGCATGACCAAGTACATGGGCAATGCCTTCGGTAGCACTACTTACCTGAAAATCGCCCGCCTAAAGTATGCAGAAGACAGTGCCAATTACGATAACCTTGTCGTGGAGCTAGTCATGGCACGTCTGTGGAGTGCCGACCATTTCCTAGTGGCTCGTTACATCATTGCCAATCGCGGCGGTACTTCATCGGCCAACAAATACCGTTGGTACATTACAGGAGGCAAAGGCTCCCTCTCCGACAACATCGTCGCTGGTCTCCTAGCCATGCGCAATGCCGACAATACCGTCGACATTTACATCAAAGTTAACCCTACTTACAATCTTGTCAGGTACAATGTCATCAGTCGCGAAAATGCCACCCTTTACCCCTCAGAGGCTACTACCACCACTACGCCCACCGGCACGGTTGAATTTGATGCCACCAACTACGCCACCTATCCTCCCATGATGTACCTCGACAACGCTGGCAATCTTAAACTGAAAGGATCACTTACTCAAAACACCACTTCGTGGTAAGACTATGCAAATCAATCTCACCGAAGAACTCTTCAAAAAAATCTATACCAACCTTTCTGCTGCACAGAAAGAAGAAGCCATTGCCGAATTAGGTCTCACCGTCGATACCGAATTTGAAGTTGTCATCCGTGGAAGTCGCACCAAAGGCGTCACTACCTCAGAGTTTTTCTTGAAAGAAGTCGTTAACAAAACCCTCACCCTGCCCAATCCAGACGGCTCCTCGTCACTGGTCGAAATGCCCGTAACTCAAGGGGACACCCAGCTGATGCCCATCAAAGCCCAAGACCTTGAGGCGGCTATAGGCATGATTTTAAACGCTATCCCATGAAAATCCTGCGCTTTTTGGTAGGAGTCAAGTTTCCCAAATGGCTCCTACCCACCATTACCTACCTCCTTACCCTCGCCACGGGGGTTTGGTTAGGCATGGTCATCCACTCACAGCAGCTCAACCGAGTCCAGCAGCTTGCTGCGGATGCCGCCTTGCAAGAGCAACGCCTACGCGACTCCCTAAACGTCGCTACCCAATTAGCCCAAAACGCCAACACCATTGCCCTCAAAGATGAAACCATTCTTGGCCTTCAGCAGCGTATTCGTTCTGACAGCATTGCTCACCTTAGCGAGCTTCAAGCCATACGCGCAATCAACGCCCACCTCCGAAAAAAGTGAGTTGGAGTCCTATATCCAAAATTCCCGTGCCATCTACGACAGCCTCCTACGCTATCAAGATGCCAAAACCGCCTTGCACCTCAAGACGACGCAAGTCACCAGTTTCCAAACGCAGCTCATCGGATGCCAAGTACAGTCGAGCAAGCTCCGAACCGACGCCAACGACATGGCCGCGCGCCTTCACGCTGCCAATACCAGTTACGACCATCTGCATCGCCGTTTTCGCCGTGCCCAGCTCGAACGTTGGGCGTGGCGCATCGGTGCCGCTCTCACCCTTTATTTTGTACTAAAATGACCCGTGCCGTTCGCCTTCTTCCCGACGAAGACAAGCTACAAAAGTACCGCGACTACTACGCTGGTACTACCGACCTCAATGAGGAAGAAAAAAAATCCCTCGACCGCTACGAGCGAGTCATGCTTCTCTTTGGGCAAAACGAACCCGACGAAGCCGAACCCGTCTGGACCCGTGCCGCAATTGTAAAGTTTGTACGACAGAATTACCACGTCAGTATCCAAATGTCCAATCGTATCGTCAACGAAGCCTTGGAGCTCTTTGGCGATATGCAGCAACTTTCCCTTCGAGCGCGCAAAGCCTTCCGTCTTCAGCACTTAGAGCGTCGCGAAAAAGACGCCGTGGCTGCTGGTGACCACATCGCCGCCGCCCGTCTCAACGACCAAATCAACAAAATCCTCGGTACGTACAACGAAGAAAAAACCACCGAAGAAGACCTTACCGACTACTCCGTTCCGCCCACCCTAAATTACGAAGTCATAGATGTCCCCTACGAAATCATCAGGCACGATACCCCTAAACCCGTGGCAGGTCAAATTCCTCCAAGCTCCCCAGCGCATTAAAGCCGCCGTATGCGGTCGTGGCTCCGCCAAGACCAACACCCTCAACCACGTCATTGGGCTTTCGGCTCGGCAGCTGCCCCGTGCCAAAGCCTCGCTCAACTGTACCCACTTCGGTCAGGCACTCGAAATCATCCTCGAGCAGTCCGAAGATATCTGGAAGCAGTACGGCTGGCACTTATACGAGCCAAAAACAGGTAGGGGCAATTACACCCTTTTCCGCCGTCCCCCCGACGATTGGCCGCGTCCCCTGTTTGCCCCCAAAAAATGGGAAAATGTCATTAGCTTCAAGTCAGGTTACTGTTTGCAGCTACGTTCCTACGACCGCCCCAATACCAATCGCGGTGGCAATGACTCCCAAAACTTCATTGATGAGGCCGCATGGTTCAAAGAAGATTGGGTCAACAAAATCATTCTCCCTCGCAACCGCGCCCCCATCGACATCTCATCCCCTCTCAATCTGGCCTTTTATTTCTTCACCTCCGTTCCTACCGATACTACCGGGCAGTGGATATGGAAGTACGAGGAGCTAGCCCAAACCCAACCCGACAAATATTACTGGGCTTCGGCTACTGCCTACGACAATTACGCCTTGCTCAAAAAAGTACCCGACTACGTCCAAACCCAATACGACCTGCTCGACCCCATCACCTTTGCAATAGAGATGATGAACGAGCGCATCGAAGGCACGGGCGACGGCTTTTATCCCTCTTTCAAATCAGAGCTTCACGTTTCCTACGGTTATTCCTACGAATTCGACGATGAGCTAGGACTATGGCACAAAGAACAAAACGACTACAATCCCGACGCTGCCATCGAAGTGTCGATTGATGCCAACGCCGCCTTCACCAGCTGCACCGTCTGGCAAGAAAAAAGCGGCACCGAGCATTGCCTCAATGCACTGTTTGTAAAGCCCAACAACGAAAAATCCAACCTAGTACAGCGGCTAGCCTTCAAGTTCAATGAAGAGTACGTGGGGCATCGCAAAAAAGTAGTGTACCTCTGGGGTGACCGCAACACCACCTCTAAGGCTGCCCATACTGTCCAAACCCAATTAGATGTCTTTTCCGAAACCATCCGAGATTTGGGTTGGACGGTCATCTCTCGTGTCAATTCTTTCAACTGGCAGGGAAAAGACAAACACTTCTTCATTGATGAAATCCTATTGGAGAAAAACCCCCGTTTGCCCAAAGTACGCATCAACGAAAAGCGAGCTAAACCACTCATCTACAGCGTACAGCAAGCCCCCATCAATGATGATTTTTCGAAGAACAAAAATTCGGAAAGAAGCAAAATCCCCCAAGAACTTGCCACCCACTTATCCGACACCCTAGACTACTACCTCTGCGGCAAATACGGCAGTCGCATCGGTCGCTTTGGTGCCTCTACCTCGGTAATCCCAACGGTTGGTTGGTTGTGAATTAGATTTATTTCGGACGAATTTTAATTTTGCATACCTAAAACAATGACGGAATTTTTTCTATGCTGATGGGGGCTTGAGCCCAATATAGTATAAGTAAAACTTGCTTTTGTACATGTAATACAAGATATACTAGAGACAGGGAAAATAAAATATGTTTCTCTTTTAAAGTTGAAATTATTCTATTTTTTTTCTTGTAATTAAATATTGTATTTGTCCTGCCTCCCTGATATATATTAATACTTGCCAAGAGGTAGTATGTTGAAGAATTTGTATTGCTACGATATTGTTGATTAGGCTGGTGAAACAGAAAAGCTATTCTTCTTCAGTATAAAATTTATATACAGGATTTAATTGGTCTCTGTAGATAAAACATGTATTTTTATAGTCTGCTCCATAAGGACATCTTTCGATTTTAATTACTTTGATAGAATAGAGTTCAATTTTTTTAGGTGGATACATTGTAGTAATATCATTGATTTTATGATTTAATATATCATGATTTAGCTCGTCTTGTCCAGTGTAAAATAATGATATTATAGTAATTTCTTCGGTATTTTCAAAGAATGTTCTCTCTTTTTCCTTGATTAAATTTATAATAGTACTGCCTGTGTTAACAACATCTGTTATTATCATTGCTTTTTTATATTTGTACTCTGAATTGTCGAAGTTTATATTATTTTCAAATTCATGGTGATCTTTGTACCTATAATCGTATGGTAAAAAAGTATATGGAATGTTGTATTTTATCGCAGCTTTACTGGCAATAATATTGCCTTCATATCCAAGTCCAATTATTAAATTGCAATTGAAGGATAGATTAAATGTTGATATTATATCTATAATTGCATTTTTTATAAAAAACAAATCCTCTTCTTTTTCTAATAATCGTGCAGTGTCTATCCAGTTGTGCGTTCTTGAAGTTTCACTACAATGAAAATGCCCTTGATGGAAAAGTTTTCTTTCTTTTATAATTTGATATAACTTTTCTTGAATAATAGGGTTTGAATATACTTTTCTTTGAATCTCTATGTTGCTAATTTCTTGATTTATTTCAATAATGTCGTTACTATGTGGTAAATCTTGTATTGAGGACGGAGAAACAGGAGTTGGAAGGTCTTTTAGAATAAAAGAATCTTTTTCTGCGCCTTTTGTTTCACTGATATTAATGGTAGTCCAATTGCCAAACTTAAGTGCATTGGCACTTCCTGTACTTACTAAAGTATATAGGTTATTTTTTAAGTAAATTCCTTTTTCATTTTTTATTATTTCATAAATTTTAAAACTTCCTGGAGGGTTGCTTACCGATGAAATAGAGCCAGAATCACTAATTATTATCTCTGATATAGACAGGGATTTAGAGTTTGGTGTGTGCTCATTTCCAGATAATATACACTTAACACCTTGTTTTTGAAAATCACTAATCAAAAGTCTTCTGTTGTCAACATCCCATTGTCCAGATTGGGTATTCTCATAATCGCCGTGCAAGTTATGATGCATACATAAAACAATTTCTAGGCCAGGATATGTTTCTTTTATAATTTGTAACTCATTTTCAAATTGAATAGTATTAATGAATCCTTTTCCCCCGTCTTGATTGATTTCATGATTAGAGTTTATTCCAAGAAAAACTATATTTTCAGTGACTAGAGAGTCGAAAATAATTTTATCTGAGTTAAAGTCTTCGTTTTTGATGGATTTATAGAAAGTGTTAAAATTTTTAAACTTTGCTTTAGTAATATCATGAGAGATGTTTTGAAGCGTAGATTCTGAGAAAGGTGACTCACTTCTTTTTCTTGTTTCCCTTAGTACGTTTTTTATAGAATCTCTATGTATATCGTGGTCGCCAGGTATTTGAAGTGTACCTTTGATATTTAAATCCGTTATTAGCTTATTCATAAGTTCAGTTGCTATTTCGAATTCGCAACTTTCGCCACAGTCTGATATATCTCCTGTTACTATTAAATATATGTGCCTGTGCTGTATTTCTTTGATTTTATGCACTAATGAGTTTATAAATGCATGATTTTCTTCATTTTTTGATTCGGCTTTTAGAAAAGTATTCTTATTATTACGTCCTATGCCATAATGGTCTGATATGTGCAAATCAGAGATGTGTACTATGATGTCATTCATTTGTGAACTCTAGTTCAGTAGTTATGTAATAGTTTAATTCTTTGTTATTAGTTTTATCAATCGAAAAAACTGATAAAGTTGCATCTTTTCTTGAAATATCTGATTTTTTCAAAGTTTCAGCTTTTATGATAGAAACATTACCTAAATACTTTCCTCCTATGAACTCTATAAGATTCTTAACTATTTTAACCTCAGTACCTAAGCAGACCATATCTGATACTACTATATACTTTCTCTCGTTTGAGATACTATTGCCAAGCCTAGTGTAAAGTTTGTTAATAGGCCCAATTTTGTCCAATATTAGAATGTCTAATTTTAGTAAACTGGAAAGTATTGATACTATATAAGAACTATTTAAGCTTTGGCAAATTAAAATAGGTTTTTTTTCAATTTCTTTTCCCCATTCTTTTTTGATTTTTAATGCAAGTTTGTAAATTGATAAAATTGATAGAGATTTTTCGTGAGATATAAATTTTTTTATATTTACAAATGATTTTAAATATACAAAAGAGGATGTGTGTGGCTTTTCATTAATCTCTATATATTTTTTTAAAATGTTTTTAAAATGTTTGTTAAATATTTTATTTGGAATAAAGTTTTCATTTAAAAAATTATTGTTAGCTTCAAATAAATAGAATTTTTTAAAAACTGATTGATTAGTATTTGTTGTTTCAAATTGTCTATCGTTTGAGGGTTGTTTTTTTTGTAAATTATTAGGATTTGATAGTGAAAAAAAACCCATATCGGCAACTAGTTTTTCGAGAATATTGGTTAGGACGATTGCGAAACCATTGTTTTTTAAAGGAATAATATAGTTTCCTAAGTTGGATTGTATTGCTTCAATGTTATTGAAGTCAAGTACTATATTTTTAATACCTTCTTGTTGTTCGATGTCTTCTACTACACGTTGAATAGTAGATATTTGTAGTCTATCACAATAAATGCCACTATTATTTTCTTCAATAAAATTTGATGTAACAACCTCTTCACTATGTAAATTATAGTAAATAAAGTTTTGTGATGTGATTTTAGATATTATCATGTCTATATATCTATATGTTAGGGATTTCAACTTCAATATGTACTCCACGAAATCTTACATTGAAGAATCGTAAAGATGAATATCTTGTGTCCTCTGAATAATATTCTATTATATCTTTGAAAAGTTCAAGAAATAATTCTTTTATCATTTCTTTTAATTTTAGTGTAGTATTTCTGTAAATTTCATTTTCTATTTTCTTTAATTCAAAAGACATATGGTTGTTGAATATTTCTTCTCTGTATTTGTGTAATTTTTGTAATTGATCGAAAATTCTATTAGAAGCTATTATTTGGCAATTGTCAGTATGTAATCTAAAATATCCGTTGCTTTTAATGACTACAATAAGCATTAAATCAAAAAGTCCCCGTCGTTCTTTAAGGGAGGAGTAGAATAAGGTTTCAAATATTGGTTTGAAACTGTCAATCAAGATGGATGGTTTGAGAGTTTGATATATACTCTCTTGGAATTCATTTTTAGTATAATAGAATGAAAGGTCTTTTTTTTTGTCTAAGGATTCCTTTAATCCAATGCCGTTATCAGATATAGAAAATTTTGTTTTATATTTGTCTACAAACATCATGGCATATGTAGTTGATCCGGAATGCAATATTCCATTAGTGACTAATTCAGATAGAATATCAATGTATAAGTTGTGATTGTTTAAGGTTGATTCGTTTTCGAATAATAATTCCTTGAAATGATTGTAAATTTTATATGTTGTTGTGGATAGTATGTAATCCCTTAATTTCATTTCTTCAATATATGAATTAGGCTCTCTGCTAACTTTGAATTCTTTAATAGAATATGACCTTACGAGGTGGTCTCTGCGGATTTTTATTCCTTTAAAATCTCCAAAATATCTTTCGTCAATATTTATTATATTTTTGCCAGTAGTATTGTGTTCATTTGCATTTCCAGCGGTTTTGAAAAAATCTGATTTATATAAAAATTCAAGTACATTTATAGTGGCGGCGTTATTGTATAGTAAAACATTTAGAGGTTCTTTGTGGAATTTGCTTAATTGCTCTATTATGCTTAATAATAGTGGTAAAGTGATTGGGTCAATTCTGTAATAGGATTCGTGAATTTTTTCGTCGCCATTTTCAAATAATTTAAAGATTATTTTTTTTGACCTGTGTGTTTTGTAAAATTCTGATAGCTTCTCTAGAAATTCTGTGTAAAATCTTAGAGGAGTGAATTTTTTATTGCTATCTATTATTGATATAGTGCTCATTGCTTGTTATGGAATTGTAAAAGTGTCAAGTTAGTTTTGTGTTTTTTTTGAGTTTTTTAATAGTAAATTGTCGATAAAAGAGAGTTTTGGTAATAGTAGTTTTAATTTTTGCATTAAAGGCCTTTGTATTTAAAAGATCGTTAATATTGTATTTAAATGGAATATTAATTGTTTAGTAATAATTGATGCCTAAAAGTAGGATTGACTTATGAAGTGATTTTTTAAATGAAAAGGCGACGGTGTTCAAATGCTCATATTTCTTATTTTTCATTTTTGTTGCCAAAGCTAAAAGGATAGTGATTCATATTTTTAATCATTATATATAATGTAATTATTTAGTCATATTTTTTACTTAAAAAATACAATTTGAAAAATACTTTTCAGTTAGAATAGTACAATCTTTGGTCGAAAGAAACTTTGAAAATTCAAAAAATGCGATATTTTTCACACAGTTGGCTAACAATAAAAACGACAGTAGATTGATTACCAAGTATTTGGCTTTTCATAGGGGCCTAGACAGCTATCTTTTACGTACTATAAGCTCTATTTGATGAATAGTAGCCCCTAACCTTCGTCCATTCCCTTCCCAAATTTCCGCTGCTTCCTTTATTGAGACGGGATAGTTTTGCGATAGCCAAATCAGCGTTTCAAGGTCTTCATTGGAGGTATTAGCCAAATCGTCATTGAGCCGTGGTCGTACCACAAACTTCTTATAGACTGAATCATACACCAGTTTAGTGCGGATCCATGCACCCTTCATCTTGCCACTTCTAATGGCGCTCCATAATGTAGCAAACGGCGACAATAGCACCCACATAAGGAGCAAAACTACCGTTCGCCAAATGTAACCCCACCGCTGGGCGGCTTTGTCTAATTTCATGCTTCTGTTGTTTAAAATTCGCGTCCTTTCACGAATCCTTTCATCCTGCCAATTTCGCTAAAAAAATCGGCAAAATGCAATCTCTAAAGCGCGAAGCAGTACTCTTTGATTTTTTCAACGGTACCGAACCTGACGGCACTCCCCGAGTAGCTGATTTTCGGTATTACAAAACCAACGGCACTGCCTCCGAAAAACGCCAATGCACCCGCTCCTTTGAGGATATTACGCAAATCATAATTCAACCTAAACCTGACGTTCAAAAAGGAGGAACCAAGACGGCCAAAACCCGCGAGACACCCCATCTCAAGTCCAACTTCATGATTCGGGTGCGCTTCAAAAACGAGGCGGGAGAGACCGATTTCCGCAACCTCAAAATCAAGTTATTGACCCATTACCGTCCCAAAGGCTCTGCCGATTGGTTTGCCATTATCCACCCATCCCGATAGCCCCCATGCTTCAAGCCCTTTCTAATAATCTGACCTTGGCCACCAACGGCAAAACGGGCGCAGACGCGCAGTCCGCTTTTCTGAGCTTCGTTGGCCATGACCAAGCCCATACCCCTGCCATTGGTTGGTACGATACCTCCGAGGCACTCTACCCTGAGCATTACCCTTGGGGGTTTCATGACGATAAGCCCAACCAGATGCACAAGCTCATGTCGGCCAACGACAAAGCCACGCAGTTGCTACGCACCCAGACCAAGTACATCGTAGGAGGGGGGATTGGGGCTTTCCGTAAAATCACCGAAAACCGCAAAACCCTCTATGAGCCTTACGATTCGCCTGAGCTTCAAGATTGGATGGAAGCCGCCGAGATTCAAGACTTTTTCAAAGCCTTATCGTGGCAATGGGCTTTTTCTTGGAACAGCTTCGCCAACCTCAGCATCAGCTATCGCAATGGCCGTTTCTTCGCTCAGCCTACGGTAAGAGATATGTTCACGATTCGCCTCGGTCGCATCCAAGCGGGAGAGAGCCGAGTACAGCGTTTTTTTCTTTCGGATAAGTTTGGCACTCCCTATCACCGCGTAGCTCCCAAAGTGGTCGTGCCTGCTTTCGATCCTGCCTATCCTACGGCCTACGCCGAAAGTATCATCCACGTCAAAGAGCCTATTCCTGGGCAACCGTTCTACGCTTTTGCGGGTTGGTGGGGTGGAGAAAAGTGGCTGGAAGTTTCCAACCTGATCCCTCAGTTTCACATATCAGGCTTGAAAAACGGCTACAATATCAAGTACCTCATCAAAATTCCCGTGGATTATTTTATCCAGCAGGGCATTACGGAGGAAGCCGAACAGAAAGCCGCTTTTGGCGAGCTTCAGGCGCAGTTTGACCGTTGGCTCAGTGGCGTCAATAACGTCAATAAGGCACTGCTTACCCGTTATTTTATGGACAACAGTGGCAAGCAAATCAGCGGCATCGTCATAGAGCCACTCAACAATCCCCTCTCCGACGAAGCCTATACCCGCGTGGCCACCACCGCCGACATCGCCCATGCCAGCTCACACGGAATACTGCCGAGCTTGGCAGGTATCGACACCGGCTCGAAGCTCGGAGGTTCAGGCTCAGAGCTGCGTTTGGCCTACGATTACGCCAAAATGATGACGGCCACCGACCGCGCCGCGCAAATGAAACCCATTCTTGCGGCGGCTCGTATTTCGGGAGTGTTGCCGCGCGATGTCACTTTCCAAGTCATCGACGCCCAAATGACCACCCTCGACGTCAACCCCACAGGTACTCAAAACGTCATCGCCCCTAACCAATAGCCAACCATGCCCACCCTCATCCAAACTGCCGAACAGCTCAAAAGCTACCTTGGTGGCCTCCAAAAATCAATGGATTTCAAAACCATCGAGCCATTTGTAGCGACCGCCGAGCGTCGTTTTATCCAGACGGCCATTGGCAAAGACTTCTTTGAGTTTCTATGTGCCACCACTGATACCACCTACAGTGAGCTGAAAGCCCTCGCCCAAAAAGCCACCGCATGGTACGCTTACTTACTGGCGCTCCCACACCTGCGGGTCGTCAGTGGAGACTTGGGCGTCATGATGAACCAGCCTTCGCGTACTACGATGGCTCCCAAGTGGGCCCACGTCGATTTGGTCTCGAGTACCTCCGAAAACGCCGATGCCGCTTTGGAAGATTTGCTCGAAGCCTTGGAAGGATTAGACGCCGACCCGTGGAAAAACTCCGAAGGCTTCAAAGCCAACCGTAGCCGCATCATTCGCAATGCCACCCAGCTCACCCAGCATTTGCCGCTGGTACAAAGCCGCCGTCGTACCTTTTTGGCGTTGCGTTTTCACCTCAGCAAAGCCGAGGATAGCATCGCCCGTGATATTTGTACGGCTCAGGTATTTGACGCCCTCAAGACCAAATACACCGAAACCCCGCAGGAACTCACCCCTGCGGAAAAACGGCTGCTTTTTCTGCTGGCTGACCTCATTGCCCCCTATGCCCTGTACCGTGCCATTCCTGGGCTACGGTTGCGGATAGATAGCGACGGCATCTACGTCCAAACCATCGATGATTCGATGAAAAACCAAACGCCCACCACCTATCCCGCCGTGGATGAGCTTCGCAAGGAGCTTGTCAATAGCTACAAAGAAGCCGAAACCGCGCTCACCAAGTACCTCGACGAAACGGCCACCGAGACCATTTTCGCGGCCTATTTCACCAAAAAACAAGCCAAGACCTCACAGGTCGTCACGCTTTCCAATAGTTCACTCGGATTTTTTTAACTCTCTATCCCCATGTCTGTCTCCCGAATCCTCCGTACCAACCCTCCTCAACCGCACGATGCCCCTGCAGTTGCCCTCAACGGCTCTTCCATTACCCATGAGCAGCTTACCGAGCTGCAAGCGCAAGCTCAAAAAGCCGCTGAGTTGGCTCAGCAAGCCGCTAAAGAGCTAGAAGAAGCCGAAAAAATCAAGCAGGAAGCCGCCAAAAGGCAGCTACATCGTGAATACGAAATTTTCATGACCGATGCCGATAACTATCGCCAGTCATCGCGCAATCCTGATATCTCCGATGCCGAGCGCGAAAAGTACCTGCGTTGGGCGGCGGCTGCCGACTCCAACGCCCGTCAGATAGGTATTGAGTTAGGCATCATTGCTCCCCCAGACGCGCAGTCCGAGACCAACGAAGATGAAAATACGGCCAAAATTCGCCGCAACAAACTCCACCGCATCCTTGCGGCTTTCCAAGTGGTGGGTTTGCTTGGTATCCTTTGGATGACCTTAGATGCCTTCTTTTTCATTGGTAACCTCATCACCCAAGCCAACGCCAACGTGCCCGAAGGAGGTCAATCCCTTCGCCCCGCCTACGACCTCACGAGCGTACAAAAGTACGTGTATGAGACTTTCACGATGTTTGCCGATTTGCCCCGCGCTGCCCTTCTGTGTCTGTTGGTGATGCCAACAGTAGTACTTTACATCGTCCCCATCATCAAATCAAAAAAAGACTTTTGGACTGAATTCTTTCACGACCTCACCCCATGGCAAAGAGCACTTATTTCCGTCATTACTGTTTTGGGCTTCTTGTTATTATCGGTTTTGGCGCACATGGCCAAGCCCTAAAGAAAGCTGTATTTCCCACCAAGCCGATTGTGACCAATGAAGCCGAATTACGTCGTGCCATTCTTGACACGGGCAAAACCCAACTCAAACTCCGTGAGAAGCCAGGAGCCGCAAACAACAACCGACACCCACAAATCACCATCTACAACCGAGCCGTTGGCGTCCCCGACAACGCCTTCTAT
This sequence comes from Runella sp. MFBS21, assembly GCF_029433105.1. Classification (GTDB taxonomy): domain Bacteria; phylum Bacteroidota; class Bacteroidia; order Cytophagales; family Spirosomataceae; genus Runella. Next base: position 608,953 of record NZ_JARNTW010000003.1, on the reverse strand, counting down.
TGTGCCAGTGGCGGATATTGGTGTCACCTCGTCAATGGTGTGCGTCTCCCCCTTTCCGCACCTGCTGCCGTACGGAGTTGGTTTGCCGACCCCAAAAAGCAAGTCAAGTGGCAGCAAGGGCAGAGGGTGCAAGTCTTCGACGCGGTGAGTTTGTTTCGCAGCCACGTGGAGTTTGTCGCCGACCCTGCGGGCTTTGAGGATGAAGACGAAGAGTTGGTGCAGCTCATCGGTTGGAACACCACCGGCGGCTCACAAAAACAGCAAGGATGCCACCTCAATTGGCGGTCAAAATCGTGGATCAAGGCCGTAGCCAATCACATTACCCCATTTCTAAAAAACCAACATGGAACAGCCGTCAAAAATTGACCAAGCCCGCATCGACTACCTCTTCGCTGCGTTGCTCCAAAACGTGCATGGGCAGGAAAGTCCCGACCCTACGGTGTTTTTTGATGGCGTTCCGATGACCACCCACGAAGCCTTTGTTTTAGGAGCCATGTTTACAGAATCTATTTATCAGGACATTTTAAACCTACAAAAATGAAATTCGGAATCACCCAACTGTGGGCCAAAACCCCCACCATTATCCTTCAGGTCATCCAATTCATGGCCGCGCTGGGAGCCGCGCTGGTTGCCTTCTTTGCCAAGGCTGAGTATCCCGCCGAACTCGAAAATATCATTCTCAAAATCTACGCGGATGTCATGGCCTTGATTGCCATTGCAGGTCAATTCTTCGGGGTAGAAACCACCGAAACCTATCCTGTCAAAAAATGAAAATTTGGCTCAACGATATCGAATACACCCTCGCCGACAATTGGAAACAGGTGCCTGCCGACCGTGTCATGGGACTGCTCCGACTTGCTCACGAGCAGCCCATGACCGAGCGTAGCAAGTTGGATGCCCTTCAGCTCATCAATCCCATTCCACCGCGCATTTTTCGGAAACTGGTGCCTTGGCAAGTCAATGAGCTTCTCCAAACGCTAGATTGGGTATGGGAGAAAAAAAAGGAAGGCCGTCCCTGTACCCATTTTGAGCATCGGGGAGTGATGTATTACACCCCCATGCCTCAGTTCCGCACCACCACCTTTGCGGAGTATCTGACGGGGGTCGCTTACCTTTTCCAAGCCTACTACGACACCGATACCCCAAGGGAGCTTTCTGCGTCGCGCCTGGTCGCCACGCTGTGCCGACCGATGCCACCGGACTTAAATCGGCTTGCCCCCCAATGGTCAGGCGACGAACGCGAGCCTTTCAACGAACACGTGGTCGAGATTCGAGCCAAAGAATTTCTCGACCTACCGACGGGGATTTTGGCGGCCATTGTGCAATACTTTGTCGATGAACTCAAGTGGCTCTACGAATCCTACGACGTATTTGATGACCCCATTCCCAAGCGGAATACCCCCGTCGAAGCGGCGGGAGAGTATGACTGGCGCGACCAGCTCATGGAGATGAAAAACTTACGCTATGTGGTGGCGGAAGAACGCATTTTTGGCACCGTTCCCGAAGTGATGAAAGCCCCCGTCAACGAGGTCTTTGATGCCCTCGAACGCATTAAAAACAAAGAAACGGGTGGCCGCCCCGCCACCTCTAATCCCCAAACGTATGATGAAGCTGATTGACCAACACTACGATACCTACCGTGAGTATTTTGAGCAATTTGTTAGCCCCGAAGTGGGATTGAAATCTTACTATTGCGACCTCATCGAAACCGTCATCACCGCCTCACGGTCAGAAGATGCCTTTGGCTACCCCTTGCTTCATCTCGAATACCCCCAAGTACGCTTTGAGGAGCGTTCGGAGATGCTTATGGTTCACTTTGATTCGGTAGGGGTGATATTGGTACGGGCGGAGGAAGATACGGCCGAGGGAAAATACCTCGCCCTCAAAACCTCCCGTCAACTATGGGAGAAGATATTTTCCAAGCTCAAAAAAGAATCGGTTTACAAAGACATCCTGCTCGAATTCAACATGAACAACGTGCGCGGCGAAGTCATCCTTCCCACTTTTGTTGACCGTACCTACGGCTACGAGTTTCGCTTTACGGTTACGTTTTGGGCGCAAGGCCACCTGTGTGATGAAGACGATGATGACTAGCCCCCTGTAAGAAAAAATGTACGATTACATTACTTTTTTTACGAACTGTGTTCTTGAAAATCAAGACTTTAAATTTTTTTGAGGCGAAAAAATGTATGATTACAAGCCTTTTTTTGTGAACTTCCATGATAGACTTCCTAGCCGATTACCTCATATTTCAGCCCTTCAAGCCCAGTCTCAATCGTTTGCAACACAACATCGTAGCCATCGACCCCGAGACCTACCCCTTGCGTGACCGTATCAAGTATTACCTCACGCTCAAAATCCCCGACTTTCCGGGCAGTACTAGCTTTCAGGATCTCATCACCATTCCTAGCCGCGAAAAACCACCCGTGGTCGAAGGAGCCGTGAGCCGCTACGAAGGGGCACATTTCAACTTCGAAAACATTTTGGATGGCTTGCTCAAGCGTCAAAAGCCCACTTTTCGGCAAAATTCGATGATAACCCTCACGGAGCTTACCTCTCCCTATTGTTTGCTCGAAACCGTGGACTACGACGGCGTCAACGTGCTAGACAACCTCCTACTTCCCAAGTGGGTGGCCAAAATGGGCATGACAGAGCGTGATTTTGACCAGTGGGGCGAGCGTTTCTTTTCCACTTATCAGGCCGAAAAACGTCAGTTCCTTACGTGGCAGCCCAACCACAAACGCATCGTGGAGCATCAAGAAGAATACTTGTTTTTTATGCTCAACTTCATGCCTTTGCCGAGCATCCTCAAGCTCAGGGTTTCCGCCATATTTACCGATGGCACAAGGGAGGCATACACCCCTCTACAATTGCGCTCGGCGCAGTTTGGGCAGGTAGTCACCGTACCCGTCGGTACGCACGTTATCGGGGCCAACCCTACCAAAACGTTACAATCTTACCAAGTATGGCTTTCCAACGAGTATGACCACCGTTTGAGCGAAATCCGTACCTATCACTTAGACCACCGTAAGGTAGCGCAAGAGCGGTTTATCATCTTCAACAACTCTTTCCACACCTACGATACCCTACGGCTCACGGGAGCTTCCACCGAAGCCATCAAGGTGACACGCACCACCGCCGAGCGCGAAAGGCCGTTGAATGCCGCTCCCGATTTTACGGAGTTTTACATCGTTGACCGCTACGCCGACCGCGAGCTGACCATAAGCACTGGTTTCTTTGAGCGTGATGTAGCCGCCCAACTCCGCTACCTTGATGAGTTGCTGATGGCAGAGGAATGGTATCTGGTCACCGACCGAAACCACGAACCGCTCGAACTCATCACGACGCAGCTCGTTGACCACGACGACATCCCCGACCTCGTGGCGCGTCAGTTTCAATTTCGCTACGTGCGCCAACAAAACTCCTACAGCCGTTTACCCATTGCTCCTCCCGCTCCTGAGCGGCCTACCTACTGGAAAGCTGAGGGATTGAGGTATCTATTGGATGCTTATGGCAAGCGTACGGGCATGGTACGGCCGCTCAAACTCGTGAAGTGTTACGTGGATGATGATACAGCCGTTGCGCCCCTGACCCAAAAGCCCAATGCCGCAGGTGATCCTGATTACGTCTCGGAGTACCTTGATACGGGTATTGTGGTAGGCTCTACCCCTTATCCCAATACCGCTATCAGCCGTCCTACTACTTTTGTGCGCTCTTCCGCCACCTGTCCTTCGGGATTAGAAGGTGGTCCCGCTACCATTACCGTTGCTTCAGGAAAGTACGGTGGTGAACAACCAGGAGATGCCGACGCCTTGGCTGAGGCCGAATACAACTCGCTCAATACCCAAGCCTACGCCAATACCAACGGTACCTGTACCCTCAACGCTAATTATACCGCTACGGTACCGACGGGTCATTTCCAGTATCGTTCCAATGCACCCACCAAAATCGGGCTACATCGTCTGACTCCCTCGGCTCCGTGGCCGGGCGACCAAGGCAATACCCCTGAGTTACAATCGGTGGTAGGCTCCTACATCTACCCCGTGGGGAGCAATGCCCTCAACTTCCCCGTCGACGGTGGGGCAGGCTTCTACTTCAGGGTGTATGGCACCAATGGCACTACTTATACCCTGAAGGTGTACCGCAATGGCGTCTTGAAAAAGACCCTTGCCAGCACCTTGGGTGTCAGCGGCTACGACAATCACTACATGTTTGATGATACGGGTGTCGGCGGAGGTCTGTACGCCCCCGCCGATGGCGATAAATTTTACATTCAAATCTCATGATGACCCTCGAAACCCGCATCAATGGTTACGTAGTTGACCAAAACCGCAACCAAAAGGGCAGTTTTGAACGCCTCAATCCCTACCTCACTTACGAGGCCAAAGATTTTTTGACTGATTCGGCCAAGATACCTGCGTTGCCTTTTACGCCTACCAACCGCGCCATTTTTGGCTACATTGACATCCCCAACCTCGGTTCGGATGTGCCTCGTTTTGAATTTGAGCAGTACCTCAATGGCCACCTCGTGCAGGAAGGTACGGCCTTGCTTACTGATTTTTCGGACAAAGGCTACCAACTCACCATTGTGCAGCCCGTGGGAGAGTTTTTTGGGGATATCCAAAAAATGCTGCTTTCCGAAATTGATTTTGGTACCCTACCGCTACCTACGCCGTTGGCAGCTGCTATCACTCATTCAGGCCAAAATGCCGTGTGTTTCCCTACAGTGGTCAATCCCGACTACTACGGCACAAACGGGGCTTCCATAAGCTACTCAGGCAAAGTCAACGACTACGGATCGGGAGCCTATACCACCACGGGTCCCAAAGTCCCCTTTGTATTTGTGCGCTATTTGCTGAGTCGTATTGCGACTTTGGCAGGGGTCACTATCGATGGCAGTTTCATGACCGATGCCGACTGTGGCCAACTCGTTCTGTACAATATCAGGGAGCTGGAAGGGGCTACCGAAGTCACGCTCAGGCATCACCTGCCTGAGCTGACGGTGGTGGACTTCATCGTGGAGCTTCGTAAGTACCTCAATTTAAGTTTGAAGTTCAACACCGTCCAAAAACGGCTTACTATTGACTTCACCGACAGTATTTTTGGTTTGCCGTGTGAGGTAGATTGGTCAGACAAATTGGTGATTGGTGCGCGAAAAGTACTGGAGCGTAGCCGCCGTTTACAATTGTCGATGGAGTTAGATGCCAACGACACCCTTCAAAAGGATCGCCCCGCTGCCGTCGCCGACTACCTCACGCCGTCGTTTGCCGATGACCTCACCATTGCCAAACTTTCCACCAAGTTTAGCACGCTATTGGTAGAAAGTGGGCTTGCGTCGGCTCGTCAGCAGGGCGCCACCTCACAGTTTGCCCAACTCGAAAAGAAATCTAGTCCACGGTTGCTGTTTTGGCAGGGCATGGTAGGAGGGTATCCCGCCGCCTTGCCCACGCGTAGTGGCAAAAGTTTGTATTGGAATGGCGTCGATGGCCTTGTGAACTGGGCATGGGCAAAAACAGAAGCTTTTCGCCGTCAGATTCACTACCTAGATTGCCAACTTCTATTGACCGAAGCCGACCTTGCTTTGTTAGATTTCAAGCAAAAAGTCCACATCAACGGGGTCAATTACCTCCCCGTCAGGCTTTCCAATAGCTACCCCATTGCCCAAGCTACGTCGGTGCTGTTGGTGTCGGTTTAATTTAAGGGCGTTTATTATTCGAAGTTGCTGATAGAAGACATTCTAAAAACGTAGCAAACCCTTCTAATGAAAATACGCCCAAGGGGGTAAGGTGAACGTCAACAGGTTTTCCGCCCTCTATTTTAAAGTTATCGCCTCGTCCCATGAGCATTACTGTTACCTGCGTAGCTTCTTGCAGATTGTAAGCATCAAAGGCAAAATGGAAGTGAGGGTTTGCTTTGTTTGATGGGTAGTCGTATAAAGCCAGCTCTGGCTCATCCGACTGGAAAGCTCCTAGTTTTGATAAAGTATCCTCAATAAATTGGATGGTGGTTTGCTTCGTCATTGAATTGAAAATTAAGTTATAAAGAGTGATGTGCAATTTACGAGAAAATCTAAAATGCAATCACTCTTTTCTACTCCCTTTCCCGTCCTTTCGCCCCTGATTTTACCTCATTTTTTTTGCATCATCCCACTTTCTAAATGGGCTGAAGCACCATGTTTTCCAACGAACATCTCAAAGTACTGCTCGAAAAATACGTTGACGAAGCCGTTGACGAAATGAAACGCCGTATCCGTTCCCAAGACCTCGTGATGACGGGCGAAATGCTCAATTCTTTTCGCGTTGCGGCCACCGAAGAGGGCAATGGCTACATCGCCAAAAAAATCAGCATGATTGATTACGTGCGCATCAAAGACCTGCGCTCTATGCACTATGAGCGTACGCCGCCGCTCGATGCAATGGAATACTTCGTGGAAGCCAACAGCCTTCACAGCTTCAACTACGTTCCTGGTTATGAAGACGGCAAATGGCCTTCTTCTGACGAAATCGCCACCCGTCGTATTGCGTGGGCGTTAAAAATGTCCTTTCGTCGCAAGCCCAACCGGGCGCGTGGCTACCGAGGTATTTACTCCAGCTCTATTTCTAAAGCCATGAATGGCCTGAAGTCCCAAGCGGCTCAGGCCGGTGCTCGCTTTGCGATTCAATACATCAAAAATATCCTTACCCAATAACCACACCGATTCATGGATTTAAGAGAACAAGCCGTCATTGATTTGAGGCTCGAAACCAAGCAGGCCAACACCGAAATGGCCGCGCTTGAGACCAAATCAAAAGCCCTCCAGAAACAGCTCAAGGACGTTGCCAAAACCGTGGGTGAGGGTTCGGAAGAGTGGAAAAAAGTAAAGAAGCAGGTAGACGAAACCGACAAAGCCATTGCCACTCATCGTAAGAATGTGGACATTACCCAACTTACTTATGGGCAGCTCCAAAACCACGTCAAACACCTCAATGCCGAAGTCAAAAGCTTGACGCCCGGTACCAATGCGTTCAATGCGGCCGTGGGTCGGCTCAAAACCGCCGAAACCCAGCTGCAAAAAGTACAGCAACAAGTCAAGGGCACCAATACCGCTTTGCAAGAAACCTCCAAGCCTACTTTGTGGAACAATTTCTCGGGAGGAGTCGGCAAAGTGAGTGCGGCTTTCAATGCCTTTATTGCCCTCCAAATCGTGCAGTTCATCGTCGGCGTGGGCAAGGCCATTTTCGACATCACTGGCAAATTCGAGAAATACGAAAAGGTATTGACCACGGCCTTGGGCAGCGAAAAGCTCGCCAAACAAAGCATGGAAGCCATCAAAGTCATGGCGGCTAATACCTCATTTAGCGTAGATGAACTCACGGAAGGCTACGTCAAAATGGTGAACCGTGGCCTTCGACCGAGTCAGAAAGAAATGATTGCTCTTGCCGACCTTGCCTCCTCCCAAGGCAAAACCTTCGACCAATTAGTGGAGGCCGTACTTGATGCACAAGGTGCCGAGTTTGAGCGGCTCAAAGAGTTTGGTATCAAAGCCAAAAAAGAGGGGGATAACATCTCACTTACTTTCAAAGGGCAAACGCAGGTCGTAAAAAACAACGAAGAGGCCATTTACAAGGCGATGATAGCCATGGGTGCTATGACTGGTGTAGCGGGTCAAAACGCCAAAATGATGGAGACCTTGGGCGGCAAGACTTCCAATTTAGGAGACAACTTCGATGCGATGATGGTAACCCTCGGCGACGGCCTCCGTCCCGTTTTTATCGCCATTCTTGACCTTCTGAATGCCTCCATTCCCGTGCTTACCATTGTGGGCAAAGCCATCGGTTCGGTGATTTTGGTCGCCAAAAGTTTGGTGGTAGGCTTGGTCGATACCGTTAAAAATGCAGGTCTAGCCCTGTACTCCTTGGGCGATGCAGCGGCTAAACTCGTGCAGGGCAATTTGACAGGTGCCAAAAAAGCCTTGGATGAGTCGGTAACTTACGGTACCAAAACCATCACTTCCATGAAGACCAACATCAATCAAGGGATTGATGAAGTCGTTCAAATGTGGAAAGATCCCAGTGCAGGGGTGGCCGCCGAGTTTGCAGGCAAAACCCAAGGGCAAAAGTACGCCAAGGCCAAAAGTGAGGAGGATAAGAAAGCCAAAGATGCCGCCAAAAAAGCGGAAGAAAAACACTTGGAGGAGGTCAAAAAAGCCAATGAAGATGCCATCAAGAAAATAGGCGAACTCGAAGCTGAAGCGCACCTTCGTACCATCACCGATGAGCTGACGCGGGAGCGGGTAGCAATTACCCAAAAATACGACCTCAAAAAGGAAGAGGTCATGAATTCGTTGGCAAGTGAAGCCAACAAAAACAGCCAAATCAAGCTGCTTCATAGCCAAATGATAGCCGAGGTTTCGGCTAAGGAAGCCGACTATCGGGATAAGAAAGCCAAAGCGGAAGCCGAGGCCGCCACCAAACGAGCCGAAGCCAATAAGTTTATCCAAGAGCAGGAAAAAGCCGCAGAAATGGCTCTGCTGGACTTCAAAGAAGTGCAAGCCAAAGGCAATGCCACCAAACTAGCCGCCATCAAAAAAGAGCGACTCGAAACCGAGCTTCGTTTCCTAAAAGAGAAGATAGACGCCGAAGAAGTAGCCGACAAAGCCGAAGCCGCGCGAAAAATCACCGATACTACCCAACGAGCGGCGGCCATCAAAGCCATCGAAGACCAGCACCGTGCCGAGCGCCTCACCGCCGAAACCAACACCGCCGCCCAAATCAAAGAAGTCGAAGAGCAGCTCAAGCAAGCCCGCACCGCCAAGTGGACAGAAGGCTCCAACGCCATCAAAGCCTTGCTGCAAGGCGACCTCAACGGTTTTGTCCAGCACGCTTCCAACATCGTGCAGGGCGAAAAGCAGGCGTGGCAAACCCGCCTTGCCGAAAATACCGAAAAATACGAGGCCGTAGGTCAGTTGGCTCAAGCATCGGTATCATTTCTCAAGCAGCTTTCCGAAGAACGGCTCAATAAGGAGTTGGCCAATATCGAAAAAGAAAAAACGACGAAAATTGCCGCTTCGCAAGCCGAGACCCAAGCGATCCTTGCCGACATCGAAGCCCAGCAAAACGCCGAACTCGACCGCGTAGAACAGGAATTGTTGGCCAACAATCTCGAAAAAGCCGAGCTTACCCGTTTGAACACGGCCTTTACCAACGCCAAGCAAAAAATGGAACTGGAGTATCAGGCCGCCATCAAAGAAGCACGTGACTTAGGCAACGAAGAAGAAATGGAGCGATTGAAGGCCGAACGTGACGAAAAGCTCGCCACCGTGAAGGCCAACATCATGCAAGAGCAGCTCGGAGCCGACAAAGCCAAAGCCATCGAAGACAAGCTCACTACCCAGAAAAAAAGCATCAATGACAAGTACAATGCCTCTATTCTGAGTGCCAAAAAGAAGCAAGAAGCCAACATTGATGCCATCAATAAGGATTCGATGAACAAGGAGAAAGAGGCCAAGCTGAAGAACTTCCGCAACCAGAAAAAAGCCGATATCGCCGCCGCCCTAATATCGGGAGCGTTGGCCACTATCAAAGCCTTGGCCTCAGGGATGTTTCCCTTAAACTTGGTGTTTGCGGCCTTGACTGCCGTAGCCACCGGGCTTCAGGTAGCCAAAATCAAAAACCAACCCGAACCGCAGTTTGCCAGTGGTGGTTTCTTTCAAAATGCGGGGGTGCTGAGAGGTTCCAAGCATTCGGAAGGAGGCATCGACATGATTGACAGCCGCAGTGGGAAAAAGGTCGCCGAGGTCGAAAACAACGAGGCGTATATTGTCAGTAGTCCCGTGACAGACTACCACCGCGAGACACTCGACGAAATCATCGACCAATCACAAAAAGGTCGCCCAGCACCCCTTCGTCGTAAAAAATACTATCAAAATGGCGGGGCTTTCAAACCCGAAGGTGAGCGACCTTTTTGGGAGAAAAATTTCTTCGGAAAAGGCAAAAAAGCCAAGAAAGCAGCGGAAGCGGCGGCGGCTGAAGCGGCTGCTGCGGAAGCCAGTGGGGGAGGCGATGAATTTGATGTAAGCGGCTATGATACGGGAGGAGCCAACGTAGAAGGCATCGACGATGCCAAAGCTCAGGGCGAAAAAGCGCGGGAACAGGGCGAAAAACAACTCAAGTTGTTGGAGGAAATCGCCCGCAACACCAAAGACACCACCAGTGCCACCAAGTTTGTCATCATGGGGCTGGGAGAAACCGCCAATTCGGTAAAAGCCGTCGAATCTGCCGTGCGTGATAGCAACCAATCGGGGCGTTTGGATGCGCTTATCGGAGCCATTTCGAGTTTAGGAAGTAAATAGCATATTTTTCGTATTTTTAACGGTATGAATCGTAAAATTGAAGTAAAAATCCCTGTTCCCCGTTACGTTAAAAAGTTTCTGGAAAGGAGCTACCGTTATGAAAAAGGTAGCATCTATGTACGAAGAGACGAAACCCTCGGCATCATCATAGAGTCGTTTTTGGAGAAGAATTTTACCTCACACCCCGTGGCTGAACCCGAAGGCTGCGTGGTGAGTGTGAAGATTTACCAAGATGCCAAGCTCTTGTACGTACCTACCCCCCGTTTACACTACCTGACCAAAATCCTGAGTGACGAGTTTGATGAAGCCCTCAGGTTTTATTGCCTGAGTGGTCACCGCATGACCCGCAACTATCAACCCCACGTAGTGACTTTTTTGGAAATGTACGGCATCGACGATGAGGATTTGACGGTGAATGCCGCCTTGCGAAAACTCAGGTTGTACGAAGAAAAAACCGCCCTCAAGCAGGAAAAATTTTGCGACGTTTCGGCCACAAAAACGGCAAATTGGAAATAAAAACGACGTTTTAGGAATAAAAACGGCGATATGTGGGTAAAAAATCCCCGAAAGTCAAAGCCGTCATTTGGTATAAAGCTCACAAAATCAGGCAACAAGCAAACGAGCCAAAAAAAGATTGTATATCCACCCCCCTCAAAATCACGTCCTTAAAAAATGGAAAAAATAACGATTGGAAGCCGTCATGTATGCCAAAACGCGGGCTTTGTGCGTAGGCTGGTATTGGTGTCTCATCAAGAGGTGGAGTACCTGCCCGACCCCGCCTTGTTGTTAGGTCATACGCAGCCCCAACTACTCCCCATGGGAGACATCGGCTTTGCTGCCGATGCGCAAGCGCACGCTTTTAATTTTGAATACAAAAGCTGCCAATACGCCCTCACCGAAAATATGACGGCAGATGGCCCCCTGTATCTTCTAAGTTTGCAGGGCAATCTCCCCAAACTCGCCGAGAGCGTGACCCAAGCCCTCGAAAAAGACAGGAACAGACGTTGGGTGGCCTTCTTTCAAGACCACAACCAAAACTACTACGTAGCTGGTACCCCCGACTACCCGCTGACGCTGACCTATTCCCAATCGATTACCGACCAAAACACCAGCCGCGTCTTTCTGCAAGGTCGTACACCGCAGGCTCCCTACAACACCGATGCCCTGCCAACCAACCTCTATCGTTACTTTAGTAGTGGTTTTGAGCGTACCTTTTTATAGTAAATACGTCCTTTCTGCCTTTATTGATAAGCGCGAACATTGTACCGTCCACTTCGGTCACCCGAAATCAATCACTCATGACGGTACAAATTCCCTCTGGTTTATACGCCATCAAAGATGAGACGCACATTTGCGTCCCGCAGGCGTCTAGCTACCCCCTTCTCTCCCGTGAAGAGATGCAACGACTCAACAATTTTCGGAGTCCAGAAAATCCCGCGATCCTTGAGTTATCCATTGACGGCTACATTTCCCCTTATGCCATCAACTACTACACCCGTGTTTTAGAAATCGCCCAGAAAGCCCCTGACATCAAAGGGGCGTTATTTGAAATCAAGACCGCAGGGGGCATGGTTGACCAGTTAGTGGCTTTTGCAGATTTTCTTTACAAGTATCCCAAGCCTATCGTCACTCACACTTCCTATTGCTGCTCGGCAGGCTATTGGATAGCCTCCCAGACCAATGAGATAATGGCCGAGCCGCAAAGCTCTACCGAAATTGGGTCTATCGGGACCATCTACGTCCACTACGACCAAAGTGCCTCTTATGAAAAGCAGGGAGTCAAAGTCCATGTTTTTCGTTCGGAGGGTTCTACGCGCAAAGGAGTTCCCAACTCTTACGAACCGCTCGACCAAGAATCGGCCAATCGTTTCCAAGCCCGCGTCAACGCCGCCAATGCTGAGTTCAAAGCCTATGTTCGTCGCGGTCGTGGGATGCGCATCAAGTCTGATGCCGTATGGAGTGGTGACACCTTCGATGCCGATGCTTCAGTAGCCGTAGGTCTTGCCGACCGCAAGGGGACGTATGCCCAAGCCTTACAACGAGTTATTCAACTTTCCGATAAATAATCCACACCATGAACCGTCCTGACTCCTCCGTTTTATCCCGACTCCTAGCGTCTGCTTATGCTTTTGTGGCGGGCAATGCCTCCCAAGAGGTGATGAATGCCGCCGAAGCGGAAGCTGCCCAACTTCAAGCCAACATCGATGGCTTAAACGGCCAAATTACGGCACTTACCGCCGAGCGCGATAGCGCACAAGCGCAAGTCACCGCTTTGACAAGCGAGCGAGACACGCTCAAAACCGAAGCCGAACAGCTGCGTCAATGGAAAGAAAACCATGCCAAAACGACCCAAGCTGTAGTGCCAGGCACCGACCAAAACTTGACGGGTGAAGACCCTATCAAAAAATTCCCTGAAGGCAGTCTCATGCGTACCGCACTAGAGGCCATTGCCGCTAAGAACCCGAAAAAGTAACCACTAGGGGACGCGAATATCCCTCGGCTTTTTCATGCATCGTACCAACTTTTAATTTTTTTATATCTATGCCGCCAATTCAATCCCTTGACTACACTGCAATCCCTGCCGACTTGCAGCGATATGTCGAAGCCAATCCCGAAATCATTACTGATTTGATTCAGGACGGCTTTCAGCAAATCAACAACGACTTTGACGTTCGCTACGCGGATGACGAAGAAGTGATTACCAACATGCGGGTGATGGACATCTTGCGCGTGGCTTCCGATGATTTTACGCCCGTAAAAGCCGCTGAGTTCGGCTATCGGAAGTGGAAAATGCAGGATGTAGATGCCGATATTTTCATCCCACGTTCTCAGCTTATTTCCTTAGCCAAGTCTTGGCTACGCAATGCCAAACGCGTGGGTAGCGTTCAAGAAACTTTGGACAATCCGTTTGAGGCGTTCTTCCTAAAAGAGATTATCCAAGGCCAAGGTCTCTTCCTTCGTGAAAACTCGTCTTGGAAAGGGGACGCTGACACGGCACAAACAGGATCCCTGTATGCCTTGGACGGTTTGCTTTTAAAAATGATTGCAGGGGTAGCCGACAACAGTATCCCCGCCGCCAACACCCTCACCGTAGTAGGGGCGTTCGCAGACGACGTAGCGGTCTATGACCACATTCAGGCGTTGGCTGACAAATACGCTGACGTACTTCCTCGCCTTGCCGAGAGCCGCGCCGAAATTCGCCTCTCGCGCCGTATGAAGCAGCGTTATGACCGTGGCCGTCGCACTAAATTCCCTGATTCAGTGGGGCCAAAAGATGTGGCTACTACTGCCGACGATTACGAAAACTTGGTATTTACCATCGATGTCGGTTTAGCAGGGAAAGAGACGGTTATCATCACCCCTCCAAGCAACCTTTTCTTTGGCACAGACGGTGGGCAAAACCGCCTGACAATCATTCAGGATGTGAAAGGCTGGAAAGTCAACTTGTTTTTCCGCGCGGCCTTTGATTTTGCCTACGGTAAGTTCATCGTTCGCAACAACAAAGTATAAGAAGGGGGAGCCATCCCCCCTCGCTTTTTGCTTCATAGAATGTTTATTCACACCAAAACTTTTTTAGTCCCCATGAAAAAACTGATTTTAGCCTGCACCCTAGGTTTTGCAGGCATCGGGTATGTCCAGGCGCAAGCCGACACCTTGCTCGAAAAACACAAGCTAATCGTCGTTGAGCACCAAGAGAATCCCCTTGCTTCAGTAGCTACTTTTTTGGAAGGCATGGAGCTGACAAGCCCCGTGATGATTTTGACCGAAATTGCCGAAAAAGCGGTCGCTTTTGTGGAAGCTCGCAGCCTTTTTGCGGATACGCCCTTCTCGGAAGTTCCTGAAGCACCGCCAGCACTCGTGTATTCTTGCCTTGCCATTACGGGTCTGAGGCGAAAATGTGGCCCCAAGCCCGGTGGTAACAAACGCTTGTACATTGCACCAGTGGAGTACTTTCAAGACATTGAATTTCCCGTGTATGCGGATGCCGTCGCAGGGGAGATTACAGGACCCATTCCGTTGATTTCGACACCTTCAGCCAAGAAGTTTATCGAAATACAGGCCGCTTACGACACCACCAAATGGGGTTTTGCTTCCAAAGGCAAGTCAGGAAACCAGTCTTTTGAGCAAAACATCACCTTCGATTTTTACGGTATCGACAAAGACTCGGTGGCTTTGGTCGCTCGCTTGCTCAATACGCCTTGTGTGATTATTGCCCGTGGCAACAACAACACCAACTACTTTGTGGGCTCGCTCGACGTACCGCTTGAGTTTGAGATAAACTCCGACTCCGGATCCAAAGGAAGTGACCCTCAAAAAATCACCTTTACGGCGAAAAATGACGGTTTCATGTTCCCTGTGATTCCGTTGGCTTCGACGGCTACTTTTGCCATCGATCCGCTCCCCGCCCTTGCGTAATTTGTTCACTTAGAAATTGGAGCAGAGTCTCCAATTTCTTTAACCCTTTCACTTACCATGCTTACCAAATACAAAATTGATAAAGAAGCCGCGAAGAAAGAGACGTGGTTTCACCCGCTGCAAGGCCGCACGGTCTGCATCGCCGATATCGCCGATAAAATGACCGACGAAGAAGCGGAGATTTTTTACAAAGGAGGCTGTAAAGCCATCGAAAAACTCCCTGAGCTTCCTGCTGAATCAGCAGCACCAGTGACCAAAACAAAATAAATTTTTCTCTTTCTTAAATGGTCGGTTTTCACGCCGACCATTTTTGTATAAAGCCCATACCATCATGCAATCACTCGAACAACTCGAAGCAAACTTGTGGCTCGCTGAGCGTGCCCAGCGCCGCCACCCAAGCGAAGAAAATAAGGCAAAAGTAGAAGCTCTAAAAGCAGAAATAGCTAAACAAACGCAGTCGGAAGAGTTGTCCACCCTCGCCACTTCTACCGATGCTCAAGCGAAAACTCCTGCCGAAACAAAACCCACGGAGCAAGCCCAGCCGCCTCAGGCTCCTGCTACTCCTGCGGATACTCAAGCAGGAACTCCTGCTGAAGCAAAACCCACAGAGCAAGCCCCACCGCCTCAAGCTCCCGCCACTCCTGCGGATACTCAAGCGGAAAACCCCGTCAATACTAAACCTCAAAAGGAGACAAAGCCCAAAGCCAACGCTAAAAAAAAAGAGGAGTAGCGAATCTTAGTGAAGCTGACCAGTTACGGGAACAAATCAGGAATGTAGTTCTTGCAGCTGGTCAACTTTCCAACCAGCTCGTAGCTTCTTATCCTTCTCCTAATCCCTCTGTAGTTAGTGAAATCATCAAACTTGATAAGGAACACACAAAGCTGTTGCTAACTTATCAAAAAGCCCTCCAAAAAAATTAAACCGACCTACTCAGACAACCATCTGTCCCTCTGTCTGTTGTCTGAGGGGGATAATATATGGAATAAACCACGCGCACGTCGAACTGCGCGCCCTTTAACGTCAGCCACTAAAATTCTGGAATTTTTACGAATATCTGAAAGGCTAATCCTGTATCCAGTTTTTAAGAATCCAATGTTTTAAACGTTCATTTAATCCTTCAATACGATTAAACTCATTTGATGTTAAGTACTTATAAATGTGAACAACAACTTGTTCATTTATGATGATACAATCGTTATTGTTTACAAATTGATTAAGTTCTTCTTCATCTTCAAACGTTATTATTCTTCCAACAAAAGAAGGTTCTTGTGTATGAACAATAAAAGCCGCTCCTGGTTGGGCGGCTTCGTTATGCGTTATTAAAAACTTCGGTGGTTTCATGAGGGTCCTTCAGGTATAGCCCCCCGTACCAAGGGGAGGAATGAGACTCTCCCCCCATGTAAGGGGTATTGGATTACGTACAGTACCTGCTCACCATCTACCTCCACTAGGTAGTAGGGCACATATAAATGTGTCCTTATGTAAGCAGGAATAAATCGGTTTTTCCAACGCGAACTCATCGCGTTGATTTGAGCAAAGTGCTTTCTCCCAAGTTCTTTGCCTAGTTGTAATTGGTCTAACATAATTATCCGTTTTGGTCAGCTGATGCCGCTGCTTTTTACGCCAAAAAAATGACGCTATTCCGTCATAAAGTTGACAAATTCCGTCCTTTCATGCAAGCGGTAGGGAAATAGTTTTGCAAGCCTAATAAAACTACACACCATGACTGCCATGAAACCACTTTTAAAAACCCCCATTACCTATTATGGGGGTAAGCAAATGATGCTCTCCCAAATCCTCCCCAAAATCCCCCCTCATAAAACCTATATCGAACCCTTTTTTGGGGGAGGGGCCGTATTTTGGGCAAAAGAGCCTTCACAAGCCGAGGTCATCAATGACCTAAATCATAGCCTCATCACTTTTTACAAGGTGCTGAAATACGACTTTGAGGGGCTAAAAGAAAAAATTGACGAAACCTTCCTCTCCCGTACGCAACATACTAAAGCAAAAGAAATATATGTGTTAGGGGATGAAAATCCGCTTGAAGTTGCTTGGTCAGTATGGGTTCAGACCAACATGAGTTTTGGAAGTATGATAGGAGCGGGTTTTGGGTATGACCGAAACGGAAAATGTTCATTAAGGTTATTCAACAAAAAAGAAGCTCTGACCGAGATTTATAAAGAGAGGCTCAAAAAAGTCACCATCGAAAACAACGATGTTTTTAAAGTCATCAAAGCCTATGATTCTCCCGATGCGTTTTTCTATTTTGATCCGCCTTATGTTTCGGCCAATCAAGGGCATTATTCAGGTTATACTGAGGCACATTTTCGTAAGCTCCTAGAAGCTTGTGCAAATTTGGAGGGCAAATTTCTCCTAAGCACCTATCCCGAAACCTTACTTTTTGAGTACATTGAAAAATATGGCTGGAAACATGAGAAGCATGAAAAATCGCTTCCAGTAGAGTGCCGTCGCAATAAAAACAGAAGAAAGGTGGAATGCCTGACATGGAATTATTGAAGGGGGGAGTAAAAAAGCCTCCTCTGTGGAGTATCGGCATCCAGACCGATACTCATATTCCTCTTCAAAAAACCGTGAATATACCGGGAGTAAAAAAGCCAGGGGTATCACAAAAAAAGCACAGCAACTTTTTGCTGTGCTAGGTAAAATGTGCAGCCACGGGTAGTGTGGCAGATGATTAATTAGTTGATTTTTGGATTAAGCAAATTTTAGGATATCATTCCACGACATCATTTTCGCGGCTAGCCTTTTCTCTCGAATTCTAGCATAGTGCTTCAAATAGCGGTCATTTTTTAGACCCAGGCAAGTGGCTACATCCTTTGTCTCCATCATCAATTCATTGAGGGCAATGTCCGTAAATGTTTTACGCGCTATTTTGGTTGACAAAACCACGGGGATGCCCACTAAAACAGCGATTTGTTTCAAGGTGTCGTTTCGCTTTTGGTTGGATTTGATAGGGAGATTCTGAATTTCACCCCCATACTTGTTTAGAATCATCAAGGCTGGCTCTAGCAATTTAACCATAAACTCTTCACCAGTTTTTTGGCGTGATCCTTTCAGAAACACTCCTTCTTTACAATTTTCAATTTGAAATAACTTATTGGTGTATTCGATGTGGTGCATACCACTAAAGCAATTAAAAACAAATGCGTCTCTCTCGAGGTCACATTTTTCGGCTGTTTGTTGGGCAATAAATCCTCGTTTTGCAAGGTCAAAGAAATCAAATCTTGCCAATTTAGAAAGCTGCTCTACAGTCAAGTGGGTGGTGTCAGGTTTTGTGTTATCGGTACCTATCTCACAATCCTCAATTGGATTAAATTTGAGGCGCTTCTTTTTGAGCGAATGTTTAAACAACATTTTGAGCCACACTATATGCTTGTGACTATGTGAGGGAGCAAACTTCGCTACATCAAGTAAATAGGTGCGAAAGCCAGAAACAATGGTTTCGTCAAAGCTTCGTGGAAGTCGTGAGGTAAGTTTTTCTTTTTCTAAATATCGTATGAGGTTTTTGGAATAATTTTCTTCGACATCCACGGTGGCTTGAGTGATTTTTTTGTCTGTTACCTGAGTAGCCCTGTCTTTGAAATACTCCGTAATGAGTTGCTGAGTAGAGAAGCGAAATAGTCGTTTTTGGGTAACGAATTCTTTGACGAGCATGGCCGTCACATGCTCAAACTCAATCTGTACCAAGTCGAATGTTCGTTCGATTTGTACCTTGAGTTCATTGATTCGTTTGTTATGTTTTTTTACCTCATTGCTGGAACCTTTCAGTCGCTGGTTTTCAGGATCCCAGTTAGACTTCCTACATTCGATGTGGACATTACCAATTTCAACTGCTTCCCCATCAATGGTGACTCGGCAAGCAATATTACCAAGGGTATCATAGTCAGGGTTTTCTTTTCTGCGAGTTACTTCTGTCTTGGCTTCTGACTTGCGAAACCAAAATAAAATATACATCTGTTTAATGTTGTACATAAGTAGTGAGCTTGCGCCACACTACCCATTGGTGAAGGGGAAGAGCAAAAAGTATGCTAAATATGCAGTTTACGGTTACGGCAAAAAGTGACGTAACCGTCAGATTTTGCCGTAACCGTAAACTTAACTGTAGTGCAGGGGCTTGGGGATGAGACCCTAATCAGCAGAAAACCATTGCGTTAAGATACGCATTTACCTCATCATCAAAAGCTTCTAGCAGAGGGGAAGAGATTCGAACTCTCGATACGGTTGCCCGTATACACACTTTCCAGGCGTGCTCCTTCAACCACTCGGACACCCCTCTGTTTGGTGGTCTTTGTTTGACCTTATTTTTGAGGTTGCAAAAATAGAAAATAGAAACACATTTTCTAATAATCCCTATCAAAAATCTCCGCTATAACGCCTATTATAGGCTCATTTCGCCTGCAAGAGGTTGGCTGAGGCGTTGGCGTATCAGGTTGTGGTCGGTTTCTTGACCAAGTATCCACATCATTTTTGTAATGGCTGCTTCGGTGGTGATGTCGCCGCCGCTTACTACGCCTATTTTATCAAACCAACTACTGGTTTGATAACGCCCTTGCATTACTCTGCCACCGTCGCATTGAGATACGTTTAGCATTATTATGCCGCGTTCGGTCGCTTCTTTGAGTTCGTGCAAAAACCACGGCAGGGTAGGAGCGTTGCCCGCTCCAAAGGTTTCGAGTACTATACCGCGTAGCCCTTGGATACTCAGCACAGAGCGTACTACGTTTTGAGTCATTCCTGGGAAAAGTTTCAAAATCGCCACGTTAGCATCAAGTTGTGTTTGTATGCCAAAAGGTGCTTCGGCACGATATGAAGCGATATAAGGAAGGTTGTATTCAATAGTGACACCGACTTCTGCCAATGCAGGGTAGTTTTCGGAACGAAAAGCGTTGAATTGTGAACTTTCCTTCTTTTTGGCGCGGTTACCGCGCAACAGATAGTTTTGGAAATAAATACACACTTCTGGCACGAGTGGTTGGCCGTTGGTTTGGGCGGCAGCTATCTCCAAAGCAGTGATGATGTTTTCGCGGGCATCTGTACGAGCTACTCCAATAGGTAGCTGCGCACCCGTCAAAATCACGGGCTTGTGGAGATTTTGGAGCATAAAACTCAATGCTGAGGCTGTATAGGCCATCGTATCCGTACCGTGCAGGATTACAAAACTGTCATAAAAGGCGTAATTACGTTGTATTAAGTTGGCGATTTCGGCCCATACTTCGGGGCGCATGTTGGAAGAATCCATGATTTCTTCCAAACTCGTAAAGGTGATTTCGAAATCAAGACGCTTGATTTCGGGTAGTTTATCGAGGATTTGTTCAAAATCAAAAGGCACAAGATTGCCTTTCTCAAATACCATACCGAGAGTGCCGCCTGTATAAATGACCAATACCGAAGCACGGGGGCGATTGGGTAAGGCGGGGTTGATTTTGACTGTTTTGTAAGCTGGCAAAGTTGATGAAGTTTTTGTGACGCTGCAAAATTAGATGAAAGCTCGTAAACCAACACTTTTTTCTCTCGAAACCGCTCGATGTTTACTGCCTGTAAAATACATCGAGCGGAAAGAGCATACCGCCAAAATTAATGAATCAGCGTACCGTTGCGGATTTCTTCGCTGCCTATTTTGATAAACGTATCCCCCTCATTTATAGGTCCAAATACTTCTACTTTTTCTTCGGTTTCTTGGCCTTTGGTGACGGATACTCGTTCAGTTTTTTTATTAATAACTTTGACCAAAAACAAACCTTCGCTCGAATTGACCAACGCTGATTTAGGGACTACAAAGGTATTACTGCTTCGCGAAAGTGCAATCGCCGCCTCGGCTACCATACCAGGGGAGAGCTTTTGGGTAGGATTGAGGACATCGACTTCGATGCGTTCGGCGCGGAGTTTGGTGTCAAGTGCTCCCGCTCGTCGCGTTATTTTACCCGAAAAGACTTCGTTGGGGAAAGATTTGACAGTAAATTTTACTTCATCCGACAGTCTAACCAAGCTTTTATAAGCCTCAGGGATGAATAATACCAAACGCAGTTTTCGCAATTCTTGTAAGGTAAAAATCGGGAATTCTGAACCTTTGCCTGAAGGTCCTACGTAAGCTCCTAAGTTTACATTACGAGAAGTAATCACACCGTCAAAAGGAGCGCTAATCGTGAGATAGCTGACCATGATACCTGCTTCTTTATGCGAGGCTTTGATGGCATCCAGCTGCGCCAGTGATGAGGTACGTTTTGCCAAAGCAATGTCTAGGTCGTTTTTGGAAATAGTACCTGGCGTTTTGCTTGTTTCTAGCAAGCGATTGTAGGTGGCATTGTCGGCGGTATAAATAGCTTCTTGTGATTTTAGGCGTGATTCGGTGGCGGCAAGTTGTGAGCTTAGTTCGGGAGCTTCGAGGCTAACCAATAGCTGCCCTGCCCTTACTTCAGAACCAATATCGGCTTTCAATTCTTTCACAAAACCAGTGACTTTGGCGTACAAATCTACTTGTCGATAAGCCGTCAGTTCGGCGGGAAGCTGCAAGTTAGAAGCGATATTTTCGCGCTGTAACGCAAAAGTTTCGTAAGAAGGCGCTTCTACTACGGTTGAAGGGGTGTCGTTTTTGGCCTCGGGAGAAGTACAACCGTAGATAAATGTGAGCCCAGCGAGACTGCACATAATAATAAAGGTGAGATGTGATTTATGTTTCATTGTCAGGCGTTTAAGGCATTGAGATACTGGATACTTTCTTCGTCGTTGGCTTCAAGTGATACCGATTGGGTGCTTGTTTTGGCTTGACCTTTGGCAAATACCAATGGTAAAATGAATAAAACAGCTATGGTAGAGGCTAATAACCCACCGATGACAGCCCGCCCAAGTGGGGCAGATTGGTCTCCTGCTTCGCCTAGGCCGCTTGCCATCGGAATCATTCCCGCTACCATTGCAAGGGTGGTCATGATAATAGGGCGTAAGCGAAGCGCGGCGGCTTCTTTGGCAGCAAGCAGTGCATTACCGTTATGAAGGCGCAATTGTTCGGCATTAGTAATAAGTAGCACGGCATTTGAAATCGATACCCCTACCGACATGATGATACCCATATACGATTGTAGGTTGAGCGTCGAACCCGTGCCAATGAGTAAACCTAAGGCTCCTACCAACACCGCAGGTACGGTAGCCAACACAATACCTGATACTTTGAAAGATTGGAAGTTGGCCGCCAACATCAAAAAAATCACCACAATCGCTACCACAAGACCGTTTTGCAAACTGTCCAAGGTATCGGTGAGGGTTTGGCTCATTCCAATCAAATCGACACTTAATCCACGAGGGAGTTCGCCCAATGAAGTAAGCGCCGATTGTACATCGGTGGCGGCAGTTCCTAGGTCTTTTTGGTTGAGATTGGCCGTTACAGAAAGCATCGGCATGGCTCCGATGTTGTCGTTTTCGCCATAAGTGGTATCGGGCAAGATAGTGGCAACATCACTTAGCACGGGACGACTGGTGTTTTTCAATAAGGGTACCTCCGCAATTTCTTGCATACTGTTCATTTTACTTTCAGGAATTTGGACTTGTACCCCATAACTAAATCCTCCTTTTTCGTCAACCCAAACATTTTTTTCGGTATAACGTGACGACGAAGTGGAAGTCACTAAGGAGCGGTTGATATCGGTAATGTCAACTCCCAATTGGGCCGCTCTTACGCGGTCAACGTCGATTGAAATAGCGGGGTATTTTGTCGATTGTTTGAGTTGTACATCACGCAGATATGGAATGGCTTTTAGTTTATCTATTACTTTTTGGGCATATTGCTCATTGAGTTTTTTGTTACGCCCCGACAGCCGCACTTCAATCGGCGTGGGGGAGCCTTGGCTTAGGATTTTGTCGGTCAATTCAATAGGTTCAAACGAAAGCTGTACATCAGGCGAAGTTTGGGATACTTTTTGACGAATTTTTTCTTTGAGTTCATCCAAATTGGTTTTATAATGTTCGTTCAATGCTACTTGAAGCACTGCTTCGTGGGGCCCAGCCATGAATAAGTAAATGGGCGTTACAGAAAAAAGACCCGGGTGCTGCCCCACATATGCCGACGTAATAGCGACGTTTTCAGCGCCTACCACATCTTTGATATTTTGGATAAGTTTGAGGGTCTTTTCTTCGGTACGTTCGATGCGAGTACCTTCATAAGTCCGCATTCTTACTTGAAACTGATGCCCATTGATTTTGGGCAATACATCTTTCCCAATGCTTGACAGCAGGTAATAGGCCAAGCCACACGTAATGATAAAATAAGCTGCGATAATGGGGGTTTGGAAACGGAACAAACGATCGAGAAAACGTAAAAAACGCATTCTTATACGTTCAAAAAGGCTGATTTTTCCGTCTTGGTTACTGTCTTCTTGTTCTACAAGTATTTTTTTCTGATCCCAAGTATCGCTTTCTGAATTGGCAGTAGGGAAGTGGAAGCCCGCTGCTGGCTTTTTGTGGTCTTTCATAATCCAATTGGCCATTACGGGTACAAAGGTCTGTGCCAAGAAGTAGGATACAATCATACTAAAGCCAATCGCCAATGCCAATGGTAAAAACAATGAGCCTGGAATTCCTCCCATCGTGAAAGCGGGAGCAAATACTGCTAGGATACAGAAAAGAATCAGAAGTTTTGGAAAAGCAATTTCTTTACAAGCATCCCAAATAGCTAGTCGTTTCGGCTTGCCCATGTCGAGGTGTTGGTGAATATTTTCAATAGTTACGGTACTTTCATCCACCAAAATACCAATAGCCAAGGCCAAGCCACTGAGTGTCATGATATTGATGGTTTGTCCAAAAAGATTTAGAAATAATACCCCCGCAATCACCGACGTAGGAATAGTCAAAATCACAATCAAGGCCCCCCGCACATCACCCAAAAAAAGAAGTACCATTAGACCCGTCAAAATAGCGCCTATGGCGCCTTCACTGATGAGGCTTTTGACAGAATTCATGACAAAAACGGATTGGTCAAATTCATAGCTCAGATGTACATCATCGGGGAGTTGCGCTTGCATTTTGGGAATGGAGCGTTTGAGCTCTTGTACTACATCCCATGTAGAAGCATCTGCGTTTTTGGCAATACTCAAATAGACCGAGCGTTTGCCGTTGACCAAGCCATAACCCGCCGTGATGTCTGCGCCATCTTCTACGGTGGCTACATCGCGAAGATAGAGATTTTGGACACTGCCCTTAAACAACGGAATATTTTCAAAGTCTTTAACAGTACGGATGGTGGTGTTGGTAGTGGAGATATAGTTTTTGTCCCCAATTCGGACGTTGCCCGAAGGAGCAGTTTGGTTATTGAGACGGAGAGCTTCTACGAGTTGGTCGGGGGTGAGGTTGTGAGAGCGGAGTAGCACAGGGTCGGCTTTTATCACTACCGTACGAATATTGCCACCAAAAGGCGGGGCCGAAACCAAACCCGGAATATTGGTAAAAGAAGAACGAACATAGACGTTGGCTAAGTCGAGGAGTTCGTTATTGCTTCGTTTGTTACTGCTCAAAATCAACTGTCCTACGGGAAGAGTAGAGGCATCAAAACGAATGATAAAGGGGGGTTGGGAGCCACTAGGGAATATCGCCTGTGCACGGTTACTAAAAGCACTGACTTCGGCGGCGGCTTGTGCCATGTTTGTACCAGGGTAAAAGTTGATTTTCATCAACGTCAATCCCTGAATGTTTTTGGTTTCGATGTTTTTGACCCCATTTACGTACAACAGTAAGTTGATATATTGCTTCCCAAAGAAAGTCTCCATTTGGGTAGGGGTAAAGCCTCCATAAGGGTGAGCGATGTAAATAACAGGCATGTCGAGCTTCGGAAATATATCGACTTTGATAGTGCGTAGGGCGCTGATTCCGAAAAAAAACAGTGATGCTACCACCACCATAATCGTGATGGGTTTTCGCAAGGCAAAAAGTATTAACTGCATACTGGAAAGATTGAATGTGGTACTGAAACGCCTCTACAGTGAAAATACAGAAGCGATTTTAGGATGTATGGATTTAGAGATTTTTCATAAACAAGTTCAAGTCGCCCTCCGCAGCAGCTTTTAGCAACAGGGCTTGCCATACGTTGGTATAAGCGATGTCGCGGTCGGTCTCTGCTCTAATAAGCGCATACAAAGCTTGTGTCACATCTACCAAGTTGGTGAGGCCATTGTGGTAAAGCACCGTTTTTTGGCGATAGGCTTCTTCGGCAGCTTTTACCTGAACAGGCACTTCATGATAGACCGCCAAGGCATTTTTGAGCTTGGTATCTGAGAGAAGCGATTGCGCTTCAAGTTGCTGATTTATCAAGTCGTATTCTTCTTGCAGACCTTGACTGATGTGCAATTGAGATTTGATTTGTTGCGAAATCCGCGAGCGTTGAGTTAAGTTCCATGTCATACCCACACCGAGCAAGTAATTACTCCGACTCGGTTTGATACCCTCAAAAAAGTTGTGGGTAAAAGCTGTTTGGTCTTGGGCGTAGTTGCTACTAAAACCTGAGCCACGCGTCTGAAGAATACCCACCACCGTAAAAGTAGGCATGTAGAGTGTACGGAAATATTTGATTTGACCTTCACTTAGGGCAATACGGCTTTTGTAAAATGCTAAAGTAGGATGTTGCGATAAGCTAGCTGTTCCTTCTTCAGGCAATGATGCGGGAAGTTTAGTCACAAACACTGTATCCGAAACAAATGCTTGAGGTGTTACCCCCATCAGCCGTGCCAAGAGATTGGCTTGCTCTTGTTGAAAATCTACGGCTTTGATCAAAGCAATTTTGACGTTAGAAACTTCTGCATTGGCTTGTGACGAATCCACTCCTGCAATCAATTCATTTTTAGCGCGCGTTGCTACTACATTTCGGATAGTCTCTGCCCGTGTGAGATTTTTACGGTACGATTCGGTAAGGCGTTGAGCGGTGAGCAAGTTTAAATAAGCCGCAGCTACCTTAATTTGATGCTGGAAAACTTCTTGCTGTAAGTCTCTGTCGTCTCGCAAAGCTGTCGAAGAAGCTACGTTTATTTTTTCTTTGGCACGACCAAAAGCGAAAAAGTCCCAATTGACATTGGTGAGATACATAGCCCCAAATGCTGCATTCCAGTTAGTGTGAGGAAGGGGAAGACCCGATGACGCAGCTCCTAATCCTCCGAAGCCGTAAAGCGGGCCGTTTTGCCCGTTGACCGTACCATAATCCAACTGCCCCGAAAGGTTGAAATTAGGAAGTTGGTCGCGGCGAGCTTGTTCTACACTAGCTTTGGAGGCATCGGCATAGCGAGCTTTGGCCTTAATACTTCCGTAATTGGATACGGCGGTTTGGAGAGCCTCTTCAATGCTTAATTTTTTTTGTGAAAAAGTGGGTGGCGAAATCACGGTAGCTAATAAACTACCGACTAATAAGTGGTGTTTTTTGAGAATAGCCATATTTATTCTACTTATGTTTATACAGACAGGTCTGTCTACTTTAAAGTAAAAAAAGTTAGAGGAATTTTTCCACAACTTTTTTTGCACTTGCTAGCGTATGAGCGTCGCGATAAATAGAACTGCTCGTAGTACCCCCTTCCAATAAAAGGAAAACCATGTCTGCAAATAACTCATCAGACAAGGGAGAATGATGCTCAACGGCGTTTACTAATTGGCGAATATATCCCCGAATCCGATTCTTTTGAATTTGAACCAAATCAAATACGGCTGTTTCGTCGCGGCTCACTTCAGAAGTGATTTTGATGAATTGACACCCCTTAAAAGCTAAATCCTGTTGGCGTTTGATACGAAAATCAAACAAGCCCAATATTTGTTCTTTGGGTGTGCTGAGGCTTTCGATATATTTCTTCATTTCTTCAAATCGCTGAAGACCCGTTTGGTCAATATAGGTCAGCAACAAATCGGTCTTAGAATCAAAATGATTATAGAGTGTAGCCCGAGCAATGTCGGCTTCTTCGATAATTTGGTTGATTCCAGTTAGGTTGTATCCTTGTTCAAAAAACAATCTGGAAGCTACTTCCAGAATGCGGTCTTTTACGGCTGATTCTTTCATGTCACAAATGTCTATATTATTTTTTAGATAGACAAGTCTGTCTGCTTTATTGTCTAAAAAATAAAAGTTGGGTATTAATTGGTAGTCCAATATCCCCAACCCTTTTAATCTTTTACCGAATTGGCT
The DNA here is from genome assembly GCF_029433105.1 of Runella sp. MFBS21. Classification (GTDB taxonomy): domain Bacteria; phylum Bacteroidota; class Bacteroidia; order Cytophagales; family Spirosomataceae; genus Runella. Next base: position 582,046 of record NZ_JARNTW010000003.1, on the reverse strand, counting down.
ATGTATAGGAAAGAAGAGAAAGAGCGTTTGCCGTCGTTTGCGAAGCTAGTACTTCCACCGATACTTGCATCAAATCAGCCACACGTTGAGCTATGAGTGGTACATAAGCTACCTCATTGCGCTTACCTCGGTAAGGCACCGGTGCTAAGTAGGGACTGTCTGTTTCCAAAACGATGTGCTTCATGTCAATATAAGGTAAGACTTTGTCGAGACCCCCGTTTTTAAACGTTGCGACTCCGCCAATACCCAACTTAAAACCAAGGTCAATAGCTTTTTGGGCTTCTTCAAGTGTACCTGTAAAACAATGAAAAATTCCGGTCAGACGTGAATTCCCTACTTTTTCAATAAGTTCTACAACTTCCCAGAAAGCATTACGACAGTGAATATCAATCCAAAGGTGATGTTTGATTGCTAAATCGCATTGGATTAAAAAAGCTTGTTTTTGCTGCTCTACAAAAGTTTTGTCCCAGTACAAATCCATTCCTATTTCACCAATCGCCACAAACTGTGGAACGGACGACCCGTCCGTCGAGATAGCATCTATCGAAATGGGGTGGTTTGTTGAAGTAGTCATTTTATGAAGCCAATTTTCAACAATATACAATTCTTGCTCAAAATCAGCTTTAACATAGGTAGGATGCAGCCCTATCATGGGTCGGCAGACATTAGGATATTGGGTTGCCAGCGCCATCATCCCGTCGATAGTAGTATGGTCGCAATTAGGCATCCATATTTGTGTTATACCTGATTCGAAAGCCCTTTCGAGCATTTGGGTACGGTCTTCATCAAAAGCATCGTCGTAAATATGGGCGTGGGTCTCAATCATATTTAATTTAAGCATGGGAAGTAAATAATTTTCTTAGTACTCGCGTCCTTTCCAAACGGTGGATTGGCGCGTGTAAAAGTTGATAAACATTACAAAATTCATAAAAATGTGGTAAAACCAGAAAATAGGAAGCCCTATCATAAGAGTAGGCAGTTGTAGCCAATTGATAATTCCGACCATCCAAGCCATCACCAAAAGATAATGGAGAAAAGCCAAAAGGAGGGTGGTTTTTGGAAAACAAAATCCCATTACGATCAACAAAGGCAATAAAAAGGCATTGATATAAACCCCTAAGCGCTGTTGCCACGGCAAAGACATTGCCCCAAACATCCATCTTTTGCGCTGAGTCAGCAATTGGCCAAAAGTAGCAATCGGGCGGGAAATGGTAAGCACACGCGCATCGAATAGCTGTGCAAAATAGAAACCTTTTGCTAAAATAGCATGGAAAAGAGCGTAATCTTCCGTAATAGAAAAGGTAATACCTTCATACTTCCCGACTGCCTCATAAGCTTCCCGACTGACGGCCATGTTGTTTCCCATCGCCGTAATGGGAATACCAAAAAGGGAAAAAAGGCGTATCATCGACAAATAATAAAGCCATTCAAGTCCCTGCATCAGCCCAAATATCCCTCCTTTTTTCATGGTCGTAATACCTGTAACAACTCCTACACCTGGTTCAAAATGCGCCAACATATTTTCAATCCATCCGACCGGTACTTCGATATCGGCATCCGTAAAAAATAAGTAATCGCCCGTTGCATGGTGAGCAAGTTGAGCCAATACATTGGTTTTGCCTTTCAATTGAGGAAGAGTAGATACGATAGAAATCAGCTCAAAATGAGGTTTGTCTTTGATAAAATCCTTAGTCAAAGCAGCGGTATTGTCGTCAGAGGCATCATCTCCGACCAGTACTTGCAAGTGGGATATGGGATAACTCAACGCGGCCACCGAAGTGAGACAAGCAACGATATTGGCAGATTCGTTGCGGGCCGCAATGAGAATAGATACTTTTTTCACACAATACTTTTTTTGCAAAGTTAAGAGGTATCAGTCATTTGTTGGAAAATAAAAATAATCTGAACGTAAATGTATATTTGTGGTGTTTAATGGCTAATTCAAGCGTTATGGAAACAACAGTTTATTTCAATGAATAATCAATTTGAGAAAAAAATGCAAGAGGCCAACAAGCGTACCAAAAGCTACGCCAAATACTCTGGTATGGGTATACAGATGCTGGGGACGATAGGGCTAGGGACCTATGCGGGGTATAGACTAGATGAATGGCAGGGCAATAAAATCCCCGGATGGACACTTACACTTTCTCTGGTGTCAATTGGCGCAGCTTTGTATAATTTTATTCAGCAAGTAAAAAACTAAAGACTCAGGACTTAGATTGTCAATACTTGACATGAATCTGTGAAATATCCTCCTTGTCAAAGTCTTTCCAAAAAAGGCCTAGAGAAGAGTTTAGATTATGTTGTCTTGTATATTTGAACTTAACCGATATAAAATGCTTCGTTCGATTGTTTTTACCATTTTTTTAGGAATTGTACTTTTTACAGCCGATTACATTTCTTTGGGGCAATATATTCACCCTAAAAAATGGTCTATTTTGGCTTTTTTTTTAGCGTTGGCTTTACTTCAACACCGCCTAATGGAATTTGGATTTCGGGAAAATCGTAAAAAATTCGTTCAATTTTACCTTTCTTCGCTTACTGCCCGTTTTGTGATGTGTTTAATCTTCGTTGGAGTATTTTTATATTTGAAAGTGGAAGACCCCAATGGCTTCGTTCTTACCTTTTTTGCATTTTATTTATTTTATACTTGTTTTGAAATATACGGATTGTATCGTAACTTGCGCCGCGATTTAGAAGAATAATAGTATTTGTCAATCGTTATTTGTTAATGGTCAACATGTTACGTCAATTACGTCATAAATTTGCTGCGGCAGCCCTCGCTTTATTGTCTGCTTTTTCCTTCGCGTATGCCGAAGAGCCTGCTCATAATCATGAGCATAAAGAAGAAAAATTTAACATCGGTGAGATGATTATGCACCACATCTCAGATGCTCATGAGTGGGAGTTTGCACATGGTCTTGCTATCCCTTTACCCGTGATTATTTATGACAATGGATTGAAGGTTTTTTCTTCTAGTAAGTTCTACCATTCACCTGATGCTACCCACGAAGATCACGAAAAGCACATCTATCCAAACAAAGAGCTAGGCTATGTATTGGAGCATGAGCATGTGTATCGTTTAGGGGCTGACGGTAAGGCTGATAAAGAAGCTCATGTTTTGGATTTTTCCATTACAAAAAACGTCGCCTCACTTTTGTTAAGTGCTGTTCTTTTATTCCTTATTTTTACAGCTGTAGCCAAAGGATATAATAAAAATAAAGGCAAAGCCCCTTCAGGAATTCAGTCGTTTTTAGAGCCAGTCATATTGATGATTCGCGACGACGTTGTGAAACCGGCCATCGGTCCTAAATACGAAAAGTACCTTCCTTATTTGTTGACTTTATTTTTCTTTGTCTGGATAAATAACCTATTAGGACTTCTTCCTGGAGGTGCCAACTTGACTGGTAATATTGCCGTGACGTTAGTATTGGCCGTAATTACTTTCTTAATTGTACATTTCAACGCCAACAAACATTATTTTGCCCACCTTGTCAAACCTACAGGTGTACCTTTGGCTTTGTTGCCTGTCATGGTACCAGTTGAGATTGTAGGGGTATTCATGAAGCCTTTCTCCTTGATGGTTCGTCTTTTTGCTAACATTACCGCAGGTCACATCATCATTTTGAGTTTGCTAGGGTTGATTTTTATCGCAAAAAACCTAGGTGGAGGTGGCACTGGCTGGTCTATCAGTCCATTAGTGTTGATTTTCACTTTGTTTATGAACCTCATTGAGTTGTTGGTGGCATTTTTGCAGGCTTTTATCTTTACGCTGTTGTCGTCGATGTATATCGGAAGCGCCATTGAAGAGCATCACGAAGCTGATCACGGTCACTAGGCATTTATTTAGTTTTTCTGAATTCTTTTGTTTCACTATATAATTTTTTACAATCATGTTGCTTCAAATCTTACTTCAAGCAGCTGCTGAAAGCGGTGCAGGTCTTGCAGTATTCGGTGCCGCACTAGGTGCAGGTTTAGCTGCTATCGGTGCAGGATTAGGTATCGGCCGTATCGGTGGTAGTGCTATGGAAGGTATTGCTCGTCAGCCAGAAGCTGCTGGTCGTATCCAAACTGCGATGTTGATTATCGCGGCTTTGATCGAGGCCGTTGCTCTTTTTGCTGCCGTTATTTGCTTGTTGATTTCTTTCAAGCTCTAATCGCAACAATGGTGTTTCGTACTGCTCGCATTAGGCGTCAGTACGAAACCCACCTTTTAAATTATATAGTTTTTAACAACAGGAATCATAAAATTTATACTTTTAATCATCTGTAAATTGTATTAAAATGGAATTATTGACCCCCGCAATCGGCTTACTTTTTTGGATGTTGGTGGTATTTGTCATCTTGGTGGTTATTCTACGCGTTGCCGCTTGGAAACCTATCATGAATGGCTTGAAAGAGCGTGAACATCAGATTCAGAGTGCGTTGGATTTGGCCGAAAAAACCCGCGCTGACATGACTAAGTTGCAGTCTGACAACGAAAAATTGTTGGCAGAAGCACGTGCTGAGCGTGATAGTATTTTGAAATCTGCCAAAGAAGCAGCTGATCGTATCATTGCTGAATCGAAAGAAAAAGCTACTGTTGAAGGAAAACGTATTATCGAAGATGCTCGCGAAGCAATCGACAATGAGCGTGCGGCTTTATTGGCTCAGATCAAAAAAGAAATCGTTACGGTTTCGCTTGACATCGCCGAAAAAGTACTACGCAAAGAGTTGAGTGACAAAAGTGCTCAAGAGAAATTGGTGGCAGATTTGGCTCAAGAAGCAAGACTCAATTAAGAAAGCTTGTAAGGCTTGAGTTGCTTTACGTTTTTCTCTCTAAACTTTACACTTTAAACAAATGTCAGAATCGACCGTAGCTATAAGATATGCCAAATCTCTCATTGATTTGGCACTAGAACAAAATGTAGTGGATACTGTGTATCAAGATATGCTTTTGTTTAAGCAAGTATCTGAACAAAACCGTGGATTGATGCTTGCTCTTAAAAGCCCTGTAGTACGCCATGATAAAAAAATGGCTATTCTTGAAGGCGTTTTTAAGTCAAAAGTAAGTCCGGTGTCTTACACCATTTTTTCAATCATTACTAAGAAAAATCGCGAAGCTATCATGTATAGCATTGCCGATGAGTTTGTAAAGCTGTATGATGTTCAAAAAGGCATTGTTAAAGCTTTTATCACTTCGTCTACTCCATTAACGCCCGAACTGCGCAAGCAGTTTACGGCGATTGTGGAAGAAGCTACTGGTAAGACGGTGGAGTTGGAAGAAAAAGTAGATGATAAACTTATCGGTGGATATGTGTTGCGCGTAGGAGATCGCCAAGTGGATGTTTCGATTCGCAAACGCCTAAACGATTTGAAATTGCAGTTGCTCAACTAAGATATTTTTTATCTGCTTAAGAGTGACAGAAGCCCTCACTGCTTTGCGGTGAGGGCTTTTTATTTTTGCGTGAGCTTGAGCTGCTAAGTTTTTGAAACTTAGCAGGTCTAAATATACCCCTCACATTTCATCATAAATCGCTTCGATGGCCTCAGCCAATGCTTCATCTTTTTCGGTGACGGTATTGCCCGCATCGTGGGTCGAAAGCTCAAAAGTGACTTTGTTGTATACATTTGACCACCACGGATGATGATTCATTTGCTCGGCGATTTCGGCCACTTTGGTCATAAAAACAAAGGCCTCTTTGAAGTCTTCAAACTCATATTCCCTAACGAGTTTATTGTTTTGTTCTATCCACATAAATAATTTTGTTTTTTGTTAATAACGAACAATCTCCCGAAATAGCGCCTATGATTTTATTCTACTGTTACAGATTTTGCGAGATTACGGGGTTGGTCTACATTGCGTTTCCGCATGACAGCTATATAATATGACAACAATTGGAGTGGTATCGACGATAGTAAAGGCATTAAGATTTCGTGGGTTTGGGGGATTTCTATTACAAAATCTACCATGCTTGGGATCAAGGTATCGCCTTCCGTAACGATGGCTATTACCCGCCCTTTACGCGCTTTTACTTCTTGTATATTAGATACGATTTTTTCATAAGAACTGTCTTTGGTTGCGATAAAAACCACGGGCATATCTTCATCAATCAGGGCAATAGGGCCATGTTTCATTTCGGCGGCAGGATAGCCCTCGGCGTGGATGTACGAAATCTCTTTGAGCTTTAGAGCTCCTTCCAACGCCACTGGAAAATTGAGTCCTCTACCTAAATAAATAAAATTGCGCGCATAAGTAAAAATGTACGCGATTTCCTTGACCTTATCAGCGGCTTTAAGTACTTGCTCTACTTTGCTTGGGATGCTTTCTAACGCTACCAGAAGCTCTCTATAAAGCTCATCAGAAATACTTCCTCGTCTATGAGCCACTGCAATCGCCATCAAAGTAAGGACGGTTACTTGGGCCGTAAAAGCCTTGGTACTTGCTACGCCGATTTCGGGACCAGCATGAGTGTAGGCCCCGGCGTGTGTTTCTCGGGCAATGGAAGATCCTACTACATTGCATACCCCAAAAATAGTAGCTCCTTTGCTTTTAGCGAGCTGAATTGCTGCCAAGGTATCAGCCGTCTCTCCTGATTGAGAAATAGCCACTACGAAGTCATCTGCATGGATAATTGGATTTCTATATCGAAACTCAGAAGCGTATTCGACTTCGACCGGAATACGCGCCAATTCTTCAAAAATATATTCAGCCACAAGTCCTGCATGCCATGAAGTCCCACAGCCTACTATCACAATACGTTTGGCTTGGGCAAGCTTATCCATATACCCCTGCAAACCTCCTAATTGCAAAAGCCCTTCTTCACTCTGTAGGCGTCCTCTCATGCTATCGGCTATTGAACGGGGCTGTTCGAAAATCTCTTTGAGCATAAAGTGCTCATAACCTCCCTTTTCGATAGCTTCGAGTTCGAGTTCTAGCTTTTGGATATACGGTACTTGTCTCTCATTGTCAAGATTTACTACCTTCAATTCTCCGTTTTTGATGAGGGCAATCTGATTATCGTCTAAATAAATGACATCTTTGGTGTATTCGATGATAGGAGAAGCGTCGGAGGCGCAAAAAAACTCGCCCTCACCTACGCCAATTACCAAAGGACTACTTTTACGAGCAGCGATAAGCTGTGTAGGAGCATCTTCTGACATCACTACGATAGCGTACGCACCTACGATTTCTTGCAATGCCAATCGTACAGCTTCTTCGAGGCTACATTGGGTCTCCTGCTGAATATCTTCAATGAAATGAACCAACACCTCAGAGTCAGTTTCTGAGCTGAAGTAGTGGCCTTTTCTAAGGAGATTTTGTTTGAGTGCCGCATAATTCTCAATGATTCCATTGTGAATGATGGCGAGTTTTTTGTGAAATGAATAATGCGGGTGAGCATTGACATCGTTTGGCTCACCGTGGGTAGCCCAGCGAGTATGCCCCATACCCACAGTTGCGGTTAGGTCTTTTGGGGCAAGTTCTGCTTCAAGTGCCTTTACTTTGCCTTTTTTCTTATAAACACAAAGATCGCCATGATTGAGCAATGCGATACCTGCGCTATCATATCCTCGATATTCTAATCTTTTGAGTCCTTTAAGGATGATTGGACACGCCTCTTGATGCCCTACGTATGCCACAATTCCGCACATTTTCTTAGATTTTAAGGTGAGTCAAATAGTTGAAAAAAAATAAGGTGACTTTTTAGAAAGCCTTTTTATTATTTAGAATTAGTAGAATAATCGGCTCTATTATTAAATGCTTTATGAAAGAGAATCCCATTTTTTAAAAAATATTACCAACAGTTTTAGGAGATTAAACTTTTTTAAAAACTTGGTTTTGTACAATGATTATTCCTTTATTTTTCGAAAAATACAGAAATATTACAAAAATAAAAAGCTCGTAAGGAATTCCTTACGAGCTTTTGAAATATTTAAAAAACGAAATTATACTTATTTAGTAGTGGTATAAAATATGTAAAGTTTTACGTTTTCACGAGTAGGATTAATTGTTAATCTCTCTAGCCGATTGTTGAGATAAGGATAGTAAATCGAGAGAGGCTGAGATAGAGATACCAAAGAAGAGGTAGAACTAACTGGCATCAACAAAAGCCCCGTACTTTTCTTAAATCCAATCGATACTGCTTGTAAGTAAGTAGTTAAAACGAAATTATAATTTCGGAACTTATCATTATAAACAGAGATTTGAGGAAGAATATAAGACTGGAATGTACTTCCATCAACAGGAAGTAATAGCTCTGTACCCCCTACTGACCGTAACAAACGATTTGTTTGGTCGGTTTCGGCCATGGTAAGACCTGTAGGTAAGAAAAACCTACCTTGAGGCTGCTCTGGTACAATATTGAGCTCAGCTCTATTAATAGCGACTCTTCCGTCGGTAAACAATTTTGATAAGTGCGGAAATTCTACCTTAGTCACAATTCCCAAAGCATCTTGTACGTAATTGAGGCCTCCCATTTCGGCAGCACTCAGAGGTTTGAGAGGCTGGAGTTTAGCTACTTCGGTTCCTTGGCGATTGGCCTGTACGTGGTTAAATCTTTTTAGGAGTGGAATAGCTTGTACTTTACCTACAGTATCTCCAGTGATATGCACATACAAGTTGAGTGAAATACCAGAAGATGATGGCAAGCCCATAATCATGCTGCTATTGTTGGAAGGAACGAGCGTAAAGCCTTTAAAAGTTTGAACAAACTTAGAAGCAGAGCTTGCATCGGGCTTGCCACTTAAATCAAAAATCTGTTTCCCCAATGCATCAGGTAACTTAAATTTGAAAGTATTATTGGTGGCAGGCGTAGGATCTATGGTGAGCGTAGCTAAAGGAGTCGCTTCATAAGGCATGGTACTATTGTTATAATAGGTTTTGCCTGTAATCAGCGTATCGGTAAGGCGATGAAGATTCATCTGAAATGGCTGCAAAGTATCACCATAGTAATAAAAGTAGGCCAAATCTAAAGTAAGCGAATCATACACATAAGTCGTAGTACTACCGTCGGCGTTGAAGTCAATTCTATTTCCAAGCTCAAAATAGGGCTGAGCCGTGACGCGGCCAAAGATAGGGTCGCGATAACTCCCTAACAACAACTGCGTGGTGCTATTGGTACGAACAGAATCAAGCAAAACCGTGCTTGTTTTGACTGTAAGTGTATCCGTAAATTGCACTTCTGCAATTACCTCGGGCGGAAGCCCGATTTCCTTGGGAGCTTCGCAGGCGGTCAAAGAAATGGTGAAAACAGTGACCAGAAAGAGGGCAGCTTTAGCCTGCCAGTTCATTGTATAAGTTGTAATAAGCTTCTGTAAAATTTGCGTCTTCTTCGACCAGTTCCAACTTGCGTTCGGGCAATTCATCAAAAATTTTGTTTAAACTTTCACTAAAATCATCATCAGCTTTTACAACGGCGTCGGCGTAGGCACAACCAATTTTGATAAATCCTTCAAAATCAGCCGAGCGTAGATGAGCTAGGGCTTCATCACTAACGTCCATGGCTTTGGCTTTGTCCATAATCCCTTCTTCAAACTTAAAGTTGAAGGCGTTGTTATAGACGGTAAAAACACACTTTGTATCCTTAAACATCGGATCATTTTTGTAAGTGGTTTTCAAATAAAGAGGAATGAGGGCGGTCATCCAATCATTACAATGTACAATGTCGGGAGCCCATCCTAATTTTTTGACAGTTTCGAGCACACCTTTGCAAAAAAAGATAGCGCGTTCGTCATTATCATCAAAAAAGTTATTGTCCTTATCTAAGAAAACGGACTTGCGATGAAAATAGTCTTCGTTGTCAATAAAATAAACTTGCAATTTGGCGCTTGGGATAGAAGCTACCTTGATTACCAGAGGTTTTTCATCGTCACCGACCGAAATATTAATGCCTGACAGACGAACAACCTCATGGAGGCGGTTTTTGCGCTCATTGATGAGTCCAAAACGAGGTACTAATATTCTGATTTCCATGCCCCGCTCTTGCATAGCTTGGGGAAGTTTTCTTACGTAGTCGGCTACCTCTGTGATTTGGAGAAAGGGATTTATCTCGCTGGCTACATACAAAATCCGTAGTTTACTCATAGGCTTTGGTGAAGCTTGATAGGATTGGTTTTGAAGAAAAATTTTGCAAAATTATACAAATTTTTGCCGATATTCAATCATATTGCTTGAGAATTATTTCTTATTTAATAAACCTTGTACCTTTGATACCTTAATCATACCAAATATATGAAAACTCCTATTGTTGAAAGTATGGCAGGTTGGGCGTCTTTGGGCTTCTTTATCCTTTGGGTGATGGAGTTTCGACGTGTATCGTTTCAAGAGAGTTATTGGTTGCTGATGTTTTGTTTATCGTGTTTATTGGGCTTTCTGCTACTTCGTAAACGGCGAAATGCCGAACCTGTACTTTCTAAATATGTACCAGAAAAAAAAGAAAGTAAGCCTAAAACGACCATAAAACCTTCCATAAAAAAGAAACAAAAATAACGGAAGAGGTCAATTTTGTAGTAATTTTAAAGAAGCCAAAGCATGTAAAAAAAGATACCATCTCCCAACCAACGATAACGCTCATGGCCTAAAAATTGAGAATAATGTTTCTTTAAAAAGTACAAACTGAGGCTCATTGAAATGACTGCTACTGAGGTCCTAATACTATAACGATGAGTGGTTAGAAATAAGATTACTAAAGCTCCAATTACTACTAAGATAGTCAGGATATTAATGATTTGGCTCACTGTATCTGTGCCCCATGCAATAGCCAAAGAATAGCCTTCCTCTATGTCAAAAGACTCGAACCATGAAAATAAAAGCAGGTTTTGGAAGGCTATAATCCCCAGTAAAACCATAAATGAAGTCTCTTCCCAGGAGGTGTGTTGTTGGGCTAAAACCGCCGACCCCCAAACTCCAATGGTATATATTATAGCAACCATCGGCTCTTTAAACAACTGAAAGGTATCGGTAGAAGAGATTTTCTGAATTACTTTTAAATACACGCTTACTAATACCATCAAGCCGATTCCAAGCATGATGACTTTGAAAGGAAGCCAGAACAAACAAATCAATCCGACCACGCCTAGTCCCATCATTATTTTGAGTAGAATAGCTTCGTGTTGAGCGTGAAATTTGTGCCGAGCTGTAGTAGGAGTATTGGTTTTGTGATTGTCAATTAAACGATCCGCTACATAAATAAAAAACACACTGATGCCTACCAATACCGTGGAAGCCCAAGAAACCTCTCCGTGACCATCGGGTAGGCGAGAGGCTATTACGTGGGTAAGCATAGCACCAGCTACTACATCTAAGCTTAGCCAGTGAATGCGGATAAGGTAATATTCAATTATGAAGAAAAAATCTTTTAACCACTTCATAGGAAGGAGTTGAGAACCAATATATTGCTTAATGATACACTAACCATAGGGCACTTTGCACTTATTCACCTCCATGACTAGTGAGACTACGCTTGATTTCGCGGATACGCTCATTGAAATTCCAGTGGTGAAAATCTACGTCAGATAGACAAGTGGCTGCCAAATAATCCATCACAGTGGGAGGATGTACTACGCGTTGTCCTGAGCGTACATCGATGTATTTGGAAGTAACCCACAGCACATTTTTCAACTGAGTTCGGCTATCATCGGTCATGAAATATTCGGTTACGATAGTATCTTCATTAAAAAAAATAAGACGCGAAGTAATCCTGACCCATTCGCTCACCATTGCTGGCCTTACGTAGGCGATTTGGTGCTGATATACTACCCAGCTTTGACCGAGTTCTCTGAAAAGTCTTCCAAAGTTAAACTCGTATAATTTGGCTACTTGATCTTCACGGGCGTTGAAATAATAATCAAAGTATTTGGCGTTGTTGAGGTGCTGAAGTGGGTCACAGTCCTGGAATCGGATAATGACACGTGATTCGGGCTCTTTAGGATATTCTTTGTCGGGAATGCGTTCAAAAAACATAATCGATTTGGATTAATTGTGATGAATAAGAAGCCATGCGCCAAACTAAAGCATGGCTCTTCTCAAACTTTACGGCATTTCAAAAGCCTTTTGTCTCCGTTGAGAAGGGTTGTGGCCAGCAAATATACATCACCCCCGTCTTTTAACTTTAGTTTTTTGCGAAGTTCGTCGGTAGTAGCTGGAAAATTCCGTACAGTGAGATTTGCTTTGAGAGTAGGCAGATGCTCTCTAAGTGTCTTTGAATCAACTTTTAAAATCGCTTCAAGCTCAAAGCTACGTCCCGGAAAATCAAGGACTAATTCCGAAGAAGTATATAAATGGCTATGAGGCGCGATTTTGGAAATATTGAGCGAATGAGCGATTGATTTAAAAGCTCCGCTTTTTAAAATGGCGGCGTTGGGCTCATAAATGTAGCGAAGGGGAGGGCTCAATGATACTGGCTTGTTGGTTTCTTGTGCCCAATCAAACTCAAAATACTGATGGGCGGTATCTGATTTGAGATTGATACTTTTTACAATTATGTTTGGCGACGAAACAGAATCACTTATCTCAAATAGTAGTTCTTTGCATTCATTATCAACGGCTACTACGTGTACTGTGTGAATAAAAGGCAGCGTCTGGATGGTCTGCTTGAGATCAAGTAGCGGCGATGCCTTGAGCAATATATGCCGAGTTTTGTTTAACAATAATGGTAAATGCTTAGTAACGTCGGGGTCGCAATCTACGAGACTGACGACGCGCTTTTGGTCGGCACTGCGGCGCGCTGGGTCGAGGTAAATACAGTCTACTTTTTGAGGGAATTTCTCCAAAAAATCAATAGAATTTTGATGTACGCAACGAATATTTGTGGCTTTCAAAACGGCAAAATTATGGTGAGCACGCGCTACCAAAGTTTCGTTTTGTTCAATATAAATGACAGCTTCACATTGTTTACTGAAAAAATAACTATCAATCCCCATACCACCGGTTGCGTCGATGAGGGTGTCGCCTGAGAGAAGAGACGCTTTGTAGTGGGCAGTTGTCTCCGAAGAACTTTGCTCAACCGATAGCGCAGGCGGAAATACCACCTCAGGATTGGCATACCATTCAGGCAATTTGGTGCGTGATTTTTGGCGGGCTTCAATCTGTTTGATTAAGGATTCTTTGTCTTTTCCGTATTTTAGGAAGAGTGCGCTGGTATCCGTATGAAGGTGCTGTTGAATAAAATCAATTTCTTCTTTTGAAAACATCGTATCTATATCCTGACTCACCAAAAGCAGGGTAGTTGGTTTATATTTGAGCTGGGCGATTTTACCAAAACAAAATCAGGTAGCTGACGGTTCGTCGGCTACCTGATTGAGAAAACTTGAGTGTTTATTTTTCGCTTGATTTTTTGAAATAACTGTCGGCTTCTCGCTTATAAAAAGGTGCAAAACTAGGCGGAACTGTACGCAACAATTCCGTTTGTCGCTGCTTGTCTTTGACATACTGCTCAAAAGCAGCAGGGGGGGTGCGTGGTTGGGGCTTGGCGGTTTCGGCTTTGCGTTGGGTATCTTCTTCTTGTTGTCGCAACGCTTTTTCGGATTCCAACAAACGCGTGATTATGTCTTGTTGACGTTTGAGGAGATTAGGGTCTACGCGCTTATTGACCAAATCGGTCTCTGTTTCGTCCATTTTCTCTATCAAATCTTTGACTTCATTGCCTACTTTTTTGCCTCCTTCGGTGCCTTTTTGAGAGTCCATGAGTTCTTTGAGCATCTGTCTGATTCGGGCTTGTTCAGCCGCCATTTGGGCAAGTTGTTCGGACATTTGTCGGCCACCCATACCTCCTCTTTGACCTTGTCCTTTCTGGATTTCGTTGATACGTTTATTGAGTTGTTGTTGCAATTCTCCTAAACTCTGACCTTGCTTTTTACCGCCCTTTTTCTTGCCTTGTCCAGGGCTACTCATTGCCATCATAGCAGCTTGCATTTGTTCCAAGGTTTGACTTAGCATGAGCGATAGATTGTTGATAGAAGTCATCGCAAATTGCTGCTTGCTAGTGGCCATGTTGAGGCGGCGCTCCCGAATATAGCGAGTACTCTCATTCATGTGAAACTTCATGTCGTTCAATTCTCGCGTTACAAACGTTTGAATTTGCATCACACGCTTCGCTAGTGCATATAGACTATCTTCAATCACCTTGGCATCATCTTGGAGTTTGAGCTGCTCTTGGGCAAGTTTAACAAAGCGAGGGTCTTGGAGATTAACTCCTCTGAAGTCTTTCATCACGCGTTCTTGGTCAAACGACAAATGAATCAGGTTTTCGAGGATATCGCGCAGGTTGTCCATGTTTTCGCTCATTTCTTCCATTTCGGCACTTTCCATCGACTCTTGCATTTGCTGAGCCATTTGGCGCATCGATTTTGCTGCTTTTTTCTGCGATTGAGAGGCGTTTTTGTTTTGCTTTTGTTCTAGTTGTTTTGAGCTATTTTCTTGCTGTTTATCAACCTCCTGCTGTTGTTCTTTGCCGGTATCCATTTCCTGCTTATTGTCCAGCTGCTCATTGAGTTTTTCGAGTTCTTCAATGTCTTTTTTTGTTTCTTCAAACTCTTTGTTTAGCTCTTCTTGCTCTTTCTTAAGTTCTTCTTGCTGAGCGTTTTTGTCTTGCTGTTCGTTTCCTTTTTGGTCTTTTTTATCTTGGTCTTTACCGTCTTTTTGATCTTTGTTGTCTTGGTCTTTGCCTTTTTTATCTTGGTTGTTTTTCTGATCTTTATTTTCAGAGTCTTTACCTTTCTGTTCTTTTTCTTGTTCTTTGGCGAGTTGTTCGGTTTTTTCGGCGAGTTTTTCTTCTTTATCAGCCATTTCTTTCAAATCCTTCTGAATTTGCTCGGCTTTTTGTTGAAGCTGAAGTTGCTTAAACATCTCCAATGCCTTTTCGATTTCTTTTTGGGCATTGAATTCTTTGTTTTTGAGTTTGTTCATCAACTCCTGTATTTTCTCATCCTGCTGTTGCTGTTGGAGGAGTTTTTCGAGTTGTTCATACAGCTTTTGAGTTTCGGGATCGAGCAATTCTTTCATCAATTTCTGCAATTGCTCCATTTTTTGTTTCATTTCGGGGCTTTGCTCCGCAAAACGGTCTTGTTTTTCTTGGGCAGCTTGAGCTTGCTCTTGCATGCTCTTCATGTCGTTCATGAGCTCATCGCGCTTTTTAAGCAAGTCCTCTATTTGTTTTTTGTCTTGGAAATCTAAGTCGCGGTCGGTTTTGAGACGTTGGTCTAGTTTTTCCAATTCTTTTTGCAAAGTTTTGGCTTTTTGGAGGGTCTTATTGATTTGGGATGCAGTTTTTTCCGCAGATTTTTCGGCTTCGGCCCTTACTTCTTCTTTAGATGGTACCGCAAAATCTATCATGCGTGATTTGGCTGATTTTGGTCCGTTGATACCATCATTGTCCCATACTTGTACATAGTACTCGATACGGTCGCCTGGGGTAAGACGAAGACTATCGACGTACCATTGGAAGTAAAAAGTCTGGTTGGTAGTTGATTTATTGAAAGGAATCGCGAATCCTTTATAAACTACCTTCTTTTCGTCGGTTTTATCACCTTTGCGGCGTAAGTTGTAGAATACCCTTAGGTTTGAAAAGCCATAGTCATCGGCGATATTACCCCCAAGCATAAAGTAATTGTACAAAGTAGTGTCTTGGTAGTTTTCGAGGGTAAGGGTTGGGTATTTGTCATTGATGACGTTGAGGAAATAGCTGATTTTTTCGCGATTTCCTGATTCTTCATTTTTGAGTTTTATTTCATAATTTCCCGAGCGTCTGGCGCTTTTTTGGAACTCATATCCTCCTGTAAGCTTACTTTCGGCTGGGTATAGATTTTTGTCACCTTCAAATAGCAGTGCCATTTCTTTGGTGGCGTTGGTATTAAAATCCCAAGTAATAACGGTCCCTTCAGGTACCGTCAAGTTTCCTACATTGCTCAGCTGTTCGGCAGGTTTTCCCAAATAGGCTGGGTAGCGCAGTGTTACATCAAAAGACAATAGGCTGGGGCGTTCGGCCAAAGTGAGTTTGTAAGTGCTTGATTTATAGCCTGCAGCTTCAAAATAAAACTCAATAGGGCGCTGGACATTTTTGAAAGTATACGAGTAAGAATCGGTGCTTTCGGGGTCGAGCTTAAATTTGGCTTTGTTGTGCACCACATATACCGCTTCTGGAAGTGCTCCACCTGCCAGCGACAATTCTAATTTGAAGTCTTCGTTACGAAAGGCTTTCAGATTCGGATTTTCTAGTTTGAATGTAAATGGCGCATCGGTATATTCTTTTTCAAAATGAATAATACGGTCTGAGCTGCTTGCAAAAAAGCGGGGATTGATCAAAAGCACCATTGCAATCGCCGCTAAGGGATAAGCGGCATATTTGAGGTAGCGGCGATTTTGGTCGATTTTGATGGCGTCCGAAAACCGTACTATCATCAATTGGCTTGATTTTTGCTGAATGCTGGCCTCAATAAGATCTGTTTGTATTCCAGATAAATTTCTTAGCTGAAGGGTATTGATAAGTTTATCTCCAATCTCTGGGAAAAAATTGCCGATTTGAGCGGCTGCTTCTTCATCACTGATAGATTTGCGTAGGCCATATAAATGTATCAATGGAATGACTACCCACCGCACAATGGCATAACCTAAAATGCCTAAAAAACCGAAAAATAACGTGGCTCGTACCGTGGAACTAAAACGCCCAAAGTACTCAAGCGTGTTGACAAAGAGATAGGCCGATAGCACAAAAGCTACGGCAAAAATGACACCTTTGACGAGTTGATTTAGATAAAATTTCCGCTTGTACTCACCAATGCGCTCCAGCAGTACGGAAAGGGTTTGGGTTCTCATATAGTAATGTTTTGGCTGGTGTTAGATAGGAATCCCACTTTTTCCAAAGTTACGTATAAAGTTAACGCAAAAATGATGCAAAAAGTAGACAACTCTTCAAAAGATTCTGATAATAACGCAAATTGAGGGATAAACTTAATAGTTGGTAGAAGAAACATGAAATAAAGAAGATTGTTTTAGCGGCCTGCCATTTTGGGAGAATAACCTTAATATTTCGGATGTATAGTGAGAATTAATGGTATTTTTTCTTTTAATGAAAGTATTACAAACGGCTTATTTGCTAATCCCTTAAATTTTTGATAATTATTTTGGTTGTGATAACTTCAAAACAACACTACTCAAGCACAAACAAAGCTTTTCGTGCTTCTGTCTCTCTTTTATTTTTTCTTTTTAGTTTCCCTTTATTTTCTCAAAACCCTACTAATGAATCCTTGAAGCTTCAAGATGGCGACCGAGTGGTTTTTGTGGGAAACTCCCTTTTTGAGAATGATTTGCCTTTTGGGTATTTAGAATTTGCGCTTACAAGTAGGTGGCCTGCCAAAAACATCACTTTCCGAAATATCGGTTGGATTGGCGATACCGTATGGGGTGATGCGCGCAGCTACTATACCAATCCGCCTACGCCCTATGAATTGTTGATGGAACAACTCACCAAAGCCAACCCCACCGTAGTGGTCGTGGCTTATGGTGGGATTGAATCACAAGAAGGGGAAGCAGGACTTCCAAGATTTACGGAAGGCTTAAACAAATTATTGGATAAAATTCAAGAATTGGGAGCTAAGGCTGTTTTGTTGTCACCCATTCCGCAGTTTGGGGCGCCTTCTCCCGAAAAACTAGCTCAACGCAATACAAGTCTTGAACTATATGCTTCTACAATCGCTACCACTGCTGCCAAGCGAAACGCCAAATACGTGGATGTATTTAAGCCTCTCCAAGAAATTAGTAAAAAAGAACACATCTCTGACAACAACGTGCATCTCAATGAATTAGGATATTATCACTTGGCCGTGGCTCTTGAAAAAGGGCTTGGGTATGCAGCACGCCCTCATTTGCTTGAAATCAATTTGAATAAAAATGGAGTTGAAACTACACCACCTGTGCAAAAAGGCAGTTGGGATGCCAAACAGGGCAGCTTGAGTTTTGACGTAGAAGAGCCTATTTTGCCCTTGCCTCTTCCCACGTTGCAAAAAGATGATAAAGCATTGACCGTAAAAATAGCGGGTCTAAAAAAAGGGATTTATGCGTTGACTGTTGATAGTATGCAGGTAATGGCTGCTTCGGCTAAGGAATGGGAAAAGGGGATAGTAATTAAGCATACACCTTCGCTCGAACAAGCCCAGAAATTGCGAGAGTTAATTATCCAAAAAAACGGTTTGTTTTTCCAACAATATCGCCCTTTGAATCGTACTTATATCATTGGATTTAGGAAGTACGAGCAAGGGCGTCATGTTCAAGGCTTAGAAGATTTAAACCACATTATCAGATGGATAGAAAGTCAGATTTCGTTGGTGTGCGCTCCTAAACCGCATACTTATGGATTGATACTTTTGAAGTGAAAAATTGATTGATTTGATAAAAGATTTTACTGGAATGAGAAAAAATACATTGACAATATCTACCAAATTTTTAAAACTGTGCGCCAAAGTCATTAGCATTCCGCTCATGTTTCTGATTACTTCTTCGGCCAATCTTGATGATCGAAAAGAGAATCCTGACCCGCAAAAAGAGCTTGATTCCTTCAAAACGGCGGAAGGTTTGGAAGTGACGCTTTTTGCTGCCGAACCGATGTTGGTGAAGCCGATTCAGATGAATTGGGACGCCGACGGGCGTTTGTGGGTAGTGAGTAGTACCACCTATCCTCATTTGAAAACGGGTGATGTATCCAACGACAAGATCTATGTTCTTGAAGATACCGACGGCGACGGAAAAGCTGATAAATCAACCATTTTTGCGGAAGGGTTGTTGACGCCTACGGGAATTTTACCGGGTGATGGCGGGGTATATGTGGCTAACTCTACCGAAATTCTTTTTTTGTCTGATACCGATGGAGACGGTAAGGCCGACAAACGTAAACAAGTACTGACGGGCTTTGGGACAGGCGATACGCACCATTTAATTCATACGTTTCGGTGGGGACCCGAAAGCCAACTTTATTTCAACCAATCGATTTATATCTATAGCCACATCGAAACGCCTGCTGGTATCAAACGACTAGAAGGGGGAGGCGTATGGCAGCTCAATCCACAGACTCTTGATTTGGATATTTATGCACGGGGACTTATCAATCCTTGGGGGCTGATTTTTGACCGTTGGGGGCAATCATTCCTTACCGACGGAGCGGGTGGAGAAGGTATCAATTTCGCTTTTCCGGGTGCCACTTTCGTAACCGCCCCTAAAGCCGAAAGAATTATTCGGGGATTGAATCCAGGTCAGCCCAAACATTGTGGTTTGGATATTGTATCGGGACGGCATTTGCCAGAAGCATGGGCAGGAAGCTTGATTACGAACGACTTCCGCGCCAATCGTGTCAATCGATTTAGACTAGAAGAACAGGGTAGCGGATATGTATCTAAACAAGCCGAAGACCTACTCTGGACCGACCACGTAGCCTTTCGTCCCGTAGATATTTCGGTAGGGCCTGATGGGGCTATTTATGTGGCAGATTGGTATAACCCTATCATCCAACATGGCGAAGTGGATTTTTATGACCCTCGCCGTGACCAACAGCATGGTCGTATTTGGCGCATTACAGCCAAAAATCGCCCCTTGGTCAAAACTCCTAAACTATCGAAAGCTTCTATCGACGAACTACTGAGCGCACTCAAATCGCCCGAAGATTGGACGCGTGGACAAGCCAAACAAATACTTAAGGGACATGGTGCTGCCAAAGTAGTGCCTTCTCTCGAAAAATGGGTAGCTGGACTTAACCCGCAAGATGCTAATTATGAACATCAGTTGTTGGAAGCACTGTGGGTATATCAATCACTAGAGGTGGTCAACGAAAAACTCCTTTTGAATCTGCTCAATGCCAAAAATCATCAAGCACGGGCAGCGGCTCTTCGTGCGCTTGGATTTTGGTATAATAAAATTTCGAAGCCAGAAGCTTTGCTCACCAAAGCCGTGGCTGACCCTCACGCACAAGTACGCTTAGAAGCGGTAATTGCTTTAAGAAAACTTCCCACAGCCGAATCGGCTCGTACAGCGCTGACGGTATTGGATGCTCCAATGGACGAATTTTTGGATTTTGCTCTTTGGCAGACCGTCCGTGAACTTGAACCTGCTTGGGCCAAGCGCGTAAAAACAGAACCTTCGTTTTTGGGAGATGATAAAAAAACAGTTTATGCCCTCAAATCAGTAAATAGCCCCGAAGCTACCGCACGCTTGGCACAGCTATATGCCCAAGGCAAAGTACCAGAAAGCTACGAAAAGGATGTGATTGGAGTAATAGCTAAAAGAGGAGGAGAGATAGAAATCGAAATATTGCTTGATAAAGCAACTAAAACCCCCAATAATTCAACCATACTCGCACAACTCGCAGGACTTGAAGATGCGGCAAAACAGCGGCAAATAAAACCTACTCAAAACCTTAGTCGCATTGCTACCTTTATCAATCATTCCGACGAAGCAGTAGCCCTAAGTGCCATTCGACTGGTTGGATTGTGGAAATTGGAAGATTTGAAACCGCAACTGACGACTTTGGTACAAACGGGTGAAAAAAATATCAAGAAGACGGCATTGGCTTCATTAGCCAATATGAATCCAAATGCCAAAGCGATGCTCCTTGAAATGACCACTGCAAAAAATACACCTGAGTTGCGACTCTTGGCCGCTGCGCAATTGGTCTCTACGGATGCCAATGAAGCCGCACAAGTAGGAGTAGGGGTTTTGAGAAACTTACCTGCTGGTACTGATGTGTCTGATTTATTTCAGGCTTTTGTGGCTAACAAACAAGCCATGAAAGCATTGGGTGAAACTTTATCCAATCAAAAAATTCCTGAAGAGTTTGCCAAAGTAGGACGCCGAATAGTACAACGGCAGGTGAATGCTAACCGCCAAAAAGACGCAGAAGTCGTACTTCTCAAGCAAGGGTTGGAGGCTTCGGGAGGTACATTGCCTCCAGAACGTATGCCGCAAGAACTCAACAAGCAGGAGTTGGCATCTTTAGCCAAAACGATCAAAGAATCGGGCGACCCTGAAAAAGGTGAATTAATCTTTCGTAAAACTTCCACCAATTGCCAATCTTGTCATGCTATTGGTGGCGCTGGTGGTGCTATTGGGCCTGATTTGAGCAGTTTGGGTACTAGCTCGCCCGTAGAGACTATCATCCGTTCGATTTTAGCTCCTAACGAATCTATCAAAGAGGGTTATGACTTGAAGCGAGTCGTGAAAAAAGACGGTAGTGAAATGATGGGCTACTTAGTGAGCGAAGGGACGTCGGAGGTAGTGATTCGTGATGTGTTGGGTAAAAAAGTATCAATTCCCAAAAGCCAAATGGAACTAATGGAAAAAGTTCCGGGCTCGCTCATGCCCGCAGGCCTTACTGCCGACTTGGACAAACAAGATTTTATCAACCTTATTAGTTTTCTTTCAAAACTAGGAGAATCGGGTAAGTTTCGTGTGCCCAATACCCGCTTTGTTCGTCATTGGGAAACCGTCTTTGCCGCCAAAGAATTAACACGCAAACTCAAAGAAGAAGGCGTAAATTATGTGGCTAAAGACAATGCCAAACTGTCTTTATTGCCAGCTTACAGCAAAGTAGCAGGAGATTTGCCCTTGAACGAACTGCCGATTGTGGAAGTCAATGCGACAAAAAAATACAGTTTTGTGAAATTTGACATTGAAGTACTCAACAAAGGAAATGTGAATTTTTCTTTCAACTCAACCGATGGCGTAAGCGCATGGGCAGGGACTAAACCTTTGAAAATAGGACAATACGGGATTGTGACCGAATTGCCGCAAGGTGTACATACGATTACGTTGGCGATTGACCGTGCTACAAACTCTGCCAATTCATTAAGTATTCAGTTGCAAGAGGCCGATACTTCTCCCGCTCAAACAAGACTCATTATGCGTTAACATGATTAAATCGGTTTGGGCGTTGTTTATAATAAACAGCGCTCAAATCGATTTTCCTATACTTGCCCGATTTTGGCGACAGCGGTCACTACAATATTTTACTTCTTCCCAGACTTTTCCCATTTTTTGCGCCACACAAAAGGCCTGCCACAAACGGTACATACCTTTTGAGGTAAATTCTCTTTTTTTACATTTTTCATATTAAACAATAATGAGACCTTCTTCGGCTTTTCCAAAAGTCAGGTGCTGATTACTCATAAAGCGATAACCCGACAACCAAGCCAACAAAGCATCGAATTGGTGCTGATTATGAGGGGATTGGGCTAGATGTAGAGAAGGATGTTTTTGGATTAAAATTTTACCTAATTGCGTCATTTCGACAACTGAAAGTTTTTTGTGATAGCTATTTCCTAGCCATAATTGAGCCAATGCTTTTGGGTAAACTTCATAGGTTTGGATATTGAGAACTGAACGCAATTTTTGGGTTAATTCCATGGCGCGGGCTGTGAGTCCTCCCAAAAATAGGGGTGACATGGCTTTCAAGGCAAGGTCGCAGTGGCGATAGTGATAATTGATAAAACCCTCACGCTGAAAATACACGGCGGGTAAGGAAAGGGGCGCGTCCAAAAAAAGATTTGAAACCCAGGGGTTTTGGTGCATCCACTCAAAAATAAATGAATCCGCATCTTTTTTGAGAGCATCAAAAAAAAGGAGGCTTTGCCCATTATGATAACAAATCACAGTATTGCCAGAAGTTTTGGCACCGTAATCAATCCCCGCAAAAGTACGTATATCCAAATTGAAGCTGCTTAATTTATCCGCGTTTAGAGATTTTGTTGGCACTGATGCTACGCTGTTGAGAGCAATGAAATCGCTCTATATCAAGGGCTCGCAGAGAACGGTGCTTGGTGTTACGTCCATTCATTCGTTTACGCCACATTTCAAAACTACTACGTTTCATTGCTTGACGCATCAGCGCGATGACATCTTTCTCCGCCAACCCAAATTGGGCTTCTATGGCCTCAAAGGGAGTACGGTCTTCCCACGCCATTTGTACGATGCGGTCAAGGTCTTGCGGGGGCAAATTCATGGGTTGAGTTTACAATTAGGTGTTGTAGGATTCAACCATTTTGTAAAGAATTTGTTTCGCCAAAAATTAAGGGCTTACGCAATCAAATAGCTAATTTGTTAAAAACTAACCTTGTGAAGATTTCAAACCTTCACAAGGGGTTGACTGACAATCAACACTTTGCGTAAGCCTTAGCTCTAATTAAAAATAAGAGCAGCATTAAACCTTCGTATCACTTCTACATCAAAGCTTACGAAACAAAAAACAGCCGCTAAGGCGGTAAACAGAAAACCATGAAAAAAACACAAATGATTCGCACCCTTTTAGTAGTAGCTTTGGCTATTGGTGCTCAATTCACAACCTTTGCTCAGCGTGGTCAGATGAATCCTGAAAAACGTGCGGAGCGCGTTTTGGCAGATTTGAAACAAGCATTGACGCTTGATGATGCTACCACCAAAAAAGTCTATGATTTGGAATTGGCACGTACTCAAGAAGCCCTTAAAATCAGAGAGGCTAATGCTGGCGACCGCGAGGCAATGCGCAGTAGCATGAAAGGAGTTAATGAAAAATTTCAGACAAGCATGAAGAGTGTTTTGAGTGAAGAACAGTACAAAAAATACCAAGAATGGCAGGCCACTGAGCGCCAAAAACGCGGTCCTCGTGGAGAGGGTAATCGCCGCCGCCGTCGCTAAAAAATCTAACCACCTACTGGCGATAGGCTGGTAGGTGGTTTTTATTAAAGTTCAAAGTGCTTTAGCCATTTCTTTTCGCCTTCTCCACACCATTTTCTAAAATTGCTTCCTACAGGCTGATGATGAGGTAAGTATTTCATCAAAACCGAAAGATCGAAAGTCGAAGCAGCGACTCCTCCGCCTACGCGCTCAGTATCAGTCGCATTGCAAGCTTGCTCATAATGAATCGGAACTACCATCACGGGTTTGCCGAGATACATGGCTTCACATACCGATTCAAATCCTGCTGTGGTCACAAGGGCTTTACATTGTGACATCATTTCTAAAAACTTCACCCCGTCGAGTTTATGTAAGGTCAAATTAGGGCTGACTTTTTCTTCTGGGGGAGCATCGGGTTTGCTCCAAAAACAATGTATTTCGACATCGGGATTTTGTTGATGCCACTTTTGAATCTGCGAAAATAGAGAAGGATGATTGAGATAAACCAAAATAAAGGCCTTTTGGTCTACCGTCAACGTACGAATATCCCGACGGAGTAAAGGAGAAACCACCCAAAGCTTCTTTGAGGGCTGGTCTGGCAGCGCATCAAAAGAAAGTGCCAAACGTTTTTTTGCCCCGATGGCCGTAAACCTCGTATTAAGATTGACTAAAAAACGGTCTAATTTTTTTTGCGGGGGAAACTTAAAATCAGGATGAAAAAAAAGATACTGATGCCCGATGCAAAACGTAGGAACAGAAGGACGATAAAAGAAATTATAAAATCCGCTTAAAATCTCGTAGAAGTTGAGAATAAGGTCAGGCTGATGGCGTTGAATGGCCGTGTGTATTTGTTTCAAACTTCCCAAAAAACGCCCAACGTGCGGTAAATGATGTACTACTGTTTTTATAAAATCTACCTTGCCAGCGCCATTAAAAACGAGATTGGGGCTGCTGAAGGCTTCTACTGGGGCGTTGATTTGGTCTTGAAAAAAAGCAGGAACGGGGCGGTCTTGCGGACCTCCCACCAATACTGCTACTACCTTATGCCCAGCTTCGCGTAGTAGCTGACTCATCGAAATGGCTTGGGTCAAATGCCCACGTCCCTCACCTTGCACCAAGAAAAGTACTTTTGTCATTTAATATTTATCAAAATATGCTTTATAAAAGTAAATAACGCGCCTCTGCAATTCATGAATTTGAAATTATGTTTAGGTTACCAACCTACGTAGCCTTCGGGTGTAATGCCCTTGAGACGGAGATAGCAGATCGCTTGGCCTCGATGGTGAATGATGTGGTTTTCCATGGCATAAAAAAATTGCCATACTTGGAGCTTTCCACCGGCAAATGCCTCTTCTTTGGCAAGGCGTTCGGGAGAAACTTCACTAGCTACTTTTTCGACCCATGTATAAAATCCCTTTATTTCGTCAGCCAATTGGGTTTTGGTGATTTTGTTCCAATCTTTTTTGTTTTCATAAGGGTTTTTGATTTCTAACCGACCCGCAAACTGAAGAGAAGAAAACACAATGCAATGCACAAATTGGGTACGAAATGAGAAGGACTCGGGCGTGTATTTATAATCTAAATGCTCTTCCGGCATTTGATTAAAAACAGTAATGGTATAATCTAATGAGCGTTTCCACGCACTTGAAAATTCTTGACTAAAATTTTGAAGGTCTTTACGACTTCGCGACATTCCCACAAAAGGAATGGAGAGTAAGCTTCCTGTGAGGGTGTGAATGGCTGATTTACGGCTGATTTTCATGAATAAATTGCTTTTAGTGTTGTGATGGATGAAATAAGGCTCCATAGGGAGCCTTGTACTGATTTTTGAATATCTAATGCACTCAAATGTACAAAAAGCCTCTTATAAATCAGAAACCAGTTGTGAAACAATCATCGCTTTTTGGGATTCTTCATTTTATCTTTAATAATTGTTGCGTGTCTTCGATGCTTTTCAGCATGTTGTCGCTTACTTGTTCGATTTTGATTTTTTCTTGGGTAAGTGCTTGGATTGCCTCCTTGGAAGGAAGTTTTTTGAGCGAGTCACCTTTGTATTGATGCATCCAATTCATCATACCATCATCTGCCTTTTTGAGGTCGGTAGCAAGCATAGTAGATTGTCGCAGGGTATTTTGAAGAGAGGTATCGCTAGGGGTAATTTTAAGAAGACTGTCAGTATGAGCAATGTGCTTACTGAGGGCGCTTTGCAAAGCTATCAATTCGCCCATTTTGGGCATGACAGCATCGTGAATCATCATTACCTCTTTTTCGAGGGTGTCGATTTGTTTTTGTTCTTGGGTTTGGCAAGAAGCGATACTTATAGCCAATACTATAAGCAATGAATTGAGTTTCATTGGAATGTGGATTGCCTTGTTAGAAAAAGTTTGTTTACAAAAAGGTGTTGTCAGCGCCAGAGATACAAACTAGGCAATAGGAGGTAGGAGAGGCTTTAAAGTAAAACCTTTTTGAATAAGAGAGTAGAAAGGAAAAAAGTCCAATGACTTTTCATGAAATACTTTCTGGATTTGAAGTTCAGGTGAAAGAACTTCAAATATTTCTAGAAAGATTTTTTTTGTGCTTTCGCTTTGTTTTTGAGCCGCGTCGCGGGCGTGTTCTTGCGCTACTTTTTTGAGTTGCTTGGCCAGGTAGCATTTGCCATCGCAGTGTAGTTGGGGATTGAAGCGATTTTCGCAGAGGTTTTGGATGATGTATTCTTTGCGCAATTCAAAATCCAAATAAATAAACGGTACCACCAGCGATTTGAAACTGATAAGCATTAAAAGAAAAAGTGCTATGTACCGTTTGGATAACATTGACGAATGAATAACTCAACACACATATACTCAAACTGCTACTGAATATATCTGAAAACCACCATGCCCTGCTGGATTTGGCTAACTAGGCTTTTTCTTCTATAACGGCTTTTTTGCCATTGATTTTATTCTTAATCCATGCAATCATCTTTTTTTCTTTTTCCCAAAAGAAACTAAACTGACCAAACAAAAAACCATAAAGAAGTAGGAGCGTTTGGTAGGTTGGGAAAATGAAGATAAGATAAGTGACGGTTTTGAGCCAAAAAGGGGTAGTTTCATCATATCCTAGAAGATAAAATAACCCTTTACGGAACCATACTACGGAAGAACCTGCAAAAGTGAAGGTCAGTAAGACTGCGATTACTTGCCAAGTGTTTTTCAAGCCCCATTTGTTCTGGAGGCGGGCAAGCCAATGAGTTTGATCGGATGTTTGCATATGTATGGGATGAGCGATTGGCTTATCCTGTTTTTATTGATAATCCAAAAAGCCTAAAGTTTTACTCACAAAAAATGATATTTGTCGCAATCAAAAGGCTTTTATATAAATTACGACTAAATACTGGATTTGGTTTTTGGGACTAGTGGAAAATCTTTTTATTTAAAATTTGACTTATCTGCTGCATTACTTTTTCGGTAGCTCCACTGTTTTGGTGTACATAAGTGCGGCAAATTTCGCCTTTTTGGCGCCGCAAAGTTAAGTCATCATACAGTTCTGTGAAAGTTTTATTGAATTCTTGAGTATCTTTTACCGTAATAGCTCCGCCCAACTGCAGCAAATCTAAGGCTTCTTGGAACTTTTTAAAGTAAGGTTGACCAAAAAAAATAGGCATTCCAAACACCGCCGGCTCCATGGTATTGTGAAGTCCATCCTTAAATGCCCCTCCTACAAACACAAAATCAGCATAACGATACATCGAAGAAAGCATCCCCACCGTATCAAGAAACAAAACAGAAACTTCAGAAGAAATATGTCCTTGGGGCAAGTGCTCAAGATAAGTAGCCGAAGGTACTTGAAGTTGTTGTTGCCACTTTTTTATTTGTTCAGCATTGATTTCATGGGGTGCGATGATGACTTTGAGGGGCTTCCTAAATTGATTAATAAACGGAATAATCACTTCAAGGTCGTCTGGCCAAGCGGAGCCTACTATCATTAAGGGATTATGGCCTTTAAATTCCTTGATGAGAGGGTAGTTACGGG
This sequence comes from Runella sp. MFBS21, assembly GCF_029433105.1. Lineage (GTDB taxonomy): Bacteria > Bacteroidota > Bacteroidia > Cytophagales > Spirosomataceae > Runella. Next base: position 554,430 of record NZ_JARNTW010000003.1, on the reverse strand, counting down.
CTTGTGAGGCAATTTGTACGACGCGGTCGAGGCGGGTGTCACCGGCAATTATGACGTTTGGATAGTGAATCTGCCGAAGCAATTGGGCTGAGGCTTGATTTTGCACTAAAATAGTATCTAAACAAAAAAGTAGTTTTCGATAAAAACCGCCATAAGATTTAAAAAATAGCTGATTGGGACGAAAGATAGCTGAGAAAAGTAGGGCTGGAATTTGTCTTTTTTTGAGTTCGGACAAGTAATGATACCAAAATTCGTATTTAATAAACAAAGCAATATCAGGCTGGATAATATCTAAAAAACGGGAGACGTTGGCAGGGGTATCAAGTGGCAAATAGCTTACCACGTCTACTTGGTCGTAATTTTGGCGGTGTTCGTATCCCGAAGGAGAGAAAAAGGTCAGGACGAGTTTGGCGTTTGGATATAATTTTCGACAAGCTTCGATAACGGGCCTTCCTTGTTCAAATTCGCCTAATGAAGCTGAGTGAAACCAAATGCAAAGCGAAGAATGAGAAGTGGTTTTTGGAAGAAAAGCATCGCGCTTGGCTAGCGATTTCCAGATATTTTGCTGCCCTTTTACCCATTTTTGGGTTTTGGGATGAAAAAGCGCAGCTACCTGTGCTAACCCGTAAGAAAATCGAATGAAAAGGGTGTATAAAAAAGCGAACAATTTTGGAATAGGTTGTGTTTTGTTGGCAAAGCTAAAGGGGATTACGCTAAAAATGAGCTTTTATTCCTAAAAAATAACACTTATTCCTCCAGTAGGAATCATTATAAAAGAATTGACAAAATGAATTGGCATCAGATTACCAATGCTACGGCATTAGAAGAAATCAAGCAAGAGTCTTTTGAACATCCGATTTTGATTTATAAACACAGCACTCGTTGCTCTATTAGTTCGGCGACACTTGGGCGTTTGGAGCGTAATTGGAAACAAGGAGAAGTGGGTACGCTCAAACCTTATTTTTTGGATTTGATTGCCAATCGTTCCATCTCTAATCAAGTTGCGGAGGAGTTTGGAGTATGGCACGAATCTCCTCAGGCGCTTATCATTCACAAGGGCGAAAGTATCTTCGATGCTTCTCATTTTGATATTTCGTTTGAAGACATCAAAGCTCAGGTATCGGTTTTAGGGTGACAGAAGTTTTGCATAACAAACTTGGCAAGTTTGAAGATTCATAAATAAAAAACTTGCCAAGTTTGTTTCAAGATCAATCACTGCTCCATATTGGCAAAATATTCTTTGACTTTGTGGGCTTTGTCTTTTCCTACAAACTCCGCGATTTTTTCTTCTTCTGCCTCGCGAATGGCTTTTACGCTCCTAAACTCTTTGAGGAGATTGGCGGCTGTTTTTTTACCGATTCCCTCTATGTTTTCTAATTCACTCACAATCGCCGCTCTACTGCGCTTGTCGCGGTGGTAAGTGATGGCAAATCGGTGCGCTTCGTCGCGGATTTGTTGAATAAGGCGCAGCGATTCTGACTTTTTGTCGATATAAAGCGGCAGAGTATCTTCGGGAAAATAGATTTCTTCGAGGCGTTTGGCAATTCCCACGATGGGTATTTTACCATATAGTCCAATGCCTTTGAGAGCATCACAAGCGGCACTCAATTGACCTTTGCCACCGTCTATGACAATCAAATCGGGGAGGTCGGCTTGCTCTTCGAGTAAGCGTGTATAGCGCCTCGTCACCACTTCGTGCATACTCGCAAAATCGTTGGGACCCACTACGGTTTTGATGGTAAAATGTCGATAATCTTTCTTAGAAGGACGACCTTCTTTAAAACAAACCATCGCCGCTACGGGATTGGTACCTTGTATGTTGGAGTTATCGAAACATTCGATGTGTCTTGGGAGGTTTTTAAGCTGTAAATCAGCTTTGAGTTTAATCAAAACACGGTCGCGGCGATTGGTAGTGGCACTTGCTTCGATGAGCTTGCGTTCGGTTTTTTCTTTACGGAAAAAATGAACGTTTTTGAGTGCCATATCTAGTAAACTCCGTTTGTCACCAATTTTAGGAATGGTGATTTCGGCTTTAAAATCCACGTTGATGTCGACATTGGAAATGATTTCTTTGGCGTCGCTTTCAAAGGTGGTTCGCATTTCAAAAAGCACGAGTGCCAAGATTTCCTCGTCGGTTTCGTCGAGTTTTTTCTTGATTTCGAGGGTTTGGGCACCGTTGATATAGCCATTGACGATTTTGAGATAATTGACATAAGCCGCTTCTTCGTCGGAGGCAATCGCTATGACATCCACATTGCCGATTTTGGGATTCACTACCGTCGATTTGGCTTGGAAATTTTGTAAGGTTTCGAGCTTTTGTTTCCATTGGTGCGCCTTCTCAAACTCCAATTTTTCGGCAGCTTCTATCATATTTTTTTTGAAATACTGCTGTGGAATAGTGAGTTGACCTTTCAATATTTGATGAATTTGGGCGATTTCTTCTTCGTATTCTTCGCGTGATTGTTTGCCTTCGCAGGGCCCTTTGCAGCGTTTGAGGTGATATTCCATGCATACCTTAAACTTACCATCTTCGATGTTTTGGGGGGTAAGATTGAGGGAACAGGTTCGCAAAGTGTATAATTCGCGAAACATATCAAGCAGATGATACATCCCCTTTACGTTGGCAAAAGGGCCATAAAAAGTACCCGTCTTTTTCTCCACTCGCCGAGTACTTTCAACGCGCGGAAAAGACTCATGGAAGACCTTAATAAAAGGATAAGATTTATCGTCGCGCAAGAGAATATTGAAGCGCGGCTGGTATTTTTTGATGAGCTGATTTTCGAGCAATAAAGCGTCAAATTCTGTATGGACAATCGTGTATTCGATGCGCCTAATCTGACTCACCAAGCGGCGGGTTTTGCGATCGGGGTGATTTTTGATAAAATAACTACTTACCCGATTGCGAAGATTTTTGGCTTTCCCTACATAAATAATTTCTTCTTCTTCGCTAAAATAACGATAAACTCCTGGTTCAGAGGGGATTTTGGCTAGCTCGACTTTGGCGTCAAAAACAGACATATTGGTGATTACTCCTGATTTTTATCTTAAATGAATACTTCTTAAACACAAAATACCCAAAGTTTGTCCCCAATAAAAAAGCGGATTTTAGGAGATTGTGTGTTGGATTAGCGTTATAGGCTTTTTTGCCTTTTTCGCCATTTGTAGATTTCAAACCAAACAGTGGTCAAAAAACCAATCATCGAAGCGATCCCCAAGTCTTTGCTTGACAAAGGCGATAACTGGAAAAAATCGGCAAACAATGGTATATAAATCAAAGCAAACAACATCAACACGGTCAACAAAATGATGCCTAGCAGGAGGTTGTTTTTGTACTGAAAACTTGTCAGGAGTGATTCACGAAAGGAGCGATTGACCAAGGTCAAAAATACATTGGCTATTACCAAAGTCGTAAACACCATTGTACGGGTAAGGGATTCATCATAGCCTTGATGAAGGGCATATTGATAAGCCATCAAAGTACCAAAGGTAATGGAGAGTCCTTGTATGATGCTGATTGATAGCTCTTTAAGGCTTAGGAATGTATCGGTAATCGGGCGGGGTGGTTGGAGCATACTGTTTTTTTCGAGAGGTTCATTTTCATAGACAATCGAGCATGTAGGCCCCATGATGAGTTCTAAAAAAATAACGTGAACGGGCGTGAAAATAGCAGGATAGGCCCACCCCAAAATCAACGGAATAGCCACCGTCAAAATAATAGGAATATGAATAGAGATAATATACTGAATGGCTTTTTTGAGGTTGTTATAAATTTTTCGACCCATGGCTACGGCGTCCACCATTTTTCCGAAGTCATCGTCCATTAAAATCAGCGAGGAAGCTTGCTTGGCAATTTCTGAGCCGCGCTTACCCATAGCAATGCCGATGTGGGCAGCCTTGAGCGCAGGTCCATCATTGACTCCGTCGCCTGTCATACCTACTATTTGGTGTTGGGCTTTTAAAGTGTTGATAATCTTTAGTTTGGCTTCGGGAAACATACGAGTAAAAATGCTGGTTTCGGCAATCTTACGGGCTTGGGCATCGGCGTCTAGTTGCAGGAGTTCAGCCCCTGTAAGCGGAGGTGAGGAACTACGAAAATGCGCTTGCTTGGCAATAGCCGCCGTAGTGAGAGAATTGTCGCCTGTGATGATTTTGACCTGAATTCCGGCATCATAAAATTGTTTAAAAACATGCCCAATGTTGGGTTTGGGAGGGTCATAAAAACCAACTAATCCTAAAAATTTGAACGAAAAATCTTGTTGTTCTTCTGGAAAAACGTCACCCTCATAAGAGGCAATACCTACGCCTAGTACTCGGAGACCATCAGCGGCTAGTGAGGCTATTTGCTGACGACAATGTGACTGCTCCTTCTCAGAGAGCTGCGCAAGGTGGATAATTCCTTCGGGGGCTCCTTTGCAAGCAACGATACGTTGATGAGCCTCATTTTCAAAGATATGCGTCATCATAGGAGGCTTGCCCGACAGGGGATATTCATGGACGAACTTGTAAAGAGGGCGTTCGTCGACGGAGGCCAATCGTTGATAAGTTTCGTGTAGTGCCTTCTCCATGGGGTCAAAAGGTACGGGTTCACTGGCCCACATCGCGGTAGCAATAAGCCGTTGGGCCGCCGCTTGGTGCCATTGATTAGGAGCAAGAGTTTGGTCAGTTTCAAAAACATAAATCCGATGAAGCTCCATTTTGTTTTCGGTGATAGTGCCCGTTTTGTCAGTACAAATGACAGTGGCCGAACCCAACGCCTCCACCGTTTGGGTTTGTTTGACAATCACCCCTTGCTGCATCAATCGCCACGCTCCCAAAGCCATAAAAGTGGCAAATGCCACGGGAATTTCTTCGGGCAATACCGACATTGCAATGGTAAGTCCTTTGAGTAAACTTGCCAAAATATCGCGCGATTGGAAATAATTAATCCCCCAAATCAGCAGGAAAACCACTATTCCCACCGCTGCCATTTTTTTGACGAAGTTTTCGATTTGTAATTGGAGGGGTGTTTTTTCGGTTTCAATTTCTTGAAGAGATTTGCCAATTTGACCTAGCTTGGTATGGATTCCAACGGCGGTTACTTCAAATATACATTGACCTGACTGCACCAATGAGCCTCGGTATACTTCGCTATTATCAGTAGCATCAAGTTCTTTATGAATCGCAAAAGCTTCGCCTGTGAGAAGAGATTCATTGACAGAGAAGTCGTTGATTTGCTTTACTTTACCATCGGCAGGCACAAGCTCACCTTCCGAGACCACCACATAATCGCCCACGACTACGTCATCGATGGCGATTTTAGTGAGTTGATTGTTGCGAATCACATTGGCGGCGGCTTGCGAAAAGCTTTTAAGCGCTTCCAATGCTTTTTTGCTACGAGAATCTTGGTAAAACGAAATTGTGGATACCAGCACAATGGCACCTAGCATAAAAAAACCTTCGGAGGTTTCGCCCAACGAAAAATAAATGACAGTGCAAGCTACCAACAGTAAAAACATAGGCTCTGTGACTGCATCTTTAAGCGATGCCAGCCAAGCAGTGTTGGTGCTTTTCTGGAGAGAATTATCACCATTTTGTTGGCGAGCGGCGACTACTTGGTCGTCAGAAAGTCCTTCAAAAGGGTAAGGATTGGTAGCCATACTAAAATGAGTTGAAATTTAGTTTTGAGCTTGGCAACGTAATTAATAAGTTTGCTAAAGCTACAAATAATTGTGGCAATCATTAAGAATTATTCATCTACAAACATCCTCATCCTTTTTTCTACCTATGAAACAATTCTTCTTGCTATGTCTCCTACCGACTTTTGTATGGGGGCAGCTTTTTACTACCGCTGAACTCACTCGCTACCAACAACAAGCCAATCGGGTCACTATTGTGCGTGATAATTGGGGGATTCCGCATATTTATGGCAAAAGTGATGCCGACGCGGTTTTTGGTCTTTTGTATGCTCAATGTGAAGATGATTTTAAACGGGTAGAACTTAACTATATCGAAAAATTAGGCCGACTCTCGGAGCTAAATGGAGAAAAGGACCTGTACAATGATTTACAAATCAAGCTTCTTATCGATACTACTGAAGCGATAGCAGACTACCAAAAAGCGGCTCCTTGGCTCAAAAAACTATTGAATGCTTACGCCGATGGTATCAACTACTTTTTGTACAAAAATCCAAAAGTGAAACCTCGTCTTTTGACAAAATTTCAACCTTGGTATCCATTACTTTGGACCGACGGAAGTATTGGAGCTATCAGTACAGCTGACTTGACAGTGGCCGAACTCAAAAATTTTTATTCGGGTGAGGCTACGGCAGCGATTCCCGAACCCAAAGACCCAGAGTATCAAACAGGTTCTAATGGATTTGCGTTTGCACCTTCCAAAACAGCCTCAGGCAATGCCATCTTGTACATCAATCCACATGTTACGTTTTATTTTCGTCCTGAGGTACAAGTAGTCAGTGAAGAAGGATTGCATGCTTATGGAGCGGTGACATGGGGGCAATTTTTTGTTTATCAGGGTTTTAACAAGTATTGTGGTTGGATGCACACCTCTTGTAATGTAGATGTAGCAGATATGTATGCCGAAAAAGTGGTTAAAAAAGGCAATACGTTTTTTTATGAATACGAGCAGAAGCTAAAGCCTGTTACGGAAAAGCAAATCACAATCAAATACTTAGACGGAACGGCCTTGAAGTCTAAAACTTTTACAACATACTATACGCACCATGGGCCGATTATGGCCAAAAGAGATGGCAAATGGGTAAGCTTACGTTCGTTTAATCGCTCTATGACGAGCTTGATACAAAGCTGGCAACGCACCAAAGCAAAAGGATTTGAGGACTACAAAAAAGTAATGGACTTGAAAGCCAATACTTCCAACAGTACGGTTTTTGCTGATAATAAAGGAAATATCGCCTATTGGCACGGAAACTACGTACCTGTACGCGACAAAAGCATGAACTGGTCGAAAGTGATGGACGGAAGTGTGGCTGCTACCGAATGGAAAGGGCTGCATTCGGTTGATGAGACGGTGCATCTTTATAATCCTGCCAACGGATGGTTACAAAATTGCAATTCGACGCCTTATACTGCCGCCGGCGAAAATAGCCCCAAAAAATCTGATTATCCAGCCTATATGGCTCCTGACGGTGAAAACTTCCGAGGCGTAAATGCGGTGCGCGTATTGAGTGCGGGGTCGGGTTATACTCTCGACAAAGTCATTGAAGCGGGCTATGATACTTATTTGTCGGCTTTTGAGGTGTTGGTACCATCCCTTGTAAAAGCTTTTGACCAAAGTGTAAAACCGACAGATTCGCTGTATGCGCAGTTGGCTGCGCCGATGGATATATTAAGAACGTGGGATTATCATACTTCTGAGCAATCCATAGCGGCAACTCTGGCTATCGAATGGGCGCAAAAATTGACTCCCACTATCATGCGGTTGTATATCAATGAAGGCGAAGCCGATCAAGTACAAAATACCAAACGTTTTGCGGCATCGGCTACGCCTTCTCAGTTGATTACGCCTTTTGTTACCACCCTTAGTGAACTCAAAACGCGCTTTGGAAAATGGAATATGCCTTGGGGCGAAATCAATCGTTTTCAAAGATTGACGGGAGATATTCAGAGCAAATACGACGACAATCAGCCGAGTATTCCGGTAGGTTTTGCTTCCGCTATGTGGGGCATGCTTCCTTCTTACAATAGTCGTCCGTATGCTGGTACGCAAAAACGCTACGGAGTGAGTGGAAATAGTTTTATTTGTGCGATAGAGTTTGGTCCACGTATCAAAGCTAAGTCATTGTTGGCAGGTGGAGAAAGTAGCGACCCTGCTTCAAAACACTTCAACGACCAAGGTGAAATGTATGCCAAAGGGAAATTTAAAGAAGTCTTGTTTTACAAAGAAGATGTTCTGAAAAATGCAGAACGTACTTATCACCCAGGACAATAAACTTTGATAAAAATGAGTGATTTCAATCCTCAATTACTGGAAGAATTGGTGAAGATACCGATGCCATTTGGCAAGTACAAAGGCGTGTTGTTGTGCGATTTGCCTGAGCCGTATTTAGTATGGTTTTATAAAAATGGCTTTCCACAGGGAAAATTGGGCGTTTTGCTTGCTACTATGTACGAAATCAAACTCAATGGTTTGGAGTATTTGTTAAGACCTTTGAAAGAAAAATATCCGAAAATGTAGTAATTCCTGTAGCATTCTAGAGTGAGATAAAATTTTTTAGAGACCTTCCAAGTTTTCAAAACTTGGAAGGTCTTCTTTTTTATTATTAGAACGAGAATTACAATGTTTCTTTAAGCCACTTGAAAAATTCACGTTGCCAAACCTGCGCATTTTGAGCGTGCAGTACCCAGTGATTTTCGTCAGGCAATACCACAAGTCGGCTCTTAATACCTCTGAGTTGGGCGGCTTGGAAAGCTTGTAGGCTTTGTTCGAGTGGTACGCGATAGTCTTTGCCTCCTTGAAAAATCAAAATAGGAGTATCCCATTTCGCCACAAAATTGCTAGGAGAAAATTCGCGGTAAGATTTTTGGGCAGCTAGGTTTTTTGTATCCCAATAAGCCCCTCCATAATCCCAATCCGGAAACCATACTTCTTCGGTGCTTCCATACATAGAGCGAAAATCAAAGATGCCATCGTGGGCGATAAAAGTCTTGAAACGTTTTTGATGCATTCCTGCCAGCATAAATGCCGAATAGCCTCCATAGCTTGCGCCCACGCATCCTAAGCGATTTTTATCAACAAAAACTTCTTTACTTACATTGTCGATAGCACTCAGATAATCTTGCATCACGATACCCCCGTGGTCTTTGCTGATTTGTTCATTCCAACGCGTACCGTGGCCTGGCATTCCACGTCGATTGGGAGCCACCACAATATACCCTTGCGAAGCCATTAGTTGAAAATTCCAACGGAAAGAGTAAAATTGCGTAAGAGGGCTTTGGGGACCACCCTGACAATAAAGCAAAGCGGGATATTTTTGTTTAGGGTCAAAATTGGGTGGATAAATTACCCATACTAGCATGTTTTTGCCATCAACGGTTTTGACAAAACGACGTTCGGTTTTGCACATACTTAGTTTGGAGTAGGTGTCGTCGTTGACATGGGTAAGTTGGGTCAATTGCCCATCCGTAAGATTGACGTTATAGAGTTCGGCAGCGTGGTTCATATCACTACGGCTCACGATGAGGGTATTACCACTTTGGCCTACGATAGCACTAACGTCGAAGTCACCTTTGGTAATCTGCGAAATCATCGGCATCATTTTAGTGAGACCCGGATAAGTCACTTTGAATAATTGCAATGTACCATTGGTAGGCGCGATAAAAAAGAGGCTACGCCCATCTTCACTCCAAGTATAGCTTTCGACATGAATATCGTCCCGTTGCGCTGTGAGGTTCATTTTGGTAGTGCCATTGCTTACGATAAGGTCTTGTTTGTCAGATTCATATCCGTCTCGTTTCATTTGTAGCCACGCCATTTGCCCATGCTGATTGAAAGTAGGGTTGATATCGTAGCCTTTGTTTTCTTCAGTGAGATTGGTGGTGGTTCCGGTCGCAATATCATAAGCATACAAGTCGGTATTGGTGCTAATGGCATAAGGTGTACCAAATTTTTTCTTAGCCACATACACTATTTTTTTACCATCAGTACTCCATACAAAATCCTCCTCACCCCCAAATGGTTTTTGAGGACAGTCATACGGCTCTCCTTGCATGAGATCTTTGGCAGGGCCTCCGTTGATGGGAGTAAGCATTACGTGTCCAAATTTCCCGTCTTCCCACTCGTCCCAGTGCCGATAATTGAGTTGGTCATAAATGAGGACATTGCTTTTGGGTAGGTCAGGATAAAAATCACTACCGCTTATTTTCTTAATCTTTACTTCTTCGCTACTGATTTTGTATTTGCCATCAGGCGATATTTTGGTGTTAGTAAGCAGACTATCAGCGTTTTTGATTTCAGTTGGTCTACCACCATTGATTGGAATGATATAAGTTTTACTGCTGCTTTTGTCGGTCTCGATATTGGGTGTACTAACGCTATAAACCACATATTTACTATCCCTTGAAATACCTCGCCCATTTACCCTTCCTAGCTTCCAGAGCTGTTCGGGCGTAAGGGAGGTTTGAGCTTCTGCCACTATACTGACGGCCAAAAACAACAAAAAAGAAAGTTTTTTGGAATACATATCGACTGTTTTTAGAAGATTGATAAAGCTATTTTTAAACAAAAGTACGCGTGCCCGAATAATTCTCGCGAAATTCTTTAGGAGTACACTTATGCTTTTTCTTAAAGATACGATTAAAATAAGAGAGGTTGTTGAACCCACACCTAAACGAAACCTCCGAAATAGTAAGAGTGGTATCAATAAGCAGTCGAGAAGCATGACCCAAGCGAATACCATTGAGGCTATCAATAAATGTTTTTCCGGTTCGTTTTCGCATAAATCTACTAAAGCCTACTTCTGTCATGTTAACTATCTTGGACATGTCTTCGAGCGAAATGTCTTTTTCATAATTGGCTTTCATAAACTCAAAAGCTTTTTCGATACGACGGCTGTTGTAGGCGGTGTTTTCGTTGACAAAAGAAGAACTTGTGAGGATTTGGACGTGACGCGAAAGTGATAATTCATGTAGCAGAGACATCAAATCCATTACCGAATCGAATCCGCTTTTTTGTTGGAGGGCAAGAAGTCGAGGTTTGATGCTTTGAATAGTTTCCACAGGAAACGAAATACCACGGGCGGAGCGTTCGAGCATGGTTCGGATGAAACTTAGCTGATTGCGTTTTAAGAATTTATCGTCAAAAAGATCGCGGTGAAACTGAATCGTCGTTTCGTGAATTTCGCTACTGACGCATTCGTGCATAAACCACCCGTGCGGAATGTTGGAACCTACCAGCACTAGTTCCAAATGAGAAATAGTCTCGATGTTGTCACCCACGATTCTTCTAGCGCCTTGCCCTCCTTCGATAAAATTGAGTTCGTATTCTTCGTGATAATGAAGCGGAAAGTCAAATCTGTCTTTTATCCGGGTAAATACCATGAAGCAATCGTTGTCGGTCAGGGGTGTTATCTCATGATAAATGTTGCTCATTAGAAAGCGAAACTAAAATAAGTCAATAGCTATTTTTAATTAAAATAGTATTCAAAGTACTATAACTGCGTAAATTTAGGCTTTCTTCGTTATTAAAAGGAAGAAAAATGAATATTTTGAAATCGAAGAGATAAAATTGTATTATGAAAAACTGGAAAATGAAAGGAAACAGTTTTGCACAAAAAAACCTCTATCTCGCTTCAAGCAAGATAGAGGTGAAACATAGATTATTAAATGCAAAGGATTTGTTTCTAAATGGAGCTCAATTGCCCCAGTGAAATAAATCAATAATTAACACAAATTGTCATAAAAGTCTGAAGCCCTTGCCATAAGATATCTAAGGCCCAAGTCCTCGCCCAAGCAATATTATTCGTTTACTTTGATGACATCTTGCTCGACACCAAAAATTTTATACAAAAAGCTACTAGATAAGAAGCTTAGAAAAACAATGATTGCGATTAAAGCTGCTAATATTGAAAGAACAATTGCATTGACCAACGACATCGGGGTATTTCCTTTGGTGAGGATAATGGCATTTTTATTAGCATGATACCCACTTTCTTCCAATAAATTAAGTGTCTCACTATCTATAGTGGTTCCGTCAAATCGGCCTTGAATCGAAAAAGTAGCGTTAGTGAAATATTTATCATTTTCTAATTCCGCCGGTGTGACATGTGTATCTTTGATGACGACATAGCACTCAAGCGCATTAGCAGTTTGGGTGGTTTTGGCTTCTGCAATAGAATATACTGGGTAATATATCGCAGAGAGGGTGGTATCTCTCTTTTTAATTTTTTGTTCTGTTACATAGCCATAACTCGAAATATTCAAAGATTCACCTAGACTTTGTTTTTGATCTTCGCTCAATGTACTTACTAATGAATCGCCTAGGGCTTCAAGCCCAAATTTTCTTTCTGATTGCAAGACCTTCGAATCCGTCACGATAATATACCGAGGCAGGTCATCGATTGGTGTTTTTTTTATCTGTTCTATAGATAGCTTAGGTGGATTTTTCATCGTAAGTCCAAACTTGACGTCGGGGATAAAAAAGGAAAAAAGAGCAATTAAAGCTCCTCCAAAGAAAATTAAACGGTTGATGATTCCGGGTCTTTTACAAAAAAGAATAATTTTTAATAAAACATTTTTCATGAGTGATAATGAAATTTTTTGTAGAGGTTAAAAAATGTAATTGTTGTCTAACAAATCCTTGTAAAGTAGATAATGATTCCCTTTCATAAGGAGAGTAGACCTTATTCGCAAATAGAAGAAAAATAAAGTTTCGTCAAAAAAAAATGCGAATTTTTGAAAAAATAAAAGTTAAAGAACAAGAATTTAGGAAGAAAATTGACGTTTTTACAAGGGTTCTGCTGCGGCTAGCACAGCCGCAGCAATTCAAAGGAGGTTATTTATTTGACTGGTATAATTTCAAAAATGCGCACGCTATTGGCATTTATTGAAAGAGGAATGCCTTCATTAGCATTGATATTTATGGTTTGGGGATAAAGGAATATCTCGTTTAAAGTATATTTTCCTTGCGCCGACAATCCCATAGTTTCCCAGGCGTGAGCAGGGATATTGATAGAGGTTTGAGTGCCGTTATATAAATCAAAATTGCAGACAATCAGGAGTTTTTGTTGGTCAGTATGACGAAGATAGGTATACATCTTGGCGTCGTTGTATCCGCTACTTTGGCCACCGCTGTTGGCGTATTGCAAGTCATAAAAATGTCCTTTTTGAATCGCTTCGCTTGAATGGACAAGATGTAGTAAGTCGGCATAAAACTGCCGTAGTTTTTTCTGATCATCGTTGAGCTTACCACCGTCAAATTTACCTTCGTTTACCCAGGCTTGAAATTCGGGTACACCCCAATAATCAAACATGGTAGTACGACCATCTTCGCCCGAAAACCCTTCGGCTAACGTAGGATTTACCCCCACTTCTTGGCCAAAATACAACATCAAAGGGCCTCCATGAAGCGTAGCCGAAACTACCATCGCAGGGATGGCATAAAAAGGATTTTTGGCAAAATAGTTAGAGGCAATGCGTTGCTCGTCATGATTTTCCAAAAAGCGTAGCATTCGATTTGCAAAATCTCCTGATTCTTGTTGCCAGACGCGTGTAATATCGCCCGTGTGGCCGTGGCCTTCCATGAGGCGGCGTAGGGAGTCATATAGCCCCACTTTATCGTATAAATAGTCAAATTTACCATTGAAGAGGTAACTGCGATATTCGGCTGGGTTGTAGATTTCGGCAATGAACACGGTATTTGGATACACTTTTTTGACTTCGGGAATCACCCAACCCCAAAACTCAAACGGTACCATTTCGGCCATATCACAACGGAATCCGTCTACACCTTTGGCGGCCCAATACAGTAGAATGTCACGCATCTTGAGCCAAGTGCTAGGAGTAGGCTCAAAGTGTCGAGCGCGTCCATTGAGATAATCGACACCGTAGTTGAGCTTGATTGTTTCAAACCAATCATTGATACTAGGTTTGGCCGAAAAAACATCATTTCCCGTAGCTTTTGCCGGAAACTCTTCATACGGGAAAGTGGAAATACGAGGAGGAATCGGAACGTTGTCAGGAACAATAAATTTCCGATGAGGAAGGTAATAAAAATTGTTTTGGGGATGAAAGGCTTCATTTTCATGGTCTTCCTGACCAAAGTCTTTTACGCTATCAGGTTTCATATCCGACTTGTATTGACGAGCCACGTGATTGGGGACAAAATCAATGATGACTTTTAAATCAGCTTCGTGCGAGCGTTTGATGAGTGCTTCAAACTCGGCCATCCGATGACGCACATCTACTGCTAAGTCAGGGTCTACGTCGTAATAATCTTTGATTGCGTAAGGTGAACCCGCGATTCCTTTCACTACATATGGATTGTCTTTAGGAATACCATATGCCGAATAATCGGTCATGGTGGCATGTTCGATTACGCCTGTATACCATGCGTGAGTGATGCCAAATTTTTTGAGTTCTTGAAGAGCCGTGGAGGTAATGTCATTGAATTTGCCGACCCCATTTTCGTCGCGAGAGCCGTAAAATTTGTTGGTGCTATTGAGATTGCCAAAAAGGCGAGTGTAGATTTGATATACAACAATTTTGTCAGATTGCGGTGAATTCATATAAGGTTTTAGTTTGGGGGATGGTTGGGCGGTGGTTAAGAGTGCCAATAAATAAAAAAAGAGCCAAATATTGGCTTTAAGAAGATTTTTCATGCGTCATAGGTTTGAAAAAAGTAGCGACTTTTTTCAAAAATACGGCGATTAGCCCATATTTGCAAAATGTATTCACCTCCCAAACGTCGTGGCGTCTTACTGCTCAGTACGGTTCATTCTGTAATAGACCCGCGTATAATGGGCAAAATCAGACCTGTGCTTTTGCCACATTATGAGGTGTATTGTGCTTTAGTGAAAACCCATTCGGCTGACGACTCTTTATCTCTAACACAAAAATTAAATCTACATGCTTTCGCCAATTTTCGTCGATTGCTATGGCGATTGGTATGGCTACATCCACAGGCACTATGGTATTTTCTAAAAATCCGACCGCAGATTGTACACATTTTTGTAGCCGAGCTCCTGCCTTTGGCTTTTGTATTTCGGTGGTTAGGGGCGGAGGTAATTTATGAAGTGCAAGAAAATCTGTACAAAAAAATTCCTTTGAAATCTTATAATCGTGGCTGGTTTTTTGAACGAATGTTTCGCTATTTTGACCAACAAGCAAGACAGTCTTTTAAGTTTGTATTGACGGAAGATGCTTATTTACAAGAATATAAAGACCTTTTACGGCCTTTTGCGATTGTTCACAATTTTGCGGAGTCGAGGTGGCTTTCATGGCCCTTGCCTCAGCCAGATTACCGCAACCCTAGTTTTTTTTATGCGGGAGTAATTAGTCTCGAACGAGGCTTCGACACGATGGTGGCAGCACTCAAAAAAGTCAGTTTGCAGTATCCCAATGTCCACCTTCGATTATTTGGGCATTTACGTATTTCGGAGGAGAGCCTTCGGAATTTGTCAGATTATGAAGCCATGCAAAACCACCTTACTTTTTACGGTTATGTTTCGCAAGAGCAAGCTTTTGAGTACGCCAAAACCTCGTTAGCCGGGATTGTTTTGTTAAAACCCGTCGGTGATTATGTGGATTCTTATCCTACTAAGCTGTTTGATTATATGGCCTTGGGACTGCCGGTGATTACCTCAGATTTGCCTTTGTTGAAAGAAGTGATAGAGGCTCATCAGTGTGGATTTTGTGTTTCGGCTTATGATGCTGATAGCCTTGCCCATGCCATGATCACGTGCATCGAAAATCCTGTTTTGATGACCCAAATAGGACAAAACGGTCGAGATGCCGTAATCCATAAATACAATTGGGAAAAAGAAGGAGCTAGTTTGTTGAATCTCTACGGAAATTGAATAAAAACAATCTATGAATCTCCCAATTGAAGCGGCTGAAAATTCAAGTTTTGACTGCTTTTTTGGTAAAAGTATTCCTACCTTCGCTTTTTCAATTATTTAGCCTAAAGCCTTATCATAGTTCACTGTCGTTTTTTAACTCATATTGATATGAAAGCTGTTTGTTTTGGTATTTGTTTTTTGATGCTAATGACCTCACGGGTTCAAGCTCAACCTGCCCCCAAACAAGCCCAGTGGTCTAAACTGTACATTGTACCCGATAAAAGAGTGATTACTCGGGGAGATGGTAAGCCTTTTTTTTGGCTGGGAGATACCGCTTGGGAGTTGTTTCATCGCCTTACCAAAGAGGAAGCAGACTATTACCTCAAACGCCGAGCCGAACAAGGTTTTACGGTGATTCAGGCGGTAGCTTTGGCCGAATTTGATGGGCTTACACAGCCTAACCAATACGGGCAGCTTCCACTTAAAAACAATGACCCCGCCCAACCCAATGAGTTGTATTTTCAGCACGTCGATTATGTCATCAATAAAGCGGCTTCGCTTGGAATGATGGTAGGGCTACTGCCTACGTGGGGGGATAAATTCAATAAAAAATGGGGAATAGGCCCTGAGGTTTTTACGCCACAAAATGCAAAAATATATGGCGAATGGCTCGCTAAACGTTACAAAGGTAAGCCCGTAATTTGGATATTAGGTGGTGATCGAAGCCCAGAATCAGAAAAACATTTTGACATCATCAGAGCGATGGCTGAGGGTATCAAAAGTGGGAGCGGCGGAACGCAGCTTATTACTTATCACCCTATGGGAAATAGCAATTCGGCGGGTTTTTTTCATAAAGACAACTGGCTCAATATCAATATGTATCAGTCGGGGCATTCGGCCAAAAATGCTAAAAATTATGTGATGCAGCGACAAAATTACCAGCTTTTTCCCGTCAAGCCTACCCTCGATGGCGAGCCTCGCTACGAGGACCATCCAGTAGATTGGAAACCAGAGCAAGATTATTTCAATTCGCATGATGTACGTCAAGCAGCATGGTGGGCGATGTTGGCCGGTGGCTGCGGACATACCTACGGCAACCATAATGTTTGGCAGTTTTTTGACCCAAACCGTAATAAACCCATTTCTTCGGCTCGTATGCATTGGCGACGGGCGCTTGACCAAGAAGGCGCCTGGCAAATGGGATATGTGAAAAAACTATACGAAGCTCATCCTTGGCAACAACTCGTACCAAACCAAGCCATTGTGAAAGGAGATAACCCCGAGAATGCGGGCTATCAAATGGCTGCTGTAGGAGAAAACAAAGATTTTTTGATAGCTTATACGCCAGTAGGGCGTGCTTTGAAGATAGATTTGGGGCAATTGACAAGTACTCAATTGGTGGCTTATTGGTACAATCCACGCGATGGTGTTTCTACCAAAATTGGGGATTATGCCAACGACGGGGTGAAGGAGTTTAAGGCACCAGTAGTTTGTCCTACTTGCGATTGGACCCTTGTCGTAGATGATGCCACCAAGCCTTGGGCGGGTTATGGTTTACCCAAAAACACCAAAAAGTAGAATTTACTAACGCATGAATTTTCCATTTTTTATAGCGCGACGCTATTTTAGTTCGAAAAAAAAGAAAAGCTTTATCAGCCTGATTTCCAACATGTCCATGTTGGGGGTGGGGGTAGGTACGATGGCTCTCGTGATTGTGATGTCAGTTTTTAATGGCATGGAAGAACTTAATCGACAGCTTTTTCGAAGCTTTGACCCTGATTTGAAAATAACTCCTACCAGTGGCAAACGATTTGTGATAGAACCTGCGAAACTAAAGAAAATCAGCCAATTGGAAGGCGTAAAGTTTGTTACCCAAGTGATTGAAGACAATGCACTTGCGAGTTATGGTGGCCGCAGGGTATTGGTAAAACTCAAGGGTGTGGATGAGACATTTTCTCAACGCAAACAGCTCGACACAGCTATGATAGAAGGAAAACTGCTGCTAAACGACGGCGATGAACTGAAAGCAGTGGTAGGAGCAACGGTACAGCAGATTTTGGGTATCAATACCAACGATATTTTTACTCCTTTGGAACTTGCCTATCCCCGAAGTGATACTCGTACTCTCAATCTCAATTCTCCTGATGCATTTAATCAGCAGATTATCCGTGTGGGAGGTGTGTATATGTTGGAATTGCGCTTTGATGATTATGTCATTGTGCCTTTGTCTTTTGCGTCGTCGCTTTTGGGATATGGCGATAAACGCTCGGCTTTGGAGATTCAACTGACGCCGCATTCCAACCCCGACCGTATCAAAGCAGTGGTGGCATCTCAACTGGGAGAAGGGTTTCAAGTACAAACTCGCGATGAGCAAAATGCAGATTTGCTGAGGGCTATCCGACTCGAAAAACTTTTCGTGACTATCACGCTTGGGCTGATTATTTTGGTGGCGGCTGTCAATATTTTCTTCTCGCTTTCAATGCTCGTCATCGAGAAAAAGGACGATATTCGAATGCTATTTGCCATGGGAGCTACTGCGTCGCTTGTGAAAAAAATATTTTTGTTTGAAGGGGCTTTGGTGGCTTTTACGGGCGCTATTGTGGGGCTAGTGATGGGGGTAATTATTTGTTGGCTTCAACAAACCTACGGTTTTGTGTCGATGGGTATGATAAGCTCGTTGGTAGATGCTTATCCTGTCAAAATGCAATGGCAAGATTTTGTAATAACAGCTTTTACGGTAATCCTCGTAACGATGATTGTATCTTATGTACCCGCTAAAAGAGCTTCTTTGAGTCCTATACGTTAGTGACGTGTTTTATTCCCCCATGAATATGCTTGTCCGAATCATCTTTTGTATGTTACTTAGCTGCGAAAACAATTACAACCCATGAACCCAGCCGAACGAATTGTCGAACTTTCTGATTTACTGAATTACTACAATCATCGTTATTATCAAGATAGTGTATCCGAAATCAGTGATTATGAATTTGATAAGTTGTTGGAAGAACTCATCCAACTCGAAAATCAATATCCTCATCTAAAACAATCCGATTCACCTACACAGCGAGTGGGAGGAACGATTACCAAAAACTTTGAAACCATAGCACATCGCTATCCGATGCTTTCGTTGGGTAATACCTACAACGAACAAGACCTCAGAGATTTTGACGAAAGAGTGCGAAAAGGACTCAACGGAGAAGCATATGAATATGTGTGTGAACTCAAATTTGATGGTATTTCATTGAGTATGACTTACGAAAATGGAGTGCTCAAACGAGCGGTGACCCGTGGCGATGGTACCCGTGGAGACGATATTACGGCCAATGTCAGGACAATTAAAACTCTTCCTTTGAAGATTCGGGCCACCCAAATACCCGCCAATTTTGAGGTACGAGGAGAAGGATTTATGCCTAATAGTGTGTTTGAGAAATTGAACAAAGAACTTGAAGACGCTGACGAAACCACCTACGCCAATCCACGCAATGCCGCATCAGGTGCTTTTAAGCTGCAGGATTCGACCGAAGTGGCACGACGTCAACTTGATTGTTATGTATATTATTTCTTAGCAGACGATGAGGTATTTGCGACTCACTCAGATAGTTTGCTAGCGCTCAAGTCTTGGGGTTTCAATGTATCGCCAAGCTGGGAAAAATGCGCTACTATCGAAGATGTACTAAATTATATTCATCATTGGGAAACCAAGCGGCATAGTTTGCCGCTAGCTACCGACGGGATTGTCATAAAAGTAAATTCTATTGCGCAGCAGCGTGAACTTGGTTTTACGGCTAAAAGCCCCCGCTGGGCTATTGCCTACAAATACAAAGCCGAAAATAAACCAGGCGTATTGCGCTCTGTATCTTACCAAGTAGGGCGTACGGGGGCGCTAACTCCCGTGGCTAATCTTGACAATTTAGAGCAAAATGGCAAAGGGTTGTGGCTTTCTGGTACACGAGTAAAGCGAGCATCGCTTCATAATGCCAACGAAATAGAACGCCTTGGCCTGCTTCTCAATGATGTGGTTTTTGTGGAGAAAGGGGGCGAAATCATTCCCAAAATTACGGGTGTAGACCAAACTGCACGCGCTACAAGACTCACTTTCCCGATTCAGTTTCCCACTCATTGTCCCGAGTGTGGTACCGAATTGGTTAGAAAAGAAGGGGAAGCCAATCATTACTGTCCCAACGAACGCGGTTGTCCGCCGCAGTTGCGTGGCAAAGTGGAGCATTTTATTCACCGAAAAGCGATGAATATTGATAGCTTAGGAGAAGGAAAAATTGAACTATTGTTTGATAAAAAACTCATTCAGCAGCCCGCTGACTTATACGATTTGAGTTATGAAAAGCTGTTTGGATTAGAAAAAGTGATCGTGGATGATGAGACAGGTAAAACCAAAAGAATCGGTTTTAAAGAGAAGACTGTCGAGAATATCTTGAAAGGAATTGAGCAATCTAAGCAAGCACCTTTCAAACAAGTTTTGTTTGCGATTGGGATTCGTTTTGTGGGGGCTACGGTAGCCGAGAAGCTAGCAGCTTATTTTAAAAATATTGATGCCTTGATGAATGCCGATTTTGAAACGCTACGTCAGGTACCTGAGATTGGCGAAAAAATCGCCCAAAGCATCGTAGACTTTTTTGGCGAGCCTGCCAATCGAGAATATGTCAATCGCTTACGGGCGGCAGGCTTGAAAATGGAAACAGATGATGTTCCTATTGTGGTAGAATCCAATGCTTTGGAAGGAAAATCATTTCTTTATACAGGTACTTTTGGAAATATGACCCGGGAAGAACTGGAAAATAAAATCGAAGCCAATGGAGGCAAACTTGTAAGTGGCGTATCTGCCAAACTCAACTTCTTGATTGTGGGCGAAAAGCCGGGTGCTTCAAAAGTTGATAAAGCAACCAAATTAGGAGTAAAAATGATTTCGGGAGAGGAGTTTTTGACAATGATTGGTGGCGCAAGTGGTGAATAATACTCAGTGGTGCGCGAGCACTCATGGTGAGACTAAAAATAGAAAGGATATATGAATCAAAATCGTCTTATATTGAGCAGTCCTTTGCTCGAAATTATGGTGAGTCGACTTTGTCAACAAGTCATTGAAAATCACCAAGAATTCTCTGATTCAGTTTTGTTGGGACTTCAGCCTAGGGGTATTTATTTTGCCGAAAGGATAGCCAATGAGCTCCGCCAAATTACGGGTTTACACATTCCATTGGGATATTTAGATGCGACTTTTTACCGAGACGATTTCCGGCGTCGTGAGCCACTCAAACCTAATGCCACCAAAGTAAACTTTGTGATAGAAGAAAAGAAAGTAATTCTCATCGACGATGTACTGGCAACCGGCCGGATGGTACGCGCTGCACTAGATGCTATGCAGGCATTTGGGCGTCCGCGCAAGGTAGAGTTGTTGGTTTTGATAGATCGGCAGTATAATCGAGAGATTCCGGTTGAGCCAGATTATACAGGCATGAAAGTCAATACTTTAGATACGCAGCGGGTATTGGTAGAATGGCGCGAGCAGGGCCACGAAGCAGACCGGATTTGGATTGTGGATTAGAAAAACAGACTAAGAAAATATGACTTTAGAACAAGCCCAGCAAGATGTAGATAAGTGGATAAAGACTTACGGCGTTAGGTATTTCAGTGAATTGACCAATATGGCTATTCTAACCGAAGAAGTAGGAGAACTTGCGCGTATCATGGCGCGTACCTACGGTGATCAGTCGTTTAAAAAATCAGATTTGGAGAAAAATCTACCAGATGAAATGGCCGATGTGCTATGGGTGTTGCTTTGTTTGGCCAATCAAACAGGAGTAAATTTAACAGAGGCGTTTGAGAAAAATCTGGCTAAAAAGACCCAAAGAGATGCCACTCGACATTTAGACAACGAAAAATTAAAATCCTAAGTTTGAGGCTGATTTTGAGTGATAACTACACACTATTTACACGAAAGTTCATAGCTGTATACCGTTTCGCGCAGGGTATTGTTGGAAGTTTTGTATTTAAGCACTGCCAAAGTTGGTACCCGCTTTAAGTTATATTGGTACGAAGCTTCTACGCTTTGGCCAGAGGTGGTGTAGTTAAGAGGGTTGCGTCGACTAGGAGCACGTCCTGTTAGTAAATTGACGAGTTGAATTCCTTGTGAAAAAGCGTAAATATTCACCTTATCGTCGAAGGTACCATATTCGGCGGCTAGGCTATCTGCTTGCATTAGAGGCGTTTTTACAAACCATTTTATGGCATTTCCTTCGGTATCGTATTCCCATTTGGACGAAATTCCTCGCCGCGACGAGAGTTCTGTAAGCCGATTGTTGGGGTTGTATTTGACAAATAAAGTATCTTCTGAACGTGCGCCAGAATTATATACTCGCTGCACTTCTATTGCTTCTAAAATATTTTTGTTGCTATAAGCCAGGTTATAAATAAAGCTTTGGTCACGAACTGCTAAATTGGTTTCTCTGAACTGCAAAATCCGACTTTTGGAGTCGTATACAAACGAGTATCTTTTGAGAAGGCGATTGTTTTGGGACATGCCATTATATTCAAATACACGCGTAAGACGGCGCAAGGAATCATACTCATAAGTTTTGAGCAAGGCATCGTTGATTCTTTCTGACATCAAAATGCAAGAAGAAAGTGCCGTAGAATCTACGTAGGTAGGATTGGTGTCGTCGTTTTTTGGGCGACAGCTTTCGGATATAAAAAAGCCAATCAACACCACTCCGCAAAGCACCCCTAAAAGATTATTAAAATTTTTTGGCATATACTCTTATTGCATTATTGCTTATATGCTAAATAATAAATCAAAAAAAATGCCAATGTTATGATTCATCTTTGGCTGGCAATTTTATGTAGAAAGAGTACCTTTAAGATGTAATTTATACCAAAAAGAAAAGGGCGAGCATCCCCTAGCAAAAAGGATGCCTAATTATATCTGAGAGAAGATATATAAAAAAACAGCTGCCTTTTTGGCAGCTGTGAATAGGTTGTATCTTATTATTTTTAATCTTCACCTTGGCGACGTATGCGACTCAATCCATTGGCATTTGAAGTCAGATTAGGGATATTGCCCATGTTGGCTTTGCTTACGCCTGAGGCTTCAACTCTGGCTGTCTGAATGTTCATTTGCTCGGCATCTAGCCAACAAGTCCCTGCCAAATTTGCCTCTAAGTTTTTGGCGCTTCCGCGCAATTCTGCTTTGGACGTTCCGGAGATATTTAAATCAAGTTTTTGGACCTCCACATTGATGATGGTTTTGGAAGCACCTGCAATGTTTACTTTGAGCGAACCAAGGTTGTTGAAATTTTCGATGCGAGATAAGGTGGCACCTGAGAAATCTATCGCCTCGATGCTAGGAACCACAATCGTTAATCCTGTTCTTTTTTGACCAGTGAGTTTGAGATTACGACGGTTTTCAACGCGCAAAGTGCCATCTTCTACTTTTACCGCTACTTCATCTAGTGATTCTTCGCTGCCGTCTGCTACTACTTTATGGGTATCGCCTTTTTTGACAGTGACCACAAAAGCGCCGTCTACTTTAATTTTGTTGAAATTAATTACCTCAAACTGTTTACTCATTTCACCTTTTTTGTCAAAAGAACGGTCAAAGGCTTCGTTGAGACCCGACTCAATATCGTCGCTAAGTTCGTCTATGTCGTTGTTGTCGCTATAGTTGTTGTCGTCGTTTCTTTGCTCTATGACAGGGCGGTCAAGACATACCAGTCCCGAATCTCTTGAAATACTCCAACGTACATTTTTGAAAAGCTCATCATTGATTTCGAGATCGTATTCTTTTTGGGCTGTGTGGCGAACTCCCCAGAAGTGGTCATAAAAGTCTCGGCTCATTCTAAATGCTTTATCATAAGGCATATAAAGTGTCATAGTGAGACGTTGGCCACGGAAGCGAGAAGCTTTGTTGGAGAGAGTAAAGTCTTCGTCAAACAGCAGAGAAGAATCACTTTGAGCTACATTATAAAGAATATTGGAAGCATTAAACTCGGCATCTTGGCGCGACCTACCTTGTGAGCGGAAACGGAGCTCCAATTTGGCCACGTTACCTTCATAACCTTCTAAATCTAAATGAGTATTGTTGTAATTGCCGCTAGAGTTTTGAGTTTTTAAATCAATCAATATCGGGGTTTGAGGAAGCGTATAAGTCTGTACTTTCTCTAGGGTGCCTTCTCTTCTGAAATTGGCTCCATATCGAAATCCAAAAATTGTACTTCCGATAATCCCCACCAAAAATAACCCAAGTAAGGTTTGCCAAACCGCCGACGAAAATTTGTTTTCTTTTGCGAGAAGGGATACGCCGAGCCATCCAATAGCTGCAAAAGGAGCACCTGCGGCAAAAAAGAGAAAAATATAGGCCATGGGTGATACTTCACCAATAAAAAAGTGAAGAGGCATAAGATCATTGTCAATATCGCCAAAATCCCAAGTTCCTAATCCCAACACCGCAAGCAGTGCTGTGATAAGTCCTAAAAGAGCACCTGACCCAATCGCTACAAGCATCAGCCCTGCGAAGATTCGTATAACAACTACCAAAAAGCGCATCAGAGGAGTCAACCCATTAAAAACAATCGCTACTGCTCGGAAAGGGAATAACAATAATTTTGTAAGGATATTTTCTTCTTTTTGTTCGGGTTGTAGTGCTTTCTTTACATTGGTTTCTATGTTTTCGAGAGTGATAGGCTGGCCTTTCATCTCCATTTTTTCGGTGAGGGTATTGGCCCGAGGCGTAATAAGCCACAAAATAATGTAGAGCAAAAACCCTGTACCAAACAATAAAATACTCAATACCCACACAAATCGGACTACCCCCAAATCCACTCCAAAGTAAGCGGCTACCCCTGCGGCTACTCCGCCTACTACTTTTTTGTCAGGATTGCGGTAAAACTTCTTGATGCTCTTGTCTTCTTCCAATGTCTCAGATCCTGGAAAAGATATCCAAAACGCGATGTACATTAAAAATGAAATTCCGCTCAAAGGACCAAAAAATTCAATGCTATCTCCTCCAAATACTCCTCCACTCAAGGCCGGTAGCCCCATGAAAAAGAGCAAGAAAAGAAGTCTTACCAAAAGAGGATCTACATTGAAATAATGCGCAATACCAGCACATACACCTCCCAAAAGCTTACGTTTGGTATCGCGAACGAGTTTGCGAGGGGCTGTAGTGGTGGAAGAAGAAGTATAAGATGAGCTGGAAGTAGACCCAACTGGTTCGTTTGAAGTTGGAATTTTGGTATTTTGTACTACTTCATTGGCCAAGTCTTCTTCTTCTTGAATAGCTTCAAAATCCGCGACAGTACCCATACTTTTGATGAGCTCCTCGACATCCTCAAGGCTAATGACCTGCTTTTCGGCGGCTTTTTGTTTGTTTAAGAATTTTTCGGCAATCCTTCCTTCAATATCAGAAATGATTTCCTTACTATCTTCGTAAGTAGAGAAGTACTTTTGGATTGAGTTTAGGTAATTTCTAAGTTTATCGTAACCGTCTTCTTCAATATAAAAAATTAGACCGGCGATATTGATGCTGATAGTCTTTTTCATGGCAAATGGATGCAGTGGCATCAGTTAACAGTTGTCCGTTTTGTTTGTCAATTAGTTGGTTGGCTGTTGCTCGCTTTTTTCTCCCAAATCATTCGTTTTCTGAACAATGGTATTCACTGAGTCCGAAAGCTCGATCCAAGTTTGTTGCATTTCGTTCAAAAACTGTTTCCCCATATCGGTCAGTATGTAGTACTTACGTGGGGGGCCAGAAGAAGATTCTACCCATTTATAATCAAGCAACCCTGAGTTTTTGAGACGGGTAAGGAGCGGATACAACGTACCCTCCACTACCATGATTTTGGCCGCGGTCAGTTCGTCGAGCATATCGGAAGCGTAGACTTCGCCCCGAGAGATGATGTGCATAATACAAAACTCTAAGATTCCTTTTCGCATTTGCACTTGAGCGTTCTCAATATTCATGCTGTTGTCATGTTTTGAAATTTTTTGATTGACGGTCATGGCTGTAAAAAGTACTGAAAACAAGAGTGAGTATAAAAGGTCAGATGTTATTTTTATAAGCTTCTCGTCCTCCTGTACTCACTCCATATTTCCTTTATTTGTTTTCAAAATGGCTGTTAATAGGTAATCGATGGTACAAAGCTAATATAAGGTACTTTGTGATGCAAGGTACTTGGCTAGATTTTTTTTCTTACTTTGAAGAACGGTCAAAAAAACAGATGAAAGGTCTTGACAAAGTATAAACAAAATAGCTTTTTTCTATCTCAATGACCTGCCCTTATCAACACTCTTTCGCGCTTTGGTGAAATAGAGATATACGTGTTTTGATTGTTACTTTTTATCGCACTCATTTTTCCTACAAAAACCTCGTAGATTTGCAGAGCTTTTACACTTCCAGAATTCTTAAATGTATGCCCATTCCAAATTTTAAAGAGATTGTCTCCGTCACCCTGATTTTGTTTTCGGTGATTGATATTTTGGGTTCTATCCCTGTTATCATTGATTTGCGTCGTAAGGCAGGTGCTATCAATGCCCGTCGAGCCACTTTTGTATCGGGTGGTTTGATGATAGCTTTCTTATATATTGGTAAAGAAATCCTCCGGCTTTTTGGGGTAGATGTCGAATCGTTTGCGGTAGCGGGAGCCTTGATTTTGTTTTTGATTGGCTTAGAGATGATTTTAGGACGTAATATCTTCAAGCATGACGCTGTTCATACCAATGCTACCTCTATTGTGCCGATTGCCTTTCCGATGATTGCGGGTGCCGGTACGATGACTACCATTTTATCGTTGAAAGCGGCTTACCAAGAAATCAACATCATCATCGGGATTCTGATTAACCTTATTTTTATTTATTTGGTCTTACGCTCTTCGGTCTGGATTGAAAAATTATTGGGAGTAGCGGGGACAGATGTTTTGCGCAAGATTTTTGGATTGATTTTGATAGCAATCTCCATCAAATTATTGAGGAGCAATATTTAAGAGTGAGTAAAATTTTGATTGTTTGATTTTAACCCTTTGTAGGTGGAAATTATCTTGGCGTCGTTAGCGGCATTGTTAGCTGGTTTTGTAGATTCTATTGTGGGTGGAGGTGGGTTGGTACAGGTTCCTGCTCTTTTTGTTTTATTTCCGCACTTTTCGGTTTCTCAAGTAATAGGCACAAACCGTTTTGCTTCATTTTTGGGCACAAGCGTGGCAGGGTATCAATATGCTCGCAAAGTAGAAGTTCCGTGGAATGTAGTGTTGCTCACAGCTTTGGGTACTGCTTTGATGTCGTATTGGGGAGCTACGGTAGCAAGTCACATGAAAGCAGAGATATTGAAGCCAATCATACTGCTACTGATGGCTGCGATTGCGATTTATACTTATGTCAATAAGCGTTTAGGGCATGAAGAAAATCTTCCTGTATCCCTCACTCGACTCCTTGGGTATGGATTGTTGATAGGGATGACAGCTGGATTTTACAATGGATTTGTAGGACCGGGCACGGGTAGTTTATTGGTTTTTGGCTTTGTAAGTGTAGTAGGATATCAGTTTTTGAAAGCCTCTGCCATTGCCAAAATCATCAATGTAGTAGCTGATGTCTCTTCCTTGGTTTTCTTTCTATGGAAGGGGTACGTAGTGTTTGAAATTGCCTTGCCAATGATGGTCTGTAACATAGTAGGTTCGTTTTTAGGAAGTCGCATGGCTATCTTGCGCGGCAATACCTTTATAAGAATCGTATTTTTGGTGGTAGTGTTTGGTTTGATACTTCGTTTTGGGTATGATGTTGTTAAAATGCTTGGTAATTAAAAAAATGTTTTAATAAATTCAAGAAAATAGTTGAAAAGTAATAAAAAAGCGTCTATTATTGTGTCGAAATGACACATTTAATGAACCGCTATTTACATTCTACTCGTTTACTTGTTGCAATCGACTGTATTATATTCGGTTTTGATGGGGAAGAAATCAAACTATTACTGATCAAACGAAATTTTGAGCCTGAGAAAGGCAAGTGGTCGTTGATGGGGGGGTTTGTGAAAGAAGAGGAAGATTTGGAGGCAGGTGCCGAACGGATTTTGTATGAGTTGACAGGTCTTGATAATATTTACGTTGAACACCTTCAAACTTACGGCAAAGTAAATCGTGACCCTGTCGAACGCACAATATCTGTTGTATTTTTTGCTCTTATTAATATTCATGCGCACGACCAAGAGTCGGTTCGCGCTCATAATGCCCAATGGATAAGCCTTAAGAATGTTCCTCAGTTGATTTTTGATCATGATAGGATGGTCGAAAACGCCCTGGAGCGTTTGCGGTATAAGGCGGCACTTCATCCGATTGGTTTTGAACTATTGCCCGAAAAATTTACCATTCCCCAGTTACAAAAACTCTACGAAGCTATTTATGATATGCGTCTTGATCGGCGCAACTTTAGTCGTAAAATTTTATCGACGGGATTGTTGATAGATACAGGCGAAAAAAACGAAAATTCGGCTACTAAAAAAGCGATTCTTTACCGACTTGATAAGCAAAAATACGAGAGCAAATTCAATGCCTTTTGGTATTTTATGCCAGAGTCGTCGTAGGAGCCTTTTTGTGAGTGATAATTTAACTACTTAACCGTTAAAATTTGTTCAAAAGAAATGCAAAATCAATATGTGATAGGGGTTGACTACGGCACTGATTCGGTGCGGGCGTTGGTAGTCAATGCTCATACAGGCGAGAGCGTAGGAACCCACGTATTTGAATATCCACGTTGGAAACAAGGGCTTTATTGTGACCCTGCTATTTCTCAATTTAGACAGCATCCTTTGGATTATTTGGAAGGACTAGAAGCGTCAATCAAAGGAGCTTTGGCAGCGGTATCAGACGAAGTAAGGCAGCAAATTAAAGGTATATCGGTGGATACTACTGGCTCAACGCCCGTAGCAGTTGATAAAAACGGCACGCCGTTGGCTCTTTTGCCCGATTTTGCCGAAAACCCTCACGGTATGTTTATCCTTTGGAAAGACCATACTGCCAATGCTGAGGCCGAAGAAATCAATGACTTGGCGCATCATTGGGATGTAGATTATACCAAATACGTAGGAGGAATCTATTCGTCGGAATGGTATTGGGCCAAGATTTTGCGAACACTTCGTACGGATGCCGCTGTTCGCCAACACGCATTTTCGTGGGTAGAACATTGTGACTGGATTTCGGCAGTATTGACCGGAAATACTGACCCCTTATCGCTCAAGCGCTCTCGTTGTGCTGCTGGGCACAAAGCGATGTGGCACAGTGAGTTTGAGGGGCTGCCCGGAGAGGAGTTTTTAGTGAAATTAGATCCGTTGTTGGCAGGTACAAGAGACCGACTCTATACCCATACTTACACTTCTGATGAGCCTATGGGCTTTATTTCTCAAGAATGGGCTACTAAGCTGGGTTTGTCCACAAGCGTAGTGATAGGTGTCGGGGCTTTTGATGCTCATATGGGAGCGGTAGGGGCAGAGATAGAGCCTTATACTTTTGTGAGGGTGATGGGGACTTCTACTTGTGATATGTTGATTGCTCCCAATGAAGAAATTGGACATTTGCTCATCAAAGGGATTTGTGGCCAAGTAGATGGGTCGATTGTGCCTGGGATGCTAGGCATGGAAGCAGGGCAGTCGGCGTTTGGGGATGTATATGCTTGGTTTCAGAAGGTGATTGTCGAACCCGTAAAAGTGCTTTTAGGAGAAGAGGCCGCACAGAAACTTAGCACACAACTGATTCCTTATTTGTCGCAACAAGCTTCCCAACTCCCCGTAACCGAGAATGACCCGATTGCCCTTGATTGGATCAATGGCCGCCGTACCCCAGACGCCAACCATACTTTGAAAGCAGCTATTTCGGGATTAAATTTAGGTACAGATGCTGTGCGAATCTTCAAAGCATTGGTGGAAGCGACTGCCTTTGGCTCACGAGCTATTGTCGAAAGATTTTTTAGAGAAGGAGTTTCTATCAAAAAAGTAACGGGGATAGGAGGCGTAGCTAAAAAATCACCCTTTGTGATGCAGACCCTTGCCAACGTACTCAATATGCCCATCAAAGCGGCGAGTGCTGATCAAGCTTGTGCGCTTGGCGCGGCTATGTGCGCCGCCGTAGCAGCCGGAATTCACCCTTCTATGGAAGCAGCCCAAGAGGCAATGGGTTCGGGGTTTGATGCCGAATATCTACCTGAGATAGATAAAGTGGCGGTGTATCAAAATCTCTATCAAAAATACTTAACGTTGGGGGAATTTGTGGAGAAAAAATAGTCAGTCAATCAATTAGGGATTAAAAGGATGGGCTTATTGTGGGTGTTTTGTTTTTTGCTTTCTGGTATAGCAGTAGCTCAAAAAGTTACGTATCAGGATAATTTTGAGCAAGGATTCAATGCTGATTTTTGGTTCGTAGAAACGCTCGATAGCGCCCACAACAGTATTTATGTCGAAAATGGGCAGATGATCATGGATGTAAGTGGAGAAGCTACTATTTGGTTTAAAAACGAGCTCAATTCGCAATGGACTATGGAATTTGACCGCACGGTGTTGATGTCAGGCAAATTTAATGACAAGCTAAACAATGTTGATTTTTTTTGGCAAGCTTCTGACCCTCATCTAGGGGCAGTAATGGGTCGCCAACCTCTAGCAGCCAGTTATGATTCTTTGAGTTTGTATTATGCCAAAATTGGAGCAGAAAACAACACACTAACCCAATTTGGGAAGTATCAAGCAGATGGAGAGCACGTGGTACTGCTCGAATATACCGATACGAAGCACCTTTTGGAGGCCAACAAATTATACCATTTTCGAATCTCAGTACAAGACCGTATCACGCAATTGTATGTCAATGATCGGCTATTTTTTAGCTTTACGGATGAGGCTCCCTTACCAAAGGGGTATTTTGGATTTAGAACTACCAAATCCAGACAATCAATTGACAATTTTAAGGTAGTTCAAAAATAAAAGTTATAAGAAACAACTAGCTATTTATAAACAATCATGCTAAAACAATTTGAAGTCTGGTTTGTCACGGGAAGTCAGCATTTGTACGGAGAAGAGACGCTTCGCCAAGTAGATGAGCATTCGGCTGTAATCGCAGGGTCGCTAAACGACTCGCCCCAAATCCCCGTTCGGGTGGTATTCAAACCCGTAGTCAAAACCCCCGAAGAAATTTATGCAATATGTCAAGAGGCCAATGTAGCGCCAGACTGTATCGGAATCATTGCTTGGATGCATACCTTTTCACCCGCCAAAATGTGGATACGAGGGTTGAATGTACTCAAAAAACCGTTGTTGCATTTACATACTCAATACAACCGCGACATTCCTTGGGATAACATTGATATGGATTTCATGAACCTCAATCAGTCGGCGCATGGGGATAGAGAGTTTGGATTTATCATGTCGCGGATGCGACTCAATCGTAAAGTGGTAGTAGGCCACTGGCAGCAAGCGGATGTGATTCAACAAATCAACGTATGGAGTCGAGTAGCGGCTGCTAAGTACGAACTACAAACCATGAAAGTGGTACGTTTCGGAGATAATATGCGCCAAGTGGCCGTGACAGACGGCGATAAAGTAGCCGCTGAAATGACCTTCGGCTTTTCGGTCAATACCCACGGTGTAGGAGATTTGGTAAAGTACATCAATCAAATCTCAGAAGCTGATATTTTTACGCTCATTCAAGAATATGAAGATACGTATGAACTCATGCCTTCGCTCCACAATGGAGGACTTATGCGTCAGTCATTGATAGAAGCGGCGCGTATTGAGCTAGGTTTAAAAGCTTTCTTAGAAGAAGGCGGGTTTGCGGCTTATACCAATACTTTTGAAGACCTCCACGGAATGCGACAATTGCCCGGGATTGGTTCTCAACGTATGATGGCTGCGGGCTATGGCTAT
Organism: Runella sp. MFBS21; assembly: GCF_029433105.1. Taxonomy (GTDB): domain Bacteria; phylum Bacteroidota; class Bacteroidia; order Cytophagales; family Spirosomataceae; genus Runella. The sequence continues at coordinate 523,027 of NZ_JARNTW010000003.1, read as the reverse complement.
GGTGGAGAAGGAGATTGGAAAACTTCGGCCTTGGTGCGTGCCCTCAAAGTAATGGCAACGGGATTGGAAGGGGGCAATTCTTTTATGGAAGATTATACCTATCATTTCGACCCTGCTAATCCCCTCGTTTTAGGCTCGCATATGTTGGAAATTTGTCCGTCGATTGCCAAAAGTAAGGTCAAGTGTGAAGTTCACCCGCTGGGTATCGGAGGCAAAGAAGATCCCGTAAGGTTGGTTTTTGACGCCGCAGCAGGCCCGGCTCTTAACGTATCTTTGATTGACATGGGCAATCGTTTTCGCTTATTGGTCAATGAGGTGGAAGCCGTAGAAGTAACCGAAGCATTCCCCAAACTTCCAACTGCACGCGCCTTATGGAAACCTCAGCCAAGTATGGAAGTAGGCTTACAAGCTTGGATTTTGGCAGGTGGAGCGCATCACACGGCCTATAGCCAAAACCTCAGCACCGAATACATCGAAGATTTGGCTGATATGTTTGGCGTAGAGCTAGTGGTGATTGACAAAGATACCAAGATTCGTGATTTGAAGAATCAGTTGAGATACAGCGAAGTAGCCTATAAATAAGCTAACTTCAAGCAATAACATTTTCAGGAGAAACGAATTTCTTATGAGCTTATATCAATCATTGAAACAAGAATGTTACGAAGCCAATATGCAGTTGCCTAAATTGGGACTTGTATTATTTACTTTTGGCAACGTAAGCGCCGTTGATAGAGACAAGGCAGTTTTTGCTATCAAACCTAGCGGGGTTCCTTATGAACTTCTTAAAGCCGACGATATTGTTATCATGGATTATGATGCCAAGGTGGTGGAAGGAACAATGCGCCCTTCATCTGATACCAAAACCCATGCGCTGCTTTACAAAACTTGGGACGATATCGGTGGAATCACTCATACCCATAGTACTTATGCGGTAGCTTGGGCACAAGCGGGGCGCGATATCCCGATTTTTGGTACTACTCATGCCGACCATACGCATCAAGACATTCCGTGTGCGGCTGTACTTTCTGATGAAATGATTCAGGGAGATTATGAGTACGAAACGGGCAATCAAATCTTTGAAGTTTTTGAGGGAAGAGGATTGTCGCACAAAGAAGTAGAAATGGTATTGCTCCAAAACCACGGGCCGTTTACTTGGGGTAAAAATGCCGAAAAATCGGTCTACAATGCGGCGGTGTTGGAAGAAGTGGCCCGTATGGCTTACTTGACTTTGCAAATCAACCCTCATACTCCACGTATCAAAGACAGTTTACGCATGAAGCATTATGAACGCAAACATGGTAAAAATGCTTACTATGGGCAAGGATGCTGATTAATGTTAAACTAACCTAACGAAATATTCCAAACCTTACCTCTTTTACCCATTCAAACCTAGCACCCTATGACCCTTGGACTCGAAACCCTAGACTACGTAATCTTTCTCGTTTATTTTGTGATTGTTTCTAGTTATGGCTATTGGATTTACAAACACAAAGGCAAACAAACTGCCGATTCAAAAGATTTCTTTTTAGCAGAAGGCTCTCTTACTTGGTGGGCGATTGGCGCTTCTATCATTGCTTCTAACATCTCTGCGGAGCAGTTTATTGGAATGAGTGGGCAAGCCTTCCAATTGGGGATTGCCATTTCGGTATACGAACTATTGGGAGGAGTAGCGCTCATTATCGTAGCGGTTTACTTTTTACCCATGTATCTCAACAACAAAATTTATACCATGCCTCAGTTTTTGTCAAAACGCTACAATGAGCGATTGGCGACTATCATGGCTGTCTTTTGGTTGTTTTTGTACATTTTCGTTAACCTCACTTCTATTATTTATTTAGGAGCGTTGAGTCTCGAAAAAATGACGGGTTTTGCTTTTATGCCTTGTGCCATTTTTCTGACCACTTTTGCCGTCATCATTACCCTAGGTGGAATGAAAGTAATTGGATATACGGATGTTATTCAGGTGGTATGCTTAATATTTGGAGGTTTGGCTACTACTTATCTGGCGCTAGATTTGTTGTCTGTAAAAGTAGGTACAGGGGCCGGAGTATTAGAGGGTTTAGGGCTGATTCGGGAAAAAGCCGACAGTCATTTACACATGATTTTTACCCCCGGCCAATACCAAGTTCATGACGGTCGTGGGGGATTTATTGATGCCTACAATCAGCTTCCGGGTATTATGATGTTTATCATTGGAGGGCAGTGGGTCAACAACCTTAATTATTTTGGATGTAACCAATACATGACCCAACGTGCCTTAGGTGCCGACATCAATACTGCCCGTAACGGAGTGCTTTTTGCGGCATTCTTGAAAATGATGATGCCCTTTATAGTGGTATTGCCTGGGTTGGCTGCTTATGTATTGTTTCAAGAAAATGCCGATACCTCTATCGTAAATGGTATCACCCAAAATGGTATCGTCAAACCAGACAATGCCTACCCTGTATTGCTCAATCTTCTTCCTGTGGGCTTGAAAGGTCTGGCTTTTGCGGCCCTCACGGCGGCGATTGTGGCAAGTTTGGCAGGAAAAGCCAACAGTATTTCTACGATTTATGTATTAGATATTCACCAGAAGTTTTTCAACAAAAACCTCACCGAAAAACAAACCGTTTGGACGGGGCGCTTAGTGATTGTTATTGCTTTTATCATTGCTTTGTTGGTAAGTCCATTATTAGCCAACTTTGGACAGGCTTTCGAATATATTCAAGTTTATACAGGTTATATTTCTCCGGGTATTTTGAGTATCTTTTTGCTGGGCTTTTTCTGGAAAAAAGCCACGGCCAACGGCGCTTTGGCGGCAGCTGTATTGAGTATTGCACTCTCGGCATTGATTGAAAATTGGTATCCTGATTTTCCATTCCTCAATCGCATGGGAGTGGTGTTCTGGATTTGTTCGGCAGTGCATATTGCGATTAGTCTCGCCCAATCCAAAGGTAAAAATCAAGCCAATGCCTTTGAAGTACGTCCCGAATGGTTTAAAGTTACCCCTGAGTTTCGGTATGGCGCCATTGCTGTTATTGTGGCTTTTAGTTTAATTTATTGGATTTTCTGGTAAAAACCGATATTCTCAAGAAGAAAGGGGAGGAGACTCCTCTTTCTTTGTTTTAAACCGTATGCATAGCAGAAAACAACCAAAAGTGGCAACCTGTCAGTCACTATTTTTAACTGTCAATTTGTCTGAATAAAATATTGTGAGGCAATTATTGTTATTAAACTACTGACAAAAAGCTAACTTTGCGAAAATGTTGAACTTTAGGCGCGATATTGGTGACATGTAAAGAATTGGCATTATTGAAAGGTACAAACGATAAACCACTGCGACTTTATACGACGACAGTTGCAGCTTATTATATATAAAAAAATGATAAAATTCCTCACTAAAAGTTTTACAGGGCTCTTTGGGACGAAATCGGACCGTGACTTGAAAGAACTTACTCCCTATGTAGAAAAAGTAAATGCTGAGTTTGTTAAACTTCGCAATCTTAGCAATGATGAGTTACGCAAGGCTACTGAAGAACTCAAAACGTATATCGCAGGTCAACTTAAGTCAATAGATGACCAAATCGCGTCTCTTCGCCAGCAGATTGTTGACAATGCCGAAATGGATGTTAACCAGAAGGAAGAAATTTTTAAGCAGATTGATACTTTTATCGCCGAGCGTGACAAAGAGCTTGAAAAAGTTTTGATTCAAATCTTGCCAACTGCCTTTGCAATTGTGAAAGAAACCGCGCGTCGTTTCACCGAAAATGAATCATTGGAAGTAACCGCTACCATCTTTGACCAAGAGCTTGCTAGTAAGAAAGACAACGTCAAAATCAACGGCGATAAAGCCATCTGGAGCACAACTTGGAACGTAGTAGGGCATCCTATTAAATGGAACATGGTACATTACGATGTTCAAATCATCGGGGGAACAGTGCTTCACCAAGGTAAAATCTCTGAAATGGCAACGGGTGAAGGTAAAACCCTCGTGGCTACGCTACCCGCATTCTTGAATGCATTGTCGGGGCAGGGAGTGCATGTCGTAACTGTCAACGACTACTTGGCTCGCCGCGATAGTGAGTGGAATGGACCTCTGTTTGAATTTCACGGGTTGCGCGTGGATTGTATCGACCGTCATCAGCCCAATACTTTTGCGCGTCGTCAAGCTTACCTAGCGGATATTACTTATGGAACCAACAATGAGTTTGGTTTTGACTATCTGCGTGATAATATGGCGCATACCCCCGAAGAACTTGTACAGCGTAAGCACCACTTCGCGATGGTCGATGAGGTGGACTCAGTATTGATTGATGATGCTCGTACTCCTTTGATTATCAGTGGGCCAGTGCCTCGTGGTGATGAGCAGGATTTTGCAGAATTGAAGCCTCGCGTATCGCGCATAGTGGATGCCCAAAAACGTTTGGTGACAGATTTGCTCAACGAAGCCAAGAAAAAAATTGCGGCTGGCGATAAAAAAGAAGGTGGATTGGCGTTGTTTCGTGCGCATCGCGGATTTCCCAAATACAAACCTCTCATTAAGTTTTTGAGTGAGACGGGGATGAAAACCCTCATGCAGGAAACCGAAAAAATCTATTTGGCCGAAAACCAGAAGTTGATGCCCGAGGCTGATGCCCCATTGTTTTTTACCATTGAAGAAAAAAACAATAGCGTAGAGCTTACCGAAAAAGGATTAGATTATATCACAGGAGAAGGTGAAGATCCTACTTTCTTCGTACTTCCTGATTTGTCGATTGACTTGAATGCTATCGACCAAAACCCAGATTATAATGACCAACAGAAATTGTTGCGTAAAGAAGAGGTAATCCGCGATTATTCTATCAAAACACAACGTGTGCATACGGTACAACAATTGTTGAAAGCCTATTCTTTGTTTGAGCGGGATGTGGACTATGTACTCATGGACGGTAAAGTTAAAATCGTAGATGAGCAAACAGGCCGTATCATGGAGGGGCGTCGCTGGTCAGATGGACTTCATCAAGCCGTAGAAGCCAAAGAAAATGTGAAGGTAGAAGATGCTACTCAAACCTATGCGACTGTTACGCTCCAAAACTATTTCCGTATGTACCATAAGCTATGTGGGATGACGGGTACTGCCCAAACCGAGGCTGGGGAGTTTTGGACCATTTACAAACTTGATGTAGTAAGTATTCCTACTAATATACCAGTAGTACGAAAAGACGAAGAAGATAAAGTATATCGCTCAGTACGCGAAAAATACAATGCCGTAGGAGACGAGATAGTGGAGTTAGTAGGAAAAGGGCGCCCCGTATTGGTGGGTACTACTTCGGTCGAAAACTCCGAGTTACTTAGCCGGATGCTGACCTTGCGTAAGATTCCTCACCAAGTATTGAACGCAAAACAGCACCAACGTGAGGCCGAAATAGTAGCCGAGGCTGGTAAGCCAGGCACAGTGACAATCGCAACCAACATGGCCGGTCGGGGTACCGACATAAAGCTGACACCAGAGGCAAAAGCGGCAGGTGGCTTGGCCATTGTAGGTACAGAGCGCCACGAAAGCCGCCGCGTAGACCGTCAGTTGAGAGGGCGTGCAGGTCGTCAAGGAGACCCTGGTACTTCACAGTTTTTTGTATCGCTCGAAGATGGTTTGATGCGTATGTTTGGTTCTGATCGTATTGCGGGTATCATGGACCGTATGGGGCTCGAAGAAGGCGAGGTGATTCAGCATTCGATGGTGACCAAGTCAATTGAGCGTGCACAAATCAAAGTAGAAGAAAACAACTTTGGTATTCGTAAGCGCTTGCTCGAATACGACGACGTGATGAACATGCAGCGTGAAAACATCTACAAACGTCGCCGCAATGCTTTGTTTGGAGATCGCTTGTCAATTGACATTGCTGATACGCTTTATGAAGTTTGTAACGAAATCATCACCAATACCGAAAGTAACTACGAAGAATTGGAATTGGCAGTGATTACCAACTTCGGAATTGAGCCGCCATTCCAACGTGATGAATACAATAAGTTGAAGCCAGAACAGCGAGTACAACGTTTGTACAACGCTGCCGAACAGCACTATGCCCAAAAGAATAAAGTCATTTCTGAACAAGTAGTGCCCGTACTCAAACAAATTGCTGCCGAACACGGCGGAACAGTTCAGGAGATAGTGATTCCGTTTACGGATGGTATCAAAGGTACCCAAATCGGTGTAAACTTACAGAAAGCTGTCGATACCAATGGTCGTGAGATTGTACGTGAAATGGAGAAATTTGTGGTACTTTCACTCATCGACCAAGAATGGAAAGAGCACCTCCGTGACATGGACGATTTGAAACAGTCTGTTCAGAATGCGGCCTATGAGCAAAAAGACCCATTGTTGATTTATAAGTTTGAATCAGTGGAGTTGTTTAAGCGTCTCATGACTAAAGTTAATTTTGAGACGATTAGCTTCTTGATGAAGACTTACATTCCGCAGGAAGAAGAGCCTCAACAGCCAGCCCCTCGCTCGGCACGTCGTGCCCCAGAACCCAAATTACAAACCAATCGTGTAGAGGAGGAAGAAGAAGTGGCAGGAGGGCCTAATGCTTATGCAGCTCGCCAAGTCGAAAAACAAGCCCCTGTACGCTCTATCAAAATCGCCGACCGTAACCAAAAAGTGACTGTTCAGTACCGTGACGGGCGCGTGGTGAAAGATGTGAAGTACAAAAAGGTAGAACACGAAGTGGAAAGGGGTGATTGCGTGGTGATTGCGTAAAAAAAAATAAAAAATGTGACCTTAGTTCTTTACTCACGTCTTAAGTATAGAGTTTTTCATAACGTTGAGTAAAGATTGAAAATCCGAATGGGCTTCCTGTTCGGATTTTTTTTTTGCCCTTAAACTGCTATTATTGTTGTATCGAATTTGCCCGATTTACTTCTGCCCCACAACTAACCTAGTATCCAATGAAATTTCTTGCTTTTGTAGGCTTGTTTTTAATTGCTCAATTTAACCTTTTTGCCCAAAAATATACCTTTACTCATGACGATACTTTGAGGGGGAGTATTACCCAAGAGCGTGCTTGGTGGGATTTGCAGTTTTATCATCTTAATGTCCGCATCAATCCTGCCGACAGTAGTATCAAAGGCAGTGTAAACATTCGCTACAAAGTACTTCAGCCTGCTCAAGTATTACAAGTAGATTTACAGCGACCCCTTACCATACAACGAATCACCCAAGACGGAAAAGAACTGGATTTTCGTCGTGATGGTAATGCTTTTTTTGTAACACTTCAAAAACCCCAATCTAGTGGTAATCAAGAATCTATTTTGGTGGAGTACAGTGGCAAGCCACACGTTGCTAAACGCGCTCCTTGGGACGGAGGGTTTTCGTGGAAAAAAGACAAAGAAGGCTTGCCTTTCGTCGCCACTTCTTGTCAGGGGCTAGGGGCAAGTGTATGGTGGCCTTGCAAAGACCACATGTACGATGAGCCTGATAGTATGCAAATTAGCGTGACTGTGCCCAAGCCATTGATGGATATTTCTAACGGACGTTTGCGGCGTGTAATCGACAACAATGATAATACCCGGACTTTTGAATGGTATGTTCAGAATCCAATCAACAACTACGGCGTTAATGTCAATATCGGAAATTATGTAAGCTGGACTGACACCCTAAAAGGGGAGAAAGGAACGTTAGATTTATCGTTTTATGCCTTGGCCGAAAACATAGAAAAAGCCAAAAGTCAATTTCAGCAAGTGAAGCCAATGCTGCGTGCTTTTGAGCATTGGTTTGGCCCTTATCCATTTTACGAAGATGGCTATAAATTGGTAGAAGTACCTTATTTAGGAATGGAGCATCAAAGCTCTGTAACCTATGGCAATGGGTACCAAAATGGTTATTTGGGCCGAGATTTATCCGCTACGGGTTGGGGCTTGAAATGGGATTTTATTATAATCCACGAATCGGGCCATGAATGGTATGCCAACAACATTACTTACAAAGACGTAGCTGATATGTGGATACACGAAAGTTTTACTAATTACTCCGAAAATCTATATACAGAATACTATTTTGGTAAACAAGCAGGTAGCGAATACGTGATTGGATGTAGAAAGCTAATCCGTAACGACAAACCCATTATTGGCATTTATAATGTCAATAATAGTGGGTCGGGAGATATGTACTACAAAGGCGGCAATATGCTTCATACGATTCGCCAAATGGTAGATAACGATGAAAAATGGCGTCAAATATTGAGGGGTATGAACCAATCTTTTTACCATCAAACTGTCACTACACGTCAGATTGAAGATTATATGAGTCAACAAACAGGGATGGACTTGTCGAAAATTTTTGACCAATACCTACGAGATACCAAGATTCCATTACTTGAATATAAAATCGAAAAGAAAAAGCTACTCTACCGTTGGAACAATTGCGTAGAAGGCTTTGCGATGCCAATTAAATATAAAAATGAGAAAGGAGAATGGGAAAAAATACAACCTACTTCTGACTGGAAAACCTTAAAAATAAAGAGATTAAAAGAGCTTGAAGTTGACAACAACTTTTATGTAGAGGTCAAAAAGGTGACTAGTTGATTGTCAAATTTTGAATGTAGATATCAAGCGTAAGTAGGGACGTTGTAAATCAACTCATAAAGCATACTGTTGAGATCCAGCATAAACTTAGTGCCTGCCAACAAATCGCGAAGATTGACCAAGTCACAGAGGGTTAGTTTGAGCGATAGATTGGCTTGGGGAGCTTCGATTACTTCAAAGTCATAATCATCAGATAAATTAAAAATCATGGCGTGCAAATCTACACTGTCAACTTTTCTTTTGAAGTAAAGAAAATCGGTGATTTTGAAAGCCATAATATAGCCGCTAAACTCCACGATAATCCGTGCTGTGCGGTCACATTGGTATGTAACCCCTTTGCTATTATTAAAAAGTTCTGTTTGATATGTCGCTCTGTCAATCATGACTGCAAAGATACAATATTTTGAATTGTTATTTAGAGAGAGTCAAAATAAACTTAAAAGCTTAGAGTGGGAGAGTGCCCAAAAGCATTGTTGATAATCCTTTGAAACATAAAATCCCCGAAATTTGTCAAATAGACATTTTCGGGGATTTTTATTGATGAAAGCACTAATTGATAATGCCTCAATTATGTATGCTAATAAAGTCTGTGCTTAACGGTCTGCCATCTCAACAAATGGACGTAAAGTAGCTCCAGTGTAGATTTGACGTGGGCGTCCGATAGGTTCTTTGTTGGTACGCATTTCTTTCCATTGAGCAATCCAGCCAGGTAGACGTCCCAATGCAAACATTACCGTAAACATGTTGGTAGGAATACCCAACGCCCGATAAATGATTCCTGAGTAGAAGTCTACGTTTGGATACAAGCGGCGGCTCACAAAATATTCGTCATGCAATGCTGCTTCTTCAAGTCCTTTAGCAATTTCAAGAACGGGGTCATTCACACCCAATTTGGCCAATACCTCGTCTGCTGCTTTTTTGATGATTTTGGCACGTGGGTCAAAGTTTTTGTAAACCCGGTGCCCAAATCCAAAGAGACGGAAGCCGCTTGTTTTGGCATTTTTGGCCATATCCACATATTTGGCTACATCGCCGCCGTCGGCTTTGATATCTTCGAGCATTTCGATTACTTCCTGATTGGCTCCTCCATGAAGAGGTCCCCACAAAGCACAAATCCCCGCCGAAATCGAAGAATAAAGATTGGCACGTGATGAACCTACGAGCCTTACAGTCGAAGTTGAACAGTTCTGCTCATGGTCAGCGTGGAGAATCAAAAGTTTGTTTAGAGCTTTTGATACAACAGGGTCTACGGTGTATTCTTCTACTGGTAGAGCAAACATCATGTGGAGGAAGTTTGAGCAGTAGTCGAGTTCGTTTTTAGGATAATTTACTGGATGCCCCTGTGATTTTTTGAATGACCAAGTAGCGATCGTAGGCATTTTGGCCATCAATCTGATGATGTGGGTTTCGGTGCTATCGGGTGCTTTTTCATTGTAAGAATCAGGGTAGAAAGCACTCATCGCACTTACTAGCGACGAAAGTACGCCCATAGGGTGAGCATTGACGGGAAATCCTTCAAAGATTTTTCGCATGTCTTCGTTTACCAATGTATGGGTACGAATTTCATGCTCAAAATGATCATACTGGGCTTGGGTAGGAAGTTCACCATAAATCAACAAGTAAGCTACTTCAAGGAAGGTGGCCTTTTCGGCTAATTCTTCGATTGAGTAACCACGGTAACGCAAAATCCCTTCTTCGCCGTCTAGAAATGTAATGGCGCTCTTGGTTGCTCCCGTATTTTTGTAGCCACTATCGATTGTTATATAACCCGTTGAGTCGCGCAAGGTATTGATATCAATGGCTTTTTCTTGCTCAGATCCTTCAATGGTGGGAAACTCATAGGTTTTACCTTCTAATATAAGTTGTGCTTTATCTGACATAGAGCAGTGGTAGGTTAATGAATATTGGATGGATTCGGACAAGGGTACAATTTTGCGAAAAAAAATCCATTTTCACTATATTATCCCCAACGATTTTGCTTATTTTTTCACTTATAACCAATATAAGTGATTTTAGTTTAACATCTATTCTTTAAAAATAATGCCATTTTTCATGACCATTTTTACTCTTCTAATATCACTGATTTGTTGGTCTGGGTGGCCTTCTACGGCTACCAGATCAGCCAAAAACGACGGTTGTATCTGCCCTAGTTGTGCTAAGTGAAATACCCGAGCATTGGTAGAAGTAGCAGATTTTAATACTTCAAGGGGTTTCATGCCATATTCTACCATCATTTCCATTTCGCGGGCATTGTCGCCGTGGGCAAACACACCCACGTCGCCTCCAAAACAGATGATGACGCCAGCGTCAAGGGCTTGTTTGAAAGTGAGGCGTTTGTTTTTAATACGTTCAGGCTCAGGTTCTACTCCCTTTTTCCAGCCTCTATACTGACTCACAGCATCACCAGCAGCTAGTGTTGGGCAGAGAGCTACCCCTTTTTCTTGCATCAATTTAAAAATCTCAGGAGTACCTGCATCGCCATGTTCGAGGGTTTCGCAACCTCCCATTATGGCTCGTCGCATTCCTTCGGTGCTACCTGCGTGAGCTATAGTAGGGCGGCCACTGCTGCGAGCAGTTTCTACGATGAGCTTGATTTCGTCTACTAAAAACGTAGGGCGGGCTTCGCCCATCAATCCCCAGCGGTAATCAGCGTAGATTTTGACAACATCCGCCCCTTTTCCTATTTGCCTTCTTACGGCCTGAATCAGTTTGTCATGTCCATCTGCTTCTTCTGCGCCTTGAGGTACTTCTATATCAGGGCTAAAGCCCTTGGGAGCATAGCTTCCAGTGGCAATGAGAGCCTTGGTCGCGATGAGCATTCGAGGCCCCGGAACAATCCCTTGATTGATGGCCTGCTTGAGCCCCACATCATCAAATTCGGCTCCTTCGGTCCCTAAATCCCGCACAGTTGTAAATCCTGCCTTAAGGGTGAGTTTGGCGTGGAGGGTGGCGCGGGCAGTGCGCAGAGAACGTGCTTCCCGCAGTACTTGGTCGTCCCAAGGTGTTTCATTGTAAGGATGCAAAAAAAGATGTGAATGCCCTTCAATCAAACCTGGAAGTAAAGTACACCCTTTGAGATCAATGGTTTCGAGAGAAGTATTCGATAGATTTTTAAAATCAGTAGAGGGACCTACCCTCACAATTTTTTCCTCCTGAACCAATACCCACCAACCTTCATGGATAGCAATCCCATCAAAAACACGAGCGGGTTTTAGCAAATAGGTTTTTTGGGAAAATCCTATGCTTAAATGAAAAAATAAAACTCCAAGCAATAATAGTTGAGAGCGGTATCTCATTGGGTAGTTTGTTGAGTCTACAAAAATAAGTAACTAAGACTTAAAATCTATCTATATTATTTTGGTAAAATAGTATAGATATTTTACCAAACGACCGTTTGGTAAAATCATTTTTAAGTTTTAATCTTGTAGTACAAAATATAAAATCAAGTGTGAGATGCCTATTCAAAAGGTTACAAAAGAGGAGGTGGTGAGACAGGCGTTATTGCTATTTAAAAAGCAAGGCTATCATCGTACAAGTATGGCTGATTTGGCGGCGGCTTGTGGCTTGCAAAAGGGTAGTTTTTATCACTATTTCCCTAGTAAAGATGCTTTGATGAGTGAGGTGTTAAAGCTGGTTCATAGCTATTTTAAAGAAAAAGTATTCCCGATTGCCTACGATGAATCATTGTCGCCGCGCCAACGGCTTGAGAAAATGATCTCAAAAAAAATAAAAATCGTAGCTAGTACCGAAGGTGGATGCCTGATGGGAAACATGGCTATCGAAACGGCCCTAGTCACGGACGAATTTTTGCCACAAATGCAGGTGTTTTTTGAAGAATATTTACAAGTACTCTCACATGTGTATGCCTATAAATATACTTCCGAGGAGGCGCAAAAATTGGCAGAGCAGGCGGTGGTAGAGTATGAAGGCGCGTGGATCATGGTCAAACTTACGGGTAAGAGTCGCTATTTAGAGGATGTATTACAGCGGGCAGTTTATCGTTTCGACACTCACAATTTATAATTGAATTACCAACAATTCAAAAACAATCAAATCATCATGGAAAAAGTAGCTATTCTTTCCCTATTGTGGACAAAAGCCGATGCAGTTGTGTCTTTTATGACTCATACTCCTTCTGAGGTGCTTTATGCGAAGCCTGGCGTAGATGTATGGTCGGCAGCTGAAAATGTGCAGCACTTAATTCAGTCGGCGCAGCCTTTTATACGAGTATTGGGACGGCCTGCTAGCTATTTTGTAGAGAAATGGGGGCAGGCTTCTTACACGTCGAGGTCTTATGAGGTCATGGTGAGGATTTATCAAGAAGCTTTGGGCGGGGGTGTTCAAGCCCCAAGTGCCTTTGTTCCTATCTTAGAAGGAAATGATACCGAAGAGTTAATAAAAACATTTACTTCTACTTATAAAGAATTAGAGAGGGTGTTTTTGGCGTGGTCTGAAAGTGACCTAGAAAATTGCTTGATTCCACATCCTCTGTTAGGCTCTATTACTCTTAAAGAAATGATGCTTTTTACAGTCTATCATACCGCGCACCATCTTCAAATTATGCAAAGTAGAGGTGAGCTAGTAATGTTTGGATAAGTGTCAAAATGACGTTTTTGTACATTTTGGGTAGCGAACTGGATTATTGAATGTTGTACTTTTTCTATTTTTGTTGTATTATTTAAAGAACTTTTCAGTTTTGTGAAAAATTTAATTGTATGAAACCTAGTACGTATTGAATTATCTGGTTTTAGAATTCTGTGTTTTGTACTATTTTGAGAAAAGGTTTAAATGGTGTATATGACTTTATCAAGAGGTTGTTTTTACCCTATTTTTTTATAAATCAAAACCTTACAACTTTGCAATGTCAAAAACAAACCACCTTATGAAGGTGTGACAAGATGGTACTAAAACAATAAACCAAATGAAAAAGATCACAGTACTTTCGACAATCTTAGCAGCTATGATGTTGGCCAACGCAGGAAGCGCCATGGCAGAAAGTCATCTAATCAACAAGGATGTAAAATTAGTAAAACGCGATACAAAGAAAGTTGAATTACGTATCAACCAGCCAAACGTAGGTACGTTGGACGTAGAATTGAAAGATAAAGAGGGTGTCATTGTATATGCAGGTGAAGTTAAAGGTAACGAAAATGTTACCACTCAGTTTAACCTCAATGCCTTGCCTTCTGGCACTTATTACCTCAACTGCTCAAACGACGGTTTTTGGTCTTCCCAAGAGCTTTCAATCGAAAACGGTAACGTTGAAATCAACGAAAATAGCTATAAAGAAGTAATCATTCCACAAGTAGAATCGATTGGACTTAATCGCTTCGCAGTGACTACTTCAAACAAAAACGTAGCTGACTTGGGAGTAGCTATTTTAAACCTTGCAGGTGAAGTAGTGTATGACGGTTATTTGTCAAATGCCAATCGTTTTAATCTAGGACATCTAGCTTCTGGTGAGTATGTTTTCGAATTTACGGTTGCTGACAAAATCTTCAAACAATACGTAAAAGTAAAATAATTTTCCTCTAATGTCTTTAGTCAACAAATTACTATAACTACACCATCTTGGTAATGTTGAGACACCCGTCAGTTTAGCACTGACGGGTATTTTTTTATTTTTTAATCCATAAATGCCCCTGCAATAGAATGTGCCAACGAAAGCCCTAGGCTAAACAAAAGAGCCGCCAAAGCACTATTAACATCGAAGCCATCTACCAAATAGGCACACAAGTATACCAATGCAATATTGATAATAAAGTAGAATAAGCCAAGTGTGAGAATCGTGATTGGCAAGGACAAAAACTGCAAAATAGGCTTGATAAATGTATTGAGAATACCCATTACGATAGCCACGATGATGGCGGTTTGGGTAGTATCTACATAGAAGCCTTTGAGTACGCGGCTTGCTACAATCACTACCACTGTACTCACTACAAGTCGGACGATGAGGTTTAGCATATCATTTAGAAGATTTGAATGAATATTGGATGATTTAAATGGCCCTCAAAAAAATAAAAACAGAATTGAAAATCAATGATATTATAAAATAAAGATAAATCATGATTTAGTCAACCATCTCAAACTGTAGCTTGATTAGGCTAGCATAGAGTCCGTTGGGATAAGCCGTGAGCTGCTCATGTGAACCAGATTCAAGAATAACCCCATCTTTGATGACATAGATACAATCTACATTACGGACGGTGGCTAGACGGTGTGCAATGATAATGGTTGTACGGTTTTGCATCAAGCTATCAAGTGCTTCTTGTACGAGCTTTTCTGACTCGGCGTCTAATGAACTAGTGGCTTCGTCAAGAATCAAAATTTTGGGATCCTTTAAAATCGCCCTCGCAATCGCAATCCGTTGACGTTGTCCGCCGGAAAGTTTAATGCCTCGCTCACCTACAACGGTCTCAAATTTTTCAGGAAAGGATTCAATAAAATCTAAAGCATTAGCTTTTCGCGCTGCCGATACAATTTCTGCTTCAGTGGCGGTAGGTTTGCCATAAGCGATATTTTCGTAGATTGTTCCTCCAAAAAGAATGACTTCTTGGGGTACTACGGCGATATTTTGTCGATAAGCACTGATTTCAAAGGACTGAATATCTTGGCCGTCTACCAAAATTTTTCCTTTCTGAGGATGATAATATCTCATCAATAGCTGCACAATAGTAGATTTTCCGGCGCCGCTATAACCCACCAACGCGATTTTTCGACCCGCAGCTACTTCTAAGGAGATGTCTTTTAATACTGTGATGTCGGAGCGGGTAGGATAAGAAAATTGAATATTTTCAAAAGTAATATTTCCACCAATCGACACAGGAGCGAGTTGGGGACTTATTTCAACTTCTGATTTTTCATCCAAAATTTCTAACAACCGTTCAGAAGCGCCCAAAGTTTTTTGAATTTGGGCATAAATATCTCCCAAGCCTCCAATTGACCCCCCGATAAACATGGTATAAAACAAAAAGGTCATGAGTTCAGAAAGTGGCATTTCGCCCTTTTCTACCATCGTAGCGCCAAACCACACAATGCCTACAATTCCCCCAAAAAGCGCAAAAATGATAAAAGAAGCAAAACTCCCCCGAAAACGAGCTACTTTGATAGCAGCTACAATAACTTTCGAGAGGGCATTTCCGTAGCGTTGACTTTCGAGAGGTTCATTCGTAAAAGCTTTAACAACCATTACTGCCTGAAGCGTTTCTTCCACAATCACATTGGCGCGGGCAAGTTCATCTTGGGCTTTTTTTGATAATCTCCGTAAATGCCGCCCAAAAAACATCGCTATTACGATGACAACTGGAAACGTCGCTAACATAAAAACAGTAAGCTTCCAAGAAATCAATCCAATAATAACAACACCTGCACTTACCACAGCAATAGACCGAAAAAGTTCAGCTAGGGTATAAGATAGCACATCTTGGAGCGATTGTACATCAGAAGTGATACGGCTCATCAGCTCTCCTATACGAGTTTGTTCAAAAAATCCTACTGGCAGAGAGATGATTTTTTGGTACACGGTATGACGTATGGCGGCCATGGAACGCTCACTAACAAGTGAAAAAAAGTAAATACGGCCAAAGGAAAATACAGATTGAACTATTAGGATACCGATCAAGAAAATAACTACTTGATTGAGTTGATAGTTTGATTTTCCTTCAATCACTGACACAATCTCCCCAATAAGTTTGGGAAAGATAAGATTGGTAGTAGTAGAACAAATTAAAAATAAAATTCCTAATAAAAACTGAGTTTTATAAGGCCAAACAAAACGAAAAATTTTGAAGGTCTTAGAAATATTCTCTTTATTGAATTTAAGTTTTTTATTTCTTGAAGAATCTGGAGAGTTTTCTTGAGATTGGGACATTTTTTTTAGGTGTTTGGATTAAGAATAACCTTTACTCTTCTTCTTTCTGACCTTTATATTTAGAGTCTTCTAAGATTTTACGAGGGTCGGTAGTATTCATTAAGTCTGTCAATGAAGTGCTTGGTTTTTCTTGCAAATACCTGCTTACGATGCGCCATCCTACCCACCTGGCAATCCCTCCAGGACAATATTGGCTAATCTCAGGTGTAGCAGGACGCTCGCCGATAAAACGATCTTTTTCGGCGTCGCGGGTTTGATATAATAGTTTTCTGTCAATAAAGTAAGCCCAAATGTCTTCTTGAGAGGCATACACATCGGCCAATTGCTGCGTAGAATACCCAATAATGAGACTATCGGCTGTAGCAGGAGCGATATGTTTGACAAATTCAAAACCCTTACCATACCAAATCATGTCCGCTAAGAGCGTTTGGTCTTCTTTGGCAACCTTGTTGTATTTTTCAGAAATAAAAAACAAAATCGCTGGTACAATGTATTCTTGCTCATAACGGCGCAGTTGGTAATCATGCAACTGTGGACGATACTTGGCTTTGGGGCCGCCAAAATAATCTAACCCAATCACGATGACACTATCTGATACGTACAAATCCGAACCCATAAAACCCGTTATGGCCGTCATCACTTGAGGCACTTTAAAGGTGGGATAATTGGCCTTAATTTGTCCAAACGCCCCTTGAAGCTGGGTTTGGAGGTCAGTCAAATCTCCAAATTGTGCTTGCAATTCTTTTTGGAATTGTTGTAAATCTTGGTTGTTGATATTGACAAAGAGCTGTGCTACCAACAAAGAATCAGAGGTGTTTTTAGGAAGTCCAAAGTATGCCTTTAGATAGGGATGTTTTTTAAATAAAGCAGCCAAATCGTTGGGACTTTTGGCACCAAAAATTTCCGTTTCTAAACGCTGAATACTCACGGGAACGGTTTTTTCTGTTGGGTCTTGACAAGAACTCAATGCAAAAGAAAAAACGGCTAACAAAAAAAGGTAATAATAAACTGGTTTCATGCAAAGGAGTGATAATCTACTCAAACGAAAAACGAAGAGCAAAAAGTTTGATTTTTATCCAATTTTAATCCGTACTTCGTTTAGATTACGGCACTTTCTAAGAAGCGAATCGTGCCAGCTTGGGCGTCCATTTCGGCTTCGACGCCTACGGGAATTGTGAACTTTTGGCGAATATGCCCAATCATAGCTCCCGCAAAGGCAGGTTTTTGAGAAGGACGGATGTGGTCGTTCCAGAGGTCTTCGAGGGTGAGTGAGCCGTAGCTA
The DNA here is from genome assembly GCF_029433105.1 of Runella sp. MFBS21. Classification (GTDB taxonomy): domain Bacteria; phylum Bacteroidota; class Bacteroidia; order Cytophagales; family Spirosomataceae; genus Runella. The sequence continues at coordinate 505,337 of NZ_JARNTW010000003.1, read as the reverse complement.
CCGTCGCCAGGGTCGCATTCGGTACATTTACCAAAAATAAAACCATTGACTTCGTCTAAGATTCCTGCCAACTTCACTTGCGTAATCATACGGTCCATGCGGTAGGGAGCCTCACTTACATCTTCCGCAAAAAAAAGTGAACCTTTCCATTCAGGTAAATAAGGCGTACCTAGCAAGTGACTCAAGACGGTAAGGTTTCCGCCCAATAGACGTCCACGGGCTTTCCCGGAGTTGATTACGTCGATGCGGTCAGCTACTTGAGTGAGGTTATCACCTATAACTTTTGGGTTTTTGTAAAGAATCGCTTCTCCGTTCATCAAAACTTTTCGTAAATAACTCACCGTAAATTCATTCCAACTTACTGCTCCTACGGGACCATGGAAAGTCACAAGGCCCGTTTGACTATAAATCCCTAACAACAAAGCCGTGACATCTGAGTAACCAAGGAGTACCTTGGGGTTTTTGCGTATCATGTCGTAGTCTAAAAGTGGTAAAAGGCGTGCACAACCCCATCCACCATGTACGCATACAATGGCTTGTACCGAACGGTCGGCAAACATTTCGTTGATGTCGGCGGCGCGTTCGTCGTCTTTTCCTGCCAAGTAGCCATATCTTTCCCACATTCTTTTGCCATATTTGACCTTAAATCCTAATGCTTGCATAGATTCTGCAATGACCTCCACGGTTTGTTTGCTATAAGCAGGAGCAGCAGGGCATACCAAACCGACGGTATCGCCGGGCTTGAGGCGAGGAGGTTTGATGATTGGCTTTGCTTTTGAAAAAGCTGGCACGGTGAGTGTGGTGGTTGCGGCAAGGGTTTGGAGGAAATTTCGACGTTGCATGGAAATCAGTTTTTACATTTGTGCAATATAGTGATTTGAAAACACAAAAATGAACCTCATTCCGTTAGAGTACAAGGTATATACCAAAAGAAAATTATGTAATGATTAAACAACTTACTTATTTCTTGATAATGTTTTTGGGCATAACCACGAACCTTTTTGCTCAAAAACTCAATGGCCTGCGCTATGAAGATGCTATCTATGAAGCCAATATCAAAACAGTAGCGGTATATCCTGCTCCCGTGCAGTTGCAAGACCCCGCCCGTACTACTTATCCGCCAGTGGTGAGCTTGGATTCCAATACCCCACTCATTGCCGAGTTTGATGATCTTTCGGCGCGTTTTCGTAGTTTTCGTTATAAGGTTTTTCATTGTAATGCAGACTGGACTCCTTCCAATCTCAACGATATTGAGTTTACTTATGAATACAATGATTACCCTATCAACGACTATCAATCATCGTTCAATACCAAAGTTCCTTACTTCCACTATGTATTTGAATTACCTAAGTTGAAGCTTCCTGGAAACTACGTAGTAGCGGTATACGAAGACAAACGACCTGCCAAATTAGTATTGAGTCGGCGGTTTATGGTGTATCAGGCGCGGGTAAATGTATCGCCTCAAGTCCGACTTTCGACCGGCATAGCCGAGCAGCGCACTCACCAACAGATAGATTTTGATATCGAATACAAAGGATATGAGCTATTGTCACCACAGGATGATTTAAAAATAGTAATTCGACAAAATTTCCGTTGGGACAAAGTCCTTACAAAACTACGTCCTACCAATGTGCGGGCTTTTGATTATCGATTGGAGTACCGCCCCTTTGACTTGTCCAACAACATTCTAGGAGGCAATGAGTTTCGCTGGTTTGATACTCGCCTGTCACGAGCCGTAGGAATGAGCGTCAATGACATTGAGCAACTGCCTGACCAGACCATAGTGCGACTTCACAAAGATGCTTCTCGACTGGCGGGGGGAGCAAATTTTCAGGCGCAAGACCTCAATGGACAGTACATTGTACTCAATCGAGATGCCGCCAATAGTTCCAATGAAGCCGATTACCTCAATGTTGTATTTACGCTTCAATCTCCCTTATATCCCAACGCGCAGGTGTATGTAGGGGGAGCTTTTAATCTATGGCAGCACGACGACGCCAGCCGCATGACCTACAATAATAGCTCAGGAGCTTACGAAGCGAGTATGTATATCAAACAAGGCGTGGTAAATTACTGCTATTATGCTTTGAAAGGAGACGGCCAGATGGACGATGTTTCTTTTGAAGGGAGTTTTTCTAACACCGCCAACGATTACGAAATCTTTGTCTATCACCGCCCTCCGGCGGCTAGAGCTGACCAACTTGTAGGGTATCGATTGATTGAATATGGAAGAAGGTAAAAGATATAGTTGATTTCTGATAGATGATTTCCGATTTTTGCGGCCTACATGGTCTTCAATAGCCCCCATGGCATTTTTGTAAACTACTACTTCATGAATCTTACCCCCGAACAAACGCTCAAAGAAATTCGCCAAAAAAAACTACAACCTTTGTATTTTATCTACGGCGATGAACCTTACTACATTGAGCAATTGGCGGAGGCCATCGAAAAAGTGGCAGTTCCAGAAGCCGAAAAAGGCTTTAATCAATTTGTGCTCTTTGGCAAAGATGTTGATTTGGGAGCCATCCTAAATTATGCTCGTCGGTTTCCTTTTATGGCGGAGCGCCAGCTCGTATTGGTCAAAGAAGCCCAGCAAATCAGCGGTATCGACAACAAAGAAAAAACTACTTTGCTAGAGGACTATGCTACGCGGCCGTTGTCTTCTACGATATTGGTATTGTGTTTTCAAGGAAATTTTGACATGCGAAAGTCCTTGCCCAAGACTTTCGAAAAAAATGGCGTGCTGGTACAATGTAAAAAAATGTACGACAACAAACTCCCCGATTGGGTAGGCGAATACACGCGTAGCTTAGGAGCCAAAATCAGTATCAAGGCGATTCAGATGCTGGTCGAAAATATTGGCAATGACTTGAAACGTATTACGAGCGAAATCGACAAAATCTTACTCAATCTCTCAGCTAGTGACGAAATCACCGCCGGAGTGGTGGAAAAATATGTGGGTATCAGCAAAGAATACAACGTATTTGAGCTTCAGAAAGCACTCACTCAGCGGGATGTGATTAAAGCCAATAAAATCGCTAATTATTTCGCGACCCATACCAAAGAAAATCCCTTGCCACAGGTGTTGATTATTCTTTACAATTTTTTCAGTAAAGTATTAGTCATTCACGGTACTCAGGATAAGTCAGAAGGTAATTTGGCTTCGGTATTGGGGGTTAATCCGTTTTTTGTGAAAGATTATTTATCGGCAGCACGTCAGTATTCATTGGGGCATGTGGTCAATGCCATCAAAGCGATTCGCCATGCCGACAATGCCTCCAAAGGCATTGAATCAGGTACCGTCAATGAAGAAGCTATTTTGAAAGAACTTATCTTTCGGATTTTGCATTGACAGACTAGTCTTCGTCATTTTCGTCTTTGGGCAAGGGCAAAACTTCCGCCTTTACTTCGTCATATTCGTTAAATTGTTCGAGCTTTTTTTGGTTGGAAGGGGGAAGCTGCATATCAATATTCCAACCCATCGAAGATGCCAACTGAAACATCATGAATTGTACCTGATTATTGGCAATACGGGGTAAGTCGCTTGTAAGCGCTTTTTCGTTCATGGCTTGTTTGGCATCTACCAGCAGGTTTGTATAATCTTCGTGATTGAACCTGTTCCAAATGCCGTGCTCAATATCATAAAATTTATAATCAGTATCGATTGAAAGCACCTCTGGTTCGGGAAAATATTCTATGACCATTTTGTTGGTTTTTTCGTCAATGTGAAATCGCATCTTTGCAAAATCAAATCCTACGAGCACTTTCGCTTTGGCGATGATGAGTGCTTTTTTTGAGTTTTTGAAAAGATATAAAAACTTTTTGTCGTCTTTATAATCAAATATTTCGGTAAAATAGCCTTCAGCCATCACTACCTTAAACACCTTTTCGATGCGTTCTAGCAAAATAGTAGAAGACTGAACGAGTTGCTTATTGGCATTTTGTTTGGACTTTAAAAAATATAAAGTACCAAATCCAAGCCCACCGCCTAGGCCGAGCGTAATAAGGAAAAAAAGTAATAAAGAAAAGTCCATTGCTTGTGATGATTTTGCGAAAGTTAGATAAATTTTTCGTTTTCTAATTTGTGGAAGAAACAAAGGGTAACTTTGGCAAAATCATTGCTTCTTTAAAAAGAAAAGCGTTATTTTGAATAAATATAATTTGAAAGCATGAAACTTGTTTTTACATGGTTGCTGGCAGTGTCACTAGTGGTGGGAGTGCTAGGATGTGAGACTACAAAAGGAGATGACGAGGATGACCCCCAACCTGAGCCAGGTGTCACCAAGACCGAATTGCTGGCCGGAACCTCCACTAAATCATGGCGGGTAGAAGTAGCCAAAGTAAATGGTTTGAATGTATTGCCTTACACACTTGCGTGTGCTAAGGATGATAATTGGGTTTTTAATACCAACAAAACGTATGAGCGTAATGAAGGTGCAACCAAATGTAAACCTACTGACGAACAAGTTTATGAAAAGGGAAGTTGGGAATTTAATACCGCCGAGACGGAGCTTATTCTCAATAAAACCACAAAATATACGATAAGCAATTTTACGCGAAATACGCTAGAAATATCAACTAAAAACGTATCAGGAGAAACGGAAGAGTTGACTTTAAAAGCAAATTAATTAATACATTTTTGTTGGCTAAGTGTTGAGTAAAAGGTTTGAAGAAGCCTGATATTGAACACTTAGCTTTTTTTTATGATGATATGCCAACTCCAAAAACGCTGGTAGTGATTGCGGGCCCCACGGCAGTAGGAAAAACAAATCTGTGTGTGCGTTTGGCAAAATTTTTTGATACAGAGGTAATCTCGGCCGATTCGCGGCAGTTTTATCGAGAATTGAGCATCGGTACTGCCAAACCCACCCCCGAAGAAATGGCGGGTGTACCGCATCATTTTATAGATTCTCATTCGATTGATATTTTGTATAGTGCAGGGGCCTTTGAGCGAGATGCTTTGGCGGTGATAGATAAGATTTTTGAGACAAAAGACATTGTCATCTTGACAGGAGGCTCAGGGCTTTATATCAAAGCAGTATGTGAAGGATTGGATGATTTGCCTGAGACTCCGCTGGAGCTTCGCACCGAACTTATGCATCGACTCCAACTCGAAGGACTTGAATCGCTCCAGAGTCAGCTGCGTGAATTAGATCCAGTTTATTGTGCCCAAAACGACCTCCAAAATACGCAAAGAGTGGTGCGTGCCTTGGAAGTATGTATAATGACATCTAAACCTTTTTCGTCTTTTCGCGAGCGTCAGCCTGTAAAACGTCCCTTTCAAATCATCCCAATAGCGCTCGAAAGAGACCGGGAAGAATTGTATCAGCGCATTGATATGCGAATGGATGATATGCTTCGTAAAGGGCTTGTCGAAGAGGCCAAATCCCTACTACCGTATCGCGAGCATAATGCTCTCCAAACGGTAGGTTATAAAGAAGTTTTCGATTATTTCGACGGGCAATATGGGTTTAATGAAATGGTTAGATTGTTGAAGCGCAACTCGCGCCGCTATGCTAAGCGCCAGCTTACATGGTTTAAGCATCAAGGGAATTTTAGATGGTTTAAAGCGTCTGATTTTGAGGGGATTGTAAAGGAAGTTGATTTAATTTCAAAAAGATATAGTTAAAATTACCATAAGCTGTTGCTTTGTTAAAAATATATTACTATATTTAGATAAAATTTCACTAATAGGCAGTGAAGTTTGACAAATAAAGTACATAGGTTGAATAAGTAATTTTAAAAAAATGCACCCTTCGGTCGCGAGAAGCAACTCTACAATAGAAGTACAACTGATAGTGGATCTTCAAGCAGAGGCTACCTCTTTGGCAGAGGCTGCTTTCGCTAAAGTATACCGTTTATACAATCGGTATTTGTATGGAATTGCTTTGAAATATCTTAAAGATCCCGCTTTGGCAGAAGATGCGCTCCAAGATATTTTTTTGAAGTTTTGGACTCATCGTTATCAATTAAATACCCAGCAGTCTCTCAAAGGTTTTTTGGCGACTATGATGAAAAATCACCTTCTTAATGTGTTAAGGGATCAAAAACGCGAGATTTTACGATACATCGAATACACCCTCGACTGGTCTGAAAGCGAAGGAACAGGGGAGGAAGTCAAACAATGGGACGAATATAGTAGCATACTTCAGCAGGGAATTTCAAAGTTGTCGCCTCAAAAAAAGAAAGTATTCGAACTAAGAATGCAAAGTGGGCTCAAAAACGAGGAAGTAGCGTTTCAAATGGGTCTCTCTATTAATACGGTTAAATTTCAATTTTCTCAAGCCCTTCATTTTCTCAGAACCTACGTTCAACACCGTATTGAAATTGTTTTATTTCCAATATTATTTTGGATAATGTTTTGATTTTCAATCTTCTAGGTTTTTTATCTAAAAAAAACTTAAAATAATCTTCATTTAGTATAATACCACTCTTGTGGTTTGGTGTATAAGGAAGTAACATTTCTTACACGTCAACCTATGCAATCAGAATTAGTTGAAAAGTATTTTAATAATCAGTGCAGCGTAGAAGAGGCTGAGCTAGTACTCAAGTGGTTTGATACTAAAGAAGGACAGCAGTACTTACAGCAGCGTTTAGATGATGACTTAGCCCATAGAGAGCTTAGTGAATCAGAAGCTGCTTTTGATTCGGAAGCCTTATTGGCTCGCCTGCAACAAAAAATCAATAAGCGCACGACTTTTTCTAATGTGCATTCGATGTATTGGACATGGGCACGTTGGGTGGCAGCAGCTATGGTAGTACTAGCAGGAGGGTATTGGTATCAGTTTATGAAAGAGGAGATTGTTCAAACTGCCTATGGCGAGACGCGCACCGTAAAACTATCTGATAGTACGCTAATCACTCTCAATGGCAATTCAAAATTACGTTTCAAAAAACAGTGGCACAGTTTTCAGAAGCGGGAGGTGTGGATTGAGGGGGAGGGCTTTTTTCAGGTAGCTCATACTCCTAATCATCAGCATTTTTTGGTGCATTTACCCAATAAAGTAAATGTAGAAGTACTCGGGACTGAATTTGATGTGTATGCTCGTAAAACCAAAACTCGCGTAGTACTAAATACTGGAAAGATTCAACTCACTCATTCAGAGCAAGACTATACACCTTTGGTAATGAAGCCAGGGGACTTGTACGAGTCAAATGCTCAGGATACAAAACTTGTCGCCCGTAGGGTTAATTCTGAAGTCTATTCTTCGTGGCGTAATGCCCGACTCACTTTTGACAAAATGTCGCTGGCTGACATCGCCCAACAGCTAGAAGATACCTATGGATTAGAAGTAGTAATAGAAGACAAAACGCTACTTCGTCAAGAATTTTCGGGCACAATTCCTACCCAAAATATTGATATTTTGCTAGAAGCTCTAGGACGTTTGTTTGATCTGAAAATTATTAAAAATCAAGATAAAGTCATTATCCAATCCAATCAATAGCCATTTTTCAATTAATCACCCAAAACAAAGTTAAACTCACTCAAAACCTAAAACTACACACATGATGAAACGAATTGTACACTGGCTGATGAGCTTGGGACTTGTGGGTGTTCTGTTTACAGAATCATCACATGCTCAGTTGGTAGCGTCGAATCAGCGTTACACGCCTCAAGAGAATGGGAGTACCTCCGAACGACCCAAAATGATAGCCCTTAAGACTGTACTTACTGATTTAGAAAAACGGTATAAAGTATCGTTTATTTATCGTAGTGAATTAATGGATGCTCAAATTCCGTTGGTCAATACTGGAAAAGCATCTAAAGTAGAAGATCAACTTGATAAAGTCCTAAAAAATAGTGGCCTTAAATACGAGAAAGTACGCGATAATTTCTACATTATTTTGTCAAGTGAGCAAAAGAAAGAAAAAGTGATTCGTAAGCTCAACAAAGTCGATTTCCCTGAAACCTCTCATAGCGTAAGTGAAATCAATACCACTCCTAATACATTGATGGCTTCGAAGATAACCCGTATGGGGTTCAGCATGACATCAATCGCTGACCGTACAGTCCAAGGTAAAATTACGGACCAAGAAAGTGGAGAAATGCTAGCAGGAGTAAGTGTACTTCTAAAAGGTACTAACAAAGGTACTACTACCGACGGACAGGGACGTTATCAATTGTCGGTACCTGACGGAGATGTAACCTTGGTTTTTAGCTTTATTGGGTACGCCTCCCAAGAAGTAAGAGTAACATCGGGACGTACATCTATTGATATAGCTTTGGCAGCCTCTACTTCATCTTTGAATGAAGTAGTTGTGGTAGGGTATGGTACTCAGAAAAAATCCTCATTGACGGGAGCCGTATCGTCAGTAACTCAGAAAGAACTCAAGGCTTTGCCCGTAGTAAGTGCCACGCAAGCGATGCAAGGACGTGTACCGGGGGTATCGATTACCAACAACAGCGGCCCAGGTTCTGAGCCGGTAGTAAGGATACGTGGTGTAGGTTCTATTAGCCTTAATCCCAATCCATTGTATGTGATAGATGGGGTTCCAGCAGGAGGGCTCAACAATATTGACCCCAAAGACATTGAGTCGTTGGAAGTACTTAAAGATGCAAGTGCCGCAGCTATTTATGGGTCTCGGGCAGCTAACGGGGTGGTTTTGATTACTACCAAAAAAGGCTCCAACAATGGGAAATTGAGCATCGGAATTGATTCTTATGTAGGTACTCAATCGGCTTGGCGAACCCTCGATTTACTCAACCGCGATGAATATATTCGTTATGGTACAGCGCTCTTGACCGCCGCCGGACAGCCTATTCCGGGACGATTTACGAATCTGAATGTTCCTATTTACGACGGTGCTACGCAGACTTTTGCACAGACCGATACCGACTGGCAAAAGACGATGTTTAGAAATGCCCCTATTACTGACAATCAGATATCGCTATCAGGCGGTAATTCCACCTCACGTTTTTATGCATCATTAGGGTATTTCAAACAGGAAGGGATTTTGCCTTTTACCAACTACGATCGCCAAAGTTTTCGTATTAACTCTGACCATAAGGTCAATAAGTACCTGACGATTGGACAAACCTTATTAGCAGCTACCGACTTCCGCACCCAAGAGCGAGACGGAGGTGGTCGGAGTTTGGTAATGAATATCATGAGGATGATTCCGTATTGGCCCGAACGCGACCCAACAAAAATTGGAGGGTTCAGCACAACAGCCCAAGGCTTAGACGCTACTGACCCCGAAAATCCACTTCGCGTGGCAGAACAAGAGCAGCAGTATCAAACCGACCGCGCTTTTAAGTTTTTAGGGACGATGTTTGCCGAACTTAAGTTTACCGATTGGTTGAGGTATCGCTTTACGATGGGGGGAGATTTTGCTACATCGCGTTTCAATTCGTTTTTACCTATCTACAATGACGGTAACCGTAGCCGGGTTATTGCCGACGTGAGCGAAACACGTAATCAATATTTCTCGGCGGTGTTTACAAATCAATTGACTTTTGAAAAAACGTTGGGTAAACATTACGTGAATCTAACAGCGGTGGCCGAAAAGCAACGAGCTTCTTCAAGAGGTCTGACAGCACGAGGACAACGTCCCGACAACAATATTCAGGTGATTCAGGGGGTATCTAATCCAAATGGCTCAAGTACATTGTCAGAAAACACCTTGATTTCGTACGTAGGTCGTCTCAATTACGAGTATGCTGGTAAGTATCTAATAGGAGGGTCGATTCGGAGAGATGGCTCTTCTAAGTTTGCTCCAGGGCGGAAATGGGGAACCTTCCCTGCCGTATCGGTAGGGTGGCGTATCAGCGAAGAAGAATTTATGAACTCTTTACCGATGATTTCTGAATTGAAACTTCGTGCAAGCTATGGTCAAACAGGATACAACTCTATCGGCGATTATGAATGGCAGCCATTGGTTCAAGCCAATAACACCATTTATCCTTTTGGGAATCAAAATACTAACCTAGGTTCGTACTTCAACCGATTGGGCAACAATCAGTTGAGCTGGGAGGTGACAAGTATGAGCAACGTAGGCCTAGATTTATCTCTTATGAGCAACAAAATCACTGTAAGCACCGAATACTATACTCGTCAAACAGAGGGGTTATTGTTGAGTGTACCTTTGTCTGAGTCATTAGGATATTCAGAAAGCCCCCTTGCCAACGTTGGAAGCATGAAAAACTGGGGTTTTGAACTTGCCGCAGGTTATAATTATAGTAGCAGTAACTTCAATTGGAATCTTACTGGAACTTTTGACGTGACGCGCAATAAAGTGTTGAGTTTGGCTACGCCAAGTGCTACTATCAATTCGGGGGCTAATTCTGACTTTGGTGGCAATGACATTACGCGTACCGAAGCAGGGCATCCTATTCAATCTTTCTATGGATGGCAGGTAGAAAAAATCTTCCAGAATCAAGCCGAAATCGACGCTGTGAACAAAAAAGATGCCAATGGACAGACGATTTATTACCAAAACGATAAAACCGCTCCTGGTGATATCAAATTTAGAGACCTCAATGGCGACGGCAAAGTAGATGCAAGCGACCGCACTTATTTGGGTAGCTTTATTCCTAAGTTTTCGTATGGTCTCAACTGGTCTGGTAATTTCAAAAACTTTGACTTTACCCTTTATTTCCAAGGAGTACAAGGCAATAAAGTCTATAATGGTACCAAAGTGATTGGACAAGGAATGCTTCGTTTGTTTAATTCTACTACCGATGTTTTGAATGCTTGGACGCCACAAAATACCAATACGGATGTGCCAAGAGCTGTAAGTGGGGATCCTAATCAAAACACTCGCACATCCGATCGCTTCTTGGAAGATGGTTCTTATTTACGTCTCAAAAACCTAAGCATTGGCTATACCATTCCGGCGGCTTCGCTTAGCAAACTGACCCGAAATGCTGTAAATAAGCTTAGAGTATATGTGTCAAGCCAAAACCTCTTGACCTTTACTAAATATACAGGCTACGACCCTGAAGTTTCTTCAAAAAGCTATAATTTATTGAACAATGGAATCGACTATGGTCAGTATCCACAAGCCCGTACTTTGATGTTTGGGGTAAGTTTAGGATTCTAGCCTAGTAAATTTTAGAAAAGTGTGCGGACTTAACACATTAAAAGGATTTCAATAATGATGAAAATACCAATGAAAAAAGCAATCGTGATTACTGGTATATTGGCTTTTGGGATGGCCACCAGCTGTAGCGACGAAGACTTAAACAAAGTAAACCCTAATGGGGTGACGTTTGAGACTTATTTTAACAATGAAGCCGAACTGACAGCGGGCGTAAATGCTGTCTATGCCCTAATACAGTCAAATAGCTTGGTTTCAAGAGAATGGTTTTTTACCCACGACCTTCGAGGAGATGAGATGGCTTCAGGGGGAGGACAGCTCGAAACACCTCGTAATCAGCTCTTGATTGGGGTTCATGACCCCGCCAATGGTCTCACAAATAGTATCTGGAGAGGATGGTATCGTACTATTCACAGAGCCAATGTAATCATTGAAAAAGGCCCTACTGTAGCCAATATGCCTACCGCTACCCGTGACCGTCTCGTGGGCGAAGCTCGCTTTTTAAGAGCATGGGCTTATTACGAACTAGGGGTGTTTTTTGGAGGTGTACCTATTTATAAAGAGTTTGTAAAGTCGGTAGAAGGCTCAGCGCCTCGTTCTACTCAAAAAGAAGTATTTGATTTGGTGATTGCAGATTTGAAAGCGGCCGAATCAGGTCTCCCAGCTTCTTATGATGCCAACAACCAAGGGCGTGCTACTAAGGCGGCGGCTCAGACGCTTTTGGCACGTACCTATCTTCAAATGGGTGACTACAATAGTGCCAAAACTGAATTACAGAAAATAGTAAATTCGGGGTTTTATAAATTGGTGGACAATTACCTCGACTTGACCAACGAAGAAGGTGAGTTTAATAGTGAGTCTATTTTTGAAATAGTATATGCCCAGTCAGGAGGCGCTTACAACTGGGGCGGCGATAGTGATGGCTCGGCTGTTCAAGAAGAAACCGTACGTACGCAGGAATATTCAGCCGTAGGATGGCGAAATGTAATTCCTTCCAACAAAATGCTGAACGCTTACGAAAGGGTTTCTAAAGGAGATGCCAAAAATGACCCTCGTTATGATATGTCTTATTGGAAAGAAGGTGACAAATTCAACAACGGTGCAAGTACCATGACTGACGACCGAGTGCAAGGAAACTCTTCGGTGGTGGATGGTGTCACTCAAAAAGTAAGTTGGCGCAAATATTCTGTCTTGTATAAAGTTGATAATGGGTTTGTGACAAGTGGTATCAATATGCGTATCATGCGTTATGCAGATGTGTTGTTGATGTTAGCCGAATGTGAAAATGAACTGGGCAATTCGGCGGCGGCTATTTCTTTGATGAATCAAGTCAGAGCTCGAAAATCGGTAGCCATGCCTCCTTATCCTACCAAAAATTACCCTTGTAGCAATCAGAGCGAAGTGTTTGATGCGGTGGTGCATGAGCGTATGATAGAGCTTGCAGCCGAGCAAATTCGCAACTTCGACATTGTTCGTTGGCGCAAAAACAAAAAACAAAAAACGGAGCCTATTTCTTACTTTATTGCCAATAAGCATGAGTTGTTGCCGATTCCACAGAGTGAAATTGATAACAACCCCAAAATTGAACAAAAAGACCAAAATCCTAGCTATTAGTTTGAAGGCTCTATTGACAAAGCCCCTTCGATGTGGAGGGGCTTTTTTTCATAAATTTGTGATATGACTAAACTGATTCCTCTTTTTGTGGTAGTGCTAATGAGCTGTCTTATGGGCTGCCATTCGGATGATGCCCTCTTCTCGCGGTTAGATGCCTCCCAAACGGGCATTGATTTCCGAAACAATATCCAAGAAAATGACACACTCAATGTGTTTAATTTTGAATATATCTACAATGGGGGAGGTGTAGGCGTAGGCGATGTCAACAATGACGGTAAGCCCGATGTGTTTTTAGCGGGAAATATAGTAAGTAGTAAGCTCTATTTAAACGAAAGCCAAGAAGGAAAGATTCGATTTAGTGATATTACAAAAATAGCGCGTACGGAGACTGCTTACTGGTGTACGGGAGTTGCTATGATTGATATTAATCAAGACGGGTGGCTGGATATTTATGTTTCTACGGCATTTCCTCAAAAAAACAAACCTGCCCCCAACTTGCTTTTTCTAAATGAAGGAAACAACAACGAAGGCATTCCTACTTTTCGGGAAGTGGCGGCTGAAGCAGGGCTGGCTGATTCGGCTTATGCTACCCAAGCGGCTTTTTTTGATTATGACCATGACGGTGATTTGGACGTTTATCTCTGCAACAACTCTCATGAAGATTTTAACCGTAATGAAATCATGGGACAGCGCACCGACGGTACGGGCAATAGTCAGGATAAACTACTACGTAATGATGGCTCGCTTCCAAAAAACGTAGGGGTAGCTTCGCCTAATTTTCCTCATTTCACAGATGTATCCAAAGAGGCTGGAATTCAGATAGAAGGCTGGGGGTTAGGGGTTGTGGTCAAAGATTTTAACGGAGACGGCTGGTCGGATGTGTATGTGGCAAATGATTTTCAGTCCAACGACCAGCTTTACATCAATAATCGTAATGGTACATTTACTAACAAAATAGCGGATTATTTGGCGCATCAATCCCACAACTCAATGGGGGTAGATATGGCCGATTTCAACAACGACGGATTGGAGGATTTGTGTGTAGTAGATATGCTTCCTGAAGACAATCTACGGCAAAAAACGATGTTTCCGACTGTAACGCATGACAAATATGAGCAACAACTTTTGAAAGGGTATCAGCCGCAGTTTGTTCGTAATATGCTTCAACTCAACAATGGTCCCATCCCTATGGGCAATGGTGCTGTTACTTTCTCTGACATTGGCTACATGGCTGGCGTGGCAGCTACTGACTGGAGTTGGGGGCCGCTTTTTGCGGATTTTAACTTGGATGGCTGGAAAGACTTACTAATTACCAATGGCTATGTCAAGGATGTGACCGATATGGATTTTACGTCTTATGCCAATGAGTATAACTTTGGTGGGAAAACGTCGAAAATCCAACAATTGCGTGAAAAAGCCAATGAATTAGGGGAGGTTAAAAAGCCCAATTGGTTGTTTATCAATAACCAAGATTTGACATTTACCAATAAAGCTGCCCAATGGGGTTTGCCCGAAAAGACATTTAGCAATGGTACCGCCTATGCCGATTTTGATGATGATGGCGACTTAGACCTTATCATGAATAATCTTAATGACGAGGCTTTTGTGTATCAAAACAATGCTCGAAGCAAAGACGCAGAATCTAAAAACAATCATTTCCTGAAAATTAAACTCCAAGGTGAAATAGGCAATCTGGAAGGAATTGGCGCTAAAATCACCCTGTGGCATCAGCAACAGCAGCAGTATGCCGAGCATACCCTCCAGCGCGGGTATTTGTCTTCGGTCGAAAATATGGAATATTTTGGTTTGGGTAATACTCCTTCCATTGATTCAGTTGAAATAAAATGGTCTTCAGGAAAGCGCCAATTATTAAAAAATGTAAGTGCAAATCAGACTTTGGTGCTTGCTGAAAAAGAGGCTAAAAATGAGGTTCGTGAACTGCTCCAGACGCCCGAAATGCCTATTTGGATAGAAGCGAGTCGATCTTTGGGTATTTCTTTTGTGCACGAAGAAAACGATTACATGGACTTTAATTACCAACCTACTTTGCCGCACCGTTATTCTCGCCAAGGCCCTAAAATTGCCGTTGGAGATGTCAACGGCGATGGGCTAGAAGATTTTTATGTGGCAGGTGCTTCGCGTCATAGTGGATATTTTTTTATACAAACTCCCCAAGGGTTTATCAAAAAAAACATGACCAATCAGCTTGCCGAAAAAAGACAAGAAGAAACGGGTGTGTTGCTTTTTGATGCTGATAATGACGGTGACAATGATTTGTATTGTGTAGTAGGAGGTAATGAGTTTGCCGATACAGATGCCTATCAAGATATGCTTTTTGTGAATGATGGTAAGGGCAATTTCAGTGCCGCATCGCAGGCACTACCCCTTACTACCGCAAGTGGCTCGTGCGTGGTAGCGGCTGATTATGACCATGATGGCGATCTGGACTTATTTGTAGGAGGAAGAGTAGTACCGCGAAAGTGGCCGCAGCCTGCGCGTAGCTATATACTGCGAAACGATACTCCCAAAGGTCAACCAGATAAATTGAAATTTACGGATGTGACCGCCCAATTGAATCCCGAACTTGCCACGATTGGTATGGTAACGACGGCCCAATGGGTAGATGTGGATAATGACCATTGGCCAGATTTGGTAGTGACGGGAGAATTTATGCCCCTTTTGATTCTCAAAAACAAACAAGGCAAATCATTACAAAAAGTAGAGCATGAGCTAAATCATCAAAAAGGATGGTATAACAGCTTGGCCGCTGCCGACTTTGACAATGACGGTGATATAGATTTTGTAGTGGGAAATTTAGGGCTGAATTCGCGGTATCGAGCTTCTGAACAGCAGCCTGTGAGGGTCAGAGCCAAGGATTTTGATAGCAATGGCAATTATGATGCGTTTTTGTCGCTCTACAACGACGGTCGAGAGTATCCCGCACATCCGCGTGGGACGATGGTGGAGCAAGTGGCGAGTCTCAAGCGAAAAGTTTTGTATTATCATAAATACGGTAAAATGGGCTTTGATGATTTGTTTTCTAAAGAAGACCAAGATGGAATGTACAAAGAAGAAGCCAATATTATGGGCTCAGTATATATTGAAAATCTAGGTAATGGACATTTCAAGGCCAAGCTTCTTCCTACGGCTGCACAAGTCGCCCCTATCAATGATATCTTACCGCTTGATTTTGATAAAGACGGCAAATTAGACATCGTAGCAGTAGGTAATTCGTACGCGCCAGAGTCACTAACAGGGCGCTATGATGCCTCTCAAGGATGGACATTGAAGGGAGATGGTCGTGGGAATTTTACCCCACTCGCCACTTCAAAATCAGGATTTTGGGTAAGGAGCGACGCCAGAACAGTAGCCAAAATCACGCTCAAAGATACTCATACGGCTCTCATCGTGGGCTCAAATGCAGATAGCTTGAAAGTTTTTAAGCCTTTGGTTGACATAAAAAAAGCGCGGTAATAGTCCGCGCTTTTGTACAATAAGCCATGAGAGGCTTATTTCATATTGGTATATACATTCTGAACATCGTCGTCTTCTTCAATGCGCTCAATGAGCTTATCTACTTCGGCAGCTTGCTCTTCGGTGAGCTCTTTAAGCTCAGTCGGGATGCGCGTAAACTCCGCCCCTTTTAGTTCATAGCCTTTTTCTTCCAAAAAGGTTTGGAGGCTTCCGTAGGCCGTAAACTCTCCGTAGATGTTGATTTCGTTGGTATCTTCGTCCAAAAATACTTCTTCGGCACCATAATCAATCAACTCAAACTCTAGCTCTTCGAGGTCGATATTGTCGGCTGAAATTTTGAATACACATTTACGGTCAAACAAGTAATCGAGCATGCCCGATGTGCCAAGCGTGCCGCCAAGTTTGTTGAAATAGCTACGCACATTGGCTACGGTACGGTTGGTGTTGTCGGTAGTGGCTTCAATCAAAATCGCAATTCCGTGCGGTCCTTTTCCCTCATATACTACCTCTTTGTAGTCTTCTTGGTCTTTAGACACGGCCCGCTTGATCGCCCTTTCTACGTTGTCTTTGGGCATATTAGCCGCTTTGGCATTTTGGATGATAGCACGTAAGCGTGAGTTGTTTTGAGGATCAGAACCTCCCGCTTTTACAGCCATTACAATATCCTTACCAATACGGGTGAAGGTTTTGGCCATCATTCCCCACCGCTTTAGTTTACTTGCTTTTCGGTATTCAAACGCGCGTCCCATATCAAATGAGTGAATCTATGTTTTAGTAAAAGGTAAATAGTCCTTTTTTTTGAAATAAAGTCTCGGCTCTATTGTCCGAACTACCTCCCTGTGATTATTGAATATTTAAAAGAATTTGATTTCGTAATATATCCTCCATTGTCTCTCTGGCTCTGATGAGGTGTGCTTTACCTTGATACACAAGTATTTCGGCGGGACGAAAGCGGCTGTTGTATTGGCTACTCATCGTAAATCCATAGGCTCCTGCGTTGAGTAGCGCGAGCACGTCGTTTTCGTGTACTTCATTGAGGGTTCTTGCTTCTGCAAAGGTATCAGTTTCGCAAATATACCCTACTACATCATAAGTTTGAGTGTGTGTACTTACTGGATTGGAGACATTTACGATATGATGATAAGAGCCATACATCATAGGCCGAATCAAGTGATTCAGTCCTGAGTTGACTCCTACAAAAGTACGATTGGGGGTGGGTTTTACTACATTGGCATTTACCAAAAGAACCCCTGATTCGCTTACCAAAAACTTACCCGGCTCAAACCAAAGCTGAAGTTTGCGGCCTAGCTTTTGGCTTAGTTGGTGAAATGCTTCGCTAAGTTGAGCCCCTAGTTCGGGCATCGCAGTGATAGGGTCCCCTTCTTTATAGGATACTTTAAAGCCGCCTCCCAAGTCGATGATTTGGAGCTTAGGGAAAGAAGCTGCAAATTCAAAAATGATGTCAGCAGCGCGTACAAAGGCTTCTGCTTCTTTGATGTCGGAGCCAGTGTGTTGGTGCAGCCCTACCACGTTCATGTCATATTGACTGACGATTTGGAGGATTTCGTCGCGTTGACGAATGTCAATTCCAAATTTTGAACCTTCATGAGCCGTCATGATTTTGGCGTTGCCACCCGCTGCCACATTGGGCTTGATTCGAATCATGCAAGGCACAGTATTGCCGTATTTTTCGCCAAATTTTTGAAGTACCGAAAGATTATCCAAATTGATAATCGCACCTGCCGCAACTGCGGTTTCTATTTCGTCAAAAGATACTCCACTTGGCGTAAAGGTAATATCGCTACCTTGGTAGCCTGCATGTAATCCTAACGCTAATTCTTGGGGAGACACCACATCAATCCCGACGCCATTTTGGCGCATCAGTTGGAGGATAGAGATATTGGTGAGGGCTTTGCAAGCAAACTTTATTTTCAAATCAACCGTCGCAAAAGCGCTACGTAGTTGATTGATTTTTTCTACAATTTTATCGGCATCATACACATAAAGAGGAGTGCCAAATTGCTGGGCAATATCCAGCACCGGAATGCTTTGTATTTCGTATTGGTTGTTATTGATTTTCACAGAGCGACTAAATTACAGAACCCCCAGACGGTTATTGGGGCGATGTTCCAGATTTTGAGGCGCAAAGATAGTCAATGGTTTCTTTTAGCGAAAAAATATAACACAACATTCCGGTGCGGTAGCTTATTTTTCTTCTTTCATCAATACCAATTTAAAGACCCCGTCTTTGAGGGCAATCTCATCTTTTTGGGATTGTTTTTTGTAGTCCCACTTTTCGGGGTCGATATCCGAATCGTAGCCTGTGGCACTTGTGATGGCTTTGTCTTCCATTTTGTTGATGATACGCCCTACGCCTCCAAAAACCGTCGAGCTAGTGCGTTCTTTCCAATAAGTACCGTCGAGGGTAGCGTTGAATTTACCTTCAAGTGTTTTTTCGGACGAAGCCGTAATTTCTATTTCGCCACCGTTTTCGCGGCGCGATTTTCCCATGTGAAATTCCATACGTGGGCTGCGGGTTTCTTCAGCATACCGTACTATGGCGATACCCTTGTATTTGCCGTCTTCGGTAAATTCTTTCATGGTTTTTTTGTTGGAACCATAATCTTCATCCACAATTTTGTATAGTCCTGGACTAGGAACTTCTTTTCCTTCTAACGAATAAAACCAAAAACGCAAAGACTTGTCGGGCTTAATGGCATTGGCGGTAATATACCATGTGGGGCCAATCCTGATACGGCGAGGAGCGGTCTTATATTCTTTGCCGTCGATTTGTACACTAAGGCTATTGTCGTTGGAAATTTGGGCAAAAGAGGAGGCTGAAATTGCCAAACCAAGTAGTGTAATAACGAGAGATTTCATGGTAAGTAATTTGGATAAAAGTGAACAATGAAAAGCAAATTTTTCAAAAAAAGATAGCAATACCTAGCTCACTTTCGTGATTTTATTTAACGGAGTGGAGTATTAAAGCCCTGATAATGGGGTAGATGATTAAGGTAAGAGGAGGCTTACACGATGCCTAGCTGGGCAAATACGGGGAAGATGACGGGCAAGGTAGGGGCTGTTCCCCAGACTAGAGAGAGCTTTTCTTCTAAATCAGGAATCGGATTAAAGCCGTTGGTTTTCTCAAATTTACGTACACTCGACCATGTATTGAGATACAAACAAAGCTGCGTGAGAGTCCAATCATATTGTTGCAGAAAAACTTTTTTTTCAACATTCCGATAAGGAAAAGGAATATCGGCGTATTCGTTTTCTATATGTTGCCGTTCAGTATCCCAAAATGCCCCCACCACGTTGCGATAAAAATCCAAAATGATAGCGTCGATTTTGGGCAAAATTTGCAATAGCTCATATCCCCACACCGAAATGATGGCATCTTTTTTGGCAACTCTTTTTACTTCGGCATTAAATGCCCCGAAATCAAACCAATGAAGCGCTTGGCCTACTGTAATGAGGTCGAAAGTAGCGTCTGCAAAGGGAGTGTATTCAGCTGGAGAAGTTTGATAATGTACATTGGGCAGTGCGATTGCCTGACTAAGTTGGGCTTGACTGAGGTCAGTGGCTTCTACTTGTTTAAAACGCTGTGCTAGTATAGAAGCCACTTGGCCGTTTCCGGTGCCACAATCCCATGCACAATCAAACTGCTTGACATAACTAAATACCCATTCATACAGAGCCGTAGGGTAAGTGGGACGATAAAGCCCATAATCATGAGCGTGCCCAGAGAAGAGGTCTTTCATAGGATAGAATTTTACAAAAACTTTATACCAAAACCTGCCCATACGGATTTTGACTCCGCATTTGTTTTTTAACTTGCATCAAAAATAATGATAACTATGAAGAAAATATCCTTTCTTTTTGCTCTTATGTTCCTGTGTGCTTTGTGTGGCTTAGCGCAGATTCAGTCAGGGCCTATGGTGGGCTATTCGGAGATGCGAGAAGTGTTACTTTGGGTACAAACCAAACAAGCTGCTAAGGTGAGGTTTATGTATTGGGAACAGGGAAACCCTGCCCAAAAACTAAGTACAGATGAGGTAACTACCGCCAAAAATACCGCTTTTGTTGCACGTCTGATAGCCGACCAAGTGCAGCCTAGCAAGAAGTATGATTATGAAGTGTGGATTGATGGCAAAAAAGCAAATGTTAGCTATCAGCTCAGTTTTCAATCGCAGACTTTATGGCAATGGCGTACCGACCCTCCTGCTTTGAAATTTGCTTTTGGAAGCTGTGCTTATATCAACGATGCTCCCTACGACCGTCCCAATGCTTACGGCGGCGAATATGAGATTTTTAAAAGTATTGCCTCCCAAAAGCCTGATTTTATGGTGTGGGGCGGCGACAATACTTACACCCGTGACCCTGATTGGAATACACGTACGGGGGTGCTTTATCGCTATACACACACCCGCTCGTTGCCAGAGCTACAGCCTTTACTAGGCTCGGTGCATCATTATGCTATTTGGGACGACCATGACTATGGCCCCAATGACGCTGACCGTAGCTTTGCACTCAAAAATGTTACTTCCGAAGCCTTCCGCCTTTTTTGGGGAAATCCTAACTATATCTTTGATGGCGCCTGCACAGGTACTTTTGAATGGAATGACGTACAGTTTTTCTTATTGGACGATCGTTGGTTTCGTAGTCCCAACAACCGTACCGACGACCGCACCTATTTTGGTGATGCTCAAATCCAATGGCTTATCGATGCACTTATCAATAGCAAAGCATCTTTTAAATTTATCGTGACGGGTGGTCAGGTAATCAATGCTGCCAATCTGTTTGAAAACTATGCGACTTATGGTGAAGAACGGGCGCGTTTTCTCCAAAAAATTGCGGATGCCAAAATTTCAGGCGTAGTATTTTTGACGGGTGACCGCCACCACACAGCTTTGCACAAGTTGGAGCGTTTTGGAACCTATCCTCTTTATGATTTTACGATTTCTCCCCTTACTTCAGGAGCTGGAAAACCCAATGATATAGAAAAAAAGGCCGCTACTTTTGTGGAAGGGACTACAGTTGAAAACACCCGAAATTTTGGCATTTTTGAAGTGACAGGCCCTGCCAAAGAAAGAGTGCTAAAAGTAAGCGTATATGATGCCAAAAACAAACCGCTTTGGACGCGTGAAATCAAAGCTAGTGAATTGAAATAAGGGTGGATTATTTACTAAAACGAATACGGACATTTTCCATAAACAAAAAATAGATGCTTACTGTTGCCTTGATTCAGACGGCACTTTATTGGGAAAACCCCACCGCCAACCTTGCAATGTTGGAGGAAAAAATAGCCGAAATTACCCAAAAAGTTGATTTGATTGTATTACCCGAAATGTTTACGACGGGTTTTTCGATGAAACCTGAGGCGCTGGCAGAACCCATGAATCTCACCACTTTCAGATGGATGCGTCAGATGGCGGCACAGTCGGGAGCGGTGGTTACGGGAAGTTATATTGTTCAAGAAAAAGGGCAATATTTCAATAGGCTGCTTTGGATGCAGCCCAATGGCGAATATGATTATTATGACAAGCGGCATTTGTTTCGGATGGGAAAAGAGCACGAGCATTATACCGAAGGGCAGCGACGTATCATCAAAGAAATCAACGGATGGCGGATTTGTCCACTGATTTGTTATGATTTACGTTTTCCAGTATGGGCTAGAAACCAAGGGCTTGTCTATGATGTGTTGCTGTACGTAGCCAATTGGCCTGCGGTGAGGCGAGACCCTTGGAATACGCTTTTGCAAGCGCGAGCTATCGAAAATTTGAGTTATGTACTAGGGGTCAATCGGGTAGGAGAAGATGGACATGGCGTGGCTCATTCGGGAGATTCGGTCGTGATTGATTTTAAGGGGGATTTGCTTACTGACCGAGATTCAGCCGAAAAAACCGTCATTTATACCTTAGACAAAGATGCTCTCGTGAGCTTTCGAGAGCGTTTCCCAGCGCATTTGGATGCCGATGCGTTTGAGATTCAGTACTAAAATTCGACTACTGAATAGGCGGCTTGATGGGGTTGACGCGTCTGGTCGCCTATTTTTGTGCGGTTTCGGTCGTCATCATGAATCACCAATAGACGATGAGCGCCTACAAGGGTTAAATCTTCCGCTTTGTGATTGAATTTTAGAGGCTGCCCTGCACGATCATAAACAAGGTTCAATTTGTTGTTTTTGAGATCGTTTTCGGTGGCCCACCACAGATAGGCACAATTGGATTGGGTGTCACTTTCCATAGAAGTAAGTACCCAAAATATTTTGCGCTGTACGTCATATTCGATGCAAGACAGGGCGAGTGGTTTGGGTAAAGAAGGGTGAAGTTCGGCAATATTAATATCGGCCATAGTTTGAAGATTGTTCTCAAATATTAAAGAGTCACCCGCCATGTGATAGGAGGCCGTCAATACTTTGGCTTTATACTTGAAGTTGTCATACTGTTTTCCTTCTTCCCGCACTCCAAAATAAAGTTTGTCTTGGGTAGCTGCTAATCCCTCAATTTTGAAATAAGGCATCCCATTTGGAAATTCGGGAGAAGTGAGCGCTTTGGAAAGGGCATTTCGTAAACTGACCGAAAATTTTTCACCTGCTACAAGGTGCACGGCTTTAGGCTGTATTTGCTGAGGATTGTTGCCGACGAGCCAGTACAAGAGGGTGTTGTAAGTATCCCACTCGTGGCTACCTTCTTTGATACGATCAAATGCCGTGGTCAAAAAGGCAACTTTACCGTTGGGCGTCAATGCAAAATCTTCGTATTTCTGAGCTGCTTTCAAAAGTGATTGTGTAAGATAAGTGGGCTTGGCAGAAAACGTGCCCATATCGGCATATGCCCAATAAAACACCGAAGCGTTGGCGCCAGGCATATCTTTGTCATTTGCCAATGTCACATTTTTGCCGTCGTACAAAATCGCCGAAGCTTCGCACCATACATCTTTGCCTCCCGCTTGTAGTCCTGCTTCAAAACAATCAATAAACCCTTCTTTGACAATCATTGCGCCTTGAGATAGTTTAGTGGCGGGACGCTGACACTGAGTGAGTACCAAACAAAAAATCGCCGAAAGAAAAATAGAGAATGAGTTTTTCATGAGAGGGAGTTGGGAGGAGGCTGTAATGCAGTGAAGGACTAGTAAATAGAAACGACTCTAGAAAAGCTGAGAAGCTTTTCTAGAGTCGTCAGCTTACATCCGAGCTTTGATGATATTCGTAAACTCGCGGGATTTGAGCGAAGCACCCCCAATCAACCCACCGTCAACGTCTGGGCAAGCAAAAAGCTCAGGGGCATTTTTTTCGTTGCAGCTACCACCGTACAAAATAGTAGTATCATCGGCTACTTGCTCGCCATACTGAGAAGCGATATGAGCGCGAAGGGCTGCGTGCATGTCTTGTGCTTGCTGTGAAGTAGCAGTAAGACCTGTACCAATGGCCCATACAGGTTCGTAGGCAATGACTACTTTCCCGAAATCTTCGGCTGATAAGTCAAAAAGAGCCGCCGTGATTTGATTTTTTACAATAGCTATAAAATCTTCATTTTGACGTTGCTCGAGCAATTCGCCACAGCAGAAGATAGGCTTGAGTCCATTGGCAAGTGCAATTTTTACTTTTTCGGCCAAAAGTTCGTCTGTTTCGCCAAAGTACTGACGACGCTCGCTGTGCCCGACAATGACATAAGGCGTACCCAAGGCAGCAAGCATTGCTGCTGAGATTTCGCCTGTGTATGCACCTGAAGCTTTGTGATGGCAGTTTTGAGCACCCAAAGAGATGCGTGATACTTCTTCCACATATTTTTGTAGTACTGGCAGATAAATGTAAGGCGTACAAAGTACTACTTCTACATCGCCGCGTACTTCGTCGCGCACCATATTTACTACTTCTGAGGTGAGAATGAGCGCTTCATCGAGCGTTTTATTCATTTTCCAGTTGCCAGCAACAATTTTTTTTCTCATTTCAATCGAGCGGTTTAAACAAAAATTGGGTTAATTTTATTTTATATTATACGGATTACAAAACTGATTTTGAAGGTAAAACTCAAAACAACAAAATTAACAGTAATTTACCGCATTTGTACTTGAAAAGTGTTGCGAAATTAGCAAGAATAAATTAATTGAAAACGGCACTTTTTTGGGTATATTTTTTGTTTTTCTAAGAAATAAGTATATCTTTACTAACAGCCTACGAATTTTTAGGGGATAAAGCTATGGCGCGACGTTATCTACAACTGGCCTTGTTATCCATGTTGCCTTTTTTCTTGTTTGCCCAGAAGGCTCGCAAAAAAGACGACAGGTTCGGATATTTTTTGTCGGGTAATTCTAAATTTACCCGAATCCCTTTTGAAATGCACGCTAATCTCATCGTTGTGCCTGTAAAGGTGAATGATTCTGATACGCTCCATTTCATTTTGGATACCGGAGTGAGCTCTGTGCTCATTACAAATCCTGACGCCATCAAAAAACAAAAATTCCATTTTACTCGTAAAGTGCAGCTGACTGGTGCGGGAGAGGGGCAAGCACTCACTGCCTCTGTGGCTATCGGCAATACCATCGAAATGAGTAAGATGAAGGCTACCCACCAAAATATGGTAGTGCTTGACGAAGATGTCCTGAAACTATCTGAATATGTGGGCGTGCCGATTGATGGCATTTTTGGGTATGATGTTTTCAACAGTTTTGTCGTAACCATTGACTTCCTGCACAGGGAGCTAGTATTGGTACGGCCTGAAATCTATAAATACCGTCGCAAACAAGGGGAGCGCTATCCTATCGTAATCGAAGACACCAAGCCTTATGCTGATGTGGTCGCATTGGTAGAAGGAGGGCGGGAGCTTCCCATCCGAGTGGTGATAGATACGGGTGCGGGACACGCCTTATTGATTGACAAAACACCTACCAACAAAATCCAACTTCCTCAGAAAGTACTTCGAGCGCAACTAGGTCGTGGCCTTAATGGGGTCATTAATGGAAGTTTGGGAAGAATTGATAAAGTACGTTTTGGTAAATATGAGTTAGAAAATGTATTGGCCTCTTTTCCAGATAGTGTGAGTTTTGGCGTGAAGCTTTCTGCACGAGACGAACGTCACGGCAACATTGGATGTGAACTGCTTCGCCGCTTCAAAGTAACTTTTAACTATGCCGACCGCTACATGATTTTGAAGCCCGTTAAGCGTCGTTTGAAAGAGACATTTGAGCATGATATGAGTGGTATGGAGGTTAGGGCCAAAGGCGAGGACTTTCGCCGATATTATATTGATAAAATCGTAGAAGATTCACCTGCCTGGGAAGCAGGCTTACAAGAGGGAGATGAAGTGCTATTTATCAACAATAGGTCTTCTAATGATTTGATAATAAGTGAAATATATAAAATTCTTCAGAAAGGAGAAGGAAAAGAAATCAGCCTTCTTGTGAGACGAAACGGCTCAATTCAGTTTGTAAAATTTCAACTCAAACGTATGATATGATGCAATAGATTTAAGTTTCGCCCCAAATCAAATTGGAAATTTGGGGCGAAACTTTTTTAAAAAGGAAATGAAATCTTTCCCATCGAGACACTCGGTACACCTTCTCTACTTCCAAAATCGGTATGTTTGCCACACAAGGCTTCATTGGCCAAAATCGCAAATAAAACAGCTTCTTTGGCATCGCCCGAAATCCCAAGCGTATCTGTACTAGCCATCGGAAAATCCGGCAGAAGTTCGCGTAATGAAGCTATCAAGGCAGGATTGTGCATCCCTCCTCCACTCAAATAAAGATGATACTGCTGATCCGGCAAACACACGCGCTGTATGGCTTCAGCAATGGTTTCGGCCGAAAATCGAGTAAGTGTAGCCATAAGATCTTCAGGAGCAAGGGAAGTGGTTTGACTACGTTGTTGAGCCAAACGCACATAATCAAGGCTAAATAGCTCTGGTCCCGTAGTTTTGGGAAAAGGCCCCGAAAAAAAAGGGTCTTTTTTTAGACATTTGAGCAGCTCAGGATGAACTTTACCACTAAGGGATACTTTGCCACCTTCATCATAGGGGCGATTAAAAAACTTACGCATAAAAGCATCAAGGAGTGTATTGCCAGGACCCGTATCAGTCACAAATACTTCTTCAGAACTAAGCGTACCGGGTAGGTACGTAAAATTGGCAATACCGCCCATGTTGAGCATGATACGGTTTTCGTCTTTTTTTGAAAAAATAAAATAATCTCCATATACCGCCAAAGGAGCACCTTCGCCACCTGCCGCACAATGTTTTTGACGAAAATCACTGACCGTAATAATTCCTGTCTTAACAGCTATGTGATCTCCGTCGCCTATTTGGAGGGTAGCATTGGGGTATTTAGAAAGTCGATGTAGGATTTGAGGGGCATGAAAGACAGTTTGCCCATGACTTGCTACAATGTCAATCTCCGAGGGAAGAATGCCCCATTTGTCTAAACAATCAAGTACGATTTTTCCGTGTAGTTGGCCTATCCAAGGGTTGAGCAAACAAAGATGCTGAAAGTCGATTTCTTTCTTAGCAAAGATTTTTCGAATTTCATCTTTGATATCTTCAGAAAATGAAACAGTTTCAAACTTCTCTAAAGTCAAATCGGTATCTACTCCGCTGCCTACGATGCGACAAAGTGCCACATCCAGACCATCCATAGAGGTACCCGACATCAGCCCGATGATTCGTTTTTCGGGCTTTTGGGCGATTTCAAAAAGTTTTGTTAGGTTTGGATTCATGGGAAAAACGATAGATATTCTTAAGGATTAAAGATAGGTATTTTTCATAACGCTAAATTTAAGTTTGACGATACACTTATGTGGAATGCAGCTGAGCAGTATCAATTTTTTGAGGCCATACTTTTTAAAACCTTTGGGCTCACTATGGAGATCACAGACATAAGGTTTGTATCGGGAGGTAGTATCAATACCGCAGCACGTGTTTCGACCCTCGAAAGTACATTTTTTATTAAATTCAATCACTCCGAGCACGAAGATATGTTTGAGAAAGAGGCTAAAGGTCTCGCGCTTCTTCAGCAGACAAACGCTCTTTGTATTCCAGAAGTATTAGGATTTGGAGAATATAACGATAAATCATATTTGGTGTTGGAGTTTATCGAAAATGGCGGGCAGCGGCCAGATTTTTGGCAAGATTTTGGCCGTTCATTATCTATTTTACATTCTCATACGCACTCTTCTTTTGGATTATCTTTCGATAATTACATTGGCTCCTTAGAGCAACAAAATCAATACTATGAAAATGGTATTGACTTTTTTGTAGAAAAACGACTTCGCCCTATGGTAGGATTGGCATTGTACAATGGATTGATTACTCCGTATCTTCGAGATTGTTTTGAGCAATTTTACCCTTTGCTTCCTAGTCTCCTACCCAACGAAAAACCGTCTTTACTCCATGGAGATTTGTGGTCTGGCAATTTCCTTTCCAACCCTTATGGTTATGTATGCCTGATTGACCCAGCTCCCTATTATGGCTTGAGAGAAGCCGAAATCGCTTTTACTCACCTATTTGGAGGTTTTGATGATGAGTTTTATGAATCCTATAATGAATCATATCGACTTACCCCCAACTTTCAAAGTCGTATCCCTCTTTATAATTTATATCCGCTCTTGGTACATGTTAATCTGTTTGGCAAAAGTTACCTACCACCTATCGAACGACTTGTGCGCCGATTTGTTGGAAGCTCAAAATGACCGCAAAATGGAAAAAATACAAGATATTAGGAATATAAAACAAATTGTATATTTCTAATATTTTTAAAATTATTTATTTATTCGAAGATGACTGTAAAAATATAACTTTTCATAGTTTTGTGTAAAATCATCGTTAGGTCTTTATCTCAACCCCCCCGAAAATCATGGAGACTACTATTACACAGAGCATTGCTGTTCCAGTAGGTGTAACCCTCGACCGTTATATTATGCACAACCAAAATGCTTTTCCTTTTGCGACAGGGGAGCTATCTCAGTTGCTGAGGGATATTGGTTTGGCTGGAAAAATAATCAATCGAGAAATCAATCGTGCCGGATTGATAGATATTACGGGAGGTTTTGGGACCAACAATGTACAAGGGGAAGCCCAGCAAAAACTAGATGTAGTGGCCAATATTCGATTTATAAGGGCGCTTATCAATGGAGGTGAAGTATGTGGGATTATTTCGGAAGAAGAAGACGAAATCATTTATACTGGCAACAATCAAAGCAAGTATGTGGTAGCAATAGACCCTCTTGATGGCTCTTCTAACATTGACGTGAATGTCTCGATTGGTACTATTTTTTCGATTTATCGAAGAGTATCTCCTTTGGGCGAAAAACCTACATTGGAGGATTTTTTGCAAGGAGGAGACAAGCAAGTAGCAGCAGGGTATATTCTTTACGGATCTTCTACGATTCTGGTGTATACAACCGGAAACGGCGTGGCAGGATTTACTTATGATTCTTCTTTGGGGGAGTTTATATTATCCCACCCCGCTATTCGTAGCCCCTTTGACGGAAAGATATTTTCCTACAATGAAGGAAACTATAATAGCTACGACAGCTTTGTGCGAGAGTATTTGATAGAATGCCGCAAACGTGGTTATGCGGCTAGATATATTGGGTCATTGGTAGCCGATTTTCATCGGAATTTGCTTAAAGGGGGAATTTATCTTTATCCTCCTACCCACAAAGACCCTAGTGGAAAACTTCGCTTGATGTACGAGTGTTTTCCTTTGGCGATGATTGCAGAGCAGGCTGGTGCCAAGGCTTCCAATGGCTATCAGAGAGTTTTGGAGGTCATACCCGAATCATTGCATCAGCGCGCTCCACTTTATATAGGTGCTGATGCAATGGTGACCGAACTTACCAATCTGATGTGAGTTGTGCTAAATGGTTAATTCGTACTTAGTTGATTCGCTTTTTGGGTTTAGAGATAATTAATAAACCTATAAAGACCAAAAAGCCATTGAGCATGAGCCGTTCGAAGCCGATTTTGTAACCGCCAAACCACGCTTCCGAGTTTTGGTTGAGGATATAAGTCAAAATAGGAGCTGCCACGCATATCACGGGTGCAAGTGTATCTTTGATGGGGCGCTTGGTATAAAGCCCAAACGCAAATAATCCCAACAAAGGCCCGTAGGTATAACCTGCTATGTCGAAAATGGCCGTAATTACTTCTTTGCTATTGAGGCGGTTGAAAAGCACAATCACAAAATAAAACAAGACCGAAAAGCCAATGTGAACCCAGTTTTTAATGCGGGCGCGTTCGGCTTCGGGTTTGTTGGCAACGTTCATAAAGTCAATACAAAAAGAAGTCGTAAGAGCCGTAAGCGCCGAATCGGAGCTAGCATAAGTAGCAGCGGTGATTCCTATCAAGAAAGTAATAGCCACAATCAGGCCAGCAGTACCTTCGTTGACCCCAAAATGATTGAGAGCAAGCATCGCATACAAATCGTCGGTTTTGGCAGGTAGAGCAATATTTTTGGTGTGGGCATAGAAATAAAGTAGCACGCCGAGGCTCATAAACATCAGGTTCACAAAAGTAAGAGTAATCGTAAACCAAAACATATTCTTTTGGGCTTCTCCGATGTTTTTACAAGTAAGATTTTTTTGCATCAAATCTTGGTCCATACCCGTCATCGTAATCGCAATAAAAGCACCTGATAGAAATTGTTTCCAAAAATATTTGTTGTCTTTAGGGTCATCAAAAAAGAAAATCCGGGAATATTCGCTATTCGAAATGGCACTGACCATACCTCCAAAAGAATAGTTCAATTCTTTGGCTACTAGATAGATAGTGAGGGCCACTGCCGTCACCAAGAAGGTAGTTTGAAGCGTATCTGTGATGATGATTGTTTTGACACCACCTTTGAAAGTATAGACCCAAATCAAGGCAATCGTAATCAATACCGATATTTCGAAAGGAATACCCAGACCATTGTACATGGCAAGCTGCAACACCTGAGCCGCCACATAGAGTCTTACGGCGGAACCTAGGGTACGAGAGAGTAAAAAGAAGGCAGAACCTGTCTTATATGACCAAAACCCAAAACGCTGTTCTAAATAAGTATAAATAGAGACAAGGTTGAGGCGATAATAAAGGGGCATAAGTACAGTACCGATAAATAGATACCCTAAAATATAACCCAGCACGACTTGGAAATAAGAGAACTGAATTTTGCCAACTGCTCCTGGAACTGAAATAAAAGTGACACCCGAGAGGGAAGTACCAATCATTCCAAAAGCGACCAAATACCAAGGGGATTGCTTATTTGCATTGAAAAAAGCATTGGTATCAGCCCCTTTTGAAGTATAAATGGAAATCAAAATCAAAATAGTAAAATAAACAATTAGAATCGTAAGGGCTATAAAAGGGCTCATAAGCTAAGAAAATGGTTAAAAACATTTTGTGTTTTGCAAACCTATAACGTTTTTTGTAAATTTGTTACAAGTGTTTATAAACTATAATATAATCTTTACCCAATGCAACTGTTTGAAATGCCCGAGATAGACGTAGTAGAAGAAATTGAAGAGAGCGTGGTCGATGCGGCTTTGTATAGTTTGTTAGTTTTCAATGACGATGTAAACACTTTCGACTGGGTCATTGAAACTTTGATGGATGTCTGCAATCATACGCCTGAACAAGCCGAACAATGTACTATCATTATTCACTATAAGGGGAAGTGCCGAGTAAAAAATGGCTCTTGGGAAGAACTTGTCCCGATGAGAGAAGAGATTTGTAGAAGGGGGATTTCGGCTGAAATTATTTCCTGATAGAAATAGTTTTATAAGTTCATAATATTATCCAATAAGTCTTTTAGGTATATTTTTTAAAAAAAAGGCATAAACTTGGTAGGCAATTATCAATAAGATGATTGCCTTTTTTTCGTATTTGTCACCATTCTAGCCCTTTTTAACATGAAAAATAAACTCAAAGATGAATTACTTCATACTGCTCTTATGCTAAACCTGGAGCCAGGGTTGCAGGTCGAATTTGTGAGTGTGACTTCTAAAACGACGTTTTCGGTGGCAACCAATGAGGTTATATTGTGGGATTCGTTAGCACCGATGAAGGTATTTCAAAGCTCTTTGGAATATCAAATAAAAACGCAATTTCTGTCTTTTGGAGGTAAATCTTTTGAAATGGAACCTTTGAAGAGGGTAGGGGCCGGGCAGGTACTCAAAATATCTTTTACTACAAAATGGCTGGAGGAGAATGGTGTAGCACTTTATTTACAATCTTTAAGAAATTCCCCCTATGATTTTCCACCGTTTCCCTCTTTTTTTCATTCACTTCAACACCATACCTCTTTGTTTAGAGCGGGAAGTTATGTGCCTACTGCCAATAGTCTTCTGCTCAAAAGTCTATTGTTTAATTATTTAGGTAGTTTTTGGGAGATTCTCAAAAACACTTCGTCATTAGAA
The DNA here is from genome assembly GCF_029433105.1 of Runella sp. MFBS21. Lineage (GTDB taxonomy): Bacteria > Bacteroidota > Bacteroidia > Cytophagales > Spirosomataceae > Runella. Next base: position 473,818 of record NZ_JARNTW010000003.1, on the reverse strand, counting down.
AATGACTCACTAAAAATGGATTGGATTGTCCAAAACTACATGAGTGAATTTGGAAAGCCAATTCCTACAATTGCGGAGTTGAGTCAAGAGTTGGGTATGAGTGAAAGCAAATTTAAATATCTGTTTAAGGAACATTTTGGGATGCCATTCTATCAATTCTATCAGCAGCGACGTATGCAGCAGGCTAGCCAATGGTTGAAGTCAGGAAAATGGAATGTAGCAGAAGTAGCTCAGCGGCTAGGCTATGCCAATTCGGTGAAATTTATTACACAATTTAAGAAGAGCTTTGGACAGACACCGTTACGGTATAAAAAAAACAAAACAGTAGGTTAGGTCTCTTAATAAAGTGAATGAAATTAGTTATAGGTCTCGGAAATTTTTATTCGATTTTGTTATAAATTCCATAATTTATATCTATTTAAAACTGTATTGTGAATAAAGAAAACTCCAAGATTACGAGTGCTTTTCGCGTAGCAATTTGTATTTTTGCGAGAGAATTTTGTGTAGTCGTCTGAGTTATCTATGAATTTTCCTTCTAAACTTATTGAAGAAGCTGTTGGTGAGGTCTCTAAATTGCCTGGAATTGGTAAGAAAAGCGCTTTACGAATTGTTTTACATTTATTAAAACGTACTGAAAAAGAAACCCATGCGCTTGCAGATGCTTTAGTGGCGGTTCGGACTCAGACGCACTATTGTAAAAAGTGCCATAATATTTCTGACGGAGAGCTTTGTAGTATTTGTCTTAGCCCCAAAAGAGACCAATCTGTCATATGTGTAGTGCAAGATAGTCGAGATGTACTGGCTATCGAAAATACAGGACAATACAACGGTCTTTATCATGTTTTAGGGGGAATTATCTCTCCTCTTGAGGGAATTGGACCTAGTGACTTGAAAATAGAATCTCTTTTAGAACGACTTAGTCAAACCTCCGAAGTACGAGAGGTTATTTTGGCATTAAGCCCAACGATGGAGGGCGATACTACTTCTTTTTATCTACAAAAAAAACTAAAACCTCTTTCTCTAAAAATTTCGACTATCGCCCGGGGGATTCCGATTGGAGGAGACCTCGAATATACGGATGAAATAACACTCGGTCGAAGCATCGTAAGCCGTATTAATTATGATTAATTGGCTGATAGTATCAATTTTAGCTTTCTACTGACTCCAATTACAGGATAGTACCGGATAAAAAAATTGCCTTTATGTCAGTAGAATGTGCCGGTTGGTCTCTTCTTCATCACATAAACTCTATAGAGACTCGCCAAAGTATCAGATGAAAAACTTTGCTCATTACACCGTTGAGGACTTCGCCGCTGAACCGCTGTTTATCCAGTGGGTACAACAGCCCGACGATGTAGAGTTGAGTAATTTTTGGCAAGTATGGCTTACAAATCATCCTTACAAATCTCATGAAATAGCCCAAGCTAGGACCCTCGTCAATCAAGTATCGAATATGTACGAAGGTCTGTCCAATGGAGAAGTGCGTTCATTATGGCAGCGAGTTTTGGAATCTGTCAATGAAATCCCCGAAATAGACCCCCTAGATAAGGGAGTAAAGCCCCTTGCATCGGTTTTTTATTTGGTTCGTTGGCTCGTAGCACTTTTAGCAGGAGTGGTACTAGTAGGGCTCGTGCTTTGGAAAATTTACTTAAAATAACACTTTTTAGGAACCTCAAAGATAAATTTTAGCATAATAGTATTTAATTCTTGTTAGAAAAATACTAAAAGATACAAGAAAATATCAATCTTTGTATAGTACTCGACAGAATTAAATCTTCAAAATAGTCAATTTTAAGTCTTAAAATTTCTACTTCGGGAACGTTCCCGACAACGATTGCATAAAATAATTTTAACTAACCTTTGTGAAATTTACTAATTAACCCTAAACTCGAACAAATATTAACCTGTGATTTGTAGTACTTAAACCCGAAATAATTACATTTTAACTTCACTTAATTTATCTAAATTTTCTTAACATCATGCAGAAAATCTCTACTTTGTGTAGTGTGTGGGCTGCAACTGTGGTGCTGAGTGCATCATCAGTAATGGCGTATACGCCGCCCACCAATGGAAGTGGTGGTAGGTCTACTACTACCGTGAGTGTCGACAAGACTGTTAGTGGAAAAGTTATTTCTTCAGAAGACAGTTCGCCTTTACCAGGCGTGAGTGTGGTAGTCAAAGGTACTACTACTGGTACCAACACCGATGGAGAAGGGAGTTTTAAACTAACAGTAAAAGACAATAAAGCTGTTTTAGTATTTTCAGCGGTTGGTTTTGAAAAAAAAGAAATAGTAGTTGGCGAAAGTAGTGTTTTTAATATCACACTTACAACTGACCAAAAAACCCTGAATGAGGTAGTAGTAGTAGGATATGGTACACAGAAGAAAAGCCAAATGACAGGGGCTATTTCGCAAGTAACTGCCAAACAACTCCAAGAGATGCCTATCACCAGTATCGGTCAGGCTATGCAAGGACGTGTAGCTGGGGTTGACGTATCACAGTCGGGTTCGAGACCTGGGTCAGTACCTAAGATTTTGATTCGTGGTCGTCGGTCATTCAATGCAGGAAACGACCCGCTTTATGTAGTAGATGGAATTCCTTTGTCAGCTGGGTATGAAGATTTGAACCCAAGTGATGTAGCTTCTATGGAAGTATTGAAAGATGCTACTGCTACTGCTATCTATGGAGCCAGAGGTGCAAACGGGGTAGTGCTTGTTACAACCAAAAGAGGTGCAGTAAAAGGAAAAACGACGGTTACTTTTGATACTTATGGAGGTGTTTCAAAACCTCTTGATAAAATTCAGTTGTTTAGTGGACCTGAATTTGCGGAGTATGTTCGTGAAGCCTATCGTGCTACCAACGGTTATAAAGATGCTGCTGGAAATCCTGTACCTACAGGAGTAGCCGATGCTGCCGCCGATGCCAAAGTTGCAGTATTGGGCGGTGACCCTGCCGTAGCGAAGGGCTTAGCCGCTGGTACAAATACCGATTGGCAGGATTTGCTTTTAAGAAACGGAGCTATGCAAAACCACTCCTTGGGTGTACAAGGCGGAAATGATAGAACTCAGTTTTACATTTCAGGAGGTTATTTTCAAGATAAAGGGATTACTGCTGGATTAGATTATACCCGTATTTCATTGAGAGCTAATATCGACCATAGTGTTAATAAGTGGTTGAAAGTGGGTCTTTCATCTTATACGATGTATAGTATCAGAAATGGCGAAAACCTGAACCCTTATGGTTTTACGATTCAGCAAAACCCACTGGCGCGTCCTTATGATGACAACGGTAATATCATTTTCTCACCTACTAACGATGCCTTGTTGACCAACCCATTGGCGGAGGTGGTACCAGGGGCTCAGGTAGATAATACCAAAAAGTATCGGATCTTCAATAGTATTTATGCGGAATTTAAAATTCTAGAAGGCTTAAAGTATCGAGTGAACTTTGGCCCCGATTTTACGATTTCACGTTGGGGACGTTTTATTGGTGCTGCTACCAACGCGCGTAAGTTAGGGGATCCACAGGCTTCATCACGTAATGATTTTGGTTTCAACTGGACGTTGGAGAACATCGTAACGTACAATAAAACGTTCGCTCAAAAACATAACTTTAGCGCAACGGTGCTTCAATCTATCCAAAGAGATAATTTTGAAAGATACACAGCTGATGTACAAGGGGTTCCTGCTGAAACGCAGCAGTTTTATAACCTTGGAAACGCGGCGTCAGTGTTGGGCGTAAGTAGTGGCTTGACTCAATGGACGATTAACTCGTACATGGCTCGTATCAATTACGATTTTAATGATAAATATCTTTTGACAGCTACGATTCGCCGCGATGGTTCTAGCCGTTTTGGTGAGAATACGAAGTATGGTAACTTCCCTGGTATTGCGTTGGGATGGAATATCAGTAATGAACCTTTCCTGAAAGGTGTAAAATGGATCGACTTGTTGAAACTACGTGCTGGATGGGGTAAAGTAGGTAATCAAGGGGTGGCACCTTACCAAACACAAGGGTTGTTGACAAGAACCGCTTATGCTTGGGGAACAACTGCGGCCTTTGGATACCGTCCAAATACCATAGGAAACCCTGACTTGAAATGGGAAACTTCTGCTACAGCTAACATTGGGGTTGACTTTAGTTTCTTGAGAGGTCGTATCCAAGGTTCATTGGAGTTGTACGAAACAAATACAACCGACTTACTCTTGTCTGATCAGTTGCCAGGTTCAATTGGTTTTGGTGCGGTAACTCGTAACGTTGGTCAAACGCGTAACAAAGGGATTGAGTTAGGGTTTACTACTGTCAATGTGAATACGGCAAGTGGTTTTAAATGGACAACAGACTTCACGTTTACCAAAAATAAAGAAGAGATTATCTCACTTTACAACGGAAAAGTGGATGACTTAGGAAACCGTTGGTTTATCGGCCAACCTCTAAATTCCTATTTTGATTATAAAAAAATAGGAATTTGGCAGCTGAGCGAGAAAGAAGAAGCAGCGAAGTTCTATCCAGGCGATAAAGCGAACCCACTTGGCGCAGGTGTAGGCCAAATAAAAGTACAGGATACGAATGGAGACGGTATCATCAACGCCTTGGATAGGGTATTACTTGGCTCGGATATTCCTAACTTTAGTGCAGGATTTACAACACGCTTTTCTTACAAAGGATTTGATTTGTCAGCCTTCTTATTTGGCCGTTTTGGTAACATGATTGTAAGTGGTTTCCACCAAGATAGAAACCAATTGGCTGGTCGTTACCAACAAATCAAAGTGGATTATTGGACACCAAACAATCCAACGAATGAGTTCCCTCGTCCATTCAGTACCCAAGAATTCCCTCAATACAATACTACCTTGATTTATTTTGATGGGACATTCGTCAAATTAAGAAATGTTAACTTTGGTTACACGGTTCCACAAAGTGTTGCTAACAAATTGAAGTTAGAGTCGCTACGTCTGTACGTGAGTATTCAACAACCAAAAATCTGGTCTGAATACCGTAGCAAGTACAATGGAATTGACCCTGAAGCAACAATTACTTCGTCGGGTAATGGTACAACATCGGTTAGCTCAAACGTTGTTCCTGCCACATCTATTACAACGGTGGGTTTGAACGTTCGGTTCTAATTTAGATTTTTAAACAAAGACTTTTAAAACATTTACGACAATGAAATTGAATAATATAATAAAACCCATTAAAATCTTTGGGGTTGTGGCGTTGTTGTTGACAACACAATCATGTAAAGATTTACTGGATGAAGAAGTCATTTCGGGAATTGGTAACAACTACATGAATACCCCTAAGGGTTTTGAAGATGCTGTAAAATCGGCTTATTCTTCACTTAGGTATTACTATGGAACTCAGCAAGGGCTTACGCTTACTGAGTATGGTACTGATATTTATGCCACAGGTGCGGATGGGGGTTATAAGGGTTTTCACTTTTATGATACTCAGTTACAGCCTACGGTTGATTATTTGATCAATACTTGGGATGAATTATACCGTGGTATCAATACTTGTAATGCAGTGATTGAAAGAGCTCCTGCTGCTAGTGTTTCGGATGCTATTAAAAAACTGAGAGTAGCAGAGGCTAAGTTTTTGAGAGCGCATTACTATTATATCCTACACCAACAATTTGGCGGGGTGGATTTAAGGTTAACAGAAACACTTGCTCCTACTAAGGACACCAAAAGAGCTACTGATGCTGAAATGTATGCGGCAATTATCAAAGATTTGAATGAGGCAATTCCTGATTTGGAAGCAAAAGCCCAATCTTCAGATTATGGACGTGCTACTAAGCCTGCTGCCGAAACATTGTTGGCAAAGGTTTATTTAGCAAAAGCATACTCAGCTTCTAAAGCTTCTGACGATTTTGCCAAAGCAGCAGCCTTGTGTAAAACAGTGACTACAGCTTATGGATTTAAGCTATTAGATGATTTTGCTAGTGTTTTTGATGAAAACAATCAAGTGAATAGTGAAGTGGTCTTTGCTGTGCAATACACATCAGACCCGTTGACAAACCTTACAAACAACACTGGTGCGACCAACGGTGGTAATAACCTTCACTTATTTTTTGGAATGCAGTATGACGTGCAGCCTGGTATGAAGCGTGATGTATTCTATGGACGTCCGTTTAAGCGTCTTCGTCCTACGTCTTATTTGTTGAACACGCTTTTTGCTGACCGTGTTAATGACTCACGTTACAAAAAGACCTTTAGAGATACATGGCTTTCAAATAATCCAGGTTCGAATCTAAATCCCTCTTTTGATGACTCTAAAACCAAGCTAAACTTTGCGGCTGGCGATACTGCTATCTTTATTCCAGGCGTAGAATGGACAAAAGCGCAACGCGCTGCTAAAAAATACCAAGTATTGGTACCGAGTATGTATAATGAGGCACTTTTCCCAACATTGCAAAAATTCTTCGATACAAAACGTCCTGACTTAACGTATGAAGCAGGTAGCCGCGATTACTTTGTGTTCCGTTTGGCGGACGTGTTATTGATGCAAGCAGAAGCTTATTTGCAGTCAGGAAATAAAGCAGAAGCCGTAGCTGCATTCAACCAAGTGCGTTATCGCGCGGGTTGGCCAGGTAAAAAAGATGCGATGCTTATCAAAGAAGCAGATATGAATTTTGAACAAATTATCGAAGAGCGGGGCCGTGAGTTGGCTGGAGAGCAGACCCGCTGGTTGGATTTGAAACGTTGGGGCCTTTTGGTTGAGCGTGTTAAGTTATACAATCCTCAAGCTGCAACTAACATTAAACCGATTCACAATCTACGTCCAATCCCACAAACACAGATTGACCGTAGTGCAAAAAATGCTGAGGGAGTTTCAGTATTTGGGCAAAATACAGGGTACTAGTAGGACTCTTAAATCATAAACAAAAAAGGCGCGTTACGCGCCTTTTTTGTTTATGACTCAATTCAGTTATCGACGATTGTCTTGTCCAGCCACCATGCTTAAGTAGCTTTCATAGCGACTTAGCGCAATACTACCAGCTTCTACTGCCTCTTTGACAGCACACTTTGGCTCATCAATGTGAAGACAGTTATTGAAACGACATTCGTTCAATAAATCGCGCATTTCGGGGAAATAATGGCTAACCTCTTCTGGATCTATATTGGACAGTCCTAGCTCTTTGATACCAGGGGAGTCAATGATAAACGTAGAAGGAGCCAATTCAAACATCTCAGCAAAAGTGGTGGTATGAACCCCCTTGTTAGCAAAAGTGGACACTTCGTTGGTGCGTAAATTTAAATGAGGAGCAATTGCATTCACTAGCGTTGATTTTCCTACTCCAGAATGCCCCGACAATACAGAAATTTTTCCAGAAAGTAATTCTCGAAAACGCTCTACTCCTTCGCCTGTCACACTTGATGTAGTGAAACACGTATAACCTAGCCCTTGATATAGCTCAATCAGCTGATGTTGGTATTCTTTCGTTTCATCGTCAAACAGGTCTTGTTTATTAAAAATGACGGTACTTGGAATTCGAAACGATTCTGCCACTACCAACAAACGATCAATAAATCCTAACGATGTGCGTGGGAAGGTAAGGGTAGCTACAATAATAGCTTGATCAACATTGGCAGCTAATAAATGCGAATGTGCTGATTTTTGGACGGATTGACGAGCAATGTAATTGGCTCGTGGCTCGATGTCATTGATGATGCCTGTTTGTAAAGATTCATCTTCAATTTCCCAAAATACACGATCCCCTACGGCCACGGGGTTGGTCACTTTTAAGTCCTGAAATTTGAATTTTCCCCGTAGCCTACAGCGCCAAATATTTGCTTCCTCATCACGAACGTCGTACCAAGAACCTGTTGAACGAATCACCAAGCCTTTCAAAGAATTAGCATTTATTTCTTCGGTTCGTTTGGCAATAGCAGCTGCGCTTTTGGTTTGAAATTTGACGGGAGGTGCTTTTATTTTGCCTGATTTTTTCAAATTGATAAATCTATTATAAGGTTTTATACCTTTTAATTATGAAAAAGGTTGCATTGTTTAAAGTTCCATTAAATTTATTAGCCTAGGCATGATTGAATATATGATAACATCGATTGGGTTCAAAACTATCAAGATATTTCCCCAGGTTATTGTGGTAAAGTTTAACCTTAATAAGGTTTTGAGCCTTATTAAGGTTAGTAAATTACAATCTTCTAAAAATCGCTTCGATGTCTGCAATCGTTACTTTCTCTTTCCAATCATATCCTACTGCATGATTCCACATGTGATCAAGCTTGTACGAGACATGGGCCATCGCTGTGATTTGCTCATCTGTCCAGTCTTTCGATAATCCCTGCGGTAGTGTGATATTGTGTTTGGCAACCATTTCTTTAAATTCCGCTACGCCCTCAGGATAAAAATCACCCAAGTGGTTGAACGCAATGCAGTTGGAATAACAGTGGCGCATTCCCAAAATTTTAGAAAGCCCGTAGCTAATAGCATGGCAAATACCTACTTCTGAGTATGTTAAGCTCAAACCACCCATCAACGATGCTACCATCAATTTATCATCGTTTTCAGCAGTTTGTCCACTGTTTTCGCCTAAATAAATCTCCCGACAAAGCTTCATCGATTGCTCGGCGTAAGCGTGCGAATAAGCGTTGTTGAACTGCCCATTTTCTGACTCGATGCAGTGAATGTAGGTATCCATCCCCACATAAAACCACCAGTCGCGCGGAACGGTCGCAATCAACTCGGGGTCAAGTACCACTTGGTTAAAAACCGTCCATTCGCATTTTAAACCCAATTTTTTTTCAGGGCCAGTCAACACGGCCGTCATCGAAACCTCCGCGCCAGTTCCCGAAATAGTAGGAACGCCCACGTGGTAAATGCCTGGTTTTTTGATGAGGTTTAACCCTTGGTATAAGGTAGAAGAGCCTTCGTTGGTTACCATCAGCGATACGCATTTTGCAATGTCCATAATGGCTCCACCTCCGATTCCAATGATACCCGACGGAAGACCTTTACTGGCCAAAATCTCATCGCGCAAGGTGTCAATTTGCTCGGTGGTAGGCTCGTGTGGGTCAACGTCAATGAAATAAACGGTATCCTCAGGCTGAACGGGCAAGCGGCTTTCTAGTTCTTTACCTTTAAAATAGTTGTCAATAATAAACACCATGTAGCCGTTGTTTTCGCTACGGTGTGGGGCGATGATTTCACCCAATTGGCTAAAACTTCCCCGTCCAAAAACGGTTTTTTCGATTCCTTTGAAATTTTTATGCATAAATTCCTAGTGCCAGAGCACAATTATTTGTTAATGGTTATCCGTTAATCGTGCTGATTACCATTGATTAAATACTTTTGAGAAAAGACATTAGCATGTATAAGCTGCCATTGCCTTACGAATCGCCTTTTCTAGGTTATTGGCAAGGGTTTCAAGTTCGGTTTGCGTCCACGTAACACGTACACCAAACGAAATGAGACGACCGATTACTTCTTGCGACTTTGGCAAATCAAGATTAGCATAATCTTGCGGAGCACCCAATACTTGAACCGCTAATTTACTCGCCGTACGCATTTCTTTGAGGTGATCCCACTGATTGATGAAATGGTACATATTTGTAAACCAGTAGTTGAAACCACCCACTCCTGTGGCGTTCAGTTCGGCTACAACTGCCTGTGCGCTTTCGGTATCGGGGAGCAGTAAATTCAAAAACGTAGCAGAATCTCCTTCAGCATCGGGGATGCGCGCAAAAGAAACCCCAGGCACGTTGGCAAGGCGATTCATCAACCACTTTTTGTGCTCGTTGTTTTTCTGCACTAAGTACGGTACACGGCGCGTTTGGGCCAAACCAACAGCTGCGTGAAGCTCAGAGATACGATAGTTGAACCCGATGATTGGGTGTTGTTCCATGCCACGGTTGCTTCCGATGTGGTCGTGGCCGTGGTCGGCATAACTGTCCGCAAATTTGTAGGCTTGCTCGTCGTTTGTCACAAATACACCTCCTTCACCGGCGGTAGCAATTTTGAAAAAATCGTATGAGTACGCCCCCGTTTTACCCCAAAGACCAGTAAAAGTTCCTTTGTAACTAGCGCCCATGGCTTGTCCTGCATCTTCAACCAAAATGAGGTTATGTTCATTGACGAGCTCCATAATGGCATCCATATCAGCCATTTGGCCACACATATGTACCAAACAAACTGCTTTGGTTTTAGGAGTAATGGCTTTACGAATTCCTTCCGCAGAGAGGCAAAGTGTTTCGTCGATTTCTGCAAAAACTGGCAAAGCACCAATCATCAAAACGGCTTCTACTGAAGCGATATAGGTAAAAGGAGGAACAATTACTTCGTCACCAGTTCCAATTCCAGCGGCTACAAGAGCTGTCTGAATAGCTGTCGAACCACTTGAGACAGCATGGGCATATTTAGCCCCTACTACTTTACAAACTTCCGCTTCCATTTCGCGGGCTTTCCAGATATTATTGCGTTGAGCGTCGTGGTTATAACGAAAGAATATTCCTGTTTCCAGTACGTCATTGATTTCTTTGCGCTCTTCGGCGCCATATAGTTCAGTTCCTGGCATGTGTTATTGTATTGACAGTTTATAGTTGACAGTATACGTATTAGAACTTGTCCCGAACGACAAGTTCTTTAGAACCACAAAGTTAGTGATTTTAATGCGTAGCCAAATAACTTTTTGCTCTATAAACGGAAGGCAACATTAGTTTTAACAGGGCGGTAATTGACGGGAGAATCTGTCAGAAAAACAAAATACAAGGCGTATTTTCCCTTCCAAAAGTGTTTTTTAGGGAGTATAACCTCAAATTGAGGAAAGTCTAAGTGGTGACGGTCATTTTCCAGTTCCATGTCTAGTATCATGGTCTGGTCGTTGTTAGGATTAGTAAATTCGTTGTGACTGCAATCCAATGGACTGTCATCGTTATGAATAAATAAATATTTAAGGCCAATTTTCTTGAGTTGGGCTGCTGCATCAACAGGAGATAGAAATGTACAACGCAGGTTAATATTTTTGTTTGTTACATAGGCTCTATCTACCCGTAGTTTTATATGGGGTAATAATGGGCGATTGAGACTATCATAATAACTCTTGGGGTGGATGGGCTGCGTAATAGGGTAGTCATAAAAACGATTTTGAGCCAAGCGATGCAAAATACTAACTTCGACGCAGGTATATCCGGAATCGTTGAGGCGATAGTTTTCCATTTTGGTCAATAACTTAAGCTTTGTCCCTTCAGGGTCGCGTAGTTTGAGTGTCACATATTTGAGATTGAGTAAAATACTTAGGATACAAAAACCAATGAGCGCATAATTTTGACTGCGGGGTGATTCTTTTAAAAAATCATAGACAATCACAATAGCACAAGCCGACATAAGCATTGAATAAATCGAATAACGTTCGGAAAGAGCCGTATTAAATCCATGCTCGTAGCGCGTCAAGCTAGTCAGAAATGTCATCGCAATGCCATAGGTAAAACATAGAAATATGAAAGGATTGCGTAGGTAATAGCGCCGGTAAATGATGTACCCAAATAATCCCAGAAAAACAATTCCAGTAATTTTAGCCAATCGTGGTGAAAACGCAATACTGCCCGCAAAGGCTATTAAAAAGCGTGCTGCTTTGGGGATTTGTTCAAAGAGTTTTTCAGTGGTAGGATGTCGGTATATTTTCTCATAATTCCAGAAATAACCCGTAAAAATGATAAGCCCATAAATGGCCCAAATGGCGAGTAATTGATAGCGACGCTGAAATAAGAAGATGCAACCCATCAGTCCAAAGCTGACAAAGCCTCCACCATTGGAAAAAATGGCTAGAAAAGCAAACAAGAAGGCATAGAAATCAAAGGAGGGCTTGGTGTTTTTGAGGGCGAAATGTAGCGAAGCTAGCCCAAAAGCCACAGAAAATAAATTGGCATTTTGCATCGCAGCTAGTGTATTAGAAGCTGGGCAAATGATGATGAAGACAATGGGGAGAAAGAGCCAAGAATCGGAGGCGATATTTTTATAAAATAGACAAGCAATCAATAAAAGAGACAGGTTGCCGACAATAATCCACCACCGCAAATCAACGTACCCACTGATAGCGTATTGAAGCAACGCTACTAGCCGAGTTACCAAAATACGGTGTTCGTTGTGTTGCGAAAACAAAAGTTGAACCTTATTCCACCAAGTAGGAGCTGTTTGGAGCTGATTAAAAATCTCCATGGTGTAAATATCATCACCAGTAGGGAGATTGATAAGATTGGGGTAAATGGCAATTATAAATAAACCTACGGGAATCAGACTAAATAAAAGTCTGTACTTTTTTAAGAAAGATAACATAGAAATTAATCAAAACAAAAAAACTATCTGAGAGCTTTGTGGAATTTCTGACGAGTAAAAAACAAGGGATTAGGGGAGAGTATAGCCTTTTACTTTGAGCTGGTCGGCGTTTAGATACAATACATTAACGTCGAGTTTAATGGGAGTAAAAGGCGTATCTGTAGAATCAGTTTTGACCGCTACTATGGCATCTACTACGTCCATTCCTTTAAATACTTGCCCAAATACGGTAAATTTATCATCTAGTCTTGATAAGCCATTTTTGTTTTGAACTATGTAAAACTGACATCCCGCCGAAAGCATTTCGGGGTTGTTGTCGCGGCCTGCGCCTACGGCTCCGTATATGTGGCGGATATTTTTACGGAATTCGGGTTTTAGTAAATAAGGCGAATCCGAAAATCCGGCAGGGGTATCGGGGCAGCCTCCTTGTGCCACAAAATTGTTGATGACCCGATTGAAAGTCAGGGTGTCCCAATAGTTTTGTTTAGCGAGCTTAATGAAGCTAGCTTTGTGATTGGGAGTTTCGTCATAGAGCCAAAAGAGAATCTCGCCCATGTTGGTTTTGATTTGACCTACAGCATAGGTTTTTTCTTTGTAGTTTGAGCTAACAAGTACAGCAGCAAGGGCGAGCAATAAAAGAGTTTTATGCATAGGGTTTTTCTAACAAGATGAAGTTGTCAAAAATAGTAAAAACATATTTAAATCAAAATAGACTATTCTTCTTCACCTGCGCCTTTGGTAAGCTCTGCTTGAAGGGTTTGTGCACCACTAAGCACAATAGGGGCATTAGGCTTTGACGAAAAAATGACTTCTACAAATCCATCTTGTGAAACTCCCGCTTTTACTTCTATAGGTTTGTAAATGCCCTGCGCAGTCTTGATGAAAACATGGGCCGTCTCGCCAGTACGTACCAAGGCCATCTCAGGTACTGTATCCGCTTGGCGGGGCGAAGATTCCAACTGGGCATTGATATATTGCCCAGAAATAACACGCCCCCCTTGTATGGTAGCATACACATCTACGGTACGGCTTGTAGGGTCAAAGTAATTGCCTATAGAAGTAATCGTTCCCGAACCACCCTGAAACACGATTTTTTGCCCTATCTTGATTTGGGGAAAGTCTTTTTCGAATACTTTCAGTACAAGGCGAGCATTCACTTGATTTGCAATTTCAAAAAGTGCTTCTCCTGCTCCGACTGATGCTCCTATGTTAACTTTGGTTAGTTTTACGACACCATTTATCGGAGAACGTAACGCGATGCTGCGAACGATTTGGTTGGTTTTGAGGCTATGTGGGTCAAGGCCAATAAGTTGTAGCTTGGCCTCTAAACCTTGTTTGCTTGCTTCCAATACTCGTACCTCAGATTCGGCTTGTTGAAGTTTTCGTTTGGCTCCTACATCTTCTTGAGTGAGGGTCGTTTGGCGTTGGCGTTCTTGTTCGGCAAATAGAAGTTGTCCTACAGTTTTCCAATAATCTTCCTGTAATTGAATAAGTTCGAGGCTTTCAATGGTCGCAAGTGTACTACCTTTTGTGACTTGACTTCCTGCTAAAACATGAATGCTACGTACAGTTCCCATCAATGGGAAACTCACCGAGGCGGCCTGCTGAGGGGGGACTTCGACGACTCCGTTGAGTACGATAGCATCATATACCGTACGGATTTGAGAACTTCCTAATGTAATCCCAAAACTTTTTTCTTGCTCAGGCGTAAGACGAAGTTCTGAACTATTGGCAGAAGGTTCTTCAGTTTGGCTAGTGTCGGGTTTGGTACAGCTTAGTCCCAAAAGACAAATGAAGATAGGTAGGAGCGTATTTTTGGTGCTTGCCCAAATCATTTTAGGAGAGGGTATGAATTGAGAGGAAATTTTCATGGTATTTTTATATTAAATCATTTCTTAAGTTGAATCATACTTTTAGGAGAAAACTCACTCTATTCCGAGCCATTTTTCCAGTTCAATGAGCTTTTGGCTTAAACGAAGCTGTTCGTTTAAGTACGCTTCACGGATTTGCCATGCTTGTCGGGTATTCTGAAAAAATTCGATGTATTCAATATCTCCTAGTCGAAATTGTTTGTAGGCTGTTTGTATCAGCAAATCAGCTTGTGGCAAAGCCGATTGTTCATAATATTGGAGGGTGTTTTGAATTTGATTGAGCACTTGTCGTAGCACTTTGATTTGCGTTTCTGTCTGAAAAGTGATCGCTTTGAGTTGATTTTGAGAGGCTTGCTCATTGAGATGAGCAGCTTCTATGCGTGCTTTTTGAGGTTTGGTATAGAGAGGAATGCCAATACCTCCCGACACATAACTAAATCCTAACCTCCCCTCGATGGATTGGTTGGCTACTCCCATGCGCCAATCGGGCTTGAGCTGGGCGCGTTCGAGATCGATATAATTACGGCTTAGCTGGCTTTCAGCTTCGGCCAAGGCTACGTAAAGATTATTCCCTTCCACCACCGAAGCATAGCGTTGCAAACTCAAAGTAGTGTCTATTTGTAAGGGTTCATCTGAGTAAACCCACGCTTGTAGATTGAGGTAAGAAGTTTGAAGTTCTTGTTTTAAAATGACCTCCCGATTTTGAACTTCTCGTAGATTGGTAAGAGACGCTACTTTTTCTAATTGGCTTCCTTCGCCTGTCTGGTATCTTACATTCGTAGCTTCTACGGCTTTTTGATAAAGACTATCTTGCGCCTGTAAAAGATGTTGGAGACGATACAAATACAGTAGTTGATAGTATTGTTGTTTGATGTTGAAAATAAGCTCGTTACGCTGAATTTGTTGCTGTTTTTTTACAACATTTACTTGTTGATTCAAAACTTTTTCACGGCTTCGATACACCCCAAAAGGTTCAAAACTCTGAACCGCATTGAGGGTATAATCAAAGGGACGTGCTTGAACTTGACCAGCGAGTAAATCAACCGATACCTTAGGAATGGCCCATGCGGAGCCTACCAGGGCCTGTTGCGATTCTAAATTGAGTTGAGCGGTTTTGAGGGAGAGGTTTTGTTGAGTGGCCCGTTCTATCACTTGGTTGAGCGAAAGGGGTGGGGATGTTTGGGCGTTGGCGATTCCTATTGTTACCAACAATACCACTATCGTAAGCCCTATTTTGGGAGAGGAACTATCTTTTTTTACCGAAAACAATGCATATAATACCGGCAATACTACCAAAGTAAGTAAGGTGGCTGACAAGATACCACCTATCACTACCGTGGCCAACGGGCGCTGAACTTCGGCTCCGCCTGAGTTGGAAATAGCCATCGGCAAGAAGCCCAACGATGCCACGGTAGCGGTAATAAGTACAGGCCGAAAACGTACTTCTACGGTTTTGATGATTCGGTCATATACATCAGTAATACCCTGCTTCTCTAAATCATTTAGATAACTTATCAATACAATCCCATTCAATACCGCCACGCCAAACAAAGCAATAAATCCTACGCCTGCCGAGATACTAAAGGGCATATCGCGTAGCCAAAGTGCAAAAATGCCTCCAATGGCCGACATCGGTACGGCCGTGAAAATAAGCAACGACTCTTTGAGGGAATGGAAGGTAAAATACAGTAAAGCAAAAATTAAAAATAAGGCCAAAGGTACCGCAAAACTAAGGCGATCTTTGGCACGTTGAAGGTTTTCGAAGGCTCCACCGTAAGTGTAAAAATAACCCGATGGTAAAGCCACTTTTTTCTCAATTTGAAGTTTTACATCCTTGACTACACTTTCAACATCCCGATTGAGTACACCTATACCAATGGTAATACGGCGGCGGGTTTCCTCGTGCGAAATCTGCGCTGGTGCTTTACGAAAATCTATCAAAGCTACCTCTGCCAAAGGCACCGTTCCGCCTGAAGGGAGGGGTACAAGCAATTGTCGTACGTTTTCGATGTCTTTTCGATGAAGCGAATCCAAGCGTACCACGAGATCGAAACGGCGTTCTTCTTCATATACTGTACCCGTGGTTTCGCCCGCAAAGCCTGCTCTGATGAGTCGATTAAGATCAGCAATATTGAGACCATATTGGGCGATTTTGGCGCGGTTGTAAGCGATACTGATTTGCGGCAAACCTACGATTTGCTCGACGCGTACACTCGCTACTCCTTCCACTTTTTCGATGATTTTGGCGGCGGCATTGGCGCGTTCGTATAGCACTTCCAAATCATTTCCAAACAATTTGACGACCACATCCGACCGCACTCCCGTAATCATCTCATTGAAGCGCATCTGAATAGGCTGTGTCATTTCGACGCTAGTACCGGGAAGCTCTTTGGCCAATACATCTGCCATCTTTTCGGACATTTCTTGGCGATTCTTCGCATTTTTCCATTCCGAAATATCTTTCATGTTTATCATCTGATCTACCATTTCGATGGGCATGGGGTCGGTGGGGATTTCAGAAGCACCCACTCGTCCTACAATCTGCTGGATTTCGGGAAAGTGTTTTTTCAAAATTTGATGAGCTTTATTGGCCGCGTGTATGGTTTCGGTGAGTGAAGTGCCCGAGGCCGTGCGGAAGTCAATGGCAAGGTCTCCTTCATCGAGCGTAGGTACAAACTCCCCACCGAGCTGAGAAAACACCAAAAGGGCAATGGCAAAAAGAGCTCCGGTGATTCCTAAGGTAGTTTTTTTCCAATGCAGCGACCAACGAATCATGGGCTCGTAGCGGCGATAAAGCCAGTGCAGTACTCGTTCCGAAAAAGTCCAATGCTTGTGCAGATTTCGACCCATTACCAACGATGACATCATTGGTACGTAAGTCAATGACAAAATAAAAGCACCTAAAATGGCAAAACCAACCGTCAGCGCCATAGGCTTAAACATTTTTCCTTCGATACCTACGAGCGATAAAATGGGTAAATACACCATCAAAATGATGATTTCGCCAAAAGCTGCTGAGGTCCGAATGCGCTTGGCAGTTTCGTACACCATATTGTCACGTTCGGCGGGGTCATCTACATTATTTTGTTTGTTTTCTTCGTACCATACCTGAAAACGGTGTACAATAGCTTCTACAATAATCACCGCTCCATCCACAATCACCCCAAAATCAATGGCTCCTAGCGACATCAGATTGGCAGATATGTCGAAGGTATTCATCATTCCGATGGTAAACAGCATCGCTAGCGGAATCACCGAAGCCGCTACTAAACCCGCCCGTAAGCTTCCCATGAGCATCACCAAAACTACAATCACGATAAGCCCGCCAAGGAGTAGGTTTTCCGTGACGGTAGTGATGGTCTTGTTGATGAGTTTGGTACGTTCGATAAACGGCACAATCTCAATGCCTTCGGGCAGGGTTTTTTGAATACGTGCTACTCGTTCTTTGACGGCATTGACAGTATTGGCTGAGTTGGCACCTTTGAGCATCAGCACGATACCGCCTACGGCCTCGCCTTCCCCATTTCTGACGAGAGCCCCAAATCGATTGGCATGGCCAAAGCTCACTGAGGCAACATCGCGTACCAGTAATGGAATTCCATTGTTGTTCTTAACCACAATTTGCTCAATATCGGTTAGGCTTTTTACTACGCCTTCGCCTCTGATAAATTGAGCCTGCCCGACCCGCTCAATGTAGCTGCCTCCCGTATTGGCGTTGTTGTTTTGAAGAGCGGTATAAAGTTCTGGTAGCGTGGTATTGTGAGCGCGAAGACGTTCGGGGTTGACACTTACTTCGTATTGTTTGACAAAGCCGCCAAAACTACTGATTTCAATAACGCCTTCTATACCAGCTAATTGGCGTTTTACAATCCAATCCTGGATAGTCCTTAGCTCGGTAAGGTCGTAGCGCTCATGAAAGCCTTCTTTGGTAGCAAGCGTATATTGATAGATTTCGCCGAGGCCCGTCGTGAGAGGGGCAATCATTGGTTTGCCAAACTCCGTGGGGATTTCGGCTTCTACCATTTTGAGTTGCTCAGATACCCATTGCTTGCCTCTTACAATGTCAATGTCATCTTTGAAAACAACCGTCACTACCGAAAGCCCTAATTTAGAAACGGAACGAATTTCGGTTACATCCGGGATATTGGCCAGCGATAGCTCAATAGGCGTGGTCACAAATTGCTCTACTTCTTGGGCCGCCAAAGTGGGCGTCAGGGTGAGGATTTGCACTTGATTGGTGGTAATGTCGGGTACGGCATCTATCGGTAAACGTGATAAAGAATAACCACCCCAAATGATGAGCGTAAGTATCGCCAACCCAATAATTAGTTTGTTTTTGATACTATAATGAATCAATGAATCAATCATGATTGATTTTGGATAAATAAAATGAGAAAAGAAGGAATATCAATAAGAAGATGCCGCCGCAAGAAGCATCAGATGGGCACACTTATCCCATGAAGAAAAAGAGACTAAGCTCGGGGTGGACAAATAAGCGCCTTGAAAGAGAGAAAGGCGTAAGAATTAAGCCACTGAAAGTTGGTTTCTTTAGAAAAGAAAACGGGAAGATTACTTTCAAAAGATAAGATAGCCATAGGAAGAACAAAAAGGCCCGCCATGCCATTAACATCCATGCTAGGAAGATGATGTTTGGTTTGTTTGGTATGTGTGGAGTCGGCAGAGTAATGCATCCACAAAAACTCCCAAAAACTGAGCGGCGTAGGGGTGTCTTGCTTGTGCTCTTTGAAGTGGGCCCATACTTCGGGAGAATGCAGGAGGTCGGTCGCCGTCCGAGGAAGGAGACTTTGCACCAGCACGATACACGCCAAACAGTATGCCACCAAAACTTTCATGGAAGAATGAAGTTATCAATCAAAAATACATTGAATCATACCAACAATCCTCAAAATTGGTTCGGCTTTGGCAAAATTTAGAATTAGAATAGATAATGGTTAGATTAACTGTTTGAAATATAGATACTTACTTTTTTTATTTTAAAAGGATGATACCTATCATTTGAAATTGTAGTCTTAGAGATGTTACTTTGTAAGTGTTTTATTTAAACTCAATCTAAATAGTTTGGGTTTTCCAGTAGAAATTATTTTTAGGATATACTGGAATAATAAACCTATCGAGAAGAAATACCTAATAACTTATGAAAACCATTGCTGATTTAAAGATAGGAGAGAAGGCTTTTGTGAAAGAATTTCAACAGGTCGATTTGTCGTTGAAATTACTTGAGATGGGATGTTTGCCAGGAAGTGAAGTAATGCTTGATTTTATTGCTCCCTTGGGCGACCCTCTTGGTATCCAAGTTAATGGCTATTGTTTGGCCATGCGTAAAGAAGAAGCAGCAACGGTTTTGGTAGAAGAAAGCATCTGACTATTTTGAAAAAGACACCTATCATTGCCCTTATTGGGAATCCCAATAGTGGCAAATCTTCGTTATTTAATCAGCTTACTGGCTTACGCCAAAAAGTAGGGAATTTCCCAAGTGTAACGGTCGAGAAAAAATCGGGGCCGTTGATGCTGGAAGGACAAACCGAAGCCACGGTTGTTGACTTACCCGGACTATATAGCCTTTATCCTAAAGCCCTTGATGAGCAAGTAGTGATTGATATTTTGGCTAATCCCCACCACGAAGACTATCCTGATGTAGTGGTAGTAGTAGCTGATGCATCAAACCTCAAGCGCAACTTGCTGATTTTTACGCAGGTAGCTGATCTGGGGCTGCCAGTAGTATTGGCGTTGAATATGCTAGACGTAGCAGAAGATAAAAACCTGCAAGTCAATGCCGTAAAGTTGGCAATGAAGCTAAACGTACCCGTAGTAAGAATCAACGCCCGCGTAGGCGAAGGGCTTGATAATCTCAAAAAGGCCATTGTCCAAACCTTAGAAAAACCTACGAGTTTTCAGAAATATTATTTTGATCCCGCAGAGCAGTTTCCTGAGTTGATTAAAGAAGTAAAGAAAAGCAGCCAATTAGCCAATAATTATTTGGCGCTTCATTATGTACAACAACACGATATTTTTTCATTTTTATCAACCGAAAAACGTGTCGGATTCGACAAATTGATAGAGAAGTATGATTTCAAAGAAAGTGGCTTTCAAGCCGCCGAAACCATGCATCGCTATGCTGTGATTGATGGATTGGTCAAAGAGTCTGTAAAAACGACCGACAATTTTCTGGTAAAACCCCTATGGACCCAAAGATTAGATAATATATTGCTACATCCATTTTGGGGATACGCCGTCTTTTTTTTGGTGTTGTTAACGATTTTTCAAGCCGTATTTACGCTGGCTTCGTATCCAATGGATATGATTGATGCCGGAATAGCTTCCTTCAATGATTGGCTCAAAGAAACCTTACCACCGGGTCTTTTTACTGATTTGCTTACGGATGGCCTCGTGGCGGGAATTGGAGGCGTCGTGATTTTTATTCCTCAAATCGCCTTTTTGTTTTTGTTGGTAGCTCTTTTAGAAGAGTCGGGCTATATGGCAAGAGTGATGGTGATCATGGATAAACTCATGAGGCGTTTTGGGCTGAATGGCAAAAGTGTTGTGCCGCTGATTTCGGGCGTGGCGTGTGCGGTTCCGGCCATTATGTCGGCCCGCAGTATCGGTAATCGTAAAGAGCGTTTGCTTACCATTTTGGTCACGCCTTTGATGAGCTGTTCGGCGCGTTTACCTATTTTTACCATTTTGATAGCCTTGGTCGTACCTGCTACGCCAGTTTTGGGCTTTTTTACGCTACAAGGTCTTACATTGATGGGTTTGTATTTGTTGGGGTTGTTGAGTGCTTTATTGTCGGCGTGGGTTATTAAAGGCTGGGTTGCCAATACCGAGAAAGGATATTTTGTGATGGAAATGCCCACTTATAAAGTACCACGTTGGTATCATGTAGGCTTGGCAGTGTGGGATAGTGTAAAATCATTTGTGACAGAGGCCGGAAAAATCATCGTAGCTATTTCGATTATCTTGTGGGTATTGGCTACTTATGGCCCTGGCGATAGCATAGAAAAAGCAGAAGAGCAAGTAAAACAAGAAAATCCAATGCTGCAAGGAACGGAATTGGACAATGCGATTGCGGCTCAAAAACTTGAAAACTCCTATGCTGGGCATTTTGGGAAATTTATCGAACCCGCCATAGCGCCTCTTGGATATGACTGGAAAATAGGTATCGCTTTACTGGCTTCTTTTGCGGCACGTGAGGTGTTTGTGGGGACGATGAGTACTATTTATAGCATTGGGAGTGAGGCCGATGAAGACAACGGCACCATCAAAGCCCGAATGCGGGCCGAGATTAATCCTAAAACTGGTAAGCCGATGTACACTCCTGCCTTGGCTTTTTCGCTGTTGATTTTTTACGTATTTGCCATGATGTGCATGAGTACGATTGCTACGGTATATCGCGAAACGCATGGCTGGAAATGGCCCCTCATTCAGTTGGCATATATGACAGTTTTAGCGTACGGGTTGGCATTTTTGACGTATCAACTACTGAGTTAAAGCGCCCGTAGGGATAGGCTTTATGTCTATCCCCCATACTTTACGTCTATCCCTTGTACTTTACGTCTATCTCTTGTACTATCAATCTTGGGCTCCGCTCTTGGATAGGAAGAGAAGGTCTATCCCTCGTACATTTTTATTTTAAAAATAAATCTCCTGAGCTACTCGATAAGTATTGCAATGGGCTTCTACAATGTCGGCCAAACGTGGTGAATAACCGCCCCCCATCGAAACCACCACGGGGACGTTGCGTTGGCGACATTGCTCAAATACAAATTGGTCGCGTTGGCGACAGCCATTGATAGAGACCTTAAGATGTCCCAATTTATCAGTCTCTAAAATGTCAACTCCTGAAATATAAAAAGCAAAATCTGGGTTTTGTTGGTCAAATAGGTTCGGTAAAGTAGTGGTTAATAGGTCTAAGTAAGTTTGGTCGTCGGTGCCGGTCAGCAATTCAATATCAAGGTCAGAGGTTTCTTTGTGCAAAGGATAATTGTCTTTGCCGTGCATCGAAAAAGTAAACACACGCTCCTCGTTTTGGAAAATAGCCGCCGTGCCATTGCCTTGATGCACGTCCAAATCAATCACTAAAATCTTTCGAGCTTGTTTGGTTTCTAACAAATAATGAGCGGCGATAGCTACATCATTGAGTAAGCAAAAACCTTCTCCTCGATCGGCAAAAGCATGGTGAGTCCCGCCAGCTACATTCATCGAAATTCCGTATTTTTGGGCAAAATGTGTACACTTGATAGTACCTTGAGCGATGCGCGTTTCGCGTTTGATAAGCTCCGACGAAAGCGGAAATCCAATCCGACGAATCATTTTATCAGAAATCCTTAGATACTTTAAGTCTTCCCAGTATGTTTGTGTGTGAACTCCCAAAATCCAGCGTTCGTCCAAATCAGCAGGCTCAAAAAAATGTTCTTTACTACAAGTTCCTTCATACATAAGCTGTTCGGGAATGAGTTCGTATTTGAGCATCGGAAAGCGGTGTGGTTCGCCATTAGGACCTTTGGGAAGAGGATGACAATATAAAGGAGCGTAGGCGATTTTGAGCATGAAAACAATAAAATGATTTTGAGGGAAATTTCGTTATAGTAAAACACACATTTTAATTAACACTTGAAGACGATGAAAGTTAAGTTTTTGAACCTTTTTTTAGGGCTAGTAGTAGCCATATTGAGTTTTTCTTGCACGCCCGACCCCTTGCAAGATTTGAGCCTAGAAGATTCGCAAGTTTTTATTACGAACTACGACAAAAATGCCAAGTTTAACAATTATGCTACTTTTAGCTTGGCTGACAGCGTATTTGTAATTCAAAACGACCGTTCGGGCGTATCTACCTCTGCTTTTGATTTTAGGGTATTGAGTAGAGTGGCCGAAAATATGACCAAGCGGGGCTACAATCGTATTTTGAAAGATGCCAAACCAGATTTGGGTGTCAATGTGATGCGCATTAGCGAAACGCAGACGGGGCTTGTGGCCAACTACAACCCTTGGAACAGCTATTGGGGATATGGGGGAGGTTTTTATTATCCACCTACCTATTCTTACTACCAATCTACGGAGACCTATTGGTATGTCGAAATCATTGATCTTAAAAATGCAGGGACGAGCCAACAAGCGACCGTAATCTGGAATGGGCAGATTAGAGGCAATGGTATATTTGACGAAAATGCCCTATTTTCGATTATAGATAGCATCTTTGCCCAATCGACTTATATAAAACGCAATTGATTTTTTGATTAACCACACTCGCTAAAACAGCATTCTAAAAAATGAGGAAAATATTTTGTTTGATTATAGCGGCAGGTTTCTTTATCGAGGCCTCTGCGCAACAAGTAATCACCCGCGACCAGCTCTATAAGCGCGAGTCGCCCTATGAACGCTATACTACTTATCGAATTTCGGTGACAGGCGGACTAGGACTTCCTATGGGGAGCTTTGGGGATTATATGGAAAAATCTACTTTACGGAATTATTCTATTTTGATGGATTTCGTTTTTCCTAAAAACAATCTATCCGTAGGCGTTTCGCTAGGGTCACAATACTTCAAAAATCGCCTACCTCGGCAGGTGTATAATTTTGATAGCCAGGACGTATCGGCGGTACAAACCCGTACTTTGTCGGCCATTCCGCTGGTAGTGACGGGAAGCTATCATATTGGCAAAGTTAATGCGCCCATTCGCCCTTATGTGCAAGTGGGAGTAGGCGGGGCATTTGCTGAATTAGCAAATTATTATGGTACTATCCCGACTGGCGACAATGGCTTTAGGTTTGTGGCACAAGCAGGGGCTGGTATCAGGGCCTTGTTTAATAAAAATGGAAAATTTGGTTTAGAAGCGGGAGCTACCTATCAGCATTTACCTTTTGAGGTAGCTAGCGAAGGAATCAAAGATGCTTCATCGTTTAATGTTCGTGCAGGCTTGTTTTACCGTTGGTGGTAATGGTCTAGTTAAAGTACTAATAAAGCAAATCCCCCTTATCTTCAAAAGTAAGGGGGATTTGCTTTAGGCTTCAATCGTGATTTCGTGGGTAATCTGAGCCAGTGGCTCAAACTGCGCCGTAGCGGAGCAGTATTTTTCCATCGAAAGCTTCACGGCTCTTTCTACTTTGGCAGGGTCCAAATTTCCTTTGAAAAAATAATGGATTTTGACCTTACGAAAGGGCGAGCGCTCAGTGTCGTCTTCTTTGACACGTTCGCCTTCTACCGATATGCGAAAATCAAGGATTTCTTGACGTTGTTTTTTCAAAACCAGCACTACATCAATCGCCGAGCAACTTCCCAAGCCCATCAGTAGCAGTTCCATTGGGCGTACACCTGCGTTTTGTCCACCTATATTGGGAGAAGCATCCGTGTGTACAATGGCCTCAGAGGAGCCTCGGGCTTCGAAATGAAACCCATCATCTACGCGCACTAGTTCTACTTTCATATTTTAAGCTTCTTGTTCTTCGATGATGTTGATTTTGAGGATTTTGTTGCCCTGACGAATCGCATCAATCACCTCCAAGCCTTCTACTACTTTACCAAAGCAGGTATGTTTGCGGTCGAGATGGGCGGTATTGTTGCGGCTATGGCAGATAAAAAACTGAGAACCCCCAGTATCACGGCCGGCGTGAGCCATCGAAAGTACACCACGGTCGTGGTATTGATTACCGCCGGTAAGTTCACACTTGATATGATAGCCTGGGCCACCACGGCCAGTACCTTGAGGGCAGCCTCCTTGAATTACGAAATCAGGAATAACGCGGTGAAAAGTAAGGCCGTCGTAGAAGCCGCTTTTTGATAAATTGACAAAATTGGCGACGGTGTTAGGGGCATCCTTTTCGTAAAATTCAATCAGCATAGTCCCTTTTTCGGTAATCATTTCTGCTTTAAGCATATTCCAAATAGTTTGATTGTTTTTCTTATTAATTGATTAATGAATCAAATAACCAAATCTTGATTTACTTAGTTCGGCAAAGGTAGGGCTTCTGATTTATTGAAGCAAAGCTTACTTTAAATGCCTTTGCAAAGGATGATTTTTATTATTTTTTTGCCCAAGTCCAAAAACTATTTTTGTACAAAACAGTTCCCTTGATATGGCAAATCACGAAGTTATTATCATCGGCGCCGGTGTATCGGGTCTGACCTGCGCCAAGTATTTGAAAGATTACGGAATCCAGTCGCTGGTTTTAGAAGCCTCGGATGCCGTAGGGGGAAGAGTAAAAACAGACTCTGTAGACGGATTTTTGTTAGATCGAGGTTTCCAAATTCTGTTGACAGCCTACCCCGAAGCCCAACGAATCCTTGACTATGAGGCTCTTCGTCTGCAAGCATTTCGGTCGGGGGCACAGATTCGTCTCAACCATAGTTTTGAAGTCATGAGCGATCCTTTCAAAGAACCGCTTCAATTGTTCAAAACATTGTTTGCACCAGTGGGCACTTTTGGCGATAAGCTCAAAGTACTCCAGCTATCCAATGAAGTGAGTAAAGAACCAACGGATGCTTTTTTTGAAGAAATCGCTACTGATACCTTGTCTTATTTGAGGCAATATGGGTGGAGCGAAACCATGATTACCAATTTTTTTAAACCTTTTTTTGGAGGTGTTTTTTTGGAAAACAAGTTAGAAACGGCAAGCAATTTTTTTCGGTTTATTTTCAAACAATTTTACACAGGATCGGCTGTGCTGCCTTCGCTCGGGATTCAGGCTATTCCTCAGCAAATCGCCAACAAATTGCCAAAAGAAGCCATAAGACTTAACAGCAAAGTGGCGAGCATTGACAAAAAAACGGTTCATCTTGTCAGTGGAGAATCACTGACTGCCAACCATATAGTAGTAGCTACTGATGTATGCCAAGCCGATAAGCTTCTCAGTCGAAGTATCTGTCGTGAATACAATGTCACCACTTGCACGTATTTTGAGGCAAATACTTCTCCCCTGAAAGAAAAAATGCTGGCTCTCAACCCCAATCGACTGTCAGTAGTACACCATATGTGTGTGCCTAGCGATATCTCTCCCAGCTATGCGCCTGTCGGTAAATCTTTGATTTCGGTAAGCACGCAGGGTTTAGATTTGTTTGACGAAAAAAAACTCACTGCCCAAATTAGAGCAGAGCTAACCGAATGGTTTGGCGACGAAGTGGAGGGTTGGCGGCATTTACGAACATATCATATACCCCAAGCGCTCATGAAATTTACGGTCGATGCCTCAAAAACCAGTTTAAGATTGAGCGAAAATCTCTACGAATGCGGTGATCACGTGGCGTATCCTTCCCTCAATGCTGCAATGGCTACTGGGCGGCAGGTAGCTGACTTAATAGCAGGAATCTAAACCTATATTTCCACAGAAATCTCACAAAATTTTTAGTTTAAGAGATTTTTGTGGGGAGTAAAATTTATTTTTTGAAAAGAAATTGAGCCATCTGAAATCCTGATTGGAAAGCTCCTTCTACATTTCCCATTCCAAAGGAATCCCCGCCAATCAAAAGCGAGCCCGAAATATCTAGCGCCAAATAGGGTGCTGCGTATCGCTTTTCGGCCAAACTATACCTCCAGCGGTGTACTTGTATTGTTTCTATAAAAGATGGCGCAATCCACTGCTCTAGCATAGCTATCAATTCTTTACCTACGTTGTCTAAGTCTGCTTCGAGATTTTGTCGACTAAAATCAGGACTTGCATGAATCGTAATAGAAGGGTGCGAAGTGATCCCTTTTTGAAAATTGTCGGCTACCCAAGCTATGGCACCTCCGTCAAATTTCAACACACCTGGACTGGGAATCGAGCTATTGTTGTACAGTGAAGCCATTACCGCAATGCAAGGTGCATATTGAATAGAGGCTAAAGCCAAATGGTGCTCTGGTGAAAGAGCAATATCACTATGAGCAAGTAAGTCGAGAGCTTGAGGAACTGGCATGGTTAAAATAATACGATTGGCGGTATAAGTGTTTCCATTTTCGGTATTTACTATCCACTCTGCTTCACTTTTTGTCAATCTTATCACTTTTTCGTTGGTCAAAACGCTCAAGTTCTGAGCCATGTATTTGGCAATGCTATTCATGCCTTCAATCCCTATGTAGCGAGGGTGCTGAAAGGTAATATCTGTGGTTGGTGTACTGATTAAATTCCATTCTTTGACGATTCCAGCTTGTTGCCAATCGGCAATATGCTGTTGAAATTCGGGAGTACGGGCCGTAAAATATTGAGCACCGTGGTCGGCACGAGAAGAAGACAGACGGCGCGTAGCAAGCCTACCGCCTACGCCACGGCCTTTGTCGAGCACGGTAACTTGCCAAGCGTGGCGGTGGAGTAGGGTGGCGGCGGTAAGTCCCGTCATTCCTGCCCCAATAACAATACAAGAAGGCATTTATTTACTTTTTTTAAAACGGTTTGTAATTACAAACTGAGAAGTAAGAACAAAGTTTTAAAAAAGAGGTAAAAGCAAAGAGCTATCTCCAATAGCTTGGCCTTTTATTAGTAGCGCCTATATGGCGGCAATCTGAGCAGGCAATACTTCCAGTGGTGTACCACGGAATCACCGAACCAGGTACTGGAAATTCAATCAAAACCAAAAAAGGAGCTTCCTTGGCCTGTTTGATGATTTCGTGCGTGGGAAGGGTGTCAAGAGGCGCACAGGCTTGGTCTGCTAGGGTGTTACGTCCCAAGTTTTCGGTAATAAAAATCCGTTGTTGAGTGGGAGTAGTGGCGTTGAAAAAACCAAAAACTATTTCCTCCGAATCAGTAAGGCAGGTAATGTTGCCCGTAACTTGGGAGGGTTGAGGGTCAAAAAGCCCTCCAGTCGATTCGTTGGTTTTGGCGATAGCGGTCCAATATTCAAATTCTTCCTGTGAAAGCCCGTATTGAGTTACCAAAATACTGTATTTGCGGGCGAGCTTGCCACTGAGGGCCGTTACTTCCGTAATCGGGACGTCCTGTATCACATCCTGTGAGAGATTAATAGACGAGCCCAGCGTAATTTTGGTTGACTTTCGAGTGGGCCAACAAAGCTCAATTTGTTCAGACCGAGGTATGATTTCATTGTTTATGATTTCATAACCCGAGAACAACGGTGCGCGATATTCCCAAGTTTCTTCAAAATTCCAACGATAAAAACGGGTATTATTCGAGGGGTCGTGGGTGTTTATGTTAATCTTAACGCCTTCATTATTAGTTAATAAACGGTACGTGATACTGTCGATTGCGGGTGTTTTAATCACGGGTACATAGGCAGAACGGTATTCTTTGCCATTCGTAGTTTTGATAAAAAGCCTAAACTGTTCGTTGGGAGCATAAGATGCGGCTCCTAATTGGTATTTTCCGGGCTGATATTCCCTAAAATTGAAGCTACTACCTTTGTCCCCTTCCACCCTAACAATGGCACGTTGCTCCATGTTGGGTGCCTCTTTTTCTCCTATGTTTTGGGTTCTACTTAGTTGAATTTCACTTATGGCCGAAGGCGATAGATTCAAAGAACCTTCTACTACTAAGTAGCTTTGAGCTTGTTTGATTTCGGGAGGATTGTAAGGCAGCACACAGCCGTAAATCAAGCCTATTAACAACAATACAACGATGGTGCCTAGAAATGGGAGGTATGGTTTCATGGTTTTGCGGACTTATGGTTTATAAGACCACTTCTGTAAGAAAATACCTAATTAAAATCGTAATTTTTCGGAAAACTCATTTGTTTTCAAGGGCTTTCATAGCGGCTTTTTTGAGAGTATCAAAGTCATGGGTATTGATTTCTCGTATCCAAGTTGCTGTATCGGTAGGTAGAAAATCAAAATTAGTTTTACGAGCAAGTGTACCATAGATGGTAAGTGAGGCCAAAAGGCTTCCTTTCAAACTAGGGTGGAAATTATCCTGCCCGTAAAGTGAGAGTTGAGGTTCGAGTTGCCACGCATATTTCCAAGCCAACCCCGCCGGACAGAGCAATAAATTTATCTTTTGGGCAGCTTGCGTATAAGACTGAATGACGTTTTCTAAGTCAAAAGAACGTGCTAAAGAAGGCCAGACCATATACAAAGCCATTTTGACGTTGTTTTTTTTGCAAATTTCGGCCAATCGAATAGCATAATCTGTCAATAAAACCTGTGATTCGGGTAAGGCGGAAGGCCCCTGCTGTGCTACTACAAAATCGAAAGTTTGGCTCTCAATAGCTCTCTGCACTTTGCCTTCTTTCCAATGGTCTTCTAACGAATAATTAGGATATAAAAAAGTGGTGTATTGTAGCTGCACACCGTCATATTTGGCTAGCTCTTGCACTATCTGAGGTAGGTCGTTGGTGTAAGTAAGGCTATTGCCTATAAACAAAACTTTGAGCGTATGAGGCTGACTAAGCACCTTATGGTGATGAAATAAAATACTTAGCAATAAGCATATTCTCACGGTATGGCTAGAAATCATAGACCAAAAAGTTGAAGGTGATGGAAAGGTAAATTACGTTTTTTAGAAATATAAAAAAAGCCTTCCAACCTTCTCCAATTATTCCAAATGTACATCTTTGAAGAGCAGCATATCTTTAAGGCGTTCTTCTTTGTCAGGATCAAAGCCGCAAGAAGTCGTAAATTCTTTGGGATTATGATAGGTTCCAAATAACATATCCCACCATACGATATCGCCGTAATTGTGAGTATGTTTGTTGTATTCATGGTGAATGCGGTGCATTTCGGGGCGCTGAAAAATATAGCCTACCCATTGGGGTGTTTTGACATTGGTATGATAAAAAAACTCCCCTAACGCGGTACACAAGGTATAAATACCGCCCGCTTCTACATTAAGCCCTAACAGAGAATAGACTAACAAGCTCCCGATGATAGAATTGACGGTCATTTCGAGTGGATGCTTGTAAAATGACGTAATGACTTCAATTCTTTGGGGGCTATGATGGATTTGGTGAAAATGTTTCCATAAAAAATCGACGGTATGTCTCCAACGATGCCACCAATAGAAAACGAAAGTAGCAATGAAGTAGGCTATGATTCCTCCAAAGATGTTGCCCACATAAGTAGATAAATGAAATACTGAAAAAGCGGATAACCATTTTTCCCAAGTCCAACCCGCTATCAGTACTACGAGTAATTGAACAAAATTAATTGCTAATACCCGGATAGTCCACGTAGGGACTTGAGGGAGCTTCCATCCCGGAATGAGTTTTTCGATGATAAAACATATTCCAAAAACTGCAAAAATAATAGATAATATCATGGAGATGAGGGGTTTTGTTTACCCAAAAATCTCCAAAAGGTATTTTCAATAAATTGACCAATATCAATTTATTTGCCCCTAATTTGTATTTAGTACGAAGTAAAATCAGGTGGGGACTATATAAATAGAGGCCAAGAAGTGAGGTAGAATGGTACAAAAAAAGAGGCTGTCCAAAAAGTCTGGTATCACCAAATTATCTTCGGCGTCTGTTCAACCTCACCCCCTAAATCCCCCTCTCCTTTCTGGAGATGGGGACTTTTTAAGCCCTTCTCATGGAAGGACAGGGCCGCCTGAGCGGAAGGGTTGGGATGAGGTTAAAACCAAAGAATATTTTGCGACCTGTTACTTTTTGGACAGCCTCTTAATAATATGACTACTATAATACTGATTTTAGACGATTTGAGCCTCACGGTGGATGATTGCTTCACGATCAGGGCCTGTCGAAATAAAACTGATTGGCAATTGGAGCTCTGCTTCCAAAAAGTTAATATAAGCAGCCAACTCAGTAGGCAGTTCGTCATATGTATGTAAGTTTTCGAGCGAAGTAGCCCAGCCTTTCATGGTTTTATAGATAGGCGTTACATCATTGTGACAAAGGTCATAAGGGAAGCGGTCAGTGAGCGTTCCGTCGGGCATTTGATAATGAGTACAAATCTTGATTTCATCAAAAATATTCAAGACATCGACCTTCATCATCACGAGCTGCGTAACACCATTGATCATGATAGCGTATTTAAGGGCAGGCAAATCCAGCCATCCGCAGCGGCGAGGCCGACCCGTAGTAGAGCCAAACTCCCGACCTTCTTGGCGCATACGCTCGCCTTCTTCGTCAAAAAGCTCTGTAGGAAAAGGACCACTACCTACGCGTGTACAGTAAGCTTTGAAAATACCATAGACTTCGCCAATGCGACGCGGAGAAAGCCCCAAGCCTGTACACGCACCCGCAGTGGTGGTATTGGAACTTGTCACGAATGGATAAGAACCGAAATCGATATCTAGTAATGAGCCTTGTGCACCTTCGGCTAGCACTGTTTCTCCTGCTTCTAAAGATTCATTGACGAGGTATTCGGTGTCTACAAAATTGTATTGTTTCAAAAATTCGGTAGCTTCAAAAAACGTTGATTCTGCTTCTGCTAAGGCCGCTTCATAGTCGTATTTATAGAAATCCAAAACAACTTTGTGTTGATTGACAAGACGCTCATATTTTTCTTTGAATCCAGGCGATACGATATCGCCCATGCGTAGGCCTTGGCGTGCTACTTTATCTTGGTAAGCAGGGCCAATTCCGCGCAAAGTAGAGCCTATTTTAGCATCACCTTTCGATTGTTCGTAGGCAGCATCAAGCAAGCGGTGAGTGGGGATAATGATCGCTGCTTTTTTGGAGATAAAAAGATTCTGCTGGAGTGGAAGATTATATTTAGCCAATCCGTCGATTTCTTTTTTCAAAACAATAGGGTCAAGTACAAGACCATTGCCGATGATATTTTTGATTTCTGGCCTAAAAATACCAGAAGGAATCTGGTGGAGTACGTGTTTGAAACCATCAAATTCGAGTGTATGACCTGCATTAGGGCCGCCCTGAAATCTTGCAACCACTTGGTATTGTGGTGCTAATACATCCACAATTTTCCCTTTTCCTTCGTCGCCCCATTGGAGGCCGAGTAGTACGTCAACTTTCATTAGAACTTGTAAGCCCCCAACCCCTTGGGGGAGTTTATGATTTGGTGAAAGACGTGCCGTGGGGTTTCGGTACATAGGCACGTATGAGTATGAGGTAACGAGAACAAATAGGGAATTATTCTATTTCTACTCTTTTAGGTCTTTCTAGCGCTGCTTTGGTTTTATTTTCGCAGTTTTCACGGGTACAATTGCCGTAAAAAATAAGAGAATGGTGCAAAACGTTGAATTTCAATAAATCACCTACCATATTTTGGATATTTTGGACACGCGGGTCACAAAACTCCATCACTTGATGGCAATCCATACAAATGAGGTGGTCGTGCTGACGGTATCCATAGGCTTTTTCGTACTGTGCTAGGTTTTTGCCAAATTGGTGTTTTGTTACCAAGTCGCAATCTACCAACACATCAAGCGTGTTATAAACAGTAGCTCTACTGACGCGATACTTTTTGTTTTTCATTGATATATACAACTCATCTACATCGAAGTGGTCTTCGCGAGTGTATATTTCTTCCAATATAGCAAAACGTTCGGGTGTTTTGCGAAGACCTTTACGCTCCAAATAAGCCGTGAGGATACGCTTGGCCGCTTCTAAATTTTCGTGTTTGGCTTGGGGCATTGCTTTTTGAGTTAAAAGTTAAAAGTCAAGAGTCATAAGGTAATGAGGGTATAAAAAGCTAAATTTTATCCTTAAAAGTACCTATTGACTCATAACAATTAACGGTGGCGAAAAATCGCGATTAACTTCTACAAAAGTACTAATTTTCAATCAAATCGCGCGACTTTAAACACGCCATCTACTTTTTCTAATTTTTGCATGAGTTGTTCGAGGTGGCGTGTATCATATACATAGAGCTTGATGATAGCCTCAAAAATGCCTTCCTCGGTCTCCACCGCAATCGAACGGATGTTGATATGGAGCTCATTCGAAATAATGCGCGTGAGGTCATTGACAAGCCCTACACGGTCGGTGCCTTCGATGCGCAAACCTGCCAAAAACGCTAACTTTTGTTGAGAAGTCCATTTTGCTTTGATGACTCGGTTGCCGTGATTAGATAGCAATTCGGGCGCATTGGGGCATGTAGTTCGGTGAATTTTAATCCCTTCGTTGACGGTCACAAACCCGAATACATCGTCGCCCGGAATAGGGTTACAGCATTTGGCGAGGATGTAGTCGATTTTGTCCATGTCTTCCCCAATCAGCAATGCATCCGCGTCGGCGCGTTCGCCGTGCATCTTTTTGAGTTCTTTTGTGAACTGCTTGCCGTCTTGAAGTTGATCAGTATTGATTTTGGCCTGAATATTGATTTTGGCCTCTTTCTCATTTTTAAACTTCTTGATTTCGTCGGCATTGATATAGCCCTTTCCAAAGCGATAATACAAATCGCTGGGAGTTTTGCAATTAAAATAAGCCCTGAGCTGATTGATAAGCTCATGAGTAACATCAAGGTGAAGAATCTTACATTTTTTCTCAATGATGTTGCGGCCATCGGTTACATATTGTTTGTTTTCTTCCTTAATAAGCTCTTTGATACGGGCTTTTGCTTTGGAAGTCACCACAAATTTGAGCCAATCTTCGCTTGGTTTTTGACGCTTGGCCGTGATAATTTCGACTTGGTCTCCATTATTGAGAGGCTGACTGATAGGTACAAGCGAATTGTTGACTTTGGCAGCGATACAGCGTGCCCCTACTTCAGAGTGAATATCAAAAGCAAAGTCAAGGGCCGTGGCACCGCGCTGCAATACGCGAAGCTCGCCTTTGGGAGTAAACACAAAGACCTCCTCAGCAAAAAGGTTGCTACGAAAATCGTCCAAAAACTCCAAAGCCGCCGTTTTATTATCTTTGGTAGCTTCCAGCATTTCGCGTACTTGATTGATCCATTGGTCAATCCCTTGGCCAGTTTTGGTATCGTTACCTTTGTATTTCCAGTGAGCTGCTACGCCTTTTTCGGCAATTTCATCCATTCGTTTAGAACGGATTTGTACTTCTACCCACTGTCCTTTGTCGGTACCTTCGGGGCGGTACATTACAGTAATGTGCAGTGATTCGTAGCCGTTGGCGCGTGGCGTAGCAAGCCAATCTTTGAGGCGGTCGATATTGGGAGTATAGTGGTCAGTAACGATAGAGTAAGCATGCCAACAGTCCGATTTCTCTTCTTTGGGATCATCTTTTGAATTCATAATGACCCGCACCGCAAACAAATCATAAATCTCTTCAAATGGCTTCTTTTGCTTACGCATTTTATTCCAAATGGAGTAGATAGATTTGGGACGGCCTTTGATGGCAAAATCATAACCTTGCTCTCTCAAATCATCTTCGATTGGTTCAATAAACTTCGCAATAAACCTGTCACGTGCTGTTTTGGTAGCCCGCAGTTTATGCTTGATTTCTTCGTAACCTTCAGGTTCGGTATATTTGAGGTATAGGTCTTCAAGGTCCGTCTTGATAGAATGAAGCCCCAAACGGTGAGCCAAAGGTGCATAAATAAAAATCGTCTCGGATGCGATTTTGAGCTGCTTGTCGCGAGCCATACTATCGAGGGTGCGCATGTTGTGCAGGCGGTCGGCGAGCTTAATCATGATGACCCTGATGTCGTCAGAAAGTGTCAGCAACATTTTCCGAAAGTTTTCGGCTTGCTGCGACGTTCCAAATTCAAACTGTCCTGAAATTTTGGTAAGACCATCGATGATTTGTGCCACTTTAGGACCAAATTGACGTTCGATGTCTTGCAGGGTAAAATCCGTGTCTTCTACTACATCATGTAGGAGGGCACAAATAATGGAGGTAGTGCCAAGTCCAATTTCTTCTACGCAAATCTGCGCAACGGCAATCGGGTGGTAAATGTAAGGTTCGCCGGATTTGCGGCGCATGTCTTTGTGGGCTTCTACTGACAGATTGAAAGCTTTTTTAATGAGTTTTGCATCATTGTCTTTCAAAAAGGGTTTGGCCGCGCGGAGCAATCTGCGGTATCTTTTCAATATTTCTGACCGCTCAAGCTCCAAATCAATCTCTACTTCGATGGGCATATTTTTGTTGTTTCGGTCTGCCGAATTTGCTGTACTCAATACGACTAAAGTAGGTAAAGATAATAAATTTTACAATTTTTTAATGATTATAGGACATGAAAAAAAAAGCATATAAGGGGGCAAGTGTTTGATATACAATAAGGTATAGCAGAGCGTGGATACATTCCAATTTAAAGAAAGTATGAAAAGTTAAAATTTTTTTTGGCTTTTATAAAATTGTGTATAATTTTGCAGCCCGAAATAAGTGGTAAAAATAGTATCAAAAAGCCACATTTCGGAAATGCCTAAATACACGCTGCGGGCGTGGTGGAATTGGTAGACATACCAGACTTAGGATCTGGCGCCGCAAGGCATGGGGGTTCGAGTCCCTCCGCCCGTACCTTTGCTGACTGATCTCTTTAATAGAGAAATGTCAAAAAGCTAAACCCTCAAACTCGTCATAGTTTGAGGGTTTTTTTAATAATTAACCACTCACAAATCATCTGTTTGATATTATCACAGATTATTAATAACTGCAACAATGGAGGTTCTGTTAGAAAAAAGTACGCCTACCAACGCCACCCTAACCGTAAAATTGGCGAAGGAAGATTATCAACCCAAAGTAGAAAAAACACTCAAAGATTATAGCAAACGTGTCAATTTGAAGGGCTTCCGTCCAGGCAAAGTGCCTACGCAGGTCATCAAAAGGATGTATGGAAAAAGCATCGTTATTGATGAAGTGAATCAGCTTCTCAGTGATACGGTCAACGACTATATCCGTGACAACAAACTTCAAGTGGTAGGAGATCCTCAAATCGACCAAGCTAAGACAGCTACGATTGATTGGGATGCTCAAAGTGAATTTGAATTTGCGTATGAATTGGGTTTAGCTTCGGATTTTGAAGTAAGCCTATCGAATCTTCCTGCGGTATCAACTTATACCATCGAGGCAGGTGAGAAAGAATTGAATGATACAATCGAAAACCTTCGTACTCAGTTTGCCGGACAAATCAATCCCGAAACTTCAGAAGAAGGAGATATGCTTTATGGAGAATTAAAGCAGGGAGATTTTTCGACCAAAACAGCCATCCCTTCTAAACAAATCAAAGAAGAAGCGCAGGCAAAATTTGTAGGCCTTGCCAAAGGTGATGTGATTACGTTTGATATTCGTGATACTTTTGTGGATGACAAAGCTGTGGCGCATCTTACAGGTTTGAAAGACGAAGCTGCTGCCGAATTAAGCGGAGATTTCGAATTCACGATTGAGGACATTACTCGCCAAGCACCTTCCGAAATCAACCAAGAGTTTTTTGATAAAGTATTGGGAGTAGGCAAAGCAGATTCGGAAGACGCCTTCCGTAGCCAAGTAGCTGAAATTATCCAACGCAACTACGCCCGTGAAGCAGATGCCCTGTTGCGTCGTGATATCGACCAAGCGTTGTTGGATAATATCAACATTGATCTTCCAGAAGCATTTTTGAAAGATTGGCTTTTCAAAGTAAACGAAGGCAAATTTACGTCTGAGCAAATTGACGCCGATTATCCTCAATTTACTAAATCGTTGAAATTGTCGTTGATTAAAAATAAAATCGCCGAGCAAATCGACGTTAAAGTTGATTCTGAGGAGGTTGTTGCTCGTGCCGAAGATATGGTACGTGAGCAGTTTGGTTTCTATGGCAATGACATGGGTGCCGAAATGAACGATACCATCCGCAAAATCGCGATGAACTATTTGACTTCCGAAAAAGAAAATAACTACTCTAAGATGTATAACTTGGTGTTTGACGACCGCATTTTTGAGGTACTCAAAGGGCAGTTGACACTTGATGCCAAAACCATCGATGTAGACCAGTTTCAGGAGATTGTGAAGAGCTTGAGCCAAGATTAGTTGACAAAGCTTATTTTTGCAAATGAGGCTACCAAACACTTGGTAGCCTCATTTGCGTTTTAGGAGGCTAAATGTCTGAATATTATGGAAAAGCTAATCGGACTTATTCGGCTGCTGTGGCCTGAAGTCACCGCTGATTTTGAATATTCTTTGCGGCAGGTTTTGGTGAGAGAAGAGTTACCTAAAAAACAGCTCGTTTTAAAAGAAGGCCAAGTGGCGCACAAAATGTATTTTATTGAAAAAGGCTGCGTGAGAGGGTATTATCTGAAAGAAGGGCAAGAGGTGAATTCTTGGTTTATGAAAGAAGGTGACTTTGTGATTTCTATCGTTAGTTTTTATACCAAATTACCTTCCGAAGAAATCATCGAAACTTTAGAAGAGAGCTTGCTATGGGCTATTTCGCGCCAAAATCTTGAGCGTCTTTATCTTCAATATCCCGCCTTCAATTTGGTAGGAAGGTTGCTGACCGAGAAGTATTATGTACTGAGCGAACAGCGTACCCAAAGCCTAAGGAAAAAAACGGCCGATGAGCGTTATAGAAACCTCCTCGCTGCTTTTCCCGATATAAGCAATCGCGTACCCCTCAAGTATATCGCTTCTTACTTGGGGATTAGCCCCGAAACCCTCAGTAGATTGAGGGCCAAGAAATGGTAAAATAGGAAATACCTTACAGGATAGCATATATGATACTTCTGATAATATTTGATCCTTCGTACTGAATTTATCCTCCATCAGAAATCCTCTGATGGAGGGTTTCCTATTTCCGCACCATCACCACCACTCCCGACGCCCATGAGAGCTTGACTAGCTGAAATCGCGTGTCATTATCAAGGGTTTGGAGGAGGGTGGTTACTTTATCGGCGTGGCCTTCGGGCCAATTGGGCTGGGGAAGCATATCGTCAATGATATAAAAACCGCCTTTTTTTACCAACAAAAGTGCTTCTTCTAAATGGTTGTATTTGCCCGGCCAAGTGTCGGCAAATACCAAATCGAAATGATTGGGTGGGAGAGTGGTAAGAACCTCTTCTCCGGGCCGACAAATCAACTGCAAGCGTGTATCATGTCCCAAATGACGGGTGGCGATTTCGATAAGTTGCGCATCAAACTCCACCGAAATAAGCGTCGAATTTTCATCCATACCTTCTAAGAGCCAAGCCGTGGCGCGGCCAGCCCCTGTTCCGATTTCGAGAAAGTGACCATTGGGCTTGCTTGCTACGAGAGTACGCAGTAGTGCACCCGTGAGGTTGTCGGAGGGCTGTCCAAAATTGTGTTGGGTGGCGTCTGCGTCAATCGCCGAAACTACCGAAGGAATGGAAGAAATTGAATGGTCGTTCATGCTTTTTGCTTAAATAGTATTACAAAATTGGCTGAAAAAAAGAAGAGAATCGGCAATGTGTTTTTCCCAATAAGGCCATTCGTGGCCTCCCTCAAACTCGTAATATTGATGCGAAATCTGATGCGTTTGTAGGGCTTGATGAAGGACGCGATTAGCGTCGAGCAGGACGTCGCTGTGTCCACAATCAAACTGAAAGGGAGATAAGTGATGGCGATGCGCTAAAATAGTATCTAGCACCGAATCAGTGATTGTGGCGGAGGTCTGAAGCCCGTCAAAATCTTTGACAAAATGTTGGAGTTGGTTGAATTCAGTAATGGAAGAGTGCCCTGAAAAAGCCCGAAACAGATTTGAATATTTAGCGCCTAAGCGCAATGCCCCGTATCCTCCCATTGATAGACCCGTGACGAATAAAGGCAGCGTGCGGCCTACTATTTCTTCTTCCACTATTTTGGGGACATCTTCTACAATCCACTTTTCATAGTCTTCGCTTAGATGTGGTACATAGCCACTTCCATCGCCAAAAAGCCCATCAGAAGGCATGACTAGAATCATGGGAGGGATTTTGTCTTCTTTGATAAGTTGTAGCGCTGTATGATGTACGCCGCCTTTGAGTGTCCAAGCCCAATGACTGCCATAGACGCCGTGCAAGAGAATGACCATGCCTTTTAGTTCTGAAAAGGGAACAGGGGGCACAAAAACACTGATGTCGGCGCGTTTTTGGAGGGCATTGCTTTTGACGGTGATGAGCCGTAAATAATCGCGTTCAAAACGTGGATCTGAGAGCTCAACGGTGAAAAAGGAGGCCATAGCTTTAGCAAAATTGACCTCAATTAAACCTAAATAATTTGTTTTTGGTAATGATTAAGGGTGAGGCATTAAAAGAAGCTTTGACGCTGGGTATCACTATTGTTGGTATTTTTTGGATTTTATAAAAGAATAGTTTTAAAAATAACTCATTGTTAAAATTTTAATTGGTAATCGTGTATTTTGCATAATAATAAAATATCACTTCTCAACATTCTATTCTTCTTTTTGAACCCTAATTGCTGAAGCCTATGTTCAGAAAATCTATCCACATTATTGTTGTGTTAGGGCTGCTTTTACAAATTACCGAAACTCACGCCCAACGAAAACCTTCTTACAAACAAGCCGAAATATTGTGGGATACTTGGGGCGTACCTCATATTTATGCCAAAAACCACGAGAGCCTTTTTTATGCTTATGGCTGGGCGCAGTCCAAAAATCACGGAAATCTTATTTTACAGCTCTATGGCCAAGGACGAGGAAAAGGCGCGGAATACTGGGGAGAAAAGTATGTTTCGGCTGACCGTTGGGTGATTTTAAATAGTGTATATGAAAGAGCTCAAGAATGGTACAAGGCCCAAAAACCTGCCATGCGCAAAAATCTTGACGCTTTTGCCCAAGGTGTCAACGACTATGCTACCCAAAATCCTGATAAAATCAGCGAGGAAGCCAAGCGTGTACTTCCGATTGATGCCGTAGATTTGATTGCGCACTCTCATCGGGTCACTCACTTTGTATTTTTGGCTTCGGATGCACGATTGGCCGCTGCCGAAAGAGTGCAAGGTGATAAAAACGGCTCAAATGCTTGGGCCGTAGGTCCTTCTAAATCAGCAACGGGCAATACCCTTTTATTGACCAACCCTCACCTTCCTTGGCGAGATTTGTATATGTATTTTGAGGCGCAATTGGTGGCACCGGGGGTCAATACTTACGGCATTAGCCGAATGGGATTTCCAGTACTAACTATGGCATTCAATGCCACTGGAGGCTATGCCCAAACGGTCAATACCAACGACGGGCAAGATTTTTATGAACTCACGCTTGCCGAAGGGGGGTATCGCTGGGATGGCAAAGTGAAGGCTTTTGAGACAAAAGAAAAAAGCTTAAAAATCCGACAAACTGACGGACGTTTGAAAGAAGAAAAAATAGCAGTAAAGCATTCGATTCATGGGCCAGTAGTGAGCGAAAAAGGAGGGAAGGCGATTGCGATGAGGGTAGCAGGACTTCAACAATCTGGAATGATAGAACAATACTGGGACATGGCCAAGGCCAAAGATTTGGAGGAGTTTGAGGCGGTGGTGAGTAGGTTACAGATTCCGATGTACACTTTGATGTTTGCTGACAATAAAGGCAATATTTTCAATCTTTTTAATGCTGAAGTACCTAAGCGCCCCGTGGGTGATTGGAAGTATTGGTCAGGAGTAGTAAGGGGAGACACCTCCAGTACACTTTGGACCCAAACGCATCCCTATCAAGATTTGCCAAAAGTAAAAAATCCCCCTACAGGTTGGCTTCAAAATACCAATGAGCCGCCGTGGACAGCTACCGTGCCGATGGTCAACAATTACAAAGATTTTCCGGCTTATATGGCACCGCCGCCGCAAATGTCATTTAGGACGCAAAGCTCGGTCAGAATGCTTTCGACGGCTTCTAAGATTACCTTAGATGATTTTGTGGAAATGAAACTCTCTACCAAAATGGAACTTGCCGACCGTATTGTGGGGGATTTGGTGGCTTTGGCACAAGCGGAGGGTAGCACCGAAGCCAAAGAAGTGGTAGCAGTATTGGCGGCGTGGGATCACCGTACCGACAATGAAAGCAAAGGCGCATTTTTGTTTGACCGCTTTGTACGAAAATGGGTAGGAGGAAATGAAAAGCTTAATTCGCTCGGTACGGCCTCTACTTTGTTTGCTAAGCCTTGGGATTTGAATCAACCTTATGGTACCCCCAGCGGAATCGCTGACGCTAAAGCAGCACTTACGGCACTTTTGGACGCCGCCAAAGAAGTAAAAGCCACTCATGGACGCTTAGATGTTGCATGGGGAGAGGTGTTCAGATTTAGAATCAATGATGTGGATTTGCCAGGTAATGGGGGCCCAGGGCCTATGGGAGTATTTCGAACTATGACTTTAGGGCCTACTACGGATGGCAAATTTGTGCCCGTACATGGAGATACTTACGTCGCAGCTATTGAGTTTTCAAAGCCCTTAAAAGCCAAAATCCTTACCAGCTATGGCAATGCTACCCAGCCTGATTCCAAACATCAAACCGATCAGTTACCGCTTTTATCCGAAAAGAAAATGCGGTCTATTTGGTTTAGTCGAAAAGAAGCTGAGCAGCATTTAGAAGAAAAAACGGTATTTGAGTAAGTCGAAGCAATCACCGCACTAGCGGTACCCAAATCGTCATTTCAGACGGGCCTCGATTGCTCCAAGCATAGTAGGGGATGAGTTTAAGTGGGATGGTTTTCTTTTGTTTGGAAAGAGGGCGATACAGCGTTTTGTCCCATTGTTGGTCGTTGATACGCACTCCCGTTGTTTCTAAAGCAGTAATAGGCGCATTGTCTAAAGTGGTAGGAGTAGGTTTGAAGGTAGCAGTACTTGGAATCGCTACGTCAAAAACACGCGCTCCTGAGGGCATATCGTTTGATTCTAAACAATAAACCATCGGGCCTCGTTTGACAGCCACTTGATTGCGGGTTTCTTCTACAAGAGGATTAGATTCCAAGAGCTCAGTCGGCATGGCCATATTCCAAGTGATGATATCGCCTTTTTTCCATTTACGATTGATATTGACATAGCCTTTGTCGGTGGTATAAGCAGTAGCTTTACCATTGATAAATAGCTTGGCTTCTGAGCACCAGCTTGGCAGGCGAAGCCGGAGCGAAAAATCGTCAGCAGGCAGTTGCTCTACCGTAATTTTGACATTACCATCCCAAGGGTAGTTGCTTTCTTGTTGCAGGCTTACAGCTTGCCCATTTTTGAGGGTTGTTTGTAAATGACTGCTCCCAAAAAGATTACACCAGACGGCATTATCGCTGAGGCTATAAGCATAGTCACTTACTTCGGTGATAGTACGGACGGTATTGGGAGGGCAGCAGTTAGAGATTCGGATATAAGGAATTCGCCCGCCCATCCAGCGGAGTTGATAGGGGAAATCGTTGGAAGCGGCCAGGGGATTGGTGTAAAAAAATTTATTTCCCGACAAACTTATGCCAGACAATACGCTATTGTATAAAGCCAACTCTACGACATCGGTATAGCGAGCATCGCCTGTAAGCGCAAACATCCGCCAATTGAAAAGGACATTGCCGATATTGGCACAGGTTTCGTTGTGGGCACTGACGTTGGGCAATTGATAATCGCGTCCAAAAGCTTGGTGGGTTTTTTGGACGTCGTTGGGCTTATAAGAAGTCCCGTAAGGCGAAACTCCGTCGAAAAGGGCACCACAAGCGCCTGTGACATACATTTTGCGCTGGGTGAGATTGTCCCATATCAGATTGAGCGAGCGCATGAGAGAATCTTCGCCTGTTTCGGCATATACATCAGCTACTCCTGCATAAAGGTAGGTGGCCCGTACAGCATGACCCATCGCCACTGTTTGTTGACGAAATGGAATGCGGTCTTGATTGTCGTCGGTACCTTCGGTAGTACCTTTGATGTTGACAAGGTATTTTACCAAATCAAGGTAGCGTTTTTCGTTGGTAGTGCGATACAACTCAGTCAAACCCATGTAGTGGGAGGGGCATATGGCGTTGCGGGCTTGCTCTGGCGTGGCAACTTTATAAAATCCAATAAGAAAATCAGCGGCTTTTTTTGCTACGTTGAGCAGGGAGGTTTTGCCCGTAGCACGGTGATGCACGCAAGCGGCGGTCATCAAATGTCCAAAATTATAAGCTTCAAAACTGAGCTTGTCGTCAAACATCTTTGTTTGCCCCGATTTTTTTTGTTCGATGATAGCTTTGGTATAAACGTAGCCATCTTCGCGTTGGGCTTTGGCCATTACTTCGATGGCTTTGTCCATAATAGCGTCTAGTTCGGGGGCTTTGGTGGTGGCGTATAAGCTTGCTACGGCTTCAAAGGTTTTATAAAAGTCGCCATCGTGGAAAGAGGGTCCTTTGAAATTGCCTTGTTCGAGACCTGCTGCAATCTCGAAATTTCGAAACGAATGACTGATGTTAGGGTCGGTGTAGGTTTTCCAAAGTTGGGGAACCATGGTTTCTTTACAAACCCGAAAACGGTCGGCCCAGAAGCCTCCCGTCCAACGCACATCGGCGAGGTTGGGGGTGTAAAGTTTGGCGTAGGGACTTTGGCTGGTATTGACCAACCCTTTGTTTTGAGCTTCTACAAAAAATGTAAAAACCCAAAAAAGGAAAACGATTAAAATGTTTTTTGTCATGTCAATGCTATTTTATGGGTGGGATAGTGTCTATTTAAATTTTTGATAATCAGATAAATAAAAGTGTAAGTTGCTATTTGGATGTCTGTTTGGTTTTCTTGGGTGGTGGCGGTACAAAAGCGAGCGTACTTTTTCCTATTTCTTTGGAAGTGGCAACGGCTATGCCTCGTTGGTCGTCTTTATTGACCGCACAATAAAAATGATAAACCACTCCTTTGTGCTTGATGACGTACGATTTATGGGCATACATACTGTCGTAAGGTTCGGAAGGATTGATAAGGTCGGGGCCGTCCCAATCAGTCCAGTTTACCATGTCATACGAACAAGCAAAACGATTGTAAGCGTCTTTGCGCTCATTCCAGAATGCTCCAAAATAAAACATCACCCATAAATCGCCCATTTTTTGGAGTACACCATCACCCGTGATGCCCGAGTGATGATTCAGTACAGTCTCAGATTGGAAACGTTTCCATGTCTTCATATCGTTGGAAACAGCCATGCCGATGCGCTCAATTTCCCGATATTTGGGGTTGTTGTTGCTACTGTCGCCGTTGGCATTGTAGTACATCACAAAAGGATAACCCGTCGTCTTTTTCTTATCCCAGACTACCGTGCTTTTGTATTGTTTTTTGTTTTCCCACCACCTTACATCGGTATCGTAGGGAGAAAGTACTGCTTTGGGGAGTCGTTGCCATTCTACCAATTTGGTCGGGTTTTGGTCGCTGTAAGCCATTCCAATGGAGAGTTTGCCTGCCTCATAGCCTCGGCTATTACCCCCACAATATGGCATCCAATACTTACCTTGGTATTTTAGGAGATTGTACTTTCCTCCCCATTTGGTGTTTTGAAGGGCTACATAACCCGCTTTTTGGTTGTTATCCCATTGTAGAGTATCAGCCGAAAAAGACATGA
This sequence comes from Runella sp. MFBS21, assembly GCF_029433105.1. Taxonomy (GTDB): domain Bacteria; phylum Bacteroidota; class Bacteroidia; order Cytophagales; family Spirosomataceae; genus Runella. The sequence goes on along the minus strand of NZ_JARNTW010000003.1, from coordinate 429,438 downwards.
TTTTGCCGAGTGTTTCCCAATCAAGCAGGTTTTTGCTTTTGGCAAGCCAAGTTTCATAACCTCGCCCATCAAACACCAAATAAGTCATGAACCATTGTTTGTTTTTGCGAAATACCGTGGGGCAATCTAGTTTTTTTGAATTGTCAGAGGGAATCATTACCAAGCCGTACTTATGCGGGGTTTTTATTTCATCGTATACTTCTTGCATTTTTTGGGGAGAGACGGTAGGGTTTTGAGACCATATTTTGCCCGTACAAATAATGAACACTAGAAATAAAAACTTACGATAAAACATGAGGATAATGCGTTAATTTGAAAATGTGTCTTTGACTTCTTCTACGGGATGGCGGCGCCAATAATTGGCCAGAATAGAACCCGAAATATTCATCCACGGGCTAAAAACCGTGGCAGGTAGCCCTACCGTACCGAGTTTGCCCATACTTCCGGCCAATCCTGATGCCATGCCTCCGTTTTGAAGTCCTACTTCAAAAGCAACAGTGCGCGAAGAATTAACATCCAATCCAAATAAACGACTCAGCCAATAACCAAAAAAATAACCTGCGGCATTGTGAATCACCGAACAAATAAAGAGCAAAAAGCCTACTTTAAGGAGGTTTTCGCGACCAGCGGCTGTGGTCACTGTGGTAAAATAAATAATACCAAACATCGAAAAATAAGGCATCAAATCATCTAGCTTGGAAAAACGACGGCTTAGAAAATAATAGCCCATCCCGACCAGAAATGCCCCCGCAAAAAATCCTAAAATTTCGAGTGACTGTAATGCTGCTTGGGAAGTGATATGGGCTTTGAAAAAATCCCACAGCCCGACGGGCAGCGCCAAAAGCCAAAGCCCAGAAATCAAAGCAACGCGTGTTACCTTGTACCATTGGGGACGTGTGGCCGTGGTAAGAAAATCGTATAACAAGGCTGCCCCGATAGGGACAATGATTATCTTGATGATTTCCATCATCATATCCACAAAATGAACTTCAATCAATGTTCCGGCCAGCAATTTCATCAGCAGAGGTGTAAGAAAAGGAGCCACTAGCGTAGCCATTGCTGTTACGATTACTGACAATACCAAATTGGCTTTGGCCAAATAGACCATCACATTGGAAGCTAATCCGCTCGAACATGAACCAATCAGGATAATGCCAGCGGCGATTTCTGGTTCAAAATCAAAGACTTTGGTAAGAAGCAAACCCATCAGAGGCATGACCGAAAAATGGCATAAAAGCCCAATCACCACGCCTTTGCCTGTGGTAGCCAAACTCGAAAAATCGCGCACACTCATGTGGATGCCCATCCCAAACATTACTGTTTGTATGATGATGAGAATGAGCCATTTGTTGCGTAAATCAAAGTCTCCCCATTTGGTAAAAGCCGCTGGATAAATCATCCCAGCCACTACCGCCGCCATAATCCATGCGGTATATTGATAGCCTTTGAGAGCGGGGATTGCCCCCAAGCCCAACGCAATACACACCGCTAGCCCCAGGGCCGAAGGCTGCCACAAAGAAGGCGTAGAAGTGAAGATTCCCCATAAAAGGATTACCAAAGCTACAGCACTACCGTATAAAGCTATTTTTGATAATTTTTTCATAACAAAGTCGCTAGATATTCCATCGCAATGGGAGGGCTTGCCAAAATAGGTACTTTCTTTTCTGTGTCAGAGAGCGTATCTACCACTCGTGCCATTGAGGCTTGAGCTAGTACAATTACATCTACTTCATTGCTCAATTCTTTCAGTGCCGCCGCGACCATTTGGTCGTGTAGGGTAGGGTTGCCGCCCATGAGTGCGTCAAAGGCTCCTTCGCACAAAACTGATTTAATTTCAATAGATTTACCAGCCACCGCCGCACGACGTTTTACTAGGTCAGAAGTAGGCGCAAGGGTGGTAGGAAGGGTTGCAATTACGCCTATTTTTTTGCCTATTGATACGGCTTTGTCAGCCATCGGTTGGTCTACGCGAAGCACTGGAACTTGGGTCAAGGTAGCGGCAGTTTCGACGGCCGCGCCAATGGAGGAGCAAGTAAACATGATGAAATCGGCACCTGCACTTTCAGCCGAATTTGCGTAATTGACCACGCGACGGGCTGTATCGGGTTGTAATTCTCCCCGCGTGATGACTTGTTTGATAAGACTATCATCCACAATATTAAAGACATTGATATGAGGTAAGTATTGTGCACAAAGCTGCTGAAAAACAGGAACTAAAGTGGCTGATGTATGAACTAATCCAAGTGTTTTTTTCATGAATAATAAAATAGTTTATATGATGTTTAACCGACTCCTCTAACCAATTCATAATAGTTTTCTGGACCCACCTGACCCCCTTTAAAAATGATTTGTTTTTGATGCAACGCAGAGTGAGGCGCATGGGCTACGCATACAGGTGCGCCGGGCGTAAGTGGCGCTATCATTTCTACTGCTTCGATTTCCATAGCGCGTGCAGCATAGCTAGACGTGTCACCTCCTGCTACAACGATACGCTCAATGGCTGAGGAAGCCAGAATTTCTTTGGCTATTATACCCAAAGCCCTGCCAAAAAGCTGACCTGTACGGGATTGAATTTGAGTGGGGCTAAAACCTTGTTGTATAAAAATATCGTTTGCTTCTTTGATACGAGGGTCGAGATTGCTACTGCTCGAATGAATGATGATACTGCGACCTGCTTGGGCGTAAGTAAGTGCTTGTTCAATGGTAGTGTTTAAAACCGAATCGTCGTTGGGATGCGCCGCAATAGTTGTAGTATCTAAGCCAATACTCACAAACCCGTGGCGTTCGGCCCACGCAATTTGCTGGGCAGAGACGGGAGAGCAACTGCCCGAAATCACCAAAATTGCTGCCTGAGGTTCTAATTTATTCCACTGCGTACGCTTGCTTAAAATACCTTCTGTTTGCCAATAACTCCCCAATGCCATTTCAATTCCCGAAGAACCTACTGAGAATAACGCTTGATTTTTAGATTTTTGACATTGGTCTATCAATTGACCAATGATTGGTAAATGTTGTTCGTAAAGGGCATCAAATAGTACATTATCATAGCCTTGTTGGAGGAGTTGTGCTAGCTTCTCGACGGCATTTGCTTGGGCGATTTGAAGAATATCCAATAAGCCCGTTTTTCGGGTGGTTTGTTGGGCCAAATGCAATCTTAAATCACTTTCGGTAGCGGGAGTCACGGGATGAACACGCATGGAAGGGTGGCGGTCGAGGCGATGAATGACGCCTTGGCTACCAATACCCATACGAGCAAAAAGATTTCCGAAAGTACAATAACGCCCCAACGAAGGTGCCGCTACCAGAATCGGAACCCATTCACTTTCAAAAACTTCGGCTCCTATTTCTAAGGCTTTTCCGATGCTACCAATCGTAGGCGAAGAATCGAAAGTAGAACATACTTTGTAATGAATGTGTCGGGAATTAAGTTTTTGTAGTGCTTCAAACACGGGGCGTAGTTGTTGCTCCATTGCTTGGGGTGACAGCGAGCGCGACAACCCCGCTACTCCAATAGCCTGTAAATCTTCGTATTGGGCGAGTTGAGCAAGCGTAGGAGGTTCGATAAAAAGCACCGTACGTGCTCCTGCGCGGCTCATGAATTCTAGGGCGTCGGTCGAACCCGTGAAATCATCTCCGTAATAGGCCAATAATAAAGAGCTGTTTGTCAATGACATTTAAGAAAATACACAAATCACCAAGGCGATTCGCTTGAGGGTTTGGTTGGTGATAAACGAGACAAATGCTAAAATCAATTTGACATAAACGAAAGTGACTTTCCAAATTTGGCAACAGACTTAGCAAACTCAGGATAAAGTGCAGCAGTTTGTTGTATTGATAAGCCCTTGACTGCTCCTTCCCACGCTTGATTGATGGCAATCACTCCTCCTTTGGGGCCGTCAGGATGCGCCATAATACCGCCGCCAGCCATGTATAGCAAATCCACAGTTTGGGTACGGCGGTAGGTTTCGGGAGCTTGCCCGCCCCATTGTCCCGACGATACTACGGGCAGTACTTCGTAGCCACCAAGTAGGGGCTGACGACAAGCTTCGATGGAGCGTACCACGGAGTCGTCGCTTTCCCAAAATTTGTTTTGGATACCATTGACATGGAGCTGATCTACTCCCACCAAACGCCATAGCTTTTGGTAAGCCCTAAAGTCTATTCCCAAAAGCGGATGACGGGTCATCATTCCCCAGCCATTGCGGTGGGCATGAATAGGCAATACGCCTTGGTCGCAGATTTTCTTGGTACCCGCCAAACCTACGCTATTGATGCTCACCATAGCACAAGTCGCTCCTGCTTCTATCAAATATTCGTAGCGGCGAAGCATACTATCTATTTCCTCGCTGAGGTTGAAAGCATACATTACTTTTTTGCCCGTGGCATCGGCATGGCGATTGATGATTTCCATAACTGCATCTACGCGGGCTTCAAAAGAAGAATTGGCCGATGCAGATTGGAGTTCATCATCCTTGATAAAATCAATCCCCGCCTCTGCTAGGATTTTGACAAGTGCGGCGGTATCGTTGGGAGAAAGCCCAATGCTAGGTTTGATAATGGTGCCTATGAGAGGTCGCTGATACACATGAGTGAGATTCCGACAACCTTCTATGCCAAAACGTGGGCCTACAAAATGCCGAGCAAAAGAGTCAGGAATATCAATATCCATGAGTTTGAGCCCTGTAAATTGGGTCAACTCGTATAAATTGCCTTGTAAAGTCGAAATCATAACGGGCAGATTATACCCAAAGTTTTCGACCGACCAAGAGACTTTGATTTCGGCACGGTGGTACACAGGATAACCTTCTGCACCGGGCAAGGAAGGATGATAGGCAGGCTCAAGTAAATTTATGGCCTCTACTTTGGCGGCAAAACGCGCTTTCAAAGCCTCAGTTTCGCCCGGAATTGCCACAAAAGTGCCGCTGGATTGTTCACCCGCAAGCACTTGTGCCGCTTTTTCAACATCAAATGGCGTTTCTATAAAATAGGTAGCAATAATTCTTTCCATTCGCTGAAAATCAGTCGGGATGATTCATTTTGGTTGAATACTAAAGTGCGAACACTAAACTGTTCTAATAATCTTATTTCGCGCTAATTCTACTATTTCATGGTAGACTTTCCAAGTTTGTTATCAACGATTTAAGCAACTTGGAAAGTCTCTAAAGTTTGACGCGTTGTTTTAGGTTTAGACTATCCAAGTTTGTTTTTATTTCGTTATCAAACTTGGATAGTCTTCATCTAGTAGCCTGCGTTTTGAGTGATTTTGCTATTTTGATCTCTTACTACATTGGGGATAGGAATCAGCAATTTAGCTTGTGTCACGGCTTTACCTTTGCTCGGCAATACAGTAAGTGCGCGATTGGTTCTTTTTAGGTCAAACCAACGGTGAAATTCAAAAGCCAATTCAACGCGGCGTTCGTGTTCGGTGGCTAGCTCAATGCTATTGTATTTGGAAGGGTAGGCAGCGGTACCGTATTCAGGCAAACCTATCCTTTTGCGCACTAGATTTAAGTATTGAGCATCGCCAGTTGCTTCGGTCAACATCAACAACACATCGGCATAGCGTAGTACCATAAAGTTGTTGTTGGCGGCGATGCGTTGCCCAATGATGGGGGCGGTTTTGTCTTGCCATTTTTTAGGAAATTTGACTTTGGTAAATACGCCTTTTGCATCCGTAAAGCCTGTATCAATAGAGGCTACGCGGCGGCTATCTCCTGTCTCATATTCGGTCCAAACATCATCCACTACTTGATTCATACCACTTCCGTAGAAGCCAAGCGCGTTGGAGTTGGGAAAAAAGCCCAAATAATAATCACTGAAAGGAGCCGTAGAAGAGCCGCCTAAAAACTGAATTTCGAAGATAGACTCTTTGGTGTTTTTGTTTTTAGGATCCCAAAGCGAAGCATAGTTGGGAAGCAATTGGTACTGCCCACTATTGACTACTTCTTTGAGGGTATTGGCGGCGTTGGTTTTATCGCCCATGGTCAAATAGACTTTTCCGAGCAGCGATTGAGCCGCTCCTTTGGAAGCTTTTCCTACGCCAGCTGCGGAAGCTAGGGGGAGTTTATCAGCTGCAAACTGTAAATCTTTGACAATCTGAGCATATACTTCAGAGGCTGGTGAACGCAATACACCGTAACTTTCGGCGGCGGTAATAGGAGTAGTTACGAGCGGCAAATCTCCCCAAATCTGCACCATATTGAAGTAATAAAGTGCCCGTAAAAACATCATTTCTCCTTTGATTTTGTCTTTGCTAGCCGCGTCTAATTCGCTTGTTTCTACTTTACTAATCACGATGTTGATATTGTAAAGTGACCGATAAAAATCTTGCCAAAACTGATACACCATGGTATTGGCAGGCGCAAGGGTATAATCCCTGAATTGCCACTTATCGGCCATATTTCCCGAAATATTCAGAATCGTCACGTTATCGCCCATGAGTTCGCCCATGTATGAGATAGGTCCTTCGGGATTGTAAATGGTATAAAGCGTAGCGTAGGCGGCATTGGATGCCAAGTCAAAATCAGCTTTGGTTTTGAAAAATGTCTCAGCATTTGGATTGGAAACAGGGGCAAGTTTGAGAAAAGAATCGCTACAGCTGCTCATCACTACACCAGTGAGGCAGGCGGCCAGTATATGTTTAAACTTCTTCATTGCTTTGTTGGTTTTATTTGATTAAAAATCAGCTTTGATACCTACCGTAATCACGCGAGGCAGTGGATATGAACCATAATCTACCCCCTGAAACGCACCCGGCACGGGAGCATTTCCACTTGTATAAGAGCCAGAAGTCTCCATGCTGCTGCTGTAAGTAGTGGTGCCGTAGGTGGTATTTTCGGGGTCGTAGCCGTCTTTGTATTTGGTTAGGATAAATACGTTTTCGGCATTGACATATACCCGCGCCGATTTGCAAGCAATTTTGTTTAATAATTTGCTCGGAATCGCGTACGACAAGCGGATGTTTTTCATACGTAAGAAAGAGGCATCTTCTACCCAATAGGACGAAAATTGCTTTTGCAAACCTTTGTAGCTGACATTGGGTTTGAAATGAATCCCATCGCCGGGGTCACTTTCTGAGCGCCAGTAGTTGTACATACTCGCATAAAAATTACGGCCATTGTCCCAAGTGCCTAAATAGCGAATATTGTTGTTGGCGATTTCGCCACCGTAAGAGCCTTGTAGCATAAACGAAAACTCAAAACCTTTGTAAGACAGGGTGTTGGTCATACCTGCGATGAAATCGGGCTGATTGTTTCCGATGATGGTACGGTCGGCGTCGGTGATTTTTCCATCGCCATTTACATCTCTTACTTTAGGGTCGCCGGGGGTAGTGCTTGCGTGGTGAGGATAGGCATCGATTTCGGCTTGGTTTTTAAACACACCGTCGAAGATATAGCCATAAAAATTAGACACGGGTTGCCCTACTTCGGTTCTGACGGTCACGACATTATCCACGTATTGGATAGGGGCATTGCCGGGACCCAACTGCAATACTTTGTTGCTATTGCGAGAGAAGTTGAAGTCTGTTGTCCAGTTGAAATTTCCAACTACGTTTTTGGAAGTAATATTAAGTTCAATACCACGGTTGCGCATTTGCCCGATATTGGTCAACTGCGACGAAAAGCCGGTGATGTCGGGTACAGGCACAAACAATAGCATGTCGCGGGTCAGAGAGTTGTAGTACTCGATTGAACCAGAAAGGCGGTTGTTGAGTACCCCCAAATCCAGACCGATATTGAACATATTGGTTTTTTCCCATTTTAAGTTAGGATTGGCAATGTTGCTGACTCTTAGGCCATTTGACATGGTGCTGCCGTACACATAATTGGAGGCTGCCAAAAGGCTAATCGCACCATAGTTGGGGATTTGGTTGTTGCCTGTTACGCCGTAGCTTACTCTTAATTTCAAGTTATTGATGCTCTTGATGTTGCTCATAAAAGCTTCATCCGAAATGAGCCAACCTGCTGATACCGAAGGAAAATACCCCCATTTGTTGTTGTCGCCGAAGCGCGACATACCATCGCGACGAATAGCTGCAGTCAAAAAATAACGGCTATTGTAGTTGTATTGCAAACGAGCAATATAAGATAGCAAAGACCATTCGCTAGCGGTGGTGTTACCAGCTGTGACGGTTCCGGCGTTCAGGGTATGTACCAAATCATTCGGGAAATTGTTGGCGGCTACGTACATCGTTTCGTCGCGTTGTTTTTGCGAAGTATAGCCTACAAGTCCCGTAAAGGAGTGGTCACCGATTTGTTTGTCGTAAGTCAAAGTGTTTTCACTCAGCCAATTGAGCATGTAGCTGTTGCCTGCGTTGGCTTGAGCCGCGAGCACTGCCGAGTAGCCGTATTTTTGTTTATCATTCCAATAAAAATGATTGCGAGTATTGAAGAGATTGGCACTCAGACTAGTGCGGAATTTTAGATTCTTCAAAATATTGTATTCCAAATAAGCCGAGCCTAAGGTATTGAATGATTTGGTGCCTTTGTCTACTTCGCGGGTCAATGAGTACGGATGCCAAAGGTTCATATCGCCAAAGGCCGTAAAACGAAACCAAGTAGAGTTGGGGTCACGGTAGCCGAGGTTGCCATTTTCGTTATAAACTGGAAAATGAGGGTTGCTTTGAAGGCCAAGGCTAATCACGTCACTTTTTCCTTTGGTTCCTTCAGTGCGGTCAAAAATCGTCGTTACTCCCAAATTAAGTCCTACTGTAAGGCGGTCGGTTACGGCAGTTTTGATATTTGAGCGTAGCGCCAATCGTTTGTAGTAATTCATGTCTAGCACGGCAGTTTGGTCTAAATACGCCCCCGAAAACATATACTGGGTTTTCTCGGTACCACCTGACACAGAGATTTGACCATTGTAAGAAGGTGCGCCTCTAAACATTACATCTTGCCAGTTGGTACCTGTGCCAAACTGCTGAGGATTGGTCAGAAAATCTTCGGGGATTTTGAGCAACGTAGGACGAAGGGCGTTGCCATCGGTGGCTTTACCACCTGCATCAATCCACGCGTTGTTTTTGGCGTCGATGTAGGTTCGGATAAATTGTTGCGCGTCCATCATCTTGATTTGGCGAGTCACTTTTTGTGAACCATATTCAAAGTTGGCGCTGACGTTGGTTTTGCCTGCTTTTCCTAATTTGGTAGTAACAATGATAACCCCACTCGAACCTCTTGACCCATAAATCGCCGCTGATGAAGCATCTTTTAATACTTCTACCGACTCAATGTCCTGAGGGTTAATCATATTTAGGTTGAAGTTTTCCAACGGAACGCCATCTACTACCAGAAGAGGGTTTGTGCCAGCGGTGATAGAGCTCACACCCCGAATCTTGATAAAAGGGGAAGACCCTGGGGCACCTTGCGCTTGCGAAATATTTACACCTGCTACTTGCCCCGCTAGCGACTGTGCCACATTGCTGAAAGAACGGTCTTGAAATTGCTTATTGTTGATAGACGCTACTGCCCCCGTCACCGCTCTTTTGCTTTGAGTACCATACCCTACGACCACTACTTCATTAAGAATTTTGTTGGAGGGCATCAGGGTCACATCAATCACCGAACGTTTATTGATTGCGATTTCTTGCGATTCGTAGCTTACCGAACTAAATACCAAAATGGCATCTTCTGGAGCAGGAAGGCTATAAAGTCCATCTTGATTGGAAATAGTACCCGTAGTCGTGGATTTGAGTACGACTGATACCCCCGGAACAGGTTTCCCTGCTTCATCTAGTATTTTTCCTTTGACAGAAATTACTTTCGATTGACCAAAAACCTGAACAAAACAAAATGAAAGAAAAATAAAACAAAAGTACTTCAAGTACTTGGGTGGTAGAAAGGGTTTCATAGGGCGTAAGTTTGACGTGATAAAATACAAGTTTTTAGCTAAAAAATGCTGAACTATGGTAGGCAAAGCTAGAAAATGCCCTATTGATAGCTGTCCTGAACCGTCCTGATAAACGAAAGTAAACGAAAGTATGATTTTCGAATTCCGAAATTCCAAATATTAGATATGTTCAATTTTGGTTATTTGTATAATCTGAGGTAAAAGTTTTATTTTTTTTGAAAAATATCGCTTATGACGTTTTTGGGTGAGTAAATGATAATACAAAATATTGAAATAGTTTAATTTTGAACTCTGTGGTGCTACCTTGCTTTTAAGAATAATTTTAGGTAAAATTTTTTTGTTTTGTTTCTTTTTGTTTCTTTTGTTTGAAATTTAGTTTCGATAATCATAATTGAATGATGCTTTGGTAAAAGCCTACAAAAAAGACAACAGTTATAAATAAAGGGTTAAACAAAAGAGAGTTGCAATAGCAACTTGTGAATCAACAACAAAGCTGTCGAGGATTACGAATCAGTCTTAAGAATAAAGATTAGGGAGAAATAGATTGAAGAGCCTAAAACATCCTTTTTTGTTTTCTTATTATTTCTTTTCTTTGAAGAGAATGTGACTTTTAAAATATCAAAAAAGAAAACCAATGCTTCCTAATCAAAGAAGAGAAAAAATACTAGACCTGCTGCATGAAGACGGGTCGGCCAAAGTAGCTGACTTGGCCTTATTGTTTAAAGTTACGGAAGTAACCATTCGGCAAGATTTAGAAAAATTAGAAAAAGAAGGAATACTTGTGCGCGAGCATGGTGGTGCCTATCTCAAAAGCGTTAAAGACCAAGTACAGTCGTTTTCGTTGGTACATCAAGAAAACATGGACAAAAAAGAGAGTATTGCCGCTACGTGTTTGGACTACATCGACAACGGAGATACTATCATCCTTGATTCGGGTAGTACTACCACCGAAATTGCCAAAAAAATCAGAGGTAATCGTCGATTGACGGTCATCACCAATGCCATGAACATTGGGTTGATGCTAGGAGCAGAACAAAACATTGAGGTGATATTGACGGGTGGAGAGTTTAAGCCACCGACCTTGTCGTTGACAGGGCAAAAAGCAGCTGATTTTTTCAAAGGAATCCACGTACAAAAATTGTTTTTGGCGACGGCAGGTATTTCCCTCAAAGCAGGATTGACTTACCCGAGTATCAGCGACTTAGTGGTAAAAAAAGCAATGATTGATGCCGCCGAAACTACCTATCTCGTGGCTGATTCTACCAAAATCGGCAAAAGTGCTTTCGCAAGTTTGGGGGCACTGTCGCTTATCAGCTATTTGATTACTGATAGTGGTATTGAAAACAATCACTTGCAATTGTTTAAACAAAACGACATCGAAGTTATCATTGCTAAATAATCTCGCAACCAAAAGAACATGAACATAAAGGGACTTGAGTCCTGATTTTTTGACTATATGACAAGTATTGGAATTATTATCGGAAACCGGGATTTCTTTCCAGATAAGTTGGTAGCAGAGGCTCGCATTGATTGCATTGAGTTGTGTAAAAAGCTCAACATCAAACCTATTTTATTGAGCGATGCCGACACTAAGCTAGGGGGAGTCGAGACGTTTGGTGATGCTCAAAAATGTGCCACTCTCTTCAAAGCCCATGCCGAAGAAATCATGGGGGTTTTGGTGGTGTTACCCAATTTTGGGGATGAAAAAGGCGTAGCCGATACCCTCAAATTGTCGGGGCTTAATGTGCCAGTTTTGATTCAAGCCTACCCCGACGACCTCGACAAACTCGACGTAGCGCGCCGCCGCGATGCGTGGTGTGGCAAAATCTCGGTTTGTAATAATCTCTACCAATACGGTATCAAATACTCCCTTACCGAAAAGCACGTCATTCGTCTTACCGAAAGTAGTTTTGAAAAAGAGTTGCTAGATTTTGTGGCTGTTTGCAGGGTAGTGCGTGGTCTTCGCAATGTACGTATCGGAGCTGTGGGCGCGCGTCCAGGGGCATTTAATACGGTGCGTTACAGCGAAAAAATTTTACAACGCAATGGTATTTCGGTTACTACTATCGATTTATCGGCGATTTTGGGAAATGCCAATCGCCTCAAAGATACCGATGAGGTGGTCAAGCAGCGTATCGACAAAATCCGTGGTTATGCTTCAGTAGGGCGCACGCCCGACAGTCGCTTATTGCAGATGGCCAAACTCGACATTGCCCTCACCGATTTTATGGAGGAGTTTGCTTTGGATGCAACGGCGATTCAGTGCTGGACTAGTTTGCAGCAAAACTACGGCTGTAATGTATGTACTAGCATGAGTATCATGAGCGAAAATATGCTACCAAGTGCTTGTGAAGTAGATGTGACGGGCACCTTGAGTATGTATGCCATGCAGCTAGCATCGGGTTCGCCGAGTGCCTTGGTCGATTGGAACAACAACTACGCCAACGACGAAGAAAAATGCGTGCTCTTCCACTGTGGTAACTGGGCTAAGTCGTTTTTGCCCGACATCGAAATCAGTACGGCGCCTATTTTAGGAACTTCGGTAGGAGAAGAAAATACCTACGGCGCATTGGCCGGGCGTACCCCTGCGATGCCGCTTACCTATGGCCGTATCAGTACCGACGACCCCAAAGGCATCATAAAAGCTTACATAGGTGAAGGAATGTTGACCGATGACGAACTTCGCACTTTTGGAAATCGAGCGGTGGCAAAAATTCCTGATTTACAAGGATTAATGAAGTATGTGTGTCGCAATGGCTTTGAGCACCACGTAGTGATGAATGCTTCCAAAACGGCCCATATTTTGAAAGAAGCCTTTGAAAACTACATGGGTTGGGAAGTATATCACCATTAGTGCCCAATAAATATAGAAGATGAATTTAGAACTAAAATCTAGGGAATACCGCCGCAAAATCCTGAAGTATATTCTGAAGGCCAAGGCGGGGCATACGGGTGGGTCGTTGTCGTGTATTGATATACTAAATGTGCTTTATAATGAAGTACTGAATGTAAATCCTGCCAATGCGGATGCCTTCGACCGTGACCGATATATCCAGAGTAAGGGGCACTGTGTGGAAGCGTTATATGTGGTATTGGCCGACAAAGGCTTTTTTCCTGAATCTGATTTAGAAACACTGTGCCAATATCAGTCGCATTATATCGGACACCCTACGCGCAAAATCAAAGGCGTGGAGCAAAACACCGGCGCATTGGGGCATGGCTTGCCTATCAGTGCAGGCGTGGCTTTGGCGGCCAAAATGGATAGTTTGTCTTATCGCGTTTTTACGCTTTTGGGCGATGGTGAGCTGCCCGAAGGCTCCAATTGGGAGGCGGCGTTGTCGGCGGCGCATTACAAGTTAGATAATCTGTGTGCTATCGTTGACCTTAATGGTCTCCAAATCACCGCTCCTACTACCGAAGTATGTAATACCGAACCCCTCGACAAAAAATTTGAAAGCTTTGGGTGGGCCGTACGCCACGTAGATGGTCATGATATTGAGGCATTGAGAGCGGCGTTTGGGGCTTTGCCTTTTGAAAAGGAGAAGCCCAGTGTCATCATCGCACATACTGTGAAAGGCAAAGGCGTGAGTTTTATGGAAAATGAATTGAAATGGCACCACGGCGTCCCGACCGAAGCGCAATACAAACTGGCAATGGCAGAGCTTGAAAGCCCTCTAGCCCCTGAAGGGGGGATATGATTATCTACTACTTAATTTTAGTTCAAGTATTTTGTTAAATGTTTGATTTTCAGTAAGAAATTAAAATAAAAATGGGCAACGAAATGATAGATGTTCCCTTGGCAGGGACGGCGATTGCCAATCAAGAGGTATTTGCTGAAACGCTTCAGTCTTTGGCCGCGCTTGACAAGCAGGTCGTAGTAGTAACAAGCGACTCGCGAGGTTCGGGAAAACTGGTACCCTTTGGTAAAAAATACCCTGCTCAAATAGTAGAAGTAGGAATAGCCGAGCAAAACCTCGTAGGAATGGCGGCAGGATTAGCTTCTACCGGGAAAAAGGTATTTGCGGTTTCGCCTGCGTGCTTTCTGACGGCGAGGGCATTGGAACAAATCAAAAATGATGTGGCATATTCCAATAACCCTGTCAAACTCGTGGGTATTAGCGCAGGAGTAAGTTATGGCGCTTTGGGTTCGACTCACCATAGTCTTCATGATTTTGCGGTGCTAAGAGCCATTCACAATATTACAATCATTGCCCCAGCCGATGGTTTCGAAACAGCGCAAGCCGTAAAACAAGTAGCGGCTCTTTCCCAACCTTTTTATTTACGTTTTGGTAAAAAACCAATGCCTCTGCTCGACATAGAGGATACTATTCCTTTCGAAATCGGAAAGGGTAGGGTAGTAAGAGAAGGCGATGATATAGCGCTTATTGCCACGGGAGAGACCGTCTATCCAGCCCTGCAAGCAGCACATAAGTTGGCTAGTGAATACAATGTGGAAGCGACGGTTATCAGTATGCACACCATCAAACCTTTGGACGAGGAATTGCTGGCTCAAGTGGCGCAAAAATGTAAAGCCATTTTGACCGTAGAAGAACACAGCGTCTATGGCGGCTTGGGAGAAGCTTGTGCAGCATGGCTTTTAAAGAATAGATATCATAAAGCTTTTGACCTTATGGGTATTCCTGATGAATACACCGTGACGGGCTCCCAAACCGAAATCTTTAACCATTATGGTATTTCCGAAGAAGGCATTGCTCATCGAGCTTTAGCATTATTGCGAGTTTAATCCACCTCAATATGATTAGATACCTTTCCCTAAACCACTATTCCTAAAATCAATGAGGCTATTCGTTTATGTTTTTTTGTTGTTTTCCATTAGGTACTTATACGCCCAACCTTCCGAAAAACTTCGGGTACTGATACTGACCGACATCGAAAATGAACCCGATGATACCCAATCGATGGTGCGGTTTTTGACTTACAGCAATCAGTGGGATATTGAGGGCATTGTGGCTACGACTTCTATTCACCAACGCGACCGTACTGCTCCAGAGAGTATTCGGAAGATTGTGAATGCCTACGACAAAGTACGGAGCAATTTATTATTACACGAAAAAGGTTTTCCTGAAACTGCTTTTTTGCTGGGTATCATTAAATCGGGTTATCCCAAATGCGGTATGGAAGCCGTAGGCGAAGGGAAAGATTCCGAAGGCTCCGAATGGATTATCAAACAAGCCGACAAAAACGACCCTCGACCGCTTTGGATTCCAGTTTGGGGTGGGGCCAATTGTTTGGCGCAAGCCCTTTGGAAAGTCAAAATGACCCGTACACCTGATGAAGTGGCAAGATTTGTGTCAAAACTTCGGGTTTATACCATTTCAGACCAAGACGATAGTGGCCCTTGGATTCGCAAAAATTTCCCACAGTTGTTTTATATCGCAAGTCCCGGTTTTCATGCCAATGGTGCCTATCATTATGCTACTTGGTCGGGGATCAGTGGCGATAAGTTTCACGGACGATTTTCGGGTGCTAATTTCGGTATCGTTGACAATCCTTGGCTAGAGCAACACATCCGCAAAAATCACGGGCCGTTGGGAGAAGAATATCCAGCCGTGAAGTTTTTGATGGAAGGAGATACGCCTACTTTTTTGTACCTCATTCCCAATGGCTTGGGCGACTCTGAGCATCCTGACTATGGAAGCTGGGGAGGGCGTTATGAGTTTTATACACCTCGTACTCAAAAGTGGTTTTATGAACCCGAAACCCGCCCTCTTTGGGCGGATGCCGTAGATGAAGTCATGGGTATGGATGGTAGCTACCAAACCAGCAACAAAGCCACGATTTGGCGTTGGCGTGAGGCATTTCAGCACGATTTTGCCGCAAGGATGGATTGGTGTGTAAAGTCTTACAAAGAGGCCAATCACCCGCCCGTTGCCAAACTTTCTCATGCTCATCTTCTGAAAGTAAAAAGTGGCGAAAAAGTACAACTGAGTGCTAAAGGCAGCACCGACCCTGACGGCAATATCCTCAAATACGATTGGATATATTATGCCGAACCTGGTACTTATGGCAATAAAAACGGAATTCAAATCAATGATAAAACCAAAGCTGAGGCTTGGTTTGTGGCGCCTAAAGTAACTCAGCCGGAGACTATTCACATAGTGTTGGCGGTATCCGACAATGGTACGCCTTCTTTGACTCGTTATCAGCGGGTGATTGCGACAGTTTTTCCCTAAAAGTGTATCGACAATGATTAATTATCTGTGGCAATTGAAAAATAATAGCGGGATTGTTTTTAGCCTTGCTTTTTGTCTCTTGTTTTTTGGGAGCTGTTCAAACAAAAATACATCGGAGACTCCGAAGAAAATGGCTATTATCATTTCGACGCTCAACAACCCTTGGTTCGTGTTTTTGGCCGATAATGCCGCCGCCAAAGCCAAAGAACTTGGCTATGAAACCAAAATTTTTGATTCACAAAATAACACGGCTCTAGAATCTGACCATTTTGAAAATGCGTTGGTATCGGGTTACAATGCTATTCTTTTTAACCCAACTGACGCCGAAGGCTCGGTAGTAAATGTTCAGAAAGCCAAAGCAGCGGGCGTGCCCGTATTTTGTATGGATCGGGAAGTCAATTCGGTCGATGCCGCCACTTCCCAAATCTTATCAGATAGCTATTCGGGCTGTGTGTCGTTGGCTAAGTATTTTGTGAAACAAATGAAGAAAAAAGGCAATTATGTAGAACTCCTCGGATTGGTGGGCGACAACAACACCTGGGCGCGTTCACAAGGATTTCATAGTGTGGTGGACAATTATACGGGGCTAAAAATGGTGGCACAGCAAAGTGCTGATTTTGACCGTAACAAAGCCATGGAAGTTTTGGAGTCTATCATGCAAGCTCATCCCAATATTGATGCGGTCTTTTGTGGCAACGATGCCATGGCTATGGGTGCTTACCAAGCACTTGCAGCAGCAGGAAAGGCCGATAAGGTCAAGGTTTTTGGGTTTGACGGAGCTGCCGACGTGGTAGATGCCATCAAAGACGGAAAAATTGCCGCTACCGGTATGCAATTTCCCAAAGTAATGGCTCAAACAGCTGCTATTTATGCCGACCAATATTTGAAAGGGAAAAAAGATTTTCCTCAAAAACTGCCCGTTGCCGTCGAATTAGTAACCAAAGAAAACATTGAAGATTATGCCGCATTCGGAAAAAAAGAATAATCTGACCATAAAGTATTTGCTAGGGCTGGGTGCCGTGTTGTTTTTGGGGTATCATTCTGTTTATTTCAAAAAATTGGATGAAGTCAGAAGTGCGGCCAATAAGAAGTTTGACGCGGCAGCCTATGCTCAGAAATTTTTTACCTCAACCCTCACCCCACAGCTTGCCAATGCCTCAGGGATTCAGGAGTTGATTCAACTATTGACGATTTCTAAAGACGAAGCTTTTGAAAAATATGCCTATGCTACGGCAGTAGGAAGTATCAAATACTTTTTAGTGAAAGGTACGGGGATTATTACCGCTATCAACGAAGATGAAATAAGCCTTCAAATGGGCAATCAATCGCTGACTTTGGCTACGGAGTTTATTTATGGCAATGCCATTCGTGATGTTACAGGTTTGTTTGACATTACGTCTTTTACCAATACTGCCGATATCAATAATGTATCGGCTGAGTTGAATAAAATTGTAAAAAACAAGGTAATTCCTCCTTTCAGGGCAAAAGCCAAAGTGGGTGATAAGGTGGCTTTTACAGGAGTGATGGAGCTAAACAGCGCTCGCCTCAATCTTGATAATATCGAAGTAATTCCTATTTCTATTCAGTAGTATTCTATTCCCAAAATCGACCTCATTGTGCTTGTTGCAGACAACATAACCAAAAAGTTTTCGGGTGTTACGGCGCTAGACCGTGTGTGTCTCGAACTCCACGAAGGCAAAGTAAATGCCATTTTGGGAGAAAACGGGGCCGGCAAATCTACCTTGATGAAAATCTTGTCGGGAGTAGATAATGATTACGAAGGGCAGATTGTGTGGCACGCTCAGCCTATCCGCTTTCAAAATCCCAAAGAGGCGCAACAGGCTGGAATCGCTATCATTCACCAAGAACTCAACCTGATACCTTACCTGAGTATTACGGAAAATATCTTTTTGGGTCAAGAAATCCTGACTAAATGGGGAACGCTTCATAAACAAAAAATGCGCGATCAAGCCACGGTTTTGCTCCAAAAACTTAGGCTGGATATAGACCCCGCTACTCCTGTTCAGGAACTAAAAGTAGGACAGCAACAGCTAGTTGAGATTGCCAAAGCGTTGCTATTAGAGCCAAAGGTCATCATCATGGATGAGCCTACCTCCGCCATTACCGACCAGGAGGTCGAGACCCTCTTTGGCATCATCGAAGAGCTAAGGGCTGACAATAAGACCATTGCGTATATCTCCCACAAACTCGATGAACTGTTTCGCATTGCTGATCGCTACATTGTATTGCGCGATGGTAAATCTATCGAATCAGGAAATATTCAGGGAATGACTCATGACCAATTGATTCAGAAAATGGTAGGTCGCGAAATCTTCATCCCACCGCCAAAAATTATTTTGAATAACCAAGAAAGTGTACTGGAAATCAATGGTTTATCTTTGAAAAAGCCTAATCATAAAGAGAGTTTTATTTTATCAGATATTTCTTTTCATCTCAAAAAAGGCGAAGTGTTGGGAGTCTTTGGGCTGATGGGGGCAGGCCGTACCGAACTCCTCGAAACGATTTTTGGGCTACATCACGCGCAGGCTACGGGGCAGATACATCTCAACGGAGAGCCACTTCATCTTAAATCATCCGTAGAGGCAGTGAAGGCAGGTTTGGCCTTGGTACCCGAAGATAGAAAAAGGGACGGTATCGTGCCTGGAATGACCGTGAGCCAAAATATAAGCTTGGCTTCTTTGGGGGAGCGGGTCGAAAAAAATGGGTTTTTGAGTAACCAAGCCGAATCCCAATTGGCCGAAAAATACATTCAAGAACTAGGCGTAAAAACCTCATCGGCGCAGCAACTTATCAAAAATTTAAGCGGCGGAAATCAACAAAAGGTGATTTTGGGGAAATGGCTTGCCACGCATCCCAAGGTATTGCTGCTCGACGAGCCTACCCGTGGAATAGATATTCATGCTAAAAGTGAGATTTATAAACTGATATTGAAATTGGCGGCCTCGGGTTTGGGAATTATGATGGTTTCTTCCGAATTACCCGAAATTTTTGCGGTTTCAGACCGCGTACTGGTATTGGCCGAAGGCAAGCTAACACTAGAGATTTTGACCCAAAATGCCACCGAAGATATATTATTGAAAGCCGCCATTCCCAAAGTTTTATAGAATTGAAGGAGACTATTATTTATATAATTTGAATCGGAAAGAACCATAATCAGGACACTTAACCACAACGGAGAAAACAAACAACCCTGGGTGGCCCCGTTGTGCTTTAGCACTTAAAAGAAATGCAAACAACCCTTGATTCACAAAAAAAACTTTTGTCTAAACTTCAACCTCTGATAGCCCTTTTTGTGCTGTGTTTGGTGATAGGCTTACTATCTGACAAATTTTTTACCGTTTCCAATTTCTGGAATGTACTACGCCAGATTTCAGTAAATATCTGTATTTCAACGGGTATGACCCTCGTGGTGCTTATGGCAGGGATTGATTTGTCGGTAGGGTCAGTACTGGCATTGAGTGGGGCGGTCACCGCTGGTTTATACAAATCAGGCATTGAGTTTCCTACCCAAAATCTTTTTGTAGGTTTCACACTTTTGGGAGGCATTTTAGCGGGCATCGTAGTAGGTGGGTTATTGGGATTTTTCAATGGTATGGCTATTACGCGTTTCAAAGTACCTCCTTTTGTAGCTACTTTGGCCATGCTGACCGTGGCGCGTGGTCTGACCATGCTCTGGACACAGGGATTTCCCATCAGTGGATTGGGCAAAGACTTTGCTTTTTTCGGTACAGGCTGGTTTTTGGGTGTTCCTGTGCCAGTTTGGATAAGTGCCTTAGTGGTGGGTTTAGCGATTTTACTTTCCAACAAAACCAAAATCGGGCGTTATATCTATGCCATTGGAGGCAATGAAAATGCGGCGCGATTGTCGGGAATTAATATCAATCGGGTCAAAGTGATTGTGTACACATTGGCGGGTATGTTGGCGGCAGTAGGAGGTTTGATGGTAACTTCGCGTCTTGATTCTGCACAGCCCAACGCCGGTACAGGCTACGAACTTGACTCTATTGCGGCAGTGGTGATTGGTGGCACTTCGTTGTCGGGAGGAAAGGGCAGTATCGGCGGGACCGTCTTGGGGGCTATCATCATTGGAGTGCTAAACAATGGCTTGGTATTGCTTAATGTATCGCCTTTTTGGCAACAAGTAGTCAAAGGACTGGTGATTTTGATAGCGGTTGTTATCGACAAAGCCAATACCAAAAACCACTGATTTTAGGCTGTTTTTTTCTAACGCAAAAGACTTATTTAACACAAGTACTTAAAGTAAATGCGCAAAGTTAAACTAGCTTATAACTGTTTGTTAGTTGCTGATTATCAGTAATTAAAAATTAACGGTGCGTAAGCACTTACTGCATTGTTAGCTAAGTTTTTTAAGTTTTTTCCGTCGATTGGCGCAAATTTAAAGTTGCAGAAAAACGCAGATAGGAGACGGTATAAAGCCCTTTTTTAGCGAAAATCTGCGTTTGTATTGTTCAGCGGATTTCTGCGGGTAAAAACAAAACTTTTTACTTAACAATGTACTTACACTCAACCGCACATAAATTTCTAAATGTCTTTTATTTTAGCCATCGACCAAGGTACAAGTAGTACCAAAACCCTCGTTTTTGATGCACAAGGGCAAGTGGTATCACGGGCTTCTGAACCCTTAAAAACCCACTATTTTGGAGAGGGCTTCGCTGAGCAAGACCCCGAAGGTATTTTCCAAAATGTAATATCGTCGGTCAAAAAATGTTTGGCTGACTTTCAAGCCAAAGGGCACTCGTTGACCTCCATCGCCGCCGTAGGAATCTCTAACCAACGCGAAACCTTCATCTTGTGGGATGAGCAAGGCAAGTCTTTGCACAACGCCGTCATTTGGCAATGTAAGCGCTCGGTAAAGATATGTGACCAACTCCGTGAAAGAGGCTTAGGGGCTATCATCAACGAAAAAACGGGCTTGCTCATTGACCCTTATTTTTCGGGTTCTAAGCTCATTTGGCTTCAACAAAATCAGCCCGAAATCCGTGAGGCTATTCAAGCAGGTAAGGCGTATTTTGGGACGGTGGATACTTGGCTTTTGTATAGATTGACAAAAGGTGAAAAATACTTGACCGATTACACCAATGCTTCTCGTACCTTGTTTTTCAATCTTTCTACTTTGGATTGGGATGCCGATTTGCTGAGAGAGTTTGGATTGAGGGGTATCCAATTGCCTCAACCTCAGCCTTCTTCCTATGCTTTTGGGGAGTCAAATTTTGAAGGACTTTTTCCAAAACCCGTCCCTATCATGGGTATGATTGGCGATTCGCACGCAGCCGCTTTTGGAGAGGGATGTTTTGCAGAAGGAACCGCTAAGGCTACTTTAGGTACAGGCTGTTCGATTTTGATGAATGTAGGAAATAAGCGGAAACCATCGGCCAATGGCATGGTTTCTACGATTTGTTGGAGTACGGCCGAGCGCGTCGATTATGCCTTAGAAGGGGTGATTGTGACGTGCGGAGCTACGATCGAATGGCTCAAAAATGAATGGGGAATCTTTGAAGACAGCAAAGATACCGAAGCAATGGCAAGGAGTGTAGAGCACAACAATGGCGTCTATCTAGTGCCAGCTTTCAGTGGTTTAGGTGCGCCACATTGGGACATGAAGCGAAAGGCTTCTATTACGGGGCTTACGTTTGGTGCTACCAAAAATCATCTGGTAAGAGCCGCTTTAGAATCCATCCCTTATCAAATCAAAGATATTATTGGGGCTATGGAGGCCGACGCGGGCTTAGAATTGAAAGAATTGATGGTAGATGGCGGTATGACTTCCAATGGTTTTGTGCTACAATTTTTGGCCGATTTGCTGGGAAAACCCGTCGTGAAGATAAATATGCCCGATGTATCGGCCTTGGGGGCAGCGTATTTGGCAGGATTGGCGTGTGGACTATTTACTAACATTGCACATCTCCAAAGTCTAAAAAAAGAAGTAGAAACCATAGTGCCATGCGTAGATAATAGAGCAGTGATGTCTTATTATGAAGGATGGCAAGAAACGGTTCATTATTATGAAAAATAAATCCTTGGTTCAGCTTATCTCAATTGACTGCTATTCGGCAACTCCTAAGTACCTCCAAATCGCCAATTCGATTATGGAGATTATTGGGCGGGGCGAATTGGAAAAAGATGAAATCCTCCCTTCTATCAATGAGCTGAGTTTTGAGTCGGATATATCCAGAGATACTGCCGAAAAAGGCTATAAATACCTCAAAAAAATCGGGATATTAGATTCCGTGCCAGGGAAAGGGTATTTTGTAAAAAGTACTGCTACCCCTTCTCAACTAAAAATTTTTTTGTTGGTCAACAAAATTAATGCTCACAAAAAAATCATTTATGATTCGTTGGTAGCCTCCTTAGGCGAACGAGTGATGATTGATTTTTATGTTTACAACAACGACTATAATTACTTCAAAAAGCTCGTTCAGACCAATAGCCACGATTATTCGCATTATGTCATTATTCCTCATTTTATGGAAGGAGGAGAGAAGGCACACGAAGTAATCAATGCCAGTATTCCAGCCGAAAAGCTTATCATCGTCGATAAGCCTATCGTAGGCCTCAAAGGACAATATGGTGCTGTGTATCAGAATTTTAAAATGGATATTTATAAGGCGTTAGAGGAAGCACTTCCTCGCCTTTCCAATTATCATACGATCAAAATTGTTTTTCCTAAAGATTCGCACCATCCCAAAGAGATAGTGGAAGGCTTGCGGCTTTTTTGCCAGCAATATTCGTTTGAAATGCAAGTGATTCCCAACATTCTCAATGAACCTATCTGCGAAGGCGAAGTCTATATCAGTATCACCGAAAATGATTTGATTGGTTTGGTAGAAAAACTGTTGGCTACTTCTCTGAAGGTAGGTAAAGACGTCGGGATTATTTCATACAACGAAACTCCCTTAAAGAAGATAATTTTGGAGGGGATTACGACTATATCGGCTGATTTTGAACTTATGGGACAAAAAACAGCACAACTTATCCAAGAAAATTTGAAGGAGCAAGTACACGTGCCATTCTACTTAAAGTTACGGGCTTCTTTGTAAAATGAGCAGCTAAAATCCGTGGTGATAAAGCAAAAAGGCGAACAAGTACAACCACAGAATATCCACAAAATGCCAGTAAATGGAGATGAGCTTAAACTTGAGCTGATTGGGAGGATTTACACTAAACACAAAGGCGTCTACATAGGTGATATTTTTGAGGGAGTGAAATACCAGCCAGCATAATGTCGTGATACCTAGCGCAATGTGTAGAATATGAAGACCTGAGAGCAAATAAATAAAACCCACAGAAGGATTACGCAGAGTCGAAATTCCTGCTTCAATGAGCTGGTACCAGCCCCAAAACTGTAGAATTACAAATAATAACCCAAGCGATAAAGTAGCTCCTAGGTATAATCGAAATTGTGGATAGCGGTCGGAGTGGAAACTTCGATTGGCCAAGTGCAAAGTAAAACTACTGACCATGATAGCCAATGTACTCACCCAAAAAAGCCTTGGCAAAGGTACATCAGTCCAATAAGCTCCGTTGGCTTTTCGAACCACATATGCTGCCAAAAGGATAGTAAATACCAAAACACTGCTGCCTATGCCTATCCAAAGCATAAAATTGAAAGGTTCGCGCCTTTTTGTGAGCGGATTTTGTTTTTTTACGGTGTTCATCGAAGTTTTTCTTACGCTTACTTTTCAATGGGCGAACGCAAACAATTAATTCACTTGATGAAATATGCTTGTTGATGAATGAGCAAATTGGGTAGGTAATCGCCCTCTCAAGTGTACTGATTTACAGGCATTCTCCTTGCCAAACAGTGGAAGAAGGGAAATTGTTCTGTAAATGTATTGGTTTGTCAAAAATACCATAAATTGTTGAACCCGAACCAGTCATGCTTGCATAAATTGCTCCGTATTCGTACATTTTTTCTTTGATTTGGGCTAAAATAGGATATTTTGGAAAAAGCCCAGCCTCAAAATCATTCTTTATACTATGACGCCATTCTTGCATTGGGCGTTGCAATGTTTCTAACAAATTTACTTCGGGCGATTGAGGCTTTACACCGGCATAAGCTTCAGCGGTAGAAATAGCGAAATTGGGGTAAACCAGTACGATGGATTTGCCTTTCAGATTCAATGAAATATCTACAAATTGGTCGCCTTTTTCGTAGCAATATTGTGGCCGATTTTGAATAAAAAAAGCGCAATCACTTCCGAGTTGGCGGGCATATTGCTCTAATTGAGCTGTTGACAAGCTACAGTTGCCAATTTCGTTAAGCATGTTGAGCATAAACGCCGCATCCGAAGAGCCTCCTCCCATGCCGGCTCCTATGGGTACGATTTTGAGCAAGTGAGTAGCCAAAGGAGGCAACTCAAAATCTTGTTTTAGAAGATGATAAGCCTTCACACATAGGTTTTTGGTAGGGTCGCCAGGGATGGCAATTCCCGAAGAACTAAAGCTAAAATCAGCTGCTGGAATCGCCTCCAATACATCAGCCCATCCTACGGGATAAAAACACGACTCTAGATTGTGGAACCCGTCGGCTCGTTTTTCGGTGATGTGTAAGCCAATATTGATTTTGGCATTAGGGAATGTAATCATCTTTTTAACCTCCAATCACCTCCCATACCGCCTCTACCACAAAGTAAATGACGTGTAAAGACGAGGCAATGATTAAACTATAAGCGGAAATATTGAACAGAGGCGTACTGAGTTTTTTGAGATAACTAAAACCAACCGCCATGATAAACAACAAAGCGACCATAACGTGCCCTAAAAAGCGCCCATGAAAAAAGGACCAGCCATCGTACTTGATACCTGCCCCGAAAACAGCTAAGAAACTGAGCGTAAAAACGGCGTTCAAAAAAACTTGATATAAACCGGTCGATGAAAAGCCCTTTCCCCACAACATATCCCAAACGGTGAGGATGCTATCTTTGATTTTGATGAAAAAACCTCCAAAAAAAGTGAGGGTAGGCAATAACCCAAAAATATAAATAAGACTTCCTATGTATTTGAAACTCGTGTAGTTGCCGAGGTTGAGGTTGTTTTCGAAGTCGATATGCTTATACCAAAAAGTAGCATAAAACGTCAGAAAATAGGCGTATCGAGTGGCATGGTCGTCGTTGAATTCGCCCGGAAATGTAATTAAATCCCAGAGATTGAAATTGATGAAATTTTCGATGCCTTTATAAGTAGCTTGGTGATTGAGCGGAAAAAAGTCAAGATTATGAAGAAAAAACTTGTGCTCATAGTGTTTGTTTTCGATGAATTTGTAGCTCCCCAAAAAGAAAACAATGGAGACAAAGGCTACTAAACTAATCACGACGTCGGCTTTGGCGGGGCTTGATTTCCAACGCATAAGCAGCACTACTAATACCACCAACGGAATAAAAGGCAAAAAAGTGGTTTTGGTAAGCAATGCAAGTCCTGTCACTATGGCCAGAAAAATCTCAGTTTGGCTAGTGGGATTGTTGACATAAAGATAAATCAAGTACAAAATGCCCGTTCCCATCAAAAATGCCATGGTGTCGTTGGAGACATAAAGCGAATAAGCCAAAAAGGTAGGATTGAAGGCTGCTATCAAAAAAGCTAAGTTTCTTACCAAAACATCAGCCACTAGTTTTTGGTGTAATTTATAAATCAAATACAGATTAAAGGTGCTAATCAGGAGTGATAAAAGCTGCGTAAGTTTCAACGACACGGGGTCGTCAAACCAATAAAATGGTAGGGCTACCAAATAATAAAAGGGGGGATGAGTGGCCAAAAACAATTCACGGATGCGAGGCAATCGATGAAACTCTTTGATAAACCGCAGTACCTCGTGATGCTGATCGGGATTGGAGGCATTCATGACCAAAAAGACCATGATTCGGAGTACACACCCTGCTATTAATAAATGAAAAAGGGTTTTTTCGCGAGAAAAATAACGAAGCATAATTGCTGATTTGGCAAAGATGAAAAGGAGCGGTTGTTTCTTAATGATACTTCCGCTCCTTTCGACAATATGAAATTAAAGTAGAATGCAGGTCTAAACGTTTGATTAGTACAGCATTCTGAACTTAATGGTTTCTTCCATTTCTTTGATTTCTTGGATAAAGCCTTCGGCATAGCTGCGGGCTACATCCATGATAACATACCCAATTTGTTCGTTGGTCTTGAGGTATTGTCCGGTGATATTGACATTATAACGCGCAAAGATATTGTTGAGCTTTGCCAAAATACCCGGTACATTGCGGTGAACGTGCAACAAGCGGTGCGAGCCTTTGAGGAGCGGCAACTGCACTTCAGGGAAGTTGACGCTGCCCGTAGTGCTACCGTTGTTGATGTATTCGAGTAGGCGCTCGGGTACATAGTGACCGATACCTTCTTGGGCTTCTTCAGTACTACCGCCAATGTGCGGCGTCAGAATCACATTCGGGAAGCCGCGCAACTCACTTTCAAAAGTCTCTTTGTTGGTTTTGGGTTCATACGGAAACACATCCACGCCCGCTCCCGATACTTTACCACTTTTGAGGGCTTCTACGAGGGCTTCTACATCCACTACATGGCCGCGAGCAAGATTGAGAAATACCACGCCGTCTTTCATCAACTCAAACTCCCGCTTTCCTATTACATTCTTGTTGTCTTTGCGACCGTCGATGTGAAGGCTCAAAACATCGGAAATTTGCAAAAGTTCATCGAGAGACTTGAGTTTTTTGGCATTTCCGATGGGCATTTTGTCTACCACATCATAAAAATACACTTCCATTCCCAAGGCTTCTCCAATCACCGACAGCTGCGTGCCGATATGGCCGTAGCCTACCAAGCCTAGCTTTTTGCCGCGCACTTCGAAGCTATTGTTGGCCGACTTATCCCATTTACCAGCGTGCATCCCGCTGCTTTTCGGGAATACATTCCGAATGAGCATAATCATCTCACCCACCGCCAATTCTACCACTGAGCGAGTATTGCTATAAGGAGCATTGAAGACCGCAACACCATTTTCGGTGGCAGTTTTCAAATCGATTTGGTTGGTACCGATACAAAAAGCTCCAATGGCAATCAACCGAGGCGCATTTTCAAGAACTCTACGCGTCACCATTGTTTTGGAACGGATTCCCAAGATGGTCACGTCTTTGATTTTTTCGATGAGTTCCTCTTCATCCATCGCTCCTTTCACAAATTCCACATTAAAGCCTTCATCTTCAAAAGCTTGGCGTGCTACTGGGTGCACATTTTCGAGGAGCAATACCTTGATACGACTTTTGGGGTAAGATTGTGAACGAGGAAGATTTTTCAAAAACAGAAAATCATCCAGCGAAGGAACCACGTGGTCGGCTACTTTGGTGACATTGGCGCGTTCGACATTTTCGGTGAAGGCATAAAAATGCTGTGCTACTCCTGATTCGCGCAGCTCGTAGTCGGTGTAGCCATCACCGATAGCGCACACATCACCTTCTAGCTGTAGTGATTGAAGAAGCTTCACTTTGCCCTTGTCTTGCGAGAGCACGTTGTCGTCGTCTATGCCGATGATATTTCCTTCTTCATCAAAACGAAAAGTATTGGCATACACATTTTCTTCTTTGAGGCCAAGCTCCGTAACGATAGGCACAATAAACTCTTTGAAACCACTTGATACAATCAAAATGGTATCGGCATAATCTTTCAAAAAAGCGCGGTTGCGAATGAAAGAGTCGGATATTTTGGTGCGTAAAAAATCAACGAGCGTGTCGATATGAGAGCGATTGGCTTGCAAAAGGCTCACGCGATGACGCAACCCTTCGGCAAACGACATCTCGCCGTTCATGCCTTTTTCGGTCAAGTCTCTGATTTGTTGCACAATTTTTTCGCGGTTGGGATTGCCTGCAAGGGCAATATTTGCCAACTCGTCTAAGCCCTCAACTTGCGTAAAAGTGCTGTCGAAGTCAATGACATAGTAGGTCTGTTCAAGCGTGTTGGTAAGCATTTGTGGGTTACGATAATTATAAACTAATATAAAGATTCTGGAGTTTGCCCAATAAAACGGGGAGGTCTTGTTGTATAGTATTGTAGATAGTATGCGACGAAATGCCAAAATATTCGTGAGATAGTTTATTCCTCATCGCTCTCATTAGTCGCCATTCTATTTCAGGATGAGCCGTTCTAAAAGATTCAGAGATATTAGCGGTGGCTTCCCCAATGATTTCAAATCGTCGATAGATTGCATCTTGTACTAATAAGTTCTGGCTGAATTCAAAATCAGACTGGTTATCTATATAACTAAAAATCAATTCTATACTTTCAATTATATCTCCCAAATAGACTTTATCATCTCTCATATCAACCGGATTAAATCTTTGAAAATGTAAGATTTCAATGAATTTTTGATGGCTTGAAATTCTACAATGTCAATTTTTCGTTGGGTTAACTGCTGCAAGTCTTCTTCCATCTGCAACACTTCAAAAAAGGTCATCCCTTCTTTTTCAATTAACAAATCAATGTCACTTTCTGCATTTTGTTCTCCACGCGCAAACGAACCAAATAAAGCTGCTTTGGTAACTTTTTTTTGCTGTAAATAAGCACGTATCGAATCAAAAAAGACAAAAGGTATGTGCATGTGTTTTTAAGTTTAGTGCAAATTTACCGTTCCTTTTTGGCATTTTTGCAATGTTATCTAAAATTGGATAGACGACCTTAGGTTTTCAACCTCAAAAACAGCCAAAACTGACAAAATGAGCATGAAAATTCTTCATACTGCCGATTGGCATTTGGGCAAACAACTTCATAAATACAGTCTCGAAGAAGACCAGCGGCTTTTTTTGGAATGGCTTTCTGATACTATTCAGCAGCGTAGCATTGATTTGCTGTTGATTTCGGGGGATATTTTTGATACCGCCCATCCTTCCAATTTAGCTTTGACTCAGTATTATGGCTTCCTGAAAAAATTGATTGGGACGGATTGTCAAGTGATTGTGACAGGCGGAAATCACGACTCGCCTGGGGTACTCAATGCACCCCGCGAATTGCTTAAGTTTTTGAATATCAAGGTGGTGGGGAGTGCCTTGGAAAGTCTTAACGATGAGCTTTTGCATATCCATACCCCCAAAGGAGAAGTAGTAGTGGCTGCGGTTCCTTACCTGCGTGAAGCCGACCTTCGAAAATCGGTCAGTGGGGAAGGGTACGAAGATCGCTTGTCGGCCTTGCGGCAAGGAATACGCGGGCATTATGAAAAGCTAATAGACCTCAAAACAAGTCAGTTCAAAAGCCTCCCTTCTATTGCGATGGGGCATTTGTATGTCAATGGAGCTTCGGTGTCAGAAAGCGAGCGCGATATCCACGTTATTGGGGGGGAAGCTGCTTTTTCGGCGGAGTTTTTTCCTGAAGGGTTTGACTACGTAGCCTTGGGGCATATTCATCGGCCGCAACGCATGGGCGGCTCAGATATGATTCGTTATTCAGGCTCGCCGATTGCCCTTAGTTTCAGTGAGCGTAATGATACCAAATATGTCCTAGAATTGACTCTCGACAACGCTCAGATTACCAAAGTAGAGGCTGTGGCCGTGCCCACCTTTCGAGAGTTGCGGTGCTTCAATGGTACGCTTGACGAAGTAGAGGCGGCCTTGAAAATGTATTCCTTTTCAGCTTCTTTGTCGTCTTTTGTAGAAGTACACGTGACAGAGCCTTTTGCCGACCCTCAAAAAGAAATGTATTTCAATTATCTGTTGCAGGAGTTTGATAAAGCTCCTTTTCAGATTATTAAGCCGCGTTTGTCATTTGAAAACCGCACTCGGGGCGCTGATGAGCTTTTCATGACGGGTACGTCTATTCAAGACCTAACCCCCAAAGACGTATTTTTGAAGCATCTGGTGGCCGAAAACTTAGACCAAGAAACCCAAAGCTTGTTGGTAGAAGCTTTTGAAGAAATGTGGCGAGAAATGAATGAGCACGATTGAGGGTCGATTTAAGTTGGAAAATTTATTAACTTGTTGATAATCATTGTTTTTGGTGATTGATAATTATAAGCACTATGGGATAGTGTTAATCAAACAATTTGAAAATGACAGGTAAGTGTCTGATAGTCAGTAGGAATTTTTAAGCGATTTGCTGTAGCAATTACCTCATTTTCAAGTTTTCAAATTTAGCTATTGAATGAAAATACTCCGTACCCGTTTCAAAAATATCAATTCGTTTTATGGTGAGCCTTGCTGCGTCGATTTTTCCGTAAATCCGTTGGCTATTTCGGGCTTGTTTATCATTTCGGGGCCTACAGGTGCCGGAAAATCTACTTTACTCGACATTATTACCTTGGCTTTGTACAACGAAATTCCGCGTTTTGGGGGAATTTCAAAGACCGAAATCGAAAAGCTAGGCTCTATTGTAAATCTGAAAGCTGCCGACGAACCCAAGGCCGAAGCCTACGCCGAAGTAGAATACGAAGTAAAAGGACGGCAGTATCGGTCGCGGTGGAGTATTGCCCGTAATCGTAATGGCAATTGGAATAATTATCAAATGGAAATTGCCGAATTGCCTTCTGGTAATTTGCTGGATATTAAAGGTTTGTCTAATTTTCCTAAAAAAAATGAAGAGCTTATAGGGCTGAATTATGGTCAATTTGTAAAGTCAATAGTGTTGGCGCAGGGGAGTTTTGCCGAATTTCTAAAAGCCAAAGCTCATGACCGTGCCAAACTTCTTGAAGATATTACGGGGCAACATATTTATCGGCAGCTAGGTAGTACAGCTTTTCAGAAAGATAAAGAATGGAAGGAAAAACTCGAACTAAAAGAAAAAGAGCTTCAACTCGTCTCGATGCTTTCGGAGGATGAAGTAGCGCAATTTGAAAAAGCATGGGGAATTGCCGAAACGCAGCGAAAACAGGCCGATGATGATTTGAAATTTTGGGAAAAAGAAAAAAATACACTATTGCGCTGCTTTGAGCTTCAACAAAAACTCGAAAAAGCCGAGACTGAAAAAAAAGCCCTAGCGCAACAAAAAGAAGCATTTGAACTACAAGCGCAGCGACTTCAACAACACGAACAAGTAAGTGAATGGGTGGGCGACCTAGCTACGCTCAAAGCGCAAAAAAATCAAGTGGTAAGTTTGGAAGCAAGATTACAAAATACTAATCACCAAATTGCCCTTCAACAAAAAAGCATTGCTGAGACGCTGACCCAAACCCAAGCTCTGATTCAGCAGGAAGTGACAATCGAGAATTTGGTAGAAAAACTGACTGAATTTGAAAGTGAGATTTTAAATTTAGAAAAAGAAATAGAAAATCTAAATGTTGAAATCCGACCTGTATTTGGTACTATCAAACAAAATGCTGCGGGGGCTTCGCATCCTTGGGTGAAAGGATTAATGCTCGAAAAACTTGATGATACTTATGAAAGCCTTCGGCAGAAAAGCCTTGAAAATCAAAAAGAATTGAGCCTTTTTGCGGCAAATTTTGATGCAAAAGACGAACTTGCTCGCCTCGGTACTCAAGAAAAAACATTGATTGAACTATCTGCAAAGCTAGGCTATCGCCACGAGCTAATGATACGAGGGCAAGAACAAAAAAATATACTCACAGAAAATACGCAGTACCTTAACGAAAATAAACCAAAGGCTGAACAACTGCAACAGGCCCTCCAACAAGCAGAACTCAAACTAAAACAGCTACAACAGAAAAAAGAAAAAGAGCAGCAGAAGTTTAATTTAGAAGACCTTCGCAATGCCCTTCAAAATGGAGAAGAGTGCCCCCTTTGCGGGTCTACGCATCATCCCTATGTTCATGCTTATGTCAATGCTTTGTCGGAGGTTCAGGTGGAATTGGATTTATTAGAAAAAAAATACCGAGATATAGATTCTCAATATAAAAACCTAGCTACTGAAATCAGCAAAGCGGAGGCATTAAAGGCAAAAGCTGAGGGGGATTTGGGTAAGTTGCGAGAGGCTTACAAAGACGCCAATACCGAATGTGAGAAGCTGCTGGAAGTAGTAGCTTTGCCTCCTAAAACAACCCTTGAGCAATTGGCAGAGGTAAAAAAGCAACTGCAAGAGCGTCAGCTAGTTGTTGATAATTGGATGAAAATCAAAGAATTGGAGGATGTGATTCAACGCTTGTTGCTTCAATATTCGCAATTGTTTGAGTTGCGTATCAAGAAAATAGAGAAAGAGCAGCAAAAACAAAAACGCTATGCAGGAAGAGACGTGAGGAAAGATAGTCAGTATTTGAAAGAAACTTTTTCTCAAGCACAGACTACGTTGCTGATTGCTCAAAAACAACAGTCTGAGATTAGGGAAGCCCTCAAAACTGAGACTGAAGCTATGGAAGGTCTGGAGGTTTTGTTGACCCAACAATTACAAGCCAAAGGCATAGAAAGTATTGTGATTGCTGATGAGCTATTATTGTCAAGCCAAGAAGTAGAAAAGCTTAAAAATACCCGTAAACAACTGGAAGACAAAGATAAAGAACTTTCAATAAATCATAAGTCTTGGGCTGAGGAGCTGCTGCAAACAGTGCAAATGCGTCAAACTGCTTTTTCGGACGAAGAAGTCGATTTTAAACTAAAGTCTTGTCTTGACCTACGCAATCAGTATTTGAAAGAATCATCAGAAATATCAGCTAGTTTAAATAACCATGCCCAACAAAAATTAAAATTTGCAGGACTGCAAACTGAGCTTGAACAACTACGACAGCAGCGACGTAAATGGGATTTGCTCAATCGATATATTGGTGATAGTACTGGAAACAGATTCAGCAACTTTGCCCAAAACTTAACTCTTTCCAACCTCATCGGTTTGGCCAATCAGCGTCTGCGTCACCTTTCAGACCGTTATATCTTAGACAAACCCAAAGAAGATACCGACAGCCTTTTTGTAATAGACACTTATCAGGGCAATGCCCAACGGGCCGTCAATACGCTTTCGGGTGGCGAAACCTTCACGCTGAGTTTGGCGTTGGCGTTGGCATTATCAGATTTGGCATCACAAAATGTAAGCATTGAAAGCCTTTTTATTGATGAAGGATTTGGAACACTCGACCCCGATTCGCTTGATATGGCTTTGGGGATGCTTGAACGCTTGCAGTCCGAAAGCCAAAAAACGATTGGTATCATTTCGCACGTGGAAGCCCTCAAAGAACGGATAGGAACCCAAATCCGCCTTTTTAAGAATGCCAACGGACTTAGTACCATGGAAATTGTGGGTTGAAAAACACCAATAGATGTTGTATATTGTGCCAAACCTAATCGATTTACTATTTCGGACAGTTTTACCTTCATGCGTTTTTGGGCTTTTTTGTTACAGGCTACCATTAGCTTTAGTTCCATTATTTTATGGGGGCAAAGTACTGTGTGGTCACAGTCTTCCAACGAATTTTCAATTCCTCAATTAAGTTCTCCTTTATCCGACCCTCTAAACGAAACGAAGATTTTGCCGCAATTAAATCTGACCAAAAACAATTTTGGAAAAGAATTGCTGGCTTTGCCCCCCTCCATGCAGATCGCTATTACAGGAAGCAAAAGGCCAATGAATCTCATCACTTGTCAGGCTTTTGACCGTCATACACGCCTTCCTATAAAAGCAATTTTTAAAATTACAACTGATGCAGGCGAATTTTTTGAAGGAATTAGTTCTGAAACAAATCTATTTCGGTTTGCCATAAGCAAAGGTTCTATGCTTCGGGTAGAGGTAATTGCAGAAGGCTACACAAAAGCTCTGGAAGATGAAAATATAGAATTAGGAGAAGACAATCGGAGTTTCAACTGTACGGCCAATCTTGTGAAAGAAACTTTGGTAACGAAGGTAGAAGATATTAAGAATCATACACAAAATATAGCTCAAGAAAGCCACGAAATTAGCAACGCCACCGTCTTAAACCCAACGCTGATTCCTGTAGAAACCATTCCGAATGCCAATATAACCCCTAAAAAAGAGGAAAACTCTTTTAGCAATCTCAATCTCGTAGTGGGCAAGCATATCAACTTAGAAAAGATATACTTTGACCAAAGTAGCTACGTCTTAAAACCCGAATCATATCCACAGTTGGATGAATTGACGGAAGTTTTGAAGCAAAACACCGCACTGAAGATAGAAATTAGTGGACACACCGATCGTATAGGTGACGCGCGGCTCAACCTTGCTTTGTCCGAAAATCGCGCTCGTGTCGTATTTAATTACCTGCTAGAAAAAGGGATTGATGCCAAACGACTAAAATACCGAGGCTATGGTCAAACCCGGCCTTTGACAACGAACCTAAAAGAGGAAGAACGAAAGAAAAATCGACGGGTAGAAGTAGTGATTTTGGAAAATTAAAGATTATTAGAGCTTTATTGGAATACAAAATGGTTTTGTACTAGAAACAAAGTTTTGTTAATTTTGTCCTCTAATGAGAACAAAAGAATGGAAAAGTTGTTTTTATTTCAAAACAGTATTTTGCAAAATACCCCTGTTGAATTTAAGAGGTATCTGTATGAGCAAGTTCCCTTTGAGAGTCGTTTGGTAGGGATTAGAGGTATTCGAGGTGTAGGCAAAACGACCCTGCTTTTGCAATACCTCAAAACCCAATCCTTAGCTACTTCCTTGTATATCACTGCCGATCACCCTTGGTTTTATCAGCATTCTCTGCTCGAAACCGCCGAAGAATGGCACAAGCAGGGAGGACGGCTGTTGGTCATTGATGAGGTACACAAATACGCTAATTGGTCGGCAGAGTTAAAAAATATCTATGATGGTCTCCCTACCATGCGGGTTTTATTTACAGCATCTTCGGCCTTAGATATTTACCGAGGTGAGGCGGATTTGAGCCGGAGAGCTTTGAGTTTTACCCTTCATGGGATGTCTTTTCGTGAATACTTGTCGCTATATCAAGTTGCTGATTTTCCGGCTTTTTCGCTCCAACACTTACTCACTAATCACCAAATGTTAGCCATGCAAATCATGGAACAACTGGAAAGCCCATTGGTTTATTTCAAAAAATACCTACAGACAGGCTATCTTCCTTTGGGTATTCAAACCACCTCTGCTCAGGAATATAGCACTCGCACTTTTCGTTTGATTGATGCCGTACTCGGATTTGATTTGGCCTTTTTACATGACTATTCAGCTTCTCACCAATCCAAAATCCGTCGTTTGTTAGGAATTTTGGCCGATGCAGTTCCTTATATCCCCAATATTCAAGAGTTAGCCACCACTTTACAAGTAAGTCGTAATACAGTATTGATGTGGCTACAACATCTAGAGCAGGGGGCTATTATTCGCAATATCCATAAAGAAGGACATGGGACATCTATGCTACAGAAACCCGATAAAATTGTACTAGAAAACACCAATTTTAATTATGTATTGGGACAAAATCCCAACGAAGGTACTTTGCGGGAAACATTCATCGCTAATCAATTGAGTAACGCGGGACATCATCTGTTTTTGGCCGACCAAGGAGATTTTATAGTAAACAACCAATTTACCTTGGAAGTGGGAGGAAAAAACAAAAAAAAGAAGCAAATCATCGGCTTATCCGATGCTTGGGTAGTCAAAGACAACATTGAGATGGGCTATACCAACGTAGTACCAATGTGGTTGTTTGGATTTTTGTATTAAAAACTGACCGTGCGGAGTAACGAAAAACAATAGAG
This sequence comes from Runella sp. MFBS21, assembly GCF_029433105.1. GTDB lineage: Bacteria > Bacteroidota > Bacteroidia > Cytophagales > Spirosomataceae > Runella. Next base: position 393,797 of record NZ_JARNTW010000003.1, on the reverse strand, counting down.
TGGTAAAACTGAAAGTACAGTTTTACCATTCTATTGTTTTGAACTCAATTTAGTCGAAACAAGTACATCAGTCAAAAATGCCAATAAAAAGCAAATACAAGATACTGCTTAATAATCAGCACTTAATGGATAAGTCTGAAGAGTCGATTCCAACGAATTTTGTTGAGAACTGATTTGGGATTAGGATCTATCGACATCCAAATAAAGACCGCTTTGCCTACAATATGGTCGGCGGGTACAAATCCCCAAAAACGAGAATCTGCCGATTCGTAGCGGTTGTCGCCCATCATAAAATAGTAATCTTGCTTGAAAGTATAGCTTGTAATGGCTTTGCCATCAATGCTTATTTTTCCATTCGCAATCACTACTTTATCGGCGTCGTTATGATCAAAATACTTAATTACATTAGCGTACTTAGCGACATTGGCCGAGTCAAGCTGGATTGTGAGTCCTTCTTTGGGCACTTGTACTGGCCCCCAATAGTCCAGATTTTGTTTGGCCGTTACCGGAAAAAGCCCATTTTCGGTACTTGTAGAGGTATAGGGGCTTTCGTGGGTTACACTTTTGATAAAACTATGTTTTTTCAGCCCATCCACGATTTGCGGGGTTGTACGGATTTGATAAACGTACTTGCTCGTAGTAATAGAGTCGGCTGGATAAGCACTATAGGCTTGAATATCTTCATTTTCAAAAAAACGGTCATCCAACAAATCATTGGATTCTAAACGGTAAAAGAATTGAGCTCTTGGAGGAATTTCGGCTTCTTTCCCGTTGACATATACTACTGCTTTTTTGATTTCAATCACATCTCCTGCCACTCCGATACAACGTTTGATGAAGTTGGTACGCAAGTCCACTGGAAAAGCCTTGTAGCCACCATTTCCTTGAAGCGGGTCTTCGAAAGGCTCGTCGGGGTCACCGGGATAATTGAATACCACTACGTCGTTGCGCTTCACATCCGAAAAGCCCGGTAGGCGATACATCGGGAGTTGGATGAGCGTAGAGAAAGAAGGAATATTTGTCCCCCAGATGGTTTGGTGGGTAAGCGGGACTTGCAGAGGAGTGCCGGGTGTGCGAGCCCCATAATGAAGTTTACTTACAAACAGAAAATCGCCAATCAACAGGCTTTTTTCCATCGAAGAAGAAGGAATGGTATAGGCTTCTAAGAATAGCCACCGAATAAGTGTAGCTGCTACTACGGCAAATACAATCGAATCGAGCCACTCTCTAAAGGCCGACTTTTTAGGTTTGGGTTTTGACATAAATAAAATTCTTTTTTACAACGAATAACAAATAGCGAATTATCCTTCTCCAAGCATATCGTCCATACCAAAAACGCCTTGGCGAGTAGACAGCCATTCGGCGGCTATTACGGCACCCAGGGCAAATCCTTGACGACTATGGGCTACGTGCTGAATTTCGATACTATCTACTTCAGAATCGTACCGAATGATGTGGGTTCCAGGAACTTCACCTTCGCGCAAAGATACAATTGGGATTTGATTTTCGGCAACTTCGGATTGGTTAATCCACTCGGTTTTGGTAGGCAGACTTTCAATAAGCCCTTCAGCTAGCGTAATGGCCGTGCCACTAGGAGCATCAAGTTTGTGAATATGGTGAATTTCGGTCGTGTGAACATTGTACTGCGGATAATTGCCGATGAGGAGGGCGAGGTATTTGTTCAAACGAAAAAAAAGATTGACGCCAATGCTGTAATTAGAAGCATAAAAAAAAGCAGCCTTGTGTTGGAGGCAAAGCTCTTCAATTTCTGGGCGATGATGTAGCCATCCCGTAGTACCACATACGGTAGGAAGCCCCTTGCTCATACACCATTTTAGGTTTTCGTAAGCGGCTTCTGGAGCACTAAATTCAATCACGGCATCGACATTTCCGCGATTAAATGTATCTAATTCGTGGCGATTGGAGACATCAATTCTACCCACGATTTGGTGACCACGGCTCAGGGCGATTTGTTCAATCACTTTTCCCATTTTGCCATAGCCAAGCAGAAGAATATTCATTATAAACGTACTAAAAAGATGATGATAAAATATGTGATAGCTTCCTATCTAAACCAAATACCAGTGGTAATTTACTTAATCCCAATGACTAATTTTGCGCCTACAACCCCACCCGTAAACTGATTGTAACTAGCATCGGGCTGAAAACGCAGCGATATATCTTCTGACATATCAAAAGTTTTGAGGTGGGCTGCTACGTTGGCTTCTACTACGTTGAGCGCCCATACGGCCGTCAAAAGAATATAATTGAGATCTCTGTAGCGCCGATAAAATTCTTTTCCTTGGGTAATTCTATCAAGCGTTAAGGTACGGGTTATTTTCTGACCTCGCAGATATACCTCTGCTTCTGTGCGTAGCTGAGCTCCTGTTTCGGGATTGTAACTGGCAACATAAGGACCTAAAAAATCCTTATAACGTATGTCATAATATTTGATAAAGAATATCACCGTTCCGAAACCTGCATACACAAAGGGCATTTTCCAATACTGCTTGTTATAAGCTTGACCAAGCCCGGGAGCTACCAATGAATACAATGCAGCCTTGCGAGGACTGTGCTTAGTAGTAGATTTTGGCGTTTCAGCTTTGGCTACGGCACTTTTGAGGGTTTTTGTTTGGAGCGTATCTGGGCGTATCGTATCTGCTACCGCCGCTATTTTGGAGAGTCGTTTTGCCAAAGAATCGGTAGTGATTTGCTGTGCCTTCACCCCCAATGCTCCTATCCCTAACCACAACAAACCTATGATGATACCTAGCTTTTTCAAGACTCAAATTTTAGCACTTTTAAGATACGGTCTAGCTCATCTTGTGAGGTAAAGGGGATTTTGATTTCTCCTTTTTGTTTGTCATCGGTTTTGATTGACACTTTGGCTCCAAAATAAGACGAAAGTTTAAACTGTAACGAACGAATCTCCTGTTTCAATGCAGTGGGGCGGCGATCTTTGCTATTGGTGTCTTCGTTGTTGAGTTTGAGGGCTTGTACTGCTTCTTCTACCTTACGAACCGACCACGCCTCTTCGATAGTTTTGCGGAAGATTTTGAGTTGCACTTCAGGGTTTTCGATATTGATGATTGCCCGTGCGTGCCCCATTGTGATTTGGTCATCCCGCAAAGATGCCTGTATCATTGGAGGGAGTTTCAAGAGGCGAATGTAGTTGTTGACCGTAGTTCGATTTTTACCTACCCGTTCTCCCAATTCTTCTTGTTTGAGTCCACAGTCTGAAATCAATCGCTGATAACTTAGCGCAATCTCTATGGCGTTAAGGTTTTCACGTTGGATGTTTTCAATAAGGGCCATTTCCAGCATTTGCTGGTCGTTGGCGGTACGGATATAAGTAGGAATATGAGTAAGGCCGGCGAGCTTCGATGCTTGAAGACGGCGCTCTCCCGAAATTAACTGATAGCGGTCACGCCCAATCTGACGTACCGTAATGGGCTGAATAATGCCCTGAACACGAATCGATTCGGCTAGTTCGTTGAGGGCATCTTCATCAAAACGAGTACGGGGCTGATAGGGATTGGTATCTATCTGCTCGACGTGAATCTCGGTCATCATGCTCACGTTTTCGTAAGGAGAAGGGCGAGTAGAGCGATTTACGTTGTCGCTATCATGGAGCAATGCCCCTAAGCCTCGTCCCAAACCAGTCATTTTTTTTGGAGCAACTTTTCCGATATTTTCCATGTCATATTGAATGTTTATAGATTGTGGAAATTTTAGAGCTATCTAAAATTCTTCTATCTCAACTACTGAAAATCATTTTTAAAAAATCGGCTATTAGCCAAAAAGCCTACTTCAAACTAGTGGCTTTTTCGGGCGATTTGTTCGTCTTGTTCAAGCAGCCCGTTTTTGCTCAAAATCTCCCGAGCCAAATTAAGATAACTAATCGCCCCTTTGCTGTCGGAGTCTTGGGCGATGGTAGGTACACCATAGCTAGGAGATTCGCTCAGGCGTACATTGCGCGGGATGATGGTATTGAATACCATGTGTTTAAAATGAGCCGTTACTTCGTTTACTACTTGATTGGATAGACGAACCCGCATATCGTACATGGTAAGTAAAATACCCTCAATAGCTAGGTTGGTATTGAGACGTGTCTGAATAATCTTGATGGTATTAAGGAGTTTTCCAAGACCTTCCAACGCAAAATATTCACACTGTACAGGCACAATCACCGAGTCGGCGGCGGTGAGGCTGTTGATGGTAATCAAGCCCAAAGAAGGCGAGCAGTCAATCACCACAAAGTCATAATCATCTTTGATAGGGCGTAATGCTTCCTTCATTTTCTCTTCGCGATTTTTGAGATTGATCATCTCAATCTCCGCACCTACCAAGTCGATGTGGGAAGGAAGCAAATACAAATTCTCAAAAGTAGTTTCTACGATGGCATCTTGAGGAATCACCCCCTCTACCATACATTCATAGATACTGTACTCAATTTCTTTGGGGTTGAAACCCAATCCTGAGGTTGAATTTGCCTGAGGGTCAGCGTCTACAATTAAAGTTTTATAGTCCAATACTGCCAAACTTGCCGCTAAGTTGATTGCAGTGGTTGTCTTTCCAACGCCGCCTTTTTGATTGGCTATAGCTATGATTTTGCCCATTGTTGTTAGGTTTATCGCCTTCAAATATCCGTCTTTATTCGGAATAACCCAAAATGTTCCACGTAAAATTTGTTAAATGTTTCACGAAACTTTAATAAATACCAAATCCTAACCAAGTTAGATAGAAACCACAAGACCTATATCTGACTATTTATCAAAACAAAAGAGGAGATTTTGCGGTAATATTCCTTACTTTTATTGTACTAAACTCTTAATTATACTTCTTTATTCCTCTTTTTAAGAAATGATTAAATTTTTGATTAATAGGCATATGCTTCCACTCATCTTCTTAAAACCACATTGTGAGGCTGAAATATTTAAGGGATTAAATGAGTATCTATTGGTTGAAAAATGAAACTACTTATGAATAAGCGAACTTTTCTTAAAACCTCATCCGTTCTGATTACTGGAAGTATGCTATCCAATCTCATGGCCTGTAAAGAAAAGGCCACTCCTCGTACCAATTGGGCTGGGAATCTCACCTACAGCACCGACAATTTATATACTCCCCAAAGCGTGAGTGAGCTTCAAGAGCTTATCAAAAAATGTAAAAAAGTGCGAGGCCTTGGCACTAAGCACTGCTTCAATACCATCGCGGATAGTCCCGAAAACCAAATTTCTACGGCAGCTTTCAACAAAATCTTATCGCTTGATAAAGACAACCATACTGTCACCGTAGAAGCGGGTATCAAGTACGGTGAGCTTTGTAAATATCTAGATGATAATGGCTATGCTCTGCACAATTTGGCCTCTTTGCCTCATATTTCGGTAGCTGGTGCGTGCGCTACTTCTACGCATGGCTCGGGGCTGCGAAATGGAAGCTTAGCCACGGGAGTGGTTGCTCTAGAAATGGTAAACGGCAAAGGCGAAATCGTGAATCTTTCGCGTGACAAAGACGGGGATGAATTTTTTGGCGCAGTAGTAGGCTTAGGAGCATTGGGAATTGTCACCAAAATGACGCTTGCCTTACAGCCTACTTTTAAAATGAAGCAAGTCGTATACCAAAATATGCCGATGAGTGCGCTTGAGAAAGATTTTGAGCAGATCATGTCGAGTGGATACAGCGTGAGTTTATTCACGGATTGGACCCGTCAAAACATCAGCGAAGTATGGATTAAAAGCAAAGCAGCAGAGATGAAAGAAGTAGCTCCCGAATTTTTTGGTGCTACATTGGCTACCAAGCATCTTCACCCTATCGAAGCGCTAGATGCCGTAAACTGTACCGAACAAATGGGAGTAGAAGGGCCGTGGTACGAACGGATGCCTCATTTTAAAATGGGATTTACGCCAAGCAGTGGCAAAGAGTTGCAATCTGAATATTTTGTGGCTTTTGAACATGCTTATGCGGGATTGCTTGCTATCGAAAAATTGCACGAGAAAGTCTCGCCTCATTTGCTAATCACCGAAATCAGGGCTATTGCCGAAGATGATTTGTGGATGAGTCCTTTTTACAAAAAAACATGCGTGGCTTTTCACTTTACTTGGAAGCAAGAGGTAGAAGAAGTAACCCAATTGCTCCCTCTTATTGAAGAAGCTTTGGCACCCTATGAGCCTCGGCCTCACTGGGGAAAACTCTTTCGACTCAAACCCTCGGTGCTTCAATATCGCATCCAAAAACTAACCGATTTTAAAAATCTGATGGCTAAACATGACCCCGAAGGAAAATTTAGGAATGAATTTATAGACCTGAATCTTTTTGAAGAAAGTCAGGCTTAAAAAGAAAGCGTCTTGCCCGTTTGAGCAAGACGCTTTCTTTTTTCACTTTCAATTATATTGTCAGGAGACCTATACCGCGAAGCTTTCGCCACAGCCACATGTACGAGTAGCGTTGGGATTCACAAACTGAAACCCTTTGCCATTGAGCCCGTCTGAGAAGTCTAATACAGTCCCTGCCAAATAAAGAATACTTTTTTTGTCAACGACGATTTTAATGCCTTTGTCTTCAAACTCCATATCAGTGGGTAGTTTTGAACTGTCAAACTCAAGGTTGTACATCAACCCTGAGCACCCTCCACCTACCACACCTACCCGAATATGGTTTTCGTCCGTTTTGCCTTCTACTTGGCGAAGTTCCAAAATTTTGTCTTTGGCTTTGTCAGTTACCGTTACCATTGCGATGAGTTATATTTTAATGTTTATAGCTGATAGTGTTCAAAACTATGAGTGAATAAACGGATGTTTTGTTTCAATAAATAGCTATCCTTAAAACCAAACCCTTCTTTCAAAAGTTTCATTATGAGAGTCAGTTGGCTTGGTTTTTTCGGAAGAGAGACTGAGTTAGAAAACAAATCGTACCTTTGTCGGTTAGAAAACTTAGGAGAATATATCTACAAAAGCATGTCTGTCAAATATTATCATCTCAAGGTAAAAGAAGTAATCAAGGAAACGCCAGAAGCAGTTACCATTTCGTTTTGGCATCCTTTAAGTGAAATGATTAAGTACCATCCGGGGCAGTTTCTGACGTTGATTGTGAGTCCAGAAGGACAAAAAGTAAGGCGTTCGTATTCGATGTGTAGTTCACCTCATATGGATACCGCTCCGGCCGTAACGGTAAAGCGAGTGCCCGGAGGCTTGGTCTCTAATTGGTTGATTGACCACATCAAAGAGGGAGATTTTATAGAAGTAATGGAACCCATGGGGCATTTTATGGTGCAGCCTGATGCTCGCAATGCCCGTACGGTAGTATTGATAGGAGCGGGTAGTGGTATTACACCGCTGATTTCGATGGCTAAGTCTATTCTGAAAGTGGAAGCCGACAGCAGAGTGATTTTATTGTATGGTAATCGCCACGAAAACAGTATCATATTTAAGGACAAATTGGAAGAATTAGTAACCCAATTTGCGGGGCGTTTTGAAATAAAACATATATTGAGCCAACCGTTGGGAGAATGGCAAGGAGCAGCGGGCCGTTTGAACCAATCCCAAATTCTGAAGTTTTTGGAAGAAATCTCTGATTTACAACCAAATCAAGCCGAATATTACCTATGTGGTCCTGAAGGTCTGATGGAGGAAGCCAAGAGTGCTTTAGCAATCTTGAAAGTAAATCCTGATTTGATTCATAAAGAAAGTTTTATCACATCACATACCCACGGAGAGGTGACCGAACAAGAGGATGATGGCAGTCTCAAGACCCAAGAAGTGACCGTGTTGTACGAAGGATCCGAATATAAATTTACGGTAGAGCCTCATCAAACAGTGTTGGAGGCTGCATTGGAGATGGATATAGATTTGCCCTATTCGTGCCAAGCAGGAATGTGTACGGCATGTATGGGTAAGTGTATCTCTGGAAAGGTTCATTTGGATGAAGACGACGGGCTTACTAAGTCGGAATTGGCGGCTGGGTACATTCTCACTTGTGTGGCGCACCCTCTTTCAAAGGATGTGGTGATAGAAATAGAATAAGTCAATGCCATAGGTTGGCACTTTTTTTGTCTTTTTTTGATTGAACGATTCAAGCATATACCATGGAAATTGTAATACGCCCTTATGAGTTGAGCGACCGCACTATTTTGGAAGAGATTTTTATGTTGAATACCCCAAAATATTTTGCCCCCGAAGAACTCGGCGATTTCTTAGAATATTTAGACTTATTTGGCGATGACTATGTAGTAGCTGCGATTGATGGACAGATTGTGGGAGGCGGTGGCTACTGGATTCGTGAGTCTGATCAGCAAGGAGGCCTGTCATGGGCTTTTTTACATCCTGATTCTCAGGGTACTGGCGTAGGGAAAGCCTTGGCGGTTTATCGTATTGACAAAATCAAAGCTTCGGGAAAAGCTAAGACCATCATGGTCGAGACCTCACAACATTCGTTTGGTTTTTACGAAAAATTTGGCTTTAAACTAGTGGGGCAGGAGTCAGATTATTGGGCTCCGGGTATAGATTTGTATTCGGCAGTATTAGATTTATAGAGAATATTAAGTCGTAGAGTATCCCTATGAGGGGTATTCTACGGCTGCGCCTGTTTCGCGATGGGTTTTGGGTTCAAAGAGTCGTCGCATACCTTCTTGCAAGAAACCAATACCGTAGCCAAACAATTGTACAAAGGCCGCACAAACACTCAAGACTCCTACTTGCACACTGCCAGATTGGCGGGTCGCATCTATATAAAGCAGGCTTACATACAAGGCCAAGAAGCCAATTCCAGCATACAAAAGCCAAGGGTGAATCAATCCTAGGAAAGGAATACTCACGCAGCCAAGGGTGAAAAGCAACGGAAAAGCGTGTACTAGTTTTAATTCTTTGGGATAAAACCGACCAATGTTGATACGGGCGCGTCCGAAAAATTTCAATTGGCGAAAAAAAGCCCCAAATCCTGTACGGCGTTTGTGATAAATAAAAGCTTCTGGAATCAACGCCGACTTGAAACCAAGTGTAAGAGCCGAGATGCTAAAAATGATATCTTCGCCCATGCGGCTGATTTGAAATCCACCTGTACGTTTCCAAACCTCCCGCGATAGGCCCATGTTGAAACTTCTGGGATGAAAAGTACCACCAAGATTGTTTTTTTTACCTCTGATTCCTCCCGTTGTAAAGAGAGATGTCATCGAATAACTGATAGCTTTTTGGATAGGGGTAAAACTTGGATGGTCGGTGTCGGGGCCACCGTATAGGTCTACATACTGAGTGTTGAGTCGAGTATCGACGATTTGGAGGTAGTTGGATTCTAATAAAGCATCTGAATCCAGCAAAATGAAGTAATCTCCTTTGGCGCGTTCAAATCCATAATTTCTGGCAAAACCTTGCCCGCCATTTTCCTTGTAGAAATAATAAATTTCAAGTGTTTTTGCAAAAGAAGTCACTACTTGGTCGCATTTGATGCGTGAACCATCTTCTACAATAATGACCTCAAAGTTTTTGAAAGTCTGCTGTGCTAGGCAATTCAGTAGCTCAGCTAACTCATCGGGACGGTTATAAACAGGAATAATGATGCTGTATTTGCGCATGATTTGCTTTGATTTCGGCAGCAAGTTAGTATTTTTACCCCGAACGACATCTATGAGATACCATGACAAACGACGATTACTTATCTTCTAGAAAAATCCTGAGCTGGGCCGAAGAAGACCGCCCACGCGAAAAATTGATGTTGAAAGGCAAAGCGGCGCTTTCTGATGCAGAGTTGATTGCGATTTTGATTGGGTCGGGTACGGTGGAGTTGTCGGCGGTAGATTTGGCCAAAGTAATTTTGCAAAAAGCAGGCAATAACCTAAACGAATTGGCTAAACTTTCTCTCAAAGATTTAACTAAAATACGGGGCATTGGCGAAGCCAAAGGGATTACGATAATGGCGGCGCTGGAATTGGGGCGCCGTCGCAAAGAAAGTGAAGTAGTACGTAAACCTCGCATCACAAGTTCGAGAGATTGCTATGAGCAGCTTCGGCCTTATTTGCTGGATTTGTCGCACGAAGAGTTTTGGGTATTGCTCCTCAATCGCGCCAATGAAATCATTCGGCCCGTGCAGATAAGCCAAGGGGGAGTGTCGGGTACAGTGGCTGATTCTAAAATTATTTTTAAAGCAGCGATTGAGCATTTGGCGAGTGGGATGATATTGGCTCATAATCACCCCTCGGGCAATCTACGCCCTAGTGAGGCCGACAAAGACCTTACAAGGCGTATATGTGCTGCGGGCAAGCTGCTTGATATTCCAGTGTTAGACCATTTGATATTTGCGGATACTGGCTATTTTAGTTTTATGGATGAAGGACTACTCTAAAACCCTTGTTTTGGATAATACTTTTTCCGCCCCCAAAAGCAACAAACCTAACTACCTTCCCTTTTTAATTTACCTTTCTTCATGTCGGATCAACTTAAAAAACAAATTACTCTTTTTAGCCTTACGATGATTGCTGTGGGGTCGAGCATTGGCTCAGGGATATTCCGGACGCCTTCGGAGATTGCGGGCTATTTGCCCACTACAGGATGGATGCTTGCGGTGTGGGTGGCAGGCGGTTTGGTGGCTTTGTGTGGTGCTTTGACCTTCGCAGAGATTGCTTCTATTTTTCCAAAAGCGGGTGGGTTTTATGTGTTTTTGAAGGAAGCTTTTGGCGAGCTTCCCGCTTTTTTATACAGTTGGTCGATGTTATTGGTTATTAACACAGGCTCTTTGGCAGCACTTACTTTGGTTTTTACTTCTTACCTCAATGAGCTGATTCCCATGTCTGAGTCCATACAGCTTGTGGTGGCCGTTGGCACTATTGCTTTGTTGACCCTCATGAATGTACTGGGAGTGAAGTGGGGAGGGGTATTTGCGTCAGTTTTTACCTTGGCCAAACTGATAGGGATTGCAGTGGTGGTAGTGATAGGACTCATAGCGGGTGTAAATGCGGTGGATATTACTGATTTTTCGTGGAGTAGCAATGCCGAAAATTTACCGCTGGTATCGTCTTTTGGTTTGGCGTTGATTGGGGTGGCGTTTTCGTATGGTGGTTATCAACATGCCACTTTTATTGCGGCGGAGGTCAAAGATGCCAATCGGCTAGTACCACGTGCCATGCTGTTGGGAATCGGAATTGTGTGTTTGGCGTATTTGAGTGTCAATTTTGCTTATTTGAAACTCATTCCTATCGAACAAATCGCTGCTTCAAAAGGCGTAGCTTCCGAAGCAGTAGGAAGTGTATGGGGATGGGGCGCGAAGTTTATTTCTTTTTTGATTGTATTGTCGGTCTTGGGTACGATTGGTATTTATATTCTGACGGCACCCCGTATTTACTTTGCTATGGCCCAAGATGGCCTGTTTTTTAAACAATTTGCCGAGATTCATCCGCGTTATCAGACTCCTTTTTGGGCAATTATTTTCCAGTCTTTTTGGACAATCCTGCTGCTTGTTTTTTGGAAAACATTCTCCAATCTTATCACTTATGTAGTGTTTGTGGATACTGCTTTTTTCTTCCTGACGGCGGCTACCATTTTTAAATTTAGGAAACAAGGGTTAGCGCGCAATTATAGCACCTTAGCTTATCCTGTTACACCTTTGATTTTCATGGGTTTATCGGCATTTGTGGTGGTCAATACCCTCATTGAAAAGCCCGAACAAGCTTTGGCGGGATTATTCTTTTTGGGATTAGGAGGCTTGGCTTTTTTGTATTTTAAAAGAAAAAGAGATACACAATCATGATGATGACCCAAACTTTAATCACCCTTTTTGAAAGAGACCTAAACGAGCTCAAAGAGGAGCTTTGGGCTTATCAATCTGAAGAAAATATCTGGAAAGTAGAAGGCAATATCGCCAATTCGGCGGGCAACTTGGTATTGCATCTGATTGGAAATTTGAATACTTATATCGGGGCCGGAATAGGCAAAACGGGCTATGTACGCAACCGACCTTTGGAGTTTAGTGACAAGAATGTGCCAAGAACCAAACTACTCAAAGATATTGATGATATTATTCAGGTGATTAAAGAAACTCTTCCAAGATTATCGACAGAGGATTTTGAAGAAGAGTATCCGATTTTGGTCTTTGATAAAAAAACTTCAACTGGATATTTCCTTACTCATTTGGTAGCACATTTGGCGTATCACCTAGGGCAAGTAAATTATCATCGCCGATTGTTGGATGAAAGGTAAAAGCATAATAGGCCTTCCAAGTTTCTGAAACTTGGAAGATCTATTATGGTATAATGACCCATCTAAGTTGTGGCTATTTCTCTATTGCTTGACGATTTTTTGTTGTAAAACTCCTTCGTTTGTCTCAATAGAAAGGATGTAAGTCCCCGTATTTAAGTGCTTTAAATTGAGGTTGGTCTCCTGAAAAGGTACCTGATAAGATTGTGGTAAGAGCACTTTTCCGTTGATATCAATCAATCGTAAAGAGTGAGCTTGAAGCTTGGAGGGGAGTTTGATTCGCACCTCATCCACGGCGGGATTAGGATATACTTCTAAAGCCTCCGTAGTGGTAATCGGGGCGCTCAAAACAGGTATCACTTTAAATGACCGCTCTGCCGTAGCAATAGGATAGAAAGGACGCTCAGGATTGGTATAAGCTTTGATTGTTACGGTACCTGCCCCAGTCATAGTTAGCTTATTTCCATTGATTTGAGCGGGCCCAGAAACCACCACAAAAGATACAGCGTCGCCGTTGGAAGCTGTAGCGCGAAGATCAAAGGGACCTTCATATTCAAATTTATCGGCAATCGCCGTAAAATTGATTGTGGGCAATTGGCGAGTACCTTGTGACACCCAAAGCGGCCAAGTGGCATTGTTGAGGATTGTTGTAGGGCTGGTTTTACCCGTAATTTTGTCCGCTTCTACACCTGCTACGGCTACTGTTTGCGTAGTTCCACTTCCTTTAGTAGTAAATACCACTCGGTCATCAAGTCGAGAGTAGTCAGGGTAGCCGATGGTATTGTTGTTGGCAATGGCATTGACATTACCTTTTTCTAAATCCACGCCTAAAATACCGTACTCATTACTGGGTTCATATATATAATCGAAGGCCAAAATAGCCGTTGAGTTTTTGGCGAAAGCAGGATTACCGATGCTCTCTCCCGCATCTAGGTTATTGAACAGTTTTTGGATGTTGCCATCGGCAAAATCTTGTTTGACTGCGTCCCAAACCCTAATAAAACCCACATCCCAGTAATTGATAGAGGTGGCGTTGGAAGTATTGAGTTGATTGAATGCATCATAAACGAGGTATTCGCCGGAGGCATCCCATTCCAAACCATCAGCATACTGGACATCCCCCGTACTTACACCACTGGTATAGGTAGGATTGTAGAGTTTGAATCTGACCCATTTTTTGAGGTCAAAACTATAAACATAAATCGTCTTGTCGGCTTGGTTGGTGAGAGCGGCAAGTTTGCGTCCATCTTTCGAGATGGCGACTTTGTTCCAGATAGTTTCGTCCGAAATCAATGATTCTTCGGCTGTTCCGGTTAAGCTAATGGCGCGTATACGGCGGTCGTTGTTGACCACGTAGGCATATTTTCCGTCGTCGGTTACGCTAGGGCGATTGATGATAGGGCGGGTTGATTTTACGGTGATATTTCCGCCAGTGGTTGAAGTCGAATATAATTTTTGATCAGAACCATACACAAGCAAGAAGTCTTGGCCAGTGTTGGTGGGTAAAGTAGTGGGTTTCTGTGGTGTTTGGGTATTGGATTCGGTAATCCCCACTTGATCAAAGGCATTGCGGGCGGCAGTTGTTTCCGAGGAGTTTGCTCCAAAAAGGTCAGTAGTGGCTTTGATGACGGCTATTCTTAAATCAATGAATTTGGAAAATCGGGTGAGATAAGTGGTCATTGCTCGGAAATACACTTTTTCTGCTTTGTCTTTGCCCACGTTGGCACTGTTGGCAAACAGAAAAAACGCGTGATTAGGAATACCGCTATTAATATGTACGCCACCGTTGTCTTTGGTTGTATTTACGTACTGACTCATGTTGCGAGGCTGATAGCCGTTGGTGTTGATACCACTCTGATTGGGGTTTGATAAATCGCGCAAAGCACCAGAAGGGAAGCTACTTTTTTTGACTACCGATTCGCCGATTGTCCAATTGGTACGGTCTACCAATACGCCAAATATATCGGCTATTGATTCATTAATAGCACCTGACTGACCTTGATATTCTAATTTGGCGGTATTTTCAATGACACCGTGGGTCATCTCGTGAGCGGCTACGTCGAGTCCACCGGCTAGGGGACTAAAAGCGGTCGAGCCATTGCCGTAGGCCATGATGCCGCCATTCCAGAAGGCATTGTCCATGTCTTTGCCGTCTTCGTCACGCATATTAATGACCGAAATCACCGTGCCGCCTTTGCCATCGAGCGAGTTTCGTTTGTGAACTTGATTGAAATAATTGTAAGCTATGCCAGCATTGTGATGAGCCGATACCGCCAGAGGCGACCAAGTATTGTTGGAGGAAGTAACTTGCCAAAGTGAGATATCGTCAGCTTTTGAGTTGCGAGCGTCTACTGTCCAGATGCCTCCAATAGGGTCATCGGGGATTTTAGAGAGGCTATTGTTGAACATAGGCTTAGTCGCATCCAACAAAAAATAAGTGGTACCTTTCAAATAAGCATTGACTGTTTGATTTACCCCATTCAAGTCACGAGCCGTAGCCTTGACAGGGCCATCCAAAGCACATGTATGGTTGGTTTTGGAGAGTATTTCGCCCGTATGGGCATCCACAAAATAGTTCCAACGTTCGATAAAGTTGGGGCGAACTACCATGTGCCAAGCCAAATGAGCCACTTGAGGGGAGGTTTCGGGATGGTAAACTACCAGCTCGGTTTCAGCGATTTGTTTTTTCAAAATGCTCAATTCGCCTTTACTTAGTTCTCGTACAATTGTTTCTTGTTTTAGGTCGGCAAGGGCATACTGAGTCGCATCTTGTAGAGAGAGAGTAGGGGTGATTTTACTTAAAATAGGTGATTTGAAATGTTGTCCATTTATACTCGTAAACTGGTTGTTTTGAAGATGAAGAATCAGCTCCCCACCGTAGACGGGTACACCTTGGTGATGCTGTTGGAGACGGATATGGGTCTGTTTTAATTCATCTTCTTCGATAGTAGTTATGTCCAATTCTTCTTCAGGGCGCTGTAGCTGGAGCAGTGGCTTTAGTTGTGAAACATACCCAAGAGCAGCCAAAGAGAGTGCGGCTCTTCCTTTGGTATTTGTATTGATAGCTTGACGATATTCGATAAAAACAGCCACCCCAGAGGAGTCTCTTACGACCTTAGCCAATAGCGGTCGTGGCGAAACAGAAGCTACCCGTGCCGATTTTTTTAGGGCGCGTTGTCCGTCAATTTGTGTGGTATTTTTGAGAGAGGAAGGTAGTTCCTGCGGAGTGCCTTTGCGAGGTTTTTGTTCAGTGAAATTGGTCTGAGCCCATGAGCAAAATTGCAATGACACTAAGCATACAGTAAAATATAATTTCATGGTTTCGAAGTTTTGGACAAGAAAGGTATTATATATTTTGCTAAGAAGAGAGTAGCTTTTATTTAAAGGGAAAACTTTTTATTTAAGAGGGAGATTTTACTCATGGCTTTTTTGGAGAGAATGAGGGAGTCTAAATAATGCTTAAGAACGCTTTGATTGTCAGAAGGTTATTTTACAGGATAGATTATGTATTATGGTTTTTATACGATTTGTGCTAAAAAACCGTTAGGCAAAAGTAAAAATTGTATAATTCTAACGTATTTTTACATCTCCCCAATAAAATTACAAAGACTATCCTATGAACATGAACCGCAGAGAAGCATTGTCGAGAGTAGCCCTTTTGATGGGTGGGACTCTTTCTGCCCCGTCTTTAATGGCTTTTGGTGCAGAGCCGAATCTTTCCCCCAAAATGGGTGCTGATTTCAGCCTTACTTCTGCTCAACGCGCTTTAGTGGCAGAAGTAGCAGAGCACATTATTCCCCGTACCTCTACTCCTGGAGCCAAAGACGCCGAAGTTGGTCCTTTTATCGAGCTAATGCTAAAAGATTGTTATCGTGCGCAAGAGCAGCAAAATTTTTTGGAAGGCTTGGCCGATTTGGACGAAAAAGCTACCAAAGCTCATGGCAAAAAATTCTTAGATACTACTTCGGCGGAGCAAGTGGCTATCTTGAAGCAAGTAGAAAAAGAGACCATCGAAATGATGAAAAATGCCAACGTGCAGCAAGTCAAAGTAGGTGATAATGTAGACAAAGAAGTAGTAGATTCTAAAAAAATCAAAGGCACGCCTTTCTGGCGTTTGATAAAAGAATTGACCTTGTTTGGGTATTTTACTTCTGAAAAAGGTGCTACACAAGCACTTGATTATGTACCTATTCCGGGAAAATACGAAGGGTGTATTCCGCTCAAACCGGGTCAAAAAGCATATGCTTTGTAAAATAGGTAGATTTTGACAAAAACATTAACCAATTAACCTAAGATGTATCTAAATATTGATGCTCAAAAAGAACTGACCTACGATGCTATAGTGGTAGGTTCAGGCATAAGTGGCGGATGGGCAGCCAAAGAATTGACAGAAAGAGGCTTGAAAGTGTTGTGTTTGGAGCGCGGACGAGACATCAAGCACGTAGAAGGCTACGAAACAGCCATGAAAGCTCCGTGGGAGTTTGCGCACCGTGGGCGTCCTACGATTCAGGCCGCAGAGGAGTATTGGGCAGGGATTCGGACTGGCTATACTGTCAATGAAGAACACCGTTATTTGTTTGAAAACGATAGCAAAAACCCTTATCTCGAAACCCGCCCTTTTGACTGGATTCGAGCGTATCATACGGGAGGTCGTTCTCTTTTGTGGGGACGCCAGAGTTATCGTTGGAATGAAGAAGACTTCATGGCCAATGCCAAGGAAGGGATTTCTATCGATTGGCCAATTCGCTACAAAGACCTAGCCCCGTGGTACGATTATGTAGAGCGTTTTGCCGGAATTAGCGGTTCTAAAGATGGACTTTCGGTATTGCCTGATGGCCAATTCCTTCCTCCGATGGAGCTTAATTGTGTTGAAAAACACGTAAAATCGGAAGTAATGAAAAAAATGGGGCGGGTGATTACCGTAGGTCGAGTGGCTCACCTTACCAAACCCCAAGGTGTTCATACAGCTCTGGGACGTGCTTCTTGCCAATACCGTAATATGTGTATGCGAGGATGCCCATTTGGAGCGTATTTTAGTACGCAGGCAGCTACCCTGCCAGCGGCGATGAAAACCAAGCGCCTGACTTTGGTCAATGATAAAATAGTATCAGAGGTAATTTATGATGAGAAAAAAGGTAGAGCCACAGGTGTGCGTACTATCGATCAAAATACCCTCGAAGTCAAAGAATATTATGCCAAAATCATCTTCCTAAATGCGTCGGCGATTCCTTCGGCTTCTATTCTAATGAATTCCAAATCGAGCCGTTTTCCCAATGGCCTTGGCAATGATAGCGACCAACTAGGCCGCAATATTATGGATCACCACTTAGGCGTAGGAGCTTCAGGAACATTTGAAGGATTTAATGACCAGTATTATTTTGGCCGTCGTCCCAATGGTGTGTATATCCCACGTTATCGCAATTGGGGCAAAGACAAGCGTGACTATGTCCGTGGATTTGGGTATCAAGGAGGTGCAGGTCGCTCAGGCTGGGGACGTGGTACTGGTATGGAAGGCTTCGGTGCCTCTTTCAAAGAAGAAATGAGTCAAGTAGGTGGTTGGACAATGGGTATCGGAGGTTTTGGGGAGGTATTGCCTAATGAAAACAACCGCTTTACATTGCACCCTACCAAAAAAGACAAATGGGGAATGCCTATTGTGGTATTTGATGCAGCTTATGGCCAGAATGAGCTCAAAATGCGCGTAGATATGAAAAACGACGCCGCCGAAATGCTCGAAGCTGCGGGTATCAAAAATATCAGCACTTACGACAATACGAAGGCTAATCTAGGAATTGGTATTCACGAAATGGGAACAGCCCGCATGGGAAAAGATCCCCAAACGTCGGTACTCAATGCCCATAACCAAGTTCATACTTGCAAAAACGTCTTTATGACCGATGGCGCTGCGATGACTTCAGCCTCTTGTGTCAATCCTTCATTGACTTATATGGCGCTCACGGCTCGTGCGGCAGCTTTTGCAGTAGATCAATTGAAGAAAAAGAGCCTTTGATTTTTGGACGCATAAGTATTTATTTTCATCAAAAAAGCGGCTTTTTAGCCGCTTTTTTGATGAAAGTAGTTTTACTTTTGTTTGACCAAAGTGTATTTCAACTCGCCAAAATCTACCCACCCGCAGGTTTCGTTGGCTTTGTCGTATTCAACACACTTAAG
Organism: Runella sp. MFBS21; assembly: GCF_029433105.1. Lineage (GTDB taxonomy): Bacteria > Bacteroidota > Bacteroidia > Cytophagales > Spirosomataceae > Runella. The sequence continues at coordinate 375,447 of NZ_JARNTW010000003.1, read as the reverse complement.
ATTGAAAACCAATAAAGTATCGCCTTGAAATTGAAAGCCCATCCAGTTTTTTTTGTCTTTAGTAGCACTTAGGCTGAGTTGATCTACTTGCATACCCGGACCTATGTAGTCGATAGCCGCTTCATAAAATTGATAATCTTCTAAGCCACTCACTTGCCCATTGTTTTTAAATATTACTTTTTGGCCGTCGGGTAGGGTATAAGTACCTTTAAAGAGTATTTCTTCCAAAATAAGTGGATTGCCGGCTTCGTCAGGGTTTATATGAGGGGTGATTTTGACAAAGTCTTTTTCGCCAATGCTGATTTTGGTAGGAGATAGAATTTTAATGTTGTTGTACAACTGCGTAAGCGAATCTTCAATGGATTCATAAAGCTGGTATTGATTGCCATTTTTGACTACTCTCATTTCGGGGCTGCCTTCATGGAAATTCCAAATCAGAGAAGTAGGTTGAAGAGTCCGCTCAGGAATGATGACCATGCAATCTTCACTCCCTTCTTGAGATTTTTGAGGAGATTTATGTTGCTGAATATCTTTGAGATAACTTTCGCTCAACCAATATCCCGCAAATGAGAGTGTAGTGTCAAGTTTTTTGAAATCTGTACTAGAGATAGTTGCATCTTGTTTTTCGTTGAAAGTACAACCCCCCAAAAACAAAACAAATGTTAAAAATAAAATATATTTCATGGATATATGAGTTGAGTAAGTATGGTGTCAAACATACATCGACTTTATGATATATCCAATGTCGATTTATTTTGGGGTTAGCCTGAGTGACGGTCCCTGAAAATGAAGCACGCGGGAGGCATTGCTTCCCGCGTGGCTTTACTCACTTAATTTATCTAAAAAAAATCTTTGAATGCAGGACTAAATCCTGAATATATATCAGCTAGGATAATGTCTTTTAGTAAAGATGATGAAACAACCACCAAATAATTTTGGCTAGACTTACAGAAGCATAGAAAAACTAAAATGGGTGGTTGAGTGCCTTAAAAGTAGATAATCAGAGTGAGATAGAGAAACAAAAAAATACAAATGACCTCTTTTAGTAGCTAAATCGGGATATTTGAGGGTTGAATGGGGATGTGTTTGATTATTTGCCGAGCCATTCTTTAAAGCTGCTGATTCGGTCGCCACTCACAAAAACTTCATGCTTACATGGAGGGACTAGCTCTATTTTTAGTTTACTTCCGGTGTACATATGCACAAGTTTTATGCTAGATAAAGCAATCAAAAACGAACGATTAATTCTAAAAAACGCATGAGGGTCTAGGAGCTGCATGAGTTTATCGAGGCTATAATCAAGAGCGAAGCGTTGACCTGAATGAGTGATGAGGAAAGTGCCTTTGTCTTCAAATTGAAAATAAGCTATTTCTGTCGTTTTGATGATGAGCAGTTTTGTACCTACTGTGACCATGAAGCGGTCTCTGTAGGTAGGAGAAGCGTTTTTTTCGAAAAACTCCAGCATTTCGTTGAAACGAGGAGTAGGAGTAGTAACACTTCCCCATATTCGTTCAAACTTCTGTAAAGCGGCGGCTAGTTCGTCGGCATCAATGGGCTTGAGCAAATAGTCTATGCTGTTTACTTTAAATGCCTTCAGCATGTATTCGTTGAAGGCAGTAGTGAATATAATAGGAGTAGTCAGGTTCAAAATTTCGATGATTCGAAAACCAAGGTCGTCTTCGAGATGGATGTCCAAAAAGATCAGGTCTGGTTTTGGATTGGCGGTATTCCTAAACCAACTCACAGTTTCTATAACAGAGGGAAGTATTGCTAAAACTCTGATCGAGGAGTCGTATTTGAGTAGTAGATTTTCTAAGCGAGAGGCTGTGAGTTTTTCGTCTTCTACAATCAATACATTCATGAGAGTAAGGGGATACGTACTTCAAAAAAACTTTCTGTTTTTTCAATCATAACCGGGAATGAGGTTAATAGTTTATACCGATTGACAATATTGTGTAATCCTACCCCCGTGGAGGTTTCGGGCTGTAGCCTGAGCTGTAGAGGGTTTTTGACTACGATATAGCCCTTTTCTAAAAAAATATCGACTACTAGAGGCATCATTTCCGACATTCGATTGTGCTTTACGGCATTTTCAATCAGCAACTGTAGCGTCAAAGGAGCAATATAGCATTGAGTGGCTTCTTCGGTTGAGATAGAGATATTGACTTGGAGTTTTTTATCGAAACGTGTAAGAAGCAAAAAAACGTAAATTTCAATAAAATCAAGTTCTGATTTTAAGCTAATGTATTCATGTTCGTTTTGTTCTAAAATATAACGATAAGCTTTTGAAAGGCGATTGACAAAAGTTACTGACAAATCTGAATTGGTTTCAATTAATGAAGATAAAATACTGAAGTTATTAAATAAAAAATGCGGGCTTACCTGATTTTTTAGTGCCGAAAATTGGGCGCGAATATTTTCTTTTTCGAGGCGTTCGGCTTCGATTTGGATATTTTGAAGTTGGCGATAGGTACGGCGATTTGAGGTAAAGTAAAACGCCGAGAGCAAAGCCATAAACGTTAGTCCATTGTTGGACTTTCTTTTTTGGTCTCGGGTATAAAAATGAGATAGTGTATTTTCGATAGATTGTTTTTGTATAATACCAAACTGCTTTTCAAGGGCGGCTTCGGAGGTAGTCCATAGTATCCTAAAAACAATATTGAACAATACAGCCAAGCCACATGCCATCAAAAAAGTAGCTATTTGGGTGGGAGTCTTTAAATCAAGAAGAAAATTACGCCCAAACCACCCAAATAGCTGTTGCTGAACCCATTCGATTACGATAATCCACAGATAAAAAAATAGAAAAATAACACTAAATTCCATCGTCCATAGAGGCATTCGGAGTATCCATGAGACTTGCTCTAAATCATGGATATTGACATATAGGCGCAGTGGAAAATAAATCACCGATATGTTCAATGCTAATTGAGCCTTTTGGCGTAACGAAAGATGGTCAGTATGGTTTGATTTTATCACAACCCCAATATAAAGTAAGGCAGGCTGATTGCCAAATCATTGTGATTGAGTGACCTTTTTAGAAGGTTGAATGACTTCAACTCCCATGCCACGCTTATTCTTGGGTTTTGACAGTGGGCCAGTTTTTGTCGGCTTTTATGATAAAGTTTGCACGGTCTTTTTGCCATAATCCAAATACCTTCTTGTTATAATTGAGATACAACTTGCCGTCCAATACTGTCCATGCTTCAGGGTCAGTGGGGGCTTTGTGACCATCGGCGGTACCATAAGCACAATAGCCGCCGTATTGAGGAGCATATTTTTCGGGATTGGCTTTGAAATCATTCATGTTTTCTGCACTCGAAAAAAGCCACTTGCCTCCTTTCCACAGATAAGTAAATTGTGGTTGTCCTTTTACGGGAGCTGATTGCTTAAAATAAGCCACTGCATCATAGCCGTTGATGGCAATGCTATCTTTCACAAAGATTTCGGATTTTTGCGCTTTTAGGCTTACCAAAGTCCATACGGAGAGGCAGAAAATAAAAACAAGTCGTTTCATAATGTCTATTTGTTAAATTTTAAAAACTCAACAAAAGTCCGCATCTGTGACGATACCGAATGTCGGCTTCCTGACCAAGAGCCAATATTTTCTATTAGTTTTGTGCCCTTTATGTTTTCATTCACAAATTGAGTAGTTATGAAAAAAACGTTTGCCTTTTTATTTTTAACTTTTTATGGTTTAGTAGCCATCGCTCAAAACGAAGACTATCCTCATGTGGTGAGTGTGCAGTCGGGGGTGAGCCTTTTTTCGCCGTTTAGAGGTACTATCACTTCTTCGCAAGAATCGTCCGATACTACATTTTCATTCTCTTCGGGTAGTGCAAGCAATTTTCCCCAACTCAATGTTGCTTACGATTATGGCGTCAATCATTGGTTTTCGATTGGTGGGGCCATTAGTTACAACAAGACCACCCTTGATTTGAAAGACCTGAAGTCGAGTGAGCAAAACTACGGAAACGTCAAATTAGGTGTTTCCCGCGTGACTCTCGGCGCTAGAGCATTGTTTCATTACGGCAATGCCGGACGTGTAGATATGTATTCGGGTTTCAGATTAGGAATCGGGATTTGGTCAGTAAAGGTCAATTCGAGCGCTTTGGATGATAAAATAGACGAAGTTTTTAAAGAAGCTGGTGGCGGAGGTATTTGGCGTTCGCTTCTTGGGAGTCGTTTAGGAGGAAGTTTTGTGATGCCTCAAGTGCAAGTGATTTTGTTTGGATTGCGTGGGTATGTTACCGAAAACATCGGCATTAATGGCGAGCTCTCGGTCGGTAGCCCTTATTTTGCTTCTATTGGTATCAATTACCGTTTTGGAGGGGGATATTGATAGTCAGTCTCACCTTGGCAACGCTCCAAGCGTTGCCAAGGTTTTAAAGTATCAAAGAAAGATTTAGTCTTGAAGAGCAAACACGATAGGCATGTTGAATTTTACTCTTACCGCTCGCCCTGATTGTTTGCCGGGTTTCCATTTTGGCATGAGTTTCAAAACCCTAGATGCCTCCTCGTCGCACCCAAAACCAATTCCTCTCTCTATAGTGATGTTTGATAGCGAACCGTCAGGTTCGACTGTAAAACTCATAAACACTTTTCCTTGTATATTGCTTCGCTGAGCCATAGGCGGGTACTTAAGGTTTTTGATGAGAAAATTTCGTAAGCCTTCCAGTCCTCCTACAAACTCCGGTTGTACTTCTATGGGGCCAGTCCATATAGGCTCTTCTGCTTTGACTTCGGCAGGTTGGGTTTTTGTGTCAGGGATATTTTCGGGAGGTGCCACAATTTCTGTGATTTCATCCCCCGTACCTTCCACAGTTTCTTGCCCCGGTGCCGCATGTTCAAATTCAGACACTGGAGGAGGTAGTTCTTCTTCTTGGACTTTCTGATCTTGCTTTACTTCTGGCATCAAACTTTTGATGGTCGTTTGTTTAGGAGCCTCAATGGGCTTTTCGGGAAGAGGAATGGGTTTTTCTTTTGGTGGCGGGTCTAGGTGTACGTTTTCAAGCTCAATAGTACGTTTAAACATGTCAGCTTCTTCGGGTTTGAGTTGGTTATAAACCGTCGGCAAAATAAACATCATCAAAAAAATGCCAACTCCAATCAATACCGAATTTCGTAAAGTGACGGGATACGCTTTGCGTAGGTCGTAAGCGCCATAGGCGCGATGCCGATTCATAAAAATGATGTCGTCAAAAGACATAGCTTCGCTCAGCTCGATAGTGGTCGAGAGGGGAGATAAGGGTGTTTCCATTGCTGTGAGTGTGTTGGGTTTAAGTAAGAATGATAATTTTTGAAGTGTTGGTAAATGTGCTGATTTTCAATTGTTTGAATGGATGAGTAGACTAAAATTTGATAAGCACTATAGATTACATATGAAAATTAAAATTGCTCCAAGAAAAAAATGAGCGTCGCTAAGTAAAAAATCGCTGATATGTTAATTTAGGTGAGCTAAAGAGAGCCTAGAAGAAAGATTTTAGCAGACCTAAACTTGCTATAAGAAGGAGTCTAAGAAAGTTTTTGAAGTGAGGTTCCTAGTAAAAAGGGCTGTTAATAGGAGTTTAAAACCACAATAATCTCAAGCCCTAAGTCTAAAAGACTAAGGTGAAGAGCATACATAAAAGCCAGTAAACTAACTAAATAGGGACTGTGAGTCGATGAGGAGGACGATTAAAAACCCAAGTCCCAATCGAGTAAGCCATTCCACAAACCCCTACCATCCACATGATTCCCCATGAGCTGATAAATGACCATTCGCCTTGATTCATTCCCGACAAAAAGGCCATCAGCATCATAAAAAGACTTATACCCAAAATGAGGGCATTGCGTAAGGCCATCGGATAAGATTGACGTAAGTCATAGGCACCATAAGCTTTGTTACGAAACTCAAAAACGATGTCGTCTAGGGTAGCGGTTTGCAGTTGTTCCTCGCTCATTGCTACATCTTGACGGTAGGTTTCGCGGAGGTATTTGACCGCCTTAGAATTGGCTTCTTGCGTGATTTTTTCCAAAGCTAAGTCAAAATTATATCCTTTCCAGAGGTACTCCTCTGCTTCACAGGCAAGGTGATCGAGGAGTTCAGCCAAAAGAGCATCGTTGGTATTGTGACGAATCAGATGATCTTGTAAGAGGCCTAATTGATGAGAAGTCAGTTTTTTCATTTCAAGAGTCTTTTAGGAATAAAACAAAAAGGAACCATGCCGCGTGAAAATGGGCTTTTAACCCACTGATAGACCTTGTTGAGGTTGTAGAAGAGATTGCATAGCTTCTACAAAGCGTTCAAACTCAGAAACTTTTTGGACGGCCGAAGCACTCCCACTAGGAGTAAGAGAATAATACTTTCGTAGCCGCCCATCTACTTCTACCGACTCAGTAAGTAGAAATCCTTCTTGCTCAAGTTTATGAAGTACAGGATATAACGCCCCGAAAGTCAGCATTATTTCACCATTTGTACGGTCTTTAACTGATTGGGTAATTTCGTATCCATACATCCGCCCTCTTTCTGCCAAAAGCTTAAGGACAATTGTTTTGAGGGTACCGCGCAAAAATTCGTTATTACTTGCTTCCATATTTATTGAGATTCTAATTTATGCGAACAAATATATATAAGATTTTTATATATCAAAAAAGAAGGTCACAATTTTTTTTAAATTTATAAAACCCCTAAAATTTTTGCATCAATTTGGATATATTGAGCGTTATGAATAGAAAAGAGACCAAGGCGGCATTTTGATAGCTTGAAATAGAGTGTAAGTTTTTGATAAACAGTGTTTTTTAAATATTTTACTTGTAATTGTTTCTAAAATTAGCATACTAATCTCATGAAAAATAAAATACTTTGGGCAGGTGTAGTGGCATTGCTTGGAGGGCTTTTGAGTCAGTCCTGTAAAACTACTCCTGATCCTAACGAACAAAGTACCCTGACTCTATCTTTTGTGCCACGGGTAGGCACTCAAACGCTAGAAGTCGGAACAGGTAAGTACAAAAATGCCGTAGGTGAGGAGTTTACGGTAACCTCATTCAATTATTTTATCAGTAATATTTCTCTCAAAAAAGCTGATGGCACTACATTCACGATTCCTCAAGATTCGAGTTATTTTCTTATCAAAGCGACCAATCTTGCTTCTCAAAAAGTGACATTGCGCGGAATTCCAACGGGAGATTATACGGAATTAAGATTTGTGATAGGAGTAGATAGTTTACGGAGTACGATGGATATCAGTCGTCGCAAAGGAGTACTTGACCCAGGAGATGCTACCCACGACGGCGACGGAATGTACTGGTCTTGGAATTCGGGCTATATTTTTATGAAATTGGAGGGGACTTCGCCAAGTGTAACGCCAGATGCTGCTGGTAATCAGAAATTTAGATACCATATCGGAGGTTTCGGTGGGTACAATGCCAAAACTTTCAATAATATTCGTCCTGTGGCCTTATCTTTAGGAAGTACAGCTGCCAAAGTAGGCCCTACTCAACAGCCTACTATCGAAATAGAGGCAGACATTGCCAAAGTTTTTGATGGAAAAGAAAAAATTAGTTTAGCCCAGTATCCTACCATTATGGTATCAGACTACTCTACTACTGTGGCCAACAATTACGTGTCAATGTTTAGGGTATTGAATGTAAAAGACTAAAAGCGTATGAAAAATACGTGGATGATTTTGTTTTCGCTGGGGCTTTTTGGGTGGGCATCGTGTAGCCGTAGTACCGATGCACCTACTCCCGAGCCTCAGCCAGAGCAATTGGAAATGCCTATTCCAGCTTATTTTCCCAAAATGGTATACAATCTATCTTCTAATCCAATCACTTATGATGGATTTCAGTTGGGTAGGTCGCTTTTTTATGACGGGATATTGTCGCGCAATGGCACCATCGCTTGCGGTACGTGTCATCAGCAGGCGGTAGCTTTTACGCATCATGGACATGATTTGAGTCATGGTATTGACGATAAAATCGGGATGCGAAATGCGCCTCCCATTCAGAATATGGCATGGGAAAAAACATTTTTCTGGGATGGTGGTGTGCATGAGTTGGATTTGTTTTCAATCGCCCCTATCGAAAATCCGGTAGAAATGGACGAAAAACTTCCCAATGTCTTGCAAAAATTGCGCGACAGTAAAAATCCAGATTATCCGCAGTTGTTTAAGAAAGCCTTTGGAACCCCTGAAATTACGACCGAGCGTTTTACCAAAGCTTTGTCACAATTTATGGTATTTTTGGTTTCTAATAATTCCCGTTATGACTTGTATTTGCGCGGTACGACCAATGCCCTCACCGCTACTGAAAAGGAAGGTTTAGCGATTTTTAGACAAAAATGTGGCACCTGCCATGAGGGCGAGTTATTTACGGATCAATCTTTTAGAAACAATGGCTTAAGCATCGACCGTTCTACCGATGAAGGGCGTTTTAGAATTACACAAAATCCAGAAGACAGATACAAATTTAAAGTGCCAAGCCTCCGAAATATTGGCTACACTTCCCCTTACATGCACGACGGGCGCTTTGCTACTCTCGAACAAGTACTTGACCACTACGCTCAAAATGTAAAGCAGACTCCTAATTTAGACCCGCTCCTTCAACAAAACGCCCAGCTTGGTATCTCACTTACTTCCGAAGAAAAGCAAAAGATAATTGCCTTTCTCCGAACCCTTTCGGATGAGCAATTTGTAAAAGACTACCGCTTTGCTGACCCTGGATTTGGGAAGGCATTTTAGAAAAGACGGAAAATTATGTGACTTTTGTCATACAACTGTATAAGAGGAGATTTATCTTTGCAGTCGTATTTATTATATCACATGAACGGTAGAAGGGTCATAGCGTACTTTTTATTAACACTTATCAGTTTCAAAATACTGATAGTGCCGTTTGTGTATCTTGACTTTGAGCTTCGTAAAGACTTCATTATCAAAAACCTGTGCGAAAATCGCTTCAAACCTCAGCTTCATTGCGATGGGAAGTGCTACTTAGCCAAACAGCTTCACAAAGTAGCCGAAGGTCATGCGCGCGAAGAAGCCCAAAAACAAGATGATGCCTTCAAAAAAATCATACAAGATGTATTTGATGAAGTGATTCTGACGATTTCATCAGTATCTGTAAGTTATTTTGAGCGAATTGATAATGCTCATTATCAGCCTAATCCTACGACCGATTTTACCTCTTCGCTGCTCCGCCCACCTGCATTTGTTTTGTAATGTTTTTTAGTTACACAAAGCAACTAATTGAAAATCAGTGTGAATTGGTTTTCTTATGGGGCTTGTGTTCAAAACAATTTTAATTCATTCAAAGCAAATATTCCATTTTAAATGAAAAAGTCATTCTTATTTTCAACGCTTATGGCGTTGGCAGTCTCTTTTGTGTTGGTATCGTGTAGCAAAGAAGAAGAAATCGGTCCTAATGATAAAAATTCTGTTATCCTTGAATTTGATAATTATGTAGGTAACGAAAAGCTTGTGTTAGATACCAAAACTTACAAAAACGCGGCCAACGAAGATTTTACCGTCACAACGCTCAACTATTTTGTGAGCAATATCGCCCTCAAAAAAGCAGACGGTACTGAGGTGAAGTTTCCTAACCAGTATTTCTTAGTTCGTCAGGCCGATACCAAATCATTGAATATCACTTTGAAAGATGTACCAGCGGGCGATTATACTTCTATCAGCTACGTTATTGGGGTAGATAGCCTCAAAAGCACTTCAGATGTGTCGCAGCGTACGGGTGCGCTTGACCCCGCTTCTTATGGTACAGACAACATGTACTGGTCGTGGAATTCGGGATATATTTTCTTCAAATTGGAAGGGAATTCGTCGGTAGCGACTACGCCTACCAAAAAGTTCCAATTCCATGTCGGTGGTTTTGGCGGGATGAATTCAGTCACTGCCAACAATCTCCGTACGGTTTCTGTGTCTTTTGGGACAACTTCGGCTCAAGTTCGTAAAAACGTAGCCCCCACTGTGCATCTCATCACGGACGTACTTCAGACATTTAGCCAAGGGGTGAGTATTGCCAAAACAAGCGTGGTGATGAACCCGGCGGCCTCAAAACCTATCGTGGACGGTTATACCAAGATGTTTAAAGTAGATCATGTCCACAACGACAAAATGTAATCTCATCAACAGCTCGCGTTGGCGCCTTGTGGCGGTGTCGTTGAGTTTTATTGGATGGCTTGCTTCTTGCTCTATTTTGGGGGGAGAGGCAAGCCCCGAACCCCTTTTCTCGGTACCTCAGGGTTTTCCCGAACCTAGTTATGACCTTAGCAAAAATCCCCTCACCAACGATGGGGTGGCTTTGGGGAAAAAGCTTTTTTATGACGGAATCCTCTCGCGTGATGGTAGCATTTCGTGCGGCGAATGTCATAATCAAAGTCACGCATTTACGCATCACGGGCATGGTTTTAGTCACGGAATAGACGACCAAGAAGGAACACGTAATGCCCAACCGCTGGTCAATTTGGCATGGCAAGATTCGTTTTTTTGGGATGGTGGGGTCTTTGACTTGGATTTGTTTTCGATTGCACCGATTGAAAATCCCCTTGAGATGGACGAAAAAATCGGGAATGTGCTTCAAAAACTGCGGACTCACAAAGACTATCCCCGTCTTTTCAAAAAAGCCTATGGTACCGACGAAATCACCACGGAACGTTTTCTGAAGGCATTGTCTCAATTTTTGCTAACACTCGTTTCTGCCAATTCTAAATATGATCAATACTTGGCAGGCAAAGCGCAATTGGCTCCCGATGAAGCTGCTGGTTTACAGCTTTTTAAAGAAAAAGGCTGTGCTACTTGTCATAGTGGAATGCTCTTTACCGATCACAGTTTTCGGAGTAATGGACTCTTACCCGAATACACCGATGACTTAGGACGCTATCGAATCACCGAAAATCCGCAAGATAAAAACAAATTTAAAGTACCTACTTTGCGCAACATCGAGGTCACTTATCCCTACATGCACGACGGTCGTTTTTTGAATTTGGAAGGGGTATTGGAGCATTATGCAGGTGGTGTAAAACAAACTGATAATCTAGACCCACTTTTAAAACAAAACGGGCGTCTTGGAATCGCAATGACAAAAGAAGAACAACAAAAAATCATTGCTTTTCTTAAAACATTGACCGACAAAGATTTTCTAACCAATCCACGCTTTGCTGCACCATGAGAAATTTAGTTTATACTTTCTTGCTGAGTCTATTGGGAATACTGCCCTCTCACGCCTGTGATGTATGCGGCTGTGGCAATGGCGGTTCTTTTTTTGGTATTTTGCCCCAATCACACATGCGCTTTGCGGGGGTGCGTTATCGTATCAAAAACTATGAATCTCATCTTAATAGTACTTTTTTTCGCGCTCGTGAAAACTTTCAAACGGCCGAATTGTGGGCGCGTTTTTATCCTTTCAAACGGACACAGCTGATGGTGTTTGTACCTTATAGTTTGAATACCCAAACACTTTACCGTACCGAGACCCCGCAGAGAATCAATGGGCTAGGGGATGTGTCGGCCTTGTTTCATTACAATATTGTCAATACATTTTGGGATTCTACATCCCATAAAGTGGATCAAACCCTGCTCATTGGGGGAGGAGTGAAAGCTCCTACGGGTAAGTTTCGATATGTAGAAGATGGTAGTGAGGTGGCCAATGCCAATTTTCAATTGGGTACGGGCAGTGTCGATTTTGTCTTGAATGCTATCTACAACCTACGTTACCAAAATTGGGGTGCCAACGTAGATGTATCTTATAAAATCAATACGACCAATCCCAATCAATACCGTTTTGCTAACCGTACGAGTGGATCGATTTCGGTATTTCGGACGGTGTCGTTGTCGTCACTTACTTTGATGCCTAATGTAGGAGTGTATGCGGAGCGTTTTGGATATGATACCAAAAACGGCACTAAAAATACTTTTACGGGAGGAGTTCTTTCTACTGCCAATGTAGGATTTGAGTTGTATTATAAAAAGATTTCGGCAGGTGTTACATATCAAACGCCTCTTTATCAGCATCTTTCGGATGGAGATTTAAAACTGAAAAATACAACTACGACTCACATTACTTTTCTATTTTAAGAAAGAGAATCGACATCATTGTGAGGTTTGTTACCCTCATTTCACACCAAAACATTGCTAAATTAAATTAGTATCAGTTTCAGGAGTTAGGTAGGGCTTGGTACAGTTGCTGTTACTCTAAAGTTTTGAGGGATTTATTGGCTTTCGCAAACTCCCACCGAAAAAGGAAATCCTTTTTTTGGGAAAAATGACAAAAAGTGTGGTGGGATTGTTTCGGAAATGCCCCAATGGAAGCCCTGAGCCGAAAGAGATGGAGTGCTAAAAATGACCCCTGAAAAATTAGGCGTGTTGTGGTTGATTTTGTATTTTACGGGCTGTTTAGCAAGTACTTATGCGCCCTAAAATATGGACTTAAACCGACCCTACTCTGAAGGAGAAACCCTCAAAGACCTCAATGGCCAAGACTTTAAACTCTTTGGCCTCGACTACACCGAGCTGGTATATGTAGCGGCCCGTGGCAAAACCTTTACCATGGGCGATAATAACTCAGGCTATGAAAACGAAGCCGAAACCCAAATCACCTTTGACCGTGATTATTTTATCGGGCGGTTTGCGGTTACGCAGGAGTTGTACCAAAAAGTAACGGGACAAATCTCTTCCCGTTTTAAAGGCAACTATCGTCCAGTGGAAGGCCTATCATGGAACGAGATCACCAAGGATTTTTTACCGAAACTCAATCATCAACTACAGGTATTGGGCTTTCAGGGGCTTTTTGCTCTCCTCTCCGAAGCCCAATGGGAATACGCCGCAGCTGGTGGGCAAGCTTGGGATAAGCCCCAACTGGATTATGCGGGCTCTAACAACCTCCACGACGTAGGCTGGTTTACCGATAATTCGGGTGATAAATCTACGTTCCCCGTTGGCTTGAAAGAACCCAATGCCCTGGGTTTGTACGATATGAGCGGCAACGTTTGGGAATGGTGCCAAGACGATTATCAATTCAAATTGGCAGATTTACCAAAAAATGGCCTACCCACTCCCAACCAACAAGGTGTAACCAAAGTGCTTCGGGGCGGCGGCTTTTTCGGCAACCGCTTCAACTGCCGTATTCGCCGCCGCAGCTACGACGCCCCCGGCTACCGCTTCAACGGCAACGGTTTTCGGTTGGTTTTTTTCCTCCCTTCAGACCGAAACGAATCTACGAAGCGTGAGGAGGGACGACTAAACAAATAAGCCTCCAATTGTCATGCCGACGAAACAAGTGAGTCTCTATTTGTCATGTCAACGAAACAAATAATCTTCTATTTGTCATGCCGACGAAGGAGGCATCTAAATACCGCAGAATTAGAAGCATCTAAATACCCTGAAACTAGCCATTTTTTAGATTAGCATGAACGAATTAACCTCCTTTTTAGACGCTCAAGGATTTACAAAAGCAGCGAAAATCGAAACGCTGAAAGTAACCCTTTCTCCCGTCAAACATGAAGATACTAATGTTGACATTCCAAGCCCTGATAAACGGTATTATTGGGATGGGAAGGCATTTGGGCTGCATATCAGCAGTATAGAATTAAAAGCCAATGAGTGGATTCAGCTGATTGACTTGTTAGAAATTAACAGTGACTTTGTTCAGATTTTGTCAATCGTCAATACCAACCTCGAAGGTTTTTATCCCAATCTTTTACCTAATCTCACTTTTGTAAACCTTTCTCAGAATAAAAAGTTAAATCATATTAATCTAGCAAATTGCAGCCAACTAACCACTTTTAAGGCTTCACATTGTCCTAAGCTTACTCAAGTGGAACTAAATGGAAAGTTTGAGCAATTAAACAATATTGACATTTCTTTTTGCGGCGAACTAGCAAAACTACGATTACCTAACACCCTAAACTCTTTACGTTTTCTTAATGTATCAAATGGTAATCTAAACGAGCTTCGAATTCCTAAACAAGCCCAATGATTAGCCTGCTTGATTGCACAGAATAATCATATAAAAACATTCACTTTCGATTCCGCCGTACCTCAACTCAGCATTTTAGATATAAGCAACAATCCCCTAACAAGTTTACCACAACGTTTAGCTTCGGCCAAGAATTCATTAGAAGCACTTGACTTATCAAGACTTCCGATTGGTTTGAACGAAATAAAATTTTTTAAAAATTTTGAAATATTATATGAAGTAAATTTAACAAATACTTCTATTGATCGTGATTACCCTTCGGAAGTAAAAGTAGGTTGGCGAGCAGTAAAAACATTATTTAATAACCTTCAAGTACCGTTCAATCACGTAAAAGTATTGCTGTTAGGAAATACAAACATAGGTAAATCAAACTTGCTCTACTACTGGAAAAATAATAAACATAATGCTAATTCATCTAATCTGAGTACTCATGGCATTGATTATCAACAAATAAAAAAATTAATCAAAGATACTGATAAACAGCCTATCACATTGCACGTTTGGGACTTTGGCGGCCAAGAGTATTTTCATGCTACTCATAAATTGTTTTTTTCAGGCGGCGCTATCAATTTATTGCTTTGGGCAAGCTCTGAAAACGAGGAACTAAGAGAAGGACAATTGGATAAATGTTTTGAATTATATTATTGGCTACGATGTATAGAACAATTAGGTTTTGATATTGACAACCAAATTAAGTCAGATGCCATTGTCGTTGAAAATAAAATCGATAAAAAAGGCTACCAAATCACTCCTATTAACCAAACTCAATATCAAGTTAAATATGGAAATAAATTAAGTTTACATTATCATGCCATGGCATTGATGCCTGATAAAAAACCTCAAAATCTCCCAAAACGTTTGGGCGGATTAAATGAACTTTTACTCGAAATAATAAACACCAAACCTTTAATGCGCCCCCAAAGGTACGAATACGTTTACAGTTTAATAAAATCTGAAAATGAAGCGATTGTCAAAACAGATGAGTTATTCTATGGCTCTATAAATCAAGAAGATACAATTTTACTTCAAGTCTTTCACAACATGGGCTTGTTATTGTATTTCAAAGACATAACACCCCACTTGATTTTCGCAAAACCAAAAGTTTTTTTAGACTTTGTTTATAAAAATATTTTATCTGATGTAAGCAAATGGAAATTATCTGAAGATGAAATAAGGCACACGATTCATCGCAGTCAATTTACGGTCTTTCTCAATTACGAAGACCTTATTAAAATTCTATTATCATTTGACTTAATTTTCACCATACCCAGTGAACCCAATACGTTCTTTATTCCTCAATACCTACCCGAACAAGATGGAAATCGAAAAAGAGAAGAAAGAGAGTTTAATAGCTATCCTTCAATTATTATTGAATCAGATTCTTATTTGATGAATTTGGTAATGTTAAAAATTTATGGAAAATTTGGATGCGCCGTTGAAGTAAAGAAAGGAAGCTATCTTTTTTGGAATAATGGAATAATCATTGATTTAGATAACGGCAATAAATTACTAATAAAATTTGACAGAGAGCAGCAACAATTAAATTTGTTTGAAAAGAAAAATGTCAACACTATGGATATTCTCAAGCAAGTTGTTGACTTTGTTATTTCAATCCCTGAAAAAAATAGAAATTTGCAAGATTGGAATAGTGACTATTTTCAGATATATTTAAGCAACGAAAAAGGTCTCAAAGTGAATTTTCGAAATTTAAAAGAAAATCACGATTTAAGGAATCAATTTTGTAAAGATTACAATGGACAAACGGTACATATTCCAGCATTCCAAAGATTTTTAACCCCCCAAAAAACAACTATGAGTATCACAAAAGGAGCCGTTTATCATGAATTAGTTCAAAAATTGAAAGAACAAAAGGTCGTCATTTTTGTCGGAACAGGCGTATCGGCTTACACAACTCAAAACGAACCATTATCAAAGTGGCGCGGCTTGCTTGAAAATGGGGTAGAATATTGTAAAGATGTAGCCAACTGCGATGATAATTGGGTAAGAAGAAAAAGAGAAGCAATTGATTCTAACGAACTAGAAGAATGGTTGAGTGTTGCTGAACACATTACAAATAAATTAAAAGGTGTACATCAGTTCAAAACTTGGCTAAGAAACAAAGTAGGAACGCTTCCCAATAACCGCCCAGAATTAATCAATAAAATTGGCGAGTTAGATACCCAAATTTATACTACCAACTATGACAAGTTACTGAACGAAAACTTGAAGCGTGGGATTATCTCCAATAAGGATGCTGATAAAATTCAAGACGTCGTAAATGGT
The DNA here is from genome assembly GCF_029433105.1 of Runella sp. MFBS21. Taxonomy (GTDB): domain Bacteria; phylum Bacteroidota; class Bacteroidia; order Cytophagales; family Spirosomataceae; genus Runella. The sequence continues at coordinate 359,202 of NZ_JARNTW010000003.1, read as the reverse complement.
AACAGAAATGAAATAGTCCACCTTCATGGTTACTATGACGATGCGGATACGGTCATTTTAGGCAATATTTCTTATAATGACCTGAAACATGATGAATTTTTTCAAGCCATTGAAAAAGCTATTTCCTTAAGTAAATACATACTCTTTATTGGCTTTGGAGCAGGGCTTGATGACCCTAACTTTGGACCACTATTTGAATGGTCGAAAAAGGTAATAAATTCGGAACATCATCATTATAGGCTAATCTTGGAAAAGGATAAAGGAAATATACCATTAGACCGCAACATTCAAAACCTTGTTTATGGAAGTGACTATGATGATATTTATACTTTTATGTGTGAGTTGGTAAAGGATGTACGTTGATAAGCTTTTTCATAGTCAAGAGTGTTCTATTCTGACTCTGAAAATAAGAAGGTTTTTGTTCCAACTACCTACATAAGCCAGCTTACGCGACGACATAGAGATTGATGCCCACCAACGTGGGCTACAAAGCGAATGTTTAATTTGATGCGTAATTAAGGAATCATTAGATACAAGAATATCACAAGTGAAAAATGACAAAAAGTGTGGTGGTATTATTTCGGAAATGTCAAGTAATAAATAGAGAGTGTGTAGCTTTGTGAAGGCATACATCATACTCAGTGATTTATAGTTTATACAACCACAACCAAACCAATCTATGCGTAGAAGAGATTTTTTTAAAAATGGTTCCTTGGCTGCTTTTGGGACTCAGCTATTCAATCCTTGGGGAGCGGGTGATGCCATTGCCAAAAAGAAAGGCAAGGTCAAAAATATCATATTTATGGTAAGCGATGGCATGAGTATCGGCACCCTCAACATGGCGGATTTGATGCTACAGCGTCATCACGGGCGTGGGAGTCATTGGCTACAACTCATGCGCGATAATCGCGTCAAAAGAGCACTTATGGATACCGCTTCGGCGAGCTCTCTAGTGACCGACTCGGCGGCGGCGAGTTCGTCGTGGGGTGGGGGAGTGAGAGTAAAAAATGGAGTGCTCAACATGGGCCCCAATGGCGAAGAATACCGGCCTATTTTGCAGAAATTCAAAGAAGCTCGCAAGGCTGTGGGCTGTGTTACTACGGTGCCTATTACACATGCGACACCGGCGGGTTTTTCGGTAAATTCCAAAAGCCGTAGCATGGACCCTATTGCGGTGCAGTACTTATCGTTGAAGTTTGATGTAATGATGGGCGGAGGAACGGATGTGTTCTCGAAAGAAAATCGGGCTGATAAACGCGACTTGCTGCAAGATTTCCGAACCGCCGGCTATCAAGTAGCACTTACGCGTCAAGAAATGCTAGGACTAAATGCAGAGAAGCCTATTTTGGGAGTATTTCACAACGACGGACTGCCGTATGCCCTTGACCGTGCCAATTCAGAAGAACTCAAAGCAAAAGTGCCTACCTTGGCCGAGATGACCCAAAAGGCCATCGAAATCATGCAAAAAAATCCCAATGGCTTTGTACTACAGATAGAATCTGGTAAGGTAGATTGGGCGGCTCATGCCAACGACATTGGTGGCTTAATTGGGGAGCAAATCCAGTTTGATGATGCGCTCAAAGTAGCGATAGATTTTGCCGAAAAAGATAAAAATACGCTCGTAGTCCTTACTACTGACCACGGCAATGCCAGCCCTGCGCTTTTGTCGGGTTCTAAAGCCAATGCCAATTTTGATAAAATCGTGACTTTCAAGCACACCAACGAGTGGATATTGAATGGTATTGACAAAAATTTTACGCCTGCGCAGATTATTGAGCGCATCGAAGCGGCGCAGGGAATTGTGATAAAACCTGAGGAGGCGCTAACGATTTTGAGTAATTATTATTTGCTCGGTGAAGACGGCGTTTATAATGCCCGTAAATTACCTTTTCAAAAATTGGCCCAAATCCAAACGCCCTTTACTTCCATAGGATGGGCTGGCACCGACCATACGGCAGAGTTTGTGGAGTTGTCGATGTTTGGGCCAGGTAGTGAGCTACTCAATCCTTTTGTAAAGAATATTGACTTGCATAATTTTATGCTTGATTTGACCGAAGTAAAAGCATAAAGTTTTTAACCCTGCCAACGTTCAAAACGTTGGCAGGGTTGGCGAGGTATTCAACGCAGGCACTGTTTCAAACAGTGCCTGCGTTAACCGTTAGACAGCCTTGTTAACCGTCAAGTAGTTGTTAATCTTCATCAACTTATGAACATACAGCGCAAGCTTTTTACACTTCACTCATGGTTTGGCCTCATTACGGGCTTTTTTTTATTGCTATTGGGGTTAAGTGGGTCTATACTGGTTTTTAAAGAGGAACTTGAACCGTGGATGTATGGTCATATTACCGATGTCGTACCAGCGGGCGAGCCTTTGCCGCTTGACAGTCTATATCGAATTATTACTCAAAAATACCCCAATCTAGACGGTATTGCGTGGTTGAATCCTGCGGCACCTCCCAATCACTCCTATCAATTTCGGCTTTATCTAAACGATACACGCTTGATTTCCTATGATTTAGGAGCCATTAACATCAATCAATATACAGGGCAAATCATCAGACACGGACGCAGCGACGACCTTGAGGTGGGTTGGATTGAATGGATTTTTCAATTCCATTTTTCGTTCCACTTAGGGATGCCTGGTGCTGCTTTGACAGCTATTTTTGGCCTAACAATGTTAGTGTCTATCCTGACGGGAGTGGTGGTTTATCGTAAATTTATCTGGAAAGTGTTGACTTTTAGACAACGTTTCAACCCCAAAAACTGGCGTACTATTTCTTCTGACTTACACCGTATGGTGGGGGTTTGGTCGTTGGTTTTTAATGTAATTATTTTCTTTACGGGTTTTTGGCTCAACTTATTTGCTTTTGAAAAGAAAACGTGGGACAACGAAGTTGCGCCTACTCCTGCCAACTCCCTTGCCAAAGTTTCGTTACAAAACTTATACGACGAAGCACTCATCAAAGCTCCTGAGTTGACGCCAAGCTATGTTTATCTACCCCCGCAGCCTCATCGTAAGTTTAACGTAAGAGGGAGTTATGAAAACGAAAACCCTTTGTTTTCGGCCAAAAATTCTATTCAATTTGATGCTTATACGGGCGAATTTTTAGGCATAACTCGGTACTCAGATTTATCGACTTGGAAAAAAATTGAAGCTACTTTTCATCCGCTGCACGTTGGGAATTTTGGCGGGATTTTCCTGAAAATTGTATATATTGTGATTGGCCTTACGCCTGGACTATTGTCAGTGACAGGGTTTTTGCTTTGGTGGCGTCGAAAAAGAAAAGTAAATAAACACAAAATACTCAAGCCTGCTCTATGAAACTTCCGCTTGAAACTACTAAATCTACTACCTGCCCTCATTGTGGGAAGGCTTTTGGTTGTCAGGCTTCGTTGGGGGTGAGTTGTCCCTGTTTTCAGGTGCAGTTGAGTGAAGAACTAAGGGGGTTTCTTGCCCAAAAATACCTCAATCAATGCCTTTGCAATGATTGTTTGGTGGCTTTGGGAGGAATATTGATTACTTCAGAAAAAGATTAAACTTCTATTGTTCAAAATTGTCTATGCTACAGATAGTTGCGAATGAGTAAATTGCGTTATATTCACAGGTTTTACAGATAACGGTTTTTGACTGATGAATACTTTCAAGTTTTACATTGGAGTTTTGGGAGTGGTGGTGACTTCGGCGGTGATGGTTAGCTCATGTCAGCAGAAGGCAGAAGAGCAAGTACTTGAAGAAGGTTCTTTCAAACTGATTCAAACGCAGATATTTGATAAGTCATGTGCTACTTCGGGCTGCCATGCCTCTGAGCAAGACGCCGCTTTTAGGCAGCATGGGCTTGTACTTGCAGGTATAAGTTCATATGACAATCTGATCAATAAATTCCCCAAAAATACCGCTGCTAAGACCGATTCGATGCGGCTCGTGATGCCTGGCAATGTGTCTAAGAGTTTTTTGTTTACCAAAATCAATTGTAGCGCCGCTTCGCTGTTGGCTAGTAAACAATACGGAAATCCCATGCCGCTCGGGGCCAATGGACTTTCGGTGGGTGAAATCGAGTTTGTTCGTAAATGGATTGAAGCGGGAGCACCTCGGGCGGGTGGTTCGGTAGATGCATCCCTCATTACCAATTCGGTGCCGCTGTGTGGTTCTAATTTTGGAAGTACTTTTACAGCCCTAGAGCCCCCCAAATCTAATGAGGGTATTCAGCTACATTTGGAGCCTTTTGAAGTTTCTAACACTTACGAACGCGAAATTTTTGTTCGTAAACCTGTCGGAAATACATCGGAGCTATATATCAATCGCATCCAATCGCGGATGCGTCCCGGTAGCCATCATTTTATATTGTATGATTTTAAAAACCTCAACAACCTACCCACTGTAGGGCAAGTGAGAGATTTGCGCAATGCCGACGGAACTAGCAATCTATTGACGTTTTTGAGTATGCAAAATCACGTGTTTTGGGCAGGTACCCAAACCCAAGAGCATGATTATACTTTTCCAGAAGGGATAGCATTGCGGATTCCTGCCAATTATTCTTTTGATTTCAACTCGCATTATGTCAACAAAACCGCCGGAAAAATTCCGGGAGAGGTATATGTCAATTTGTACAAAATGCCTAAGGAGCAGGTGAAAATTGTAGCCAATTCAATCAATATGGGTAATGAGGATTTTCGTTTAGCTCCTAATCAGGTGACGATTGCTACCAAAACGTTTAAGTTTTCGAAACCTACCAAAGTGTTGATGCTTACGTCACATACGCACAAATTAGGGGAGAAGTTTGTGATTAAAATTGCGGGAGGTGCGCGTAATGGCGAAATCGTATATGAAAGTACCGATTGGGAACATCCTCTTATCAAAACCTTCAATGTGCCGCTCGAATTCAAAGCAGGGGAGGGCCTTACTTCCGAAATCACCTACAACAACAATACCTCCAAAATTGTCAGATTTGGCCTGACTAGCGAAGACGAAATGGGGATTATTTTTGGATATTATTACGAACAATAATATCGTTGGCTGTTGCATCGTTGCATTTCAACGATGTTACCGACCAAATTTCAACGTTGTTCCTACTCGGAAAATGGTTCGGTAATATTTGTAATTTTCAAAAACTGCCACAGCTTCTACTCTAAAAAATGGAAAACTGGGAATCAGTCCATCGAGACCGTAACCTACTTCCATATATTGAGAAATGGTAGGAGTGGCTAAATAATGAACCATAAGGTTTTCTTTCAAACCAGCCAATCGAATAAGTGGAATGCGAGTCAGCAATAAGCGTCGCGATTCGTTGACGATGTGTGCTTCAAAAAACCTTTGGGAGGTACTGTAGGTATAGTACGGCAGACCACGAAAAGTGGAGAAAGCGTCGCCAAATTGCACAAAAGTCTGATTGCCTGCAAAATGTTTGTAATCCATAAAGTATGGGTTGCGATTGTTGAGAAAAGCCCCCGCCGATACAGAATAATGTAGCTCACTTCTTACACCCGTTTTGATATCTTGGCGGAGCGTAAGCTCCAAGAAATCAAAATCTGAAATGCTATTTCCTATATCAGGAATCCCCTTGACATAGTGCAAGACTACCGACGGATTTCTGTTGTTGAGATAGCGTTTACGACCATTATAAATACGATATTGTTGGCCTGGTCTCCATGTTAAAGAAAGGTCTAGAGTGAGGGCGCGGTGCGGCTCAAAACGATAGTACAAAGCGGAAGCCGTAGAGCGATTGGCATATTCTTGATTGAAGGGAGCATTGGGCGAAAATGCAAATTGATTCCAACGTATCCATGAGCGAGCATTTTCGAGGTTTTCGAGTTCGTATCGCTGCCCATATTCGACAAAACCATTAAGTGAAAAAACATCGGCCAGACGTGAGTAATAGAAGGAAAGTCGACCAAAATCTTTTTCATAGATTTTCATAAAATTGTTTTCAAAAAACAAAGTCGCGGTGGTGTTGGCATTGGCATTGATTGGATTGTTGGCATTGAACTGTGATACATACCTCCCGCCAGATAGCGAAATTCCACGTCGCCGTCCAGTCCACCCCGTAGCTACTGTACCCGATACTACTTCTCGGCCAAACGCATATCGTGCCAAAGGTTTAATATAAATAGAGTTGTCGCGATTTAGCTGTCTTTTGAAATTAAAATTGCTCTCCAATACATAGCCGTCTACGGTGTTATATGTAGCATTTTGAGGATGAAGAGGGCCTTGATAATCAAGCGTCCATTTTTTAGATAGTCTAAAAGAACGCCCTGTCATGAGTGAAAGAAAATCGACCTTAGAAGAGTCTCTCTTGGCTTTTGTACTATCGGCCTTGATTTTGATTTCTTTTACAATGCGAATACTGTCCGAATGTTTATAGCTTTTGGTTTCAATTTCGGTCAGAGGAATCGTCCGTAGTTCGTTCCAATAAGTATCGGTGCGGCGATGTGCCATCGAATCTACTACAATCGAGTCATTCCTAACTACATTAATGTCTTCTTTTTGAGCCTTGCGTTCACGTTTTTCTTGCTTTTCATATTCTTTCATGAGCTTACGCATTTGTTTGGTCGAAACCTCTTTTTGCTGGGCAGCAAGGTCGCTGAGTTTTTTGGAACGAAGGTCTTTTTTTGACAAATCGTTATCAGGCTTCTCAAATTTTTCGTCCACGATGGTGGGAGGAGCTTTGAAAGAAGGGTTGATTTTGAGGTTTTTATAATTAAGCGACACCACGTATTTGAACTCACCCGAAAAGCCCATCATAGAGCCTCCAAAACGAATCTGTACATTGGTGGGCATCCATACATCTTGTACAAGACTTGAGACTTGTTTGAGGTCAACATCAAAACTCTGGACGGTAGTTTGGAGATTCAGGCTGTGAATAGCCCAAGTGTTTTCGATGATATAAATCTGTCCTTTGAATACTCCCTCACCATACGAGCGTGGTATCACTTTTATCTTGTTGACCTCCAAATCCCCTTCTCGGAATGAACCTTCATACTCAAATTTATAATACCCAAAGGCTTTGGGAGAAAGAGGCGAAACGGCATCGCCCACGGTAGGGTCATAAAAACTCGCAAGTACAAATGCATTGGGGCTTGGAGCGCTGTTGTCGAGGCTATTACGGGTCGATACTACGCGCTGACGATAATTGTTGGGCTGTTGGAAAGTGATTTCGTTGACACTTTCATTCAATATCGGACGACCTTCTTCGATGCCTTCTTTTTTGAGGGCTTTTTCCGCCAAAAAAGGGATATTGGTAATCACGCCTGTAGATTTGATGTAGGCACGTGCGTTGTACGATTGTACTTGTAAGGCATGAAAACGCGCTGAGGCTATGGCTCGCCGCATGATTGTATAGGCAGGGTCTTCGGAGTTGGAGCCAATTTTTACTTCGTTGAGATTAAGAGCTTGTTCCTCTAATACTACATCGAGGTTTTGGGAATCTGTCCCTATTTCTATGGTTTTTACCAAAGCTTTAAAACCCAAATATTGAAAAATGATTTCATACTTTCCCTTATCCAAGACAAGTTCGTAGCGACCTTCGGCATTGGCCATCGTTCCGAGGTTTGTCCCTTTAACCACCACCGCAGCGTAGGGCAAAGGTTCACCTTTAGAAGTTTTGATAACACCTTTGATTCCCCCTCCGAAAGAAGAAAAACTAAGAATAGATAGAAGAAATAATAGAAAAAATGATTTCATGAATAGGAGTTAAGTACAAACAAAGATGTAAAGCCTGATGTTTATCAACGAAATAGCCTTCAAAAAGTTACAAAATTTTGAGTGCTTATTTACTACTCTATTGAGGAATAGCAAACCTGCTTCCCATAAATACGTACAAAATCACAATAGCAATACTAAAACTTAGAAATAAAATAAAAAAGGCGTGCCAATTAGCTTGATTGGGGCTTACCCAAGCAATTATTTTTTGACGATGCACACTTGCTATATGCACTCCTAAAGAAAACACCCCCACGAAATAGTAAGGAACAAAGTAGTATTTCTGAGGGGCCGACAATACTACTGCTGCTGCAAAATGAAAGTCAGTCTCACCATGCCATATCAGTCGTTGAACCATGATTGCACTGAGGTGCTGTAAAATAAACAAAGCAAAAACCACACCCGAATAGATTTTGCAACGGTCGAGAAAAGTGAGGGTGTTTTTAGTTCGTAAATGTTTTATTTGTAAAATGCCACTAATCACCTGAAATCCTATGCATATAAGCAACAATACCTCAACGGGTGGAAAGCGATACACTCGCCTAAAAAGCTCCATAAAGTGGCGGTGAGATTCGATACCAAACCATGCCATAAGATGATTATACAAATGAAAAACGGCAAATAGAGCAATCACTATGCCACTGACGCGGTGAAAAGAAATGAGTTTCATAGACTAAAAAAGAATGATTTAAACGCAAAATTGTAGTCTAGCGCCTCATTTTTCGTTAACTTAAGTTAAGAAGCAAAAACCTTGGCAACGTCATTAACGCTGGCAACGTTCCAAAGGTTGCCAGCGTTAGTTTATAGTCAAAAACCTTGGCAATGTTCCAAAGGTTGCCAGCGTTGATATTTATTCATCAAAAAAATCTTCTTCGAGGGCCTCACAAAACTGAAAATAATCTTGGTGGACTTTGGTAGGATAATCTCGGCAATAGGCCAACAAATCGCGTTGCCATTGGGTATCGTGTGCAAAATCGATGAGTTCGTCGGCGATAGAAGAGCCTTGCCGCCCTGCACTGCGCAATTGCCCCGAAGCTGTAATCGTACCTATGGTAGAGATAAGGGAGAGAAAAGATTCAAGCTCGCCATCCCAATAATGAAAATCAAACTTGTCTTGTTCGGGTTGAAGTTCTTTCAATACAAATGATTGAGAATCATTTACAATCGGATTAAGTAAAGTGGGAAGCACATTGTTGACTCTGCTCTGAATTCCTACAATACGATGCGCTTCGCTGTGCCAATGAGGCTGAGGCAGTTGAATATAAGGTGTTAGCGTAGAATGCCGTGCTTCTTTGAGGTCAAGTAGATATAGCTTCTCTTTGGTATTTTCTACCAATACTACATATCGCTCAAGTCCTAGACTAGCGGTACCTGTGACACGTACACCTACATCGCAAATCCGCTCATAAAAAGGCGTAGGATGCTGACTATGCCAAGACTCCAAAAGTCTTCTGACTTTGGTGTTTTGTTCCTCAGAGATTGGCAGTACTTTTTCATAGTCTACGTTTAAGAGGCGGCTATTATCACTTTTGATAGTGCGTTCTTTGATAAGGTCGCGGCGGCGGCGTTTTTCAAGATTTTCTAAAAACTCTTTGAGCATGCCTTCTGCACTTCGCCGCTCGATGTCAATCGGTTTACCCATCGAAAGTGTTGTAGTATAGCTTTTTAGGAAGGTTTTGAGAAGGGATTGCGACTCGGAAGGCTCCATGTCGAGTTCTTCGGCTGCCAGCAAAATACTCACTAGCATACGGCTGATTTCCCAAGTTGCTGGTAGCAGCAAGGCATCATCGAAGTCATTGATGTCGAAGTATACTAGCCGATTCTCGGCTTTGTAGGTCCCAAAGTTTTGAAGATGTAAGTCACCACACCCCCACACGCGCGTATGGTCGGTTGTACTAAAATGTTGAATAAAATCGTGATAAAAAATAGACGAAGTAGCCCTGAAAAAGCGGTACACTCCTTCGGTCATGCGGTAGTATTTTTGTTCTAAAAGCAACTTGTTGCGGCCTAAGTTGCCTTGTTTGATTTGAGCAATGACTGGCATATTGTTTTCGGGCTAGCAATTCGGCTGATGATTCTTTAATATTTGTCGTGAATTTCGGTCAAGATCCGTTCAACCTCTTTGCGGATTTCGGCAGTTTTTTGAATAAAGTTGTTATTCATAAGACTAAAAATCAAGACTTTTCCTTTTTTAGTTTTCAAAAAGCCGCTTAAAGAATAAACGTTGGATAATGACCCTGTTTTGGCAAATATAAACGGCTCGCGCGATTTATATTGATTTTTGATAGTGCCTGCTTTACCTCCAATTGGCAATAATCCAAACAAGCGCTCTTGGTCGGGGACTTTGGTTTGTATTTTTTGTAAAAGCTTAATAATCGAACGCGGTGTAAAAAGATTATACCGCGATAGCCCTGAGCCGTCTTCCCAGATAGGTTCGTCGGGGAGGTCGGTTAGCAATTGTGTTTTTACGAAATCGATACTTTGTTTGGTCTCAAAGCCAAGATTGTTGGAGTCGAGTTTGGCAGCACACATAAGCATGATTTGTTCGGCAAACATATTGTCACTGACTTGGAGCATACGTCTATAAAGGGTATCAATCGGTAAACTATAAAGTGTCGAATAATGGCCTCCTAGAGAGGTTTTGGGAAGTAAATGGATTTCTTTTTTAAGAGTATCGGCCAACAATTGCGCTGCCATAAGCGGAGAAGTACGGTAGGGGACATCTTCGGTGAAAGAGCCACTAGGCCAGCCAGTTGAAAAAAATCTATTGTTGAATTCATCACGAGAAAGATTGAATTTTTCGGTCCAGCCCGCCGTGCGCAAGCTGTCTTTGAAGACGCGTGGGCTGACAGTATGATTTGTAAATCTGACGATGTTGCCATAAAGGGGCAAAGCCGAAATCTCGCATTGATAGTATTCATCATAGTCCCCCCACGTCCAGCCAGCACCAAAGCGTTTGCCGGTGTAGTTGTGAGGGTAGAAAAACAACTTCCCATGCCAATTTTTTAGGAAGTCAAGCACTTTGCTAGAAGGCATATCGGGATGTAATAAAGATGGATCACCTATTCCCCAAAATATCAGAGAATCGCCTTTAGTGACGTAGCGAAGAGCTGGAATTGAATCGCCAAGTAAAGACAAACCTGCATAAAAAGTAAAAAGTTTGGTATTGGAGGCTGGCGTAAAATAACGGTCGGCTTGGTACTCAGCTACTAGGGTTTGCTGCTCTATATCGTACAGTGCAAATCCGGTATGATTTTGACGAAAAATAGCCGAATTGGCAACTAAATCTCGCCATTTATTGGTTTCGGCGACTTGGGGAGGTGTTTGCTTTTTTTTAGGTTGAGATGTAGCACAGCTTGAGAATAAAAGACAACAGTAAAAAGTAAAAAGATAAGTTTGTAGATGACGTAGCATAGCAAAAAGATTGTGGAGACGGTAAGGTGGTTGATTGGGGCAAAGTTTTCACTTTGTGAAAGTTTTTCATACAAATTACTCAAAACTTTTTTGATTGGTGGCCGTTTATAGTGGTAAGTTCCATTATTTTTGACTCGAAAGCTACAGCGGCTCAACATTTACCATTTAAAGCATGACTTTTCAACCCTTTTTAGAAGCAATTTCCAAACAAGTAGAAAATACCACTTACGGCCAACAGCCAGCCGAATTGTACGAACCTATTCGTTATATTATGTCATTGGGAGGCAAGCGTTTACGTCCTCTTTTGACGGTTTTGTCCACAAATTTGTTTGTAGATGATTGGCAAAAATCCCTCAAACCTGCCGTGGCAGTAGAGGTATTTCATAATTTTACCCTCATGCACGACGACATCATGGATCAAGCCCCTTTGCGTCGAGGTAAGCCTACGGTCCATGAAAAATGGAATGCCAATACCGCAATTTTGTCGGGCGATGTGATGCTCGTCAATGCTTATGAACTTTTACTTCATGTAGATGCTCACCATTTACCACTAGTGATTCGACGATTCAATCGTACAGCGGCGGAGGTATGTGAAGGGCAGCAATGGGACATGAATTTTGAAACCCGTCGCGATGTGTCGCAAGAGGAATATATTGAGATGATTCGCCTCAAAACTTCCGTTTTATTGGGATTTGCGATGGAGCTAGGGGGAATCGTTGCTGGTGCCGATGAGACTACAACTCAACTTCTGTACAATGTAGGCGTCAATATGGGATTAGGTTTTCAATTGAAAGATGATTTGCTAGATGTATATGGCGATCCCGAAAAATTTGGAAAGCAAGTAGGTGGGGACATCATCGCCAACAAAAAAACCTTTATGTTGATAGAAGCCCTGCTTTTGGCCGAAGGCGATACCAAACATCAACTAGACTACTGGCTGAGTCTTCCCCAAGGTACGTATGATACCGCCACCAAAGTAGCGGCCGTAACGGAAATTTACTCAAAACTAGGAATTGATAAAATTGCCGAAGCCAAAGCCGAGGAGTATTTTGCCAAAGGTTTTGAAGCCTTAGCAAGTCTCAGTGTTTCTATCGAACGCAAAAAACCGTTGCTTGATTTTGCCGCGTTTTTGGTGGGGCGTGAGAGCTAACCATTGGCTACAAATTTTATTTTTTGATGGGGCGGTAAGCCTTTACCGTTCCTTCTACTACCGTACATTCACCTTCGGGGCTTAAATATACTTTATTGAAAACAACCTTTGATGGTTTGGTCACATGCTGCTCCCATATCCCTACCACGGCTTTGGAGTCATTTACAGTAGAAACAATAGCAGTATGTTTAGGCCCCCTTTTAAAATATCTGCCATCTTTCAGTGTAAAAATATGATTGGTAAATTGTAAGATATCACCAGTTCTAATGGTACTTATGTCAATAGGACTTCCCCAGGCATATAGGTCTTCGCCTAGTCCACCTTCATTATGGTATTTGTAGTTGTTTTCGATTAATGCCATCTCTACAAATTCCCAGCAACTGCCTTCTTTTTTGCCTTTAGGCATCACGACCTTGGTGCCGTTTTTGCTGCTTCCATACATTTCTAAATCGTTGAAAATGTCAGTTGTATCCATGATTTATAAAATTTAAGCGATGGTTGATTTTGTTTGAAATTAGTTATGTTTTACTTTTTTAAAGCTAAAAAAACTGCTTAATACGAAATAGAAATATTTAATAGTCAGAATCTTATTAGTGAAGATAAGTGGTTTAAGCGTTTTTTAGTGAGTTGCGCTTTTCAAAGAGTTGTTTATTTAGCAAACGGTCATTTATTTTAGAACACACACATGGCAATGTTGTAAGTAAACGTTAGAAAGTCCAGCCATGTTTCTTTATAAAAATAAAACCTTCCAATGAAATCTAATCTATCACGTCGCGATGCAATCAAAGCACTGGGAGCTTCAGCGGCAACTGTTTCTACTGTGATAACAAACGACACTATGGCCGCCGAACCCACTAAACTAAAAGGTAATATCAAACACTCCGTAAGTCGCTGGTGCTATGGTTCTATTCCTTTTGAGGAGCTTTGCCAAGCTGCTAAAGAAATTGGGATTGAGTCTATTGAGCTTACAGGGCCGAAAGAGTGGCCTATCATGAAAAATTACGGCCTTACTTCGGCGATGGGCTGGGCTGATCCTTGGCCCGAAAAAACAGGCTTGACGAGTTTTCTCAACAACCCTAAAAATCATGATGCCATCTACAAATGCTACGAAGAGCTCCTTCCACAAGCCAAAGAATATGGTATCAAAAATGTGATTTGTTTTTCAGGAAACCGCAACGGTCTAGGAGATTATCAAGGGCTTCTCAATTGCCAAAAAGGTGTCAAACGTCTTATTCCGTTGGCCGAAAAATACGATGTTACGCTTACAATGGAGTTGTTGAGTTCGCGTGCTAGCCACCCTGATTATCAGTGCGACAATATTGAGTGGGGGGCGGTGCTTTGCGAAATGGTAGGGTCCGAGAAATTTAAAATGCTTTATGATATCTATCATATGCAAAGTATGAGTGGTGACCACATTCGCAATATCCAACGGTATGGAAAATACATCAGCCACTATCACACGGGCGGGCATCCTGGTCGTAACGAAATCGACGAAACACAAGAGATTTATTATCCTGCCATCATGCGGGCGATTGTGGCATCAGGCTACAAAGGATACGTAGGTCAAGAATATGTACCCAAGGCCAAAGACAAAGCAGGAATGATAGAGTCGTTGAGAAAATGTGTTTTGATATGTGACGTGTAGGAGACTTCCTACTATACATATAACAGAGCCGTTGGAGTATGAAGCCTTCAACGGCTCTTATGTTATGAAGTATTCTTAGTAAAGTATAAAGTCGGAGACTTTATACCGTCTTCGCACCGACAGGATGTCGGTACGAGCGAAAGCTAGCCCCAAACTGTAATTTGGGGCAAAAAAGGGATTGCGTCTCCGACGCAAAGCCTATAAACTGAATAATGAGAAAATAGCATTAGGAATATTCTACCCATTAGCTCTATGGATACGTCCTATCATTCAGAACCTTAGTTGTTATGAAATATTCTTATTAGAGTCGGAGACTTTATACCGTCTTCGCACCGACAGGATGTCGGTACGAGCGCAAGCTAGATGGATACGTCCTATCATTCAGAACCTTAGTTGTTATGAAATATTCTTATTAAAGTCGGAGACTTTATACCGTCTTCGCACCGACAGGATGTCGGTAAGAGCGAAAACTAGCCCCAAACTGTAATTTGGGGCAAAAAAGGGATTGCGTCTCCGATGCAAAGCCTATAAACTGAATAATGAGAAAATAGCATTAGAAATATTCTACCCATTAGCTCTATGGATACGTCCTATCATTCAGAACCTTAGTTGTTATGAAATATTCTTATTAAAGTCGGAGACTTTATACCGTCTTCGCACCGACAGGATGTCGGTACGAGCGCAAGCTAGCCCCAAACTGTAATTTGGGGCAAAAAAGGTACTGCGTCTCGACGCAAAGCCTATAAACTGAATAATGAGAAAATAGCATTAGAAATATTCTACCCATTAGCTCTATGGATACGTCCTATCATTCAGAACCTTAGTTGTTATGAAATATTCTTATTAGAGTCGGAGAACTTTATACCATCTTCGCACCGACAGGATGTCGGTACGAGCGAAAGCTAGCCCCAAACTGTAATTTGGGGCAAAAAAGGGATTGCGTCTCCGACGCAAAGTAAGCAGACGAAGGCATGATAAAATAATGTACATACGTTCCAACGGTTAGCACTTCAGAAGCGTCCTATTTTTCAGAACCTTAACTGATTATTTTATGAAAAACTTTTTTGCTTTTTTACTATTGTTGGGCGTATTGGGTAGTTGTAAAAGCGATGACCTAAGCCAAGATTCTAATGAGCTAGAAGGAGTGTACCGCACTAATGCTTTTTTAGACCCCTTATGCATTGCCATCACTGACGAAAATCAGCTTCCCCGTCTTGATATTGTCAAGAAAAATAATGGCACTTTCGACTTGACACGTACCAATTTTATTCCCCAACCTGCTACCCAAAAGCTTTCAGGCTTTACTACTAAAGAAGTGAAAGACGGGCTAGAATTGTATTATGAAAATACCAAAGTGGGTACCTATGTAGTAGGGAAATGGTATGATGATAAAAAAGACAAAGAAGTATCATCTAAAGTGTTGATGGTGAGTTATTCGAACCAAAGTAAAAGTGAGTTTTTCTTTTATGCAGGTGTAAAAAAATAAGTCCAAATTCTAGGGCTACGCTTGTTGCATTTGTGAAATCATTTTTAATAAATCGGCGCGGTGGGAAGCTTTCTTGATAAAGACTGGCAGGCGGCTTATCATAGAACTGTTTTTCTTGATAGTATTGCGTGGACTAATGCCTCGTTCGCGAAGTTTTGCTTCTACAAATTGACGCAGTAAGGCCAAATGTTCGTAATTGTAAGCCCAAAACAACTCCCCCCGAAACTCTCGCTGAAGCCATAAATCTAACCCAAACACCGGGTCGGTCATGCGGCCTTGGTGGAGAGAGTGATAAGTGATATGGGCGTCATATTCGCATTGGTCGCCACATTTGTCACATTTCATGGCTAATTTTTTCCAAGTTCCTTTCCAAGAAGCCGAGCGTCTTAAAGGATGATAGCATTCTCGACACTTGACCGACACAAAAGCCGTAGCAGCTCCATACCAATGGGCAGGGGTTTCTACATGAAAACAAGAGGTACAGCGAAGGCGAAAGGTACTTGGTGCCAAATCAGTAGTAATGACGGCTCGACTGTGGCATTGCGGGCATGATACTATATACGACGTAGCTAAGTCATACAAGCTGGCGCCTGTATCAGCAAATCGAAGATTATCGAGTTTTTTCATGTTTTTTCAACCATTGATCTAATACTGGAATACACCTTAAATTGGCTTTGACTTGATAGCTGTCAAGTGGCGTGTCTAGCGCGGCGCGCATTTTACGCACGGCAGGGGCATAATCCGCACCCATACCTTCAAATTTAGCAATGGTTTCTAAGACATCTTCCGTTTCGCTGTAAAACTGACCGTCGTAAAAAGTGTGCGTACGTCTCATGCCATCTTCAAAATCTTTTGCCATTTCTAAGATTCCTATTTCGAGGGGTTTTACAAAAAGATTTTTGTTGTCCACCTCATTGTCGGCCATAAACGAAAACACTTGGGGAGCCCACGGAGTAGCCAACCGCTCCACGAGGTATTCTTGCCATTGAGGGTTGGATTTGATTTTGGCGAGAGCGGCATTTCTTACGTCGGGGTCGTGGTATTTAGTGGTAAATACCAAAATCGTAATGAGCGAAGTTTGAGCGTTGTTTTGGGCAATTTCGCTCAAAAATTGCTGCTTTTGCTTGTTGTCGGCCTCTATTCGCGCTTTGCTTTGCTGGGCTACTTGAATGGGAATATTGACGAACCATTCTCCAATCATGGCAAGGCAGCTCAATACACTGAGGAGAACGACTGCTTTGATGGGCCATTGCCATAAAGTACTGGAAAGAGAAGTCCGTAAGGAGGGATTGAGTAAGACAAGAGTGGTCCAAAATACGGGAGGCAACAACCACACTACGGTATGTTTTCCCAACATACGCACCACCCAAGGCGCACCACCTCCATTGCCCATTGCTCCAAAAAAACTGAGTATAAGAATGGATAAAATACCTGTGATTACCAGTATGCTACGCACTGTGTTTTTTTCGGCTATCCAATCAAACCCTCCTTTCCAAAACACCATTGCCCCTGCTATGCAAAGACCAATGGCCACACCTGCATATGAAAACATAAGGGCAAAGGCATGACCTACGCCATAGTCGCCTCCTGGAATGGGCTTACCAGCCATCGACGCTAGACTTAAATAACACAAGAATGAGATGAGTAAGGCGAGGTTGCCGAAGAGAGACATTTTATAGGATTGGCTGTAAGAGTTTTTTCGAAACAGATTTGGAATACAAAATTGAATAAAAGCCTATTCTTATTCCAAACAAATGAAGCCAAGCGTATATAGAGAAGGTTGAGGCGTTTGGTTTGGTGATTAGAGCGTTCTGAAAAACCCTGGCAACGTAAACCCCGGCAACGTTCAAAACGTTGCCGGGGTTGTAGGGGCGGTTCAAAACGTTGCCGGGGTTAGGCGTGTACTATTTCAAGCCTCCTACCATGTCTTCGGGGCGTACCCATTCGTCAAATTGCTCAGAAGTCATGTGGGTGAAGTCTAAGCCTTTGAGTTCCATTTCAAGAGCCGCTTGTTTGAGCGTAATACCGCGCTTATGGGCATCTTGGGCAATCGCCGCCGCATTGTAATACCCGATTTTAGGGTTAAGGGCCGTTACTAGCATCAAAGAATTGTTGACGTGTTTGCGGATATTTTCGGTCAATGGTTCAATACCTATGGCGCATTTGTCATTGAAAGCCACGCATACATCCCCAATCAAGCGTGCAGAATGCAAGAAGTTGTAAATCATGACGGGTTTGAATACGTTCAATTCAAAATGACCATTTGACCCGCCGATATTGATAGCTACGTCGTTGCCCATTACTTGCGCCGCTACCATCGTCATAGCTTCACACTGAGTAGGGTTTACTTTGCCCGGCATGATAGAGCTACCAGGTTCGTTGTCAGGGATGTAGATTTCGCCAATACCCGCACGCGGCCCTGACGACAACATCCGAATATCGTTACCGATTTTCATGAGGCTTACGGCTACTGTTTTGAGAGCGCCGTGGGCTTCTACTATGGCATCGTGGGCGGCGAGTGCTTCAAACTTATTTTCAGCCGTTACAAAAGGCAAACCCGTCAAAGCAGCGATATGCGCAGCTACGTTTTCTGAATACCCTTTGGGAGTATTGATACCTGTACCTACGGCGGTTCCGCCCAAGGCCAGTTCTGACAAGTGCGCAAGTGTATTTTTTATGGCTTTTAGCCCATGATTAAGCTGCGATACATAGCCCGAAAACTCTTGACCAAGCGTAAGGGGCGTAGCGTCCATGAAGTGCGTACGTCCAATTTTCACCACATCTTTGAAGGCTTTAGATTTGGCTTGAAGGGTATCGCGGAGTTTTTCGATGCCAGGGATGGTGATTTCGGTCAAAATCTGATACGCCGCAATGTGCATTGCAGTAGGGAAGGTATCATTAGATGACTGCGACTTGTTGACGTCGTCGTTGGGGTTCAAATATTTTTTTTCATCTAGCAAAGACCCGCCGTTGATGACGTGGGCGCGGTAAGCAATCACCTCATTACAGTTCATGTTGGACTGAGTACCCGAGCCTGTTTGCCATACTACGAGTGGGAATTGGTCGTTGAGTTTGCCTTCTAAAATTTCATCGCATACTTGGCCGATGAGATTTTTTTTGTCTTCTGGAAGAACTCCCGCTTCAAAATTAGTAATCGCAGCGGCTTTTTTGAGATACGCAAATGCCCGAATGATTTCTTTGGGCATTTTGTTGATGTCCTGAGCGATAGGAAAATTCATAATAGAGCGTTGGGTTTGCGCTCCCCAGTACACATGAGCGGGGACTTCTACTTTGCCCATGGTATCTTTTTCTATGCGGTATTCCATTATATTGGTTGATTGATGACGCGAGTGAGGCGTCGTGTTTAAACAAATGTATTGACGCTGCAAAAGTAAACACAAAAGCTTAAATGGCTTTTGATAGAAATCATTATCTGTTCTTTTTTAATAAAAACATAGATTTTTAGTAGACCAAGAAGGAGGGTAAGAAATAACAAACCCCCTTAGAAAAGCATTGGAGAGTTTCTAAGGGGGAGTGCTAGCATTGACAACTATTTATACATCAACTTTTCCCATAAGTGGGTCGCTCATGCTAGGCTTGCCAGTTTCGACACGGCCCGCAAAACGCTGTTCAAAATTAGAATATCCGTCTATTTTTACGCTAAAATCATACCAACCAAAGCTAGACTTGAGGTCAAGAGCTATGAATAGCGTACCGTTTTTGTCCACGGTTTTGGTTTGCTTGCTACCTTTGTAGGCGTGTTCGGCCACCTCTACTTTTAGTTTACGTTGAGGGTCGAGGTTACGGAGTTTGATAGTCAGATTGCCGGTCAATTGTTTGCTTTTGGGAGCGGTACGTTCATACTCGCACACAATCTCCACTTGTGGGTCGTTGGCATTGCCACTAAATTCTCTGAAATAACCATTGGGGCCATAGACCCGTAGATGATACTGACCATTTTCAAAGTTTTGGAGCGGGTAGCTATCTGTCAGAGAGTCGCCTGGCAATACAGCATAAGACCATGCTTTGAGGTCTTCGTTGCGATATTTACCTGGGGCATATACATTAAAAGGAGAACCCGCTGCTTTTTCACCAAATACTTCGTTATGAGCGGTCATTTTCAATTGAAAAGATTTTTTGTCGGCGCTCAATTTTCCTTCTGCATAAAGCTGATAAGGAAGTGGAGAGGCAGGTTTGATACCAGCTTCTTGTTTAGCCAAAAGGGGCGAATTCAGGGGCTGACTTTTGATTTGCTCAACCTCCTGAGCCGAAAGTTGCTTAAAATTGGCAGGAGGATTTTTGAACTTGGCTTGGTGTACGCTTTGGATGAAAGCATTTTTATCGACCGAAGTAGGCAGTTTTATATCTTCTCCATTGTAAGGTCTGAAGGCCGAAGTCAAGTCACCGCACACGGCTCGTCGCCATGCACTAATATTACTTTCTTTGATAGGCTTCTTGGTTTTGTTGGTTAGGAAATGTTCCATAAACTGCAACACCGACGTGTGATCGAGTACTTGAGAGTTGACATAACCACCTTTACTCCAAGGCGACACTACGAGCATAGGTACTCTATATCCAAGGCCAATTGAGCCTGCTCGCGAATCTTTGGGGGTACGTTTGTCGGCGACTTCTTGTTCCATGCGTACATGCTCAACACTGCTGTCTATTCCTTTAGAGACATTGCCGGTCTCAGGGCGATAAGGGTCAGGAGCTACAAAAGGGGGTACATGGTCGAAGTATCCGTCATTTTCATCATAGGTGACGATAAAAATAGTTTTTTTCCATACCTCAGGATTTTTGGTAAGAATATCCATCACTTCCGAAATATACCAAGCACCGTACCAAGGAGCACCAGGGTGGTCGGAGAAGTTTTCGGGGGCTACTACCCAAGAAATGGTCGGTAAGTTGCCACTGTTGACATCGGCTCTAAACTGATGCAACACATCGCCTTTGGGTACCGACATTTCGCGTTCGGTGTCTCCGTCTTTGTATTTTAGAGTTGTAATTTTATGATAATCGGGGTCGTTGATGTTGGTTGTAAACGCTTTTTGATGCAGATTTTTTTCGCGTTGAGATAGTTTTTGAAAATTCTCTTGGGTCCAGAGCTCGCGGTCTTTTTTTGCGATTTCGAGCATTCTCTGTTTGTTGGCAAGCGTTTTTTTTGCCGTGTCGGTTTCGGTACCTGTGGCAGGCAAAGTTTTGATTTTTTCTTCTAATTCGGCAATTTCCGTGGGCAGTACCTGAACTTGTTTAGCCAAAAACTTTTGATATGCCTGTGAGAATCGAACATGATACTGCGAAAACCACTCGATAGGATTATCCGTAAAATTAGCTAACCATTCTTCTTGCTCACCCGTAAATCCAACAGGTAGACTAAGTTCGTTTTGGTAGATTCGCCACGAAATGTTGTTGTCTTCTAAGCGTTCTGGAAAAGTCGTCCAACTAGCGAGATCATCATAATCTACGTCGGAGTTTCGAACGTTGGCTTTTGATTCAATAGTGGGTTTTTCGCGGACTGTACCCGTCCAGAGGTAGAGTCGATTGGGGGTGGTACCGGTCAAAGAAGAACAAAAATGCTGGTCACATACCGTAAAAGCATCTGCTAAAGCATAATAAAAAGGAAGGTCTTCTCGGTTGAAATATCCCAGCGTAAGGGGCATATGAGCGTATTCTTTACGGCCAGAGCGCTTGCTGTATAGCCAGCGGTCGTATTTGCCGTCGTTTCGGGCATCTACTTGATCCACCCACGAATGAGGCAGCGAGCTCATCCAAGTTACTTTAGTATTTTTTATGTCAAGGCGGAAAGGGGCGTAGGTTTCACCGTTGGGGTTGGTTTGTAACCAAACGGGGTTTTTATTAGGCAAACTTATCGCACGGGGGTCATTAAAGCCCCTAACACCTTTGAGTGTACCAAAACAGTGGTCAAAAGAGCGATTTTCTTGCATCAGCACTACAATGTGCTCAGCATCGAGATAGGTACTGCCTTGGGCAGGATTGATTTCTAGTGCTTTTTGAATAGAGGCAGGCAACATGCCCCAGAGGCTTGCTCCACTGGAGAGCAAAGCTGCTTTTTTGAGAAACTCTCTTCTGGTATCCATAAAAAGGTATTGTTGTAATTGGGCTTTGATAAATATACTACGAACAAAATTGACATTAGGACTATTGTGCAAAATTGACTGCAAAACAATACCTATTCCTCATCAAAAGGTTTTATCAAATTGTTAAAAATAGCGTTCTATTTATAAGCCCTAGGTTGGGGTTTGGTTTGTTGTACGGCATCAAATTTAAGGTTTCTTCCTTAAAAAGCTTAATGCTAAGTGATTGAAGTTTTTTGGTTTGTCCATGTTGGAGAGATGTCCTGCACCTTTGATAATACGTTTTTGAGAATAAGGTACTTGGGCTTCTAAAATTTTGGCAATACGGTGCATACTTTCCTCGTCTTTTTCGCCTACGAGGATGAGCAAAGGATTTTGGATTTTGGATAATAATTGCAAAGTACTGGGGCTGCCAAAGTCAGGATTGATGCGGGGATTGATAAAGTGATCGCCGTGATAATCGGCAATGATTTCACTCAGGTTGATGATAGCTCTATCATCGGCAGTGTAAAGGCGAGTAAGCGGAGATCGGAGCCATACCGCTTGCTCTTCGTCGTGCCAGCCGCGATGAGAGGCTAAATCCACAATCTGATTTAGAGTAGCATTGAAATCAGCAGTATAGTCAGCAAAACCGTCTAATGTAGTGTCTACAGAGATGATTTTTAGGACTCTGTCGGGGTATTTGGCTGCAAAATTCAAGGCGATATTACCTCCCATACCCTGACCTACCAAATGGGCTTTTTCTACTTTGAGATAATCAAGCAATGCTTTTAAATCTTCAGTAGGATCGTGAGGGTCGTGTGCGCGACCCGACTGCCCATAGCCGCGCACATCGTACCTTATAGCTTTAAATTTCTTGGAAAAAACCGACCATTGGGCATCCCAAACGCGAGTATCGAGGGCGATACTGTGAATAAAAACCAAAGCTTCTCCGCGCCCTGCTACTTCGTAGTATAGCTTAGTACCATTGACGGCTGCTATGGAAGACGAGTTTTGTGCACGAACTGTCCAGGTGAGAAGCAAACAAAAACTTAGCAACGTGGATAGACGCATGGAAATTCAGAGTTTGAGATGAATAGTGATGAATCAATAGCTTTTAATATCTATCATCATAATCATCGAAGTCGCCGGCACCCGAGCCATAGTAGCCGTCTTCATCTTGGTGTTTTTTCTTACCCAAACCTTTGTAGAAAAGGGCTTTTTTGAGAATTGATATTTGTCCTGTGTGGTATAAGTCGTGTTGTAAAATACCGTGAAGCATGGTATAATAATCGTACTGACGCCCCGGAACGATTTCTTCCAAAAACTCGTCATCTTCTCTTTTTTCGAGCTCGGCAATGAGTTCTTCTTGGCTAAGGCTAAGTTCCATTTGCAGGGCTTCCCATTCAAACTCGTCAAAGATGGGGAAAGTCTTCCAATCACGAGCTTTAGTAACTTCGTATTCGCCGTCACCTTGTAGACGTTTTACAACAAAAATGCGCCAAGTAGTCATATGGTACACCAACTCGGCAATGCAGTGGGTATTGGGCATGATTTTTTCGGCAGCCATTTCCCACGACACATCACTCAATACCTCTACCACAGAGGGGCCATGCCATGCTTCTTCGCTTTCGTAAATAAGGTTAAATTGGTCAATAATGCGTAATAACTCTTCTTTTGCGTCCATTTGTGAATATATTTCGTACACGTCTGCGTAGGCACTCAATGTACTTATGCCTTTGTATGTAACTATTGAATTTTAAAAATGATTAAACGAAAAGCAAAGTTACTCAAATCTTATTATTTCTGTGTTTAAAAGTACACTTTACCATAAGAATCCTGAGACGGTTGGCTATGCGATACTTGGGCACACTTAGCGAGGTTCTTAAAACAAAAAATTACGTTTTTGAACCCATTGATAATATCCTCATCACTTTTCCCATAAAAAATACCAATCGAACTACTACTTTTGCAACAATTTTGAACCCTCCAGAGAGAAGTAAACTCTTATGGAGTGTTCAGGTATCAACATCTAACTTCATGTTTCATGTCTCGTAATTTCAAAATAGGATTATTCGTAACGGTCTGTGTGGTAGCGACTACTTTTAGTTTTTATTTTTGGCAGGTGGCCAAGACGCCCAATTTTCAAGCAGAAAAAGAAAAAGATTTTGCGCTTTTGATACCAGTGGGAGGCACTTATGAAAGTCTTTTAGATACTCTCAAAAAAAATGATGTACTCAACAATGAGATGTCTTTTCGGTTTTTGGCTAAATTTTTGGATTTACCCGAAAGAGTAAAACCCGGGCGCTACCTTTTGACCCGCAAAATGGGCAACTGGGAGGCAATCCAAAAACTCAGAAATGGACGCCAAGATGCGGTGCGGCTGACTTTTAACAATATCCGCCTCAAATCCGATTTGATACAGCGCATCGGCAACAAATTTGCTTTTGGCCCCGATTCGCTGCAAGTCTTGCTCGACGACCCACAAGTATGCCAGAAATACGGCTTTGATACCGCTAATGTAGTGAGCATGTTTTTGCCCAATACCTACGAAATTTATTGGACTACCAATGCATCCAAGTTTTTGGGCAGAATGTACGACGAATACCAAAAATACTGGAATACCGAACGCACAGCCAAAGCGAAGGCTATCGGGCTAACACCCATCCAAGTTTCGATTTTGGCTTCGATTGTGGAAGAAGAGCAGGGACGTAAAAAAGACGAAAGACCTCGTGTGGCGGGTTTGTACATCAATCGACTCAATTCGTCGATGCCTCTTCAAGCAGATCCCACCATTAAGTTTGCCCTCAAAAATTTTGAGATTAAACGGGTTCTTAACGCGCAACTTTTGGTAAAATCTCCTTACAATACTTATACCAACGTGGGACTGCCGCCCGGACCTATTCGTGTGGCAGATTTGAATTCAATCGACGCCGTTTTGAATTACGAAAAACACGATTATACTTACATGTGTGCCAGTGCTGATTTTTCGGGCTATCATATGTTTGCCAGCAATTATGAAGACCACCTCAAAAACGCTCGCTTGTATCAAGAGGCACTGAATCGATTGAATATCAAAAAATAAGAAATACAGTGTTTGATAATGAAGGAATAAATGCAGAGAAATGCTAAACTTTGATTGTCAGTTGTGCACATTGATTTCGGGTTGTTTAAATATTTAACTAAAAATATGTTTGTTTACGAAGTAAAAGGAACCCGAGTAAGGTATGCCGATACCGACCAAATGGGATACGTATATTATGGAAACTATGGACGATTTTATGAAATAGGAAGGGTAGAGGCTTTGAGGAGTATCGGGTTTTCGTATCGTGATATGGAGCAGAGTGGCACCATGATGCCCGTATATGAAAACTATTCGCGTTATCTTCAGCCTGCACGCTATGATGATGAGCTTACGATTAAGGTTTTGATTCCTGAGTTGCCCGCAGCACGGGTGGTATTTCGATACGAAATTCGAAATCAAGACAATGTCTTATTGAATACTGGAGAAACTACACTTGTGTTTTTGAGCCGTGATACCAACCGTCCAACGCGAGCACCTAAAGGGCTTCTCGAACGACTTGCGCCGTATTTTTCTTGAAATACATGAATAAATCATCGGGAATGAATGCTTCAAAACTGGTCAACATCTAAATACCGCCAACTTCGTCGTAGCTATGCATGGTTACACCAAAAGCGATTTTTTTCGGAAACAGTCTCTTTGGCAGACATAGGTACTATTTTATTGGAAAAAATCTTGCTCTATGATATCGATCAAAGGGCCACTGCGGTAGCTTACAATTTTACATTGGCGGTATTCCCTGCGATTCTGTTTTTATTTACGTTGATTCCTTACTTCCCTATTCCCGACATGCAAGTTCAAATCATGAGCTTTATGCACGATGCCATGCCGGGGGCATTGTACGAGTTTGCAGCAGCTACGATTTACGATATTATCAGCCGTAAGCAAACTGGTATATTGTCTTTTGGTTTTATTTTTGCTCTTATTACAGCCACAAATGGCATGGGAGCCCTCATGACAGCCTTCAATATGGCAGATCGTACTTCCGAAAACCGAGGATTTTTCAAGACCAAAGGCATTTCGATCATGCTTACAGTACTGCTTTCGTCGGTTTTGTTTTTGGCAGTAATCGTGATTATAGGGGGAGGATTTGTGGTAGATTGGCTCCACGATACCGTACTATTAGGAGATGATTTTACCGTTTTTTTGGTAGATGTTTTGCGGTATGGAGTTATGTTTGCTGCCTTTACATTGGCCGTGGCAATTATATACCGTTTTGCGCCCAAAATCAACCACGGTTGGCGTTTTTTTAATTTGGGGGCATTGATTGCATCCCTCCTAATTATCATTGCGACCTACGGTTTTTCTTTCTATTTGTCAAACTTTAGTAGCTACAATAAGTTATATGGGTCTATCGGTACCATCATTGCGATGATGATTTGGTTTTATTTGGTAGCATTGCTACTTATTTTCGGTTTTGAGCTTAATTTAAGTATTTGGCGAGCCAAACACCAAAAAAAACGTAATAAAACAACTTAAAAAAAAATGCCGTATACAACTTGATACGGCATTTATGCACTACCCTAACCCATAAATAATGAAAAATATTTTTTACACCAGATTTTAAACGTTTACCAGAGAAAATCGTGCCAAATTAGCCAGTTGAGATAGGTAAGGCTTGATATTTGGTATGTTAAATTACAACTATTTGATTATTAGTGATTTGTTGAGTGTATTTCTCTGATTTTAAAAGTTTTAAAGCATATTTGGCACGATTTTGTGATGCTCAATAGGTTGCTCAGTTTTGACCGTTAACTAAAAAGACAGGGAGAGGTGCAAATCAATCGCTATTAATATTTTAGATTTACTTAATAAATGTTCCCAAAATCTGTATTAAAATATTATTACTGAGGCAATTTTGCCTAACGATTAGCATGAAACCGGAAGTTACCGTAATATGTACCTGTTATAATCACGAGAATTTTGTGAGAGAGAGTTTGTTGTCTGTGATTAACCAAACGTATGAGGCTATTCAGCTGATTGTCATTGACAATGCAAGTACAGATGATTCGAGGAGGGTGATACAGCAGGTAGTGGATAAGCACCCCCGCATTGTATTTATACGTAATACTTACAATATTGGCCTTTGTCGGGCTTTCAATCAAGGTTTGGAGCAAGCTTCTGGCAAATATGTCATTGATTTGGCTGCCGACGACATCATGCTCCCCGAACGTATTCAAAAACAAGTAGATGTTTTTGAGACACTTAATAAAGAATACGCGGTGGTGTTTTCCAACGCGGCTTATATCGACTCGACAGGCAAGAAGTTTGGGTATCATTATGCGCTTGGCGCACATGGTGGTGCTGAGGGACAAGTACCTACGGGCGATGTATACAAAGAGATTTTGCGCCGTTATTTTATTTGTACGCCTACCATCATGATGCGTAAGTCAGTATTGATGAAACTTGGCGGATATGATGAAAATCTTAGTTACGAAGATTTTGATTTTTTTGTTCGTTCAGCGCATGATTACAAATATCATTACATAGATGAAGTCTTGACTCACAAACGTGTCTTGAATGGGTCTTTGGCAACTCAATTTTATAGAGTCGGCAATCCGATGCTTAAGTCAAGCTGGGAAGTCTGCAACAAAGCTTATGATTTGAGCCGTTCGCAAGAGGAATATGATATTTTGGCAAATCGGATTCGTGAGTTTATCAAGAAATGTTTTGTAGCCGAAGACGCCGAGCAAGCGGCGGCTTTTCGCAAACTTCTTAATTATATAGAAGACCCCGGTTGGGAAACCGAGCTATTGGTGTGGCTTTGTCGTCTTCGCCTTCCTGTCAATTGGCTTTATCAGTATTATGCCAAATGGCGCAATCAACGCAATCTTCAACTTATGCAGCAGGGCGTTCCGTTTGTACAATTGGAGCGTTAGAAAAATATCAATAAGCTGCTGATTATCAACATAAATGCCAATTATTGCTGTTTAGGAGATACCAATTCAGGTAACTGTTAATGGTATTGATTATCAGAAATATCACATTTGTGCTCTTTTGATTTTACTTGATTACTTCGGGGCTGTGTAAAATTAGTTTTTATTATTTTTACTATCTAGTTGTTTGTTAATTATTTGATTCACAGATTCTTGTGTTTAATGCTTGACGTTTAACGAAAAATAGTTAACGAATAACGGCTTGTTAGTTTGTACGAATTGTTTGTACTTTCATTTTTAAATTACTGGATTTTAAATTTCTGAATAATCAAATGCCCGCAGAGTTTCTGAAAATACACCCTCAAACCCCCGAACCGCGTAAGATACAGCAAGTAATCAATATCCTACGCGACGGCGGTATTGTTATTTATCCTACGGATACGGTCTATGCGATGGGGTGCGATATTCACAATGCGCGAGCAGTTGAGCGCTTGGCCCGTATCAAAGGCATCAAACCCCAGAAAAATGACTTTTCGTTTATTTGTTTTGATTTGAGCCATATTGCAGATTACGCCAGAGTAAGCAACAACGCCTTCAAACTCATGAAAAGACTCTTACCAGGGCCTTTTACGTTTGTTTTGGAAGCAAGCAATCGCGTCCCCAAAGTATTGGCAAACCGCAAAACTGTAGGGATTCGTATTCCTGATCATCCCATTACTCGCCAAATCGTTTATGAACTTGATCATCCTATCATTACGACTTCTATCAAGGACGAAGATGATTTTATGGAATATCCTACCGACCCCGAAATCATTTTTGAGCGCTTTCAGCACCAAGTCGACATTGTAATCGATGGCGGTTTTGGGGGCTTGATACCTTCTACGGTTATAGACGCCACCAACGACGATTTTGAGGTGATTCGTGAAGGAGCAGGCGAATTTACGATTTAATACCAACATCCAACTTCATTTATTCAATTGAAATATATTAGACCTTTATACTTTTCCAATCTTTTTTGGGGTGTTTTGATGGGACTCAGTGCGGTATTTTTATTGGCACAAGCAGCACCTTTTTTGTTTGGAATCGCCAAACTTATGACGGCTATTTTTGCTTTCTTGGCGTTGTTGGATGTTTTATTACTTTTTCGTACCAAAGAAGGAGTTTTTGTGAAAAGAGATGTGTCAGACCGGCTATCGAATGGAGATAACAATCCCGTGTCGATTTATCTCGAAAACCGCTACCCTTTCAAAACCCGCTGGGAAATAGTAGACGAAATTCCTTTTCAATTTCAGAGGAGAGATGTACTTTTTGAGGCTGAACTTTCTTCCAACGAAACCCAGTTGCTACGTTATGAGCTGCGCCCCACCAAGCGCGGTGAATATAGTTTTGGGGCAGTCAATGCTTTTATCAAGACACCCTTGGGATTGGTGAAACGTCGGTATCAATCTTCCCAAAACAAAACTGTCGCAGTCTATCCTTCTTATCTTCAGATGCGGCAGTATGAATTGATGGCGATTTCGAACCGACTCACGGAGCTGGGTATCAAGCGAATTCGGCGTTTGGGTCATAGTATGGAGTTTGAACAGATACGTCCCTATGTAAAAGGAGATGATGTACGAACTGTAAACTGGAAAGCTACCGCCCGTCGAAATGAGCTCATGGTCAATGCCTTCCAAGATGAGCGCTCACAAGCGGTGTATTGTTTGATAGACAAAGGGCGGGTCATGAAGTCGCCTTTTGAAGAAATGACCTTACTCGACTACGCCATCAACGCTACGCTTGTGTTGAGCAATATCGCCCTAATCAAACAAGACAAAGCGGGCCTTATTACGTTTTCGGAAGTAATAGGGCAAATATTGCCCGCAGAGCGGAAGGCAGGGCAGATGCAGAAAATACTCGAAGTGCTTTATAAACAAAAGACCCGCTACTTGGAGAGCGATTATGAAACTTTATATGCGCATGTAAAAAAACACATCCGCCAGCGGAGTTTGTTGTTGCTTTTTACCAATTTCGAAACCCTCAGTGCTATGCGAAGACAGCTGCCTTTTTTGCGGCAGTTGGCCAAAACACATTTATTGATTGTGGTGTTTTTTGAAAATACTGAGACGTCTTCTTTACTCAAAAACCCTGCTGACAATACCGAAGATATTTACCTCAAAACCATAGCCGAAAGGTTTTACTACGAAAAACGGCGCATCGTCAAAGAACTCGAACTGTACGGGATTCAGGCCATTTTGACCGCTCCTAAAGACCTCAATGCCAATACCGTCAACAAATACCTTGAATTGAAAGCAAAAGGAATGGTGTGAGCGTGTTTGGGGCTTGTTATCCTTGAAAGGTCTGCGTAATTTTAGGATAAAAATCAACAAACCTAAACTTTATGAAACAATTTCGCCTTCTGCTGACTGGATTTGTCCTATTTTTCTCATTGGTTGAGGGAAGGGGGCAGGCTTTTAATAATCTACCTGTCACTACCCAAAAACCCCCCTTACATGGAAAACATTGGATGGCTATCACCGGTAAGCCTCTCGCTGCTACGGCGGGTGCGATGACCTTTACCAAAGGTGGCAATGCCATCGACGCGGCTTGTGCAATGCTCGCAGCGACCTGTACTATGTGGGATGTATTGAGCTGGGGTGGTGAAACACAGGCTCTTATCTATAATCCCAAAACCAAGAAAGTCATTGCTATCAATGCCCACGGAGTAGCACCTACGGGAGCTACGCCTGAGTTTTTTACCAACAAAGGCATGAAATACCCGCCGGAGTATGGCCCCTTGGCGGCTGTGACGCCCGGTACGCCAGGAGGATTGATGACCATGCTTGCTGAGTATGGCACGATGTCGCTTAAGGATGTATTGGCTCCAGCCATGCAAATGGCGGCGGGTTATCCTATCGAAGCACAAACGGCCAATTCTATCGAAAAAGGCAAAGACCTTATCAAACAATGGCCCTATTCTAAAAAAGTGTTTTTGCCACATCTTGGAGCCTCACGTGAAGCACCTGATGCGGGCGAGATTTTTGTCCAAAAAGATTTGTTGGCTACATTGACCAAATTGGTCAATGCCGAGCAGCAAGCGCTCGCCAAAGGCAAGTCACGCAAAGATGCGATTTATGCAGCCAATGACTTGTTTTATAAAGGCGAAATCGCCAAAGAATTTTCGAGAGGTTGTCGTGAGCAGGGTGGCTTGATTACGGAGGAAGATTTGGCCAACTGGAAAGTCAAAATCGAAGAACCTATGATGACTACTTATCGCGGCATTGAGGTTTATAAACTTCAGCAGTGGACCCAAGGGCCAGCTATGTTGCAAGCACTCAATATTCTCGAAAACTTTGACTTGAAAAGCATGGGTTACAATTCGACGCGCTATATTCATACCCTGTATCAAGCAATGAACTTGGCCTTTGCCGACCGTGATTTTTATTATGGTGACCCTGCTTTTGCACCCGAAGAACCTATGAAAGGATTGCTTTCGAAAGAATACGCCAAAGAACGCAGCAAACTCATCAAGTTTGACATGAACGATCCCAAAATAGGCCCGGGCGACCCTTATCCTTTTGAAGGAAAGGCGAACCCTTATCTTGATATGTTGAAAAATTGGGGAAGTGCCAGCTTAAACGCCCCCAAAAACAACGCTACTTTGGATGAGAAATTTCAGGAAAGTTTTACCGCAGGTACTACTTCTATCGAAGCCGCCGATGAAGAAGGCTGGGTGGTTTCGGTGACACCAAGTGGCGGGTGGGTGCCGGCTTGTATTGCAGGCAATACAGGTATCGGAATGAGCCAACGAATGCAGGCTTTTGTGCTTGACCCCAAAGAAAACCCCTATAATGTAGTGGCGCCTGGAAAGCGCCCTCGCGTCACACTTACGCCAAGCCTCGCCCTTAAAAATGGAAAACCTTACTTAGCATTTGCCAAGCAAGCAGGCGATGAACAAGACCAATTATTGTTACAGTTTTTTCTGAACATGGTTGAGTTTGACATGACTGTGCAAGAATCTTGTGAAGCACCAAGTTTCAAAACACAGCAAATGTATTCAAGTTTTGGAAAACACGAACGTATCAATGGCGGCCTTACGCTCAACGAAGCCATGCCTGCCTGGACTCGGAAAGAACTAGGACGAATGGGCTATAAAATCAATTATCAGGAGCGTACGAGTGGCCCTATCAATGCCATTTATTTTGATTGGACACACAATAGTTTCTGGGGAGGCTCTAGCAATCACGGTGAAGACTACGGGATTGGATGGTAATAATTTACACTTTAGGTTCTTTTTAACGCACTTCGGCTTTTAAATAAAGCGATTGGCGTAAGGGGAAATTTGTATGGTGGGAGTTAGTATTACATTTGTGACGTTACCATCATACAATTTCCTGCCAGCCATGCTCAAACGCTATACGCTACATTCTCTTTTTTGTGTGTTTTCGTGGTCATCTTTCTACTCGACTACCCTCTTCGCTCAAACCTTCAAAATCAATGGGACCGTCAAAGGCAGTTCTCAAAAACCCCTCGAAGGGGCCGTGGTGTCACTTGTTACGGCCAAAGACTCAGCTTTTGTGAAAGCTGCCGTCACCGAAACCGACGGGCAGTTTGAATTTATAGGTATAAAATCTAGTGTTTATCTGCTGATGGTAAATCACTTGGGTTATCAAAAAAGCCTGAGTACCCCTTTTGAAGTAGATAAGACAGACGTGAATTGGCCTACCATAGTGCTGCAAGAAGCCAACAAAAATCTGGCGGAGGTAACGGTAAAAGGAAAAAAGCCTTTTGTGGAAACCAAAATTGACCGTACCGTGGTCAATGTAGATGCTCTGATTAGCAATGCTGGAACAAATGCCTTGGAAGTACTCGAAAAATCGCCTGGAGTAGCAGTGGACCAAAACGGCGGCATCAGGCTCAAAGGCAAATCGGGCGTGGTAGTATTTGTGGATGATAAACCTACTTATTTGTCGGCCGATGATTTGGCCAATTATCTCAAATCGCTTCCGGCGGGCTCGGTCGAAACCATCGAAATCATGCCGAATCCTCCCGCTAAATATGATGCCGCAGGCAATGCGGGGGTAATTAATATCAGATTGAAAAAAAATGTGCTGCGAGGCTTTAATGGAGGTCTTAGCTTGAGCTATGGTCAGGGTGTGTATCGACGTACCAACAATAGCCTCAATTTTAATTATCGGGTCAATCAATTCAATTTCTTTTCTAGTCTTAGCGTCAATCAAAACAATAGTTATCAAGACCTTACCATTTGGCGGCGCTATTATGATGCGGCAGGGAAGTTTAATTCGGCCTTTACCCAAAATTCCTACATTCAGCGTAACAATGGCGGCAATTCTGTAAAAGCAGGCTTTGATTATTATGCTTCCAAAAAATCCACTTTTGGATTGGTACTCAATGGCTTTTATAATCCTTCTAGTAACACTGTCACAAACAAAGCCCAAGTTTTGGATGCTAAAAATGAAGTAACAAGTTTTGTAGAAGCACTCAGCCCCACCGACCGAATCTGGAAAAATGGTAGTATCAACCTCAATTTTGCCCATAAGTTTGATAGTACTGGCAAGGAACTATCGACCAATATCGACTATATTCACTACCAATCTACCAGCGACCAAACACTCACCAATACCATTTTGGATGCTAAAAATCAGTTTGTGAGTAGGTCGATTTTGGTTTCGTATTTGCCTACCACTATCGACATTGGTACGGCTAAGGTAGATTATGTACACCCTACTTCGGATGGAGGAAGGTTTGAAACAGGCGTAAAAACGAGTATTATTGGTACAGGAAATATCGCTGATTTTTTTGACATTCTGGACGGTAAACCATCGCCCAATTATGAGTTTACCAACAATTTTAATTACAACGAAAATATCAATGCCTCTTACGTCAATTATTCAAGAAATTGGAAACAATGGTCTTTGCAAGCTGGATTGCGATTTGAGAATACAATTATCAAAGGACATCAATTAGGAAATAAACAGACCAAAGACTCTACTTTTACCCGAAAATACAATAGTTTTTTCCCGACTTTGTACCTTCAATATCGCTTAGATAGTACCAATACACACCAAATGGGCTTCTCTTTCGGTCGGCGTATCGACCGTCCCAATTATCAGGATATGAATCCATTTTCTTATCCTCTGGATCGCTTTACGTATTATGGTGGGAACCCTTTTCTGCAACCTACTTTTTCTTACAATTTTGAGCTATCTCATACTTTCAAAAACAAGATTACGACTACTTTACAATACAGTATTGCCAAAAATGTAATTTCGGAAACCAATGAGCAACGAGGCACCATTTACTACAGCCGTCCCGGAAATTTTGGGCAGCGGATTTCTTACGGAATTTCAGTAAATGGAAGTTTTCAGTTGGCGAAATGGTGGACCCTCAACG
The DNA here is from genome assembly GCF_029433105.1 of Runella sp. MFBS21. GTDB lineage: Bacteria > Bacteroidota > Bacteroidia > Cytophagales > Spirosomataceae > Runella. The sequence goes on along the minus strand of NZ_JARNTW010000003.1, from coordinate 325,386 downwards.
TTTACACAGAATACATCAATAATGGCTTCAAAGCTACTTTGTATGGTCAGCGTCTTGACGACTCACGGTTTTATTGGGCAGTGATTCCTACCAATCAAATCCAAATCAATGGCTCGTGGTCGGCGGAGTTGGCAAGTTCTTATCAGAGTACTTTTTTGCTAGGTCAATTGCTCATTTATCCGATTGGGTCAGTAAGGGCAGGGGTAGCCAAAAAAATATTGAAAAATCAAGGTGCGCTTAAACTCAATGTGAGCGATATTTTTTATACCAACCAAATCAAAGGTGACATCCGCAATATCGCCAATGCCTCGGCCAATTGGTTTAGCTATCTTGATTCGCGAGTTGTGACACTGTCGTTTTCGTACCGCTTCAACAAAGGTAAAACCTTAAATTTGCGCCAAACCGGCGGCTCTGAAAACGAAAAAAGTAGGGTAAGAAGCTAGTTGATTTTGAGGGTTTTGTATTGTAAAAGATGAGCTATCGCAAACAAAATCCCTATCACTAGCAACCCGGCTGCGTAGGTAAAGGGAATAGAGGAAAGAAGAGTGAAGTGGGGTAGGGTGGGCGAGTATTGAGGTGCGATCGAATGAGACGGCTTCCACGTATAAATACTAGCTACCATAAACAAAACCAACACTGCCGCTACAGCATACCACGCTTTGGAGGGAATGATAGGGGCATATACTTTAGGTGCAATGGCCCTTTCCATGACTTTTTTGGTAAAATCATGCGACGGATGAGCGAGCGTATGGGCTTGCAGCAGGGCTTTGAGATTGCTTTCTATAAGCACAGATTGAGCTGCTTCAGCTTCAATTTTTTGCATCACTTTTTCCGTAAAACGCTCAGAAGGCGCCTCTAAACCAGCCGTTTTTAACCAATTTTTTAATGAGTCCTCTTCGTTCATAATAAAGCCGTTTAAACGTTTTACTTTCAACAATTACTAGGGCTTGGCCCAAATTATATCGTTTGGCTATTGCTTGCCCCAAACTATCATTTGGGGCAAAATGGTCTTGCGCCTCCGCCGTAAATCTCGACTACTAGCTTGCTCCAAACTATCATTTGGGGCAAAATGGTCTTGCGCCTCCGCCGTAAATCTCGACTACTAGCTTGCCCCAAACTATCATTTGGGGCAAAAATGGTCTTGCGTCTCCGACGCAAATATGAGCTTACCCCAAACTACCATTTGGTGGCAAAAACGGTACAGCGTCTCCGCCGCAAATCTCGACTACCTATAAAGTTTTTATAACAAAAATCGTAACCATTGTTCCAACTTTTTTCGGGCGCGAAACAATCGAATTTTTATATTTTCGGCGGTGAGGCCAGTGATTTCTTGAATTTCTTTGACCGAATTTTCTTCTAAATAATATAACGTCACTAGTAAGGCTTCTATTTTGGGTAATCGCTGAATGGCTTCCCGTACGTAACGTTGCTGCTCATTGGCTTCGAGCGACGACGACAGTGGGTCGGGTGCGTACGTATCGGCGATTTCTTCGGTGATAGGTGCCGTATCTATGGTATTTTCTTGTATCTGCGCCAAAGCAGTGCGGTATGCAATGGTATAAAGCCAAGTCGAAAACTTAGATTTTCCTTCAAAAGTATGAAGCTGACGATAGGCTTTTACAAAACTCTCTTGGGCTATGTCTTCGGCATCCGCTTCATTGTCGCTGATTTTGAGGGCAATCGTATACACCATGTGTTTATATCTATCCACCAAAAAAGCAAAGGCTGTCGTGTTGCCTTTCAATACTTTGTCGATATAAAATAAATCATGATGTTTCATTCTATCTCATAAGAGTGATGTTTTTGACTATTGGTTACAAAATATTTTTCAAGTTTTTTGTAACCAACTACTTCAATCTCCCCTCCAATGTGATGTAAACCAATCAATTTTTTCAATCATGGATGAGATATTGCGAGATTGTATTGTATCACTTACGGCGATAGGGGCGATATTCGGGATACTCTACGTGCTGTTGCTGACCCGTCACCGCGAGCGGATGTCGTTGATGGAACGAGGTCTATCTCCTGCCGAATTTAGCAATAAAAAAGGAATTCTTTCGGCTACGCTTCGTTATGGACTGCTTTTGATCGGCATTGGGGTGGGTATTTTGTTTGGCAATTTTGTCGAAATTGAATTTGGTGTTCCACGCCAAGGAGCATTCATTGCTATGATGTTTATATTTGGAGGAGTGGGCTTGATAATCAGCTTTTTGATTGAAAGAAAAATCAATAAGTAAATTTGCTATACTATAAGTCTCCTCAAATCCCACGCCTTTAGGCTAGGGTCTAAAAGTAATAAGAGCATTTTGAGGCTTTAGCCCTGAATTTTTATATCAAGATATTGTAAATCAAGCTTAAAGTCCCGAAAGATAAAGCCTCTCTATTTTTCCCAACCTAAAGTTGGAGGCTGCGTAGGGTTTAAGAAAATTACAAAGTTTAGTTTAAGTAAATCTAATTTTTAAATAACACAGCAATGAAAACTATCTTTTTGACGGCTTTTTTTGTAGCCGCCACCCTCTTTGGCTATGCCCAAACTTCCCTTTTTCAAACGATTCAGAAGCAAGACAGTTTGCTGTTTGGAATCACCTTCAACACTTGCGATTTGGCTCCACTTGAATATTTGGTAAGCGAAAATTTTGAATTTTATCACGACAAAGGTGGAATTACCAACGGTAAAAGAGAGTTTATTAATAGTTTTAAAAATGGTCTTTGTGCGCATCCTGAAAGGTACCAATCGCGTCGGGCGTTGGTTAAAGGAAGCATGGAAGTGTATCCACTCGAAAAAAATGGCGTGCTTTACGGCGCGATTCAAGTGGGGCGGCATCGGTTTTATGAAAACATAAAAGGACAGCCCGAGCGATTCGCGAGCATTGCCCGTTTTACGCATTTGTGGCTGCTCGAAGAAGGGCAGTGGCGGTTGGGACGGGGGCTTAGCTATGACCATCAGACGATTGATGCGGCTGATAATGAGCAAGTTGTTTTTGAAAGTGATGTCGCCGTAGAAAAATGGCTCGCAGATGCCCACATCCCTGCGCTAGGATTGGGCATCATCCGAGAGGGTCAATTAAAGGAAATCAAAGTGTATGGAAATTTGAAAAAAGAGGTGCCTGCTCCTTACAATGCACTTTTCAATGTAGCTTCGTTGACCAAACCCGTCGTAGCGATGCTTACTTTACGCTTGGTAAGTGCGGGTCAATGGAATTTGGACGAGCCGCTGTTTCATTATTGGATAGACCCAGATTTGAAAAACGACCCGCGCCACCAAAAACTAACCACCCGTCATGTATTGACGCACCAAACTGGTTTCCCGAATTGGCGTTGGAACAATCCTGACCAAAAACTGGCCTTTGGCAGCGACCCCGGTACCAAATACGGTTATTCGGGCGAAGGGTTTGAGTATTTACGCAAAGCCTTGGAGAAAAAGTTTAAAAAGCCCTTAGATGTACTTGCCAAGGAGACTTTGCTGATTCCCACGGGTATGAATGATACCCAATTTTACTGGAATAGCACCGTCGATGAAGCGCGTTTTGCGGTGGGTCACAATCTACAAGGAGAAACCTATAAAATCAATAAAAATACCTATGCCAATGCCGCCGATGATTTGCTGACGACGGTAGAGGATTATGGTAAATTTTTGGTGTCGGTCATGAATGCTAAAGGTTTGAGTAAAGAAATTTTCAACGAAATGGTGAGTCATCAAGTAAAAACCAAAGAACACAAGTACTTTGGTTTGGGGTGGGAAATTTATGACTTTGGTGATGGCCAATATGCCTTATCCCACGGCGGAGCCGACGAAGGCGTAAGAACCCAAGTGTTTTTGTTGCCTAAATCCAAAGAGGCGGTGATTATTTTTACCAACGTCGACGACGGGCATAAACTTTATGGGCCTTTGCTCAAAATGTATTTGGGAAAGTATGGTGAGCAAATTATAGATATTGAAACGAAGGGCAAGTAAGTACCAACAATTGTTTTTATCACTTAACTTTGCCTCAAAACAACGCCTCTCCCATGATTACGATTCAGAATGATTTTCTTTTGGTAAAGATTAATCCCAAAGGTGCTGAGCTTACTAGCTTATTTTTGAAAGCGGCCCAACTTGATTTTATGTGGGAAGGAAACCCAGCCTTTTGGGGAAAGCATTCGCCCGTACTTTTTCCAATCGTGGGAGGGCTCAAAAACAATACCTATTACTTCAATCAGCAGGCGTATCAGTTGCCGAGGCATGGTTTTGCACGGGACAAGGTCTTTACGGTAGAGCAGCAAGAAAATGATTCGGTTACTTTTATAGTTACCCATGATGAAAGTACGTTGGTGGTTTATCCTTTTGAGTTTGCTTTTCGGATTCGGTATGTTTTAAGAGACAATAGTTTGAGTGTGAGTTATTTGGTTGAAAATGCAGGACAAGATACGATGTGGTTTTCGGTAGGAGGACATCCCGCTTTCAAAGTCCCTTTGACCGAAGGTGCTAGTTATGAGGATTATTCGTTGTGTTTTGACGAAAGGGAAGATTTGGCAAGATGGCCTCTTACTTCGGAGGGGTTGATACAAACCGAGCCTGTGTTGTTGGCCTCACAAACGACCGATTTGTTTTTATCAAAAGCGTTGTTTTATGAAGATGCGCTTGTGTTTAAAAATTACCGTTCCCAAAGTGTATTGTTGTACTCCCCCAAATCTCCGCATTCACTTCGATTTGATTTTGCAGGCTTTCCTTATTTGGGGATTTGGGCTGCCAAAGACGCTGATTTTGTGTGTATTGAGCCGTGGTGTGGTATTGCAGATTCCGTAGCTCACACACAAGACATCACTCAAAAAGAAGGTATCATAGCACTATCTTCTGAGGAAAGTTTTGAAAGAACTTGGAAGGTTACTTTGGAGTAGGAGATTCTAATACCTATTGATGTTTGCGATAGGAGCTGTCTTTAGAAAGTCGGAGACTTTATGCCGTTTGCGTCCCGACATGATGTCGGGACGAGGGGTATATAGTTAAATATTTTTCCAGTCGTTTTCTTGCTTTGTAGCATTAACTATATCTTCTATCACAATGATTTCTCCCTTTTGGATATATTTATCTAATTGCTTTAAATCTGAATCGGAAGCAAGAAAAAGATTATATTGGTCGCCAAAATCATTTAGATTGAGCAAATTAGCATGTATTGGCTTTAATATTTTAATCAATTCATCAAATTGATGCTGTAGAAATCTGCCTTTGGGATCATAATCCCCATAACCGTTTGTAGCATCTAAAAATCTTTCTTCTAAAGTTTCATAATTTGTCCAAGATAGATTGGTATTATCAAGGTTTAGTAGAATATGATTTTTAAGGTCGTTTTCGTTATATTCTCCACTCCAATCAACAGGTACAATCTTTTTGAATTTTGTAGCAACCTCAATTAGTATTAAAAGCCCATCTAAAGAACCTACAGGCTCATTCTCAAAATCTTTAAAAAGACGGTAAAGCTTCGAAAGTTTTTTATATGCTTCTTCTTTTTCAGTGATTAATAAACTTATTACATCTGCGAATTCTTGATATTGCTCCTTCAAAATGATTTTAGCCATATTATCAATATCTTCCGTTAGAATAAATTGATTGTTTTTTGAGGATATATTAGGGGTCGTACTACTAAGAATATGCTTTTTCTTTTTAGGAGAGAAAAGTAGCCACAAAAAGAATACCATTAGTACTGTAATAAATAAATAGGTCATCTTACTAAAATGATTAAGTTGGATTTATACTCCTCAAACCATTGATGTTTGTAGCGGTAAGTAGTCTTTAGAAAGTCGGAGACTTTATGCCGTTTGCGTCCCGACATCATGTCGGGACGAGGGGTAGGTATTCCCTTTGTGTTGGCAAACTTATGACCAAACGTCACTTCTTAACCTGTATATTCTTCCAATAGCCCCTTCAATACTTGCCATACATTTTCGGCTACTATTTTGGCACCTTCGGCATTGGGGTGGATACCATCTTTTTGGTTGAGTTTGACTTCACCTCCTACATTTTCAAGCAAAAAAGGAATCAGTGCTACCTCGTTTCTTTGCGCTAATTCGGTATAAATGACTTTGAACTCATCGGCGTATTTTTTGCCCATGCTAGGAGGTACTTGCATTCCTGCCAAGATGATTTTGGCATCGGGATATTTGGCTTTTACTTTGTCAATCATCGCTTGGAGATTTTTACGGGTTTCGGTAGCTGGAATGCCACGTAAGCCGTCGTTGCCGCCAAGTTCTAAAATAAAGATGTCAACGGGGTTTTTGAGTACCCAATCTAAGCGGCTATTGCCTCCTGAGGTAGTCTCTCCACTTAATCCTGCATTGATGATTTTGTAAGGCAAATGGAGTGAATCCAAGCGGTTTTGTAGTTGTGAAGGATACGATTCGGTAGGTTCGAGGCCATAGCCTGCGGTGAGGCTATTGCCAAAAATCAATATATTTTTGGTTTTCTGGGATGAGGTCTCTGCCTTATTTTGGGATGGAGTGCTGTTATTTTCGGTATTTTTTTCTCCATTACCACAACCTAACATAATCATCACCAAAAAATAAAGCAAGGATATTGAAACTATTTTGGACATAATGTATTTTGTTTATCAGTAAGTTGATACCTTGTAAAGTAGGTAATTGACAATCATAAGAGTCGAAAATTGGTGACGAATCGCCTAATTCCCAAATTTAAGAGGTAACTCTTTCGCATTGACAAAATAAAACCAAAAAACGTTCATGGCAAATATACTCCAACTTCAGCAAGTCAGTAAGGTTTATCGCAGCGGAAATCGAGATTTGAAAGTGTTAGACGAGGTCAACTTTTCGGTAGAAACAGGTTCGATATTGTCGATTGTGGGACCTTCGGGAAGCGGTAAAACCACCTTGTTGGGCTTGTGTGCAGGTTTGGATAGAGCGAGTGCAGGGAGTGTAGAACTCAACGGAATCAGGCTCAACAACCTCAACGAAGACCAATTGGCCGATGTCCGTAATCGCTACGTAGGTTTTATTTTTCAAAACTTTCAGTTGTTGCCTACCCTTACGGCTCTCGAAAATGTAATGGTCCCGCTCGAATTGCGGGGTGAAAAAAACGTTAAAAGTCGAGCACTAGACTTGTTAGACAAAGTAGGTTTGGCTGATCGTGGGCATCATTATCCTACGCAGCTCAGTGGAGGCGAACAGCAGCGGGTATCGTTGGCGCGGGCTTTTTCTAACCAACCCCAAATTCTTTTTGCGGACGAACCCACCGGGAATCTTGACGCCGAAACGAGTGAGAAGGTAGAGAAACTACTTTTTGACTTAAACAAAGAAGCCGGAACGACCTTGGTGCTTGTAACTCACAATCTTGAGCTAGCCGCTAAGACTCAGCGCATTGTACGTATTAAAGGTGGGAAGGTCGCGTCTGATGTTGTTGTTTCTTAAAATAAAAGACTTGCTAAGTTTTTAAAACTTGGCAAGTCTGAATCAAATTTAAAGTCTGCACAAAACCTAACATGAATTCAAAAACAAACTTCAGTTGGCTACTCAAAATGGCTTGGCGCGATAGCCGCCGCAATTATTCTCGATTGTTGCTTTTTATTTCTTCTATCGTTTTGGGTATTGCGGCGTTGGTAGCGATTTATTCATTGGGTTATAATCTCCAAGAAAATATCGATGGGCAAGCCGCCGAACTCCTCGGTGCCGACCTTGAACTATCCGACAATACACCTCCTGCTCCCAAAATAGCGGCGTTGATTGATTCATTAGGCGGGCAGCAGTCAGAAGAACGGAGTTTTGCGTCGATGATTTATTTCCCTAAAAGTGCAGGTACACGACTGGCGCAAGTGAGGGCTTTGGAGGGCGATTTTCCTTATTATGGCCAACTCGAAACTACGCCTACAACGGCGGCCAAAAGCTTTAGAAATCAAAAAGCCGCCCTTGTTGATCAGACTTTGATGCTTCAGTACCAGGCTCAAGTGGGTGATTCTATCAAGGTAGGAGAGGTAACTTTTTTGATTGCGGGTATCCTTACCAAGGCCCCCGGCCAAACGGGCATTGCTGCTACTGTAGCGCCTTCGGTTTATATTCCGTTGTCATATCTTACTCAAACAGGTCTTGCCCAAAAAGGAAGCCGGATCGTGTATCGGTATTATTTTAAGTTTGCCCCTAAAACCAATATCGAACAACTTGTCAAAAAAATCGAGCCTACGCTCGAAGCCGAAAATTATAATTTCCGAACCGTAGAAAGCCAAAAACAAGATACGGGTCGTACATTCCGGGACTTGACGCGCTTTTTGAGTTTGGTAGGTTTTATTGCGTTGTTGTTGGGATGCGTGGGAGTGGCGAGTGCCATTCATATTTACATCCGCGAAAAAATCAGTTCGATAGCCATTTTGCGCTGTTTGGGAGTGAAGGCATCACAGGCTTTTTTGATTTACTTGATTCAAATTTCGGGAATAGGGCTTCTTGGTTCCCTACTTGGTGCCGGTTTGGGAGCGATTATTCAGCAATTTTTGCCTGCTGTTTTGCAAGACTTTTTGCCCTTTGAATTAGAGACCTCTCTTTCGTGGGTATCGATTGGACAAGGGATTTTGTTGGGCGTGATTATTTCCAATCTTTTTGCGCTTTTGTCGCTTATCTCCATTCGTACTATTTCTCCCCTGAATGTATTACGTGAATCTTTTGAAAACGTCACATTGAGCAAAGACCCGCTTAAATGGGTCATATATGCCCTCATTTTGCTTTTTGTGTTTGGGTTTACGTGGCTTCAAATGAAAAAATGGACCGATGCTTTGGCCTTTACTATAGGAGTAACCTTTGCTTTTTTGTTGTTGACCGCAATGGCAACATTGTTGATGTGGGCTGTTCGGCGATTTTTTCCCTCAGCTTGGGGGTATTTGGCAAGACAAGGTCTGGCAAATTTGTACCGTCCCAACAATCAAACCATTATTTTGGTGGTATCGATAGGACTAGGGACGATGTTTATTTGTACCCTTATTTTTATCCAAACGATTTTGCTCGACCGTATCAAACTCTCTACTGACGGCGACCAGCCCAATATGGTGCTTTTTGATATTCAAAGTCCTCAAAAAACAGCCGTTACAGCATTGTTGAAACAACAGCAACTGCCCGTTTTGCAGTCGGTTCCGATTGTGACGATGCGTTTGGAACAACTCAACGGACAAACTTCTATCGAAGCTTTAAAAGACACCACTACCCGCCGCTGGCGGGGCCTTTTTAGCCGCGAATACCGCGTTACCTTCCGCGATTCGCTCATTTCGAGTGAAAAAATAGTGAAGGGCAAATGGGTAGATGAAGTCAAGGATTTTAGTGCAGCAGTGCCGATTTCGATAGAAGATGGCTATGCCGAGCGTAACGCCATAGATATAGGCGATACCCTTACTTTCAACGTGCAAGGTACGATTTTGACCACCGTCGTAGCGAGCTATAGAGATATAGATTGGGGTGGTGTACAGACCAACTTTTTGGTGTTGTTTCCCAAAGGCGTATTAGAAGAAGCCCCTCAGTTTCACGTGCTATTGACCCACGTACCCAACAATGAGGTATCGGCGCGTTTTCAACAGACCGTGGTGCAGCAATTTCCCAATGTATCGATGGTTGATTTAGGATTGATTCTTACCGTGTTGGACGAAATATCTACCAAAATCAGCTTTGTGATTCGTTTTATGGCGGGTTTTAGTATCCTTACGGGGCTGATTGTGCTGATAGCATCGGTGCTTATTTCTAAATACCAACGGATTCGGGAAAGTATTCTTTTACGGACATTGGGAGCAAGCCGTCGGCAGATTTTAGTGATTACGGCTTTGGAATATTTTTTCTTGGGAACTTTGGCAGCCAGTACGGGGATTCTGTTGGCGGTAGCTGGTAGCTGGGCCTTGGCTTACTTTAGTTTTGAAACGCCTTTCACTCCTCAATTTTTGCCAATACTTATTGTGTTTTTGGTTGTAACATCCATTACGGTCATTATCGGAATCATTAATAGTTGGGGGATTTTGTCGCGCTCGCCATTGGAGGTGCTGCGCCAAGATGGGTAAGGAGGTTTTTATTTTTTATGATGTAATATTCCTCTTTATTTTCTTATCCTCAATCTCTTAAGTATATATTCTCCGATTTGTTGACCTTGTTTTTGTCCGTTTTCGATAGCGGGGCGATAGTGAATGCCACCATATAAGCGACTAATGGCCGCTTCTTCGGCAGCTTGGTTGAACGATTGAAATTGACGCTTTGGCAGCCCGTAAGGGACTTCGGTCGCATCCAAAAACGCAATATTATCGCCAAACCATGCTGTAAGTACTACCGCCACCGCCGACGAAATGACACTGTGGCCGCTCGTATATTCGGGAAAAGGCGGTGTTTGCAGCAAAGGCCGCCATTTTTCGTCGATGTAGGCGTTGATATAAGTCTCAGGGCGAATGACATTAGAACGGTATTTTTCGTCCCAACAACTGATAAAACCTTCGAACAAGGCTATCGAAGTAAGTGTATAGGCGGCGCTACTTTTGTGCATATCGGCCTGCTTTTGGGTAGCTACTTGTCCCGCAATTGACAACCAATGTCCGCCAGGAGAGAGCTTTTTTGTGCCAAAATTAAGGTGGCCTTGGGTATTGAGAAAGAAAGGATTACAATCCCAAAAGCTGGCAATGAGGGTTTGTTCGGGGGTTAAATTTATTCCCGTTTGCTGCACTTCTTTGGCCAATTTATAAAAATCACTGCTAGGTTGCGTATTGAAAGGTGGATTGGGTAGGGGTTTGAATTGAGCCGCTGAATCCAGAACTAGCGTTCGGATACGATTCCAATATGGTTCAATAGCCGCCATATAACCCGGAGGAGTAGGCAACCACGCCCCCACACGTTTGATAGGCGCATATCGACGCATGGCACGAGTGGCTTTGTAGTTGTCTTGCGAGCTCCAAGCCAGAATATGCTCAGCGACTTGGCGGCCATAAGCACGAGATGCTTCTACGAGGGTGCTATTGTAGCCTTTTTGCTGGAAACTCAGCCAGATTTTAGCGACTCTTTCATCAAACATTTGTTCTGAAAAAATCATACTACGTCCCGTCACTAAAAATGCTTCAAGCGCTGCTATGGCAGGATTGAGGGCTTTAGGTGGAGCCGGCACGGCAGAAAGCTGACGAAGTTGCCCAGCGAGTGATAGGTAGCTTGTTGAAGGAGTAGTAGCTATGAGGGCTTCGTAAGCTGCCACATGGGCGTACATATATACCCGTGAGGCTACTGGGGGACTAAGAATATCCGTCACAATTACATCTGTAAGGTGTAGATGTGCCTCATGAAAGGTAGCAGTTTCGAAAGCAGTATCTTGTGCCTTAATGTTGGAAAGGCGAAAGCACATTATCAAAAATATAAACAGGGCTTTGGGCCAAGGTATGGTAAGCATGGGAAATATTACTTAATTTCAAAAATCTTTAGCTTGTCATTATTTTGACCAATTATTAGCCTTTGCGAACCCTTTGCTGTTTTGATAAAAGTGGCATAGCGAGTATCTCCGTTGGCCCAAAGGCCACTTTGAGCAGGAAGTAGAGGCCTAAAATCTCCTTTATCGTTGCCTTTCATCAGAAGTCCAAAACTAGCATCACATGGACCCATTTGTACGCGATATGGGTGAAAATTGCCAATGAATAACAAATCTTTATGATTGTCGTGGTCAAAATCTTCGTATAAAATACTGCTAATCCGTGAAAATTGTGCTTCGATGGGAAAGGCTTTGAAGGTAAACTTCCCTTTTTCATTGATAAAAATGCCCGATGACAATTGCCTACATTTTACGGTGTTGGCAGAAGAGAGTTGCTTGGTAGAATAAATATCTTCTATCGTAGCATTGGCATAAAGGTGATAACGGTTGAATTTTTTGCGTAGTGGCGTAACTTGATCCAGCAACTCGTCGCGGGAGGCGGCAGGATAGCTTTTGCCTTGGATAAAATAACTCCAAATAGGATCAATGACACCATCGTCGTTGATGTCGGCAGCAACGATACTCATGGGTTCTTTGTTTGATGCCTTAAACTGATTGTTGAGTCCTGCATTGCCAGCTACAATGTCTATGTCGCCATCGTTGTCAATGTCAGTCGCCAACAAGGAAGCCCACATTCCTTCGGTATTGGCTAGACCACTATTAGAGGAGATGTCGGTAAGTTTGCCATTTTTATTTTGAAAAATACAAACGGGCATCCAATCTCCTGCGATTATCAACTCTGGATATTTGTCATTGTTGAGGTCACTCCAAATGGCACTTTGCACCATTCCAATGAGGCGTAGCGAAGGGGCGATTTGGTCCGTAATATCCGTAAATACAGGAGCATTGCTGCCTTTTTTGGTATCATTTCTTAATAAAAAACTAACCGAAGGTAAAGGGAAAAAACCTGCTTTTCCGCGTCCTCCCACAAAAAGGTCCAGGTCGCCGTCTTGGTCAAAATCTGCGGCTGCCACTGCCATTTTGCTATCGTTCATGACTGGAATGGCCGCACTCGTCCGCTGAAAATTCCCTTTGCCGTCGTTGAGATAGAGGCGATCTTGGTACTCAGGAGAGCCAGATTCGTATTCGTTGCCACCACTCACTACGTATAGGTCGAGGTCTTGGTCGCCGTCTGCGTCAAAAAACAAGGCATTTACATCTTCACTTGCCGCGTCGGGTTTCCAAGCTTGTTGCGGACTACGTTGAAAATTTCCGTCGGGACGCTGTAGCCACAGCTCGCCCATTCGTTCTACTGCCCCTCCCAAGAAAATATCTTCCAAGCCGTCGCCATTTACATCTCCTTTGGCCAAGGCAGGTCCCAAACGCGAAAGTTGGTAAGGAATAAGCACTTCTACTTTAAAATCAATAAAGTCGTTTTCAATATGTTTGAAAGGAAGTACATGGTCCGCATTTAGTTCTGTAAAAAGACCTTCGTTAGTTGAAATCGTCAAGGCAGAAGTTTCGGTGGCGGATTGTTGAGTTATTTCAATGGATTGATTAGCAGGTACATTTTGCAAAAAAGAGCCTTTGCCATTGGGCCAATAGACGGTTATTGATTTAGCCACTGAATGAGTGCCTAGCCCAAAACAAAGTAAAGGTTCTACCGAACCTTGGTAGCCTCTTACGGGGTACATTTCTTGGTATTGTTTGCCCTCAGAAGTTTCTATGATGACTTTTGTGCCCAAGGCCATCGTGTTACGTTCTGCTCCTTTAAGCTTGATTTTTAGGAAATTGTTTTTTTGTTGTTGGGTTTCGTTTTGATTTTGGTAAATAGAAACCGCTTCATTTTGATTACAAACCACTAAATCCAAATCGCCGTCTCCGTCAAAATCAGCGTAAGCTGCTGCCGTCGAAACCGACGGATTAGTGATGCCCCACTCTTGGTTTTTTGGGGAGAATGTTAAGTCACGATTGTTCCGAAATACATAATTGACGAGACGATTGGAAGGCATTTTTTTGACCAAATCGTAGGTCTGAAAATCGAGAATACCCCGAGATGCATAGTTGAGTTTGGCTTCGGCAACGGTATATTTCATAAAATCCATGTCCGTAAAATCGCGCAAATAGCCATTGGATACAAACAAATCTTTCCAACCGTCGTTGTCAAAATCGGCCAATAGACCTGCCCAACTCCAGTCGGTATTAGAAATGCCGGCTAATTGGCCTATTTCTGAAAATGCAGGAGCGCTTTTTGCCGGGTTTTCATCTACTTCTTTGGCTCTATTCCCAAGGTTCAGTTGGAGCATATTGCGCATATTTTGATGATAATAGCCGCTGTCTATTAGGAGTTTGTATTGGTCATATTCATCAGGCCCTTTGAGCATTTTCTGGCGTTGATTGTCTTCAGGAAGCATATCAAGCGTGAGTACGTCGGGGAGTAGGTCGTTGTTGTAATCGGCAATATCGACCCCCATCGAAAATTTGGAAATGTGTGCCATACTGCTTCTTAACGACTCTTTGAAGGTGCCATTTTTTTGATTAAGATAAAGGCAGTCTTGCTCGGTATAATCGCTGGTAGAGTAAATATCGGGCCACCCGTCGTGATTGACATCCGAGACTACTACCCCAAGGCCAAAATTGAGGGGATTGTTGATAATACCCGCTTTCAAAGTCACATCCACAAACTTACCGTCTTCATTTTTTAGCAAACGATTACCAAAACGCATGTCAGGAGTAGAGCGAGTAGTACGGGTATTGAGCAGAGGGTTGTAAGTATGATTGGAATGATTGAGTACAAACACATCCAAATCACCGTCAAGGTCATAATCTAAAAAAGCAGCTTGGGTACTTTGTGTCCCAGGCAAGTCTAGCCCAAACTCACGTGCACTTTCTTTGAATACAGGTACACCATTTTGTAAACCTTGATTGATAAAAAGCTCGTTGACGAGTTTTTCGGCAGGGAATTTACCCGAATGACAAACATAGATGTCGAGCAATCCATCACCATTGATATCCACGACACATACGCCTGTGCCCCAAGTACCATTGCCTCCTACGCCCGCAGCTACTGTAATATCTTCAAATTGGAGGTTTTTGCGGTTGAGATAAAGCTTATGAGAAACGGTATTGCCCGAAAAAAACAAATCAGGTAAGCCATCATTATCAAAATCTCCTACTCCGACCCCATTACCATTGTAAAGATATTCATACCTGAAAATGTGGAGAGAGTCATTTTCTGTAATGGTATTGATGAAATTAACGCCTGTGTGAGTAGGAGAGAGGAGTTTAAAAAGTGGCACTGAATTTTGAGGCTGCTGCTTAGGAGCATCAACTGGAGCCGGTAAAAATTTCCAATCAGACGATGAGTCGGAAGGTAGAAGTCTAAGGGAAAGCAAGAAAACTATTCCAACAGAGCTGAGTAAATATCGATTGAATCCAGTCATAATTGCCAGTAAAATGTTTATTCCCAAGTTTTGTTTTCATCCCCCTCTTCATAAGGCACATATACCAGAAGCAACGTAAGCATTTCTTGGTCGCTTCGCATATCGCCATTTGAAAGCACAAGCTTTGGCGGCTTAAAAGGATTAGCGGGGTTTTCGGCGGTATTGTCGTAGGTGCCGTCTATATGGATGACTGTGCCACGTTTGAGAATGACGGGTTGTTGATAACGGTAAAGTTCTTGCCATCTAAAATCCCAATTGGGAATATGTACAAGCGGAATGGTATCTCTTGAAAGATTCATGGCGTAGGCTTTAAATTCGGCTCCGATTTGGTGCATGTGAGGCCAAATGTAAAGCAGTGAAATATCTTCATTGCGATTGGTCACTTGAAGATGATGCGTAGATTTGTCGTTGGCAAAAATCATAAGGGGTGGGTCAATATCTTTTTGTCCGATGCCTCCCGAGCCCAAACTAATCACTTTGACGGTGCGTTTGATAGGCTCAGTTTTGAAGAAGAAATTGACGCCGTTAAAACTTTCTGCGTCTTTGCCCGATGGACCGAAATGAATCGTAAGCAAAATTACACCGCGACGAGGCATTTTCCAGCCTACTCCCGCTGAATACGATTCATAAAAAGACCCTGGAATCCAGCCGCCATAGTACACCATTTTCTTTTTGTAGGGGAGCCATTGGTCGTAAGTATATTTTTCGTCAGTGCCAAGGTTTATTTGAGAGACTGTATTATGAAGGTCTATGGTAGGGTCTTCCACCGGGTGGACGGCGTAGTTGGCATGGTGAATGATTTTTTTGTTGTTTGATACAAACTCCACTGCTTCTACATTGGCTTCGGCGGGTAACTCAAAAGGAATCTTAAATACCATAAATCGCTCCTCCCCGTCACCTTTTTGGAGGTAAGCTTTATCCATTTTGAGGGTCAAATCAGGCTTACGGTGATAAGCTGTACCAGCATCCGTACGATCGAGGAGCTTTTTCTCTGCATCAAGGTTGATTTTTCCTTTAGGCATGTCAGTGTCAATCCACGATATAACCGCCTGTATCTGAGCGTCACTCAATTGTCTTTTGTTGGCAAAATGAGTGTATTGATCATTGGCACGCCAAGGGGGCATATAGCCGGATGTGATTACTTTTTTGATGAAGTCCGAACGTTTGCTGATGTCTTCATAAGTAATCAGGTTGAAAGGTGCCGCTTCTCCAGGACGGTGACAACCCGCGCAATTGGCATGAAAGATAGGTTGGATATCTTGGTAAAAAGTGATTTTTTGAGCAAAAGAAGATAAGCTAGAAAGACCTATTAGTAAGACTTTATAAAAAGAACTGTACATGTTTGACTCCCAAAATCGCATAGTAAAAGTAGTTTTTGTACTTACAAAAATACGATAACTCACTACAATGATTAATTTGAAAATAGAATAATATTAGAAATACAAAAGGCGCTAGTAATGATAGAATAGATTTTCTGTGGAGATTTTTATGTATAATAGCTAAAAGTAAATTGAAAGAAAAAAATTCCGAGATAAAGCTATCTCGGAATTTCGACTACTTACCAAAGTTCAACTCTAACGTTTAAGATTATTGTTGATCCCACCATACGCGGCCAGTAGCATCTTGAGGGTCACGGCCCCATCCTGTGATGGCTGCCATGGCATCATAAGCGCTTTTCTTGTTGGTATAGTTAGGGTCTGTTGTGTTCAATAAGCCAAGTGGTGCGCGGCGTGGGAGGCCCAATACAGCCCCATTTGAGCGCATATCAGGCAAAGCCAAAACCGAAGTCGAGTTGGGGAAGCCTGTTCTTTTCCAGACAGCCCAGCCTTCATTTACTTTATTGAAGTAATTGATATAAGCTTGGCTAGCGATTTGTTCGATGGCTTTTGCCGAATTGAAAGCTACTTCTGGGCGAGCCAAGTAAGCATCGATTTCACCGGCTGTAAGAGCAGTATAGTTTTCGATCTTACTTCCTTTGGCTACTTCATCAAACCAAGTAATAGAAGATCTTACTCCGGCTTCGTACCAATCTTTAGCAGATTCGGTGGTGATAGTGCGAGCAGCCAACTCTGCACGCATGAAACAAAAATCAGCGTAAGTAATCACAGGCAAATAAGAAAGACCATCTCCTACACCATTGCCGCTGTTGAAAGCAGGTTGGAATAAGCGAGGTTGAATGTTTGAAAGGGTATCAACCGATACTTGCTGACCTGATACCGTAACAGTACGAGGTGTGTAGAACGCGCGGCGATTGACGGCTGTTTGCGCTTCGTCAGGGCTAGTGAAACTTCCTACATAGCGACGAGCGTTTTCTTTCGTCCCAGCCGGCAATTGACCAGCGGCAATCAAAGCATCAATGTTTGTTTGCGAATAGCGGTTAGGCGTAAAGAATGCATCCAAACGTGGGTCTTTGGTATTCCACATGAAGTCAACCAAAGGCTTAGAAGCTCTAAAACCATCAGGGTTCCAGTTTCCACCGCTAGTAAAATCAAAACGACCTACAAATACCCATCCGTCAGCGTTTGAAGTCATCAAGTCGGCAGGAGTAGCCAATACTTCTTGAGCGATAGTACGCGCCTTCGCAGCATCACGTTTGATGAGGCGAGTTGCAATTTTCAAACGGAGTGCATTGGCCGCTTTAACCCATTTGGTAGCACTTCCTGCATAATACTGATCGTAAGCAGCAGGGTTGATTTGAGCTACTGATTGGGTAGTTTTGAGGACAGTAACAGCCTCTTTCAAATCAGCATCCAACTTGTTGAAAAGCTCTTGTTGGGTGTCATATTTAGGAGTGAGGGTTCCACCATAGCGAGCAAGGAATGCATCTGAATAAGGAATGCTACCATAGATATCACTCACATAGAAAGCATAATAAGAACGTAAAACACGCGCCATACGAATCATATGCACATATTTAGGTTGCTCGGCTTCTGGAAGACGCTCTACAAGTTTCTCTAAGTCATAAAGTACATTTCCAACACCGTTATAGAAACGACCATAGCGCTGAGAGAAGTTATCGACGTTGGAAGTAAAAGCTAGTTCATTACCGTTGGTACCCGTATTGTACTGCATCCAAGGCATGATACGGCGATAAGTATCATAATAAGCCTCAAAGTCTTGAGAATGCAAGCTAATCGTTGCGTTGAGCAATTGATTTTCTGGCGGTACAGTTGAGAGTGCATCGGGATCTTTGTTGATGTCTACAAAGCTTTGCTTATCGCAAGAGGTACTTACAAATCCCGCTACCAACAAACCAAGGATTGTTTTATATGACCATTTCATAATTATCTGTCTTTAAAAAATGTTTTGAAAAATCAGCAACTAAAGGCTGAGAATTAGAAACCTGCGTTAAGTGTTACACCAATGTTACGAGAGAACGGCAAGCCACCGTATTCAGCAAATTCACCTGGGCGGTTAGATTTCAAACCTTCAGGGTTGATACCATCAGGTGCAGTGCGGTACAAATAACCTAAGTTACGACCTACTACGCTTACACGAAGTGATTGGAACTTGATTTTGTTAACGAATTTTGCAGGTACATCATAACCAACTGAGATTTCACGCATTGATACCCAAGAGTTTTCGAAAGTAGAGTATTCGCGAATACCTGACGACCACTGTGTAAGGTTTTCGTAGTAGTTACGAGCGGGGATAGGGGTAACATAGCCTTTTTGTACTGCTTCTGCGTAGCTCATACCACCTAAGTCAATGGTTTGGCCATCCTTAGTTACCTTGAAACCATCAGCTAGTACACCTTCTGGAATGATACCGTCATCACGACGTACACCTTGAGCATCCGTAAATTCTACACCACCTAGTTCTTTGTTACGGCCAAACAAGCTACGTGCAAAGTTTCCAGACTGTGAACCGTATTGGTGCGTAGCTGAAGCCATCATACCACCGATTTTTGAGTCAACTTGGAGCGTTAAATTGAAATTTTTGTAAGAAACATTGTTAACGTTGCTCAACAACATTTTTTCCATGATACTACCGATTTCTTTTTCACCTTGACCATAAGCACCACTACGCATAAAACCAAGATAACCTCCCGAGCCGCCACTTACTGACCCAATTACGCGTTGTCCATTGCTTGGGTGAGATACAGGGTTTCCGCTAGCATCTTTTCTTTGATAGGTCGCAAAAGCATAAGATGTAACGATAGTTCCGTAATCCTTACCTACGCGAGCCACGGAGGCCATATCCGCACCAAAAGCTAGGTCTAATTGATAGTTACTAACACCTTCAGTTAGTTCAAGGATTTTGTTGCGGTTACGAGTAATGTTCAATGAAGTATTCCAACGCACATCTTTAGATTTGATAGGAGTAGCAGTAATCATCAACTCAATCCCTTTGTTTTGGATTTTACCAGCATTGATGATACGGCTGCTTACACCTGCTTCTGAAGTTACAGGGATACTCAAGATTTCGTTGGTAGTAAGTTTGTTATATACCGTGAAATCGATGCCAATTCGGTTGTTGAAGAAACGAGCATCAAATCCTAGTTCCCATTCACGTGCTAGACGGTTGCGTAGCGCATAGTTAGGAAGAGTATTGTCGCGGAATCCTGAGCGTTGCACTGATCCTGTAGGGAAGTTGTAAACACCAATTGGATTATAAATACCAGTACGGTTAAGAGACCATGGATCAGTATCAGCACCAGTATAGCCAAGGCTAGCACGAAGCTTACCAAAGCTCAACCAAGTAGGCAAGTTTTTGAGACTTTCAGTCACGATATAAGAAAGACCTACCGAAGGATAGTAGTATGAATAATCCCCGCTACCGTCAGCATAAGTCAAGGTAGATGAGAAGTCCATACGATTACTGAAGTTGAAAGTCAAGTAATCTTTGAAAGTCAAGTCTCCATACAAGTATACCGCATCCGTACGTTTAGCTGCAATAGGGCTAGTGGCAATTTCGACGCGAGTACGGGCGTTGGCAAGCGAGTAAATTTCTGGCAAGCGAAGTCCGCCTTCTGTCCAAGTGCGATAGTTACGACCACCTAGTAGACGGTTGGTTTCAGCACCAGCAGCAACGTTAAATTGGAAATTGTCTCCAATATTACGGTTAGCGCTCAACACCGCTTGCAAGCGATATTGTGAGTCGTCTTGGGTACGTGTTTGATAAAAATCGTTACCAGAAAAACGAGGGCCGTCTCCACGGTTTTTGGTTTCTGCTTTGATCAATTGGTTTTGTACGTTTCCACGTACCAAAAGATTTAACCAAGGAGCAAGGTTGGCATTAAGGTCGATGTTGGTACGGAATACTTTCTCGTTTTGAAGCTCATCTCTTTCAAATGTTTCCCAGAAGAAAGAAGTAATGTTGTATGGGTCATTGACCCCTTGGCGACGACCACCCGCAGTTGGATCAACGTAGTTGTTAGCCCAATAATTGATATCGAAGCTACGAGGACGTCCAAATACAAGACGGAATACAGGGTTGAAGTTACCTCCTTGACGAGCAGGGTTCGTTAGATTGTTGTCAGTATAGTCAACGGTTGCATCCAACGTGAAGATTTTACCAATCTTTTGAGTGGCTCTCAAATTGAAGTTGTTACGACTTAGCTCTGTTCCAGAAGGCATGATAGTGCTGTTGTCGAGGCGAGAATAAGCCGCCCGGAAAGTAGTAGTTTCGGTACCACCTTCAATGGCCACGTTGTGGTTGGTGTATTTACCAGTTTGGAAGAAATCAAGCGGATTGTTGGCAACGTATGGTACCATGCGTCCGTCCAAATCACGCACCATTTGTCCTTGCATACGAGGGCCATAAGAGTAGCTCCATGCACCACCTACGCGATCGATTTCGTCAACTCCGTCAGCGCCTTTGGGGAATGTAGGATTGATACCAGCTCCAAATTGGTTTTGAAGGTCTAAGAAACGATATGCTTTTTCAAAAGAAGAAGTATGGTTGTAAGTAACACCAAGTCCTTTTTGAACACGTCCTTTTTTAGTTTGGATTACGATTACACCATTCAAAGCTTCCGAACCATAAAGCGCACTTGCACCAGAACCTTTTAAAACGGTCATCGATTCGATGTTGTCAGAGTTGATGTTTTTCATGATGTTACCCATATCTTGGGCAGCACCCCATGAGTCAGCACCAGAAGTACCAGGACGAATCAACACCCCGTCAATCACGAAAAGAGGCTGAGTATTACCGCCTAAAGAGGCGTTACCACGGATACGAATACGTGAAGAAGACATAGGACCACCAGTACCTTGGTCGATGTGTACCCCAGCTACTTTACCTTGAAGTGAGTTGACGACGTTGGCGTTGTTGGCACGGATAAGGTCTTGGCCTTTCACTTCTTGCACTGCATATGCAAGTTTGCGTGTTTCTTGTTTTACCCCAAAGCCAGTTACGACTACTTCGTTAAGTGTTTTTGTGTCTTCATCAAGTACTATTGTCAAAGAGGTACTATTGCCTATCTCTTTTTCTTGTTTCAAAAAGCCTACATAGGAAAAAATCAAGGTGGCATTGGTACCAACATTGATTCTAAAGTTGCCATACTGATCTGTGATGGCGCCATTGCGAGAGCCTTTTTCAATAACACTTACGCCCGGAATTGGCTCGCTCTTAGCATCGCGTACAGTACCTGTAACGGTACGGTTGCTCTGCGAAAAGGCTGATATACAGCCAATCAAAAGCAACATGCACACAAGTAGCGTTTTTTTCATAAATGATGGATTGTTTATAAGGATTAGTAAAAAAAAATAGGAAAAAATAGTTGATGAAACGAATTTTTGGGAAACTTGTACAATTATTTTACAATAATAAATAGATTATGAATGTTGGACAAGAAATTTAATAAAAAAATATTTTTAAAATAGATTCATTTGTAAAAAAAATTAATATTACATTTATGAATCCAACCATAAGTATTTATTTGGCATATTAATCTTATAGAAGTATTATGTTTGATTCCACTACATCGTCTGAGGCCGATATTTTCCCTAAAACGTCAGTAGTTGATTATAAAAAAAGTCAACATCGACGTCGTATTCTCACTGAGCTTTATCGTTCAGGTACATGTTCTATCGCCGAAATGGCGCGGGTAATCCATAGTAGTGTGCCTTCGGTCACGAGTATCGTGGAAGAAATGGTCGAAGAAAAGTGGATTGTACCCGTAGGAACGGGCGTTACCAAACAAGGGCGTAAGCCGGTATTGTTTAGCCTAAGTACGGAGCGCTTTTATATAGTCGTATTAGATGTAAGTACGCACGACACCAAAGTGCTGATTATGAATCTCAAAAATGAGGTAGTACTTAGGCACGATTTTAATCTAAAACTTGAAGATTCTCCGCAGTTTCTCAATCATCTAATCGGCGTCACAGAACAGGTATTGAAAGAGTCTGGAATCCAGTATAGTGATTTTATGGCAATGGGTGTAGCCGTAGCGGGACTTGTGGATACTCGTAAAGGGTTTAACTTTACCTATCGTAGCCTCAATCAAAGTGAGAATTCTTTTGGAACGATGCTTGAGAGGCATTTCAAATTTCCAGTGTATGTGATCAATGATACCAAAGCTACTACGTTGGGTGAGCACCGTTTTGGACTAGCGCAAGGCAAAGACCACGTATTGGCTATTTATATTGATTGGGGGGTAGGCTTGGGAGTAATTCTTAATGGAGAAGTGTTTCAGGGAGCGTCGGGTTTTGCGGGAGAGCTAGGGCATATTCAAGTAGTACCCAATGGGGAGCTATGCCATTGTGGCAAGGTGGGCTGTTTGGACACCATTACTTCTGCGGCTTCTCTCATAAGACGTATCAAAAAAGGACTAGGTGAAGGACGAATCTCTAGGTTGTCGGTGATTGAGACGGACAAAATCGACGCTGAAACTATCATTGACGCTGCTTGGCAGGGTGATTCGTTTGCAATAGATATTCTTCATGAAATCGGAATGGAGCTGGGCAAAGGACTCTCGATTGCGATTCATCTCTTCAATCCTGAAATTATCATTGTAGATGGAATTGTGGCCAAAGCGGGGGCGTTTATTACAAACCCCATCGAGCAGGCTATCAATAAATATTGTCTTACAGACTTTAGAAACAACCTTAGCGTCGTAATATCGCAGCTAGGTCAAGAAGCCAAATGGCTTGGTACTCAGGCTTATGTGGTAGAAAAAGTAATTGATTTCTCTTAAATTAAAACTTTCGCATCCCAGATGTGAGATATAGCAAGATAGGCGGCTTTGACAGAGCTGCCTTTTTATTTTGGTAGGAGCTAAAGCAACATAAGTTGAGCCAATAGATAATCCGCGATCAGCACTGCTATGCAGCTATTAGTAACAGCCGCAGTAGAAGCTTGTCCTACTTCTAAGGCTCCGCCTCTTGTAAAGTACCCTTTGAAAGAAGAGATAGAAGTAATCAGAAATGCAAATACAACCGATTTGATAAGGGCAAAAGGAATGTTGAATGTGCGGAAATCGTACCGTAGTCCAGTGACGTAATCTTCGGGAGAGATGACATTGGTAGCCACTCCCGCTAAATACCCGCCTAAAATAGAAAGAAAGCCTGATAAAATAACGAGCATTGGAAAAGTCACTATCGCGGCTACTATTTTGGGAAGTACCAGATACGAAACCGAATTGATCCCCATTACTTCGAGTGCGTCGATTTGCTCTGTAATACGCATGGTGCCAAGTCCACCAGCGATGTGGGAGCCTACTTTACCTGACAATACTACGCACGTAATCGTAGGAGCAAATTCTAAAATGCTACTGTCACGTACAATGAGCGAAATAATGTAGTTAGGAACAAAAGGGCTAACGAGGTTGTCGGCGGTTTGTACGCAAGTCACTGCTCCGAGAAAGGTGGCAACAATCGAGACAATAAAAACGGAATTGATACCGATTTCAATGCACTCTTCTAGTACTAACTTTACGTAAACTTTAAACTTTTCACGGTTACGGAAAAGGTTACCTAAAAAAATAAAATAACTTCCTAACGTTTTCATAGCAAAAAAATTTAGACGATAAGCGCTGCCTCTTGGATGAAGCTTCACTTATCGCCTAACATATCAAGTGCATGTAATTAATCCTTGATGAAAGGATAATCTTCTTGTAAATATATATCTGTATAAATCTCAGAAGCATCAGGCCAAGGAGATTCTTCGGCAAACTTCACGGATTCTTCTACTTGTTGTTTCACCTTTGCGTCGATAGCCGCGATTTCTTCTTCCGTGGCAATACCATTGGCGAGGATTTTCTCCTTGATAGTCTCAATAGGGTCACGTCTTTTGTATTCTTCTACCTCTTCTTTGGTACGGTATTTTTGGGGGTCAGACATTGAGTGACCTCTATAGCGGTAGGTTTTGAATTCTAAAAACGTAGGGCCTTCTCCGTTGCGGGCGCGTTCGGCGGCGCGACTTACTGCTTCATGTACGGCTTCTACGTCCATACCATCTACAGGCTCAGAGGGCATATCGTAAGCTTCGCCTATGGTGTAGAGGTCAGTCACATTAGAAGTACGAGTCACGGAAGTACCCATGGCGTATCCATTGTTTTCAACCACAAAAATGACCGGTAGTTTCCAAGTCATGGCCATATTGAAGGCCTCGTGCAAGGCGCCTTGGCGTACAGCTCCGTCGCCAAAAAGACAAATACAGAGGTTTTTGGTTTTGTTGTACTTCTCTGCAAATGCAATTCCAGCACCCAATGGAATCTGGGCTCCCACAATACCGTGGCCTCCTACAAAATTTCTTTCTTTGTCGAAGATGTGCATGGAGCCTCCTTTGCCTTTGGTCGTACCTGTCGCTTTTCCATAGAGCTCAGCCATGATTGCCTTGGGGTCAGTGCCCAATGCCAACGGAATTCCGTGGTCGCGGTAAGCCGTAATCCATTTATCATCTTTGGTAAGGGCAGTGACGCCTCCCGACGAACAAGCCTCTTGGCCAATATAAAGGTGACAAAATCCGCGTATTTTTTGTTGACCGTAGAGTTGACCTGCTTTTTCTTCAAATTTACGTTGAAGGAGCATAGACTCATACCAGTACATATATCTTTCTTTGGGGTGAGTAGTTTTGGCTGGTGCCGCTTTGGTTTTGGTTGCCATAGTGTTAAATTCGATTTGTGACGTTGGGCTTCGGAGAAGGGGCATTCATTCTTTCTCTCGTAATTGACCCTTATCCAAAGTCTAATGTTTTTATCTTTGCCCCGCGAAAATAAGCATAAAACCAATCAATGCCACAGCTATACCTAGAAAAACTCCAATTGTCGTTTTTTAAGAACTATGAAGAGGGGACTTTTGAGTTTTCTCCGCGTCTCAATTGCTTCGTAGGGGAAAACGGTAGCGGAAAGACCAATTTATTAGATGCGATTTATTGGTTAGGACTTACCAAAAGCGCTTTTCAGGTACAGGATGTGTTGAGTATTCAGCACCATGCCGATTTTTTGATGGTAGATGGTATTTTTAGGAAAGGACCTAAAACAATTCAGATTACCTGTAGCTTACAGCGTGGGCAGCGAAAAGTAATACTTTCAGACAAAAAGCCCTATGAGCGTATCAGTGATCATATAGGGGAGTTCCCTATCGTATTAGTAGCTCCAAACGACACTGATCTCGTTAGAGAAGGAAGCGAAGAGCGCCGCCGTTTTTTTGATGGGGTGTTGTCGCAATTGGATCATTTTTATTTACAAGATTTATTACAGTATAACAAAACCCTTGCGCAGCGAAATAGCATTCTTAAACTTTTTGCGGAGCGACAGCAATTTGACGATGTATTGTTGGATACCTATGATGAAGCACTTGTGGGCCTTGCCAATCGTATTTATGAACGTCGTCAGCGGTTTTTGGTGGAGTTTGAGCCGCTAGTGCAGCGATACTATGCGTTTTTGGGGGAGAGCCGCGAAACTATTACAATCAAATATGAATCGGAAGTCGAAGATCTAAGTTTTCGAGAAAAATTCCGGCAACATCGGCAGCGAGATTTGCAGCTACAGCGTACCCTGATGGGCATTCATAAAGACGATTTTTTGTTTGAAATGGATGAGGTAGCTCTGCGAAAGTTTGGCTCTCAAGGGCAGCAAAAGTCATTTGTATTGGCCTTGAAATTGGCTCAATTCGACTGTATTGCGGCCGAAAAAGAGATGAAGCCTTTACTCTTGCTTGATGATATTTTTGACAAATTGGATGACCGACGTATTCAGAAGCTCATTCAACTGATAGAAGAAAATACCTTTGGACAAGTTTTTTTGACCGATGCTCGCCCTGAGCGGACGGAGCAATTATTGAAAGATTTGAAAGGAGGAGCTAAGTTTTTCAGGATAGATTTCATTCGATAAGAAAATGTTTATTTTTCCCAAAAGAGGAAAACTAAAATGTAGATTTTTTGCCGTAATTCTTCTATTATTGCTAATGACTCCTCATTTATGAAAAACACACCTCGACTCTATGGAAGAATCCGATTTGTTGGCAATCAATAAAGGATATAAGGCAGAACTAAGAATAAAAAAACAGGTTGTGGAGGAGTGTCTAAAATTTGAGTATCCTCCTAGAGAAGACCTGAAAGTTGAATTGGCTAAAAGTACAGCGATTTCCTTTGTTTGGATGGCTCGAACGCGTACACCTTCAAATCCAAAATATCAAATTGAGTCTTTGTACAAAGATCATTACTTCCTTTTACATCTTAAAGATGAATCTATCAGATTAACGGCGCGCACTTACGACTACCAAGGGCTGTGGCAACGACTCAAGTCATTGATATTAAAAATCAATCCAAAATGGAACCCTGACGAAGCTGACGATACAGTGGGAGATGCTTTAAAAGTATTGGTGACAAAGGTCAAATCAAAAAATGATTTTAGTTTATATAGCTCCTTGCCCAGCTACCTGGGCGCTATTTGTATGAATCTTTGCTTTGCTCATTATCGAGAAGAGAAAAAAAAGACCAATCCCTTAAAAACTTTACCCAAAGAGTATGCGCCTGCTGCGGTTACGGAGGAGCAGTTGATAATGCTCGCCGAGGTGAATCAAGTAGTAGCGGCTGACTTTTTAGGCTTAGATGAAGGATGCAAAAAGCTATTGCTGAGTCATTATGGCTGGGATCAAGAAAAAGTAGCCACTCTCAAAGATGCCTCAAACGATGAGTTGAAAACGAATGCTCAGACGCTTATTCAAGTTTCAAGTAAGGATGAGAAACCTAAAACACTTGTTCAATTGACTAACGGAAAGGAGAAAGAAACAACCATACGGCAACGAAAAAATCGTTGCTTGACCGCACTATCGCTAAAGAGTATTCCGACAGTGGTTGAAATATTAAACAACTATGATCAAGGAATAGAAATTAAAAAAATGTTGGAGCAACGACTACGGGATAAAATCGCGAAATGAACGAAAATGATGTAAATGCTTGGCAACGCTACCTCAGCGGAACTTCTTCGGAAGAAGAGAAAAAAACTATTGAGAGCAGACTGGAAGCGGAGCCTTTGTATAAAGATCAATTGCTAGCATTTATGTTAGTACAGGATTCATTGGCAGTTTTGGGGCATGAGGCGGCTATTGAGGCAGAGCTAGACCAAAAAAGGAAAGCTTATCGTGAAGAAGAACTTCATTATGAGCGACGTAAAGAGGAGCATACACCTTTTGAGGCCGTGTTTGAGAAAATAACGAAGCGCAACTTATGGACTGTGCTGGGCGGGGTCGCTTGTGTATTGGTGATTGTGGTCTCTACTTTGTGGTGGCCTAATGAGCCTACGATAGCTCGGATTAAGGTGCAACAAGAAGGAATATCTTTTTATGAGAAAGATTCTCTGACGCTCGCTTTTTATAAGCGAAATGGACTTTTTGGGAACTCCAAGCCCGAATACCAATGGCAAGGAGATACATTAAAATTATATGCATTGGAACCAACTGCCGGCTGGGAAATAAGGGCCATAGAAGAGAAAAATACGTATCTGTTATATTCTAAAAATGTGAAGTATAAAATCAAAGAAGGACAACTTACACCTACTCAACTTTTACCATACCATGATTAAGATACTGTGGCTTTGTCTTGTTGGACTGTTAGTTAATTTGTCGTGTGTCTATGCCCAACTTTGCGGGTGTGACGAAGTCCTAAGAAATGCTAAATCAAGATTTAGCGAGGAGTATAGTTTGGAAGATGCTAAAAACGTAATTAAATCATATACTAGTCTATTTGATAATACCCCTATTATCTATCCTGATTCTCTCCCTTGTCATGGGGTGATTTATGCGCAAATGTGTCGCGATGAGAAAAGGTACATTTTTTATAAACCTGCGTTTATGACAAAGGTTAAAGCAGGGAAGATAGATGGTAGTGAAGAGTTCTTGATTTGTCATGAAATAGCTCACCATGCGATAGGGCATACCTATGAGAAATACACACTAGGCAATAATGCAGAAATCAATAAAGCGTTGGGTGAATCTATAAAAAGATATAAGATTGTTTTGAAATTTAGCAGTGGTAAACACGAAACAGTACAACTTAATCGCTTTAAAATCCACGAGTTCGAAGCGGATGCTTTGGCAGTTTGGATGGTTTATAAAAGGATGAATAAAAAGCCTAATGCAGATGCGATTTTCAATAACATAATTAAAGCCATAGAAACTCAAATGAAAGTATCGATAAATCAATATAGTAATGAAAGTGGCGATTACCCAAGTTTTCTTTTACGAAAGCTAGTTGTGAAAGAGGTAATCAAAAACTTTTATCAATTCTCTGATGATAAGTTTAAGGCAGTTTCTGTTAACAAAAACGTTCGACAAGATTTACAAAAAACGGTTGTGGATTATTATTCCTTTTATATTACGACGGCATCAGATTCAGTAAAAAGACATTTTACAGAGACCGAGCAGGTGCTTTGGAAAGAATTCAATAGAGCAATCTACGTAGAGCCGGTAGTTGGCTGGCAAGTACAAATGCCTCAATTTCGGAGAAATGGTATTGGTATCCCAGCTTCCATAGCTCAAGGAATTACGGCTGGCGTGCGTCTAGGCATTGGGCAATGGGAAAGAAAAGGTCGTATAGAAACAGATATACTTTGGAGTACCAATCATTTTAAGACATTAGACAAAATAGATAATACTACCCGAGATATTGAGGAGTTTCGTATCCAACAAATACAAATTCAGCCTCGATATGTTGTGGGCAACTTTAAATCAAAAGGTGAGTATCGCTCTTCTGGTATGCAGCTTGGGATAGGCCCTTCGTTGCAGATACCTTTTGGCTTCAAATATAAAACTAACGTAACAAGCTCTCCTCAACAACCCACCTTGAAACCCTCTGTTGGTGGTGCAGTAGGAGCCGGGTATTGGGTGGGACGTTATCGTATATGGGGGAGTTATTGTTATCAACCATTACGATTTAAAGAATCGAAACCACAAGATATTGATGCGGTTCAACACGGTCTTAGGATAGATGTTTCATTTCGTTTCTGACAAAACTATGAATCTACGTATTTATCTCTTGATTTGGATATGTTTGGGATTGGTGGGATGTGAGCTGGGTTTTATGGAGAGTAGCCAGAAACCTCTTTACCTTGGTGTCAACGATAACGTGACTTCTATTCGCCGCTTTGGCACGTGTAGCATCTTGTATAAGATGACAGATTTTACTAGTAATATTGACCAGCAATCTCAACTTACAGCTCTTAGGAATGCTGCTGGCCTGTGGAACAAAACACATGGGTATTTGGAATTGAAAGAGGTCGTCAATCAAGTTCCCGCTATCACGGTTACATTTACAGATTCTCCCATTTTTCCTAGTATTGAATCAGACAAAGGACTGATTTCCCAAAACTTGGATGCACTTAGCGTAATTCGACGTGACCCTGCTAATAATGGTTGTACTATTTTGTTGCGTCGATCATTTCCTTGGACTACATCTGTTTTGCAAAGAGTGCTGGTGTATCAAATAGGCGTAGCACTGGGTTTTAAGGATAGTGAAGACCTGCAATCGGCGATGTCGCTCTCTAACCAATATGAACAGATTAGGTTGAGTGAATCGGATAGTATTGCCCTAACTACTCTCTACAATCAGCCATGTGATGAATGGACAAAGCTAGAAACTAGAATTCTCCCCTCCGCTTCTGAACTAATAAGAGTCAAAACCTATTTCGATAACCATACAAAAGGGTACTGCATCGTAGATATGTTGAGTGGACGAAACAAAGTGTTTGAGTTTGACCCTTCGTTAGCGACTAATAACTGGGCCGAACGGACAGCCTTTCCAGGTTTGGTGACTACTTCTACCAATTTGGCGCTGGTTTCGTTTACGGTTGGTACTCGAATGTTTGCGGGTAATTTGTATAGCACCCAAATAGGTAAATTTTGGGAGTACATCCCTGCTGTTGGTAATGGAACAGATAGTTGGAAACCCATAGCCGATTGTCCCCTCATAGGGGCAGATACATATGCGGTGGGGTTGGGCAATAAAGGGTATCTCATATCAAAACTAAACAGAGATGATGCTTGGAGTGTATGGACATATGACCCTACCACCAACAAATGGGCACAAGAATCGACGCTTGCACTTACCAATTCAGGGATACTAACGCGAATATCTGATTCAGTGTCATTTTCGATTGGCAAGTCCGCTTATATTATAACACAGAATACTTGTTGGCGTTTTCGTCCTGAGATAGCTTCTGCTCCTTGGCAAAAAATCACTCCTCTAGGGGCAAATGGTAGTTTTAGTGGATTCTCAAGTCGAGGATATGGGTTTTTGGCCCGAGGTTTTTCAACCCAACTTTGGCGGTTTAGTGAGGCAGATAGTTGGCAGTTATGCAAGTCCCTCCCTGAGAGTAGAGGTGCTCCCTACTTGCTATTTTCGATACAAAAGCGAGTATTCTTTTTTTGGAATACCGAGCTTTCTTATCGTTACAATCCGTGACCTGATTTGAAAATGTAACGTTTTTGTGCTGCTGCATGAAAGGACGAACCAAAATGGATTTGTCCCATGCAACAAGCACAACAACCCCCCGTTTTTGCGGCAATACTTGCCCGCATTTTATTTCCAAACAACAGCCTTGTTCGATTTGTTCGTCTTCGTACACCCGACGAATTACGATGGTACCAGCATCAGTATTTTTCTCAGAGTGGTAGCCAGCCTTCTTTGGAATATTTGTTTCAGGCACGAGTTTACGTAGCCGTGTATCAAGGGCAAATTATTGGAGGCTTTGTCATCAATGCAGATGCCCCTTTGCGCTATTTAGAGCCGTTTAGTGAGGTACATTTGAAGGGTTTTGAAGAAAAGTTTGGATTTCGTGAGTCAGATACGGCAGAGATTAGCTGCATCTGGCTCGAACCTACCAAAAAGAAAGCGAGTGCTCGGTTACAAGTATATGCGGCCTCGTTGTGGATGGCGCTATGGGCTGGCAAAAAAAATGTGTTAGGAGGAGCTAAGTACGAATCTATCATTAATCTGTATCGTCAAGTGCTTGACATTGACATTTTTGCTGGCACTGTCACTGACCAATCAGGAGAGGTATTTACTTCTTTTTTGTGTTATCAAACGCGTTGGAATGTAGTGCGTAACACTTTTCGATGGATATACCGAGAGATGACTGGAAAAGCCATCAAAACCAAAGAAAAAAAGCACGAACTTTTGCTAAAAAAACAATAACTTCAAGCTTTCTTCCCACTTAGAAAAACTTTATGGAAACTCTACTGAAAACACATGTTCAAACTCAACGTGCGGTGTCGCCTGAAGGGCTCGCGCACAACTTTGGCATTACCCGAGGTGATTCCTCATTGCATCCTACTACCCCCAATCGTCCTATTCAAACTTTAGTAGTCGATGATCACGCAGCGATTGTAAATATTCTTAAACTGGCGTTTACGAGTGAGCCTACCTTCCAAGTGGTAGGTGGGGTACAGAGTGTAAATGAGGCACTTAAAATGCTTTCTTCTACTGACTTGCTGATTACCGATTTGCAATTTGGACATGCCACAAGTGGTATTGACTTAATCAGAGAAGCTAAAGAAATCAACCCCAAAATATTGATTGTGGTTTATTCGGGACTTGATTCTGCCGATATTATCCGTGAAGTTGTCAATTTAGGTGTGAATGCTTATATATTAAAGCCATATGACGAAGCTGAAGTAGTGAAAGCATCTCAGGCGGTTTTGGAAGGAAAAATTTATTATAGTCCTGAGCTCACGCCTATATTGGCAAAAAACAAAGAAATGGCCCATAAATCTGAGAAATTGAAACTATTGACTGAGCGAGAAATCGACGTTATGGTTTGTTTGGCCGAAGATTTGACAACCAAAGCAATTGCGAGTAAATTGAATATTGCAGCTCCTACGGTAGCGGTGCATCGCCAGAGTGCTATACGTAAGCTAGAGGTAAATGGAGTGATAGGGCTTATTCATTATTGCTATGAATTTGGCCTTCTCAAACCTGGTCAATGAGGAAGGGTGATTTCAACTTTGAGGCCAATCTCTTCGCTCGTCCGAACTGCCAACGTCCCTCCTAAACGAGTGATGTGGTCGTACATTTTGGGAAAGGATGTAGAGGAGCTGACATGCTCTTTTAGTCCTATTCCGTTGTCGATAGCTATGATACTACTCGAATAATCGGTAATACGAATACGGATACTTGCTTCCGAAGCTTCAGAGTGCTTGAGGATATTATTGATTAGTTCGAGACAAAGCTGATAAATTTCTAAGGCGTGTTTATTGCCTAATAATGTTTCGCTTCCAGAAACAGACAAATAAAAAACAGTCTGTTTCTGGATTCTATTGAAACGTTCGATGAGCTGAGTCAAGGCCCCAAAAAGTCCTTCTTTTTCAAGAATTTTGGGCGAGTATCCATACGACAATTCTCGGATTTGGTTGTAAGTTTCTTGAACTAAATCCATGCTTTCAACGAGCCATTTTTGTTCTATATTACCTTGCAATTCCCCTTGAAGCGTTTTGAGGGTGGAGCGCAGAGCCAGCAAAGTATTACCTAGGCGATTATGGAGGTCATTTGATACCCGTTGCATTTCTTCTTTTTTCCCTTTTAGTTCTGCTTCTTCAATCGCTTGATGTCGATTTTGTTGTTCGAGTTGGGCTTGCTCTTCAACGGCTTGTCGCTTAGCTCGCTCAGCTCGGACGGTATAGGCGACGCCAAGCGATAACAACAAAATTTCGATTAAAGACCCAATATTGATAGCATAACGAGTAAGTAAACTTTCATACACCCTAAAAAACCCAGCTCGTTGGGCACTTTGCACCATAGTACCTATATAAATAGAAGCAATCGCTAGTAAATAAAACCAAGCTGTTTTGTTTCCTTGCCAAACCGAACGGATAGCTGTCGTAAGTACGACTAAGCCAACTACCAATGCCTGGAGGCTCATTAGTTGATTTTGGCCAGCACTGTTATAAAAAAAGGTGGTCAAACCTAACAATAGACAAAACGCTTGGGTGGCACGAATAATGGTACGAAGACGGGGGTTAGTCTCAGAGACTTGGGTAGCATAATTGTAAAAATCTAGGAACA
Organism: Runella sp. MFBS21; assembly: GCF_029433105.1. Taxonomy (GTDB): domain Bacteria; phylum Bacteroidota; class Bacteroidia; order Cytophagales; family Spirosomataceae; genus Runella. The sequence goes on along the minus strand of NZ_JARNTW010000003.1, from coordinate 292,113 downwards.
ACAACAACGAAATGGTGCTGAAAATATAAGCAGCATAAGTTGTAAAAAAGATAGAATCATACCAAAGGTAGCGAGGCCCTAACCCAAAACCCCGCGCTAGTTCAAAGCCTAAATAAGTAAGCAGATAAGCGGAGAGCTTGGCGAAACCTTTCTCTTTGGTCACCAATGCCAACACCAAATGGTAGAGTAGCACTACCAGCAATATACCTATATATCCTCCCCAAATGAAGCTCACGGTTTGATTGGCATTAAAAAAGGCATCGTTTTGCCAAATAGCCAGTGGAAAAAGTGCTTGCCCTGAATAAGGCTGAAATCGCATATATACGCGTTTGGTCTCTTTTGGGCGAATGGATAGGTCAAAAATGTACCCAAAATAATCAAATTGTCGGCCCTTTTTTCCTAAATAATCTCCTGCTTTAGTATGTAAAATAGGTGTATTGGTATCTAGTATGTACAAGTCTACAAAAGCCATGTTTCCAAAACCCACTTCAAGGAGCCATCGATATGGATGAGTGGTTGTGTCGTAATTGGTGACATCGAACCTCGCCCAATAAGCTGACTGTGAGAATCCAAAATTGGGAACAGAAGAATTGTTTTTTACAAATTTCCCTAAGCTATCGGCCTTTATTATCTCCTTCAGTGACATTCCTTCTTTTGTCGACTCTCTCAAAAACCAAGTTTGGCTACCAATCACCTGCCGTTGGGAGGAAGAATGGAGGGTAATTTGGGCATAGAGATTATTTCCTAAAGCGAAGATTAAGAGTACAATAAGGTGTTTTTTCATTTTGGATGTTACAAAACCCAAAAGTAATGATTTGGTCGGGAATCATATATCATAATTTTTATAATAAAATTTATGATATACATCTAATAATACTTATTAGACGAATAATAAAAACTATGATGGCGTAGTAAATGGATATTTAAGACCTTTGTGAAGTCAAATAAGAAGACGTTAGAAAGTGAAATAAGAAATTTGCTTGTAACAAGCAATAATGTTTAAATCATGACAAATGGAGAGCGAAAACCATTTAAAAAAACGAAACAAATTTAAAAAGCCTTATAAATGGATAAATTTAAAACAACTAAAAAAATGAAAAAAAACTTCTTAACAGCGATTCTAGTATTGTTTTCTTTAACTTTTTGTTTTTCACAAGATATTATTACAAAAAAAACGAGTGAAGATATTCAGGCTAAAGTAACTGAAATAACAACAACTGAAATAAAATACAAAAAATTTGATAATTTAAACGGTCCAGTATTCACAATATTGAAGTCAGATGTATTGATGATCCGCTACCAAAATGGCTCTAAAGATATTTTTACAGAATCTCAAAAGGCAAACACCAGTACCAATATGGATAATAATGCTTCAATCGATATGAGAATAAAAGGAAGAGAGGATGCAATCACCAATTACAAGGGAAAAAATTCAGGTGCTGGCTGGACTGGCGCGACAACGATTCTATTTAGCCCTTTAGTTGGTTTAATTCCGGCAGTAGCTTGTTCATCATCAGAACCTTCTGATAATAATTTGAATTATCAAAGTTCACAGTTGATGAAAAGCCATGAATACAATCAAGCTTATAGACAACAGGCTCATAAGATTAAAAAGAAAAAAATATGGACTAGATATGGTATTAGCTCAGGACTTTGGTTGGTTTTGATTTTGGCCATTGGTGCATAAAAATAGAGAAATTTGATTTTATACTGACCCTTACCCAAAAGTGATGATTTTGGGCTTAAATCAAAATTGGTATTTCTATTGATATTCTTCTTTAGTTGATAATATGACTGTTTTGAATCATCATTTTTGGGTTTGTATTTTATCAAATATAGATTTTGTCTTCTTAAATGGGGTTAAAAACAATTTTGGAATACGAGATGATACTAGAAAACACAATAATAATAAAAATGAAAAGAATAATTTTTGGAACTTTTATAGGGTGTGACATTGACATCATTGCTTGCTCTGAAAGCTGCTAGTTATGAACCTAGAAGTTCAACAGCAGAAGTTGGCCAAATTCAAGGGTATTATATTTTTGTAAACTCTAAACCAGTAAAAGAATACAAATATATTGGCACAGTAAAGTCCTCTATGACATGGGGTAGCGGGCAGTTTCAAGATGTTCGTGACAAACTTATAAGGAAAGCAAAAAAAGAATATCCTGATGGTGATGGTCTTATTTTTAATTTTTATGATGGGAGAACAGATAAATGCAATGTAATAAAAATAAAATAAATGAATAAGCCGAATCCATTTTATAAAGTAGGCATCATATTAATCTCCCCCATTATGAAAAGAAACTTATTACTCTTAATGACGATTGTAGTAGCAGTCAATTTGTTGTTTTCTTCGTGCCAAAAGAAAAAAGGCTGTACAGACCCAAATGCATTGAATAGAGATCTTGTAGCTGAAGTAAATGACGGAAGCTGTAAATATTCAAATGCTACTTTTTATGCAAGTGCAGGCTTTTTTAATGGTATTCCTATCGTTAAAATTGATGTAACTGTTAACGGACGTGATATTGGAACTATTTCTGCGATATATTCATCTGCTCCAGGGAATTGTTCGGCACAAGGAACAGTCGCGTATCAATTTTTAGATGGTAACAAAATTGACTGGAACACGACTGTATATCTCGCCTCGGGAGCAACAGTTTCTGGATCGGGACAAGTGTCTCCCTCTAGCGTTTCTGACTGTATCAAAGTTAATGTGACAAGGTAAGAAAAACTTCAGTATCACAAAAACTACAACCCGTTTGTGGTTTTTGTGGTAGATTATATCGGATATTTTTAGAATCAAACGAGTTTATTTTAAAATTAACCCTCATTCCGATGAAACGCTTTCATGTTTATACGATTTTCTATGCCCTTCCGATACTTTTCCTTTTTTAGCTGTGCAAGTTCAGAAAAGCTCACTTCAAAAGGATGGCAGCTTTATAGAAATGGAGATTATTCAAAAGCAGAGTCTAAATTTATAAAAGCACTTAACAAACAAACTCTAATCAGTACATTGGAAGGAATGGTATTTGTTAAGTATAAATACAGAGATGCTGAAAATTATATTAAAAAAGTATATGATAGAAGTAAACAAGCTTATCGATGTATAACTATGGTTGTTTTACAAATTTGAATGGAAATTTGGTGAATGCCATGAAGCTGTTATATGAATTAGGAAATCAAAGAGATTTTGAAACTTATCGACAACTTGCATATAACTCTAATGAGTTATCCTCTTTTTCAAAATGAAATTATTAGCAGCTTGGTAGAATTGTCAGCATTTCACAGCATTGGCCGAAAAAGTACTTTTGGGAAGATTTTACGAAGTCCTCATTACTCCTTACGAAGCATTCAATTATTTTAAAAATTTACGAATTTTTGAAAAATTATATAAATGAAAAAGCTGTTGATGTTTTTATTCTTTGTAGGAATAGGCTATTTTGACGGGTATACACAAACCGCCAAAGCTCCAGCCAAGAAGACCACTATAACAAAACCCAAATCCTCCGGCAATGGTACAGGCAGTAGTGCTACTAAATTGCCCGGTGGTTCTAATAAGACCGCCGCGGGGTCAACCTCAGGAAGTAATGGACGACGTAATGCTACCAAACTACCTGCTGGCGGTTCTACTAAAACTGCGACGGGGGCAACCTCAGGAAGCAATGCTACCAAACTACCTGCTGGCGGTTCTACTAAAACTGCGGCAGGTTCAGCCTCAAGTGATAATGTTGGAAGCAACGCCACCAAATTGCCCGCTGGTGGTACTACCACTTCACCCACACAACAACCTCGTAGCAATAGTTATTCATCCACTCCCCAAAGAAGTTCCTCTAATCGAAGCAGTTCTTCGTATAGTTCTTCTTCCAGACGTTCGACTGGGTATGGTTTTAGTCAAGGAAATCACCTCCTCAACATTGGTTTAGGTTTGGGTTATAATGGCTACTATTCTAGGGCGTTACCTATCGGAGCTTCTTACGAATATGGCATCCACCCTGATATTAGTGTAGGGGCACAGTTAGACTTTGCTTGGGCTTCGTATTATAGTTCTTATTACTACTACAACAGCTACTACCGTCGCTATTGGGCTACTTATATCGGTGCACGAGGGTCTTACCACTTCAATCGAATACTCAGCTTAGATTCTAACAAATTTGATCTGTATGCAGGTGCAGGAATCGGTTATAGAAACTATTCCGGCTACTACTATTACTACAGCCCCATACATATCAATTTTTTTGCAGGAGGGAAGCTCTATTTTTCTAAGTCAGTCGGCGGGTTTTTAGAACTGGGCTACACCGGTTTGTCTTATACCAAGATTGGGGTGTCTATTAAACTTTAATTTAAATTCATTATGAACGATTTTAAAAAACCCAAATTTGTTCTAATCATCCTAGCAGGGCTTGTGGGGATTTGGCATCTCACTACAGCCATGACTTCCAAAATCAGCATTGCAGGCCCTTTTATGGCAAAACCAGTCGAAGGCTACACTTGGATAGGAGCAGATAACGCTGAATCTCGATTTTTCTGGCAAAATACCGATGTGAAATGGCAGGCAGGTACACCTCATCCCGAATTTAAAGTCGAAACCACAGAAATTGTAGGTATCTGGGATCCTATGCCTGGCTATGAATTTATAGATAAAACCCGAGGGTTACAAACCGTCTGGAAATCAGGGCTACTGCATCCGGACTATATGGCGTGGTCTGACAAAACCGAGGGGCAATGGTCGCCTGTTACCGGCTATAAATTTATTTATGATGGGGATACTTTTACCGAAACCGTTTGGAATCCCAACCATCGTTATCAGGAATTGAAAGTGATTTCTTTAGCCGACCAAGACAAGTATGCTCCTTTTCCGGGCTATCAATTTATAAAACCCAACGAAAGCCTCGAAGTAGTTTGGGTGCCTGGCACAATCAATTATGAGAACCCTAAACAAATCGCTGGCCAGCAAGAAGGAAGCTGGGTTACTAATTCCCGCCCTTTGCCACCACGCTACCGTTCGGGGGGGCTTACTCCGGGCGAAGCATTTGTCGTAGGGGCTTTTGTGGGAGGAGCAGTAGGATATGGAGTTGGTCGCAGGCATTATTACAGACCTTATTGGTATTAGTCTACTCCATATTTGATACCAAACTCCAAAAAGTTGGCGTTCAATCTAGCATTGATTCAGGTCCAGCCGTTGGATATAACATATCAGAAAAATTTTAATGAAACAACTACTCGTATTGCTGGTTTTATTCACGTTTTTGGGCTGCTCCAAAAACGGTGAACCCGGAGCTAATCTAAAGTTGGCCGGAACTACTTGGGTCGCCGTGTATTCTACGAATTCAACGACGGGAGAGATACTTTACAATCGCTACCGATTTACAACTGATAAGGATGGGGTAGATGAATTTTACTACCAAGTATCTAAAATTATCAGTAGCGTTGATGTTACCTATAAATACAATCCACCAAATCTCTTGCTTACTCATGATGGCTATACTTGGCAAAGTGAAGTTGTAGGGAATAAGATTAAACGAAATCAGCTTGAATATATCAGGCAGTAGGTAAATATTACTCTGGCCAACAAAAATTTATGAAAACCGCTCTTCTATTTATAACGCTGCTGATTATCTTGACGGGTTGTCAGAATGACGGTCCACTCTCTACTAACAAACGTATTGCCCGCAGCTGGCAGAATGAGTCCTCTACGGTGGTGTCAGTAGCAACTGGCATATCCGTAGTAACGTATAGCCGACTAACCTCTGCCTATAAGGCTTGGATGAATTTGGCTTAGGATGGTACCTATACAGGTTATCTTGATAACGACGTCACCACTGGGACATGGCAGTTAGGGGATAATCAATTGAAAATCACAGTACCCAATTCTTCTATCCCAGTATATGAGGTAGAAAAGGTTTCTGCGAAAAATTTGACGTTACTTTCTGTGGTACCGGCCAATCCCCAAGACCCTAACCAACAAGCATTTCTATCTTTATTACAATGGAGATACGGGGTTGACATATCGCAAGGTGTGCGGCTTACGATTGAATATTCGGCTCGGTAAGGATCGAGCAGCGTCATTGTTGGCGTAATAGGTTATCCAAAGTAAAACAGAAGTAAAAGTTGTAAATAGTTTACAGTCAATAATTTGTGTATTCACCTATCCAACATCTATTAATTGATGATTTCAAGCAATAACACCCCCCAATTTTGCCTCAATCTAGTTTTTGAATTGTCACTAAAAAGTAGACATAGGCCTAATACTGTAAATCACTCAAAAACTCATTTAATGTTGGAACTGGCATTTACTCTTATTTCACTAAATTGAGTTTATGAACGATTTGTTTTAACTCCCAAACGATTTGTTCTTGAATGTATTCATCGTGGGGTTGGCCATCACCGAGCAATTGGGCCAATTTTAATCGGTCGCTAGGTGGTGGTAAATGTTGTCTACTTAACTAAGCTAACTCGTTAATTGATAGTGGAATATTGGAATTTAAGGAGGCTTTCCTCTGCTTTTTAATTGTAAGATAAATATAAAAACAAATAACAAATTCATCACACTTTCTGCGCGGGATTACCAAATACCCTGCCGCCCGCAGGTACATTTTCCACTACTACTGAGCCTGCTCCTACGCTGGCACCTTGCCCGATTTTAACGCCTGCAATCAAGGTTGCCCCTGCCCCAATGAAGGCGTCGTTGTCGATAACAACCCCGCTTCCAATGACGCTTCCCGCGCCGATGTTTACATAATCTCCAATGGTAGCTCCGTGGTCTACTATAGCCCCCGACTGAATGAGGTTGTGATGACCAATGCTTGCTTTTACATTGATCACGGCGCGAGCTGCAATAAGATTGCCATGACCTATTTCGGCTAAAGTCGAAACGACCGCTGTGTCATGAATGGCGTTGACGGGCATGATGTGACGGCGTTCGTTGAGCATTTCGACCAAGTTGCGTCGTAAAGTACGCTCTTCGACGGCCACAAAAGCTTCACATTTTTTACCAATCAACTTCAAAAAACCGTCATCATCAGTACTACCTAATACGAGGTATTGGTCTATTTCGGTATTGTGTAAAGAGGTATTGTCGTCGAGAAGTCCGTAGACCACTACATTGTTTCTTTGAAAAATATCTAACGCGACTAAGCCTAAGCCAGTGGCACCAAAAATTAATACGGGATTTTCCATTCAATAATCAGATTTATGAGACATTTATCTAATGTCTCTTTTAAGTAAATGTTTAATCATGTTTTGGTCGCTAAAGTTCCTGATATAGGTAGTGTTATCAAAATGTTATTAGCTATTTTAAAAATTAGCAAAACGATAAATCCTTGAAAATGAATAAGTAAAAGGAATGTATTTTTTTTGATAGCATGAAAAATACAACACATTTTCGGACAATCGTTATTTCAGATTTGCACTTGGGTACGGGCGGTTCCAAGGCCAAAGAAGTAACCAATTTTCTCAAACACTATAAGTGTCGCAAACTAATTCTGAACGGTGACATCATCGACGGCTGGCAGCTTAAGAAATATGGCGCTTGGAAAAAGAAGCATACCGCTTTTTTTAAGACTGTATTGAAGATGATGGACGAATATGATACCAAGGTAATTTATTTGCGTGGTAATCATGATGATTTTATGGATCAAATCATGCCTCTCAAATTAGGCAAACAGTTTCAGATTCGGAAAGATTACGTTCTCAAATCAAAAGACAAGCGGTTTTATGTCACGCATGGGGATGTATTTGATAGTATTACTACCAATATGAAATGGATAGCGTATCTGGGGGATATGGGTTATACATTTTTGTTGTGGGTCAATAAGTTATACAATCACTATCGTACTTGGCGAGGGTTGCCCTACTATTCATTGTCGCAGGTGGTAAAGCAGCGTGTAAAAGCAGCTGTGAGCTATATCTCAGATTTTGAGGAGAAACTGACTGAGCTAGCCAAATCTCGTAACTGCGACGGGGTAATATGTGGGCATATTCACCAGCCAGCAATTCGACAAATTGGAGACTTGATATATATGAACTCTGGTGATTGGGTAGAATCGCTGAGTGCATTGGTAGAAGATGAGGAAGGGGAATGGCACTTGGTGTATTACAACGAACAAGAAGTAAAAGAAGTAGCTGAGCCTACGATTTCGGAGTTTTTTGGGAGGAAAGAAAGACTTGCTCAGGTGAGTTGAGCAGGGAGGTTATGCAAAAAAAGCCTACGCTTGTTACAAACGTAGGCCGAGTCAGTATGATTTAATCTATTTTTTTTCAGGGAATGGGATAACCAGCTTTTCACCACGTTCGGCAAAATTTTTAGTCTTTTTGTTCGCAGCCATCAACTGTTGCACTGAGATTCCATATTTATCGGCTACTACGCGCAAAATATCCCCAGGCCCTACAGTATGAATGGCTTGTACGCGTATTTTGATGCGCGTTACGCCCGACTTTACATCTTTGCTTTCATCTTGGATGCTAGGATTAAGTCCCTTAAGGGTAGTGCTTTTGATATTATAGCGATTAGCAATACCATAAAAAGTCTCTCCTGCTTGTACCGTATGGGTAATTTCAACGCCTCCTGGATCCACTACTACTTTTTTTGGCTCTTCTACTGGTTTGGTTTCAGTAGGCTTTTTTGTTTCTTCTTCGAGCTCAGGTCTTGGGGTTTTGGTAGCCAATTCTTCTTCTTTTGGAGGCGGAGGCAGCGTTTCGGACGAAGCCTCCTCTGAGGCTTGGCTAGTAGCAGGAGGCTGAGCGAGCTGACCGTCATTGTTAGGAATGGGCTGCAATTCCCGACCTGTGGTATCGAGTGGTGTATTGAGTATCTGATCTACATCGGCGGCATCGTCGGCGATGTATTCATAACCTACGTACAACAATCCTGCAATCATCACTACTAAGACGCCTAACGAGAGGTAGGGCAATTTCGAAGATTCTTCGGGACGACGATTTCTATTTTCGTTTTCTGACATTTTCTTTTAAATGAAATTTACAATGATGCGTTGAGTAAGATTTTTATTATTATATAAAGATATTACTCAGATTGTTTTAATGAAATAAACAAAAATTTATGCCCGGTATTTTTGGGCTTCCGCACTCATTTCTTCGACTTTGACTTTGAGAGATTCTTTGTAGGCAAATAAAGTGTCTGCTACTTTCTCATCGGACGATCCGATGATTTGGGCGGCCAGAATGCCGGCGTTGCGGGCGCCATTGAGTGCTACCGTGGCTACGGGTACACCAGAGGGCATTTGCAATATAGACAATACCGAATCCCAGCCGTCAATAGAATTGCTACTTTTGACTGGTACTCCAATGACCGGCAAGGTCGTAAGTGATGCCACCATTCCAGGCAAATGAGCTGCGCCACCTGCTCCTGCAATGATGACCTTTAATCCTCTCAAACGGGCGCTTTTTCCATATTCGACCATTTTTTCGGGAGTACGGTGGGCTGAAACTATATCAATCTCGTAATTGATTCCAAATTCTTTTAAAATGTCGGCAGCTTCTTGCATGACTTTTAGGTCAGAGATACTACCCATGATGATTCCTACCATACTCGTACTATCGGGATTTGTGCTATTATACGGCGTTTAGGCTAGTTTGTCAAGTTTGGCACCGTATATATTTTGTTTTTTGCTAACTTTGCAACGCAAAAATAGTATTTTTCTAATGACTAACGAATTAGAACAAACCATAATTCAATTAACAACGCCTTTTTATGCAATATTAATTGGATTGGAGGCACTTCTGAGCCATTGGCAACATCGCCATTTTTATACGTGGCGCGATACTTTTACCAATTTTCTTTTGATGCTTTTCAATGGAGGAATTGATTTGGCTTTTCGAGCAGTATATGTAGTGATTTTGGCTTGGTTTTATCAATACCACTTTACCGAAATTACCAACGTGTATGCTTATTGGTTATTGCTGTTTTTGGCCGAAGATTTTGTGTTTTACTTGTTGCACGTAGTAGACCATTATAGTAGGTTTTTTTGGGCGGTGCATGTCACGCATCATTCATCTGAGTTTTTTAACTTGACTACAGGTTTTCGTTCTTCAGTATTTCAGCCGTTGTATCGGTTTGTTTATTTCATTCCATTGGTATTGGTAGGTTTCAAGCCAGCCGATATTATATTGATGTACTCTATTACTCAGACTTACGGGATTATTGTACATACCAATTACGTGGGGAAATTGGGCTGGTTAGGATATATTTTTGTGACCCCCTCGCATCATCGCGTACACCATGCTTCCAATACCCGCTATCTCGACAAAAACATGGGTATGTGTCTTATCATCTGGGATCGTATTTTTGGTACTTTTCAAGAAGAATTAGAAGAAGAACCCGTACGGTATGGTCTTACTAAGTCATTGGAAGATACTAGTTTGACGAATACCATTTTTCATGAATGGAAAGCTATCTTCAAAGACTTAGGACGAAAAGTAAGCTGGAAAACCAAGCTAAAATACGTATTTAGCCCTCCCGGATGGTCGCACGATGGTAGCACCATGACCAGCAATCAGCTACGAGAAGCTGAAAAGCAATCAAAGTTTAAGCCCGAAGAGATGACTCACGGATGATGAGCGATGAAGGTAGTATCAGGTTTTCAAAGGGTAAAGTACGGTCTTTGATTTCTCCCAAAAAAATGCGAGAAGCTTCTGCCCCAATCTGCTTGCCAGGACGCCTGACGGTGCTAAGTGGGGGCGAAATATAAGCCGAAATAGGGGAGTCATCAAAACCAACAATAGCTACTTGCCTAGGTACTTCAAATCCTTGCTCGCGTATTACATACATAGCACCAATCGCCACTTGATCGTTGACCCCAAAAATTCCATCTGGAGGAGAAGGGAGTTCCATAAAACGTTGGGTGGGAATGACAGCACTATCGACTTTGAAATTGGTATTGGCGATTAGGTCTTCATTGATAGGCAGCTGATACTTTATGAGGCAGTCCAAATATCCATTGAATCGCTGCTCCGTCACCGCCAGACCGTGAGGGCCTTTTAAATGGGCAATTCGTTGGCAGCCCATTTTCACTAGGTGTTCGGTGGCGGCAAATGCACCGTAATAGTCGTCAATGGTGACTCTACTGGCCTCAAATCCCCCATATTCACGGTCAATAAAAACCAACGGAACTTTGCGCTGAATGATACTTTCGAGGTGCTCGTAGTGGCCAGAGTCGTAGGTTTCTTGCGAAATCGAAAGAAAAATCCCTTCTACTCGATTGGCTAGGAGCTTTTCTACGTATTCTTTTTCTAGAAGATAACTCTCGTTGGTGACACAGATATTCATCAAGTAACCTTGGGGCTGTAGTATTGACTGTAACCCGTCGATGATGGCGGTTTCGTGCTGGTGGTTGAGCGTTGGAACAATCACGCCCAGCGTACCTGTGCGCTTGTTGAGTAAGCTAAGCGACACCGAATTGCGCTGATAACCTACCTTTTGCGCGTATTCTTGTAAGTTTTTGCGGGTATCTTCATTAATAAGAGGGTGATTGTTTAATGCCCTAGAAACCGTTGAAGGAGAGCATTTAAACTTACGAGCAATGTCTTTGATCGTGACAGGGCGGTCAGATGAAGGTGTTTTCATGAGCTTATAATAGAAGCCCTAAATTAAGTATTTGGTGATTAAAAATAAAGAGCGGTGTGAGCCGCTCTTTATTTTTAGAATTTCAAGGTAGTAGGCAAGTATTTCGCTGCCAAATCTTCGTAATAAGGACGAAGCTCTTTCCAGTTGGGAGGAGTGGGAGCTTTCGAATATAAGTCGTATGGGTTAAACAATTTTACCCATTTGAAGTATTCGTGATCGTGAGCATCCATGAGGTGATTGTAAGCTTGCTCGCGGTGCTGTGCATAAAATGAGTGATAGCGAATCATGTAAAGCGCTGACTCTGGCAAATAATCTTTTACCATTTGATAAAGATACTCGTCGTGGCCCCACGACATGTGTACGTTGCGCAGGCCGCAATTAGGCTCATACACACCGTATTGGGTGTTGTATCTTTCATCTTTTGAGTCAGGATTGGCATCAAAAAATTCGGGATAAACGATTCGATCAGAGTGCTTGCAGCCCACAGGGAAAGTATCTCCCACAACCGCCCATTGTGGCTCACCAAAGAGACAAAGCACTTTGCCCATGTCATGTAGCAAGCCCGTCAACACAAACCAATCAGGATGGCCATCGGCACGGATAGCTTCTGAGGTTTGGAGAAGGTGCTGAAGCTGGTCAAGCTCAATATCTGGATCTGAGTCATCGACAAGGGTGTTTAAGAACTGGAAAGCGTCCCATACGGGCATTTCTTTTTTATCAAATTTTAAGAATTCCTGTTCTTTTTCCATCACAAAATCATAAGTTTGATATTTGTGATTGAGGCGATAAAACTCCGTAACAGTATCACGGCCCGGTTGGTCGTAGTTACGAAATTCTTCTTTGGCTTTCGCTTGCGCTATGCTATCAGGGTCGGGATAACGTTTAAGAAGGTCATCTTCCCATTCATCTAAACTTGATAAGGGTGCAATTTCGGCATTGCTATAAGACGTGGTGCTCATTTGAGTATGTTAGAGTAAATAATATCTTGAAGAATGTTTGTGACTGAGCAAATATACATTATTAATATTTGAAGAAATAAAGACAGAAATAAGAAAAACTAATGCAAACGTTTGAAAAAAAATATTAAAACTTACAGAAAATGAAGAAGGAATTTAAGTAGAGTAAGTTATCAAAAAATCACTCGTGAGACTTGGAGGGATATTGTCTTTTAAAAATAATCTTTTTTCAATCATCAACTATCAGAATATGCTTACCAACGTCGAACATTTAGGGATTGCTGTCAAGAGTATTACGGCTTCCGACGAATTATTTTCCAAGCTTTTTAACATAGCCCCCTACAAACACGAAGCTGTAGAAGCAGAGGGAGTTACGACTTCTTTTTTTAGGGTTAATCAAACCAAAATAGAGCTTCTAGAAGCTACCAATCCTGATAGTCCTATTGCTAAGTTTATCGAAAAAAAAGGAGAGGGTATCCATCATGTCGCTTTTGAAGTAGATGATATCGTAAGTGAAATGCAGCGGCTTAAAGAAGAAGGCTTTGTGCTTCTTAATGAGGCCCCCAAGCAAGGTGCTGACAATAAGCTAGTTTGCTTCTTGCATCCCAAAGGTACGAATGGAGTTTTGATAGAACTCTGCCAAGAAAAGAAATAGTATCTCAATTATATTTAGCTGCTCATGCGTTCAAAACTGATTATTTATTTAGGGATTGTCGTTGTCGAAATAGCTTGTAGTTATGCAGGGTTTAGAGAAGGCGTGTATGTTTTTAAGCCGCTTATTATGCTTTCGTTGTTGTTTTGGAGGCGCGATTATTTGAAGACTCATCCTTGGTTGTGGGTAGGAATGTGGTTTGGACTGGGAGGGGATGTGTTTTTGATGTTTGGGGGAGCCAATATGTTTATGGCGGGTTTGGGTTCTTTTCTTGTGATGCAGGTTTTTTATATCGTGGCTTTTCAAAAGACTCCTTCCTCCGCAGGTAAGCAGTATTTAAAGGTCAATTGGTGGAAACTGGCTTTACCTTTTGCGCTGTATGGGCTTATTTTTTTGACAATTTTGCATACTCCTATGGTTTTATCTCCTAAAAATCAAGGATTGTGGATACCCGTAGTAGCGTATTCTATTTGTTTGTGTAGTATGGGAGTGGCGGCAGCTTTTCGATTTAAGTCCGTATCTTCTACCAGTTTTAATTGGGTTTTAGTGGGGGCGATATTGTTTATCTTATCTGATTCGGGCATCGCACTCAACAAATTTTTATCTCCTTTTGAAGCGTCTACTTTGTTTGTGATGAGTACCTATGCCGCCGCGCAATGGTTGATAGTATGGGGTATTTCTAAGAAATAAAATCGTGACGTATAGCTTGCCCCAAATTATGATTTGGGGCAAAAAAGGTATTTCGTGTCTGATGCAAAAAATGACAAAGCATCCCTATTTTCCTATCAATACATCCAAGTCCGACACAGCTATTAGATACGACATTTTAGCGGCATACACATCTGCTTCAGCCTTCGCTACCAGCACTTTGGTTGATAACAAATCCGTTTTGAGATTCATACCAGCGGCCTGTTTGTCAGTCTGTAATTTCAGTTCTTCTTGACGATACTTTAAGGCTTTTTCGGCGACCTCAATCAAAGATTTACTTTGGAGAGCTTTACGGTAGGCTTTGTCGATTTCGTACGAAAGCTGCTGTTTGGTATAATCTATGTTTTCTTGGGCTTGTTTGAGTTGAAAGGCGCGTTGTTTTTGGGTTTGTTTGTTGGCATACAAGTCTTGGATATTCCATTTTAAATTGATACCCACAAACGGGTTGTTGGCGGGTGCTAAAGGGTTGCCACTTTGGAAGGCATAGCCTGCAATCAAACCCAAATCTGGCCGCTCGCTCAATTTGGCCGCTTTGATGCCCAATTCTGCTTTGTTTTTAGAAAGATTGGCAAGTTGTAGATCAGGATTAGCAGAAAGTTCGGTTTTGAGTTCTTCCACGTTGGGCAGCCCAACGAGCAGCGGGAGTGAGCTTTCTAAGTTGAAGTTTTCGCTTTCCAATCCCGCCAATTTAGCAATATCGGATTTATAGTTTTGAATCTGAAAATTCAATTTCAAGATGTTTTGCTCTTCGTCGGCGATATTGGCAAGTAAGCCTACTTTGTTGACATCAAGCGTTTTGCCTGCCTCCAAAGCGTTTTCGACATCTTTCATTCGGGTATGAGCTAGCTCAAGTTTGGCTTGGGCTTCTTCTAGTTGTTTTTGGGCAATGAGTGTCCCAAAATACAGTTGCTCAATGCCATGCTTGATTTGTAAAGTGATTTTTTGCTTTTCTTTTTCACTTACCACCGTTTCTAATTTACTAGCTTCGATGCCCGTTTTGATTTTTGCTTGTTGCGAAAGAGGTTGATAAGCACTCACTCCGATGTTGTAATTACTTTTTTTACCAACCGTAAAACTTTCATCTTGGTTGGGCAAAAGTACTTGATTGGTGGCACTAAGAGGGATAGTGCCGATGGTTCCCGCAGGGATTGTGATTTCGGCTAAGTTGAAATTATACTGATACGTACTACTGAGATTTACCGCAGGTAAGCGTTTGATTTCGTCTTCTTTGACTTTGGCTTTGCGCTCCTCAATCTGCCATTGTTTGATGGCTAGGCCACGGTTGGATTTAAGGGCAACATCCGTCAATTGCTCTAACGAATAAGTAGTTTGTGCCCAAGAATTTTGTATGGATAGAATACCACACATCAACAAGGGTACGGTGAATATTTTTAGATTTTTCATTTTCGTAATTTTTAAGTCCTGCTAGAGGTAACTCTTAACATTTCTGAATTTTTAAACTGCCGAATTCTCCAATTCAGCCTTCGATAAAATGTCTTTTTTGTCTTTGGCCTTGACCCAGCCGATATAAAGTACCGGAACTGTGATGAGTGCCATAATCATGCTCCAAACTACTCCAAAGGCCAACACGCTTGCGAGAGGCGCCCACATAGGAGATTGGGAGATAATCATGGGAAGTACACCGATTGCCGCAGCCATTGCTGTCAGAAATATAGGGCGGAGACGACGCTTGCCACTTTCTACGGCTGCCGTTTGGATATCCATACCATGTCGCATGAGTTCGTTGGTGTGGTCAACGAGAATGATAGCATTACGAACCACAATCCCCGACAACGAAATCAACCCAATAAAAGCAGTAAAACTAAAGTTGTTGCCAGTGACGGCTAAACCTAAAATAGCACCGAATAAGCTCAAGGGAATCGTAAGCATGACGATGGTGGACTCTTTTAGGTTTTTGAATTGAAACAACAAAATGAAGAATATTAGTACCAAACTCACCACAAGGGCGGTAATCATTTGAGAAAGAGTCTCTTGTTTGTTGGCATATTCGCCTCCGTACTCAATATGATAGCCATTGGGCAAGGAGAGCTTTTCAATCTGCGGTTTGATTTGATTCAAAAGTTCGGCTGGCAAAACCCCATGCGCTACCTCCGACTGCACCGTAAGTGTACGAACGCCGTTGCGGTGCATGATTTTGCCTGTTTGCCACTGAGGTACCACATCTACTATTTGGCGGAGAGGTACATTACTTCCCGTAATCGGTGATTTTAGGTATATTCTTTGGAGGTCGTCCGTATTTTGGCGGTTGGCGTCGTCTAAGCGCAGCACGATATTGACGGCATTGTTGCCTTCATAAATGTTTGAAATAGCGGCCCCGCTAAAACCTGTGTAAACCGTCTGCGAAATACTTGTTGTGGTAAATCCTAAGCGACTAGCTTCGGGTTTGAGATTGAGCGAGAGACCATAATAGTCTTCTCCAAAATCATTGCGGACTTGTTGGCTACCGTGGGCATTTTTGACGATAGAAGTTACTTGTTCACTGATTTCTTTCAAACGAGCCAAGTCGTCACCGACAATTCTGACTTCTAAAGGTGCTTTGAGCGGTGAGCCTTGTTGCATGAGTTTTACAAAAGTATTGCCCTCTGGTATAGTAGCTTCTACTTTTTGACTCAACTCTTCGGCCAGTGTTTCGGCGGTTTTTTCGTCAGTGGTGTTTACCAAAATCTGAGCGTAGTTGGTAGTAGGAAACTCAGGCGAAAAATTGTAGTAAAATCTAGGAGAAGCAGTACCCGTAAAGGTGGCATAAGAAACGACCCTTTTGTCATTTTTGAGGAGTGCTTCTGCTTTTTTAATGGCTTCATTGGTTTTGGCCAATTTAGTACCCGTGGGCATCCATACTTCTACGATAAATTGATTTCGTTCGGCGGCGGGAAAAAACAACTGCCGCACTCCACCTTTGAACAATAAACCTGCCAATAGAATAGAAGCAAAACTAGTGATGATGGTGGTTTTGGGGTATTTTACGCACCAATCAATGAGGCGATTATAACCTTCTTGCATGAAGTCGAGCAGTGACTTTCTTTTCTTTTTGTCTTGATTGTCAGCTTGATGTAAACCTTTTTTGATAAAAAGATAACATAACATGGGCGTAAGCAACATAGCTACTATGAAAGAAGAAAGCAATGCAATGGCCACCGTAATAGGTAAGGCAAAAATAAATTCGCCAACGCTACCATTGAGCAAAATCATCGGCATAAACGACGCCACAATGGTAATCGTAGCTACCAATACTGGCATGACTAGGTCGTTGGCACTGCGCCAAGCGGCTGTCCAGCGGTCTATGCCTTCGTCCAGAAGCTCCACGTAGTTGTCGGCAATCACGATGGCATCATCCACGACCATGCCCAATACCAAAATCAACGCCGCCAATGATACTTGATGAAGCTCGATACCAATGCCGTGCATGAGGGCGAAAGTGACGGCTACCGTCACAGGAATAGCCGTAGCAGCTACTGCCGCAATGCGGAAAGGCAACAGTAAAATCACCACTACAATAACTGATATAATGGCCAAAAAGAACTCTTTAATGAAGTGCGAAATATTTTCTTGTACCAAATGTGGCTGATTCACAATCGTCGTAATCTTGACGTGAGAAGGAATGACTTTTTGAGCTTGCTCGATTTTGGCATTGACTTCGTCACCAAATTTGACGATGTTGTTGCCTTCTTGCATCTGAATAGCCAACAAAATCGCTGAGTTTCCATTGACTGTAATAATGCTTTGAGGCTCGGTATAATCACGTTTGAACTTAGCTACGTCACCCAATTTTACGACCGAACCCGTTTGAGAAGTTCCCACAATCTGATCGGCTAAATCAGCTTCCGTATTATAATAACCTTTGGTATAAAGTGAGGTTTGGTTGTTTTGGGTTTTGATGTCGCCAGTGGGGTTTATCTTGTTTTGCGATTGCAAAAGGGTTACTACTTGCTGTAAACTGATGCCATATTGTGATAGCTTTTCTGAATTGGACGACACCACAATTTCTTCTTTTTGTTCACCAATGCGTTTCACTTTGGAAGTGGCAGGAATCGTCCGAAGATAATCTTCCAATTTTTGAGCGTAGCTTTTGAGTTCACTTGGGCTTGCAGTGGGGCTTTCCAAAGCGATTACCATCGCTTCTGTATCGCCAAAGTCCGAATTGACAATAGGCCCTCTGACGCCTTCTGGTAGATCTAGCTGCTTGGCTACAAGAAGTTGGTTACGGAGTTTGCTCCAAAAAATATCGGGCTGTTTGACTCTCTCGGTAAGTTCTACATTGATGACTACCACGCCATCTTTGGTGGTAGAGTAGGTTTTGGCTTTGTTTACTTCTTCGTATTGAAATAGATATTGCTCTAATTTTTTGGTGACTTGGTCTTCTACTTGCGAAGAGTTGGCACCGGGATAATACGCCACCACGAGCCCTGTGCGAATAGTGATTTTTGGGTCTTCGCGGCGGGGCATATTCAACAAAGATTGAATCCCAATCACAAACAACAATAACAATACTGAAATTGTGACTTGTTTATATTTTAAGGATGCTTGTATGATATTCATCGTCTTGCTTATTTAATCGTGACCAAAGAGCCATCGGTGATTTTGTTTTGACCAGCGGTTACTACTACGTCGCCGGTATTGAGTCCTTTAATAATCTCAACTTTGTTTTCAATCATTTTTCCGATACTTACTTCTCGTTTGAAAGCCTTGTTGACTGATTTGTCTACGACATACACGTAGGTTTGGTTGTTAATGTCGCGGCTGATACTTTCGACGGGCAAAAGCACCATTTCTGAAGTGGCGTTTACTTTGATTTTGGCTTCGGCTATCATGCCTGGGCGAATGCTTTGACCGGGATTTTCGACTTCGATTTTGATGGTAAAAGCCCTCGAAGTCACATCAGCGGCAGAGCCTACTTCTATCACACGACCCGAAAATGTTTTGTCTAAAGCTGAGATAGTAATATCGGCGCGCTGTCCGATTTTGATAAAATGAAGTTCACCTTCAGGAATATACGCCAACACTTTGACGCGACTAATGTCTGAGATAACAAAGCAAGGGATACCCGTACCAACAATTTCGCCCACTTCGGTCAATTTTTTCATCAATACCCCATTGATAGGAGCGTATAGTTTGGTGTCACTTTCGTTTTTTTGATGAAGTTGCTGTTGTAGTTTGGCTTGTTGTAGTGAAAAATTTACTTTCGAAAAATCACTCTCTGTGACACTTCCCTTGTCATGCAGGAGCTTGAGACGATTAAATTCGTCGGTTACGGCATTGGCTTGAACATCCGATAACTGCTTGGCAATGTTGTAGTTGGTAGGGTCTAAACTTGCTACCAATTGCCCTTTTTTAATGGTTTGTCCTTCGCGGGCTGCGATAAAGTTTACTTTGCCTGCCACCAAAAAACCAAGACGTACGGTGGTATTTCCTTCAATATTTCCACTGACCGAAATGTCGCTATTGATAGCGGAGGTGTGCACTTCTTCTACACTTACGGGAGTGGTTGTGGCAGTGGCGAGAGCTTTTTGTTCTGGCTGATTCTGATTGCAAGCGGCGAGCATTAACACTACGCTTGGCAATACATAGAGAATGGGATTTTTCATCTGTCTATTGATTTAAAAAATATTGTTCTTGAAATGAGATATTTTGAATTCCTAAAAAATGTAGCTCCGTCTCGGCTTCAAAACGGAGTTCGGGGGTAGCAGATAGGATTGCTTCTACCACCACACTCGTGTTGGAATTGATAATCGCTTCTAACACTTCGCGGACGAGATAGTGCTTATCGCTGTAAGTAGGTTGCTGAAAAAACACGACCAATCGGTGAGGGAAATGTTTTTGCAGAATCTCTATTTCTGGTTGGAAATGATAGTTGGTGGATTGGATACAGTAAACCAAAGACACAAACTCCACTTCCTCGGCAGTGAGCTTGTGCTTGAGTGTAGGAAAGAGCGAAGCCATTCCTGTTTCGTCAGCAACGATGATTTGGTGAATATGGGCTTGGTCCAACATTTGCGTTTTGTTTTGATGCTGCAAAGTTGGGGTGCCTGTGATTCTGGATTTTTAAGATAGATTAAAAAATGAAGAGATGCAGGAATTTTTTTCAATCCTAACACTTAAATCTGTCCTCTGATGACACTGAGGGTTTGTTGGGTAATGCCCAGATAAGAGGCAATATGACCTAAAGGCGCCCTCAACAGAATGTTGGGGTACTCTTTGAGCATACGCTCATAGCGCTCTTTGGCAGATTGGAATTTGATGGTATTGATGATGTCAGAAAATTTTTTGACGGCTTCGTACAGAAGCAGTTTTTCTACTTCTTTGATTTCGGGAAATTGGTGAAGCTTGTTAAAATCGTCGTAGCGAAAAGTGGTGATTACCGAACTTTCAATCAGCTCGTAACCATAAATGGAAAGGCTGCCGTGAAAAATACATTCAATCGGTAAAATGAAAGCACCTTCAGCCACAAAAGTATGCGTAATGTCTTTGTCGTCTTTGGTATAAAAAGACCTCAACAAACCTGCCTGTACATAATACACCCGATGCGACATTTCGCCTGGCATCAGCAAGGTATGCCCTTTAGGATAGGCTTTTGTTTTGCTGTTTGCATGGAGCCATTCCCCAATAGAGTCCGAGTATATCCCTTGTTGTTTTAGATAAGTAGTGAGTTCCACGTCGATTGCTTAGGTGAAGTAAAAGTAGGAAATTATTCTAGTTTTTGGGCGAGAAAAGGTTGTAGAAATCATTATTCAAAAACTCTTTTTCGTATTGAAGAAGAGCTTGGTAAGGATCATCGCCTAGGTCTAACAATACACCAAAAGCAGGTTCGGTTTTGTAGCCTTGTTGTTTTAAGTCGATGATTTGTTGTCTAAACTTTTCACCCTTTTGACAAAGAAGATAGTGTTCAATGCACATATGTCGGTAGCCCATTTGCTGCGTAGTAGGGATATTTTGCCCAAAAATCTCGACCGGAAATTCTTCTAAATCAAATTGTGCCACCACTGCTTGGTGACCTCTGATGATAGTTTCGTAGAGTTTGAATCCAGTTTGATTGCCTAATTTTTGGGTCAGGATATGGATAAAATTAGCTTTATCGTCCCAGCAACAAATAATATCCAAATCACTTGATGCAATATCGATTCCAATCGGAATAGTACCTACCAAAATGGGAGAAAATGCTTTCAAAATCTCCATTACTTTATAATGGTTGAGAAGTTGAAATACTTGTTTTTGCTTTTCATTCCCAGTTTTTAGGTAAGAAATATCAAGAAAATGAAGTTGCATTATTATGAGATGTGCTAAAATTTACTCAAAAAATTGAGCGTGAAAATTCATCATAAATATTTCATCGGTAGCCCGTGTAACAGCTGTATAAAGCCAACGCACAAACTCCTTGTTGACTTGGTCTTCGGGTAAAAAACCTTGATTGACAAAAACCGATTTCCATTGCCCTCCTTGGGATTTGTGGCAGGTAAGAGCATAAGCAAATTTTACTTGTAAGGCATTGAGATACACGTCTTGGCGGATAGCTTCGTTGCGGGCTTTTTTGGTTTTGAGATACATATAATCCTCCAATACAGCCTCATACAACCGCCTGTTTTCTTCCTGAGTGAGCGAAGGGCTAGGCGAATGCAATGTGTCCAAAAAAATCTTGGCTTCAAAAGGCGGCTGTTCTTCATAATCGAGGAGCTGAAGCTCTACTGTCGCAAACCGAAAGCCATGTACTTCTTCTTCCTTGCGGATGCGTTTTACTTCCACAAAATCTCCATTGGCCAAAAAACCAGCGGGCGACTCTTCGTCGAGGACGGTATAATTGTTGCGAACAATCATCAACAAATCTCCCACTTCAAGTTCTTCTTCGGCGGCGTTGATTTGACGCCTTACAAACTGATTGAGCTGTACCGCTTCGCGATTAGAACGGGTGATGATAGTGACATTTTCGCGGCCGTGTTTTTCGTAAGCATAGCGTAGACCGTCTTCGAGGCGGTCGCTCGGCATTTTATAAAAATCCCTCAATCCTTTAGTTTGAAGTTTGATGTCAAGTTTTTCGAGCGGTAGGGTATCTCTGAGACTAGTGGCATTGCGCAGGATGCCGGAGTGTTGGCCTTGGCGCGTCACTTCAGTGAGCTCTTGCTCATACACGCTGAGATAAAAAGTACTTTCAAGGTACGATTTGTCGAGGGCAGGGCTTAGTTCTTTATTGATAGGAGGTAGCTGAGCCACATCTCCCACGATGAGGAGTTTATTGCCAATGCCTTCAAACACATACTCAATCAAATCATACAGAAGGCCATGCGAGCCAAATTCGGCTTCGTCCGAAATCATGGAAGCTTCGTCAACGATAAAAAGCGTATCGCGGTGTTTGTTGGATTGTCGCTCAAAATGCAGCGTACCCGTATAAGCATCCGCTACTTGACGGTAGATTTTTTTATGGATAGTCAGGGCTTTTTTCTTGGAGTAATTGCTCATGACCTTGGCAGCACGCCCGGTAGGAGCCAAAAGCACCGTTTTGTAGCCAAATTTGGTGATAACTTTGATAACGGTACTGATGAGGGTTGTTTTACCCGTTCCGGCATATCCCTTGAGCAAAAAACAGTCGCGTACATCTTCGTTTTCTAAAAACTCGGCAATTTTTGTAAAAAAATGCTGCTGACCCGAAGTAGGCTCATGGGGGAAGGCTTTTTGCACCAAAGCAGCGGAAGTCAAAGGCGGTGTCTCTTTCATGTACTCAAAACTACAGTAGGAATGCAAATTTCGCAACCATGATAAATTATTCCTTTTTTTTTATTTTCATTTTTTAAGAAAAAATTATACTTTCATAGTCTCTTTAAGCGAAATGTTCCCTAAAATACCAAAAGCCTAATGTGAGATAAAATGGATAATGTGGTGATAGAGAGGGTATTCTTGATGACTAGCTAAACTAATTCCTAACTTTAATTTTTATAACGAATGAAAATCAAGAATGTATTAAAAGACAAAGTCCGCAATGCTATTTTCTCAGTCAAGTCAGACGCTACTGTGTTGGAAGCATTGCAGCAGATGGCCGAAAAAAACATTGGGGCAGTGTTGGTCATAGATGAAGGTCAGTTAGTCGGTATTTTTTCAGAAAGAGATTATGCCCGCAAAGTGATTTTGTTGGGGAGAAGTTCGAATCAAACTCTCATCAAAGACGTAATGACCTCCAAGCTTATTACGGTTTCTTCTGAGCAAAAATTGGAAGAGGCTATGATTATCATGTCAGAGAAGCATATTCGACACTTGCCGATTGTGGATGAAGGGGAGCTAATAGGTATTATCTCTATCAACGACGTGGTAACGAGTATTATCAAAGACCAAAAAGCTCGTATCGAATCATTAGAAAGTTATATATCGGGAAGTCCATATTGATATATGATTATATTTGCAGTTGGGAAGTAATGTAAAAGGAAGGTAGCCTTGGGCTAACATGTTGATACAGTGTAGACTACTGCTGCCGACCTTTCAAACAAACAACTTGACTGTAACTTTGGAAAAGGCGAGAGAAGAAGTAAAACGCCTCTATGGCAATCGACTTCGCATAAGAGTATGCGGTATATGCATCGAAAACAACAAAATTTTGATGCTTAATCACCGTGGAATCGGCAACACCGATACCTTTTGGTGTCCTCCGGGAGGAGGAATCGATTTTGAAGAAACTACTCCCGATGCGCTCAAAAGAGAATTTAAAGAAGAAACGGGGCTTGATGTTGAAATTGGTTCTTTGATGTTTGTAAACGAATTTATGCACCCGCCGCTGCATGCTTTAGAGCTTTTTTTTGAAGTAAAAGTAATAGGAGGGCAGCAGCTTCTTGGTTCGGATCCAGAGATGACTACCGACGCCCAAATCATCCAAGAATTACGTTGGATGAATTTTGAAGATATAAAAAAGTACCCATCTCATGAGGTGCATACACTTTTCAAATATTGCAACCGTTTATCTGATATTTACCTTTTAAAAGGCTACCTCAACGAACTCAATACCTTGACGGAAGTAGTTCACAACTAACGATTCACTTAGGATTTTTAAGACGGATGCTTATTACACAGACCGCGATTACTCCATTGTTGGAGATTAAAGATGAAAGATTTGACCCCGAAAAATGCGCGGAGTATGAATTAATGTTGGAAGTAAATACCGAAAGGCTTCGTTTCATGGTGTTTGACGGCGGCCAAAAACGGGTATTGTGTTTAGAAGATTATCTCATGTCAGGGATTGGTCGAGAACCAAATCAATCGGCTTGGCTGTCGGATTTGTTTCAGCAGCATCGTTTTTTGGGGAATAATCTCTGGAAAAGTGTGAGTGTTTCTTTCAATACGCCTCATTTTACGCTTATACCGGATGAGTACTTTCGAAAAGAATATATTGGCTCCTATCTAGAACTGTTGAGAGGAGAGACTCTTGAGCATGAGCAGGTAGTACACCGTGAAGTAAGGCACTTAGGCGCCCGCAATGTATTTGTTGTTCAGAAATCTATCAGCGAATTTATGCTCAACACTTATACGTTGCATAAGCCTATTTTTCTGCATCAGACGCATGCCTTGATTGAGGGAACGATCATACAATCGAAGCTCGAAAAAGACAGAAGTGTAATGAGCCTTCACTTCGAAGATGAATATCTGACAGTGACTATTGCTAAAAATAGCCGCTTGCTTTTTTGCAACAAGTTTGCCTACAAAGTCGCCTCTGATATGGGGTATTTTGTAATGTTTGTGTTAGATTCACTAGGTTTAAGAGCCGATGATTTATCCGCTTTTCTCTATGGTGAGATAACCCCTTTCTCAGAAGATTACCAACTGCTCCAAAAATTTTTATCGCATATTTCGTTCGGTAATATTCCACCAAAAATTATGCTAGGAGAAGCTTTTGAAGATTTGCCCGAGCATCGTTATTTTAGTTTATACAATATCTATTTCGCAACTTTATGAAAAAACGTATCGCATTGTTTCCAGGCTCGTTTGACCCTTTTACCAAAGGCCACGAAGATATAGTGTTGAGAGGGCTCAACTTGTTTGATGAAATCATCGTAGGGATTGGGCACAATTCAAACAAAAAGCGCTACTTTCCCTTAGAAACAATGAAGGCGTTGATTGACGAAACGTTTGCGAAATATCCACAAATCAGTACCGCCACTTATGATGACTTGACAGCCAACATGGCTCGTCAATTAGGAGCGCAGTTTTTACTGAGAGGTTTACGAAATACGACCGATTTTGAGTACGAAAATAGCATATCGCAGGTAAATAGGCACGTTTATGAAGAAGTAGAGACGATTTTTCTTATTACATCCCCACATTTAGCTCCAATTAGCTCCACTATCATCCGAGAGCTTCATCGCTATGGTCACGATGTAGACGAATTTTTGCCTTACAAACTTTCCAAGGCTACCATTTCGGTTTGATTTTTTTTGGGTTTTTGGCTGCTTCTGGGTCATATTTTACGAAGATATTAATCCACAGCAATCGACCCCATCTGAAAAAAAGCGGCTGAGACAAAATCAAAATTGGAATCAAAACCCCCAATACATACAAAACATTGAACTGAAGCCAAAGTACAAAGCATACAAAAACAACGGAAATTAGTAAAGTATAAAGCGCATAGCTGCCATACATACCGCCGAAGTAAAACCCTGGCTCTCTTTCAAATGACTCTCCGCATACTTCGCAGTTGGTATGCATTTTATCAAAGTCTTTCCACCGAAAAGACTGATTACTCTTGAAAAAATTGCCTTCTTGACAGCGAGGGCACTTATTGTGGAGAATACTGTATAACTTGGATCCTTTGAGCATATCTAAAGAAAGATTGGCTCCAAAGGTAATATATTTTGACCATACAAAACCTATTCCAATGCGCTTATAGAAGATGAGAGTTTAAAAGCCCTTTTTCTACCAATCGTGCAAAAACCGTGGAATGAATAGAGTCTTTGATGTGGCTCCATTCGCGCTGATTATGGGTATTGCTTCCTACAAATGATACCAGTCCTTCGGTAGTTAGGCGTTCGGCAAGTTGGCGAGTAGCAAGGTGATTACTTTGCCAAGAGTTGAGATTGAGTTGAAACAATACCCCTCGTCTGTGCAAATCAATTACTAGATCGAAATTTTGTTGTAAATAATGATAACGCTCTGGATGAGCTAATACGGGTACTAAGTTGCGTTTTTGGATGAGTTCGATAGCTTCGTACAAAAATGAAGGTCTGCCTACAATGCTTGTTTCTAGCAGCAAGTAAGTATCTTGAATTGCAAGAAGAGGTTGGCCTTGCTCGAGCATATGAACCAAAGAGACATCAAGGTAGTATTCGGCAGCCATGTCGATTTCGACCGAGATACATTTGCGAATAAGCTCACTACGCAGTCGATTGCGGCTATTACGGATATTTTCGATACTGTTTTCGTAAAACTCTCCCATGATGTGAGGAGTGGCGATAATTTTGCGCAATCCTTGAGAGGCCATTTCTTGGATGAGCGCCACGCTTTCTTCCAAGCTTTGGGGACCATTATCAAGCAACGGTAAAATATGAGCATGCATATCTACCGCAAAAGGCGGAAAACGAGTAGATGCTTGAGAGGTACGATTTCGTTTTAGAAAAGAAAAAGGCATGGTGGTTTACAATTCGCTTCCAGATACATTTCGTTATATGAAATTATCTTTTCATGAATTGTGCCAAAGTAATAGGCATACAAAAATAATTGTTAACCATTAGAAAATCAGAATATTGATACCTATTGGTTTAATAAAGCTACCTATCGAAAAAAAATTAAATCAAATTGGTATATAAATTGCTTAAGAAGCTATTTGGTCAAAATAACCTTTAAAAGTGGGTAATTGAAGGTCTTTTTCGGAGACAATAGGGTTAGTGATTTGCCAATCGATGTTTAAATCAGGGTCGTTCCAGATAATCCCTCCCTCTGAAGCTTTGTTGTAAACGTTGGTGCATTTATAGATAAAAATTGAATCTTCTAATGCCACAAATCCGTGAGCAAACCCTTCTGGCACATAAAATAAATTGTTGAGTTCGGCAGAAAGCTCAACCGTTTCGTATTTGCCAAAGGTAGGGGAGTCGGGACGAATATCGACGGCCACGTCAAGTACCCTTCCTGATACTACTCGTACGAGTTTTCCTTGAGCAAATGGCTCGCGTTGAAAGTGCAATCCTCTTACAACGCCTTTTTTGGAGAAAGATTGATTGTCTTGAACAAAATGAGTAGGGATTCCTTTCGCCTCAAAAGTTTCTTTATTGAAAGTCTCAAAAAAAGACCCTCTTTCATCTTTATAAACCGCTGGTATAATTTCTATCAGGCCTTCGATTGATTTTTTAATAACTTGCATAGGGGTGAGTAAATTGAAAACAAAGGCAAAATTAGCTAAATTGGACGAATGTCGAAAAAAAGAATATACTGGATTTGTCAAATAGGGGGATGGTCGGCTCTTATGTTCTACGAATTGCTCTACTACGCATTCGAAGACGAGCTTACGCTCAAGATGTTTTTTATTGCCATCGCCAATATTTTGGTGTGCATATTGCTCACTCACTTTTATCGCCTGATTGTAAAAGAACAGAACTGGGTTAGTTTGCCTTTATATAGACTAGTTCCTCGGGTTATTTTCTCAGGATTTTTGTTAGGATTTATCATGACTTTGATGAATTATCCTATTGATATACAGACTCTTAGAGAGATATTTCATAGCCAATTATTTATTTTCTTTGGTCATTTGTTGTCGTGGAGCAAGAGTATGTTTATGTGGGTGCTGAGCTATACGATTTATCATTATGTAGAAAACATGCGGGCTACCGAAATTGAGAAGATTTTGCTCAAGACCTCTGTCAAAGAAACTGAAGCCAAGATACTTCGCTCTCAGCTCAACCCTCATTTTGTATTTAATGCCCTTAATTCTATTAGAGCCCTTATTTCGGAAAATCCGGCCAAAGCACAGCAAGGAATAACACAGCTGTCTAATATTTTGCGCAATTCGCTACTAGCTGATCGGCGCAAAACCGTTGAGCTACGCGAAGAACTAAAAACGGTAGAAGATTATCTGAGTCTAGAAAAAGTGCGCTACGAAGACCGACTTACTACCGATTTTCATATTGATCCCAAAACTCTATATTTACAAGTGCCTCCTATGATGCTCCAGACCTTGGTCGAAAATGCAATCAAACATGGAGTCCAAAAAGCCGTAAATGGGGGTTTTGTTCAGGTGACTACTTTTTTAGAAAACGATCACGTACATATTCATATTCGAAATACGGGAACGCTCATCAAAAAAGACAACGATTTAGAAAAACACAAGGAAGCAAGCGGGTTTGGCCTTGAAAATACTGAGCGTCGCTTACATTTGTTGTATGGAGAAGATTCGGCGGGGTTTAGGATTTTTCAGGAATCGGAAGAAGTGGTAAGAGCTGAGGTGATTATTCCAATTCAAACCGAAGGGGTATTTAGGAGTATCCCCTCAACAAAGAAAGCGGCTAAAAGTATATAAAATAGGCCTGCCGTAGCCTAAAAGTTCAAAATATGATAAACCACAAATCATTTGCTAATGAAAGCCCTGATTATTGATGATGAAAGGTTGGCTCGAAACGAGTTACGCCGATTGTTAGAGAATTTTCCAAAGATTGAAATTGTAGGCGAAGCGGCTAATGCCGACGAAGCAAAAAAGCTAGTAGAAGAGCAACGCCCCGATTTATTGTTTTTAGATATTCAGATGCCTGGTAAAAACGGGTTTGAATTGTTGGAATCGTTGGATGATGATACAATTCCAGAAGTAATTTTTACAACAGCCTATGATGAGTATGCTCTCAAGGCTTTTGAATACAATGCGCTAGATTATATCCTGAAACCTATTGATTTACCTCGATTGAGCGAAGCAGTACATCGGGTATTTGATGAGTTCGACAGAAAGAACGAAACTGAGACTTTGACCGAACGTAAAATTTTGGGAGAAAACGACCAAGTTTTTATCAAAGACGGTGAAAGATGCTGGTTTGTAAAACTCGGTAAAGTAAGGCTGTTTGAATCGATGGGTAATTATGTACGTCTTCATTTTGACGACCAAAAACCACTCGTTCTTAAGTCATTGAATGCTTTGGAGGAGCGTCTCGACCCCGTTTCTTTTTTTAGAGCTAACCGTAAACATATCATCAATTTGCAGTGGATTGACAAAATCGAACCTTGGTTTTCAGGGGGGCTTTTGGTGACTTTGCGCGGAAGCGGTGAAAAAATAGAAATCTCTCGCCGCCAAGCCATTAGATTTAAAGATATGCTGAGTTTATAAATAATAAAGGGCTGTTGGATTTTCCAACAGCCCTTTATTATTGAAGGGTTTATTTTTTATCCCACCACACTTTTGAAGTGTAGGAGTTGCCGTTTGAGAGGCGTTTTACGGCTTCATCATAATTAGGCTTGTTGAGTAATGTCTCTCTAGATGAGTAAATAGCTCTCCTCGGAATCTGCCCATTGGTAGAGCCTAAGTTGGGGCCTGGTTTGAGCGCGGGATAGCCCATGCGGCGCCATTCGATAAAGGCCTCGTAAGAGCGTCCAAACAACTGAATCCACTTTTGCGTACCAATTTTTTCTAGCTTTTGTTCTTTGCTCAATCCCGTAAAAGAAAGCTGTTCCTGAAAATCTGCTGGGATAGTAGTGACATTATAGGGGTTTTGAGCCAATGCGGCTTTGAGACCATCTTGATAAAATTTCTCGGCTTGATCGGTAGTAGCACCCCATCCTTCTAGGGCAGCCTCGGCTTTGTAAAAACTAACATCTGAAAAAGACATCGCTAAACAGGCAATAGCGGGACTATAAGCTTTGTTGAAAAAGGTAGTTTGGGAAGCCGTAGAATAATCATCCTTGATAACAGCCTTTAGCAAATCATCAGTAAGGGCTACACCAATGCCTTTGTAGGCAGGAGCACCGGCTTTTACTGAATTAACACTAGGCTGAGCCAAACGTGGGAGCCGTGGGTCTTTGGTCGAAACAAGTTGAGTCACCAAGGCCGACGCTAGGTATTTGAGGTCGGGGCTACCAGCAAGCCAATGATTGAGTACAGGGTGTACATTACCGTTAGTGGCATCATTGAAGGTAGGAACGGCAGCATTGTCGGCATTACTTTCCATCAGCGGTTGGCCCATGGCCTCAGTTACGGTTTTTTGAGCCAATGCTGCATCCGCATACCTAATCCGCATCCCAAGACGTAGTTTAAGGGAATTGCCGTATTTTTTCCATTGAGCGATATTGCCTTTGAAATAAAAATCAGCGCTGCCGTAGCTTTCATCAGTAGGAGTGAGCTGGCCAATAGCCGCATCTAAATCTTGAATTAGTTTTTTATAAATAGACTCTTGCGTGTCAAATTTAGGTTGGTTGTTGACGGCTTCTACACCCAATGCGGTTTCGGAAAATGGAACATCACCAAAAAGATCAGTGAGACGTTGCCATATCGAAATCTCTACAATCCGCGCAATGGCCAATTTGGTGCGGGCTTTAGGATCAGATTCACGACCTTTGAGTATTTGATTCCGTACTTGTGATAGATTTCTGATAAGTGCGTAGTGATCATTCCAAAGGTTATCGTCGGTTTGTTGAATATACCTTGAACTAGATATTAAAACGCCCCCTGCCCAATGTTGTATCCATGAGCCAAACTGATTGTTAGGGTATTCGTAACCTTCCGAAAATGCCGCATCTTTTTGGGCTTTTGATAAAATCAGCCCCGGATCAATGGTAGATAGGGTAGTAGGGGGTGTATTGATTTTTTCAAAATCTTCGGTACAGCTTTGTGCCATAAGGAGGCTTCCCAACACCACGAGCGATTTGATTTTTATATGTTTCATAAAATGTATGTCTTAAAAAGGTAAAGAGTTGATTAGAGTTCTAAATTCAAGCTTACACCAAAATACCGCAACAAAGGCAGTGAAGTAGATTCAAGCCCCAACGAAGAATTGTTGACATTGAAGGAAGAAGCTTCGGGTGCATAGCCGTCGGTTTTGCGTTGGAAATAAAACAAGTTACGACCATATACACCCGCGCGGATGTTGCGGAAAGGTGTTTTGCTGATAAACTTAGAAGGTAATTGATAATTGAAAGTAAGTTCTCTAAACATTACATAGCTTGCATCATTCAGCATTTCTTCAGAGACTACGTTATCTTTATCTGGTGCAATGACGTTCCAATAATCCTGCGCTCTTACTTGTTTGGTGTTGGTTTGACCAGTGCTTGTCCAAGTTCCGTCGGCATTTTTCTGAGCTACTACTCCCTCTGCTACGTAAGTTCCGTCGCGTCCAGGTAGTGTTTTTTTGATTGTACCATATACCAGTTCTTCGCGAAGGCTTTGTGAAAATATTTTACCACCTTGGCTGATGTCAATCAAACCTGAAAGCGCAAAGCCTTTGTAGCGCAACACATTATTGAAACCGCCAATCCAATTGGGCAAAGCGCTTCCAATTTCATATAAAGATTTGGCGTTGGTTTTGAGCGGTAAGCCTGTAGTAGGGTCGATGAGGCGATTGCCTTTGTCGTCACGAAGCCACTGAAAGCCATTGCCGATGATAGTTCCGAAAGGCTTGCCAGGGGTAGCAATGACTTGTACGTTGCGATCATCGCCCAAAAGGAAAGTAGAGACTCCTTCAGCCAACTCAACCACCTTGTTTCGGTTGCGGGAAAAATTGAAAGTCGCATCCCACGAAAACCCAGATTCGGTGCGCACAGGTGTACCCGTAATCGATAGCTCTATACCATGATTGCGGATTTCGCCTGCATTGATACGTCGTGAACTAAATGTACTCGAAGGCGGCAATGGAATATTGAGGATTTGGTTTTTGGTGCTAGCATCGTAATAAGCAAAACTAAGACCAAGGCGGTTTTTGAAGAAACGAGCTTCAAGACCCAATTCAATGGATGTAGTCAACTCATTTTTTAGATTAGGGTCAGGAATTACCGATGTAAACGAGCCTAATGGCTGTCCACCATGAGGGTTTTGGTCCAGTGAGTAGTTACCTGTCAATTGATAAGGGCTTCCTGAGCTTCCCGCTTGTGCCCACGAAGCACGTACTTTTAAGAAACTGAGGGTACTATTTTGTAAATTGAAGGCATCCGTAACTACTAAGCTGCTGCTAATGGCAGGGTAAAAAAACGAATTGTTGGCTGGTGAGAGTGTAGACGACCAGTCGTTTCGAGCAGAGAAATCAACAAATAAATAGTCTCTGAATCCTACTGAACCTGCTCCATATACGGAGTTGATGGAAGACTCCGAAAGGTTGAAAATATAAGAATTGAGCAGGGTATTGTTGATAGAATATAAATTAGGTGCAATAAATTCCGTACCAGTATTTCCTGTAGTACGAGCTGAAAATTTCTGATGATTGGCTCCTAGATTAAGCGATAACGAGAAATCTTTTGACAATTGAGGTGTAAGCGACAACAACACGTCACTGTTGTCTTCTCGTACGCGAGTCACTTCTTCTATGATGTCGCCGTTGCGGTTTTGGCTTTGGTAAGTTCCTTTTTCACGATACCGAAAACGCTGGTCAGTATAAAAGTCGGTACCTGTTTTGGCCGTCAATCGAATCCAGTTATTGAATTGATAACTCAGTTTAATCAATCCAATAAGCCTCTGACGGTCGTCAGAGTTGCGGGTATGGTCACGAGTCCAGTAAGGGTTGGCCGTGGAAGAGTTGGTAGCATATGTTTTTTCCAAACCCGGATAAATAATGCTTCCGTAGCCAAGTTGTTTTGTGATATCTTCGGCTGTCCATGCTGATTGTTCTAAGACACTCATGGGCATGGAGCGGGGCTGGCTTATCCATAAATATGCAGGGTTGTCGGCGGCATCCGATACTGTAGGACGATTGTTGCCTCGTTGACCAATATAGTTAGCTTTAACGTCCAAGTCTAATTTGGGCGTAATTTTGGCAAGGGTACGAAGGTTGATATTGTTACGATTAAGGGTATTGCCAGGAGTGTAGCCGTCGATTTTGGTATTGCCAAACGACAAACGATAGTTGACATTGTCGTTGCCCCCTTCAACGCTAATATTGTTGGCCATTTGTTTTTCTTTATTGAAAAACGTTTGGAAAGTATTGGGCTGAGGAGTCAGACTTAAGATATTACCCCATTGGTCTTCGTATTGCTGCCCTTCCATTTTAGCACCCCAACTTGAACGGGTGAAGCGGTCGCGTCCACCACTCATTTTGGGCATGCCTTGGATATTGGCTGCTTGAGCTGCTGCCCAAGTATATATTTTCCCGTCGTTGCCCCGAAAGTGCGTAAAAGTTCCGTCGAGCCCTTGTCCGTACTCGTCCTGAAAGTCTGGCAATACGAGGGCATCTCCTACCGAATAATCAATACCATATTTGACTCCAATCCCTTTGCGAGATTTACCAGATTTGGTGGTAATCAAAATCACTCCGTTACTACCTCTTTGTCCATAAAGTGCGGCAGCATTAGGGCCTTTTAAGACCGACATGGTTTCGATATCTTCTGGATTAATGTTGGAGATTCCGTCGCCATAGTCAATACCTCCCCAACGACTAGGAGAGTTTACGTTGCTGTTGTCCATCGGAATACCATCGATTACATACAAAGGCTGGCTATTGCCGACCAATGAATTTGCACCACGTATCACTACTCTCGAAGACCCACCAGCTCCATTTCCAGCGCGGGTCACTTGTACTCCAGCGATTTTTCCAGCCAACGATGTAGCTACGTTAGCTTCTTTGGCTTGGGCTAGGCTCTCGCCATTAATCTCTTGAATAGAGTATCCCAGCGCACGTTTGTCTCTTTTAATACCAAGCGCAGTGACTACTACTTCGCCCAAGGTTTGAGTGTCTTCATTGAGCACAACGTTGATTTCGGTCTGATTTCCTACCGCTACTTCTTTTTTAAGATAACCTACAAACGAAAATACGAGTGTCTCAGAAGGGTTAGCTATGATACTATACTTTCCTGCGCCGTCGGTAGAAGTACCCCGATTTGTACCTTTGACCAATACACTTACTCCGGCCAACACTTCTCCTTTTGCATCGGTGAGTGTTCCTTTGATAGGATCTTGGATAAGCATGGCATCATTGCCAATCGAAACCTTTTTTTCGATTGGTTGGATTGGTTGGGCTTCTTGTTTTAAAATAACTTGTTTGCCTGCTACCTCGTACGATACTTGCAGAGGCTTGAGCAGTGATTCTAATACTTTGCTTAAAGGCTCATTGACCGCATGGACGTTTACTTTACGTTCTGTTTTGATAAGACTTGGGCTATACAAAAATTTGACCGAAGTAAGTTTTTCGATTTTGGACAACACTGACTTGAAAGATTGCTCTTCTGCGCGGAGGGTGATGCGTTGTTGCAACAACTCTTGGGCGTAGCTTTCGTGGGCGTACGTGACACCAATTAATAGTACAGAAAGCAGCAGCTGAGTACAGGTCAGACATACCGTACGAATAGCCAAACTGCGAAGACGTAGATGTTTTCTCATAGGAGAAAGTAATGGTTAGATGTTGAAATTGGATATAATTGAATAATATTATTTACAGCCTTTTGAATACACTACTATTTGGGCATCAATGGTTTCGTAGCTAGCTCCAATCCCTTGACAAATCAATTTGATTTTGTGGGGGAGAGATTCGTCGGTCAATGAAGCCGTGATAGTACACGATGAGAGAAGCTCGGCATCATAAACGATGTTGACGCCATAAGCTTTTTCGATAAGCTCGAATACTTCCACTACAGGAGTTTCTTCAAACTCGAAGGTGGGTATTTGAAGTTTTTCTAATAAAATTTGAGGTTCGGCCACCAAAGTCTTCGAAAGCCTTAATTCTTGTCGATTAAGGATAATTTGTTGGTTAGGAGTCAGTACTATCCCTTCCAATTCACGATTGTTTAACTTTTGCTTTTTGTCAGGGTCATTTTGGGTAAATACCGATACTTTGCCCGTTTTGACTTGTACTTCTACATGCTTGTCGTTGGGATAAGCTTGAACCACAAAACTAGTTCCTAATACCTTGGTGACTAGTTCGTTGGCGTATACAAAGAAAGGGCTATGGGGCTGTTTGGTTACGTCAAAAAAAGCTTTTCCCGATAGGTAAACACTGCGGTTTTGTTGACCAAAATGACTATCATAACTCAAACGGCTCTGAGGGAATAACTTTACTTGAGAACCATCCGGTAGCTGTACCAACAGAGGTAGGGCGCTTTGGTTTATTTTTTCTATTTTCGAATCATTGAGGTTTTTGACATAAGCTTGATAGGGAGGCAAAGGTTTTTTGGTGTATGTATACCAGCCTAAACCTGCTATGCATATCACACAAGCTGCCGCAGCATACCAAGCCCAGCTACGGTTCAGGGCAGGAAGAGCGCGTGAAATTGTCTCTTCATCGTGGGCTTGATTGGTGGCATTGATGCGTTGAAGTAGCATTGCCTCGGCTTCGGGCGTCAGATAGGTGCGGGTATATTCATTGAGGCCTAGTTTTACGGCTTCAAGCAGTCGAACGGCTCTTTGCCATTCTTCTTGCTTATGGGGGTTTTGAGCAAGCCAACTTTGCCACCACTCCTTAGAGTTTTCGTCGGGTGTAAGTTGATGTTTGAGAAAAGCATCGTCGGTTACAAAATCGGTTGCAGAATACGTCTGATATAGGTTGGTCACAAGTGTCAAGGATTTTTGTCCGTAGATGACACATGGGTGTATTATATACTCACTAGATTTTAAAAAAATCTTGAAAAAAGATAAAATAAGGAAGGGAGGAGCCAGTTACGAAGTTTTTCGACTGCTCTAAATACTAGATTTTGGGCAGATTGACGATTCATGGACAGCAGTTCGGCGATTTGGGTATATTCCAAATTTTCTACAAATCGGAGGCGAATGGCTTCTTGTTGACGAGGCGGAAGCTGGCTTATGAGGTTTTTGATTAATTCTTGTTTGTTGATACTTTCCTCTTCTTGAGTTTGTAATTCATCGTTTGCAGGTTCAGTCCACAAATCATCGAAATCATCTTGAGAAACAAATTGATGAGGACGTTCTTGGCGTTTTAGCAGGTGAAGAATGCGGGTTTTGAGAGATTTTAATAAATAATAACGCACATTGTCGGGTACAGAAAGGCGGGTACGTTTGGCCCAAATTTCGGTGAATACATCATGAATACAATCTAATACAAATGCCTCTGATACAGGCACTAAACTAAGCCCATAACGGTACATAGCTCTGACGTGTAGCCTATAGAGCTGCGTATAGGCGTCGTCGTCTCCATTCTGAAAGTCTTGCCAGAGTTGACGTTCGTTTGTTGGTTCACCCATTATTGTTGATGACAGATTGGTGGGGATTACCCCAGTTTTATCTCCATCGATTTTCCATTTTTTCGACTAGCTTCCGCCATAAATCCCATTACATGACTTTCGATAGAGGCATCGATAGTAGAGGTAAGGAGAGAAGGGTTGTTTTGGGCTACTGCTTGAACAAAATTTTGCATTAAGCCAAAGTCTCCACCACCATGCCCAGAGTTGTTAAATTCTTTTTGGGTACTGGCTTTCCATAAGGTTACTTCTTTGGTTCGGAAATCGGTTACTTTTATCAAATCATTGTCTCCTTCTATTTCACCCATACTAAACATAACGCGGGTTTTGCGGGCTTCCCATGCCGTAAACGCCTCTAAGCCAAAAGTAGCCAATACGCCCTCTTCAAATTGATAAATACTGGTGTAGTGGTCGGGCTGGTCGTTGTTCATTCGATATACACAACGTCCATAGTTGGAAGTTTTGAGCTTTTCTAAAATAGCGGGACCTTGTAGCGCGGGGTCTTCCGGAACATCAAGTACGTGGATGCGTTTTTTTTGCTCGTAATAGACCTTTATGGCAGAAAATGGACACTCACGTTCTACCTTGCAACCTTCTACGCAGCGTTCGGTACTGCCTTCAGGGGCGTTTTCGCGTTTAAACCATTTCAGATTGCCATAGGCTGATACGGTTTTAGCGGATTTGCTGGCAATCCACCGCATAATATCTAAGTCATGACACGATTTAGCTAAAATGATAGGATTGGTTTTGGTAGCTTCGTGCCAATTGCCCCTTACATAAGAGTGCGCCATGTGGACATATTCGATTCCTTCCAAATGATTGATACTCATCATCGTACCTAGTTCTCCCGAATCACAAAGCTCTTTGAGTTTGCGGAAATAAGTCGTATATCTTAACACATGACAAACCGCAATAATACTTTTGGATTTTTTTGCAGCAGCCAATATTTCCAAACACTCTTGTAAAGAGGGTGAAATCGGCTTCTCCAACAATACATGATAGCCCATCGCTAAAGCTTTCATAGCAGGGCCATAATGCAGATAATCGGGAGTGGAGATGATGATAGCATCCGCAAATTTGGGGACTTTAAAGACATCTTCCCACGTTTTAAAACGATGCTGTTCGCTGATTCCATGCACTTTCGCAAACTTATCATTTCGGAAAGCAACAGGCTCGGCTACGCCTATCATTTTTATATCGTTGGGATTGGCTAAAGCATATCTCCCATAGACATTTCCCCGATTGCCAGCTCCCAATACTATCGCCGTTATGGGTTGAGCGATAGCTATATAGCGAGGATCTTTGGGAAACGTGATTTCTTGAATCGTTTCGGCTTGGGCATGATGGGTAAATGCAGCCGCACTTGCCGTAAGGCCGAGTGTTTTGAGAGCACGACGCCGATTGATAGTTGACATATCGTAACGTAATGAAGGTAAGGAAATGCCGAAAATGAGGGTAAAAAAAATTAGTTTTCTCTAAGCCATAAAATATAATCTGTGGCTGGGAGAGGATTTACCATAGGTTTGAGCAAAGAGATGATTTGGCCTCTGTGGTAGGCACCATGATGCGTAAGATGGATTAAAATCTCACCCAGCGGCGTTTCAAAATTTGCACCAGTTG
This sequence comes from Runella sp. MFBS21, assembly GCF_029433105.1. GTDB lineage: Bacteria > Bacteroidota > Bacteroidia > Cytophagales > Spirosomataceae > Runella. The sequence goes on along the minus strand of NZ_JARNTW010000003.1, from coordinate 254,315 downwards.
TATTTTGATACTTAATGATTTTATTGAATTCTTGCTCATCGGTGTCTTTGATAAGGCTATCCCATTTTTGAAAACTGCGTTCGGCCGTTTCTTTAAGCCACGAAATAGGCAATAAATCCCAGGGACTTACCACTAAGTGGTCATTGGCCACTCTGGTAAACCAGACCATCTGGGCATTGAGGATATGGCTCATCAATAGGAGCGCTCTTTCGGGCGGCGTATCAAGCTTTTCGAGGGCATCGATGATACGTAGATTGGCCCAATGGTCATATTCAAAAAGGCGGATGTGATACGATTTCATAAAAGGAAGTGTTATGAGATGACAAGTTTAAAAAAAGCATTTAAACTATCAAGGACTCAGCACAACCATTTATGAAACTTGCCAAGTTTTTTAGATAGACTTGGCAAGCGAGAGAGGGATAATTTTTACCATTTAATCAAAGCGGATGCCCAAGTAAACCCACTTCCGAAAGCCGCAAGACAAATAATGTCACCTTCTTTGACTCTGCCTTCTTCCCAAGCTTCGGTAAGGGCAATGGGAATAGAAGCGGCGGTAGTATTTCCATATTTATGGATATTACTAATCACTTGATCTTCGCGGAGTTTCATTTGGTCGCGTACATATTCGCTGATACGTACGTTTGCTTGATGAGGTACCAAAAGTGAAATGTCTTCGGGACGGTAGCCATTGGCATCAAGGGCTTCACGGATGGCTTCGGCAAATCTTACAACGGCGTGTTTGAAGACGGCATTTCCATTCATAACCACCTCGAAGCCTCCTTCATCAATCATTTCTTTGGTAGCGGAGCGAGTAGGCCGGCTGCTACCGGGGTCTTTGACGTACAAATCTTCCGCAAAACGTCCGTCGGCGTGTAGGTGAGTCGATAAAACGCGGTGCGAATCATCTTCCGTAGCTTGAACTACGGCCGCCCCTGCGCCATCTCCAAAAATCACGGCTACATTGCGGCCTTTGGTGCTTTTGTCGGTCCAAGTGGATTGGATTTCGGCGCCCACTACAAGTACTGTTTTGTACATGCCTGTTTTGATAAACTGATCCGCAATGGAAAGTGCATACACAAATCCCGAGCATTGCTCACGAATATCAATGACGGGAATACCCACCAAGTCGAGCTCGCGTTGCATCAAAAATGCTGACCCTGGAAAGAAATAATCAGGAGTAATTGTAGCATATACAATTAGCTCTACGTCAGAAGGTTGCAGACCTGCTCTTCCCAAAGCTTGCCGTGAGGCCGCAGTAGCCATGCTTGCATTGGTATCTTTGCCATAAGTAAAAAAACGCCGCTCCCGAATTCCGGTTCGTTCCCGAATCCATTCATCGGAGGTGTCCATCCACTGCTTAAGGTCTTCGTTGGTAACTACATTTTCAGGTATGTAGTAGCCCAACCCTGTTATTTTGGAATAAGGCATTGAGGGAATGAATTAGGAGTCAGATAATAAAAAAAGTGATTGCTTTATGGAGTTAGCAATCACCTTTTTCATGATTTATCCTTCTTTGAGGGTATAAGTATAGTCTTCCATAATCATATTGGCGAGCAATTTGCTACAAGCAGTTTCTACTCTTTGTTTGGCGTCGGCCTCAGAGTCAGCTTCAAGAGCCATCGTGATATGTTTACCAATACGAACATCCGACACGTCGTCAATTCCTAAATTGTGAAGTCCCAATTTAACAGCTTTACCTTGGGGGTCCAAAATTTCTTTTTGGGGCATGACGTTGATTTCGGCGATAAATTTCATCTGGAATTTTTTGATTTTAAATGAATGGTAAGAACAAAGTATTTCGTAATCAAAACCATTGAAATACAATGTGCTATGTTATTGAATTTTAATAAACCTTTGCAACACTGACAGAAGTATATAAATAGCTACAATCAGCGGAATTGCTGCAAATTTCAGCAAAAACAATAAAATCACCGACACTAGAAGGAAAATATATTTGACTTGGTTGGCTTTCCAAGCAAAGGTGGTGAACTTGAAAGCCAAAAGTGGTAACTCAGCCACTAGCAAATACGACATCAATAAAGTGTATCCGATGAGTATTTGTTGATTGACTATCCACGGTTCTAGTTCGGGATTACTGCGTAAAATAAAAGGCAAAGAGGCAACTAATAAGGCATTGGCGGGCGTAGGTACGCCAATAAAAGAATCTGATTGGCGACTGTCGATATTGAATTTTGCTAAACGTAAAGCCGAAAAAATAGTAAGAATAAATGCGCTAAAAGAAATCAGCATATTGCCAATATCAATAGAAGTACTGGTTTTCTCCAATAGTTGGAAAATAATCATCGAGGGTAAAGCTCCAAAAGTGACCATGTCGGCCAACGAATCAAGCTCTTTCCCAATTGCCGATGATTGTCGAAGCATCCGAGCGGCAAAACCGTCCAAAAAATCTAAGACGGCTGCTACTAAAATCAAAGTACCTGAGAGGAGCAAATCTCCCCTGAAACTAAATACAATTCCCAAACAGCCACAAGCGAGATTGCCACAGGTCATGAGGTTGGGAATCGTGAAAAGTCGAATATCAGAAGTGGCTAGTAGTTTAGGTTTTGACATAAAATTAAGTGAGAAAAGGATTGGTGCGGCGCTCATGTCCAATCGTAGTGCTATCCATATGACCAGCATATACGCGGTAGTCATCTTCTAAAGTCATAAACTTGGTCTGAATACTATTGATGAGTGCATCGTGGTCGCAAAGTGGGAAGTCGGTACGCCCGATACTGCCTTTGAAAAGCACATCACCGCCGATAACAAAACGCTGCGCATGATTTACAAACGCCAAATGACCAGGCGCATGACCGGGTACAAACAATATCTCAAGCTGAGAATTTCCGAAAGAAATAATATCACCTTCGTCGATAAACTCATCTGCTTCTACTGGCTCATAGCCACGGATTCCCCAAAGTTGGCATCGATTTTCGACAGAGGCCAAAATCGGAAGCTCGTTTTTGTGCATCCACATTTTGACGCCGTATTTTCGCTTCACAAACGCACTTCCAAACACATGGTCGAGGTGAGCATGGGTCTGAAGCAGTGCCTTTACTATGAGTCTATTTTGGGTGATGAATTGGGCGAGTGTTTCTTTTTCGGCTTGCATTAAGCAACCTGGGTCGATAATAACCGCCTCGTGCGTCTCGTCAAAAAGAATGTAAGTGTTTTCTTGAAAAGGAGAGAAAACAAAAGATTGTATCTGAATCATAACAAAATCACTAAAATTGCTGCTAAGTTAGGGTTAAACTTGGCAAGTTTGCAAAAGTACTATTTTAAGTAAACAGCCTTTAGAGGCACTTGACCTATCAACGAATAACCAAATCATTGAAATTCGTATTTATTTCACGCTTATTGTAATATGCTAACCTTAAAGACTAATTAAAGTTATCTTAGAAGTTTTAATGGTAGAAAAACAAAGGTTACTTAGTGATTTGCTATAAAGTGCTTTTGTTAATGAATTAGTTAATTTATAAATTTGTTAGATGAAACAAGAACAATATCCTATCAGTAGTAAAAGGCAGGCGGATATTTATGAGTTTGTGAGTGAGGGTACGCATGGAAGTATTAGAAAACGAATAGAATATAGACCGATAGATGAAAGCAATATCATCTTCAATTTAAGTTTTGTAGATGTTGACCCTGTGACGGATGAAATAAGCGATACAGTCGTAACAAACAACGGTGACAGTATGAAAGTGCTGGCTACAGTTGCTGCCACTACTGTTGATTTTACCAATCGTCACCCTGATGCTTTGATATTTGCCACCGGCAGCACCCCTGCACGAACACGACTTTATCGTATAGGAATTACCAATAACTTTAAAGAAATAGAGCAATACTTTACGGTGTATGGGTTGGCAAGTGAGGGGTGGGAGTTATTTAAAGCAGGGAATGATTATGAAGGATTTATCATAAAAAGAAACCAATAAAATGAAACCAATCATCAAAGAAGATGCTACTTTAAGCAGTTATGCCGATTCTCCGGCAATATTGGCACAGGTAGCTCGCGCTAAAGAAATTTTGGCTAAACATCCCTTACCCCCGCAAATCTTACCAACAGAAGCCGCCAAACAAAAAGCCGCTGAGCTTTGTGAAACCCTCAAACAGTATCGCCAACGAAATAACTTAACCCAAACCGAACTAGCCGACAAAGTGGGGATGCAAAAGGAGTTTATTAGCCGTATTGAAAACGGTAAGGTAGATGTACAGCTCTCTACTTTCCTCAAAATTATTGAGGGGTTGGGGTTAAAGATAATGGTGACGACATAGGGTAAATTTATCCCTACTTTGATTGGGTAATTTTGCCTCTTTTGTTGGGATTTTGAGGGGGAGAGGGATGTTTAAATGTCTAAAAACATGGGCTTTCGGTTTTTATTGATTAGCTCTTGATAGAAAATCACTCAAAAGTTTTTCCAAGATTTATATTTTCTCCTTTAGATTCATTCGTAAAGGAATACAATACTAAATAGTTATTTAAATTCCATATGATTCCAGAACCAGAAAAAAGAAAGCCTTTTATTGACCAACGTCACGGAGATTATTATTTGGAAGGCCCCAAAAGCCGTCGTTTTGAGTTTTTATTTATCCTAGATGTATTGTGGGAGTTTTTGAAAGGAATTCGAGCGCTGCATTTTGTGGGGCCGTGTATTACGGTTTTTGGCTCGGCTCGCTTCAAAGAAGGGTCGGTGTATTATGAGCAAGCGCGCGAATTGGGAAAACGCATCGTCAATGACCTTGGCATGACCGTAATGACGGGAGGAGGGCCAGGTATTATGGAAGCGGCCAATAGAGGTGCGTTCGAAAATGGGGGACGTTCGGTAGGCTGTAATATTAAACTGCCCCACGAGCAAAGTGAAAACCCTTATATGCAAAAATGGGTGAAGATTAAGTACTTCTTTGTGCGTAAAGTACTATTGGTCAAATATTCTTATGGATTTGTGATTATGCCCGGTGGAGTAGGGACAATGGATGAACTGTATGAAACCTTGACGCTCATTCAAACCCGCACAGTCACTAATTTTCCGATGGTACTCATGGGCACAGAATACTACAAACCCATGTTGACAATGCTCGAAAAAATGGTAGAGCAAGGTACCATATCGCCCGAAGACCTAGGACTACTCAAAGTGACTGATAGTGTAGATGAGGCCATCGAGCACATTAGCCTGTACTTGATGACCAACTACCATGTTCAGAAACGCCGTAAGCCGATTTGGTGGCTTTTAGAAAAAGGGTAGAACAAATCTTACCAGATTTGTTCTAGGTCTTTTTTGGTGTATTCATGATTACGTTCTACATATACGGTATTGGTAGATGTAGGACGTTTTACGCCCATTGGGTTTTTGGTAGAAAGGCGATAAAGCATCGCTATTGGCCACAAAAACACATAAAACATAATCGAAAGAATAACCCGAGAGTTAAACCATCCTAATCCTTCGGCGATTTTGAACCAAATTTTTACGATAAAATCTCCTACTACAGGAACGAAAATACTAAGAAGACCTACAATCCCTGCGGCGTAGAGTAAATATAAGGAGGCCGATTTGAAAATAAACGAAAAGATTACCAACCCAGTGACAATCACTAACTGGGCTTTACTTTTTTCTGCTTCAGACATTTTTAAAAGGTGTTATCCATTGATTCATTTGTCAATTATGGGATAGGCTCTCATAACTGACAAACAAACAACTTTAAATTAGAATAATGTATAAATGAATGGGGCTACTGCCGAACCACCACCAATGACAATAATAACGCCAATGAGCAACAAAAGAATAATCATTGGAGCCAACCACCATTTTTTTCGCTCGCCTAAGAAGGCAAATAAGTCTTTTAGAAAATCCATTTTTGTAAGATATAAGTTACTAGTTTTATGAGTTGATAGCTAGAGAGTTAACTTCAAACAAATAATTAATAACAGTGATTCAATGTTGTTTAAATACAAAATTACACATTTTAAGGTTATGCCAAAGTGAATCTTAGCGTTACCTAGTTATTTGTTGATACTCTATTTCAAAGCTTGAGGAGATTGCCGCATCTTTTCGTACAACTTCTCCGCTATCAAGGCATTGACTTTGGCACTCGCATGACCGTCGTTTTTTCCTACGATGCGCTCTTTGGCAGGGATGCTCTCCAAATACTCACTCAGGCGTACCACTGGAATGTTTTGTTTTATGAAAAACTCTTCAATGGGCTTAGTATAGCCATTACTTTTTTCTACGTTTTGCAAAAAAGGCACCATTACAACGTACATTGGAGCATTGTGTTGCCGAGCATAGTCAACAATTTTCTGCAAATCTCGCAAATGTGGGTTGAGAATAGTGGTATCTGTGTATGATTTCTGAACAAAATCAGTAATCGAAGCAGGAGGCATATGCGGAAACTGCCAATAGATGTAATTTGGCAGATAAAAGCGCATTACCAATGACCCTACCCCTGGCATTTTGATGTCATCGTAAGGCTGAAATTGAGCCAAGGTCAGCTTGGCATCGCGGGCCGCTTTTTCGATGTCGTTAGGAAAATATTCTAATACCAGCACTTCTGGTTTCACGGGGAATTTCTGTAAACGCTCAAACTCATCGCGCGTATCTGAACCCGATACCCCTAAGTTATAAACGGCGACTTTATCGGCGCCCAATTTTTTTTCTAATTGGTCTGAAAAACGATCTTCGGTATTTTCAAGCCCATGCCCCGCCGCGAAAGAGTCTCCCAATACTAGGATTTTTTTCTTTTGCTCGGGATTAGATTTAGGGAAATCTCGGTAGCCTTCTGGCGTAATAGGTTTCCAGTATTTCGCAAACCAAATTTGAGAAGCCTTGCTCAAATCTCCTTCGTGGCTTTGGGAGATAAACATAAACGCTATTTCTAATATACCCACAAGCCAAACCACCATAATCCCCAATGTAGCGATGTTGGTGATGATTTTATTGCCTTTAGGATTTTTGATTACTCCATAATAAAACATTCGGAGTAGTTCTATCAAAATCAATAAAAGCGAAGTGGCCTTGGCCAATCTTACATAAAAATTATCTACCAAGCCCGCATAAGGATAATCAAACTTGATACTCAATTTGTCGGGGAAAAACAAAAAGAAAGCAACGATTCCTAGAAAAATAAGGCGGACAAGTGACGTGATTAATTTTGAGGTCATATTGAAACAGACGTTGGATGTTTATTAGGTATTAGACGAAAGAGAGAAATAAAGTATCTCTCTCTTCGTGCTTAGCCTTAATCCAAGGTAAATTCTTCTTTCCAGTTGTCGGTGTCTTCCCAATGAGGTTGTTGACGTTTGTCAAATACGTAATTTCCTACTACTAAATAGTCCATTTCGGTACGCATAAAACAACGATAGGCGTCGTTGGGTGTACTTACGATAGGCTCCCCTCGTACATTGAAAGAAGTGTTTACGATGACCCCATATCCCGTCAATTTCTCAAAATCGCTGATGAGTTGATAGTAACGTGGGTTGGTGTTTTTGTGTACGGTCTGAATCCGCGCCGAAAAATCAATGTGCGTGATAGAAGGTAAATCCGAACGCAAATAGTAAAGCTTGTTGCGCAAATCAAACGAATCAAAATCGGCTGGAAGTGGCTTGCGACGTGAGTCTTTGACAGGATGCACAAGTAACATATAAGGCGAAATACCTTCATAATCGAAATACTCACCTACTTTTTCGGCCAATACCGAAGGCGCAAACGGGCGGAACGATTCACGATATTTGATTTTGACGTTGAGCTTTTTCTGCATCTCAGCATTGCGCGGATCTCCTAAAATACTTCGTGCGCCCAATGCGCGTGGCCCAAACTCCATGCGCCCTTGTACCCAGCCTACTACGTTGCCTTCCGCTAAGATTTTGGCTACTTCTTGGGTAAGCTCGTCGAAGTTTTCAAATTTTTTGGCAACGGCTTTGTATTTTTTTGCCACCAATTCTACATCCAAATCTGAGAAAGTAGGCCCTAAATAAGAGCCGCTCATGGCATCTTGGGTATAATTGATGACGCGTTTTTGGTCAAAATAAATGTAATAAGCCGTCAGTGCTGCGCCAAGGGCGCCTCCTGCATCACCAGCGGCAGGTTGGATAAAGACTTCTTTGAAGACGTTGGCTTTTTGTAGTTTTCCGTTGGAAACGCAATTGAGCGCCACACCTCCTGCCAAACACAAATAGTCGGCACCCGTAAGGCGTTTGGCTTCTTGGGCCATTTTTACTACTACTTCTTCCGTAACGCGCTGAATCGCCAAACCTAGATTACAATGATGTGCTTCGAGAGGGTCTTCAGGTCTACGGGTTTTCATACCAAACATCCGCTCCCATTCGCTTTCGTTGACCATTTTGAGGCCAGTAGCATAGTCGAAGTATTTTTGGTCGAGCCAGATAGAACCGTCTTCTTTGAGGTCTATTAATTCTTTTTTGATAGTTTCTACATACTTATCCACGTCGGGAGACGAAGGATTTCCGTAGGGAGCCAAGCCCATGAGTTTGTACTCACCAGAGTTGACCTTAAACCCTAAAAAGTAAGTAAATGCCGAATATAAAAGCCCCAACGAATGAGGGAATCGTAGTTCTTTCAGGATAGAGATTTTATTGCCTTCGCCTGAGCAAATAGATGCCGTGGCCCACTCGCCTACGCCGTCTATGGTCAAAATCGCCGCTTTTTCGTAGGGAGAAGGGTAGTAGGCACTTGCTGCGTGCGATAAGTGGTGCTCCGGAAAAAGAAGTTTGACGGGTTTTTTGGGGTCATAACCGATTTTCTCTAGCTCCTCTTTGATAAGGCGCTTGAGAAACATTTTTTCTTTAATCCACACCGGAATCGCCGTAATAAACGATTTGATTCCTTTGGGCGCAAAAGTGTAGTAAGTTTCTAGCAAACGCTCGAATTTGAGAAGAGGCTTATCGTAGAATACAATGGCATCTAGCTCATTGAGGGTAGTACCACCATACTCAAGACAATACTTAACGGCATTGGCTGGGAAGTTGGGGTCGTGTTTTTTGCGGGTAAAACGTTCTTCTTGTGCGGCGGCTACAATTTCACCGTTATCTATCAAAGCAGCGGCTGAATCGTGATAAAAAGCAGAGATTCCAAGTATTTTCATTCTACAAATCGGTAGGTTAACTGTTGACTACGGGTCACTAAAATTTAAAACCGGGACAACGTTAACAAAAGTTTGCCAACTTTATTTTTTGATTTACTTTAATAATGACCGACAAAACTAACGAGGATTGTGTGATTTTTCAAAAATTAACCCACATGATTATTAAAAGGTAATCTACTAGGCTTTACTTTTGCGGAAACTAAATGAGAAACAATCGTTGAAAATAGCAGCAATTGATATTGGTTCTAACGCAGCAAGGCTGCAAATTTCGTCGGTTTTGCACGACGGCGGGCACACCAGTTTTAAGAAGGTAGAGTATGTGCGTTTTCCATTACGCTTAGGTCATGATGTTTTTAATTTTGGAAACATAACCCCTGAAAGTGAGGCTCGCACGCTCAAATTGATGCAGTGCTATAAGCTTCTTATGGAGCTACATGAAGTAGATGGCTACATGGCTTGTGCCACGTCTGCTATGAGAGAATCGGGCAATGGCCACGAGGTAGCTGAGCGTATAGCTGCTATCACGGGGATTAGGATTCATATCATCGACGGTATCAAGGAGGCGCAGCTTATCAATAATGTGGTGGTGCAATCAATCGAAGACGGTCAGTATCTTCACATTGACGTGGGCGGAGGAAGTACCGAATTGAATATTTATTTTAACCGTCAAAAAATTGCTTCTAAATCTTTTAAGATTGGCTCGGTGCGCTTGCTTGAGGGAAAGGAGAGCAAAGGGGCTTGGCGTAAAATAGAAAATTGGATTGAAGATAATGTAGACACGCTTGAACCCGTGACGGCTGTGGGTACGGGAGGTAATATTTCCAAATTGTTTAATCTAGTATCAAAAACGGAAGAAAATGCGACGTCTCTCTCCGAACTTCAGCGGATGAGAGATTATATTGCGTCATTTAGCCAAGAAGAGCGTGTACACAAGCTACGCCTCAATGCTGACCGTGCCGACGTGATTGTACCTGCTTCTGATATTTATATTTCGGTGATGAAATGGTCTGGCGCGGATAAGATTTTGGTGCCAGATCTGGGCCTAAAAGATGGTATCATACAGTTGGTATATGACCGAATCAAACATAAATAAATTCCTTGTTTGAGCTTCACCTGTGAGTCGTCCCGAATTTAGAGGTTTATCATATGAGGGGCATTGCCGAGATGAATGATTACCACAAGTTGATAAAATTTCATTGACAATTAATTGTAAGGGGATTCAATTACAAGTAAGACAACCATTTTATGTTTTTATTGGCGGCCTTATAACGTGCATACCATCGACAGAGAGGATACAAGGTAAGTACCACACCGCCCCATACGAGATATACCGTAGGTAGTTCAACACCGCTGTTTGGAGGGCGACCAAAACTAAAGGGTCCAATAGGAATATCTTTCCAACCGAATCCTTGCCAAAACACCATACCAAACATCAGAAGGTGAATGAGGTACCAGTGAAGGAGGTAATAAAACAAAGGCACGCGACCGTACGTAGCCAATAGCTCGGTGAAAACATTGGGCTGTATATCTCCCAAAGCCAAAATACCAAACATCAACCCCAACATCAAAAGGGTATATAAAAGCGAGGGGGGATATTTGGAGACGTTGATAAACGACAGCACCGTAAACCAGTCCGAAGATTGCTTGCTCCAGAGGCTTGGGTCTCCATAAAAATTGATGAATCGGATTATCACAAACAAACCAAGTGCTGTAAAGGAAGCACGCCATAGCCATTTGCGACGCGCAGGTTGTTGAAGTACCGCCCCAAACGAAAAGCCAGCGAGCATGATTCCAAACCACGGCACTACTGGGTAAAGCGTACCAAGTACAAAATTGGGAGAAAGAGGGAATACATTGGTCCGAAACAAAAACGACCACCCGATAGCCGCCGCTTGGTCTTTGGGTATCGGCACAAAAAAAGTAAGCCCATGCAACACAATGATGAGGGCAGCTATGGCACCTAAAATTTTGACGGGGATTTTTAGCAAAAATGAAAGTCCTACAAAACCCACTCCAATGGCAAAAATGACTTGCAAGATGATAGTCCGAAATTGTAGGTCGAACCAAAAGGCAAAATTGACAATGGTGATTTCCAGAAACATCAACCAAAGTCCACGACTGAGTAAAAATTGACGGGTTTGAGTGAGATTGTTTTGGCTTTTGAAAGTTAAGTAGGCCGAAGTCCCCGATAAAAACACAAAGCTAGGCGCACACAGATGTGTAACCCAACGCGTCAGAAAGAGGGCGGTGGTGGTAGTACGAAGGTCGGTGGGATCTTGGGTGAGGGCGGTCGTGTGCAGCAAATCTCTTACATGGTCTAAGGCCATGATAATCATCACCACGCCGCGCGTGATGTCAATGGTGTATATTCGTTTCATGGTTTTGGAAGTACAGATTTGAGCTCTACCCAATAGAGGTCAGCTTCTCCATTGTGGGGTGATTGAAGACGTTTTTGTAAATCTTGATAAGACAGCGGCTTCGTCAAATCCCAATTTTTCGGAGCCCTTTCACTCGTAAAAAAAAGAATTTTGCCATCAGGAGATACAAAGGGGCAATAATCAAGTTTGTCAGAATTGACTCCCTCCAGCGGTTTTGGGGAACTCCAACTGCCGTCGGACAAGCGCGAACTCACAACCAAGTCACAATCCAAAACGCCATTTTTTCGAAAACAACTTGTATAAAACAATTTAGATTCGTCGGGCAAAACATAGGCATTAAACTCGTAGCCTTCGGTACTGATGGGTTTATCCACGAGTTTGGGTGAGGTGTATTGGCCATCGACCCATTCGCTACGCCACAAGTCGTCTTTGCCGAGACCATTTTTATAAATTGCCGTAAAATAAAGAGTCCCATTAGAAGTGAGTGAAGGGTAATACTCATCAGCATCGGGGGTATTGATAGGCACTCCCATATTTTTGGGCAAAGACCAGCCTGCCGAAGTACGCTCTACGTACCAAATGTCAAAATCTTTGGTAGAATCGTTAGGAGTGACAGGGCGGTTTGAAGCAAAATAAAGACGCTTGCCATCGGGCGAAAAAGCAGGCTCTAGGTCGCTAAATTGTCCTGAAAAAGAAGCAACTTGTGGCGGACTCCATTGACCCTTAATTAATTTTCGACCAACGATAGCACTAAAAATATTTTTTGGGGTAACCACCGACCAGTACATTTCGGTGCCATCGGGCGATAGTGCAAAATCACGCTCATAAGCCCCCGTGCTTGCTGGCTCAAACACGAGGGGGGATTGAGGTGGGTTGACTAAAGGGATATTTTGAGTATAAGCTTGTAAACTCCAAAGAAGGAGAATCGTAAAAAAAGGCTTAGGCATGAAAGAGGGCGTTGGTTAAAGGAACTGAAAGGTATTAAATTATCCTTTTCAACGCAAAATCAATTGAGACAGGGCGGCCATTTCTACGTACTACTAATCTGATTTCTTTACCTTCTTTTCGTTGAAACATCCGATAAAGCTCCGAAAGTGCCAAATCTTCTACCGATTCATTGTTAATAAAAAGTAATTCGTCGCCTTCTTGTAGGCCGGCTTGCTGTGCAGGAGAGCCTTCTACGATATTTTCTACGTAATATTGGCGAAAGCGATTTCCTTTGGCCCTCACATCAATGCCGCTCATGTCGTGTTCAAAACGGTCGTTGAAGCGTTTTTTATTGGGCTTTAGCACTATGTAGCCTGCCTCATAATTGAAAGTAACTTTGAACCTACGCAACAATTCGCCTCCAAGATTACCATCACGGTAGGGATGTTGGTCGGTGATTTTGACCCCAAAGGCGCTGCTGTCAGGAAAAGTGGTGATAACATCGTTAAGTTCAAAATTGCCGATTCGTACTTTAGGAATTCGACCAATATGCCCATTGATAACGCCCGCCAAACCTACGCCGAGTTGGGCTTTGACCACTTTTTGGGGGAGTTGTATATTTGAAGCAGAGGTGTTGAGCATCAGGGCATGACCCGCGCCTGTATCCAACACGACTCTAATAGGCAATTCACGATCGTTGGACACAACCGTCACCGCGTCTAAATAAGGTTTTGTCTTTTCAATCACAATCGGAAATCTGTCGCCATGCTTGGCAGAGTATTTGTATTTGGTGGGGGTAGTGAGGGTGAGTTCTTGCCGGTTGAAATCAATCGTTACCACAAACTTATTAAAGATTTCGTAGCCAAAAATACCATGAATAGGTACGCCCACAAATTCGGAAAGGCGTAAAATGTCTTTATCCATCACCACGACATTGTGTTTGAAAGCTTGCAACTTGCCGACTTTAAGGGTATTGCCTACGGTCACATCCGCAGCCATGGCTTCGCCATTTCCCATGCCTTGAATTTTCATTTTTCGAACCGATTTCATACCCAATTTGTGTGCTACTGAGGCATCGGTCAAAATAGTAGAGCCTACGCCCGTATCCAACACAAATCGGAGGGTGTCTGACTTATTGATTTTGACGGGCACGATGATAAGATTAGAATGCAATTCAAAGCGAATGCGGGTAGATTGGCGGCCATTGGCCAAGTGGAGTCCATACACTTCTTCTTGTTCGGTAGGTTTGTTTGCTTGGGTATAGAAGCTAACACAAAGTACCGCGAGTAACAGCAATAAGTTTTTCATTTTCATGGCTTTGTAAGGGTTAAATTCTAACCATAAAGCAACGAAAATCTACAATGCTGCGCATCACCCCAAAATAGTGGTTTTGTTAATAAAAAGCAGACTATGAGAGGGTTGTGTTCATAGTCTGCTGCCGATAAGAGATTAAAATGGGTGTTTTATCCCCCAAAAATCGTTATGTCAAATAAGCTTGTCTTTGACGGCTTTTTTAAGGGCTTCAGTTTTGTTAGTGACGTGTAGTTTTTGGTATATATTTCGAATATGGGTTTTGACAGTTTCGACACTAATAAAAAGCTCATCGGCAATAGAATGATAGGTTTTACCTTTTGACAAAAGAGTCAATACATCCGTCTCACGGTCTGAGAGGGGCGAATTGAGATTTCTTTGAAAAGACTTTACTACCAAAGAGGCGATTTTTGAACTCATAGGCGCTCCTCCACTTAATACTTCATCGATGGCATTGAGCAGCCTAATATGGTCAGTATCTTTGGTCAAATAGCCCGACGCACCCGCGCAAAGTGCCTCAAAGACAAGTTTACTATCTTCATGTACGCTTACCACAAGCAAGGTGGTATGAGGGCGCTCACGCAAGATACGCTTGATACCTTCTATGCCATGCATACCCGGTAGCTCAAGGTCAATCAAGACCAAGTCGGGCATATCCCTACGGAGGTTTTTGAGGGCATCGATGCAGTTGGTGTAGGTATTGACTACCTGAAACCGCTGCTGACTTCCGATGATGAGTGCAAGGCCATCTTTGACGGCCTCATTGTCTTCAATGACGGTGATTCTTGTGACGTTGTTCATTATACGTTTTGGTTAGGCCCTTAAAAGCTACCTATTTTTAAGGGAGGCTGTTTTGGTGGGTATTTTCCCTTTTAGTTGTACGATTGTTCCTTTCAAATTTTCGGGTTTTATGGTCAAATGGCAATGTATTTTTTCAGCTCTTTGACGCATATTAACTAGCCCTTTATGATAGCCTTCCGTGGGAAACTTAATACCTATTCCGTCATCTATCAATTCAAAGGTCAACAATTGCTGCTCAATCGTTGCTGTAAAGTAGATATTTTTGCATTGAGCGTGTTTGACACAGTTGGTGAGTGCTTCCTTGAAAATCATAATCACTTGAATACTCCAGCCTGGTGGCAAAACCAAGTCTGTAGCATCGGCAGGGAAATGAGTGTTGGCATGAAATCTAATAGGAGTATCTTGTAATAAATTTTCGCCTAAGTCTTTGATATAGAGTGCCAACTCGGTGATCTGGTTGCTTTCGGGGTCGATAGACCAAATAAAATCTTTGGTGTCCCTAAAGAGTCTCACGACATTTTTTTCGATTTCACCCACAATCCTTTTTTCTTCGCTTTCATGGCCGTTAAATCGAAACTTAAGCACATTGGATTGCATTCTAATAGCGGCCAATCGATTGCCGAGTTCGTCATGAAAATCTTGAGCTATTTGTACCCTAATCGCGGCTTCTGCCTCTTGTTTGAGTTTTTCATACGCCAATACCCTGCGCGTACGATACTGAATATAAAGCTTTTGCGAGAGGATGCCCATGGAAACCATTATTACAACAATGATTAAAATAAACCACCAACGTTGATAAAAAGGCGGAACGATTTCAAATTCATAAGTGGAGATTTCGCCCCATTGATTGTCTCCCAAAGAGGCCTTTACTTTAAACGTGTACTTGCCGGGCGTAAGGTGAGAATACACCACGGCGGTTTGGTCGGTAGGTCCTAGCCAATCGGTATCGGCTCCTTCCAACTGATACTGATAACGAATATGGTCAGGGCGGCTATGATTGATAGCTATATAGCTGATTTTGAGCTGGGTTTTGGTATGTGGAAGCTCCAAATGGATAGGTTCATTGTACCAACTGTTTTCTTTGGTTTGGTATTGAAATAGGTTTGTAGTATCAAATGGAATCCTTACGTCTGTAAAATGAACTTTGAGATTCTCTAGCTTTGATTTGGCTTTGCTAGGGTGGTAGTGAAATAGCCCTTTGATAGTACCTATCCATATATCTCCCTGTGTCGAAAGTGCAATCGTATTGGCGTTGGTTTCGCGAGCGGTGAAACCGTCTGTTTCGTTAAAATGACGTACATTGGTTATTCTCAGGCTCTTATCCAAGGTGAGTTGGTCGATTCCTCGCTCGGTTCCTACCCATAAACGCCCTTCTTTATCGAAAATGGTATTGTAAATGAGATTGGAACAAAGTCCATTTTTGACCGTAAAATAGTTTTTTCGACCGTTTTTAAGGTCGAGTATTGCCACCCCGTCTTCAAAGCTTCCAAGAGCCACTAGTCCATCGGCTCGCTGAGCCATGCTAAGTGCCGAAAAGGAAGCTAAATCTTTGTCATACGAAAAATCGCTTAATACCCCATTTTTTATCAAATTTAGACCCCTAGCTCCTGATATAATTACTTCACCAGAAGAAAGTTTTAAAGTTCTTCTTACAAACAAGCCTTTGATACCTTCTTGATAGGTGTAGTGTTTTAGCTTGCTACCATCGTGTATCAAAACCCCATTAGAAGTACTAATCCACATATCTTTTCCTTGACCAGCTTCCAAAAAAAGGATAATACCATGAGAAGTAATATAGTCTTCTAAAGGAATATATTGAACTTGATTTTTAGAAACCTTATAAACACCCGGCCCTGCCAATCCAATCCATATATTCCCTTCATTGTCAGTTGATAAACAATTGATGCGCTTGTTTTGGAGCTCTTTGGGAACAGCGATTTTTTGTTGGGTTTTGGTATTCCAAATATCAAGACCACGGCCAAAATATGAAATCCATAATATACAAGAAGAGGTAATAGTAAAAGAGGAAATGGTATTGGAAGTAAGACCTGCGTTTTCGTTGAGACTTGTAAAAGAAGGATTTGTGAATTTATAAACCCCGTCGCCGTCGGTTATAAACCAGATATTGCCTTCTCGATCTTCAAGTAAGCCCTTGACCATAAAATTGGTGAAACCATTATGAATCCCAAATTGAAGAATGTTGCCTTGTTTAAAGCGCAGTGCTCCTACACTTAATCCAACCCAAATACTTCCATCAGAAGTCTCCGTAATTTCATAGGCTAATTCTTTGCTAATGAACTGTAAATCATCGAGTTTTATATTTTGTTTTTTTGCTGATGTTCTGAAAATTCCCTTTTCGGTACCAAGCCAAAGACTATCTTTGGAGTCAAACATCATACATCTTAGTACAAGCCCTTCGGGGACAGTGTGGCGTCGTTGAAGATGGCTAGGAGTCACTTCAAATATTTCACCACTATAGGTGGCTGCCATGAGTTGCCGAGAAGGTGTCTCCGCCAGATCACTATAGAAAGAAGGGCGTTCTGAACCTTGTTTTTTTAAAAAAATGAGACTGTCATTGACTAGTTTCCCAAGTCTACTTGCGTTGCAAATAGCATAAATATTCCCTTTTTTATCACCTATGACTGACGATACGGTATAGGGTTCTGTACTGGGGGATTTGATAGGCAGGGTCTTTTTTCCGTCATAAATAGAAAGCCCCAATGATGTGCCCACATACATGTGACCTTTGGGCGAAATTTCGAGAGATACGATATTGTTGGCAGGCAAATTATCTTCTTTGCGGTAGGTTGTAAAATGCAGACCATCAAAGCGGGAAAGCCCTCCGCCCCGCGTCGAAAGCCAAATATATCCAAAGCGATCCTGCTCGATGTCAGAAACTTGTGATTGCCCCAACCCCGAAAAAATATCGTAGTGCTGGAAATAATATACCTGCGCTACGGCTGTCTGTAAGATTCCAAGGAGCCAAATGCACGCAAATAGCCCTTTGGTATGCCGATGGTTAATTAGCATTTCATGACTGGCCTGTTAGAAAAAAGAAGTGTACAAAAATACAATCAAAAATTAATAAACCAAGCAAGGGTTAAATACAATCTTGGCTTTTGGCGGTAAGAAGTATGGGTTAAAATTTCATCAGAAGTCGTCAACTTCGAATTATCAAAACATATAAGGCTCGTCGTAACTTTGAGTCTTTAATTTAGCATCAAAAACTATGACTTCAATCACAATCATCGGAGGAGGCGTAAGCGGTTTGTTTTCGGCCTATTATCTCCAAAAAGCTGGCTGCCAAGTGACTATAATCGAACAAGGTACTTTTGAAGATGGCTGCTCTTTTGGCAATGCAGGAATGATTGTGCCGAGTCATATTGTGCCCTTGGCTCAGCCCGGTATGATTGCAAAAGGCTTACAATGGATGCTCAAATCGACCAGCCCTTTTTACGTCAAACCAAGGTTGAGTTGGGATTTGATGCGTTGGGGAATGCTCTTTTGGAAACATTCGACTGAGCAGCACGTACAACGCTCGATTCCGGTGTTGAGAGATATTAGTTTGTTGAGTAAAAAACTATTTCAAGACTTAGCTGCCTCGCAAGAGATAGACTTTGGATGGCATGAGCGTGGGTTGTTGATGCTCTATAAAAATGCTGATACTGAGCACGAAATGGCCGAAGAAGCCCACCTTGCTAATGGTGCGGGGATTGTGGCAGATATACTCACGGCGCAGCAAGTACAAGACCTTGAACCTCAGGTGAGAGTAGATGTGAAAGGGGCGGTGTATTATCCTGGAGACGCACATATTACACCCAATTTGCTTGTCAAAAACTTGGTGAGTTATTTGAAAAAACGAGGTGTGTGGATTCACGAAAATCAGGAAGTAATTGCTTTTGAAAAACAAGGCAATAAAATCATGGCGGTGCAGACCAAAAATACGAGTGGAGAGCGTAGTATATTCAAAACAGAAACGGCCGAATTGGTCATTGCGGCGGGAGCGTGGTCGCCTGTTTTGACCGAAAAATTGGGCATATCCTTACCACTTCAAGGGGGAAAGGGCTACAGTTTTATGGTAAAAAATATAGCTCAAAATATCCAAGTACCTGCTATCATGCTCGAAGCCCGAGCTACGGCTACGCCAATGGGGACAGATTTGCGTTTTGCAGGTACGCTCGAAGTAGCAGGTACTGACATGACGATAAACATGAACCGAGTGAGGGGGATTGTGCAGGGAATCAATCGCTACTACCCCGACATGGAGGTGGCATTGCCAGAAAAAGAAAAAGTGTGGCGTGGTTTGCGTCCTTGTTCACCCGATGGTTTGCCTTACATCGGAAGGGTAAAAAGTTTTGAAAACGTGACTTTAGCTACCGGCCACGGTATGATGGGTGTAAGCCTTGGTCCTGCTACGGGGAAACTTGTCGCAGAATTAATCTTAGGGGCCAAAACCAGTATGGATATTCAGGATTTTAATCCTTTGCGTTTTGGATAAATGCCGAAACGCAGGGGGCGTTTTGAACGCCCCCTGCGTTAGGAGGTTACCCTGAAGTATGTGGCATACTTTTCTTTTTCTTCTGGTATATTTCCCATTGTTCAGGCGTCAAAATTGATTGAAACTTGGTTTCTCTTTCAGCCTGCCATTTTTCTACGGTAGTTCTTACTTGTTGGATTTCTTGGGGCGAAGGTCTGGTAGTAGCGTGTGATTTCATAAACGCTTCCTGATAATCATTCAGACGTAAGGCATAGTCTAAGTTGGCGGTTTCGACTGAGAGCGATTGTTCGTCGGTAAGCTTTAGCTTTTTATCCATCCACTTGGTTTGTTCCTCGGCGATCTTGTCGGGGGTGAGGGGTTTGCGAGGGGTATCGGGAAATTGACTCCTAGAGGAATACCCACGGCCATATCCATAACCTCCGCCATAACCCCCATATCCATACTGTGCCAAACCCTCAAAACTTACCAAAAGCGCAGCGATAAAGATAAACTGTATTAAAACTATTTTCATTTTGCACGTTTTTTAGAAAAGTGTCCGAAATCTACTTATTTTAACCTCACTTTCAAAAATATTTAAACGCTTTATGTCCTCTATTGCCCAACGTCTTGCGGCGTTAAATGATTGGAATCCCCCCAAAGAATGGTTACAAATTACAACTATCGATGCGCATACCGGAGGCGAACCGCTGCGGATTATTACGTCGGGGTTACCGCTATTGGAAGGAAATACCATTTTAGAAAAAAGGCGGTATTTAAAACAAAACCTTGACTATTTGCGAAAAGCCCTCATGTGGGAACCCCGTGGTCATGCTGATATGTATGGCTGCATTGTGACTGAGGCTAGTAGCGACAATGCAGACTTTGGAGTGATTTTTTTGCACAATGAAGGCTACAGCTCTATGTGTGGGCATGGTATCATCGCCATTACAAAAGTCGCCGTGGAATTGGGATTGGTGCCACTCCAAGAGCCTGTTACAAAGCTGATAATAGAAGCACCTGCGGGGTTGATTACTTCCTATGCCTATGTCAATCAGGGGCATGTGAGCTCGGTAAGTTTTGAAAATGTACCATCTTTTGTATTGTATCGCGACCAAGTGGTGGAGGTAGAAGGACTTGGTGAAGTACTGCTTGATGTGGTGTATGGTGGGGCTTTTTATGCCTACGTAGATGCCGATAAGATAGGGCTAGGCATGGCCGAAAGCAATTATCGACTTTTGATTGAAAAAGGCATGACTATCAAAAAAGCCGTTATGGATAAGCTCGAAATCAAACATCCCTTTGAGGAAGATTTGAGTTTTTTGTACGGTACTATCTTTTATGGCAAGGGGCATTCTGAAGGAACAGATAGCCGCAATGTATGTATTTTTGCCGAGGGTGAAGTGGATCGTAGTCCTACGGGTACGGGCGTTAGTGGGCGGGTGGCACTG
Source organism: Runella sp. MFBS21 (assembly GCF_029433105.1). Lineage (GTDB taxonomy): Bacteria > Bacteroidota > Bacteroidia > Cytophagales > Spirosomataceae > Runella. The sequence goes on along the minus strand of NZ_JARNTW010000003.1, from coordinate 233,877 downwards.
CATCATGCACAAGGACAATTACCGATAGGTCAGCCGATGGTGATTGAGAGCATTGTGGGGAGTCGATTTGTGGCAAAGGTAAAACAAGAAACAACTTTTGGACCCCACAGAGCTGTCATCCCAGAAGTAGAGGGTAGAGCACATATCTGTGGGAAAAATACATTTTTGATTGACCCCGACGACGCTTTGGGACAGGGTTTCTTTTTAAGGTGAATCATGAAAAACGTAATGATGAAAGAGCATTCAACTTTTCGTTTTCTTTCGCGTCAAGTGGTGGCGGAGGCTGTATCAATGGTGGAGGCTATTGACGTGATGAAAGAGGCTTTCCAAAGTCTTTCAAACGGAGAGGCTGTAGTACCTTTGAGGGTTAATCTTCCCCAACCTGAGCAAAATGCCCAAACCCTTTTTATGCCCGTCTATTTGCCTTCATCAGAAGCATTAGGCGTCAAAGTTGTTACGATTTTTCGGGAAAATCCAGCCCAAAATTTACCATTGATACATGGCATGATGCTGGTCATGGATGGGATTCATGGGCAACCGCTGGCGCTTTTGGATGCGGAGTATTTAACGGCGCTGCGAACGGGTGCCGCCGCAGGATTAGCGACCGACGTATTGGCTAGAAAAGACGCCAAAGTGTTGGCAGTTTTTGGAACAGGTGCCCAAGCACGTACCCAAATCGAAGGCGTGGCTGCGGTAAGGTCATTAGAGAAAATACTTGTTTTTGGGCGAGATATCGCGAAAACGGAGGCTTTTTGTGAGGAAATACACAACCGATTAGGGCTTTCGACAGAAGCGGCGCAGGAGCCTTCTCAATTGGAGGAGGCCGACATTATTTGTACCGCCACTACTTCAAATGTGCCCGTATTTGAACACAAATACTTGAAAAAGGGGGTTCATATTAATGCCGTTGGTGCTTATCGGCCAGATGCCCGCGAGATTCCAGCGGCTACCATGCAAAAAGCCCAAATTGTGGTAGAGCAGCGTTCGGCGGCTTTGGCTGAGGCAGGAGATATTGTGTTGGCGATGAAAGAAGGTTTTTTGAGCAATACCCCCCATCTGACAGAACTAGGCGAAATATTGATCCAGCCTCGACCTTTTCGTCTTAGCGAAGATGAGGTTACAGTTTTTAAATCCGTCGGAAACGCCGTGCAGGATTTGGCAGTGGCTAGTTTTTTGATTAAAAAAGCCCAAAAACATGATTTGGGCGTTGTTTTAGCCTAAAATCCTCTTTTTTTGTACAAATCCTTGACAATCCTCAGAGACTAAGCTACATTTGCAGCATCAATTTGTACAATTCTTCGTGAAAACACCCAACTACGCTTTTTTTCGACATCATCACCACCACGCCTACGGGCGAGCGTAGAAACTTTTTATAACGTATGGCTTCAGGATACGAGTCATTCGTCCCCTCCAATTTTATTAGATTTTCAAATGTTTCACTGTGCTATAAGTACAGTTGTAAACACCTAACTACCAATCATTCATGTTACGTATTGCCATTCAAAAATCGGGACGCCTTAGCGACGATTCTATTAAATTATTCAAAGAGTGTGGGATTCAGTTTGATAGTAGCTCTTCGGGTAAACTGAAATCTATTTCGGCCAACTTCCCTGCCGAATTTTTGTTTTTACGCGACGACGACATCCCGGGCTATGTCGAGGATGGGGTCGCGGATTTGGGAATTGTGGGTGAAAATGTATATACCGAAACAGGTCGTGAAGTGACCGTAGTACATAAATTAGGCTTTTCTAAATGCCGTCTTTCATTGGCAGTTCCGAGAGGTACGCAGTGGAATGGTGTTCAGGATTTACAAGGAAGGGGCATTGCTACTTCGTATCCTCGGATTTTGGGAAATTACTTAAAAGAAAATGGGGTAGAAGCCGACATTCACGAAATCAGCGGCTCGGTCGAAATTGCCCCCAGTATCGGATTGGCCGATGCTGTGTGCGATATTGTGAGTTCAGGAAGTACCTTACTTAGCAATGGACTCAAAGAGGTAGAGGTTATTTATCGTTCGGAAGCTATACTGATAGCCGCTCCTAATTTGAGCGAAGAAAAAGCCCTTTTGCTTGATAAAATCATGTTTAGAATCAAGGCGGTGCAAGCGGCCCAAAATCACAAATATATTTTGCTGAATTGTCCGGCGGCTTCAGTCAATGAAATCATGCAATACATTCCGGGGATGAAAGCACCGACGGTATTGCCACTCGTAACGGAAGGATGGGTGTCGTTGCATTCGGTGATTAACGAAAACGATTTTTGGTCAAATATTGAAAAAATTCGCGAAGCAGGTGCAGAAGGGATTTTAATCATACCTATTGAAAAAATGATTCGATAATTTTGGAATCTTTGAGGTAAGTAGTTAAGTAAAATTAGCTTAGACTTTCCAAGTTTTATGCCTATGCCTTTGATAATCAGAAAAATTAAAAACTTGGAAAGTCTAATTTTGCATAAATGCTTAATATTCAAGACAAATACTGACACAACTCATGCAAATCATTCCATATCCTAGCCGTAGCGAATGGCCGTCACTCTTGGCTCGCCCTACCCAAAGCATGGCCAAAATCGAAAAATTGGTAGCCCCAATCTTAGAAAAAGTACAAAAAGAAGGTGATGCTGCTATTAAGGAATTGACCTTAAAATTTGATAAAATTGAGCTGGTAGATGTAGCGATGCCTGCTTCAGTGATAGAAGCGGCGGAGGCTAGTCTTTCTGAGGAGTTAAAAGCGGCGATTCGTCAGGCATATGCCAATATTCGTAAATTTCACGAAACCCAATACCAGCCTGTTCAGAAAGTAGAAACCATGACAGGGGTAACTTGCTGGCGACGGAGTGTCGGAATCGAGAAAGTGGGGCTATACATCCCCGGTGGGTCGGCACCGTTGTTTAGTACAGTGCTGATGTTGGGAGTTCCGGCTCAATTGGCAGGTTGTAAAGAAGTAGTGCTTTGTACGCCAAGTGACCACCCCGCAATTATGTATGCGGCTCAGTTGGTAGGAGTTACCAAAATCTTCCGTGTAGGAGGGTCGCAGGCTATTGCAGCTATGGCTTATGGTACAGAATCGATTCCGAAAGTATATAAGATTTTTGGACCGGGCAATCAGTACGTGACTGCGGCCAAAATGCTCTTGGCCAAAGAAGGAGTAGCAATAGACATGCCTGCTGGGCCATCAGAAGTGGCAGTGTATGGTGATAGCAGTGCTGTTCCGGCTTTTGTGGCGGCAGATTTGTTGTCGCAAGCGGAGCATGGAGCTGACAGTCAGGTATTGTTAGTTTCGACTGATAAGAAATTTTTGGCTTCGGTCAATATCACTTTAAGTACACAGTTGGAAGCATTGCCTCGTCGCGATTTTGCCCGTAAAGCTATCGAAAACAGCAAGGCAATTTTGGTAGAAACCGAAGAAGAAGCGATTGATTTGTTGAACGAATACGCCGCCGAGCATTTGATATTGAGTGTGAGGAATGCCGACGAAGTATGCGAAAAAATCATCAATGCGGGGTCTATCTTTTTAGGAAATTATACCCCCGAATCTTGCGGAGATTATGCTTCTGGTACCAATCATACCTTGCCTACCAACGGCCACGCTCGGGCATACAGCGGGGTATCGTTAGATAGTTTTGTGAAAAAAATTACGGTGCAGCATATCACCCCTGAAGGCCTGAAAGCTTTAGGCCCTACCGTAGAGGCGATGGCTGAAGCCGAATCGCTACAGGCACACAAGCGGGCTGTAAGTTTACGATTGAGCAGTTTGTCGTGAAATAGATAGTTTTCAAGAATTTTTCCGATTAGCACAATGACTTTTAATTTAGAAAAAATACTTCGCCCTCATATTCTTAATTTAGTACCTTATTCGTCGGCTCGGGACGAATACACGGGCAAAGAAGGTATCTTCTTGGATGCCAACGAAAACCCCTATGCGGCGGTCAATGGTCAAGCTTGGAATCGCTATCCTGACCCCTATCAGTGGGCGATTAAAGAAAAATTGGCACCCATTAAAGGCGTACGTCCTTCACAGATTTTCTTAGGAAATGGCTCTGACGAGCCGATAGATTTGTTGGTACGGGCTACTTGTACTCCTCGCCAAGACAACATGATTTTGTTGCCTCCTACCTATGGCATGTACCAAGTAAGTGCCGATATCAATGACGTGGCTGCCATCAAAGTACCTCTCACGCCCGATTTTCAGATTGATACCGAGAAAGTGTTGGCAGCTATTACACCTCATACCAAAATCATTTGGATATGTTCGCCCAACAATCCTAGCGGAAATTCGGTAAAGCGAGAAGCAATTTATGCCCTTTTGGAGCAATTCAGCGGGTTAGTCGTTGTGGACGAAGCCTATATTGATTTTTCGGATGAGCCTTCATTTACCCAAGAATTGGATACTTATCCTAATCTTGTGGTGTTACAAACTTTCTCTAAAGCTTGGGGCTTGGCCTCTTTGCGTTTGGGAATGTGTTTTGCTTCGGAAGAAATCATCAAGGTTTTGAATAAAATCAAGCCTCCTTATAATTTGAGTGGGGCTACGCAACAGTTGTTACTTGAAGCGCTTAATCACGTAGAAACAAAAAACAAAATGGTGCGTGATATTTTGGCTGAGCGCGCCCGTTTGGGCACGAATTTGGCCAGCTTGCCGTTAGTTAATAAGATATATCCTTCGGATGCTAACTTTTTGTTGGTAGCTTTTGAAGATGCTTCGGCGGTGATGCAGTATTTGATTGATCAAAAAATCATCGTCCGAGATCGTTCTAAAGTGCTTCTTTGTGATGGTTGTTTACGAATCACGGTTGGCACACCTGAAGAAAATGATATATTAATAAAAACCCTAAAGGAGTTTGCGGTAGTGGCTTGAGCGATGAGGGATTGATGATAGGTAGTTGTCTTGTAGAAAACCAAATTTATTTTCAATGAAAAAGAAGCTTTTATTTACGTTCCTCTTTTCGTTATGTTCATTTTTGCCGTCCTTGGCACAGTACAACAACTGGGCGGTTGGGTTTCAGCTGGTAGAGCCTTCAGGGGTAAATCTTCGGAAGTATTTTGGTGAAAACAAAGCATTTGATGTTTCGGTAGGAACGTACGGGTTGTTTTATGGCCGTGATCGCAAATACCGCAAAGGTTATTACCAAAACGCTGGCTTGTCGTTGCGAGCTACTTATTTATGGCATCATGGACTTTTCAAGAAAGAATTGCTGCATGTTTATTATGGTTTTGGTGGGCAAATCAACTCACGCCGGTACTATTTTGAATCTCGCAATGCCCCTGGACTTAAAGAATATACCAACAATATTTCTTTAGGAGGTGCTGGACTAGCAGGCGCTGAGTATTTTGTGAGCGGAAGTCCTCTTTCATGTTTTGTAGAGGCAGGATTGTATGCGGAATTAGTACCAGCTATTTTTTATTTACATCCTCAAGCCAGCCTTGGTGTAAGGTTTAACTTTTAGTTAGTTGTTAGAGGGCTATACGTTCTCTTGAATACAACGATTTTATATTACCTAAGATAGATTTATCCCTGACTTTTTCTTATCGAAGGTCAGGGATTTTTGTGTATTATACCTTGGTTAGCAAAGTTTTTTTTGTCAAAAGAAGCATTGCTTTGTATGTCTCAGAATGATTATCGACCGTTTACTAAGTTTACGGTCTATCTTCTTGTATATCAGGTACTTTTGGTGTATTTTCAAGAACACTAAACCTGATGTGCTTTGCTACAAAAATTTCTACCTCTGCCCATTTTGCGCTCTTTCGTAAAAGAATATTGGTGTTTGCACATTCAGCATGAAGCACCTACCTTGAATCTGCCCATTGCGCCCATCCCCGAAACCTGCCTTTATTTTTATCCAAAAGGCAAATTACAGGTATATTATTTGGATAATACATCAGCTACAATTCCTGATAATGTCGTTACGGGGCAAACAACCTTACGCCACAACTTGTTGATTCCTAACGACTATCGAATGTTTAAAGTACTATTGCAGCCGTCAGGCTTTTTTCGGCTGTTTGGTATACCGATGACGTTGTTTACGGGAGGTCACGAAGAAATGAATTTGGTATTGGGAAACAAAATCAACGAACTACGAGAACAGATTGAAAATGCTGATACGTTTGAAGAAATGGTATGTTATACAGACGCTTTTTTGTTGGAAAAAGTGAGGAAGTATCAAGTCGAAAGACATCCGATTGATGCTGTATTGGAGCAACCCGATTTTTATCGGTTTTCGTTGGATGAGTTGGCTCATGATGCTTGTTTGAGCAATCGGCAGTTTGAGCGGAAATTTCTGGAAAGAACAGGAGTATCTCCCAAGTTTTATAGTCGAGTTGTGCGTTTCAATCGAGCGATGAAAATCAAGCAACAACAACCCAACCGCAGTTGGTTACATATTGCTTACGATTGTGGCTATTTTGACCACAATCACTTATTGCGTGATTTTAAGCAGTTTACAGGAACCGTCCCTACTGGTTTTGATTTTGAAAATGCGGTGATATACTGACAAACTACATCAAAGTCTTCAACGTTTCGATGTTCAGAGCTTCGTCAAACACCGCCTGAATCGGGATGGAGAACCCTTCATGACAAAACTTTTGATTGTGCCTTCAGCGGCTTTTAGGGTAAGTTCATATTGACCATCTTCGTAGTGGTATTGTTCAATGGTTTGGGGGGCGGGGTCAATGATCCAATGGTACTTTCAGTTGGTAAACAAATGTACGAAAATTAGGACAAATGACATCAATTAGGCTTGATTACAAAGAAGTACTACAAGAAAAATGTCGTTTTTTTACTATGCTTTTTTCCTTATTTAAAAATAGGTTTGTAAAAACACAACTCATTATGAACGAAAAGGTTATACATTTGCAGCGAGCAAGTAGTTGCTTTATTATTACAGGAATTACCTACTTGGTTTTCAGTTTCCCATTCTGGTTTTTAGGGGCAGTTGATGAAGATGGTAAAGGCAGATTTATCCTTCCCTTTCTGGTGGTTATGGATGATTTGATTCCACAAAATTTACAATCTTGGGCTGGATTAATCGGCACACTTTCGATGCTCATAGGAGCAGTGTCTCTTTGGAAAACAGGAGAGCCTACAGGCTTTGGCAAAAGACGTAAATTCTTTTATGTTTCTATCGCTGGAGCTATTTCCTATATTTTAGGACAATGGATGCCGTTGCCTTTTGCGCCGCTGGGAGCTTTTCTGAGTGGTTTGGGAATGATTTTGGTAGGAATAGCCAGTATCAAAGAAAAAATATGGACGGGTTGGAAACGGTACGTGCCTTTGGTGGTAGGTTGTTTTCCATTCTTGTTTATGTTTCCGCTACTGATTGTCACAGGCAACCGCCCTGCGGCAGTGATTGGTTTTTGGGGCATTCCGTGGATAATCCTTGGCATAGCAGCATGGCAACGAGTATCGGAAGTGAAACTTAGTTTGGGGTAATAATTATCACTATCGAAAAAATGGCTATCAACAACAACCCAACTACCACCAAATGGGCATTGCTCCTTTACAGTATTCTTACGTTGCGCCACTTTGGTCTTACGATGATGTTACAATTCATCGTGAATCCTCAGTTTGCGAATGTGCATGAAAACTTTCTGTTGTACGTAACCACCTACAATAGCTTAATGATTTGGGTTGGTTATGTACCCGCTGTTTTAATGCTGTTGTCATCTATTTCCATGATTTGGCTGGCTCCTCCTATTTTTCCCAAATGGGCTGTTTATGCCGGCGTAGTATTAGGTGCAATTTCCGTGGCAACTACTCTGTTGGTGATGATGCCTATCTATACACAATGGGCAATCACAGGCTACGATGCAACGCAAAATCGACATCTTTTGTCCCAAACGCTTTATTTTCAAATTATTCCTTCGGCATTGCAAGTAGCTATTTTGCTGTCATTCCTGTATGTATATTTTCGAGATATAAAGCCTGTTGCCAAATGGATATTTTTTTGTGTCGTTGTATTGAACTTTTACAATTTGGGTACAACAAGCATTGAAGGTAGTCTGGCGTATCCTTTGTGGGAAACCGTAGGCGCAAAAGATTGGCTGGCTTACCGACAAACACCTCCCAGTCTGTTGTTTAGCATTATGTTCGTTTTTGCAGCTTTCTCCCCGATTTTTCTATTGATTGCCATGTATTGGCAACGACCAAAAGAAGTTCCAAAATACTTGGTTACAAGCTATTTGCTATTGGTACTTTACCTTTTTGCAATTACAGCCCTTTATTTTGTTCCTCATTTTCAAATCCCATTGAACAACACTCATTCGTTGTCTTTGATTAAGGAATTGAAAACAAACGACTGGTTATACAGAGCTCCTGCAGGTTTAGCCTTACAGGTCATTGTGGCTTGGATGTTTTTGAAAATAAAGCCAAGCTAACCTTGTAAAGGTTCAAAACCTTTACAAGGTCGATTTTTTTACCATTTACTGACAGAATGAGTTTTTTGCGTGCTTACGGGCAAATTTGTATTTCTTCTGGATGGCAAACGTGTATCAGCCAACGGGGGCGATACTACTTTTGTTTCTCGTGGGACTTGACATGGCGGCAATGGCTGGTGTCTATAAAAAATACAATTCAAAAATTCTGGGTCTGTCCATAAGGTAGGGACATTACGGTGTTTTGTAGAGATGTTGCATTGCAACGTCTCTACCGTCGTATTTATTAAACGGTATTCCTCTTCTCCATTTCTTCTTTATCTTTGAACTAGCTCATTATCAATTCTATTTCAAAAAAAGAATGGTTTTTGAACACATTCATCCCTCGCCTTTCCTTGCTCCATTTGTCAAAAAGTACTTGCTGCTGCATTTTAAGGTAAAGCAGGGTAATGCTTCTTTTGTGAAACCATACCCGCCTTGTCCCGAACAATGCCTTACTTTTAACCCGCGAACTCCGCTTACGAGTATCAATCAACACACCGACGAGGTCGTACAACGAGGTGCCTGTTACGTGTCAGGTCAGCAAGTTTCGAGACTTAACTTGCACATTTCAAACGACTATATCATGCTCAAGGTGGTGTTTTGGCCCGACGCCATGTACCAATTATTTGGTGTACCGCTCCGTTGCATTACCGACCAATACCTCGACACGGAAAGTGTGATTGGACATGAAATAAAAACCGTCAATGAACAAATGGCGAATGCTTCCTCTTACCATGACATCATCACAATTGCGGAGGCCTACTTGTGGCAAAAAGCAAAAAAACGAAAAATTGACGCAAGTCCAGTGGCTCAAATTGGGCAGCTGCTGATTAAAGACCCTAATCGTTTTTCGTTAGATTGGCTAGCAAACCAGGCGTGTTGGAGTCCACGACATCTGGAACGACAGTTTATTGAACGCATGGGCGTTAGCCCTAAATTTTTGGCTCGCATTAGTCGTTTTGATAAAGCATTTGAGCTCAAACAACAAAGCACTTCACTCGATTGGCTAAGTATCGCTCTACAAACGGGTTACAACGATTACCAACACTTAGTCAAGGACTTCAAACAATTTGCTGGCGTTACGCCCAATCTTATCCTTCAAGCAGAACTGGACTCTCCCGAACGCAGACTGGGGCTGGTGACAAAAACAATGGCTACGCGCTAAATTCTGTCGTTTTTTTACCACCTCTACACGCTTAAAAGGCAGTAAGTTTCGAAAAAAACATTCATCATGGAAAAAACCTACCGCTTTCTACCCTACTTTTTTGTTGCCTTTTTTATTTTGGTCATCTATTGCTTCTACCAAAGTTACTTTGGTGAATTTCCAGATTTTCAAGGCGTTATCAGTCCCATTGGCAATGTTCCTATTACCATCACTACCGTTACTCACTTTCACGCTATCTTCATCATTATCTGGTTGCTGATGCTCATTGTCCAACCAATTTTGATTGTGCAGAAAAAACTCGAATGGCATCGGTGGGTAAGTAAGGCTTCTTATGTAGTGGTGGCGTTGATGGTCGTATCGCTAATACTGATTATCAACCAAGAGCAAAGTCGAGAAAAAAGCCTGCCTGTTTTCACTGCCAACCTATTCGATGTACCTGTGTTCTTGGCTTTTTATGGCTTGGCTATATACTTTCGCCGAAAGCCCGCTTACCACGCTCGATTTATGGTGATGACCGTCATCCCTTTTCTCAATCCTGCGGTAGCTCGCCTGCTTGTCAATGGCTTGGCTGTGCAGCTGGTTTTTTGGTTGTTATTCTTTGGAGTAGAGTTTTTTACTCGAAAAATGTACAAGCCTTACTTAATTGGCTTGGGATATTATGTGTTTAATTTGGCTCTTGTCGCTTATTTGTTTTTGGGAAATCAACCTTTATTAGATAAAATTTGGCAGCTGTTTTTTGGGAAAGTCTAGTTGTTAATGACGGACGGGACGTCCGTACCACCTGTAATTCAACGATTTTTTACCACTACAATCTCACTCTAACTTTTCATTTTTGTGCAGTTATGTTTTACCCAACTGCCTGTTCAAAAATGAAAAATTTACTCTTTGTTCTCTTGATTACGTCGGGAAGTCTGTATGCCCAACCCTCCGAAGAAGCTATTAAGGCCACGCTACTCGCCGAAGCAAAAGCACTCAAAGCCCATCAGCCCAGCGAAGTTCGGAAGCATTGGTTGTTTGATCCCAAAGACACAAAACATACCATTGTAAGTGTAAATCTGCCCGATGGTACGTACACTTCACGCACAGGTGCCGATTTCGCCAGCGATGATGCCTTTCCACCTGCTATGCCACTAAGTGTCAGCAATGCCGACTTTCGTATCAAATCGGCGGGTAACTTCGCCAGTGCTAATTATCAAACCACCTATACAGCCCCCGACGGAAAAGCAGTAAAAGCACACCGAATCGTTTTGCTCGAAAAAACAGGAAATGATTGGAAAATTACTAGTATCTCTGAACATTATTATTTACCAAAATAGGCTGATAATCAAACTTTTGTGTATCTTTAAACAACGATTGTAAGTTATGTTTATTCGATCGCTATGATTTGCCAACGTTGTCAACCCGCCCCTATTCTCGAAGCCTACATCAAAGAGTATTTGGTGCTGCACATGCGATTTGGGAAAGACATTCAGTTTCCCATAAAGGCATATCCTGTTAATCCCGAAGAAGGAATGACGTTTGTAATACGAGGTACCAAAACCGCCGAAACCGTAGAAACAGGAGAGTTTAAAGTCCGTCCTAAAACGTGCATTTTTGGTCTGCCTACTACTCGCCAAAATCTACATTTGCCTTCCGAATACATGATGGTACACGTTCGATTTCAGCCCGGAGCCATTCATAAACTACTACGGATTCCGATGTACGAACTTCTGCATCAATACGTAGAAGCGCAAGCGATTTTGGGACGAGAAATCGACGATGTGGAAGACCAATTATCTAATGCAACTACCTACGACGAGCTACCGCTTATTCTTGACCGATATTTTACAAAAAAAGTTACCCGAGTCAAGTTTGGGTTTGAACCCATTGATAAGATAGGTAATCTCATTTTGACTAATCCTCAGGGTTTTAGTCTCACCCAAACGGCCAGTGATGCGTGTTTGAGTTTTCGGCAATTTGAAAAACGTTTTGAGCGACAAGTAGGTGTGACGCCTAAATATTTTGCTCGTATTTGTCGGTTTTATCAAGCTTATTCGCTCAAAGATGCCCGTCAAGATTTGGATTGGTTGAGTATTGCGGTGAAAACAGGCTACACCGATTACCAGCATTTGGTCAAAGATTTTAAACGTTTTGCTGGAGTAACGCCCAATATTTTGATTCAAGAGAGTAATCTTAATCCCGAACGCCGCCTTCAGCTCAATGCTGAATTTGTGGGGCTGTAAAAGCTAACTAACCCTGTAAAGGTTCCCAACCTTTACAGGGATTTGAGTTCGACTTGAAACCCATTTTTGAGCATCAGTTCCCACAAGTTTATTTCATAATCATCGATGACGATAAAGGGTAAGTCCCAACGGATAAACTCCCATTTTTGAAGGTTGTCGGCAACCAAGATTCGGCGGGAGGAAGAAAATACCCAAACGACCCGTTCTACCCCCCATTGAAGCAGCTGTTCGGTTTTGCGATGAAAGTATTCTTCTTCGCTTTTAAAATAATCGTACTCTTCTATTTTTATATCTACTTCGATGACCACATTGGGAGGAGTGTCCACATAATTGACCGAATGAAATCCAATATTCAAGCGTCCTTCTTTATAAATGGCGATATCGGCCGAAAAATTAGCGTTTTTAGATAGATGAAGCCCCAATTCAGAGCTTAGTGCCGAATAGGTATCTGGCAATATTTTGAACAAATGTTTTAAGATAGCTGCGATAATAAAAGATTGTAATGCACTAGTACCTATATTGATTTCTTCAATTTTTTTCAGCCCTAACACAAAATCCTTGTACCCTTTTCGGTAAAGAGGAATGCCGTCGAATTCTTCGTAAATCAGGATTTTGGGAATGAGTTTGGTATCTTCCATAGTTTCCGAATGTTTTTTTCAAATATAACCAAATTTAGGCGAAACAGGCTTTGACAAGCAGCGGTTTGAAAAGGAAGTTTTATAAGGTTAAAAACAACTATTTTTTACCACTAAGCACTGAGTTTTCTTGCCGAATTTTGGCTATATCATTTTGTATGACAGTACGTTATAAATTCTGTAACAGATGGAGCCACTCAGCAAAAATCGCAACATTAGTTTTCTTTTTATATTCTTTTTTATTTGTGCCATTTATGGCTTTTATCGTTCCTACTTTGGGCTTTTTCCTACATTTGACTCTCGCATTTCTACCCTTACTCACCTACATGGCATTTCGATTACGATTTGGATGAGTGTACTGATTATCCAGCCACTGTTGATTCGATTTAGACAACACAAACTGCATCGACTGATTGGGAAATTTTCGTATGCTTACGTGTCCTTTCTGGGACTAATCATGATTTTAACCATTCGCCAAGGGTATTTAAAAGGTGTTGGCAAAGTGCCGCAAGTCGATTTATTGGCGTTTCAATTTGTCCCGATAAGTGCATTCGTCTGTTTTGTCTGGTCATATACCATGGCCATTCGCCATCGTACACAGCGTACTATTCACAAAAGTTACATGATTGTTCATGCGTTAGGTTTACTTTGGGCTGCTTTCGGGCGATTGGATTATCGCTGGCTTGGCGTACAAGCATTTGAACAAAGCATTGCCGTTTCGTATTTACCTTCTGCCTTTTTATTGCTCTTGATTTTCTTATATGAATGGAAACAACAAAAAAAGAAGAATCGGGTATATTTAATAGCTTTAGGAGTATTTTTGGCTGCGCCGTATTTCTATTATTTTGAAACAAAAGGCATAGTATGGCAGACAATAGCGAGGGTGATTTTTGGGGTGATTTCCTTTTAACATAAAAACTCACTGGAGTCGTAGCTTTAATTTGCCTATTTCGGTGCTAGGATTTTCGCGCTCGTACAAAATCTTGTAAGTAGCTTCTGTAATAGGCATATCTACTTTGTATTTTTTGTTCATTTCAAAAATACTATTGACGGCATAATACCCCTCCGCTATCATTTTCATCTCCATTTGGGCAGATTGAACACTATAACCGCGTCCAATCATATTGCCAAAAGTACGGTTACGACTAAACTGTGAATAAGCCGTCACCAGCAAATCTCCTAGATAAGCCGAAGCACTCAAGTCTCTCGGGCGAGGGTCAACGGCATCTACAAATCGTTTGATTTCCTGCATGGCATTGGAGACAAGTACGGCTTGGAAATTGTCGCCATAGCCCAGGCCATGACTAATACCGCAAGCCAAGGCTACGATATTTTTCATGACAGCGGCATACTCTACACCGTACAAATCCACTAATGGACGCGCCATTACGAAGTGGCATTTCATAAGGTCAGCAAAATGAGCGGCGCAGGCTTCGTTGGTAGAAGCAATGGTGAGGTAAGATTGTTTTTCTAATGCTACTTCTTCGGCATGACAAGGGCCTGCTATAACGGCGATTTGGCTAATTGGTACCTCAAAACGTTCCTCTAGCCAGTCGGTCACTAAACAATGTTTTTCGGGAATCATGCCTTTGATAGCTGAGATAAGGCGCTTTCCTTCAAAGTGTTTGGCAGTGAGCGAAGAGAGTGGCTCTTGGACAAACGCCGCCGGAATCGCCAATATAACATACTCTGCTCCGTTGAGAGCATCAGTGATTTTGGTGAATGTTTTGACTTTGCGCGGACTCAATCTTACGTCGCGGAGATAGTCGGGATTGTAATGGTGCTTACGAATGTGCTCGACGGCGGTGCGGTCGCGGAGCCACCAACGAATCTGAACGTTGTTTTCGGAAAGAATTTTAATGATAGCAGTGGCCCAACTGCCACCCCCTATGACGGTGATTGTGGTCATCAGAATGTTGTAAGAAATAAATCCGCGTAAAAATAAGGGCAAAGAGCAAACTCTAAAACTATTTTGTACATCCGCATCCTTTGCCGCAGCCCGATTTCTTGGGGCTGAGTTCTTTACGAAGGCGATTCCCAACGTAGCCTAAGGCACCTAAAAAAAGAGTTGATATGATGATAGTTTCGAGCATGAAGCGATGAAAAGGGAATCAGTGCGACTTTAAAAACAATGATTCAGCTTTATATTTAGTGTTAATATTTTTTCAGAAAACGTCTTTTTGCGTAATTGCGTTCCTGACGACCCTTAATGCTTTTTATTTTATGAAAAACCCCGCTGCCGAACCTTCGGCATTGAGTCATTTGTTGAGCCTTCCGGTGATTGTATCGGCCCTTGGCTATTTTGTAGATGTATATGACTTGATTGTCTTCAATATTGTACGCGTACCAAGTCTCAAAGGCCTAGGGTTAAATCCCGAAGAGGTGTCGATATTAGGAAGTCAAATCTATAATTGGCAACAAGCAGGATTACTTATTGGTGGTATTGTGTGGGGGATATTAGCCGACAAAAAAGGACGCCTTTCAGTATTGTTTGGGTCGATTATTATGTATTCAGTGGCTAATATTTCCTGTGGTTTTGTTCAATCCCCCACGACGTATGCATTTTTGAGATTTGTGGCGGGCGTGGGATTGGCGGGCGAGCTTGGCGCTGGCCTGACATTGGTATCCGAGATATTGCCCAAACACCTGCGAGGCTATGGCTCATCGATTGTTGCGAGTGTAGGGCTACTTGGGGCAGTAGTGGCTTTTCTTACCAACTCGTGGTTTGATTGGCGTACCACTTATTTTGCCGGAGGAGGATTGGGGCTAGCGCTGTTGGCATTGAGAGTACGTTTGTATGAGTCGGGGATGTTTGAACAAGCCAAAGTCCAAAGAATACAAAGAGGAAGTATGTGGGCTTTTTTTAAAGATGCTGGTCGTTTTTGGAAATACATGCGCTGCATTGGAGTAGGAGTTCCTACCTATTTTGTAATTGGCATTTTAGCTACTTTTAGCAATGAGTTTGGGAAAGCGTTAGGGATTTCTGAAGAAATTGTATCTGGGCGATGTGTGATGTATGTTTTTATAGGAACAGTCATAGGAGATATGTTTAGTGGAGTGCTCAGTCAGTGGCTCAAATCTAGAAAAATGGCCATCGGAATCATGACTACCATGACCTTAGTGGGGGTGCTTTTTTACCTTTATGGAGGCATCACAGAAGCTCAAGCATTTTATGTGACTTGTGCCTATTTAGGTTTTTCGATTGGGTATATAGCTATGTTTTTGACCGTTACTGCCGAAAACTTTGGGACCAATCTGCGTGCTACGGCTACTTCTACCGTCGCCAATTTTGTACGAGCTACTACGCTTATTACCTTGCCTTTGTATCAATACCTCAAACCCAGTTTTGGGGTGATAAGCGCGGGAGCAATTGTGGCTTTATTGTGTTTTGCGATAGCTTATACTTCGCTTTTTTGGATGGAAGAAACTTTTCATAAAGACTTAGATTATGTAGAATAAAAAAGGCATGCATTCTAAAATATGAAAGGGAGCATTTTTGAGTGCTCCCTTTCGTTTTCATAGCTGTAGAAAAAGTTTAAAGAACGACTTCTCCGTGAATATTTAAAGTAACGATACCACTTTCAGAGTTGGATTCTACCGTTACAGTTTTATTAAAAGCCCCCACGCTCGCAGCATTAAAAGTAGCTTTGATATTGCCTGAAGCTCCCGGCATAATGGGTTCTTTGGGATACTCGACACCCGTACAACCGCAGGAGCCATAGGCTTTATTGATAATGAGCGGATGCGCTCCCTTGTTGGTAAACTTAAATTCGGCTGTTACGGGTTTGCCTTGTTTGATTTTACCAAAATCATGTTCGGTCTCAGCCCACCCAAAGGCAGGCGCTAATACGTGTGCCAGCACGAGCGAAACAGCTAAAAATGTAAATAAAACAGAAAGGATAGTTACTTTTTTCATGTTACTACGTCTTTTAAATTGAACCATATATTTACGTTATCGATTGACTTGTCAAAAGTAGATCAACCTTATGAAAACGCTTGTTAATGAAAACTCAACTTTTGTTAATGGATTGTTAACCGCTTGGTAAGAATCTACCGCAGTCCTATTTTCGTATATGTTTTTTGGTTAATATTGCCAATAGACCTAGTTCCAACCTAAATTGTGCGGATGCACTTATGTCTAGAACCACCATTCGTTTATTAGTCATCTTATCAACGTTATCCATTATTGGAGTCATTTTGACTCAAATTTATTGGGTGAGGAAAGCTTTGGCTATGCGAGAACGTCAGTTCAATCAGCAGGTTCACGTATCGTTGCAGGAAGTAGCGGAGCAGTTGGCTCGCCTCAATTCGGTGATGCTTCACAACAATCCCGTCGAGCAGCTTTCTTCCAACTATTTTTTAGTGAATACCAATTCTATGGTTGACCCCGGAATTTTAGAACATTATCTAAAAGCTAGTTTTTTGAAACATAGTTTGGTGACAGATTTTGAAGTAGGGATTTATGATTGTGCTAGCAATAAAATGTTTTATGGAGTATCACTCAGTACCCGTGACGACCGTAAAGCCCCTACTCAAACCGCCAATTGGCTCAAATCCAATAAATATCCCTACTATTTTGGGGTACGTTTTCCCAACCAACAAGGCGCAGTGATTAGTGATTTGAGAGGGTGGGTGTGGTCTTCACTGCTGGTGCTGATTGCAGTGGGCTTTTTTGGCTATGCTTTGTTTGTCATTCTCCGCCAAAAACAACTTACCGAAGTACAGCGAGATTTTATCAACAATATGACTCACGAGCTTCAAACGCCGATTGCAACGATTCGGATTGCGGCTGATGTACTCAATACTCCGGCTATCAAAGAGCAGCCCGAAAGACTCAAAAAATATACTGAGATATTGAAAGAAGAAGCTCTACGCCTTCAAAATCAGGTAGAAACGGTGCTCAATATGGCCAAAGCCGAGAAAAATACATTGCCACTTAATGTAGAGTGGTTGGATGTACACCAGATTATTTCTTCGCTGGCCAATAAGTACGAAAAGAACCTGACGCTCAAGCTCAATGCCCAAGAACCTTATATTTATGCTGATAGAATACATTTGTCAAACGCTATCAGCAATCTAATTGACAATGCTTTCAAATATACTCCCAAAGACCCCAATATCATCTTGTCGACATCTACGACTGACCATACTTTTATGGTGTCTGTGAAAGATAATGGCATAGGAATTGCTAACGAATATCAAGATAAAGTCTTTAAAAAGTTTTATCGGGTTCCAACGGGCAACATTCATAACGTGAAAGGATTTGGGATTGGATTGAGCTATGTGCAGCAAATCGCCAAAGCGCACCATTGGAAACTAAAGCTGAAAAGTGAGCTTGGAAAAGGAAGTGAATTTATTATTTTGATACCCTTAAAAAAAACAGAGGGTAATAAGTAACTGCCGCTGGCGTTTACAACATGAATCTCCCGCTTAAGACTGACTAGACAATGCCGCGAATTTTATACGTCGAAGATGACCCAAATTTGGGATTTGTAACCAAAGACAACCTTGAACTCCACTATGATATCGTCCATTGTACCGACGGATTACAAGCATTGGAAGTATTTAACCAGCAAGATTTTGATTTATGTGTGTTAGATGTGATGTTGCCTCACTTGGACGGATTTACTTTGGCACAAAAAATAAGGCAACGTGATGAAGAGGTTCCTATATTGTTTTTGACGGCACGTTCGCTCCAAGAAGACAAAATCCACGGACTTAGGTTGGGGGCCGACGATTATCTTACAAAGCCCTTTAGTATTGAAGAACTTATCCTGAAAATTGAAGTTTTTTTACGTCGGACTCAAAAATTGACCTCCAAATCTCCCAACAATGGGGTAGCAGCAGGTGTAAAAGTTGGGAATTATACTTTTAATTTTGAAAAACTTCAGCTTCAATTTGAAAACAAAACCCAAGATTTGACTTATCGAGAAGCGGAGGTTTTGAGGTATTTGGTAGACCGTCCCAATCAAGTCATCAAACGTGAAGACTTACTAAAAGCTATCTGGGGCGACGATGACTATTTTATGGGGCGTAGCCTTGATGTGTTTATGTCGCGCTTGAGAAAGTATCTCTGCGACGATCCCCACATCAAAATTGAAGGAATCCACGGTATAGGATTCAGAATGAGGTGGTAAAACCTTATTTTTTTCTACGTATATCGGAGGCGTTGTAGTTCATTTTTTTCTTGAAAATTCTTGAAAAATAAAACTCAGATTCAAAGCCAGATTGGTAGGCGATTTCGGCCAAAGTAAGATTACTTTCGTGAATGAGCTGCTCGGCTTTGTGGAGTTTGAGGTTTAGATGATACTGATTGGGCGAAGTCCCTAATACTTCTTTGAAGGTTTTCCGAAACCAAATATAACTAAGGTTGAAGCGTTGCGCAAGTTGTTCAAAATCAATATCTTTGTTCCAGTTTTTGTGAATTTCTTTCCTGATTTCTTCAATAATTTCTTCTTTTCTTGACAATTTTTGATGCGACATCAATACCGATGCGTATACAATCCCCAAAAGCTGAATGAGCAGAAAAGAAGAAAGCTTTTGGTAGGACTCTTGCCTTACTTCTACTACCTCAATGAGCTTCGAAAATGTCTCTAAAAATGCTGCATTGAATCCAACTTTGATAATTGGGCTTTGAGGGTTAAAACATTCTTGTTCGAGAAGATAGTGGGCATACGAGCCAGAAAAACCTACCCAATATTCTTCCCAACCGGTGTTTTCTTTGGGTCGATATCGGTGCCAAATGCCCGGATAAAGCAAAATAATAGTGCCTGCTTCGATGGTTTGCGTGGGGAAGTCGGCTGCTTCAAAGTCTCCTTCTCCTTTCGAAATATATATGATTTGGTATTCTTTGAGACTACGGCCTTTTTCCCACTCAAAATAATAAGAATCAGGGTGCTCAACATCGGGATAGCGTGTATGAGCAGGATGAATATTATGACCAACATTCAGGATATTGATACCTAAATTTTGCTCAGAAATATTAGAGTCGAAAGTGAAGTATTTCCGAAAAAGCTTCATATCAAAAAATGCAATATAATAATCAAAAAAGTCATTTAATGACGGGGGAAAATCCTATTTTTTTGTAAAAAAATGATACGATTAGCCATACATTAATGCCCTCTTCAGTTTGTAAGAAAACTTTGATCTGCATAGATTGATAAGGTTGTCGGCTAATAAAGGTGTGTATATTCCTAATAAAGGAAAATTGTGTGCAAACTACTATATAAACTCTAACCGAAGCCTGTATCTCCACCCATTTTTGAAGTATAGGAGGTTTTTATCTCAACGTACTTGAAACCTAAACACCCTTATGATGTATAAGCAAAATGCTACTTTAGAGGAGGAAAATATCAAAAATTATTCTTCTCCTTCTCTTCTTAAAATTGGACTTTTTGGAATAGGATTAGATGCTTATTGGCCTCAATTTGAAGGCCTTAAAGAGCGTCTAGAAGGCTATATGGCAGTCGTAGAAGAAAAAATAGCCGATTTTCATCCTTATATCGTCAACGCAGGCTTAGTCGACACGCCCGATAAGGCTTTTGAAACAGGGCAACTTTTCAAACAAGCCGATGTGAGTCTGATATTTCTGTATGTCACTACTTATGCCTTATCTTCCACCGTACTTCCAGTAGTGCAGCGGGCCAAAGTGCCAGTAATCATTTTGAACTTATCGCCTGAAGCAGCGATTGATTATAAGAGTTTCAACGCCTTGACCAATCGTACAAAAATGACAGGGGAGTGGTTGGCGTATTGTTCTGCTTGCCCCGTTCCCGAAATTGCGAATGTTTTTCACCGAGTAGGCATTAAATTTCACCAAATAACGGGAATGCTACACCATGACCCTGAGTGCTGGGAGGATGTAAAAGAATGGGTGGAAGCCGCAAAAGTCAAAGAAATCATGGCTCACAATCGCCTTGGCTGCATGGGGCATTATTATAGTGGGATGTTGGATATTTACTCAGATTTGACTCAGCAATATGCTCATTTTGGTGGGCATATAGAGCTTTTGGAAGTGGAAGAACTCGCCCAACTACGAAAAGAGGTAACTCCCGACGAATGCACAGACAGACTTCAATTGTTTGAGGAGGTTTTTGAAATCCAACCAGATTGTGGATTGGCCGAGCTGGAGAAAGCTGCTGTGACTTCGGTAGCATTGGATAGATTGGTGAAGAAGTATAAACTCGGCTCGATAGCTTACTATTATAAAGGCACTGGAAATCTAGAAAATGAAGAAGCGATTGCCTCCATTATACTGGGGAATTCACTCCTGACAGCGCAGGGGATTCCTGTAGCGGGCGAGTATGAAATCAAAAATGCCCAAGCCATGAAAATCATGGATAGCTTTGGCGCTGGTGGTTCGTTTACGGAGTATTATGCCATGGATTTTGCGGATGATGTGGTACTGATGGGGCATGATGGTCCCGGGCACATTGCGATTTCGCAGGGCAAAACCAAAGTACGCCCCCTCAAAGTATATCATGGTAAGGTAGGAGAAGGAGTTTCGGTAGAAATGAGCGTGAAAAATGGCCCTGTCACCTTGCTCTCTGTAGTAGAAAGAAGGGGTGGGGGACTCATGTTGCTAGTGGCCGAAGGCGAGTCGGTATCTGGTCCTATTTTGGAAATAGGTAATACCAATAGTCGTTATCGTTTTCCGCAAGGTGCCCGCAAATTTGTGAATGATTGGAATAGTCACGGCCCGGCGCATCATTGTGCGATTGGAATAGGGCATATCAGTTCCAAAATCCAAAAATTAGGGGCTTTGCTTGAAATGGAAGTCATAAAAGTGTGTTAAGCTAGTATCATCTTAGAGTTGGAGGGTTTGCTGAATATTGATTTCTTTCAAAAAACGTTCATCATGCGATACTACTATCAATGTACCTTGGTATTCGTTGATTGCTGCCGTCAAGATGCCGATATTTTGCAGGTCTAAATTGTTGGTAGGCTCGTCTAAAATAATGATATCTGGGGCTTGACTTTGAATAGTAAGACAACAAAGCATCAAACGCATGCTTTCACCTCCGCTCAAGGTGGAGCAAGGCTTATCCCATTTTTCTTTGGAAAACAAAAAACGATTGAGTCGAATTTTGAGTTCGTGCTCCTGTAAGGTCATGATATTATACTTTTGGGCCTGTTGGTACACGGTGAGTTGTCGGTCAATCAGCGAGTAATCTTGGTCAATATAAACTGATTTGATTTCTGCACGCTGGAGAAGACCTCTGCATGGTTGTAAGTCGCCCAGAATAAGTCTTATCAAAGTAGTTTTACCAGAGCCATTAAGTCCTTTGAGAGCTATACGCTCTCCGCTTTTGATTTGGAAGTTCAAGTTTTCTTTCCATAAAGACTGAATTGTATAACCAAAGTTGATATTGGTGGCGGTGAGCAAAATTTTCCCTTTGTGTAAAGCTGAATTGTCGAAACCAAACTTCATTTTGTCGAGGTCAGGTAGGTTGTTACGCAATTCGTGTAGTTGTTCTGAAATGCCACTGATTTTTTCTGAATGAACACTCTTGATTTTGGCCGTACTGTTTTCGGCATTGTTGCGCAAGGTATTCATCATGATGCGGGCTATTCCCGCATTTTCTTGTTTTTTCTTGCCACGAGCGTCCAATTTTTGCTGTCGCTCCAAGGTTTCACGTTCCTTCTCTTTGGCTTTGCGGAGTGTTTTTTCTTTGCTGTGAATATCCTGATTCAATGTCTCAATTTCAACTTGCTTTTGTTCGACATAAAAATCATAATTGCCTCCAAACACAGTGATTCCTCGTTTGCTTAGTTCACAAACTGTCTCCAAGAGATTCAACAACTGCCGGTCGTGGCTTACTATTACTACTGTACTTGAAGTAGATTGCAGCCATTCATACAATTGCTGCCTTCCTGTGGTATCTAAATGATTACTAGGTTCGTCCATCAAAATCAGTTCAGGCTGGTGAATAGAAATACCAGCAAGAAAGACCTTCGTTTTTTGCCCTCCACTGAGTGTTTCCATTTTCTGATTCCAATCCAAATCATCAAGTTGCCATTCGTGGAGGGCGGCTTGGGTGCGTTCTTCAATGCCCCAATCGTCGGCTAGCAAGTTCAGGTAGTCTTCTGTTACGTTTCCATTCAGGATTTCGCATAAGGCATTGAGTTTTTGGTCGATGTGTAAAGCCTGTGCAATCGTCAAATGATTGTATTGCCCAAAGATTTGGGGAATATAATAGGGTGTGCTTTCTACTTTCAAATGACCACCTGAGGGCGTTAGCTCTCTGGCTATGATTTTGAGCAGTGTAGATTTACCTGTACCATTATGGCCGATTAAGGCGATTTTTTGTTGATTGTTGACCGTTAGATTAATGTTGTCAAACAACAAATCTTTGTTGGGATGTATATAGGAAATATGCTGTAAAAAAATCATGATTTCTTTCTTTGAGGATTGAAGAATAACAAAAACCCTTCATTGGGGTGTTGTTTTTGAAAGTCCTGAAAGAAATTGGCTCCTACATGATTTTGGGGAAGTTTTGTGGTACAAAGGTACGAAAAATATGTTATGTGAGGCTAGTGGAATAGATTTCTGAAAATATGTACTATTGAAAACAATAGAATTTCCAAGCTTATCTTGGAATTAGGTTCATGTTTTTCTTACCTCAACAAATCCCCAAAAACTTCGTCTAATTTGGCGACGGGAATGATTTGGATATTGTAGTTTTTGAAAATAAGCCCTTTGGTGTTGTATTTGGAAATATAGATTTTTTTGAAGCCTAATTTTTCGGCTTCGGCGATGCGCCCTTCAATACGATTGACGGCGCGTACTTCACCTCCC
Organism: Runella sp. MFBS21; assembly: GCF_029433105.1. Taxonomy (GTDB): domain Bacteria; phylum Bacteroidota; class Bacteroidia; order Cytophagales; family Spirosomataceae; genus Runella. The sequence continues at coordinate 210,650 of NZ_JARNTW010000003.1, read as the reverse complement.
AAACCCACCTCTCCCGCAAAACAAACCGATGGTGCAATGAACGCATCTTCGTAAGAAGAAGCAATGGAGGTCACGACGGCGAGGTCTATGGCGGGGTCTTCCACGCGTAAGCCACCCGCTACATTTAAGAATACGTCTTGGGTGCCGAGTCGAAAGCCGCCGCGTTTTTCCAAAACTGCAAGTAGCATTTGGAGGCGTTTGTTGTCGAAGCCCGTACTGCTGCGTTGGGGTGTACCATAATTGGCGACACTCACTAGCGATTGTATCTCAATCATCAAAGGGCGATTACCTTCGAGCATGGAGCCAATGGTAATGCCACTGAGCTGTTCTTCGCGCTGCGAAATTAGGATTTCGGAGGGGTTGGTGACTTGGCGTAAGCCAGAACCAAGCATTTCATAAATCCCTAGTTCAGAAGTACTTCCAAAGCGGTTTTTGGTGGTGCGTAATATCCGGTAAGTAGTATGCCGGTCGCCTTCAAATTGCAGGACGGTGTCTACCATGTGTTCGAGGGTTTTGGGACCGGCGAGGTTACCGTCTTTGGTGATGTGCCCAATCATAAACACAGGTACACCACTTTCTTTGGCGTATTTCATGAGTTCGGCAGCGCACTGCCGTACTTGCGACACGCTCCCCGCGCCTGATTCAATCAGAGAAGATTGCATGGTCTGAATAGAATCAATAATGAGTACATCGGGGTCAAATTCTTCCATTTGTCGGAAGATATTGTCGGTACTGGTTTCGGTCAGGATAAAACAATTTTGATTGTTGGAAGTGATGCGTTCGGCGCGCATTTTGATTTGTTGCTCGCTTTCTTCGCCCGATACGTACAGTACGCGTTGCTTGAGCGTGAGGGCGATTTGAAGCATCAAGGTCGATTTGCCGATGCCTGGCTCTCCTCCAATCAGCACCAACGACCCTTGCACGATTCCACCTCCCAATACGCGATTGAGCTCGCCATCAGTAGTAACAATGCGCGGCTCTTCCTCATATTTGATGTCGGCAATGGCTTTGGGTTTGGCCGCCAAACTCACCGATTTCCATTGTCCTAAGGGGCCTTTTTTGTCTTCTTTTTCCAAAACTTCCTCTACGAGGGTATTCCATTCGCCACAGGAAGGACAGCGACCGAGCCACTTAGTAGCCTGATGACCACAATTTTGACAGAAATAAGCAGTTTTTACTTTAGCCATTGGTTGATTTTTAGAAGACGGCAAGTATGCGCAAAAAACGAAGAACCTGCAATAGTAACAACAAAATATTGGAGAAAAGTACTCCCATTGCTTTTGTCTAAGTTAGGAAGTTTTCTAATCTTTGTCGTCCCAAATCCAAAAGAAGTCTCTATGCTACAAGCCCACCAAATAGTAAGAAAATACGGAACCCTATCCGTTTTGAAAGGAATTGATTTAGAAATAACCCAAGGCGAATTGGTGACTATCGTGGGAGCGTCAGGGGCTGGAAAAAGCACGTTATTGCATATTTTGGGCACACTCGACAATCCTGATTCGGGAAAAGTAATCATCAAGGGGACAGATGTTTTTGGTTTGAAAGAAAAAGATTTGGCGGCTTTTCGTAATGAGGAGATTGGGTTTGTATTTCAGTTTCATCATTTACTGCCCGAATTTACGGCCCTCGAAAATGTGTGTATGCCGGGGTTTATTGGAGGAAAAGGCTCGACAATTACCAAAAGAGCCCAAGAATTGCTCGAAATGCTAGGTTTGAAAGAACGGCTAAGTCATTTGCCTTCTCAGCTATCTGGAGGGGAGCAGCAGCGCGTGGCCGTGGCGCGTGCTCTTATCAACAATCCTGCTATTGTGTTTGCCGATGAGCCAAGTGGCAACCTTGATTCGCGCAATGCCGAAGACTTACACCAATTGTTTTTTAAACTTCGTAATGAACTTGGGCAAACTTTCGTGATTGTAACCCACAACGAACACCTAGCCAACCTTGCCGACCGCAAGCTAGAAATGGTAGATGGTGGTCTTAAAGTTTGATATTCATAATCCCCCTTCTTTCACAAGGACGAAGTCGTGAAGGTAGGTAGGTTATAGTTTCTGCGTCATTCTCTTTCTCCTGTAAGAAAAAGGGGATGAGGCTCTACCGCTCGCTACTTAGCTTAGTCATCGCTTTACGAATCGCTTCATTTTTGCGTTTTCGCTGCAAAACCGTGGGTGCCGCCATCCGTTCTTTACAATCAAAAGAAGGGCAGCGTTCGCAGGTTTCGTTGACTTCACGTGTGCTGATTTGCCCCGTATTGAGAAACTTGATTTTGCTTCTTACATTATCATCTAGTCGAATCCCCATCGATACACTTACGTTGAGGTTGGGGGTAGGGGACATGGGCTTGGCAAAAGATACCACAAAATATTTGTCTTGCGTATCGATATAGTGGGAAATTTGGGCGCGACAAAGAGTATAATGATATTGTCCTTTTTGCTGTAAATCGGCTAATTCTTGCAAAATCGTCAGTGCTACCCAGCGGCGGCAGTAGTGCTCATCACGTACGGTATGAGGGTTGTGCTTGCGGGCAATGTGCATTTCCTTTGTCAAATCAAAACGGTTTTGGCCAGCATAATTATTGAACCGCAAAAAGAACAATTGACTGATTCCGAAGTGCTTGGGGAGAATGTTGCTGAGGCGGTAGCAAAAAGATTCGGGGGTACTGTGGAAGTATTCTATCAGATTAAGTAAGGCATCGGCATCGAAGTAAGGCTGCTCAAAAAACTCTGAAAGCTTGCGAGCCAATATATTTCCTTTGATGATGATGGCGCTTGCAAAATACGATGCTTTATAGTTGTTGAGGAGTTGTTCGAAAGATTCGGCTTCTACTAAGTGGGTGGTATTGAGGCGATTTTTGAGCTTCATGTATTGGTACCCCAACTCTCGACCGTAGACAAATGCCCTTTGGTTGGCATCAAGTTGTGGACTTACCAATAGCCGCAGTTTATCGCTACGGTGAACCAGTAGAGAACGAATTCCTACGAGTTCGGGATATTTTTTTTCGTCAATAAACTGAATCTCGTACTCATAATTTTTGACCAGTAAGTCGGCCAAGTATTTATCATCTAAAATCAACTCCTCGGGTATGGCAAATTGAGTTAGGAAAGCATCGGCTTCTTCTTCCAAATCCTCAAAATAATTGTCGTACATTTCCTGGTAAGTTCGCAAAGCAGAGAAATAAAACTGCTCAACCGACATGTTGTAATTGCGAGCAATTTCGATAAGCGTTCCGATAAACGCACTCAGCTTAGTAGGCGCATCGGAGAGCATTTCGAGCAAGTCGGCGGGGTCGATTCCAAACAAATCAAGGGGGAGTTCGGTAAGGATGTTAGACTGTAATAATTCTGAAATAGGTTCCAGTTTTTTGCTCAATTTGATAGATACCAACGAATCATAATCTACATCAAGCGCACTAGCAAGGGCTATAATTTTATCTGATTTAGGGTATTTTTTCCCTTTTTCAATTTCATTAATATAAGAAATAGATAAGCCTGTTTTTTGGGACAAGTCACTGAGAGATAGGGATTTGTCTAGGCGAAGCTGTTTTAGTTTAAGACCAAAAACGAGTCGTATGTTGTCTTGGTTAAGAGGCACGTTGCTTACTTTTATTTATCCGTAAATTTAGCATTTTTTTGGGGAAATAAGACACTTTTTAAATTGGGCTTCCATAGCCTCCACCTCCCGGAGTTTCGATTCTGATTTTATCTCCAGCGACTACTTCTAGCGAACAGATTCCGCTGAGTTCTTGCTTTTTTTCGTCATTTGTAGTTAGGGTTTGGCGTCCTGTTTGTCCATTTTTGCCACCCTTTATACCATAAGGTGCTACTTGACGGTGTTGGGTAATGAGGGTTACGCGCAAAGGTGCCAGAAACGTAAGTTCACGAACCACCCCGTCACCACCGTTCCATCGGCCTTTTCCGCCCGAATTTTTGCGAATTGCAAACTCGTCAAGACGCACAGGGTAGCGTCGTTCGAGTTCTTCAGCATCGGTGATGCGTGTATTGGTCATGTGTTGGTGTACTGCGGCCCTGCCATGTGCTTGGGAAGTAGCGCCCGTACCACCACAGATGGTTTCGTAGTAACCAAACTGCCCATTGCCAAACAAAAAATTGTTCATCGTCCCTTGGCTACAAGCTGCCAACCCAAAAGCTTTGAGAAGTGTATCCACGAGGCGTTGACTGACTTCGGTATTTCCTCCTACTACAGCAGGACAGAGGGAGGCATCGTCACTAAACTCAGGGTGTAAAAAACTATCAGGTGGCAAAATGACTTCGATACCTTGGGTAAGCCCTTCGTTAAGAGGAATGTTTTTGTTGACCAATAGTCGCAATACATACAATATCGCACTGTAAATAATGGAGATATTGGCATTGAGATTGAAAGGATGACGGGGCGAAGTTCCACTAAAATCAAAAACAATCAGTGGGGAACTAGGTGAAGTTTTCTGGGCCGATGTTATAATTTTTACGCTGATTTGATGCCCATCATCTAAAGATTCTAAAGCAGTAAAGGTTTGATTTTGTATGGGTTGTAGTGCTTCTTTTAAGGCCGAAAAGGTGGAGTCTTTGAGAAGTTTCATATAATGCCGCACCCGCGCCAATCCATGCTGAGCTACCAACGCTTGCAAAGCTATTTGTCCGGATTTTAGGGAAGACAAGGCCGCGTTGATGTCGGCCATATTTTCGGTAAATGAGCGAGTAGGATATGGCCCTTTCAGAAATAATTCTTCCATAGCTTCCCATTGGATTTGGTCATTGATAACCAAATAAGTGGGCAAAATAACGACTCCTTCCTCGACGAGCGAAATAGCATCAGGAGGCATTGACCCCGGCGTGCGGCCTCCTATTTCGGCATGATGAGCACGGTTGATAACGTAGCCGATAAGGTCGTCTTGAGGGGTAAAAACGCCCGCTAAAAGCGTGACGTCGGGCAAATGCGACCCTCCGTATTTGGGATGATTTACAATCACAACCTCCCCAGAACGGAGGGGAGTGCGTTGGAGTACTAAGCGAGCGCATACGCCCAAGCTTCCCAAATGAACTGGAATATGGGGGGCATTGACTAATAACTCCGCTTGAGCGTCCAAAATAGCACACGAAAAATCCAAACGTTCTTTGACATTGACCGAGAAAGCGGTGCGTTGCAATTGCGCACCCATTTCGTCGGCAATAGCCATAAAACGATTCGTAAATAGTTCAAGTTCTATGGTTTCTTGAGTTTCTTTTTCTTGGGCTTCTTGAGGGTGAGGAGCATTTGATTTGTGCACCACAGCGTCTTTGGTAGGGGTAACTACTAGCCGCCATCTTTCGGGAATAAATGAGGTAGAAGTGGCATTGAGTAAGACTGCAGGACCTTCAAAAAAATCCCCTTCTTCTAAGGATTCCCAATCAAAAATGGCGTATTGAGAGGGGCTTATTTTAAAGGGTTGGACTTTATGAACAGGCTCGTATTGGAGAAAAGAAGTTTGAGATTCTGCTTTTTCGCTAGCAATCAGCTTGATGCTTTCTACCTCAATCGCGAGAGAGCTGGGATAGTACCCAAAAAGCTGTCGGTATCTTTCTCGAAATTGTTCGGCAAGATTATCGGCGCTTTGGTAGACAATCTCTAAGGCGTTTTCTTGTCCTTTGAAACGAAGATATAATAGAATATACTCAACTTTTACCTCCTTGATTTGTTCTTGATGTAGTGCTTTAGTAGCCTCTGTTGCCAATGTGTGAATTAGCTCATCAAGCTCAGGGAGTATATCTTCTAAAGGTTTAAGAATTTGTTGATTTACAATGCGTTGGGTACGGGCTTGTCCCATGCCAAAAGCACTCAAAAGACCTGCGTCGTAAGGAAGAATTACGGTGTCGATACCCAAAATATCGGCCAACTGACAGCCATGTAGCCCCCCCGCTCCTCCAAAAGTAAGTAAGGGGTAATCTTTGGGGGCAAACCCTTTGGCGACCGAAATACGTCGGATAGCTTCTGCCATTTTTTCGTTGGCGATTTGCTCAAAACCTCGCAGAATTTCTATTTCACTAAGTTGTTGACGGGTTTGGGTCAAAATTTGTTCTTGGATAATTTGGAGAGCTTGCTGAGCCTTGTTTGGATTGATAGGAACCCCAAAACGTGATGCATCCATTTTGCCCAACAACAAATTGACATCTGTAATTGTCAAAGGGCCGCCTGCGCCATAGCAAGCGGGTCCCGGTTGAGCACCAGCACTTTCGGGACCTACCCGTAGTTTTTGACCATCAAAATAGCAAATAGACCCTCCACCAGCAGCTACAGTTTCTATGGCGAGGGTAGGATTGTGTAGCTCAATACCTTCAATTTTGGTGACAAATTCTACATCTAATTTATTGTCAAAACGAGCCGTGTCAGTACTTGTTCCACCCATGTCGAATGTCAAACAACGCTCAAAACCAAGTTGTTGAGCAATAGTTGCTGCACCTACCATGCCACCTGCTGGGCCGCTCAATAAACTATCTTTGGCTCTGAAAAGACTTGAATGCACTAGCCCCCCTGCACTTGTCATGACGCGTACTGCCTCTTGACCTAGAGAAGCCGTAATATTGCTCAAATAATCAGATAATATAGGCTGTAAGTAGGCATTAATCAGAGCTGTTTGGGTGCGTTTGAGATAATTGATACCTGCATACAATTCGGCCGAGCTACTGACATACTCATGCCCTTGCCCACGTAGGTGAGACTGAAGGGCATTTTCATGAACTGGGTTTTTATAACTATGTAAAAATGAAATAGCTGCCGATTTGCTCGAAATATCCTGAATATTAGTGGTATCCAAGGGATGGAGCAGGTTCCCTTCGGCATCAAGTCGCTCGTCTACTTCAATCACTTGGTCATAGAGCAATACAGGGTCAGGAATGGCTAGCTGAAATAAATGGGGGCGTTGTTGGGTGCCAATTTTGAGCAAATCCCCAAAACCTTTGGTAACAAAAAGAGCTACTTTCGCGCCTTTTCGTTCCAATAGCGCATTGGTACCTTTGGTCGTACCAAGGCGCATGGTAAGAGCGGGAAAGGATGCATGGAGTGGGGTTTGAGTAATGAGGCGCGTCGCTAGTACGGGCGCTTCTTCGTGGGTCGTAATCTCAAAATGAAAAGGGTAATGAAGCACAGAAATCTCTTCTTCTAATACCAGTTTATTTGCTGTGAAATCGGCGACTTTTAAAAAATCATTTTGGCCTAATACCCTAAAATCATAACCTCTAAAAAGTCCCTCATAACTAGCCCAGGGAGCCGAAACTTCGTAAGTGTTGGGCGCTATTTTTTGTAAAATAGTTCCTCTTAAAAAGCTGCTGCTGAGTACTTTGGTTCGTCTTAGTTGTCCGTCAGGGTTAAGCCCCAAACAATCGGTAAAAGTCCCGCCAGTATCAATCCAAATTTGCCACATTGCAGATTAGTGAATGTTTAAACGATGAAGGGTTAAAAGTAAGGAAAGATTTCCTTCACCTTTAACCCTCCCTTTAAGAGCTTAAATTTAGGTTATTTCCGCCGACTCGCAATTCTATTTTGGGTCATCCATAAAAATAAAACAGCGACCGAAGTAAGATAGACGACATTGCGGCTATCAATAAGCCCCCGACCTAAGTCGGCGTATTGTTCATCGAGCGAAATCCAAGAAAGTGGATAAGAAAATTCTCCCCAAAAATCTAGTTTTGCAATGGCACCAATCCCTGTGTATAAAAGAAAACAAATAAAAACCCCCAATACAAAAGCTACGATTTGATTGTCGGAAAGCGAGGAAGTCCATAATCCAATAGATACAAACACCGCACTCAAAAACAAAAGACCAATATAAGATCCAAATACGGCTGCCGAGTCGATATTGCCGACGGGATTGCCAAGTTGATAAACCGTATAGTAATAAAGCAATGTAGGAATCAGCGCCAAAAAAGTAAGTGCCAGGCTGGCCCAAAATTTTCCTAAAACCAAAGACCAATTACCTAATGGTTTGGTAAGGAGCAATTCAATGGTGCCATTTTTTACTTCCTCCGCCAAAGCCCGCATCGTAATAGCTGGAATCAAAAACAGCAATACTAAAGGTGTAAGATTGAAAAAAGTACCTAAATCGGCATAGCCATAATTAAGGACATTGGTATCTGGAAATACCCAAAGCAGCAAACCCACTGCCGTCAAAAATACCCCCATGACGATATAGGCCGTGAGCGAACTAAAAAATGAAAAGATTTCTTTTCGAAAAATAGCAATCATTTTAAAGGGACAAATTACGCTATGAATTTGAGTAACGAGGCAAATTTAAAGAAGGCTTTGCGGACCTCTACGAAGTTTATATAAAACTAGGAAAGTCTGATTTTGTGTCAATAATTATTGCAAGGTTGATAAAATCTTCACGTTTATTCAAGGTCAAATGGTTTGTCTTTCTTGAAAATAGCTGAAATAATAAGCGAAAAAATAAAGCCCATAATAATCGACATCAAAATACCAACAAAGAAGGTAATGCCAGGAGTAGAGAATTTTTGGGTCATTTCGAGTGCAGCCTCCACTTGGGTATCATCCATACCTTTACTTTCTAGGTCATCACGTACTTTGTCTAGCATTTGTTGACGCAAGGTGGGGTCAATGAATATGTTGTAAATGTAGGTGTAAACAGAACTCAAAAAACCAGATATTGCCGACATCAACGTGCCAATTCCCAAACCTTGTCCGTAAGTCATGAATCCTTGGTTTAGGTTTCTGAATTCCTTCATGCCCATCACCATTGCCGCGATAGGAATAATCATCCCTAACCAGCTAATGGCAGCATTGGTGCTTTGGTCTGTTAAGTACAAAATAGTGATAAAAATGATAGATCCAACGGCCGAAATAATGCCATATTTAAGGGAAATTCGAGCGGTAGTTGTTTGCGGTTCCATGAAAAGGGTAGTTTAAAGGATTAGTTAGATTGAGAATGACGGTAAAGGTAAGAATCTCAAAAAAGCGACAGAAAAATAAAGGATAAATGGCAAAAAGTAAATCTTGAAAGGATTTTTTGAGGTAGCTCTTTTTGCCCCAATTACCTATTTTCTTAGATTTTTCTTTTGAGTTCAAAACTTTGACCCAAATACAAACGACGTACTTGAGGGTCGGCGGCTAATTCTTCTGGTGTACCTTGTTTTAGGATTTTTCCTTCAAAAAGCAAATAAGCACGGTCGGTGATAGAGAGAGTTTCGGATACATTGTGGTCAGTGATGAGGATTCCGATGTTTTTATATTTTAATTTGGCCACAATCGTCTGAATATCTTCTACCGCAATGGGGTCAACTCCCGCAAAAGGTTCATCCAACAAAATAAATTTAGGATCAACGGCCAAGCAACGGGCGATTTCGGTACGTCGGCGCTCACCACCCGAAAGCACCATACCTTTGTTTTTGCGAACATGATGAAGACTAAACTCATCGAGGAGTTCTTCACATTTATGTTTTTGTTCGGCTTTGGAGAGAGAGGTCATTTCAAGCACCGCCATGATGTTTTCTTCGACTGTGAGCGTTCGGAATACAGATGCCTCCTGAGCTAAATATCCCACGCCTAGTCGTGCACGTTTGTACATGGGCAGGTCGGTAATGTCTTTGTCATCGATGTATACGTGGCCGCTGTTGGGTTTTACCAGACCAGTAGCCATGTAAAAAGAGGTGGTTTTTCCGGCGCCATTGGGACCAAGCAAACCTACGATTTCACCTTGTCCTACTTGATAGCTCACGTGGTCGTTGACGAGGCGAGAACCGTATTTCTTAATTAAATTTTCTGTTCTAAGAATCATGGGTTGGTTTGTTTACACACTCCTGATAGAAGTGTATAAAAGCCTTTAGGCTTCAAACTTTATATCTTTCAAATACAACTGTAACGTAGTTTTGTCGCGAAACGTATTTTCTTCGATGGTATAAGCAATAGAGAAAGGTTTGCCACTTACAAGTTTTGGATAAAAATCCGCCATACCAAAGCCTACTGCCGTAAACTTCACGGCACCTTGAGGTGTGGGTTGAAATACCTCTAGCTTCAAGTGTTTTTCTTTCATAAGAGTAGGGTTACCGCTCATTCGTACATCGTGACTCGCAAAAACGGGAGTCATATTTCCAGGGCCAAAAGGCGCCATTTGTTTGAGAATACCATAAAAACGAGGGTTGATAATGTTTAAGTCCAGCTCCATGTCAATCTCCACCAAAGGAGTGAGTTGTTCGGGCAAAATCCTTTCTCTTACGATTTGATCAAACTTAATTCGAAAAGCTTCTACATTATCCACTGGTAGGGATAAACCTGCGGCGAAGGTATGTCCACCAAACTGTTCTAACAAATCTGAGCAAGCCTCAATCGCCTCGTAAACATCAAAACCCGGTACCGAACGAGCAGAGCCAGCAGCTTTGCCATTGGAATGGGTAAGAATGATGGTAGGACGATGAAAATGCTCAATACAACGACTCGCTACAATCCCGACAACCCCTTTGTGCCAATCTTCTTTGTACAAAACGGTACTTTTCGCCTCCAACAACCAATGATTCTCCCTGATCATATTGAGTGCTTCGTCGGTGATGCTGGTATCGAAGTTGCGGCGGTCGCTGTTGTGTTGATTGATTTCTTGCGCAAAAGCATCGGCTTGTTCTTTGTCGTTTGAGAGCAAGAGCCGGACGGCTTCCTTGGCGTGCGCAATACGCCCAGCGGCATTGATGCGAGGTGCTAATCCAAAAACAATATTAGTAATGTCTAACTCATTTTTGAAACCCGCAATATCAATCAGGGCATTGAGTCCGATGCGCTGCCGTTGATTGATTTTTTTGAGGCCAAAAGTTGCTAAGACACGGTTTTCGCCTGTGATATGAACGATGTCGGCGGCAATACTTACTACCAACAAATCCAAATAGCTTTCCAAAACGGTTTCGTCCGCAAAACCCTGCTGACAAAGCCCCTGTAAAAGTTTAAAGCCTACACCACAGCCTGTTAGCTCTTTGTAAGGATAGGGACAATCTTCGCGTTTGGGGTCGAGTACCGCCACTGCCGCTGGAAGATTGAGGTCAGGGCGGTGGTGATCACAAATAATAAAATCAATCCCTTTTTCTCGCGCGACGGCTACTTTGTCGGCCGATTTGATGCCGCAGTCGAGTGTGACGATAAGTGTAAAACCATTTTTCTGGGCATATTCGATGCCTTGCCACGATACGCCATAGCCTTCTGAGTAGCGATCGGGAATATAATATTCGAGATGAGGATAAAACTGTTTGAGATAACCATAAAACAGCGCTACCGAAGTGGCACCGTCTACGTCATAGTCTCCATAAACGATGATTTTCTCCTGATTTTGAAAAGCTTGCAATAACCTTGTGACGGCTTTGTCCATGTCTTTCATCAAAAAAGGATCATGGAGATGACTAAGAGAAGGACGAAAAAAATCTTTGGCTTCTTCAAAATTAGTAATGCCTCTTTGAACCAACAGACGCCCCAAAAATGGATTTACATTGATGGCGGCGGTCAACGATTCTGCTTGAGCGATTTGTTCGGATGTCAGAGGGTTGGGGTATGTCCAGCGTTTGATATTCATATTTTGCAAAGTAACAAAAATCATCGACAGCTTTTAAATTTTCTCAATATCTGTTATCAAATTAGTTATAAATGACAATGTGTATTGGTTTGATAATCAGTGAATTTGGTTTTGTGGATATTGATGAAACTGCATTTTTAGGAAAGGGGATTTAGATTTTTTAACAACTGCTTGCCCAAACAACAAAGGATTTTTACATTTGTTTTGTCATGAATCCAGACCTTAAAAAATATCTTGCTCGCTTGGCCTACCTTCGTAGTGCCTGTTCTTTTGTACCCTAGTGTCTTCTCGTGTCGTTATTTTTCGGCAATAGTTCTAGTATTTTCATTGTATTTCTCATCCAAAAATCAAATAGTAACCATGCAAAATGTATTAGTCATTGGCTTGGGTAAGGTTGGTTCATTGGTCGCTACCTTGCTTAGTAAACAATTTACTGTCAGAGGTTTAGATTTACGACGTCCATCTAAATCCTTGCCTTTTGAGATTATAGAAGGCGATGTGACAAATATCGACCTTCTCAAAAAAATTTTGAAAGAGTATGATGCCGTGGTGTCGTGTATGCCTTACAATCTCAATTTGCCCATTGCTCAGTCTGCTCATGAAATAGGGATTCATTACTTTGATTTGACCGAAGATGTGCCTACTACGGCGGCTATTAGGGAGATGGCTACTGGCCACCGTGGGGTCATGGCACCGCAGTGTGGGTTGGCTCCGGGTCTGATTGGTATTGTAGGAGCAGATTTGGAAAAAAGATTTGATAAACTCCGCGACATAGAATTGAGGGTAGGTGCACTGCCTCGTTATCCAAATGGATTGTTGGGCTACTCGTTTACGTGGTCACCGGCGGGGGTTATCAATGAGTATATCAACGACGCAGAAGTCATCCACAATGGCGAACGTAAAATGGTATCGTCGCTTGATGGTATCGAAGTAATCAATATCGAAGGACAAGAATTTGAAGCTTTTAGTACTTCTGGAGGTCTAGGCACTATGTGCGAAACTTACTTAGGAAAAGTAGATACGCTTAATTACAAAACGATTCGGTATCCGGGGCATGCTAAATTGATGCGTTTTTTGCTTTATGAATTGATTATGAAAAACCGTCGAGCGCAAATTGAAGAGATTTTGACCGCAGCCAAGCCTCCCGTAAAACAAGATGTAGTATATGTATATGCCGTGGTAGAAGGCTGGCAAGCAGGTAGTTTGGCCAGAGAAGAATTTTATAGAGCCTATCATCCTCGCGAAATTGACGGACAACATTGGCGAGCTATTTCTTGGACTACTGCGGCTTCTATTGCAGCAGTGGTGGAGATGGTGGCAGCCGGAACATTGTCACAACAAGGTTTTATCAAACAAGAAGAAATTCCTCTTGACGCTTTTCTTGCTACACAAAATGGCGCTTTTTTCAATGAGGAAGTTTGATATGCTAATTTGAAAATGGGTTTCAACGCTGGCGACGTTTCAAACGTCGCCAGCGTTCAGTATTAAAGCTTAAAAATAGGTTTCATCACGAGCCATTTTTCGCCTTCTTTGGCCATAGGCAATGCTTGCTGATAGTTCCACATCAGATTTTCCCATTCTTGTACTTTGGGGTTGGCGGCATCGGCGGCGGCTTTGGCCTCAAATGAAAAGTCATCGGTAGTATCCATAATCATAAACAAACGATTGCCGATACGGTAAATTTCCATGTTGGTAATACCCGAGCTGGTGATACTCTCCGCAATCTCGGGTCTGATTTTTTCGTGGTATTTTTCGTATTCGGCAATTAGCGTTTCGTCGTCTTTGAGGTCAAGGGCTAAACAATATCTTGGCATAATACTAATAGAATAAATGAAAAAGATTAACTATTAAAGCAGAAAAATGGATGACTTTACCTTTTGTAATTGAACTAAAAAAGCGCCTAAAATTTCTTTTAGACGCTTTCGTTTTAATGAATATATAAGGATTTTTATTTCCCAAAAAGGCCACCAAGTAAGCCACCCAAGCCTCCTCCTGAGTTACTTTTGTTGCTGCTACCACCGAGAAGACTACCACCGATTCTCATCACATCGTTCATGTCGAGCTTTCCGTCGGCCAAAGCGTATCCGATTTGATTAAAATCAAAGCCACCTTGCTGTTGAGCTTGCTGAGTCTGACCACCCAATAAAGAACCCATGATACCACCAAAATCTAAGCTATTATCGCCAGGGTTGCTTACTTTAGAAATGAGTGAAGTTAGTACTCCTGGAAGTACCTGAGAGATAATACCAGCCGCTGCGCTATTTGATAAGCCAAATTTCTCCATTAAGCTACTGATAGCATTTTGAGCAATACCCGATACAATAGGATTTCCCATTAAGTTATTACCTGTGCCGCTTTGCCCTGACAAGAGACCCATGAGGCCGCCTACATTGCCTTCTTGAGCTTGGTTTTGTAACCCACCTACTACCGAACTGAAGATTGTTTGCATCGCGTCGCTGTTGAACTGGTTGGGGATGGCAGGGTTTTTTACGATAGCATCCTGAGAGTTGTCTTGGATAAGACCCATTAATTGCTCTAGCATTGTCTTGAAAATGTTTTAAGTTTGGTTCAAATTTAGAAAAATAACAAAATGGAAAGCAATCAAATTGAGAATCAATCGGATTCTAATTCGAGTGACATCGGCATTGAGACGTCGTGGATCTCAAAAGTCACTCCTTTTTTAGAAAATTTGTACTATCCTAGCGAATCAGACGAGCCAATCGAATGGATACAATTAAAAGTCAATGTGGCTTCTCCTCTAACCGTGAGTGACTTAGAGTTTTTTTTGGGGCTTCCACCCGAAACTTCAGTGCAAGAAATTGAACCAGAAAAATTTTGGGAGCCTGTCACTACCATTGAAGATTGGTATGGAGAAGAAGAAAAACAACAAGTGGCGCAATTTGAAAGTTTGAAAGCTTTGCTAGAAACCCACATTCAAGCCCCAATGCAGGCTTTTAAAGTAGGACAGATAGAAATTGATGTGTATTTGGTAGGTCCTATGTCTGAAAAAGAATGGGGAGGCCTGAAAACCAAAGTGGTCGAAACCTAGTAAACCAAACAAATTTTTTAAAACAGGTAGCTCCTTCGTTGTAAGCTTCTTTAGAAAAGTGCAGTCTCAAGCTCTCGTGTACGATAAAACCAAAAAGCTTATGACTTTTTGCATAAAGCATACCGCTAAATTGTTACTAATAAAATACAATACATGATGTATCAAGATACCACACTTCCCGCAATTGAGAGCGCGATGGATCGCGCCTACCAAGCTTTTTTGAAATACCGTAGCAAGTCGGCCAAAGAAAAGGCTTTGTTTATCAGGACCATTGCCGAAGAGCTAGAGCTACTTGGTGATGCCGTCATAGAAGTAGCGATGCGCGAAGCGCACTTGCCTTATGAGCGTTTGGTGGGAGAAAGAGGGCGTACTTGCTTTCAGCTGCGTCATGTGGCTGATGTACTTGAGGAAGGCTCGTGGTTGGAAGCGACGATTGACACGGCGCAGCCCGAAAGAACACCTTTACCCAAACCTGATGTGCGTAATATGCTAGTACCGATTGGGCCAGTGGTGGTGTTTGGAGCAAGCAATTTCCCCTTTGCTTATTCTACGGCGGGCGTAGATCCCGCAGCAGCGTGGGGGGCCGGCTGCTCAGTAGTGGTAAAAGCCCATCCTGCCCATCCCGAAACCTCCGCTATGGTAGCAGAAGCTATCAAGAAGGCTATCATTCGTACCGGAATGCCCGAAGGAGTATTTGAACACGTGTATGGGGCTAATTTTGAAGTGGGGAAAGCTTTAGTGATGCATCCTAAAACCGCCGCAGTAGGTTTTACAGGTTCGTATGGTGGGGGCAAAGCTTTGTTTGATTTGGCGAATCAACGACCCGTACCGATTCCGGTTTTCTCCGAAATGGGTAGCACCAATCCCGTATTTTTACTGCCTAATGCCCTAGGAAATGAGCCAGAAAAATATGCCAAGATGTATGCTGCCTCTATCACAGGTGGAATGGGGCAGTTTTGTACTAAACCGGGGCTTATCATAGGAATAGAAGGCGCAGGTTTGGATAAGTTTATGGAAGTATTGGCCGAAGAAATACGCCAAATACAGCCTTTAACGATGTTGCACGAAGGTATTGCCAAGGCTTTTCGGACAAAACGTAACGATGTACTTTCTCGGGAAGGCGTCACTCTAGCCTCAGAGAGCCAATGGCCCGCCGAAGTGTATGAGGGTATTCCGTCGGTAGCTTCTACTACCGCAGTGGAGTTTGTGAGCAATCCTACCTTGCATCAAGAAGTTTTTGGCCCTTTTGCTCTCCTTATCAAATGCCAAAATCTGGCCCAAATGAATGAAGTAATAAGTCATTTGGAAGGACAGCTTACTTGTACGGTAATAGCCAATGAAATTGATTTGATTCAGGCAGAAGGATTGTTGGAAAATATCAGTCTGCTTTGTGGTCGATTGATTCTTAATGGTGTTCCGACAGGCGTAGAAGTAGGGGCCGCTATGCAGCATGGTGGGCCATTTCCAGCTAGTACCGACGGGCGTTTTGGCTCGGTAGGAGCACGAGCCATAAAACGTTTTGTAAGGCCATTTGCTTTCCAAAATTTCCCCAATCACCTTTTGCCAGACGAACTAAAAAACGGTAATCCATTAAAGATTTGGCGGCTTGTTGATAATCAATGGACGAAAGACTAATGGGAACTATTATTGTTTTTCAAAAGTGTATTCGCCACCACTTGGCCCATTTAAACTTAGTTTTTTGTCATCAAGAATAACAACATTGAAAAGCGCCCCATTGAGGGAGGACATACATACTGCTCTGATGCGAAGTTGTGAAGGCATTAGCTCATAAGTGCCTCCTCCGCAGCCTAAAAAAGCATATTCAGCCGGAATTGTATTTTGATATCCTTCTCCAAACTCTCCATTTTTTGTAAAAGAAACGAAAACTCTTTTTGAATCGGGCACCACGACCGAGTTGCAAGTAGTAGAGCTTGTAGGAACACAATAGGAAACAAGTTTCCAGGTTCCTACAAGCTGATTGGAGGGGGCGTCTTCTTTACAAGCTACCAAAGAAAAAAATAATAAGAGTCCTAAGAGATTTTTCATACTATAAAGAAAGGTTTTAAATGCGGTGCAATGTTTAAATAATTTTTTGTGAACAAAAATCAGTTCTCTTTTAGCGGAGCCTGTCAAAGTATCAACATCCCATAAGACGTATTTGAGCCCTGTTTGGTTGTAAAGAATTAGTTAAAATCTATGTGTATTTGTAAGAAAACAAGAACGCTAATTTATTCTCTAAACCGTTCAATCAATAGAACTTACCGTTCTTGATAAGTTTTGTTATCTTCATCCCGAAAGCATTGATGTGCTGATAAATCTAGGTTACTTTTGCTTAGGTTTATGAATTCGAAATCTCTAAACTGTTAAACTCTTAAACTCTTAACCTTTATTTGAAATGATTACATTTATCGTAATTGTCGTTTTGGCCTTGTTGCTTGTATGGATGACCGTAAAAGTGGTACCTCAACAAACGGCTTTTGTTGTAGAACGACTCGGAAAATTTTATGGTGTCTTGCAGCCGGGTATCAATTGGGTAATTCCCTTTTTTGACCGGATTGCTTATAAACATAGTTTGAAAGAAAAAGCAATTGATATTCCCGAACAAATCTGTATCACTCGCGACAACGTTCAGGTGCGAGTAGATGGCGTTTTGTTTTTGCAAGTAGTTGATCCTCAACGGGCTTCTTACGGTATTTCTGATTATGTTTTTGGGGTAACTCAGCTAGCTCAAACCACCATGCGTTCGGAAATAGGAAAAATTGATTTGGACAAGACCTTTGAAGAACGTACTACTGTCAACCAAGCGGTAGTGCAAGCTATTGACGAAGCTGCCATAGGGTGGGGGGTAAAAATGCTGCGTTATGAAATCAAAAATATAACTCCGCCACAAAGCGTATTGCACGCTATGGAAAAGCAGATGCAGGCCGAGCGCGAGCGTAGGGCTTTGATTTTACAATCCGACGGTGAAAAAATGGCCGCCGTCAACATGGCTGAAGGACAAAAACAGAAAGTAGTATTGGAATCAGAAGCCCTCAAGACGCGTCAAATCAACGAAGCAGAGGGACAAGCGGCAGCCATTAAATCAGTAGCAGATGCTACGGCTGAGAGTATAAAAGTAGTAGCGGCGGCTATTCAAGAAAAAGGCGGTATGGACGCTGTACAGCTAAAAGTAGCGGAGCAGCTGGTGCAACAATTTGGTAATTTAGCCAAAAGCACCAATACCATGATTTTGCCGGCCAATTTCGGAGATATGTCTTCGATGATTGCGGCAGCAATGAGTGTGGTAAAGCAGCAACAAAAGTAGGTTGTTTGTCACCGAGTATTGCTTTGGCATCAGCAGGCAAAGTGCTGTAGGCATGTAGTCTGATTGATAGTGAAAGTGCAAACTTTTAACATTTGAAGAAAAATGGAAATTACGTCCACCCAAGTTTGGGTTATTATCGGAACCGCAATGTTGATTGCGGAACTGTTATCAATAACGTTTGTTTTTGCGTTTTTGAGCGTAGGGGCATTTGTGACCGCTATTTTGACTTGGGTAGGGCTGACTCCTACCATCAACGCTCAACTTTTTTGCTTTTCGATTGTATCAGTGATTTCATTATTTGCCCTACGTAAACCATTGAGAGGCCTTCTCAAACGGAACGATAAATCTCTCGAATATTCTGAATATGTGGGCGATAAAGCTACCGTAGTAGAGCGGATTCCGTCGGAAGGCGAAGGTAAGGTTTTTTATCGTGGTACAGAATGGATTGCTTTGGCCGAAAATCGTCAGGATATCCTTCCTGGACAGTTGGTTACTATCAAACAACTAGATGGTATTAAGCTGATAGTTGCCCAATAGACAATTGTATTCTAAAAACGACGAGCCACCATTGCTTTTCAATGGTGGCTCGTCGTTTTTTAGTTAGTAAAAATAAAAATGATTGTGATGTAGTAGTTTGTATATATAAGTTTATTTTACCAACAGCTAGGGCAATTGCGTCTCTTAGTGCCTTTTAAAGAGTTGTAGTTTTGCTCGAAAGCGCAGCGCTATTTTGAAAGACTTTCCCAATTTTACTCTTACTTAGCTTTATTAGTTATGCTTAGCCCTCTTCCCCAAATCCGTTGGTATCGCATTATTCCTATTGCTTTTATTACCTACAGTCTTGCTTATCTCGACAGAGCTAATTTTGGGTTTGCAGCGGCAGGAGGAATGAACGAAGACCTTCATATCTCAAAAGCAACTACCTCTTTACTTAGTTCTCTATTTTTTTTAGGATATTTCTTTTTCCAAATACCTGGAGCGCACTATGCTTCACATAAGAGTGCAAAAAAACTAATTTTCATTTCTCTGATTTTGTGGGGGAGTTTGGCCGCAGCTACGGGTATGGTAAGCAATGTACCTTCGTTGATAGTGATTCGGTTTATGCTTGGCGTAGTAGAAAGTGCCGTGATGCCTTCCATGCTTATTTTATTGAGTCAGTGGTTTACGAAAGAGGAGCGTTCGCGTGCCAATACCTTTTTAATCTTGGGTAATCCCGTTACGGTTTTGTGGATGTCGGTATTGTCGGGGTATCTTATTGAGTCTTTAGGCTGGCGATGGATGTTTATCATTCAAGGAGTGCCGGGTATCATTTGGGCTTTTGTGTGGTGGAAAATGATTGCCGAAACACCACGCGAAGCCACTTGGCTTTCGGAGGAAGAGAAAGGAGTGCTCGAACAACGTTTACAAAAAGAACAAGAATCCATAAAACCAGTCAAAAATTATGGGCAGGCGTTTCGGTCTAAAGCCGTTATTCTTTTATGTATTCATTATTTTTTATGGAGTTTGGGGGTATATGGGTTTGTGATGTGGCTCCCTTCTATCATTAAGTCAAGGCAAAATATGGACATTATCACCACGGGCTGGCTGTCGGCAGTGCCTTATATTTTGGCGATTGTAGGGATGTTTGGCGCTTCTTACTATTCTGATAAAACCCAAAATCGTAAACTTTTTATCTGGCCATTTTTGCTGATAGCAGCGGTATCTTTTGTAGGTGCTTATGGGTTGAAAGGTGAGTTCTTCTGGCTTTCTTATGCTTTGTTGGTATTGGCAGGAGGCGCTTTGTATGCACCTTATGGGCCGTTTTTTGCCCTTCTGACGGAGCTTTTACCTAAAAATGTCGTAGGAGGTGCTATCGGTTTAGTCAATAGTATGGGGGCTTTAGGGTCTTTTGTGGGGGCATATTTGGTAGGCTATCTCAATGGGCTTACGGGTTCTTTTTATGCTTCTTATATTTTGTTAGCTTTTGCGGTGTTGGTAGCTAGTGTACTGACTTTGATGGTAAGCAAGCCTCGGCAGTTGTCGTAGTGTAGCAAACTGCTATTTTGACCCTTCATTATGAAAGGTCAAAATAGAGAAATAACAGAGCAGCTTTATTCATTTCTAAGCACTTTGGCAGGATTAGTACGGGCAGCTTTGAGGGTTTGGGTTCCAATAAGTATACAAGCCAAAGCCACTACCATGACAAAACCTGTCATTAATTCACCCAAACCAATAGGCTGATGATAAGCAAATTTGACCAAGACTACTTTATCAAAGAAGAAGTAGGTAAGTGGCAAAGCAATGACCGCTGAAAGTATCAACAGGGCAATAAAACTTTTGCTTAAAAAGTAAATCAAAGAGGGTTCGTTTGCACCCATTACTTTTCGAATACTAATTTCTTTGAGTTTGGTTTCTGTCATAAACACTACCATCCCAAATAGCCCCATCGATGCAATAATGACTGCCAAAAAAGCCAAAAAGCCAATTACCTTTACCATGACCGAAAATTGTTGATAGGCTTCTTGGATTTGATCATCATAGAAGTGCGCTTCCAAGGGGTGGGTTTTGTCGATTCGCTTCCATGCCTCCTCAATGCGACTCATTGTAGAGGGTAAGTCTTGAGAATTGATTTTGAGGTTGAGATATCCCCCCGATTCTTCGGGTGAGTAGTGCATCATGAAAGGTTCAATTTTGCGCTCTACCGTACCATAGTGGAAATCTTTGAGGACGCCTACAATGGTGTATTTTTTACCATCCAGGGTTTTGATTTGCTCTCCCAAAGCTTTTGAAGGGTTTTGAGGAGTGATATCAAAACGGTTGAGAAGCTGTTGATTTACAATGATTTCGGTGCTATTGTTTTCGTGGGTATGGGATGTGAAATTTCGACCTGCTAGTAATCGATGTCCATGAAGAGGTAAATAGCGTTCATCCACAAAATTGAGTGCTACATTGGAAGAATCGGTGGGGCTTTGGTATTTAATCATCGTGCCATAAATACTCCCCAAACTCGTCACAAGCCGCGAAGTAGCAATGCCTTTCACGGCCGGAATTTCTGCCAATTCTTTGCGTAACAATTCGCTTTTGTTGCCTTGTAGTTTGATATTCAGGATGTTTTCGGTCGAAAATCCCAAGTCAAATACTAAAAAGCTTTTGTATTGATGATAACCTATGACAGTAGTTGTGATAAAAATCAACGACAGTGTGTACTGAACTACAATGAGGCTCTTGCGCAAATTGACTCGACGGAAAAGTTGAATTGAAGAGGTTCCTTTCAAAACTTGTAGAGCTTTGAGTCGTGAAAAAAACAACGCTGGCAAAAAACCGGCAACGATGCCCACACTCATTGAAAAAACAATAAAATACCCAATAAGTTTGAGTGAAATTCTGAGCGATACGAGGTTGTCTAGGTGAGGATTCAACGATAAAAATTGCTCCCTCAACACCAAAAAGAGTAAAAAAGAAAATATGAAAGCAAGCAGTGAAATAATAACGGACTCAATGATAAATTGCCCTAAAACCTGACCTCTTAAAGCTCCCATAACTTTGCGTACACCTACTTCGCGCGAGCGACGCAACGAACGTGCAATCGACAGGTTGGTATAATTGAAACAGGCCGACAGAATAACGACTATTACTAACCCTCCTAGTATCCATATGGCCATTTGATGAATGGTAGGGCCGATAGCGTTTTCCAGATTATTGCCTACCACGATTTTCGTCAAAGGTTGGGCTGATAGTTCAATCTGTAAGTCTTTCAGTTGTTTGTTTTGGGTGGTGCAGAGTTTATTTAGGTTGGTTTGTAAGGTCTGTAGATGACCGTTTTCTGGAAGTAACACATAGGCATAATTTGAATAAACATTATCCCAATTCAAAAAATGACCATCGGAATCAGCATTTCTCAAATCTATACTCGCAAATGATACCAATGCATCAAAGCGAAGGTGGGAGAGCTTGGGAATATCTTCCATAATACCTGTGATGGTATAATTAGTGGTATCGAAGCGAATACTTTTGCCCAAAACATCGCTATGGCCAAAGAGTTTATGAGCAGTTTTTTCGGGCAATATTATTGAGTAAGGATTACGTAAAGCTGTGGTAGGATTGCCTGCCCGCAACGTAAATGAAAATACTTTAAAAAATGAAGAATCAGCCCACAAACCTCCTATTGGTACAATGCTCTCCCCGACTTGGGCGTCGCCACCGAAGCCCCGTCGTAAGAGCGTCACACTCTCAATGTTGGGAAAAGATTCTTTGATTTTTTTGCCTGCCAATACCGAGCTTGAAGCCAAATCTATATCGGCATTTCCCTTGGGATGTAGCGTGGTAATGATGCGATAAATCCGAGATTTCTTCGCATGAAAATCATCATAAGAATGTAAATCACTCAAAAGTGAAATCATCAAAAGTCCTACCGACATACTGATGGCAAGGCCGACTACATTGATGAAAGAAAAGAGTTTGGTTCGAGACAAACTACGAATCGAGGTTTTAAAATAGCTGTTAATCATGATATAATTGATAAATAAAAGGTGAAACTCAGGGGTACGTAGCGTATAAGAACGAATAAATTTGAGGACATCTACCCAATAAATAAGACAAGCATACCAAAGCCCGTGCTTGCGTAGATTTCGTTCAAAAAACTCATTGAGGTCGCCTTGTAAATCTTCGGCGAGTTCGGGCCGGCAATACCACAAAAGGAGCCTTTGCGCCCAGCGAGGTGGGCTAGGTGGTAGAGAATTATTCATAACGCTCCGCCTAAATGAAGGTCAGGAATAATCCGCCAAAGCCCTTCACGAATGTCGCGAGCGTGGGTAAGGGCGATTTTTCCAACTTGTGTTACTTCATAATAACGTTTACGTTTACCGCCGCGTGCGTTGGTGGCTTCTCCTAAGTAGCTCTTTGCTAATCCTTTCTCTTCTAGTCGGTTGAGTACGGCATGAACCACCCCGAGTTTGGTGGTGCGTCCAGTATGTTTTTCTAATTCATCACAAATCGCCACGCTGTATGCTTCGCTGCTAAGGGCAGCAATGGTCAATAAAACTAACTCTTCAAATTCGCCTAAATGCGTTCCTTTCATAAAATAGGTGTATTTATTGTGTAAATGTATGTAAAATAAAAATTATTTATTCGTTATTTGTATGTAAAATATTTTTTAAAACTTTAATTTCTATAATAAATTTCTACTACTAGCTTTATAACCTATAAACGAAGAGGGAGGAAAGAAGTAATTTTAAAAACAAGCAGATGACACAAGAACAAACCGCCATACGGGCTACTTATTTCAGTATTGTAGGCAATGCTCTTTTAGCAGCTCTCAAAGGGCTAGCAGGTTTTTTTGGGAATTCTTATGCTTTGATTGCGGATGCTATCGAATCTACCGCAGATATATTTTCGTCAATATTGGTGCTTTTTGGTCTAAAATACGCCAATCGACCTGCCGATCAAAATCACCCTTATGGACATGGGCGAGTAGAACCTTTGATTACATTTGTGGTAGTTGGGTTTTTGATTACTTCTGCTACCATCATTGCGTATGAAAGTATCCAAAATATCCAAACACCCCACGAACTGCCCAAGGCTTGGACTTTGTTTGTGTTGGGCGGAATTATCATTTGGAAAGAAATTTCGTTTCAGATTGTACTTAAAAAAAGCAAAGAAACCAATAGCTCTTCCCTCAAAGCCGATGCGTGGCATCATCGTAGCGACGCTATTACGTCGGTGACGGCCTTTGGGGGGATTACGATAGCATTGATATTCGGAAAAGGTTACGAAACCGCTGATGATTGGGCTGCTCTTTTTGCCTCGGGTTTTATTTTATATAATAGCTACCTTATTTTTCGTCCTGCTTTAGGCGAAATCATGGACGAGCATGTTTATGACGACCTGGTAGAGGAGATAAGACAAATTGCGCTAACAGTTGACGGAGTACTTTATACCGAAAAATGTTTTATTCGGAAAGCGGGACTGAAATACCATGTGGACTTACACGCCACCGTCAAAGGAGACTTGACGGTAAGGCGAGGACACGAGATTGCGCATCAACTCAAAAATACTTTAAGGAGTCAATTACCTCAGTTGGGGCATGTCCTGATTCATATTGAGCCAGACAATATGTAGTTTTCTCATGCTATAAAGGGGCGAGCTTTTATAAAATTAAGGTTTTTGCTTAATCAAGGCTCTTAAAGCTGTTTCATTATGAAAACCCGTCTGACGAGTGAGGAGTTTTCCATTTTCAAAAAGGAGCAATGTAGGCAACTCGTCTACTTTGTAAGTGGCCATGAAAGGTTTTTCGGTGTCAGCATTGAGTTTGACTATCTTGACAGTAGAGGCCATTTCGGTCGAGAGTTTGTCAATAATCGGTGCCATTTTTTTGCAGGGGCCGCACCAAGGCGCATACACATCTACAAGCACCAAAGAGCGGGCATGAAGAAGGCTGTCAAACCGGGTTTCGGGCCATTCTGGTTGGGCGTTTGATTTTGAAACCCCTTCGACTGGCATCATACGCGAAGCCCACTTCAAATATCCCCCCTGTAAATCTAGTACATTGGTGTAGCCAAGTTTGCGGAGTTTGGCCATAGCCGTGCTACTGCGTCCACCCGACAAGCAATACACAAAAATGGGTTGAGTTTTGTCTAAATTAGCAAGGCTTTTGGTGAAATCCTTGCTTTGGGAGTCGATATTGATAGCTCCGGGCAAATGCCCATCGCCAAATTCCTTGGGTGTTCTTACATCAATAAGTTGTGGATGAGGATATTGCTTTAGTTGTACCGCAAAGGTATCTACCGAGACCGTTTGTGATTTGACAATAAAGTGAAGAAAGATAAATACTAAAGACCAACTGTATTTCATGGTTTGCGAAGCTTGATGTGGCTCGCAATTTACGATTTATTTGTGGAATGTTTGGGGCAAATATGGCTTGTAAAAGAGATAGAGGATTTCACTTTTTGGGGAATAAATAGATAGCCTCTATCTCTTTTGTGACAACATAAACCTAGCGTCCTTGTTTCTTTTCCGCAAAAAGTTCTTCCCACGTCCAAGGTTTAGATCTATTGCCATTTTTTTCCCGAATAGCCTTTACTTGTTCGGGTTTTACGATTACAAAATTGTTGAGGTAGCCTTCTGATATTTGTGGAAAACTCTGCATACACAAGTCAAAGCGGACATAAGTTAAGACGGAAGCAATCCACTCATCGCTGTTGGTTCCCATAGGAGGCATCAATTCATGATAGGTGACACCATCTACGGGCCCAGTCAACCCATGTAGCATGATTTTGATGACCTCATTGCGATTTTCGAGCAGTTTAAATTTACCAGCCAAATGCGGAGCGGTCTTAGCAGGGGAACCTTCGCCATAGAGCCCATGACAAGTAGCGCACAAGGATTGAAAAATCTGTTTTCCTTCTACTACGCGTTGTCGGTCGGTTGGGTTTAAGGCATACAACCGCCCACTGCCTATTTTTTTAGATTCTTCGGTTTTTTGCAACGTATTTTTAATGCCTATTAGTAACTCATTGTTGGGGTGCTTGCCCAAAATGGCATTGGCGATTTCGGTAGCTTTTGGTGTTTTGCTGAGAGAAATAGAGGTGAGCAATTGCGCTAGTACATCATAGCTTTCGTCATTTTGGAGCCATGATAATTTTTCCAAAATTTGAGGGTCATTTTTTTTGATAAGCGACTCACTTGCCCACACGGCCATTTTGCGTATTTCGGGGTTTGGGTCAGTTAAAAGCTTCACTAAAAGCGATTTGTCAAGTGTGCTTAGTCCTTCCAGTGTCCATAGTGCATGTATTCGTGCCAAATCGGAAGGTGTTTTTGTAAGAATACTTTTTTGACCTAATGCTATTTGTTGGAGGAGGGGAGTTACCGATTTATCATTTCTGATAATGATTTCCCTTTGGGCATTGTCGCGCCACCAGCCATTGGGATGATTGAGATGATGGATGAGTTTTTGAGTCGATTCGCTCAGCATTTTGGGTGCTTTTTCGGGACTTATGCCATCATATACAAGCCGATAGATACGTCCTCGCTGAATGTTTTTGTCAAGCCCTTTCGATTTGATTTGGTCATAAAGATAGCTTCCGGGCTGTGCCCATGTAGATTCTTGAATAATACCTCGGTACATATCCAAAATATACAAACAGCCATCAGGACCAGTGTAGGTATTGATGGGGCGAAAGTTCATGTCGGTAGAGGATACAAACTCATCTTCCTGATAAACGTTTGAAAGAAAGATTTTTCCGTTTCGATTCTCAATGTTGGCTCTCCTTATGACTCGTGCTACGGGTTCGGCAGCAATATAATCTCCCTGAATACTTTTGGAAAGACGGTCGCCCCTGAAGACTGATTGTCCACAAATAGAAGTAAAAGTAGCCATCGTACTATCGGGACGCAGGGTTTTAGGCCCTCCATTGACATCGGGGGTTTTGATAGTAGACCAGACTTGGCTAAAATCTTTTTCGAGGGCATCGGCAAAATCAAGCAATCCATAGCTAGGATTTATCTGAAAACCTGATGCTGCCACACCTGCGGCCGCTCGGCTAAAATACACTCGCCCATAATCATCGTGAGTAAGCCCCCACTGACCCGCAGGATTGGGCAGTGTATCGGCTTGGAGACGTCCGTTTTTATAACGATACCGAATAGGGTCGATAGTTTCATAAATCCAGTTGTCGAGGTTCCAATCTAGGCCACTTCGTTGGTGCTCCACATTCCCGAAGGCTTGGCGTTTGTTTTCATATACTACCCTTTTCTTATCCGCTTTGCCGTCGCCGTTGGTATCGCTATAAGCGTAGATATTGTAAGTATTGGTTTCGTTGACAAACAACTCCTTGCCTACGGTCAATATCGCCCTCGGTAGTAAAAGTTTGTCAAGAAAAACGGTGCTTTTGTCCATTTTACCATCACCATCAGTATCTTCCAAACGCATGATTCGACTGTGGGGTTGGTCCTGTCCATCGGCCAATACAGTTTGCATGTAAGTTTCCATCTGAGCTACATACAAGCGCCCGTCGCCGTCCCAAGCCAATGCCACTGGCTCCGAAATCATGGGTTCACTTGCTACTAATTCCAATTTATAACCCTTGGGTACTCTAAAGGTTTTCATGCTCTCTTCGGGTGAAAGGGGCACGGTATTGGGGGTTTGACTTACGGTGCGGGGAGTATCAAAAGGGTCTTCTGACGATGTGCTTGAAGTACGACTCATGTCATGATAAGCCGTCAGGAAAAGAATTGAAAACGAGCTTAATATGAAAATATTCCAAAATGTACGTTTCATAAGAAATGCAAGAAATAGATGGATGAAAGTTTCGTTAGGGCAATTCTTGAATGACAATATCTTTGTACGCTACTTGGGTATGTCCTGCGCCGTGGATTTGTAGCGCAATCAGGCCCGATTGAGGAATGCTATCATCTTTTTCGGTATAATCTACGGTTTGGTGTCCATTGACATACAAACGAATGCGACGTTTTTCGGCTCGTATTTCGTAGGTATTCCAGTCATTGGGTTTCACCCATTTTGTGACCAGAGCCGAATCGGGCTGTACTAGAGTGACGTTACGTCGTGATTCATCATAGAGACTTCCCCAATATTTGGGGCCCCAATCAGCCTGATAACCAGTCATTTCGTAGGCGGGTTTGGTCAGTCTTTCGCTTCTAAACTGAATGCCTCCATTCACAAATCCTTGAGTACCAGTTAGTTTTACTTTAAGATGTAAAATGAAATTTTCATAACGACGTGTAGTACAAAGAAAATCGTTGTGGGGCACATTCTGTCCTGCTTTGCCTGCGGCGATTGTGCCGTTTTCGATACGCCACGTATGCAGGGTGTCACCTTCCCAACCGTTGAAGGTTTTTCCGTCAAAAATGGATACTTTTTTGGAAGGATATCCTCCCCAAAAACCTATCACAAGGCTCATCAAAATTGCGAATCTTATCATATCATGTGGTTTGAAAAGGGCTTGCTTCTTCAAAAGAAGCAAGCCCTTTAGTGAGTGCTAGTAACCAGGGTTTTGTTTTAATTCAGGATTAATGATGATTTCACTTACCGGGATTGGATAAAGCAAATCTCTTTCACTGACATTAAAAGCCGTTGTAATAGGCGCACTACCCGTGGGATAGTAATATGCTTGAGGATTGGCCTTTACCTTGGTACTAATCGCCGACATTAGCGTTACTGCCTGACCTGTCCGTACCAAATCGCGCCAGCGTTTATTTTCGAATGCTAACTCGATTTGTCTTTCTTTCAGGATTTTAGCTCTCAAATCGGCCTGACTTGTGCTCGTCAAATCTGACAAACCAGCACGCTTACGTACTTGATTGAGATAGCCCACTGCATCGCTCACCCGATTTTGTTCGTTGGCTACTTCGGCAAGCATCAACAACACTTCGGCATAGCGATAAATAGGCCCATTTTCGGCAGTTTGTCCATACACGCCGTGTGGATGTAGGTATTTTTTGATGTAAGGTGTTCGGTCGTATTTGATTCCTATCAAGGGAGAAGTACCCGTATAAAAGCCGATAGATGCCGCAAAGCGTTGGTCTTTGATCGTATCTTCATAAGCGGCGAGCAAATCAGGCGTAGGCACATTAAACCCTCCGTAAGTCTGCTGAGTAGCAGGCTTTACCCCTGTAATGACCGAAGGGTCGGACAAGATAGGAATAAATAAGTAAGGCAAGGCATTAAAAATCGTTTGTGAAGTTCCTTCGGCGTATTGAACATCAAAAATCATTTCGCTATTGCCCTTATTGGTAGGTTTGAATATATCACCGTAGTTAGGCAAAAGACTATAGCCTAGTGTCGTGACGGTTTTGAGTGCGGTTTCGGCCTCCGCCCAAGCTTTCTGATTGATATAAGCATCGGCCAAGAGGGTATAAGCTGCTCCCGCAGTGGCTCGCCCTACAGCCGCAGCTTTGGCAGGGAGTAGTTTTGTGGCTTCGGAAGCATCAGCTACGATTTGCTTATAGATAGCCGCTACTTCAGCTCGGGGTTGAAAGGTCTCTTTGTAAGAAGTAGCTGGTTGGAGAAAAAGCGGCACTCCGCCAAAATTTTTCACCAAATCAAAATAAGCAAATGCCCGCAAAAAAAGAGCTTGCCCTTTTAGGTTGTTTTTGACGGAAGTCTCAAAACTTGCTTCTTCCATTTTACTCAATACCTGATTGGCTCGGGAGATAATGAGATAATTGTTGGTCCATTTTCCCAGAGTATAGGTGTTGTTGGTCTCAACCGTAAAAGTAGCGGGGTCTTCTTGCTGTTTTCCTCCGCGTTGGGCGATATTATAAATAAAAAAGGTATTGTCAGAACGCATTTCGTTCAGTATCCAATCTTGATTATAAAGACCTTGAAGGGGTGCATAAATCCCGCCTACGGCCTGTTCAAAATCGGCTTGAGTACGAAAAAAACTATCGGAAGATAAGGACGTTTCGGGAGCAATATCCAAAAAATTATCACAGGCACTCAGCATACAAAACAAAATACCTATGGCGATGAGTCTGATTTTCATAGTGCTTCTTTTTAGAATCCAAGGTTAAGGCCAAAACTGATTGTGCGTGGTACAGGATACGAACCTTCATCGACTCCGGGAGAGTTGCCGCTCGATACATTTCGAGTGTTGACCTCAGGGTTGCCCGGATATTTGCTAATGACCCACGCATTCTGAATGCTGCTATACACGCGTAAGTTGCGGATAGTACGGCTATTAAGTGGAATATTATAACCTACCGTAATGTTTTTGAACGAAACAAAACTACCGTCTTTGAGGTAGCGTGTACTCCAGCGGTCGCGCTCAAGATAGGTCGTTCCTTGCTGTACGCTGCCATATTTGCCCACGCCAGGGTCAGAAGGAGATTTCCAGCGGTCTTTTACTTCTGCCAATACGTTGAAAGGACCATCAAGATTGGTGAGCCAGTTTTCGTAATGGCTCAATATTTGATTGCCGTAGTTGCCCGTAATTGTAAGTCCGAGGTCAAAGTTTCCATAATGTATTTGGTTGGTTAGCCCAAAGATAAACTTCGGCCACGGGGTGCCAATAGTGGTATAATCTTCGGGAAAAGTAATCTTTCCGTCGCCGTTTAAGTCTTTGTATTTGATAGTACCTACTTGAGAATCAGCGTATTTGGGAGAGGTGTTGAATTCTTCCTGATTTTTATAAACCCCATCCCAAACCGCTCCATAAAACAGTCCCACTGGCGAACCTATTTGTGAAATATGACTGAAAAAACCATAACTAGACATTCCTTGGTAAATAGCCGTTGTTTTTTCGGTAGATAGTTTTTCTACTCGATTGCGGTCAAACGACATATTGAGGGAGGTATTCCAGCTAAAGTGCTCATTGTGAATATTGGTGGTATTGATGCCTATTTCGTGACCCCAAAATTTCAATTCGCCGATATTGGTCTGAATACTGCTAAAACCAGAAGAAACCGGAACTGAGACATTGTAAAGCAAATTGCTGGAGATGGTACGATAATAGTTATACGTTATTTGGAAACGGTCGTTCAGAAGATATACATCTGCCCCAATGTTAAATTGCTTCTTGCGCTCCCATCCTAGATTGTTGTCACCTAGGTTGTTGGCTGCTCTGCCCTGAAACATAGAATTCCCGAAAGCATAAAAGACCGACCCGACCGTTGACCGAAATGAATAATTACCGATTTCAAAGTTTCCTGTGATTCCGTAGCTCGCTCTTAACTTCAAAAATGAAACGGGTGTCAGGGTCCAGAAGGGTTCTTTTGAAACAATCCATCCAACTGATACAGAAGGAAAATTTCCCCAACGATTGTTTGGGCCAAACCGCGAAGAACCATCACGCCGTACCGACGCCGTCAGTAGATACTTACTTTTGTAATTGTAATTAAGACGGGCTAAGTAAGAAAGCAAAGCCCATTCTTGTACATTGCTCGTCACTACCACCCTACCTGCGGCACTTACCGCTTGGATTTTATCATCGGGGTAGTTGGTGCCCGAAATCACGTTGTTGTCACTCCGAAAACGTTGCGCCGTGAAATCTACCAAGGCATCAATTTGATGTCCTTCAAATTCAGTTTGATACGTCAACGAGTTCTCATTCACCCAGTTGTACATGTTGGTAGTATTGTCAGAGCCACTCGGAATCCGTGGCGGAGGTGTAAACAAAACCCCAATCGTTGAAGGATTAAACTGAAAGATGTTGTTGTTGCTCAACTGCACATTGGCGGTTGTTTTGGCTTTCAATCCTTTGATGATTTCGTATTCAACATAGGCATTGGAGAGCAACGAATGCGTTTTGTTGCGATATACTTTTTCTTGGGCCACTCTTAGCCAATTAGGATTGCCAAAAGAGGCAGGGTCGGAAGCGGTAAGGGCGAGGCTCCCGTCGGCATTGTAAGGACTGGCTAATGGGCTAGTCGCCAATGCTCCCGAAATGATGTTTTCGGTACCATAAGGTCCGCCGTCGGTAGCAAAATTGGTATTAGAAGCGAAGTTGGGAGCTAGGTTGAATCCAATTTTTACTTTTTCACTAGGGGTAAAAAGGGAATTGACGCGTAATGAAAGTCGCTGAAAACCCGTCCCTACCACTACGCCTTCTTCTTTGAAATACCCCCCTGTGACCGATGTTAAAAAGTTTTTGGTACCCGAACTAATGGAAAGGTTGTGGCTTTGAATAGCACCTGTGCGGGTCACTACATCGTACCAATCAGTACCTTTTCCGGCATACTGAGCGGGATTCTGAAAAGCTGGATTAACTGCACGCCCGTTGGATTCGGCTATTTCTTTCTGAAACTGAGCATATTCTTCAGCATTCATCATTTTCAATCTGCGGGCCTCTGGTATTTGAGTAAAGCCATAATAAGAACTAAAATCAATGAGGGTTTTTCCAGCTTTGGCTTTTTTGGTTTGAATTAACACTACTCCATTGCCCGCTCTCGAACCATAAAGCGACGACGCTGCCGCGTCTTTCAACACACTGATACTTTCGATTTCGTTGGGATTGATGGTATTGATATCGCCCGTAATCGGCATTCCATCAACTACATATAGCGGGTTAGCACCTGCCGTAATTGACACGGATCCTCTCACTTTGATGTTCATTCCTTCGCCAGGGCGTCCGCTTACTTGGTCAATGCGCACCCCTACTAGCTTACCTTGTAGCATCTGTGCGACTTGGGCAACTGGCGGGTCGCGAAGTTCTTTGGCAGAAGCCGTCGCAATCGCCCCCGTAATATCTTCTTTTTGCTGGGTACCATACCCTACTACCACCACTTCAGTGAGCGCCTTTTCGTCTGGAAGGAGCTGAATATCAAGTGCTGTTCTGTTTTCGATGAGTGCTTCTCGACTTACATATCCTACATACGAAAATACCAAAGTCGTAGGAGCGTCTCCTAGGATGAGTTTATACTTACCGTTGGCGTCGGTACTTGTTCCTTGTTGAGTACCTTTTACCAAAACACTTACTCCGGGTAAACCCTGACCTCGTTCGTCGGAGACGGTGCCAGTAATCGTTTTTTCAAACAACCACATTTCGGGTTCGGGTTTTCTTTCTACTTCCAGAAAACTTTGTTTGGTCTCTTTGGTCAAAATAATGTATTTACCAGAGGTAGTGTACACGAGCCGAAGAGGTTTCAGCAGTTTCTCCAAAACCGCCGAGAGACGTTCGTTTTTAACAACAAGGTTGATTTTTTCTCCCTTCGGTAAAAGGGCAGGTTCGTAGCTAAATTTAACCTTTGCTGATTTTTCTACAAATTGTAGCGCCGTTTGGACATCTTTGCTTATGATTTCTACGGAAACAGGGCGTTCCAAAATTTCCTGCGCATTACTGTCTTTGGCGATGCTTATTCCAAAGCTCACCATTGCCACTAATATATGAAAACAGGAAAATTTAAGCATAGCAATAACAGTTTCGACGATGAGTCGATGTTTTTTCATACCTTTGAATGTTTTGTTGTTTACTTGATTAAATCAGTGAGCAAAACATCCCCTTATCCGGCCAAAGATGTAGGGGGACGTCTTTCGGCCGGTAGTGTTCCTACGCTACCGGCCTCTTGTTTTAGTAGGTTTTTTATTGCATCAATTAGAGGGTTTTGGGTTAGCAAAAAATTTACTTTTTCTTCTCAATAAGCACTTTTGCGTCTACAATTTGATACGACAAATCCATTGTATTACAGATAATCATTAGTTTTTCTTGCAAAGACTCATCGTCAAAACTTACTTTAAGTGAGCGATTTACGACCAAGTCAGCATCATATACAATCTCTACGCCATAAGCTTTTTCAAGTACCCCAAACACTTCTGCGAGGGGTTTGTTGTCGAAGTCAAACATGTTGCTTTCTTTGGAAGTCAACAAGATTGGTTGTTCGACTAGAGTCTTATTAAATTGTTCTTGTTTGCGCGAAAACACTGCTTGTTGATTGGGCGTAAGCACTACTCCTGCCGCCACGCTGTTTTGGGGGGATTTGTCAAAGTCTTTTTTCGGGAAAACAGACACCTTGCCTGATTTTACTGCCACAATCACCTCACTATCATGCTGATAAGCGCTAATGGTAAAGCTTGTGCCTAATACTTTCGTGACGGTTTCGTTGGCATAAATTAAAAAAGGACGGTCGGGATTTCGGGTAATATCAAAAAAAGCTTTACCACTCAAATGCACAATCCGGCTCGACGGACCAAATTTTTTAGGATAAATCAAACGGCTATTTTTTTCTAAAGTCACCAAACTCCCGTCTTCCAAATAGAGCGTCATCGTTTTTTGTTGGGTATTGACGCGTTCGGTATATAAAGTGCTGTCTTGCTGAGAAGAAAGTGGTGAATTTAAACTTACTTGTTTGGGTGAGTGACGTAGCCACCACACACTAGCCGATATCACTATCAGCATAGATACGGCGGCAGCAGCCATGTACCAGCGGGAGGTTTGGAGCCAAAATACTTTTTGCTTGGGCTGTGTTCGCTCTTGTACATTGTCCCAAATCGACTCTGCTAATTCTGGGTCATCGGTCAAAGATGATTCGTTTTGTAAATCTAATACAAGTTGGCGGGCTGCTAAAATAACGTCTGTCTGGTGAGGGTTTGATTCAAGATAAGACTCCCAAAAAGCGCGGACAGAAGAATCCTTGCCGCTTACCCAGCGGCGGAAAGATTCATCAAAAGCAAAATCTTCAATTTCAAATCGGGAATAGTCCTTATCCATGAATATTTGGTGTTTTCTATAGCCCAGTGCAGAAAACCCCGACTTTTAATCCATTTTTTGAAGAATTTTTTTAAAATTTTAATAGAAAAGAAATCACGGCCGATAATTGCATCAAATCGCGGAGAGTTTTGAGTCCTGTGTAGATAAATTTACAAGCCGACTGATAGCCCACTCCCATGATATGAGCTACTTCTTCGTTGTTCATTTCTTGGAAATAACGTAAATGAATGGCCTCGCGTTGACGTTTAGGGAGGAGTTGGAGTGCGTTAGTGAGTTTCAGAGCTTGTTGGGTAGCGATTTCGTCTGCTAGAAGTTTTGTTTCAAAATTATCATCACTTGCCTCAATATCTATTTCCTGAATATCTTGGATAGGGGTGAGCTGTAAGGTGCGAAGAAGCTTATAACGCAACGACTTCAACAAATAATATTTGATAGAGGAGGCGTCGGTGAGTCGCTCGCGACTTTCCCATAATTCTATAAACAAGTCTTGAATACAGTCTTGAATTAGGCTACGATTAGAAGTGATTTTGTATCCATAACTAATCAATGGATTGATATGCTTTCGGTAGATAAGCTCAAACGCTTCTCGGTCGCCTTGTTTGAAAGCGAGCCAAAGCCCTTGCTCGTCGGATGACTGACTATCTGCTAGGTTTGTATCTTCCATTGTTGTTTTATGGGAATGCGAACTCCCCACAAAAATAGGAAACTTGGATATTGTTTTGAAATATTAGTAATAAAAGTAGAGGGATTTTGATTGCTGTAAAGAATGGATAGGCGGATGATTGGCGACTAAACGCCAATCATACCAAAATCAACGATTAATAGTGTGTCTAAAATCGTTTGCATTTTAAAGGATACGGAGAAGATTGGAATGGCTAAAATACCCAATAGACAGCAATGACGTCTTAGGATTGAGACGTCATTGCTACTTTGTTACCACACTTTCTTTAAATTAGAAATAGTTGCCTCGGGGTCAGGAGCCGAAAATACAAAACTTCCTGCTACGAGTGCGCGTGCACCTGCATGATAGAGTAGGGGAGCATTGTCTTGATTGACACCTCCGTCTATCTCAATAATGGCTTGACTTTCTGATTCTGCAATCAAGGTCGCAAGTTGACGGACACGCTCGTAGGTACGTTCGATGAATTTTTGCCCACCAAAACCCGGATTTACCGACATAATCAGCACCAAATCTATATCCTGAATGATATCTTGTAATACACTCACGGGCGTATGAGGATTGAGAGCTACGCCAGCTTTGACTCCTAGCGATTTGATATGTTGAATAGTGCGGTGCAAATGAGGACAAGCCTCGTAGTGCACTGTCAAGATTTCGGCACCCGCATCACGAAAAGCTTCTAAATATCGCTCGGGCTGAACAATCATCAAATGGACGTCTAGTGGCTTTTGTGCGTGTTTTTTGATGGCAGCTGTGACAGGAAGACCAAAAGAAATATTGGGCACAAAAACGCCATCCATAATATCTACGTGAATCCAATCGGCAGCACTTCGATTGAGCATTTCTACGTCGCGCTGTAAATTGGCAAAATCGGCGGCCAACACAGAGGGGGCAATCAGAGGAGTATTCATAAAACAATCAATGGGCGGGCAGTAAGTGCGCTAGCACTTGTTTTACCTACACAGAATTAATGTATTAGGATTAGTGGAGGTGCAAAGTTCGCCTTTTTTTGAATAACTCGGCACCTCCACTATCAAAATCCCCCATTATCGATTGCTAGCTCTTAGAGAATCAGAAAACTCATACCTCACAAAAGGGGCGCTACTATCAGCCACGAACCGTTCGGTACTTGAAGAAGGACGGGATTTTGGCTGAAAATTTTGCTGTTTGTAATTGGCAGAAGTAGTACGGCGGGATTTGACCACAAAAGTTATACCACCCATTTTCTTTTTAGCCAATTGCATTTGTCGCTGTTCTTTGTACGAAATATGAGGGGAATAGACAAAAGGAGCAGCACAGCGCAATTGAATCTTGTCGATTGTTTGAGGCTTGGGATGGTTGTTGCGGTCTTCCTTGGCTGTTTGTGCATTGAGCAAATGGGTGCTCATGACAAAAAGCACTATCCAACCGCCTATGCGAAAGGATGTAAAGAATTTCATGTTATAATTTTATCGATTGTTGGAATACGGTCACTAAAGTAAAAAAATAGAGTTTATATACCTATTTTTTACTCAAAAAAATTACTTATTCTCATTTTTTCTACCATTCTCATGATAGAAGGTGAACTATTGTACTCGTGTATCTTCGTATAAGGTACCCAAGCAAGCGCTTTTGACTCATTGTTTTGCTGGAGAGGAATTTGGCTATTGGCTTCAAACAAAAAACGAATATCGTAATGGAAATGGGCCGCTTCTTTGGAATTGGCAGGAATGAGGTGTACGTCCACATCAAAGATTTGGGAGGATACGGCCCTGATGTCGTGGAGTCCTGTTTCTTCTTGGGCTTCTTTGAGAGCTACTTTCAAAATATCAGATTCGCCATCTGCATGTCCACCCGGCTGAAACCAGCGGTCGAGTTTTTGATGATGCATCAACAGGGCCACTTGGGAGCTAGAATCAACCACCCAAGCCGAGCCAGTCACATGGCCAATAGCGAGCCATCGCTCAAAACAGTCGGGGTTTTGGGTGACAAACTGAAGGGTGTCTTGCCACATTTGATGCTCATCTTTGTCAAAAGGTATATGTTGATTAAGAAGGGTGAGCAATTGATTACGTTTCATTTTATGAAAGTTTTAATAGTATATAGAGTTAGCGGCCTATCGACTTCTTTTACTTATATTCGCGCCACAAACTCCAAAAATTTGAAACAAAACTGCTAAAAATCATGAAGAAATCATTGACCTTACTAGCCTTATTGGCTGCTTCTACCTTTAGTTTTGCCCAGATTCGTACCCCTCAGCCTAGCTCATCTGCTACCATAATGCAGGGTGTGGGTGTTACGGATATTACGGTAAAGTACTCACGTCCAAGTATGAAAGGTCGGGAGATTTTTGGCAAGCTTGTTCCTTATGGACAGTTTTGGCGGACAGGTGCCAACCAAGCAACAGCTATTGAATTTTCGACCGATATTATGCTCGAAGGCCAAAATGTACCAGCTGGCAAGTACTTTTTGTATAGCATTCCTAATGCCGACACTTGGACGCTCATTATCAATAAGTCTGCTGCTACTGCTCCTGAACAATACAAACAAGCAGATGATGTGGTACGCGTAAATGTAAAACCTACGCAAGCACCCACTACCGAAACATTTGCGATTGGGTTTTCGGATATTACGGATTCTACTGCCAATCTTGATATAATGTGGGCGCAGACCAAAGTAAGTACGAAACTTGCCACAAACACTACTAAAATGGTAGAAATGGCCATTGACAAAGCGGCCGAAGCAAGTGCCAACAACATGAATGCAGGAGCTAATTATTTACTCGGCAAAGGAATCAATCTCCAAAAAGCATTGTCGATGGTCAATCAGGCGGTGGCTTACAAAGAAACTTTCCGTAATCTATGGACCAAGGCGCAGATTTTAGGTAAACTAGGGAATTTTGCGGAAGCCGCTCCTATTGCCAAAAAAGCCCTTGACTTAGGACAATCGAGTGGCGACCCTTCGTTCTCGTTTTTTAAAGATGCTATTGAAAAAGGCGCAGCCGAATTTGCTTCCAAAATTCCTGTTCCGGCGATATTGCCTAAAGGAAAGAAGAAATAACACTAAAATTGGGAAGGTATTTCTCATAATAAAAGCCCTGATTTTTATGGTCAGGGCTTTTATTATGAGAATGCTATCATTATGTATGCTTAATTACGACGCGTAATCTCGTCCCGAATTTTAGCCGCTTTCTCATATTCTTCGTTTGAAAGAGCTTCATCGAGGATACGTTGTAAATCTTCCAAACTCATGTTTTTGAGTTGGTCGTTGAGGGAGCGAGGCTTGGGACTTTGTACAAGCTCTTCAATCGCGTCTTCGGGTTCGTTTTGAGTCCCTGATACAATTCCCGCTTCTGATAAGATGGTTTCGTAGGTATAGAGAGGTACATTGAAACGGAGCGCAATCGCAATCGCATCTGAAGGGCGAGCGTCAATCACCGTTTCTCTTACACCGTCAGAACAGTAAATGCGGGCAAAAAATATTCCCTCGCGCAAGTCTGAAATTATAATCTCATTGACTGAATAATTAAATGCCTTGGCAAACGACTTAAACAAGTCGTGGGTCATGGGACGATTGGGCTGGATTTTTTCGATTTCGATGGCGATAGCCTGCGCTTCAAACATGCCAATAATAATCGGCAAGCGGCGATTTCCATACTCTTCTCCAAGTACCAGTGCAAAAGAGCCAGCCTGTGATTGGCTCGGTGAGAGCCCCAAAATTTCCAATTTTATTTTTTCCACTACTGTATTTATGTTAATATCTGTTATCAAATCCTCCACAGGGTGATAACGGATAACGGATTCCCCTTGAGAGGATGCAAAAATAATAAACCTACAGAGAAAAAGGAAAGTTTTTCCATTCTCCGTAGGCTTATTAACATCGGAAGGTGCTTTTAGCGTTCCCGTATCAGAGAGTTTCGTTGACGCAAAAGCCCTAAACCTTATTTTGATTCTTTGACGGCTTTGGTAAGTCGTGGTAAAACGTCAAATACATCTCCTACGATACCATAATCGGCTGCTTTGAAAAAAGGTGCTTCGGGATCTTTGTTGATGGCCACAATCACTTTGGATGAATTGACGCCTGCTAAGTGTTGAATGGCTCCCGAAATACCACAAGCAATATAAAGATTGGGGGCTACCTTGATACCGGTTTGCCCGATGTGCTCATGGTGAGGGCGCCAATCTAGGTCAGAAACTGGTTTTGAACATCCCGTGGCTGCTCCCAATGCTTCCGCCAAATCTAGTAGGGGTTGCCAGTGTTCTGGGCCTTTCATACCACGTCCTCCCGAAACGATAATATCGGCTTCGGTAAGTGATAGCTCTCCACTGGCTTTTTCTTGGTTGATGACTTTGGCCGTAAAATCGCCCTCTGGCAAGCTTGGACTGAAACTTTCGATGGTTGCAGTTCCGCTACCTTCTTGGGCTTCTATGGCGTTTTTCTTGATTCCCAATATTTTGATATCACCTTTTACTTCGACAGTGGCAAAGGCTTTGCCTGTATAAATGCTACGCTTTACTTGGAAGCCATTGCTGAGGTCGGGGAGTTCGGTAACCCCCGAAACGATACTTGCCCCCAATTTGGCTGCTACACGTGCACCCATTGCGTCAGAAAGCCCAGATTTTGGCAAAATGACGATTTTGGAGCCTTCTTGCTGAATTGCTGCTGCTAGTACGCT
Source organism: Runella sp. MFBS21 (assembly GCF_029433105.1). GTDB lineage: Bacteria > Bacteroidota > Bacteroidia > Cytophagales > Spirosomataceae > Runella. The sequence continues at coordinate 171,301 of NZ_JARNTW010000003.1, read as the reverse complement.
TGCATAAGCCATCGCGTTTTCGTTGGAAAGTGCAGCGTCGTTGGCGTGGAGGACTTTGTTAGCGCCATACGCTCCCGCTTTGGCAAGTTCACTTGAATCGGCATTGCCAATGGCCAAAACAGTGGCACTAGTACCTTGGGTTTGGGCTACCGCCGCTCCGTAGGCTACGGCTTCGAGAGAAGTTTTTTTGATACTTCCGTTATCTAATTCTACAAATATTAAGACCGACATAAAGATCAAAGATTTAATAAAGTAAGTGTTTGATAGACAGGTGTTACTGTAGTTACAATACTTTTGCTTCTGTTTTTAGAAGGGTAATGAGCGTTTCTGCTTGGTCGGCAGGTATCATTTTACACGCCCCTTTTGGTGCGGGCAAACTATAAGCCGTAAGCGAAGCAAGATTGTTTACATCGACAGGCTCTACTACTTTGAGGGGTTTGGTACGAGCGGTCATGATACCACGCATGTTTGGGATTTTCCACTCGGCGATAGGCTCTTGGCAGCCCAATACCAACGGCAGAGGCGCTTCGAGGTATTCTTTACCTCCTTCTATTTCGCGGGCAAATTTGGCGGTATTTCCTTCTATATCAAGTTTCATAACGGGCGAAAACGACGGGATTCCGAGCATTTCTCCTACCAATCCGTGCACGACTCCACTATTGAAATCGATAGATTCACGTCCCATAAGTATCAGGTCATAATTCCCGTCTTTGGCCACGGCTGCGATTTGTGCCGCAGTAAAATAAGAATCTTGAGGGTCACAGTTGACGCGGATAGCATCGTCAGCACCAATCGCCAGTGCTTTCCGAATTTGTGGGTCACTGTCGGCTTCGCCTACGTTCAGAACAGTAATGCTGCCTCCAGATTTCTCTTTTAGCTCCACTGCTCGTGCCAAAGCATAATCATCATAGGGGCCTATCATATATTGAACTCCTGCTTTGTTGAGTTTGGTATTGTTATCAGTAAAACTAATTTTGGCTGATGTATCTGGGACATTGGTTATACAAACTAAAATTTTCATGGGTTTATTCAGATGGTTTGAAATATAACTTTTAGAAGATTTATTTTGTTGGTGCGAATATAAACAAGGTTTTTAAAAATAGTATGCTTGCATAATAATTTTTTATGAATAACAATCGCCTCACGTTATTACTACAATTTTTTGAAGAAGATCCTTCCGATCCTTTCAATATGTATGCCTTAGCGATGGAATATCAAAATAGCGATGCCCATCAAGCCGAGGTTTATTTTCGGATGCTTTTGGAGAAACATCCTGATTATTTGCCTACTTACTACCATGCTGCGGCGTTGTTTGCTGAGATGGAGTTTTTTGAAGAAGCCGAAAAATTGTATCTCCAAGGGATGCAATTGGCATTGAATCAGCAAAATACAAAAACTTATCAAGAGCTTCAACGGGCTTATCGTGCTTTCCAAGACGAGTATCTTTGAGGTATCTTCAGAAACAGTTGAATTAAAAACGCCCCATTTTACTAAATTTTGTTAAACCCTGACACTTTGTCAGTTTTTTCAGTGATTCTTTCGTAACTTTGCGGCACTTCTTGGAGAGCCTTTATATAAATAGCTCTTACATGGACTAACGACATTGACTAAGAAAATGATTACTTCAACATTAAAAATACTTTCGGAAACAGACAAAGAAGCCTGTGAGATTGTCAAAGTAAGCGAAGAAGAGCTAACAGTTGACAAAAAAAGGCTTTTTATCGAAAGCTATGGGTGTCAGATGAATTTTTCGGATAGCGAAATAGTGGCGGCTGTGATGCGCAATGCTGATTTTGCTACTACTTCTAGCGAAGATGGTGCCGATGTGATTTTTTTGAATACTTGTGCCATTCGCGACAATGCCGAGCAAAAAGTTAGGAATAGGCTTCAGCAGCTCAACAACCTCAAGAAAAAACGTCCGGGGTTGGTGATTGGCGTGCTAGGATGTATGGCCGAACGCTTGAAAACTAAACTTTTGGAAGAAGAAAAAATGGTAGACATCGTGGCTGGACCTGATGCGTATCGTGATTTGCCACGGCTGGTAGAAGAGGCCGAAACGGGACAAAAAGCCGTCAATGTATTTTTATCCCGCGAGGAGACCTACGCCGATATTTCACCCATCCGCCTGAATTCCAACGGTATTACGGCCTACATTAGCATCATGCGTGGTTGCGACAACATGTGTAGTTTTTGTGTGGTGCCTTATACTCGTGGGCGTGAACGTAGTCGTGATCCTTTTAGCATCGTAGAAGAAGCTCGTCAGCTTTTTGCAGAAGGCTATCGTGAAGTGACCCTGCTAGGGCAGAATGTAGATAGCTATAAGTGGAAGAGCGAAAAAGGTAAAATAAAGCCACAAGACGAAATTGTAGAGAACGAAAATGTGACTACGGTCAATTTTGCCCAATTGTTGGAAATGGTGGCTTTGGTCAGTCCGGACTTAAGAGTTCGGTTTAGCACTTCTCACCCCAAAGACATTACAGATGATGTACTTTGGACCATGAAGAAGTACGAAAATATCTGCAAGTACATTCACTTACCAGCCCAAAGTGGTAATAGTCGGGTATTGAAGCTTATGAACAGAACCTATGACCGCGAGTGGTACGTGCAGAAAATCGACCGAATTCGTGAGATTTTGGGCGAAGAGTGCGGTATTTCGACCGATATGATTACGGGTTTCTGTACCGAAACAGAAGAAGAGCATCAAGACACGCTCACGCTGATGGAATACGTGAAATATGACTACGCTTATATGTTTGCGTACTCCGAAAGACCTGGTACACCCGCTGCCAAAAAATACAAAGACGATATTCCGGAAGATATCAAAAAGCGTCGCTTGCAAGAAGTGATTGCGGTGCAGCTTAAGCATTCAGCTGAGCGTAACCAATTGGCGCTAGGTAAAGTCCATAAAGTACTTGTAGAAGGCCCTTCTAAACGTTCGGATGCAGATTTGTGTGGTCGAAATGACCAAAATAAAGTGGTGGTGTTTCCAAGAGAGCATTACAAAAAGGGAGATTACGTTCATGTATTAGTGACAGAGTGTTCGTCGGCTACTTTGATTGGAAAAGTAGTAGAAGAAGTACCTGCTTAGTGGACTTTCTTAAAATTTATTTGTCATTTTTTGGTTTGCTAAATGCTTTCAAATCCCGAAATACAATCCATTAAAAACCGTTTTGGCATCATCGGAAATGCTCCTGCTCTCAACTATGCTCTCAACGTAGCTATGCAGGTGGCGGCCACCGATTTGACAGTGCTCATTACGGGAGAAAGTGGAAGTGGTAAAGAATCTTTTTCAAAGATAATTCATAATTTAAGTGCCCGTAAACACGGGCCTTTTATCGCCATCAACTGCGGAGCGATTCCCGAAGGAACGATTGATTCAGAGTTGTTTGGACACGTAAAAGGTTCTTTTACAGGGGCGATAGATGATCGTAAGGGGTATTTTGAAATCACCAATGGCGGTACTATCTTTTTGGACGAAATTGCCGAAATGCCCATCGGCACACAAGCACGTTTGTTGCGGGTTTTGGAAAACAAAGAGTTTATCCGAGTAGGGTCGTCGAAGGTTCAAAAAACGGATGTAAGAGTAGTGGCTGCTACCAACGTCAATTTGATAGATGCAGTTCAGCGGGGTAAGTTTCGCGAAGATTTGTACTATCGCCTCAATACTGTTCCTATTGCGGTACCTCCACTTCGTGAGCGAGGGTCGGATATTGATATGCTTTTTCGGAAATTTACTACTGACTTTGCCGAGCGCTATCGTATCACGCCTGTTGTCCTTACAGCCGAAGCTCGTGAAATGCTCATTAGCTACAATTTTCCGGGGAATATTCGTCAGCTCAAAAATATTGCCGAGCAAATACAAATACTGGAAGCCGACAATAAAGTCCCGATTACGCCCCAGACTTTGGTCAAATATTTGCCTAATTATGCTAGTTCTACACGCTCAGTGACCCTACACGGTGCTTTGAACAATGGTAGTGCCAATCCCGAATCATTCAATGAGCGGGAGTTGTTGTACAAAATCTTGTTTGATATGCGTCGAGATGTCAATGATCTCAAAAAATTGGTGCTAAAAGTATTGAACAATGAAGCCTATGGTAGTGATATTTTGCGGGAGCACGACGGGCTGTTTAGTGGCATAGAAGCGGATGGCAATTTTGGAAAAGCTCTCTCTGAAACCAAACTTCTGCCAAGTCAACCTACTATCAGTAGCGGATCTACCATCACCAATCCGTCGTCCAACATTATTCAGATTTCACCCTACGATGATGTAGAAGACATCGCACATGAAGCCGCCGAAGATGAATCACTCTCGCTCGAACAAAAAGAGAAAGAGATGATTGTGAAAGCATTACAGCGGAGTAATGGTAAACGTAAATATGCGGCACAAGCGTTGGGAATTTCGGAGCGAACTTTATACAGAAAAATCAAACAATATGATATTGAAGAAGAATAACATGTTGAGGTATCGAGGATGGGTTGTTGTTCTTTGTTTGTTTCAGGCATGGGTTTGTAGCTCTTGTGGAATTTATTCTTTTAGGGGAACCACCTTAGCGTCCGATATTAAGAGTGTTACGATCAACAATTTTTCGATGGCAACGGCTGGAGGACCCGCAAACTTAGCTTTGCAGTTCAACGAAAAAATGAAGGAATATTACCAGCGAAACACCAATTTGGCGTTGTTGCCCAACAATGGAGATCTTCAGCTTGAGGGAAGCATTGTAGGCTATGAAGTCACTCCTGCAGCACCTACTTCCAATGACCAAGCCGCTCTAAACCGACTCACTATCAGTATTCAAGTGAAGTTTACTAATAACAAGGATGAAGAAAAAAACTTTGATCAATCTTTCTCCTTTTTTAAAGATTTTCCCCAAAATCAAACACTGAGTCAGGTAGAAAGTCGATTGATTCCGCAGATTTTAGACCAAATCGTGCAGGACATTTTCAATAAATCGGCAGGAGACTGGTAATTTTTTATCAGTGACTGTCGGCTGTTTTTGTGCATTTTTTATTGACCCCATATATGAGTAATCGTTACGTTAAAGAATCATTTTCTTACTGGACTACGCATCCAGAAGATACGGCGGAGGCGGATGTCGTCCATTTGGAAGAAGCCGCTCAAGAGTATCCTTATTGTCAGGCATTACATGTGTTGATTGCCAAGTCGTGCATGAAGTATTTCCCTGACCGCTCAGAGACGAGTGTCCAAAAAGCCGCGGCTTATTCATTGAGCCGCAATACACTGCGCAAATTGATACAAAACGAATTTGAATGGTCGCCTGCTTTGCGGAGTAGCCAATTTGAAAACGTGATATTGTGGCCAAAAGATTATCAGAAAACACCTGCCTCCAATTATCAAGCGCCTTGGAAGCTTCCAGAGTTACCAACTATTTCGTTGGAAGAAGACAATTTACAAATTTTAACAGAATCTACCTCCGCCAAAAGCAAGCTGCCCGAAAGACCTCCTATCGATGACAGTGCTTTAAGAGAAAACGCCTTACAAACCGAATTGGAACAGATAGAAAGCTCAGTAGTGGAAGATAACCAACTCGATCATCGTGAACTTGAACGTTTGAAACAGATTGAAATTATTGATAGTTTTATTGAGAATGAAGCCAAAATGGGACCCATTAGAGCCAATCCACATGAAGTGGTCAATACCGAACCAGAAGACCTCGCTAAAAAACGAAATATGACCTTCTCGGAAGGCGTAGTGAGCGAAGGAATGGCCAAAATCATGGTCAGACAGGGTAAAATTGAGCGAGCTATAGAAATATACGAACAGCTGATGTTGAAAAAACCAGAAAAAAAAGCGTACTTTGCTGAAAAAATTAAGGATTTAACCACTGAATGAAGTAATACATTGTACGTTTGATAGCCATCATATCTGACGTTTAAGGTTAAACTTCTAAAAATTAAAAGATTATGTTCACCGTATTTATTGTATTGATTGCCATTATCTCCGTATTGCTAGTACTTATAGTATTGGTACAAAACTCAAAAGGCGGTGGTTTGGCAGGGGAATTTGGTGGAACAGGTGCCACTCAAATGTTTGGCGTAAAACGCACAACTGACTTGTTGGAGCAAATTACTTGGGGTTTGGCTGGAGCAATGGCTATTTTGGCTTTGGTTTCAAACCTGTTTATTGGTTCTCCTCAAACTGATTCAGGCATCAACAGTGTTAACGTAGAAAAAGCAAATCAGCGCTCATTGCCGGCTGCTCCTACGACACCAGCCCCTTCTACAACGCCTGCGCCAGCTCAGCAGCAACCTGCACCTGCGCAAAAATAGGCAAAAAGACATTTTCTATTAACGAAGCCCCAAGTCATTGGGGCTTTTGTTGTTAGATAGCTTCCATGATAAAAACTGCATTTTGATTGAGGTCAAAAAAACCAAATTCATGCGTTCTCCAAGGTGTGTTTTCTCTGAATTGGTGCAACTCTACGGTGCCACGTTGTACAAATTCTTCAAAAATCTTTTTTATATCCTTAACTTGTATCCTAATCACAGACCCTCCTAGTAATGGGTCGTCGGGGCTATCGGCGTGCCATTGCAAATGGATAGATAAATTTTCTCTATGCAGTACGGCATACATACTGTCATGAAAAATACATTCAAAACCGGTATGAGCATGATACCAAACTATATCTCTGGCGATATTGGCCGAAGGTATTACAGGGATGATAGTAAGTAGCTGTTTCATAAAATGACACTAAACTAAAATAGAAGATAATATTGATTGGGTATCAGTATCTATCACCAATATTCCTTCAGAGACAGCGTCTAATTGTCCTAGCAGGTGCCCTTCTTGATTCCAAACCCCACTCTGACCAGCACTTTCAAAATTGTCACAGTAACCTACGCAGTTTGACATCAGCACAGTCATGTTGTATTGGGATGCGATGTGCGATAGTTGTTTGGAGGCCTTTTCAACTCCTTCAGCGGTTTTGGCTACACTAGCTATATAAACTTGGGCATGATGACTATGAGCGTTTTGGGCATGTTCAGGAATGGACAACTCATAGCAAATCGCTAGTGCAATGTGTGGAAAGGCTTTTATGACAACGCTATCATTTTGTCCATTTACAAAAAAAGGAAGTTCATCTTCATGCAGGTATTTTTTTGAATATACTTGGCGTGCCTGATAGGGATGAAAAATAATCATGCTGATACAAATCCCATTTTGGGTATAGGTAGGCATGCCTATCCCAATAGTAATCTGATGAGTATCGCTTAAATTTTGGAGAGTATCAAGCTGTACATCATTGGCTTCTTTCGCCAAATCTTGGGCAAGCGTAGGTTCATAACCTGATAGAGAAAGTTCGGGGAAAATAATTAGATCCACCTCATGGCTTATCGCTACCCTAATGAGTTCGATATGCCGTTGGAGGTTGGTTTCAATCGCCCCTTTTTGAGGACGAATTTGGGCTACGCAGATTTTCATAATCTAATAAAACTCGTTCGATGCTTTCTTAACAATTGTCAATGAAATTGGGAAAACGTAGGGATACTTTTGACTGATGTTATCAAAAATACAACTTGTAATGGAAGTAAACCAAAAAAATGTACGTTGGATAGGAGGCTTGTTTTTAGCAGCTATGGTTTTGTATGGCGTAGGGAATACCCTCATTTCGTCGACATTAGATAGTTCTTCCACGGCTTTGGATAGACTTAACCTAGGCTTAGGTATATTACTCTCATTTGGAAATTCAATGGCAGTAGTGGTGCTGGCAGTTGTGATTTATCCGTACTTAGAAATCTACAATAAGCGAATTGCTCTGGGATATTTGTGTGCCCGTTTGTTTGAAGCGCTCATGCTAGCAGTAGGAATGATAAGCCTATTGAGCGTAGCGGGATTGGAACAATCTCATCCTAAGGTAGATGCGGCGCAGCTGATAGTAATGGTAGCACAGAAATCAAATTTTTGGGCTTATCAACTTGCCATGCTGACCTTAGGGGTAGGCAGTATAGGGTTTTGCTATACGCTTTGGAAGCTCAAATGGGTGCCTACCTTTCTCGCAATTTGGGGACTTGTAGGGTATTTGGGGCTAGCTTTAGGGGCTATTTTCGAATTGTTTGGGTATCCAATTGGGCTTATTATGTCGTTACCTGGAGGCTTGTTTGAAGTTGCTTTTGGTATATGGCTCTGCCTAAAAGGTTTATCTTTTGACAAAATCAATGCCTTTGCATGATTCGCCGTCTAATTCTGCTGAGTGATTCTGGCTTTACGCCAATATAACTAGCCAACTGGTATTGGGGGATTCGTTGTAGTAAGTTGGGACGTAACTCTAGCAATTTGAGGTAACGTTGTTCTGGTGTATCGGTTACGTACGAGGCTGTGAGTTCTTGCTGCTGACCGTACACATTTCCCATAATGTTGCGAGAAATGGATTCAAATTTTGGAAAACGTTGATAGAGTGCGTTCTCTTTATCTTCATTGCCTACTACAAGAGTGGTATCTTCGTTGCAAACAAGATAATGATTTGAAGGAATCTTCTGGGTGAAACTATTGAAGGAAACTACCCAATCGTTTTCGGTGAAAAATTGAGTAGTTTTTTCTTCTCCATCAATAAGATAATACTGCCTGACACAACCTTCCAATATAAAATAACATTCCATAGACACTTGTCCCTCTGCAAGTAGAATGTCGCCTTTCTGATAGCTTCTAATCGTCATGCTCTCCACTATAGCTTCGATTTCGTCGGCAGTGAGGGGCATGATTTCTGAAAAATAAGTAATAAGTTTTTGCTGCATGATAATTTTTGGATAGTGATATTTCTTATCTTAAGTCAACGATTTAAGCATGGAGAGTGAAGTAGTTTTGTGCGTTCAAATTTAACAAACAACTCATGAAAACACTAACCTCTCCACTGCATCGAAAAATGGCTTTTGTCATGGGCGTATCTCTCCTAACAATGGCAATTTTTGCGGGAACTGCCTATGGATATGCCTTTCAAAATATCTATGTAGCCAACAATAGCTCGGCCACGCTTGTCAATCTCAATCACTCCCAACCGCTCTTTCGATTGTTCATTTTTTTGTTTGTGGTGATTTTGATTTTGGATGTTATTGTAGCATGGTCAATCTATATTTTTTTCAAAGATATTGACGAATCTTTGTGTTTACTGACGGCTTGGATGCGACTCATCTATGCGGCGTTGCTTGGGGTTTCGCTCCAAAACCCAGTGATGGTACTACAATTTCAGAAGTATAATCCTCAAAATGAAATGCTTATCGATAGCGCCTTGAATGGATTTCTGGAAATGTGGTCTTTGTCGCTGATTGTTTTTGGGGTGCATCTTTGTCTTTTGGGGTATTTAGCCTTGAAGACCAAAGCACTTCCCAAAACGCTGGGGATTTTGGCGTTAGTGGCGGGTGGATGTTATTTAGCTAGCAATACCGCCAACTTGCTTTTGGAAGATTATCAGAGTATCAGAAGTACGGTAGAGGCTATTTTGAGCCTGCCGATGGCAGCAGGAGAGTTGGGTCTTGCGGCTTGGTTTTTGTGGAAAGGAAGGCAAAACATTTCGTTAGCTTGATTTTAGAATCCTTTTTCTGATACGGCTGAGCGATTCGGGCGTGATTCCTAAATAACTAGCTAACTGGTGCTGCGGAACTCGTTGAAGTAAATCGGGGCGGTGGCTTAGTAAGTGCTGGTAACGTTCTTCGGGAGAGCTTATGATAAAATGCGTAAGCTTGTTTTGGATTTGCCCAAAGTCTTGTTCCAACATCATGCGAGTGATGTTGGCAAGTTTTGGAAATTTTTGATACATATTATCTTCTTCGCTTGGAGTGCCTACAATCACAATCGAATTTTCAATGGACGTTAGATAACTTGTTGATTTACTTTGAGATGTATAGCTGCTAAAAAGTACCGCCGCTTGATTTTCGGTATAAAATTCGGTGGTTTTTTCATCTCCATCTACAATCACATATTGCCTCAAGCACCCCCTTAGGACGAAGTAACATTCGCGAGTAATATCTCCTTCTTTTACCAGTATTTGTCCTTTTTTGAAGGCTTTTGCTTTCAGATGCGCCGCAATATCTTCTGCTTCCTCAGGTGTTAAGCTGTCAAATTGTGAGACAAAACGAAGCACTTCTTGTCTCACATTCACCTCAGTTGGCTCAATATTTAGGGTAAAATTCATAAGGCTACTACATTTTTAAAAATGTTTGATGAAAGTAATCATAAACCACAAAAGATACAATGGACTGAATTGTGAAACACTAACTCTTCACTAAAGAGCTGCTGGCTCGAAAAACCCAATCGGGAGCGTTATTAATTGTTTGTCGCAATAGTAAGTTGAGTTGAGCAGCGTGGTGTTGTACATGACGCATATTATAAAGCAAAATCTCAACCACAGGATAGCTCATCGTTTTGGATTGATTTGTCCAATGACTATGGGCGATTTGGTCAGTCATACTGGTGATTAGGTCGCGGCATTTGGTTTTACAAAACTCTAAATAAGTTATCAGTTCTTCCTTCGTATATACTCTTTCAGGAAGCGTATCTTCAAACTCGGACAAAGTAAACGGGGTGGGAGGTATAAAGGAAGAAGGCTCAAGAGTGAGATAATAATCCAAGAAAAATAAACAATGAAAAGCCTGATACCAAAAGAGTTTATCGGTGTTCCATTCTTCTTCTGGACACAGAAGGATAGCGTTTTCGAGCATTTCGATGCTTGCACCAAATTGATTCCAGATGATTTCTTTTAGTGGATTTTCCATTTTGTAAATGAGTGCTTAAAAACGGTATTTTTGACTACTTAGCAAAATGGTAAATTATGTTCGGTTTTTTGCTTGTGGTTCAAGATTTCTTCAATAATTTGCCACCCCACACTTCCAAACAGGGTATTATGTGTTTTCTTCAAAGACAATCTAAAAAAATGAACAAACTAATCAGTCTGTCTATTCTTCTGTTTTTCGTAATGATTGGCCAAGTTATCGGGCAGACAACCAACGATTTGCATCAGAAAATTAATAAAATAATAGCGACCAAAAATGCCGTGGTAGGAGTGGCGATCAGTGGAAACAATGGCAAAGATACGCTCTCTATCAATGCTCATCGGCATTATCCTTTACAAAGTGTTTTTAAGTTACACATTGGTTTGGTGGTATTGTCGCAGGTAGATAAAGGGAAACTTTCGCTCGATCAAAAAATCGAAATTCAGAAAAAAGATTTGTTGCCAGATCTTTACAGTCCTATACGAGATAAATACCCCAACGGAGCTACTTTGTCGATTGCCGAAATTTTAGAATCGACCGTCGCTTCAAGCGACAATGTGGGCTGTGAGGTTTTGCTTCGACTTTTGGGTGGACCCAAGGTCGTGGAGGAGTATTTTATTCAACACAACTTTAAAGATATTTCCATTAAATTTAACGAAGAACAACAGCAAGGCAATTGGGAGCTACAGTTCCAAAACTGGACAACGCCCAAAGCTGCCAATGAAGTACTTTCGGCTTTTTACTACAATAAGAAAAAGTTTCTTTCGGCCAAAAGCCATGATTTTATCTGGCGAGTAATGCGAGAAACCACTACTGGCGCTAAAAGACTAAAAGGAGCGTTGCCGCCCAATACGGTAGTGGCTCACAAAACAGGTTCGTCAGGTACTAACAAAGGAATTACGGCGGCTGTAAACGATATAGGGATTGTATTTTTACCCAATGGGCGCCACTTTTTCATTAGTGTTTTTGTGACTGACTCTAAAGAAAATGCAGAAACCAATGAGAAGATTGTGGCCGATATCGCAAAAGCTGCTTGGGATTATTTCAACGAAAAGTCGAAATAACCATTCAAATGTATGTCTACCATGCTACAACCAAGCAAAAAGCTGAATCTGCTTTTTGTTTGTACAATCAACAAAATGAGGAGTGCTACTGCCCATAAAATCTATGAAAATGATTTGCGTTTTGAAGTGAAATCAGCAGGAACTGACAAAACAGCCAAAACAGTGATTTCTAGGGATATACTGAGTTGGGCAGATAGCATTATAGTAATGGAAAGACACCATAGAAACTACATACGGCAGCGATTCCCAGAGATTTATCAAAATAAGAAAATTGTGTGTTTGTACATTCCTGATGAGTACGATTTTATGGAGCCTGAGCTCATCACACTTTTAAAAGAAAAAGTGGAAGAAGTGTATGAGCGGGGATTGCTTGGCAGCTAGGGTTTAGGGTGTATTAATGATTTTATGACGATGCTGCACTCCCCAGCGATTGAGGGCGTCAAGCACTTCATGTAACGTCTCGCTATAAGGCGTGACGTCGTACTCTACCGTAATAGGCTTAGTGTCACATACGGTTCGGCTTATCAGCCCATTCATTTCTAACTCTTGCAATTCCTTCGACAAAATCCGTGGAGAGATGCCGGCTTCTCTAGAAAGCTCTCTAAACCTCCTTTTACCTCTCATTAAGATTGTCAATAGTACTAGCTTCCATTTTCCTCCTACTACATCTAGCGTATCTCTTACTGCCAAAATAGCTCTTTTGCATTCGGTTTTATTTTCTGTGATATATTCTTCTTTAATCTCCATAGTGGTATTCTTTTTGTAATCGGTATCCTTTTTGTAACAGATTACAAAAGTATAACATGTGGATGTAATTTTGCAACGTAATCAAAAAAATAATTGAAGATGTCACAGAAAATCACCAAAACAATAGGTTGGGTTTTGACCCTAGGTTTAGCATTACTTTTTACGTTTAGTGCTTACTTAAAACTCACACAAAATGAAGCTGCATTGGCGCAAGCAGCATCTACGGGAATAGATGCAAGTACTTATCGAATCATTGGGATTGTCGAGATTATTTCGCTCACACTTTTTGTTATTCCTCGTACAGGAGTATTAGGTTCTTTGCTGTTGATTGCGTATATGGGAGGAGCAATAGCCACCCACCTTCAGCATCAGCAGTCTATTATGATGGCAGTGGTGATACAGGTGTTGGTCTGGATTACGATTGTGTTACGTTTTCCAGAGTTAAAACAGCGGTTGTTTAAAACCACAGAAGCATAAAAATTCAATTTAAAATCAATTCAGACATGAAACAGCGTAAAATAACTAAAATTGTCAGCAGTCCTTTACATCAAGGATTTCTGGGAATAGGCCATACTGCAGCGGCGGTTATTGATGGCACTCAATTTGCCCAAACCGATCCCTTTATTCTCCTCATGGACGATCGCCTTGATTTGCCAGGTGGCGCACCAGTGGGTGGTGCCCATCCTCACGCAGGCTTTGAAACGGTAACTTTGGTATTGCAAGGTGACGGAAGGGAATGGAAAACAGGGAGTTTGGAATTAATGACTGCGGGTAAAGGTATCATTCATACGGAAGAAATCACGGCCAAAACCAAAATGCACATCTTGCAATTGTGGCTGGTGCTACCGCCAGATAAGCGTTGGGCCGAGCCTCGTTGGCAACAAATTTTGGTGGAAGATGTACCTACTTTCAACAATGGTAATGATGAAATTAGGGTTTATAGCGGCACAAGCAATGGCCTTACTTCACCTTTAAAAAATTATACCCCTTTTACATTGGTGGATTTTAAATTAGGTGTTCAAAGTGAGGCTATTCAGGGGCTTCCTGCTTCTTACAACGGCTTTATTTATGTGGTGGAAGGCGCTGTATGGATAGGAGATAAAAAAATCGTGCAAGGTCAATCGGCTTGGCTAGAACTACCTTCAGTACCATCTGAGGAGACCCAAGTAAGCTTCAAAGCAGGTGATGAAGGGGCACGATTTATAGTATATGCGGGTGAACCGCAGCGGGCTGCGGTAGTAAGTCATGGACCGTTTATTGGTGATTCTCAAGACGATATCAGAAGACTTTATCAGGAATATCGCCAGGGTAAAATGCCCCATTTGAATCATTTGCCACAAAATAGCAAAATCAAACACACTACCACCCACAAGGAAACCATAGTGTAGAAATAGATGGTTGTGAACCAGAAACATGAATCTTCTCGAAGTTAGGTGATTCATCAATAATACCTTCTGATTTGTATTTGAGTGTTTGCAGATTCTCAAACCTAATCAGAAGGTATTTTTATGATTGTCATGATAGGTATTGCCATACAACCTCCTTCGGATGACTCGTGTTTATGTTTATCTTTGGCGATGCAAAACGAAGTATATTTTGGGTAAATCAATCAGCATAAGAGATTTGTACACGCCTATTCAGCCGACGGTCAGGCAATCGGCCGAAAATGTTATTTATCGTGAGTTTTTGCCAGCACCTGAGCTACGACCCTATATTTATTGCTATTGGCAGCTCCAAACCGCTCATCCACTATCGGAGCAGTTCAATTACCGAGTGGTTTCGGATGGGTGTATTGATATATTCTTTGAGGCACATCAATCGCACGAAAGTTTTGTGATGGGTTTTTGCAAACAGTTTACGGAGTTTGCACTTCCTCATTCTTTCAATTATGTGGGGGTTCGGTTTTTGCCCAGTATGTTTCCGCAATTATTCAAAATAAACGCCAAAGAACTTAGCAATAAATTTGAGTCATTAGACCATGTACTTCCTGATGTTTCAGACTTCATTAAAAATCATTTGAATGCCGAACAAAGTCCCACCCAAATCGTAAACTTACTGGATGCGTATTTTATTGAAATCGTCTCAAAGGCCAGTGTTAACCATGATACTAGATTTTACAATGCGATACAGATTATTCTTGATAAGCAGGGGATACTAGATGTGGAGACAGATTTAGATACCGGGATAAGTTCACGTCAGCTTCGGCGCCTTTTTGAGTTTTATATTGGTGATACACCCAAAACGTTTAGTAAAGTGGTGCGGTTTCAGCATATTTTACGCGCCAAACCTTCCTCTCAGAGTTTGAGACAAAACAAGCTTTTTTTTGACGTAGGCTATTATGACCAAGCTCATTTCATAAAGGAATTTAAAAATTTTTATGGAGTGACGCCGAGCAAAGCATTTGGTAGGTAAGTTGTCCGATTTTTACAATGATAAAGCAAGGGATTTTGGGACTTTTGTGTCATCAAAATCCTATTGACGATGAGATACTTAATGGCTATTTGTTTACTTGTTTGTCTATCAAACATTGCTTATTCGCAAAAAAACGGAACTTCTAACATCTCTAACAAAATGAAACTAAACGCCGGTATTGTTACGCACAAACTCGCAGAAAGCAAGGTCTTTTATACGCAAGTATTAGGGTTTGGAGTAAGTTTTGAAAACGAATTTTACCTCTTACTTCATACACCCTCTAAAGAAGCCGAAATCAGCTTTTTGCTGCCAAATCATCCCACTCAGCAACCTTTGTTTCAAGCACCATTTATGGGAAAAGGTATGTATCTTACCATTGAAGTAGAGGATGTTGACAAAATTTATAATCAATTAAAAAATAACGGGATAGAAATCAAAATTGATATTCGGGATGAACCTTGGGGAGATCGGCATTTTGCTATCGAAGATCCCAATGGCATCGGAATAGATATCGTAAAGTACTCTCCTCAGGATTAGTTGATTGAGCAATAAAAGTAATACCTTCGCAGAAAATTACAGAAGCAGTATATGCCAATCAGTGTTATTTCCAATGTCTCGATTGATGCGGCAGAGGCCGTCAAAGGGTGCGATATCCGAGATAGTATATTTAAGTACATTCAGCAAGACTATCCTGCCTTTAGTCCCGAAAGCTATATTTCGATTGACGAGCTGAATTACTATCGACGTACTTACCTTACGAAGTTGGTAGAACAAGAACGGGGTGAGTTGGCAGTGCTAGATTTGGATGTAATGAGGGCTATTAATGAAAACGCCATTTTGTCGGAAAACATCCAAGATGAAATAGACACCCAACTTACTATCGGGCAGAGGTTAGCGGACAAGATTGCGACATTTGGAGGAAGTTGGACGTTTATTATCACTTTCTTCTCTTTTCTCATGCTGTGGATGTTGATCAACGTTTGGGTGTTGGCGGCCAAGCCTTTCGATCCTTATCCCTTTATCCTGCTGAATTTGATTTTATCGTGTTTGGCAGCGATACAAGCACCAATCATTATGATGAGTCAAAATCGACAAGAGCAAAAAGACCGACAACGTGCTGAGCATGATTATAAAATCAATCTAAAAGCCGAGCTCGAAATCAAATTGCTGAGTGAGAAAATGGACCACTTACTGGTACACCAAAATCGAAAATTGCTTGAAATACAGGAAGTTCAGATTGATTACTTAGAAGATTTGATGAAGCGTTTGAATACCAAAGAGTCATAAAAGCCTAGGCAACGTTCAAAAACGTTGCCTAGAGGCATACTTCTATCAAAGTCTATTGATGTAAATGTTTGGTCATACAAGCCCCCTCACAAAACGCCTTACTGACTCCATAAAAATAGGTTCAAAAGTAGCTAAGCTGGCTTTGGGTTGAGTGATGAGAGATACCATCAAAAAACCGTAAGTCAAACACCACCATTCGTAGAAGGTTTTGGAGATGGCATCGGCCGACCGAGGACGAATGTGCGCCAAAGCATCCCAGATAGGGTGGTTGTTGAGCATAGCAAACTCCACCTGAAATGCTTGTCTAGACTGGCACATGGCTCCTTCTATATTAAACATTACTTGAAATACTTCGGGCTGCTCAATCGCAAATTTCCACTGCACTTGTGCAAATTCGATTAGAAGCTTCTCAGGACTACGATACAAGGTTTTGAGGCGAGTGAGCTCATTGTGCAAATGACTGAAACCTTCATTACGAATGGTTTCTAAGAGCTTGTCTTTATTGTCAAAATATTCGTAAAGGATAGGAGGACTATATTCGATTACTTCGGCTATTTTTCGAATAGATACTGCTTGCCAACCTTCTTCGCGGGCGATATCGCGGGCAGTTTTGAGGATGTCGGTACGAACTTGCTTACGTAAGCGTTCCCGACGTTCAACGATTCCCATGTATTTTTATGGATTAGAAGTAACTTAACAATGTAAAATTATTTACAACATAAATTAAAAGCTACAAATAACCAAATTTTACTAAAAAAAGCCCCTCAAGGTTTACCTAGGTAGGGGCTTTTGGGGGAAAGTTGTAAGAGCAATATTCTAAAGACTTTCTAATGTACTCTTGATAGCCTGAAAGTCTGGTAAGTTGGCGGGACTGTCTAGTACCTCTGCGTATTGAATCACTCCATCTTTATCAATCACAAAAGCCGCACGACTTGCCACACCCTTCATGCCAAAAGCGAAGTTTTCAAAATAGACTCCATAATCTCGGATAGTTTGCTTGTTGAAATCAGAGAGGAGGTCAAAAGTATAGTTTTGCTCATCCTTAAATTTTCCCAACGAAAAAAGCATATCTACTGATATACCCACTACATCAGCATTGAGGCGAGTATAGTACTCGATATTGTCGCGCATGGTGCAGAGCTGAGCGGTACATACGCCCGTAAATGCAGCTGGGAAAAAATGAATAATAAGGTTTTTGCCTTCAAAGTCTTCTAAAGAAACTTCTTGTTTATTGGTATTATAAAGCTTAAATGAGGGAGCCTTATCGCCTTTTTGGAGTGCCATATTGTTAGATTTTTCGGTTTTATTTTGCAAAAATAGAAATACATCTTGAAAACTTGATAAGTCAGCAAATGTTCGTAATTATGCCAAAAATTAACCAGAGAGAGGAGTTTTGAAGCTAGGTATTCTTTATCAGGAATAAGCTAATTATTTCGTTTAACAATCATACATCCGTTCAAATCATTATGCAGACTATTTGGGGAATCGACCTCGGAGGCACCAAAATAGAGGGAGTAATATTGGCATCCCCGTCACCTGATGCCGTCATTATACGTAAAAGGATTGATACTGAATCATATAAAGGGTATCAGCATATTGTCAATCAAATCGTGAGACTGATACGTGAGCTTGAAGCCGAGACTGGTCATAAAGCCGAAAAAGTAGGGATTGGTACCCCAGGTACGGTGGAACCTTCTACGGGCTTGATGAAAAACTGTAATACTACCTGTCTCAATGACATGCCCCTCAAAAAAGACTTAATGGGAATTTTGGGCATTCCGGTTGAAATCGCCAATGATGCCAATTGTTTTGCCCTTGCCGAAGCTACAATGGGAGTGGTGCCAGAGGTGGTTCCCAACTATCAGTGTGTTTTTGGCGTCATTATGGGAACAGGCGTAGGGGGTGGGGTTGTTATTAAAGGAAACGATGGTCAATCATTTGTCTTGAACGGAACCCAAGGTATTGGAGGAGAATGGGGACATAATGAACTCGAACCCAACGGTTATGATTGTTATTGTGGTAAAAAGGGGTGTACTGAGCAAGTATTGTCGGGGCCAGCTTTGCAAAGGTACTATACACAAATAAGTGGAAAAGAGCTGAAAATGAAGCAAATAGTGGAGAGATATTATGATGGTACAGACCCTTTTGCTACGCAGACTATCGACAGGATGCTAGAGTATTTTGGCAAGGCAGTTTCGGTACTGATGAATATTCTCGACCCCGATGCCATTGTGCTGGGTGGAGGAGTGGGCAATATTGATTTGCTTTATACCGAAGGTGTAGAAAGAGCCAAAAAATATATTTTCAACAGTGGTCGTGTGCAGACTAAAATCCTACGACCTAAATTGGGAGATAGCGCAGGCGTGTTTGGGGCGGCAATGTTGGTCAAATAGTTTTGTAAAAAGTATTTTAAGGAAATTTAACATTGGGGTTTTTAGCTCACTAAAAACCCCAATAAGGTATAAATTCATAATAATGAATCATTGGTTAGTTAAGTCAGAACCTTTTGTATATAGTTGGGACGATTTTGTGAAAGCAGGTAGAAGTGTATGGGATGGAGTAAGAAATTATCAAGCACGCAATAACCTCAAAGCCATGAAAAAAGGCGATTGGGTGTTGTTTTATCATAGCAATGAGGGGCTTGCCGTAGTGGGTATTGCAGAGGTAGCCATAGAAGCTTATCCTGACCCTACTATCGATGACCCACGCTGGGTAGTGGTAGAGCTAGTGCCAGTGCAGCCTTTGAAGAAGCCAGTGACTTTGCAACAAATAAAAGCAGATAATAGATTACAACAAATAGCGTTAATTAGGCAATCTCGCTTGTCGGTCATGCCGATTCAAGCGGAAGAGTTTGACCTAATCTTAAGTCTTAGCAACGATGAAAACACAGATGAATAATGTTCGAAAATCAGGAGTAGGGCAAGGGTTAATGCCTTTATTTAGCTCCTACTTATGGCATGCTATGAGCACGTTGGTAATTTTATTGGGAAGTTTTTTTGCCAATGCCCAAACTATCAAGAGGACCGAGATTCCTACTCAAGGTACCAATGCCGCTTTTCACACAATTTCGCTTGGCAATAAAGGTGTTGTTTTGGTGTCGCAAATCGCCAAAAACGCTTTTAATATTCAAAAATACAACCCTGACCTTGAAAGAGATTGGTCATTGAATGGTACTATTGAAGATAATCTCGACTTCGTCAAATCATCTTATGACGGTCAGTCGGTCTATTTATTGTTTACGCGCAATCGTACAGACTTTTACCAAGTCGTAAAAGTAGGCTTGGCGGGGTTTATGGAGACTTTCTTCTTGACCTCGGTTGATCGGTTTCAAATTACCGATTTTCAAACCCTGGGCTATTCTGTTTTTATGGCAGGCACGGTACGCGACGAGCCTATGTTACTTTATACCAACTTGGCCTCTAAGCAGAGTAAGGTTTTGCCCGGAGTCACCCAAGCCAATACGGTGATTCAGTCGGTAGATGTAGATACTACTCATCACCTTGTCAATGTTTGCTATGCCGCTCGCAAAGGCCGTGAAATCAAACTTATTTCTCGCACTTTTGATGAATATGGTCAGTCGGTGGGTCAAATTGTATTGAATCCTGACCCCGATTATTCTTTGCTCAATGGGCGCCTTTTTATGCTCAACGACTCGACCAAATTGATGATTGGTACTTATGGCTTCCGCAATATGCAAGGCAACAACAACAGCGCATCGCAGGGGTTGTTTTTGAGTAAAATTGTGTATGATGAGGTCGATTTTACACAATACCATAGTTTTACGGATTTCAAAAACTTTTTCAATTTTATGAGTGAGCGCGAGCAAGAAAGAATGCAGCGCAAAATCGAACGCAAAAAAGAAAGTGGAACAGACGTAAAACTAAACTATCGCTTGTTAGTACATGATATCATTGAGCAAAACGGCAATTATCTTATCTCTGGCGAAGTGTTTTATCCCGAATATCGCAACAACATGAACGGGCCTTATGGGATGAGTTCGTGGTGGGGCTCACCCATGATGTCGCCTTTGGGATGGGGCGGGTTTGGTATGTTTCCGTCTTATGGCTTATGGAATCCTTACTATTGGGATCCTTGGTTTGGCTCCCGTCGTATGAACAACGGTCAAGTATTTAATGGGTTTGTTTATACCCATGCAATCGTGGCAGGTTTCAACCCCAAAGGAGAGCTGCTTTGGGATAATTCTTTGCCGTTTGATAACGTGCGTAGTATGGAACTAAAAGAAAAAATCCGGGTGAAGCCTAATCCTGATCAAACCATAGAAATGCTTTATAGTAACAAAGGTGCTATCAAAGCCAAAGTGTTTGAAGGAAATAAAGTATTAGCCGACCGTCAGCCTATTCCTATCTTGACTGCCGATATGGGAGACCGTGTGCGTCAGACTACCACCGATGAGGTGTTGTATTGGTACGATAATTACTACTTGGCCTTTGGCTATCAACGCATCACTGGAGACGATGGGCGTCGGAATGTATTTTATATGAACAAAATTTCTTTTTAATTTCTGATTCTATTGCGAAGTCCCTATTTTGTAGTTTAAGTTTGCTACAAAATAGGGACTTTTATTTATACATATGCAATTACTCACTCCTCTCCACTGGAAAGAATACGAACTGATAGACAGCGGTAATTTTGAGAAATTAGAAAGATTTGGGGCTTATGTACTTGCCCGACCGGAACCTCAGGCGATTTGGGATAAGTCTTTGTCGGAGCAAGAATGGAAAAAAAGAGCGCAAGCAACTTTTGTAAGAGAAAAAAACTCTCCCGAGCGTGGAGAGTGGCAACTCACTCCTGGAATGCCCGAAAAATGGTGGACAAGCTATCGTCATCAGCAACTAGATTTGAAACTGAAATGCTCGCTGACTGCTTTCAAGCACGTGGGTATTTTTCCCGAACAAGCCGCCAACTGGGATTATTTAGCCCAAAAACTGAGTAGCTTGTCCGTTGAGCGTCCTACTGTTTTGAATCTCTTTGCTTATACGGGTGCTGCTTCAGTGGCGGCACGACAAGCAGGTGCAGACGTGACGCACGTAGATTCTGTAAAGCCTGTGGTCACGTGGGCTCGCGAAAATATGGAAGCAAGCGGGGCCGACAATATCCGCTGGATGGTCGAAGATGCCTTTAAATTTGTACAACGCGAAGTAAGGCGTGGAAAAACCTATCATTGTATCATCCTTGATCCGCCGGCCTATGGACGTGGCCCGGCTGGGGAGAAGTGGGTACTTGAAGAACAGCTCAATGAATTGCTTAAGTCTTGTGCCGAATTGCTTGATAAACAGAATTTTGTGTTTATTTTGAATCTTTACTCCCTGGGATTTTCAGCCTTAATGGCCGAAAATCTGGTTTTAGACCGATTTGGAAAAATACCAAATGCCGAAATGGGAGAACTATACTTGCCTGATCACTTTGGACGTAAATTGCCTCTAGGAATTTTTTATCGTTTTGCGAGTATATAGCGAAGCTATGATTAAATAATGGAAATAATAGCACAGAGAGAAGTGCTTGCCTAATTTTTAATTAGCGTATTTACTTGTGATTTGGTCGAAACTTTCTCGAAATTTGTGCTAAAATCATTTGAGTTCAACACATTGAAAGGGTTTTCGTTTTTATTGGGTATTGGTCTATTGATTGGTTTATGGGGGTGTAGCAGCGATGCCCGACAGCAAACGCGTATTCCTCCGTCTCCCTCCGACGATGAAGTAAAACGTGCTAAAATCGGGGTGGAGTATTTGGATAATATCATTAGACGTAACCCACGCTCAGCTGCCAATTTTCATAAAAGAGGGGAGCTGTATATGGTGCTACGCAATTTTTCCGCTGCCTTGGAAGATGTCAATGAGGCGCTTGATATTAGTCCTAGCAATGGATTATATTTGTTGACTAAAGCACGGATATTACGTCAATTGAAGCGGTATGACGAGTCTTTAGCTGCCGCCCGCCGCGCTGAGGTATTGCAGCAAGATACGCCTGAGTTGTATATACTATTGGGAGATTTGACCCAACAAAAAAAGCAATACCGCCAAGCAAAATTATACCTAGCCAAAGCATTGCAGATGGCTCCCTATGAAGGAGAAGCCTATTTTTACAATGGTATGTTGGACGCAAGTCAAGGAGATACACTTTCTGCGATTGCTTTGATGCAGAAAGCATTAGAACTAAAACCCCGTTTTGCTCCGGCTTATATTGAGCTTACGAGTATTCATACTCGTCTGCGGGATTATGAACAAGCGCGCTATATCAACAGCCAAGGCTTAAAGTATTTTCCTAGGGAGTCGGCTTTGCATTATACCAGAGGGTTGAGTTATGCTAATCAAAAAAGACTAGATAGTGCCTTGATATGCTTTCGGAAAGCCATCATTTTTGACTCCACCAATTATGTGGCTGATTTTCAGGCAGGAGCTATTTATCTTAAGTGGAATAGCTTGCCTCAAGCAGTAAAAAGTTTTCAAAAAGTAATCAGATATAATCCCAAATACCCACAAGTAAACTTTATGTTAGGCACTGCTTACGACCGGATGGGTAATTTGGAAGGAGCGGTGGAGCAGTATGGACTTGCGGCAGAAGTTGACCCTAGCGATTGGCGTTCAAAAGGAAGGTTGTATCGCGCTCAGCAACGTAAATATTATTTGGATACCTATGGTACGCTGCCGCCAGCAGCTCCCGAAGTAGCTACGGAGTCGGAAGAGGAGTCTTCGCCAACCCAAGAGCGTCCTCTTGATCCCGAACGCATCCCGCTTCAAGTACTCACGCCTCGTTTAGAAATCAAAACCAAGATTGATACGGCACGGAATTTGAAGATTAAGCCGTAGATTGAGCTTGCGGAATGTTGGCAGTAAGGTATAAAAATCCCAATTTTGCGAAAATTTTTAGCCGCCATGCGGTGCTTATTATTTATCATGTATAATTCGTTATTTTCAAATGAGTGACCTTATCAAAATTACGCTACCCGATGGTAGCGTACGCGAGTATCCCCAAGGCTCGTCAAGTATGGACATTGCGCTGAGTATCAGCGAAGGATTGGCGCGGAATGTATTAGCCGCCAAAGTCAACGGTCAAGTGTGGGATGCCACGCGCCCTATTACCACCGACGCTACCGTCCAGCTTCTGACGTGGAATGATACCGATGGCAAGGCCACCTTTTGGCACTCTTCGGCTCACTTGCTGGCTGAGGCGATTGAAGCCCTTTATCCTGGTACAAAGTTTGGGATTGGCCCCGCTATCGAAACGGGCTTTTATTACGATATTGACCTAAACGGGAAACCATTTTCGCAGGAAGATTTCAAAAAAGTAGAAGATAAAATGCTTGAATTGGCACGTCAAAAGAGCGATTATAAACGTACCGAAGTAAGCAAAAAAGATGCGATTGAGTATTTTACCGAAAAAGGAGACCAATACAAACTCGAACTGATTGACGGGTTGGAAGACGGGCAGATTACTTTTTATTCACAAGGTGATTTTACGGATCTCTGCCGTGGCCCTCACATGCCCAATACAGGGTTTATCAAAGCCGCTAAAATCATGAATGTAGCGGGAGCTTATTGGCGTGGCGACGAAAAACGCCCCATGCTTACACGGGTATATGCGGTGACTTTTCCTAAGCAAAAAGAACTAGACGAGTATTTACATGTATTGGAAGAGGCCAAAAAACGTGACCATCGCAAGCTAGGCAAAGAACTGGAACTTTTTACATTTTCTGAGAAAGTAGGACAAGGCTTACCTTTGTGGCTGCCCAAAGGAGCTTTGCTCCGCGAACGTCTCGAAAGCTTCTTGCGAAGAGCACAAGTAAGAGCAGGATACTCACCCGTAGTGACGCCACACATTGGTGGAAAGCAATTATATATTACTTCGGGGCACTGGGAAAAATACGGAAAAGATTCATTCCAACCCATTCATACGCCCGAAGAAGGAGAGGAGTTTATGCTCAAACCCATGAATTGCCCCCACCACTGCGAAATTTACAAATCGCGTCCACGTTCTTATCGTGAGTTGCCTTTGCGGTTGGCTGAGTTTGGGACCGTGTATCGTTACGAACAAAGCGGGGAGTTGCATGGTCTGACTCGCGTGCGTGGTTTTACCCAAGACGATGCGCATATTTTCTGTCGAGCGGAGCAAGTAAAGGATGAGTTCAAACGAGTGATTGACTTGGTACAATATGTATTCCGCTCTTTGGGATTTGACAATTATAGCGCTCAGATTTCATTACGCGACCCCGAAAAACCAGAAAAATACTTTGGGAGCGACGAAGATTGGGCAAAAGCCGAAAGTGCTATCATCGAAGCGGCGGCAGAAAAAGGACTTAACACCGTAACAGAGTTGGGCGAAGCCGCTTTTTATGGCCCCAAATTAGATTTTATGGTAAGAGATGCCTTGGGTCGCAAATGGCAACTAGGCACCATTCAGGTAGACTATCAATTGCCGCAACGATTTGAATTAGAATACATGGGCTCAGATGGTCAGAAGCACCGCCCTGTGATGATTCACCGTGCGCCTTTTGGCTCTTTGGAGCGTTTTATTGCTATTTTGATTGAAAATACGGCGGGTAATTTCCCCTTGTGGCTCTCACCTGACCAGATTGCGGTGTTGCCTCTTTCTGAAAAATACCAAGACTATGCCAATGATATTTTCCTCCAACTTCAAGAAGCGGATGTACGTGGCTATGTAGATCATCGCGATGAGAAAATAGGCCGCAAAATCAGAGATGCGGAAGTTAACAAGTTACCTTATATGCTCATTGTAGGGGAAAAAGAACAAGAGGAAGGTAAAGTCTCGGTACGTCGTAAAGGCCAAGGCGATTTAGGGCAAATGACCATACAAGATTTTATCGAACATTTCAAAGCCGAAGTACAAGGTACGATTGCTACTTTTGGGGCTTAATAAAAAACGTTGGCAAAGCGCTGAGCTATTCCAACGTTGGATAATACCAACAAAAAATCCCGCACTTTTCAGCGCGGGATTTTTTGTTTAAGAAAACTACTTAGCGATTATTGTATGTTGAGATGGTAACTGGAAATTTTGATGTAGTGGTGGTAGAAGTGGGTAAAACCCCTCTTACCACAAAAGTAATGGCACGGCCTGCTGTCAATCCCGTAAAGTTGGTAGTGACAGAAGTCGTGACATTGGCTGCACCGTCTACTTTAGTCGTAAATCCGCTGATAGCAATGGCACCTCCTTTAAAATCAGTTGGAAGAGTAAGCGGGACAAAACTACTGGCTTTCCCAAACTCTACTTTTTCGGCGAGGGTGTTTCCGGCAATTGTCAATCCTACAGCGGTGGAGTTGGGTACCATATTGACTACCCTAAAAAACAACTGACGGTCGTTGAAAGCGGGGATATTATCCGGAATGATGACGGCGCCATAAGTAGGCGCTATGCCTGTCGCAAATACCGAATAATACTTGTCTGCTTCTACAGGTACGCTACCATCAAACAAAACTACTTCCGCAGCGGTACTTGAAGCGGGGACAGTCAGACGAGCCTTGGCAGCACCTGCCTCTACGATGGCATAGTCGATAGCTGGATAAACATTGCCATAAGTGATAACACCCGGAGTAGCAGGTGGAGTAGTGATAACACCCGAAAATTTCTTGTCATTCACAAAAAGGGCGACACCAGCAGCATCAGGGGCGGCGTGGATAAATTTGACCCGTGCCCCTTGCGCAGTCTCAACATCTTTTAGAAGATTGTGCTCTTCTCCGCAAGCAGTGATGAGCGTCGCAATTGCACTTGCGACTAGTATATTTTTGATTGAGCTAATTTTCATTTCAATGAATTTGGTTAAAAACTGATGTGTCATTTGGCACATCAGCGATTCAAAAATAAATGCACTAAGGTTTTACAAACCAAATTTCGTAGGTATGATAATCGGGATTATTACCACCAATGATGTCCAAAGACTTCCGATTCCAAACGTATTCAGAGTTGTAACGTGGGCGCATACGATACACGGGTTTGCCGTTGTTGTCAGGAAAAAGACGAGTGCCTGTAGGGAGTGTAAAGCCAGTATAAACATCGCTACTGTACTTATGACGGCGCATATCTACCCATGTTTCCATAGCCCCGATAGCGTATAGTGCAATGTATTTTTGAAGCATAACATCACTTAATTTTAGCGTACCTGCCGTTTGTGCTACGGCAGTACTGGTCATGTATTTGGCTTTGTCGGCGGCGGCTACTCCCACAAAATCCATATGAGCTTCGATTCCTTTTTTATAGGCTTCTAAGGCTAATGTAGGATTGTTCTTTTTTAGTGCTGCTTCTGCTTTGATAAACTGAAGTTCGGCATAAGTCGCTAACTGATAAGGGGCATTGTCACGATAAATCCAGCGGCCAGCCGTTGGGGCGGTCGTACCAGGAAGATTACCCCAAAGCAATGGAATTCTTCTGACGTTTCCGGCGGCGTTGTTGGGGTCACCAAAAGTGGCCTGCACACCCCGATAAACCCCATCAGGAGAAGCTGCAAACATGATGGGCAAGCGTGGGTCAACAACACCCGCAAAAGTAGTACCGTCGAGAAGCCCTATCGTAAAAGCACCCGGCACCGTCGTAGTTAGGTTGCCTCGAAGTGGGCCATAGAAATTACCATCAAGGGAGTTTGAACCTGCATGAGACACCGAAAAATTATCAGCGTTGCTTGTAAAAGACTTGTCTACGTACTCAATTACCTTATCAGGATTATAACTTGCTTTATTGGTTAAGTTATGAGCATTTCTGGCCAATACAGCATATGCAAATTTTGTCCATTTGGTCACATCCCCATTATAAACAGCGTCCCCACGACGAAGAGCAGGTATGGTTTCGGTATTGCTCAAATCCTGAATAGCTTCGGTGGCGAGTCTTACCACTTCCTTATATACATCTTCTTGCGAATCATATTCAAAAACGTAGCGGTTGGGTTCCCATGCCTGTTTCAAAATCATCTCACCGTGTACATCAGTAGTGGTTTGCCAAGTCCAAGCCCTGATGGCTTTAGCCGCACCTACATAGTCAAACTGCTTTTTTGGAGTGGCATCTTCGATGATTAAATCGATGTTTTTACCTACTGACCAATAATGCGAGCGCCACATCTCACCGCCATTGTCGCTTCCAGAAATATAGCCATGTCTTTCCCAACTATCGAGGGCAGAATTAAGGCCCCAATACTGGACATAGCGCCCTGTAAACCGTGAGTCAAACACGTGCCCGCGTACCATTTGAGCAAGTACGGGAGGTAAAATAGCTGACGCCTCAGCTACTTGGGGGTTGCTTGGGTCGGTGTTGATGTCTAGGTATTTTTCGCAACTGCTCAAACCCGTCATTACCCCAAGTGTAAGAAATATATGAAGTATTTTTTTCATTTTTAATCAAATTTTATATTTGTAACTATTTGATTTTGAGAGTATTTTCTCTTTGTCAAAAGTTAGGGGGATTATAAACTGATACGCACTCCAAACGAAACTGCACGTGCAAGAGCCAACGTTCCAAAGTCAAAACCTGCTCCGCCTACTCCAAGAGTACTGGCAGAATTACCATTGATACTTGGGTCGGCACCTGTATAATTGGTCAGAAGGAACAGGTCTGTTCCTGTTACAAATACGCTAGCATTGTTCAGAAAACCTGTACGATTGAGAAGGGTAGTAGGGAGTTTGTAGCTTAAAGTAATATCTCGCAAACGCAACCAATTGATGTCTTTCTCCACAAATTCAGATTCCGGAAGGGCCGAAGTATAATAATCTAAACGAGTAGCGGGAGTGACTTGGATATTGTTGGGAGTAGGATTATCGGTATTTTCCAAACCATCGCGCAATACGCCCTTAAATACTACAGGCTGGTCTCTGTCGAGAGTACGCGTGCTTAAACCCATGGCATACAAGTATTTTTCATTACCATTGTACACATCTCCTCCTTTACGAATATCCAATAAAAACGAAAGTTGTAAGTTTTTATAGCGGAACATGTTGGTTACACCCATCGTAAAATCTGGATTACGGTCGCCAATCGGCAAGAAGTTGGTATTAGTAATGGGTAAGCCAGTAGCAGGACTAATCAAAATATCGCCGTTGTTGTTACGGAGATAGCTATATCCACCAATGGCAGTTGCGCTTCCTTCTCCACGGCGATTGTAAGCTAAGTTGATATTTGAATAATAACTATCCAATCCATTCACAAAAGCACTGGCGCGGGCATTGCCATAGAGCCAAGTATCAGAGTTGTAGTACTCTGCTACGTCAGCAGGAAGGTTGCGCACGTCTGTTTTAAGTTTGCTGAAGTTGATAGTAGCGTCCCAGCCAAAAGAAGGAGTACGTACAGGGGAACCTGTCAAGGTGATTTCTACACCTCGATTAGAGAAAGTACCGCCATTGAGTAATCCAAAGATAAAGCCTGTTCCGTAGCTAAGGCGTTGGGTGACAATTTGTTTTGAACGCTCATTTGAATAGTATGCCACTTCTAGACCTAGACGGTTTTTGAAGAATTTTAGCTCAGTTCCAACTTCAAATCCGCTCGAACGTTCTGGATTGAGGTTTGGATTGTCACCATAAAAATCATAGATAAAACCACCGCCTGTCGTAGTCTGTGGTACTAAGCGTGCTCTTACGCGGTACGGAATTGCGTCTTTACCAGTTTGTGCATAAGAAGCTCTAATTTTACCAAACGACAAGGCGCTGAATTGACCTTTCATTGAAGGCAAATCAGTAAATACAAAACTCATACTTACTGAAGGATAGAAGAAGGAATTGTTGGCTTTTGGAAGTGTTGACGACCAGTCGTTACGGCCAGTGATCGACAACGACAAATAATTTTTATAGTCTATATCCAATTTCCCAAATACACCTAGCAATCTTTGACGGGTGATGGTGAGCTTGTTACGCTGGGTAGAAGGGTCAGTATTGTTGATAGAATTATAATCAGGTAAATATAATTTTTCCCCTCTTACGGCAGTGACTTCATAATTGCGGTCATCTACTGAGCCTCCCAACAAAAAGGAGGTGTTGAAATCTCCGATTGCTTTTTTAGCGGTTATCAACAAATTCCCATTAAGCAATTGACTATTTTCGGTATAGTTGTCGATAGTACCACGTCCTACCAAGCCACGGTTCGACTCAGGGTGAAGGAATGAGTTTCCGAGGGTTGAGTAATTGTCAGCCCCGAATCGCCCGATGATGTTGAGCCAAGTAGTAGGAGTATATTCAAGCGAGAAATTGCCAATGGTACGTTTGGTACGGTCGGTGTTTTTGTTTTTATTGACACTAAACAGCGGATTGTCGTATTCGCCCGTATCAGCAATCAAGCGGCGGCGCGTGCCGTCGGGATTAAGATAATTACTAACATCATCATAAGAAGGCCAAGTAAGCAAACCAATCAAAAAGCCATATTCGCTACGGATAGGCTTCACTACTTGCGTATTTACAAAGCTAAAAGAGGTAGTAGCTTTGAGCTTAGAGGTAAGATTGGCGGTAGCGGTAAGGCGCGTAGAGAGGGTTTTGAAAGCACTCGTAGGCACAGTACCGGCTTGGTCGGTGTAGGTAGTAGACCAGCGGTAAGTCACGCCTTCTTTTCCTCCCTCAAATCCTAAGTTATGTTTTTGAGTAAAACCAGTACGGAAGAAAGACTCAAAATTGTCATAAAGTTGGGTGTTTTCTGGAAGTTTTGGTCCAAAAAACCGTTGGGTGTTTGGGTCTGGAGCACCATTGAGCCCACGGCCATACACTTTCTGTACTTGCGGAAAACGATATACATCCTCAAAACGGAAATTGTTGTCGTAAGTGATTTTGCTTTTGCCTGCACTTCCTTTCTTTGTAGTAATCAAAATAGCTCCTGCCGATGCATCAATACCATACAAAGCGGCTGCTTCAGGTCCCTTAAGAACGGTAATGCTTTCGATGTCGTTTGGATTGATGTCGGCAGCGCGGTTAAGATAGTCATTGTCGCGGTTGGGCAAGGGGTTTACGTAGGCTTCTTGGCTAAAAGTACGGTTGTCGATAGGGAGGCCATCTACCACAAAAAGCGGTTGATTATTGCCACCAATCGAACTAGCTCCGCGCAATTGGATAGCTACCGAAGAGCCCGGTTGCCCCGAAGTAGGAGTCATGGTAAGACCTGCGATGCGGCCTTGCATTGCTACTAAAAAGTTGTCTCGACCTGTATCAATGATGTCTTGGCCTTTCACATCTTGCGTAGAGTAGCCAAGGAGTTTTTTCTCTTTCTTGATACCCATAGCGGTCACAACTACCTCATTGAGGGTCGATTCATCGGGCGATAATTCGAGGTTGATAACGCTCTGATTCCCTACCTTTATTTCACGACTTGTAAAGCCAATGTAGCTGAAAATCAAAGTAGCATTGGATGGTACAGTGAGTTTAAAATCGCCGTTGTTGTCGGTGGTGGTGCCGCGTGTAGTGCCTTTAATCACAATGCTCACCCCAGGAAGTAGGGTGTTGTCGGAGTTGCTCGATACTTTTCCCGTAATGACTCGGTCTTGGGCAAAAAGCGATACGCTTAAAGCCAAACACAGTACCAAAACTCCTAATCGGAGTAAAAGTTTGTTCATAGTGAAGTTGAAGTTGGTTTTAGTTTGATTAAAAAACTGAATAAACTCTCCAAAAAAAGCAAATACCTTTCTGATTTGCAATGAATCTTGCAATAAAATTGCGTTTGTGTGCGGTTTTTCAAAATTTATTATGCGTATTTGTGCAGGTTTTTGCTTGAATTTAATCCCTTCCTTGCATGATTATTCTGTATTTGGAAGGTATCTCAGTAGACTTGTAGGAGGAAATTATCAGTCTTAAGAGATAGGTAGAATAAAGGATTACATTGATTTGTGAAATTGCGGTAGATATATTTTTTTAGTTTTCAAATAATTTGGTTAATCCCGTTTTAAGCACTAAAGCAAAAGTTTTAGGGTTTTTGTTTTGGTGTAATTTGTTGATTTTGAGCGAATAATGATTGGTAAATAACGAATGGCGATTAACGAACAACAAACAACGAATAATGATTAACGAATAACGGCACGGGCAGTCCAGTTGTGCTTTGGCACTTAAATCAATTAATTTTAGATTTTTAATTCATAACTCATCCTATGTCAGTAACCATTGCTCCTATTCAAGAAAGCCTTCTGGCTTATTTATCTGATAAAGCCTACTCTAAAGTTGTCGTAATTGCAGATACCAATACCCGCAAACACTGCTATAGTCAAATAAAAACGCTTTTGCCAAAGCACCACTTGATAGTAGTGCCTGCGGGTGAGCAGCACAAAAATCTAAGTACGTGTGAGCAAATTTGGGGCGAAATGACCCGCCTGGGCCTAGACCGTCATGCGGTAGTGTTTAATCTGGGTGGGGGAGTGATTGGAGACATGGGAGGGTTTTGTGCTGCCACCTATAAACGAGGGATTGATTTTGTGCAAATTCCGACCACTTTGCTTGCTCAAGTGGATGCAAGTGTGGGTGGAAAACTAGGCATTGATTTTCAAGGATTCAAGAATCATTTGGGCGTTTTTACCCAACCAAAAAATGTTTTGATTGACGCATCCTTTTTATCCACTCTCCCGTATATAGAACTGAGATCGGGTTTTGCTGAAATTATTAAGCATTGTCTGATTGCGGATGCGGCCAAATGGGAAGCAATACGCAAGAAGGACTTTGAGATGCAAGACTGGGGAGATTTGATTGCGCATTCTGTCGAAATAAAAAAAGAGGTAGTAGCTCAAGATCCGACGGAAAAAGGATTACGCAAAATTTTAAATTTTGGTCATACTGTGGGTCACGCTGTGGAGACCTACTATCTAAGTAAACCGCCCAAAGAGCGCTTGTTGCACGGAGAAGCTATCGCAGCAGGAATGATTATCGAAACTTACATTGCCTATCGAAAAAAAATGGTCGATTTGCAAACATTAGAGCAAGTAGAGGAGTTTATATTTTCGTTGTATGGCAAAGTAAATTTAAAAGTGCTTGATATACCTCATCTGATTGAATTGGCTTATCAAGACAAAAAAAATAAAGGGGGAGAGTTGCGTTTTTCGTTGCTTACAGGAATAGGGAGTTGTGGATATGACATCAAAGTAACGGCCAACGAATTTCATCAAGGAGTAGCGTATTACATAGGATAATTTATTGTTGACAAGTTTTACAATAAAAAATTTGCTTTTATCGAAAATTTCGTAATTTTATCCAAATATTCGGGCATAACACCTAACACTAACATCCGTCATGAAGCTTGCTAAACTTTTACTTTTTGGTTGCGTCGTTGTGTGGGCGGCGGGCTGTAACACAAGTCGTCGTATTTTTGTTGAACACGATTACAGTTATGAAACAAATTTCAAGACATACAGTACGTATGCTTTCTTGGAATGTGAGAGAGATACAGGTAACGTCTGTACTGAAGTGTACAACGCGATTCACCGCCAAATGCAGGCGCGTGGCTATCGTCTCTCCACAAGTAAGCCTTCCCTTTTGGTAAATTACGGCATTTTTTATGACAATCTACGTTATCAGGGCTATATGCAGCCGGTTATCAAAAACTGGGTAGATACCGAAGATGATTCTTTCAAATATGAACCTATTCGCTATTCATTAGATAAAGGAACTATTATTATTTCACTCATAGATGCCGATAGCGACCAAGTGGTGTGGAGAGGGTACGCGGCTGGTATTTTCAAAAATCCCAATGCCGCCAACAACTACTACCGAAACGTAGTGAGGTCAATTTTTGATCAATATCCACTTTTTGCTTCTGGCTATGACCCCCGTGGTGGTGGTCCACAGGAAAGCGGTAAGTGACAAATACATACTATTTCTATACCAAAAAAGCCCGGCATGCCGGGCTTTTTTGGTTATTTAGGATTAGCCAAACAAATCCTCGTGCCGCTCTAGCATTAAGATGGCAGATTGAGGGACAATGATGTATTTTTCATCATTATACATCACCTCTATGGCATTGCGTTGGAGATAAATCGCAAGGTCGCCTTCTTGGGCTTGCAGAGGCATGTATTTTACTTTTTCTTCGGTTTCTTTCCAAGGTTCATCTTCTACAGGGCTTGGAATGGGGTAGCCAGGGCCGACTTTGATGACATAGCCACTTTGCACTTGTTCTTTTTCGGTAACAGTAGCAGGAAGATAAAGGCCAGAAGAAGTTTGATCAACGGGATTTTTGGGTTTGATAAGTACGCGGTCGCCTACCACAATGAGGCGTTTAAGCTTGTTGTCGGGGGTTACTTCGAGCATAGACTAGGTGTTTATGAAAGTGTCGAATAAATAATCAATCACCAATGAAATTTGAGGTGTGAATGTAGTAACACACATAAAAAGAAAAAAGTTGAAGCGATTATAAAATCACCTTTCGGCCAAAAGGAGGTTGGCTCAGCACATAGGCGGCGTTTTCATCGCCCAATTCTACGGCTCTCGAAAGGTCTTTTTCGGCTTGCGATAGTTGGTGCAGTTTTAGACGAGCCAAAGCACGCCAGCGAAGAGCGTTGGATTCATTTCCTCTTGAAAACCAAACAGCTTTGTCGAACGATAGAAAAGCGGTGTTGTATTCACCTAAAAAATAATGAGCCATGCCGTGATCAAGGTGTACATCGGCTAGGGTATTATCAAAGCTAAGGGCTTGTCCTGAGTCATAAATCGCCGAAAAGTAATTTCCTTCTTTGAGATTGCATTTGGCTCGATAGGCGTAGGCAATGGCAGATTTACGATATTCTTTGATTCTTTTATCAAAATAAGCAAAAGCTTCAGCGTAGGCTTGATTGTCGTACAGTTGTATTCCCTCTAATAACCTTTTCCTTTCTTTGTCGGTTGGGGTATCGTGGTCTGTAAGATAGTATCGAAGTACTAAATACGGAATCAATAAAAGAATCAGCAAAAGCGTTTCCACGTTACAAAAACAGTGTCAGAGTTTATCAAATTTACCATATACTAACGTTTGTTACAACTATTTGGTTACAGCTTTCCTTGATTTTTGTAATAATGGGTGGATTTTATGATAATTTTGGGGATAATTCGGACTGAGAGATTATTTTAAAATACATTCTCCAAAAATCATGAGCACTTCTTTTTCAACAACTACTGACTTTTATCAAATTGATGACTTACTGACCGAAGAACATCTCTTGGTGCGTGATGCGGTACGACAAATGATTAATCGTGACGTACGCCCCATCATCGAAGACTATGCTCAACGAGCCGCCTTTCCGGCCCATTTGATTCAAAAATTTGCCGAAATTGGTGCTTTTGGCCCTACCTTACCCGTGGAGTACGGTGGGGGTGGGATGGATTATATTGCGTATGGGTTGATTACCCAAGAAATTGAGCGTTGTGACTCAGGGATGCGCTCTACGGTATCGGTGCAGAGTTCGTTGGTGATGTGGCCTATTTTTGCCTACGGCTCCGAAGAGCAGCGCCAAAAGTACTTACCACGTTTGGCTTCGGGCGAATGGATCGGGTGTTTTGGACTTACCGAACCCAATCATGGGTCTAATCCGGCAGGCATGCTTACGCATTTTAGGGATGAAGGCGACCACGTGATTTTGAATGGTTCCAAAATGTGGATTACCAATTCACCCGTGGCCGATGTTGCGGTAGTATGGGCCAAAAACGAACAAGGGCGTATCCAAGGACTGATTGTAGAAAAAGGAATGGAGGGATTTTCGGCGCCCGAAATCCATAATAAGTGGTCGCTAAGGGCGAGTGTGACGGGAGAGTTGGTGTTTGATAATGTCAAGGTACCCAAAGCCAATATTTTACCTAATGTGGAGGGGCTTCGGGGGCCGCTTGGCTGTCTCGACAATGCCCGCTATGGCATAGCATGGGGAGCAATAGGGGCGGCGATTGACTGCTATGAGACTGCCCGCAACTACGCTTTGGAAAGAATTCAGTTCGGAAAACCGATAGGTGCGTTTCAGATTCAACAACAAAAACTAGCCGAAATGTTGACCGAAATTACCAAGGCGCAATTGTTGGTCTGGCGGCTAGGAACCCTCAAAAATGCCGGAAAAGCTACTACTGCTCAGATTTCGATGGCCAAACGAAACAATGTTGACATGGCTCTTCATATAGCTCGTGAGGCTCGACAAATGTTGGGAGGAATGGGCATCACTGGCGATTA
The DNA here is from genome assembly GCF_029433105.1 of Runella sp. MFBS21. Lineage (GTDB taxonomy): Bacteria > Bacteroidota > Bacteroidia > Cytophagales > Spirosomataceae > Runella. The sequence continues at coordinate 135,974 of NZ_JARNTW010000003.1, read as the reverse complement.
TCCTATCATGCGGCATATGATGAATCTCGAATCGGTGATTACTTATGAAGGTACGCACGATATTCATGCTTTGATATTGGGGCATGAGATTACGGGTATCCCAGCATTTAAGTGATACCTCTAACAGAAAGTTTCAGGGGGCGATTGAGTCGCTCCCACAAATAAAATAATCTACATATAAACCCACCCTTATGCGTTGGAACAACAAATATTTACCTTTTTTAGCTTTAATCATAGTCTATGTAATCGGGGCGTTTAGGATTGATATTATGGATATTGATGCTGCCCAATATGCGTCTATTGCCCGCGAAATGGCCGATAATGGGAATTTTTTAGAAGTACAATTGCGCGGTCAGGATTATTATCTCGATAAGCCTCCATTGTTGTTTTGGATTTCGGCTATTATTTTTAAATTATTTGGCATCTCCAATTTTGCCTATCGTTTCATCCCAATTTTATCGACAATCTTGGGCTTGTATGCCGTGTATCGTTTTACAAAACTTTATTATTCTGAACAAACCGCTTATGTGGCGGCTTTGGTGATGGGGAGTTGTCAAGCGTTTTTTTTGATGAACCATGATGTTCGATGTGATACTTTGCTTACCAATAGCGTCATGGTTTCTATTTGGCTAATCGCCGAATACCTACGGCATCGAAAATGGAAATATTTTGTCGGTGGATTTGTGTTTGCGGGTTTAGGAATGCTAGCCAAAGGCCCCATCAGCCTCATTGTAGTAGGGTCGGCATTTTTTGTAGATTTTGTTTTAAAACGTCAATGGAAACAACTTTTTGACCCTCGTTGGATATTAGGAATTCCGATTATTGGGCTGGTATTGCTGCCTTATTGTATTGGATTGCTACGGCAGTATGGTACCGAAGGCATTATTTTCTTTTTCTGGACTCAGAGCTTTGGGCGTATTACGGGCGAAAATCAGTGGGTAAATGATGCAGGATTATTTTTTCAGTCTCATAATTTCCTTTGGAGTTTTTTGCCTTGGGTACTGGCATTTATTCCAGCGTTGGTTTTTGCGATTAGGCATGTAGTAAAACAAAAGTTTTTGTTGACTTCCCAAGAAGAAGCGATTTCGTTGGGAGGTTTTGTATTGCCTTTTATGGCTTTGTCTACGGCGCAGTATCAGTTGCCACACTATACCTTTGTGGTGTTTCCATTGGCGGCGGTTTTGACGGCTTCTTTTCTTATAAAAACCATCGAAAATCCGTCTTCTGCGACGGTCTTTAAATGGGTTCGAGTGGGTCTGATTATCACGTCGGTCGTAATGGGTATTGTCATTTTAGCGGCCTGTACTTGGTTTTTCCCTTTAGAAAACATCATTTTGATTGCTATCGTAGTTTTACTGGCAGTGTTGGTAGTAAGACTATACAATGGCCGTCGTCCGGGCTTTTCACAGCTTGTATTTGCTCCATTTTTGACGGCAGTAGCGGCAAACTTGGTGATGAATTATCATTTTTATCCCACGCTTTTGACCTATCAGATTGGATCTGTAGTAGGGCAAAAAGTAGCCAAAGATTACCAAGACAAAAAAGATGCCTTTTATATCTATGATTTGGAGGCTTCTACAAATTACAATATTTTTCATAGTGCGTTAGATTTTTATACCCAACGTACCACGCCTGTGATAAAGTCGGCCGAAGAATTAAAGACAACGAAGAAGAGCAAAGAGATACTTCTCTATACCGATGAACAGGGGCTTGCATCGCTCAAAACCATTGATAGTCAAGCTGAGGTGTTACATTCTTATCAAAACTTCCACGTCACAGGTTTGACGCTTCCGTTTTTAAACCCCGCCACTCGAGCTACCGAAACCCAAGCACGGTATTTGGTTAGGTTGCCATAAATATACCATCAAGATAGGACCTTGGAATGCAAGGTTCTATCTTAAAAATACTTCATTTGCCGTATCTAAAGCATCCTCTAACCAATGAGGATTGATGAGGGCCATTTGTTGAGGAAGCTTGTTTTTGTTAAAAAAAATATAGCTCTTTTTTGTCATGTACTTAGATCAAAAATCTAATGATTTGCAATAAGTACCAAAAATTGGTAATTTTGATGATTAATAAATCAAAATAAGGAAATGCCATGAGCAAAAACACATCAATATCTATTGGGCAGCATTTTGATTCTTTTATTAAGATGCAAATTGAAACGGGTCGTTATGCGTCAACCAGTGAAGTCGTGCGTGCAGGATTACGTTTGCTCGAACAGGAGGAAGAAAAACTCAAAGTGTTGAGACAGGCATTAGTCGAGGGTGAGGAGAGTGGTTTTGTTGAAAACTTTAACCCACAATCTTTTCAAGCAGAATTAAAACGGCAATCGTTAGCCTAGCATGATGAAGTACAGAATTTCAAATCTTGCCCAGCAAGATTTAGAAGTTATTTGGTTCTATACCGTTGATGAATGGTCATTAGAGCAGGCAGAAAAATATATCAGTGGCTTATTGTCATGTTTTGACGGCTTGGCAGAAGGTAATGTTATTGGCAAACCCGTTGACTATGTACGAAAAGGTTATAAAAAAGCTTTATACGGCAAACATTATATTTTCTATCGTACTGCGACGGATAAAGTCATAGAAATTATTCGCGTGCTGCATGTGCGTATGGACGTAGAAAGTCGGATTTGATGAGGTGTTGCATTCTTACCAAAACTTCCACGTCACAGGTTTGACGCTTCCGTTCTTAAACCCGGCTACTCGGGCTACCGAAACCCAAGCACGGTATTTGGTTAGGTTGCGATAAATGTACCATCAAGATAGAGCCTTAGAATGCAAGGTTCTATCTTAAAAATACTTCATTTGCCGTATCTAGAGCATCCTCTAACCAATGAGGATTGATGAGAGCCATTTGTTGAGGAAGCTTGTTTTTGTTAAAAAACTTGAATTCAAAGGACTCGTTTTTAGAAAAATCCTCTCTAATTTCTTCAAGAAGTTTTACTTCAAAATAAGAGGTAACGTACTGAACGGAGTATTCTGGATAGTGATATGTCTGAAAATCAGGAGAAGAGTATACGCCAATCAATCGTACGATTTTGGCTGAAACGTTTGCTTCTTCATATATTTCGCGCAGGATAGCTTCTTGGATGCTTTCGCCGTATTCGACATGCCCCGATATAATGCACCATTGATTGACATCTTTGCGGCGCTGAAGAAGTACTTCTCCTTGAGTATTGAAAATAGCCGCTGCTACTGCTGGTAAGATTTTAGGAGAGGTCATGCAAAAAAGTTTTTTAGGAAATAAGAGAAAGTTTGTGCTTAACAGCCTCGATGCGTTCGGCTACCGACAAATCTCCCCGGAGTTCGAGTGTAGGGCAGGATTGTTGTTGAAGCCAAGCCTCATGAACTGCCAAGGTACGCCCTTTGGTAGAGTTGTCATCGTAGCCAGAAGCCCAAGCTACAAAATCACGATAGAGTTGACGTCGAATAGGGTCTTCGAAAATGTGATTGCCGTAGCGTTCTAACTCGCGATGATGCAATCTTGCCATCCGAATAGAATGAGGGATATATAAAAACACTACTAAATCAAATTGAACCCATTCTTGCTGGCCCCAACTTACAACCGACCCGCCTAAAATCCAACTAGGGTGAGGAGATAAATCGCTGGAAAGTAGAGTGTTGCGTAGGGTTGGTTCTCTTTTGACAGTAAAAGGAATTGTTGTTTGTTCCCAAAAATAAGAGTCAGTATCGAAATAAGGAATCCCTAGTTCGGCAGCCAATGCCCTACCAAGCGTAGTAACTCCGCTTGCAGAGGCACCAAAAATGTGAATTTTCATGTGGTTACTATGTTTCTTGGCTGTTTTTGAAAACTGAATGGGAAGGCACTAAAGTTCTAAAAGTGAGCTTATTTTATTTCTCGGAAGAGAATTATAAGTGTTTGGTAAGTACAATCATGTGGCGACACAGCACTCCATTTTCATAAATAGGCTCATCGTAGTTTTCAATAAAAAAATCTTTTTTGATACCCGAGATTTCAAAGCCCTGTTTTTGGTATAAGTACAGTTGCCCCAAACTAGAATCTGCCGTGCCAATGATTAAAATTTTGAAAGATTTTTCCTTGGCTTTGAGGGTGGCATCATCAAGCAAAATACTACCTAAGCCTTTGTTTTGGTATTCGGTTTCTACAGCGATATTTTTGATTTCGATTTCATCGTTGTTGAGGGGAGTGAGTACATAAGCCCCTACAATGGCTTCCTCAAGCGAAGCTACGTATACTTCACCACTGAGTAGATAGTCGTCGATCAATTTTTGGGAAGGATCGGCAAGAAGTAATAAGTGATAAGGAATTTCTTCCTCGGCGCTCAATTGCCTGATTTTTAGGCTTTCTGTTAAATCTACATTCATTGGTTGGGGCGTATCTATTAATGAAAGTGCTTGAGAATACTACTTCTATTTTTCCAAAACCTACAAACAAAAAAAGACGTACTTTATGATTAGGTCTTAAATCCTAAAAACAGATTTTATGGAAGCCATTTCAAAGAGACAAAAATATAGATTCCTGCCGAAATATGCCTCCACTAAAAGGAAGAAACCCCTGTAAATCTAATCGTAATAAGTCGTGAGTCGTCATTAATCGTTGTATTTAGTGCAATTTAGCAACTAAATCGTTGAAATTGTTAAAAGGAGTTTTGTCCAATCGCCGTGGGTAGCCCGTCCAAACTTTTGAGGTTTTTTTCTTGAATATATTCTTGTAGTCCTTCTTCTCCTTTTTTTTCGGCCCACTCAAAATGAATGCTTCTTTCGCCGACGTATTCATAAAGCGGTACCCCAAATCCGCAGGAAGTTTGAACAAGATCTATGTCCGCCACTATGATTTGGCGTGTACTTGGGTATATTGTAAAATGAGGGGCATACATTTGCCACTCTTCCGAATGAGGCAGTACTGTTTTTCCCTTTCCATAAAGACGAAGAATAAGCGGAGTTTTGTCAAATGAGCAAAACATGATTGTAATGCGGCCGTTTTCAAGGACATGAGCGGAGGTCTCGTTGCCGCTGCTAATCAAATCCATGTAAGCCACTTGATGGCTATTAAGAACTCTGAAACAATCAAGTCCTTTGGGTGAAAGATTGACGTGCCCTTCGCCACTCAAAGGGGCGGTACTGACAAAGAATAAATGCTGATTTTGAATAAAATCTTGATGAGCTGGCGCGATAGAAGAGTGAAATTTTCCCATGATGATATAACCTAAAATAAGGAAGGAGGCGATATGGTTTACACATTTTCAACGTTTGTCTTCCTAAGTTAGTTCGACCAAAACCACCTCATTTGCATAAGTAAATTGCCAATTAAAAGGTGTTTTAGAGCTGTATCACTAATCTATTTTCTGACTTATGAGCCTGATTCCTGCTTTTCAAAAAGACGATGCCTTGTTACAAGATATTCTTTCTCACTCCGCGATTGAGGAAGGATTGGGGATATGGTGGCTAGGGCAGAGTGGTTTTTTGGTTCAGTTTAAGGGAAAACACTTGCTCTTTGATCCTTACCTTTCAGACTCATTGACAGTTAAATATGCGGTTACCGACAAGCCTCATACGCGTATGAGCGAGCGTGCTATCGACCCCGCTACACTCACAATGATAGATGTAGTGACTTCTTCACACAATCATACGGATCACTTAGATGCCGAAACGCTCCTACCGCTCATTGCCCAAAATCCCAACATACAGTTTATAATACCCGAAGCCAATCGAGCTTTTGTTTGTGAGCGTTTGGCGTGTTCGACAGATTTTCCAGTGGGCCTCAATGACGGTGATGGCATTGAAATACATGGTTTTAAGATAATAGGCGTACCTGCTGCTCATAATGCCCTAGAAAGAGATAAGCTAGGGAGGTGTAAATATATGGGATTTGTGGTGGAGTTTGGAGGCTATCGGGTATACCACTCGGGCGATACTCTTTGGTACGATGGTATGGTCGAAATCCTAAAGCCTTTTGAAGTAGATGTAGCTTTTTTGCCTATCAATGGCAACAAACCAGAGCGTAAAGTAGCCGGAAATTTGAGTGCCGAAGAAGCAGCTCGTTTAGGTAAAGAAATTGAAGCTAAGTTGGTGATTCCGCATCATTACCACATGTTTAGTTTTAATACCGAAGAGCCGCAAGAATTTGAGAAATATGCTAATTTGTACCAAACCCCTCATCAAATTCTGGAAATAGGGCAAGGGGTTTGGATTCGATAAATTAGTTGACGCTTTTTTCGAGCGTTTCAAAATTCATCATATTGTTTTTTTCTTCTTTTTTACGAATACCAAAATTGTACAAAACATTAATCCCAAATCGACGGGTATCACTCTGGCGTTTGCCGTAGGCTGTGATACTTCCTTGCTGAATGTTGAACTGATTGTTTGAAGTAAAGAAAACGTCATTGGCCGAGAGGGCTACGGTGAGCTTACGGTCAAAAAACTTACGATTAAGGTTGATGTTTAAAGCTCCAAAATTACTTAATTCATAAAATTGAAGTTGCCCTTTTAATCTCACAAATCCGTTGATAGTCAAGGTAGTTCGATTGTCTATTTTGAGCGAATGGAAGGTGAAAAATGACCATGAACCCCGCTGGAAAGTCAGCGGACGCCCTTCATAAAAACCATCGTATTTGTTGTGGTTATATTGGGTTCCTACCACAAAAAAGTATTTACCACCTGGAGGAATAGCCCCCATAAGTCTAAAATAGGTTTCTTGATTTTTGCCTAAATTATCATAAGTTCGGTAAGCTAGGCTTGGATTCTGAGGATTTTGGTACACTACATTTGTAAATATGTCGCGGGTATAATTGCGCCCAATCGCAAAAATAGGACGTTCTTGGACACTGATATTGGCCTCGATATTTTCGGTAAATTGAGGCCTAAGCGAAGGATTCCCAGATTCGTAGAGGTACTGGTCTATGTATCGCGGAAAAGGATTGAGGTATTCATAAACGGGGCGCGTGATAGAGCGCCGATAAACCAAATAACCCCGAAGCTCGTAGCCAGCGATTTTGGACAAGCGTCGACTCAAAAATACATAGGGGAAAAGGTCCGTACGACGAAGTCTAAAAGAGGTATCGCTTGGGCTGAGTTGGTGTCCATCCATGCGGGTATTTTCTAAACGAACCCCCATTTTAATCACAAAAGCATTGATAGTTTTGGAGCCTTGTAGATAAGCAGAGTTGATGTTTTCGTCGTATTCAAAAGTCCGCGTGCGGAAATTATCCGGGCGTCTTATACCTCCTGCCTCGCTAAAATACTGTGTCTGGTTATTGAAGTGCTGAAGAGTGGTTTTGAGGCCTGTTTCCAACAAGATTTTATGGGGGAATTGGTACCGAAAATCCGTACGAGCATTGAAAAAGTGCCTTTTGTTGTCAATTGAGCCATCTCCACCAATCACTGGTCGAACAGGTTGGGTGAAGATAGTGCTAAAGTTCTGTGTACCATTGCTTTGTGAAAAATTGTAGGAGGCATCTATCGTAAACTCCGAACCCAAGGAGTCTATTTTGTATTTGGTCGAAATATCTTGATTGAAAGCAAAGGCGCTGGTGTTGTTTTGAAGGGTATTGGTATTTTGGGTAATAACAAGCCCCTCACTTATGCTGCTGATTTGATTGAGATTGTCGGCCAGAGATTGATACTTATTAAAAGAAAGGCGGTCGTCAAAATTGATTTCCCATTTTTTGTTTGGAGTAAAACCCATTCCAAAACCACTGTAAAATACTTGGCTAGGGGTCGTTGTGAATGATCGCTGACTTAGGAGCGAATCGGCGGTAAAAGGACGGTCAGTAGTGAGCTGGTCATAGCTATTGCGTTTGTTATAATTGAGGGTCAAATACGCGCTACGGTTGCCGTCATTGTGATTGATAGTTCCTCCTACAAATTGATTTCCGTACCTTCCTTGATTCATGCCAGCACTGAGGCTCCCCGTGATGCCGAGTTTTACGCCTTTTTTTAGTACCACATTGACCACACCGCCACTACCGCTAGCGTCAAATTTGGCAGAGGGAGTTCTTAAGATTTCAATTTTGGCGATGCTGTTGGGAGGGAGATTTTTAAGTAAAGAGGCAATATCAGCGGCGCTCATTTTTTGTTCTCTACCATTGATATGAACTGTAGCAGGGGTAGTACTACTGATGTAGATATTGCCGTCGGGGTCGATAAAGAGACCAGGTATTTTCTCCATGATTTCCATGGCGTTGGTACTTACACTGGCGATAGGCTCAGGATCTACGATGGTTTTATCGTCTTCTTGGAGCATGAGCGGCTTGGGAGCGGTAACTACTACCTCATTGAGTGTTTGTTTGTCTACTTGCATCACAAACGTCCATTCGCTTTGGGACGACGGGTTGAGAGTAGTTTTGAAAGGAGCAAAGCCCACAGAAGTAGCTTCTAGTCGATAGTTTGTGTTGGGAGATTTAAGTACAAAAATGACATTGCCCTCCACATCGGCTACTCCAAAGAGTTTTTTGGTAGAGTCGGCTTGTTCTGTCAACCGAACAGTAGCACCAATCACAGGTTCTTTGTTGGAATCAGTAAGACGAATGCTGAGTTTTTGGGCGGATACAGACGAAATAGACAACAATAAAATAATAACTACAAAAAGACTGAAATGCTTCATATTGGCTGTTAGTTAAAAAAAAATCGGTACTAGTTATTAGGAACGGTGTCAAGCTCCAATACCTCATGGCTCCAGCGTCTTACTTGCTGGGTAAGTATAGGATCGTTGGAGAGTTTTTTGCCATAAGACGGAATCATCTCTTGAAGTTTGGCTTGCCATGCTTCGGAGTTCATTTCTTTTTTGAAGCATTTGTTTAGCAAATCAATCATAATCGAAACCGAGGTAGAAGCGCCGGGAGAGGCACCTAGCAATGCCGCAACGCTTCCGTCGGCTGCTGCCACTAGCTCTGTCCCAAATTCTAAAATGCCTCCTTCTTTTTCGTCTTTTTTGATGACTTGGACTCGTTGCCCCGCAATAGCCAACTCCCAGTCTTCAGTTTTGGCAGCAGGTACAAACTCACGCAAAGCATCCATTTTATCCTCAAAACTCATCATCACTTGCTCAATGAGGTATTTGGTAAGAGGTAAATTATGAATCCCTGCACTCAACATAGGAAGAAGGTTGTCGGCGGTGATAGAAAAGGCCAAGTCGAGAAAAGAGCCTTCTTTGAGAAATTTGGTAGAAAAGCCCGCAAAAGGGCCAAAAAGTAACTGCTTCTTGCCATTGATGATGCGCGTGTCTAGGTGAGGCACTGACATAGGAGGAGTCCCTACTTTGGCCTTCCCGTATACTTTGGCGTGGTGCGCTTCAATCAACGTTTCATTTTGGCACACTAGCCATTGTCCACTGACCGGAAACCCACCAAAACCTTCTCCTTCTTCAATATCTGATTTTTCGAGCAATGGAAGTGAGCCTCCACCTGCCCCAATAAAAACAAATTTGGTCCTAATCCATTTGTGGTTTTCGGTGGTTTTGTCCTCAATTCTTAGCAGCCAATGCTCATATTCGTCTCGTTGCATTGCAATCACTTCGTGACTTAGCGATACTGCTACCTCATGACTTTCTTTGAGGTGATTGAAAAGGCTGCGAGTGAGTTCTCCAAAATCAACATCGGTACCGATGTCTATGCGAGTAGCGGCTATCTTTTGGTCAGAGTCACGTTTGTTCACCATGAGTGGAATCCACTTGCTTAGGGTTTCATAGTCGTCGGCAAATTGCATACCCGCAAAAAGGTGTGAACTTTGCAGTGCTTCAAATCTTTTTCGCAAAAAAGAAACATCTTCCTCTCCTTCGACAAAACTCATATGAGGAATACTATTGATAAAAGATTTTGGACTACTAAAATAACCGTGTCCTACCAAATAGGCCCAAAATTGCTTAGAAATCTCAAACGACTCTATGATTTTGAGGGCTTTGGATATATCAATGGTTCCGTCTTCTTTTTGGGGCGTATAATTGAGTTCACAGAGTGCAGAGTGGCCCGTGCCTGCGTTGTTCCAAGCGTATGAGCTTTCGCCAGCTACGTGGTCTAATCTTTCAAAAATTTCAATTTTTAAATCGGGCTGAAGTTCTTTCAAAAAAACAGCTAAAGTAGCACTCATAATGCCTGCACCGATGAGTACTACATCGCAATCGACCTGAGAACGGGATGACATACGCTAATAATGGATTTTAGAGATTGGGAAGTTGTTTCGTTTGATGGGTTAAAAATAAAGCTTAATCAAAAGATTGTCAATGATTTATTTTTAAGGATGGTTGGTTATTTATTGCAACTATCCGCTTATAAATAAGCAAAATCGCGACCTTGTAGGACGCGATTAGCTGGCTAATATTGTTATAAACGCTTACTTATTGAGGCTGCAACTGAGCCCTGATGCGATTGGCAGTATTGAGGTCTCCTTTTCGTTCGTAGGCCAAAGCCAAATATTGGGCAGCATCACGATTAGAAGGGTCTTGGTTAAGAACCTCCGTGAGCATAAAAATCGCGTTATCGTTTTGGTTGAGATTGATATACGTAATTGCCATGGTAGTCATGGCACCTAAGTACTCAGGGAAAATTTCAAGGGCTTTTTGGGTAGTTTGTAAGGCTTCATTGAGGCGGCCTACGTTGTTATAAGCATTGGCCAAATAAAGCTTAATGACCTCATTGTTAGGGTCGGCTTGTTGGGCTTTTTCGAGATAAGGTATCGATTCTGCTATTTTGCCTTCTTTGATAAGTTGAATTCCCTTGAAGTCATCTTTGGAGATTCGTTTGACTACCACTCCAATAGGTGCACCGTTGACCGTAATGGTATGAATCGTACCCGCTGGTGGAAATACATTGGGATTGCGGAAGTGGCTCGGGGTGAGATGTCCCGTCAAAAATACCCCATAATCCCAATCATGCTCAGAACGCTGATAGTAGCGTCGATAAGCCATTTTGAGTTTGGGATAATCCGTAAAATAATCTTTGAGAGGGATGTAATAATCACTCGCAATAACCACGCTATCGGTTTGGATATTGGGGATGTTTTTTTTCATCCAAGCGGCTATTTCACGGGTACTAGTTCCGAAATAGTCCGTCTCATATTGTCCAAAAGCACCCTTGACACCGCCTGTAAGTTCGTTATAATAAGTGTATTGATAAGGGTGATTTTTGACCATAAACCACAAGGGCAATGCCACCAATATCGCCAAAATCCCCGCCAAGATTTTTTGTCCAGTATTTGAAAAACGTTGTAGCAAATATTCAAATCCTACGGCTGTAAGCGCTACTAAGGGAGGATAAATAAAAGTCGTATGGCGCCAACCATTGTAGAAGGCTGAGTTTTTTGAAATTCCGTAAATAAGCGGAAATACACCCACAAACAACACAATGAACAGATAACGTTGATTGAAATATTTCTTCACAAAGGGAAAAATAAGTACAAAAAGCAGTAAACCCACCAAAAAATACAAAGGCGTTGAAACCATCATGTATTTTGGAACGTAGTACCAAGGCAAAGCCGTAGAATATATTTTGGAGCCTTCAAAGAGAGTTTTGATACTAATCGGGAAGTTGGTTAAAGTTTGTAAAGCTACGAGCGGGTTTTTGAAGGGATTGGCTAGCGCAAAAGGCCAGAAAAGAATACCTAAAGTATATCCCCCTAAGGTAGCGACGGCGGTTTTTAGGGCTACATCTTTGACCAAAGTGCTATCGGAGAAGATGGTTTTGCGCAGACCTTTACGGAATAAGATTTCGAAAACCACAAAAAAAGGCACATATCCTACCAATGCCAATCCCGGTGCGCGGCTTCCTAAACCAATTCCTATACCCGCAATCAGGCACAATGTAGTACGCCAAGAGGGGCGGGGGAGTTCTTGCAAAAATTTAATCAAAAAGCATACCGTCACAATATAACCTGCCGCAAATGTAATGTCTTTGGGGTTGTTCATTGAATCCCCAAAAATACGAGGGGAAAACAACGTAAACACCAAAGCAATGACGGCAACGCGCCAATTGCCGCCAAGAAGACGAGCAGTAAGGCCGCATCCTACCATAATGAGTACTCCCATCAAAGAAAGCAATAAATGCCTGACGGTGTAAGGGTCAGCACCAGTAGTGCGATAAATCGCCGCTGATATAAGATCTAAGGTAGGCCCATAGCAATACATCACTTCACCACCACGAGGAGCATACGTAAGGGCATCTTTTTTCTGCCCAAGACTTGTGAAATAATCCAAGCAAAGTTCGCCGTAGGCTTTGTTGCCCCATTCGTCAGCAGTAATACTATACTGAGTACTCAAAATGGGCATTCCGATGAGGAGCACCAAAGCTAATCCCCAGAAAACTTTACGAAATAGGGCATTGTTTACCGCAGCGATTGGCGGCTTTGGCGTAGCTTCTGCCCCAAAGCTTTGTGTAGATAAAATACTAGGTTCAACAGGTGTAACTTGTTGTTTTTGAGTTGGTTTGGCGGGTTGAGGGTTCCCCTTTTTGGATTTTGACATAACCACAGACATTGGAAAACAAGTCAAATGTAAGGTGATATGCCCAATATCTCCAAAACTGTGCCAAGATTTAAAAAACGCTATCTTTGCAGCTTAGTTACTTTAGGAGTACACTCAGAGGCGCGTTGCGAGCGTTATGCCCTACAAATAATAGGACAAATACCTACCTAATTGATTTTATACTGTGGTTCCGTCATTACTAATTTTTTTGCTTTTGTGGATTTGGGATAATCGTTCCTTTGATACAATTTCGCGCAGTAATCGAGCCAAAATGGAAGCGCAAGAGGCATATACGGATCAAGACTATAAAAGAGCTACTGAGGCTTATCGTGATGTGACTTCTGCCTCACTCTTTGCCGAACCTGAAGCGCGTTTGAATTTGGCTCATTCGTACTTTCAATTGAAACAACTAAAAAGTGCGCGGCGCTATTATAACAAACTGGCTCGGCTAAAAGACCCTTTTTTGGCTTCCAAAGCCTTGAATCAACTTGGGGTAATTGCGGTTTTAGAAAAAGATACCCTTGCTGGACTCAATTATTTAAAAGAAAGCCTCAGGGAAAATCCTGATAATCAGAAATCAAGGTTTAACTATGAGTTTTTGAAAAAGAAATACAGCGGGATTATCCCCGAACCTAAATCTTCTCCAAATACCACTCGAAACGAGACCACCAAAGAAACAAAATCTACCAAAACGGAGAATCCTCAAGTAGCACAAGAAGCGATAAAAACAGAGCAGAAAAAAGATATTCTAAATCGTCTCCAAAATATCAAAATGACTGAAGTGCAAGCTATGATGATATTAGACGCCCTGAAAGCCTCCGAAATTCAATATTTACAACAACAGAAACATCGTTCAAACACTCCCAATGATGATAGTAAAGGAAAATGGTAAAACCGCCCTTTGTACCATCACTTTAATCTAAAACCCCCAATGCAAGCGCTTACTCAAACCAATTTTCAGTTTCCTAATCAGACGGGCTTTTACCGTGGTAAAGTTCGTGATGTATATAGTTTTGACGACCGTGTGGTGATGATTGCCAGCGACCGTATTTCGGCTTTTGACGTGATTTTGCCACGAGCGATTCCTTTCAAAGGACAAGTGCTAAATCAGATTGCGGCTCATTTTTTAAAAGCCACGGCCGATATTGTCCCCAATTGGTTGATTGAGGTGCCAGACCCTAACGTTAGTGTGGGTCACAAATGCGAAACTTATCCGGTGGAGATGGTGGTGAGGGGATATTTGGCGGGACATTCGGCTCGTGAGTATAAGGCAGGTAAGCGCAGTGTATGTGGCGTGACTCTACCCGAAGGACTAAAAGAAAATGACCGTCTTCCTACGCCTATTATTACACCTACTACTAAGGCGCACGAAGGGCACGATGAAGATATTTCGAGAGAGCAAATCTTGGCGAGAGGTATAGTGTCGGAAGCAGAATATGTACAATTAGAAAAGTATGCCTTGGCACTATTTGAGAGAGGAACCCAAATGGCAGCACAGCAAGGGCTTATTTTGGTTGATACCAAATACGAGTTTGGCCATGCCGCCGGTAAAATTTACTTAATCGATGAAGTGCATACACCTGATTCTTCCCGGTATTTTTATGCGGATGTATACCAAGAAAATCAAGAAAAAGGCTTGCCTCAAAAACAATTGTCGAAAGAGTTTGTGAGAGAATGGTTGATTGCAAATGGTTTTCAAGGCAAAGAAGGACAGCAAGTTCCTGAAATGTCGGATGAATGGGTTTTGCAGATTTCGGCGCGTTATATAGAGCTTTTTGAAAAAGTGACAGGGCAGTCTTTCGTAAAAGCTTCTACCGAAGATATTTTGCAAAGAATAGAAGAAAATATCAAGGGTTCGCTATTTTCGCGTTGAGAATACGTTATTCGTTAATCGCTAGCTGCTAAATGCCGTTTTACTACATGCTTTTGACACTTAGCGTTTAATTCTTAACCACCAACATCTAATGAACTATACCATTCAAAAACACGAGCAATACGCTCTTATCAACGTTCAGGAAAACAAGTTTGAAGACACTTTTGCTGCTGATTTAGAGGCAGTATCACGAACTTTATTTCGTGAAGGCTTTCACAATCTTATCATTGATTTTAGTACGGCCAAGAGCATTGACAGTGCTGGGATTAGTGTTTTAAAGAAAATCAATATGCTGTGTTCGAGAGAATTAGGTATTTTGGTTTTGGTGTCGGACGATGATGATTTTGTAGATCAGCTTATTGATGGCAAAATCCGTGATGTCACCATTCTACCTACTGTCGAAGAAGGTATTGATGCCGTTTTTATGAACGATTTGGAAAATGAATTTGGCGCTGATAGTGATGACTTCAACGACGATGACATGGATGAAGACGGCTACACTCAGAGCGAAAAACCTTAAATGCAATTTACAGTCACAATTTTGGGGGCAGGTTCGGCTACCCCTACCTTAGGGCGGCATCCTTCTGCGCAGTTGATTTCTTACGAAAACGAAAATTTTCTGATTGACTGCGGAGAAGGTACGCAAATGAGGCTCTTAGAATACAAAATACGCCCTAGTCGCCTGAAAGCGATTTTTATCTCTCATTTGCACGGAGATCATTATTTTGGGCTTATTGCCTTACTTTCAAGTCTCAATTTGGGAGGTCGTACCGACGACCTCCATCTTTTTGGTCCACGCGGTCTTGATGAGATATTACTCCTTCAATTTAAGTATTCACAGACACCGCTTCATTTTGCTATTCATTTTACGGCGGTAGACACTACCCAGCATACTCAAGTTTTTGACCATCCTTGTTTTACAGTACACACGATTCCGTTGCAACACCGTGTGCCGTGTGCAGGCTATCTTTTTCGCGAAAAGCTCCATAAACGTAAGCTTATCAAAGAAAAAATTTCAGATCAGATGTCGTATGAGTGCCTGAAAAAACTTAAAAATGCGGAACATATTTATGACGAATCTGGGGCGATACTCTACAACTTTGAGGAATATACCTTACCCGCACCCGCGCCACGTAGCTATGCATATTGCTCCGATACACGGTATTATGAACAGCTTGCTGAATATATCAAAGGAGTAGATTTGCTTTATCATGAGGCTACTTTCATGGAAGATTTGGCACAACAGGCCTATGAGCGCTACCATGCTACAGCCAAAGATGCCGCCCGCATTGCTCGTAAAGCAGAAGTAGGGCGGTTGTTATTAGGGCATTTTTCTTCTAGGTATAAAGAGTTTAGTGGGTTTTTACAAGAAGCACAGAGCATATTTGTAGCCACAGCTATTGCCGAAGAAGGCAAAACATTTGCAGTGCAAAGTACATCTACTTAACTCTTAATGTATGTAGCCTATGACGCTTAAGACGATAGGTGGGAAAACTTAACTGTTTACATAACAATCCCAAAGAGGCTATTCCGCCACCAATTAAAGCTGATTTAGGATCAAATTGTACTGCGAACTCCATTCCACCTTTGTAAATAAAGGTATCACTCAGCAAAAAAATACCTCCTGCTATGGGGAGCATATAGGCACCTTGGGTTACCCACGGGATGCGGCGATACACCCTAATTTTGCGTACTTCTGGGAATTTAATTTCGGTATATTCATTCTCGTTGAGAATATCGTTGAAGCGGGCAATGGTAAATGAACTATCTGATATAGCGACAATAGTCTCGTTAAAACGTTTAGGATTTCTTTTGAGCTTGAATCTTAGTTCGTCGCCCACAAAATAGCGATGGCGAGTAATTCCCCCCCAACGATAAACATCTAATGCTAAGTAGCGACCGTCGCCATTGAGCATGGTTTGATACTGAGGATTTTGTCGTAAAAATAGCTCCTTATCACTTAGTATCTGTTGGGCTATGCACGAGATGGATAAGAAGAATAGAAAGATAAAAGGCGAGTATCGTTTAGGCATAATGTGCTGTTTCTTAACTAAACGTATAATCTCCAAAAATGATTGTCGGTTTTTCTGAAAAAGTGAATATCAAAAAATAGGCAGCCAAGGCCGCCTATTAGTATGTTGTGTCTAGAATACTTAATCAATTAGAACCACTTTGAGTAAGGTTAAAAGTATTGTTGGCACCTGATTGATTGTTGTTTAAGGTGCTTCCATTGCCTGATTGGATGATTGTGACGGAGTTATATTCGCCTGTTTGAGTGCTTTCTATGGTGAGGTCTGTACCCGATTGGCTACTCCGCACAGTGTTTTCAATACCTGCTTGGGTAAAAGATGCAAAATTGTCGGTTCCATTTTGGTCAGAAGTGATGATGTTGGTTTCACCACTTTGCGACAATACCTGCGTTTGGGTGCTGCCACGTTGATTGCTCGTAATACTATGCCCTGAACCTGCTTGGGTAATAGTGGCACTATGTCCGCCATCATTATACTGACTAATAGATACCGCATTGTCGCTACTCTTGGCTGCTTGCGTAATCGAGACACCACTATTGTTGGTTTGCTGGGATACGCTTACTGTATTGTTGCTACCATTTTGGTAAATATCAATGTCATTGTTATTGCCATTTTGTAGGATAGTAGTGGAGTGCGTACCACCTCCTGCTCCTATTTGTGTAATAGATACTTCGTTGTGTTCACCTTGCTGCGTGCCTTCAAAGTTATTGGTAGCATTGTCGGCTGATTGGTTGATACTAAAGCTATTATTGCTACCTGTTTGAAAAATGTTGGCTTTATTATATCCTTCTTTTTCCGCTTTTTGGATGATGCTAGAAGTACTATAAGAGCCTTCTTGAATGATTTGACTATTGTTTTGGCTTACCTCGTTAGCTTCTTGATCGATAATAGCAGTATTGTCAATACTTGTGTGAGAACTACCAATATTGGCGTAGTTTTTTGCATCTTTTTCAACGGCCTTTTGGGTGATTGTACCTTGATTGAATTTACCGTGAGCAACTAAGATATTTCCACTATTAAATCCACCTGCTGATGCGTGTTGAATAACTGAACTGGTGTTTTCTTCCGCTGTATTTTGGGGATTGATTCCGCCGATAAGTGCGGTGTTTTTGCTGCCTGCTCCACCAGTTGCTGTTTGTTCGATAGTAGCCGTGTTTTTTTTGTCATTTTGGAAGAAACTAACCATGTTTTCTCCCAAGCCAATTGCAGTTTGTTTAACCTGCGCGTTATTTTGATTAGGCGGCAAAGTACCTGTCGAAAATTGATGAGATATATTGGCAGTGTTGATACTTCCTATGCCAGAAGCAGATTGATTTAAAACTATACTATTGTTTGTATGATCTTGGCGAATTGTAGCATTATTTGTTCCTTGATTGGAGCTAGTTTGAGTGATATTAGTGGAATTAGCTTGCGAGGCTTCTGTAGAAGAATTCCATAACTCTAGCGTATTTTTACTTCCTATTCCGTCTGCATTTTGATTGACTATTGCCGTATTGTCAATGCCATTTTGATTGATAGTACCTGAATTTTCTCCTCCATTAGTAGCCGACTGTATAAAGTCAGAGGAATTGGAAGCAGATGTATTAAAACTCTGGTAAACAAGTGCCTGATTTTTGCTGTAGTTAGTTGCTGTTTGGTTGACTTTTGATGAATTATTAGATTGGTATTGAGCTACAGTTAAACTATTAGTACTGCCTTCTCCTGCATTTTGAATGATGCTTGAAGTATTTGAGGTTGCATTGGGGTTGTTTTGGAAAACAGTAACGGAGTTTTTACTAGATTCTCCGGAGGCCGTTTGCGAAACTGTCGCTGAGTTGCCATCTTTTGCTTGATAGATAGAGGCCAAGTTACTCCCCTGAGCATTAGCTTGTTGGGTGAGGCTTACTTCATTAGCTGCGTCATTTTGGATAAGGGTGGCTTCATTATTGCTACCTGCATCTTCCGCAGTTTGGCTCAATGTCATCTCAGCACCGTTACCAGATTGAGTAACTGTACCTTTGTTATAACCTCCTGCCAAAGCGTTTTGGCTAATTTGGCTAGTGTTGTTATTGGCTCCTATTTGGTGTTGATATACTCTTACTTCATTTTTACTAAGACTGCTTCCAGTTGCCTCTTGGCTTATAGTACTGGAATTGCCTGTATTGCCTTGTAGTATTTCAGCATAATTGTTTCCATTATTACCTGCTGTTTGTGTTACTTCTGCGGAATTAGATTCAGAAACTCCGTAGTGTTGATCAACAATTACATCATTGGTACTGTTATTACCATTGATAGTTTGTGTTACCGTCACTGAATTATTTTTAGAGGAAATGAAAGGAATTCCTACAAATTGGTACCGCTGATATATGTTAGCTGAGTTATTACTTTGGTCACCTTGAATAGTTTGAGTAACATTTTTTTGATTTCCTTCATTTTCTTGTCCCTCCTCACTAACAGAAGTAGTGTTTTTCGATTGTGTCCCTGTAACCTCTTGAAGAAGGTTTACTGACGAAAATTTACGTGCTGATATAGAGGCATAATTCTCAACTTGTTCACCAATTGCTTTTTGGTTTATTGTAGCATTGCTTGAGTTATGGTATTGACCAATATTTGCGTTATTGATGGCATTATCTGTAACTTCCTGAGTAATTGTAGCAATGTTATTTTGAGGGAGAGTGGCACCCGACTGATTGATGCCTGCCGTATTTTTCCCTACGCCATTTCCTTTGGCTATTTGAGTGATGTTGCCTTCATTTTCAGAAGAATTATTTTGAAAGATGTGAGCGGTGTTTTGAGAATTTTCTACGCCTGATTGCGTAATGTTTGCTTTATTGGAAATGGAAGTAGATTGGTCATAAGAGACGTAAGCTAAGTTTTTGCTGCTGCTACCACCGCTGATGGATTGACTAATGGTGGAGCTGTTATTGCTACCTTTATCAGTTAAATGAGCTTCGTTTTGAGCAGCTCCTGCTGCATCTTGGGAGATGTTGGCAGAAGAGCCATTCCCTCCTTGTGAAATATGTGAAATAAAAGATTCATTATAGCTGCCTTGACCATCCGCAGTTTGTGATAAAGTGAGACTGTTATCGCTATTAATTTGGGAAAGATTATCTACTTTATTTGCTCCTCCGTTTTGTGCATTTTGTGTAATCACAGCACTATTTCCTGATAGAACACCTGCACCGTGATAGAAGCGGGTAAAATTGCTGCTCCCTTGCCCAACGGCAGTTTGCTCTAGGGTAGTGGTGTTGTTGCTTCCACTTTGGGCGACATAACCTGTGTTACTACCACCCTCTGAGGCAATTTGAGTGATTTGTCCAATTGATTCAGAGGAGACTGATAGAGAGGCATTATTTTTACTGGTACTAGCATCGCTTATGGTTTGAGAGATAGTACCAGCACTGTTTGTGCCTGCGTGCCATAACTCTGCGCTATTTTCACCCAAACTTTGGGTGGTTTGATAGATACTTCCTGTCGCGTTTAGGGAAGTAGAAGTTGAAGACTGAATAATGCTAGCCGTATTTTTAGCACCTGTCCCAGTGGCAGACTGGTCGATAACGCCCTCATTGTCAGTATCGCTTTGATAAATTTTCCCAATGTTTTGTCCACCATCTATTGCGGATTGGGTAAGTTGGGCAAAATTAGCGCTTTGGGTGTTTAAATAGTGCTGCCAAACTTCGGCTGTATTGCTACTACTTGAGCCAGATGCACTTTGCGATAGAGTACCTACATTATAAGTCCCCATTTGCTGGATAGAACTTGTATTTTGACCGTTGTCAGAGCTTTCTTGTTCTACCAATGCATTATTGAAGGAAGACGCATTGCCATAGGATAGCTGAGAAATAGTACTAGAATTGTTTGCAAACTCAGAAGCAGTTTGTATAACTGAAGCATTGTGCGACGCATTATCTTGGGAAATAGTGCTAGTGTTTTGGCTCGATTGGTTCGAAAGTTGGTGAGTGCTAGCAAAATTGTCAGTACCGCGTTGAACAATACTGCCTGAGTTGAGACTCATTGATGTGGCATGTTGGCTGAGTTCAGTGGTAGCTCGTATGCCGATTTGCTCCACAGTAAATTTATTCTCACTTTCATGAATACTTTGTTGGCTTCCCGTAAATGTATTGTCAGAAGAAGTTTGTTTGACAGTAATGTCATTACTACTTGTTTCGGGTGACGAATTTTGCGTAAGCGTTAAGGCGTTGTTTGTGGAAACTTGGGTAATGTCTGTATTATTGGCACCACTACCTGTTTGGGTTACAGAAAGAGAGTTTTGTGAATAGGTTGTAATTGCAAAAAGTAGGGCAGCAACCGTAAGTATTTGTTTCTTCATAAAAAGAATTGAATAATAGAAATTCGTTTGTGAATGGATGAAAACACAATTATAAAAAAAACTTTTGGAAATAATTAAGATAAAAAATAATAGTCTAAAAATTTATTTTTAAATCCATTTTTTAAAAAGGTATTTGAAATATTAAAAAAAAGCAGTGGTTATAAATTATAAACCACTGCTAGAATATAAAAAAAACAAAATTTTTACAAACTCACGCCACGTTTCCAAGGCATAAAATCGTCTTGGCCAAGCAATTGTGCTTTGGTTTTTATGGTGCCGTTTGCGAGTTGGATACAATATTCAAGTAGTTCTTCAGCGGTTTGTTCGATGGTTTTTTCTCCGTCAATGATAGCTCCGCAATCAAAGTCAATGATATCCGGCATTTTCTGTGCCAACTTGGTGTTGGTAGAGACTTTGACAATGGGACAGATGGGGTTGCCGGTAGGCGTGCCTAGGCCCGTGGTAAACAAGGTGATTGTTGCCCCAGAAGCAGCTTGTCCTGTCGTGGCCAATACGTCGTTGCCAGGGGTACATACTAAGTGCAGACCTGATTCTTTGGCTACTTCGGTATAGTTTAGTACATCCGCAATAGGAGCTGTACCGCCTTTTTTGGCTGCTCCTGCTGATTTGATAGCATCTGTGATGAGACCATCTTTGATGTTACCAGCCGAAGGGTTCATGTCAAAGCCGGCTCCTACTGCCTCTGCTTTGGCGGCATAGTCCCGCATGAGGGTCTCGAATTTTTGGGCTTTTGCTTCGCTTGTACAGCGGTCGATAAGCTCTTGTTCTACACCACATAGTTCAGGAAATTCGGCAAGGTAAGTATTGCCCCCTAAGCCCACCACTAAATCCGACAAATGACCTAAAACAGGGTTGGCCGAAATTCCCGAAAAACCATCCGAACCACCACATTTGAGGCCGATGTTAAGTTTTGATAGCGGAGTGGGTTGACGCTCAAGTTTGTTGGCTTCAATCAACCCTTCAAAGGTTTCTTTGATCGCAGCCGACATCATCTCAAATTCTGTACCGTAGGCTTGTTGTTCAAAAAACAAAATAGGCTTATCAAAATTCGGATTACGACTTTTGATTTCCTTCATCAAATCATCGAATTGGGTTTTTTGGCACCCAAGACTCAAGACAGTGATACCCGTGACGTTGGCGTTGTTGGCATAAGCCCCAAACAAAGCCGCTAATACCGCCGATTCTTGGTTGCTCTCGCCACAGCCCGATTCATGGGTCAAAAACTTGATACCATCAAGGTTTTTAAACAAAGGTTCGGGGCCTAAGTTCAGGCTTTGGGTAGTGGTATTATAGCTTTTGAGGGCAGCATTATCGGCTTTTTCGTATAGTTTTACGAGGTCGTTGACTTGCTTTAAATAAATATCTGGAAAAGCATACCCCAGTGCTTTGTCGAAAGCATCTTTGAGCTTGAGAATGTTACGGTTTTCACAAAAAACCAGCGGAATCACCAGCCAATAATTTGCAATTCCTACTTGTCCGTCAGAACGAGGAAAACCCATGAAAGTACGGTCTGCCCATTTTGAAACATCGGGCGCTACCCAATTGGTTTGGGGTTTGCGTTTTGTTACCGAAAATTCGTCTGATTCGTGCTTGAGGTTGAAAGTAGTGATTTGCTCTCCTTTGGCGATAGGTTGAGTGGCTTTGCCTACTAGCACCCCGTACATAGTGACGTGGTCTCCAATGGCTAAATCATGGGTGACAAATTTATGCTTAGCGGCAATAGCCCTAGGTAATACGTAGCTTTCGCCTTCAAATTCTATAGTTTCGCCTGCTTCAAGATTACGAAGGGCAACGATTACATTATCAGATGAGTTTACTTTTAAAACTTTGTGTTGCATGTTTAGAGGTGTTAAAAAGAAGGTCTCTCACAGAGCAAGAGACCTTTACTCACTTTATTAACCTATGATAAATCTTTTCTATTATTTTTGAAATTCTCCATTTACTAATCTCCAGATATTGAGTGGATTAGCATCTTTGAGCTCGTCGGGTAGAAGCCCTTCTGGGAAGTTTTGATAGCTTACAGGACGAGTAAAACGATAAATGGCAGCAGTACCTACCGAGGTGCTTCTCGAATCCGAAGAAGCAGGGAAAGGCCCGCCGTGTGTCATGGCGTGACAAACTTCTACGCCCGTAGGGAAGCCATTGATGAGCAAGCGACCTACTTTTTGTTCTAGTAAATCTACCAAATCTGCGTATTCGAGAAGTTCTTCGGGTGTTCCATGAATCGTAGCGGTAAGGTGACCTTCTAGATTTTGGGCAATTTTCAATAATTCTTCCTTGCTATTGGCTTCAACCAATACACTAGTAGGACCGAATATTTCTTCTGATAAATTGTGATTTTCGGCGATAGCTTGAGCGTCAGTTTTGAATAAAACAGGTTTTACCGCCGTAAAGCCTGTGGCTTCATTCCCTTCTGCTACAATCGATACTTTTTCATCTTCTGAATGCTTAGCTATGCCATTAAGATAAGCCGTCTGAATCCCTTGGGTAAGCATTACGCCCCCCGCCGCATTTTGGAATTGGGTTTCTAGATTTCCTAGAAACTGAGAATAATCTTCGGTTTTATTGGCAATCAACATACCCGGATTGGTACAAAACTGACCTACTCCGAGTGTGACAGAGGCGGCAAATTGTTGAGCAATCGCTTCGCCTTTTTCTTTCATGATTTGAGGTAATACAAAAACGGGATTGGTACTTCCCATTTCGGCATATACTGGAATAGGTTCTGGACGGTTGGCTGCTAGATGAAACAAGGCCATTCCACCTTGGTAAGAACCTGTAAATCCAATGGCTTTAATGTAAGGATGCTGAACAAGCCCTGCACCTATTTCAGTGCCACTTCCATGCAACAATGAAAAAACGCCATCGGGCATTTCAGATTTTTGAGCGGCTTGCTGAATGGCTTGCCCTACCAACTCAGAAGTACCGGGATGGGCTGAGTGAGCTTTGACAATCACAGGGCAGCCCGCTGCTAATGCAGAAGCCGTATCGCCTCCCGCTACTGAAAAAGCCAGGGGGAAATTGCTTGCGCCAAATACCCCTACAGGGCCAAGTGAGCGCTGCATCATACGAATATCAACTCTAGGTAGTGGCTGACGGTCGGGGAGGGCACCTTCGATGCGAGCATTGACCCAAGAGCCTTCTCTTAAAAGTTGGGCAAACAACCGTAATTGCCCTGTAGTACGACCGCGCTCGCCTTGTATGCGACCCGCAGGCAATCCTGTTTCGGCAGTGGCCATTTGGACGAGTTCGTCTCCTATATTTTCGATTTCTTCCGCGATTTTTTCTAAAAACGCTGCTTTTTCGATTCCCGATTTTTTACGATAAATCTGAAAAGCGTCTTGGGCTTTTTGGGCAGCTTGTTCGAGTTCGTTGCGAGTGGCGCGGTAAAATCGCGTCGGAAGCTTTTCTCCTGTCGTTGGATTAAAAGCTTGAAATGTACCTTCACCTTCGGCTGAAAGTGCGAATCCGATGATTTGTTTTCCTTGTAAAGACATTAATTAGTAGGTTTTTGAGCCACTGTATTGATTAGAGTTCCGATACCTTCGATGCTGATGCGTACTTCGTCGCCTATGGCCAATGTAAACTCATTGGGAGGAACCACACCCGTACCTGTCATTAAGAACACACCATTGATGAAAGAGGTTTCTCTGAATAAAAATCCAATCAATTCGTCGTGCTTACGTTTCATACGATTGATAGAAATACTTCCCGAAAATACGGTATTGCCTTCACGTACAATTTCTAATTGAATCATACTATCGGGATGAATCGGCGCGCCCGGAACGTACAAACATGGACCAATAGCCGCTGAAGCATCATAACTTTTGGCTTGGGGGAGGTACAATGGATTTTCGCCTTCGATGTCTCTTGAGCTCATATCATTGCCGCAGGTATAGCCTACAATTTTTCCACTGGAAGTCGCAAACAAGGTAAGTTCAGGCTCTGGGACATTCCATTGGGAATCTCTACGAATCAGTACTTCTGCTCCCGAACCTACTGTGCGAGAAGCCGTAGCTTTGAAAAAAAGCTCGGGGCGGTCGGCATCATAAACTCGTGCATAAAAATCACCCCCTCCAGCGTCTTTTGACTCTTCCATACGAGCTTCGCGGCTTTTGAGATAGGTTACTCCCGATGCCCACACTTCTTGCTGACTGATAGGAGCCAACAAATCGGTTTTGATAATTTCGGCTAGGGAAGCATCGGCTGAAAGCGTGGCGATTTCGGCGCTGATGGCATCATACAAATCATCACGATTAACGTAAACGTCCCAGTTGGTGGAGGAAGAAAGGTATAAAAGCCCTTCAGACTCAATGATAATGCCTTGGCGGGTATGGTACAGTTTCATGAAAGAGGCAAATTTTGGTAGTTAAGAATTGTTTGAATAATCTATATATAAAAGACTTGGAATGCTGATTTTAACTGTATCTCCTGAGTATAAAATAAACCTTTATTCACCAGAGTATATGACTTTACAAAACAACGCTTAAAATTGATATGTTTTTTGTGAAATATTATAGAGTTTTGATGAAATATTATCTTTTTTTGTTTAAAGAAAAGACAATAATAGTATTATATCATAGATAGTATGCAAGCAGTATTTCGGAAAATCAACCCGTCGGCCAACTACTCCTTTGTGGCTAGAGTCGATAAACTACCTTATTTGTATGAAAATTGGCATTTTCATCCCGAAATTGAACTAACCCATATTGTGCAAAGCCGCGGTACGAGGTTTGTAGGTGATAGTATTGAAGAATTTGAGGAAGGGGATTTGATTTTGTTGGGTAGCAATTTACCTCATGTTTGGAAAAACGATGCTGTTTATTTTGCGCCGCAGTCTGGATTACAGGTAGAATCGCACGTAATACAATTTTTGCCAGATTGTTTTGGCAAAGATTTTTTCGAAGTCAAAGAAATGGAAGGTTTAAAACGTCTTTTTGAGAAGGCTAAAAGAGGAATCAGAATTTTGGGAAAAACGCGTGAAAGAATTCTGACATTAATCACTCGACTTCTAGAAAATGCGAGCGGAGTGCAGCGAATCGCTTTGTTTTTACAAATTTTTGAAACTATCGCCGAGTCTGACGAACTTGTTCTTTTGAGTAGCGAAGGTTTTCTGGATTCTTACCACCGATTTGATACCGATGCCATCAATCGCGTATATGAATTTACGTTGTCGCAGTTTAATCGACGTATCTTGATTGATGAAGCAGCTTCTGTCGCCAATATGTCGGTGCCTAATTTTTGCCGTTATTTCAAAAACCGTACTCAGAAGACGTATATTCAATTTCTGACTGAAGTGCGTATAGGATATGCATGTAGGATGTTGATTGAAAACAAAAAGAGTATTCAGCAGATTGCTTATGAATGTGGCTTCCATAATCTTTCCAATTTCAATCGGTCTTTTCGTATGCTCAAAAATCAAAACCCTATGGCCTATAGAGCGGCATTTGCGGGCTAATAAAGCATAAAAGAGGTCTGAAAGGACCTCTTTTATGCTTTATTAGCTTTGTTTTGCTTTATGCCTGTGCAAAAGCAGGATTGAAAATACCTACTTCTTTGGCTTCCAAAAACGACTCGCCCATTAGGAATTCGTCCACTTTGCGAGCAGCTTCGCGGCCTTCCGAAATCGCCCATACCACGAGCGATTGTCCACGGCGGCAGTCACCCGCTGCAAACACTTTATCGAGAGATGTTTTGTAGCTGCTTTCAGTAGCCTTGATGTTTTTGCGGAAATCGGTTTCGAGGCCAAACTGCTCAATCAAGCCTTGCTGAGGATGCAAGAAACCTGCCGCGATCAGTGCTAAGTCGCAAGGAACTACGCGCTCGTTTTCCGTGATAGAAACTTTACGTCCGTCGTCGGTGATGCGTTCTCCTGTAATGTCGGCGATGCGCAAGCCAGTTAGTTTTTGACCATCTCCTACAAATTCTTGCACCGCAATACTCCAAAAACGCTCACACCCTTCTTCGTGAGAAGTAGAAGTGCGCTTGGTCAAAGGCCAAAGTGGCCAAGGCGTAGATTCGTCGCGAACTGTGTAGAAAGGTTGTTTTTTGTCGTCATATTTAGGGGAAGGCATTACCTCTACTTGAGTGACTGTCGTGGCTTTGTGACGGTTGGAAGTACCGACGCAGTCCGAACCAGTATCGCCCCCACCAATGACTACCACATTTTTATCGGTTGCCAAAATTTCACCGTTTTGGTATTTATCACCCCGATGGTCAGCTATACGGTCGATGCCCGCTACGCGTTTATTTTGTTGGCTCAAAAACTCCATAGCAGGGTAAATTCCTTTGCCAAGGTAAGTCAACCAACCTGGGATTTGAATAGAACGAGGCTCGGTAGAACCAATCGTAAGCACAATCGCATCAAACTCTTTGAGAAGTTCGTCGGCCGATATATCTACACCAATATGGGTATTGGTTTTGAATGTAACGCCTTCTTCCTCCATAACTTTGATACGACGGTCTATGACGTATTTGTCCAATTTAAAATCAGGAATACCGTAGCGCAAAAGACCGCCAATTTGGTCGGCACGTTCGAACAACGTAACGGTGTGACCTGCATAATTGAGCTGCGCAGCGGCGGCCATTCCAGCAGGGCCTGAGCCCACTACGGCTACTTTTTTACCTGTTCTTACGTTAGGAATGCGGGGTTGTACCAATCCTTTTTCGTAAGCCGTTTCGATGATTGATTTTTCAATAAATTCAATAGCAACGGGAGGTTTGTTGATACCCAATACGCACGACGCTTCGCAAGGAGCAGGGCAAATTCGGCCCGTAAATTCGGGGAAGTTGTTGGTACTGCTCAAAATTTGGTAGGCATATTCCCAATTGCCTTCATATACGGCATCGTTAAATTCGGGAATGATGTTGCCTAGAGGGCAGCCATTATGGCAAAAAGGAATGCCGCAATCCATACAGCGAGCTGCTTGGTTTTTGGAGCTATCTTCGGTGCCAAGGGGTTCGATTTCTTTATAGTCTAAACGGCGTTCTTCAACGCTACGTTTGGCGGGCAATTCGCGGCCAAATTCTATGAATCCAGTGGGTTTTCCCATTTTAAATAATCAGTGAATGAGTGAGTTACGTTCCGCCGAGGCGGTGATTGAGTGAATGTGTAAAATGCTTATTATCAAGATTGAGCAACTACAAAAATACCTTTATTGCCTTTTTAAAAGGGACCTTACAGGTAGAATACCTGCAAGGTCTATATTAAGGGATGGGTTAATTGTGGGCTACGTCAACTACAATATCTTGATAAACTACATTTTTGTCAGCAATCTGTTGTGAAAGACTGATACCACGCCCGGCCAAAGCCTTTTTGAAATCGGTAGGCATTACTTTCACAAACTGACCTAAATAATTACCCCAATCTTGGGTCATCATAAAGGCAACGTTACTTGTGGTATATTGGAAATGCTTCTCAATGAAACCTTTGATAATGTTCTCGTCTTCTTCTGAGAGAGGCTCGGTAGTTACCATTTCGGTATTGACTTTAGAAGCAAAGTCTCCATTTTTATCCCATACATAGGCCACTCCTCCCGACATACCTGCGGCGAAGTTACGCCCTACTTCACCCAAAATGATGGCTAAACCTCCTGTCATGTACTCAAGACCGTGGTCACCTACTCCTTCTACTACTACTTTGGCTCCTGAGTTACGAACGCAGAAACGCTCACCTGCCGTACCACGAATATAAGCTTCGCCTGAGGTAGCCCCATAAAACGCCACGTTTCCGATGATGATGTTTTCTTCGGGTTTGAAAGTAGCTTCGCGGTCAGGGTATACTACCAATTCTGCTCCGCAAAGACCTTTGCCAAAATAATCGTTGGCATCGCCTTCAAGTTCTAAACGAATTCCGTTTGTATTGAAAGCACCGAAGCTTTGACCTGCCGTACCTCTAAACTTGAAGTGAATCGTCCCTTTGGGCAAGCCGACTCCTCCGTATGTTTTGGAGATTTCGTTTGAAAGCATATTACCCACTGAGCGGTTGAGGTTGTTGATAGGATATTCTCCATATACCTCTTCTTGATTTTGAAGCGCAGGCTGAGCAGCTTCAATCAATTGCCAGTCAATTACGCTATCTATACCGTGGTCTTGTTCTTCTTGTTTGAATTGGGCTACATCAAGGCTTACAGGTTCTTTATAAAGCATTGCATTGAAATCCAACGCTTTATATTTCCAATGTTTGATGTCGTTACGCATTTCTAAGAACTGCACTTGGCCTACCATTTCGTTGATGGTACGGAAGCCAAGTTGTGCCATGATTTCGCGTAGTTCTTGGGCCATGTATGTAAACATATTTACCACATACTCAGGCTTTCCGGTAAAGAGCGCACGCAATTCTTTGCGTTGAGTAGCGACACCTACGGGGCAAGTATTGAGGTGGCATTTGCGCATCATGATACAGCCGGCTGTCACCAAAGCAGCGGTAGCTACGCCAAATTCTTCGGCTCCTAGCAAAGCAGCAATTGCTAAGTCGCGGCCAGTACGCATTTGTCCGTCGGCCTGAATTGTCACACGGCCACGGAGTTTGTTTTTCACCAAAGTTTGGTGGGTTTCGGCCAAGCCAAGTTCCCAAGGAAGACCTGCATGGCGAATCGAACTAAGTGGTGAAGCGCCCGTTCCACCGTCATGTCCTGAGATGAGGATATGGTCAGAGTGGGCTTTGGCTACTCCAGTGGCTACGGTACCTACGCCTGCTTCTGATACAAGTTTGACACTGATACGAGCAGCACGGTTGGCATTTTTGAGGTCATAGATGAGCTGTGCCAAATCCTCAATCGAATAAATATCGTGGTGAGGAGGAGGCGAAATCAAACCTACGCCAGGCGTAGAATGACGAGTACGGCCAATCCAGTCATCTACTTTATGACCCGGAAGCTGTCCACCTTCACCTGGCTTGGCTCCTTGGGCCATTTTAATTTGTAATTCTTGCGCATTTGAAAGATAATGACTCGTTACCCCAAAACGGCCAGAAGCTACTTGCTTAATCGCCGATGACATAAAGTCACCATTTGGTAGGGGGGTATAGCGAAGCTCGTCTTCTCCACCTTCACCAGAGTTTGACTTACCGCCGATGCGGTTCATGGCGATGGCGAGTGTAGTGTGGGCTTCCCAGGAAATAGACCCAAAAGACATTGCACCCGTAGCAAAGCGTTTGAAAATGCTTTCGACCGATTCTACTTCTTCTAAAGGGATGGGTGTTCCTTTTTTGAATTTCATCAAGCCGCGAAGCGTGAGTGCTTTTTGGGTTTGGTCATCAATGAGTTTCGAAAACTTCTTGAAAATTTGATAGCCTTCTTCTCCACCTTTGCGGGTCGATTGTTGGAGTAAGTGAATGGTTTGAGGATTGAAAATGTGAGCTTCACCACGTTGTTTCCATTGATAGAATCCACCCACTCCAAGGCGCGGGCTAATCATTGGCACCTCAGGGTAAGCCACTTTGTGACGAATCAATACCTCACGAGCGATTTCGTCGATACCCATTCCACCAATCCGTGAGATAGTACCCGTAAAATATTTATCAATGACATCTTTATTGAGACCTAAGCACTCAAAAATTTGTGCGCCTTGATAAGATTGCAAGGTAGAAATACCCATCTTCGAGAAGATTTTGAGCAATTCTTTGTCGATGGCCTTGATGTAATGATAATACAGTTTTTCGTTTTTAAACTCTCCATTGATCATGCCATGCTTGTTCATATAAGCAAGGGTTTGGAAAGCCATGTAAGGACATACACCTGCTGCACCATAGCCAATCAAAGTAGCTACGTGGTGTGTCTCAAATACATCTCCTGCTTCTACCAAGATACCTACTTTGCCACGTAAGCCTTGGCGAATCAAGTGGTGATGAACTGCCGCCATAGCCAATAACGACGGAATAGGTGCGTGGTCGGAATCAATAGCACGATCAGAGAGAATGATGATTTCAAAACCGTCTTCAATCGCATCTTCCGCATAGCGACAAATACGCTCCAAAGCTCTTTCCAATCCTTTTCCACCTTGGTCGGCGCGGAAATAAGTATTGATGGTTTTGGCTTGAAAATGCGCTTTATCTACCCAACGAAGCTTATCAAACTCTTCAATAGTCAATACAGGTTGCTCTAATTCGATTTGCCGACAATGCTGAGGCGATTCAGTTAGTAAGTTTTCGGTAGCGCCTACAAACGAGATAAGCGACATAATCGAACGCTCACGAATAGAGTCTATCGGAGGGTTGGTGACTTGGGCAAAGAGTTGCTTAAAGTAATTTGATAAGTGTTGGCTTTGCTCTGAAAGCACTGCCAACGGTACATCTGTACCCATCGACCCAATGGCTTCCATACCGGTCTCTGCCATTGGCCCGAGCACCATCCGAAGATCTTCTGAACTAAATCCAAAAGCAATTTGACGTTTTAGGAGAAGTTTGTCATCGTAGGGCGCAAAGGGGCGTTGAGAGGGTTCGAGATCAGAAATTTTGATTTTGTTTTCGTCCAACCATTGTTGATAAGGTTGACGTGAACAAATATCAGCTTTGAGTTCTTCATCAGGGATGATACGGCCTTGCTCCATATCCACCACAAACATTTTGCCCGATTGAAGACGCCCTTTTGACACTACTTTGGCTGGGTCAACGTCCAATACCCCTGCTTCGGAAGCCATGATGACGGTGTCGTCGTCGAGTACCCAATAGCGCGAAGGACGAAGTCCATTACGATCTAGGGTAGCACCGATGATTTTTCCATCGGTAAATGAAATCGACGCGGGACCATCCCAAGGTTCTTGAATAGCGGCATGGTACTCATAAAATGCTTTACGCTGAGGGTCCATGTCGTTGTTGCCATCCCAAGCTTCAGGCACGACCATCATCATCACGTGAGGTAGTGAGCGGCCTGAGAGATAAAGTAGTTCAATGGCGTTGTCTAAGTTGGCCGTATCGGAGTTGGTGATGTCGCAAATAGGAAGCAACATATCCATTTCTTCTTTGGTAAACTTGTCAGACCAAAATGATTTTTCTCCAGCTCTAATCCAGTTTACGTTGCCTCTTACGGTGTTGATTTCGCCATTGTGGGCTACATAACGGAAAGGTTGCGCCAATTTCCAAGAAGGGAAGGTATTGGTCGAGAAGCGTGAGTGAATAATTGCAAACGCCGACACTACCGACTCATGGTGCAAATCGGGGAAATAATATTTTAATTGTCCTGTCGTCAATTGTCCTTTGTAGGAAATTGTACGGGACGACAAAGAGGAAAAGTAAAAGTGAGATTTGGAGCCAATGACCGAATCGTAGATAATGCGAGTCACGTATTGACGAAGTACAAATAACTTACGCTCAAAGCCGAGTTCATCCGTAATTGAGTCAGGGCGTTTGATGAAGAGTTGTTCTACTTCGGGCTCTACCGAAAGAGATCCTTCGCCTAGAATGTCGTTGAGGGTAGGTACTGTGCGATATCCTAGCAAACCTAGACCCAGTTTTTTGATTTTACGATTCAAAATGTCACGGCATTCGGCACGGAGTTTGGCGTCTTTGGGAAAGAAAATCATCCCTACACCGTACTCACCAGCGGCAGGAAGCGAGAAGCCTAGCTTCGTACACTCTTCCACAAAAAACTCGTGGGGAATTTGGATTAAGATTCCCGCGCCATCACCAGTATTAGGGTCAGAGCCACAGGCACCACGGTGGTCCATGCGTTCGAGCATCGTGATGGCATCGGCGACCATTTGGTGAGATTTACGACCCTTCATGTTGGCTCGGAAACCGATACCGCATGCGTCGTGTTCAAACTCGGGGCGATAAAGCCCCTGTTGGGCAGGTTCTAGCATGGTTTTAAATGTATATTGGGGGGGTTGGTTAATAGCTCGGTAACAACACGCTCATCAGTAGCTTTACCTAATCATAAACTCACGCAAGTTAAACAAAAATTTATTTGGTATAACAACGTTTTTGCCAAATAATGTAGCTTTATTTTTGTTCTATTGAGAATATTTTAAATTATCTTGGAATTTTACAATTTATTAATCCACAAGAAGATTGCTTTAGAATTTTTCAAAAAAACATTGATTATTTAGGGTATTTGCTAACAAAACTGCAAAATTTTTGCAAAAAAAGCAAGTCTTGATTTTGATTTATAAGTCTATTAATTGAATGTGTTAAATACTTTAACATTGCTTTCTCTGAAGATACTTGAAAGAAGAGATTGAGTAGGGGTAAGTATTTATACTTTGTATATGTTTGACACATAATGGTATATAAATGATTGATTATCAAATCTATTTTGAAGAAACATACTTAAGGAAAAAGGGGTGAATATTGCTCAGTTTTTAGGAGAGAAAGGCTGTCGTTAAGTAAAAACAGTGATACAATATTCCTATAAAATCTTCCAATGACCTTTAAAAGAAAATATAATTTTGTGCCACACTGAGGTCAGAACACCACAAATAAATAAAAAACCAAGATGAAAACTGGAACTTAGCGTTGGACTTTTAAACGATACTGAAGAGGCGAATCGCCTGTGTGTCGTTTGAAAACTTGGTGAAAATGGGATAGATTCTGAAAACCACATTCCAAACCTATCTGCGCCACGCTCATTTCTGAGCTAGTGAGTAATTGGCGGGCATGGCTTGTTCGCAAGCCTTGCAAAAAATCAACGTAGGTTTTTTGAGTTCGCTTTTTAAAATATCGACAGAAGGCCGGAACAGTCAAATGGGCGGTTTCGGCAATGACTTCCAACTTGATATCTTCTTGAAAATGGGCTAATGTAAATTCTAGAATACGCTTCATCCGCTCTGTATCGGCTTCATCAGGGGTGATTTGGTAACCTTGACTTGCTAGCAATTGGCCGCTGCTATCATGGCTGAGCATTAGTAAAATGTGCATAAAAGCTACAAAACGCTCACCATCTGGAAGAGTAGGAAGGCGAAGAAGGTCATCTCTGACCATAGTAGCGACCTGACTGCTAAATTTGATACCTCTTGCTGCTTCATTCAAGAGCCGCCTAATACCGCTAAATTCGGGTACTTTTTCAAAAAAATCGTCTACCAAACTTTGAGGAAACTGCACCACGATGGCTTCGGCCGATTTTTGGAAAGGAAACTGATAGTAGTCATCACTATTGCGCCAAAAATGGGGGAGATTACTCGCCAATAATACCAAATCATTTTCAAAAAAAGGCTCGATGCTATCGCCCACAAACCGCTGTCCGCTGCTGTCAATAATATAGGTAAGTTCCCACTCAGGATGATAATGCCAAGGCGCGTCGAAATTGGGACGTTTGAAATGGCGTGCTAAATAAGAAAAACGTCCTTCGAGAGCGAGCTTTTCGAGCTGCGGTTTCATAAAATGAAGAATTTTTGCTTGATAGATTTATCTCTTGTAATAATTAAGCTAAAATACCACATTTTTTAATCAATAATGAGAATTTTTGGATTTGGTAAATAAGCTTATTTTGTATCAACATTCAAGCAAAAAATCAACTAATCATGCCAGCAACAATTGATACAACTATTTTGAAAGAGGAACTCAATACTCCTTATGTAGTTTCGCCCGAAGCCATTGCTTTTTATCAAGAATACGGATATGTAAAACTCAAAAACGTACTTAGTGCGGAGGTGTTGGCTTACTATGGAGATGTAATTACGGATTTGGTGTTTAAGCTCAACAAACTCACCAAACCTATGGAAGAACGCACAACTTATGAGCGGGCGTTTTTGCAAATCATGAATCTCTGGCGAGAAGACGAAACCGCCAAAGAGTTTGTATTTTCTAAACGTTTGGCGCAAATCGCCGCCGACCTCATGGGCGCAGAGGGGGTACGACTTTATCACGACCAAGCGCTTTACAAAGAACCGAGTGGAGGTATTACTCCATGGCATGCCGATCAGTTTTATTGGCCTTTGGCATCTCCCAAAACCGTCACCATTTGGATTCCATTGCAAGCGACACCAATGGATATGGGGCCTTTGGCTTTTGCCGAAAAAAGCCAAGCCGTAGAGATTGGCCGTGACTTGGAAATTAGTGACGAAAGTGAAGCTTTGATGTCTCAATCATTGACACAGTTTAATCTGAACGAAACACCTTTTGAGTTGGGTGAGGTAAGTTACCATGCAGGGTGGTTGTTTCACCGGGCAGGTGCCAATCTCTCTACTAAACCCCGCAAAGTGATGACGATGATTTATATGGATAAAGACCAGCGCATTACTCAGCCTAAAAACAGCTTTCAACAGGCTGATTGGGAAACATGGCTGGCTTCCTCGCCGGTTGGAAGTGTGCCTGATAGCCCATTAAATCCAATATTGTATAGTCGTTAAACCTCATTTAGAGGTGGCAAGTTTTTTAAAACTTGCCACCTCTTGTAAAAACCAATCTTATGGCTTTTGCTACCAAATTGACCCTCTATTGGCATGATTTACTGGATTTGTTTTATCCAAACCCATGTGCATCCTGTCAAAGTCAATTGGTAGGAAATGAGGGTGTTATCTGTACAAAATGCCGAGCCAACTTGCCCCGCACCAACTCTCATCTCACTTCGATTAAGACGCTAGAAAATAAATTTGTGGGCAAAGTACCCGTGAGGGCTGTGTATTCTTTTTTGAAGTTTGAAAAAGCTGGGCGCGTCCAACGTCTCCTTCATCAGCTCAAATACCGCAATCGGTCAGAAGTGGGGCTTACTTTGGGGCAATTGTACGGGCAGGAACTGTTTGAATCGGGCGTGAGTCAGGGTTTGGATTTGTTGGTGCCAGTACCTTTGCATGAGCGAAAGAAAAAGCAAAGAGGGTACAACCAGAGCGATTTATTGGCCGAAGGACTATCGTCTACTTCCAAAATAGCGTGGTCAGCAGAAGTACTTTTAAGAGGGAAGTTTACCGAAACCCAAACCCATAAAACCCGACTCCAACGTTTTGAGAATGTATCAGGTATTTTTGAAGTGATAAAGCCTGATTTAGTGCAGAATAAATCCATCGCTCTCATTGATGATGTATTGACGACGGGTTCTACACTGGAATCTGCAGCTGCGACGGTATTGGATGCTGGTGCCAAAGAAGTTATAATCATTACTATTGCGGCGGCCTATTGATGAAATATACTTATTTGAAGATTTTATATGGTTTGTCTTGCAAAATTAGTTGCTACTTGTCAAATAAAAATGGCATTTTGAATAGTAAAACTTAGATTATTGTCGTTTGAACCGAAGAAATTCGTTGTTTTGCGGTATATTTCAGGTTCTAAATTCTTTTTCAGTTATTTCACTATTCACAAAAAATGCAATTTTTAAAAAAATCACTACTATTCTGGGCCATCTGTGGGTCAGCAATGGCTCAAACGAAATTTGAAAACTATACGCAAGCTATTTCGGGAAGTGACATAAAATACGACATGGTCGCTATCAAAGGAGGGGAGTTTATGATGGGAAGCCCTGAGAAAGAAAAAGGGCGTAAAGATGACGAAGGGCCACAGCACAAAGTGAAAATTGAGCCGTTTTGGATGGGAAAATACGAAATCACGTGGGATTTTTACGATTTGTTTACCACCAAAAATATTGAAATCGAAATGGCCAAGCGTTTTCCAGATCCTGAAAATAGCCTTGCCAAAACCGACGGAAGTACACGCCCAAGCGCGGCTTATGTCGATATGTCGTTTGGGATGGGCCGCTCGGGTTATCCTGCTATCAATATGACACAATACGCCGCTATTTATTTCTGCAAATGGCTTTATGAAAAAACGGGCGTTTTTTATCGCCTTCCTACCGAAGCTGAGTGGGAATATGCCTGCCGTGCAGGTACTACCACTGCTTATTCGTTTGGAGATGATCCAAAGCAACTCGGTGAGTATGCTTGGTATAAAAGCAATAGTGGAGGAGGTTATAAAAAAATAGGTACCAAAAAACCTAATCCTTGGGGACTCTATGATATGCACGGAAACGTCATGGAATGGACAATAGACCAATATTACAAGGATTATTACACCAAAAAAGCCAAAGGAGAAGTAAATGAAGCTTATCCCAAAGTGAAAGAACTGTATCCCAACTCGGTTAGGGGAGGTTCATGGGATGATGATGCTACCGTAGCCCGTAGTGCAGCACGTGTACCTTCAGCAGCTGAGTGGAAAATCATTGATCCCCAAAGCCCCAAGAGCGAATGGTGGATGACGAGTGCTTCTTTTGTGGGATTCAGGATTGTGCGCCCCGCTACACCTCCTTCTAAAGAAGAAATCGCGGCTTACTACAATCCACCACTTATCGAAGATTATTAATCGGAGGGGGCGTTAAAGAGTTGATTGTCAATTTTTTTTGTATTAAATTGAAGTAGTCAGATGATTAGACTCTAGGGCTTTTTGCCTTTGTGATAATAGACTTTCCAAGTGTAGATTTATAAACTTGGAAAGTCTCTAACGATTTCTACATTTTCAACATATTCATTAATCCACAGTATAAATCCATAAACCTTTTTTGTAAACATGGAAACCAATCGCCGAGAGTTCCTCAAAACTTCAAGCCTTCTCACGGGAGGAGCTTTGTTGAGTAGTCTTCCTTTTTCTTCTTACGGGTATCACAATTCCGTCAATGACACTATCAAAATAGCTCTTGTGGGTTGTGGTGGTCGTGGAACAGGCGCTGCTGCTCAGGCTTTGAGTACTACCCAAAATGTGAAATTGGTAGCAATGGCAGATGCCTTTGCTGATCGTGTAGAAGGTGCTTACAATGCCCTTACCAAACGTAAATACAAAGACGGCGCAGGTGCCGAAATCGATATCAACTCAAAAGTAGATGTCCCTAAAGATCGTATGTTTGTGGGTTTTGATGCTTACAAACAAGCGATTGCTCTAGCTGATGTAGTGATTTTGGCAACGCCTCCAGGCTTCCGTCCCGGGCACTTTGAAGAGGCTGTTCGTCAAAATAAACACATCTTCATGGAAAAACCCGTAGCTACTGATGCGCCGGGTATTCGCCAAGTATTGGCGGCGGCAGAAGAAGCAAAACGCAAAAAACTTAACGTAGTGGTAGGGCTTCAGCGCCACTATCAGCGCAACTACCGCGAAGCTATGAACCGTATTCATGACGGTAAAATCGGCGATATCGTGGGTGGTAGCGTATACTGGGTTTCTGGCGGCGTGTGGAACAACCCCCGCAAACCAGGCCAAACCGAAATGGAATACCAAATGCGTAACTGGTACTATTTCAACTGGCTTTGCGGAGATCATATCACTGAGCAACACGTTCACAATATCGACGTAGCCAACTGGGCGAAGCAAGGATACCCCGTATCAGCTCAAGGAACAGGTGGCCGCCAAGTACGTAATGGCAAAGAATTTGGTGAGATTTTTGACCACCATATCGTTGACTTTACCTATGCTGACGGTACCCTTATCAATAGCCAATGCCGCCACTACGAAGGTACTTACAGCAAAGTAGATGAGCAGTTTTTGGGAACCAAAGGCCGTATCGATAGTTTCAACGGAAACAATACTGTCCTTAAAGCTTATAAAGGCGGAAAAGTATTGTATGCCCACGAAGGCAAAGGCGATCGTAACCCTTATCAAGTAGAACACGATGAGCTTTTTGAAGCAATCGCCAAAGGGGAATATAAATTTGCCGATGCCGAAAATGGCGCCAAAAGTACTCTGACCTCCATTATGGGACGTATGGCTACTTACTCGGGCAAAGTCGTGAAATGGGACGAAGCACTTAATTCTAATATTAGCTTATTCCCCGAAAAATTAGCTTGGGATGCTCTTCCTAAGCTTCTTCCAGGCTCGGATGGATACTATCCCGTAGCCGTACCTGGTAAGACCATTGTGGTTTAATCCTTTATAATATTCAGTATAATCAATCAGAGCTGGTGATACCCAATCATCAGCTCTGATTTTGTTTGGTAGCACTTTATCTTCAACAAACTATGCGAAAAATTATACTTTTCTTGCTTACTGTTAGTGGATTGTCCGAAACAAAAGCCCAAGCTCGAACCGATGCTTTTTTGTCACAGCTCTTTGCTCACAACCCTCATCCTGTTTTTCAGGAAGTAATCCGGCAGCCCGAAACCTACCGCCTCCAAATTATTTATACCCAAATCGACCGTGATAAAAACAATGTGCCTTCCTTCAAAAACTACTATTTCAATGTCGATAGCACTTTGTATTTCAATCCTGCCTCTACGGTCAAGCTGCCCTTGGCGTTGTTGTCTTTGGAAAAACTCAATCAATTGCGACTCCCGCAGATAAACAAATTTACCTCCATGCAATTTGACAGTGCTTTTGGTGGGCAAACCAAACTTTGGAAAGATGCTACCTCGCCTAACGGCCTACCGTCGATTGCGCATTTTATCAAAAAGGCGTTGCTAGTAAGCGACAACGATGCCTATAATCGGATGTATGAGTTTGTGGGTCAACAAACCACCAATCGCGCGCTTCATGCCAAAGGATATCTTGACACCCGCATTACGCACCGTTTTGTAAGAATGACTCCCGACGAAAATCGTCATACCAATCCTGTACGATTTTTGAGAGGAGATAGCTCGGTGATTTATGCCCAACCTGCCGCTTACAATAACGATGCTTTTGATTTTAGACGTATCGCCAAAGTAGGGCAGGGGCATTGGGATGCCAAAGATAGCCTCATCAATGCGCCTATTGATTTTACGACTCGCAACAAACTTCCCCTGGAAGCTTTTCAACAAATCCTAAAGTCGGTGATGTTTCCGGAGTCGATGAAAGCCAAACAACGTTTTGATTTGACCGAAGATGACTATCTTTTTTTGTATCAATACCTTTCTCAATTTCCGGGTGAGACCAATTATCCCAAATACGACGGAAAGGAATATTATGATAGTTATGTCAAATTCTTTTTTCGAGATAGCCTACAGCGGCAACTGCCCGATGGCGTAAGGGTTTTCAATAAAGTGGGCTGGTCGTATGGTTTTTTGACGGATGCCTCTTATGTAGCAGATTTTAAAAACAAAATAGAATACATGTTAGCTGCCACTATTTATGTCAATAGCGATGGTATTCTGAACGACAATAAATACGAATACCAAACCGTAGGACATCCCTTTTTGTACCAATTGGGAAAAGTAATTTATGAGCATGAATTAAAACGGACGCGTAAATTCAAGCCTGATTTAAGTCGATTTCAAATATCCTACGAAAAACGCGTATCAGACGATAGACCGCTTGTAAAAGATATAGATAATTGAGGGGGGAATTATCAATTGTTCTTTGTGATTTAGATACTAAAGCACTATCATTGCAAAGTGAAAATTAAATAAAATTCCTGCAAAAATAAATCTTTAAACATATTGTAACATGAGCGATTTTAGCAATCAATTTCATCTTAAATCTGATAATATAGAAGACGCAAAAATATTATTAAAAAATGCTAACTTGAAGGGTTATCTTATTCCGCCTGTGAATGGGTGGATTACAATATTGGTGGCAGAAAGAGAGATATTGACGCAGTTTAATAAAGGTTTGCTTTTAGAATTTATCCGAACAAATGATGCCCTATTTTGGGGATTTGATTTGTATAGGGATGCAAATTTAATATCACATTATGACATACAAGACTATTTTGAAGGATTTAAAATTAGCAACGAAAGGCTTAATTTTGAGGAGTTTAGTGTTGAGTTGCAATTAGATGACGATAAAAAAGAAGTTTTAAAAGAACTTTTTGAGGTCGATAATCCAGATGAGGCTGATGGAGGGGACTACATATTTGCCGAAATTATAGGTTTAGAAAACATTGAGTGGCTTTCCTTTGAGTACGCCGACTCAGACCTTGAATCAACTTTAGAAAACTATCCAGAGATTTTTTATTATGAACCTTGAAAAGGTAGATTTTCTGTAAGGTAGTAAATTTACCTAATTGTTGATTTTTAGTCATAACGGTATTAACTAGATAAATATATGGGATTGTTTGAATTTTTAAAAAGTAAAAAAACCGAAAAAGAAGACACACCAAATAATGAATTGGTAGCCAATGAGCCTCAAATTCAGTTTGTTAGTTTGCTTTTTGAAACTAAACCAATCCTTGATAAAGGTCGTATTTTAGAAGAATTAAAACTACTATTTGAAAATGTAGATACTACCAATGAAGATGATTCGCTGGTGTTCTTTTTTCCAGATTATACGCTCCAGCTCACGGATGCGACTGTTCCGGCGCAAGGGGTGATTATTGAGGTTAACAAAGATTTGGAAATTAGTCGCTTTCATTCAGCGTTTATGCAGTCGTGGCATTGGTCAGAGGCGGAAGAAGTAGTAGGAAAATGCAAATTTGAAATTAATTTGACCGATTTGATGTCGAGGACACTTCCTCATCAAGCAAGATTGGAGTATTTCCAAAAATTTATCAGGGCAGTAGTAAAAGCCACTACTCCTGCCGCAATTTATTTTAAGGGCAGTGATAAATTACTAGCAGCCAATGATTATTTAAGTGCACTTTCGGATACGCATCCTGCTATTTTAGAGGGAGTTTTGAATATTAGGATGTTTAATATAAGTGGCTCTAAAAACGAAATTTTAA
The DNA here is from genome assembly GCF_029433105.1 of Runella sp. MFBS21. GTDB lineage: Bacteria > Bacteroidota > Bacteroidia > Cytophagales > Spirosomataceae > Runella. Next base: position 94,817 of record NZ_JARNTW010000003.1, on the reverse strand, counting down.
TGGATTCGATTGGTTTGCATATCTACGGGCTTCCTGATTTTGAATGTATTTTTTCGGGTTATGATCCTGGCGAAATCGCGGAAGTTTTAATGCAAATTGCTTATTATATTTTTGACACAGGCGATACCATCCGAAGCAATACTACAGTGCAAGGAGTAGGTAAGAACCCCGTTTGGAAAACACAATACACCCAAACTACTGTAGAACCGGCGCGTTTGGGAGTGAGAATTTTACCCAATTGAGGGGAATCCTTGTTTAGAAACGTATGATAATTGATAAAAGTTAGATTGCTAAATTTGAATGAATAGAAGCTAAAGACAGCACATAAGGTTGTTTTTGTAAAACTGCAATCTTTGGACGAAGAGCGCATTCACAGTACTCCTTTTATCAACTTAGGTTTATGTCAATTGAGGCTTCAATAATTATTGCCCTACCAACTTTTTGCTGCTATACTTTCTACTAGTGAATAAATTAATGGTTTGATATAGAGATAGTTTGGCTTGAAAGTGGTTTGGTATGTACTGATTTAAACAAAAACCAACCGCTTGCTCAATATTCAATTAAGTGTTAGTATTTATTTGCTACATTTGATTGGTTACCTGCGCTTGTATAGGGGATGTTATTTTTAGAAAGAAAGGGTGGGTAATGGTTTGATATTCTCAAAGTTACCTAGTTCTGTATAACAACTTTTTACCCTTTCTCATAATGAATAACTCAACTCCCTATCTGTCCAATTTGACTCCGCTTCGGGGTATCGCAGCCCTATTAACAGTCATGTTTCATGTAGATTTGATGGTGGGCGGTGGGGGCAATATGCTCCTAAAATTTAAGGACTCCCTGCTTTTTACGCGTATGTATTTGATGGTCGATTTTTTCTTTGTACTGAGTGGATTTATCATGTATCACGTATATGGACAATGGTTTGCCGAATCGGTACACAAAAAAGACTTCAAACGTTTCACAATTGCTCGTTTTGCGCGAGTCTATCCCTTACATTTTGTGACACTTCTTTACTGTGTCTTGTTGCAGTTGGTGTTTATTGCGGCTGGGGGGATAGATTTGAACCCTATGAATGCCATTAGCAACGATTGGGCCACGATTCCAAGTCACTTGTTGCTGCTGCATAGTATGAATGTCAATGAGTGGTTTACTTGGAACAACGCCTCATGGTCTATCAGTACCGAATGGTGGATGTATATGCTATTTCCGTTTTTGGTAAAACCCTTTTCAAAGTTATCTTCTTGGGGGCGTTTGTTGATGATTGCAGGCTGCGTTGGTGGCTATTTACTGATTACCTTTGTGATTGTGCCTATAGTGACGGTTCCAGAGTCTATCGCTTTTACCAAAGTCAATCCTGCCGATTTAACTATCAATGTGTCGTATCAATACGGATTTTTACGTTGCTTATTTGGATTTGTATTGGGGATGGTGGTTTATCAATACTATTTGGAAGATAAGGGTAAGCGTTTGTTTGGAAATGGATATACTTTCTTAGCCCTTGCGTTGGGCTTAGGCATGTGTTTGCATTTTGCCGTTCCCGATGTATTTACGGTTTTATTTTTTCCTTTAATGCTTCTGTCAGCGGCTTATGGAAGTGCTAATATGGACAAATTCTTTGGTACGGTACCTTTACAGCGAATCGGCGACTGGTCGTTTTCGATTTATTTGGTGCATCAGCCGCTGCTCTATACCATTTACACAATCATGGCTTATCTAAATCCGCCAACGCCCAACGCATCTGCAGGGCCACCTCCTTCTTACGATATGCTTACAGGATGGGTGATATGTTTGGTATTTATAGGGATTACGCTATTGGTGTCGTGGTTTACTTATAATTTTGTAGAAGTGCCAGCCCGTCAGTGGATTAATGCTCGCTTTGGCAAAAAAACATTTGTAGTAAGTCATTAGGCTTTTTCCTTTTTGAGACTCATTTAAAATCCTTCTTGTTATGAAAAACCATGTGTGCTTTTGGCACGTAATTAAACCTCTGACTGTAGCGTATGTGGTGGCGCTAGAGAAATAAGAAAGACTTTCTAAGCTTCTACTTAGAAAGTCTTGTGTCTTAAAAATGAGGAGATTACAACAATAGTAAATCGGCGATTCTGACTTGATGACCAGTGCCTACCCAGCGTTTGGGGACTAATTTTAAATAGCGCAGTTGGCCTTTGTCCTTGGGAATATTGATGCGTTGGGGGCGTGGATTGGCTTCTATGTTAGAAAATTCGCCTTCTTGGATAAGTTGCCAATCATTACCATTTTGGCTGCCATAGAGCGCGTAGTGGGTGATATTCCCTTGCCCATTGGCGGGATCAGGTACGTATGAAATCCCCTTGACAAGTTGGTTTTTTTGGGTATCCAAAATGAGAGCATCCGTGCCTTGGGAGGTGATGTCTACCAGCCAAACCGTTTTGGGATTGTTATCCAAAGCCAACTGTTTATTATCGGTCGTTGTTTGGGTTGCTTGATTTTTGTAGAGTGTCCAGTTTTGGGGCAAAATACCAAAAGTGACCGTACTGATACGACTTGTACTACCGTCTTTATTTAAGAAGGCAGCGCTCACACTTCCGCTTTCAGACATTAAAAAAGGTGCTTGGTAAGGAGTAGAAGTGGCTGAAATGGCATTACGATTTTTTTCATAAACAATCGACGCATTTTTACTTTCGCCCACAATATGTACCTGACCTTTTTCGTCGCGACTAATGACAGGCAGGTTTTCTTTGGGTAGTTCGGGAGAATTAAAAACCCCGATGTCGCTGATACAAATGCTAGCTTTGCCTTTTGTAATGCTCACTTTGATGGCTTCGGCTGTTACTTTGGGACCTTTTACTAGTCGACTTGCGCCAATCGCTGTTCCTTTGCCAAACAATTGCCATTGGCCTTTTACTTGCGCCCATACTTCCCAGTCATCACTTCTGACGCCGAGTTTGATGTTTTCGCGGAGGCGAACAACATCGAAGGTGGTAGGTTTGGAAAATTGTAGGGTGATTTCTCCCGTGGTGACCCCGTCTGGTGTACCCCAATAGCTGTATCGGTCGGCGTCTCTTACATTTTCGGGGGCAAATGCTTTATCGCTACTACGGACGGCGCTTGCTTTTACTTTGGCAGTTGTGGCATAGTTGACAGCGTATAAGCGTTGGAGATAATTGCCCATTTGCGCTAAAGTGATAGAGTCGGTGGGGTAAACGGTGCCTTTGCGCGAGGGAGGGATATTGAGCAACATACTTGCGCCATGTCCTACGCTTTTGAAGTAGAGATTGACCAGATTTTCGACCGATCGCACGCGATTGTTTTCGGATTCGTGATAAAACCAGCCCGGACGAATCGAAACGTCACACTCGGCAGGAATCCAGTATTTGCCGTCGCGGGTGCCAAATTGCCCTTCTTCATAGCGCGTTTGGCCAAGGCCGGGCTTATTGATGTCTTCGCGGCCTTTGGGGGTATAGGTAGGCCAACAAGTTTCGCCAGCTACGCCCGATTCGTTGCCTACCCACCGTATTTCTGGCCCCAAATCGCTAAAAATACAAGCCATTGGCTGAAGAGGGCGGATGACGTTCCAAAGTTCGTCGAGGTTATAGTACGTAATGCGGTCAATCTTGCGCTCTTCGCGTTTGCCACCATAATACCCATCGCCACCGTTGGCACCGTCAAACCATACTTCAAATACGGGGCCGTAATTGGTCAGCAACTCGCGTAGCTGATTCTGAAAAATGGTGTTGACATAGTGAGGCGTAGCGTAGTGTTCGTTGTTGCGATCCCAAGGCGAAAGATATACCCCAAATTTGAGACCGTGGCGGCGGCACGCGTCGGAGATTTCGCGTACTACGTCGCCTTTCCCATTTTTCCAAGGACTTTTGGTGATGTTGTGCTCCGTAGTTTTGGTAGGCCAAAGGCAAAAACCGTCGTGGTGCTTGGCGGTGAGAATGATGGCTTTCATCCCTGCCGCTTTCATGCTCAAGACGATTTGGTCGGCATCAAAATGAGTAGGATTAAATAAAGTAGGTGACTCGTCGCCGTAGCCCCATTCTTTATCCGTAAAGGTATTGATAGTGAAGTGAATAAAGCCATAAAATTCTAATTCATGCCACGCAAGTAGGCGTTCGCTAGGAGTGACGCCATAGGGAACAGGCGAGGCTGTTTTTTGACCTATGCTCGTTTTACAACAAAGTAAAAGGCTGAGTAAAAAAAGAAGTTTGGATGGGTGGAATTTTGAGAATGAGTGAATCATGAATACAAAAAGAGATTAATGAATGGTTAACGTCGGTACTTTTCAGGCTTATTTCATACATACTCTTCACAAGTACAAGGTGTGTATACGCTTAAGGCTGTAAAGCTTCTTTGATACTTACTAATTTGATATTGCGTTCGGCAATCACTTTTTTGACGGCGGCACTCGTGAAGGCTCTTGTTACGCCTTCGCGGTCATAGGCGACATTTTCATAACCTACATGGCCGACGCCCTTCATATCGCCGCTATCGTAGCCGGGATGCTCTACCAGATAGTGAGTACCGGGGCCGAGGTTTTTAAGAATATTGACAAGGTCTTGTTCTTTTTGTTCGGGTGATTTGGTGGCTCCGCCAAACCCTTTTACGCCGATGGCCCCTTTAGGGAGTTGAATAGGCAGATGATATTCTGCCGCGAGTCTTTCGGTCAGGGCTTTTACTTCGGCATTGGCATTGGTGCAGCCCATGTGAGCCGTCAGGTGGCTAGCCCAAGGAATGTATTTTTTAACGTGTTCAATTTGGGCACGAAATTCACGCTCAACTTCGGCGATATTGATGGTTTTTTGGAGTAAATAAGCACTGTTTTTGAGATTTTTGTTTTCCCAAATAAACTGCGGGAAATAGCCGTCGGCATCCGTTAGGCTTGGGGCATGAGTGAGAGGACGCCATTTCAGGTTTTCCCATTCACTAGTAAGGCAAAGATGCACGCCTACATCGTATTGTGGATGATTTTTTAGAAGCTTGACGGCTTCCATAAACCAAGGTGCGGTAGCCAGAATCTCCACCGAACGGCTGATACCGTCGGTATATACTTTGATACAGGCGTCGTTGGCAGTATGACAAAACCCAATGTCGTCGGAGCGAACGATGAGGCGGATGTCGTTGGAAACTTGTGAAAAAGCCAGATGGGTTGTCAAAAAAAGGAATAAAAAGAAGGCTTTCATAAGATTTTTGGGTGAGGGGGTGACCAAAGCATTGAGGGCGGTTTGCCGCTTGATAATAAAGTCAAAGGATGTTTGTTTTTAACGTAGTCAAATCTTACTTTGGTTTAAAAGAAATAATCCGTAGTCAAATTCGGAAAACTTGTCACTTGTGCGTATTAATTCAAAAATTAAAATGAAACTCTTTGCGCTTCTCATTGGTATCAACGATTACAGCCCTGCCTCGGTCGCTTCTATTCGCCCTCTTCAGGCTTGCCTCCATGATGTGGCGCAAATGCAGACTTTCTTAACGACTTATTACAAAGATTTGCTGCGCGACGAAACCCAAATAATGACATTGACCAACGCCCAAGCCACGCGTGAAAATGTGATTGTAGGCTTCAAAAATCACCTTACGCAAGCTAAAACGGGAGATGTGGCCTTGGTGTATTACTCTGGTCATGGCTCTGAAGGGATAACTGCTCCTGATTTTCAGAAGTTTACTGCCGATGCAAAAGAACAAACATGGGTGCTATACGATAGTCGTGAAGCGGGGAAATATGATTTGGCCGACAAGGAAATTGCGCTTTTGCTGGAAGAAATCGCGCAAAATCAGCCTCACTTGGTGGTGATTTCGGATTCGTGTCATGCTGGTTCTGTCACGCGTGAAATCGAAGAGTTTATGCAATTACAACCACGTTTTACGAGTGGGAGTAACGAGCCTCGCCCCTTGGAGAGTTATTTGGAAGGAGCTTACCTAAAGCGCGACTCGTTGGTAGTGCCTGCCTCCAGTCACTTATTGTTGGCAGCTTGTGAGCGCACCGAACGGGCCTGGGAAGCCCAAGGTGAAGGACAATTTACGAAGGCTTTATTGAAAGTTTTGAATAAGAATGCAGGCCGAATCCAATACGCCGATTTGTTTGTGCAAGTGCGAGCGGCTATCAAAAGTCAGCTAAGAAATCAAACGCCTCAGTTGGAAACCCTTGGCAATAGTAGTGCGCGTCAGGGATTTTTGGGACAACCCACAACAGACAGGATATTGGGAAGGTATCAAGTGGTTTTTGATAAAGTCAGTTTTCAATGGAAAGTTGAATTAGGAGCAGATAGGGGACTAGAACCTACATTGGGACAAGAAATGGAGATTAAAATCTTTGAAAATGCTGCCGAAGAAAACGCCCTTGGAACAGCGAAAGTGAAGGAGTTAGGTCTTACTAATAGTGCTCTTGAAGCCGAACCTAAAACTTTAGATAAGGAGAAAGTCTACTGGGGAGAGCCTACAAACGCACTGGCGTTAAGTCCATTTTATGTATATGCAGAGGCCGAAACCAAAACCTTGATGGAGAGCGTGAGTACCCTTGAGTCGGGCATCGTATGGGTAGAAACGCCCGCCGCTGCTTCGGTAGAAGTAAAAATGGAAGAGGTGCAATGGGGGATTTATCAGCCCTCCACAGGAAAACTCATTCAATACGCTTTGGGGAGTAATGCGGCAGTTCTAGTCTGGAATGCGTTGCAGCCTTTGGCGCGTTGGCATCGGTTGTTAGCTTTAAAAAATCCCAAAACTAAGTTAACAGAAGAAAGTTTTGATTTGACTTTTGAGATTCAACAAAACAATCAAATCAATTCCCTCAACGCCTCGACGATTACCCTTGATTTTGAAGATGAAGATATTCCGTTTGAAATAAAACTTGTCAATAATACCAAACAAAAATGGTATACCGCGCTGCTATACCTGTCGCCAGACTATGGGATTCAGGTGTTCGCCTTAGACTTTCAAACGATTGGCGCAGGCCAACAACTCACTTTGATAGAGAATACTTTTACGCTAACAGATGGAAACGACGAAGAAATAGATACTTTCAAAGTCCTATTGTCGAGCGAGCCGATTGATACTTTTTTGTTTGAGCAAGAAGGGTTAGAAATGGGCGGCCTCATTGATGCTTCACGTAGTTTAGGAAAAGGGATTGGCGGAAACAAAAAATCTGATTGGTTTACCAAAACCACTACGGTGCGTGTGGTGCGAAAAGGTAAAGAAATAGCCGGGCAAGAGCCAATTGCTATGGGTAAAGGTATCGAAATCCAACCGCATCCTTCGTTTAGAGGAAATACAAATTGGGCGCCACTTAGTACTAGTACTCGGACTGTGAGTGAGTTAGCGATTCGAGACGACTATTTTCGTACGAATCCTTACTACCAAATTGTGAGTTTGGAAGAAGGCGCAAAAGGAATTGAAGATAAAACTATTTTGGAAATTAGTGATATCCAAAATCAAGAAACGCTGATTGAGAATCCGTTGGTAGTAACGGTACAAACCACGGAAGAAGAGGAAGTAAGTTTGCCTATGTTTTTTGACGGGGAGGATTTTTTGCCTTTGGGGAAAACCACTATCGACCAACAAGGTAATCTTAGGTTGGAAATCACGCATATTCCTGATGAAATAGAAGCCGCTAAAACCCGTAGTTTGGGCTCGGCGCTTAGAATGGTAGTAGTAAAGTTTGCCAAAAAGATAGGTTTTAAAGGGGAGACGCAGCTGCTACGTTGGGTAGATTATAGTGATGCCGACAAAGCCAAACGAGTTTCTGAGGATTTGAAGGAGAAAATCGAAAAAGCCGATAAAATTTTACTTCTGATTCATGGTATCATTGGCGATACCGAAGAAATGGCGGAAACTTTCCGCATGGCTACCACCAAAGGCTACGATTTGGTACTGACTTACGACTACGAAAACCTGAACACGCCCATTGAAGAAAATGCGCGTATTTTGAAGAAAAAACTCCAAGCAGTAGGGTTTGGTAAAGAAGACGACAAGAAGCTGGTTTTAGTCGTTCATTCGATGGGAGGACTAGTGGCGAGGTACATGATAGAACGCTTGGCAGGTGACGATTTTGTGGACAAACTCATCATGGCAGGTACGCCCAACGGAGGTAGCAAGTTTGGCGATGTGCCAGGTTATATCAATTGGGCGGCGATAGTATTGGGCTTCGGAACTCGCTTTTTTCCACCCCAAGTAGGGGCAGTGACGGGCTTTTTGTCGGGTTTTCTGAAAGGAACCAATGATGTATTACTTAAGGCATTGAGCCAAATGAGCGCTGAAGATAGTTTTATTCAAGATTTGAACGAAGGTCATCCTCCAACGATTCCTTACGTAGTATTTGGGGGAAATTTAGAGGCTTATTTAGTGACAAATGATAGTAATACATTTATGGAAAAAGTACTAGCACAAGTGGGCGAATGGGTGTATAAGGATGAGGACAATGATATTGCGGTTAGTTTAGAAAATATCTTTAAAGTCCGTAACAGTCCTACCTATGAGCTGGCTTGTCATCACCTCAATTATTTTGTAGAGCCTACTTCAGTAGAGGCATTGGAAAAGGCCATAGGGGAAGGGATATAAAAATAAGCCCCCTTCCGTAGATAAATCTAACAGAAGGGGGAGCGCTGGGTTTTTAAATAATTATTTTTTTATCCAGTTTAATACATACTCGGCTACTTCTTCCCAACCTTTTTCGCCTGCGATAAAGTGACTTTTGCCTTCAAATTCCTTGAAGTCCACGATACTATTGGGGTCTTTATAGGAAGCTGCGATGCGTTTGGTAAAGGTCGAATGAAAGATGTTGTCTTTTGAGCCTCCAATAAACAGGAGTGGATTGTGCGGTTTTTTGAAGTTGATATTAGCAAATGAATCAAGAAGTGTACCCCATGCAATTTTTCTACTTTCGGGTACTGCAATTTTGTCATATAAAAGGTCACTTTCTTCGCGTGAGTAATTGTTGAAGAAAGCGCGGTGGTACCATTCTCTAGTGCCTAAATAAGGCGTACTACCTTTGAAAATATTAACCACTGGCAGTACCATTTTGATGGTAGCCCAAGGAGCTAGTATATTTTTTGGAGGCGCACCGTCGATACTTACTCCCGCTACGGCTTTGTCCATTTCGATGAGTTTCTGAACTACCAAACCTGCCAAAGAATGCCCCACGACGATAGGTTTTTCGGGTAAAGTATCAATCAATTTGACGATATTCATCACCACATCTTCAAAGCTTGTTTTGGTAAGGTCAGGGTGGATGTTGGTGCGGAGTTGGGCGGGGATGCCTTCATGTCCGGGGTTGGCTGGCGTATATACTTTGTAGCCTTGTGCTTCAAAATAAGCTTTCCATTGTGCCCAGCTTGTGTTGTTAACAAATAGTCCGTGAATAAGTACGATTGTGTTTGAAGATTTCATGATAGTAAGTGTTTTTGTGTTTTGATGATACAAAGGTCACACCTACTACTGTCAATAATTTTAACCCAAGTTAAAATCGAATTATTGACGAGAAATTCTTTTTCGGATGCGGCTCAATGAAGGCCCTTGAATCCCTAAATAGGAAGAAATATGATAGAGTGGCACATTGTTGAAAATATCGGGATGTTGGCGTACCAAATCAAGATAGCGTTCTTCGGGCGATTTGAACAAGAATCCTTCTAGGCGGGTCATCGTGACATTGAAGGCTTCTTGAGCTAGGAGCCTCCCAAAGGTTTCCCATTGGTGGGATTGTTGATATAAAGAAATCAGGTCAAGGATATTGATGTAAATAATACTGGCGTCGGTCAGGGCTTGGGTATGATAGTCGCAGGGGATTTGGTTTACAAAGCTCTTGAAGCTTACCACAAAGCCATTAGAAGAATAAAGAAAGACGTTTTTTTCTTCGCCTGTTTCTTCATTGACGGTATAAGAACGAAACACGCCCGAAGTGACAAACCCCAAATCTTTGCAGATGTTGCGGTGAAGGTTATAAAATTCGCCTTTTTTGTAGGTTTTGTATTTCCAATAAGGCGTTGATAATGCGAATTCTTCGGGAGTGATACCTGCAAATTGCTGTAAAGCGTATTGCAATTTGTCTATTTCTGTCATTGTATTTTTTACCACAAGATAATAAAAATACTTTGGTTGGTGATAAAAAAATGGCGTTATGAGTCTGAAACAGGCGATTCGGCTGTAATGTTGAGAATAAACCCTACCCGAAACACATTGTCGATGCTTATACGCGAGTCGTGTTGGAGCATTTTGCGGAGTTTAGAAATAAAGACATCGAAACTACGGCCTAAGAAATAATCTTTCTTACCGTAGATTTGTTCGACGGCTTCGTCACGGCGTAGGATTTGATTTTGGTGTTGGCATAGCAATTTCAATACTTCATTTTCGGTTTCGGTGAGTCGCCAAGTTTCAGTACCAAAAGAAAGTTCTTGTCTTGCATAGTTGAACGTATATGCTCCGAGTGTAAAATACTGTTGGGTAGGTATGGCAGACCTTGCAATTTGACGACGCAATAAAACCTTGATGCGACAGAGTAGTTCGTCTTCGTCAAAAGGTTTGGTGATATAATCTTCGGCTCCAAGTTCGAAACCTTTGAGTTTGTCATCTTTAAGTGACCGTGCCGTCAAAAACAAAAAAGGAGGAGAGGGAGTATGAGCTTGGCATTGTTGTGCAAGTGCAAAACCGTCCATTTTGGGCATCATCACATCTAGTATACATAAGTCAAAGTTATTTCTTTGCAGGGCTGCTAAGCCACTTTCACCATCACGGCACAATTTAACTTCAAAACCGTTGTCTTCTAGGAATTCGCTCAGTAGAAAACCCATACTTAAGTCATCTTCAACGAGTAGTATTTTAGGAATGGCTGTCATTTTTGTTTTAAATTGGGAGAATCAGACCGTTGGGAGAAAAATCTCGAATCGACTACCGCGATTTTCTTCGCTGCCTACGCAGACAAATCCCTTGTGTAATTCAATCATACTTTTAACGTAAGCTAGACCCAGCCCAAAGCCTTTTTGGGTATGTTGATTGCCTTGGGGTATTCGTTGAAATTTTTCAAAGATTAGTGCTCGATGCTCGGCAGGGATACCGATTCCATTGTCTTGCACAGTCACTACGATTCCTTTAGTCTCAGTTTTGGCCGAAATATGAATGACCGGTCGCTCTTTAGAGTATTTGAGGGCATTATCAATCAAATTTCTAAATACATTTACAAGGTGTTGTTTGTCTCCTAAAACATTGGTATGCTGCGGGATTCCTTCTAAAGTAATCTTTGCTTGATGAGTAGTGAGAGGCATGGACATTCCGTTTACGGCTGTTTGTAGAATGGTTTCAATCGAAAGGAGTTCCTTTTCTAGTACATAATCTCCATTTTCGACTTTGGCTAAATGTAAAACGCGCTCTACTTCCTGCAACAGTAGTTTGTTTTCTTGGCGTATCACGTCTACTAAGCGGCTGTCTTTGAGTTCGTTGTGTTTTTTTGTTAACATATTTACTGCCAAGCCTATGTTGCTAAGGGGGGTCCGAAACTCATGCGCCATGTTATTGAAAAAATCTACGTTGGTTTGCAGAAGCCGTTTTTGTTTCATCAATGACCAATTTACAAACAAAAGCACTGCCGTAATGAAAAACAGAATAAGGGCCGTGGCTAGCATCATGACATTCATACTTTTGAGGATGAATGTTTTTTTATTTGGAAAACGCATACTCAAGTAAGCTTCGTTGTCTCCCAGTGAAGGGAGCAAAACGGCGGTTTGGTATACGTCAGGTTGGCATTTTTTTGTACGAGAAAGACTTAATTGATAGCCTGCATCAATTTGATAAAAAAGCAGCGTTTTGTCAAGCTCGGCTCGGAAGTCGGGCTTGTCAACCAATCCAACGGGAAGATGAGATACATTTTTAAGGGCTAGATTGCCCGAGGTGCCCGTAACAGCGCATTTGCCGCCAGCGCACAAGGTTCCTCCTTTGTAGGTTTTGATGGTAGAGCAAAGTGCCATCGATACGCGTTGACTAAAAATCTCTTCTGACAATTGCCATGAATGTCGCATCCAGATGACTTGTACCACTGCCAGTGCCGCTACACCCAGTGCCGATGCAATCAGAATGATTGATAGATTATTTCGCTGAATCTTCATAATACATTACTTAGCAATATGCTTTAGGCCGTAAGCCATAAGCTTTTTATTAAAAAGGGTTTTGATTTGTCTAAAAACCTCATAAAAAATACCTACTGCTTACAGCTTATTGCTTAGGGCTAAGTAGTTATACAAAAATAACATCTCTAGCACGAATCTTGCACTACAATAACAACTCTATAACAAGTGAGTAACATTCAGATGACACCTTGCTGAGGGTATGGTTTGTACCTTTGTAATGTCAAATAAATCAATGTTTTACTAATTAACTATTATCAATCATGAAAAAAGTCCTCTTTTCAGTTTTGCTTTTGGCAGGAGTTGTAGCTACCGAAATCTATGCTCAATCTAATCCTAACTGCGACAAAAAATGCTGCAAGTCTACTTGTGACAAAACAGAGGCTTCAGCTAAAGTGGCTAAAGCAGAAGACAAAGATTGTCAGACATCTTGCACTAAAACTGCAGCCAAAAACAAAAAAGCAACTAAAACAAAGACTGAAAGCACTGCTTTGGCTAAGTTGAAGTAAGCTTCTGAAATGAAATAAAACCGTCTTGGTAGGTGATTTTCAATTGCTTATCAAGACGGTTTTTGTGTAAAATCATCATTTTGTCTATCTATGATTTTACTAAGTACGAGGGAGAGCTGCGTGATTAAGGCGTCAGTACTTTCATAAATAATTTGATAATCACTGATACCTGATAATGTAGTAGAATGCTCGGCTGTGTGTTGCCGTAAATAAACGACAGGTTTGTTTTGGGCTTTGGCGTATCCTGCTTCTATCCCAATTCCGATGCCTTTGTGGGTAGTTTCGGCCAATAATATATCGCAGTTGTTGATGTCGGTCATCACTTGCTGCATCATTTCTTGTTCTTGCGTAGAATCGAAGTGGTAGCGGTCAACAAAAACATGAGCTTGGATATTGAATTTGCGCAGTACTTCAACAATTGTAGCGAGTTGGTGGTCGAGCTGATGTCTTTGTCCAAAACTGATAGCAATGTAGGCCGTCATGAGAGTGAGGATGAAAATAGTAGTCAGGAAGTCTTACTCAAAGCTTCGGATAAGGTTCCTACAAAATGCACAAGTTGGCTCTGATTGCTTTCATACATAAAATCACGGATACTTTTGCTGGTGTAGTTGGAGAAGGTTCCGACGATAGCCAATTTCATTCGATAATTAGAAAATTTTTGGAGGATTTCTCCCGCCAATCCGTTTTTGAGGTCGAAAAAATCAGGCGTGATGTTATGCTCATACAAGATGATTTTGTCAAATCCTTGGTAGTACAAATCACCTAATAGATTTAGACCGTCTTCGTGGGTTTGGATGAGTAATTTGTCAGAGATGAGTTCGGCGATTTTTAAGCCGTTGGTTTCATGGGCTGTGATGGTCATTCTTATATTTTAAGAAGTTTAGCATCTATTATAGCTCGATTGAGGCCTTGCCAAGTCATGGTAGGTTGTTTTGGAATAGTATTAATAGAAAAATTCTCGCCCAAAAATCCTATGGTAGTCAGGTAGCTCATTTCGGCTTGTGGTAGGGCAGAATTTGTTTTTGAAAGCCCTAAATTAATGGAGACCACCCCTTGCGAAAGTGCTTCTTTGGAAGTGTATGGATAGAATTGGATATGAAGGGGAATGGTTTGATTTCGAAATAGTAGTGTACCTTCAAGAGTCAAGAGGCGGTCATCTGATTGCTGAGTAGCGGGTTGGATATGTAACGTCGCTAGATTTTGAAGCAAGGTATCAGTGGTAATTCCCGTAGGGTAGTTTATATCAACAAGCTCACTGTGTTTGATTTGGACTTGTTTAATCTGCCAAGTTCCTGAAAATTGCTCCCTAAACTCCTCAATCATTTTCATTTGCTCTTCTTGAAAAGAGGGCAAACGGGTTTGTTGACATGCTAAACAACATGACAGTATTAGCGCGGAAATGACGGTATGAATTTTCATGGAGGTAGCGTTGTGTGTTGAGTATACGAAAATATACCTTTTTCATATACATGTACAAGCTTTCAAAGCCAAAAATCTAATAAACTCAAAACAACTGTAGCCTTCCCTGTAATTGTAAGCAAGCCTTACCCATTTCGTCCCGACATCATGTCGGAACGAAATGGGTAAGGCTTGACGCAAACTATGATTTGGGTCAAAAATGGTGCTGCGTCTCCAACGCCAAGCACAAAAATTGTCTTTATTCTTCCATAACTCGTTGAACTTCTATCTTTACAGTCCGAAAAAAGGCTTCATTTAACTGTTTAAAAATCAGACTTTTGGGTCAAGATTCGGTGTCTTCTTATTGTTGTTTTTTTTCTAATCTATCATAAAGTCGGAGACTTTATGCCTTTTTCGTCCCGACATCATGTCGGGACGAGCGGTGACTTGACCCAAATCTTAATTTGGGTCAAAAATGGTGTTGTGTCTCCGACGCCAACAGGAAGCACAATAAGAGAAATAATATTCCTTCTCTACTTCCCCTTCTCCAACCCATCAATCCACTGCTCAATCAGCGCTAAGCCTTCTTTATGGATGCTCACTCGGCCAATTTCGGGCATCATTACCCCCGGATGCACCGAATTCATGCGGTAGGTAAGAATGGATTCTTTTCCTTTGCCTGGGTTTATGTCAAATCGGTAAGGCCCTGCCCCCATCCCCGCTGCCACAGGCGATTTCAACACCCCCCAATGAAACGGGTCTTTTTCTTCGTAATTTAGGTACAAACCCGACGTAGAAGCGGGACCATTGGCATGGTGGCAATGCCCGCAGTTGACATCCAAATACGATCTCGCACGGTCATTGAGTGACGCCTTCGCATCATTCATGCTTACCAACGGTACTACTTTCGCAATGTCTTCGGCTTTGGCTTTCAGATACCCCACTTTTTGCCAACGTGCCAACTGGTTTTCTTTTCCGTCTTGGTAGGCAAGTTCGTGGTTCAACTGCTTGATTTTTGGCCCAATAGGCATAAAAACGTCCTTCCGATTGTGGCAGCTTTTGCACTGATTTTTGTTGGGAATGGCATAATTTATCTGGTGTGTTTGCCCTGCTTCGTCTTTCCAGTTTACGGGAATCGTTTCACCCGTTATTTTATAATCGGCTTCGGTTTGGTCGTCCTTCCAGCGGTAGGGATAGGCTTTCCACGTTCCTTGGTCTTTTACCAACAGACGCGTTTCAAGAATACGACGTTCGCCCGTCGGTTTAGAGAAATCTTGAGGATAGTAGAAATTTTTGACCAAAATTGTTTTATCAGGAAAATCCAGCGGTTCGTTGGGCTGACTCACGTCAAATGTCGCCGATGTACCCTCGGGCATCCAAACAAAGCGTTTTTTAAAGGCATAATCGGTAAACAACGTTGCGGAGGGTTCGTATTCGAGTACGTTGTCGTTGGGGGACAATTGTTTTAATTCTCCTTTATAAAAACCGTATTCTGAGAGTTTTTTAAGGGGAAATTCGCTAAAATTCAGTTGGGAAGGGTGCGCCGTTAAGCTATTTTGAACCCTACAACTGTATAACCAACCTACTGTTATCATTACGAGCGATAACCAGATGAGTTTTGATTTAAACATAAAATTTGAAAACAGTTATTACAAGTTTTGAAAACCTTACAGGTTTAGATTTTTCACGTCCGTTTTTACCTCTACATTACACGCCGCAAACGGCTTGACATCATTAAAGACCTCAATTTCGGTGACTGCACCGCTGGCAGGAATTAAGAAGCGCGAAAACCGAAAATCCTTTTGATTTTCCTTGATGCAAATATTCATGGGATTTTGCTCTGCCGATTTGCCCTTTTTCTCATCGATGATTCCGTCATAAATCACATCCTGCGATTTGAAGCACTTAGCTGCTACTAATTTCCCCATTTCTTTTGTCAAGTCAGGCACTCCAAACGTCCGCTCAAACGTATTGTCATGCACCGAAACGTTGGTGGTAAACGGCGACCAGCCAGGGTGATTTGGAATGGGTAACTCGGTGATGTGATAACTTGCAATGGCGATTGAGTAAGTCTTGTGGTTCAAGATTTTGTTGTTAAAAATCTCCACCTCATTTCCTGCCAACACGATAATGCCACTGCCTGGAGGAATCATCGTTACGGCATTTCCATTTTGACCGTTGCTCACTTCGGCAAAGTTGTCGTGGTTGTTTTCTTTGAGCGTATTGTTATACACTTTCGTACGCGAGCCAAAAGCCTTGGGCAAACCTGGCAAATTGAAAATCAAAATTCCTCCTGTGTTGTTTTCGGCGAGGTTGTTATACACTTCGGCATTGTCCGAGTTTTCGATTTCGATACCCGCTACGTTTTCAAATACGTAATTGTCACGAACAATGATATTTTCCGATTGCCCCACGTAAATCCCTGCGTCGCGCGAGTGAGAAACTTCGCATTTTTCTACCAATACATTTTTGCACTGGACGGGATAAATGCCGTAAGTACCATTTTTAGAGTTTTTATCGTTGGTCCACGTGGTGTTCACCGCGCGGAACGTGATGCTGTTGCAATGTTGCGTTTTGATGCAATCCCCAGGCGCGTCCATGACGGTAAAATCTTGCAGCGTAATGCCATCACCCGCAATTTTCACCCCTTCGCCTCCCGTTTTGATGTTTTTAAAAGACAATACGGTATTATAGATTCCCGCGCCTTTGATGGTTACTTTGTTGACTTTATCCAAAATCAACTGTGTATTCATTTCGTAAAAACCTTCAGGAATTTCAATCGTTTCGCCTTCTTTTGCTTCAATAAACTTCGCAACCAACGCCTCCATTTGTTCGGGTGTAGCCTTTGGCAAAGAGGCAATGTCTAGCTTACTTTTTTTTGTTTCTTTGGAACCGCAGGCGGTCATTAAGACGGCTATCATAACGGCCCCGGCGAGGGTTGTTAGTAATTTCATGTACAGGAATGAGGTTTATGGTTATTGGGCAAAAGTACCTTCTTATTGGCAGACTGTTCCTTGACATTTGTCAAAAAATCAACGACTTATTTATAAAAATTGAAGTCAGAGACTTTATTCCGTTTGCGTCCCGACACAATGTCGGGACGAGCGTGGACGAGCTTGACCCAAACTATCATTTGGGTCACAATGGCACTGCGTCTCTGACGCAAAACCTAAGCAACTAAAAATCAATAATTTGCTCGTTTAGAACGGATTCGACTCAAAGTTTCGCCACTGATTCCCAAGAAAGAAGCAATCATCGACAGCGGCACTCGCTGCAAAATTTGGGGTTTTTGTTCCATCAGGTGCTGATAGCGTTCGGCGGCATTTTGTGTTTGTAGCTCTTTAATGTAGGCATCGCTGTTCATCAAATAATGTTCCGCGATGATACGCCCCAAACGTTCAATCTCGTGAAATTGGTCGTACAATTGGTACAAATTTTCGCGACTTATTTGTATCACTTTGGTAGGTTCAATGGCCTGAATCGCCGTGTGACTCGGTTGTTGGGAAATGAAACTTGGCAACGACACTGCAATGTCTTTTTCGAGCCCAAACCACACCACTACTTCCTCGGTTTGTTCATTGAGATAATATTCTCGAACGCATCCTTTTACCACAAAAGAAATCACATCGTTGACGCCATTCAACGGTACAATATGTTCACGTTTAGCGTATTGTCGCACTTTCAAAGCGCCCGACAAAGCCATTTTTGCCTCCACCGACAGCGGAATAAATGCTTCTAAATACGTAATAAAATCAACTTCCGAGTGCATAGAAAAGTCTCTACAGTATCATCAATCGACATAAAGTCTCCCCTATCGGGGGAGATTTAGAGGGGGCTACTTAAAAATCAATTTGATAACTCAACACTGGCACAAAACCGTTTCCTGCGCGGCGAGCTTCGAGGGTATTGGTTGCGACGTTGTAGCTGGTGCTGGTATAATTGATGTAATTCGCCGCATTCTGCACGTCGAGCGAAAGCACCGTTGCGTACTTCTTGCGATTGGAACGGTACGACACCCGCCCGTCAACGCGGAAATAAGCAGGTGCTTGGGCGGCATAATCTGCCCCTGCAAGTGGGACAAAACGCTTCTCTTTGGCCGAGGCCACCGCATCAATCGGGGTATATCGGTACCCGCCATTGTACATCGAACGAGCGCC
This sequence comes from Runella sp. MFBS21, assembly GCF_029433105.1. Lineage (GTDB taxonomy): Bacteria > Bacteroidota > Bacteroidia > Cytophagales > Spirosomataceae > Runella. Next base: position 76,670 of record NZ_JARNTW010000003.1, on the reverse strand, counting down.
TAGTTGGAAAACCGAACCGTTTTTAAACGTAAACTCCCGTCCAAAAGTCAGCGCAGTGCTAAATCGGTCGTTGAAAGCCGAATTATAGGTTTTCCCGTCGGCGGTTTGGTACGTTGAGTTAAACAACGAACCTGTGATAAGTAAGTAGTATTTTTTGGAGAAAAAGCGCTCAACCGACATATCTATACCGTAGTTTTTTCCTTTGCCTTTCGCCACGGTTGTAAACTCAGGAAAGCCATCGGAGCCATTAAGCATCCAATAAGCCGCCCCTGCTCTAGGCTCTACAAGGACTTTGCGCAATAGTTGTAGATACACTTCGGTCGAAAACTTCCACAAGCTTGGGGTGATGTAGTTGTAGCTCAAAATCAGGTGATGTGACCTTGGGAAAGCCGCGTTTTGGTTGGGATAGGACTCCACAATTTTACCAGAAATAGTGTCTTTTTTGAGGTAAAAATAGGTACTCATTGGCAACAATTGGCTGTGAAGCCCATACGCCAAACTCACCGTGTGGGCCTTGGGCGAACGGTATTGAAACGACAAGCGTGGCTCCAAAGAAGTTGTATTATTTAATGCCAAGTACATCGAATGTAAGCCAGCATTCATCACCAATCGGTCGGTCAGGTTTCGTACAATTTGCGCATACGCTTGCACTGTTTGGGTCGTTCCTTTGCCATTGACCGACTGCTGACGCCCCGCGTTGATGACATTAATATCGGTCACAGAAGCGCGTGGAGCGGTTTCTTTAAAAAACGAAAACTGAATATGATTCGCAATCAGTCCTGCCTTTAGGCGCGTTTTGGCATCAAATTTATAATTGTAAGCGGCAGTGGCGGCCAGCCGAAACTCATCGTACTGTTGGGTATCGTACCGAAACCGTACATCTTGCAAATTGAGCGTATCTGAGTTGCGCTTAATGCCACTTCCAATCACCGCTACTACGTATTTTATCGACGATTTCTCGCTGAGATTGGCCGTATGCGTCACGCCCAACGCTCCCATGTTGGCAGGTCGTACGCGGTCTTCCCAATTATCGGCTTTGCCCACTGTGCGTTTTTCGGCGGGCTCTACGGGCATATAATGTTCTTCACTGAGCCCTCCCAACCCGAAAACTGTCGTGGTGCGTTTACCATCTTTACTATGAAAAGCCAAATTGAAGGATAAATCTTGAAAAAGGTTAGTGACACGTTCGCCCACTAAATAAAAACCCATTTGGCTCAACAGCCCCAATGTCGAATAACGGTAATTAATAAGGTACGACGAACGTCCTTTTTTAATGGCTCCTTCGGTCGAGAAATCGAGTCCTAGCACCCCTATTTTGGCGCGATATTCTCGTTTTTGTAGGTTTCCTTCCCGAAAACGAATATCAAAAGCCCCCGACAAGGCATTGCCGTATTCGGCGGGCATTCCGCCCGTAAAGAAGTCAGAACGCCCGAGAAGTTGGGCACTAAAGACCGAAATCCCCCCGCCTCCCGAACCAGGCTGGGCAAAGTGATTGGGATTGGGAATGTCGATACCTTCCAAACGCCACAAAATGCCAAAAGGAGAATTGCCCCGTACAATGATTTTATTCTCGTTTTCGTCACGCCCTGCTTTTACGCCTGGGTACGCCAAGGCCATCCGACCAGGGTCATTGACCGATGCGGGAATCCGCTCGGTTTCTTCCACCGTAAACGAACGCGCACTGACATACGCAAGGTCGTTGACGGGCCGACTGAGGTTTTGCGCCGACACAACTTTTACCTCTTGTAAATTGTACAGATTTTCTTTCAATTCGATGTTCAGTACCACCTCCCGTACTGAGTTGAGAATAAACTCTTCCGTTGTAAAATCCTCATAACCAACCATCGAACACTTCACCGACGTACGGCCGATGCGCACATTAGACAGTACAAATTCCCCCAAGGTGTTGGTTTGGGTTCCCTGCGTCGTCCCTACTACCACCACCGATACACCCACCATCGGTTGCCGATTGACGCGGTCAATCACTCGTCCACGTACGGTTTGGGTTTTGGTCTGCGCCATAGTACCAAAACAGTGGCTCAGTATGAACAAGCAAGTTAGAAGATAGTGGTTTCGCATAGGGTTTAGGGAAATAAGGATACGGCGACAAATTATAGTTTTTGTCGAAATACTACAAAAATAATTTTCCCAAAGGCTCCGAAAGGCTTAAGATGGGTTCGAATGGTGCTTTGAACTATTAATTTTGAAAAACGTAGTATTTCCTTGACAGGGTAAATTCAGGTCTTCTTCGGCTTCCAATAAACAAAAGGAAAAAATCCAAAATACAATTTAAACTCAAAAATGTCGGCATCAACCGTAGGATTGGCCTCTTTTACGGCTTCTATAAATCTAGCAAAGCTATCTTCCATTGTAGGTGGAAGAACTCGAACAGACATAGGCTTGTCGGATAGGTAAGTTATTTCCCAATAATGAATGTTTTTATTGGCCAGAGAAGTTAGCTTGATTGACTGAATAGAAGAAAGTAGAACAGCAGGCTTATTCTTAGGTGGATAGAAAAATTGAGCATCAAAACGGATGGGTTTATAAAAAAAGCCTTGTCTGTATAACAAGCAAAATACAATCAAAGGGATGAAATAGGCTAAGTTTTTGATTGTCCATATATTTCTAGCTAAATAAATTTCAATAAAAGTATACACCAACATAAACATAGCTATAATACTAAAAAGCTTTTTAAAATGCGGAGGATAATTATCCATTTAGTATTGATGTTTTTATAGGGCAAATTTTTTTATACTTTGAAATGTCTATTTTTTCGAATAATTATAGATATTTTTTTAGTATTTTTTATTCATGAAAAGTTATATAAAAAAATAAAACTACCAATAAATGAACAAAATATTTGGAAAACTGAGGAAACTGCAAAAACATACAAAGGTTCTATGAAATCCTTTTTCGTGCTTAGTAATTGTACTAAAAGGCTAATCAAAGCTATACCTAATGAAAGTGATATTCTCAAAAGTGCAAAACCTACAAATCGTTTAAATGCTAGGACGATAATACCCTCTGCTTTAATTAGATTTTGTATGGATTCGTGAGAGCCGAGAAAAAATACACTAGACCAAAAACATATAAATGCTCCACTGATCGATATGAAAATCATATAAAAAGAATCGCAGAGTATATTAATATATTTGTTCATTTGTCAGTTATATTTAAAAGAATTGAACAATTTTAGTAGTTGCCATTTTGCTTTAAAAATGTCAATCTCTAAATAATTAAACAGATAAATATTATAAACATCCCTTGTAACAATACAAGCTTTAAAAATATTTGTTTAAATATTGTCCAATTTTTGCTAATTTTATAATAAATTAATAATGGAATAATAGATAAGATAAGATTTGGAAAAAGAAAAATTAATAAAATAGAAATAATAAACTCATTTGTCGAATTAGTTTCTATCACCCAGTTAAAAAGAACAAAATAAATGATGAGACAAAGAATACTACTTAAAATAATATAAATATCAACTAAAGCCTTTTTGTACATCTTAAATTGTGTCAATGGTTTAAATTAAGGCTAGTACTCCTACGATTTATCTCCGCTTGAATGCCTTTTTTGAGTAAAGATAGTTTATTCATGGGCGATAAGTTCGGTATTGCTCATTTCAACAAAGTTACAATAGCTAAACATTTATAATATTTGTTGAAAGTTTTTGCGGAATAAATCTAATAATTGCCTATTCTTTATGTTGCCCGTAGAAATGAGAAGGAGTTGTTTGGGGGATTGGTGAATTAAAAAACTATCGTAAAAATCTGAATCTTTGGTAATTACTATTCGGCCTTGTTGGTCGGCTACTTTTCTAATTTCGGTATCACCTGTTTCATCTTTAAAAGGCAAATCTTCGGTATGAATTGTATCAAAGCCTTTTTCTTTTATCCAAGTGGCTAATAAAAACGGTAATTGAGCATCTACTAAAAACTTCATACAAGTACTTTTTGGATGCTTTTTACTTTAGAAAGCCTTGCTGCGTAGGCTAAACAGGCCAAAATGTCGTCGTTTTCGAGGGTGGGATAATCTTCTAAAATTTCTTGATGAGTGCTTCCTGCCGAGAGCAAGTCCAAAATAAGCTCGACGGGATAACGTTTGTTGCGAATGGTGGGCTTGCCGTGGCAAATATTGGGGTTGAGGGTGATACGTTCTAATAAAGTGTTCATGGTATGTAGTTTTTTAGCAAATATAACGATTCTGGACATCACACAGGAAAATTTTATGGACTACTCCTACCACCGGATTTATGGAATGTGCCCTCTATCTTTATACGAAATCGTGTATGTATTGAGTAAGAGTTTTTACCCCAATTAACGATTTCCCTCTCTACGATTTATTTCCGCTTGAATGCCTTTTTGTTTTTTTGAATAGTTGGAAGCAATAAGCAGGGCCGCAATCAAGAAAACAAAGGTAAGAATACCGCCCTTATGCGTAGCCGACCACACCGCAAGACCCACAAGAAAGCCGATTATCACGGCCATAGTGATTTTTTGGGATTTCAATTTGTGCTCTTCTGACTTTAGTTCTTCTAATGTCATTTTTGAGTAATCTCTGGTATTTAGCATTGGTTTGGAGGTATTTGATGAATCGATAACCTGTATTTTCTTAAAAACATTACCTTATATTTAGCCATATGATAAACCATTTCAGGTTCAAAAACTACTTGAAACTCTATTTGAAGCACAAAGGTCTTGCTGGATTATTAATCGCTTTTTTAGTACATCGGGTTTACGCTCTTTGGTGTGCTGCACATCATCGGATAGTTCTTCCAAAGAAACAGCCGTAATACGTAGTACATTTTGAATGATACTTGATATTAGGGCTACTATATTCTCTTTGAAGATTGTGTCTTATTGATTGGCTTTTGTGTTGCTTCATATAGCAAAACCACATAGAGTCGGTATTTTTGAAAGCAAAAACTTGAACATAGTGGCCGGTGAGACACGAGGCTATGGTTTTATAGACCTCGAATTAGCACAAGCTGCTAAACTGACGTGCTTGAATCTTTTCCCCGCCTGCTAGACTAGAACTTAGGTGAATAATTTGTCTTCAGAAACCCTCCCACACGATGCGGGCTAAACCTGAATAGCTTGCAAAGCTTCTGCGGCTTCTATTTGCGCCCTGACTTGGGCATCTGATAGATTATCATCAGAAATCTTTTTTAACTCATCGGCTGAAAGCCCTACTTTGTCGCTTGCCAATTCAGTTAATTTTTTGATAATTTTTTCATCATAGACTTTGGCTTCTTTGAAGAACCAAGCAGCGTCGTAGGCTACCCAGCCTACGGGGTCACTTAATTTCTCATACATCATCTGATTGACTTTTGGCACGTCAAAAATTTGCTTTCTTCTGAGTGCAATGATAACCACACGCCGTACATAAAGGCTTTTGTGATTGGCATACTTTTCGTTAACCAATGTGTCAATCACAGCCTGATTGTCAGGGTATTCAACAAAGCTGTTAGCCAATTGAAACATTTCGACTGGCATGATTGTCTGTTTGTTGCCTAACGCATCAAGCTGACTTGTTAATGGCGAAAGCGGGTTTTTATCACCTCCCCCAAAGAGGTTTTTCCAAAATGACATATTTGCAGATTTTTTTAAGTTAAGTTCTCTAATTTATAATACCCTAGACTTGACTAAATATGACTTCTTATGAAGATTAAATTCCTATAAATCAAGATTTTGGCATTAGGTTTAAGGTGGTATATTATTGAAGTCATTAAAGGAGTAACAAAATCTAGGTTTGGACCATAGTAATTCCTAGCAAGGCTCATGTTATCTTAGGCGACAAGGACTTTATTCTTTTTAAGAAAAAGCTCTGATCTAGCTATTCAAGCTATATAATCAAACTTGAAAGCCCTAATTTGATTGACATCCTTTTAAGATGTTTCCCCACTTTGATATAAAAATTTTCTTCCCTCCTATTTCTACTTCTGCTTTTCCTTGGAAGAAATCATCAACGCTATCAAATTTAGGGACAATTAATAATTTTCCTTGCCTATCGATGAATCCCCATTTTCCATTTACTTTTACGGCTAACATTCCCCAATCATAAATTTTTCTTATTTCTTCATATTTAACATTAGTAATATGCTTACCTGTTTTATCAATTACTTTGTTATAATCCGCTTCAGTATCATAGACTATCGCTCTGCCTTGTTCAAATTTTTCACCGCTCGAATACTTAAAAGGAATAATTGTTTCACCTTTCTCATTTATGTATCCATATAATCCGTCACTGTTTTCTACAGAAGCTAGCCCTTCAGAAAAATCTTTAGAGTATAATCCATAATTAAAGGGTATAACAAGGTTTCCTTTTAAGTCATAGTAACCAACTTTATTGTTTTTCTTGGCTTTTATAAGACTCGGGAATTTACTGTAAAAAAAATTTTTGTCATGTATCACAGGAATTATTTCTTTTCCTAGCGTATCTACAAAACCCCATTTGCCATTCAAACTTACTTCACTTAACCCATCTAAAAAATGCCCAACAAAATCATATTCGTTATTATTTATTCTTTTTCCTTGTAAGTTGAAAAACAAGCTTTTCCCTCCTATTTTTCCTATAATAATTTTATCTATAATAGGTAAGCTTTCTAAAGAAACAGGTAATATTTCTACTCCATTTTTGTCGAAAATGCCGAATTTTTTATCTAATTCAACTAATACAAGATTTTGCCCATCAATAATATTAACTCTACTATATTTGTATGGTATGATAACCTTTTTTACGACTGCTGAATTAGGCCCAGTAGTTATTTTTACAACTCCCTCCTTCCCATTTTGAGTTTCAGCTACTATCTGACTGATATTATTGGATATTTCTGATACAGAAGGAGGAATTGATGTGTCTATCAAATCTAGAGTTTCTATTTGCCCATTTGAGTTAAGTAACTGATTTTTTAATTTAAATCGCTGGTGTCGGACTCCACACATCGAACTACTAACGATTTCATCAGTGTTATCAAAATTGCCAATTGTGCTACCGTCTTTTTCTATTGCTCCCCAATGATAATTATTATCTTTTACCCAAGTCCACCCCTCTTCAAAGCAAGTAGCAGCTGTATAAATTGAAGGAATTATATTTTGTGCCTGTTGATCAATATATCCCCATTTGGAGTCTTTTTGTACTGCGGCTAATTTCTCTGAAAAAAAATAGGCACTTTCAAAAATAGGTTTAATAATAACCTTTCCCTGTGTATTAATATAACCAAACTTGTTGCCAATTTTAACTACAGCAAGACCTTCCCAAAAATTTTGAGCCGCCTCAAATTGAGGAGCAATAACTTCATATCCAGATTTATTAATGAAGCCAACTTTTCCATCCTTGGTTACAGCTGCTAAGCCCGAATTAAAATAAAGTGCGTTGGTATAGATTGGAGGGGTGATTACTTTACCTGTTGTATCCACCACCCCAAGTTTACCCGCTTTTTCATAAAAAGTTACTCCTTCTAATACAGGTTTAATTATTTTAAATGATGCCAATGCTGGGTACTTTTTCTGTGCTCGAAGTTGAAAAATGGAAGATATAAACCCAATGCAAATGAAGTATACGATACGAGTAAACATAAATTTAAAATGTATTTTTTAAGTTATATTAAGTTAGAGGTTGATGCAGGTTTGTATAAAAAGGCCACAAAATAGCTAAAATTAGCCAACAATTAAAGTCATCATGGTAGAGATGTACCAAAAATGAAGAAATTTTTTATTACTTAAATGAATAGGTTTATAAGTATATGATATTTTATATATAAAAAAGTTATCAAGTGGTCAAAACCTGATTTTAGCCACAAAAAAAGTCCCGACATGCGTCGGGACTTTTACTTATAGATGAGACTCCTAAGAGTTACTTCACTTCTTCAAAATTCACAAACTCACCTTCGTTGCTCGCGCCTGATTTGGCTTGGCCTTGGCCTGCGTTGGGGTCTTGGGCACCACCAGCAGCAGCGGCGTCAGGGCCGGCAGCGTAGATTTCTTGTGAAGCGGCGTTCCATGCTTCGGTGATTTTGTTCATGGCGGCGTCGATAGCGGCTACGTTGCGGCTGCTATGTGCGGTGCGCAACTCTTCCAAAGCTCCTTCGATGCTTGATTTGCTGCCTGCCGAGAGTTTGTCACCGTACTCTTTGAGTTGTTTTTCGGTGCTGAAAATCATCGAGTCAGCCGCATTTACTTTTTCGATTTCCTCACGAGCGGCTTTGTCAGCAGCTTCGTTGGCTTTGGCTTCTTCGCGCATCCGTTGGATTTCGGCATCTGACAATCCGCTAGAGGCTTCGATGCGGATTTTTTGCTCTTTGCCAGTGCCTTTATCTTTAGCGGTTACGTTCAAGATACCGTTGGCATCCACGTCAAAAGTTACTTCGATTTGTGGAATACCGCGTGGGGCTGGTGGAATACCGTCGAGGTGGAAACGACCAAGGGTACGGTTTTGAGTAGCCATTGGGCGTTCGCCTTGCAATACGTGCAATTCTACCGAAGGTTGATTGTCAGAGGCAGTTGAGAAAGTCTCTGATTTTTTGGTAGGAATGGTAGTGTTGGCTTCGATGAGTTTGGTAAACACGCCACCGAGGGTTTCGATACCCAACGACAACGGAATCACGTCGAGCAAGAGTACGTCTTTTACTTCACCTGTCAATACACCTCCTTGGATAGCTGCCCCGATAGCCACCGCTTCGTCAGGGTTAACACTCTTAGAAGGCTTGCGGTTGAAGAATTTCTCCACTTCTTCTTGTACACGTGGGATACGAGTCGAACCACCCACCAGAATCACTTCGTCGATATCCGAAATACGTAGACCAGAGTTGGTCATGGCGCGTTTGCAAGGCTCCATCATGCGTTGGAACAGGCGGTCGGCCAATTGCTCAAACTTCGCTTTGCTCAACGAGCGTACCAAGTGTTTTGGAATACCGTTGACGGGGAAGATATATGGCAAGTTGATTTCTGATTGTGAAGAGCTAGAAAGCTCGATTTTAGCTTTTTCGGCAGCTTCTTTCAAGCGTTGGAGTGCCATTGCATCCTGACGCAAGTCGATGCCTTCGTCTTTTTTGAACTCATCGGCAAGCCAGTCGATAATCACCTGGTCGAAGTCATCACCACCAAGGTGTGTGTCACCGTCGGTCGATTTTACTTCAAATACGCCGTCGCCCAATTCAAGGATAGATACGTCGAAAGTACCACCACCTAAGTCAAAAACGGCGATTTTTACGTCTTTACCTTGTTTGTCGAGACCATATGCCAAGGCAGCGGCAGTAGGCTCATTGATGATACGTTTTACGTCAAGACCCGCGATGATACCCGCTTCTTTGGTGGCTTGGCGCTCAGCGTCGTTGAAGTAAGCGGGAACCGTGATAACGGCTTCTGTTACGGTTTGTCCCAAATAATCTTCGGCAGTTTGCTTCATTTTGGTCAAAATGTGCGCCGAGATTTGTTGGGGAGTATAGAGTTGGTCACCTATACGAACGCGTGGGGTGTTGTTAGGGCCTTGTTCTACGTTGTAAGCCACGGTTTTGATTTCGCTGCCTACTTCGGTGAAGCGTTTTCCCATAAAACGCTTAATCGATGATATAGTATTAGAGGGGTTGGTAATGGCCTGACGCTTAGCAGGAGCACCTACTTTGCGCTCGCCGTTACCATTGTCCATAAACGCCACTACAGAGGGGGTGGTACGCGCGCCCTCGCTGTTGGCGATTACGACGGGTTCGTTACCTTCCATAACAGCCACGCACGAGTTGGTAGTACCTAAGTCAATTCCAATTATTTTTCCCATGTCTTTCTTAAATTATTAATTGAATGATAAATGATTGAGTGATTTGGTTGTTTGCTCAATCTGTACGTGTTGTTTTTACACAACGAACGTGCCAGCTCTAAAAACTGTCCTTAAAAATGACAATTTGGCAGAATGAAGTTTTGATGGTTTTTTTAAAAAAATGCCGAATCACTGTTTCCATAAGGCGGTCAAAAAGCGACTAACACATCATAGAAGTTAGACTTTACCCTTTTTCAACCATGAAAACTCTATTTTTTGTGATGTTTATTGTAGGGCTAGGTAATGTATACGGACAACACACTCGTGTACATACCTACCCAACTCGGGGATTTTGGACTACAGAATCAAGCCCCGCCGCACGTGATACTACTTTTGTCAGATTTTACAATGAAAAACACGTTTTGGTATATGAAGAAGCCGTGCCCAAACTGCTCAATATCAAACGCCGCAGCGTGAAAAAACGGCTGACAGCTACTTTAGCAAAACTCTTGAATGAACAGAAAGAAATAGAAGCGTTGCGCCAGAAGAAGCAGCTTATTGCGGTGCTGTTGGGGAAATGAGACATTCCAAGTTCCCTTCACTTAGAATGTCTATTGATGTAAAAAAAAACTGCTCTCACTTGATTTTGACTTTGGTAGCGCCGTAGCCAAATTTCTCTTTTTGAGCGTCTTGATAAAACTGTACGTTTTTGTGCTTGCCAAGTCGGCGATGGATTTCGGTTCGCAATACGCCGTTGCCTACGCCGTGGATAAACGTAATCTCGTCCATGCCGCTGGCAATGGCTTTTTCGAGTTGCTGTTCAAATGTTTTGAGTTGAATATCAATCATTTGAGCGTTGTTTAGCGCCAAAAAATCACGGGTGAGCTTTTCGATGTGTAAGTCTATCACCGCCGCAGGGCGCTCTACTTTCACAGGTATAGCTGGCTCTGGTTCGTTTTTTTCAAACATCTTTTCTTTCAATGTTTGGGCATTGACGGGCTGTTCGATTTTTTCGTCGGCATCGAGCTGATACAAGTAGGCGTCTTTGTCGTGCAACGGGGCTTTACGTTTGTTTTTGAAAAAAGTATTGGCTCTGAATTTCACACGTTTGTTGAGCGGGGCGCGTTCGGGCGAAAACCCTACCGTATAATACAGGCAGTTGAACACAAACGTGCCCCAATCGTCAAAATCCTTGATAAGTAAGTCTTGGACTTTTACGCTGCTTTTGGCCTTGAGTACCCCACCCGATAGACCACGCTGATGACGTTCGCTAGGCTGCGTGAGTGCATACGGCAAATCCCAGTCGGTGTTGTTGACAAGATGCAGGGCGATTTCGCGGTCGTTGAGCGGAATAAAAGCCATAAAAATGCCTTTTTCGGCGCGGATACCGCTGGGTCTGCTTTCGGCTGACTTTTCGGCAGTTTGACTGCCTTTTTGTCCGCGAAAAAATTGTCCTTCTACCGACGACACCACCGCAAGCTCTCTTTTGAGGACTGGCAAACGGAAACCTTCTTCAATTTCAATCTCAACCACATCGTTTTGTAAAAAACGAGTGATAATTCCTTCTTCTTTCGAATGAACCAATCTGACTTTATCTCCTATATTCATGAGTGACGTGTAGAATTAAATAAATTTGAAAATGTGCAAATTTGAAAATTGGGGCGTTGAGTGTCTTTATTTAAGTCGCAAGGTTCCTTCCTTTTCATAGATAACGACTTCATCTTCCAATAGTTCCCTGATGGCTTCGATGGCGCTTTGTTCGTTTTTGATTCCAAAGGTTGCAATGAGTTGTTGGGGAGTAAGCGGACTCAGCCCTAAAAGACGTAGGATTTCGCTGCGGAGCTTTTGGTGTTCGGGGGCAGGCATTCCTTTTTTCTTTTTGGCAAGGCAGTTGTCGCAGATACCGCAGGTTTGAGAGGTCTCTTCCCCAAAGTACTGTTGGAGCAATTGTGTACGGCAGCGGGTAGTGTGCTGCACGTAGTTGCTGACGGCTTCGATGCGACTATAATCCGTTTTTTGTTTTTCTTCAATTGCCAACGCATTGATAGGCATTTGGTTGGCATCGTAGCGAGGAGTTGTAAACGAAAACTGTGGCTTGTCGCGTTGTTTGTCATACACCAAAATCCCTTTGTCGTGCAAGCCTTGCAAGAGCGCAATTATTTCGGGTTCCATGCTGTAGTGTTTTTGTCCGATGGCCGTTTCGGAAATATACACAAACTGCGTAAATACTTCACCCCCGTACATTCGGAGCAGAAGTTTGATAAAACTATCGTACTGAGGGTATTTGAGTTGAAGCTCATAAAGCGCCCGATTATCGACGATGATGTGGATTTTGGAACTGCTGTTGTAGGCTTCGCTTAGTTGGATAAATCCTTCTTCTTCAAGGAGTTTTAGCGCAAAGTGTGTTTCAGAAATGGGTAATCCAAATGTTCCGGTAAAATCTTGTAAATCAAAATCGAAGTTTTCAAATTCGCCTCCTCCGACCGGAATTCGGTAATAATTGGCTAATGCCTGGTATACTCGTCTGACAAGTTCGATGGGTGGGTATTTTTGATCAACGGCCCGAATCAATTCATTCAAATCTTTGGACGAATAGAGCGCAACAGCATAGGCTTTTTGACCGTCGCGGCCTGCGCGGCCCGCTTCTTGATAGTAAGCTTCGAGGTTGTCGGGGAGGTCGATATGAATCACTACGCGTACGTCGGGTTTGTCGATACCCATCCCAAAAGCATTCGTAGCCACCATCACCCGCACGCGGTTGCGAATCCAAGCTTCTTGCTTATCGCTGCGCTGTTTGGTAGGAAGGCCAGCATGATAAAACTCCGACCGAATGCCTTGTCGATTGAGCCAATCGGCTACTTCTTTGGTACGGCGGCGATTGCGTACATAGATAATGGCACTGCCTGGCACATTTTGGAGGATTTTGAGAAGCCGTGCTTCTTTATTTTCTTCAAAAAAAGCAGAATAAGATAAGTTAGAACGCGCAAAAGTAGCCTGAAAAATAGCGGGTTGGCTCATTTCGAGCTTTTGACATATATCCATCTTTACTGGCTCGGTGGCCGAAGCCGTGAGGGCAATAAGGGGAACGTTGGGAATGAGTTTTCGAAACTCGGCAATCTGCAAGTAAGCAGGACGAAAATCATAGCCCCATTGCGAAATACAGTGGGCTTCGTCGATGGCCAGAAGACAGACCTTCATTTGTTTGACCCTCGCCAAAAAAATATCGGTGCGGAGCCGCTCGGGCGATACATACAAAAACTTGGTAGTGCCGTGGATGCAGTTGTCGAGTACGATGTCGATTTCGTGCCAATTCATGCCAGAGTAGATGGCGGCTGCCATGATTCGGCGGCGGCGGAGCTGCTCTACTTGGTCTTTCATGAGGGCAATGAGCGGCGTTACTACGATGCAAACGCCTTCCTGGGCCAAAGCCGGCACCTGAAAGCACAACGACTTTCCGCCTCCCGTGGGCAGCAAAGCCAAAGTATCTTGCCCCGCCAACACTGCTTCGATGATGTTTTGTTGTAAAGGCCGAAAAGTATCGTAATTCCAGTATTTCTTGAGAATGTCGTGAATCATGGACGCGTATCAAAATGGAGCGCAAAGTTAGTATAGTGCTGCGAAACAATTGGCCATGACATTATTAGAATAATAATATATTAAGCCCACTCCATCTCAAACAAATTCGCGAGATGCCCTTTGAGTTGTTGGGCTACTTCATCCATTGGCAGTTCGCGCCCCAATTCTTGTTGGAGGGAGGTAACGGCCTTGTCTGAAATCCCGCAAGGTACAATATGCCCAAAATAAGCTAAATCAGTGTTGACATTAAAGGCAAATCCGTGCATCGTAATCCATCGGCTACATTTTACGCCCAAGGCACATATTTTGCGGGGGTTTTGTTGGGTTTCAAAATCGAGCCAAACGCCCGTGAGTCCCTCAATACGCCCTGCTGAGAGGCCGTAGTCGGCACAAGTCAAAATGATAGCCTCTTCCAAGGTGCGCATGTAGCGGTGAATATCTGTAAAAAAATGTTCCAAATCTAAGATAGGATAGCCTACCAATTGCCCCGGCCCATGATAAGTAATATCTCCTCCTCGGTTGATTTTGTGGAAAGTAGCACCTACATCCTGGAGTTGGGTTTCGGTCAAAAGCAGATTTTCGAGATGACCACTTTTGCCTAAAGTATAGACGTGAGGGTGTTGACAAAAAAGTAGGTAATTGGCCGTACTCTTTTGAGAGTCAAGAGGTAATTGACGATTTTGGCTTTTAATCGCCACATTTTCGGCCAATAGTTTTTCTTGATAATCCCAAGCTTGCTGGTAATCAATCAATCCTAAATCTTCGAAATGTACTTTATGAGCGGTAAGTATGTTCATAGGAGTTCAAAAAAACAATGCAAAGGTAAGCTTTCGACTTACATTCTTCTGCACAATTATTTGGGGGATTAAGTTCCTTTCTAAGATTTAAGCGTCTAAAAGCAATAAATCTAAGGCAAAACAACGCTGTATTTTCTTGAGGATAATCAACTGTTTTAAAATTATATACTAAATCTTTAGATTTTATATACTTAAAATTTGAATAAAAATATGAAACCCCAAATTTGTATTTTACTTCCACATTTCAATGATTTAGAGGGCCTTCAAAAATCAATTGCGAGCATTGGAAATACGGAGAAGGTAGATGTACTAGTGGTAGATGACGGGAGTGATGAAAAGATAAATGAAGCTTTAGTCCGACAATCGAAAAATTTTCGAGGAGACATTTATTTTTTGTACTTGACTGTTAATCAGGGGATTTGTAAAGCTATTAATCATGGCCTCATTTGGATTCGACAGCAAGGGTACCTTTTTGTCGCAAGGTTGGATTGTGGTGATACTTGCGGAAAACAGCGATTTGAGAAGCAATGGGCTTTTTTGGTACAACATCCCAAAATAGGGTTGGTAGGTACATGGGGAGTGTATGTAGACAAAAAAGGCGAAGGACTTTTTGTATGTACACTGCCTACTAAAGATACCGAAATTCGCCAAAAAATATACTGGTCCTGTCCTTTTATGCATCCCTCTATCATGTTTCGAACACAAGTATTGGACAAGGTAAAAGGATACGACGAGCGTTTTAGAGTAGGGGAGGATTTAGCTTTTTACTTTCAAGTAATCAAACATTGGAAGGTGGCCAATTTACCTGAGTATCTCTTATTTTATGAGTTTGACGAAAAAAGCATATCATCTCACCGACGCAAGCAAGTACTTCTTGCGACTTTGACAACCTTAAAAGAACATTTTCGGTGGGGGATATTTCCCGTATTAGGTATTCTCAAAAATATACTAGCGCTTCGACTATCCCGCAAATGGATTTTTCGAAACCGTATGGTATTTAGGGATTTGACACAAATCAACATTGAGAATGCTAAAAAATGGCGTTTTTCAACGAAAAAATCAGCATTTTTGCCACCTAGTTAGTACCAAATATCCTTTTTATGATACTGATTGCAGACAGCGGCGCTACTAAGACTGATTGGCGCATCATTGATACCGACGGAAATATCCAACAGGCCAAAACGATTGGGCTGAGTCCCTACTACCAAACTTCTGAGTCTATCGCCCAAGAATTAACCCAACACTTGTTGCCGTCGGTGAGCGATATTGTCAACGAAATCTATTTTTATGGAACGGGTTGTGCCGGTGAAGAACCTTGCAATATCGTTCGTAGAGGTTTACAGGCTGTTTTTCCCTCGGCGTACACGATTGAAGTCGATAGCGATATGCTTGGAGCAGCTCGCGGATTGTGTGGGCATGAAGCGGGCATTGCGTGTATTTTGGGGACGGGTTCTAACAATTGCCTTTACGACGGTCACTCTATTGCTGACAAAATCCCTTCGCTTGGTTTTTGGCTAGGGGATGAAGGGAGCGGCGGCTATCTTGGGAAAAAAGTGGTAGTGGCTTTTTTACAAAAAGAAATGCCCGAAGAATTAGCCGAAAAATTTGCCAAACGTTATGGTCTTACTCGCGAGATTGTTTTAGAGAATGCCTATCAAAAGCCGTTTCCTAATCGTTATTTTGCAAGTTTCTCAAAATTTGTTTTCGATAATCGCTCCCAGCCTTTTACTTATCAATTGGCTTATGATGCCTTCCTCGAATTTTTAACCAAGTACGTTTGTAAGCTCCCTAATCACCAGCAATATAAAGTGCATTTTGTGGGTTCGGTGGCGTTTTATTACAACGACATTTTGCGCAGGGCTGCTGCCGAAAAAGGCATAACGATAGGACATGTTATGGAAACCCCAATTGCGGGACTTGCGCTTTATCATCGCCCTGTTGAAGATTAAATAACTGATGAAGCTGGGCATATTGGAGTAGCATGATGGTTTTACCATCTTTGATTTCACCCGTTTGTATCATCGAAAGAGCTTCTTGAAAAGGAATTTCTAAAACTTCAATGTTCTCGTTTTCATGTTCGGCGCCACCGCCTTCGTTCACTTTCATGGTTTTGTGGTATTCGGCTACAAAAAAATAAAGGATTTCGGTCACCGAACCAGGCGACATATAAGCTTCAAAAACTTTCTGAACGTCAGTTACTCGATAGCCCGTTTCTTCTTCCGTTTCCCGTCTGATACAATCTTCCGCATTATCTTTGTCCAGAAGACCAGCACAAGTTTCGATAAGCATTCCGGTAGGATTGCCATTTACGTAAGTCGGCATTCTAAATTGGCGAGTTAAGATGACTGTTTTTTGGGCTTTGTTGTAAAGTAAAATAGTAGAACCATTGCCACGGTCGTAGGCCTCTCGTGATTGGCGCGACCATTTACCTGATGGATTTTGATAGTCAAAAGTGATTTTTTTGAGGATATACCAGTTGTCGGAAAGTAGCTTTTCTTCAATGATTTTGACAGAAGAATTATTCATGATTATTATTTTTGAACGAATTTGATTGTTTTTGATTATTTTTGAACAAAATAAAGCAAATGAGATGAGTTATCAAAGTAGAAAACAAATCATTTTAAAAATACTGGAAGAAAAAGGAGAAGCCGAAGTAAAAGAATTGGCTCAACAGCTTGATACTTCGGAGATTACGGTAAGACGCGATTTGGGAACAATGGCAGCTGATGGGCTTCTTTTTCGCACGCATGGAGGGGCTATGAAGTTGAGTTTGGTAAATCAGCCCGTGAGCTTTGTCCAAAAATCAAACATGAATGCTTCTCAAAAGGAGCAGATATGTCGATTGGCGGCAGCCGAAATTCAAGAAGGGGATGTCATTTTTATGGATTGTGGTAGTACAGTTTTTAAGCTTTGTGATTTTATCAAGCACAAAAGAATAAAAGTCATTACTAATTCTCTTCCGGTAGTTTATGAATTAATGAATACGGAGATAGAAGTCAATTTGGTAGGTGGGGAAGTTGATAAACAACGGCAAGCGGTGCATGGAGCTGTGGCATTAGAGCATCTACACCGTTATCATGCCGACAAAGCTTTTGTGGGGGTAGGAGGGATTAGTGTTGCTAATGGTCTGAGTGCAGTAAGTGAAAAAGAGGCAGAAATGACTTTGGGTATGTCTCGACAGTCAAAAACAACTTACCTACTTTGTGACGCTTCAAAGTTAGAAACGACTAAATATTTACAATTTGCTTCTATCTCTTTGATTCAAGTATTAGTGACCGACGAAACCAAAGATACAATTTTGACACCCTATCGTGAAGTAGGTTTACGGGTTTTGAATTAACGCAATTAACGCAGGCAGGGTTTGAGGGTTTGAACCCTGCATTGTGACTTGTAAAAAATAGATTACGTCCTAACGTCAAAAAGCATGAAAGCTAATATACCAAAGTTAGAGACTGAGACTTATTATCATATTTACAATCGAGGTATTAATGGAGAAACTATTTTTAAGCAAGAATATAATTACAGCTATTTTCTTCAAAAATACGCGTATTATATCGCACCCATTGGCGAAACCTATGCCTATTGTTTATTGAAAAATCATTTCCATTTTTTGATAAAAACTCGCTCTGAAGATGAAATCTTATCAAGGTTGGGCACAAAATCTTCTGGACGTATGAATGACAGAGGCGCTTCTTTTTGTATCAGCAATCAGTTTTCAAAACTTTTTAATGGCTATGCACAAGCCCTAAATAAAATAAATAATCGTAGAGGAGGGCTTTTTGAAGAGCCTTTTCGGAGGATTGTGGTAGATTCAGAAGCGTATTTTACAAGATTGATATGGTATATTCATCACAATCCCAGAAAACACAGATTAGTGAACGATTTTAGTATTTATCCTCATTCTTCTTATCGAAGTGTATTGAGTAATGCGCCTACAAAGTTGGAGAGAGAGTATGTATTAGAATGGTTTGGCGGAAAAGAAGCTTATCTGTTATTTCATCAAAGCCAAGTAGATGAAAATGCAATAAAGCATTTGATAACAGAGTATGAATAAACGCAAGCAACAACGCAGGCAGGGTTCAAACCCTGCCTGCGTTACCCAAAAACAAAACCCTACCTGCGTTATCTTCGTCGGATTTTAATACCCAAAAATTTCTTCTAAAGAAAGTTTTTTGACGGTACCATACTTGGCTAAGTCGCTTTCTTTGACTCTTTTTTCAGAGGCTACTATACAATAAGTATAAGGCTTGTTAGCCAAATTTGTATCAGCAAATTGTTTTAAGTCTTTGAAAGTGAGCTTATCTATTTGGTCATAGATGAGTTTTCGTTCATCGCTACTTATCCCTTTTTCTTGCGCACTGAGATAATTGTAGATAATGCCGTCTTGCAAAATACGGTCGGTTTGCAAGGTTTTTTTCATGTTTATTTTAGCCGTTTCGAGCGATTTCTCTGATTCTGGCAGTTGATTGAGCAATTCGTTCATGCCCGCGATCGCCTCATTGAGCTTATCGGCTTGGCTGCCAATATAGCCTGTGAGAGTATATTTTTGGCCTTTTTTCTGAGGAGTACCATAATACCCATAAGTCGAATAAGCCAAAGCTTTGGATTCGCGAAGGGTTTGAAATACAATGGAAGCCATGCCACCGCCAAAATAGTTGTTGAACAGCTCGACAGTAGGGGCAAGTACTGGATTATACTGAGCGGTATTGCGAATCCAAGAGATTTCGGCTTGTACCATGTCATAATCTGCAAAAAGCACTTGGGTGGCAGTTTGGTCAAGTTGTTTGAAATCTTTCTTTGCTGGAATCGCTTTGAATTTTGCTGCAAGTGGGTGGCTTACTTTAATTTCTTGAGAAAGTGCCGTCAAAGATAGAGGCCCATAATAAATGATTTGGTGGGGAAAATCAAACAAGCTATGTAGTACTTCAAGCAACTGTGCCGATGTAAGATTTTTTAATTCCTCATTTGTCAGTTGATTGTTATAAGGATTTTGAGAACCATACTGAGCATAGCTCATCAACCCTTGCATGATGGCACCTTTGTTGAGTTTTGCATCTGCACGGGCTTTGGCCAATCTCCCTTTTAGTTGTTCGAGTGCCTCGTCATTAGATTTACAATTTCGGATAAGATGTTCTAATAATTTTACTCCCTTAGAAAAATTTTCCTGCAAACCAGAGAGCCGCACCGTAGTGTATTCGCCAGAAGAAGAAATGCTGTAATTACAGGCTAGATTAAAAAACTCCTTACTGATTTGTTCGGCATTGTATTTGTCGGTACTCAGGAATTGTAAATATTGGGTGGCAATCGGGAGTAATTTACTATGATAAGTACCCATTGGAAAGCGATATCCTAAGCGGAAAAGCTCATTATCAGTATTTTGAACATACAAAACTTCGGCATTTCCTATTTTACTTTTCTTAAAATCTTTTTGATAATCGAGCCATACGGGTTTGATTTCGTCCATTTGCATGGCATTGACTTTTTGTAAAAAAGGAGATTGGGCTTCGCGATTGACCTCGACAGGCGTGATGTTGGGTTTGTCGACCTTAACAATGTTTTTGTCAGGGCCTTTGTGTTTATAAACTACGGCATAATTGTCTTTAAAATAAGTATTGGCAAAGGTCATGATATCAGCTTTCGTTACGGCCGACATGGCGTCTAAGCGGCTCGAATAGTTGAGCCAATTGTTCCCTCCCGAGCTAATAAATGCTTCGAGCAAGGGGCTTACGCGGCTATAATTGCTTTCGAGCTGCTGAATAGCATTACGTTTGTAGTTGTTTACAATAGAGCGAATGACCGATTCATCAAAGTCTCCTTTTTTGAGCTTTTCGACTTCTCCTAGTAACAAATTCTTCACTTCATCTAAAGATTGTCCTTGTTTAGGGCGCCCCGATAGAATCCATACCGAATAGTCTTTGAGGTAATCGATAGTAGAGCTACCTCCTAAAATCTTCTGTTGTTTGTTGAGATTGAGGTCGATGAGGCCCGCTCCGCTGTTTGACATCAATTCATCACAAATTGTCGAAACGGCCATTCCTTTTAAATCATTTACCATGGAAGGAAATCTAAAGCCAAGACGTATGTTTTCGGGAGTTGGCCCGTACACCTCACGTACTTGGATGCTCGTAAGTGGAGCTTCGGGAGCAGGATTATATTCTTTGACAGGTTTAGGCTGCATGTATCCCAGTGCTGCATCTATTTTTTTGATGACCTCGCCAGGGTTGAAATCCCCCGCAAAAATGACGGCCATGTTGTTGGGTACATAATAATTGTTATAATAATTACGAATCTCTACCAACGACGGGTTTTTGAGGTGTTCGATAGTCCCTATGGTAGTTTGTTGTCCATAATTATGAGTCGGAAACAGTGCTTCGTAGAGTTTCTCTTGGACTTTCCAGGGGTCATTGTCGAGAGAGCGGTTTTTTTCTTCATAAACAGCTTCTAGCTCCGTGTGAAAAATCCGTAACACCGGCTGACGGAAGCGTTCGGCCTGAACGGCTAAATAGCGGTCGATAGCATTGGCTGGAAGATCTTCCATGTAGGCGGTTACTTCGTGAGAAGTGAAGGCGTTGGTTCCTTGCGCCCCCATGGACGACATCATTTTGTCGTATTCATTGGCTATTGCAAATTTGGCTGCTTGTCCTGACACGCGGTCTATTTCTGCATAGATTTTTTTGCGCTCAGTGGTGTCGGTAGTTTTGTTGTATTTCTCATAGAGAGCATCGATTTGGTCAAGCAAAGGTTTTTCTTTTTCCCAGTCCAATGAACCAAAACGATTTGTCCCTTTAAACAACATATGCTCTAAATAGTGGGCCAAGCCTGTATTGGTGCGCGGGTCGGTGTTGGAACCTGCACGAGTAGCGATAAAAGTGAAGATACGGGGCTCTTTTTTATTGACACTCAAAATGACGGTAAGGCCATTTTTAAGGGTATAAAAACGAGCTTGGAGTGGGTCATTGCTGACGTACTTATATTCATAACCTGCGGCTGTGGCTGTTTGCCATTCATAAGCCTTGGATTGAGCCAGAGACTGAAACCATAGCGCGGTCATGGACAGCGCAAAGAATACAAAAGTTTTCATGGATGATATGTTTGATAGAGAGGGAAAATTAATATTCTGATGCTCTAAATCCAAAACATCCGACTAAAAAAAGTCGAGGGGGGCAATTGCCCCCCTCGACTTCCACCTGTGCGTTCCTCAATTATAAAGAATGTAGACAATAATAGCCTTACATTCTCAGTATACCTGTACGTAAAAAGTTGGAATTGCGTTGCGTGCAAGGTTAAAAAAACTCTAAAATCCTTATTTAGCTTGTTAAAAATCAAAAAATTAGTTTTTATATTTGTGCGCTATTGGTACTTTCTCTATTTCTCTCGACCGCGTTGCTGCGTATCTGTCATCCATTCGGAAGGAGTTTAAATCGAAAGCCGTACGTAGCGCACCAAACGTTTTACAAATCAAAGCACAATGAACATTTATGTAGCAAACGTCCCGTTCAAAGCGAACGATGACGAATTACGCGAGTTATTCGAGGAATTTGGAGAAGTATCTTCGGCCCGTATTATCATGGACAAATTTACGGGTAAAAGCCGGGGTTTCGCATTTGTCGAGATGCCTAATGACGATGAGGCTCAACAAGCCATTTCACAATTGAACGATTTTGATTTTATGGGGAAAGTACTTGTCGTAAACGAAGCACGTCCACGCGAAGAGCGTCCTCGCACTGGTGGAGGATTTGGCGGTGGAAATCGTGACGGTGGAAACCGTGGCGGTGGCGGAGGTGGATTCCGTCGTGACAATGATTTCAAAAAGCGCTGGTAATCCTAAAAAATATGGATTTTGGTAACGGGGCGATTCTACGGAGTCGCCCCGTTTGTTTGTGATAATATCCCAAAAACTGAGGGTGAATGATAAAAATTTAATCGTGATACAACCCCTTTCTCTGTTGTGTCGTCTTTGTTGATGTATACCTTTAGATTCATATCTGGCATGTCTTTTCGGCGATATATATACCTGTTTTTTTTATTAGGAGTAGCATCCTGCGATTCGGTTGTAGATAAAAGCACTGCAGCTCCCAATGATGAGGGTGTGCCGCAAGCAGTGGTAGAGGTGATTAGGGTATCTAATCCTGGCATGGCTGATGTGTTGATATCGCGTATAAGTAAAGATGTCTGGCAAGCAGATTTTCCGGTCGCTACTCATCGTAGCTTTATGTTGATTGACAATGAGGGCGAGATACTTTTTGAAAACAAATTAGTAGGTAGCCCGCAAACATTGCCACAGGTCGTTAAAGATGAAGTGTATCGTATTGTTCCAGAGGGTTTTATAGAAGAAGCGGCGGTGATTTTACAAAATTCCCAAACCAAAATAGGACACTTGGTGGAAGTAGAGCAGAAAGATGGACTGCGTCGTCGCCTTCGCTTCAATGCTAATAATGTTTTGGAAAGTAACACTACTGCTGATATTACGGGTAGGGTAACGGCTCTTTTTCTGACTACGGTAGAGCAACTCAAAAACGATACTCGTATTCCTTCGGTTGTAAAGCAATTTTTTGAAACCCACAACTATGCAAGTGCCAATGTGTCTGTGTATGTATATGAAGACAAAACGACTAGGATTATTGTGACAAATACAGTACGCGACAAAAACTCATTGATTACGACTGAAGTCCTGCTTGATGTCAACGGCCAAATAAAAGAATGGATAATGCCGCTCGAAAAAGAAATTGGATACGAGATAGCCACCCAAAACGAAACACCATCCCAACTGAGTGAAGGATTAGCCTCGCAAACAACCAACTGGACTTGGAACTATAGCGTCAGAGAAAAGCAATTTGGTAAAATAAACAAATGGAAAATGCGAGCCACAAATACGCTACAAGAAACCTTTTGGATGAGTTTAGATGTGCGAGTTAATCAATTATCGACTACTAAAGCAAGTTATATCACAGCCGCTGAACTTCCAGCCTCGGCTCGACAATACATAGATGCTAAATGGAGCAATTGGCAATGGTCAAAAGGACGTAAACTGCAACTAATAGGAGAGTCTAAACCCACAAAATATGTGGCTGAAATAAGGGTAAATGGCGAAGACAATGTGGTAGTTTTTGATGGAGGCGGACAGTGGATATTTCAGTACAAAAAAATGTAAGTGGGGGTTGGGAACTTGTGATTATTATTTGAGGCAATTTTTGGTTTATTCGTTCACCGACTTTTACCAGCCTCCTACTCATTTGGATACTCTTTGTTCATTAAAAAATAGCTATAAATCCACTCATTTCAAATTATAAAATTTTGGCCGCTTCTGCAAAAGAAATAGAATTGGTAAAAGCTTGTCAGCGCAACGACCGTCAGGCTCAAAATGCCTTTTACAACTTGTACAAGGGGCGTTTGATGGGGGTTTGTCGTCGATATGCACGTACCATAGCAGAGGCAGAAGATATTTTTCAGGAAGCTTTTATTAAGATTTTTCTCAATATTGAAAATCTCAAAAATGTAGAGTCTGTAGAATATTGGGTAAAGTCTACGGTCATCCGCACGGCTATTGATTATTATCGTCAGCATCGCCGAGAAAACGAACAGGTCGATTATGAAACGATATTGGATGATTGGAGCGTATCTCCCCAAGTATATGATAAGCTTTCGCAAGAGGAAATTTTGGAGATAATAAATGCCATGCCAAACGGCTATCGAATGGTGGCAAATATGTATTATATTGACGGATATACGCACCCCGAAATCGCTAAAATCCTGGGGATTGCGGAAGGTACCTCTAAGTCACAATTGGCAAGAGCTCGTGAAATTCTAAAACGAAAATTGAAAGCAGTAGGCCTTTGGTCAATAACGCTATAAACCAGTATGAATCAAGACGATGAGTTGAAGGATTTTTTGGGAGGAATATTCAAAAACTTTGAATCAGAACCTCGACCGGATGCTTGGGATACTATTGAAAAAGCCTTACCGAAGCATTCACATCACTCGCCGTGGTCAAAAACAATCATAGGCGTATTGGTAGGAGTATTTTGTGCAGGTGTCTGTCATGCTCCTGTACAAAGCAAATGGGCAGAAATGAAACCTACCAATGCTGCGGTGGGGTCGGCAACTATGACATCTAAGCAAACTCTTAAAGGCGATTTAGGTATCCCACCAATCGCCAAGCAGGAGCTTGTACAGTACACCAAAAATCAAGATTTTAATCGCTCAAGAAATCAAAGGAATGCTCCTGTTGACGGAAAAGTTATTTCAGAACCTGAGCTAGAAACAGTACAAGCTCCCACTGCGGATGCGTCTGATATTGAGAGGGGCTTTTTATCAGAATCTATAAAAACACCATTGGAGTTGCAGCCACTTGTTATCCATGGTATTGAAGATTCTCAAATTGATCTAAAAACACCGATTGCAGTGCCCTCAAAAAGCCAACTTCCTAAATCGCTTTGGCTCTGGTCTGTAAGTGTGATGCCCTTGGCTACATATCAACGGATGTATATTTTGCCTGAGGCAAGCGGTAAAATCGAACAAGTATATGCTGGAGAAGCACTCAATGGAAGTCGTACAGGTTTGAAGATTGGAACCGAGTTGACCCTTCTCAGAAATCATAGCGCATGGCGGGTGGGGTTGAGTTATACCCAAATGCGACAGCAAACAGCCTACGCACTAGCAACTAATGAATACACTCTTCGTACAAACACTACTCCCAATGAGCCGTTGGTGAGTCGTCAAATAGAGGAAGAGGTAGAAAACAAACAATTACATTTATTGGGTATTAGAATCGATAAGCAATTCAACTGGGGAGTGCTTAGTCGTAAACGTTATTTTGTGGGTCTGGGAGCAGAAACCGCCGTAGATATGCTTAATGCAGAACCTTATGTATGGGGACATGCTTCGATAGGGTTTCAGAAAATACTTACGCCACACTTGCTGATGACTTTCGAACCTACGGCTTCTTATAGTCTCCTTAGTAAAACCACTAATAGTGGCTTACTGAAGGTCAATCCTTACAATTTTGGACTAAAAATTAGTGTGGGACTTATGCCATAAAACCTTACCAAAACCATGAAAAAACTATATAGCATCTTGCTGATGGGGGCGGTTGTTTTGCCCTCTTGGGCACAATTAGGGTATCAGACGGTATGGGAAAAAAACTATGGGAGTAATGTGGTTGGAGAATTTGCATTTGGACAGCCTTATAGCCTACAAACTCCCAATGGTTCTACATTATTTGCATTTCCGTATAAAAAAGTACATTATACAATCCTACTTTGAAATACCAATGGCTCAAAAATGGCCTTCCACTTCAAGGAAGTTTTCAAAACAATCTTACCATAACCAGCACAGGTACCTATCAAGTGGAATCTGTCGATACTACTTGTATGGCGAGTGAACGCTCTATAGGCGTGGCTATCAATGTGCGACCTTTACCTGAAGCTTCCATAAGCACCCAATCAGTGGGCATAGTCTATGCACCTTTCAAGGTGCTTTTAAAAGCCAATCAAGGTACCGAACTTAGCTATCAGTGGATGAAGCAAGGAACCGAGATAGGGAGAGCAACGGCGTCGTCTTTGGAAGTAGGCGAAAGTGGGAGTTACAGTGTTCGGGTTACGAAATTTGGATGTTCTCGGACTTCGGAGCCATTGGAGGTTACGATACTACAGCTGTTGAGTGTAGCAGCAGAGCTAGAAAAAGAAATAAAGTTGTACCCAAACCCCAATCGTGGGATGTTTGTAGTAGAGCTGCCAGAAGACTGGAAAAATGCTGAGTTGGTGGTTTATGATTCGGCTGGCAGGCGAGTAGGTTTTAGAAGAGTATCTTCTCAGCTCCAAATTGAAGGAAGTGGTGGCAGCTATTGGCTCCGAATAGAACACCAAGGCAAAAGTACAACCAAACAGTTTAGTGTAGTGCCTTGAGTTAATTGGTAGTATTACTCCTGTCGAGGTTTTTAGGCTCGGCAGAAGTAATTAAATGACGGCCGTATCAATGTTCATCCAAAACCGATTTGTTGGCCATTATTTCTTCATAAGCACCGTCCCA
Organism: Runella sp. MFBS21; assembly: GCF_029433105.1. Lineage (GTDB taxonomy): Bacteria > Bacteroidota > Bacteroidia > Cytophagales > Spirosomataceae > Runella. The sequence continues at coordinate 50,514 of NZ_JARNTW010000003.1, read as the reverse complement.
AAGCTCGATTCTTTTTTCTAATGATTTTACCACAGCTTCTTGGGCTTCGTTCCAGTATTGTTCGTTGACTTCGCAAAGTTGCTGGGTCATTTCTAAGGCTAAGTAGCTATGATGATCTCCATCTACTTCGATGTGTCTTTCTAGGTAATATTTAAAAATGGAAATTTGGGAAGGAAAATGAGCATGCAAATCATTAATGATAGAGACAAACATGTTCGGGATTAAGTCTTCGCGTCCAAAAGTAAATACCGCAGCCTGTATATAAGGTTTTTGGCTATCGATAACTTCAAATGTATTTTCTACAAAATTAGCGGCAGCGATAGGGGTTTTTGCTACGGCAAAAGCATTTTTCAAATTATGATTTTGCAAAAGATGCTCAAGAAAAGCAGTGATTTCGGCAGTATTAGCCCCAGCTTGTTGCATGGCATCCAGATAAAGTTCAAAATGACTTTTACGATTGCCGTCCATATCTACATCAGATTCTTCTCCTACCACAATCTCATTGATAAGATAACGAGTAGCTGCCGAGCCTTTAGGATACCAGGGTATGCTTGTACAAGTAAGATTGTTTTGAAGCGCTTTCAACAACGACATAAAATCCCAGACGGCATAGACATGATATTGCATAAAAACGCGTAAATCCTCAATCGTTTCGATGGCAGAATACACCCGATGATTTACGATTTGTTGTCTAAGAGGCTCGATGCGGGCATTGATTGTTTGGATATGATTCATTCGAATTATTAGGAAAAAATACAAAAAACTACCTACCCTTTAAGTACGATTAAAACGTCAAAAAGGTTTTGGGAAATTAGTATTTTGTGAATGAATTCAGGTGCACTAGTCAAATTTGGCTCCTACGGGAGGGCGATATTCTTCAAACGGAATTTTGAGTAAACTGCCCAATTCGTCGTTTTCTTCGGGTTTCATGTGGGTATCAATGCCATAGGTGAGTTGAGAAGGCTCTAGTTTGGTAAAAGTCCCAAAAATCCGATCCCAAATAGAAAAAATATTGCCGTAATTGGAGTCAGTATAAGGTAATACATAGTGGTGGTGGACATGATGCATATTAGGAGTCACAATCACCCAGCTCAGTATATTATCAGCCCAGCGCGGAAGGTGGATATTGGCGTGATTGAACTGCGACAAAGCCACCGAAAGTGCTTGGTACATCATCACTAACCACATCGGCGCTCCTGCTACAAATACCGCCATAGTGGTAAATACAAATCTAAAAACGCTTTCACCGGGGTGGTGACGGTTGGCAGTTGTAGTATCTACTTGTGTGTCGGTGTGGTGAATCAGGTGAAAACGCCACATCCACCGTACTTTGTGTTCGGTCCAATGAATAAACCACGCCCCAATCAAGTCAAGTACCAGTAATCCAATCACCGCAAATGCCCATAATGGTAGTGAAGGAAGCCATTGTAACAACCCAAAACGGTGCGCGACCGCCCAATCGCTTGCATTGAGCAAAATAAATGCAAGGGCAAAATTGATGATGATAGTAGTGATGGTAAAAAAAATATTGATTCCTGCGTGCCGCCATTTATTATACCTAAACCTAAATAGAGGTACACCGCTTTCAAGAAGCCAAAATAATGTAATTCCACTGACCAAAATAGCCGAGCGGTGCGATGAAGGTATGGTTTCAAAATATCGAACAATCGCTTCCATGTGCTTGAAGAATAGAATTTTTATGTAACAAAAATAATATTTTTTAGTACAAAATAATACTTGAGCAATTTCTGAGTTTAACGAACCAATGGAGTGTGAGGGATTAAATTTAAAATACCTTAAAAGTGGCACAACTTTTTAGCGCATTATGAGAGGGATTTTTTACTTTAAGATAAAATTACCTAACATTACCAACAACTTATTCTCCAAGATTTTATATGTATGAAACTAACTAATCAAACTGCAATTATTACAGGCTCCAGTTCGGGCATTGGAAAAGCCATCGCTATTGCGTTTGGGCAAGAAGGTGCCAACGTTGTAGTCAATTATAACAGTAGCCGCGACAAAGCCCTTGAGGTAGTCAAACAAATCAAAGCGGCAGGAGGGGATGCCATTGCGGTCAAGGCAAATGTGGGCAAAGAAGCGGATATTCTCAAAATGTTTGAAAAAGCGGTTGCTGTGTTTGGACAAATAGATATTGTGGTAGCCAACAGCGGCATTCAAAACGATGCTACATTTATGGAAATGACGCTCGAACAGTGGGAAAATGTGATTAATATCAACTTGACAGGGCAGTTTTTGTGCGCCAGAGAAGCCGCGAAGCATTTTGTAGCGCAAGCCAAAGGTCAAACACCCGTACGAGCTATCGGAAAAATCATTTGTATGAGCTCCGTGCATGATATGATTCCGTGGGCAGGACACGTCAATTATGCCGCTTCTAAAGGAGGTGTTTTGATGTTTATGAAATCAATAGCCCAAGAACTGGCCCCGCTCAAAATCAGGGTCAACGCCATCAGCCCAGGGGCGATTCAGACACCTATCAACAAAAGTGTGTGGTCGTCGGAACAAAACATGAAAGATTTGATGAATTTGATTCCTTATCGACGAATCGGCCAACCAGAAGATGTGGCCAAAGCGGCGGTGTGGCTTGCCTCTGACGATTCGGATTATATCACGGGCGAAACCCTCTACGTTGACGGAGGAATGATGCTCTATCCTGAGTTTTCGGACAATGGATAACTGAAACCAACCCTGCCGATGTTCCGAACATCGGCAGGGTTTCGCTTTCAGAAAGCCAACGTTTGTTTGAGACGATTGCTTTCCAGTGCCAATTCAATCACGCGAGTGGTATTACGGGCTTGTTGGGGTGTTACTTCTATGGCTTCTCCTTGGGCAATAGCCTCATAAAGGTTGTCATAAAAAGGCATGTAGTTGCCTGCCACGCTAGGAATAGTTTCGGGGCCATCTTGGGTATACAAGGTTCCCCACTGACTTTGAGGTTCTTCGCCCCAAGGTTGGGTATCTGGTAAGATATTTTTGCGAAGGGTATCTTCTTGAATATCAAGCCCGTATTTTATAAAACTTCCCGTACTTCCATGAATCACATACCGAAGGCTGTTTTCAAACACCATCAAACTTGCTTTCAAAATTACCGTTTTGTCAGCGTAAGCTAGTCTTATATCAAAATAGTCGTCAGTTTCGCCCCCTTCTCTGATGATTTTAATGGTAGCCGTTACTGATTCAGGAGTCCCAAAGAGCACAAGAGCTTGGTCGATGATATGTGGACCCAAGTTGTAAAGATTGCCTGCACCCGCCGCCGCTACTTCTTTCCAAGTACCTTGGGCGATTTCGGGCCGATAGCGGTCATAATGCCCTTCATACTCAACAATATTTCCTAGTTTTCCTTCGCTAAGAAGTGCCCGAATCGTCAAAAAGTCAGCATCCCAACGACGATTTTGATAGGCTGTCACCACTAAATTTTTTTCTTTCGCTAAAGCAATCAACACATCTGCTTCGGTAGTTGTATTGGCAAAAGGCTTTTCAATCACTACGTGCTTTCCTGCTTCTAAAGCTGCTTTGGCATAAGGAAAATGAAGATGATTGGGAGTACATATAAAAACGACATCAATGTTTGCATCAGCCAGAAGCTCTTCTGCGCTTTGTACCACTTCTACGGTGGTATCAAAATCATGCACTGAGCTACTGTTGCTAGTGACTACTTTGGTAAGTTTAAAGCCAGGGTTAACTTTTAAAAAAGGAGCGTGGAAGTAGCGTCCAGAGAGTCCGAAACCAATAAGGCCGACATTTAAAACCTTTTCTAGTTCTGATTGCATAAATAAAATGTGGGTATTGATAAAAGTTGTGTTATACCTCCAATAGGCAAAAAAGAGCATTTCTTACTTCCTAGCCAAAAACATAAAGAAGCAAGACAAAGCTACAAAGCGAAGAAACAATCTAGTAAAAATTACTGTTTACAAGGTTGTTTTTTTGAAGATTTTTCCAAAGTTCTTTCCACACTTGTGCACCAAGGCCGTCTAGAAGTGATTTAAACTATGGCTAAAATGTCGTACCTTTGAGGACTAAAATTTAGAATATTTCAAAGAATGGGTTTCTTCCAAAAAAATTCTTCTCTTTTTGCGCGTCTCGGCTACTTCATATCTTATGTTATTTTGTTTCTTCTAGCGTTGATAGGTCTAGAGTTTTTTGTAGGGAATGGAGACGGAATATGGTTTGATTATGATTTAAGGCTCATTGGTTTTAGAGTAGTAGCATGGGCGGTAGGATTGATTACTGCCTATTTATTAATAAAAAATGGCCCCCCTCTTTTACAAAACATATTGGTTTCTTTGATTACGGTCATCGTGGTCATTGTAGGGGTTGAAAAGGTAGTAGGTTGGATACATGATGCTCCACAGGCACCTTCTTCGGGGACTCCTGCACCTCAGTATGCAGGCCCTGCTTATGATTCTAGCTATGCTTTCGACGAATTTTTAGGCCGAAAACCCATTCCCAATATGCGTTTCAGGTGGCTCAAAACCTTGGGAGGAAAGCCTGTCATGGATATCACCATGCACGCCGATTCGTTATCAAGAAGGATTACGCCTTTTGCGGATAGTAACCATCTCAATCCTAGCAAATATGCGATCTTTTTTGGCTGCTCTTTTACTTTTGGAGACGCCGTAGCCGACAACGAAACCATGACTTATTTCTTTCAAAAAGATAATCCTAACTATCAGGCTTATAACTATGGTTTTTTTGGGTATTCACCTCGGCACATGTTGGCCCGTTTACAGCACCAAGACCTCACCAAACAAGTGGCCCAAAAACAAGGCATTGGCATCTATACTTATATTGAAGACCATGTCAATCGGGCCATTCCGTCAGCAGGGTGGATAGGGATGTATGATGGGTATTTCCCAGATGTTGACGAGTCGTCGATGCAAACCACGGGGGTCTACCGCTTTGTGCATCCGCTTAAGTATCGCTTGGGAATGATGCTGTTTCATAGTAAGGTACGCCAGCATTTTGCGATGGATTTTCCCTTTGCTTATCGCCCTAAAGACTATGAACTGACCGCTAATATTATCAAGAAATCCGAGGAAGAGTTTAAAAAGCAATTTAATAATGCGCCATTTTATGTCATTGTTTATCCCGATGTTTTGCACAAAGATTCGCCTATGGTAGAGCTTTTGAGAAAGAAAGGGCTTAAAGTGTTGGATTATCGAAAATTGTTTCCATTTCCTTCCAAAGAGTTTCAGCTCCAGCACGATGGACACCCTACCTCAGAAGCTCATCGCTTGTTGATGGAGCAGTTGACCAAAGATTTAAAAAAACAAGGTATATTGGAAGGCTAATAATAGCCTAGAAGTATTATCACAAAACATTTGATTTTGTAAATTACTGAATCGAAATGCCAAACCAAATGTACTCAATCGCCCCTTTTGAGTTGGACGATATCACTAGCGCCGCTCGTGAAGTAATAACGCTTTGTAAAGAAGATAGTATTTGGTTGTTGGAAGGAGAAATGGGCGCCGGAAAAACTACCTTTGTCAAAGCCATTGGCAAAGAACTAGGAGTTGTAAATACGATTCAAAGCCCCACTTTTTCGATTGTAAACCAATACCTTACCAGTGCTGGCGATACTATTTACCATTTTGATTGCTATCGATTAAAATCTATTGCCGAAGCCTTTGATATTGGAGTAGAAGAGTATTTAGATTCGGGCGCGTTGTGTTTGATCGAATGGCCCGACAAAATTGCTGAGCTGCTGCCCCCGCGTTTCAAAAAGATTACAATTAAGGAAGTAGCGAACGGAAAAAGGGCAATTACAGTTACTGATAACGTTGACATCTAAAGTTTAAATGATTCTAAAAAAATGATGGGTTTTGGTGAATTGGCAAAAAAAACGGCCCTTTATCCACAAGAAGCTTTAGCACCCGTGAAAACGAGTCAGCGGAGCCTGTTGATTGGGCTTCCCAAAGAGGTTTCATTGCAAGAAAACCGTATTGCGCTCACTCCCGAAGCAGTGGCAATTTTGGTTCGAAATGGTCACCAAGTAGTAGTAGAAAAGGGTGCTGGAGAAGGAGCACAGTTTTTTGATAATGAATACAGCGAAGCAGGTGCCCAAATTGTGTATTCTCCCAACGAGGTTTTTAAAAGTGATTTGATTCTGAAAATCGAGCCAATCGTTGAGCAAGAATTTGTACACCTCAAAAATGGTCAGACGGTTATTTCAGCTTTAAACCTACCTACCCGTAATCGTTCGTATTTTGAGCATCTCAACGAAAAGCAAATCACGGCTGTCAGCTACGAATACATCGAAGACCCCGCAGGAGGGCAGCCTATCATACGCTCTTTGAGCGAGATTGCAGGGAGTACCGTTATGCTTATTGCGGCGGAGTATTTGAGTAGTGCCAACCAAGGAAAAGGTATTATTTTAGGGGGGATAACCGGCGTGCCTCCTACCAAAGTAGTGATCATAGGTGCCGGAACCGTGGCCGAATATGCGGCACGGACAGCTTTGGGATTAGGGGCCGAAATCAAGATTTTTGACCAACATATTTATCGGCTACAACGCCTAAAGTACGCTATTGGTCAAAACATCTATACTTCGATTATTGAATCAGATACGCTTGCTGAGGCTATTCAGCGGGCTGACGTGGTAATAGGGGCTCTGCGTCCAAGCGACGGATTCAGTCCAAGTATCGTGACCGAAGAAATGGTGGCCCGAATGAGACCAAACTCGGTCATTATTGATGTATCTATCGATCAAGGGGGCTGTATCGAAACTTCTCGCATCACTACGCACAAAGAACCGACCTATCGCGTATATGATGTGATTCATTATTGTGTGCCAAATATTGCCTCAAGGGTAGCTCACACGGCTAGCACTGCCTTGAGCAATGTGTTTTTGCCGATGCTTTTGCGTACTGGTACTGCGGGAGGTGTAGAAGAAATGATGTATGCCAATCGTTGGTTTAGCAAGGGGGTATACGCTCACGGAGGTACACTGACCAACCCCGTTATTGCCAAAAAATTCAGTATGCGTCACAAAGATTTGAGTCTTTTGCTAGCCGCAAGAATGTAAAGTTTTACTTCAACACCAAAATCTATGATAAACCATAGTAACGAAAATACCTTGATGGATGATGCCAACTCGCCCGAAGTTAATAAACGACTTCTGGGCTTGATTTCACAAGATTTTGTGAAGGTATCTGACCAACTCAAAGAAGCGTCATATCAAATTCGTAAAAGAGGGTTTTCTGAGCATCCTATTTTTGTGGCTGTTCAGAAAGAGATTGATTTGGGTATATTATTAATCAATAAGACCGAACTTGAAAACGAATGGGCTTATAGAGCCTCCTACATTGATGAGTTTATTCAAAGAGGGCTGGTAGGCTTAGAATCGGTAGAGTTGTTTAAAGAAAATTACCGTCATCCTGACGAGTTTTGTTGCTTATTTGTAGTCCAAAACGATTTCGCAGGCTTTGTCTTTATTCCTTTTCCGGAAGATTAGTACTATACATTCTACTGGATACATTTCTGAGCAAGTTATATTTCACAAACTTGCCCGAGTCAAGTGCAAAGTGGTCTTCGTAAGTAGTTTATTCTTTTTATCCCCCCAAACCCTTAACTGATGTTTATTATTGATGCCCACTTAGATATGGCCATGAATGCCATAGAGTGGAACCGAGACTATACTTGCTCTGTGCAGGAGCTTCGCGAACGTGAAGTAGAAAAACATCTTACCGACAAACGCGACCGTGGCAAAGGAACGGTGTCATTGCCTGATTTGCGCAAAGGAAACATCGGCCTCGTAGTAGCTACCCAATTGGCGCGGGTGACTCAGCGAGGTAGTGCCTTTGACGGATGGTACTCGCCGGCTCAGGCTTGGGCCATGACTCAAGCTCAAGTGGCGTGGTATCAAGCTATGGTAGATTTGGGTGAAATGACCCAAATTACCAACCTTACGCAGCTACAAGCTCACATGGCGCTATGGCAAGATACCTCTATCGCCAATGAAAGTAAGCCGGTTGGGTTTATCTTATCACTCGAAGGGGCTGACTCTCTCATCCATCTTTCTTACCTCGAAAAAGCATACGCCTATGGGCTACGCGCTATCGGGCCTGCGTGGTATGGGTCGGGGCGATATGCTTCTGGTACGGGTACTACAGATGGCCTCACTGCCGCTGGGCGGGACCTTCTGCGCGAAATGGACTTCTTAGGAATGATTTTGGATGTAACTCATCTTACCGACAAGGGTTTTGACGAAGCCTTAGAATTGTTTAAGGGGCCGATTTGGGCAAGCCATCACAACTGCCGTGCTTTAGTGCCTCATCAGCGTCAACTGACAGACGAGCAGATTTTGCGCATCGTAGAAAGGGGAGGCGTGATAGGAGGAGCATTGGATGCGTGGATGTTGGCACCTGGATTTTTGCAGCGGCAATCAGACCCCAAAGCTTTTGGGGTTACGATGGCGAAGCTTGTAGACCATTGGGATCATATTTGTCAACTGACCGGAAACAGCCTTCATGTTGCTTTTGGAACTGATCTTGATGGCATGTTTGGAAGAGAGCAATCTCCCTATGATTTAGATAACATTTCAGATTTACAATTATACCAAAATGTGCTCCAAACCAAAGGATATACCAATAAGGATATAGAAAACATCTTTTATAAAAACTGGTTTAGGCACTTAAATGCTTCTTGGTGAAATAATATTTTGTGAATTGAGTTTTGTTCGAGTGAATTAGAATGTAGATGTGGATTTTGTGCAAATTTTAAGTGTATAAGTGACATATTAAAAAAAATTAAAAAATAGTATACTTGTAATAACATTATTTTAAAAATAAAACATAATTTGCATTTGGTATAACCAACTAACCAATCAAATCTATGTTTAAAGTTCTATTTGTCAGCTTGTTGTCGATTTTCGTCGGCATCGGGCAATTGACGGCCCAAGACCGAACGCTGTCGGGGACTGTCAAAGATGAAGCTGGGCAAGGGCTGCCTGGTGTAAATGTTCTTCTCAAAGGCACTAGCCGCGGTACCAATACGGACGCGGAGGGTGCCTTTAAACTTTCGGTACCTGCTACTGGGACTTTGATTCTATCCTCTGTAGGATACGAAACCAAAGAAATCGCGTTGGGAGCTGCTTCTTCGATTGAAGTCTCTCTTGCGCCAGATGTACGTACTTTAGGTGAAGTAGTGGTTACGGCTTTGGGGATTTCCAAAGACCAAAAAGTATTGAGTTATGCTACTCAAACCATTCAGACGGGTAATATCGCTAAAGCTCGTGAGCTCAATGTGGCCAATTCCCTTGCTGGTCGTGTAGCAAACCTCGATATTGCGCGTTCTTCTTCGGGCGTGGGAGGCTCTTCAAGGGTGGTTTTGCGTGGCGACCGCTCTATTACAGGCAACAACCAAGCCTTGATTGTCATCGACGGTGTACCGATGGACAACTCTAACTTTAGTCCAGGCAATGCCAACGGAGGACGTGACGGAGGTGACGGCCTTTCGAGTGTTAACCCTGACGACATCGAGTCCATCAACGTATTGAATGGTGCGTCTGCAACCGCACTTTATGGGAGCCGTGCTGCCAATGGTGCCTTGATTATCAATACCAAGAAAGGTTCGGTAAGAAAAGGTTTTGGAGTTACTATCAATAGCTCATTCCAAGCCGAACAAGCGATGATTTTGCAAAAATTCCAAAACGTATATGGGCAAGGTAGTGCGGGCGTCTATAACCGCGCAAGCGAATTTAGCTGGGGACCCAAAATGGAAGGACAGCCCGTAGCGATGTGGGGACCTAACCCTGCCAATGCTAGTAAAACTTACAACATGACGCCTAATCCTAACAATTATCGGGATTTTTATTCGACTGGTTCGCAGATTTCTAACTCGGTTGCTTTCTCAGGAGGTAGCGAAAAAACACAAACTTACTTCTCCTATACAAACGTAGGTGCCAAGGGAATTGTGGACAACAACAAACTAAAACGCAACATTCTTAACCTTAGAATTTCTAATCAGATTGGCCAAAAGCTTTCTTTGGATACCAAAATCACTTACTTAAGTGAGCGTATTGACAATCGTCAGCAAACGGGCGAAGCCTTTGCCAACCTTCAACGTCATATTTTGCGCATACCTCGTAATATAAGTTTGGCACAAGCGCAAGATTTTGAGTACATTGATCCTGTTACTGGTAGCCTTCGTCAGAATTACTGGAACCCTGGCTCTAATGGTGGCCAAAACCCTTATTGGATTAAAAATCGGGTAATTGCACTTGATAATCGGGATCGTATCACGGGTTTTACATCTTTGACTTATAAAATTACACCCGCATTGAAAGTGATGGCACGTGGGGGAATCGACCGTTATGTAGATAAATTTGAAGGAAAATGGTATACCAATACCTACACCATCGCTGATAATGGTGAATACCAAACTAGCTGGCGCCAAGTCACTGAGCAAAACTATGATTTGTTTGCTATGTATGATAAGAAGTTTTCGGAGTCAATTGCCGTCAATGCTACTGTAGGGGGAAGCCTCCAACGTCGTAGTCAGCTTGACCAATTGACCGTCAACAACGGACTCAATCGCGAAAACTTGTTTATCACTGGCAATGCCCGCAACTCTCAAACCACACGTGGCGTAAACGAAACCGAAAAACAAGGTGTATTTGCGACAGCCGATGTGACTTTCAAAAATGCCCTTACTGTAACCGTTACGGCACGTAATGACTGGTCTTCTACATTGCCAAAAGAGAGTCAATCGTACTTCTTCCCTGGGGTAGGTTTTTCGGCGGTTTTATCAAATATGATCACCTTGCCAGATGCGATTTCATTTATGAAAGTGCGTGGTTCGTATGCTCAAACTGGTAACGATGCTCGTCCCTATCTTCTCAATCAAACTTATACCTTCTTAGCAGGGGGACCTAATGGGTTCATTGTACGTGATGCTGTAAAACCTTTCCCTAATTTGAAACCCGAGCTAACAACTGCGTTGGAGTTTGGTCTACAAATGAAATTCCTCAACAACCGTTTCGGATTTGATTTAGGATGGTACAATAGCGATTCCAAAAACCAATTGTTCCCAGTGGCGATTCCGCCTGCTTCAGGATGGTCGTCGGAGTTTATCAATGCGGGATTGGTCAACAACAAAGGCGTGGAGCTAGTATTGAATGCCACCCCGGTGCAAAGCGAAAATTTGCGTTGGGATATTGATTTGAACTATGCCAAAAACGTTAACAAACTCGTGGAGCTTACGCCTGATTTGAAAGAGTTGCAGCTTACAAACGACTTTATGAATAATATTCGTGCCATTGAAGGGCGGCCACTTGGCGAAATCTATAGCCGTGGATATGTGCGTAACAATGCCGGACAGATACTAGTAGGAACCGATGGCTTGCCCCAAATTACTTCAGGTACAACCGTGTATTTAGGCAATGCTCGTCCTGATTGGACGGGAGGTTTGAGCAACCGAATTTCTTACAAAAATCTCTCCCTCAATTTCCTCATCAGCGCTCGGATGGGCGGCGTGGTGACGTCGTTTACCAATGCGGTTATCTATGCAGATGGTGTTACTGAAGAGACCTTGGCAGGTCGTGAGAGTTATACTTTTCCGGGCGTAAAATCAGATGGTTCTGCCAACAATATCGCTACTACTGCCGAACGCTACTGGGTAAAAGTAGGCGGGCGCAATACCCCGGCGGGAGAAGTATTTACGTACAGTGCTTCCAATATCCGTATGCGTGAGATGGCCCTAAGCTACAACTTGCCTTCAAGTTTGTTTAAGAAAACACCTTTCCAAGGAATTGCGGTTTCGTTGGTAGGACGTAACTTGTTTTTCTTTATGAACAAAGCCAAAGGGTTTGATCCTGAGCTTGCATCTGGTGCCCAAAATACCTCAATAGGATTGGAGTCTTTCTCTCTGCCTTCTACTCGCACTTTTGGGGTAAACTTGAATCTTTCGTTTTAATACAGATTGTTTTTAACATTCAAATGGAGAAAATAATGAAAATATCAAAAAAAATCGCTATCCCGGTTGTGATGTTGGTGGCGGCCTCAGTAGGCTTCTATGCCTGTACGGGGAAATTTGAAGAAATCAATACCGATAAAACCAAGCTTACTTCCGTTGATAAATCGGCCGTAGGCAATGCCTTTGCGGCAGCCCAATGGCGCGGGGTGTTTGGAGATAGAGGGCCTTTTCAGTTGATGCAAAGCTTGTTTGCCGACCTTCATGCTCAATACTATGCCAACGTCGCTATCAACTTCCCTTCTGACCGTAACGTCATGGTAGGCAACTGGCTCAATGGCGCTTGGGGAAATTTTTATGGTCAGCAGATTCCCCCGCTTTTGGTGGTTTTGGATGCCACAAAACCCGGCGGGCAAGCTGAAGATGCCAACATCTACGCGATTGCGTCGATTTGGAAAGTGCAAATGTATTTGCCAATGACCGACTACTGGGGCGCTATCCCGTATTCTAAAGTAGGCGGTGGTACCAAAACCGTGGAATACGATAGCCAAGAATCAATTTACAAAGACTTTTTGGCGACACTGAAAACATCAGTAGCTACGCTCGAAAAATCTAAAGGCAAAACGGTATTGGGCAACAACGACCAAGTGTACAATGGCAGCATTGATAAATGGATTTTGTTTGCCAATACGATGCGTTTGCGTTTGGCGCTGCGGATGTCGAAAGTAGACCCTACTTTGGCAAAATCAGAAGCTGAAGCAGCGGTAGCAGCAGGTACTTTACAAACCAATGCCGACGATGCTTTGGTGAAAGTAACGGCCAACTCTCCTAATCCTTTGGGAGGAATCACGGCATGGAATGAGTTTCGGATGAGTGCTGCGATGGAAAGTACGCTTAAAGGTTTCAATGATCCTCGTATTGGTAAGTTTTTTAGTCCTGTAGAAGGTACTAGCAATTACAAGGGATTGCGTAATGGCTATACGCAAGTACAGCTAGGATTGCCCGAAAATGCTGCTGCTGCCAACTCAAACGTAGCTCCCGCTTTCCAAGATGCGGCGCGCTTTACGCAGCCTTGGGGAATTATGTTTGCGTCGGAGGCGCATTTCCTCCGCGCTGAAGGTGCTCTCAATGGCTGGAATATGGGCGGTACTGCCAAAGACTTGTATGAAAAAGGAATTGCTCTCTCGATGAGTCAGTGGGGTATCACAGATGCTGCTGCTATTGCAGCTTATACTAACGGTACCACGACTCCCATTGCTCTCAATGACGTCGTAAAAAGCCCTGGTATGACCGATATCCCCGTTAAATGGGAAGCTACGTCTGCTCGTCAGCGTGAGCAAATTTTGACCCAAAAATGGTTGGCTTTGTTTCCTTACGGTTTTGAAGCATGGGCGGAGTATCGCCGCTCGGGTTATCCTAAGCTTTATCCAAAAGTCAACTCCGATGATCCTGAAGTACCCGTGGGAACGATTGTACGCCGTGCCCCTTTTGTATCTGGCGAAATCAGCACCAACAAAGCGGGGGTAGATTCGGGGGTTTCTAAATTAGGAGGAGCCGATAAATCAACAACTCGTTTGTGGTGGGATAAACAATAACCGATAATTTATGAATAAAAACGGGCGAATTTTCGCCCGTTTTTATTCATAGCTACATCTTTTGTACAATTACTTAAGTATCTAAGCAAAATTAGCCGAGATATAGGGTTATGTTTTAACCCCACGTCGCATCGGCCTTTAGGCTGGGGCTAGAAATATGAAAATAGCACAGGGGCTTTAGCCCTGATTTTCAACTCTTACACTTGAAAAAATTAGGGTTAAAACCCTTGAAGTGCCCTTGGTATTTATCCATACTTAAAATTATTTTCCTTTCTAATGTCTTTGACAAGCAGCATATGAGATACTTGTGGGTTTTAAATTAAAAAGTCTATTTCAATAATTATCCTTTAAAATCACTTCTTATCCATGAATCCATTACGTTTTTTATTGAAAAAATATATTTTAATAATAGGGTTTTTATTGGTGGCAAACGTGACCGCTACAGCTCAGCAAGCCACCATCAAAGAAACCACTCAACGCCTCAAAACGTATGCTTTTTCTGATCCTAATCCAGTGCCTAAACCCGGAAAAATCTATCCTTATTTTCGGTTTGATGGTTTTACGGATAAGCCCGTTATGAAAGATTGGAAGTTTATCGAACTCGAAAACGATTATATCAAAGTGTATATCACGCCTGAGATAGGTGGAAAAATTTGGGGTGCTTACGAAAAGTCTACCGATTTTCCCTTTGTGTATTTCAATCATGTCGTCAAGTTTCGGGATGTAGCCATGCGTGGGGCGTGGACTTCGGGGGGGATAGAAATCAATTTTGGAGACATCGGACATGCTCCCACAGTATCGGCACCCGTAGATTATTTTACCCGTACTAATTCCGACGGAAGCGTTAGTTGCTTTTTGGGAGCTTGGGATTGGTCGGCTCGAACGCGCTGGATGGTAGAGGTCAATCTCCCGAAAGACAAGGCGTATTTCACTACTAAGTCCCATTGGTACAATGCCACACCTTTGGAGACGAGCTATTATCATTGGATGAATGCGGGCTTTAAAGCTGCTGGAAACTTGGAATTTGTGTTTCCGGGTACGCATTACGTAGGGCATAACGGCGAAGTAGGCACATGGCCTCGCGATTCGGCGGGGCGTCATCTGAATTTTTATGAACAAAACAACTTTGGCTCCTATAAGTCTTATCATGTTCTGGGAAAACAGACCGATTTTTATGGCGGTTTCTGGCACAACGACAACATGGGCTTTGTTCGTTATTCGCCTTACCATGAGAAGCTTGGTAAAAAAATATGGATTTGGGGTCTGTCTCGACAAGGTATGATTTGGGATAAACTCCTGACCGATACTGACGGCCAATACGTAGAGTTGCAGTCGGGGCGCTTGTTTAATCAAGCTTCCGAAGGTAGTATGTATAGCCCGTTTAAACATGTGTCGTTTATGCCTTATACGCATGATAGTTGGACAGAATACTGGTTTCCAGTCAAACAAACGCGAGGTTTGACCCACGCTACGCCGCGCGGTTCGATGAATGTAAGAACTAATGAAAACTGGCTTAAAATAGATTATTGTGCGGTTGCGTTGGTGCAAGATACGTTGAAAGTATGGCAAGGTACTACGCCGATTTTTGCTAAAAAATTAAACCTAAAACCCCTCCAAACGTTTCGTGATTCGGTACGTTGGACGGGGAATATAGAGTCTCTAAAAATCTTAGTGGGGACGGAGATACTCGCCAACGGGCATTCCAATGACACCGAACGACCACTGGAGGCGGCTAAAACATTTGATTGGAAGTCAGACTATGGCATGTATCTGCACGCCAAAGACTTAATAAATCAGCGTAACTACCTAGATTCGGATTCACTGCTACAGCATTTATTGCAAAAAAGCCCCTCTTTCAAACCTGCGCAAGTTTTAAAAGCAGAATTGGCCTATGTCAGAGGCCAACTTGGAGAAGCAAGATTAGTAGCTGATTTGGCACTTGCCAACCATGCCTATGATGCTAAAGCAAATTTTATTGCCGGGATTGCCTACGAAGGCCAAAAACAATGGGTAGCGGCCAAAGACCGCTTTGCCACCGCTTCTCTTGATCCCACCTACCGTAGTGCCGCGCTGTATCACTTGGCAAAAATTGCTGTCAATGAAAAAGATTATGCTAAAGCCTCTGAATTATTGCAACAAGTGCTAGAACGCCAAGCGGATCATTGGGATGCCAAAGTGCTAGAGATAACCGTATTGCGTCTTACCAACAACCCAGCATTAGCTCTGCAAAAGGCAAAAGAGATTTTACAAAACGACCCGCTCAATCATAGAGTACGTTTTGAAATAGCACAGATTACACAAAAGACCGAAGACAAGAAACACGCCTCGGAAATGATTCGTAGTGAGTTGCCTTTTGAGACATATTTGGAAATGGCGATTGATTACGAAAAACTAGGGCTATACCATGAAAGTCTTGACGTGTTGATGTCGTCGTCCTCACATCCAGTAGTGGCTATTTGGAAAGCTTTTTTATTGGATAAACTAAATCAAAAAATTGAATCGGAGCGAGCGCTAGAGGAGGCGATTGCGGCTTCTCCCGAAGGCGTTTTCCCGTTTCGTAACGAAACCGCCGCCGCCTTGCGGTGGGCTTTGACGCAAAAACCTCATTGGAAATTACGCTATTACTTACATCTTTCGGAGGCTGCCGTTCGCCCCAATATCAGCTTAAGTGATTTTACTGAAATTGAAGGAGGCGAGATGCTTGATTTTGCCCCCTACTATTTGTACAAAGCCGAAGTACTCAAAACTGACAAAGTCCAAGCAAAAGCTGCGCTCGAAAAAGCCTACGAATTGGCCCCCAATAGTTGGCGTACGGTAAAAACACTCTCAGATTTTTATGCCACAAACGGAGAATTAGCAAAGGCTTTGGCTCTTCATGAAAGTTTTTCAAAACTACCCAAACAAGACCACGAAGTATATATTTTGGGACAACAACGCGCCCAACTTCTCAAGGCCGCAAGACGCTACAAAGAAGCCATCGACTTGATGAAATCACTTACCATTCTGCCAAATGAAGGGGCTTCGGGAGCGCATGCACTTTTTAGAGAATTGAATATCAGGTATGCGGCTGATTTGTTCAAAAACAAAAAATACAAAGAGGCCAAACTTTTTTTGAATCAAGCTGAAACTTGGCCCGAAAATCTGGGTTCGGGAGAGCCTTATGACCCTGACAATCGCTTAACTACTTTTTTGAAAAAAATATTAGACCTTAAAATGACTAAAAAAGTAATAGATGTCAACGAGACTACCCAATTTACCAAACAGCTCAGTAAAAACGATTTGGGATTGTGGGAGTTATTTCAATAAAAATTGGTTGATTCAACGGAGTTTTTGCCCTATTTTGTCTCCTTTATCAAACCATTCAATTGAAGATATGAGTAAGCGCATTATTTTTATAACAGGTAGTAGCCGAGGAATTGGTAAGGCGGTTACGGTGCATTTTTTGACATATTCACCCCAAGACTTAGTAGTGGGTACTGCCCGTACAGCGCCCGATGAATCATGGGCGAAGGCCAATTTTATCGGCATTCAAGAAGATTTGAGTGATTTGGAAGGCTGCGAAAATACCATGAAACATTGGACCCAAATTGTAGAAGACAACGCCACTGCCTCTCTTGTATTCATTAACAACGCGGGGCGTTTGGGTGAAATAGAACCCTCTTTTCATGTGCCAGCGGCCGATTTGGCCAAAACCATTTTTCTGAATATGACGGCACCGATGATTCTCCAAAATTACCTTGTGAGCTTGGCAGTTGCTAAAAATATACCTTTGGAAGTTGTCAATATTTCGTCGGGAGCGGCCAAGCACGAATATTACGGCTGGAGTGGATACTGCTCTACCAAAGCGGGTTTTTTGATGGCTTCGCAGGTATTGGCTCTTGAAATCAGTCAGTTGCACCATCCCGTTAAGGTTTGGAACTTGGCACCGGGCGTAGTAAATACTGCCATGCAAGATGAGATTCGTTCGCGTACGCCTGAGCAGTTTGCTGAGGTGGAGCGTTTTAAGGCTTTGTATGCCGAAGGTAAGTTGCGCTCACCAGAGAGTGTGGCGACTTTTATTGATAAAGCTCTCGGCAACGAAAAATTTCAAAATGGGGGTTTTTATGACATTCGAGACCTTGAACACTAACTTACATGTTTCGACCAAAATCGTTTTTGTTGCTTTTAGGGACACTACTTGTTTCGGCCTGTAAAAACTCAGCTGATACACTCTTTACTTGCCTTGATGCCGATGATACGGGCATAGCTTTCAACAATTTTGTTGAAGAAGATGCCGAAAACAACGTTTTGAAATACGGGTACTTCTACAACGGCGGTGGGGTAGGGGCAGGGGATTTTAACAATGATGGCCTCGTGGATTTGTATTTTACGGGCAACATGGTGGCAGATAAACTCTACCTCAATACCTCCAAACCTGACAAAGGAATCACTTTTGAAGATGTCACGGATGCAGCAGGCATCAAGCATTCAGGCTGGAAAACGGGCGTTTCGGTGGTCGATATTAACAACGACGGTTGGCTCGATATTTATGTTTGTCGTTCAGGAGCCGAAGACCCCAATTTGCGCAAAAATCTACTCTATATCAATCAAGGTAAGACAGGAAAAGGCGTAAAGTTTATCGAAAAAGCCGCTGAATATGGCTTAAATGACCCTTCTTATACCACACAAGCGGCCTTTTTTGACTATGATAAAGACGGCGATTTAGATTGTTTTTTGCTCAATCACTCTATTCAAGACTATGCCGGATTTAGCCAATTGATTGCTAATTATCGACAGCAACCCGACCTCCGATATGGCAGTAAATTGATGCGAAACGAAGGAGGCAAATACGTGGATGTGTCGCACGAAATGGGCTTGATTAACAATGTGTTGAGTTTTGGATTGGGGGTCAATGTGGCTGATTTCAACAACGACGGCTGGCTAGATTTGTATGTCTCCAACGACTACAACGAAAACGATTATTTTTATCTCAATCAGGAGGGTAAAACGTTCAAAGAAAGCATTAGAGAAATGGTAGGAAGTACCTCACTTTATTCTATGGGGACTGACGCCGCTGATATTAATAACGACGGCTGGGCCGATATTGTAACCCTTGATATGTTGCCAGCCCAAAATGAACGTATTAAGCTTACGGCAGGAGATGATAACTACGACAAATATCAATCATTGCTAAGAGCGGGGTTTCATCACCAAACCATGCGCAATATGCTGCAACTGAACATGGGTGTGAATCCAAATAAAACAGGAAAAGAGAAAGCAGCCATACCTGTGTTTTCGGAAATAGGGCAACTAGCAGGAATTTCCAATACCGATTGGAGTTGGTCGGCACTTTTTGCGGATTTTGACAATGATGGGTTCAAAGATTTGTTTGTGACCAACGGTTACGCTCGCGATTATACCAATATGGAGTTTTTAAAGTATTCGGCTGATATACAGGTAGAATCAAACAGTACAGGTAAAGTGCCAAGCCAAATGGACGTTATTGCCAAAATGCCTCCCATCAATGAGCCTAATTATGTGTTCCGAAATCGGGGTGTGTCGTCATCGGGAACATGGGAGGGAGGGTTTGACAATAAAGTAAAAGACTGGGGCTTTGACCAACCAAGTCAATCTAATGGAGCGATATATGCAGATTTGGACAATGACGGCGACCTTGACTTAGTCACAAACAATACCAACGAAAAGGCTTTTGTGTATCAAAATAATGCTCAACAAAAAAGCCCTACTAACCATCTCAGCGTGGCTTTGAAAGCTCCAAGCGAAGCCTTAAAAATGGGGACTAAAGTAACAGTTTTTACAAAAAAAGGAACGCAAACGCTCGAATTTCAGCCCGTTAGAGGTTTTCAGTCGGCTATGTATGTGCCTTTGCACTTTGGGTTAGGAGAGGTGATGCAGGTAGATTCGCTCATTGTCAAATGGACTGACCAAAAAACACAAGTTCTGAAAAATCTTCAGGCCAATCAAACAATCAAGGCGGATTATGCACAAGCGAGGCTGAGGCAAGAAAGCTTTCCTACTGTTTCTCCTTTTTTGACCTACACGGGAGATTTGATGCCGATTTTGCCTGTCACTGCCATCAATGATTTCAAAATTCAGACCTTGCTACCTCAGATGCTTTCGGGCGTAGGGCCTTGTTTGGCCAAAGGGGATTTCAACGGAGATGGGCGTTTGGATGTTTTTGTGGGGGCGCCCAAAGGACAAGCGGATGAGCTATACCTACAAAATTCCAACGGGTTTGTGAAAAGCCCCCAACCTGAGTTTGAAAAAGATGCTTCCTTTGAATCTTCATGCGCGGTGCTATTTGATGCTGATGGCGACAAAGATTTAGATGTGGCGGTAGTCAGTGGAGGTTATGCTTTAGCGGCCAATGATTCTTTATTACAACCCCGTTTGTATCTCAACCAAAACGGGAAATTAAAACGCCATGCAGGAGGGGATTTTTCATCTTTACGCATCAATGCGACCGTAGTCAAAGCCGCTGATATTGATGCCGATGGCGACCAAGATTTGTTTATTGGCGCACATTGTGTGCCTGGACGTTTTCCTGAAGCGCAGGCGTCGGTATTGCTGCGAAACGAAGGACAAGGCAATTTTTCGGTCATCAAATCTTTTGCGCATTCGTCGCTCGTTACAGGGGCTGCATTTTCGGATTTCAACAATGACAAAAAGCCAGATTTGTTGCTTGTAGGGGAATGGATGAAGCCCTTGGTGTATCTCAATCAAGGTGAGAAATGGTTAGCAGACGACACCAAAACAAGCGCCTTATTGCCTACTTTGGCACATAGCTTACTCCACGCTGACCTCGATGGCGACGGCGACGATGATTTTGTGCTGGGTAATATGGGACTGAATACCCAATACCATGTCACATCGGGTGATAAGCTCAAGTTGTATTATAAAGATTTTACGGGTAATGGCGGTATAGTACCGATTGTGTCGTTGTTTCAAGAAGGCAAGGAATATCCCTACGCTAGTCGTGATGAATTGCTAGATCAGTTGCCTTTTTTGAAAAAGAAATTTCCTGATTATGTAAGTTATTCAAAGGCTACACTGAGCGATATTTTGGAAAATGATGTTTTGAAAACCGTCTCTCAGCTGAGTGCCGACGAACTACGCACCGGGATTTTGTGGAATGAGAAGGGTACTTTGGTATTTGAGGCTTTGCCCACCGAGGCACAATACGCCCCTGTATATGCCTTGGAGGTGATGGATGTAGACAAAGATCAAAAACTTGATTTGATAATAGGAGGAAACGTAGAAAGAGCCAGAATCCGTCTCGGTAAAATGGATGCCAGCAAAGGACAGCTATTTCTCAATAAGGGCAGCCACATCTTCGCTCCTGTGAGGGCATGGCAGTCGGGCCTTTATATCAATGGAGAGATGCGCTCAATGGCGGTTGTCAATGATTTATTAGTGTTTGGAGTATACAATCAATCGGTAGGGGTATATCGACGACCTTAAACGCGCAATATTTAGGATTTTTGGCTAAATTATTGTATCTTTACGCGTTAAAAAATTGAAATATTTTCAGAAATAAGTACCCTATTTGTTACCAAAACTAAAATATGGCAACCGAAACAATTGAAATTTCCGAACAAATAGACAAAAGCAATTATTCAGCCGAAAACATCCAAGTTCTTGAAGGTCTCGAAGCCGTGAGAAAACGCCCCGCAATGTACATCGGAGACATTGGTATCAAGGGCTTACACCATTTAATTTGGGAAGTAGTAGACAACTCGATAGATGAAGCGTTGGCGGGATATTGTGATCGAGTTCAGGTAGTAATCAATACTGACAATTCGATTACAGTAAGAGATAATGGACGAGGTATTCCGACGGGTATGCACCCCAAAGAAAAAAAATCGGCCTTGGAGGTCGTCATGACGGTATTGCACGCGGGTGGTAAATTCGACAAAGACACTTATAAGGTATCGGGTGGTTTGCACGGAGTAGGGGTGTCGTGTGTGAATGCCCTTTCAAAGCACCTGCGAGTGGAAGTACATCGCGAAGGAAAAATCTTTGAGCAAGAATATAGCATCGGGAAGCCGCTTTATCCCGTTCGAGAAATCGGTACTGCTGAAGATACGGGTACATTTGTACATTTTTTACCTGACGATACCATTTTTACGGTTTCCGAATATAAATATGATACAGTTGCCAACCGTATTCGCGAACTAGCTTTCTTGAACAAGGGAATCACGCTGACGCTAACAGATATGCGTGATTTGGACGAAAATGGTCAGCCTCGCTATGAAG
This sequence comes from Runella sp. MFBS21, assembly GCF_029433105.1. Lineage (GTDB taxonomy): Bacteria > Bacteroidota > Bacteroidia > Cytophagales > Spirosomataceae > Runella. The sequence continues at coordinate 28,732 of NZ_JARNTW010000003.1, read as the reverse complement.
AATTTCATTCGGAAGGGGGCCTGGTAGAGTTTGTGACCTATCTTGATAGCACCCGCGACAAGCTCATTCCGACTCCTATTTACATGGAGAATGATAAAGGTGCGGTGCCAGTAGAAGTGTCGATGATTTATAACACTTCTTATTCTGAAAATGTGGTATCTTATGTCAACAACATCAATACCATCGAAGGAGGTACGCACGTATCTGGTTTTAGAATGGCCCTTACTCGTACTCTGAAAAACTACGCCGAGAAAACGGGGATATTGGCCAAAGAAAAAATCGAAATCAGTGGCGACGACTTCCGCGAAGGACTTACGGCGGTGATTTCGGTGAAAGTACAAGAGCCTCAATTTGAAGGACAAACCAAAACCAAACTCGGAAACTCTGACGTAGCGGGAGCGGTAAGCCAAGTAGTAAGCGAAATGCTCGACAACTTCCTTCAAGAAAACCCTAAAGAAGCCCGTACGATTGTTGATAAGGTGATATTGGCGGCCAAGGCGCGTATCGCAGCGCGTAAAGCTCGCGAAATGGTACAGCGCAAAACCGTACTTGGCGGGGTAGGATTGCCGGGTAAGTTGGCAGACTGTTCCGAAACCGATCCAGCAGGTTGTGAATTGTATCTTGTAGAGGGAGACTCGGCGGGTGGCTCGGCCAAACAAGGTCGTAATCGCGCGTATCAGGCTATTTTGCCGCTTCGAGGTAAAATCTTGAACGTCGAAAAAGCCCAAGAGTACAAAATCTACGAAAACGAAGAAATCAAGAATATGATTACGGCGTTGGGCGTGGCATTTGGGAAAGAAGGAGACGAACGCGCGCTCAATATGGATAAGCTCCGCTATCATAAAATCATCATCATGACCGATGCTGACGTGGACGGTAGCCACATCCGTACCCTTATCCTGACGTTTTTCTTCCGCTATATGAAAGACCTCATCGACAATGGCTATGTCTATATCGCACAGCCACCGCTCTATTTGGTCAAAAAAGGAAAAGAAGAACGCTATTGCTGGACCGAAGCGCAGCGCGAGCAAGCGGTCAAAGAAATTGCTGGTGGGAAGGAAGACAGTGTTTATATTCAACGCTATAAAGGTCTGGGAGAAATGAACCCAGAGCAACTCTGGAGTACCACTATGGACCCTGAGCGTCGTAGCCTCAAGCAAGTGAGCATAGAGTCGGCGGCGGAAGCAGATCACTTATTCTCAATGCTGATGGGAGATGAAGTAGCGCCGCGCAGGGAGTTTATCGAACGCAACGCTAAATATGCTCGCGTGGATGTGTAGAGACGAGTTGAAGTAGTGTTAAGAAACTATTAAATTGAGCCACTCATCCGATGGATTGAGTGGCATATTTTTTTTATGCTTTAATTTTGGAAAAAATATCATCGCCCTAAATACCCAACGAATATATGCCCAACCATTCCCAATCTTCAGAAAATCGAAAAGGAGGGTTTTCCTCTCTCTTTTCTTTCATTCGTGAGCGACGAGAACCAAAAGAAGGGCAACCTTTGGAAGAAACGGACCGTTTTTCGCGCTCTGCCGAACGGGTAAGCCAGACTATTGAACAGAGTAATTTTATCAGCCGTGATTTGAGTTGGTTACAGTTTAATTTTCGAGTGCTCGACCAAGCCCGTAGTACCCGCCGTACGCTTTTTGAACGTATGAAATTTCTGGCTATTTCCGACTCTAATTTAGATGAGTTTTTTACGATTCGAGTCGGTAGCTTATACAATTACTTGGATTTTGGAAAAGAAAGGGTCGATTATTCTGGCTTACGCGAAATCCCCTTTCGTAAAGCTCTTTTGTCGGCTATTCATCGATTTGCACAGGAGCAAGACGACGTATTTGAAAATGATTTATTGCCTTTGTTTGAACAGCATAATCTAAAATTAGGCCGCTGGTCAGATTTGGACGAAAACGAAAAAAAAGAAGGAGGGAAGTATTTTGATCGGACTATTTATCCGATGCTTACCCCGATGCTGTTTGATTATACGCATACTTTTCCAGTCCTATTGGCCAAAACATTGATTTTTGCGGTAGTGACCAAGATTAGCGAAAAAGCAAAAGATGACGAAGAAAACCGCAAAATTTCGTTTGTTCAAATTCCTGCCAATTTGCCAAGGTTTTATACCATAGAGCGTAAAAGTGGTGAGATACTGTTTGTTCCTATTGAAGAAATCATTCGTTACGAACTCAAAAAACTTTACCGAAATGTAGAGATTATTGATATGCACCTGTTCCGAATCGTCAGGAATGGGGATTTTTCGATTGAAGAAAATGATGATGTTGAAAATGATTTTTTGGATGAAGTAAAACAAAAACTCAAAACGCGGCGACTAGGGCGTGTCGTACGCATGGAAATTGAAGCAAATACCTCCGAATGGTTACTTAATTTGGTTAAAAAACGTTGGGAAATAGATGATTACAATGTGTTTGTATGTAAGCACTTATTAGATTTTACGTGCTTGTGGCAAATTATAAAGTATCCCGAATTTTCGGAACTTGTACCGCCGCCCCCACCACCAGTATCGCCATTGGGAGTAGATCATGAAAAAATGGTGGAAGATATCTTTGGAACCATCAAAGAAGGAGATATCATGCTCCACCATCCTTATAACAACTTCGAGCCTGTTTTGCAATTATTGGAAGAGGCTGCCGAAGACCCCAAGGTATTGGCCATAAAACTTACTATCTATCGATTGGCCAAAAAATCGCGAGTGACCGCAGCCCTGCTCAAAGCCGCTGAAAATGGCAAACACGTGTCGGTATTGTTTGAAGTGAAGGCAAGATTTGACGAAGAAAACAACATGCGTGAAGCCCAACGGCTCCAAAAGGCAGGTTGCTTTGTGATATATGGTATCAGTCGTTTCAAGACCCATACCAAACTTCTACAAGTAGTGAGAGCAGAAGAGCATGGCGTAGTGAGCTATGCGCACTTGGCGAGTGGTAATTACAACGAAGAAACTGCCAAATTGTATACTGATATTGGTCTATTGACTTGCGACGAGGTTTATAACCGCGACATTATGGAGTTTTTTAATGTAATCACGGGGCATTCTTTACCCAATGATTACCAATATTTGATTACGGCACCGCGCGATATGCGTAAGCAAATCATCAAACTGATTCAGCAAGAAGCAGCCAATGCTCAGGCTGGTTTGCCGAGTGGAATTTGTATTAAAATCAACTCATTGGAAGATAAAGCAACCATCGAAGAACTGTATAAAGCCTCTCAAGCAGGTGTGTCTATTCGGTTGATTGTCAGGGGGATTTGTTGTTTGCGGCCAGCTCGTAAGGGATTGAGTGAAAATATTACTGTACGTTCTATTGTGGGCGATTTTCTGGAACATACGCGAATTTTTTATTTTCATAACAACGACAATCCCAAAGTATATGGCGGTAGTGCTGATGTGATGGTACGTTCGTTTGACCGGCGGATTGAGTCCGTTTTTGCTTTTGTCGACCCTCGAGTAAAACAGGAAGCGATTCATATCCTAGATTACAATCTTCGCGACAATGTCAATGCTTATGATATGTTGGAAGATGGCAACTATGTCAAGTGTAGAGAAGAAGAAAACAAAGAACCTTTTAATATTCACGAACGCTTCTTTCATGTGACAATGGAAGAAGTAATGAATACGCGGCTTTTTTTGACTCTTCCTGCTGAAACCACTGATGAATCTACCTCTCAACTTTCTGAATCTGAAGCCTAAAAATGAAATGCTGGAATTATAAAATTAGCTTTTTATCGTTACTCCTAATACTTGGAAAGTATACAGAAATTTGGGCACAGACTGACAAAAACAAGGTACTGTTTGTGATTGTAGATGGTATTGCCTCGGATGTGATTGAAAAACAAAAACTACCCAATTTGCAAGCTATTGCTAAAGTAGGAGGCTATACCAGAGCGTATGTAGGAGGAAAGAAAAATACTTATTCGCAAACGCCCACTATCTCAGCAGTAGGCTATAACAGCCTCTTGACGGGCACTTGGGTCAATAAGCACAATGTGTGGGACAATAAAATCAAAGACCCCAATTATCATTATTGGACCATTTTTCGTTTTTTTGCAGAACAATATCCTCATAAAAGAACGGCTGTTTTTTCGACTTGGCTCGACAACCGTACCAAGCTTATTGGAGAAAGGTTGCCTCAAACAAGAGATCTTAAGCTAGATTATTTTTTTGATGGCTTCGAACTTGATACGCTGCATTTTCCGCACGATGCTGAGAAAGAATATATTCATAAGATTGATGAAAAAGTAGTGGATGAAGCAGCTCGTTATATTCAAGAAGAAAGCCCCGATTTGTCGTGGGTATATCTGGAGTATACCGATGATATGGGGCATCGGTATGGCGATAGCGATCAATTCGTTCGGGCTGTAGAGATGATGGATGCTCAAATGGGGCGATTGTGGAAGGCTATTCAATATCGCGAGAAGAATTTTGGCGAAAAATGGCAACTTTTTATTACGACCGATCACGGCAGAGATGCTTCTATGGGTAAAAACCACGGTGGGCAGTCGGATCGAGAAAGAAGCACATGGATAATCACCAATACGCCTCAGCTGAATTCTTATTTTATGGGAAAAACAGGTGTGGAAATTTTGCCCGCTATTGTAGATATTATGCCTACCATGGCACAGCACTTACAAATCAATATTCCCAAGGAGCAAGCCTTTGAAATAGATGGTACTGCACTTACGGGGAAGTTGTCGTTGATAAATACCAATGTCAAAAAAAGTGGCAACACCATAGAGGCGACTTGGAAAGCGTTGGAGAAAGAAGGAAAAGTCAAAATTTGGTTGACTACTACCAATCACTTTGAAGAGGGAAAAAGAGATTCTTATTTATTGATGGACGAAGTACCCGTCGAACAAGAAAGGGTATCTATTGATGTAAGTAAGCTTCCTTCTCAACTTTACAAAATTGTGTTTGAAGGCAAATACAATACCCAAAATAAGTGGATTGTGGAGTAGAGGTTTCCAACCTTTTGGAAAGAGCGGGCGTCATAATATCAGTAAGTTTAGAGATTGATATTTATGAAAAAGCTGATTTTATACGGATTAATTGCCCTGATTGGGATGCAATGCAAATCTTCAAGCGAGGAGTTGTTGAGCCTTGAAAGCTGTGTTTCAGATCAGCCCACACTCGTGGGAAAATGGACATTGACGGAGTTTCGTTATTTGGGAGGTTGTTGCCCACCTATTACAGATACTACTTGGAAAAAAGCCGCTGCTGATTCTTATTTTGTAGAATTTACTTCTAATGGGGAAGTAAAAGTTAGAAATGCGTTGTCGGGAAGCAATGGAGTGGCGCCTTCTTCACCAGCTCAGCTAGCCACTCGGTATAATTTTGACGGAAAAGAGGTCAAACTGGATGAGCAAATTTTGGGCGGAGCTACGTGGTATAAAAATGTTAAAGTGCGTAGCCTCACTACCCGAGAATTGATACTTAGCATTATGTTTGGAAAAGAAGGAGAAATCAACGAGCGTAAATTTGTGAGAGTGTGTCACTAACAAAAAAGCCTTCTAATGTACATTAGAAGGCTTTTTTGTAGGGAATAATACGTTATCTAAACTCTTCGTTTAACATTTCTAATGTATTAGCCCCCGGACAAAGGTCTTCTTCTTTAAGACTATTGAGAGGACGAAGGTCAGATTTGATTACTTCGTGCAGGTCTTTGCTTTCTGGGTTGACATACACTAGCCCCGTTAAGATTTCACCTTCGGCTTTGGCCTGTTGCAAGCGCCGCATTGCTGCTTGGCGGTCGCGTGGATCCCAGCCATCGGCTAACTTTTGAAGGTGTACCACTGAGCCATCATGAAGTTCGACGCCTACGGTACTTCCTTCTTCGTAAGATACAGTAATCTCTTCTTTTTCTGGTACATAACCAATCTGAGCAAGTGCTTCGATATGGTCGCGTACATAGTCATAAGATTTGGTAGAACCCGGATTATTGTTGAATGTCACACAAGGTGAAAGTACATCAATCAGGGCAAACCCACTGTGAGAGAGGGCGGCTTTGATAAGTGGTACGAGTTGAGTTTTGTCGCCAGAGAAGCTTCTTGCTACAAAACTTGCGCCCAATTCAAGTGCCATTCCGACCAAATCAATGCCTTCAAAAGGGTTGACAGACCCACTTTTGCTGACGGAGCCCGCATCGGCAGTGGCGGAGTCTTGGCCTTTGGTAAGACCATAACAGCCGTTGTTCATCACAATATAAAGCATATTGAGATTGCGACGAATCGCGTGTACAAACTGCCCCATCCCAATCGAAGCAGTATCGCCATCGCCCGATACTCCTAAATAAATCAAGTCGCGATTGGCCATGTTGGCACCGGTAGCTACTGAAGGCATCCGTCCATGCACGGAGTTGAAGCCGTGGGAGTTGTTGAGGAAATAATTGGGCGTTTTGGACGAGCATCCAATACCCGATAGCTTAGCAACTCGGTGCGGCTCAATATCCATTTCATAACAAGCTTGCACAATAGCACCGCTGATAGAATCGTGGCCGCAGCCAGCGCACAAGGTCGAAATCACCCCTTCATAATCGCTTTTGGCATATCCCACGCGATTTTTGGGCATTTCGGGGTGACGGAATTTGGGTTTTATGTAAGTCATTTTAAATGTGTGATGTCTAAATTATGGTTGGGAGGTTACGGATATTTTTGATATTGAAGAATTTACATCCTACTTTCACCATATCTTAAATACAAAAGTATTGACTTATTTGTTTTTTGCAGTGATTGTGAGTATGATGACGCTTATCATTGGTATTGCAAACATGATTGGTATCAGAAACCTTGAAATACGAGAAGGTACTATGTCGCCCACAACTATCAAAACAAATAAAACAATGTAAACTACAAAAAGAAGTGAGTATTTGATTACTTGTTTTTTTGTCATTGAGTTATAAAAGTTAAAATTGTTATCTCACGTTAAGCAAATTTTTGGTTGGTTTGACTTGAATATTTCAGGGCAAACCAACCAAAATCATTCTTAAACCGTAGCCAAGACGCCCACAATTTGGCGGCGGATCGCTTCGGCTGTAATAGGCATTCCGTCATAGTTGAGGATTTTGATTAATTTTTTTGGGTTGATTTCCAATTCATTAATCAACAACGTACGGAACTGTGCATCACGGTTTTGCTCAATCACAAATACTTGGTCGTGAGCTTCGATAAACTGCTCTACCGACTCATGAAACGGAAAGGCCGTTGCCCGCATAGCATCGATTACTATATCTTCCTCTTGTTTTAATAAATCTAGTGCTTCGAGGGCGGCGTAAGTGGTAGTACCAAAAAACACCACACCGATATTACTTTGGTTGGCAGTTTGGTAAAACTCTGGCTTAGGCGTAATGTCTTTGGCAGTGTCCCATTTCTTGAGCAGACGATTAAGTACTTCAGCGTTTTTAACCCCATCTTCGGTATAGCGAGCGTATTCGTCGTGCGATGTACCACGCGTAAAAAACGACCCTTTGGTAGGGTGAGTTGCGGGAAGGGTACGGTATGGAATCCCATCTCCGTCTACATCAAGATAGCGACCAAATTGTTTGCCCATCGCGCTTAACGCATCTAAATCTTGTGCAGTATAGACCTTACCTCGGTCGTAGCGACGAGAATCATCCCATTTGAGAGGAGCTGAGAGGTGGTCGTTCATGCCTAAGTCCAAGTCGGTCATTACGATGACAGGAGTTTGGAGACGCTCGGCTAAATCGAAGGCATCTGCCATAAAATTAAAACACTCGGTAGGCGTGCTCGGAATCAGCAAAACATGCTTGGTATCGCCATGCGAGGCATAAGCTGCCAACAGCAAATCTGATTGCTGAGTGCGGGTAGGCATCCCTGTCGAAGGGCCACCTCGTTGCACATCCACGAGTACCGCCGGGATTTCGGCAAAATAAGCCAATCCCAAAAACTCATTCATGAGCGATACCCCCGGACCACTGGTTGCCGTAAAAGCGCGCGCACCATTCCAGCTTGCGCCTAATACCATACCAAGGGCGGCTAGCTCGTCTTCTGCTTGTACAATCGCTACTTTTTTAAGGCCCGTTTCGGGGTCGGTGCGGAGACGGTTGGCGTATTTGGCAAAGGCTTCTACTAGCGATGTAGATGGCGTAATAGGATACCATCCAGCTACGGTGGCACCGGCATATACCGCTCCTAATCCACAAGCGGTATTGCCGTCGATCACAATACTATCTCCTACAAGGTCGCGGCGCTCAACGCGGAGACCTAGCGGGCTTTCGTAGTTTTCTTGCACATATTTGACCCCTTCCATCATCGCTTGGACGTTGGGCTCGATGAGTTTGGGTTTTTTCTTGAATTCGTCGGCAATGATTCCCTTTACCACTTCGAGTTCAATATCAAGCAAAGCTGCCAATGCCCCTACATAAATCATGTTTTTGAACAATTGACGTTGGCGAGCATCTTGATACAAGCGCATACAGATACCAATCATCGGAATGCCGATATAATTGATATCTTCTCGGATAAAGTCTTTGTGGAGATTTTTGGTGTTGTCATAAATAAAATACCCTCCTGATTTCACAGAAGCTATGTCTTGCTTCATGCTTTGAGGATTGACACACACGAGTAAGTCCACTCCTTCGCGGCGACCAAGGTAGCCTTTCTCGCTTACTCTTACTTCGTACCACGTAGGTAAACCTTGGATATTGGAAGGGAAAATATTTTTGGCAGTAACAGGGATGCCCATTCTAAAAATAGACATGGCAAACATATTGTTGGCACTTGCCGAACCAGTTCCGTTGACATTGGCAAATCGTACTACTAAGTCGTTAATTGCGGTAAGTTGTTGCATTGATAGACTTGGTTAAACCTCTTTTTTGTTGAAAATGCTCTAAACAAAGAGATTAAATGGTTTCTAATACACTGGTTTGGCAGCCAGCTTTTGTTACTGAGTACAAATATTTTTGCATATCCCAAGCCGAAGTTGGACAACGCTCCGCACAAAGTCCACAGTGTAGACACACGTTTTCGTCTTTGACCATCACTCGGCCTGTTTTCAAGGTATCAGATACGTACAAATCCTGCTCCACATTATGAGCGGGGGCATTGAGTCGGGAGCGGAGGTCGTCTTCTTCGCCATTGACCGTAAATGTGATACAAGTAGTAGGGCAGATGTCAGCACAAGCATCGCACTCAATACATTTATCTTCGGTAAATACCGTCTGTACATCGCAATTGAGGCAGCGTTGGGCTTCTTTAAAACCCGTATCTTGACTAAAACCTAGCTCAACCTCTTTTTTACGGTCTTTCAGCGTTAGGCTTTTGTCGGCATGAGGTACTTTATAACGAATGTCAGTCGTGACATCGCTGTCATAAATCCACTCATGGATACCCATCTTTTGACTAATCAGGTTGGTATACGGCGAAGGACGTTCGTAGAGGGATTGTTGGTTGCAATACAAATCAATCGATACCGCAGCTTGATGACCTTGGGCCACGGCTGTAATAACGTTTTTGGGGCCTAAAGCAGCATCTCCTCCAAAAAATACCTTAGAAAGGGTAGATTGGAAGGTTTTTTCATCCAAAACGGGTAAGCCCCATTTGTTGAATTCAAGCCCTAAATCACGTTCAATCCACGGGAAAGAGTTTTCTTGACCAATCGCCACAAGCACATCATCCGCTTCTATGAATATATCTGGCTCACCAGTAGGCACGAGTTTCCGTTTTCCGTTGTCGTAGATAGCTTCTACTTTTTCGAAATACATTCCTTTAAGAACGCCGTTTTCGGATACAAACGATTTGGGGACGTGATTTTCTAAAATAGGAATATCTTCATGAAGCGCGTCTTCGATTTCCCACGGCGAAGCTTTCATTTCTTTGCGAGGGCTTCTGACCACTACTTTTACCTCCTCACCACCCAAGCGGCGAGAAGTACGGCAACAGTCCATAGCGGTATTTCCACCACCTAGTACAATTACTTTTTTGCCGATTTTGCTAGTATGCTCAAAGGCTACATTGGCAAGCCATTCAATTCCGATGTGAATATTGGCTTGGGCGTCCCAACGACCTGGCAAATCGGCCAAATCTTTACCTTTAGGGGCTCCTGTACCCACAAAAACCGCATCGTATCCTTGGTTCAGGATGTCTTTCAAGCTTTCAACACGGGTATTGAAATGCGTATGAATACCCAAATCAAGGATAAAGCCTACTTCTTCCGAAAGCACGCTGTCGGGCAAGCGGAAAGAAGGGATTTGGCTACGCATCATTCCACCACCTTTGGTTTGGTCGTCATAAAGATGAACCTCATAGCCCAGTGGTGCTAAATCACGTGCCACGGTGAGCGCAGCAGGGCCTCCACCAATGAGCGCTATTTTTTTTCCATTGGGCGCAAAAGGGCCTTGGGGCATCATGCTTTTTACATCGCCTTTGTTGTCGGCAGCAACGCGCTTGAGGCGGCAGATAGCCACCGGCTCTTCTTCTACGCGGCCACGTCGGCAGGCGGGTTCGCAAGGGCGGTCGCAAGTACGACCTAGTACACCTGGAAATACGTTTGATTCCCAGTTTACCATATACGCTTCAGTGTAGCGCTCGGCTGCTATCAGACGGATGTATTCGGGCACAGGAGTATGCGCAGGACATGCGTACTGACAATCCACTACCTTGTGGAAGTACTCGGGATTTTGAATGTCTGTCGGTTTCAAGGAGGTAAAATTTGAATAGCTAGTAATGCAAATAAGTCAGAGCATTTACCATCTGAGGGAGAGATAGGCAGAATTTCTCTGGCAAAGAAGAAGATATTTTGTGGGTATATTCATTAGTAAATTGTACTCACGTGGCTTTCGCTAGCAATTAAGGTATTTTGTTTGTAATTACAAAGATGATATTATTTAAAAGTTACTTTATAGTTTGGATAGAAAATATTTGGGAAAAACTATAAACATAATTGAATATTACTTTTGTGAAAGTTTGTAGGGGGAAAAAGTGCCGCTATGTGCCTTTTAAAGCAATACAACGTCAATTGCGTAACGAAGCTAATTTTTGAAAAACAATACTTGTCAATGAATAAACAAACAACTTCTTTTCTTTTCCTTTTGTGGAGCATGCTGGGCCTCAATACCGCTTGGACCCAATCCTTTCATTCCAACAAAATTGTGGCGCATCGAGGAGCATGGAAACACACTGGTGCCCCTCAAAACTCCCTCGCCTCACTTCGAGAGGCTATTAAGCTTGGTTGTGTAGGCTCGGAGTTTGATATCCGAATGACCAAAGACGAAGTACTTGTCATCAACCATGACGCTCATTATGAAGGCATGGACATTGAGCAGACCGATTTTGCGGAATTGCGCAAAAAGCCACTCAAAAATGGCGAATTGCTACCTACTTTGGACGAATATTTGAAAGAAGGTAAAAAGCAAAAAAAAACCATGCTTGTGGCCGAAATCAAACCTTCGCCGGCTGGGAAAGAACGAGCCGCGCTTTTGGCCGAAAAAGTGGTAAAAACCATCCACAAGCTCAAAGTCCAAAAATGGGTAGTCTATATCAGTTTTGATTATGATATTCTGAAAAAAGTAAGAGAGCTAGATGCCAAGGCTAAGCTTCAGTATTTGAATGGAAATATTTCGGCAGCGCAGCTCAAAGCTGATAATATCGGCGGTGCTGATTATCATTTTAGTGTATTTCAGAAAGATGAAGAATGGCTTACCAAAGCCCAACAAGAAGGGATTACGACCAATGCTTGGACGGTCAATGATACTACGCTTATTGATTACTTCTTGGCAAGAGGGATAGACTATATCACTACCGACGAACCCGAAAAAGCCCTCAAACATGATGCACTTTTTGCCAAAACAAAGTGGAAATTGGTAGGAGGGGATGAGTTTAATTATGCAGGATTGCCCAATGCCGCCAAGTGGGGCTATGATGTAGGCGGTAATGGCTGGGGGAATAATGAACTACAGTTTTATACCGAAGCCGATACGAGCAATGCTGTCGTGAAAAATGGGATATTGACTATTACAGCTCGTAAACAAAAACACGAAAATCGAGACTATACTTCTGCTCGTTTGGTCACGCGCGACAAAGGCGAATGGAAATACGGGCGCATTGAGATAAAAGCCAAACTTCCCAAAGGGCGGGGAACTTGGCCGGCTATTTGGATGCTTGGCAATGATATCAAGCAGGTAGGTTGGCCTAAGTGTGGTGAAATCGACATCATGGAGCACGTAGGCTATGACCCTGATACTTTGGTGGGGACGATTCATACCCAAGCCTACAACCACGTGAAGGGTACCCAAAAGTCAAAAAAGATTTTTATCAAAAACCCATACACTGAGTTTCACATTTATGCCATCGACTGGACTCCCGAAAAAATGGATTTCTTGCTCGACGGTAAGGTGTATTTAAGTATTCCAAACGAACATAAAACAACGAATGAATGGCCTTTTGATAAGCCGCATTATTTGTTGCTCAATATTGCCGTAGGGGGCAATTGGGGTGGCGCAAAAGGCATTGATGAGACTGTATTTCCTGCCAAAATGGAAGTGGATTATGTAAGGGTTTATCAGTAAAATGATGTAGCTTTTTGGTATAAAAAAAGCCATCGGTTTTGCGGCCGGTGGCTTTTTTATAACCTCTTTATAAGAGGTTGTCTAGCTAATTCTCCTAGAAATTAGTTGTTTATTTGTGTTTACTAATACTATACAAATGAGTTTTGTTTCTTCTAAAACAATATTATTCAAATATTTTTCAAAATTATTTAGGGATTTGAGGTAGTTGTTCTACTGTACATGTAAATAGCGAAAACGCATGGGTATTAAGCAATGGGATGATGCACGCTTGGTGGAGTTTTTGAGAGAAGGGAAAATTTCTGCCTTTGAGGAGATATACCGTAGGTATTGGTATAAGCTTTTTGGTATTGCGTACCATCAAACAGGCGTGCGTGAAGAAGCCGAAGAACTAGTGCAGGAGGTGTTTTTAAACGTCTGGAATCGGCGTGCGGAAGTCGTGATTCGGCATTTGGATTTGTATCTTACCATTGCTATCAAAAACCAAGTGTATGATTATATCAAGTCGCAAGTGAGCTATCGTAAGTACCAAGAATACCTCATATTTCAAGAAATCCACCAAAACTATGCGACCGATGAGATTGTCAATTTTGTAGAACTAGCCGAAGCTGTAGATAAGATTCTTAATCTTTTGCCCGAAAAAAGCGCGGAGGTTTTCAAACGGAGCCGTTTCGAAAACCAATCGGTCAGGGAAATCGCCACTAGCCTTAATCTTAGCGAAAAAGCCGTGGAGTACCATATTACAAAATCCCTGAAGTTTTTAAAAGAAAACTTGAAGTCTTATCAATCTTACAACTAGACTATAAACACACCCATACAGAAATGACTCAGCAAGAATTTAACGATATATCTAAGCGGTACTTGGAAGGAAAAACGACCGAGGAAGAAGAGCGTTTTTTGGAAGAATGGTTTCAAAGCCAACCCATTCAATATCCTGTGAATGTACCCGAAAATCAGCGTAAAAACCTTGAAAAGCGGATATGGCGACAAATTCATGCCCAAATTCGCCCCTTGGGTCATATCATTCAAATGCCTCTGACGTGGGTTTCGGGAGCGGCGGCTTGTTTACTAGCAGGAGTGCTATGGTGGCATTCGTTGGAGCCACCGCCTCAAGTGGCAAGCACAGTAGAGCCCTCTCTACCAGTTAAGGTAGAAAACACAGGTATTGAAGTAAAAAATACGACAGAACTAGAACAAGAAGTACGCCTTGAAGATGGCACGGTGGTGCTGCTCAAACAAAATAGCAGTATTGTTTATGACAAAACTTTCAACCGCACCAAGCGGACTGTTTATCTCAAAGGACAGGCCTTCTTCAAAGTAAAACGAGATGTAAAGAAGCCCTTTATAGTTCACTCGGGGGACTTGACAACCGAAGTGCTAGGGACTAGCTTTTGGATAAGCCACCACGAAAAATCCAATACCATAGAGGTGTCCGTTACTACCGGAAAAGTGTCAGTTTATACCGAAAAACCAAACCAAAAAGCGGAGAAAAATGGGGTGATTCTGACTCCCAATCAAAAAGTTTTGTACGATGTAGTTTCCAAAAATATCGTACCTGGCATTGTCGAAAATCCAGTTCCTATTGTAGCGCCTGAGGTAGTAAACCTTCCTTTTGTTTTTAAAGAAACCTGTTTGCAAGAGGTGCTAGATGCGCTTTCATTACGGTACGGGGTAGAGTTTGTGATTGCCAATCCTAGCGCCAAGGATTGTAAAATCACGGCCGACCTCAACGGGTTATCTATGTTTACGCAGCTCGAACTTATCTGTAAGTCAATCGATGCTACCTACGAAAAACGCGGTACCGTAGTCTTCATTAATGGAGACGGATGCTAAAAAAAAGCCGAAAATGCTGCGAACATTTTCGGCCATTGAGTAACCCCTCTACAAACGCCAATCTGTGGGAGGGGAGTGTTTTCTAATTTGTCCAATCAAAAAACAAGTAAATGTATGCAAAAACCGTTACCAATTCCCAAAATCTGGTGGAAGCTCATGAAAATTACTTTTTCACAACTGCTCCTGTTTGTGTTGTGCAGCAGTATTGCTTGGGCTTACGATAGTCAAGCTCAAGAAGTACTTAATCGCCCTATTTCGGTATCGGGAGAGGGGATGGAGCTAACAAAAATTCTCAATGAAATTGAAAAACAGGCCCACGTTAAGTTTGTGTATAGCACCAAAATCAAATCTAACCAACGCCTCAATGTCAGCCTCAACAATCGCCGTCTTTCGACGGTGTTGGACCAAATCCTCAAGCCGATTGAGGTCACTTATGAAGTAATAGAAAATCGGATACTCCTCAAAAAAGTAAAAAATGAAAAAGAAGTACTCCCAAACGGCGAAGCGTCAAGTCTTGAATTGTTCCGAAATGTTGATAGAAATATTACGGGCACAGTTGTGGACGAAAAAGGCGTAGGATTGCCTGGAGTGAGTATTTTGGTAAAAGGTACGCAGAGAGGCGCTAACACCGACGGAAATGGAAACTTCCGCCTTTCGATTCCTGACGACAATATCATCCTTGTTTTTTCTTTTGTGGGATATTTAAGTCAAGAAGTAAGTATCGCCAATCAAACTTCCCTGAATATTTCGCTCAAGCCCGATACCAAATCACTCGAAGAAGTGGTGGTGGTAGGTTATGGCGTTCAAAGAAAAAAAGACCTCACGGGTGCCGTGTCCACCATCAACGCGGAGATGTTTAAGGAGCGCAAAGAAACGCAGGTAGCACAAGCACTGCAAGGGGCAATGTCGGGCGTAATGGTGTCACGAAGTGGTGCCAATGGTGCGATGGGCGGCGCCACGATTCGGATTCGGGGGATTACGACGATTGGTAGCTCTGACCCGCTGGTGATTGTAGATGGTGTACCTGTGAGTGATGTTAACCAAGTAAACCCCAATGATATTGAAAACCTTACCGTATTGAAAGATGCAGCCTCGGCCTCTATTTACGGATCGCGAGCAGCAGCAGGGGTAATTTTGATTACGACCAAGCGCGCCAAAACCGACCAAGCTTCTATTCAATATAGTTACGAAAACGGCTTTGATACACCTACGCAGCTTCCCGACTATATGCGGTCGCAACGCTATATGGAGCTTGTCAACGAACTTCGTTGGAATGATGCCGGAAACGGTGCCAATCGCTTTCCCACCTTCAGCCAAGATTTGTTGACAGACTATAATCAAAAACACCTGTCAGACCCTGATAAATATCCCGATACTGACTGGATGGCGTTGACCCTCAATAAAATAGCGCCTAGAGAAGCTCACAGTATTAGCGTGGTGGGTGGCTCAAAATTTGTAAAATCAAATGCCTCAGTTCGTTTTGAGAAAGTGGGTGGCTTCTATGACAATAAAAACTACAATCGGATTTTTGTTCGCTCAAACAACGATTTTACTATTAATAAATTCATCGGCGGAACCGTCGATTTTAACTTTAAGAGAACCAACTCACTGTCTCCCACAGCAAGTAATAGTCAGACAGATATGAGTCTGATTGGTGGTGATTCTAGAAACAACCCTCCTTCAACTACTCCGTTACAACGTATACTGATTTCATCACCTATTTATCCTGCTATCTGGGCCGATGGGCGGATTGCCGACGGCAAAGCGGGTGAAAATGTGTATGCTAAAATTAAATATGGAGGAACTGATCGCCTCAATTATAATCAAATTGGGGGTCGTTTAGCCCTTGATTTAAAGCCAATTGAAGGATTGAAGTTCTCAGGAATCATTGCACCTATTTTTGATTTTAACGTTCAAAAACGCTTCAATCGTCAAGTAGATGTATATGCCGCCAACGACCCTAATCAATACATCGTATCGCTGATTGGAGGTGGTATCACTACTCGTTTGGACGAAAACCGCACAACTAACTACAGCATTACCACGCAGTTTTTGGGTAATTACCTAAAAACCATTGGTAATCATGATTTTACAGCTTTGCTTGGTTACGAAAACTATTACTTCAAAGGGGAGTCGATGGGGGCTTCGCGCGACCAATATTTGTTTGATACTTATCCTTATCTCAACCAAGGCCCCGCTGCTTTTAGAGACAACTTTGGGTCGGCCTTCGAAACGGCTTATCGCTCTTATTTTGGACGTTTGACGTATAGTTTCAAAGATAAATACTTGATTCAGGCCAATGTACGCCGCGACGGTTCGTCGCGCTTCAATGCCAACTACCGTTGGGGTACTTTCCCGTCGATATCGGCAGGCTGGGTAGTGAGCGAAGAAGATTTCTTCAAAAGACAAAACGTGGTGTCGTTTATGAAGCTGCGGGCATCTTGGGGGAATCTTGGCAACGAACGTATCGGAAACTACCCGTCGGTAGGTATCATGAACTTTAGCAATGCACTGTTTTACCAAAACAACGTAGCCGTAGCTCAACAAACAGCTGCGCAAGTGCAGTATGCTATTCAGGATATTTCATGGGAAAAAACCACCTCTACCGATTTGGGGTTGGATGCTTATTTCTTGAAAAATCGTTTGCGCTTCACCACCGATGTGTATTACAAACAAACCAAAGATATGTTGTTGGCATTACAGATTCCGATTTTCGTAGGATTCGAAAATCCTAACCAAAATACGGGAATCATGACTACCAAAGGCATTGATTTGGATTTGGGTTGGACCGATAACATCGGCAAGCTACGTTACTCGGCTTCTTTCAACTTGTCTCAGTTTAAATCTATCATGGGAGATTTGGGTGGAACTGAATTTTTAGGCGACCGTATCAAAAAGTTGGGAAGTCAATTTGACGAGTGGTACGGTTATCGTTCAGAAGGAATTTACCAAACCCAAGAAGATGTCAATAATTCTCCCAAAATCAACACCAACGTAAAAGTAGGTGATATGAAATACACCGACATCAGCGGCCCTAACGGTGTACCTGATGGCAAAATTTCGCCAGAGTATGACCGTGTATTGTTAGGTAATTCCCAACCACAATGGATGTATGGCGGCAATATTAAGCTAGATTATAGTGGGTTTGATTTGGGAGTAACTTTCCAAGGCATAGGTTACCAAAACACCTCGCTATTGCCTTATACTGATTATAATGCCGAAAACTGGGGCGTATTCCCTGTATATTTAGACGGAAATACTTGGAGTGCTAACAATACAACTGAACAAAATTTAGCTGCCAAATACCCAAGATTTACAGAGACCAACAAGGGACTAAACCGTGCCATGTCTGATTTTTGGTTGTTTAATGGAGGTTATTTCCGTTTGAAAAACATCACCTTAGGCTATACCATTCCGCAGCGAATTTCGCGTAAGATTCTCTCAAACAACATTCGGGTATATCTCAATGCTACCGACGTGTTTACCCTCAACAAATACCCTAAAGGTTGGGACCCCGAAGGTTTTGGGATAGTGACAACCGTATTGGGTGGATTTACGATTGGTTTTTAATGTAACCCTTTGATTTGCAATGAAAAAATATATATATATCGCAGCCCTTAGCTTACTATTGCTAGCTTCCTGCCAAAATTCCCTTGACCTTTATCCACTTGCGGAGCCGTCGGCTGAAAAGTGGTATTCCAACGAAACCGAAATACAACTAGCTCTCAATGACCTCTATCGCATTGATTTTTGGCAATGGGACGAAGACGGTACAGGTGTCAATTATCTTTCGGATGATGGTTTTTATCGTCAAACGCTAACGCCTATCAAATCTGGCACAGTGACGAGCCAATGGGCTTTTTCGACCACACTTTGGCGCAACTCTTATAAGGCCATTGCTCGTGCTAACAGAGCGATTGCGGCTTTGAATAGCGCTGAAACCAAGGCTAAAGTAAACCAAGCAAAGTTGGATGTATACTTAGCTGAAGCTCGTCTGCATCGGGCAGGTCAATATGCCAAATTGGTTAATAAGTTTGGCGATGTAGTGTATAGTGATGAGGTTATCAGTATCGAAGATGCCTATACCAAAGGCCGTACCGATAAGAAAACGGTGAGTGCCAAAATCTACGAAGATTTTGATTATGCTATTGCCAATTTGCCGACGAGTTATGCTGCTTCGGCTGTAAAGCGTGCTACCAAAGGTGTCGCAATGGCTCTGAAAGCGCGTTTTGCTCTCTACGAAAAAGATTACGCAATAGCTAGCGACGCCGCCAAAGCTTGCATGGACTTGAATCAATACGTTTTGCATTCTGACTATGCCAATTTGTTTTTGCAAAGCACCAAAAATTCAAGAGAGGTTATCTTTTCATTGCCTCGTTCGCTCGAATTGAAAGTAACTACAGGAGTTACGTCCGATATCATTAGCCGTAATTCGGGCGGCTTTGCCGCAGCCAACCCTTCATGGGATTTGTTTTGTTCGTATCTATGTACCGATGGTAAAACCATTGATAAGTCGCCGCTTTATGAACCACGTAACCCCTTCAAAAACCGCGACCCTCGTTGCACGGCTACCATTGTTGAGTTTGGGCAGCCTCACTTAGGATTTATATATGATCCACATCCCAATGCACTGCAAGTTACCCGCCTAAGTACCAATACCAAAGTCACCAACAACGACAACCGCGCCAATGCTCAATTTGCTTCTTTCAATGGGTTGATTTGGAAAAAAGGAGTCGATGATTCTTGGTTGCTCAATGGCCGTTTGATAGAACCTGAGCAGATTATCGTTCGTTATGCCGATGTATTGTTGATGTATGCAGAGGCCAAAATTGAACAAAATCAAATAGATAAATCAGTATTGGATGCTATCAACTCAGTAAGAGCGAGAGCCTACAAAGTGGCGCTTACGGCTACTACATCTTACCCTGCTATCACCACTACCAACCAAGCCGAACTACGGCGAGAATTGCGCATGGAGCGCCGTATGGAGTTGGCCTTCGAAGGGCTTCGCTATATGGATATTGTGCGTTGGCGAATTGCGGGCAAAGTCCTCAATCGCCCTATTTATGGCATGCTCGACCCCGTAGATTTACGTAGTAAAGTGGTGGACAAAAATCTCTGGTTTTTTCCGGGTACGCCTAGAATTGATGAAGACGGTACTCCTGACTTTAGTGAAATGGAAAAAACGGGTCTTATCAAAAATCTAGTACCTACTACTTGGAACGACCGGCAGTATTTATGGCCTATTCCTACGGCTGAGATTCAAATCAATTCCAACATGAAGCAAAACGACGGCTATTGATTTTGCTTTTTAGCGAGCCTGCCTCTGCTTTTAGCAGGCTCGCTTTAATTATCTATTCCTTCTCCATATCGTTTAAGAAAATGAAACAAAATTTTTTAAAATATTTTGTTGTGGGGCTGTTTTGTGCCTTGCAATCTTACGCCCAAAATGCGCCTTCGGTAAGTGGAGTCTTTCCAAACTTGGCGATGGTTGCCAATCATAGCCCTCGTACTGAGGCAGGTACGGGCGGCCTGATGCCTTGGGCCAATCGATTGTGGATTATTACTTATGTAGCCCACATGACGCCAACGGGTTCAGGGACAGGATTGTATGAAATCAATGATAAAATGGAGCTGAAAAAACGAGCCGAGAGTATCGTAGGGACGTATGCCAATCGTTTCATTCATGCTTCTACGCATCAGTTGATTATTGGGCCGTATGTGGTTGATACGCTCGGCAATGTGAGGCTCATTGAAGGAGTAAAAAAATACCGCTTGGCTGCTACTATGGCCCACTTGACAGAACCCACCAAAAAGGTTTATTTTTTGTCGATGGAAGGCGAGTTTTTTGAAACGGATGTGACTACCTTAGAAACAAAACAGCTTTTCAATCTTATGAAAGAACTGGACGAACCTGTCGGGTCAAAACCGCATTTTAAGTCGGGTTTTACCAAACACGGAAGAGTGGTAGTAACCAACAATAGCTACAACGAAAAAGACTACAATGGCTCTTGGTCGGCGGGGCGGCTGGCCGAATGGGACGGAAACACTTGGAAAATCCTTGAAAAAACGGCTTTTACGGAAGTATGGAGTGCTGGCTCTTTTGGTCAACCTATGATTGCAACGGGCTGGGACAAAGCCTCGGTGTTGATGAATGTCTATTTCCCTTCTACTAAAGAATGGAAGCGCTACCGACTGCCCAAAGGCAGCCGTACTTTTGACGAAACGAGTTGTACCGAATGGATGCGAATCCGCGAAGTAGAGACCGAACGCGCCTTGATGGATTGCCACGGTTTGTTTTACGAAATTGGATACCACACTTACGGCAATCAGCTTTGGGCTATCAAGCCTATTTCTTCCCACCTTCGTATCATTCCTGATTTTTGCAGTTGGCGTGGAATGCTCGTATTAGGGGGAAATCAAGCTACTCCGATGCGTTTTAATAGTGGCATCGACAACAATCCTTTGGCGGGTCAACCTCAAGCGGGTCTATGGTTTGGCAAAACAGACGACCTGTGGAGTTTTGGCAAATTGCAGGGAGAAGGCGGTGTGTGGCTAGATTCGGAAATCAAAAAAGGACAACCTTCGGATCCATTTTTTACTTTTAACTTCAACAACAAATCGCTGAATTTGTGGCACAATAGCAGCATTTCAGTCAAATTTGACCTCGAAGCGGATATCGTTGGAGACGGAAATTATCGAAAATTCCAGACCATCACAGTCAATCCAAAAGAAAGTAAAAGTATCGATTTCCCAGAATCCTTTAATCCTAAATGGATAAGATTAGTGGCCGATAAAGATTGTGTTGGGACCGCTTATTTTACTTTTAAATAACTCATCTTTAATATGTACACATTAGACTTCAAATCTCTTACGGTAGGAATGGCAACGGCCGTTTTGGCTTGTGGCTTGGCCCAAGCCCAGCCCAAATCATCCTACCAACAAATCAGCGGCATCTATCCACACCTTGCTTATTATAACAACGAAGGAGAATGCGGCACGGGCGCGGTAGTACCTTGGGCAGGAAAACTTTGGGTCATTACCTATGGGCCGCATTTACCCTTTGGGTCTTCGGATAAGCTTTACGAAATCACTCCTGATTTGCACAAAACCATTCGTTCGGAAAGCATCGGCGGGACGCCTGCCAATCGCATGGTTCATGCCGAAAGCAATCAACTTTTTATTGGCCCTTATGCTATTGGAAGCAACGGAAATGTCAGGACGATTCCTTATACTCAGATGCCGGGGCGTCATACTGGCAATGCTCGTCACCTTTTTTCGCCTGCTTCCAAGATTTATTACGGAACTATGGAAGAAGGTTTTTATGAGGTAGATGTCAAAACCTTAGAATCGAAGCTTTTGTACCAAGACGGAAACGTTAAAAACAAAAAAGAAAACGACGTCGCCAACAATCACAACGGCATGCTTTTGCCCGGTGCACATGGAAAGGGGCTGTACTCAGGGCAAGGTGTAATGGTGTATTCCAATAACGGTGAATCTGGCCCACAGGCATTGAAACAATTTGACATTGAAGCAGGTGTTTTGGCCGAATGGAACGGTAAAGATTGGAAGGTAGTTCGTCGTAATCAGTTTGTGGAAGTAACAGGGCCAGGGGGCATTTATGGCAACAAAAACCCTGAAACTGATCCTATTTGGGCTACAGGCTGGGATCATCGCTCGGTACTTTTAGCGGTACGTGATAGTGGGAAATGGTCATTTTTTAGGCTTCCTAAGGCAAGTCATAGCTATGATGGGGCGCATGGGTGGAATACCGAATGGCCACGTATCAGAGATATTGGCACAGCCCAAGCCCCTGACTACTTGATGACTATGCACGGTATGTTTTGGCGTTTTCCTCAGACATTTTCTTCTAAAAATACCGCTGGTATTCGCCCCCGTTCGGCTTATTTGAAAGTAATCGGCGACTACACTCGTTGGCAAAATGGCCTCGTATTTGGTTGTGATGACTCAGCCCAAAAAGAGTTTTTGAACAAACGCAAAGCGAAAGGCAATATCGAAGGACCAGGACAATCAAATTCAAATCTTTGGTTTACATCTATTAATATGCCTGATCAATTGGGTCCTAATACTGCCCAAGGTGCGATTTGGCTCAATGACAAAGTAGAGGCAAATGTGGCTTCTGATCCGTTTTTGTTTGCAGGCTGGAAGCAGCGCATCGCTTGGATAAACAATGCGGGGGCTGAAGATGTGACTTTTACTTTTGAAGTAGATACCAACGGCAAAGGAAGCTGGAAATCTTTAAAAACAGCTTCCGTAAAAGCAGGACAAGCAGCTTCTGTTTCTTTTGCGGCTTCTGAAGTAGGGGAGTGGATTCGGGTAAAAACCAACAAAGCTACCACGGCTACTATCAATTTTAATTACACGGATGAAAGCCGTTTTACTACTGCTAAAGACAAAATATTTGACGGACTAAGCAATATCAATACTACCAATTATAAAGCGGGGCTTTTGTATGGTTTGGGAAAAAATCGTCGTCAATTGGGCGTTTTGGCCGGAGATTTTGTGAATGGACAATTTAGCGAAAGCGGCTATTATGAATTGGATAGTGCGCTTAACCTGATCCGTAAAGATGACGCTACTACGGCTCAGGTTATCCGCAAAGAATTTGCGATTCCCAAAGACGTAGTCACCATAGATGAGGCTTCTGTGTTGATAGTAGATGATGCAGGGCGTCGCTGGCGTTTACCCAAAGGAAACGACGCTTTCACGGCTAAGACAAATAGTGCTTCTTTGCGGATTTGTCGGGAAGTAGCTACCGAGCGGGACTTGATGAATGTACACGGCACTTTTTATGAACTTCCCGCCGAAAATGCCGATGGCTTTGCTAAAATGAGACCTGTTGCTTCTCATTCATTGACTATCCATGATTATGCTTCTTACCGTGGATTGTTTGTTTTGACGGGTTTGGATGCCCAAACCCCCAACAGCAATCATATCATTGCCTCGGCTGATGGTAAAGCCAAAGTATGGGCAGGAACTATCGATGATCTTTGGAAATTGGGCAAACCTACTGGACAAGGTGGGCCTTGGAAAAATAGCCAAGTGACAGCCAATACACCTTCTGATCCTTATTTGATTGGTTTTTATGATAAAAAAAGCCTCAAGCTTTCGCATAAAGCTACCGACGCAATCACTTTCACCATAGAAGTAGAGCCGATTGGTCATGGTCCTTGGATGACGTACAAAGAAGTAACGGTAAAACCTGGTGAAACCTTTGAGCATACTTTTGGCAAAGATTTTCAAGCCCGCTGGATTCGTTTCAAAGCTAATAAGGCTTGCGAAGCTACGGCTTGGTTGATGTATCAGTAGTGGAAACTAAACCCCGGCAACGTTTAGAACGTTGCCGGGGTTTAGTTTATTTTTTCTCCAGCACCACCATATTTTCGACGTGGTGCGTATGCGGAAACATATCTACGGGGCGCACGCGCTTCACGGCATATTTTTCATCTAGCCATGCCAAACCCACGTTCAACCCCGGCAACGTTCTAAACGTTGCCGGGGTTATGTTTATTTTTTCTCCAGCATCACCACATTTTCGACGTGGTGCGTATGCGGAAACATATCTACTGGACGCACACGCTTCACGGCGTATTTTTCATCTAACCATGCCAAATCGCGCGCCTGAGTGGCCGAATTGCAGCTCACATATACAATCTTCGTAGGTTCCATACGCAGAAGTGTACGCACTACAGGCTCATCCATACCTGCGCGTGGCGGGTCGGTAATCACGACATCTGGGTGGCCGTTTTGGGTAATAAATGCTTCATTCAGGACATTTTTCATATCACCCGCATAAAACTTCGTATTATGAATGCCGTTGATTTCGGAATTGATTTTGGCATCTTCAATCGCTTCAGGAACGTATTCTACGCCGACTACGGCTTTGGCTTGTTTGGCCACAAAATTGGCAATTGTCCCCGTCCCAGTATAAAGGTCATATACGTGTTCTTGGCCTGTCAATTGGGCAAACTCCCGCGCTACTTTGTACAATTCGTAGGCTTGGTCGGAGTTGGTTTGGTAAAATGATTTGGGCCCTACCCTAAAAACTAAATCTTCCATACGCTCCTCAATGTAGGGTTTGCCAGCGTACAAAACCACCTCTTGATCATAATAGGAGTCGTTTCCTTTGGTATTGATGATGTATTGTAGAGAAGAGATTTGTGGAAAATTCTCGGCCAAAAATGCCATTGTGGCGTCTATATCAGACTGATTAGGTTCGGCAAATTGTACAATTACCATTACGTCGCCCGTATTGGCGGTTCGCAAGATTACGTTTCTTACAAAGCCTACGTTATTTTTTTGGTCATAAAACCGAAATCCCTTTTGGAGGGCAAAATTTCTCAATTGATTACGGATTTCGTTGGAAGGGTCGGGTTGGAGATAGCATTTTTCAATATCGAGAATGCGGTCGAAGCGTTTAGGGATATGAAAGCCCAAGGCATTACGCTCCAGCTCAGTTCCCGAATTGATTTCATCAAGCGTAAACCAGCGCAGATTAGAGAAAGTAAACTCTAATTTATTACGGTAAAAAGTAGTTTTTTCGGAAGGTAAAATCGGCTCAATAGGAGGAAGAGCTACCTTCGCAATACGGTGTAAATGATCGCTTACTTGCTGCCATTTGAATTGAAGTTGTTCTTCATATTTGATATGCTGCCATTTGCAGCCACCACAAGTCCCGAAATAATCACAAAATGCTTCCGCTCTTTTGTCTGAATACGAGTGGGTTTGAATGACCTTTGCTTCGTAAAATTTCTTCTTTTTAAAATTGAGAATTTCTACATCTACTACGTCACCGGGGGCGGCATTGCCTTCGATAAAAACCACCGCGCCATTGTGGCGTCCGATACATTTTCCCTCTGCTGCAAAATCTTCTATGAGAAGATTCTCAACTACTTGTTTATTTTTTTTGTAATTTTTCATCCGAATTTTGTGTATACCGTTATCCCATGCCCAACCAATCTCTTGTTCTCATACTGTAAGCAACGTGAAGCTGGATTGTTGCGTAAAGTAGATGAGGCGTAAGATAAGTGAAGCGACAAAAATACAACGAGAACTTTAGCCCTAAAACCTTATGAAAAAAATTATACTTGGAGTATTATGGATTTTGTTTTTGATTCCTTTGATAAGTAATGCTTCGCACATAGTAGGAGGGGAAATAGAGTTTTATCCCACCAACCGTTCTACCAACCGTTTTTATTTAGGGCTTAATCTTTACTTTGATCAAGCCAATGCCAATGCTGCCGCCGAAACCAATACCATTCGCCTTTACTTTTTTAGAAAATCAGACAACCAAGCGATGGGAGGCATCGAATTGCCGAAAACCACTCGCAAACTTATCAGTTACAGTAATCCTGTATGTGGTAACAATAGCGGCGATTTACAAACTTTATTAATACGTTATTCGTCGGAAGTAATATTAAATGCTCAAAATTTTGATGATGCTCGAGGATATTATATTGTTTGGGAGAGGTGTTGTCGTAATCGTGTCATTTCCAATATTCAGAATCCTGCAAATACTGGTGAAACTTTTTACACAGAATTTCCGGCTTTGATTCAAAACGGGCAACCTTACACCAACTCTTCTCCTAAATTTGAAGAGCTCAAAGGAGATTATATTTGTCTCAATCGTCCCTTCACTTTTGATTTTAGTGGTAAAGATGCCGATGGCGATAGCCTCGTTTATTCGCTTACTAAGCCTTGGGCAGGCTACAGTAGCTCAAGCAATCCTGAGCCAGTGGCTCGTGGAAGCAGTGCTTACCCTGAGGTAGAATGGGTGGCAGGGATTAATAATCAAAATATGATTCCTGGAGACCCCTCTTTGTACATCAATCCCCAAACGGGAATGCTAGGTGTCACGGCCTCGCGTCTTGGATTATATGTATTTGCGGTGCTGATTGAAGAATACCGCAAAGGAGTACGGATTGGGGCAGTGAGGCGAGAGTTTCAGTTGAAAGTGGTGGATTGTCCCCAAAATGCTAGTCCTGTGGCATTGTTTCGAGAAGCTGGAAAGATAAACTTTTATAAAAAGGGTGAGCTTTTGACTATCAAACGCGATCAATCTAAGTGCTTGGATATCATGATAACCGATGGTGATGCGAATCAACGCCTCTCTATCAAAACGATAGGGGTGAATTTTGATGATAAAAGTGTCACCGTCAATCCCGTAACTTATACTACCAAATCTACCACAGATACCCTTAAAGCCCAGATATGCTTCGAAAAATGTCTTGAAAGTCGAAACAATACGCCTCTTGTTGTAGCTATCGTGGTGAGTGATGACGGCTGCCCTCAACCACGTACGGATACGCTGAGTTTGAGGGTGTTTATTGAAGGAAACGCCAACAATAACCCCGAAGCTTCTACAGATTTAGCCAACAATCGAGCTAGTATACCCCAAGGAACTAATCTGGCTTTCAAAGTCACAGGTGCTGATAAGGATAACGATGATTTGATATTGGAAGCCAAAGGAAGAGGGTTTGAGCTGAATCAGGTAGGAATGTCGTTTAGCAACGGTACTGGAAAAGGAACCGTTACTCAACCTTTTAATTGGAACCCTCCTTGTAATGCCCTTGACCGTGAGTATGTTGTCGATTTTATAGTAACAGATGTAGGCTGTAACCGGCAAGTAAAAGATACCGTAACAGTGCGATTGCAAGCTTTTGCTCGGGCTAATAATAAACCATCTGTATCGACCAATCTTCCCGCCAATCAACTTATCAATGTACCTTATCCGACCAGCGAAGGAGACAATACCATCAGTTTTGAAGTGTATGGGGATGACCTTGACAAAGCCGACCAACTCAAGCTATACGCCCAAGGGAAAGGATTTAACTTGAGTCAATATTCCTTAAAATTTGATGCTAAAAATGGCTTACCTCGCTTGACATCACGCTTTGATTGGACGCTTACTTGCAGCCAATTTGCGGATTTAGCGGGCAAAGACCTCGTCATTAATTTTATTTGTGAAGACAATAGTTGTGGACCCGTCAAAACCGATACTATGGCCGTTACACTACGCATGGCCAATATTCCCGATATACAAATTGTAGAATCCAAGATTCCTAATGTAATTACTCCCAACAACGATGGTAAAAATGACTGTTTTACCGTTGACGGTATTTCGGATGTAGCTTGTGGACCCCAATTTTTGCAAGTAGATATCTACAATCGCTGGGGTAAGCTGGTGTTTTCGTCTACCGATAAAAAATTCAAATGGTGTGCTGACGGAGTAACTACAGGGACGTATTTTTATGGATTAAGATTCACCGATAAAACCATTAAAGGCACACTGACCGTAGTTAAATAAATTACATCGCAAAAAGGGCGATAATTTTATCAGCGAGCAGCTCGGCGGTGAAATCGTGGGTTTCGTCGGGATAGAAATAGTATCTGTGTTTGACTCCCATAGCAGTCAGTTTGAACTTTAGAAGTTCGCCTTGCTCTCTGGGTACGACCGCATCTTTGCCACCGTAAAAAAGCAAAGTGGTAGGCGCGGTGCTTTTAGCCGCATAAAAAGGACTCGCTTTGTAGTAGGCGTCTGGATTTTGCTCAAATGTAGTTCCCAATAATTGTTGAATTGATAAATCAAGCCCTGTTTGACGTAGGGGCTCTGAAGACAAATCAGTAGGAGCCACAATCCCAACAACGCCTTTGATTTGGCGTGTTGTATCTCTCGCATAGGCGTATTCTAAGGCTAAATGCCCACCAGCACTTACTCCACCAATTGCAAAAGCGCCTGTCGTAATATTAAAATTGGTTGCTTTTTGGTGTAAATGGTTTATAAGCAGTTTTATATCGTTGAGCTGCTGCTCCAAACGGATTCCCTTGGAAGAGGTGAGTCGGTAGTTGGCATTAACGATTGTCAGGTTTTTTTTCTGCGCCATCAAAGCCCTGACCGTTGGGAGTAAAAAAGATTTGTCGCCTGCTCCCCAAGCCCCACCATGGAGCAATATCAAAACTTCAGAAGGTTGTTGATTGGTGCTATAAGGATAATAAATATCGTATCGTTGGCTTGGGTCGGAGCCATAGGATTGATTGAAATCACCTTGGTAGTCAGTAATTTCTTCATCAATAGTAGAGGGCGTAACATCATTCAAATGGCAGCTCATCAGTCCCCATAGTAGCCAGCTGCCCATTAGATACTTTACAATGCTCATAGATTTATGCAATTTCAAGGGCAATATTATAGAAAAGCTAAAAAATAGCAATACAAACTTAGTACCTTGTTTAATTAGTTTTTTTATATTTTATATTATTTGGATTAACGTGCGAATAGTGCCGATTGAGCGTATTTCTGGCAGACTCGCATGAGAACTGCCAATCTATGGTAGTCTTCTTATCCATTC
>NZ_JARNTW010000029.1 GCF_029433105.1 Runella sp. MFBS21 | reverse complement strand
TGAACATACTGACATTCAAAATGCCGCTAAATGCCGTTCTGATAAGGGTACTTTGTTACATATTTTTGGTAAAATCGCTACCGCTTTGTGCATTTACATCTTTTTCAACTCTTGATTCGCATTAGTAATAAATTCCATTTGACATGAGCAAAAAATATAATGCTGCCCTTATTTTTATATTTATTACTCTATTGATTGACGTCATAGGGATTGGAATTATTTTGCCGGTTGTTCCTCGACTTATTCAAGATTTGACAGGTGAAGGAATCTCAAATGCTGCTCTTTACGGAGGTTGGCTTATGTTTGTTTATTCTATCATGCAGTTTATTTTTTCGCCTATTTTAGGGGGATTAAGTGATCAGTATGGGCGTCGTCCTATCTTGCTAGGTTCTTTGTTGGGTTTTGGATTAGACTATCTTTTTTGTGCATTTTCGACTAATATAGGATGGCTATTTTTGGCTCGTATAATTGCAGGGATTTTTGGGGCTAGTTTTACTACTGCGGGAGCCTATATCGCTGATGTGAGTTCTCCCGAAAAACGAGCTCAAAATTTTGGACTTATTGGAGCAGCCTTTGGCCTAGGCTTTATTCTAGGGCCTATGATAGGAGGATTGTTGGGCCAATATGGTCCCCATGTTCCTTTTTTTGTATCAGCAGGGCTGAGTTTGCTTAATTGTGTGTATGGTTATTTTGTATTACCAGAATCTTTATCAAAAGAAAATAGGCGTCCTTTTGATTGGAAGCGAGCCAATCCGGTGGGAGCCTTGCGCCATTTGAAAAAATACCCTATTATTTTTGGTTTAGTTATTCCTCTTGTACTTATTTATATAGCCGGCTATGCTACTCAAAGTACTTGGACTTATTTTACTATGAAAAAATTTGGTTGGGACGAAAAGTGGGTAGGATATTCGTTGGCTTTTATTGGGTTGATGGCCGCTATTGTACAAGGGGGCCTCACCCGTGTTATTATACCTAAATTAGGGAATAAAGCCTCAATATACTGGGGATTAGGAGGTTATTCTGTTAGTTTTATTTTGTATGCTTTTGCCACAGAAAGTTGGATGATGTTTGTCATTACGATTCTGGCTTCTTTGGGGGGGATTGCAACTCCTGCCTTGCAGGCAATTATGTCTAACCAGGTTCCTCCTAATGAGCAAGGAGAGTTAAGAGGAGCGCTTACAAGTCTTATGAGTTTGACGGCCATTGGGGGGCCTCTTTTAATGACTTCCTTGTTTGCGTATTTTACTTCATCTAATGCACCCTTTATATTTTCAGGTGCTCCTTTCATGATGGGCGGCATTTTAACGATTATCAGTTGGGTATTGATAAAACAAATTTTAAGTTCTGAATGAAAATATTCTCAAACTCTTGCAGTTAACAAAACTGTTTTATACTTTTGCAGTCCGATTTCAGAAGGGAACCTTTACACGGGCATAGTTTAAAGGTAGAACTACGGTCTCCAAAACCGTCGGTCTGGGTTCGAGTCCTGGTGCCCGTGCTATTTTTTTTGCGCAAAATGAACTCATTCGTAGACTTTATAAAAGCCTCTTGGGACGAAGTAAGACACAACGTCACTTGGCCCAAACTAAATGACCTTCAATCAAGTACAACACTTGTGTTAGTAGGCTCGCTAATTTTTGCAGCTGTAGTCGGTCTAATAGACTTCGTTTTTGAAAACGCACTTAGTTTTCTTTATCAGTCATTCTAGGGCATTGGTCCTGAGTAATCCAAAAGTTGAGCAGATATGAGCAACCTGAATTGGTACGTGATCCGGGCCGTGTCTGGACAAGAGAAGAAGATTAAGTCCTATCTCGAAAATGAAATAACAAGACAAGGGCTTCAAGAATCTATTCCAGAAATATTAATTCCAACGGAAAAAATCGTCGAAATGCGAAACGGGAAGAAACGCATTCGCGAGAAGAACTTTTTTCCAGGCTATATTATTGTTTCGGCAGATTTGGCCCGAGGTGAGGCTTATCACTTAATTACAACTATGCCTGGTGTACTAGGCTTCTTAGGGAATACAAGTGGTAATTCAAAAATCCCTGTTCCTTTAAGGCAATCAGAAATCAACCGTATTTTAGGTAAAGTAGAAGATGCCGTTGAAGAAGTTGAGGCACCAAAAATAAGCTTTATGAAAGGTGAAAGCGTCAAAATTATTGACGGTCCTTTTAGTGGTTTTATGGGTACCGTAGAAGAAATATTCGATGACAAGAAGAAGCTCAATGTCGTCGTGAAAATATTCGGGCGAAGCACGCCCGTGGAGCTGAGTTACGCACAAGTCGAAAAAGAAAGCTGATTTATCAGAATGTTGCCGGGAGTACGAGACAAAATGCTTCCGTTTTGTCTGTCAGCCGTACGTCAGAACCGGTAACGCCAACTTAAACGTTTTAAAACGATGGCGAAAGAAGTAGCAGGTTACGTCAAACTGCAAGTGAAAGGTGGTCAAGCCAATCCTTCTCCCCCAATCGGGCCAGCTCTTGGTTCGAAAGGTCTGAACATCATGGAGTTCTGCAAACAATTCAATGGTCGTACGCAGGACAAAATGGGGATGGTATTGCCAGTAGTAATTACCTATTACAAAGACAAATCATTCGAGTTTGTCATCAAAACTCCACCAGCACCTATTATGCTTTTGGAGGCCGCAAAAGTAAAACTCGGCTCGGCAGAGCCTAACCGTAAGAAAGTAGGGTCGGTTAACTGGGATCAAGTGAAAACTATCGCTGAAACCAAAATGCCAGACTTAAACTGCTTTACCTTGGATGCTGCCATGAAGATGATTGCTGGTACGGCGCGTAGTATGGGTATTACAGTTACAGGTAAAGCCCCTTGGGAAAACTAATCACGAAGCGGACGTAAAGACATTTTGAACAATGGCAAAATTGACTAAAAAAAGAAAAGAGGCTTTAGCGAAATACGATGCGAAACAAGAGTATTCGTTCGAAAAAGCAGCAGAAATTCTAAAGAGCATCTCTTATACTAAGTTTGACGCTTCGGTAGATATTGATGTTCGTTTGGGTGTGGACCCCCGCAAAGCAGACCAAATGGTGCGCGGCGTGGTGGCCTTACCACACGGTACAGGACGTGAAGTACGGGTATTGGTACTTTGCTCACCTGATAAAGAGGCAGAAGCTAAAGAAGCAGGTGCTGATTATGTAGGACTAGATGAGTACGTACAGAAAATAGAGCAAGGATGGACTGATGTAGACGTAATCATTACTATGCCTACCGTAATGGCAAAAATTGGTAAGTTGGGTAAAATCCTCGGTCCACGTGGTTTGATGCCTAACCCCAAATCAGGAACTGTGACTTTGGAAGTTGGCAAAGCTGTAAAAGAGGTAAAAGCTGGTAAAATCGATTTCAAAGTCGATAAGTTTGGTATTATCCATGCTAGTATTGGCCGTGTATCTTTTGGCTCTGACAAAATTGCCCAAAATGCCCAAGAACTCATAGCTACATTGATGAAGCTTAAACCTTCTTCGGCTAAAGGTACTTACGTAAAAAGTGTACACCTCTCAAGTACAATGAGCCCAGGTGTTGTTATTGATAAAAGCACGATTGCAGGAATATAATTATGACACGCGAAGAAAAAGCCGTTATCATAGAGGAACTCAGCGACAAGTTCAAAGCGGTTCCTTACTTCTACATTGTAGATGCAGCAGGCATGACTGTAGAAGAAACAAACAACCTACGCCGCAAGTGTTTTAACCAAGGTGTAGAATATCGCGTTGTTAAAAACACGCTGATTGCAAAGGCACTTGAAACTTTAGATACAGATTACGAATCTTTCAACGATAGCGTATTGAAAGGCTTTTCGGGTATCATGTTTCACCCAGAGTCAGGCAAAGTAGCTGCTAAATTGATCAAAGAATTTCGTAAAGAATCAGGCAATGACAAATTGAAGCTTAAAGGTGCTTCGGTTGAATATAGCCTCTTCATTGGCGAAAATCAATTGGATACGCTTTTGACCCTGAAGTCAAGACAAGAATTAATTGGGGAAATCGTTGGCTTATTGCAATCTCCTGCCAAAAATGTCGTGTCGGCATTGCAAAGCGGAGGTGGTAAATTGGCTGGTATCCTTAAAACCCTTTCAGAACGCGAAGGGTAATTTAATTACACAATTTGAAAATTTGACAGACACTTTATTGAATCTTTCAAATCTTCAAATTACCAAATTTTCAAAATCAAAAAAACTCGTAACAAATTTTAACATTACAATAAAATGGCAGATTTGAAAGCATTCGCAGAACAGCTTGTTAATCTTACAGTAAAAGAAGTAAATGAACTTGCTGCAATTTTGAAAGATGAGTATGGTATTGAGCCTGCAGCTGCAGCTCCTGTAATGGTAGCTTCAGCAGGTGGTGGTGATGCCGCTCCAGTTGTAGAAGAAAAAACAGCTTTTGATGTAATCTTGAAATCAGGCGGTGCTGCTAAATTGCAAGTTGTTAAACTTGTGAAAGATTTGACAGGCCTTGGCTTGAAAGAAGCTAAAGAATTGGTAGACGGCGCTCCGAAACCTTTGAAAGAAGGTGTTGCTAAAGACGAAGCAGAAGCTTTGAAAAAGCAATTGGAAGAAGCTGGTGCTGAAGTAGAAATTAAGTAATCTACTTACGGTAAGTATCGCTTTATTCTTCTGGAATAGGCCTGATATAGCATCAGGTCTATTCCTATTTTAGTGTTAGGAGATACAATGGCTGCTTCAGTACAGTTACTCCTTCATTACTCACTTCCATAAAAGAGTTTAGTCTGAAACACTTCGCTACTCGTAGGAGCGATGCAGAGGGATAAAAACTCAGTAAAACTACGAGGCAAGCTAAGTTTTTTGTAAACTAATTATTGAATTTTAGCGTTACACTTTATTAGACTAACGCTTGGTCCAAATCCCCCCAAAAACTTATAAAGCCTTGGTAACCAAACAAACTCCACGTAAAAATTTCGCCCGGATTAAGCCAGTAATTGATTATCCGGACTTCCTAGATGTACAAGTTCGTTCATATCGAGAATTCGTTGACCTTGACACGGCAGCCGAAGATCGTCACAAAGAAGGACTTTACAAAGTATTCCAGGAAAACTTTCCAATCTCAGACTCTCGCGAAAACTTCGTCCTCGAATTTGTGGACTATGCACTTGATCCCCCCAAATACTCTGTGGATGAGTGTATCGCGCGTGGACTTACCTATTCGGTGCCTTTGAAGGCTAAATTACGCCTAAAATGTAATGACGCCGACAATGAAGACTTCGAAACAATCGAACAAGAAGTTTTCTTGGGAGCGATTCCTTACATGACCGAAAAAGGTTCTTTTGTTATTAATGGTGCAGAAAGGGTAATTGTCTCACAATTGCACCGTTCACCAGGGGTGTTTTTCTCAATGAGTAAGCACACAAACGGAACCAAACTTTATTCGGCACGTATCATCCCATTCAAAGGTTCTTGGATTGAATTCTCTACGGACGTCAACAATGTGATGTATGCTTACATCGATCGTAAGAAAAAATTCCCCGTAACAACCTTATTAAGAGCAATCGGTTTTGGCTCAGATAAAGAGATTCTCGATCTGTTTGAGCTATCAGAAGAAATCCCGGCTACACAAGCTAGCTTAAAGAAAGCCGTAGGACGCCGCCTAGCTGCGCGGGTTTTGCGTACTTGGACCGAGGATTTCGTTGATGAAGATACCGGTGAGGTAGTTTCTATCAGCCGTAATGAAGTATTACTAGAACGTGATTCTATCGTTTCTGCTGATGATTTGGATGTGATTTTAGATTCGGGGCAAAAATCAATCATTTTGCACCGCGAAGATATGAATGTAGCGGATTATAATATTATCTATAATACGTTGCAAAAAGATAGCTCAAACTCTGAAAAAGAAGCGGTTGAGCAAATTTACCGTCAATTACGTAACGCCGAAGCACCCGATGAGCAAACCGCTCGTGAAGTGATTCAAAGTTTATTCTTCTCGGATAAACGTTATGACTTAGGAGATGTAGGTCGTTATCGTGTTAATAAAAAATTACAATTAGAAATTTCAATGGATACCAAAGTCTTGACAACGCAAGACATTGTGTCGATTGTAAAATATCTGATTGGTCTTATCAATGCCAAAGCGGTAGTCGATGATATCGACCACTTGTCAAACCGTCGTGTACGTACCGTCGGTGAGCAATTGTGGGCGCAATTTGGTGTAGGTTTGGCGCGTATGTCTCGTACTATCAAAGAGCGTATGAACGTGCGTGACAACGAAGACTTCAAACCTATTGATTTGATTAATGCCCGTACATTGTCGTCGGTGATTAATTCTTTCTTTGGCACCAATCAGCTTTCGCAGTTTATGGACCAAACCAACCCACTTGCCGAAATTACGCACAAACGTCGTATGTCGGCATTAGGGCCTGGAGGTTTGAGCCGCGAAAGAGCAGGTTTTGAGGTACGTGACGTTCACTATACGCACTACGGGCGTCTCTGTACTATCGAAACACCAGAAGGTCCCAACATCGGTCTAATTTCGTCTTTGTGTGTATATGCCAAAACCAACAGTATGGGCTTCATCGAAACGCCTTATCGTGTGATTGACAACGGTAAGCTAACCGATGAACTTGTATACCTTACTGCTGAAGAAGAAGACTCGCGATATATCGCTCAGGCCAATGCCTCAGTGGATGATGACGGAAACTTCTTGGTAGAGAAAATTAAGACTCGTTTTGAAGGTGACTTCCCAATGGTGGATCCTTCGCAAGCCTCTTTAATGGATATTGCGGCCAATCAGATTGTATCTGTAGCGGCTTCTATGATTCCATTCTTAGAGCACGATGATGCTAACCGTGCTTTGATGGGTTCAAACATGCAACGTCAAGCTGTACCTCTTCTTCGTCCTCAGGCTCCTATTGTGGGAACTGGTCTAGAAGGAAGGGTCGCGCGTGATTCACGTGCTTTGGTAGTTGCTGAAGGAAACGGTGTAATTGAGTTTGTAGATGCTACCAAAATTGTGGTTCGTTATGAACGTACTTATGAGCAACGTTTGGTAAGTTTTGATAGTGATATCGTTACCTACAACCTAGTTAAATTCCGCCGTACCAACCAAGATACCTGTATCAACTTGAAACCAATGGTATTGAAAGGCCAAAAGGTGAGCAAAGGTGATATATTAAGTGAAGGATATGCAACAGAAGGAGGTGAATTGGCGCTTGGCCGTAACCTACTCGTGGCATTCATGCCTTGGCAAGGTTATAACTTTGAGGATGCTATCGTAATCTCAGAAAGAGTAGTTCGTGATGATATTTTTACCTCTATTCACATTGAAGAATTTGATTTAGAGGTACGTGATACCAAACGTGGTGAGGAAGAATTGACGGCAGAAATTCCTAACGTAAGCGAGGAAGCTGTGAAAAACCTCGACGAAAATGGTATTGTAAGAATCGGAACAGAAGTAAAAGAAGGAGATATCTTGATTGGTAAAATCACCCCTAAAGGTGAGTCTGATCCTACTCCTGAAGAAAAACTTTTGAGAGCTATCTTTGGTGACAAAGCGGGTGATGTAAAAGATGCTTCGCGTAAAGCACCACCATCAATGAAAGGGGTAGTGGTAGATACCAAACTTTTCTCTCGTCCGGGTCGTGATGAACGTGTGAAACAGAAGGATGAGCTGAAAGTTTTGATGAAAAATTACAGCCGCGACTTGAATAAAATCCGTGAAGTAATCATTGATAAAATGGTGGAACTTCTTGACGGAAAAACTTCTGCGGGTGTAAAACATAAGTTCGGTGAAGACATCATGAGCAAAGGCGTGAAGTTTAGCCGTGTAAATATCATCAATAACATATTCCCTGACAAAAACCCCTACCGCGACGAAGGCGGATATGTGGTGCCTGAAGAAGTAAACTTGTTGGGTGATTTGATTATTGAAGGTTGGACAGACGACTCAACGACTAATAAGTTGCTTTTTGAGATGGTCAAAAACTATCAAAAACGTCGCAACGAAATTACGGGTCGCTTCAAACGTGAGCGCTTTACCCTAGAAGTGGGAGATGAACTTCCTGCGGGTATCGTAAAACTTGCCAAAGTATACATTGCTAAAAAGCGTAAGCTTAAAGTGGGTGATAAAATGGCAGGTCGCCACGGTAACAAAGGGGTAGTTGCCAAAATTGTTCGTGACGAGGATATGCCATTCTTGGCTGATGGAACACCAATGGACATCGTTTTGAACCCACTTGGGGTACCTTCAAGGATGAACATTGGTCAGATTTATGAGACCATTTTAGCATGGGCTGGACGCAAATTAGGTCGTAAGTACGCGACGCCAATTTTTGACGGTGCTACCGAAGAACAAGTAGTATCTGAGCTAAACGAAGCGGGTATTCCTTCCTTTGGTCGCACCCCTCTTTATGACGGCCAATCTGGAGATAAGTTTGACCAAAACGTAACGGTGGGTATCATGTACATGCTGAAACTTGGGCACTTAGTGGATGATAAAATGCACGCCCGCTCGA
The DNA here is from genome assembly GCF_029433105.1 of Runella sp. MFBS21. Taxonomy (GTDB): domain Bacteria; phylum Bacteroidota; class Bacteroidia; order Cytophagales; family Spirosomataceae; genus Runella. The sequence goes on along the minus strand of NZ_JARNTW010000029.1, from coordinate 66,067 downwards.
TTGGACCATACTCACTTATCACTCAGCAACCTTTGGGTGGTAAAGCCCAATTTGGAGGTCAGCGTTTTGGAGAAATGGAAGTGTGGGCACTCGAAGCTTTTGGTGCATCTCACATTCTTCAAGAGATTTTGACCGTGAAATCGGATGATGTAATCGGACGTGCAAAAGCATACGAAGCTATTGTGAAAGGCGAAAATCTTCCAAAACCAAACATTCCCGAATCATTCAATGTATTGATTCATGAGTTGCGTGGTTTGGCACTCGAAATCACAATGGATTAACACCATTTATTTGTTTGGATGCATAGTGCACCACACTTTGTATTCAAACAAATAAATATTTAAACTCAAAAAAGAAACTTTCACAAAAATCATATCCGAAAATGTCATTCAAGAAAAACAAGAAAATCAATAGTGACTTTTCACGGATTACCATCAGCTTGGCTTCACCAGAGTCCATTTTGGAAAGCTCATATGGTGAGGTAACCCAGCCTGAAACGATTAACTATCGTACTTACAAACCCGAAATGGGCGGGCTTTTTTGCGAGCGCATCTTTGGGCCAGTAAAAGACTGGGAATGCCACTGTGGTAAATACAAACGTATTCGTTATAAAGGGATTATTTGCGACCGTTGCGGTGTAGAAGTAACGGAGAAAAAAGTTCGCCGCGAACGAATGGGGCACATTGAGCTTGTCGTACCAGTAGCTCACATTTGGTATTTTCGTAGCTTGCCCAACAAAATTGGGTACTTGCTAGGTCTTTCTACCAAAAAATTGGATCAAATAATTTATTATGAGCGCTATGTAGTAGTGCAGCCAGGTATTAAAGCCGAAGATGGGGTCAATAAAATGGACTTCTTGACGGAAGATGAGTACTTGGATATTGTTGATAAATTGCCAAGAGAAAACCAATTGTTGCCCGACACTGATCCTAGCAAATTCATCGCCAAAATGGGTGCTGAAGGACTAGAATTGTTGTTGTCGCGTACTCAATTGGACGAATTGTCATACGAACTTCGCCACGCTGCAGCTACCGATACTTCTCAGCAACGTAAGGCAGAAGCCTTAAAACGTCTTAAAGTAGTAGAGGCTCTTCGTGATGCAAATACTCGTATCGAAAACCGTCCAGAATGGATGGTGATTCGGATGGTGCCTGTTATTCCACCAGAGTTGCGCCCATTGGTGCCTTTGGACGGGGGTCGTTTTGCGACTTCCGACTTGAATGATTTATATCGTCGCGTAATCATCCGTAACAATCGTTTGAAGCGTTTGATCGAAATCAAAGCGCCTGAGGTGATTTTGCGGAATGAAAAACGGATGCTTCAAGAGGCAGTAGATTCTCTTTTTGACAATAGCCGTAAAGTAAACGCCGTGCGTTCGGAAGGTAACCGTGCTTTGAAATCTCTTTCAGATATGCTGAAAGGAAAGCAAGGACGTTTCCGTCAAAACTTGCTCGGTAAGCGTGTTGACTACTCTGGTCGTTCGGTAATTGTGGTAGGTCCAGAACTCAAATTGCATGAGTGTGGTCTTCCAAAAGACATGGCGGCTGAGTTATTCAAACCGTTTATTATTCGTAAACTCATCGAGAGGGGAATTGTTAAAACAGTAAAATCTGCGAAAAAAATCGTAGACCGTAAGGACCCTGTCGTTTGGGATATCTTGGAAAACGTGTTGAAAGGACACCCTGTGTTGCTCAACCGTGCTCCAACACTTCACCGTTTAGGTATTCAGGCCTTCCAACCTAAATTGATTGAAGGTAAAGCGATTCAGTTGCACCCACTTGTATGTACCGCCTTCAACGCTGACTTTGACGGTGACCAAATGGCGGTTCACGTACCACTAGGGCAAGAGGCGGTGTTGGAAGCATCTATGTTGATGCTTTCGTCACACAACATCCTAAACCCTGCCAACGGTGCACCTATTACCGTACCTTCTCAAGACATGGTGTTGGGGCTTTACTATGTGACCAAAGGTCGCAAGTCTACCCCTGAAATTCCTATCATTGGTGAAGGACGTATTTTCTATGGTGCTGATGAAGTAATCATTGCTATCAACGAAGGTAAACTTTCAAAGCATGCTCATATCAAATGCCGTGTAACTGTTCGTAACGAAGACGGTACTTTGGAGAAAAAAATAATTGATACCGTAGCAGGTCGTATTTTGTTTAATCAGTGTGTACCTGAGTCGGTAGGATATATCAATGAGTTGTTGACAAAGAAAAAACTTCAACAAATCATTGGACATGTCTTCAAAATCGCTGGAAACGCTCGTTGTGCTCAATTCTTGGATGATATCAAACACTTAGGATTCCAAACAGCTTTCAAAGGTGGATTGTCAATCGGATTGGGTGATATCAAAATCCCGGATGAAAAATGGCAGTTGATTGATTCGGCCAAAACGGAAGTACAAGGTGTGATGGACAACTTTATGATGGGTCTTATCACTGAAAACGAACGTTATAACCAAATCATCGACGTTTGGACTCGTACTAACACCAAACTTGCCAATACATTGTTGGCTCAGCTAGAGTCAGACCAACAAGGCTTCAACTCGGTGTATATGATGATGCACTCTGGAGCACGTGGTTCGCGCGAGCAGGTTCGTCAGTTGGGTGGAATGAGGGGCTTGATGGCAAAACCTCAGAAAAACCTAGCGGGTGGTGTCGGAGAAATCATCGAAAACCCAATTTTGTCAAACTTTAAAGAAGGTCTTGACGTATTGGAGTACTTCATCTCTACACACGGTGCTCGTAAAGGTCTCGCTGATACGGCCTTGAAAACGGCTGATGCGGGTTACTTGACCCGTCGTTTGCATGATGTAGCTCAAGACGTTGTGGTGAATGAAGAAGATTGCGGAACCTTAAGAGGAATCGAAATTTCGGCTTTGAAAGACAACGAAGATATTGTAGAGCCATTGTCGGAGCGTATTTTGGGCCGTGTGACGGTTCATGATATTTTAGATCCGCTTTCTGGCGAGCTTATCATCGCTTCGGGTAGCGAAATTACCGAAGAAATCGCTGCACGTATTGATGAGACTAGCATCGAAACGGTGGAAATTCGTTCGGTATTGACTTGCGAAACTCGCAATGGTGTTTGCTCGAAATGTTATGGACGTAACTTGGCTACGGGTCGTTTGGCAGAAAATGGCGAAGCTGTTGGGGTAATTGCCTCGCAGTCAATCGGAGAGCCTGGTACCCAGCTTACCCTTCGTACTTTCCACGTCGGTGGGGTGGCACAAAACATCGCCCAAGAAGCTTCTATCAAGACCAAGTTTGATGGTAAGGTAGAATTTGAAGATATGCGTACCGTAGAGTCAACCGACAACGAAGGTAATCCTGTAACAATCGTCATGGGACGTTCGGGTGAAATTCGTATCGTGAGTGAAGTAAACGGACAAGTTCTTATCGCTAACAACGTACCTTATGGAGCTAGCTTGCTAGTGAAAGAAGGCGAAAAAGTAACCAAAGGCCAAGAACTTTGTAACTGGGATCCTTATAACGCCGTCATCTTGTCGGAGTTTAATGGTAGCATTGAGTATGAGTCAATCGAGGAAGGTATCACTTTCCGTGAAGAAATAGACGAACAGTCGGGTTTCCAAGAAATGGTGATTATCGAGACACGTGACCGTACCAAAAACCCAGGTATCTTAGTGAAAGGTAAGAGCCCGCTTTTGACGGATGTTGAAGAAAAAATCTACAACTTACCCGTAGGTGCTCGCTTAGTTATCAAGGATGGTGCCACTATCAAAGCTGGACAAGCTTTGGCCAAAATTCCGCGTACTTTAGGTAAAACTCGTGATATTACGGGTGGTTTGCCTCGTGTAACGGAATTGTTTGAAGCTCGTAACCCATCTAACCCTGCGGTAGTATCAGAAATCGACGGAGTGGTTATCTATGGTATTGTGAAACGTGGTAACCGTGAAATCAACATCGAATCTAAAGACGGTACTCGCAAAAAATACTTGGTGCCATTGTCAAAACACATTTTGGTGCAAGATGGGGACTACGTAAAAGCAGGTGAGCCACTTTCAGATGGTGCTATCACCCCAAGTGATATCCTTTCTATCAAAGGGCCAACCGCCGTGCAAGAGTATCTTGTAAACGAAATCCAAGAGGTATATCGCCTACAAGGGGTAAAAATCAACGATAAGCATATTGAGTGTATCGTACGCCAAATGATGCAAAAAGTTGAAATTATGGATCCAGGTGATACCAATTTCTTGGAAATGCAGGCCGTTGACAAATGGACTTTCCGTGAAGAAAACGACCGCGTACTTGATATGAAAGTAGTAGAAGATGCGGGTGATTCTGAAACACTCAAGCCTGGTATGTTGATTTCGGCGCGTCGTTTGCGTGACGAAAACTCTACCCTCAAGCGTCGTGACCAACGTCTCGTGGTAGCACGTGATGCTAAACCAGCCGTTGCTCAACCTACTTTGATGGGTATCACTCAGGCGTCTTTAGGTACAGAGAGCTTTATCTCCGCCGCGTCGTTCCAAGAAACAACCAAAGTTTTGAGCGAAGCAGCCGTACGTGGAAAACGAGATACCCTCGATGGTCTGAAAGAAAACGTAATTGTAGGTCACTTGATCCCGGCAGGTACAGGTGCTCGTCGTTATCAGAAGCTTATTATCGGTTCAAAAGAAGAACTCGAAACTGTAAGCGAATCTCGCGAACGTGGCAATTCTCGTCGGAGCAAACGTGAACTTACAAACTAGTAGGTTTCCAAATGAGTATCATACCAAACGCCCTGGCATTTGTCAGGGCGTTTTTGTTAAGGTTGAGTCCATACTTTTTTTTGAATACTACCGTTTTTTACTTTCTTTGTTTACAAACTTTTTATCCTTCAAGTATGAAAAAAAACATTCTTTCGCTTTCCTTCGTCTTTCTCACGTTTTTTTTATCCTACTTACATGCCCAAGAAAATAACTATAATCTTCTACCTTTTCCTGCTCAGTTTAATGGTGGAGAAGGGCAGTTTGTATTAAATGCCCAAACTAAAATAGTCCTAACGGCCAAAGATGCTTTGCTCAAACCCGTAGTTTTAAGCTTTTCTAATACGCTCAAAACTGCCTCAAGTTTGCCGTTAACCTTAGCAACGGCCGCTCCAGCGACTGCCAAAAATGTTGTTTTGGTAAGACTAAATAAAGCCCTAGGATTAGGCACTGAAGGTTATAAGTTATTGGTAAGTCAAGACCGCGTTATTTTAGAGGCTGCTACACCACAGGGGGCTTTTTATGGTATTCAGACGCTCTTGCAATTACTTCCAGTCGAGGTTTTTAGTCCTACTCCCGTTGCCAATGTGGCTTGGACGGTTCCGGTATGTCAGATTCAAGATAGACCCCGCTTCAGCCATAGAGGATTGATGTTGGATGTAGGGCGTCATTTTATGCCGGTTTCGTTTATCAAAAAGTATATTGATTTATTGGCACTTCACAAAATGAACGTGTTTCATTGGCACCTTACTGAAGATCAAGGATGGCGTATTGAAATCAAAAAATACCCCAAACTTACTCAAATCGGGTCCAAAAGAAAGGAGACCTTGGTGGGGCACTATTCTGAAAACTATCCGCAAAAGTTTGACGGAAAAGAGCACGGCGGGTTTTATACACAGGCCGAAATCAAAGATATCGTAAAGTATGCTCAGTCCAAATACGTAACAATCATCCCCGAAATCGAAATGCCGGGCCATTCATCGGCTGCCTTGGCGGCCTATCCTGAGCTGGGTTGCGAACCATCAAAAGGCTATGAAGTAGCTACTAAGTGGGGCGTAATGAAAGATGTCTACTGTCCTAATGAGAAAACTTTTACTTTTTTACAGGATGTTTTGACGGAAGTTTTTGCGCTGTTCCCAAGCAAGTACATCCATATCGGGGGAGACGAATGTCCTAAAGATGCTTGGAAGCAAAGTGAATTTTGTCAGGATTTAATCAAAAAATTAAAACTAAAAGACGAACACGAGCTTCAGAGTTATTTTATCAAGCGTATCGAAAAGTTTGTGAATTCCAAAGGGCGAGCCATTATTGGCTGGGACGAAATTTTGGAAGGTGGAGTGGCTCCTAACGCAACTGTGATGAGTTGGAGAGGTACTAAAGGAGGAATTGAGGCAGCGAAACAAAAACACAATGTCATTATGACTCCCAATACGTATTGCTATCTGGATTATTATCAAGCCAATCCCGCCAATGAACCTCTAGCAATAGGAGGATATTTGCCCTTAGAAAAAGTATATGAATACAATCCTACGGCAGAGCTTTCGGCTGACGAACAAAAATACATTTTGGGGATTCAAGGAAATGTATGGACAGAATATATGCCTACGCCAGCCCAAGTAGAATACATGACTTTTCCAAGAGCTTCTGCCATTGCCGAGATAGCTTGGGGACCCTCTGGACCCAAAAACTTTGAGGATTTTTCGACTCGTTTGAAGACTCATTTGAAACGTATGGATTATCAAAAAGTCAATTATTCGAAAAGAATATTGGATATACGGGCTGTTACTCAATTCAACAATCAAGGGCAATTGCAAGTACGTTTAGAGAAGCTTGACTCCGACAGTAAGATATACTATACTACTGATGGAAAAGCCCCCACCACGAGTTCTACTGAGTATTTAATGCCCATTACACTTGATAAAATCACCACAGTCAAAGCAATCACGACCGCAGGGGCTAAATTTGAAGAGAAGTTTTTTATTCATCGTGCCAAAGGCAAGTCCTATACCTATGCCAATCCTCCCGCTGAGGGAGTGGATACGGATAAGAAAAAACTTACCGACGGGCAGGTGGCTCAAAGTCCTCGAAACAATAGCGAATGGGTGCGTATCAACGGTAAAGATTTTGAAATCACATTAGATTTAGGCGAGGTTCGGCCTGTCACAAAGGTCTCTACAAATTTCTTGAAGATTATAATGAATAATGTCTTCCCTCCTAACTCGGTCGAAATTGGACTTTCGAGAGATGGAGAAAATTTTAAAGAAGCGATTGTACAACCTGTTAAATATCAATTAGAAGGCCCGTGGGACATTTTGCCTGTGGTGGCAGACTTCAAGACTGCAAGGGCGAGATATGTGCGTATACGCGCTAAAAACGCTGGCCCTGCCCCTGAAGGGCATCCATCCGCCGGGCGTCCTACTACGATAGCTATGGACGAAGTGGTAGTAGATTAAGGTTTGCTATACAGAAATCAAAAAGGGTGGTTTATAATTGGCTAAACCACCCTTTTTGATAATATATTAAATTTTTATGCTGCCCCTTCTTTTTCTCGGTTGGCAAGCTGTCCGCAAGCGGCATCTATGTCTTTGCCTCTGCTTCTACGTACATTGACCACGACGCCTTTGTTTTCTAGAAATTTGGCAAATTGGTCCAATTTGTCGGCTTCGGTATTCTTAAAGGCTGCTTCGGCGATGGGGTTATACTCAATGATATTCACTTTGGAGGGTACTTTTTTGGTAAACTCCCACAGCTCTTTGGCATCTTGGAGCGTATCATTGAAATTGTGAAATACGATGTATTCAAACGTAATTCGATTTTTGGTTTTACGGTAAAAATACTGTAATGCTTCTGCCAAATTCTTCAGTGAGTTAGACTCATTGATGGGCATAATCTGGTTTCTTTTCGTATCATTGGCTGCATGCAGCGAAAGAGCAAGGTTGAATTTTACCCCATCATCTCCTAATTTTTTTATCATTTTGGCGATTCCAGCTGTCGACACAGTGATTCGTTTAGGAGCCATTCCTAGTCCATCGGGAGAGGTGATTTTATCGATGGATTCAAGTACATTGGTGTAGTTCAACAGCGGCTCTCCCATTCCCATGTATACAATATTGGTAAGAGGTGTACCAAAGTTTTCTTTTGCTTGCCGGTCGATAGCAACCACTTGGTCGTACATTTCAGAGGCATCGAGGTTGCGTTTACGCTCCATGTATCCAGTAGCACAAAACTTACATGTAAGCGAACATCCCACTTGACTAGAGACGCAAGCTGTCATACGATCATCGGCTGGAATCAGCACCCCCTCAATGAGGTGCTGGTCATAAAGTTTGAATGCCGATTTTATAGTGCCGTCGTTGCTTTTTTGCGACTTGGCATTCGTAATAGCTCGGATTTCAAAATGATGATTTAGTAATTCTCTCGTTTTGAGTGAAAGATTACTCATATCGTCAAAAGAGGTAGCAGATTTTTTCCACAACCATTCAAAAATTTGTTTGGCACGAAAAGGTTGTTCTCCATGTTGTCCAAGCCATTCTTTGAGTTGAGCAATGGAGAGTTTGCGTATATCCTGCTTGGGGACTAAGATTGTTTCTGTCATTGTAAATAGAAATTTAGAGTGCTTGTCTCTAAATTATTTGTATTGCAAAGGTACTGATTTACAGACCATCACCCAAGTTTCAACACAATCTTACCAAACTGTGTTCCATGATCCATTTTTCTTAATGCCGTTTCTGTCTCTTCCAAAGAAAAAGTTTGGTCTATGATAGGTTGAATTTGGTGTGTTTCTACAAACCTAACCATGGCTTCAAATTCGGCTTCGGTACCCATGGTAGAACCATAAATATTGAGTTGTTTAAAAAACACTTTACTTGGTGCTATATCCGTGATATTGCCTGTGGTGCCGCCAAAAAAACAAATACGGCCGCCTGGTTTTGCTAAATCAATAAGCTTGGCAAAACCAGGCCCACATGCACTATCAATGATGACATCAAAATACCCGCTGCGGTCGCCGCCAGTGGCATTTATCAAATTTTTGGCCCAATTGGGGTCTTTATAATTAATACCTCCTTTGGCACCCAATTCAATTGCTTTGCTGATTTTTTCATCAGAACTTGATGTGACCCATACTTCGGCACCCGCTGCTGTCGCAAATTGCAAGGTAAATAAAGCTACCCCTCCCCCTATGCCAGTCACAAGTACTTTTTCATTTGCTTTGAGGCCAGCCCTTGACATAAGTGCGCGCCAAGCGGTAAGCCCCCCAAGCGGAAGTGCTGCTGCGGCTTCAAAACTTAAGTGTGTAGGCTTGATATGCAGATACTTGGCTTCTACTTTGACATACTCGGCAAAGGTGCCATTATCAGGCATTCCTAAGATTTTGAAAGATTTACTGTAAAAACGGTCGTCATCTCCCCAATTATGAGATGGGTTGATGATGACGTCTTTGCCAAGCCAGGTATCTGAGAGTCCCTCTCCTATTTCGACCACTGTACCCGCGCCATCTGAACCAATGATTACGGGGAGTTTCATACCAGGATATTTGCCTTGTTGGACAAACACATCGCGGTGATTGAGGGACGCTGCTTTTATTTTAACAATCACTTCTCCTTGTCCAGGTGTTGGTTTTTCAACTTCTTGGATAGTTACAGCCCGATTGATTTCAGGAATAAGTGCAGCTTTCATAATGATTAGAAAATAAGAGTTTGGGTGATGCCACTGTTTCTACAACACTTTTTGGAGTTCCTTAGTTGGTGAGAGATTCGTTTTATTATAAAAAAACAAAACGTTTTTACCAAAAACTCCTCGGAGAAGTATAGTGATTTCGATTGCCGAAAGTGACACCTAAGGTCAGTTCGTGAGAGCCACGAGTACTTGAAGAAAGGGACGAAATGCCATATTCGTAAGTATAGGTAAAGGTGAACTTTTGGGCAAGGCGGGCTCCTACCCACCCCAAAAAAGCGTCTCTTTGGCGATATGAAACTCCAAACCAAAATTGATTTAGATAGCTAAACTTCAAATTTAAGTCCCAAGAAAGTGGCCCGTCGGTTGATTTTTTGAACAAAACAGAAGGTGTAAAGTCCCAATCGTCAAAAAGGCTAAGCCGATAGCCGGCAGTGATAAAATAGTGAGGGACTAATTTGCCTTGCCAATCATAGTTGCTACGTTGAAATTTTAATTTCGTCCCCAAAATCTGTTGCACAGAAAAACCTGCAAAAAAATCGGGAGAATACGCCCAGATACCCATATGTAGGTCGGGTCGTAAGGTGCTGATTTTGCCCACGGTTAATAATGGGTCTTGCGTATTGGCTAGTTTGATGTAATCAAAATCAAGCGTATGCTGGGTGATTCCAGCGGCAAGGCCTCCGCTAATTTGCCAATCGTCGTTGATAGGATAGTGATAAGCCGCGCTTGCACTAAAAGAAAACCTCGACCAAGGGCCTATTTGGTCCCGGACAAGAGATAGCCCTGCTCCTGCGTGGGCATCAGGCAAGGTGACGACAGGAGTACGACCAAAGCTAAAACGAGGGGAAGCAGGTTCGATTTCAAAATCAGGATTTCCGATAGGCAAGTGAGCTGTCACGTAAAAAGTGCGAGGTGCGTCAGCAAGGCCAGCCCATTGTTGTCGATATCCCAAGCGGGCATCGGCATAGTTTTCAATACCAGCAAGGGCAGGATTAATCAAAAAATTGTTTTGAATATACTGAGCGTATTGGGGCAATTGTTGGGCCTGAGATAGGTAAGGACTGCCTATCCACAATAAAAAAATGGCTCTACAGGATAACCGTAGAGTGGATAGAATGAAATGATATATAAGGAATCTAAGTTTTTTCAATTAAAAAAAGAAAAAGACTGAATATTTTCAAGCAAAAATCGAGCCTAAATGTCTTTTTAGGCTTTGGGGATTAGGTCAGTAGCAATTTTGGCCGACAAGATAGCCAGAGGAATTCCGCCACCAGGGTGCACACTTCCCCCTACAAAGTAAAGGTTTTTGAATTGGCTTGAAAAATTTGCGTGACGTAAAAATGCCGCAAAACGATTGTTGGAACTGTTGCCGTACAATGACCCTTGCGAACTAGAAGTCTTTGTTTCTATACTGCGAGGGTCCAAAACCTCTTCACATTCAATAAGTGTTGACAAATCTTTTTTGAGCACTTCTCCCAATTTTTTCTGGATATTTTGACGTGTTTGCTTTATTAAATCATCCCAGTTTTGTCCTTCATTGTTGGGCGCATTCACCATTACAAACCAGTTTTCTTTTCCTGCGGGAGCATCGTCGGGTTTGTGTTTGGACGTGATATTGACGTAGACTGTTGGGTCAGAATAAATAGTTTTTTGTTGAAATAAATGTTGAAACTCAGTTGGGTAGTCGTTTGAGAAAAAAATATTGTGCAACCCAAGTTGTGAGAAGGAGTGATTGATACCCCAATAAAAAATCAAAGCAGAACTAGATTTAGGTTGGTCCAGAATGCGTTCGGGTTGACGAGCTTGAGGCAACAGTTTTCTGAAAGTATTAACAATGTCCATATTGCTTACCACTATATCAAAATTAAGTGATGAGCCATCTGAAATAACTAAGGACTGCACTCTATCAGTACGGGTTTCAATTTTTGATATTAAGGTATTGAAGTGGAACTCGACGCCTAATTCTTTAGCGAGCTGCACCAAGCTCTCAGTAATGGAGACCATTCCTTTTTTGGGAAAAAAAGCTCCGATGTTATATTCTAAATGAGGAATAATATTCATCGTAGCAGGTGTTTGATAAGGATTGGAGCCATTGTAGGTGGCATAACGATTAAACAACTGCACTACGCGAGGATTTTGGAAACGTTTTTCATTGGCACGATTCATGGTTGTAAATGCCTCTAAATGATGCAAGTTGAGGTAGCCTTTCAGGGCATCTCGATTGAAATAAGTACCTATTTTGTGGAGTGAACGATGAAGAAATAGCTTTTCAGTAACCTCGTATTTCAGGGCACTGTCTTTTAAATGATTTAAAACATGTTGGGCAGGTTCCCCTAGTTTTTCTTCTATTTCTTTCGCAAATGCTTGCTGAGTAGCGTAAGCTATAAGCTGGGTATCATCATCCCAAAAATACCGACAAGCTTCATCTAAGCGAATATAATCAAAATAATCTTGCGGGTTTTTTCCTGAAATTCGAAACAACTCATCTACCAAATGGGGCATCGTAAACAGAGACGGTCCCGCATCAAATCGAAACCTTTTTAACTCAAAACTTGATAATTTGCCCCCTGGATACAAATTTGCTTCAAAAATATGCACTTCATAGCCTTTATTGGCTAGTCTTATACTTGAAGCAATGCCAGCAATGCCAGCCCCGATAACTGCCGCTTTTTTCATTCTGTGGCACGGACGACCCGTCCGTAAAAATTTAGAAGTAAATTGAGTTAATCTGCCTGTGAAAATTTAGAGACGAATCGATTTAACCCGTCCGTGAAAATTTAGAAATCAATTAATTTAACCCCTCCGCAACAAAGTTTAACAAAACAAACCCTGCAATATCAAACCATTTTAAACAGACATTGTTTGGCGTTGTTGCCTGCTTGATACAATTATCTCATCCCCTACTCGAATAATCCCGGTTTGAGCTGTAATTACATTTTGACCAAAGAAAATCTTATTGTTATGCTTTCGATAGGTAGATAAAGTACGAAGCGGTTCTTTACCTGCGATTTCTCCTTTTTCGGGGTCTACTGTAGTAAGGACACAACGCGCACAGGGTTTTACACCATAAAAAGAAAGATCTCCTATCGAAAACTCATACCATTGGTCTTCATCATACGCGAGTCCACCTTCAAATACCAAATTAGGCCTAAATCTTAAGATAGAAATAGGCTGCGGCAAACGAACGTTTAAGTCATCCAAAGAAGATTGTCCAACCACCAAAAAAGGATATCCATCCGCAAAACTTACATTGATATCCAGAGGAGAATAACGTCGGTCAGCCAGTCGGGGAGAAGTCTCTGGCAAATAAACCAAGCGAACTGAAAATCCGAGCGTTTGACTTAACCACTCATTGGCGCTATCGCTCACTATTATGGCCTCCATTTGGTCATCCCAAACGGTGACATTCACTTTATCAGAGGTTTGAGGCAGAAACGGTACAGCCAACTCACCCAAATCACGAGTACGATGCCGTAAAAATAAACCCTCTGAACCTAAAGATACATCAATAAGAGCCATGTGAGGATGTTGGCGTTGGGTCACAAAAAGATTATTATCATCAATAATTAACCATCGGCGATCATGGCGAAGACCACGTTCTTCTACAATTGCCTCTGAGAGGCGAATCCCTGATAGCGACTTAACAGGATAGATGAAGATTTCGGAAAGTATAAGAGGAGACGTCATTCTAGTTCGTAGATTTGCACAAAACTCGTTATTCGATGCCAAACTACAAACACTTATTTTTTGATCTTGATCATACACTCTGGGATTTTGAACGCAATTCAGCTGAGTCTTTGACGGAGATTTATCATGATTTCGAGCTTGTGAATCATGGAGTAGTTTCATTGGGGGATTTTGTTAAAACTTTTATCGAAATCAATACAAGTTTATGGGCTGATTTTGACCAAGGACGTATTGCGCATGGCTATATCAGAGAGCATCGGTTTAGACTCGTTTTTGAAGCACTCAAAATACCACAGCTAGCATTTGGGAAAGATATGGGAGAAGAGTATTTACGATTATTACCCCAAAAGTCACACCTGTTGGATGGGGCGGTAGCTTTGTTGGATTATTGTGCCGAAAGAAATTATCAACTGCACATCGTGACCAATGGTTTTGATTCTATTCAGGCATCCAAAATGGAAAGTGCAGGGATTCAGCATTATTTTCAGCATGTCATAACCAACGAAAAAGCGGGGGCTAAAAAGCCAGATGCTCAGATTTTTATGTTTGCTTTAAATGCTGCTAAAGCTCGCCAAGAAGAGAGCTTGATGATTGGAGACAACTGGGAAGCCGATGTAATGGGTGCTATGCGATTTGGAATGGATGCAGCTTATTATAATCCTAAAAAATTAGCTTTTGAAACAAAACCTACTTACGACATTCAGCATTTAGAAGAGCTAAAATCAGTGTTGTAAAGAAGAAATAGGCTGGCAAAAATCTCCGACACATTCTTTTCCGCTATCAATTAGCGTCTTTTTTTCTATTTCTGATAGTTTTCTGACTTTAGCTCCCACATTTTTGAAATCTATGGAGATAGTACGCTGAAGGTCTTCAGGGCGAAAGTTGTACCGATTAGCGGCTTCTGAAACTAAATTGTAAAACGCCCCCATATAGGTCTTAAAACTACGAATGGGATAAGGAGCAAGTCCAAAATTTTGAGCGTCGGCTTTGATTTGTTCCGCACTTTCTAGTCGCAGACCTATGGTTTCGGCATTGAAAACAGGTGATTCGGGACTAATGTAAGGGTTGGGAGCACTCAAAAAACGATTTTGATCAAACAGACCAATCGGATAGTTCATCAAGAGTCCTCCGTCTACCAGTACATCAGCCGCGATATTGCGAGGAGGGCGTTCATAAAACTTGCCAGTGCTATCCATAAAAACCGCACAATAATACAACGGAATCGACATAGAGGCTCTTACGGCATCGGCAATTGTCAAATCTGAAAAATGCTCGTGAGACAATACCATCGCTTTTTGTTGCGTAAGGTTAGTCACGGTTACATATAAATCTTTAAAACAACTATCCTGTTGGGTAAGGTTATGAAGTTGGCCAAAAGTCAAACTAGCATTTCCTGTTTTGCGTTCGATTTTTTCGCCAATCCACTTTTTAAAAGCATCTCCTCGGTACCATCCAAATCGTTCGATGAGACGTTGGGTTCCGCCCACAAAAATGTATTGACCATCGTTAAATGATTGTATTTTCATAGTGGCTACCAAATCCGTAAGTTCGGCTGCCGAGTAGCCTACCGCTAGCAAAGATGCCTGAATCGCACCCGCTGAAGTTCCTCCCAATCGTCTGATGTCTTTGAGTAGCCCTCGTTGTTCGAGTTCTTGAATGGCTCCACAGTAGGCAATCCCTCTGATACCTCCTCCTTCCAAGACAAGGTTGTGGTATTTTTTTTGAGAAAAAACGGAAAAAGAATAGAGAAAAAGGCTGTAAATGAGACAATATTTGCTGAGATACAAAAACACTTTTTGAATCATAAAAACGTTTTTTGTTTAAAACGGTTTATTCTAAAAAAAATTGACAAAGCATGATGCAGATTATACTAACAAAAATAGGTGACTTAAAAAAACTTCTTTTTGTAGGAATATGGTATTGCTGCATTATAGGCTCAAGAGGAGAGAGCGCTGCTCAATCTTTTTCTTTTCGTTGGGATGCCTCCGTCAAAGTAAAAGTAGGTGATAAAGAACTAATAAACCCCTGGGCAGGTGGCCAAAATAGCGCACAATTTTCAAAAATGCACCTTGATAATGACGGGATAGAAGATTTGGTCATATTTGATAGAAGCAATCATCAAGTCGCTACATTTTTGGGCATTAAAGAAGGAGATAAAGTCCAATGGAAATATGCACCCCAATACGAAGCCAAATTTCCGAGTATGCTTCATTGGATGCTTTTGTTAGATTATGACCAAGACGGTCGCAAAGATTTATTTACAAGTACCACCGCAGGTATCAGAGTATTTAAAAATATAGCTACTTCTAATGGTTTTGAGTGGCAATTGATTGCCGACCCACTTCTTACCCAAGGTTTTTCGGGAAATATCAATTTGTACGTACCATCCACAGATTTGCCAGCTATTGTTGATATAGACGATGACGGTGATATTGACATTCTCACTTTTGATTTTACTGGTGCATCTGTTGAGCTTCACCAAAATCTCAGTAAGGATCAAAAAAGTACCCAACCATTTGTATTTCGTAAAGTAACCACGAATTGGGGACGTTTTGCGGCTACATCTTTTTGCAATGAATATATTTTTAATCTCGAACCCGCCGATGCGCCCCTACAAGAAACGCTACAGACAAATCTGTTTTCATTAGGTGAAATCTTAGCGCCTACTACCAATGCCAAGCTGAATCATGCTGGTAATACCTTATGGGTGGGTGATGTAGATGGTGATGGACGAAAAGATTTTTTACACGGGCATATTGCATGTGACAATGTGGCCAAACTTAAAAATGTGGGAGGAAATGGAATGGCGGCACTTTTTGGAAGTGTCGAGGCAAATTTTCCGGCTCAGAAGCCAATCAATTTTCCGCTGTTCCCGTCAGCTTATGTAGAGGATTTTGACGGTGATGGCCTACTAGATTTGGTAGCGTCTCCAAGTAGTACCGATGCTGCTAGTAATGTACTTATCAATCTTCGACATTCAAATTGGTTGTATCGCAATGAAGGGACCAGCCTTCAACCGAAGTTTGTTTATCAGCAATCTGATTTTTTACAATCCGAAATGATTGATTTAGGCGAAAACGCCGCTCCGGTGCTGGTAGATATAGATGGCGATGGGGACTTAGATTTGTTGGTGGGTTATGGAGGAACACGTATGTCTAATGGCTATCGAGGAGGTATTTATTTTTATAGAAATGTAGGAAATATTGCCCAAGCAGCATTTGAGTTTGTGACAGACGATTATCTGAATTTAAGTAGTCGTTTGGCCGCAAGTGAAAATGTGTTTTTAGTCAATACCAAACCTTTTATAGCAGACCTCAATGGAGATGGTACACTGGATTTGGGTTTTTGGGCCAATACTTTCAAGGGGATGGATATTAGGTTTTTACCAAACAGTGCTCCCCGTGGAAGAGCGATGCAGCTAGATACTACGCGTTTAAGCAAATTACCAAATCCAAACAATTTTGCAAACGGAGAAAACCTTCTTTATTATGACATTGATCAAGACGGGAAATTGGATGTTTTGGTAGCCAAAAATACTGGAAATGTAGAATATCATAGAAATATAGGGACAACCTTAGCACCGCAATATCAACGCCAAACCGAAGCTTTTGGTGGACTAGACGTAGATTTTGACAAACGTTCTCAAGGCATGGTAGTGGCAGATTTGAATGGCGACCGCAAGCCAGAACTTATTATGGGAGATTTGTTGGGGCAGTTGAGAGTTTATCAAAACTTTACGGAGCCAAACACAACTTTGAAAAGCGATAGCAATCTTATATTTAATGTTTTTACAAACCAATCTGAGTTCCTGAAAATAGGAGTAGGTTTGTTTCCAGCGGCGGGTGATTTGGACGGTGATGGGCTTCCTGAACTGCTGATTGGAAGCAATACGGGTGGAATCAAATTTTTGAAAAATACTTCGACCAAAGTGGTAATTCCGGGAGAGCCGTTGACATTTATTGCTTATCCAAATCCCACCTCTCTTTTTTTGTACGCACAAATCCCTACGGATGGTCAAATTGATTTATATTCAGTGACGGGCCAATTAGTAGCGCACCAATCTTCCTTAAAAGCAGGAGTTGAAGCGGCTTTTGATGTAAGCAAATTAGCGATGGGAGTTTATATCGTTCGATTTGTTTCTACTGAAGGAGAAGTTGCGAGTCAGAAGATAATGATAACCCGCTAATACCACTATCGCATACGCTCCATATACCCAACTTCTACTTAACTCCCAGCATTCGACACACCAATCAGTCATTTGAGTGGGATAGCGCCCCAAATCAGGTTCTAAGGTGTAGAGTCGCATCAAAGGCAAGGAAGTCAGACAAATGTATATAGCTACCCATAAAGGCTGATGATTGAGCCTTAGCAAAAAATAGGTCAGTATAAAGGGCATGCCATTAAACAAAATGCGTGTGGTATCTCCCCCACCCACGATACTCAAAACCATCCAAAGCCAAAACTCAAGGCGTAGAAATAATAAAAATGGAGTGGCATTGATTTGAGTGTTGAAAGGAGTAATAAGAGCTAGCCACAATCCACCAAAAGCAAACAGCCAACTTATAGGAAGTTTGAGAAATAACTCAGGCGCCTGAAAATAGCGATTCATCCCCCGCAATACACTGACGAAAGCAGAGTTTCGCCAGTCTGAATGAGCTGGTGGAAAAATTACACTAACCCAATAATAAACACCTATAGATACTCCCAAAGCAATCAAAGTAAATAGAAGTGTAGAGGGGTCGTTGAGTCTTTTTCTGCTCATAAAAAAAACAACCGCATTGATACCCAATGCTGCCATAAATGATTCTTTTTGCAAGGTACCCACAATCGCTACCAACATAAATGAAGCGGCGATGACCCAAGGGGAATATCGATAAAAGGGTTTTTGCGCAGTAGATAGCCATACAATTCCCAGAAGAAAACTGAGCCATAAAAAACCTCCGATGTCAGCATTGATTGGGTCAGGAAGGTACATTCTTATGATACCCTTCCAATGAAATAATATCCAAAAAATACCTGCTACTCTCCAAAAAGGTCGGATGTGGAGGCGTTGCCAAATAATACTTAATAGCCCTACCGTTAGTAATACGAAGAAGCCATTGAGCCAAATAAAATTGGTGAATGGCTCCGCAAATGGCAAAAGAGACGCTAACCAAGGTGCTAAAATGCGGGTATTGAAAGGAAAAGAAACTTGATAGTTGGGGAGTGAATGTTTGAAAAAATGATAAATCTTGGTGTATTGATGCGCGTCAAAACGAGGGTCTAGCAAGGCATAGGTATAAATAGGCTGGATATGAGCATATATTATATAAACTACCGCTGTCAAAATGAAGATTGTCCACCAGTGCCTTTTTGCTTCCATTTTATAGGAGGCTTTTCGGTCAGGGAACCACGAGCAAATAACTGTACTCTTGGTCTTTGGAGTTCGAAATAGCCTGTTCGTTGAATGTCAATTTTTCTAACTCAAAAAATGAACAGCAATCTTCATTTTTTTCCGCCATTTTACAAAACAATTTTCCTCTCACATTCCCATCCAGCACTACATCGGCCAAAATGCCATCGGTACTCTCCCAGCCCAAGTTCACGGCTCTAAAGGCTGCTTGTTGGCTTGCGGTGGTGATTTTTGAGAGTTTTTCTTCTTTGGCAGTACCGTTTTTAGAATACTTCAAGGTGAATTCTGAAAAAGAAGAAGAAATGTTTTGGTTGTTTTTATCTACTATTTTGAATACAAAATCGGTGGGAGGTGTAAAGCAAACAATGTCTTTACATTTATCGCAGGCAGTGCATATCCATACCGATAAAGAAATAAGCGCTATCGTAATGTTACGTTTCATGATGTTGGGATTTCTTTATCGGTAAAGACGAATTAGACTGCCTGAGTAGTTGGCTCTTTGATTAAACAATTTTTGAGGCCATCTTCCAAAGTCTTCCACGGAAGAGGATTGACCGAAATACATTCCACCCGACTATCGCGCCGGTAAGCTAAATATTCAATCGAAAACTCTCCGCTTACAGCATTGATAAGTACCCAATCCGTGCCGATTCTGAACGCACCTTTGATTCTATCAATATTTTGAAGAGAAGATACCCATTTTTTGAGGGAAGGAAGTTCAAAAACCTCATCAGGCGAAAACACCCATCCACAACTGTACCTACCCAAGCCGTGACTTTCGCGCATAAGAGGCTTACCTATCTCAGGAATGGGAAGTTCGTCTATATGATGATGGTGATGATGATGCTCGTGCTCGTGAGCATGGGGATGTAATGCTTTTCGCTGAGGAAAAGGTTCTACGTTAAGCCAATTAGGGTCAATATCGCCATGTTCGACAGCACCAATCAAAATTTTAGGAGGGAAAAGTGCTTTCGCCCATTCCAGAAAATCTTTAGTTAGAGTCTCTCCTGCCAAGTCAATTTTGTTGGCAATCAATACATCCGCCAGAGTGATTTGGTCGATAAACGTTTCGTGTTCGCGATAATCTTCATTTTCCCACTGACGTGGGTCTACCAAACAGACCGTAGCACGAATATCTAATACATCTTTAAGAAACTTCCCCCGTAGCATATCCAAAATAGCTTCTGGATGCCCCATGCCAGTAGGCTCAATTAAGATGCGGTGTGGCTTTACTTGACGCAATACGAGGGTGAGTGTCATTTGCATCGGAAGATTGGCACTACAACAGATACACCCGCCGGCTACTTCCTTAACAACAAGACCATTTTCATCGGCTCCCGCAAAAGGAGTATGGTCGATAGAGACTGCCCCAAATTCATTGATAATGACCGCCCAGCGCTCATCAGCAGGTTTACGTTTGAGGATATTTTGGAGGGTAGTAGTTTTGCCTACTCCCAAAAAACCAGTAATCAGATTGACCGGAATTTTATTTAAAGTCATAACAAACGCTTTTATTTTGATTATACAACCAAATATTGAACTTACAGATTCAGTTTTCCTCCAAATTGGGTGAAAGTAAGCTCAATTTTGTTGATTATGTTTGTGTTTTTACTTTATACAACAAATCTGTCTTACCTTCGTTTTTCAGCAAATTTGGAGTAATTAAATCAATCACGACGATTTTAAACAAATAGATTACAAAATCACATATACTTAAGTGCACACCGTAAATTCATTTCTAATGTTTCGCCAACTATTTTTTTTATTTTTTTTGGGTTGGGTTTTATCGGCACCCGCCCAAAACCCTAGTAGCAAATATGAACCTCATGTATTATTTAATCCCTTATTCAATTATCAGCCTGCCAATGAGTTTCGCTCTGGGAGTGGAACACCTGGTCCTAAATATTGGCAAAATCGTGCAGATTATAAAATAGCGGCTACTCTCGACGAAGCAGCTAACAGCTTATCTGGAGAAGTCGAAATCACTTATACTAACAATAGCCCCGAAGCGCTCCCTTTTGTATGGCTTCAGTTGGATCAAAATGCTTTCAACGACAATTCCCGTAGCGGAAAAACTACTCCACTCAATGGAGGTCGGTATGGAAACATGGGCTTTGAAGGGGGATATAGTATTAGTTCGGTAAGTATTCAGCAAGGAAAAGGGAAATTTGCCCCCGCCGAATTCATCATTGAAGATACTCGTATGCAAATCCGTTTGGCCGAAGTTGTAAAACCAGCGGGTGATATCTTAAAAATAAAAATCACTTACGCTTTCAAAATACCTACTTATGCTTCCGACCGTATGGGTAAGCTAGAGACCAAAAATGGTATCATTTATGAAATAGCACAGTGGTATCCGCGTATGTGCGTATTTGATGATATTGAAGGCTGGAATGTACTTCCTTACGTGGGAGCGGGAGAGTTTTACCTCGATTATGGTGATTATGAATATAGTGTTACGGTACCTTGGGATCATATCGTAGGAGGCTCAGGCGAATTGCTCAATCCTTCTGATGTAATGACTTCAGAGCAGCTCAAACGCATGGAAGATGCCCGAAAAAGTGATAAGACCGTGATGATTAGAGGCGAAAAAGAAATCAAAGATAAGAAATCTCGCCCCAAAGATTCGGGCATGATTACTTGGAAGTTTCGCTGTCAAAATGCCCGTGATGTGGCATGGGCCACTTCTCGGGCGTTTGTGTGGGATGCCGCCAAAATGAATCTTCCAAGTGGTAAACCAGCTCTGGCACAATCACTTTATACCGCCGAAAATAGCGGTAACGATAGCTGGGGACGCTCTACCGAATATGTAAAAGGTTGCTTGGAGTTTTATTCAAAATATTTGATGGAATACCCCTACCCTGTTGCTACCAATGTGGCCGGAATCGTGGGAGGAATGGAATATCCCGGGATTGTATTTTGTGCTCACAACGACAAAAAAGATGCGCTTTGGGGCGTAACTGACCATGAGTTTGGACATACTTGGTTTCCAATGATTGTGGGCAATAACGAACGTAAATTTGCGTGGATGGATGAAGGATTTAACACTTTTATCAACATGCTTTCGGCGGAGGCTTTCAACGATGGCGAATACAATCGCGACCGCCTCGATGATATGCAAAACCTGGCTCCTACCCTTTTTAGAGAAGGCGCAGATCCTATTTTGACCATTCCAGATGTTATCAAAATCCCAAATATCGGTTGGGATGCTTATTATAAGCCTGCAATAGGTCTTAAAATGCTCCGCGAAACGGTACTAGGACGTGACCGCTTTGATTATGCGTTCAAACAATACGTAAAGCGTTGGGCTTTTAAGCATCCTACTCCCTTTGATTTCTTCCGTACCATGGAAGATGCAGCAGGCGAAGATTTAGGATGGTTTTGGAAAGGTTGGTTTTATGAAAACTATAAACTTGATCAAGGCATAAAAGAAGTGCAATATGTAGAACAAAGCCCTGCAAAAGGCTCCATCATCACCCTTGAAAACCTCGAACAGTGGGCCATGCCTGCGGTAATTGAATTGGAAGAAGCAGGTGGTAAAAAAACGCGCGTTTCGATGCCCGTAGAAATATGGCAGCGTGGCAGCACTTGGACATTTAAGGCTCCTACCAAAGGGCTTTTGAAGTCGGTAACGATTGACCCCGATTCTCAACTCCCCGATATCAATCCCCGTAACAACACTTGGCGACCTACTCGTTATATTTCACCTGACGAGAATTAAAAAACTTTAGGTTGTATAGTAAGGCAAGGCGAGGTACTTTACAGTGCTTCGCCTTAGTGTTTTATTACAGAATTTTAGGCTTTGGCTTCAATTTTTTTGATAAACTGATGCCTCAGCAAAAACGCTTCTGCAACGCAGTCAAATAGACAAGCGTATAATGAGATATGTGAACAGAAAGAAATCCTAATTTATCAAAAGTAAAATAGAAATCTTCTTTCTTAGCAAGGCCTTGCATCCATTTAAAAATTGTTGTATCCCTCTTCAATATATCTTTATTAGAACCAATATGATGAATAGAAAAAAAAGCGCCCTTGTGGGTGCTGTGATAACTTTTGTCTTGATGTTTCAATCTTGTAAAGACCCTGACATAACAGCCGAGAAATCCGCTACTGTCACAGGGCTTGATTGTGCCTCTGTAATCTTTTCTGCAAGTGCTACAAGTGGAACATCGTACACAGCTACTGCTACTGTACCGTATACCGGTGGAAATGGTGTAACATATCCCGAAGGTACGGCTGTGGCCTCATCTGGTGTTACGGGGTTGACTGCAAAACTATCGGCAGGGACATTAGAAAATGGGAATGGCTCAGCTAGTTTTGTGATTACAGGAACGCCTTCTGCCGCTGGTACTGCTACATTTTCAATTGAATTGGGTGGACAATCCTGTACATTGTCTTTGCCTGTAGTAGCTTCTAAAGCCAGTGTTTCTTCGCTTACTGGCACTGTGACACCTGCCACAGCCATAAATGGTACTGCTTATTCGGGTACCGCAACATTAGAATATACAGGTAGCAACGGTGGCACTTAT
The DNA here is from genome assembly GCF_029433105.1 of Runella sp. MFBS21. Classification (GTDB taxonomy): domain Bacteria; phylum Bacteroidota; class Bacteroidia; order Cytophagales; family Spirosomataceae; genus Runella. The sequence goes on along the minus strand of NZ_JARNTW010000029.1, from coordinate 43,071 downwards.
GATGCTTCCACCGCTTCATCTACGGGTGTGGAAGGTTTGACAGCTACTTTAGCAGCAGGCACTCTTACAAGTGGTTCTGGAAAGCTAGTCTATACCATTGCAGGTACACCTACGTCGGCAGGTACTGCTGTTTTTAACTTGAGTTTTGGAGGACAAACTTGCACTATTTCGATAGCCGTAAGCGCGTCAGGAGCAACCTCTACCGCCAAAGACACGGTCGTTATTACTTACTCCGGTACCAGTGCTTCTTTTAGCAATGCTTTTCAAAATGACGGTGTTACTGTCACCACAAGTGGTGCAGATGTAACCGTAAAATCCACCAATACTTCTAAAGAAATTGTGTATCTTTTATCAGGTACGGCCAGCAAAGGAAGTTTCAAGATTTATAGCGACTACAAGTTCAATATCACACTAAAAGGTGTTAGTATTACCAATAGCTCTGGCCCAGCAATAAATATTCAATCAAGCAAAAAAGCCACTATCAATGTTGTTGGCACCAATACCTTAATAGACGGAGCCACTTATACCACAAGTACAGAAGACCAAAAAGGAACGCTTTTCAGTGAAGGTCAATTGAGTTTTATGGGGACCGGAACATTGAACGTCACCGCCAACTACAAACATGGTATCGTATCAGATGATTATATTTATGTAAGTGAGGCTACTATCATCATAAAATCAGCCGTAAGCGATGGTATTCATGCCAATGATTATTTTGCAATGGACAATGGAAGCATTACGGTATCTGCGGCGGGTAGCAATGGTATTGAAGCCGAAGAAGGTTTTGTAGCAATAAATGGTGGAAGCATCACTGTCAACAGTGTAAATGACGGAATTACGGCTTCTTATGAGGGTACAGATGCTACAATTACGCCTTATGTTGTGGTCAAAGGTGGGAAAATAACTGTCACCACCACAGGAGACAAAGGAAACGCCATAAAAAGTGAAAGCTACACTACTATCGGCACATCAGATGTGATAACGCTGAATGTGTCGGGTAAAGGCGCTAAAGGTATAAAAACCGGTGGCGATTTTACTTTGACTGCTGGTACATTAAAAATCACAACTTCTGGTGCCGCTTTTTATGATACTTCCGATTCGGATATTGCAGCACCGGCAGGGATTAATTGTGACAAAAACTTAGCGATCAAAGGCGGCACGCTGACGGTTACTAGCACAGGTTCGGGAGCTAAGGGGATTTCGGTAGATGGCACGGCTACTATCAGTGGTGGCACAACAAATATTTCTGCTACAGGCACAAAATACACCTACAATACAGCAAATACCAGTGAAGCCAAAGGGTTTAAAAGTGATGGTGCTTTCTCAATCACCAATGGAGAGCTAACCATCGCTGCTACTGATGATGGTATCAAGTCAGAAACGTCAATTACAGTAAATGAAGGCAGTACCGTCACCATCACAAAATCGACCGAAGGGATAGAAGCACCGACGATTACTTTTGCGGGAGGAATAACTAATGTTACCTCTTCCAATGATGGAGTCAATGCGAGTATGGGAACTGTGTCGGGCGGTACAGAATCAAACGACGGCAGTAACATCTACGTAAAAGGTGGAATCTTGATTGTCGTAGGAAGTGACGGAATCGATAGCAATGGAAATATTACCATTACGGGCGGAACCATAATCGTAGGTGGCCCAACCAGCCAACCCGAAGAGGGAATAGATGTAAATGGAAACTTCCTTGTCAACGGTGGAATCTTGATTTCGGGTGGTTCGAATGCTCGAATGACTAAAGCCATGAGTACAAGCTCTACCCAAGTAAGTATGTATATCACCGCAAGTGCGCAAGTGGCGGCAAGTTCGGTATTGCACATTGAAGATGCTTCGGGCAAAGAAATGGTAACTTTTAAGCCCAAAAATGCTAATTATTATTTTCATTTCTCAAACCCAAGTCTAGCCAAAAATACCCAGTATAAAATCTATTTCGGAGGAAGTTACACGGGTGGAAGTTTTGTAGGTGGTTCTTCAGGGTGGGGATTGTACACGGGAGGAACTTACTCTACTTCGGGCGCTACGCTTAAGTCCACCACAACGACGTCAAGCTCAGCTACCGTAAATACTATTTCGTTTTAATTACTATTCCTCTTTTACTTCATACCAAGCCGAGGCTCTGCGAAGGGTCTCGGCTATTTCTTTCCGTAACGAATCAGGAGAAAGTACCTCCACATCGGCACCATATTCAAGGATTTTGGCTTTCAACTCGCGGTTGGTATAAACCCGAATGGAAATCGTTCGTTCGCCCACAAGTTGCTGACTATGATGCAGTTTTTTGGTCATTACATACGGAAAACGGCTTTCACTGAATCGCAGATGAACTATTTCCAACGTCCCTTCCAGCGTTGTTCCAATCATGTTGTTGAATCGCTCACGCCAATTGAAAGGCTTATCATAGCTAAAGCCCTCATGTGTTTCGTGGAACTGCGCCATGCGGTCGAGCGGCAAGTTTTGGATGTCGTTTTTCTCATTTTCCCACCCAATTAAAAACCAACGATTGTTATATTCTTTGAGCAACAGGGGAAAGATATGTCTTTGGTAAACTATTTTCCCAAAAGGCTCATAATCAACGCGGATAAATCGCTGTTTCTGAATAGCTTGATACAGTTTTGGCAGATGCGCTTTTCCTTTTAACTCCACTTCTTCAAAAGCAATCGCCGTGTTTTTTTCTGCTTCGGTAAGCGATAGCCGTTGTTCCAAACGCAATAAAATATCCTCCAATCCTAAAAACTCTTTGGTCTTAGATACCTGCCGCAGCAGTGCCACCGCTTCATTGAGTGAGCCATAGTAACTGTCGTCCAATTTCTCCAAAAACGAAAAAGGGACTACATAACGATAACTTTTGGCCCGTTTGGGGATTTCGGCTCCCATATTTCGTAAATCTTCGATGTCATCGCGTAGCGTTCGGTCTGAAATATGTTGTTCTACTTTTTCGGCAATTGCTTCAATCAGCATTTGGGCGGTATAGCCCTGCATGGTTCGTAGTTTTTGATGAATAGCAAACAGCCGTTCTAAGCGTTTTTTGTCCATATTTTTTGATAACGGAACTTACTCTGCCGTCAAAGATACGACTTTTGCAGCGGCTTCTAACCAAAAGCCCCCACTGCTATGACTACTTTACTCTCTTTCCTCCCTTTTGCTCCTACTACCGAACAAGCCAACGCACTCCGTAGCATTGAGTCGTTTATCAACAGCGACGACCATTTTTTGATTGTCAGAGGAGCAGCGGGAACAGGCAAGACGAGTATTATGAGCGCCGTTACGCAGTACTTGGCCAGTAAAAGTATTGTTCCTGTGCCTCTTGGACCGACAGGACGTGCTGCCAAAAACCTGGGTCGTAAAATGGGGCTTCCTGCTCGCACCATGCACAGCTGTTTTTACACCCCTCAAACGGACGTAGAACAGGCCGTCGTCCGTCTAGTTCGTCGCACAAATGACTGTACTACGTTACAGGTATTTATTGCCGACGAAAGCTCCATGGTCAGCGACCGACTTGATGTTTCGGGAGATTTTGTGGCTGCCAATCCATTGTTGGCTGATTTTGTGGACTTTGTACAACAAGGGCACGCGCAAAACAAAATCATTTTTGTGGGCGACGCCTACCAATTACCTCCTGTGGGTTACGGCGCTCACGAAGAGGCACCTGCGCTCCTTGCCTCACACCTACAACAACGCTACGGGTTGCGCGGAAGCTCGGTAGAATTGTCAGAGGTAAAACGTCAAGCCAATGGCTCTCCTATTTTGCAGGTCGCTCACCAACTCCGCCAAAGCATGGAAACACGACGGTTGATGATGCCAAACTACATCGGTCAACTTTACCGAGGCGATCAAGAGGCTGTACGCCTTTATTTGGAGCGTTTTGAGCAAGGTCTGCACGAGCGCGTAGCGATTTTGTCACTTAGCAACAGCTACCGCGACAGATGTAACGCGCTCATTCGTCAGGAATTAGGGTTAATGGGGTGTTTGGCAACGAACGATACCGTCGTTCTTACCCAAACGCACATGGGTCAACATTACGTAGCTAATGGTGAGGTAGGTGTAGTAAAAGCCGTTGACACCAAACGTCATCGAGTAGCCGATTTGGAATTTGTCGAGGCTGAAATCGCCTTCAAAGACGAACACAACAAAGAGTTCAGCATTCTGTCGTTGGTCTTGGCAAATTCCTTGGTTAGCAAACTGACCAAGGAACAGCGCAGAGCCCTTTACGCTTCCGAAATGCGTGAAAACAAGGCGTTTCGGGAAAGTAAAGACATCCGAGAGAGCCGTTATCTAAGTGCGTTGCAGCTCAACTACGGCCACGCCCTCACCGTACACAAAGCGCAAGGCAGCGAGTGGGATACGGTGATTATGAACACGAAGATGATAGAGTTGGACTTACGCTTTCTTTACACGGGTATCACGCGGGCAAGACGCGCGCTTTTCACCAACGGGGCGCATCGCTACGCGGCGTAGTGAAAAGATGTATATTTGAGTAAAAATAAGGATGCTATACCTATGACATTACAAGAGCTCGAAAGTATATTACGACAACAAAAGGTATTCGAAGTTTTTGGTATAACCGAACTGGGCGTTTTTGGGTCATTTGCACGTGGTGAAGATTACCATGACATTGACTTTTTGTTAGAACAAGATTTAGATTTTAACATGCGGCAAAAGCTCAAAAGGCGGCTAACCAAGATTTTAGGACTAAAAATAGACCTTGTTCCAAGCAAATACGCTGACCCTATCATTCTTTATCGTGCCCAAAAAGAGTTGAAGTATGTCCGAAAATAGAAATAGAGATTTATTACCACTACTCGTCATATTGGAATCAATAGGAAAAATTTCGGTATATTCTAAAGATTTTCACAATGCCCAAGATTTCTTCATGGCAGACGACCAAGTGAGATTTAATGCCAGTTTACTTTTGCTCTCTAACATTGGCGAGTATGTCGGTAAAATATCAGATGAAATAAAAACAAAGTATTCGTCTATTCCTTGGAGGCAAGTTCGTGGTCTTCGCAACCGAATAGCGCATGATTACACTGGAATAGACTATGAAATGGTTTTCGATGTGGTTAGTAATGACTTACCAACATTCAAAACGGCCCTTGAGGCTATTTTAAAAGAAGGTTTCGCTGCCGACCTTTTTGACATAAATGAGTGCCAAGCAGCTCAAAATAGCATTTTTTATAAACACGTCAATTTTGAATTCTTTATATAGAAATCATGGAAACCTACCTCAAAGGATTTGGATTAGAAAACTTCCGCGTATTTAAAGATTATACATGGTTTGACTTTGCACCTATTACCGTGCTGACAGGGCCAAATAATAGTGGTAAGAGTTCCTTACTAAAAGCATTTTTATTATTAAAAGATAACTTTGATAAGGATTTACTCCCACCAAAGTTTGATTCCACTTACAATGGATACAGTGACAATAGGATTGTAACAGATAAGAATGAAAATGGGTTTATTTTTGCAGAAGCAACTATTAGACCTTCATACCACGAAAGGTTTGATTCCAAAAATCTTGAATTTAACGGAAATATACATGGATTAAATAGCCCTAAAGGTACTAAATTTCGAGGTAGTAGTAACAATGAAATATGTTTTGAGATTCCATATGAGATTAATAAAAAAACTTTAATTTATAAGCTTACACTTAAAATTGACTCGAAAAAAGATGAAGCAAATATAAGCCATAAAATAGAGATATTTGACTCGAATATCTCTACCAAAAAGAGTCTTCTGAGAATTAATCCAGATTCTATATTTTTTAATGTTGAATTTTATAATGAGCTTGTGTCGGATGGAGATAAAATTGAAAATATTCCCGACGGCTTTAAAAATGAAGTGCATAGCTTTGCTGGAGTATCATTTCAATACTGGTTTTCAAAAAATCACTTTGAAGGAGACATTAAAAAACTTGCTGATAGAGTATTACATACTATGGGTATTAATGAAAATATTGACAATAGTTATTCCTGTAAAGCCATTGAAAACTACTTTAAACGAATAGATTATTGGTCAAGCAGTCAAAATGAACAAAAAAGAATATATACCGAAAGTGACAACTCAAAATTCAAACAACTGCTTATAGATTTCCACAAAGCGTCGCAAAACACAGAAGTTAAAAATGTTTTTGATGGGTTTACTAAATACTTCGGTATACAGGGAAAAGTTGGTTCATTATTCAATCAGGAGCAAGGTAGTTATTTTCCTAATATCGACGATTTTGCTCTTACTAATTTTGGTTATGGTTACACACAGCTTATATCTTTATTTTTTAAACTGATGATTCACACTCATAAAAATCAAGTAAGCTATAATGGGGAAATTTTTGAAAATGATTCAATAATAATGTTAGAAGAACCTGAAATAAACCTACACCCTAATCTACAAAGCAAGCTTGCTGATTTATTTTCATCCGTTTCAAAGCAAACCAATACACAATTTTTAATTGAAACACACAGCGAATACATGATTCGTAAGTTTCAGTATTTGGTTTTGAAGGGTGAGGTAAGACCTGAAGATATTGTAGTTTATTATTTTAAAGACCCAAATGATACTTCCGACGAATTCTTAGTTAAAAAGATTGAAATTAAAAAAGATGGTCGCTTAACGGATGGGTTTGGCAAAGGATTTTTAGATGAGGCAGGACGCTTAATGGCAAGTTTACTAACTGGTGAATATTTAAACTAATGGCTAATATTACTTCTTTTTTGTCTGAAGGTTTTTTGAAAGAATTTATCGAAACCTTTCCGCGTGACTTCTTTGCAGATGAGTTCCTTGCGAGTATAGCTCTTTATCGTTTTTTAGATAGGCATACCGATGTGGCATTGAGTGGGAAAAAAGAGGATTATATTGATTTAATACAAACAGATGGGTTGGTTAGGAATTTGATAGATAGATATCTTCAAGGTGATGACTCTATCAAATTTAAGAACTGGGAAAAAGAAGAATTACCATTAAATACCAAACCTTTTCCTTTCTTTTTTATAACATCTCTCAACAACACTTTAAAAACTCAACTCAATCAAAAAGGGTTACCAAGCTATCAGCTTAAAAATACACAAACATTAAAACAAATTACTGGTTATGAAGCAATTCCTGTAACAAATAACCCAAATTTTAGCAATAGACTTAATAGTTGGAGATACTTAAAAAAGAAGTTACTGCCTTTTCATTCATTAGTGATTGTTGATAATTATTTATTTGCAAATCCATGGCAAACAAAATCAGCTATTTCTATGGTTGAAAATCTCTTACCATTCAATCCTGTTGATATAACATTTATTTACTTTGAAGATTCCTATAAAGATAAAAAAAGTATACCAAAAATCCATACTTGTAATGAAATTGAAAAATTATTGAAAAACTCAAAATTTGACTCCTTAAAAAATGCTTCTGTAATAAAATTAAATTCGAGGTCAAATTTTCATGATAGGGTAATTATAACAAACAGTCAGTTTATTACTTCTGGAAACTCTTTCAATAATTATTTTGACGCAAATGGAAGTGTAAAACTAAATAGCCCAACAATTCTAAATTTAAATTCACATGCTTGCATATATAATGATACGAAGTGGTCAGAAATAGCCTCTCAAATGCTTGAGACAATAAAAGGCCTTGTTAGTAATTCTTCCACAACTAAAATAGGTGCTCCTCTTACTAATCCACTCCTAACCTAATTACTCGCTCTCTGCCCTTTCTTTACTCTGGAAATAGCCATTTAGCCATGCCCCACTACCTCTCCCACACGAACCGCCAAGGCTCTACGGCCTATATCAGAGCGGTAGCAACTCCCAAAGGCGGTACGCGCTACTACATTACCAAAGACCCCAAAGCGGCGGACTTGTTGGAAGAAATGCCGATTAGCACGTCGGCTATCCTACCTATTTTGATTTGGCTCCCAAAGGCTGGGAAGAGTAACCTATCCAGAAGAAATTTAAAAGATTTCCCATTATCTTTGTTTAGATAAAACAGACAAACCATGAGCACTGCACAAATTATTTACGAACAATACAAAGTTCTCCCCAAACGTGTCCGTGAAGAACTCAAAGCGCTGATTATCAACGAAGACAGTCAAGGCCAATCCCCCACGCTTATGCAAGAGATTGAGGAAAGCCTAAAGCAGGTAAAACTAATGAAAGAGGGAAAGATACCAAAACGCACTTGGGCTGATTTTAAGAAAGAAATACAAAAACCCCAATAGATTAATTAAAATTATTCCCCCTTCAACTCCTCATACACACTCTCCAAGTCCATAATGTACCAGTAATCAAGATTGTCGAACTGGAAAAGAGCTTCTATTCGCTGCTGGAAATACGACAAATAGCCGTTTGCCTGAATGAGTTTCATTGCTTTCTTAAACATCGTCGTAGAAGCATTATAGTTGGCATCGGCTGCTCCACCAAATTCATTGGCGTGCTCAGTTGTGAGTTCTACGCGATACAGCAACAAATCAATAATATCATAAGGAAAAGCGGCTACTTTCTCAAATTCGGACACCAATGTCTTGATTTCGGCGTTGCTTGGGTCTTTGGGGTTGCCAGAAGGCGTCCAAAACTGACGATAGATTTTCTTTTTGTAAGTGTCTAGCATCGCTTGCCGTTCTGATTCGCTCATCAAATCTTGGTTATAGTAATCCTTCACTTGCGGCAGCTTTTGGTACAATTTCAAGATTTCTGCGCGAAGTGCCTCCTCATTCATTTCGGCAAGGTACTTTTTGAGTTCAGTGGTTTTGCTTTTTTGAGCCATAAAGTATTGTGAGTAGAAAAGTAGTAACCTAATCCAAAAATAACACTATCGGCCAAAAGTATTATATCATTTCCGTTGTTTTCTTACGTATTTGATGATGTTTTGGGGATTGTTACGAATATCCTTTGCATAGAAGTGCCCTCTCAAAAGGTTATTCATAGAGGTTTGTTATCAACTACGTATTATATTTTAGAAGATGGACGTTACTTTTGTACGATTTTTGCTAAAGAATAAGGGTTACTCGTTTCTTAGAAAATCTGAGGAAAGGTGCAGTATGAACGTTGAACCGATGCCGTTGAAAAAGATTTTACTTCTGTTTTTGGTAAGTTTCTCTTTATGGGCGCAGCCTAAAAGGGAATTTAGAGGTGTGTGGATTGCCAATGTCGGCAATGTAGATTGGCCTTCGGCCAAAGGACTCCCAGCTGCTCAACAACAGCAAGAATTACGAGACTTGCTAGATATGATTCAGCGACGTGGACTCAATGCTGTTTTTTTTCAGATTCGTAATGCTTGCGACGCTGTTTATGATAGTAAACTAGAACCGTGGTCGGAGTGGCTCACGGGGCAGCAAGGGCGCTCCCCAGGCTATGACCCACTTGCTTTTGCCATTCAGGAATGTCGTAAGCGTAATATCGAAATCCATGCTTGGATGAATCCCTACCGTGCGGTTACGGACATTAGGAGGGCGTCGATTGCGCCTAATCACGTCGCAAAAACCCGCCCTGATGTGTTACTGGCGTATGGGCCTCTACGTCTTCTTGATCCAGGAAGACCCGAAGTGCGATCGTTTGTGACCAAGGTAGTGATGGATGTAGTGCGTCGTTATGATATTGACGGGATTCACTTCGACGATTATTTTTACCCATATCCTCAAGCGGGTCTCAAACTCAAAGATGATGCTACTTTTGAAGAATACAATCGTGGTTTTACAGATAAGGCCGATTGGCGTCGTGACAATATCAACCTGCTTATCAAAACCGTAGCAGATAGTATTCAGCAGGTCAAGCCTTGGGTCAAATTCGGCGTATCGCCCTTTGGAATTTGGCGCAATCGTAGTAGTTCTTCTGAAGGTTCTAATTCTCGCGGTTTTGAAGCATATTCGGGCAATTTCTCCGATTCTCGTAAGTGGATTCAGGAAGGGTGGGTAGATTATATTGCACCTCAGGTATACTGGAGTATGGGCAACAACTCCGCTAACTATACTCACATCGTACCTTGGTGGAACGACAACGTTTCTGACCAACACCTGTACATCGGTCATGGGGTGTATAAAGTCAATAGTGACGCCAATTGGCGCCGCCCCCAAGAAGTCCCTAACCAAATCAAATACAATCGGACATTTCAAAATGTGCATGGTAGTATTTTGTTTAGTGCCAAAATCCTTCGCAACAACCCTAATCGTTTTTGTGATGCCTTGTGTGAAGATGTGTACCAAGCACCTGCCCTTGTGCCAACTATGCCTTGGAAAAATACGACTCCTCCCCCCAAACCAGAAGAAGTAACTACCTCTCTCAATGACAATAATACTGTGACATTGCAGTGGTCTTATCCTTATAAAACCAACTCCGAACGCGACAAAGCGCGCTATTTTGTGATTTATCGCAGTGCTAATCACGCTTCTATTGACCTCCGAACAGCACAGGCCATTCGGACTATAGTGGTGAGAGAAGAAGGAAAAACATCTTTTAGTTTTGTTGATAAAAATGTCAAACCTCGCACTAAGTATAATTATACGGTAAGTGCGTTTAATCGTCTTCACAACGAAAGCCCTCCCACAGAGGTAGTGAGTATTATGACAGGGCAGCGGGAAGTAGAAATAGAGGAAGAACCACAAAAACCAATTTTGCCTATAGCTACTCAATTGCAAGTACCTACCGAAACAGAAGCACCTATGGAGTCGGTAGCTGCCGCAGTTATGGATGAAGAAGAAGAGGCAACAGAAGAGCCCGAAGAACTTGCAGCTACTGATGAAAAAGAAACTGTTGCGGCGGCTTCTCAAGAAAATGAAACTCAAGATGAGTTTTTGCAAATATTTCCAAATCCCTTTAATCAACAAATAGGTATTCGTTATCGCTTACCCGCCGCCGCAGAAGTCTCTCTTTATGTGTATGATACCCGAGGCACACGTGTGGGGGCGTTGGTTGTTAACCAACCCCAACAAGCAGGTACTTATTCTGTAAAGTTCAATGGACAGTTTTTAAGTGATGGCGTTTATTATGCGCGTCTGATGGCCGGTGAAACCCAAAAAACGGCGAAGATTATTTTGAAGCGTTAGGAATCATTAACAAAAGAAAGGCAAGATTTGCACTGATTTTTTCGTTGAAAGCGCACAAACAAATTTTATAATTACCATGAAACGATTCGTATTAAGTGCTTTATTGATTGCCTATAGCACTTCTATTTTTGCTCAAACTACTACAGCCGTGGACAAAGAACCTATCAAAAAAATTGAAGTAACTGGCACCGCCGAACTCGAAATCGTACCTGACGAGCTTTATTTCACGATTTCGCTGAAAGAGTATTTTAAAGACGAAAAAAATCAGAAAGATAAAGTGGCACTAGAAGTGCTTGAGAAGCAGCTTATAGATGCCGTCAAAAGTGCGGGTCTTCCCAAAGAAAACCTATCGGTGAGTGGAGTGACGGGCTATCGCGAATGGACGGGTAAAAAGAAACCCCAACATTTTTTGGCAGCAAAACAATTCCAACTCAAGCTCTCAAATGCTAATAACATCAACGACTTGATGGCCAAAGTAGATGACCGTGGAGTAGAGTATGTAAACATGAGCCGTGTTGAGCATTCAAAGAAAGAGGAGTTTCGCAAACAAGTGAAAATCAATGCACTCAAAGCTGCCAAAGAAAAAGCGGGCTATTTGTTAGAATCAATTGGTGAAAAATTGGGCGAAGTTCTTGAAATTCATGAAGTAGAAGAAGGCAGTGTATATCCGATGTACAAACAAGCCCAATACAACGTACGCTTAATGGCTGCTGACGCTGCTCCTGAAGGTGGTGATGCCCTTGAATATCAAAAAATCAAGTACAGCTACCGGATGAATGCTACTTTTAGAATCAAATAACTGAGATAATCTTTTAAAAAGCCCAAGCGTTTCCAAAACGCTTGGGCTTTTTATGCTTTACGACGAACGTCTAAACCGTAATTTTTGAGGATACTTCTAGCAAGGGCTGATTTATGGACTTCGTCGGCTCCGTCGTAGATACGAGCAGCGCGCTCGTGGGTGTACCAATACGAAAGCAAAATATCGCTTGTCATTCCCAAACCTCCGTGGGTTTGGATAGCGCGGTCAATAACTCGGAGCATCATATTGGCCGTAAAAAACTTAATCATTGAGATTTCATCCCGTACCGACGCTGCCCCCGACAAATCGATATTGTGGGCTGTACGCAAAACAAGTAGCCGCGCGGCATCGATTTCGGCACGACTTTCGGCAATAAACCCTTGTATAAACTGGGTATCGCCTAGCATTTTGCCTTCTTCGAGTTCGCGTTTGGCGGCATAGCGGCACATCAAATCGAAACTTCGCTCCGCTATTCCAATAAAACGCATGCAGTGGTGAATCCGACCAGGTCCTAATCGCTCTTGTGCCAGTAAAAAACCACTTCCTTCGGTTCCGATAAGATTGTTTAGAGGTACTCTTACGTTTTCATAAAGCATTTCGGCATGACTTGCCCAGCTATCTCCCGCATGACCCATGATTGGAATGTTTCTGACGAGGGTTACGCCAGGGGTATCCATAGGAACCAAAATCTGACTAGCCCGTTTGTGAGGAGCGGCGTCAGGATTGGTGACGGCCATCACTACGGCAAAAGCCGCCCCGTCTGCCGAACTCGTAAACCATTTATGACCATTGATGACATAATCACTCCCTTCTTTGAGAGCCGTAGTCCCCATACGAGTAGGATTCGAACCTGCGAATTCGGGCTCGGTCATGCTAAAACAACTCCTTATTTCGCCTTCCATGAGAGGTTTGAGATAACGTTCTTTTAGGTGCTGGTGAGCGTACTTATGCATCAATTCGGTATTGCCGATGTCAGGCGCTTGGGTGTTAAACACAAAATGCCCGAAAGGAGAACTTGCTAACACTTCGCTGATTTGTCCAAATTCGCAGAGAGTGAGTTCAAGGCCGCCGTCTTCTTTGGGTAAATGAAGCCCCCATAGACCTGCTTTTTTGACCAATTGCCGTTTTTGCTGGAGGATAGGCTCTACCTCCGAAAAATTATGGGTCAAAAAATGAGGTGTTTCTAAGGGATAAAGCTCGTTTTCGATAAAGGCTTTGATTTGGGGCAACAGTTTCAGAGTGCGTTCCGTCGCAAAAATTGGTTCCATAGATAAGGCAAGGGTTTATTATGCGTGCCGAATATTTTTCCAAATATAAAAAATAAAATAGTTGGAAAAAGGAAGAAAAATCGGTCAAATGAATTCCTTATACTTTAATCTACTGAAGGCAAAATTTACGTAAAAACGCTACTAGAAATCTGAGTTAGCAAGATATAATCAAGTATTTGGCCTAATTTTACCCCCTAATTTCAAGTTAGGTACTGATGTTTATTTCTCTTCAAAATGCTTTTGTACGTCGCTACGATACAGTGGTGCTTTCAGAATTAGAGGTGACTTTTAAGACGGGTGAGCAATGGGCTATCATAGGTCCCAACGGCAGTGGTAAGTCTTCGCTCATTGAGGTTTTGGCTGGTAAATGGCCCGTATGGCGAGGTAAAATTACACATGATTATGGAGGTGTTTTGTTATCGAAAGTAGCAGAGTTGGTTCCGTCTGATTATTCTTTTAATCGAATTGTAAAATCAGCTGCTCAATATTATCAACAACGTTTTCATAGCTATGAAGCAGCCATAGCTCCTTCGGTAAGAGAGGTGCTCACCAATCAACTCAAACCCGTAGGTACGGTCGATGAGCAGTCGGTCGTATTAGCACCTTCAGAAATAAGTGAATTAGAATTGCTCCGATTGACAGAGCTACTCTCTATAAATCATTTATTAGAACGCCCTTTTGTGACGCTTTCCAATGGCGAAACCCGGCGGATGATGCTATGTAGGTCGTTGCTCAAAATGCCCAAAATCCTGCTTTTAGATAATCCGTTTGCGGGGCTTGATGTGCACTCTAGAGATGTATTGCGAAGTGCTTTACAACAACTCAAGGAAGCGGGGGTATTGGTGATTTTTGTAACATCCACATCTGAAATCCCTGAGAGCGTAACTCATATTTTGGAATTAGATCATGGTAAAATAAAATCCCAGAAGCTGCACAACCAAAACCATGAATCTTCTGAAAAACAAGAGATTAAAGCCACAGAAATCAAACTCCCTCAACTTCACAGCAGCACAACTCTAAATCTTCAAAGTTTAGCTTTTGAATATGCTGTAAATCTCCGAAATATCAACGTGACCTATGGCTCCCAAAAAGTACTAGATAATGTAAACTGGAAGGTGAAGAAAGGTGAAAAATGGGCTTTGGTGGGGCCTAATGGTTCGGGAAAATCTACTTTACTCAGTATCCTCACCGCCGACAATCCTCAACGTTTTGCCAATGATTATGATTTGTTTGACCAAAAGCGCGGTGGACCCTCCATGTGGGATGTCAAAAGTAAAATAGGGCATGTTTCGCCAGAGTTGCACCTTTATTTTCCGCAAGAAACGACGGTTTTTAAAACCATTGCCTCAGGTTTTTTTGATGCGACGGGCATTTATTTTCGTAAACTGACCGAACAACAGATCCAACAAACCCACCTTGTAGCGGAGTGGCTCCAAGTGGCAGATTTGTTGGAAAAGCTTTTTAAAAATCTTTCTAAAGGTCAACAGCGGTTGGTGTTGTTGGCGAGAGCACTGGTCAAAAATCCCCCCCTTCTTATTTTAGATGAGCCTTGTCAGGGTTTAGATTTTGCCACAGTAGAACACTTCAAAACCGTCGTAGATACTATTTGTGCTTCTTCTGAGCGTACGTTGATTTACGTATCCCATTATCCTCACGAAATTCCAAGCTGTGTTACCCACACTTTGAGATTGGCAGAGGGCAAAGTGGTTTAATAAATATTAGGACGCGCTTGTTTGGGATCGACTACCGTCTGAAAAGAACTTACGCCCGCAGCACCAAAAAAACCTAAGGCTTTACGGCCATTCGGATTTGAATTTTTGATGTTACTAAAAATATTAGAAGGTGGTGTCGCAAACAGCCCGCCGTTAGTAGATTCTATCCTGATTTGATTGATAAAATAATACCCTTCAAGCGTTAAGCTATGAAGCTCTACTTTTATAGTGTCTTTTTCTACCAAAAACTCATCAAAAGGAACAATGGATTGGCGGATAGGTAAAACAAAAATCAATCCGTCACTATTGCCTCCGGGGCTAAAGCCCGCATCGTAGGCTGTAGAAATCTGACTTGCTTTATTGAAATACTTGCCGTTTTTGAATGATTTGATCCAATAGCAATCACCCGCTCCCACGGGGTCTCGGGCAAAAAACTCAGGCTTATATCCTTGTTGGGGCTTGCCATCTGAAGGCGCTACAGGGAGTTTATCAAAAAAGTAGGTTAAAGAATCAATCTTAGGAACCCGATTTAGCTTACTTACTGCGGTATATTCTTCATTGCCAAACTTGACATTGAGGGTATATGTCCTTCCTATATGGCCCAAAGTATCGGTAGAAGTGCTTGGCTTCCATATATAAACTCCATTGTTTTTTGCATCTTTGAAATTAAAAATTCCCCCTTTATCATCAGTGACTACCACCGAGGCGTTCAAGATTGGTTTAGCTGGACTATTGTCAAAATAAGGTGCTGATTCTGTCAAGCGAATACTGTGTTCGATTGCTTGATTCGTAATCCATCCGTCTACAACTAGTTGTGGGTCACCTGATTTGATATCTAAATCTATCACATCTTCGCAGCTTGCGAGGCTCCCCAAAGCAAGCAATAAAATAAAGAGAGATGCGAGTCTGTTTTTCATGGCTATGTATATGGTTGAAATCTTGAAAGATTGCTTAAAATTTGAAATTATAGGTAACAGCGGGTATTACACTTCCAATAATTGAATACCGCACTGCTTCGGTTTGAAGATTATTATTTTCGTTTTGGCGGAGGTAAGTCGAAAAAGGATTACGGCGATTGTACACATTATATACACTGAATACCCACTCACCCTGGCCTTTTCCAAAAAGTTTCTTTTTGGATTTGAGAGTAGCACCTAGGTCAAGGCGATGATAAGATGGAATCCGGGCGGCATTTCGCGAATCGTTGACATTGTGTGGGAGAGCCCACTCGCCCCATTCAAATCGATTGGTAGGGAAAGTAGCAGGTGTACCTGTATTAAAAGCAAAGTTAGTAGAAAAACTCCAGCGGTCATTAAGTTGATATAGACCCACCACGGATAGGTTATGGGTTTTGTCAAAACGTGCCGGAAACCAATCATTTCTGTTGATGCCTTCTATTTTACGTTCAGTGCGGGCCAAAGTATAGCTAAGCCAGCCAGTCAGTTTACCCCGATTTTTCTTTATATAAAATTCGGTTCCATAAGCGCGTCCATTGCCAAATAATAAATCCCCTTCAAGATAGCGATTCAATAAAAGGTCCGAATTGCGGACATAATCTATTTGATTTTGGAGATCTTTGTAGTAAATCTCTAATGAGGCCTCATACATATTGTCCTGTAAGTTTTGAAACCAACCTAATGCCACTTGGTCAGCAATTTGGGGTTTGATGATTTTTGAACTTAAGGTCCATACATCAAGCGGAGAACTTGCAGCAGTATTGGAGAGCAAATGTAAATATTGAGCAGTACGGTTGTAACTTACTTTGATAGAAGCCGCTGGTGAAACTTCGATTTTGGCCGAAAACCGAGGCTCCCAATTTCCATAAGTATTGATAACTCCTGTTTCATATTTATTTTCTGAAATTGGAATTTTGCGTTCGCCTTTTTCTACTTCTAAAAACTCAAAACTGGTGCCAGGGCCTAGATTACGAAAATAGGAATAACGAATGCCGTACTGGAAAGATAGCCAATTGTTGACTTTTTGCTCGTTGCCAACATAAAGCGCAGATTCGTCGGCATAGCGAGTGTCTAGGGTTATTGTACGCTCTTCCCCGTTTGAAAGAGCAAGGGCTGTACCTGGCCTAGAGGTATAGTTGATATACTGCCCTCCAAAAGTGATTGTATTGTTGGGGGTTAGATAATACGTAAAATCAGGTTTTATACTCCATGTTTGGATATTGGAATTCCATTTGAATTTGTCACCAGAAGTGTTTGTATTATTGCGATCTGACTCCAATCCATAGTCATAGTTAGAATAAAAAGTCGTAGCGTTGAGAAAGAGCTTGTCATTAAAAAGGTGATTCCAACGGGCAGTAGCTGTTTGGTTGCCCCAATCAAACCCAAAGTCTGCTCCGAATACATCACGCCCAAAATAGCCCGACGCATAAATCGTATTTTTATCATTGATACGGTAGTTGGCTTTGGCGGTGAGATCATAGAAATAAAAACGAGAGTTTTTTAAATCACCACTCAGAAAGGGTTTTGCCAATACGTCTATGTAAGACCTGCGACCCGCTACAATAAAAGATCCTTTGCCTTTGGCAAAAGGCTGCTCATAGCTTAATCTTGAAAAAATAGTCCCTATCCCACCGTTTATTTCCCTAGTTTTGGCGTTCCCTTCTTTGAGTCGTACATCCAAAATAGAGGAGATGCGACCACCGTACTGGGCTGGGATTCCTCCTTTTACAAGTTTGACATCTTTGATAGCATCAGGATTGAAAACGGAAAAGAAGCCGAATAGGTGAGAGGAGTTAAAAACGGGAGCTTCATCAAGCAACACTAGATTTTGGTCGATATTTCCTCCTCTTACATTGAAGCCACTTGCTCCTTCTCCTACACTTGTCACACCAGGCAACAATTGTATGCTTCTTATAATGTCTACTTCTCCGAGCAAAGCGGGCATTTGTCGGATAGTTTTCATCTCTACTTTATTAACCGACATCTCTATACTCTTTACATTTTCGTCTTCTTTGGTCGTTTTTACTACTACTTCTTGAAGTTTAAGGCTTTCATCTTTGAGCTCAATATTGAGTTTCAAATCATTTTTTAAGTCAATTTTCTTTTCTACTTTTTCATACCCTAAGTAGTTGAATATCAGTGTGTAGTTTCCTGAGGGGAGGGAGAGCGCATAATATCCGTAATCATTGGCAACGGTACCATTTCCAATTTCGCGGACATATACGGATACGCCAATAAGACTCTCTCCGTTGGTAGCATCTTTGATGTAGCCACTTATGGTCTTTTTTTCTTGGGAGTAGGCTAAAAGGGTGGTGGAAAAAAATGCAAAAAGGAATAATAAGTGTTTCATAGCTGTATGATAAAAGTTTTTGATGGTCTATTTCATGACATCTAACTTTGATGGTTCCCTCATGGAGAATTGATTAGTTTGTATTTTTTCTATATAAAAACGATACAAACCTACCTTTTTGTTTAAAAAAATAAGATAAAATTGGGATGAAGTGCCATAAAACTAGCGTAAACGGGAAGAAATAGATAATGATTTTGAGCTACAAATCAAAAGCTGCCCCCAAAAATATGCTATTAACCATACCAAAAACCTGTATTCTACCTAAGCAGTAATACAGGTTTTTGAAATAGCAGTATATACTTAAGATATTACTTGTTTGTATCGTCAGTTAAGGGTGGCGGAGTATTGGAAACGACCGGACTATTTTCTTCTAAATGAGAAATTTCTTCGGGTTTTGGAGTTTCCGAGGCCAGACTCGACTTATTAGATTCAAGAGAAATATCATGCTCTGCCGAAGATGAGACATGAGCAGATGTGTTTTCGGTAGAAGGCTCCTCTGAAGTGATTTCGTCTTCTGTCGAGGCTTTTTCATCTTCTTCCTCCAATTTGGGGAAGAAAGTGCCTTGAAAAACCAAAATAATACATACCCCTACAAAAATGCAAGCATCAGCAAAGTTGAAGATAGGTGTAGTATAGTATTGTCCGCCCCATACAGGAACCCACTCTGGCACAAATCCTTCCCAAAAGTCTACAAATACCATATCGATTACTTGTCCATGAAACCAAGGAGTAGGCGAGCCATAAGGAGCATTTCCAATAAGAACACCATAAAAAATACTATCTACAAGGTTGCCGATAGCACCTGCCAAAATCATAGACATTGCCCAAAGAAGACCACTAGATGCCCCCTTCTGAGCGAGTTTAATCATATACCATGCAATAAAGACCATGGCCCCTAGTCGAAAAACCGTCAGGAAAAGTTTACCATATTCGTGGTCGATTTGCATTCCAAATGCCATGCCAGGGTTGGTGACATAATATAGCTTGAGCCAATCGCCAATGAGGCGGATTTGACCAGCAAAGCCCGGTGACATATAATGATGAACGAGCAGTTTAGAGGCTTGGTCTAATCCGATGAGTAGGAGCGCAAATAAAAAATACTTGAGAGGATTTTTCTGAGATTGAGTCATGACTTTTGGTTAATGGACAACTTTCTGTTGGTGGCGACGTTGTACCTCGCGTTTAATGAGCAAAAATTCTCTACTACTCTGTCCTGCAATGGATTTATTCTCTGCTGCACGGCGAAATAAATAGGGCATGACGGCCTCCACTGGTCCATAAGGAACGTATTTTGCTACATTATATCCAGCATGAGCGAGATTGTAGGAGATGTTGTCACTCATGCCGAGGAGTTGGGCAAACCATACGTGTGGGTCGTTGTGTGGAATATTAAGTTTATCCATCAATTCTATACAATACAAGCAGCTATACTCATTATGAGTGCCAAGGCAAATAGAAACAGTGTCACGATTTTCAAGAGAAAATAGAATAGCCTTGTTATAGTCTGCGTCTGTATCAGCTTTGGTAGCATTGATAGGGTCTTGGTATTCATTTTCGTGAGCGCGGAAGCGCTCTTTCTCGATATAAGCACCTCTGACTAGTTTTGCTCCTAAAAAGTACCCATTGGATTTAGCTTCACGAGTAGCTTTCTGAAAGTTTTCTAGCATATCGTGACGATACATCTGGAAAGTATTATAGACAATGGGCTTTTCGAGGTTATATTTTTCCATTGCCTTGTAAGTCAAGTCATCAATCACCCCCTGTATCCAACTTTCTTCGGCGTCTACGAAGATTTTGACGTTTAAATCATGCGCTTTTTTACATAGAGAATCAACCCTGTCTTTGAGGCGGTCGTAAGCAGCCTCTTCTTCGGAGCTAAGTGGATGACCGGATTGGATTTTTTCAAGAAGCTCCGTTGAGCCAATACCCGTTACTTTAAAAACAGAAAAAGGGATAGCGTCTGATTGACTGGCTTTTTCGATTGTTAGCAGAATTTCGCTGGTGGTTTTATCAAAACTCTTTTCATTGTCTTCTCCTTCAACAGAGTAGTCTAAAATAGTGCCTATTTTGGATTTTGCCAAATTTTGTATGGTTTTTTCGCACTCTTTTATATTTTCACCTCCACAAAATTGGCCAAAGAGAGTTGATTTTATAAGATTTTTAATAGGAAGTCGTAATAAAAGAGCAAGTTTTATAAAAAAAGTTCCTAATTTTACAAGCCAAGTTCGATTCATCAAAGCAAATAGCCAAAAGGTTTTTTTGAGCTGAAAATTTGACTTAGACGAAAAGGCTACCGAAGTGTCTTCAAATGAAACACCCTTTTGGGGAGAAGCAACACTTATAGACATAGTTTTTAGTTGTGTTTGTTGTTATAACAATAAAACAAATGCAAAATTACAAAAGTTGTGCTTAGCATTCAAATTGTTAATATCAGATTGTTGTACTTAATTAATTCTTTTAATTTTTCTCTATTATGAGTGCCACCTTGGAAGTTTTACCGATGAGCACGTGGGTTGATACGGGAGGTAAGCCGCTCGTCATTGCCGGCCCATGTAGTGCCGAAACCGAAGAGCAAGTTTGGGAAACCGTAACCCAAATCAAAGCTCAAGGGTATGCAAACGTTATTCGTGCAGGCGTATGGAAACCTCGCACGCGCCCCGGAAGTTTTGAAGGTATGGGAGAGGCTGCTTTGCCTTGGCTCGCTGCTGTAAAAAAAGAAACAGGTTTGCCTGTGGCTGTGGAAGTAGCTACCCCTCAACATATAGAACTAGCTCTCAAATATGGAATAGATATTCTGTGGATAGGAGCTCGTACCACCGTTAATCCTTTCAATGTTCAAGATTTAGCGGATGCGTTGCAAGGTGTGGATGTGCCTGTTTTGATCAAAAACCCTGTCAATCCAGACTTGGCTCTTTGGATTGGAGCTTTCGAGCGTATCAATCGCGCTGGAATCAAAAAACTGGGAGCGATTCACCGTGGGTTTTCTAATGCCCAAGAAACCAAGTATCGTAACTCGCCCATGTGGAATATCGCTATCGAATTGAAAACGATGTTTCCTGAATTGCCTATCATTGGTGATCCTAGCCACATGGCCGGAAAACGCGCTTACTTGTTTGAAATAGCACAACGTGCTTTAGACTTGAACTACGACGGGCTTATTATTGAATCGCACCGCGATCCAGATAAAGCATGGTCAGATGCTGCTCAACAGTTGACCCCTGCCGCTCTAGGCGAAATGCTCCATGAACTTCACGTTCGTAAAGCTGAATACGGTACTGATTACCAAGGCAATTTGGAAAACCTCCGTGGCAAGCTTGATAATCTGGATCGTGAGTTGCTTGAAATTTTGAGCCACCGTATGTCGTTGGTTGAGCAATTGGGTGAGTACAAGCGTGACAACAACGTAGCAGTTTTACAAATGGATCGTTGGCGTCAACTTCGCAAAAATCGGGCAGATTTAGGAAAACAATTGAACCTTTATCCTGATTTTGTGGAAGAATTGTTTGAATTGATTCACATGGCCTCTATTCGTAAACAAACAGAAGTGATGAACTCTGCTCCTGCTGTTTAGGCCGTTGATAATAATATAATCAATAAAAAAGCCACCTGTCGTAAGAAGGTGGCTTTTTTATTGATTATGCTTCATGGACATTAGTGGTCTTCACTACTTTCATGCCCGAGGAGCGTGAGGCGGTAAGGGGTTGAGGAGACTTTAATCGTTTTTTTGTTGGTAAGATTGGCAATTTCAATTTGTAGAAGCTCGCCTGTTTTAGGTTGAGTGATATACAAATACTTATCAGTTGCTTCCAATTGAGGTTTTTGTACTTCGTCTTTTTGGATGGCGGATACCACATTGCCTGTTTTTAGCAAGGTGTTGTTGCTCAAATTAAAAATCTGCACTTCGCCGCTATGCAGCAATACTACAAGGCGATTGCCAGCATAATCCACCTTGCATTGCATGATGTCGGTACTTTGTACAATAGGAGTTACCGTATTTGCAACAACGTCAATCACATAAGCCCCTTTGGCGGCGGTATATCCAATGAATTTTTGTGATTTGGTGGCTTCTAAAATCGTACCAAACCAGGCTGTTCCAAAATCAGAAGGATGTGCAATAAGGCGCTGCTCTCCAGTTTGAGTTACTACCAAAATTCCGCTAGCCGAACCAAATACTGACACATTGCCGTCACTAGCATTTCCGTGGATTCCCTTTGTCTGGACAGTAGATTTGTAAATTTCCTGCCCAGAAGCATTGATAATGCGTACTCTTTCGGGTAAAACACCAGCTACAGAGCCGTCTTTTTCGGTAACAGCATAGTTGCCATTGTTAAATTTGGTCATCGCTCCATGGTGTGCCGTTTTGCTAGCATTAATGGTTTTGAGCTTGGCTCCCGTGTTATGGAAGTCCGTTTCTTTTCCTACACTCAAGGTACCGTCGCCATCATTAAAGAGCAATACTTCATCACTTTTGCTTTTAAAATGAGTAGGTGCTAAACTTTCTCCTGTCATAGCAGCCCATTTAGGAGTGCCTTTTACATCAATGTGGTCACCGTGGTACTCAAGACCTGAATCAAAGAATTGAACAAGATTGTTTTCCCGATGTACTACACTTGCATACCGTCCAGACTCAGTTACATAAAGTGAAGCTTTCGGAAATGCCGTTTCAAATTTTTGGGTTTCGCCCGTTCGAGGAGTTATCAAAAAGACTTCTTTTGATAGTTCATCATTGACTACTACCCGCAAGTGTTTGTATTCCAATGGATCATCAGAAGGATTTACTTCGCTGGTTTTGTTACAGCTTATGATAAGTGTACTTGCTAAAGCGACTGTTAGATAAGGTAAGAAATGTTTTTTCATGGATACGTTTTATTTGTGCAACAATGTTGCAAATATAAAACGATAAAATTTGTTTTTGCAACATTGTTGCAAATTTGCGCATTAAAAAAAACCTTTTTACATACACGCCTCCCTATTTTAAGGAAAGTGTATTGTTGAAATGAGAAGATTGTCAGGTAGTTTCGAATCGATAACCTACGCCGTGGACCGCCGCAATTTTGAGAGATGTATCTTCTTGAAGCAATTTTCGCAAACGCGATACGAAGACATCAATACTACGGCCTACTATGATGCCTTCGTCTTCCCATACTGATTTGAGAATAAAATCTCGCTCTAGGACTTGATTAGGGTGGGTCACAAACAAATGAAGTAGTTTGGCCTCTCTATAAGTGAGATTATGTTTAATGCCATTAGTATAGATTACTTGATTTTCAATATCAAAAGTGGATTGACCCACATTGATAAGCTCAGAGGTGAGAGAAGAAGCAATAGGAGAGAGAAAGGGCTGTATAGGTTGTCTTTTTCGCCAAATCATATAAGTGCCGCCTAGCATGATGAGTCCTAAGCCTAGAGCCGACCAGCTTGCTAGAGGCGCAGGTGCGGTAGGTTTAGAATTTTCAAAAATTATTTGGACATAAAAGCATCCCTTGTCTTGGTTGCGCCCGCCACAAGGGACTTCATGGTTTTTGGTATAGTCTAGGTAGTTATAACCTAATTGAAGCTCTTGCGTGTCACAATCTCGCACTACTACATCGTAGTTGAGCGAGATTTGATGTAACTTGAGAGATTCTTGTAAAATAGACGGTAATTGATTGTAATTGAAGGTGTTATTGAGTTGTAAAACAAAAGCAGTGGGACTTGTTTGTTTTACAACAGGGATTTTGGAGGTAGAATCGCCACTAGCCAACAATAGATAATGACCCGTACGCCGTAGGGCAAGATTTACTTTTTCGTCGAGCCGAGCTGGGTTGTTTGAAGTATCCCAAATTGAGGCCCCAAACAATAGACTTAACCCTACAAAGGAAGCTACTATTACCAATTTATCCATCATAGTTTTATGACCCTCAACATCTGATTCTTTGTTAAATGTAGCAAAAACAGAAATTTTTAGCAACCGTCACCTGTTTTGTTTTTCCAAAAAAGCGGTCTAAAAATATCATTGGCAAAAAAACGCGTGAGTTTAATCGTATGTTTAGTAGGATGGTTTTTATGAATGGGCTCGATGACAAGTTCATCACCAAATCTGGCTAAATCTAAAATGTGGGCTATTTCGACCTCATATACTTTACGAGTAGTAGACGATAAGCCCGCATTTAGACTTTCATGGCCGCGTTTGAGATAAATCCGAAAGGGAATTTTGGTGGAGGATTCCAAAGCATAGGGGTTGCCTTTGATAAGCGATAATTTGCCTTTGCTTATCACCGAAAAATGGGCATAATCGAGGGGCTTTCCATTCAAAACAAGCGAGCTTACAAAAGGCTTATTGTCGTTTGAATCATCGGTAAAGCCAAAAACACTAGGGGTGATTGTCACTAACAGCGCAACAGCCCATGCATGCATGGATGATTTCATATAGATAAAAGTTTATTTATTGAACCAAAATTTCATTGTGAGGCAGCGCATATTTAGTACTTGTTGTGAGAAGTACAATACGGTCACCTTTCCGGCAGAGTTTCATCACGTTTTGAATATCAAGCGAACGATAAATCTCTTTTGAAAAGCTAGTCAAGGTGTGGGTGTCTTTGTCGCGGATTGCTACCATAAATTCGACAGGAGCAGTTTGATGCCATTGCTTATTTTTGTAGGTAGCCTCAGCCACGGTAAGGGTACCTTTGGCGGTTTGCGAAAGTGTACACTTACCAGTAGGAGAGTATTCGTTTACGACGAGTTTGTTGTCCAAAAAAGCTGCCGAACAGCTGTTAAAAAGATTTTGTCCCTGACACCAAACGGTGGTCAGGCTAGAGAGAAAAATCCCTCCGATGAGTGCTTTGATTGTTTTCATTGTGTTGGTTGATTTTGTTCGAAACAAAAATAGATTGCCCTTCCCAAACACAAGAAAATACCCTGTAAAAGAATGTAAACGAAATGTAAAAGTTTGTTATTCTGACCGTAAAGACTCTATAGGATTGATTAAAGTACTTTTGAAAGTTTGAAGAACTACCAAAAAAACAATCAAAATTCCTAAGGTAGACGTAATGCTTATCAAAGAAACCCAGCCAATATCGATGCGGTAGGCGTAGTTTTGGAGCCATTGGTTCATGACAATAAAAACCAAAGGCAAAGCCACTAATGAGGCAATACTAATGACGATTAAAAATTCTTTCAAAAACAACATTACCAAACTGATGCTTGAGGCGCCCAATACCTTGCGGATGCCGAGTTCTTTGGTGCGGCGAGCTACACTCAGCGATACCATACCGATGACTCCTAACAACACAATCACAATAGCGAGCGTAGTGGAGAGTTGCGCCGCTTTTTTTAGCCTTATTTCTGCCTGATATAAGTTTTGAAGCATATTATCCAAAAAACTAAACTCAAAAGGCGCACCAGGCAGCAATTCATTCCACTTTTTTTGAATGCTAGCGATGGACTTATTGAGGGCTTTCGATTTGATTTTGAATGAAAAATAGCGGTAGTTGTTAAGAGTATTGAGATGAATAAAAACAAGAGGGGCGATATTGTCGCGCATAGATTGGAAGTGGAAGTCGTCGCTTACGCCTATTACTGTGAAGGGCTGCGCAAATCCCTGTAACCTGACTCGCTGCCCTACGGCAGCTTCGGGAGAGGCAAAATTCAAGGCTTTGGTAGCTTTGGCATTCAATACAATGTGGTCGGTAGGATTGGAGGAGTCAACAGGGCGAAAAAAAGAGCCACTGAGTATTGGAATTTGGTAAGTACTTGCAAAATGGGCATCTGTTTGTAAAATAGGGACAAAAGCGGCTTGGGTAGAATCTTGCCCGACTCGAAAAAGCCCTGCCTGAAAGCCTGCTCTTCCGTTAGGAATCTCAAAAGACAAAGTTGCTTCCTGTACATCTGGTAAGCGAGTGAGTTCTTTGCGAATGGTTTGCATTTTTTCAACTCCCGCCGCCGACCAATCTCGCGGTACCGCTGCCCATATGATAGACTCTTTTGAATAGCCCAAGTCTTTGTCGAAGAAATAACTCACTTGCTGAGAGATAATGACCGCTGCCCCAAACACAAACAAAGCAATGCAGAATTGGGTACTCATCAGTGAATACCTAAAGAAATGTTTTTCTTTGACAGTTTTTAGTTTTCCCTTTATAGAATCCACCGAGGGCAAAGAAGAAAGTACAAAAGCAGGATAGGCACCAGCTATCAGACCCACTACGAGCCCGAGTACTAGAGCGCTTATCATAAAGAAGGGCAGAGCGCTGAAAATAGAACGCACTTCTTTACCAACAATTTCCCCAAAAATAGGGCGTGTAAGTTGGTATAGTACCAAGGAAAAAAACGCACTAAAAAGCGCCAGAAGGGTGGATTCGGTCAAAAATTGACCCATTACCTGATTTTTTTTACTGCCCAACACTTTCCGAACGCCAATTTCTTTGAGACGGGTCGAGGAGCTTCCTATGGAAATATTTACAAAATTGACAATGGCCATAAAGACAATAAACGCCGCTATGAGGCTCAGGGTAAGCAAGGTTTTGCGAATAAGGGCATTGTTGCTATCGAGATATATCGTCTTTAAGGGTTTGAGTGTGACTTCTAAATTAGCTTTTATCAAAGGTGACGCATGACTCTCAATAAGCTGCGCAATCGGTTTCTGAAGTTCGGCAGGGCGTACTCCTTTTTTAAGTTCTACATAGTTGACGATGTAGGCGTTGTCCCAAGTGGTAATAGAAGCATCACGTCCAAAATACCCCAAACTGCTCATTGGTAGAAGGATGGGTATTTCGGTACTTACAAATTGGGTCACGGAGTTGTAAGGAATAGGAGCCAACACCCCTGTTACCATAAAATCTTTTCTTTCTCTTGAAAAAGATTCAATTTGAATGTTTTGGCCTACCACATCCGTTTTGCCAAAATATTTCAAGGCGGTATTTTGAGAAAGAATGACCGAAAAAGGCTTATTGAGAGCCGTACGCGCATCACCGTGCAAGAGCGGAAGGCCATACATAGTCAGCAAAGTAGAATCTCCAATTTGTATATCCTCTCTGAAGTTTTTGTTGGCTTTGGAAACCGTAGTCGATACGCCATCAAAACGATAATAATTTTCGACTAAACTCGGATATTGCTCTTTAAGGGTTTTGGCTAAAGGAGCTAAGGTCGTAATTTCCATACCCATGTTGGGCTGCTTCCACTTGCTGTGTAGTACATACTGATTGTCGATATTTTTCAAATCAGTATTTATCTGCGATTCATCCCAGATAAAAATGCCAATCAATAGCGCGAAAGTAAGCCCAACAGATAGGCCAAGGATATTGATAAGGGTAAATACCTTATTTTTAAGGAGGTTGCGCCAACCAATTTTGAAGTAGTTTTGAAGCATGGTTTTGTGCGTTTAAAATGGCCTTGCAAGGTACGCACAAAACCCATGTCGGGTTTGTTAAAAAAGCTTAAATGTTTGATGTTGAGCTTTTTAGTTTGCTTTACATTCTCCCTTCGACACCACCCTAATACCTACATTGGCCGCCTCGCAAGCATTACCGTAGGTTTTGCCATTGCATCCACATACGGGGTCGTAGAGTGCATAACATGCTCTGTCTGGATTAGGCTTTTCTACGCAATCGTTTTCAATGGTTTCTTCTTTGGTACAGCCTATTAAAACGGCAAGAAACACCACCACAAATAATGATTTCATGACTTTAATTAAATGTTATTATTGAGAACTTTTTATTTGCTTTTACATTCACCCTGATACACTACCCTGATTCCGACAATCCTAGCTGCACAAGCGTTTCCGTAAGTTTTGCCGTTGCATCCGCATACAGGTGCATATTCAAAGGTGCACCCAACATCGGGAGTTGGTTTTTCTATACAATCACTAGGGATTTCTTTTTCGCATCCCAAAAAAGCACTCAGTAAAATCACTACTAACAAAGATTTCATTTGACTATTTTAGAGATTTGATTTGGAGAACATCGATTTCATCAAACTCGCCAGTTTTACCCCAGCCACATTGTACCGATTGTTTTTGGCCTGTCAATCGATAAGTTATTTCTACATCTACCATATATACTCCATGAGTGGCTTCCGCACTTTGAATGAGCGTATTGACTTTCTCTTTAGAAGCATTGTTGGGCAAAAGTTGGATGGTTTCTTTGTCAGATTCAATCGAAAAATGCCACCCGCAACCATCCACTGGCAGAGCATTTACCAACTTAGCTTTAGTAGTTTTGGTGTCTTCTGGATTTACCTTCGAATCACAAGCAACAGAGGCAAAGACAAAAAAGAGACTTAGAAAGATAATCGGTTTCATTGTTTTAAGAAAGGTTAACGTTTGTATGGATAAGACGCAGGTAGCTCTTGAAAAGTTGGAATGAAACAAAAATCCCCCAGAAAATTCGCAAATTTTCTGGGGGATTTTTGGCATTTATTTACAAATAAAACTACTCCGAGCGCAAAGAAGAAGTAGGGTTGGTAAGAGCTGCTTTGATAGCCTGGAAGCTTATGGTAACGATAGCAATTCCTACCGCTAGGAGAGCAGTCACCACAAAAACCCACCATTCGATAGAAGTACGATACGCAAAATCGGTGAGCCATTTATCCATAATCCACCATGCTATCGGAGAGGCTATAAGAATAGCTACTCCCACCATTTTGAGGAAATCGGCAGATAATAAAGCCGTAATGCTGAAAACCGAAGCCCCAAGTACTTTGCGAACCCCAATTTCTTTGGTTCGTTGGGAGATAACCATGATGGCGATCGCAAACAAGCCCAAACAAGAAAGAATAATGGCTAGGGTAGCGGCGCTAAAAAATATTTTTGAGAGGCGTTCTTCTCTTTGATATTGTTTATTGATGTTTTCATCCAAAAATGACCCCTGAAATTCAGATTTGGGAGCAAGTTCTGCGTAGGTTTTCTTAAGCAATGCGATAGTCTCATCAACGTGGTCGGGGGCAATTTTTACAAAAATATAATTGATAGAAAACCCGTTCATAAAGAATGAAACGGCTTCTATCTGTCGATGCAGGGATTCAAAATGAAAATCCTGAACTACTCCAATTACTTTGTGTTTTTCCTCGGTATTGAGAATCACCCCTAAAGGATTTTTTACACCCAGTTGTTTTGCCATCGCTTCATTGATAATCACTGAGTAAGCTGTGTCGGTGGCGTAGGCCTCCGAAAACTCCCGCCCTTGTAAAAGTTTGAGGTCGAGGGTTTTGGTGTAGTCATAATCAGCGGTGCGCATATTGGTCTTTAAGCTTTTGCCATTTTGCTCAAACCCTAAGACCGATTTTGAAAAAGAACCGTCAAGTCCTCGTCCAAGATTTACGTCTGAGCCTGTCATGCTCAAAATACGAGGCTGATTGGCTAGACGATTTCTGAAATGTTTCAGAAGGCGCTTGCCCGATACTTCATGTCCAATAGGGATGCTATACACTTGGGTTGTATTAAAACCGAGTGGTTTGGAGCGTAAGTAATTGATTTGAGTCCAGACAATCAGGGTGCACGCAATCAACAGTACCGACATTGTAAACTGAAAAATGATAAGTGTATTGCGAATCCCTCCCGAACTACCACTGACTTTTACTTTGCCTTTGAGGACTTCTACGGTATTAAAACGCGTCACTGCCCAGGCAGGATAGCCCCCTGCTACTAAGGTTACAAGGGCGAAACATACAAAAATGCTCAATAACAAAGACGGTGTTTGGAGCAGATTCAAAGATAAACTAGAACGAAAAATGGCATTGTAATGAGGAAGCAATGCATACGATAAAAACAACCCAAGACCAAAGGCGGCTATACATATCAAGAAAGCTTCACCCCAAAACTGCCCCACAATTTGCCCTTTAAAAGCCCCTAAAGCTTTGCGCATTCCTACTTCTTTGGCTCGTGTGAAAGACTTAGCTATCGACAAGTTGATAAAATTGATGGCCGCAATGAGCAATATAATTACTCCCACAATCAGTAGGGTATAAGGATATACTTTGCTGATAGCCTGATTGCCGATTCGACTGTCGAAGTGACTCTCTGAAAGCCCTATAATACGAGTGCTCATGACATCACCTTGAGCATCAGCTTTGGCCCCCTCTTTTTTGAGTTGTTCGATATTGCTTTTATAGTATTTGGCCGTAAATGCTTTTAAGCGTTTTTCAAAAGTAGCAGGATTTGTTTGGTCATCTAGTTTTACGTAGAGAGCATGTTGGTCGGCGTCCCAGCGGTCTTTATTGTCAGCAAATTCGCCTGCAGTTTCGATTCTTACCAACATTTCATTCTGAATACTGGTATTTTCTGGCCCTTTTTCAATAATACCGCTTACAACATAGGGAACCTCTTTGTCGCCGTGGCTGATGTTGAGGGTTTTGCCGATGGGGTCTTGTTCTCCAAAAATATTTTTAGCAATATCTTCTCTCAATATCACACTGCTCAAATCATTGAGGGCGGTTTGAGGGTTGCCCTTTAGGAGTTTATACCCAAAAACTTGCAGATAATCAGGGTCAGTAAAAATGATACCTTGATTGATGAGCTTATCGTTTTTCTGAATTTGAGCAGCGCCCGACATCACGCGTACGGCCAACTTTACTTCAGGGTATTCGGCCTTCATAGCGCCGCGCATAGGCAAAGGCATGGAGTTGCCGTACTCTTCACCTTGTGGCGAATTGACCTTATGATATACCCGATATACAGCGCCGTTTTGTTCGTGGAAATTATCATAAGTCAATAACAGGTAAGCGCTCAAAAACAATAAAATACTGACACCAAAAGCGACCGAAAGACCAATGAGGTTGATAAACAAATAGGTTTTGTTTTTCCACAAATTTCGGAAAGCTATTTTGAGATAATTGCGTATCATGGATGTTAAGTTAATAGTTTATCGATTAACCATTATTTGGGTTTTTTTTCTCTAAACCAATGCTAATTGTGAGATGATTAGGTCGGAGTGCTGGTGAGGAGTTGCCGCTGTTTGATAAGGTCTTCTTTTTTTACAAACGTAATAGGCACAAACTCATCCGTAGGAGAGCCAATATAATACAACGTCCAATCGTGGTCGTATTGGGATAAAATATGGCGCAAACAATCGGCGCGATCTACGCTTGGAAGGCCGCAGTCATCCCAATAAAACAATTCTACTCTATAATGAAGCGCTTGCTTTTGGCCATTGATGGTGACTTCGATTTCGATGTCTTGCTTGCCTAGTTGGGTCGGAATCGGAATAGCGATATGTGCCATGTTCTTAAAGGTTTAGAAGCGAATAAAGAAAAGGAGATATCAAGACGTTTTCTTTTTTTCGGATAAAAGTAATAGGGATAAATTGCTCCGTGGGAGAACCTATGTAATACAAGAGCCAATTTTGGTCATAGGTAGCAAGGATATGACGCAAACATTCGGCGCGGTTGACGGTAGGTATTCCACAATCATTCCAATAAAACAACTCCACTCTATAATGTAGCATTTGTTTTTGGCCGTTGATAGAGACCTCGATTTCGATGTCTTGTCTGCCTAGTTGAGACGGAATCGGAATCGCAATGTGTGCCATACTTTTGTGTTTTTTATCCTTTTATCAAACTTCAAACCTAAACCTCCTCAAACCTTGTACCAACTAATAGGGGTTTTGATAATCAGTGAGTTGTGTATGTGGTGTCGTGATTCATTGTCCGAATATGGACACTTTTTGTTCGACGACGGACATTATTCGGATTTTAACGATTTTACAGGATTCATCAGTGCGGCCTTTATCACCTGAAAACTTACCGTAAAAAGAGCGATAGAAAAAGTAAGGATAGCCGAAACCCCAAAAATCCAGTATGGAATTGTGATGCGGTAAGCAAAATCTTCTAGCCACTTACTCATTACATAAAAACTAAGAGGAGTAGCCATAACAATGGCAATGCAAACCAGCTTTAAAAGGTCTTGGGTCAACAAAGCCGTAATACTACCTACCGAAGCTCCTAAAACTTTTCGAATGCCCACTTCTTTGGTTCGTAGCTCAGTGGTGAATGTCACCAAACTGAATAATCCTAAACAAGAAACTAAAATCGTCAGAAAAGCAAAGGCATTGAATAGTTTCATCATAAGAGCCTCTTTTTGGTATTGTAGATTGAGGGTGGCGTCTAAAAACGAATACTCGAAAGGAAATTCAGGATAGTGATTTTGCCAAAGAGACTTAACCACCGACAAGTGTTCTGGCTTTATTTTAAGCATCAGGCTATTAGGAGCCATGTGACTATACACCAAAACAAGCGGCTCGACGGCATTGTGGAGAGAGTAATAATGGAAATTTTTTATAACACCTACTACTTTGCCATCGTGCATAAAACCTTTTATCGATTGGCCTAGAGGCTGTTTCCATCCACTCATTTTTACGAAGGCTTCATTTACGATAAAGGCTTCTTTTTTGTCGGTACTAATATCATCAGAAAGGTTGCGTCCTGTCAGGAGCTTCATATCCAACAACGGAACAAAACGGGGGTCAACAAAGCTATACTTTGTCATGACCTCCCTTGCTTTGCCTTCTACCTTGAAAGAAGTACTTCCCATAGCGTCGGGCTGAAGCCCTGTGCCAACTGTAAGGTCGCTAACTTCGCTGCGCTGCCGTAAGGCAGCAGCCAAAACGTACCCTTTGGCCCGCGAGGCTGAATCGCTCGGCAGTTGTACCACAAGCACTTGGTTTTTGTCAAATCCTAAATGATGTTTTTGGAGAAAATTCATTTGCGCATAAATAATCAATACCCCCGCAATCATACTAGCAGTAAGTGTAAACTGAAAAGTAGTGATGAATCTTCGAAACCCTAACGCCCGCCCTGACTGACTAAAAGTCCCTTTCAGTACTTGGATAGGGTTGAAGTCTGATAAAACGAGAGCCGGATACCCGCCCCCAAGCAAGGTTGTAAAGATGAGAATAGAGATAGCCCAAAGTACCGTTTCATTGAGTGATAGTTGTAAGCGAATGTCCAGCAACTGATTGATTACTGGAATGCAGCTCTCCAGCATTACGATTCCGATAATGACCGCAAAAAAGCTCAAAAGCAAGGCCTCAAACAAAAACTGAAGGATAATCTGACTGCGCCGTGCTCCGTTGGTTTTGCGAACACCTACTTCTTTGGCTCTTTCGGCAGCGCGGGCTGTGAGCAAACTGATATAATTAAGCAAGGCAATCGTTAATACAAATAGGGCCAAAAACAAGAATAAGTAGCCGTATTGTTTATTGCCTTTAGGGGTATCTTCTAGTTTTCCCTGACTATAATGAACATCAGCCAGCATTTCAGCATGAAAAACCAAGGAATATCCCTCAGCTCCCATTTTTTTTAACTCTGGACTTATTTTTTGTTCGCTAAGTTTATTGAGTTGTTGCTCTAGTGAGCGCAGGTTGGGGGTATTTTTAAAAAGGGCAAAGGTAAATACCGACAAGTCTTCTTCTATCCATGTTTTGGTAGTGGCAAAGTTGTGTGATACTAAAGCATTGATTTTTAGGTCAGTATTAGAAGGTAAATCTTCAATGATTCCCGTAATTGTATAAGGGGTTTGATTGATATAAAGGATTTGCCCAAGCATATGGGTTTGTCCTCCGTATTTTTTGGCAAATGATTCTGTCACAATCATCGTATTCGGATGAGCTAATGCCGCTTTACTACTTCCTTCTTTGAAGCGATACGAAAATACCTCAAAAACGGTAGGGTCGGTATAATACACATGCTCTTCGTTGAAGATTTTGTCGCCATACTTGACCGTAGCCGCTATCGATTGAAGACGAGTCGCTTTCTGAATCGCGGGGTAATCGTGATTTAAGGCATCGGTTAATAACACAGGACTTAGGGCAAGCTGCATCGGCTCTTCTGGCGTTTTGAGCTCAGAGGTGATGCGGACAATACGCTCTGCTCCCTTGAAAAAGCCATCATAAGTAAATTCATGCTTTGCATATAGCGACATCAGGATAAAAGCCGTTAGCCCTATTGCTAACCCGCTTATGTTTAGACTGCTATACATCTTTTGGCGCCAAAGATTTCGCAGAGCGATTTTAAGATAATTTCGCAACATAGGTTTTGAATTGATTAATGGTAGAGACGTTGCATGCAACGTCTCCACGCATGCAACGTCTCTACCAAATTATTCTGTTTTTAATGATTTTACGGGATTCATCAATGCGGCTCTAATGCTATGAAAACTGATGGTTATCAAAGCAATTACTATCGTTACTGATCCAGCCAAAGCGTATATCCACCACTGTATTTCGATACGGTAGGCAAATCCAGCTAGCCATTTATCAAGAAAATAATGGGCAATAGGACTTGCCAAGAGAATGGCAAAAAGAATAAGCCTGATAAAATCGCTAGAGAGAAGTGTAACTACACTAGTTACATTTGCCCCCAATACTTTGCGAATACCAATTTCTTTGGTACGTTGGCGTACTACAAAAGCAATCATCCCAAACAACCCGAAACAGGAAAGAAAAATAGCAACACCCGCAAACGAACCAATAAGAAGGGCGAAGCGGGTTTCTTCCAGGTAAGTATCGGAAATGGAATCTTCTAAGAAACGATGTTCAAATACTTTTTCTGGAAAAAACTCTTGCCATACCTTTTCGATAAAAGCGAGCGTAGCTGTTGGGTTGACATTCGATATTTTGATGCCAAACTCCGAAAAAGCCCCTGTATTTACTTCCATAATCAAAGGAGTGAGGACATATTTCAAATTTTCGGTATGGAAATCATTTATTACTCCTATCACTTTCCCTTTTTTACCTCCTCTATGTAATATTTTTCCGATGGCATTAGCTGCTGACCCAAAATGCAAGGTCTTTAAGGCTTGTCGATTGATTATAAAACCTTCGATATGGTCGGTGCCATACGTTTTATCAAAGTCTCGGCCTGCTATAAGGTTAAGACCGAAGGTTTTGGCAAAATCATAATCGACCGAAATTACAGGTAGCATTACTCCTTCTTCCATTTTTATTTTGTCGGTAGCCACGGGATAACGTACAGTGCCCCTACCAGGCAAGTTTGATGCCAAAGTTACAGCTTGGATATGCGGATTTTGGAGAAGTTTTTCTTCAAAGGCATCGGTACGGTTGCGAAGCTCTTGGTTGCCAGGTGAAAAAAGATTATTTAAATTTTGGCTAAATAATGGCACTCTCAAAACCATGTCTCTATTAAATCCTAAGGGCCGATTTTTCATAAAGTGGTTTTGCCAAAATACTACGCCAGCTCCGGCTAGTAAAGCGACTGTCACTGTAAACTGTAGGGTAATAAGGCCTTTAGTGAGCCAGTTGCCGCCCTGCCCTTTGCCTGAGGCAGCTCCTCTGAAAATATCAGTTGCTTTAAAACGAGAAGCAAAAAGTGCGGGATAAATCCCCGCTAGCAAACACGCTACTACAAAAACCCCAAAAAAAAGCAGAAGCATTTCGAGGTGCTGTTCCCAAGAAAAGTGAGGCCTTCTACCAAAGAAAGTGCTCATTTGGTCTAAAAGCAAAGAAGTCCCAAACAAGGCTATCAAAAAGGCAGGTAATCCCAAAACGAAGGTTTCGGCCAAAAGCTGCCTGATGATTTGTTGAGACTGCGAGCCAAGGGCTTTTCGTACTCCAATCTCCTTGACACGACTCAATTGAGAAGCGGTACTGAGATTCACAAAATTGACAATAGCAATGGTCAAAATCAATACCCCTATCAGAGCAAAAATTCGTAAGAAATCGGCATTGGCAGGGGGCATAAACTCATCTTGAGCCGTAGATTTGAGATGAACATCTTTAATTGGAAATAGCGACAAATTCTGTTTTTCTCGCATTTCTCTCATGGCATATTTCATTACAAATGCCTTAAATCGAGTATTTACCGACGAAGGTTGCGTGCCTGGTTTGAGTAATACATAGGTAGAGGCGTAAGAAGCTATGGTATTAGTTTCCATAGCTTCCAAGATGCTTATGCGTGCAAATTCAGGTTCAACGTCTGGTATATTTCGGAAAGGAACGAGAAAATCAAACCGAAAATGAGCATTTTCAGGTAGAGCACGTACAATTCCTCTCACAGTGAAGGGGCCACGATTGGCCAATAAAAGCTGCTTACCAATACAATCTTGGGTGCCAAAAAATCGTAAGGCGCTTTTTTCTGTCAATACTATTGAAAAAGGGGTATGCAAAGCACGGTCTGGGTTGCCAGCTAGCACTTCGAACCCAAACACCTGCATAGCGGTAGAGTCGACGAAGAAGGCATCAGGAATCTCAAAATTAAGATTTTTGTCACGAATTTTGACACTTAAGCTACGAGTATAAAAACGAGCTACTTGCTCAATCTCAGGAAAATAACTTTGAAGAAGAGGCGCAAAGGGAGCGGGTGCTCTTGAAAGTGTAAAAGACGAACCCGTAAAATTGAGTTCATAATTCATTCGGTAGAGCCTATTTGCCGTAGGATAATGCTGGTCATAAGAATGCTCGAAACGATACCAAATAAAGGTAAGAAAGCAGAAAGTAAGACCTACCGCTAATCCAGCAAAATTGACAAAAGAGAAAAGCTTATTTTTAAGAATTTGTCTTAAAGCAACGTTGAAATAATTTCGTAGCATGAGGTTTAGGAAGGAGGATGACAATGATAAACTTGGACGACTCTCTCACTGAGCGCTCCTGTGACAAAGCGCTCAGTGAGAGAGAACGTAATGCAAACGAAAATAATTTAACTCCCAAATTATGTACCACTTTGTTAGATAGCTGATTTTTAGATGGTTGTCTTTGTTAGTGCTAATGAAAATGTCCGTAAACGGACACCAAAAGGATTGATTACGGACAGTGAGGCGAAATTTTTTTGCCCAAAACGTAGAAAGTATATTCGGCAGCTTATCCAATTGCTTTTTTCTAAAAATGGTTCTTTTATTCACTTGATAATAGGGCAAAATTGGTAGCTGCTGCATTTTCAAAAAGCGTAGTCAAGCATAAAGCAAGAATCGTCTAGTCACAGAGCTGGGATAATGAAAATGCGAATTTTTGGGAGAAAATATTCGATTTTGACACAATACACGAAGCCCTGACACAATAGACTAAGTTTTTGGCACAATACACGAAGCCTTTTTGGGATATACTTCCGACTTTTGAAGGCACTGTTTGTTCCGTTTTAAGCCCTTTCTCTTTACCCCTCCAAGTTTAGATTTTTTCCTAATCACTTTATTCCAATGATAGCAAATTTACAACAAAGCTATATGATTGCTTTTTTTTTAATTGGTAGCGTTCTGTTCGGGGCTAAAACCTCAGTTATACAAAGCCCTGCACCTTACATCTTGAGTGCAAACCCCTATTCTACTGATATTTATACGGTGCCGAGCGGTGGACCATACCGAACTAAAATAGCTGCTAAAAGCGCTCAGGAAGGTATAACTGTAGGCAGAGCTGGCGCTGTAATGATTGGCGCACCGGGTGGCAAGGGGAGTTTGCTGGGAGGAGGTGCCGGAAATGGCAAAGGGAGTAGCGGGCAAGTGGTGATTGAATATGTGGGGAGGGCAACCCCAAATCTTAGTATCAATCTTACCAGCACATGGGAAGGCAATGCTGGAAATACTATTTATACTTTTAGTGTTACTCTTAGTGAACCTGCACCAGCAGGTGGGGTGTCTTTCGATATTGCTACGGCTGATAATACAGCCACCACAGCGGATAATGATTATACGGCAAAATCATTGACAAGTCAGACGATTCCAGAAGGTAACTCTACGTATACCTTTACGGTGTCTGTTAATGGTGATTTGAAATTTAAACCAGATGAATCTTTTTTTGTCAATATTACCAATGTAACGGGGGCAAACGTTAGGGACGCCCAAGGTATTGGAATAATAGCGAATGATGATGCGGATTGCTCAAGTAGTACTGTCACCACTGGTACTACCTTTTGTAACGAAGGCGGCATTACAATCAATGATAATGGGGTGGCTACGCCTTATCCCTCATGCATTTCTGTATCGGGTCTAACGGGTACGATTCAGAAAGTAACGATTACGCTGAAAAACTTAACGCACACTGCACCTGATGACATTGACTTACTGCTGTACTCTCCGACCGGTCAAAAATATGTTTTTATGTCTGATGTTGGCGGTACAAATGCCGTTACAAACCTTGATTTGATTTTCGACTCAAGTGCATCAAGTGCATTACCTGACAACACGACATTGGTCAGCGGAACTTTCAGACCGACCGATTTTGAGGTAGATACCGATGTTTTTCCTGCCCCTGCTCCGGCGGGACCTTATTACTCCGCCAGCACCACATCTTTAGGAACACTTCTTAATAATAGTAATCCAAATGGCACTTGGTATTTGTACGCAGTAGATGATGCCGCTACTAATACAGGAAGCATTGGAGGCTGGTGTTTGAACTTTACCATGAGTTGCCCTACCCCTACCTTGTACGTCAACCAAGCCATAGCCAGCAGTGGCGATGGCACAAGCTGGGCTAACGCCTTCAAAACCTTACAAGAAGCCCTCTCGGCAGCCAATGCTTGTTCCAACATTACTCAAATCTGGGTGGCCGCCGGCACGTATCATCCCACGGCTGATGCCTCGGGTAGTTTATCTCCTGCTGATCCACGTACCAAAACCTTTGTGATGAAAAACAATCTCGCCATCTACGGAGGCTTTGCGGGTAATGAGATAGCCTTGGCAGACAGGGTATTAACACTCATTCATACGACTAACAAAACCACTCTTAGTGGTGATATTGACCAAAACAATACCCTTGACAATGGCAATAGCTACCATGTTGTTTATAATAAATTCACTTCGGGTGCCACTCTCACCAACACTGCTATTCTTAACGGTTTTACCATTACGGCAGGAAATGCGAATGGAAGTAATGACAACGTTGGGGGAGGGATGTATAACGAGTTTTCTAGTCCCACGGTGACGAATTGTAATTTCTTGGGTAACTACGGGCTTCTTTATGGAGGGGGAATGTATAATCCCACGTCCTGTAGCCCTATTTTGACCAATTGTGCTTTTATAGGAAACTCTACTTCAGGTTCTGGAGGTGGAATGCATAATTTGAATTATGCTAATCCTACCCTAACAAATTGTATTTTCTTCGGAAATAAAGCAGACGGATTTGGGGGCGGAATGCACAATTATTCTTCTTTCCCGACACTGAAAAATTGCAGCTTTTCGGGAAATTATGGTAATCCTGGAGGTGGAATATCCAACTGGGCGTCAAATCCAAGTTTGACCAACTGTATTTTGTGGGGAAATAATTCGCAGATTGAAAACTTGAGTAGTAGCTCACCTACCTATACAAAGACGATTGTACAGGGAATGACAGTGGGAGGTTTTGAGGGAACAGAAAATCCACGTTTTGTAACTCAGCCTGATTTTAGTGCTGCTCCTACCTCTACAGGAAATCTTCGTTTGTTGGCATGTTCACCCGCTCTCAATGCAGGTAGTGATGCCGATAATAACACTACAGCCGATTTAGATTTCAATGCTCGCAAATTTGGAGTGATAGATTTGGGTGCGTATGAGAGTCAAAGTGATCCTGTAGTTATTACTATCAATGCTCCTTCGGTCACCCAGCCGACCTGCGCCACACCCACGGGGACGGTCGTCGTCAACGCTACAGGAACTGGT
The DNA here is from genome assembly GCF_029433105.1 of Runella sp. MFBS21. GTDB lineage: Bacteria > Bacteroidota > Bacteroidia > Cytophagales > Spirosomataceae > Runella. The sequence continues at coordinate 3,407 of NZ_JARNTW010000029.1, read as the reverse complement.
ACGTTAGAATACAGCATTAACAACGGCACCGATTGGCAAGTGGGCAGCACTTTTAGCGGTCTTTCTGCTGGTGATTACAACATTAAGGTACGTACTCAGGGCAGCCCAAGTTGCGAGACAAGCTACGGAAGCAATCCTGTCGTACTTTCTTCGCCTCCCAATGTCACTGCTGGTACACTCTCGTCAAATGTAGAAAGCATCTGTCAGGGGGGAAGTGTGGACATGACGCAGGTAGGACAAACAGGTACCAGCACTTTTTTTATTTTTCAAAATAATGTAGCAATCGTCTCTTATGCCTCCCTAGAGGAAGTAGAAGCTTTTTTTTTCACTGCTGCTCCCAATCAGTATTGTGTCTATACCATAGCATATTTAGGGTTAAATAATGGCTGTGGTAATGTTGCTGGGTTTACTCTGGCACAAATCATTGATGCTTGTCTTGATGAGCAATGTTACGACATCAGCGAGCCAGTGTGTATTACAGTTGCAGCCAATAATACAGATGGTGCAGCATCTTCAACGCCCACTGTGTGTATCAATACAAGCTTAACATCTATCACTCACACTACAACGGGTGCAACGGGCATAGGCACAGCTACGGGTTTGCCTTCTGGGGTTTCGGCAGCTTGGGCGTCGAACATGCTTACGATTAGTGGCACACCGACAGAAGTGGGAATATTTACCTATTCGATTCCCTTGACAGGTGGTTGTGGAAATGTCAACGCCACGGGGACGATTACAGTGAACCCTTTGCCCACAGCAACTATTTCAGGCGGAGGCACTGTTTGCCAGAATGCAACTTCGCGGTCTATTACCTTTACAGGGGCTGCTGGTACAGCTCCCTACACATTTACATACAAAGTCAATAATGGAACCGACCAGACCGTAGCAACAACTAATGGTAATAGCGTGGATGTAAATCAAAGTACAAACAACACAGGCGGTTATATATATACTTTAGTGAGTGTTAAAGATGGTAGCTTGACTCAGTGCAGCCAAACCCAAGGTGGCACAGCAACAGTCACAGTAAATGCACAGCCCGTAGCACCAAGTTTGAATACAAAGACGCCTAATGTCTCAACGATATGTATAGGTACGGCAGTCAGTGCTGCGTTTACAGCTGGCAGTGGAGGTGTGGGCTGTAGCGATGATTTTATAGTGATTATCGACGGGGGTAGTCCAGTGGCTTATACCGCAGGTACTTTGGTAGGAAGCACTGCCACAAGTTCGGTCGTCATCAAAGGTCGCCGAGCCAATTGTGGAGACGTTTCCTGTATGGGTACCGAATATATGACCTTGGCAGAGTGGGGCGTAATTACTTCTTTGGCAAACTTTACATTGAGTAGTGCCACTGCTTTGTGCTTGAGTGGTGGTGGCAATGTTCCTAATGCGACCTTATCATTATCTGGGTCGCAGTTGGGAGTAAGCTATCAATTGCATAAAAATGGTAATCCTATCGGCAATTCGTTATTGGGTACGGGGAGTAAACTATCGTTTGTGGTGCCAATGTCAGTGGGGAGTTACACGGTAGTAGGTACAATAGAATGTAATAATGTAAGTGGTAGTATGTCGGGTACGGTAGTAATGGGCAGCCAGCCGACAGCCTATTCTGTAAGTGGGGGCGGGAGTTATTGCAGTGGTGGGACGGGGGTTGCTGTTGGCTTGAGTGCTTCACAGGTGGGGGTCAATTATCAGCTACGTCGGAGTAATGTCAACATGGGGGATGTGGTAGCGGGAACGGGGAATGCCCTTAGCTTCGGCAATCAGACTACAGTGGGTACTTACACGGTTGTGGGTATAGAAGCCTTGTCGGGATGTAGCCGCACGATGAGTGGTTCCAAAACGGTGACGTTGAGCAACTGTGCAGGGCGAGAAGGTGTAGAGAAAGTATCAAATGCAGATGGGTTGTTAGAGGGTGACTGGGTGAGTTTATATCCGAATCCGATCATCAAGGAGCGAGCAGAGTTGATGATTCAAGGGCAAAGTGGCAAAGAGGTTGAATGGCGTTTGCTGAGTGCAGGGGGGCAAGAATTGAGTAGTCATAAATTGAAGATGAAGGAGTCAGTGGAGCGGGTAGGAATTTCGTTGCAGGGGGTGAGTGCGGGGGCCTACTTGATACAAGTGATAGTCGACGACAAAAGAGCCACTTTGAAAGTGGTAAAAAGTGAATAAAAACTATACTCAACGTTATGAAAATACTCACCCAAAAGCTATCTCAAACTGGGAAATAAGCTTTTGGGTGAGTATGGACCAAATGGTCAAAGAAAAGCGAAATCAGTGATGATGTTCAAAATACTGGTTCTCTACCCTGCCATCTTCGTATAATTTAAGGATTGCGTAGCCAGGAGGCGTCTCTTGATAATAATAAGGTTGGGCAGATTTGGTGTCGCCTTTATCCCACCAAAACCCGCTCATGGCACCATTGCAGTAGTAATTTACATTGTTGTAAGTACAGCTATCTAACAAATGCTGATGCCCACTTAGGCAGACTCTTACTTTATCTTTGTGTTCATAAAAGAGTTTTTTGAGAATCGCGTGATCTTTATGTTGCCCACCTTCCCAGGCCGAAGTGACAGTCAAAATAGGATAATGCGACATCAGCAATACATAGTGACCTGTGGGTACAGCCTGTAGTTGTTGTCGTAGCCATTGCATTTGCTCTTCATCAAGCGACACTCCCGGATTATTGCCGTCCAACACCATAAAATGCCAATTCTTTTTGGCAAAACTATAATAACGATGAGGCATCCCAACTCGTTTGGCGGCGTATTTTACCCCATACATTTCATCATCTTTAGAAGGCGCTGCCCACCAAGGGTCGTGGTTTCCGATGCAGCTATGTAGCTCATAATCACTAAGGTGCTTGATACATTCATCCCATGTTGCCCATTGTTCTAAAACTCGTTCTCTGGTAATATCTTTATAGTCGGCTGCATGGATAGAGTCTCCTGTATTAAGAAAAAAGTCAATTTTTTTGGTTTTGATTTCATCTAAGCATTTTATGAAACGTGCAGGAACGTTGCTATCGGGTCGAATGTGAACATCCGTAATGTGCGCAATCGTCAAAGCTGGTTTTTTGGCACTAGGGCTACTCACTGCGGTTGTGGCGATCGCAGTCAAGGGCAAATTTTTTATAAAGCTTCTTCTTTTCATCAATAGATAGCTGGGGGTTTTAGGTTGATTTTTACAAAATATAAATAAAGAGTTTTCTACAAAAGTAAATAGTTACTCTAAAGAGAAGTTTGGCCTTTGGGGAGTACCTTGAGCCAAACTATCTCTATTTATGCGAATCAAGAGTTGAAAAAGATGTAAATGCACAAAGCGGTAGCGATTTTACCAAAAATATGTAACAAAGTACCCTTATCAGAACGGCATTTAGCGGCATTTTGAATGTCAGTATGTTCAATAAG
>NZ_JARNTW010000028.1 GCF_029433105.1 Runella sp. MFBS21 | reverse complement strand
CACTATAGTTTATAAATAGACAAAAGTAAACAACAACTCTAATGATTAACAAATGGCTTTTTAGCTCCATACTCTGGTGGTGTGGAACAGGGGTACTTTGTGCCCAATCGGACTTCGTACCCAAGGTCATACCACAATCTCCCAACGCCGCTGCCATTGGTAAATACGGCGATGTACCTATCACTTTGAATACGGGTCAAATCAATCCTTCTATCCCTTTGTATGAAATCAAACTCAATGATTTCTCTTTCCCTATATCATTATCCTATGCTAGTTCGGGTCTCAAAACCAACGAAACCCCTAGCTGGACGGGCTTAGGTTGGACATTGTCGGCTACGGGAGTTATCAATCGACAGCTGCGAGGACTCCCGGACGAAACCACTCATGGATTCAATGGGCTACATCCTACGGCAAGTACGGTCAAATCAATCGCCAATGGAATGGGATATAACCCTACAGGAATGTACAGTGGACTAACATTTTTGCAGTTTCAAGCTAAGATTGCCGCTGATAATGAATATGATTCAGAGCCAGATATGTTTGTATTAAGTTGTGCTGGAATAGGTGGTAAGTTTTTCTTTGACCAGACCCAAGCTGGAACAAATCTCAAAAGTCCCGTCTGGATTCCGTATCAAGGTATAAAATTAGAAGCAGAATTTAATTTCAATGCCAGCGACCCTACCACGGTTTATAACTTAAACAATACCCAAGGTAGAATTGACACCATCAGAGTTGTAGATACCAAAGGCATCAAATATATCTTTGCCTACAAAGAACGTGGGTACGATGATGATGAAGCAAGTTTTGGCAAACGTCACGTAAATGCTTGGTATCTGACCAAAATCATAACCCCCAATGGTCATACTATAGATTTTACCTATAAAATAAGGCGCGTCGATATGCCTCCTACTCTTTCAGAGCAAAGATACAATATGCTTGCTGTCGCTACTGATGTAATTGTTTATAATCCTGGTCCTTCTTCGCCACAAGTATATAAAATCAACGAAGTGATTTTAGAAAAAATCACAATCAATAACGGAGAAGGTGGCGAGATTCTTTTTGTAGAAGAAACTAATGATAGGAGCGACTGGACGTTTGGGAGCGAAAAAGCCAAAGCTCTTTCAGAAGTAATTGTCAAAAACCAAAACGGCGATACTATCAAAAGTTTTAAATTTACCTACGCAGAGAGTGTAAATCGCTTGTTGCTACGTTCAGTACAAGAAAAAAACGGAACAGATGAACTTCCCCCTCATGAGTTTGAATATGTTCAAGAAGGCAGCATTCCTCCTTTACCCAATTTGAGTAGTAACTTGTCAGTATTATACAATCAAGACCATTGGGGGTATTACAATACTAACAATACCTCTTCTCTCTTGCCCACGGTCTCTTATATCAACAACTTGAGCGGAGGCACCGACATCGCAATCCTTGCCACCAATAGAGACCCCGATGCCTCAAAATCAGTAATAGGACAGCTTTCAAAAATTACGTATCCTACTCAAGGAATGGCTCAGTTTGAATGGGAGGGCAACACTTATCAAGAAGATGCCAATCTCCCTAAACGATACACTTCTTGTAGCGGTACCATGCAAGCTATTTCCACTCTTAGTTTAAGTGGTAGTGGAAGCAGTGTAGATCCTGTATCAGTAGCGGATACTTTTGTCGTAACTCAGTATAATTTCTGCTCTGAAATTTATCATTCGGTTCATTTCCAAAACAATGATGATGTTATCAATGCTGACATCATTTTGACAGATATATATGGAAATATTATGTATAAAAACACGTGGGAGCGAATCCGACCCACGACTTTACCAGAAGCGGGTGAAACCAAAACACAGACTAGCAAACTACTTTTACCAGCCGGAACCTATATTCTGAAAATAGTGATGACTGCCGAAGGTAGGTTCAACGCGGCAGGCCTCATAGCGGATGCAACGGTTGAATTTCGGAAAATTGTTCCCCCTTCAGGTAGTAATTTTATTACTAAAAATGCGGGAGGTGTGAGAATTGCGAAAATAAAAGATTGTGTCTCCTCATCGGGCTGCAACGTAAAAGAATACAAATACAATACACCTGACCAACCGACTCTTTCCAGCGGAGTGCTTGATACCTCTCCCATATACGATTATGCGATGCAAATATCACTTCCAATCACTGGGGGGGGCTGTGTTTTCAATATTCCTCATTTAGCCTTTACATCCCAAAGTCACTTACCTATATCGACCACTTTGGGTAACCACATGTCTTATCGGTATGTAAAAGTAATTGAAACGGACGAAACAAATCCGTCTTCTAACAACGGCTATACCATCAATACATACAATACAAGTAGCGAATTTTCTGACCTTGGAGATGAAGAATTTCCTTTTCCTCCTAAAACTTCATTAGAATGGAAAAGAGGTAATTTAGCCAAAAGTAAATCATATAATTCATCAAACTCTTCCGTCAAAGAAACCACCAACATATATGCCGCAGAGCTGGATTCATCTAATCATTATAGTGAATTTACAGGCCTCAAGTTTGGATTATCTCAATTGATTACTTGTTCTGTCAGTGGGAATACTAGAAGCTATTTATACGCTGCCTATGTGATGGCCTCAGGATTCAACTATTTAGCTTCTACAATCGATACGCTTAAATTTTCTGGAGGAGAGGTGGTAACCCGTACCAATTATGAGTATAGCAACTTGACTCATCTCCAACCCACCGCTACCGAAACGGTCGATAGTCAGCAAAAAACCATCAGAACCGAAATGAAGTATGCAGGAGACTTACTAACGGACTTAGATTTAGGAAGTTCGGCAACAGTTCTCAATGCAAAAAATATGATTTCAATTCCATTACATCAGACTACAAAAGTAGACAATTCCATTACCAAAATTCAAAAGACCTATTATTCGTCCTTTCCTTTAGTGAGTAAAATTGAGGTGTTTGAGGGGAACTCTACTAATCCTCAAACAATTTCATTGACAGATTATGACAACAGAGGTAACCTACTCTCTTTTAATCAGAATTTGGTGGGTCCTTATACTTCCTATCTTTGGGCTTATAAAAAGCTACTGCCAATTGCTGAAATAAAAAATGCTACTAAAAGTCAAGTGGAGTCCGCACTCTCAGCTATTTCAGTAGGCGGTGTAGCTATGGATTTTGATAAAGTAGGTGCCATTACAAACGAGGCTGACCTGTTGTATATTATTAATCAACTTAGGAGTCAGTTGCCCAACGCTCTTGTCACAGGTCTAACCTATACCCATCTAGTAGGGACAAAGAATTTGATTAGCCCAGCCAATCAAACCACTAAGTTTGAATATGATGCCTTGGGACGCCTCAAAACTACACATACCCAAAATGGTGCAAATGTTGTAACGGACATGCAACCTGTCCAACAATATCAATATCATTATAAAACCAATGAATAATCTTATGAAATTGTACATCACTAGTATTATTTTGGTACTGAGTTTTGGTGGTTTTCTAAAAGCCCAATTACCTCAGCAAGAAGGTCACTACACCGACCTCAAAACAGCCCTAAAACACCCCAAAGAAGTCAAAAAGTTGGTGTTGAATGAGGTAAAAGGGTTGGAGCGCAAACTCCATAAGTTCAAGAATTTGGAAGTGTTGCAAGTAGAAGGCACCTCCCTACAAAGCCTGCCCGCTAACATTGGCAAACTAAAAAAACTCAAGGAACTGCGCCTTGCCAATAATCAATTGACGGACTTACCGGCTACTTTGGCCAATCTTCCTCAATTGGAAGTACTAAACCTAGCCAATAACCGCCTCAAAGAAATTCCCCAAAATCTACAGCAACTTCCTACTCTCAAAAACCTCCAACTCAGGGGCAATGAGCTTAAAGGCATACTTTTACGACCAGAGGATTTGCAACATACCCCCCTCTATACTTCCCTTACGGAGGCATTGAAAGAACCCGAAAAAGTGTTGCGGTTATCGCTCAACAATCTTCAAGAACTCCCCGAATCAATCGGTCAATTCAAAAACTTGCAGTCTCTCAATCTCAACAATGGTTATTTGACCCAATTGCCCAAAAGCATCAATCAGCTAGGGCAGCTGCAAGAATTGAGTCTGGTCAACAATCGCCTCACGGAATTGCCATCATCACTGACCGATTTAAAAAACCTAAAATCCCTCAATCTCAGCGCCAATCCAATTGCCCAATTGCCTGAAAACCTAGGGAAGCTTACACAACTCAAACAACTGACCGCCCTGCAGTGTCGTCTCACGGATTTGCCGTCTTCTGTCGGGGATTTGAAAATGTTGGAGCAGTTGCATTTGTCTGGCAATCGCTTCCAATCCCTGCATGAATCGATTGGCTCTTTGTCAAACCTAAAATTGCTCGATTTATCCCAAAACCCGCTGCAATCTTTGCCCCAAACCTTGGGTAACTTAGGCAATCTCAAACAGCTCAATTTGTCCCAAAATCAGTTGCTGAAACTGCCCGAAAACATCGGTAGCTTGAAAGAATTAAAGCTGTTGAATCTTAATCAAAATCAGTTAGAGGCACTTCCAAAATCATTAGGGGATTTAAAATTATTAGAAAACTTGCAATTGAATGGCAACACACTCAAGACATTGCCTGAGTCGATTGGAAAATTAGCTAAACTCAAAAATCTAGACCTCAACTTTAACCACTTACAACAACTCCCCGCTGGCATTGGAGAATTGGGCAGCCTCAAAAACCTCCAGTTACTTGGCAATCAACTCAAAACGCTTCCTGCTCAAATCGGCCAATTAAAAAACCTTAGCTCGCTATCGCTAGACAAAAACCCCCTCCAATCGCTGCCAGATTTGTCTAATCTAAAGCAGTTAAGTCATCTCAGTTTTGATTTCAAACAATTGCCCGTAGCAGAAGTCGAAAAACTTAAAAATAGTCTATTACAAACCTCCGTTTCACCTTTACAGGTCAGACAATTGGATTTCCTTAAATGAAATGAAGGTATCAACTTAATGTAAGAATTATGAAAACCAGCATTTTACTTTTACTTTTAGGCTGCGGTTATTTATCGGCCATTGCCCAACGCTACCCCAGCGATTCCACGGTAGAAGTTCGGTTGTTGACCAGCGGAAGTGTTACTTTTGCGGGAGCCAATAGCGCCACCGCCGTCAAAGGAGCCCTCAGCAATCGCCAAAACAAAGCCGATTCACTCATCAAACGACGCAACGAAACGGCCAATAACAAGGTCACGGTCTTTACCAAAAAAGAAGATGAAGGCAAATCCCACGGCAATGTCACCTTGCCCGTTCCTCCCAATTACAAACTCAACTTCCTGACCTCAACCGGCGATGTTTCTTTGATTGATGTCAATGCCAACGTGATTGGAAGAGCCGAAAAAGGAAACCTCTCGGTCGTGCGTTCCTCAGGCAGAATGGAACTCAAAACCGACAATCACAACATCACCGTTACCGACTCGGAGGCCAGCGGTTTTGTGATGACCAAAACGGGCACCGTCACCCTGCAAGACGTGGGTGGAGGTTTGGTAGGGATCAGCCAAGAAGGCAAGGTCATTTACAAAACCACCACCAATTACTTCAAAACCCGCCGCTATGCCCCTTTTGACTTGAGTTTTGAGCAAGCTGAAGTAGAAGTAGCCAATGCCCCCGAGGGAGGTACCTTCACGGCTGTCAAAGGGAATATTGTCGTCAAAAATGCGGGAAAAAATGTGCACCTCAAAACCACTGAAGGAAGCCTCAACGTAGCTCCTGCTAGCATGGGCGTAAGGGCTCAAAATCGCCTAGGGGGTGTGGTGGTACAAATGGCCGTCAACTCCACCTCTCTCGAGCCCGTGGTGATTGAAGCCCAAGAAGGCAATGTCGATTTGTATGTACCGCTGAATTTTGCGGGGGATTTTGTGATTACTTTGGTTCAAAACAAAAACTTCAACATTCTCAATCGGGTCAATAGTTTTTTAGACCTTGGCTCCATAAAAGCCGAAGAAGTGGTCGATACCGAAAGCAAACGCCTCATGAGCCGCCACACGCAGATTTCAAGGGTGATTCGCAACGGCAAGCGTCCGGTCAGAATCAGGGTCGTCAATGGCAACGTCAATATCATTCGGATATAGATAAAGTATATACAGCATCGTTAGCTATTCAAAACTATTCAAATAATGAAAAAGATTATTTTTTACTTTCTTTTCCTGCTTCCTTTTCTGGGGTATTCCCAAACCTACTGGACGGGAGCCGTTGACACAGATTGGAACACGGCGGGCAATTGGAGTGCGGGCGTTCCCAACTCTTCTACGGCGGCCGTGGTAGCTAGTTGTAGTACCTGTCCTATCCTTACCTCCAATGTGGTCACGGGAGGTTTGACGGTGGAAGGAGGGGGCAATCTCGATATTGGGACTTATACCGTGACCGTTTACGGACTGTACTGGATGAACTGGGGCAATCTGACTTCCAACGGGGGGGTAATTGATGCGAGTCGCACGGGAAATGTGCAAAACAGTCAGTTTTATGGCAATCTCACCTTGCGTATCAATTCGGCGGGTACCAACAATTATCTCGGCGGTATGGGGGGCAACAATACCTACCACAACGATTTTACGCTAGAAGCCCACACCGGCGACTGGACTACTTTTGAGATAGGTCGGGGGTTTGTCGATACCTACAAAGGCAAAACAATCATCAGCAATGTAGGCAAAGGCTGGTTGGTAGTGGTCGATGCCAACAATTCCTACAATTCACCCACGGTTTTTGAGGATGATGTGGAGTTTCGCAATGTTCACGCCGACGAGGGGCACCTGCAAATCTGTCTCAATGGAGGCAAAATCCGGTGCCTTAAGAAGGCTCGTTTTTTTGACAACACCAACAGCTTCAATTCTTACATTTGGCTGGGCAATGCTCAATTTGATGACGAAACCGAAGTGGACACCCGCAAAGCACACATTTCGCTGGGAGGCTGTTTGTACAAAGAAGATTTTATTCTTAAAAACCGAGAGGGTGCTTTGGTAGAATTATCTTGGAGTAATTTTGAAGAAGCAGCCGATTTTGTCATTCCCCCATCGGTTCCTTTTTTATACGGGGATTTGCGGATGAGCTATTCATCGTTTTACGGCAGTGCCAGTACGGCTCCGCTCAATATTCAGCTAGGTTCAACTTCGAGCCCTACTTCTTATCGACCCAATACCTTGGTAAAACTAGCTTATATGTGGTCCATCAATCGAGAGCTTAACCTGCAAGCTGATTACATTCATTATCAAAATTCGACCTTCCATAAGGCCACGACCATGAAACGAATTGGTCTAACGGGCACCCCTCCGAGTGGTTATATTGGTGGAGGGGTATGTCCGGGTTTCTCTCGTTTTGAGGGAACAATCAAATTTCACAATGAATTTGGAGACCATTGGGTATTAGGAGGGTATGGGCCAGATGTTTTCAAATCAGATGCGGAGTTTATCCAAGGTAATAATCCATGGGGGGCGTTACGGGCTTCTTACTCTGGGTCGACTACTTACGAAGGCAACATCAGGATGTCGACGCATCCTGCTAGCTACAATGGGATTGTGTGGGGAGAAAATACGGGTTTTTCAACGCTGATATCGGGCAAAACAGTCTCAGTCGACCAATTTGGTTATGGTTTGTTGACCTTAGCGCGTTTCACGCAGCTAGGTGCCACGACTCCTCAGACAATCAATATGGGGACGGGGGCAGTACAGTTCTATGAATCTAACTTTGAAAGTCCGCTGCAAGTAACCACAAGTCGGATTGGAATCGGAAAATCTACTTTTTTTAATGCTAGTTTTACCAAAACAGGAAGTGGCGCGGATGGATGTGAGGGGCAAAATACTTTCAAAAAGAAAGTCCATATCAAAAATCAATCGACGGGTAGTATTGTTTTTTACAGTCAGAATAGCAAAGTAAACGCGCCTTAGATGGTGGTAAATGGGGGCTTTTTTTGAATATTTCTCTTTCTAATGTACGTCTCTGATGTGAATAACCTCAGAAACGTACATTTCCAATCACATAAAAAAACAGTCTTTCTCAAACAGCCTTACTGTGGTAGATTTTCAAACCGCTTGATAATCTTATACACGGTTCCTCTAGAGCCTATCCCAAAGTGGGTTCTTATCTCTTCAATTGTATGCTTTTTATCAAGATACATCTGGTATACCTGAGGAGCAATATCTTCATACTTATAGACTGCGCCTTTAGCGGGGCCAAACTTTGTACCTTTTTCTACTGCCTTTTTCCGACTTTTAGTGAGAGATTCTATTGTTTGTTCTGCTAAATGGGCAATTAATTCAACTTGCCGTTTACCCTCCACACTTGCAGAGTCTATCCCTTCTGCTAAACTTTTAAGGTGAATACCCTTCTCTATAATCAGTTGGACATTTTTATTGATTATAGCTATATTGTTCCCTAACTGAGATAGCTTGTAAACAACCAAACAGTCACCCACTTGCATAGTATGAAGAATACTTTCGAGGTCTTTGTATTCACCAATTAAAATATTTTCAGTTAGAGTTTTGATGGCACTCATTTCAGGTGATGACTCTCTAATTTCTTGGGTAAACCCTACTGTTTGCATGTAGTTTAGGGGTTGCAGAAAGAGAAAATTCTCTTTCTGCAAAAGAAGCAACTACAATTGACATACCCAAGACCCTCTTGAAAAATATACTAAATCAATAAAAAAAATACCTCTTCAATTATAGGCATTTTCTTGTTTAGCTTTTTACTTGTCACTTGCACCATATTTATGATAGATACGACCTAAAAGATATAATTTATCATCTGACACGTTACCTTTAATATCCATACCACCATGAATTACAATGTTACCAGATTCATCTAAACTAGTAGCATATTCTCTTTTAATAGCGGGATATTTCTCAACATCTTGGACAAGGTGTTGAGCGTGTAGCTGACCTTCATCTGTTTTAGTAAATACCCACTTATCCATAAATTTATGGGTATCTTTATTATACCATTCTCCTAAGAACAGTTCTTTATTTTTTGTCTGAGAACAACTAAAAAGTCCAAATAATAGTAGTAGACATAGGATTTTAAATTTCCACGCTTTTACATCGGTGTACCAGCGTCCATTGTTTTCTTGGCTTTCGAGGTTGATAGAGGCTTCTACCTCTTTTCCTATACAGGATTTTTCTTGGATAGCTAAATCTCCCCAAAGGGTTATACATACTTTGCGTGGGAACTTGTCACCATTTTCTATGATGACAAGTTGCTTTTTCCAAGTACCATTTTTGCCTTCTCCTTCTTGGGAAGGTAGTATATCAATGATTTTTCCAGCAAGTTCCATTTGATTATTAAAGTTTAAAGGTGATTGATGCTTTTTTTGAAAATTTTTCATCCCAAATCGTAAAGGTAAGCCCCTGATTCCCTTTTGTTTTGGTGATATACCGCCCTATTAAGCGGTAGTCTCTAAAAGTTTGGTAGGAGAAGAAAATCTTGTCTCCTGGCAATAACTGCTCAGTAGAGTTATCTCTCCTAAACTCAAAGTACCCAAACTGTTCTGATTCAAACTGTAGGTAGTACTTCGCTTGGCGATTGAAGTGAAGCTGACGCATGTACAGCTCTAGCGTGACGGACAGACTGCTATCTGGTAAAGTATCTAACTTAAAAGTAGTCGGAACAATGAGTAAATTAAACTCGGTGCTGCTTGTATCGGCCTTGACATATACTGTATCCGTGACTCTGATAGTGTCTTTTTTGATGACATATATAGTATCACGGGTAATGATTTTAACCGTGTCCGTTTTAGCTTTGGCGTCTACCTCAATAGGTGTATTACAAGAGCTAAGAGCGGCGATTAGAGCGAAAAAAACAAAGATGTATTTCATTGGAAAAAATGGATTTTAAGGCCCACATACGGATATGAGCCAAACTTTTGATAGTTACTAGTAAGGTGATAGGCTTGTCGATAACCGATAAAAAAGCTATGAATTTCAACCTCCAACCCTGCGGCAAGCCCTAACAATATATCAGAGCGTTTTTGCAGCGTATAAGAGCCATATTTGAGTTTATTGTTATTGAGACTTTCATAGCCTAGAAAGCCAGAAAAAGGAAGTTTCACCAAAAAGGTTTTTGTGGCGTTTTCAATGAGGTTAAGCTCATGCTGATACCCAACCGTGTACTGGTTAACCGGTATAAGCACCCCTATTTGATTGCCTTCATCATCGACAAGTGGCGTTGATTTGGTAGCATATCCTACAAAAAACATTCCGCCCCTTAGCTGTTTAGAGTAGGATCCTAGCCCTACTCTAAATTGGTAATTCATTTCCCCTTTTTGTAGGCTTGGTAAAACCTCGTCGTAGGCTCCTGCCTCTAGCTGAATGTAACGTTGCCCTCTCAGGTGGGTCTGGCCGTGAGCCAAACCCGAAAGAAGTAGTATAAAAAAAAGGATGATTCTCATAGCTGTTTTGCTTTTTGAATTAATTTATGGGAGATAGTAAAGCGTAAATGTCGCGCTCCTTTCTCTTCAAAGATTTCAAAATCCACCTGCTTAGAAGCAGATATAGCCTTGACTGGTACGACAAAAACATACATTTTATCCGTATTACTCGGAATGTTTTTATCCGTTGGCAGGTGGTATTTTACGGGTACTTCTTCCTCTTGCACCGCTACCCGTTTTATTTCCGAAATATCAGAGATAAAGACCTTGGCAAAATCGATTCGATAGTCAATTTCAGACCTGTTTTTGACCTCTACCTGATAATAGAGGTTATCGCCCTTGGTATAGATCCCCCTAAGAAGTGCCGTCACTTTCATGGTATATACACCTACGTTACTAATGTAGTTACGTTTGTCTAAGGCTCTTTCGCTGAGGTCTTGAATCTCGGTGAAACTTTCGTCGTTTTCATCTAATACCTTCTGATGATGAAAGTTGATACCAAGCTCCTTAGAAATACGTTCGTCGGCGGTTTGGTTATAGCCTATACTTAGGTTGATTACTTCGGGATTGTCTTGGTAATTGGCAAGGAAGCTGTAGAGTTTACCGTCCTTACAAATGACGGTTACGTTGGTTTCTTTGAAGGTTCCGCGCGCGTTGGCCTTCACCCGCAAAACGTTGTTAAAAGCCTCGGTGACTTGCACAATTACGTTTTGATTACCTACGTCAATCTCTTTTATTTCGGACGGGAATAAGACGTGTACGGTTTTTTGCTCGCTGACTCCTAAGGGATAGCTACCAATGACGGAGGCTTTATCAAGAGCCAAAAGGTATTGGTTGCGATTAGCAAATACTTCGTTAAACATTTGCTTGTTGGCATTTTCCACGGGTCTTTGTGCCTGTAAAAAAAAGGGCAATAAGAAAAGACTAATTAATTTCTTCATGGCTTGTGGGGGCATTGGAAGTGGTTGGGGTAAAATCAGATGATTTCAAAAGGATTTGGTAGTTAGGGCGAATGGTCACCTTGGGATTTTGGGCCTTGGTAGTGGCGTATTGACGGGCAGATTGCATCGTCTGTTGGGCAGCTTGCACGGCGACCTGCGTTCCTACTTGTTGCGCAATACCGCCTTGCCCCACAAAAAAACCTCCATTTAAAGGACCGGTAGCGGTTCGACTCAGGTTTTGAGCCAGCATATTTTTTTCCCGCAAATTGGGTACGTAGATGCCTAATTGCCCATCCATGTCAAAAGCCTGTACAGTCAGTGGGTAAATGGCATTTCCGATAACCATCGATGTAATGGAAATATAAACCCGTTCTTCTCCAATGCTGCATCGACCGTTTAGGATTGTTCCTTTTTCCAACAAAATAGGTTCACCTTTTACCCTAAAAATGATGTTCTGGAGGAGTCGAATTTTGGCCGTGGTTCCGTTTTGGATTTTGATGCCTCCGCTTCCGTTTCCATGTACGACCGCTAAAACAGCATCATTTGCCGAATAACTGTTTTTGTTTTTCATTGAAACATTATAGAAAAACCCAACCTTGGTAACGGGCATTCCTATGGTGTTTTTCTGAATTTCGGGCTGAATCTCAGTCAACGGGGATTCCTTTTTTTTAGGGGTTATATCCTTTTCTTCCTCGTCGTTTTTTTTCTTAACAGTGGTAGGAGCAGACTGAGGGGCTTGAACTTGGTTTTGATTTTTTTCTAAGTTGTCCAATACAAGTTGAGCCGTTCGTTGGTTGATTTCCCGGTCCTTGGCCTCTTGCCGCTCCTCTCTTAATTCTTCGGGAGATTTCTGATACAAAGCATAATTAGGATCCGCTAATCTAGCCTGTTCGCGTTGGAT
Source organism: Runella sp. MFBS21 (assembly GCF_029433105.1). Classification (GTDB taxonomy): domain Bacteria; phylum Bacteroidota; class Bacteroidia; order Cytophagales; family Spirosomataceae; genus Runella. Next base: position 69,113 of record NZ_JARNTW010000028.1, on the reverse strand, counting down.
TGCTCGTTGCCTCGCAATGCTTTGTTGATAGATTTGCTGTTTTTTTCGGGTGGGGCTTTGCGGTTGGTAACTTTGTGCTCCTGCCGTTTCAACGGCCTGAAAGTCCTGTTCGGAAAGACCTTCATTGGTACTTGTTTGGTCGTTTTGCGGTGCTCCCACGACGTAACCAACCGCTAGGCTGTTATCAGACTTTGAAAAACGAGGGTCGTTTTTGTCTACGTGTTTGTATTTATCGTTTTCAAGCGGCTGATTTTTGGCCGCTGGTACACTAGCCAACGTTTCGGTCTTGTTTTCTTGGGTTGCAGGTGTTTCTTCAGATTTAAAAACGCCTAAACTCCAAAGCACCAAACCTAAACCAAAAATAGCACCGATGGCTAAAGCCACTAATTGATACTGTTTTTGGCTTAGTTTGCGGACGGTTTTTTGAGAATTATCTACTGTTTCCATGAGAGATAAATGGTTAAAAGACATGTAAGAAAAAGAATGATAAAGGCAACATTTCTAATCTTAGGATTCGCTCGTTGCCACGCTTTTATATCATCATCAAAGCGGTGTTGATAGACCGTCACCCGCTTGGAGAGATACAGGAGCAAAAGCTCCAAAAGGCTGTGATTCCTCATTTCCATATTTTTGAGTCCACAATCTTAAAGTGTCGGATAAATAGCCCGTTGGGGCTGCGGACGCTACGAGGGGTATCTTCCAATTGACAATGCGTAATTATCTTTTTCGTGGCGTTGGTAGTAGCTCTGGTCTGCTTAATAGTAGCGTAGGTAATGGCCTCATAGGGGTAGAGGGCTGAATTAATAGCTACGCTATCGATGTTGATTTTTTGAACCACGTTACCTTGAATAAGGTCAGAATAAAAATGCTGTTCTTTCAAATCATCGTAGAGTTTTTTGGCGGATTCATCCGCTAAAAAGAAGCTCTTTTTCGTGTTGCTTTCAATCTCTTCCGCGTCGGGAAGCAGGTTAAAAAACAGCTCATGAAACCTGCGGACGTGGTAACCGATTTCAACGGGTCTGTTCTCATTGACCGTTCCGGCAATGGCCTCAAACTGCGCATTTTTGTTGACGATATAGATGCGTTTTGAGAACTCTGCGGTGTTGCGGTAGGATAGAATCAACGAAACGATACAAACCAACGCCAAAGAAACAAGGGCTATGAGGGTTACAATTTTCACGCGATTAAAGTGTTTTTGCAGTTTTAGTAGTTCTTCCATTTTGTTGGGGGATAAAAACGTGAATGGATGCCCCGTTCGCGGAGAAGACGTAGGTATCACGGTTTGCTTTTTTGACTTTTTCATACGAGCTATTCACCACGTAAATCGTTACCAAAGTCATGAGAGCTACTGAGGCAATGCAGCCGCCGACGAATACTTTATAGTATTCAAGGAGGTTTTTTTGAAAGTATTGATTCATTTTTTGTTGCGGTTAAGCCTTTCGTTCATATAATTTTGAATGTTTCGGGAAGCGGTTTGGGTCGCATTACCCACCCCCGTAACCGCACGGTTAGGGGCTTGCAAAAGTTGCCCTACGCCGCCCACTGTAACCAGCATATTAGCCATTGAAGGGACCTGAATGTAGCCGATAAGGGAAAGGAATAGCAGGCTGATGAAGGCCATTCCTAAGTATTCAGGCTGTTGCATTTCGGCACCCATGCCTTGTACGGCCTCCTCTGGATTATAATAACTTAAGTAGGTTTCTACAAGTGCAAAACTGATGCGGCTGTACATCGCAGCGACGGCGGGAAGAATCGCAAAGTTCACGTAGCGACCTGCCCAATTGGCAAAGGCTTGGGTGAAGCCCGGGAAAATCGTTAAGGCTATGGTGATAGGGAAACCCATTCTAAGCACAAGGCGATAAGAAACACTAATGAGTAATAGACAAGACTCGGCGATGTACATCAAGGCAAGTAGAATGGTCTGTACCACCGATAGAATTTGAAACTTAATCGACTCCTCCGCTTTGGCAAATGAGATTTTGAAATCAACGACAAAATCCGTTTCTATTCCCATTATCTCAGAGTCATTAGCTTTAGAACTTCCAAACGCATCCTTATAGAGTTCTGGATTGGTTCTAATCTCATCCCATTTCTTATCGATTTTCTCCTGAATCTTTTGATTTAGGGTGGCGACGCGGTCGGCTATTTGTAGGTTGCCACTGTTGACTTGGTTTCTAACCACGGTCCCAAAACTGTCAATGGCGTTGCAAATAAGGGAAGAGGAGTTAATAAGTAAGAAAATGACAAAAGGGCGCAAGAGCGGAAAAACGTCAATGTCCTGATTATTGGCAATTTGCACAATCACCCTTCCAAAAATATAAATGAGTGCGCCAATGGCGGAAAACGCTCTGACGTATTTTTCGATAGTCTCCGCCATTGTGGTAGCCATTGGAAGCTGTTTCTCATACAGCTCATTGATAATGGTTATAAGGCTTTCCATAAGATTAATAGCCAAGGGTCATACACTCGTCCAACTTCCATTTGGTGCGTAATTGCTCCCTCACGGGACGCATCAGCTCTCTGGCCTTGATTCTGACCTGAACCATAAATTCCTCATTAGAAATTTCTTTCCCAGACGGGTCATAGAAATTGGATATCCCCTTTTCTATTTCTTCTTGTACGTTAACTTGGTTCTGACCATCTCCCGCTCCCCTGATTTCATCCACTTGGTTTAGGGCTTCTTTCGCTACTTGAAAGTTCCATGTAATCGCGTTAGTAAGGATTTTGCTTATTTTCTCCTTTTTCTCCTTGTAGGTGTATCCTTCATTAAGCAAAGCGTAAAAAGCGTCCTTGTCCATTTGTGCCTCTTTGAAGGCATATTCATCATAGTAGTTTGCTTGATTTTCGGCACATTGCGCCTGTTTTTCACGAAGTAATTTCGCGGCGGCATTGGTATAAGCCTTATCCAGAATACTTGTATCCGTGTCATCATAACCCATATCATAGGCAAGGTCCCGGGTATTTCGGTAGATTTCTCCCCCCGAACCTACGGAACCTACTTGCGAAGCCAAACGGTAGAGTTTCGCCGTATTTGCCATATCTATTTTGTTACCTGAGCGTTGAATACTCATGGCTCTAACCTTGGCAAAATAGCGGTCAATGGTTGCACTAAACTTTGAGACACGCTTGTAGGCGTTGTCCAAAAAATTAACGCGCTCGGCGTCGGTCATTTTCAAAACTCCCCCGGATTGAGTAGTAGCGGTTCTCATATCCTTAAAAATACTGGAACCCTCGGCGGCAAGGGCCTCAATGTCTTGGGTCATGGCCGCGAATTCAGAGGGGTAAATATGGCCGTCCCTAGAAACCGCAGCGGACAGCTTTTGCATCTTAGCCACGCAATTTTGAACAGCTTTGACGGTTTCCATACCTCGGTGAAATTGCCGAACGGCAGAAGCCACTTTTTGAAGCTGCTCGATATTTTTGACCATCGTTTTAAACGACGGGTCTTGAATCAGCTTAATCAAGGTCGTTACCCCCGTGTGCATTGGGTCACTGACTACAAATTGCGCCTGTACTCCGTAGGCGAGTAGAAAAGCGATTACAAAGGCGATTGCTTTTTTCATGATTGTGAGTTGATTATTTGTTGAATAATTTCTTTAGGAGGCGTAGAGAGTAGATAAAACACCCTACGCTTAAAGCGTACAATAAAATTTCCCAAATTTCCATGGTGGTAATTATTTGGCATCTGCCCATTCAAGGGCGGCTTGCATTTGAGAGATGCCCTTACGCGCGGCCAACTGTTTGATTTGTGCTACCTCGGACGGCTCCGTGGTGAAAATGGCGGCGCCGTACTTACTGACTTCTACCCCGTAAACTTTGCAAACATCCCCTAAAACCAAAGCCATTTCTTTGTAAGGACCTCGATTGGAGTGCTGCATACTGCGGTTAATGGAAAAAATTTGAGGGACGTTTGCGGAATTAATTTTAAAAAGCTTCAAGACCTCTTCGGCTTGTTGTAAGTACTTCCGAATGTCCATAATAATCTTGATGTCCGTGTTTTGCACAATAGCATCTTTGATAATTTCGGACTTCAAAAGGTCTTCTATTTCCTGCGTTACCACGCCAATAGAACCGAAGTGCTTTCTGGCTGTTTTGAAAGCCCACAACAAAAACGTAGCAAAAAATTCCGATGATACCGCCCGCCAAGCTTCCTCAATAATCAGGATTTTCAAGACTCCAGAGAGGTTAAAAAGCTTCGTTACATAGGTATTGGTAATCATCAACGTGATGACGGGAAGTAAAATCGGGTGGTCTTTGATGTTATCTAGTTCGTAAATCACAAACGGCTCTTCGGACAAATCTACATCGTCGGTTGCGTTTAACAGGTAGCCATATTGTCCGTCCTTATAGAAAGGACTTAGCACGAAATAGAATTTTTCTAAATCAAATTCACGTTCGGCACGGCCTCCCATTTTCCTGAACTTATCGGGATATACGTCTTTGGTGAATTCGTAAAACGTATCAAAACAAGCCCTGATGTTTTTGTGAGCATCGAGATAGTTATAATACTCCGTCACCATGTGAAAAATGGTCACTTCTTCGGCCTTGGTGATGATGTCTCCGTCCTTCTTAAAGAGTAGAAAAAGGATTTGACAAATTACCTGTTTGAATTCTTCCTTCAGCTCATTCGCATTTTGCCCCTTCATACTGTACTCATCCACCTTAAAATAAAAGGGGTTGAGCCTAATAGGGGCTTCATCCGAATGGGTAATGTAACGAGCACCCATGATTTCACCCAATCGTTTGTAAGAATGCCCAATATCTACAATCGTTACGTGCGCTTTACTTGACAGAAGATAATACACAAGGTTGTTCATGGTAAATGATTTGCCCGAACCCGAAGGGCCAATCACCGTAAAATTTCTATTGTTGATTAGGTTTTCCTTCAACGGATTGAAGAACACGTCAACGATGCGTGGGGAACCGAAGCGGTCAGTAAGCAAAATCCCCGCGTTTTGCCAAGGCAAATCATTGTAATTGGTTTCGTAGTTGAATAACGCAACGGCATTGTCAAGGCTTAGGGTAGAAAAATTATCATATCCAAGCTCTCCCGCGTTTCCTGGGATGCACGACCAAAAAAGCTGCTCCCCAAAGGTGGTAGCCACCTTTGAAATAAAGCCAGTAGATTGAATCGCTGAGGAAACAAGGTCTTTCTGTTCTTCTAGCTCTTCTTGTTTCGTATTGAAGGTTTGGATATTGAAGTGTCCCTTGACGGCAAGCATCCCGTCTTTCATGGAATCTATGAAAGAAGTTTTTTGCTCCATTGAAAAGGTATTATCCCGACTCCACGCCGAAAAACTAAAATGCCGTCTTACTTCTCCCGTTAGTTGCGTGACTAAATTTTGCTGAGAAGGTATATAAAGAATTTGATTATAAACGTGATTGACTCGAAGATTAAGGCCAAAGTTAAGTCCATACGAAGCAGGTACTTTGGTACGGTCCGTGCTGTAATCCTTGAAACTGACAATCGGCGGCAACTCCTGCGGATACTGATCCAACTCATTGACCACGAAAGTATAAGAAGCCTGATTTCCCACCCGAAACACCCCGTTTTCACTGGATATATCGTACAGGTTCTTATCCTCAAAGGCAAGCGTAAAATAGTTATCTAATAAGCCTGTATGCTGCTTATCTCCAACGATTTCAAGGCGGTTGAGTTTACGTATTTTAAAGAGCTTGCTTTGATTGACCGTAGAAGCAAACGCCTTGTTTTTCTCGATAAAACTAGCAATTGTTTTGGGCTTGGTGGCCTCTTTGCTTTGGTTAAACCGCTTAAAAAGCGACGAGCTGGTACTGTTTCTTTTTAAGGGGTCTTCGTTGGGCAAAATCACGTATAAAAACCCCCGATGATTCAAAAATGGGCGGTCTTTGAAGTTAAGCTCGTTCTGCTTCAACACAAAATCATTGTCCTGAATGTAGGAAAAATCAGGTATGTATTTGTCCTCAATAAAAAAATCCTGCTTATGGATCAGATAGCCTTCTCCTACATTTTTCAACGCCCCGTAAATAGCCTCTAAACAGGCGTGGTAATTGGCTTCGCTCTGAATGAATACCTCTGGGTATTCAATCTGATAAGCAAAACATAAATCGGCATTTTTGGTAACGATAAGTCCCCCTTCCTCAATGGAAAGCAAAGGGAAAATATCAGCGATGTTTTTGGGCTTTTTCATTAGTATGATTTAGCGATTAACTTGTGAAACGGCTTGTTGATAATCACATGCTGCGGCGGTGCATGTTGCTTATGGATATGCCCATATTTGCCATTTTTCTCCATATTGCCCTTGATGTAAGTAAGGGCAAAGGCACCGGCACCCACCGCCACAAAGAGTAGGATAAAACTGTTAATACCAGTGGTATACAGAAGAAACACGAGCGTCAAAAGCCCCAAAACACTACCTGCTAACTGATAGAAATAACGTCCCTTGAAGCCTTTAAACTCAATTTCATCATCAATGCCTTTCATGACTTTTGTATTCATATGGATTAATATTTAATGAGTGAAAACACAATCAATCCCATGACCGAAAGGAAAAGCAAAGCACCCACCCATTGATAAATGAGTGGGACAATGTCTTCTCCTTCGTTGTACTTGTAGTAAATCCTAATGACTGAAACGACCGAAACGACGATGCCAAAAAGCATCACCGCCTCGTAGATTTCGACCTTCAGTAAATCAATCCAACCCACGGCCAACCCCGCTTGGAGGCCGCCCCCGTAGATGTAAACATTGACCGCGTAAGTCAAGGCTCCCACCGATAAAAGCCCCACAATCCATGAAAAAATTTGGTGCGTCACAAATTCGCCCCGATTCCATTTCATGTAGATTTTGAACCCTGCAATGACACCCGCCGCCGCACTAGCGGTAACGACGACTTGTTTAATCGTTGCATATATACCGTCTGCTTCTCCCATGTGCTTAGAAATTGAGGTCAGGTTTATAGCGTAATTCGTAATCTTGGAAATAGAGCTTCAAAAAATACAGCAGGGCGGCTACGACAATCAACCCAAAGTACCACCGCGTAATCGAGGAAAAAACAGAGTCATCCCCCTCTTGCCAACGCACGTATATTTTAGCCGTAATGACAATCGCAACAATGGCAATAATAGCCATTGAGAATTTGTAGAAGAGGGGAATATAACCCGTCAGAGGGCCTGTAATATGGCTTCTGATTCCTGTATCACCTGCGCTGTCATCGTAATAGACCTGCGCAAAAGACGCCGAATAGACCCCTATAAAAAGGATACTTATGAATAGTTTTTTCATGGGATAAATCGAACAGATAGATTAAAAAGATAGGGGAAATTACCCCTACCTTTTTTTAGATAAACATGGCTCTCAATACGGTATTAGCAATTAGGAGAAAGAGACAAGCCCCTAACCAGCCAGTGGCAGACGCCATGACGTTTTCCTTGCCATTTTGCCAGTTGACATACACTTTTAGTGCGCCAACTAACCCAATGACCGCCGCAACTACGTACACTACCGTAGTCACTGGGTCTATATAACTTTGTAAGTCGCTCGTTAGGGCGGTTAGCGCACTGGCACCCTTTTGGATACCCCCTGCCTGTGCCATAGCGGCACTCACTGAAACGAAAACAAAGAAAGAAGCTTGCTTGAGAGATTGAATGATACGTTTCATCCTTTTTTTGGTTTTTGGTGAAAAAAAAATAATTTTGTACAAATATTTTTAATAACTTTCGTACAAATAAAATTTATTCAACAAAAACTTCAAAATTTTTTAACAACTATTTTATGGAGGCAACCGCAACGGCTAAAGAAAAAGAGCACGGCAAGGAGATTTACAACATCCTGCTGTATCTCCTTATCACATTACTCTGCGTGCAGAGCATGTACTGGTTTACGACGTATTTTTCCGACGTTTTTAGTCAGAAAAACGGCCTAAACACTATCATTTTCAAAGTAGGGAGTTGGATGGGAAAGAATAAACCCATCTACCAAAGCAATGTATTAATCTACATCGTCTTGGTATTGTGCGTCTTGTTGGCGATGGTATCATCGCCAAAAGCTAACCTAAAAGCTAGCAAAACAAGAGCCAATATGTTACTTTTTGTAGGGGTAAGTGTGCTACTACTAACTGCTTATCTCTTTGAAAAAGAGGGTAGGCAGCTTACTATTTTTACTGCTCTAATGACATTGCAGTCAATCGCTGTGATATTAATTATCAAAGGAGGGCTTGAGTTTTCATCAATGGTCTCGGTTCCTGAAATAGATGTTTTCAACGATGAAAACGAACAGTTCCCCCAAAATCAAAAACTTATCACCAATCCTTTTTCTGTCAACTACAAACTGCAATATCCTTATAATTCACAGTGGAATGAAGGCTATATCAATGTCATCAATCCACAACGGGCGGTCCTTGTATTAGGCTCCCAAGGCTCAGGAAAAACGTTTACCGTCCTCATTCCCGCGCTTTGGCAAAGTGTGTACAAAGGATACTCCGCTCTTGTCTATGACGTGAAGTATCCAGATTTGTCACTCGAAGCCTTTAATTCTTTTTATAAGGCCCTGCAAAATAATAAATACACTTTTGGAAAAACGGCTAATAATGAGCCTATTATCCCAAAATTTGGAGTGATTAATTTTGATGATGTTACACTCTCTATTCGCTCAAACCCTCTGGATGAAAAGTATATTTCGACCATTGAAGAGGCCAACGAAACGGCTAAGGTTTTGATGTTGAACCTCAACAGAACGTGGATTAAGAAAGAAGGAGATTTCTTTGCCGACTCTGCTATCAATTATCTTACTGTAACCATCTATTACCTGCGTCTCATGGAAAAAAAGTACGCAGATAGGTTGAAAGGAAGACCCATTTGTACACTACCTCATTGTATCGAACTCATTGCTCAAAATCCTAATGAGGTAATTGGTTGTATGGTAAAGTATGACGAGTTGGGGGCTTATACGGCCATGTTTCAGGTCGCAATGGCCAATAAAGCGGGGGAACAGTTGGCAGGTCAGGTAGCAAGTGCGCAAAACGCGCTTGCTCGGCTTTCATCACCCAAAATTTATTGGGTCATGTCTGGCAATGACATGGATTTAGACATTAATAACCCACAAGAACCAAAAATTCTATGCCTTGCCAATAACCCCGAAAAAATCAATATTTATTCCTCCGCGCTCTCGGTTTATACCGCTACCATCATGCGCCTTATTTATCAATTCAAAAAAAAGGGTATCAAATCAGCCTTTTTTATTGACGAGTTGCCTTCTATGTACCTTAGAGGTCTGGACAACTTCATCGCCACCGTGCGAAGCTATAACGTAGCTACGTGGTTGGGAATTCAGGACATGGAGCAACTTACCAAGGACTATGGAAAAGAACAGGCAAACGTCATTGTCAACACCTGCGGTACCATTTTCTCAGGATCCGTTAATAACCAAACGGCGGAAACCCTTTCAAAAATGTTTGGAAAAACCAATCAACAAAAGTTTTCTACCTCCTTTCAAAAAAGTGACTTGAATGTTACGGAATCAAAGAACATGGAACAACTCATTCCCGCCTCTAAGATTTCAACGCTTTCTCAGGGGCATTTTGTGGGCAAAGTTGCGGATAACTTTGGGGAAGAAATTGACCTCAAGCTTTTTAATGGCTATATCGCCGTAGAAATAGAAGAGCTAAAAAAAACGAAGAAAGAACTTCCCCGCAGAGAGATTACTGAACAGGAAGTACAGGACAATTTCACCCAAATTAAAGAAGATATTAAACTCCTAATCAAGTGGGAATTAGACGAGGATTTGGTGGATTGAACAAATAAAAGTCACCAATTTGGTAACTTTTGTTAATTTTGGAACGTTAATCTTTAACCATGCGAATTATAGCAAAAAGCACCCTACGCGAGTTTTGGCAAATTCATCCCGATGCGGAAATAGCACTAGTAGGGTGGTACGAAAAAATCTCAAAACGAGATTATAATACTCCCCAAGAAATCATTGCCGATTTTAAAGGAGCTGATTTTGTGGGAAATGATAGAATTGTTTTTAACATTGCCCGTAACAAATTTAGACTCATTGTTGCTTTTAACTACCATTTTAAAGCGGGTTGGGTCAAGTTTGTGGGTACCCACAAAGAATACGATAAAGTAGATGCAAAAACCGTTGATTTTAACTAGGCAAGTTGTATGTTCACTGTAAAACCCATTCACAACGAAGAAGATTATAAAGCGGCTTTTAAGGAGCTTGATAAGGTTTGGGACGCAAAGCCCAATACACCCGAAGGAGATACCCTTGAATTATTATTGTTGGTGATTGAAGCTTACGAAGCTAAACATCACCCCATGCCTGTGCTTGATCCCATTGATGCTATTAAATACAAAATGGAAGAAGAAGAACTCACTCAACAAGACTTGGTAAGGTATTTTGGCAGCAAACAACGGGTATCAGAAGTCTTAAACCGAAAAAGAAATCTCACCCTAAAAATGATAAAAAACCTGTATCACGGGTTGGGAATCCCTGCGAATGTTTTACTTTCGGTCTAAAAGTTTTTATTTATTCTGGCAGCCACTGATTGGCTGCCATTTTTTCTACGTAGGCATCAATTTGAGCTTTGAGTTCACTGGATGCCTTAGAAAAATCAGGCATACCATCCACGAGCTTAGGCAGCATTTGAACCTTTTTCTTTAAGGTCTCGCCCTGTTTCAATAGTTTTTTTCGGGTCAATGGTTTGGGGGTTGATTTTGTCTGCATAACGTCTATATTTTTTCTTCTTTAATGTTAGACGGATGAACCGATAGAGCCATTTTGATGCTATTATACCTCCCGTTAACTGCAGTGATAGACCTATTTTGATACCGTCTGTTGCATTTTCTTTTGTAAGAAAATTTCCTTCTAAATGGACTGTTGCTATCGTTACAATACAGCCTATCCCCAAAAAAAGGAAAGAATACTTCATCTTTTTCTTGCTCCCCTACAATAGACGATAGAAGAAGGAAAGAGTCACAAAAAGGCATAAAAAAAGGACTTCTCTTAGAAGCCCTTTCGTTGTTTTTTTAATTGTCTAGCCGCTTGCCAATAGCGTAATAAAGCAGTAGTAAATATTTGATAGGGTTTTCTAGCTGTCCATTGTAGCGTATTTCGTAATGAAGATGTACCCCTGTTGCCATGCCCGTTTTTCCTGCTACTCCAATTTTCTCACATAGTTCTACGACCTGCCCCTTCTCAACAAATACTTGGGACAAATGACCATAGGTAGTTTCATAACCATTACCATGTATGATCTTGATGTAATTACCTAGCCCCTTATCATATCCAGTTTTTGATACGACTCCTGTAGCTGCCGCTAGGATCGCTTGCCTCTTACAAGCGATGTCTAGCCCGTTATGGTGTTTAATTTTCGCCAATATTGGGTGTTTCCTATAAGCAAATAAGGAAGAGATTTGAGCCTCAGAAAATTGGTCGATAGGTATCACACAAGGCACTCTACTTGCTAAATGCCTATTACTTATCAACAACTCATTAAACTGCTCCTGATTGATAGGACTGTTATCATGTCCTATCAAAGCCGCCACTAACCAAACAAAAAGCGGTTTCATACTTCCATTCTTTTTTGGAATTCTTCATCACTCAACCCATTTTTTTCCTTTGGAAAAAAAGTATAACGGCTCGGCTCTGGCCGTGCTCCTGTTTTCTTACTACTCTTTTGGAATAGATTGACAGACAACAAATAGATACCTGTTACTACTACACAGGCAATTTTTACGAAAGTAAGTAAGGTCATAGTTTTAGCTGTTTTCGCGTGCTTAGTTTATTTATTTTTTGTTGGTAATCTGACACTCTTTTACGCTTTGTTTTTTTGGCTTTGCCTTCTTCAATTGAGGCATTATGTTTAGAAAACGAGCTTACTTTTTTCTCATTATTACTTTGCGCTGCTCCCTCCTCCAAAGAGGATAATTGTACAGTTTGCGGTGCGCTGCTCCCTATTCTTTCAAGTTTTTCGTCAGTCATCATTTTACCCTTTTCCTCTTTATCAGTAAGAGCCTCTACGCGATTTTGCCAAAACATAGTTTCCATGTCTGTCTTGCTATATTCTTTCTTATCCAATAGTACCTTATCGCCTCGCTGCTCAAACTGCTGTCCTTTAGACGCACTTAGTTTCTCTAAGTGATGAAAATTTCGCGCTTGTTGTAATAATTCATTTCCTGCTCGTAGCTCTTTGTAATCCTCCATTTGCATCCGCATCACCTTTACCCCTTTTTCCTCTGCTACTTTTTTCAACTCTCCTGGCAATCCTAATCCATACTTTTGGGATAAAACGATTCCTGCATACATAGCTCGTTTCTTCTCAAACGTAGCGTCAAAAATCTTCCCCTCGTTATTGACTCGATTAAACAATATATGAACGTGGGGATTTTGCGTATCTTTATGGGTAATGGCAACGTATTGGGTCTTGTCTATTCCTGCTAATTTAATGTATTCCTCTGTCATTGATTTCATGCTAACCTTCCCCTTCAAGTCGTTCAAATCGCGCTCTGTAAAGGAAAGAACGTGTTCCCCAATGTACCCTTTAGATTTGTCGTAATGCTTATAAGATTGAGACCGAGCAATAAAATCAGCCTTCATTCTTGTTATCCCTTTCTTATCAATATGACTATAAGGAACCCTCACATTATCGCTGTGGCTGATAACAGTTGCCTGTTTATTAGCTGCTTCCCGCTCCTCTAATTTTCCTTCAAACAGGTAGTTAATTTTACCAGAAAAACTCTTACCAGTACCTAACGCCTTCCCTATCATTTTTTGTACTTTTTTAAGAGTTCGTCTATTTCGTCCAAAATACCCTCAACCTGTTTGTGCATCGTTTTCATCCCGTTGATGTGTGCCAACTTCGCCAACTGATTCACATTATTAGACAAGCCAATAAGTTGGCGTTTGACCTCTTGCTGCTCGGGCGTGTCTATGTTTTTGACGTAGCCCTTTACAACTAGCTCCCGCAGGTAGTCCTGTATGCTGAGGTTGACGGCTGAGGCTTTAGCGGTCAACAGTTCGTATTCCCGCTTGCTAAAAAAAACGGTTACTTCCTGCGTTTTTTTTGACTCTCCTAAGGAGGGGCGCCCCCCTTTTTTGCGTTCTGACATTGCCTTTATATATCGTTTTTTAAGGGGGTCAAGGGGCTATCCCTTGCAAGATGACGGGGTCACCTAGACGCGCTTGCGCGGTTAGTTTTGCTGTTAGCAAAACTACATCTTGCTCCTCTTTACAAAAAAGAAAGCCTTATACCCATTGTTGCAAAATTAACCATTTCTTTAAATATTGTCTTAATATTGCTATAATATTGTCTTAATAACAAAACATTGCCTTAATATTGTATAAATATTGTACTAATATTGCATTATTGATTTTAAGCAGTACCTTTACCTATCTCAACTTTGTAAAACTCTTTTAAGCTCTAAAAAAATGATCTCTCTTGAAGAAATTAGAAAAAGAAAAATGGATGGTAAACGAAAATGGGGGTTTCCTCTGCTTGCCTATGTAATCCCTAAATTACAACAGGGATATACATATGATGCTGTAGCCGACTGGTTGCACAATGAACATGATATTCAGATAACCGCTAAACAACTTATTGAACTTAAAGCTCGAGCTTATAAGGAAAAAATAGCAGTTCAGAATAACCCTCAACCGATTGACAATACCAAGAATACAACTATATCACCTCCTAATCAGGATGTTGATTTTTATGCACAAATTCAAGAAGAAGTCAAAAGAAAAGAAGAGCAAAGAAGACTGGAAAAAAACGCCGATTTCTTCTCTAAGTTCGGAAAAAAATAGGGTACTTCCGGCCAGAAGCACCCTATCAAAATGACTAAGCATTTTATTATTCACTTTAAATATATACTACAATGGCTAAATCAGCAAAATCCATGAAACAATTACATTTCATCCTTCAGTCAAAAGGAGGTGTTGGTAAATCTTTCCTCGTTTGGCTTTTGGCAAATCAGCAGAAAGATAATCAAAGCGTTATCTTTATTGATCTGGATAATTCTACTCAAACTTCCAATGCTCGTTTGAACGGTTTGGTAGGCCCGAATCGGGTAAGTCATTATTCTATTCTGGATGAAAACAAGAAAATTGAACGTGAGGAGTTTTTGAACATGCTACAAGTCTTTGCTCAGGCCCCCGTCGAAAAAATCTACGTTGACTTTGGGGCTCCTGAAAGTGAAGAGTTTCTTAAATTTCTTCGCTATGAATTCTCGGCTGAAACCCTCAAAGAAGCGGCGGATATGTTAGAGGTGAGTATTTCGTTCAATGTAGTTATTGCGGGTAATGATACTGTTTCGGCCTGCCTTAATTATTCTCAAGCATTAACTTCGCTAACTCAGGACTTCTTTGCCGTCCACTGGTTTTACAATGTTGGACTTTCGGGAGGAATTGATTCAAGGGATACAACAAAAGCAATGCTCGAAATGATAATATCAACCAATGGATTGAAAACTCAATTAATTCCATTCGGAGATCTTGGCTTTAGTCAATCATCAAAAGACATCGTGAAGATGCTTGCTGACGGCTCTACGCCTGAAGCATTGTCTTTTGCCTCTAAGTTGAAGTTTAATCAAGTAATGAAAGAATTTCAAAATGCATTGAGCCATGTATAATCAAAAAATTCATGAGTTTGCCAAAAAATATGATATTCCTGAAAGTGCATTTGATGAAAGTATTATCCCTCTATTAGTGGCTATGGATAAAGTCATTGATTCAACAAATGGGCTTACAGAAAAAGTAAAAGGTTCTATTCACAATCACCAACATTTTTATGACAAAGGAAAACCGCTTGACATATTTTTTGCTCGTTGGGGATGGGGTGTATGGGTATTTATTGGTATGCTCATTATTGCCTTCCTACTGATGTATTTTTCGGAGAACAGAAGAAAATTAGAAAAACTAGAGTCTGTCATGCAATACAATGACTCAACTCGAACCTATTTTATTGACAGTAAATTTTATAAAGTAGTCAATAGAAATAACAAAAAAGGGGTTCTGATTAATCCCTAAAAACTCTCTTGAAGCGGATCTAAAGGTTAGGAATAACATTAAACAAGACCATAAACGAATTGGAACGCCCCCGATAGTTTCAAGCTTCAGGGGTTTTCTTTTTTCTAATGTTAGCGTGTTGAAAGGTATAAAACAGCTCTGATGTATCAACATAATTTAAGTTTCCAGTTGATGAAAAGATGTTACCAGACAAACATCGTATTGTTGAAATCACGACAGATAAAAAAGAGAGAAAAGCAGTGCCATTGGCTGTGCAAACGACGACCCCAAACTCTATTAATCTATGTAATCATCCATTATCTGTAAGGATTCAATTAAGTAATTTTACAGTTCAATACTTTCATCTTTTTATCGTTATTATTCCGTTTTAAAAACCATAGCTATAATTGTGTCTTAATATAGAAATATAATTTTTTTTCCCTTGCTACTATATATATAAATTTATAATACTATTATATATATGGTCGCAATCTTATAGTGGTCAAAGTTTTAAGTAGTTATTTATCAGGCACTTATAGAAAAGAAGGTGGTCGCAATCTTATAGTAGCTGATTAATTAGTCGTAATCTTATAGCGGTAAAGGGCTATTTAGTCGTAATCTTATAGCGGTCAGTCGCAATCTTATAGCGGTAAAGGGCTAATTAGTCGTAATCTTATAGCGGTCAGTCGCAATCTTATAGCGGTAAAAACACCCTTTGGTCGCAATCTTATAGTGGCAAATTGTATTTTTTCAAGATTCGCTTTGTTGTACTTCATTTAAATTCTTAATATACATTTCCATCAATGCCTGAAGGCTCAAATCTTCTGCTTTATCGTGACCAGCCATAAAACTTGCTTTGTAAACATCTCTGATAATTCGATCTTTCAAATCTTTATCGTAATCTCGATTGGTGAGCCATTTTTGGAACAACTCAAAATTGTCTATGTACTGAGGAAAGTGATCATCAAAAGCTTGGCGGAGGCGCTCATTCAATAATTTAAAAAATAGATTCTTCTTATTACCTTCCAATTGTAGCTGTGTCATGTCAAATGTAAGTCGAATACTGTAGGCTTGTTTTTGCCCCTTATCGACATAAAACTCAATTTGAAACTTTAAATCAGAGTTTTCTGCAATAATCCTCAAGTATTTATGGAGCGTGTATTTACGATGTTTAGGCAGTTGGTCTTCAATGTGAGCAATTTCACACAATGTATCAAAGTTAGGCGTTAAGATATGGGTATTATTGAATATCAATACATGCTGCATTCCAGCCAAATAGAGATACAAATTTTTGATACGCCCTCCATTTTTATTAGAAGCTACCTGAAGATAGTCTTTCAAACTTAGGGTAACATAAAAACTAATGAGATTTTCAACAAAGCCTCGTCCTAACTTAAAGGAGTAGAGACGTTTTTGAGATCGATTAATGTGATAATTTACCCGTATATCACTAATAATCTGAACAAAGGACACATTAAGCTCCTTCATACTGGGAACTTGAGTCTTTTCTACCCGCGAGAAAGGTATGTTGTTTGCAGCCAAACGGTATAGAGTATATTCAAAAACGCTTTTGAATTCATGCCCTAAAAGTGTAGGAGGTGTTAGCGCTCCAGACTCAAACAAAGGATGTATTTTCTGTAAATTAGGCGATTTATACTTCATTAATTTACAAAAATCATTGATACTGAAGTTGGTGTAACCAAACAAATCAGTCTTATAGGAGTGAGCAAGAAAGATAATAATATCCCTAGCGAGAGTAGCATCTTCTTTAAAACTACGTTGAATATCGGGCAAATTATAAAAGATATTCTTATCCAGACGGACACGATCTAACCACTCTTGTGTAGGGCTAGGGATGAAAGCAATGGATGATTCAGATTTAGGGTTCATAGAATTGGTGACTTTTAAAATGACATATATGGTAATGTAGTAGCCTCTTTAGCTCTTTTTTGCTGTAAGTCCTCATTAAAGTCTTTCAGATTCGGCTTATGGACTTTGAGCCAATCCCGTGGCGTCTTCTCCTCTAACAACAACTTTTCTAGCACCTCAAAATGAGCTGTAATATTATCCATATGCACATCAACCCAGCCTTCTTTAGTTGGAGCAATGAATTTTTTAGTAGTTTTAAAATAACGTTCTATCATCCTTTCTATTCTTTCTGTATCACTAGCTTCTTGCTCTGCATCAAATCGAAAAGAAAACATTACTTTTTGTCCCAAAAGCTGAATCTTAACTTTCAGTTGGCTGGTAGAAGAGGGATGTTCTAGGATACCCATCAATCTTACATTCTGAATCAGGCCCGCATTATCATTATCGTTGGCCAATAAGACGCACGCTGGTCGGTACAACTCAATCAAATACTGGATGTATTGTGGCTGTGTCTGGCTCAGATTGCCAGCAGTCGCTACATATAAGCGTCTCTCGTGAGCAATAGGCCCATGCAACTCATGGAATGAAAGCGCATCGATAGGGCTCTCGGTGATTACCATTGTAACTACGTGATGCTCAATTATATCAAAATTTGAAGTCCAGCAAGCATCTCCCCGTGCACGTTCAATCTTGTTATAGTGGGCATTTCGAATAATAGCAGCAACGACTCCCGTTTGATTTCTTAGAGGAAAGGCTGTGTTTACATAACGTACACCATTATGAGTAAACGTCTTATTGAAAATTTGGTCTTGAAAATAGTTTGATAAAATAGTTGCTGTACTTATACCTCTTTGATTTAGGTATGAAAAATCCTGCATCTTCAAAAGCTTAAAATCGTACTCAGGGTCATATTCCGCTTCTGGAGGTGGTACGGGTCTTAATACACTTTTATTTTTTCGAGGGAGACCTTTTTGTAATTCATTCAAAAATTCGTCCAGAGCGGCAAAAACAGAACGCCAATTTTTTTGACTCCGATTATACTCAAAATTCAAAACACTTCCACCATCTTTGGAATCTATAGGGTTAAAAAAAGCCTGATAACCAGTATTTTGATTTTGATACACCACAATAACATCCCCTTCCTTCTTCAAGACGACATAGTTACGAGATGTTTTCTGAGGGTTGATTATGTATCCCCGCCACTGGGCAAATTCTACCAAATCTATTTGGGATTTATAATACGCCCAATTGTGCTTTCCATATTGGTCTATTTTTTCCATGAAATAGTATACCGCTATAAGATTACGACTCCTGTGAAAACATTTTCTTTATTTCTGAGGCGCAAATGATGATTTCATCACAAATATTGACTGCACCAGTCTGTTGTAATTCCTTGGAGAGTGCGACTAGTTGAGTAATAAAAACATCCTTTTTTGTCGATGGTAGTGAAACTGCAGCCTCTTTAGAAGAAGTCCTTGGCTTGGCTGCAATTTCCTCAATCTCAGCCACCGTTGTCAAAGGCATAACCATAGATTCATCCTTTCCTATGCGCTGAATGATTGTTTTATTCACTTTTGTTTTCCCCAACAATATTTCAGATTTGAGAACTGGGTCGAGTTTTTCTATCCCGGAGGCAAATTCAGCATCTCTTTTAATTGTTTTCTCACTTACATTGAATTGTTTGCCCAATCTCTCGGCAGTGGAGGTTGCTTCATTATCATAAAGGACATTTTGTCCCTTATGCTCCTTCTTTTCTAAGCTTTCGCTAACGCTTTCTTCATAAAGGACATTTTGTCCCTTATGCTCCTTCTTTTTTAAACTTTCACTAATGCCCTCTTCATAAAGGACATTTTGTCCCTTATGAAGGGGACGTTCATACTTACCTTTTTCTTTTTTCTCAGTAAGGTATTTCATCCCTCGTAAATAAGAGGCTTGTTCAGGGGTAAGATTTCGCCTACCTAGCTGGTTATCAATCATAAACTGCCGTACATCATACAAGCTTTTAAAAGCAACCAAATGAATTTTAAAGTCTATGTTATGTCTTGTACATATATTATAACGATTGTGTCCGTCAACAAGGATATAACACTCCGAGGGCTTATCGGCCACACTAGGTTCAATGACGTCTTCAGTAGTTTGCCAAATCAGTAATGCTTCTCGACATCCTTCTTGGAGAATATTTCGCTCAAGTTGTTCTAATTCATTAGGCAATAATGGCGGAATGAGCTGTTCTAACTCTGGCAAAATCCGAATTTGTTTCTTAATCTCTTCAAACTTCAATAGCCCTTCGTCTTTGATAATCTTTTTTTCGCCGAGTGAGATTTGGTATTTTTTCATTTTAGATAGATAGTTTTATTGCCCAGAGAGTTCATACGCTAATTTAAGATAGTCTTGAGCTCCATTAGAATCAGAAGCGTAGTTAAAGATATCCTGTTGAGCGATTTGAGATTCTTTGAGTGCCACATTTTGACGAATGACCGTAGAAAATATTTTAAAGCTTGAGAGTGAATCTTTTATGTAATCAATCATGTCTCGATGCACTTTAAGACGCGCATCTACCATGGTCAATACAATACCTTCAATCATCAACTCATAATTGATACGGTCACGAACCTGAGTGATACGATCAAACAAATTATTAACACCCTTTAAAGCTGACGCCTCCGGCTGAAGAGTCACTAGACAACTAGTAGAAGCCACCAAAGCTGAATTAGTAAAGATGTTCAGCGCTGGGGGACAATCAATAAAAATATAATCATAACGGTTTCGGATAGGGGCAATGGCATTTTTAAGTTGGTTTACCCCCCCAACAGCCTGCACGAGCTCTAAATCTGCATAAGCCAATTCTAAATCACTAGGTGCCAAATCATAGTTTTCTATGATGTTATAAATAGGCAGAGATTCCCCTTTGAGCAGCGACTGCACTACCTGTTTCTCAGGGTTGTCATGCCCCAATGCTTGGGAAAGGTTACCTTGGGAATCCATATCTATCAATAAAACACGATAGCCAAGTTTTACCAAAGCTCTTCCCAAATTCAGCGTCGTAGTCGTTTTACCAACGCCTCCTTTGTGGTTAACTACTGAAATAATTTTGGCCTTTGAACTGGCAAACTCTTTGAATCCATATTTAATGAGAACAGGAGACAAACTCGCCAAATGCTTTGAATTCAGTTGTCGATCTCCTCCTATTGCCTTAGAAAGAGTACTGACGGGTAGTTGGGCTTCTTTCTCCAAGACGGACAATGAAAGTGCGGGATTTTGTTTCAAGAAGGAAACAGCTTTTTCGTTGGTGAGCATATTTTTACTGATATAAGCGCCTTTTATGTCTTAAAAATAAGACATAAATTTTTTTTTGCCAAAAAATATAGACAAAAACTTATCAGATAAACCTATAATCATCTTTCATTGATTATTTCAACGGAGCTATATAACTTGCCAGTCAAGTCAGATAAAAAACTGGACAGTCGCTAAGAGAAAATCTAACTTGTAATCGATATGGGTCAACATCGCAAAAGTTGGAATGAGACAGAAGTAGAAGTTCTTATTCACCACAGTCAGCAAAAATACGCCGCTTTAAGGTAGCACCTTGGATGGCTTTTAGGTAGTAATTCATAATTTATGGTTACTTACATACTAATCGAATCGATAGCTCTAACAATCCAATTACTGCCCTTAATGAGCTCTGGCAGGCTTTACATACTCCAAGGTCCAACAAAAAAGCAAAAATTTTCGAGCATTTATTATGAATGGATAACAGTTATCGGTTAGCACTTATTTTGAAATTATTAATTTGCAATTCTCTTCAAACACTGCCAATCCGTTTTCGTCAAAATCCCCACAATAATCATACTTACAGACGATTACTTCCTGAGCATAACTGTCGATAAAACTATATTTTTGATCTTTCCAAATACTTACCAATTCATGATTTGTTTCATAGCTGATTTACTGATATTGAGGTTGCGAAATCCAGTCACCTTTGTAATTAAGAAACCCCAAAGTCCCTCTTTAGATATGCCTATATTACCATAAAAATAGATAATAAATCCGTCGTTCCCTGTCTGTCAATTATGCCCCATAACCCCTCCCTTTCGGCTGCTACAAGGTCGGCGTTAAGTTGAATTCGATTCGTATAGGTTTCCATTTTTAGCGGTTTTATCAAAAAATGTTATTCATAGCTGTTTATTCACTTTTTTGATAAAATCTTAGCACCCGATTAATTCAAAACTCAAATTTTGTTAACAAAGTCCCAGCGGAATAAGGTTGTTGATTGTTGCTAGTCGTTTTGATCACATCAATGGTTACTTCACGCATTAGCTCTTCAATTTCAGCACCCTTTTTAAGGTGTTTGAGCAAAGAGCCAGTAAAAACACCATTACGTCCATTTCCATTATTGGCTACATCACCCGGTTGAGTGGCATAGTATACTTTTGTACTTTGGGATAGTCTACCTACTTGTACAAACCCTCTGCTGCCAACATCACGGTTCCATGAGCGGAAGGGATTGTTGCGGCAAGCATCTAAATAGACCAAGTTGACTTTGGTATTATACCGTTTCATCTCACTCAAAATCAGGTCAAGTGAAACAGCCTGTAGGCGAGCATCTTCTCGACTCTCAAGTGTGGCATCTATTGGTAACAAATAGTTGACTCCTTCAGATTCAATCCCATGCCCAGCATAAAAAAACAAAGCTACGTCGGCATCTTTGGCCTTTTTACTGAAATCACCCAACGTCTTTTCAATTTGGCCTTTAGTAGCATCCGTAAGAGTAGTTACATTAAATCCAAGTTGCTTCAGTCGTTCACTGATGTCTTTAGCATCATTAATGGGGCGGCTTTCCAGTCTGCTGCCGTGCTCGTAGGTAGAGTTGCCAATAATAAGAGCTACGCGCTCTTTTAGCAACACTTGTTCTGTTTTGGCTTGGCTTTTTTTGGGAATCGCCTCATTTTCTTGTTCCTGTTTTTTGTTGGAGACAATTGTGGGCTGCTCATTCGAGGTACTTATGTAGTTGGGGGTAGGATTTTTGCGAAAAGCTACGCTGACCATACGGTCGCTACTGTTCATGAATATAAAATCAACGCCAATATTATCATAATAATAGTATACATAGCCTTTACCATCATTTTGCTTTTCAGTAGGGTTCCCCAGCATATCAATGACCTGGATGCTTTTTAAGTTGAAGTTGAGGTTGAGAGGTAATTTATTTGTATATTTTTTAAAATAGCTGCTCGGTTCCACTCCCGAATGAAAAAAGACTTTTGTGATTCGACTGTCTTCAATACTACTTTGTACAGAAAGACCTACTCGATAAAATTCGTAAAGCATCTTTGTTGAACTGTAAGCTACTTGTCGCTCTGGGAGTCCCATTCTTTCTGTTACCTTTTCTTTAGCATTTCCAATTAATGCTGTAATTTCTTCAGCATCCGATACCTGAGCATTTACCGTCAGAGAAATGCAATGAATGATGTATCCCAAAAAACATAAAAAATGGCTTTTATTTCGCATATAATTAGTTTTTTCTTTTTTTTGTAAAACTGCAAATCAATCTTTTAAATAGAAATTTTATATGAAAATTTATTTACCTCTACTCTTCTTTTTATCATTTTCTTTATCTTCCTGTTATACATATAAACCTCTGCTACGTACACCTCCCACAAATCAAGAAACCGATACAGGCTTGCACAATGAAGCTATTAAAGTGTACCCTGAGTGGAACAGGAAAGCAACATTAACTCCTTCTTTAATAGGTACGGGTATTGGTTCAGCTGTAGTAATTTCAGGAATTGCGATACTAGCAGCAGCACCAGAACCTATGGACAAAATAGTACATTTTTTTGTTGGGTTTGTTGGAGGTTCTTCTCTAATTGCAGCCTCTTGGGGTACTATACCGAATAAGCTGGAAGAGAATGAATCGAAAGTTGTTAAAAAATTCAAATTGGTTGATAAAGAAATTTGGGTAAAAAAATATAATCGTACCAATGAAAAGGAATATGTTATTGTGGGAGAAGACATTGATGAAAAGACCGATAAACCATATCTGATTTTAGTACCCTCTATCCGCAAAGATCGGTATCTGTTGGAAGAAAATCGCCGCCGCGAGTCTCGAAACGGGCGTGAATAAATCATATTTCCGCCAGTTTAGTTAGATTTTAACATGGTCAGAATCAGCTCGCCCCCACCAAGCCTCGTCAAAAAGAGTTTGTAAGGCGTAGTTGGCGGTTTCGGAAATAACAAACGTATAATGGTAGTAATCAAATATATCAGAGTATAGCACGAAGTCTGACCACTTTATTCGAAAAGAGGGAGTTGGACCTCCGCCGGTCAGATACCCCCAAAATATGCATACTTCCGTATCTTCGATGGTATATTGTTGAGTAAGCTTCGTCAATATAGCCGGTAAATTGTCACGGTAACGCAACTCATTGTGGTCTAAATAAACCGCCTCCGGCACCTCTCTCCAATTGATGCCGTTGTACTGTGTGGGGAAATGTTTATCTACCCATCGCCAATAAAGGCCATGGCCAGCATATAGTTCGTAGTTTGTATTATCAGCCTCAAAGGGATGATTTCCCAAATAAAGTTGGTAATCTACCGCGTTTTGATTCAGTTTTTCAATTATGTAGTTGTAATTTTGTAATGTGTGATTCACCCAATGTTTAAGCTGTAACTGTCGTCTGCGTTCAATGAGCTCTTTACGATATTCGAGGGTTATATTCTTCATGATTGCATACAATTTTGTAATTTTTATGGTTTTCTTGCCCTCAAAATGGAAGTCTGAAAAGGGCATTGTGCATTATCGTACTTCATTGACTGTATCCTGAAAATATCATCAAAGCGCTGGCCGCGTTGTAGGAATTTGAGCAGTGCTGCGGTAAATACGCCATTGCCGTTCTGGACTACACTCCTCGGAGCGGTGGCATATTCGATTTTTTGGGCCGTTTTGGTATTAGCGTCAATCGGCACCAGATAGTTTTCCCCGTTGTGCTGCACGCCGTGGCCACTGTAATAAAACAAGCCTACATCGTACTGACGGAGGCGGTCGCCAAAATCATCAATATTACGCAAAAAGTCTGATTGAGTCAGGTTTTTACGAAGTATTACTTCAAAACCCAAGGTTTGCAAGGCAGCGGCCACGCCGTTGGCGTCGTTGAGAAGGTTTTGCAGCCGCGCATCGGCCCAGATGTAGTCTTTATTACCCACCACCAGCGCCAGCCATTGCTCCGTACCCGCTGGCATTTGGCTTTTGTCAATGGGTTTCATGCCTGTGGGTTGGGCAAATGCGGGAGTGCTTAGCAGTCCGAGGCTGAAAAGAAAAAAGAGGGAATAATAGAAAAAAGTGCGCATAAGGCTAGATATTGATTCTTTTTATTGCGATATAAATAGACCCCTTCGGGGTGGCAAAGAGCGAGAATAGACCCTTAACAGGGTGACAAAACTACGGGGAGACAAAACACGCCGCGTCAGACGGATTGCCTCTCTGTTTATTGAAGGGAAACTACCCGAAAGCCAAAGAGGAAGTTGCGAAGCGAGGGCGGGCGGTTGATGCGAATCGCCACGCGAATCCACTCGGGGGTCTCGTACCAGCTACCGCCGCGTAACACGCGAAGAGACCCACTAGCAGGGCCGGTAGGATTACTGTCAGCACTGCCAGTATAAGCACCGTACCAATCGTTGCACCACTCCCATACGTTGCCGCTCATGTCATAAAGCCCCAATTCGTTTGCTCCCTTTTGACCCACGGCACGTGTGCCACTATCATTGGTATTTTCAGTAAACCAGCCCACTTCTTCCAAACTGTTACTACCCGCATACATCCTACCCCGGCTTTGCTGACCACCACGTGCCGCGTATTCCCACTCAGCTTCCGTAGGCAAACGATACGTACGACCCGTCTTGTGGCTCAGCCACTGGCAATAGGCCACCGCATCATTCCAACTTACATGAATCACAGGATGATTGTATTCCGAGCGGGGGCGCAAGTTGCCACTTACATCACACTTCCAATTTACCCCTGCCTTCTTCTCATAATTTGGATAACAGGAACTCCAACCATTTTTCTCGGCATCGGTTTGATAGCCCGTCGCTTCCACAAATTTCTCAAATTCCTCCAGCGTCGTCTCATACTTAGCCATCCAAAAACTACTTAATGTGACGCGATGTATGGGTTTCGTAACGGTACTTTCATTGCTACCCATCATAAAACTCCCCCCCTCTACCCTTACCATTGCAATGGGTTCTAAATCTACTACGGGTTTGGCTGGCTCTTCGCGCTTGGCCGGCGTATCAGGAGTAGGGGTATCCGTAGGTTTGAAATAAAAATCATCCGTGATAAAGCCCGCTTGGTAGGGGGTTTGGCGCGTGTTTTTTCCAGTCACTGCGCGGGCTGTGTTTTTGAATATACTGATAAGTTCCAAATTTGGTTGGCGTAGTTGCTTTAGCAATTCTTGCGTAAAAAGCCCATTGCGCTGCCCTGCGTTTTCGCTGGCGGTTTGGCCGGGAGAAGCGGCAAAAAAGGCAATCGTGCCACTAGGGGCATTGACAGCCCCCAAACCCGAACCCGTATTACGATCCCAGCCTCGGAAAGGGTTGTTGCGGCAAGCATCTACGAGCATGATGTTGGTACGGCTATTGGCTTCTTTCATGCCATGCATCACGTCGTTGAGACACAGAGACTTCCGCTTGGCTAAGGTCTCATTCAAACCACTTCTTACTTCTATCGACATCAGATAGTTGAGGTTGTCGCTGGCTTCAAATCCATGCCCGGCAAAGTAAAACAAGCCTACGGCATAATTTTTAAGACGTTGGGTAAAATCCGATACCACATCTTCGAACTCGGTTTGGTTGAGATTCTGTTTGAGAATCACTTCAAAGCCCAACGAGCGGAGCATAGCAGCCATGTCGGTAGCGTCGTTGGCGGCATTGGGAAGGGCTTGTCCGAGGTAGGCTGAGTTGCCAACCACCAAGGCCAAACGACCTTTTTGCGTTTGGCTATCATTCCCTGTTGTCTTAAAGGCTCGCTGAGCGTGCAAGCACGAAAAGCTCCATAAAAAAAAGAAAAAGAAGTATTTCATAAAGTGGACATAGTAGAGATTCAAAACGTAAAAAATAACCTTTTCAAAAATAATTATTTAGGTCTATAAACAGCCAGAAAAGTTATCAATTGACCGCCCAAAATCATAGGTCTTCATTCTTTTTGTTGTTATAGTTCTCTCAAATACCACATTCCAGGAAATACAATGCCGGATGTGTTGATAGACACTTCCAAGATTTCACCTACTTGCAGAGAATAAGGTTTAGGGTCAGATTCTAGGACAAGCAGTCGAACATATATCAGGCTAGCATCCATCCAAACCCCTAAGCATTGGATTTTGTAGCGTCGCCCCGCTTCTCGGTATTCATAGATTTTTCCTTTCTCCACATAATCATCCCTGACCCTAAAATTAAAATGAGGGCTAGGAAGCTTGATGCGCTCTTGAGGACGAAATTCGCGGACTACCCACGTACGCGCTAGTCGGTCGCCGAGGCGCTGGTAGGGACGAGATTGTAGCATCGAAATTCCGGCAGCGATTCCTAACGTAATATAAAAATCGACCCAACCACCCAACCACCGCAAAAAGGCTTCTTTGAGGCCAAAGCCTCCATGTTGGCTTGAGACAACTCGAAGCCCCAAAAGATATTTACCGATGGTTTGGCCCCTACTGAGACTCTCGCTCAAAGGCGTATAAAGCAAGCAAAAAGGTACATAGCTCAGCAGCTCAAATACTCCTGCAAACAGCCGGTCGTAGGCCATGGGCTGGTCTTTGGTGAGCATGTATTCATAAAAGTGCCATCCTGCATAAAGCAAACCTATATCTACGAAGGAGGCTACTAGGCGACGAATCAGTACATTGAACCTCATGGGATTTATCTTGCCGTGATTTTGATGGTCACTCTTCCCTCTGAGACCTCAGGTCGCTGACCTTGGGAAGTAGGCACTACTGTAAGTTTGGAGAGTTGTTGTTTGTACCATTGGGCAATACTGGCCGATACCGATGTCTCAAGAATGGTCAAAGCCAGAATTTCACCTTCGGCGTTTACTTTGATGCGAAACACAATCCGGCCAGTTTCATCATAGGGATCTTGCGGCACGCTCATTTTGCCAAAGCGAAAACCAGCTAAATCCAACCCTATCCCTCCTTTTCCTTTGCTAGGGCCGTCATAGCCACCTGTGGGCTCGCCATTGGGAGCGCCACCGTGATTGGTGTTGGCTTTGGGGTCATTGCCACTGCCCCGATGTTCGGTTTTTTTGTAAAGACTACTAGGTTCGATTTTGGGCGTTTCGACGGGGGATTCGTTGGTTTGGGTCACTACGGGCTGAGCAGTACCTCTGATCTCTGAGGCACTTGGGCGAGCGGGTGTGGGCTTAGGTGCAAAGCGTGGCGCTGGTGCCGCACCGCTGCTAGTTGGGTGACTCACAGGTTGTGTTTTAGGACTCACTTCAATTCGCATCGGTACCCATGCAAGTAGCTCTACGGTATCTATCACCGCTTTGGTTTGATGAGTGATAGGGGTGGAAACGTGCAATTTTACTAACCACAGGGTGGCCAATAGGGCAGTGCTTAAAAATATACTTCCCGCTAAAGCACGGTTGCGAATCTGGCTATTGGACGAGGTGATGAGAGCAGCGTACATGTTTACTAAAAAGGTTTGTTTGTAACTTTATACATTAGTGCTACTAAACCTTATCAGTGGCTATGGATTTTTTATTACACTTATGGCTAACCAATTACGCCAAACACTAGACATAAGCTATCATAATTTTAATGCTAACAAACCAAAAAGTAGGGGTTTATTGTTATTTTGTATTTGCATAAAAAACCCCTATAATTACCAATAAACAATGCAAATCGCACTATATCCCTTCCTCTTTTAAAACTCCTTAAAATGAAACGCCCAGAAACTATACTTGCTGAAAGTCAAAATTATTGCTTAGGTGGTCATTATGAATGCGGTTATATGGTCGATAAAAGAAACGGACAAGACATTTACATTGGTGATTGCTATTGTGATGTCAAGCTTGGTGTTATTGATAAGGATGAAAATTGGGCTTTATTGTTTGGACACTATGACTTTTATTTATGGTTACCTACTCAGACTCAGGTAGAATCCTTGCATGATACGTTACCTAAATATGAAAGGTTATTTCAATCTACGTATGACATAAGACAAGTAAGTGATTTTGAAGTAGAGATTCTGGAAGATTTTCGATTAAACAAGAAGCCGGGTATTTATTCCTTTAACATAAAGACACGTGTCGTTAAAAGAGTAAGAAATTTTAAGAAATTAGATATTCGTTTTGCCCCTTATTACTATCCAAAAGTAGATTGGTAGCGTAAGATCATCTAGATTTCCTAAATCTCGGTGTATTTTATCGTTACAATTGGCTTTGTCTCCGTTACCTTTTTTAGGTAAGATTGGTAGTCAAAAATTTCGGAATGATCTTTATACGCAAAGTCAAATTCTTGAATATAACCACTGGAAAAGTTGCCAGAACGGTCCAGCATTTCAGAAAATTTTTCTTTGTAGGCTTTTCTGTCTTTTTCCTTTAAAGCACTTTTCCAGTATTTCAGCGTATCAAACCGCGAAAGCTTTCTTCCTGCTCCGTGTGCACAAGAATACAACGCCTCTTCGGCTAAAGGTGCATTTGGTTTTAGTTTTACCAGCAAACTACCTCGTGTCATCGATAATGGAATAACAACAATGGCGTCTTGAGTTAACTCTGTGCTACCTTTTCGATGGGTTATTTTCCCCGTTTCTGCTTCAAAACGAATATGATTATGGATCGAATCTTTCAGTTCATACTTTGTGCCATACATATTGCCTTCTTCTTCTGTTTTGGCAAAATCCAGACTCAAATAATTCTTGCTGATTGCATTTTTATCGCTTTTTATATAATTGGCATTCTGCAAAAAGATCAATGTTTTAAGGCAGAAATTCTTTCTTCGTTCATACCCAAACTGTAATGTTTCATTGTAATACTCATAAAACTTCTGGTCAATGAAAGAGGTATGAACAAAAGGGACTTTAGCGCCATACTCAAGTGAAAACTCCTCGACTAAACCGATACAATGTTGATAAAGACCAATGCCTCGATCTCTCGTACCTGTATGACAAATAATGTAGATGTAATCTTCATCTTCTTCCAATGACAAAAAGTGATTTCCGCCCCCTAGACCATCGTCGGTCATTTTGGTATGTGCCAAATTCAATGCTCTATAATGTTCCTGTTTGTTAAAGGGTTTTAGCCAATCTGCTTTGGATACTTTCAGAAACATCACCCCACAACCAATATCTTTCCCGGTAACAAGCGGATAAAAATAATCGGTAGATGAAAATGCTACGCCAACCGGTACCGCTTTCTCGTCGCAGAAATGAATATCAGTAAATGCGCAGACTTTTTCTATGTGTTGATTTTGGGCATACTGCTCCACTTGCTCAAGGGCATTGGTTTCTATTTTCTCTTTGTTGCAAAAATAAGTTACGGGTTTCATTGTCTAGTTTATTAAAATCAGGACTGAGGAAAACTGCTTTCTGAGTTACATTGATTTATCCTGATTTAAGAAAAAACCTTATCAGTAAGAGAAGATTTTTTACTACCAATTATGATTATTTGAGAAAACGAAGTAATGCCCTCTAGAGCGATAAAAACTCTATGGACTATATTGGAGTCTTGCAAGGCTCACTTAAGATGAAGGTGAAAGTGAGGCTGCTTGGTGCGAGTTTCGTCGTTGAGAAACAGTTCTTGATGCTTGTTGATCAACGTTTTAAGCGTCGAAAGTTCTTCTTTAGAGAAATGTTTTGTTTGAATATCGCGCGCAGTATTCAATAGGTGATTGGAAATATAATTGCCTTGGTTCATCTGCGACTGAATGACTGTTTCCATTCGCTTAATGACTTGCTCGTGAGTTTCCTTATTGTCTTTGCCCTGCTTAAAAGCGCCATAGATAGCATCTACCCAAGGCTTTTTATACGCTGCGTAGGAGGTAAGGTTATGAGCGTTTTGGTTGTATTTTGCCTCGCAATGATTATACATCGCTTTGGCTTGCGACAGCGGCGTTCGCGTGTTGCTAGTAATGACTAGTTCTTTTCCAAACTCTTCTTGGATTTCTTTAATAAGATTGTCAATCAATAGACCTGCCATACTAAAATAGGTTTTATAGGTAGAGTATTAATGTATATTTTTTGAAAACTGTCCGCTTGTAGAGACGCAAAACATTGCGTCTCTATGATAGTATTAAGGTGTATTTTTTGGGGAAATTTTCTTTTGTCCCCTCGCTTCAGAACCCTAGGGGAAAATACGAATAGCATAACAGACTGTTTTCTTGTTTATTGAGAAACAACCACCCGAAAGCCAATGTAGCTATTGCAGTATGAAGGGATACTACTGAGGCGAGACGCTACACGGCTATTCGCGATCAAAAACCAGTTACCGCCACGCAGTACGTGATTGGATCCTGGAGGACCACCTTTAGGATTGTTAGTAGAGCTATTGATATAGTAATTAGTGCTATACCAGTCACTACACCACTCCAGCACATTACCACTCATATCATATAAACCCAATTCATTTTGCGCTTTTTGACCCACCGCACGAGTACCACTTAACTGAGTATTTTCTCCAAACCAACCCACCTCATTCATATCATTGCTGCCAGCATAGGTATAACCTTTACTTTGCTGACCGCCTCGGGCAGCGTATTCCCACTCTGCTTCTGTAGGGAGGCGATACGTTTGACTCGTTTTTAAACTCAACCATTTGCAATACTCTACCGCATCGTTCCAACTGACATGAATCACAGGATGGTTGTACTCTGAACGGGGACGGATTTCACCGGCTGTATTGCAACGCCAACTTACGCCCGATTTCTTCTCCCATTTACCATTAACAAAAACAGTACTACCTTTCTCTTTCTCTGCTTGGGTTTGGTAGCCCGTATCCTCTACAAATTGCTCAAATTCGGCTACTGTTGTCTCGTACTTAGCCATGCGAAAGTTGCTCACTGTTACTCGGTGAATGGGTTTTTCGATGGCTTCGCCTTCATTACTGCCCATCATAAAGCTTCCACCGGGAATGCTTACCATTGTAATGGGTTCGAGGTCTACGGCTGGTTTAGCGGGTTCAGTGCGCACTGGCGGCGCAGAGGGTTCCCCCTTTGAGGGTTGGGAGGCGGTCTGCACAAATACAAAATCACCTTGGAGTTTGTCATATCGTCCCGGTGATTGAGCGCCGCTACTGCGTTTTTCTACTTCAATAGTAGTTTGATCCAAAATAGTACGGATGCCCCAATTGGGCTGGATGAGGTATTTCAACAAAGCGGCTGTAAACAATCCATTTCTTTCCTTCACATTATCGTCGGCAGTGCTGCCTTCCTCGGTGGCATAGACAATCATACTACCACGTGGATTGTTAGTAGGTTTGACCAAGCTATTGTTTACATTTATGTCCCTCTTTGTATTATCGCATACTTTTAGATTGGGAACGTTGCGGCAGGCATCCAGCAACACAAAACTGTTTTTAACTCCTTTAGCACTAATATCACTCAAAATACGATTGAGCGAAATGCCATATTCTTCGATATGATCCAGGCAACTGATATCAGCATCTGTAGGCATGAGATAATTCTTACCTCCATAACTCAAGCCATGACCCGAATAATAAAATAAGGCTACATCTGAATCACTCAAGCGGTCTTTGAAAAGATTGATGCTATTAAGAAATGTGCGATAATCTGCATTAGTAGTTTGAATGACCACGAAACCTAATTGCTCTAACGCTACTGCCATGTCATTGCCATCGTTAAGTGGATTGCGAAGAGGGTTCATCTTTTGGTAGTCTTTGTTGCCTATCACCAATGCCAGCCGCCGCTCTGTACCCGCAGGAGCGTTGCCACCCACGGGCTTCATGCCTTTGGGTTGGGCAAATGCGGGGGCGCTTAGCAGCCCAAGGCTGAAAAAAAAGAGGGAGTAATAGAAAAAAGTACGCATAAGGCTAGATTTTGATGCTGTTTTACGATATAAATAGACCCCTTCGGGGTGACAAAGAGCGAGAATAGACCCTTGATAGGGTCACAAATTTCAAAATTCGACCGCCGAAGGCGGTGACAAAACTCTCTCCGCTGTTCCGTCTGGGCGACCCCGTTCGTTACTCGGTCGTCCCTCCCTCCTACTCCCTCCACAGCTGCGTTCGTATCTTTTTTAAAAGGAGCAAACATGCCGCACCAGGCGGATTGTCTCCCTGTTTACTGAAGGGACACTACCCGAAAGCCAACGCTGCTGTTGCGAAGCGAGGGCGTGTAGTCGTAGCGAAACGCCACGCGGTTATTCGCGGGGCCGGTGAACCAGCTCCCACCGCGAAGCACGCGATTAGACCCTCTAGTAGGGCCTGTAGGATTAATACTACCACTACTACTATAGGCACCGTACCAGTCACTACACCACTCCAACACATTGCCTGTCATGTCGTATAACCCCAATCCATTAGGCCGAAAACTGCCCACTTTCAACGTCTTCTTACGATCTTCCCCCACTGTAGAATACGATGCCTTGGAAGCAGCACGCGCATCAAAATTCGCCTCCCCAGCATCCAATACATCCCGACCATTCCCAAAACGCGTACGGGTGCCACTACCGCCGCCCGCCGCGTACTCCCACTCTGCTTCCGTGGGTAAGCGATACTTACCCCCCGTACGGGCATTTAGCTTCTTTAAAAACTCCTGAATATCCTCCCAACTGACATTTTCTACGGGACAATCAGCGCAATCTTTAAAGGAACTCGGATTGCTCCCCATCACAGACTCCCACTGTCGCTGCGTAATCTCGTACTTACTCATATAAAAACTACTCAACGTCACACTATGCACTGGCTTTTCGCTGGAGTCTCCCTCCTCATCACCCATCTGAAACGTACCGCCTTCCACATACGCCATCTCCGCAAAGGGCAAATCCATAAACGTCTTAGTCTTTGCTTTGGCGGGTTCAACCCGCACGGGCTCCTCTCGCTTGGGCGGCGTGTAGGGCTCTGGATCAGTGGTGTTGGAAGAGGGTCGCGATTGGGGCAAAAAGTAAAAATCATCCAGCAATTGACCCGTTAGTGAGGGTACTTGACTGCCGCTACGCTTATAAACCGCTCGGCTCGTATTTTTAAGGATTTGAACCAATTCTAAGTTCGGTGTTTTGAGTTGAGTCAGCAATTCTTCCGTAAACAACCCATTTTTGCCTCCACGGTTGTCGTCGGCTTGCTGACCAGGTGAAGCTGCAAAAAATACGACCGTTCCTAAGGGTGGATTCACGCTACCTAACCCTTTAGCCCCGTCTCGGCTCCAAGAGCGGAAGGGATTGTTGCGGCAAGCATCGACCAACAGCAGATTGGTCTTGGCATTGGCCTCCCGCATACTTTCTATCACCACATCAAGGCTCAGGCTTTTGTCTTTGGCCAGCACCTCATTCAGGTCGGAGGTTACATCCGTACTCATTAGATAGTTGACCTTTTCTTTGGATTCAAAACCATGGCCAGCAAAATAAAACAAGCCCACACTGTAGCTCTTTAGGGCCGCAACAAACTTCAACAAAGCCGTTTCCTGACCCGCTTTGCTGAGGTTTTCATAGTAGTGTACCTCAAAACCAAGCTCTTGCAAAGTTGTTCGCATAGCACGGGCGTCGTTGAGCGGATTGGTCAGCGCCTGACCCGTATAGGCGGCATTCCCAATTACGAGTGCCAGTCGTTTTTCGGACTCCGAAGCAGTCGTTTTGAAGCCCCGCTGGGCTTGTAAAGAAGAAATACAAAAACAAAAAATGAGTAAAAGAGCCTGTTTCATAAGTTGGTATTGGAGAGTCTTTTAGACAAAAAACGCTAAAATTCAAAAATAAGGAATTTAGATAGACAACCCAGTCGAAAAATTATCGAATAATAAAGGAAATATGGTTTATTGAGCTACATCGAAGCGTTAGAAGATTTGTAATAGCACCAAGTCGCAAAGAAAAACCTTTGCGGCTTGGTGGTTGCATTGCTCAAAACCAGTCTGATGTTATAAATTATAAGCATTTACTTGCTGGGCACTTTCGATGAGGCGTTTTCGATAGGCCAGTGCGTCATATTTATTTTCGAATACTTTATAATAAGAATTATAGCCAGAAGAATAGCTATTTCGGTAATTGGGAAAGTCCCCAAATACTTGTTCGTTAAAGTACTTTTTGGCGGGTGTCAATTCACTTTCTTCTAAATAAATCACGTTACTAATGACCAAGTGGCTGATTTTACCATGGTAAGTATTCACATTTACCCCACCGATATACACCACATATTGGCTTTCTAGTAGGGAATGGTTGCTTTGGGAAGCCCTTGTAAATGCCATTGTAAACAAGGCCAACATCACTACCCATGCTATACCTTTGGCGGTGAGACCAGCAGTACCTTTTTTGTTGTTATTAAAAAGAGTTTGTGTTTTCATTGAAGTTTGTGAATGAGATGGAAGTTTTCTTGTTTGTATATTCCCAAACTGCCCACAACCTTATCACTTACACTTCACAAACTTGTATTTTTTTTCTGAGCCATCTTCAGTCGGCGCGACTCTCTTCGCTGTTCCGTCTGGGCGACCCCGTTCGTTACTCGGTCTGGGCGACTCCGTCGTCCCTCCCTCCTACTCCCTCCACAGCTGCGTTCGTATCTTTTTTAAAAGGAGCAAACACGCTGCGTCAGGCGGAATGCCTCCCTGTTTAGGGAAGGGACACTACCCGAAAGCCAACGTCGCGGGAGCGATACGAGGGCATGCCGTCGTTGCGATACGCCACGCGGCTATACGCAGGGGGGTTGCTCCAGCCCCCACCGCGAAGCACGCGATCAGACCCTGTAGTAGGGCCTGTAGGATTGCTACTAGCACTGCTACTATAGGCACCGTACCAGTCACTACACCACTCCCATACATTCCCGCTCAGGTCATACAAGCCCAGTTCATTGGCCCCTTTTAGACCCACTGACTCCGTGCCTTTCCCTTGCGTATTAGTCATATACCACCCCACTTCATCCAAACTATTACTGCCAGAATAGCTCGTGCCGCGACTCTGCTGACCGCCACGTGCCGCGTATTCCCACTCCGATTCTGTAGGTAAACGATACGTCTTCCACTCGCAATAGGCCACCGCATCGTTCCAACTTACATGGATCACCGAGTGGTTGTATTCCGAGCGAGGACGAAGTTCCCTAGCCGTGTTACAGCGCCAATTTACCCCCACTTTTTCCTCAAACTTACTATTGACATACACATAGCTGTCATTGCCTTTCTTCGCTTCGGTTTGGTAACCCGTGGCTTCCACACATCGCTCTCTGCCACCGTCGTCTCATACGTGCCATCCGGAATCCCTTCACCGTTACTTTTCGTCGGCTTCGCCATCGCTGCTGCTCATTTCAAAACTGCCACAGGCTACGTAGCGCATGGCCACAGGCTCTAAGTCCAGCTCACTCCCCCAATTAGAATTATATTTACTCATTGACTTGCTTTCCTCTTCACTACTTTGGCTTGCTTTCCTCTTTCACTACTTTCATTACCCCGTTCATCAGTCGCCAGTGGCCTGGGAAGGTACAGATGTAGGGGTAATTGCCTGGCTCAGTGGGCGCCATGAAAGTAAGACGGAAAGATTGGTTGGGATTGACCAAGGGCGTATAAGCAATCACATGCGGCAAATTAGGCACGTAGTTTTTCTCGGCAGCATCTTTTTGCGTAATCATTTTATCAGCCGCGTTGCCAACAATATCCATTGCTTTGGGCTTCACAATCACGAGGTTGTGGTGCATGGCATCGGGATTATCAAAAATCAACTCAACGGGCTTACCCGCAATCACCGTAAACTCTTTCAGGTCAAACTTTATGGCTTCTTTGATAGATTTAATTCTGATAACCTGCATGTTAGGCTCCAATGGGGGTGTTTTGACCTCCGTCGCTGCGGGGAGCGGCTTAGATGGCGTATCGCCCGAGAGCACAAAGTAAAAATCGCCGTAAATTTTATCATAACGGGCGGGGGTTTGGCGGCCACCGCTTTTATCATCCACTTCCAGCGAGGCTTGGTCTAAGATGTTTTTGATGGTCAGGTTGGGGCGGGTGAGGTATTTGAGCAACGCGCCCGTAAAGAGCCCGTTGCGTCCCGTGGCGTTGTCGTCAGCCGTGGTGCCTTCTTCGGTGGCGTAGATCACCATGCTGCCACGCGGATTGTTGGTGGGCTTTACGTAACCGTTGGTGGTGATGTCCTTTTTGCTGTTGTCGCACAGGCGCAGTTTAGGAATATTGCGGCAGGCATCCAGCACCACAAAACTGTTCTTTACGCCTTTGGAAGCAATATCGCCCAAGATGCGATTCAGCGATAATCCCTGATCTTCAATTTGTTCGAGGCAATCGGCGTTGAGGTCGGTGGGCAGCAGGTAGTTTTTACCACCGTAGCTTGCTCCGTGGCCAGAATAGTAAAAAAAGGCCACATCCGACTGCGTCAAGCCTTCCTTGAAGCGAGTCAGGGCATTGGTCAAGGCGCGGTAATCGGCATTGGTGACGGTGATGACCTCGAAGCCAAGGCGTTTGAGTGCCGCTTCCATGTCGTTGGCGTCGTTGAGTGGGTTACGCAGCGGGTTGAGGTAGGGGTAATCTTTGTTGCCTACCACCAAAGCCAATCGCCGTTCAGTGCCGGCGGGAGCGTTACCACCCACGGGTTTCATCCCTTTGGGTTGGGCAAATGCGGGGGTGCTTAGCAGTCCGAGGCTGAAAAGAAAAAAGAGGGAGTAATAGAAAAAAGTACGCATAAGGCTAGATATTGATGCTGTTTTACGATATAAATAGACCCCTTCGGGGTGACAAAGAGCGAGAATAGACCCTTAACAGGGTCACAAAACTACGGGGTGACAAAACACGCCGCACTAGGCCGATTACCTCCCTGTTTACTGAAGGGACACTACCCGAAAGCCAACGTAGCTGTCGCGATCCGAGGGCGTGTAGCCGTTGCGATACGCCACGCGGCTATTCGCGGGGTTGTCGCCCCAGCTTCCACCGCGAAGCACGCGATAAGACCCTGTAGTAGGGCCTGTAGGATTAATACTAGCACTACTACTATAGTCACCGTACCAGTCACTACACCACTCCAACACATTGCCTGTCATGTCGTATAACCCCAATCCATTAGGCCGAAAACTGCCCACTTTTATGGTCTTAGTCCGATAATCGCCTACTACCGAATAAGGTTCTTTGGCATCAGCCTTGGAATAAAAATTTGCCTCCGTAGCATCCAATACATCCCGACCATTGCCAAAACGCGTACGGGTGCCACTACCTCCGCCCGCCGCGTATTCCCATTCCGCTTCCGTAGGCAGGCGATAGCTACCCCCCGTACGGGCGTTCAATCTCTTTAAAAACTCCTGCACATCTTCCCAACTTACTTTTTCTACGGGGCAATCACCACAGTCCTTAAAATAACTCGGATTGCTCCCCATCACAGACTCCCACTGTCGCTGCGTAATCTCGTATTTACTCATGTAAAAACTGCTCACTGTCACACTATGTACGGGCTTTTCGTCAGCCCCTCCCTCTCCCCGCGTATCGCCCATCTGAAACGTACCGCCTTCCACATAAGCCATCTCTGCAAAGGGTAAATCCATGAAGATCTTAGCTTTAGGTTTGGCAGGTTCAACTCGCGTAGGCTCCTCGCGCTTAGGCGGCGTGTAAGGTTCAGTCTTGGCGATGGGGGAGGCTGTCTGTACAAACACAAAATTTCCACGTAACTCGTCGTAGCGACCGGGGACTTGGCGGCCTCCGCTGCGGGTTTCTACACCGTCAATAGTGCGGTCGAGAATGTCGCGTAAACCCAGATTGGGCGTTCGTAAGTGTTTCAACAACTCGCTTGTAAAAAGCCCATTGCTCTCACTCACATTGTCGTCGGCGGTGCTGCCTTCCCGGGTCGCAAAGGCCACCATACTACCTCGGGGGTTGTTGGGAATCACCAAGCCATTGCCACCCGTACTACGACTCCAACTACGTTTGAAAGGGTTGTTGCGGCAGGCATCAAGCAATACCAAACTTACTTTGGCTTGGGCACCCTCCATGCCGTCGAGGATACGTCTCAAAGACACACATTGTGAGCGGGCTTGGTTTTCAAAACTCAAGTTGGCATCTGTGGGCAGCAAATAGTTTTCACCCTGAAAAGCCATCCCGTGGCCTGAAAAGTAAAATAGCCCCACATCATAGCTAGTGAGTTTGGCAGCAAAATCATCAATGGCCGTTTCCAGTCCAGCGCGGTCGAGATTGGTACGTTTGATGACCTCAAAACCAAGCTGCTGGAGCGTGGCCGTTACGTCGTTGGCATCGTTGAGAGGGTTTTGTAGGCGTGCCTCTGGGCGGGTATAGTCTTTGTTGCCAATCACCAGCGCTAGCCGCCGCTCTGTACCCGCTGGCATTTGGCTTTTGTCAATGGGTTTCATCCCTTTGGGTTGGGCAAATGCGGGGGTGCTTAGCAGCCCAAGGCTGAAAAAAAACAGGGAGTAATAGAAAAAAGTACGCATAAGGCTAGATTTTGATGCTGTTTTACGATATAAATAGACCCCTTCGGGGTGACAAAGAGCGAGAATAGACCCTTAACAGGGTCACAAAACTACGGGGTGACAAAACACGCCGCACTAGGCCGATTACCTCCCTGTTTACTGAAGGGACACTACCCGAAAGCCAACGTTGAAGATGCGAAGCGAGGGCGTGTTGTAGCTGCGAGCCGCCACGCGGCCACTCGCGGGGCTGTCGAGCCAGCCACCACCGCGAAGCACGCGATAAGACCCTGTAGCAGCACCCCTAGGATTGGTCTGTGAATCACTGCTGTAATCTCCATACCAATCACTACACCACTCCCATACATTCCCGCTCATATCATATAACCCCAATTCATTTGACCCTTTTTGACCCACCGACTGCGTACCTTTGTCTTGCGTATTAGTCGTACACCAGCCCACTTCATCCAAACTATTACTGCCCGCATAGATCGTGCCGCGACTCTGCTGACCGCCACGTGCCGCGTATTCCCACTCCGCCTCAGTAGGCAAACGATAAACCTGACCCGTCTTGCGGCTCAGCCATTCGCAATAGGCCACTGCATCGTTCCAACTCACATGAATCACTGGGTGATTGTATTCAGAACGGGGACGTGGCTCGCCCGCCGTGTTACAACGCCAATTCACTCCAGATTTCTGCTCATATTTTGTACCCGTCCAAACATAACTGCCATTCCCTTTCTCGGCTTCTGTCTGATAGCCCGTCGCTTCTACAAACTTCTCAAACTCCCCCACCGTCGTCTCATAAGTGGCCATCCGAAAACTGCTTACCATTACGCGGTGTACGGGTTTCTCGCTGTCATACTTATTGCTCCCCATCTCAAAACTGCCCCCCTCCATGTAGCGCATCGCTACGGGTTCTAAGTCAACAACGGGCTTGGCAGGCTCCTCGGGGTGAGTAGGGGCAGGAGAGTGATTGAAGTAAAACACATCCGACAAATCACCTACCCGATAGGGGTGTTGAGCGGCGTTTTGGCTCTTAACGGCATTGGTGGTCTTACGTATTAGCTCATCAAAGCTCAAATTGGGTATTTTGAGTTGAGACAGTAATTCTTGGGTAAAAAGGCCATTGCGTTGTCCTGGGTTTTCGGAAGCTTCTTCGTTAGGAGAGGCCGCAAAAAAGGCGATCATCCCATCGGGAGCATTCATCGTTCCCAATCCTTTTTGAGTGGTTCACCCCCACGAGCGGAAGGGGTTGTTACGGCAGGCATCCACTATTAAGATTTTGGTAGGGGTATTTTCAACTTCGTCCATACTGCCCATTACATCCTCTAGGGCTATAGAGTGGCTTTTAGCAAAAGTTTCGGTCATCCCTCTATGCACACCCGTAGACATAAGATAGTTGTCTTTTTGGGTACTTAAGAAACCATGCCCAGCAAAATAAAAAAGTCCTACTTTATAGTTGCTAAGTTGTTTTACAAAAGCACTGATTTCCTCCTCCATTTGGTTTTTGGTGAGGTTTTCTTTGAGAATAACCTCAAACCCCAAAAGACTAAGTGTTTTGGCCATATCTTGTGCGTCGTTGGCGGCATTAGGAAGGGCCTGTCCGAGGTATGCTGAATTGCCAATCACCAAAGCTAATCGACCTTTTTTGGGTTGGATTGGCTTAAAAGCCCGTTGTGCTTCCAAAGAGCCAAGTACCCATAACCATAAAAAAATTAAAAGCCCATTTCTCATAATCTAAATTGTTGCCTTATATAATTAGATTACTTCTTATCTATTTTTGCTAAGAGATTTTTTGCTTTTGTTTGATAGAAGTGTTGTTCGCTGGTACTAATGGTTCGGAGACGTTCGCGCGTTTGGCCATATTCGCTTTGCCATAAAAGCGCCAGAGCTACATACCATTCGCCATGCTGACGAAGTTCCTCAAAACGGCTTTTTTCTACTTTTTGAAACTCTACTAATGCCGACCGCCCACGTCCTGCATCTAGCAAACGTATGCCTTCATGTAGGGCTGCGGTATCAGCTTGCCATCTAGCCACCATAGTGGGGTTTACACCTAGTTTTTCGGTCGAAAAAGGCGAACCAATGGACGGGGTACGGCTAAAGTTTTGGGCAAAAAGAGCTTTGTAATCTGGGGTGATGGTTTTTGGAGTAGCAGGAGTAGAAGAAGGCTTCGGCGAAGCAGGTTCTGGAGTTTCTTGGTTTGCGCGCGGAATCGTTGTAGTATCCGAAGGAGCAGTAGTATCTGGATGACTAGCTAGGTGGGGAGTAGTATCTTGTAATGTATAAATGTACCATCCTACACCCGCCACTATGATTACACTTGCGGCTGCTGCCCAGTATCGCCATAGTGGACGTGGTTGGCTGAGAGGTTTGACAGGCACTTCGGGTACTTCCGTTGGCGATGCAACGACCTCCCAAGTGGGGAGTGCGCCTTCTGACTCAAGTTGAGCGTGTATTTCCGCAAAACGCTGCTTGTGCTTATTAGCTTTCAAGCCCGATTTTATGCGTTGTTGGGCTGTTACTTCCTCGGCTAGTTGGGGGTCTTGTATGATTCGTTGCTCAAACTCCATACGCTCTTCCTCTGTACCTTCGCCTCGCAAATACGCATGGATTTGCTCAAATGTTTTTTCGTTTAGTTCCATATTTGGGGGATGATTTGAAAAATGTCAATAATGGGATTACATCAGTTAATACTGATTTTATGAAGTTCCTTATCAAGCAAGTCTAAACTTCTCTTTCAGATACTTAGCACATCTAAAACGCTTTACCGTTGCCGACTCTTCGGTGATGTTAAGTGCTTGGGCAATGTTTTTCAAAGACCAATCTTCGATATAAAACCACGTCAATACTTCCTGACAATCCTCTGACAGAAGTTTCATAGCACGCTGAAGTTTCCGAAAAATCCACGACCGCTCGCTATCATCATAGTCAGCGAGGTCTATCATATCGGGTAGCGAAATGTCTTCTTGGTGTCCGTCCTCATCTTGGAGTGTTACTCTAAAAGGTGTACTTGAAATACTTTCTTTAAAAGTCTCTTCTGCGTCGTCCTGAGGGGATTCGTACTGGGTCTGAAGGCGTACCTCTGCTCGTTTGGTTTTGTGTTCAAAGGCTTTTTTCCACTGATTGATGTAGATACTATAGAAGTAGGTAGTGATTTTGGTATCGGCACGAAAGGCATAAGTACCATTGCGGATTTTCTCCACAAAAATCGCTAAACACTCTTGAAGCAAGTCTTTGGCTTCATCTTGGCTGCTACCTTTGGAAAGAGCAAAAGGTAGGCATTTTTGATAGGTTTGTAAGTATAAGTGATTGAACGCCTCTGGGCGTTCGGCTTGTAAATCCTCGTAAAATTGTGCTTCATTAGGATAATTGTGCTGATTAGAATTGGGGAGAGGCATAGACAGAAAGATAAGGTTGAGTTTTTATAAAATAGGGTTGAGCGATATGGGTGGATAAATTTCACGAATAAACCCCTAAATCACAATCAAAACAATTTACAAAATGAAAAAATGTATGATGGAAGGTCTCCCTGTTTACTGAAGGGACACTACCCGAAAGCCAACGTTGTCGTAGCAAAACGAGGGCGCGGAGTAGGAGCGAAGCGCCACGCGGCCAAACGCGGGGTCGGAGTACCAGCTCCCACCGCGAAGCACGCGACCAGACCCAGTAGTAGGCCCCGTAGGATTGCTGCTAGTACCGCTGTTAGCATAGTAATCAGATCCGTACCAATCACTGCACCATTCACTTACATTGCCTGTCATATCGTGCAAACCAAACTCATTGGCTTTATAGCTCCCAACGGGTGCCGTGTAAGTATAGCCGTCTGCATATCCTGAGAAAACAGTCCTACCCGTAAAGGTCTTCTTGGCGGTTTCATCCGCTACATTTCCACTCACCCCTTCCGTAGCAGAATTACCCCAACTGTACTTACTATGCGTGCTGCCATTGCCTGCGGCATATTCCCACTCGGCTTCCGTGGGCAGACGGTAGGTTTTGCCCGTCTTGCGGCTTAACCACTCACAATAAGCTACAGCGTCGTTGTGGCTTACATTAATCACGGGATGTTGCCGGTTGCTTTGGATACTGCCATCCGCGCCGTGCCGCCAATTGATGCCGTTGCGCTTTTCCCATTCTTTGCCGTTCCATACGTAGCTAAAGCCTTCTTTCTCGGCGTCAGTTTTATAATCGCTCGCTTCCACAAACTTCTCAAACTCCCCCACCGTCGTTTCGTAGGTAGCCATTCTGAACCCCTTCACCGTCGCACGGTGTACGGGCTTCTCATCAGCTTTGCCGTCGCTGCTGCCCATCTCAAAGCTACCCCCTGTGATGTAACGCATCGCTACGGGTTCTAAGTCAACTACGGGCTTGGCGGGTTCGGTACGAACGGGGGGGGTGTAGGGACCTGGCGTATCTGTAGGTTTAAAATAAAAATCAGCCTCTAAGGAGCTGTTCTTAAACGGCACTTGTTTACCTCCACTACGCCGGCGCACTGTGGCATTTACTTCGTTGAAAATCTGGTCGATAGTACGATTAGCCCGCGCGATAGCTCCCAAAATAGCCTCGGTATAAAGACCATTGTCGCCATCCCCATCAGAAGATTTGTGTCCTGGACTAGCCGCAAATCCAATAAACGTACCACTAGGGGCTGTCATGGAGCTTAGGCCACCATCCACACTCGTCGTACGAAAAAGTGAGCGAAAAGGATTGTCGCGACATGCATCAAGCAGTACGATGTTGGTTTGGGTATGGGCTATTTCCATCCATCCTAGTACCAATTCTATCGGCAGGGTTTCATAAGCGACCTGCTTGATATTTCGGGGATTGGCATCGGTAGGGCATAGATAGTTGACACCCTCTACCTCTACCGCATGACCCGCATAGTAAAACAACGCCACATCGCCCGCACGCAGTTGTTCGCCCCATTTGTCGATAACCTGGCGGAGGCTTTGGCGTGAGGTGTTGGTGACAGGTGTCACCTCAAAGCCCAATAACTTCAATGCAGTGGTCATTTTGCTTACATCATTGAGAGGATTTCGCAAAGGTGAAATATGGGTATAAGCAGCATTGCCTATCACAAGGGCTACCCGACGCCCACCGTCGGGAGTAGTGGTAACCGTACGCATACCTCGGGTATTTTGCGCTGATATACTCACGATAAACAACAAACAGTTTAGCAGGAAGCAAGAGAATATTTTCATACGTTAAAATTTAAACTCGTCTAATATAGCTCCAAAAAGAGTTGGTTTTTGGTTTTGGTTGGTTTTCTGGTACACCGTACGGGTTAGGTTTCTTACAAAATCCATTACTTCTACGCCCGCCCTGAGATTTTGCTGGATGGCATCGGCAAACACGCCTGTGTTGAGGGCACGATGACGCGGTTCGGCAGCATACATTACGAGAGTGCTGCCGGGAGTAGATTCGATGGTTTTGAACCCTCGATAATCATCCACGGGGCGATGGGCAGCTTGGCGGTCGGCAAAAGGGTCGTCGCGACAAGCATCTAGAAGTACCAAGTTGATTTTGGCTTTGCATTTGGCAAGTTGCCCCACCAAAAAATCAAGTCTAACGGCCTCTATTTCAGCATGCTCTGGTTCTCTAAGGCGTACCCCCAATGGAAGTAGATAATTCACTCCTCCCATCTCTATTCCGTGCCCTGCATAGTAAGAGACCACCATATCGGCATTGGCAGCTTTACGGATAAAATCAGCAATAGCAAACTCCATATTGGCTTTCAGGGCCGTTTCGTTGACTTCTACTACCGTAAAGCCTAGTATTTCTAGCGTAGTTTTAACTTTACGGGCATCGGTAGCAGGCTGACTACCCAGCGATTTGGTGTGTTGATAGCCAGAGTTACTTATCACTAAGGCGTAGCGTCGGGAAAGCGTAGGAGTCGGTGACGTTGAGCCACAGCGCTGCTGAGCAGTAGTTTTGTCTGATTGATGGTAAGTGAGGGTATTATCTAGCGATTCTCCTTTCCTAAAAGCCTCCATAGCCTCGCAGTGACGGTTGAGGTTGACCAGGCAACTCCCTTTGTTAAGGTAGGCTTTGGCATCATTTGGATTGAGAGCTATGGCATTGTCATAGTCTTTTATTGCTTCGTGATAACGTCCTAATTTATAGTTTTCTAGTCCCTTGTTATAGTACGTGAATGCATCTTGTGGCGCTGGTTTTTCTATTACTTTGCTATGGCTCCCTACCGCTTCTGTATAACATTTTATAATTTCCTTATTTATGCCAAGATTTGCTGAAGGAACCCATGTACGACGATGCTTATATGTTTTTAATTTCTTTTTAGCTATTTCTTTATTATTATGAGCAAGTACATAATTTGGGTTAATCCTAAGAGCCTGGTCAAAATCTTCTATAGCGTTAGAAAATTTAAAATATCCATCTTTGGATACGCC
Source organism: Runella sp. MFBS21 (assembly GCF_029433105.1). GTDB lineage: Bacteria > Bacteroidota > Bacteroidia > Cytophagales > Spirosomataceae > Runella. Next base: position 24,304 of record NZ_JARNTW010000028.1, on the reverse strand, counting down.
ACGATTATTATAAGCAATGGTATAATTTGGGTTGATTCGGATAACTTTGTCAAAATCTTTAATTGATTCGTTAAAATTCCCAAAAATACCTCTCGCTATTCCTCGATTGTTGTAAGCCTCAATATAGTTGGAATCTAGTTCTATGGCTTTTGAATAATAATAAATTTTGTCTTTGTAATTTGTGGCAGCATAGCCTTTATCAAACCATTCTTCAGCGGTAGTTTGGGCCAGAGAAAAATGGCTCAAAGCCCAAAAAGTGAACAATAAAAAAGAAAATGGCTTCATAATCGTTTGCGTTTAGGATATACTGATTTTAAAAGATAGGAGCAGTTGGTAGCACAAAGCCGCCTTGATTTCTTCATCAAGCACGGCTTTGTATCTCCTCCCCTCTGTCTTACAATTCAACTTTATTTGTGTACAATCCGCACCAACATCGGTACAATGCTTCCTTTTGGATTGCCTTTTACTTCAAATGCCACCTTGGTAGGTTGATATGTGATATCCGAACTTGGAGTCATGTCGGTTTTAATAGCATCTAGTACTTTTTTGACAAAATTGCCAGAGCCATTTTTGATAGCTGAAGAGAGTGCTTCAATGTTAAGCTCCTTCTCCGAAACCAAGACCAAGAAATAGTCGGTTCCTGTAACAGTATCCATCGTGAACGATTGGTCGGCAGCAGGAAGTAATACGCTCGAATTGGGCGGAACGATTGCGCTCACATTTTGGCTCAATTCTCCTTGATAAGGAAACAACTTAGTCACGCGGTTGACATCATCTGAGGCGATGATATAAACATAGGCTTGGCGACTGTTGTTCATGGCCATTTTGAAACGCGTACCTGAGCTGTAAGGCGATGTCATTTGATACGTAATGAGGTCCGTGTTAGCGTTATCGTTTGTAACATCTATGCCTCGACTCGTAGGAACCAATACCACAGGCATCTCTGCGTTGGTACCTGACAATTGGAAACTCATGTCAGATTTTAAAGAAACAGCAGGACTGGGGCCTGGGCCTGGAGGAACAGGCACCACAGAAGCCGCTGGAAAAACCTGAAACGCATAGCGAGTAAAGCGGGCTACGTCTTCGTATCGTCCCCAAGTGTAACCGTTGTTTCCCCAACCTGCGCCCCAGCTATTGGCAATCAAAAAAGCACCCCCATAGCGAGTATCATCATAGCCGATGATTGCCATAGCATGGCCTCCAAGGGCATTTTCGGGGCTTTCGCCGGGAGCAGAGCGCCATTCGTCAGTAGCGGAGAAAAACGAACGAGGCAACAACATCCCGATAGGTACAGCTTGCTCACCTTCTGCCAAAGCCTCTTTGATTTTGAGAATTTTGGTTTCTGTTGGAAGTTGAAGCACATCAAACAAAGCAGTAAAATCTTCAATCTTGTACTGTGCAGCTTCCGCGTCGCATTTGGTATAGTTGGCATCGCAAGCATTAGGCATACAACTCAACAAGGCCGCTCCTTTGTTTTTCAATAAGTAAAGTGCATCAGGAATTGTAGCACCGTCTTGGCAGTCATAATCGTTTTTGCCTTTGATTTGCTCATAGATATAATAAGGCGAAAAGCGGTAAGGGTCAATACTAGCAGTGGTAGTAAGGCGGCGTTTTTGAGCTTCCATAATCGTACGCACGAGTCCTACAGATTGCCCTACGCAGCTACCTGTTTCGCCTTGGTCAAAAATCGTAGGCATGAACTGCGTGAGGGTCTTGCGAGAGGGCAAAACACCCCTGTATTTTATATTTTGAGACTTTTTGGGAGATTGAAGATATTTGTTATCATCAATTTTCATACCCATTCTTTTAGTATAATCTTTAGTTTGCGGTCTATTTTGCGCTACTACCGCAAGACAGCTTGTCCATAGTACGAAGGCCAAGAGAAGGCGAGGGAAGGAAGTGGAGAAATTCATTGTTGAATTAAGATTAATACGTGAATGTAAGTTTAAGCTAATCATTGTTCGTTTATGGTGAGTTCGATGATTTTCCAGTACTCACGGGCTGGAATATCGCCTTTTACAGGCATTCTGGGAGCAATACTTGACGCCCCTATAGGAATTCCATTTTCAAAGCGGGTAGCGTTAGCGATTGTAGTCAGGCGACAAAAATAACTATCGCGAGAGTTGGCTCTGAATTGGTCAAACTTGGCAAAAGTTCCTTTTACTATTTCATATTCTGCTTTGGTTTTGGCTGCTCTCGTCAAAAATGCCTTGCGAGCCATGTGTAATGATTGACCGTCTTTGGTTTTGACCGTTACAAAACCACTTTCATCAAAGAGGACTTCCAAATCTTTTTTCATACGTTCTAGCTCAGCTTCCGAAGCTCCCTTGGCTGCTTTAGTAGCATACTCAATCACCGTAGCCTGTTTTTTGGCAGGAAGCCAATTGATGATGTCCATACTATTAGGGTCGTTTTTAGGGTCTTCCTTTTTGGGTTCCTCTTTTTTTGGCTCTACTGGAGGTACTTCTCCAGGAATAGGAGGGATGCTTTTGCCATCTTGGTACTGAATCGCCTGAATCTTAGCGTATTTAATAGAGCGTTTGGAATCAATGTAGAGTAGCACAAATAAGTCTACATCTTTTTTGAAATCTACGACTACTTGCCCATTTACTTTGCCTTTGGTCTGGACAGGGATACTCAAACGGTATTGGTACACAAAGCGTTTTTCATCGTCAGAGTCAGTTAAAGGTTGAATCACTAGCTCATCGCGATCCATACTGTATTCAAAATTACTTTTGTAGAGGCCAGCAGCTAATTTTAAGAAGTCAGTTACTTTTAGCGTCGGTTTGTCTGCTAAGACCTCTAGGTCTTTTGGAGGCTTGATATTGTCAGGGGTTATATGATTAACTACCAGTGCAGAGTCGGTTAAAAAATAGAGTTGTCCAAACTCTTTTCCTACTTCCGACTTAGGGTTTTTGGCAAGCTCTGGCACTAGGAGGTTGAGTTCTTTCTCGTAGCTTTTTAAGAGTTTGGAGAGTGCCCGCTCATGAGAGTTTGGGACATCGCTCGAAAACCCATAAAATATTGGCAAGAGAAAGACCAAAGTCATAAACCGCCATTTTACATTTTTAAGGATTTGCATTCGTCTGAAAATTAATTGTGAAACATCTATTTTAGTTGAAACCTTTTCGATTTGCTTACATTTTACTAATTCCTCTTTTCTACCAAAACCTTATCACTTTGAGAAAAAAATCTTTAGTATTTTGGGAAAAAGTTAAATAATGAAGTGGTAATCAGTATTATCTATTTCGTTTTATCTTGTTTCCAAAGCCCTGTTATAAGCCATCCCGAGTTTTCGGACTCGCGCACAAAATCATTCAATTGTATCTTCCAGCCGCGTTGAGTATCAATCCATATTGTAGGGGGAAGCATAGCCAACAAGGTGAGTTTTTGTTGACACAGTAGTGTTTCTAGTTGAAGTAATTCAGACTGACTTTGTCCTAAATCTGGGGTCAATCTCGCTATGGTTAGGCTATCGATCATGAGCTGTCGAAGTGGTAAAAACGCCACCTCGTGCGCATTGGGTGGTAGATAAAGTCGTTTGGTGGCTCTATCCGGTGAGGTGAGTTGTTTGGGGAGTTTAAAACCCTTTGAGAAGCGTACTCGTTCTACTTCCCAATACGCAACCGAGTCAGCACGGTAGCGTTTTTGGAGGCTTACCGTAATTGTATCTTTCTGTGGATTGGTTGTTTGTACAAGTATCGGAACCATTGCAGTCAGTGCTGGCTGGTGGGATATGAGTAGGGGTTTGCTACTACAACTTTCTTCAATAAAGTCGTTGACCAACATCTTATAGGATGCACTGCCGTTTTTTTGCAAACGTGGGTCTAGGGCATTAAACAACCAACGGATGTACTGCTCACGTGGATAGAGCAGTCGCGACGAATCAGTAAAAGCGGTACCATCTGGCAGACGTTCATGATTATAACGATCTATCCATTGGCTGACATGCTTTACTTGCCACACCATCCAGTTTTCGGGTGCACGGTGGATGATTTTGATACTGCTATCGGCTTGCTGTGCTTTTAGCCAGAGAGGAAACATGAGGCTTATTAAAAGGTATTTCATTGTTGTATTGATTAAAAGAATAGCAAGCAGGTCATTGGCTTTTTTAATTGTTAAATAAACTATGACACATAACTTCTGCAGTCATTAAGCAATGCATCTTAATAAACAACGTTAGCTGTTTGTAGCATCTTCATGCAGGGCTAAAGAGAGGTGGCCACTACGCGGAAACCGATATCTACATTATTACTTTTTTCATATTTATAAGCCTCATTGTTGTAATAACGATCACTCAAACGTAAATCATGACAGTACCATGAACCCCCACGTAGCGAATGCATGCTCCATTCGAATACTTTTTCAGTATTGACAGGATTTTTTTTATGGTACTGCAAGTGAAACCTAGGCCATAAAGAATAATACCAATCGCTACACCACTCTCTTGCATTGCCACTCATATCGTACAACCCCAATTCGTTCGGTCGCTTTTTGCCTACAGGATGGGCTTTGCTTTGGCTATTATTTTTATACCAACCCACATCATCCAAGGCAGAGCTACCGGCATATTGCGTATTTAAACTTTTTTTACCTCCCCGAGCAGCATATTCCCATTCCGCTTCGGTAGGTAAGCGGTGTTTAAGTCCCGTTTTACGAGTGAGCCATTCGCAGTAACCCATGGCATCATCCCAACTTACATTTATAACTGGATGATCATCACTCGACCAATCTGGCTGCTGTGGCATTGTACGAGAAGATTCTTCACAATAACGTCTAAATTGAGCTACCGTAGTTTCATGAGCGGAGATTCTAAAACTGCTTAATCGTATTTTAGTGACTGGCTTTTCTGCATCCAAGCCATTGTTATCGCCCATCATAAAACTCCCGCCTTCTACGTAAACCATTTGGTGAAGTTCCATATCCGCTGATTGGGATTTGGGGGCTGGTTCTTCACGCTTAGGCGTAGGAACAGGTTCGGGCATATTATTGGTGATAGCTGTATGTGTAAAATAAAAGTCATCTAAGAGTGTTCCGGTAATAGCAGGAAGTTGGTTGCCGCTACGTCTATATACAGCACGGCCAGTATTTTTCAGCACTTGGGTAAGTTCAAGATTGGGTGTTTCTAATTGTTGGAGAAACTCTTCGGTAAAGAGTCCATTTTTTCCCCCTCGATTGTCATCTGCCGTTTGGCCTGGCGAACTCGCAAAAAATACTACAGTACCCGCCGGAGGGCTTACCGTCGCCAAACCCTGCGTACCATCACGATTCCATGCTCTGAAAGGATTGTTTCGGCAAGCGTCAATAACCAGCAGATTGGTGTGAGAGTTGGCGATACGCATACTTTCTATCACTGCATCCAAGTTAAGGCTTTTTTCTTTGGCCAATACCTCGTTGGTACTAGAAGTGATATCAGTACTCATGAGGTAATTTACCTTGTCTTTTGATTCAAATCCATGGCCTGCAAAGTAAAACAGTCCTACGTTGTGGCGATTCAAATCTTTCGTAAACTGTATGAGGGCTTCCTCCATGTTGGTTTTACCTACGTTTTCGTAGTATTGTACCGTAAAGCCCAGCCGTCTGAGGGCGTCACGTACGGCCCGGGCATCGTTGATGGGATTGGCAAGAGCATTGCCCGAATAAGCGGCATTGCCAATCACCAATGCCAAGCGGCGTTCATTATTGGGAGTTTCAAGGGTTTTGAAAGCACGCTGTGCGCAGCAAGCATACACAGATATGCAATAGAATAAAGCAAGATAAATGAGTCTCATGCACTTTAAAATTAAAGAAAGGAAAAGGATTTTTTAAAACTCAAACTTTTCAAATAAAGTCCCTGCTGCAAAAGGCAACTGATTACCGTTGGTGTTTTTGTTAACTTCATTGGTCACTTGACGCATTAAATCTTCGATTTCAACGCCTTTTTTTAAATGCCGTAATAGAGCAGTAGTAAACATCCCATTTCTTCCGGCCCCATTCTGCGCTACATCGCCTGGCTGCGTGGCATAATAGACTTTGGTACTTTGAGCCAAACGACCTACTTGCACAAAGCCCCGATTGCCTGTGTCGCGGTTCCACGACCGGAAGGGATTGTTGCGACAAGCATCCAAATACACCAGATTGATTTTAGTTTTGAATCGCTTCATTTCATCTAAAACCATATTGAGAGATATACTTTCAAAACGGGCATCGGCGGGAGCGTCCAATCGAGCATCAATTGGTACTAAATAATTGATTCCCTCCGCTTCTATGCCGTGCCCAGCATAAAAAAATAAGGCTACATCGGCCTCAGTGGCGCTTTTGCTAAATTGTCGAAAAGCATCCATGAGTTTGTTTTGAGTACCATTGGTGACGGTGGTAACTTTAAATCCAAGTTCGCGTAAGCGGTTTGCCATATCTTGAGCATCATTTACGGGTAAGTTATTGAGCTGACTTCCGTGCGTATAGGCGGAGTTGCCAATAACCAAGGCCACGCGGTTTTGGCCTACGCTCGTGGTAGGCTGATTATAAGTCGATGGTGCTGTTTGAGGCGGTGGATTATAAGCAGGCGTAGAACTTTTTTGGGAATAAGTAGACGTTTTATTCTGGGTATTGGAGGGAAAAATGGGCTTTATTCCTTTTTGATTAAATTGCTCAATTACAGAAGAAAGTGACGACAAAACATTGGTCAGGTCATCTTCTTCCTTGATTTTGGAAGCACGATCGAAATAAGGTTTAGCGGCTAAAAACAGGCCATAAACTTGAGATTCCACCCCTCTACCATTGGCATTGTAGGTTTTCATATCCATGTTATCCACCTTCTTTTTTAGCTCAACGGCCTCATTAAAATAGATCACCCCGAGGTTGAAAAGAGCTTCATAATGGTTCGGATCTATAGTAAGTGCTTGGTTGTAGGCTTCGCGGGCTTCTTCCTGTGCTGCATTGAATTTAGAGGTTAGTACAGCTACTCTTGTTTTGTGGTCTTCAGTTCGGTAAGCGGTAGCACCATTCAGCTTATCTTTAATTTGTTGTGTTTCAGCCTTACTTTCACGGAGTTTCGTTTCTGCCTCCTTCTTTTGTCGTTTTATCTCTGTATTTTGAGGCTGCTTAGTGAGTACATTACCTAAGCGTTTTATTTCATCTGAATACGTCTTTTCTATCTCTTCTGCATTTTTTAATTGCTGTTGATACAGATCGACATTTTTGTCTGTTTCTCCAAGTTCTTTGAGTTCTTTTAAATAATTAGATGCCTCATTATCACGTAAAATTCCGATATTGACCCAATCAGTAGCGGAAGTTTGTGCATAAATATTGAAACTTAGACAAGCTGTCAGAAAAGTAAGTATTAATATTTTCATCATTTTTTTAATGTTCATTTACCCTTCACAATACTTTTAGATTATTTCCTCCTCGTCCTTGTTGTTATCTGCAACTGTTGCTCTACGACCGAACCTTTATTTTTGAAGGCTCTTGAGGTGGACAGCCTTTTGACTTCTTCTAAAGGGTTGTCTATAATGATATAACCGTCTTCTTCATGCGTTTTGAGACTTTCAAATACATCAGTAGAAGCATAGGCAATCAAAAACTCCGCGCCAAAGGGTGAAGAACATTCGAAGATGTCTCTAATGTCAACCCACTTATTAAGTTCGTATTCGTTAATCTTGAAATCACGATTTCGAAGTAAGGCCAATTTCCCATTTGCCATGCGATAGACCAGTCGCACATAACACGCCTTATTAGCTTTTACGGCCAATAGCATGGTATCTTGCTCTTCATAAATGAGGCTGTTTATCCCGCGATTGGTGGTTATTCCAAACTTTAAGGCTTCGATATTAGGGAGAGGCTCTTTAATCTTGTTGAGATCTTGCTTTACTTGCTTTACCTCTGGTATTACGGGAGGTGCTAATACAGGAATAACTGTGGAATTAGGATCTAAATTTTTGGGGAGTAGTCGGTCAATAGCAAGTTTACTGAGTGGCTTTTGGGTATCATCTTCTAATTGAGCCACAAACTCCACATAGTTTCCTTTATGTTGATAACCTCCCTTGATTTTAATTTCATCTTGCCAACTACGCGAAGGAGAGGTAATTTCTAAAGAAGGATTGAGCTTGGCTAATTCTTGTCGAAAAGCCGTTGTGGTTTTGAGTGCAAAATCATCGACTACGCCTTGCTGCTCATATGTAAACGTAGTGAGCTGAATCTTTTTCAATCCTTTTTGCTTAATCTCAGCATTGACCTGCTCAGCTATGGTACTCAAAGTCTCGTTAAGGGTCTTATAATCATAGGGAGTCGTACCATCTTCTAGGGAAAATGTATTATTTTGGCCGCTAAGATCATGGTCAATAAAACCTATTTTGCAGCCTCCGCTGCTGTTGCCCAAGGCATTCAGATAGACTCCTATGCGACAGGGTTTATTACTTAATTCGACCTGTTCTCCATTTCGACGAGTACCATATATACTTTTTTGTGCGTATACATCTATCAAAAGTCCTTGTGAGGTAGTCCGAAAAGTTTTGCTAAAAGTGGCTTTTTTAAGCTCAATTTCAAACAATAACCCATCTGGAAATTCTAAAGGGATTCTTCTAAAATATTCGTTCCAGTCCAGTACGTTAGAGCCCCGCAATAAGTCGTTGACGGATATACGACAATTAGATGCTACATAATCATTGACTACTCCTATATTGCGACGACGTTGTACATTATCTTGCTCTTTAGGGGCACTCCCAAACAACGACCCCAATGAGGACTGAAAATCATTAATAGCTTCTTTGGCACTCAATGCTGCCTGTCTTTTTTGAGCTTCACTTTGGGCTTGAATTGTATTTACAGTTAATAATAAATAAACAACCAAAAAAAATCTTAGCGTTTTCATTTCAACAAATTGGGGTTTTAATAACTAAGGTATCAGCAGAAAAAAATTACTGTCCATTGAGTGGTATGGTCTCCCGCACAACTATATCTCCAAAAAATATCTTGAGATCATCTTTCTTCATGTCTTTGTTACCTGTTTTACCACTTACCGCTATATCTTTCCGATCTTGAGAACCGTACAATAATTTTCCATTACTATCAAAACCTTTAAATTGTTGAAAATAGGTGGCTGTGGCGTGGTAGTCTCCGTCAGGCCCTTTTTCAAACTTTGATACGGCTGCTACAGCATAAGAAGTGATTTCAATCTTGGTGTATTTGTCTAAACCGCTTAATCTGTTCAAATAACCACGAATAGGCTGAGGGGGGCGAGGTTTACCATCACGACCTGATACTTGCATTTTTGCCCCTTCAATAAACAAATCCATCGTCAAGTCTATCGCCTCCTTTTTTTGCTCGGGAGAGGCTTTTTTATCGGCTATAATAGAAAGGTACTGTTGGAAGTCAGCAACGCGGTGCTCGGTAAGCTTACGAAATTCCTCCAAACGTTCTTGCGAGATGTCGTTTTGTCCTTTAGCAAAAGGCATATATCCAAAAAAAACAATCAATAATAAAACAGTTCTCATTAGGTTGGTTGGGGTGTTTTATGGTTGATACTATTCGCCTATAAAAGATTATCAGCTTCTTATTTTTTTTCTTATCTGACCTCTTGTACTGTCAGTACCTGATACTTTCCATTGTCAGCAGAGATAGAGTGCCGTTCTATTACATTGACTTGCTTAACTTGTTGTGCGTTGTTTACTAAACGACTCAAAAATCTGGTCAATGATTGGGTTTCTACCGGTTTTTCGGGGTTATTGATAAATATCTGGATTTCAGCCTCTGGTACAAAAAAGATATTTCTTTTGCTTTCTCTAATAGCTGCTCTTGTTTCGTATAAGGGATATTGGTTTTCGTCAGCTAATTGATTCAAAAAATCATTTAAATCAACAAAACTGACAAGAGGCTTAGGCTGGGGATCAGGGGTGGGAGAAGGCGCTATCCCTCCATAATTAATACGCCAATGTGGTGTTTGACGGGGCTTTTCGTGTGGACTCAACATGAAAGTCATATTGATAAAAGTATTCAGTCTCAACTTACTATCAAGTAGTAAGTTTTCCCAAGTCACTTGTGTGTTACTTCCAATAGCAAAATCTAAGGCTTCTAACCAAGAACGCGTATAAAAGCCCCCATAGGTAGGCCATGACCCTGCTAACTCGCCCGATTGAGTGCTGCATATTATCACATCACCATTGGTTTGGATAAAGAGCTTTGATAAAATATCTATATCTTTGGATACATCAATTCCTCGAAAAATACAACGCATAGACGGAGGAATTTTCTCTGGGAATAACTGTGAGCAACAGTCTCCAAGCGTAATACATAAACGAGGGTGTTTGTTTTTGAGTGCAAGATGTAGGTCATCTAGTCCCCATCCATTATTATCTTTTAGTAAGAGTAAAGGAAAGATATTGGGTCGTCCATTGACGGTATATCCATGCCCCGCATACATACAAAACAGTATATCTTTTGGTGTACATGGCAAAGTACTTAGTACAGAATCAATCGCTGCTCTACCAAAGTTTTGCTCACTTATAATGATAGGATGATAAATATAACCGATAGCTTTGGCGACTTCTCCCATTTTTGAGTTCATCGCAATCAGGTCGGTTTCACAACTCGTACCAATCTTTGTATCACGTGTGTCAGCGATAAGAAGAGCATGGAACGTTTGTCCCAAGCTTGCTTGACTACAAGCAAGTAGTAGTACTACTACTTTACAAAAAAAAGGTTTTATTATTACTTGTTTAAACATTTTTTGAATTTGATTTAGGTGTGTTATATATGCCCCCAATTTGGTAAACCTTATCGTTTGTATTAACTATTTTTTTACTCAAACACAGTTTATGCAGGTCTATTGAAAAGTAGACTTTTCAGCATTAGAATGTTTCCTTTTGTTTTACCTCCCATACACAATCATCATCTGAAGTTGACTTACTAGAAATCAACACTCAATTTTTCTTTGGGAAGTCTAGATAAAACTTGTAAGTGTATGGTAACTCAATGAAGTTGAAGTATAAGCAAATGTTTCATAATGTAGGTAAAGTTCAATGGGTAAAGCGAATTTTCATAGGATGATTTTTTGAGCAAAGTAAATTAGGGTATAAGTTTTGACTTTTTGTACATTTAAGCAAATAATACTTCAAAAAGTTATCCTATGATATGTACGAGTTTTGAAACAGTGCGCCGTACATATCTTTGAAGTTCATTGAGATTTTGGGGAAAAGTGCAGCGGTTTAAGTCAATTTTTAAGTCCGCAGAAGTAATTTCTATTAGCTTCTCTAATTAATCTTTAATTGTTTTTGGCCAATAATGCGCTCTAACTCCGCATTAGGTTTTCATAAAGCCTTCGTTTTTAGGGCTTCTGATTCCATTTCAACCACTAATTTTGTCGTTTTTTGATTCTATAATAGAATATTGTTGTCACCATTGGCATACGCTTATAGCAGACACTTCATATAGTCTGACAATATCGGAAATAGTCAGTAGATTGGCATCTAATTGAGCAACCACTTGTCTCTTAAATTCAATACTAGAATGCCGAACAACTTTTGATACCTTCTATTTATACATGGTTAACACCTTTTTTGGGGTCAACCTATGCTAGGACAAGACACAGCTAAAATTATCATCAATCAGTTTTTACTATCCGGAATCCTGTTTCATAATTCTGATACCCGACAGCCGTGTTCCTCTTAACGGCAGGTCTTAAATAAACAGAATCATCGTTCCAAGTACCGCCTCGGATCGCCCCTTCGGCGCACCATTCTCCTGCATTGCCGCTCATGTCGTACAATCCCAATTCATTGGCTTTTTTTTGTCGTACGGGTTTGACTCCTTTTTCCTGCGTATTGACATTGTACCACCCAACTTCATTGAGCTCATTACTGCCTGCATAGAGATAGTCTTTCGTTTGTTTTCCGCCTCGGGCCGCATATTCCCATTCGACTTCGGTGGGCAGTCGGTAAGTATCTCCCGTTTGCTTACTCACCCAAAGGCAGTAATCGTTTGCTTGCTGCCAAGTGACGTTGACCACGGGATCATTGTCTTTCCATCCCCAAGGCGGAGTTTGGGGCATTGTATGACCGGTAAGACGACAATAGCGACGGTACTCTTTGACAGTCACTTCAGCCGGGGCGATCCAAAAATTTTGTACGGATGCTACCCGTATCGTTTTTTCATTTCCGGCTCGCTGCCCGCCGCCTATGTCAAATCGGCCACCCGCCACTGGTATCAATATCGGCTTTTCCCAAACTTCTTTTTTAGGAGCAGGTTGGGGCACTATAGGAACGACAATGACCGGAGAGATCGCAGGTTTTTCAGTTGGGTCGGTATGGGCAGTATCAGTCTTAGAGGGAAGGGGATCCGGAACAATAAAACTATATGGGACGGTCTTCTGCGGCTCATCTTCAGGGTAGGCCAGAAGGTCTTTCATATACCAAGCCATCATTCCGATAAGCCCCAATACCCCAATGATCGCTCCGATGCGTGTAAGCCAGCGATAATCTGTTTTTCGAGCCGTTTTCTTTTTGGGCGGCGGCTCGGTTCTCTCCTCTTTTTCTGCTTTTTGAAACGGAACTACCCCCAAAGCTACCATGTCTAAGGGATTGGGCATGATGCCCGTTTGTTCAACCAAGGAAGATATTGGCTTGGGAGAACTCTCATAGCTTTCGGCTAAGTCACCTGTTTCTTCCGAGATTAATCGGGGTGGGTTGATTGGTTGCTTTTTTCTTTCTGCCGGGTTATTTTTAAAGGAGTAAGGCGGCTTATTTCTGCTTTCAACAGGGGTTGCGACAGGAGGCAGCTCACTCGCCAGTAGGGAAGGCAATACCAACTCATCCACACTTTTGGCCCGTTGGTGAGGATCTACCACCAAACATTGACGAATCAACGCAAAATACTTTTCAGGGATTTGTTCAACGATGGGTGCCCAGTCTAAGGTCAATATCCGACGACGGTACTCCAACTGCCCCGAGTCGGTTTGTAGGTTAAGACCTTCGTTTCTGAAAGGCAGGCAACCGTCCAGCCAAATATAGCTCATCAAAATCCCCAAACTCCACAAGTCGGCCGTGGGGCGTAGTGCGCCCTTTTCTGCCTGTTCGGGAGCGGCAAAGTGCAGCGAACCCACTATGGTGGTAGAGGTTACGTGTGATATATCTGACGCCTTGGCCTGACGGCTGATGCCAAAATCTGTAATTAAGGGAATATAAGTGTTATTCTGGGCAATAATCAATACGTTTGATGGCTTCAGATCCCGATGAATGATTACCGGAAGGCAGCGGTGCAGGTAGCCAATCCCCGCCATAAGCCCTTCAATAAGCCGATGCTTTTGGACGACAGAGAGGGTTTTCTTTGTTAATAATTGCCCTAAATGTCCATCCTCGTAGTATTTCATGACAGCTACTTCGTGCATTCCCTGTCGGGGAAACAGCAGTTGGTAGCATTCTGAATAATGAGCGATGTTGAGGTGCTTCAGTTTTTGGGCCAATTCAAACTCCCTCAATAAACTGAAATGCTCCTGCTCAGGGCGAAAGCGAACGATCTTTAAAGCGACCGTCTCGTATCGCCATTGGTCATGGGCTTTATAGACAACCCCAAATCCTCCCTCACCCAGCCGGTCTGCATCGGGGTCATATTCAAAACGATCGAGGAAGTCCTGATAATTCATTGGTTAAGCTTATTTTCTTCCATTTCTGACGATGAGCCGGTTACATTTGCACAAACTGCCTGCTATTTACTTTTTTACTACCCATTTTAATTAAAAAACAGAGATAATACTCTCATAAACAGATTAGTAACTAAATCTTCCTGAATGTATCTATAACGCGAAGCAATACCAAATATTTTTCAGAAAAAGTTATCAGTCAGTAAGCCAATAGTTCGCTACGATTTTTATAATTATTCCCATTTGGGTAATCGATATTAAATTTGTTTAACCAGGCTTTCAATATGTTCTAGTATGTTGATTATTTGGTGTTTATTAAATATTTTTTGATTCGTTAGTTCTTTGATATGCTGTTCAAAAATTTGTAAAGAGGCTTTACAATCGGCATGATGTGTATGATATGTATTGTGTATTCCACCGCAGCGGCGACCACTAAATTAAGTTTAGGAGAATAAGGTGTGTTGTTAGACATAGAGATATAATTGCGATTTAAGACATTAAGTTTTGTTTATTGACATAACGGTTAAATTTTGGATTCTATCCTTTTTAAGGTTTTAGGCGACGAAAGATTTGATGATATTGTTTTGAGCACAAACATCCCATGTGCACTTTCCTGCATCAAATTTAATTTCTACCGTTTGATACCTGTATTTGCTTCTCACAGACACTTTTTGGTCAAAATGGGAAATTTGCCCACTTTTAGACACACTTCGAGCATAGAGTTTCTTGGCAAGAAACTCATATACCAGTTTTTAATCGAAATCATTTACATCAAGTTTCCAGTTCAGGAAAAACCTGCAAACGAGTTTGATATTTGAGTCGGGAAACAGAAAATTCAGCTCTGTGAAAAGTGGCCTCTGTCTCCAAACGTATTTGTAAACTTTGGATTTTATGCATTTCAGCCCATTTCGCCGATGTGTCCTGCATACACTCTACTTTAGCATTGGCTTGCGGACATCTTAGAATATTGAATATCATATCAATATCATTAGCGATAAGCCACAGTGTCAAAGCAGATGTGATACCAGCTGGAGGACAACCAAGTGGCTCGACATCATCCACTTGCATGGCTCCGCTTCGGCAGTCCAACGCATTTGCCCCATCTCAGGAAAACGCTAATCAGTTTTTGTCGTAGTCCCTCAAGAGGTACTTAACAAATACGTCCATAGGAAAAAAACGAGCGAAGTCAGCACCGCTTCGTTCGCCTGTGATAGTCAAATAAGATGCTTTTTGTCCATCTACTAATGTTAGGCTCTCTTTAGCATCTACCGCACGACGGCCCCGTTGCCAAATATTATGGACTGCGGTTGATTTACCTATCGACTCCCGTTGATTGTGGCTGCGGGATTTATGTAAACCTACGACCTTGTACCAACGGTCTATGGTGCGTATAGTTCTGCCTCTCGTAACTTGGTAGGGATGCGAGGCATACGCCATAGCGGGTGTAAGTGTTTGAGCCAAAGAGAGGCTCTATATATCAAGTTAGTACGACTTACAGGTTCTTTGCCACAATTATTATAATGAGTTACAAGACCTGATTCACCTTGCTTTTTGTAGAGTTGACAAATGGCGCGAGCTGTCGAAAAACTCATACTTAATGATTGACTTATCGACCCATAATCATACCCTTCTTTGCGTAATGCTATTATTTCCTGACGTTGAAGGTAGCTTGTAGCTTTTCCCATTCTCTTGATTTTTAACCGTTTGCCAATCAACAACTCTATGTCGTTTTTGGTACATAACTCTAAATCTAACAACAGATTTGCCGGGACTAGCCTGAAAAACACGTCCCACTTTTATTTCTTTCGAACCATAATCGGTAAACAGAAAAGAGCCGTCGACCATAGCATATACTTGCTGGTCGGCTTGCGCTTGTAAGTCAATTAATTCTGATGAAGGCAGGGATATTGTATTGTTTGACTAACTTTTTGCACCACTCTATAGGTTTGACTTTCGCTCACTTGAATACATAAAAGTGATTCTACCAAATTAGAGACTTTAGCAAAAATTTGGTTCGTTGCTAATAAAGTTAATTTCTCTTGCAAAAGTGGATTCACTAAAACTATGTGTTTTATCGATGTCTATTTTTCCATACCGAGTTCGAACAATGTTTTTTTGAGGGTTTTTAGGGACATTACTAATATTTTTTTCTAATGATTGTTCACCAAACTCATCCCAAATACCTTCAAACTCTTTTTTATAGGCATAAAAGTCGTTAATTTGATTGAAATTTTGCAGTTTTTCGTATTTTCCGCTGGCTAAAGCCATAAATTCTTTCTTTGTTATGACCATTTTGTGCTTATTAAGGTTTGTTGAATAAATAATTAAGTAAAAATATAAACTAAACTAAACTAAAAAAATGATTATTTTTTTTAAACAAATAGTTTTGAATTACACCCCTTTAGTTATAAGTTTGTTGTCTATAAAATACAGTTCCTTACCTTCTTTATAAGAAAATCCTCATAATACCTTTTAACCTCTACATTGATATGGCCATTTCTAATAAAAAATTTATTTTAATAGGTTCTATTTTGTCTTTTATAATTGTGTTGAATGGGTGTGAATGGGCTGATCCATTACAAAAAAGTTTAAAAACATGTGTCGCTCCTACTGCCATTATGGGGACACTCGTTAATGGAACTACGTATTCTTATACTCTTACAGTGAGTACTCCTTCAGATATAAAATCAGTAGTTTGGAAAATTGCCAGTGGAAGTGCCACCATTATGCAAACACAAAAAAATGATGTTAGTGCTTTTTCTTACACTTATGTATCTGCGGGTACTTATACAATTAGTGCAGAAATAGAAACGGTATGTGGTACTAAATCAATTCAGAGTACCACTATTGTCATCAATATAAAAACTTGTAATTTACCAACAGCTATTAATACATTGAGTATTAGTAACAACACTTACTCTTATGGTCTTGTGACTACAAGTCCTGGAGATGTAAAAAGTGTATTATGGAAAGTAATATCAGGAACTGCTATGATAGCTCAAGAGTCACGGACTGATGCCAACATTTTTAACTATACTTTTTCTACTTCTGGTAATTATACAATTAGCGCTGATATAGAAACTACTTGTGGAGAAAAGGTTACTCGAACCCTTGCTTCCACAATCACTATTCGGGGAATTTCCTCCAATGCAAATTTTAAGACATGGAAAGTAGGAGGGGCTGGCAATGATATTGGACAAAAAGTAGTTTTAGATGCCTCAGGGAATGTTTATATCTCTGGGACTTATTCCTCTAGTATTGTATTTGGTATTTCTTCAATAGGTGTTGCGGGTGGTAAAGATGTATTTATCTCAAAATTCAATAGTAATGGGGACTTAGCATGGGTTCAACGGATTACTGGAGATGGGGATGAAGAATCAGGAGATATGGTAATAGATGTAAATGGGGATATTTATATAACTGGGCAAGTAAGTACCAATGCCGGTTTTTTTAACACACCTGCTGATGTAAGTAGCGGAAATGTAGCAAGAAAAACAATCAATGGCATTACTGATGCCTTTGTGGCCAAGTATAACCGAGACGGGGTTTTACAATGGAGTAAAACCTATGGAGCCAATAGTCCAGAAGGAGGTACAGCACTAGCTCTTCATAATTCGGGTATTTATTTAACAGGAGTTTTTGGAGCTACATCTACCAAAATAGGGGACATTACCTTACAAGCATTAGGAACCCTAGGCAAGAGTGATATCTTCATTGCTAAACTCAATTATAACGGTGATGCTACTTGGGCAGTGTCTGCTGGTGGTTTTGAGAATGATTTTCCAAGCAATTTAGCCGTTGATAGTGAGGGTAATGCTTACATTACTGGTAATTTTTCCTCTCCAGCTACATTTCGTTCCTATTCAGGAGCATCAACAACTTATACCTCTAATACAACTCCTGATATTTTTGTTGTAAAATACAATGCCAATGGTAATTTAATGGCCTTTCATAGTGCTAATTCTGGAACACCTGTATATGGTAGTGACATAAAAATTAGCGGCGGAGGTTTGTACATTACCGGTAATATTGGAGGGACTCAATATGGTAACAATGCCATCGATTATCGTGGCGGTGGAGGAGACATATTCCTTGCAAAGTACAATATCAATACTTTAAACTTAGAGTGGATCAAAACAGCAGGAGGCAGTGGATTTGATGGCGCAAATGAAATGATTATAGATAATATTGGGAATATTTATGTATCAGGATTATTTAGTGATAATTGTCTGTTTGAGACCAGCACCGCTAGAACTTTAGGAGATACGGATGCATTTATTGCACAATATGACGCAAATGGCAATTTTAAATTTGTGAGAAGCTTAGGTAGTTCGGGAAGCGATGGTGTTAGGTCTATTACTATTAACACTGCTGGGACGCAGTTATTTTTAACAGGTTTTTACAGTGCTACCCTTTTCTCTAATGGAACTACTTTATTGCCGCATTCTGGTGGGTATGATATATTCATTGCCAAATACCCCGACTGATATAGTTCTCATATTTTTTAATTTATAAATTCATGAATAAAATGCGTTTAATTCTAACAATTTTCGGCTTGCTAAATTTGTTTAACGGTAGGGCTCAGGAGATTATAAAGGCCGACAATTTGCGACAATCTGACGGCAAAATATTTATAGAATATCAAGTTAAGGAACCCATAGTTTGTTTGAATATTAAGTTTGTAAAAGTGATAGTAAAGTCTAGAAACGAGGCATTAAATGCAACAACAATTAGTGGAGATATTAGCGAAGTAAAAACTGAAAAAAAACAAATTGTTTGGGATTATAAAGCAGATAATTTTTTTATTGAGGGTGAAGTAGACATACTACTTTACAGTGAGAACTGTAATAAGTACGCAAAAGATATTATTAAAAAAGAAAACATAACTTCTCCCATAATTTATCCTCATTCTTTAAGGCTTAAACTAGGAGTAGCAGGTATTGGTATTGGCGCTGGTGCTGCCGCTTTCCTAGTTAGAAATAACTTCATGGCAAAAAAAAGCAAACTTAATGCCCTACAAAATACACTTCCGCAAATTGATGGGCAATTGTTATCCCAAAATGACAAGGATACATGGGACACAGCATATCAAGAGGTATTGGCGGCTAAAAAACCGACTCTTTTCAATACCCTCGTAGGGATTGCAGTAGCTGCTGCTGGATTAGAAACATATTTATTACTAACTAAACGAAAAAAAACTAAGGCTTTGAGCTTTATGCCTTCTACCAAAGGCGTTGAAATAAGTTTAACTTACAATTTTTGATGACATGAGAACTTATTTTACACTTAATAGATATTTTATTTGGATGATTATTTGGATAAACACATTATCCAATACCAATGCTCAACTCTATGTCAACACAATTAATTTGGAGAAAATAACGTGGGAGTTACCAGTCATTACTGGTGAGAATATCGTCGAAAATGATAGGCAAGATGTGAGAATAGTGGTCTTGGCTCATTGCGATGCCCCACTAGAAAAGAAAGACTTTAAAGTATGGGTAGATGGCAATATTGTGTTGATAGACGAAGCGAGTTGTGATAAAAACCGTTTTGAAACAAATTTAAAAATAGATAATAACAGCGACCATACCTTATATGTCACTGTTACAAAAGGCTCTACGACTAAACAAACTTCTACTCTTACACTAACTTCTTTTTCAAAAAAAAGAATAGCACTTGTAGTTGGCAATTCTGAGTATCAAAACAGTACATCTCTACAGCAACGACCAGTCAACGATGCTTTGGATATTTCAAAAAAACTAAAAAGTCTTAATTTTGAAGTCATTACAGTTGTGAATGTTACAAAGCCTCAAATAGAACACGCCATCAGAGAATTTAGTAAAAAAGGGCAATCATGTGAGACTGCGCTCTTTTTTTATGCAGGACATGGCATAGAAAGCGAAGGTATCAACTATTTGCTTCCCATTGAAGCTAAACTAGATGCTCCAGAGGATGCACGATTTGAAGCTATTTCACTTGATTTTCTTCTTTCAGAAATGCGCCGTTTCAAAACCAAAATCAATCTGGTTTATTTGGATGCTTGCCGCAATAATCCCTTTCGAAGTTGGAGCCGAGATATTGCAGCACGTGGATTTAGGGCCGTAGAGCGTACTCCTCCTACTATGAAAGTTTACTACGCAACACAGCCCGGTGACATAGCCTCAAATGGAACAGGCCGTAACGGAGTATTTACTCAGGCAATACTTGAAAACCTAAGGGCTGGAGTAGATATCGAAGTATTAATGAGAGAAGTTACAAAAACGGTTTATCGACTTACAAACGGTACTCAAACACCTTGGTCGGCGGGTAGTTTAATCCAAGAGTTTAAGTTTTAATAACAGAGCAGTGACATCTAAAGGATTTTGTATCATTAAGGCTTAGTCTGAAAAAACTTCCTAAGGCTAAATAAACGACAAAATCATAAATTCTGATTTCGACCAATTTGTACCATGTCTTTAGTTTAAATAATTGATATTCATTATATTATTTTAAAGGATTATTTTTTATGGAATGATTCTAAGAAAGAATACTAGCCCTTTTACATGCATTTTCAACCTAGCAAGTATTCTCGTTATGTTTTTGTTTGTGAATACCTTGTGTAGAATTAAGTCTGTGAACTTTCTGAATTGTCAGTCAGTTTTGATACAAAAACTAAAGGCGCTATTAACTTTAAACAAATCGAAGAATTAGAAAGGTTAGTAGCCAATTCTAATTTGATTATTAATGGCAAAGGGATTTCCAATATTGCATTGATGAGCATCATCCAAAGAGCAAATGGGGGTAGCCTCACTTTGATTCCTATAAAATGAAAATCTATTGATGCATTAGAAGAAATCAGAAAAGCAGGAGGAAAAATGTCGTTTTTAATACCCGCTAAATCACTATGTATATTCCTCCCTCTCCTCATAGGTGCTCATAAGATGGCTAAATTTTTGCAGGAAATTATTAAGCTTCTCGACTTCATCAGGTCGAAAATCCCCCCCTTTTCCTACGCAAACGCTTTTTATGCGTCGTGGCTTTAAGCCCACGACTCTTTCTAGACCAATCCAATTGAGGGACTCTCTAATTTCAGGAAGATTTAAAAAAGCTTTAAGTTGTTGAGCGTTCATAACTTAAATTTAATTTTATCGTTTTCGTCGGGTTTTACCCCTAGTTTTTCTTGTATTTTCAGAGGTACTTCAAACTCTTTTTTGACCCATTCGGCAAGATTAGGTTTTTTCTCAACAAGCATACCTTCTTTAAAAGATAGGTTTACCTGCGGAGCCTTGGCAGAGTTGTCAATGATCATCGTTACATCAGCGACACCGAGGTTTGATTTTATGTTGGAAAATCCCTTTTCTCGACGGTCTCTAATCGTATCAGAATCAACATCATGCCCTTCATTTTTCCGAACACGATTGTCTACCCTATCTCTTTGTGTTTCGACCTTATCAACTCCTAGAAACAAAACCTGTGTTTCATAACCTTTTGTTTTTAAAGCCTTTAGCCTATCAAACATTGAATTCGAGTGTAAGTTATGCTCAAAGACGATGTTCTTTTTTTCAGCAACTGCTTTTTCTAATCTCCCAGCGACCTCCTGAGAGAGCGAAAAAGCATCTTTAAAGCGCATTTCCTGATTAATGCGATCAGGTAGGATTTTTTCGTAATCCTTAAAGGCCTCGTTACGGTCGATAAAGGAAGTTTTCCCGGTACCGTTTCCTCCCGCGACCAATACAAATTTGGGGTTTTCCATTACTCTAGCACTTCACTGATCAGCGTTTTATAATCAATACCTAGCTTTTGTGCGACTTTCTCAGTAAGAAGAATGTAGACTTTTTCCGTATGCGGCCATACCTCAACGGCATGGCCTTGGCTACTCATATAGAGCGGTTCTTTGTTTTGTTTAGCTTCTTCGTATATCGATTGCGCCATATTGTCAAGTGCAGCTTGCACCTGATGAGTCTGATTAATAACTGTTTCCATGTTTTTTTTATTTTAAAAATCAAATTTACTTAAAAAGGCGCAATTGCTCCATGTTTCGGTGAGATTTGGAGTCTATGGCAAAAAGGATAAGCACTCAAACTTTTTGAAGAAAAAAATTTAGGTTTATATTTGAAGCATCATAGTGGTTAATGTGAATGATTACTCATTATGATTTAGCCCTGCGACAAGTCGCAGGGCTTTTTTTATGCGTTCGTAAGCGGTTGAAAAAGCTAAAAAACCGACCTATTGAACTCTTCATAGAAAAGGATGGGACAAAATCAAGCTTTCTAGGCTTACAGGTGGTATTTTAGGTGATTAAATAAGATTTCGAGGGAGGAGCAAAAAATAGAAAACAAAAAGGGGGGGGTTAAGGGGGATCACCCCCTTACGAAAATGTGCGCAAGCAGCCCCCTGCTAAAAGGGGCTACAAGGCACTATTTTTTTAGTGTTTAGAAAGTACCTAAAATGTACTCTACGGCTTTTGTAGCCTTGCTACAAGCTTCAAAGAAGAACTTTTTATCCTCCTTTAAAGGCTTTAACCACCCCTTTATGTAAGCTGCGGAGTTGGTTAACATTTCGGGGGTATCAATCCCAGCCATTTTCTCTAAAAAAGCGGCTCCAAGCTCTGCAATTAGCTCCTCTTTAGAATAGGATGCAGAGCCAAACCCTTTAAACTCTTCAATTCCTTCACGGTTTAAGCGGCTACGGTGGCCTGTGCTATGTATCATTTCGTGAAAAAGTACATGATAGTATTCAGAGCCTTTTTTAAATCGAGTGAAGGCAGGAATAGCTATTTTGTCCGAAATAGGGAAATAACACATATCGGTTTCAGTAGTGACTATTTTAGGAGGATTTACATAACTTTTGATAATATCCTCACACGCTTGAATTCTAACCGCTTCTTTTTTAGGCTTTGCGTCCTCTCTAACGATGTATTTCTCATAGTCAAGGGTAGTATCCTCGACGTTAAAAACTTTGTGATATTTGAGAAAAAAACGGCTTTTTTCCTTCTCTTTTCCGTCCTCCCCTATTTCGGTAAAAGTCTCTTTGTTCCAAAATACAACGATATACCCTTTGGCTCCTTTTTTTACACTTGCTTTCAAAGCTTGCACCTGATTAAAGGTTAAAAACATGGGTATTGTATGCGGAGTACAAGAAAGAAGGAAGGTATTAATGCCTTCATAGGGGCGTTTTGTAACAAAATTACAAGGACGATTAAAGGTTGTACCGTCCTCAAAACGAACCGTTAAAACGGGCTTTTTCCAAGGAGGTGTACCTGTCTCTATTTGGTTAATAATAGCATCTGATACCACCTGATAGATGTCAAAATTTACGGGATTTTTTACTGACGTGTTCATAATGAAAAAGTGGTTATTTGTGAATGATTACGTAGTAAAAATAATCAAAAAAATAGATAATTCCAAATTTGGAACTATCTATTTTTAAACACTTTATGTTTTTTTTAAATAAATCTCACATGGAAATATTTTAATTCTTCGATAGGTATTGTAGGAGTTGTAATACTGCCTTCTTGGTCAATACCTACAAATAAAGTTTTACCCGCAATTTGTTTCATAAGGACTTGATAATTTTCTTCTTCGTCTTTAATAAGGTCAATCCATGTAAAATAAGTTTGGTTTTCTACATAAAGCCCTTCATCATCAATAACTAAATCATTTTCACCAACATTGACAAAGTCAATCAATTGACAATCTAATACCTTATAAATTTCATCAAGCTTATTTTTTTTAGGTAGAGCTACCATCGTTATTGTTTTTTCGATGGGGTTAATTAAGTAAACATCTACTGTTTTTACGGACGTGTTCATAATAAGTTGGTTTTTTGTGAATGATTACATGGTAAAAATAATCAAAAAATTAATTAATTCCAAATATGGAACCAATTTATTATCAAACACTTATGCAATATTTTTTTCTTTCAGCGACAAAAAAGCTCCCTATCCACAAAGTATCTTAGGGCGAAAAGAGTAGATACACCTTTCCCCCAATAATATTTTTTTTCTTTTCTTTCACGCTTTTTCCTTAAAATCCCTCGCAATGCCGGACAAGGTTTGCAAGCAAAAAATACTACCCTTTAGGGTGGAGATTTTTTGTGCAGCCACCCGAAGGGCTTGACCTTGGCAGGTATGAAGATGGATTTTATTTTTGCTGTGAAAGAAAAGAAAAAAGACGGGGTCGCCCAGACACTAGTCCTTATTAAAATCAATGGGTGGGGTGCGGCTGCAAAAGTAGGCCGTAGGTGAGCAAAAGAGGCCAAGGAGTGTAAAGGTATATTCTATGCCTGTGTGCGTGACAAGGATTGAGTCCGACCAACGGAAAGGACTTTATCCTTGTCAATAGGTAGTGTTTAGCTAAACAGGCTTTGAATAGTGGGCAGGGAGCGTAAGGTCTTTTGCTTACCTACAGGGATTACTGTGTGTTTGGGGGTGGGCTACACAAAGTCCTTATTTAAGTCAATGGGTGACGAATATCTAAAAGCTTACCGAAATACGCTACGGTTTAAATCGGTACACCTCCCGCAAAATCAGCCTGAAAAAGCTGTATCACCCTGAAATAGCTTGACAGATTTAGGATTCATTTTTAGTCACTGAAATAGTTTCTAAAATTGTACTTTTTGCTTTTTCTCACGTTTTGATGCTCTCCATCTTTTAGTTAATGGTCCCTTCATTTGATGAGCCTGCTCAGGCGTTAGATAATCACAACTGCCATG
>NZ_JARNTW010000027.1 GCF_029433105.1 Runella sp. MFBS21 | reverse complement strand
ATGTGTGGCCCAAGGGCATTGATTCAAGTTTATCGTACTCGGAATCTATTAGTTTATGTAACTCTTCTCGTGTCATAATTAAAAGAATGTAAATTACTAACTTAAACGACAATTTGCAATGCACCCAAGACTTAGTTAATAGTTGGTCTAAATATTATTTAGAAATAAACTCATTTGGAGGGAGTTATAGCTGTATTGATACGATTGAGTTATCCTTAGAGAATTTGGTTATAAAATTTAACAAAAATGGCATAAATAAATTCTATATTGATTTAGTTAACATTGAATTTTTGTTGACCTATGTACAATGGAAAGAATTGGAAATATTTTTAACAAAAATTTTTGTAGACGAAAAAGATGTAAATTTTAAAATAATCAAATTTTGAACCCTTGTAATGGTTAAATTCTCGTTAGATTTAATTTGAAAACTCACACTGTTATACGTGGTATTCCTTTGGAAGACTGAGTACGAAAAATAAATAGTAGAGATAGAGAGTACCTATAACCTGTATCAATGGGTTTTGAGTTAACAATGTTCTTTGAAATGTGAGAAAAGAGTAGCCTATAGCCCCTTGGGTTTGGAATTTGGTGAGTATTGAGGTGCAGGGTGAGCATAATTGGTAAATCCTTAACCGTGAAAGGATTGAGAATTTAGGACTTGACTTGATTGGTACGACCTCAAGGCCTGTGGCTATGAAAGTGTGTTGGGAAGGTTTTATAGTGTGTATCCCAAACCGGATGAGGGTGATCAGGAAAGCCTAAGTACCTATCAATATGGTCTCAACAACCCTATTCTCAGAAATGACCCCAATGGAGATTGCGTAAAATGTTGGGAGGCAATAAAAAACTGGTTCAATAAATCTCTTTCTGTTTTAGAACAGGAAGGGCGTATAGGTAATCAATGACTGGCCGAGATATCACGCCCACTACTCAAGGAGGGTTGATATTAGCAACCATAGGGGCAGTGAGTGAATGGCAAAGTCTGTTCCGAGGAGCGATAAAATTCGAATTCCACAGGAAGGACATAATAATACTAGAGGAAAGAATTTAACTCCAGTAACTGCAAAAACAACTGATACAGACAATACAAGTGCCAGTTATAATTCAACACAAATTACGCATTCAAACCCCAATACAACTACTGGAGAAGGATTTGGGGTGAACGATACTCCCGTAAGAAGTGAAGGCCCATGGACAAAAGATGATATTAAAAATGCTCTATTTGGAGCTTCTCCTAAAAGTCTTGGAAAACCTGACTTACACCATGCACAGAATATGCCTGGATCAGCAATACACGAAGTGGATCCCTCTCTACATAGAGGTAACACTGCATTACATCCTAACAAAAATAAATAAGATGTCACTCAACAAATGAGAAAAGAAGACAGACAATTATATTGGTGGTATAGGGCACGAGAACAAGGTGCCGACAATTTATTCCCCAATTACATTTATGACAATAAAAAATGAACATAGGTATGTCAATTAATGAATTTATGAAATTTCACAGAGAGCGCTCACAAGGGTTGAGTGTATTTGAAGTTCTTGTTCCTGATTCAACAGTAACCAGTAACGAAATAGAAGAAGTAGAAAAACAAATGAATTGTAAGTTACCTATTAGTTACAAAGATTTTTGCATGGTATATGGAGGCGGGTACTTTGGCTTCGTTATTATATTCTCAATGGATAAGTTGGGAGAATGGTTTATTTTAGATAAAATAAAAGAATCTAATGACTATTTACCCAAAAACTATTTGCCATTTTCTGATGATCAAGCGGGAGGGTTATATTGCTTTAAAATTGAAAATAATATCGTAATAGATGAAATCTATTACATAGATTCTTGGGGAGGTGTTGTAAAATCGAAAGAAAATGATTTTTATGACTTTTTAATTCTGAATGCTTATAGTTCATAACTTACAAACGTTGTGCGTAGTCTACGTACTAAAAATAAACCGAGTGCCAGTGACTTGGTGAGAGCCCATAAACCTGAATCAAAGCCTAAACTAGGCCGTAGGTTTTGAGCTAAAAATGTTATTTGAAATGGGAGTGAAGAGTAACCTGTAGCCCCTTGGGGTTGGGATTTGGTGGGTATTGAGATGCAGGGTGAGCATAATTGGTAATGCCTTAACCGTGAAAAGATTACGGATTTAGGGCTTAATTGGTATGACCTCAAAGCCCGTGGTTATGAAAGTGTGTCGGGAAGGTTTCATAGTTTGGATTCTGATTTAACCAACT
Source organism: Runella sp. MFBS21 (assembly GCF_029433105.1). Classification (GTDB taxonomy): domain Bacteria; phylum Bacteroidota; class Bacteroidia; order Cytophagales; family Spirosomataceae; genus Runella. The sequence goes on along the minus strand of NZ_JARNTW010000027.1, from coordinate 80,967 downwards.
AGGAAAGTTATTCAACTTACCAATATGGCTGGAATAATCCAATCTTAAGAAGTGATTATGATGGATTAAATCCTTGTTGTGAAGGAGTTGTAGATTTTATGACTGGTGTAGGTCAAGCTTTTACCGAAAATATAGCTGGCAGTTCACCTATTAATGTAAATCCAGGAAGCCCAACAGCTTACAATAACGGAAGAGCTACTGGACATATATTATCGGCAGTGGTAGGAGTCGGTGAAACTGCTTGGGGGTGATTGGATTAGCGGGCTCTGCTATTGGTGAAGTGGGGAGTTTAGGAACCGCAACTCCTGTAGTAGCTGCAACGGCTACAGGATCAGTGTCATTAATTACGCATGGTGCTTACACAGGAAGTAATGCCCTCGAAAACTTAAAAAATGATAAGGTATATTCTCATGGTAATCGTAAAACTAGCAATAATATCCACCATGGATATGAAATACGCAATAAGAAAACTAAAGAATTACAAGAGTATGGTATAAGCGGTCAGCCTTTAAATAAAAATGGTAAGTCACCTAGAATTGCTTAAAAAATTAACACTAAGTATGGGGGTAATAAAGATATTGTAGGTAGAATTATAAAAATGTTTAAGCCAAGAACAAATGGTCAACCAGCTCGTGAACGTGCACTTGGTTGGGAAACAGGTAAAGTTGAAGCGTATAAAAATTCTAACCCATCTGCGAATAAACCACCACGGCAAATCAGGCCTTAACTATTATGAAACTGAGAGATATTGAAATATACATTATTCCTGAGAATAATAACTTAAATGATCTTGGCGCAACAGCAAGATGCATTGAAGATTTTTTCATCAAAAGACTTGGTGGACTGGAAACAGAAAAAGTTGTAAAAATAAATATTTTCTTTACAGAAATTGATGAATTTAGAGTAGTGGAAAATGTTTTCAATATCATTGATTTGTGTATATTTTTCAATTTTAATCTTTTTTATATAACTAAGGATAATTTATTAAAAAAGACTATTGTGGTAAATTCAATTGTTGATAATTTAATCAAGTTGTCGAATAAAAAAGGATGGGATACAAATAAAATAATTGAAACGTATAATGAAATGAAAAAAGAAAATTTTAACAATGTTACTGTTTTTAAGAGAAAATTCTTTAAAAGTAAGGATAGCAAGTTTTTCTTAAAACTTATTAGCAAATTTGACATAAATGACTATAGAGTATACTTGGAGTTGTATGATTCTAAAAAGAAGCTTATTGGTGAAAGGATTGTTTTTAACTACCAAAAGAAAAATTTTGAAATAGAAAGTGCATACTGGAGTGACCTAAATACATTTTCTATCCAATTTAAAGGTCCTAAAAAAGTATTCAAAATCAATATTATGAGCATAATTAACAATGAGCACATTTTATGTGCTAGAAAAACTAACAGACTGGTTTAAAGATTAAAATTATTAATGAACTTATAATAATTCAAAATAAATATGAGCTTATTTGCCTCAAAGCCTAAAATAGGCAGTAGTTTTTTAGTTAAAAATGTTCTTTGAAATGTGAGAAAAGAGTAGCCTGTGGCTGTGCAAAACGCAACGTGGCAGGTGAGCCCAGAGCCTACCTCAGCGTTTTGCATCGGCAGCCGGGTTTAATAACTTATCAATTACCTACGACCCTTGGGTTTGGAATTTGGTGGGTATTGAGACGGAAGAAAATCCTGAGCATAAATGGCAGTTTATAGATAGAGAGAAACTGGAGGAATTAGATTTAAACTGGTTTGATCTGAAAGCTCGTGGTTATGAGAATGTATTAGGGCGGTTTCATAGTGTTGATCCTTTGCCGGATGAAGGTGACCAAGAAGGTTTAAGTACATATCAATATAGTGCAAATAATCCGATACTATTAAGTGACCCCAATGGAGATTGTCCTAAATGTTGGTGGGAATCTGTAAAAAACTGGTTTAATGCTCCCATATCTCCGTTGGCTCAAGAAACAGGAAAGGCTTATATGCAGTCGAGATATAAAGCCCACTGTTTATATTAGCGGCGATAGGATAAGGCAGTCAGTGATTTGCAGGGTCTGTATCCGGGAGTTATAAAATTGGAATACCGATAAGAAAGTTTTGTGTCAAAGTCTAGTGCGGGAGCACAATTCAATAAATGGCAAAAGATTGGAGAAGGATGGGATAATCGTAATAGCGTTTTGGATGGTCTAAGACAAGGGTTTTACCTAATAGACGAGGTGCCGCTTTAGGAAATAAGTGATTATCAAACGAAGCTATGCTAGAATTAACTGAGCAGCGTAATGTAGAATTTGCTCAAATCTACGAACTTGGAAAAAGGAAAAATGGAGGTGGTGTCAATATTTTTTATAATCAGGGAACGTAAATAATGCTGAAATACCTGTAGGAAATAATATTATTTAGATTAATCATACTCATCCAGCTGGAATAAGAGTGCCAAGTGTATTTGATCATGATGCTTTAAACTCTTTTATTAATACAGGATCACCTCAAAAATCATCAATAATTTTACCTGTTAAAAGCTCTCCAGTGAGATTTAATTTAGAGACTCCATACCTAACACCGAAACCCCCAAATCAATAAATAAAATGATAAACGATTTTGAATATTTGTGGATAACAAAAAAAGATGAGTATTGCTTAGTACAAATAGATACTAGATATACAATCATTAATTTGAATGATTATTTCTTAACAATTATAGAAGATAATGAATTGGGTATAAAAGTAATCGAAAATATGATTAAGAATGGTGTTAGAGTATTTACATCAGAAGAATTTAAAGAATATAGAAAGCAAAACCCAGTGTCATTCCCTAACCCTGATCCTTTCTTTGGTGTTCCACCTAAAAAATTATTAGACAATCTAAAGCCATACAAATAATCAGAACTATTTAGTTTATTATCTTTTTTTGGAAGACTTCTTACTGAAAATAAACAGTGTGTTTGTGACATGGGGAGTGTCTATAACCTGAATCAAAGCGTGAAGCAGGCAGTAGGTTTTGAGCTAAAAATGTTCTTTGAAATGGGAGTGAAGAGTAACCTGTAGCTGTGCCAATCGCGATGCGGCAGGTGAGCCCAGAGCCTACCTCAGCGTTCTGCGTCGGCAGCTCGGTTTGATAACTTATCAATAGCCAACGCCCCTTGGGTTTGGTATTTGTCGGGTATTGAGGTACAGGGTGATCCGGAGCATAAGTGGTAGTCTCAGGGATAAGAAAAATTAGATGAATTAGGGTTAAGCCAATTAGACTATGGTGCTAGGATATATGATACTGTAATGGAATTACGACACAGGTTAAAAATAATCTTGTTGGTACTTTAAATGGAGGCAAAGTTGAAAAAATTATTTCTAATTATGCTACTTTAACAAGATTTCAAAACCCCGACAATACTCCTTGTTTTAAGTAAGATATTGACGAAATAACTCAAGAGGCATATGATTACATTCAAAATAATTTAGAAAAAAATGAAAAAAATCAATCATTTATGAATATAGCTGAGGAAGTGTTCTTTCAATACAACTATTTGGAAGGCTTAATAAAGGATGGATAGGCGTAAATTTAATAATTATTGTTGTAATGGTTTATATATTGATTTGGTCGATTGAGTTATTTTTAAAAATGTAGAAGATTTTATAATTTATTCTCAAGAACAAGCGAACATTTCTGTCTTTTCAAGAAGTTATGAAACTAAAAAAATCTCTCCTAAAACAGTTGATATAAATGTTAGGGTAAATTTAGTTAGGGACGAAAAAGATAATTGGAGTAAGGTTAACCACACAAATATTGATGACGCTACTATAAATGATGCTGTGCGTAAAATTCTTAAAATTGTTAATCAAAATGAAAAAAATAATAATTAGTTATTGGGTCTTTGGTCTAATTGCAATTATAGCCCCTCTTTTAGTTAATATTTTTTACAAATTTGAATTCACGCGATGGTAGAAAATAATTGCTCTTTATTCGCTGTTTGGATTTGTTCCAACAATAATAATTTTCGTGATATTTAATCAAACTATGAACCAAAGAACTTTTGAGAGAAAGATTATAAATATAGTTGGGGTATTGTCAGCTGTGAGTTGGGTAGGATATCTATTATGCTCATTACTATCAGGAGAATTTGTTTAACTCCCAAATTGCCTTGGTGTTTTAAGAGTTAAAACCGTTGCTTGTTGATGACTTATCAATTGCCAACGCTCCTCGGAGTTGGAATTTAGTGGTCATAGAGGTGCAGGGTGATGCTGAGCATAATTGGTAATGCCTTAACCGTGAAAAGATTACGGATTTAGGGCTTAATTGGTATGACCTCAAAGCGCGTGGATATGAAAGGGTGTCGGGAAGGTTTCAAATCATAGTGTGGATCCCAGATCTGATGAGAGTAAATGGTCTAGCAATGACCCCAATGGAGATTGCGTAAAATGTTGGGAGGCAATAAAAAACTGGTTCAATAAATCTCTTTCTGTTTTAGAACAGAAAGGGCGTATATGCAATCAATGACTGTCCGATATATCACGCCCATTACTCAAGGAGGGTTGATATTAGCAATTATAGACTATGGCAATGAATGGCAAGGTCTGTTCCGGGGTGCAATAAAAGTCGAATTCTAAAAAGAACTTCTCCTAAAAAAGGCGATTTTATTTTTAGAGGCGATGAAAGAAGAGAAAGGATTGTTTTTAAAGAATGTTTTAAATAAAAAGGAAAAGATTTAAATTTAGAGCAACGTGTTAAATATAGTTCTGACTAAAGTGGTTATATCTCCACGACTAAATCTTCTAAAGTCGTCGCCTCAGGTGATTGTGTATATACTATAAAAAAACTAAAAATGGGAGAGATGCTAATCAAGAAATGGGAGAATGAAAATTTTCTAATGAACAAGAGATAGTAATTCCTCATATGATTTCTCCTGAAGATATTATGGGCGTTCTCGAAGTAGGGACAAAGAGTAAATTTGACGGAATCTTTATCGGAAATATTAACTTTAAATCTCAAAATTAATGCGAGACATTGTAAAAGAATTAAATCGAGATATTAAGATTAAAAATAATATTGGTGTCTATCAAAAAGGTAATTTGAATGCTTGGATTTATTCTGATGGAAAAACACTGATTGGGGTAAATACTTTTGGTGAAAAGTTTTACTCTAAAGAACATAGTGATTTATTTGATTGTCTTATAGATATTAGATTTATTTTTTCAGAGTTAAATTGGTTGATTTTGTGTAATGGTGCACGAGAAGACGTATACCCTTCTGGAATGAGGCGACAAATGAACAAAGGGTTATTAGCTTATCAACTTACATTTGGAAAAGCCGTTGCTCAATCAGACTTGGTAGACATATTTCAAGAATGTTCGGAGGAAAGAATAGTTACGCCTGAGAAGCAAAAAGCATATTTTGAAGAATGGTTTAACTCTTAATACTCTAATCCCATTGCCTAGCCCTGACCCTTTCTTTGGCGTTTTTTAAAAAATCATTAGACAATCTAAAATCATAAAACAAATTAACTAGAAATGTTTATGTAAACTTTGTTGTCAACAATTGTGTATGTAAATAGTTGAATGAAAATAGAATTTTTTAAGTAAATTTTTAGATGAAATAATTAAAAAAATATATTTTTATAAAGGAGTTTTTTATAAAAAAAACAAAATGTTTGTGATTTTAGATAATATGATTGTTTGTGGATTTGTTATAGCTAAAGCCTATATTTTGTTCTTTATTGATTTTAATTTTAAATAATGATTTGGAATTAAACTATTGCTGGGTGTAGGAGTGGGAATTTAATTAGAATCAGAAAAGGTTAAAAAATAAACATAAATGAAAAGAAAGCTGTTGGTTAAGTTTTTTTTAGGAATTGTAGTGTTTTATGCAATAGTCGGAATTGTTAAGTTTTTTTTAGATTATGGTCAGCCCAATTTCGCCAATGAGTTGGTTAATGATTTGACTTCTGATGGTAAACTTTATAACGAAATTGGAAGTTATGAGGGTTATGAGTTTGCTTACTCTCGAAAGGATGCTCAAAAAGACTCTTTAGTTTTTGTATTAAAAATAAATGGTTTTGAAGGAAGTATTAAATATGAAGGATTAGCTGTTAAAAAGAATAATGAATGGACTTTAAAACGAATGGTAAAACAGAATAAGTAAGGATACACTCGCATATGGTTTTTGCTGTACGCATCGACTTATTGGTTTTACAGCGAGAGTCAGTTGGACAATACTATCACAAAGGGCATTGCGAGTAATATTTCGTACCAAATAACCACTGCTCCGCTAAGTAGTGTCTCCTACCGTAAAGCCATCACCTTCGCAGATTGTTTTGTTTAGTATTGTTTCTACTGGTTAGAATTACTGTTTTTATCAGAGCCAAACTAATAGGAATATATAAAAATCGGCTTAGGATAATATTAAGTTTTCTTAAGCGTCCAAATGCTTACCACACTTAATCAAAGATATAGCAAAAAGAGGAGGGCTTTTCTGCTACTAATTTTTGTGTTTCAATAAAGAGGCTATTTCCTACAAGAAGCGCCAGAAATAGATTAATCTCTGGCGCTTCTTGTAGGAAATATTGGGAAAAGTAGCACTTAAAAACTCCAAGTAAAACTCAATTTGGAATTGAAAGGAGTACCCGGAGTGAAGTGGATTTCTTCCACGGGAGAGGTTTCGTTTTGCAGGCGACTTTCGGTTGCAAATTGGGTTTCTTTCCAACGAGTGTTAAAAATGTTTTGAATGGAAAGCCCAGCCATAAAACGGTTTTTAGTATAACTGAGCAAGCCATCACATACAAAGTATCCTTTGGCTATAATGCTGTAATCTTCATTGGCGGGTCGATCACCCACATAGCGATAACGTAAACTTCCGCTAAAACCGGTTTCACTTTTCCAAGTCAGCCCACCAATACTTGTAAAATGAACGGCCAGAGGGAGATAGTTTTGTCCTTCGGCTTCTCCTATGGCACGAGGCTTGGCCCAGTTAGCATCTACATCCACAAAAAGTCGTTTCCCCACTTGATAACGTAGCGAAACATCCACTCCTTTGCGTACAGACTTGCCCGAAGGCTCTACTATTCCTGCATCGCCTACGTACACAAACTCCTGATTTAGCCACAGATACCAATAGGCGGCATTGATAAGCAAACGCGGAATTGGTTTCCACACTGTTCCTGCATCCATACCATAGGCCGCTGGCAAAATTTCCAAACCGCTACGTTCGACCACCGCGCGCGTATCGTTGGAGTGAAAACCCTTACCTGCATTCAAGTAAAATTGCGAGGAAGAATTGTGAGTATAGTACAAGCTCAACTTCGGTGATATGATAGATGCTTGTGCTTTTGAAACGACGTTGTTCTGTAATTTGTCGGTGTATTGATTGCGAAAATAATCAAAACGTACTCCCGCCGTAGCCGAAAGGCGCGGACTGAGTTGGAGAGTCTCGTCTACATAAACACCTACATTTGCTTCATTTACATCTCCAAGTTTGAAGGCTTCGAGTAAGAGTGAGCGGTCTTTGGTGTGCGATAGTTCTGAATTAGAGGTGAGGTCGTGGCGATAATTGATACCAGCATTGAAAGTGGCAGACTTGGTGCCTAAACCATGCGTAATGGAATAATTGCTATTATAACCCCATAAATTTCGGGCTTCACGTTGCCGAATTTGGTCGCCATTAATAGGGTCTTCCAGAAAAAATGTAAAGTTGGAATAGAGGGCAAAATTATAGTTAGAATAAAAAAGTTGGTTTTTCCATACGTGATTTCGCTTGGTCAATGTCACAAGCTCTGCATTGAAATTAGTGCGGCTAGTTTCTCCTCCTTCGTTGGGGTCAATGGCGCCAAAAAAGCCGATAGTACCGTCGGCCACGGCACGGTCGGGGATTTGTCCAGAAGCATCCCAGCGGCTCCAAAAGGTAGAGGCCGTTAGGGTCAAGTTGGTGTTTTTGGAAAGGTGACTGTGGTATTTGCCAAGTAAGTTGACCCTATTAAAATGCTGTGGGGCTTCAAAATAAGAATCAGAATAGCTGTATTCGCCCGCTATGTAAGCATTGTCGGTGGTGGTTTTGAGCAGATTGGCACCTGCTACTAAACGATAAGTATTAAACTGTCCCACTTCTGCTTTGACGAAGTTTTGATCAAGTACCGTTTTGGTACGAAAATCTGCCCAACCTGCCGTAGCAAAATTGCCTTTATCAGCATCGTAAAGTCCTTTTTTAAAATCTACTTTTTCAATCAATTCCGGAATGATAAAATGTGCATCGGCATACCCCTGACCGTGGGCATGAGAAACCATGTTGATAGGCACACCATCGACAGTAAGACGAATGTCAGTACCGTGGTCAATATCAAACCCCCGCAAAAATATTTGTTCGGCCTTTCCGCCGCCTGCATGTTGACCTATCACTAGTCCCGGTATGATTCGTAAGACTTCTTGAGAATTGTTGATGGGGCGAGTTTTGATGTCAAGGCTCGAAATCACTTGTTGATGTTGGGGATTTACGGCAGAGACTTTGACCTCGCTGAGTTGAAGTGAAGTTTGGTCAAGGGCAAAATCAACATTAATGGTTTCGTCTTCTGTAACAACGACGAGTTGACTTTGTGCCTTGTATCCCACAAAAGATACCTCAACTCGGTAGGTATTGGGCAATAAATGTTGAATACTGAAGTAACCAGCAGCATCAGCGACGGCACCTTTGTTGTGGTCGGCTATGAGGATGTGCGCTCCTGCAATGGGCTGTTTGGTGGTTTTATCAACAATTCGCCCAACCACACTGCCAAGGTGGGCAAAAGCGGCATAGATACTCAAATAGAAAAGAAGAAGTGTGGAAATAGATTTTTTCATGTGTTTGTAAATGAATAAAAGAACTAACAAAATTTGTGCACAAATGTACCATTTGTATGTTTGTTCGAAAGAAAATTAAATTTAGAAAATATTTTCTAAAAATTAAAAAAATAAATTCTCAGCCATAAGTTGACTCGCGGAAAATTTCTACCTTACTTTCTATTGGATGCTTAGATTCTTTCCAAATCTTAGGAGATTTGTGTGGGCTTTGTAGGGAGTATTAAAAAAAATGAGCAGTTTTGTTTCGATTTTCTAGCATAATTAACAACGATTTCTCTTGAACTTCACCGACGAGATAATAGACGCATTGTCTATTGATTGCCTTATTTTCGGATTTAAAGACGCCCAGCTTTCCATTCTTTTGGTCAAACACGGGATTGGACCTACCCTAGGCCAATGGGCTTTGCCTGGAAGTTGGATCAGATACAATGAAAGTATTGACGAAGCCGCTGGGCGAATCTTGTCGTCGCAGACTTCCGTGGAGAATATTTATCTAGAGCAGTTCAAAACCTTCGGGGAAGTTCGCAGATTTCCGCCTCGCCGTGTTATTACGATTGCCTATTATGCTTTGGTCAATATTGAAAAATTTGAGCTTCATCCTGGCCCCACGGAAGCAGATGTATCGTGGTTTAATATTCAGGAGGTTCCTAATATGCCCTTTGATCACAACAAAATTTTTCAGGATTGTCTCAATTTTCTAAAACACAAAATCCAACACGAACCTATTGGATTTAATCTTCTTCCGTCAAAATTTACGCTTTTGCAATTGCTAGAACTCTATGAAGCGATTTTGGGACAAAAACTTGATAAATCGAATTTTCGAAAGAAGTTTTTGAAAATGAACTTATTAGTAGACACCCACGAACGTCAACAGGATGTATCGCACCGCGCGGCTACTTTATACAGATTCGATGAAAATGTCTACAACAAACTGTTGGCGAAAGGGTTTACATTTGAGGTATAGTATAGCCCCTTCGCCAAAAATCCCCTTATAAGTAAGGTTCAATAGTCTGGATTTTACCATCAGCATCGTATACCAACTCCGTCATTTTGATGCTGCGTAGATGTGTAACTCCTTCCGAAAGACTTGAATCGTGGTAAAAAAGATACCATTTTCCAGCTACTTCACAAATCGAATGATGCGTAGTCCAGCCTATCACAGGTTGAAGAATTTGACCTTGATACGTAAAAGGGCCATAAGGCGAATCGCCCGTTGCATAGCAGATGTAGTGCGTATCGCCTGTCGAATACGAAAAATAATACTTGCCATTGTAGCGATGTAACCAAGGAGCTTCAAAAAAACGACGCTCATTATCGCCTGCCAACAACAAATTTCCTTCTTCATCCAAAATCTGTACATCTCGTGGACTTTCGGCAAGTTCGAGCATATCATCAGTCAACCTGGCTATTTTAGGGCAAAGTGCGGTTTGATGAGCAAGAGGCTCTTGATTATCAACATGATAGAGGTTGTTGCGGTATTTTTGTAATTGTCCACCCCAAATGCCTCCAAAGTATAAATAATAACTTCCGTCTGAGTCTTCAAATACCGCTGGATCGATGCTGTAGCTACCCTGTATGGGTGATTTTTCTGCTATAAAGGGTCCGGTGGGAGAGTCTGAAACTGCTACGCCAATCTGAAAAATTCCTTCGTGGTTTTTGGCAGGAAAATAAAGATAGTATTTGCCTTCTTTGTGGGCGGCATCGGGTGCCCACATTTGTCGTTCTGCCCAAGGAACATCTTTTTTGTGAAGCGCTACACCGTGGTCAACCGCTTCGCTGTCAGGTGATTCCATAGAAAAGACATGGTAGTCTTCCATTCCAAAATGATCGCCGTCATCATTAAACGGAATTCCTGCATCAATGTCGTGAGAGGGATAAATGTAAATTTTTCCGTCAAAAACATGCGCTGAGGGGTCGGCTGTAAACAAATGCTTAACCAATGGTTGAGAAATAGCTCGTTTGCTAAGCTCCTCAAAATCAATGTGTGACGTGCTTTCTTCTGGCATTTTTTTATTTTTTATTAATTGCTGTAATCAATTTTTGTCGGATGTGAGAAACTTTTGTCGGATGTGAGAAACTTTTGTCGCTTCGACGAAATTTTTGTCATTTCGACTTAAATTTTTGCCACTTCGACGAAATTTTTGTCACTTCGACTTAAACTTTTGTCACTTCGACTTAAACTTTTGTCACTTCGACGAAGGAGAAGCCTACACCTACCGCTGACGTTTTTCTTTCAAATCGGCCTCAATACGTACTTCCATTGTTTTGTTTATTTTATACCAAAACAACAAAGCGGTACCGACCAAGAAAATCAATCCCGGATAAATACTCACGGCCATTTTAATACCATTGACGGCCTCTAAGGTTTGTTGGGCTTGCTCAGCTACATACCCATATTTAGACAATATACCTGCACCTAAAGCACCGCCGATACTTAGACCTGCTTTTAACCCAAAAATCATGGCTGAAAATATAATAGCCGTAGCGCGACGGTTGTTTTTCCATTCTGAATAATCGGCCACGTCGGCTATCATGGCCCAAAGCAACGGAATCGTTACACCATAAGTAAAGCCGTGGAGAATTTGGGTAAAAAATACCAGACCAATGCTGGTATTGGCATAAAAATTAAACATCAACAAGCACAGCGCCGATAAAGCAAGGAAAATACCGAAAATGTTACGCTTCCCAAAACGGTCGGCTAGGGGTTTTGAAAACATAATCCCCACAATCATAAAGATAATCCCACCCGCATTAAAAACGCTGTTGGCAGAGGTAGGTGCATCTTCTGGCCATTCAAATTTCCCTAATCCTAAGCCTGTAATAGTAGCGTTTAAGCCCTCAATAAAATCATTGAAACCAATAGATTCTAGATAAGCGGCTTGGGCTGTAGGGTCGAGGTAGTATTTGAAATAATAGATGTACATACCTCCCTTGAGTGCTAAGGTAACAAACACCAAGATAGTTACTACCAACATAATGACCCAAGGTTTGTTTTTAGCAAGGTCAGTTAAATCTTGTTTGATGGAGTTTTTTTCTTCAACGGGTGGCACTATACGCTCTTTGGTGGTGAAAAAAGTAATCCAAAAACAAATCACGCCTACTATGGCAAAAAAGAGCATTACTTTTTCAAACCCAACTGCCTTATTGCCATGACCAAGCGACAATGCTAGAGGCAACAGCAATGATTGAATGATGAATTGGGCGACCATTACGGCCACAAAACGATACGATGAAAGGCTATTTCGTTCTTTCATATCGCCCGTAATAACCCCACTCAATGCCGAATAGGGCAAGTTGTTGGCCGAATACACAATGACGAGCAGTAGATAGGTCGTGAGAGCATAGATAACTTTGCCTGTTTCACCAAAATCTGGAGTAGAAAAGGCCAACAGTGAAATCACTCCAAAAGGGACAGATGTCCAGATAATCCACGGACGGAATTTTCCCCAGCGTGTATTGGTTCGGTCGGCGATGAGCCCCATCAAAACATTGAAAAATGCGCCTAACAAACCTCCCACAAAAATGATAACACTTGCCGTACCAGCAGGGATTTTGTAAACGTCGGTGTAGAAATACGCCAAAAAGGTCATTAATGTCTGAAAAATCAAGTTGGCAGCCAAATCGCCTAAGCTATACCCAATTTTTTCGAGGACCGAAAGCTTCTGATTGCTGGAATTCATGGGAGTTGTTGATTTAATATGGATTAAATAGTAGGGCTTCATTATGAAGCCCTACAAAATTATCATAGGTTAATTTCAAATTTTATCTAATTGAACGCTGGTTAAACCCCTTTAACCCCGAAGTACACCCAATTAGGTAGATTTGAATAGGAAAGCAAACTTATGGTAATGTTTACTATAATGCTAATGGTATTTTTTACAATATCTGTGAATGTTTTTTGTTGTAGGAGTCAAGTGTTTGTTTTTCAGGGTGTTAAATTCTGTTGGGCTTTAGAAATTCCTAGTGATATTTCCTATCTATTTTCAAAATGAGTCATTATAAAAAAATAAATTTCAACTTATTGTAAAAATTACCATAAGATATTGAAACTTTATTACTTTTGTTAGACTATTTACAAAAAATCTTTGTTTGATTATATTACTCGGTTTTACTATGGCTTTTCCAGTTCAAGACCATGTATTATGGAAATCATATCGAGAGGGCGATAAGCAAGCGCTTGGGACGATTGTTGAGCGGCATTATCGTACACTACGCCGCTATGGTTTAAAATTTATGATTGACGAAGCGACGGTGGAGGATTGTATCCAAGATTTATTTTTGCAGCTTTGGCAAAATCGTCTTCAAATCAACGATACTTTTTCTGTAAAGCATTATTTATTAAAATCTTTGAGAAGCCATGTCATTCAATATCTACGCGCCGAAAAACACTTTAGTCATCAAGAGACGGATTGGGACACTGCCTTGCCCGAAGAAGTAGATGCTGAAACGCTACTGATTCAGGAAGAAGTGGCATTGTTTCAAGTAAATGAGCTAAAAAGACAACTTGATACTCTTCCTACACGTGAGCGTGAAGCATTATATTTAAAGTATTATGAAAACCTATCAGTTTGTGAAATTGCCGAAATGATGAATGTAAATCGCCAATCGGTCTCTAATTTTTTACAAAAAGCCCTTAGCAAGTTGCGCGATCGTTGGCTAGTAGCACCTCTTTTTTGGATAATTTGCACTTTTTTTTAAAAAAATTAGCTTTCACAAGGGTATCTAGGTTACGTATCTTCATACTATCAATAAAAATAGTAGAAAAGTACCAATGAGCCTTTCACCCAACCCTTTTTCTGTTGCCGAACTTCTTGAAGATGAAACTTTCCAGCGATGGATGAAGGAAAGAAGTCAAGAAGATCGTCTATTTTGGGAGGAATGGCTCTACGTTTATCCCGAAAAAAGAGAAATATACGAACAAGCCGTTGCCATGTTTTTGGTGATTGAAGGAAAAAAAGATACTCTCTCTGACCAAGATATTTCTCTAAAAAAAGAACAAATACTAGAACTGATTTCTGAGGAATCTTCATCCTCCATAAAATCGCTTCTGAGTTGGACTTGGTTGCGAGGAGTGGCGGCTGTTATCATCATGGGTGTAGTCACTTGGTATTATTTTCGGGGCTTAGATACTCCACAAACAGCCCCTTTGACGACTCGTAGCGAAGAAAAAGGACTGGAGAGAGAGCAGTGGAGGCAGGTAAGTAATACATCCCAACAGCCTATGGTAGTTCTACTTCCTGACAATTCCTCGGTGGTATTGTCAGAAGGAAGCAGTTTACGTTTTCAGGCAGCTGTAAATACCGCTAAACGGGAAGTGTTTTTGAAAGGAGAAGGCTTTTTTGAAGTAAGTAAAGATCCCACAAAACCTTTTTTTGTTTACACCAATTCTCTCACTACCAAAGTATTAGGTACAAGTTTTCAAGTTCGTTCGTTTGAAGGAGAGACCGTGGCTTTAGTAAAAGTAAAGTCGGGGAGAGTGGCAGTGATGCCCGTAGCTTCGCCCAATAAGTCAACTTTACTTACTCCACATCAGCAATTAAGTATTGAAATTAAAACGAACAAAATAATCCAAGAAGAATCACGAGCAGCGCCCAAGAATCCTTCCGACATTGTCAACCAAGAGTTTACGTATGAATATGCCCATGTATCTGACATTTTAGAGCAGCTGCAAGAATCTTATAATATGCCTATTCAATATGAGCGAGAAAAACTCTCTACTTGCACGTTTACAGGACAATTAAACGACTTACCATTTCTTGAAAAAATTCGATTAATCTGTCTTACCATTGAATCTACTTACCAAATAATCGATAACAAAGTTGTCATCCAAAGTAAAGGATGTAATTAACCATTTTTTGTTCAAACCTTAACCAAGCTAATAATAATGATGTCTTGAAATCTATCTCTTTCCTTTTTTTAAAAGAAAAGCGATAGTGCTCCCAACACTATCGCTTGTACTACTCTGAAATGTGTAAGTATGACACATTTTGCCTTTAGGGCAGTAAACTGTTTTTGTCATTTCTTCCAAAAAACAACAAAACAAACAAATGTATGTATTACGATTTATTTAATCACAATGTTTGGATCAGGATTATGAAAATATCAAGCCTGCAATTCTTACTTGTGCTCCTATTTTTCAAGATAAGCTTTGCCCATGATAGCAAAGCGCAGGAGATTTTGAAGCGTCGAATTAGTTTTTCGGCTCAGAACCAAGATGCAGAAGTGGTTATTAAGAGAATTGAAAAATTAGCTAATGTACAATTTTTATTCAGTAGAGAAATTGTGCAATCGAAACGCAAAGTCACCTATCAAGCCAATAATGAAGAACTTTTTGGCGTGTTGGAGCACATTTTAACCCCGCTCAATTTAACCTACGAAGTAGTAGGACAACAAATTTTAATCAAACGACAACCCGCCCCTACACCCTTTCTTCCCCAAAACTCACCTCAAGAAGCAAGTCTTTCTGATATAAAGCAGATAGACATTGTTGGACGTGTAACGAGTGATGATGGTCAGGGGCTTCCAGGAGTGAATATTCAAGTAAAAGGTACTATAAAAGGTACAAGTACGGATGCCAACGGTGATTATAAACTTACTCTTCCTGATGCCAATGGAGTTGTTCTTGTTTTTTCGTACGTAGGATATGTCACCAAAGAAGTAGCAGTAGGCACTCAAAAAATCGTCAATGTGCGTTTGGAAGCAGATAACAAGACCCTTAACGAAGTAGTAGTAGTAGGTTATGGTACACAACGTAAACGCGATGTGACTGGTGCCGTAGTATCGGTCAATGAAGCAACATTGAAAGAAGTGCCGGCGCCCAACCTTCTTAACCAACTCAAAGGACGAGCCGCAGGGGTATCTATCGTAAGTAACGGCTCTACTCCCGGTAGTCAGGCCACTATTCGTATCCGTGGCAACCGATCTCTTACGACGGGTAATGGTGATGGGCTTGACGGCCCACTGGTGGTGGTAGACGGGATTCCGTTTGGAGGATTGAATGATATTAACCCAGACGATATTGCTAGCCTTGAAATCTTAAAAGACGCATCGGCAACGGCTATTTATGGTTCAAGAGGGGCCGGGGGTGTGATTTTGATTACTACAAAAAGAGGTAAAGTCGGTAAGCCAGTGTTGACATATGACGGGTACCATGGTGTTACAAATATTATGGGTAAATACAATGTCATGAACGGAGAGCAGTACGCAAAGTTCAAAGAGCAATCGGCTGCAATGAACACGCAGGGGGCTGGTACGACGGCGTATCCGTTGACCGAAGAGGAAAAGGCAAACCTGGCCGCAGGAGTTTCTACCGATTGGCAAGACTTATTGTATAAACAGGGCTTTAACACAAGTCATCAGCTTGGCTTGCAGGGTGGTGTAGAAAATACCCAATACGGTTTGGGCCTTGGGTACTTTAATGAAACGGGGATTATGCCGAATCAAAACTTTCAGCGTATGAATATCCGTGGTACCATAGATCAAAAAATCGGCAAGCGAGTTAAAATAGGTTTAAATACCCTCAATACCCTTACATACAGAAATGATCCTGCGGGAGGAGGGGTGCCGACGGAGTTGGTTCGTCTGTCACCACTTATCAAACCCTACAATGATGACGGCACGGTACTTCTAAATCCTAAACGAGGAACCATTGAAGCGCAGGCAGTAAGCCCACTTACCCTTATTTCTCGCGGCAACGATATTCTATCGCGGGAGCGTGCCATCAGAACTTTCAATAGTTTGTATGCAGAAGTCAGTATTTTGGATGGCCTTCGGTATCGGTTCAACGTCGGATTGAACTATAGTCAGACTGGTTTTAATGGCTACGGTCCGCCAAATACATTTGTCAATACAGGAGTTGACCAAAGTGTATCCAGTGCTGAAATCAGAAATACTGAATATTGGGACGTAAACATGCAGCACTTGCTGTATTATGACAAAACCTTTGGAAAACATAGAATAGGCTTAACCGGGCTCTATGAATATACAAAAAATCACTCGCTAGGCAGCCGATTCACGGTAAGGGGAGTTCCAGCTGATTACATTAAAACAGCCAATTTTGCGCTGGCTTCCGGCGCACCGGTTGCCCCTACAGACTTTGGTAACTCCTTTTCAGAAACTGGTCTGCTTTCTTACATGGCTCGATTGAACTATACGTTCAATGATAAATATATCTTGACAGCAACGTTCCGCAGAGATGGTTCGTCTACCTTATCCCCCGCTAATCAATACTTTAACTATCCGGCCATTGGTTTGAGTTGGAATATTATTGATGAGTCATTTATGAAAGAGTTACCTGTTTTCTCTAATTTAAAATTGAGAGGCGGTTGGGGGATTTCAGGTAACCGTAACGTAGGAGCGTATGCCACCTTAGGCGCGCTTTCAACGGGTTATTACAACTTTGGAACAACGGCTGCGGGTCAGGTACTTGCCTACACCGTTACCAGTCTTCCGGCGGCCAATCTGGGTTGGCAGTCAACGGCTCAGACCGATATCGGTTTAGAGATCGGTTTGTTCAACAACCGTATCATGGGTACCTTTGATGTGTATTTCCAAAAAACGAAAGACATTTTGCTTTCGGTCAACCTTCCGGAAAGTAACGGTGCCAACTCTACCCTGAAAAACTTAGGAAGAACCGAAGGAAAAGGGTTTGAATCTTCGTTAACGTTTGATATTTTCAGAAATAAGGGTGGTTTTAATTGGAGCGCCGATGTGACCTATTTCTTTAACCGTGAAAAAATCACGCAGCTTACTACACCGACCGAGTTAGATAACAAAGGAAACTTCTGGTTTGTGGGTCAGCCGTTGACGGTTATTTATGACTACAACAAAATCGGTATCTGGCAACAATCGGATTTGGATAACGGCACGCTGAAAAAACAAACATCGCCGGTACAGGTTCCGGGTGAGATCAGAGTGGAAGACGTAGATAACAACGGTATTATTGATGCCAATGACCGCAAGATCATCGGTAACTTCCAACCCAAGTGGGAGGGTGGTTTAACCAACAGAATCAGCTACAAAGGATTTGACCTATCCATCGTTACATTCGCTCGTATGGGAATGAAAGTAGTTGTTCCGTATTTGTCGGGTACTTCAGGCGGTGGTTCGGGTTTTGGTTTCTTGAACCAAGGACGTTCCAACCAATTGGTAATGGATTATTGGACACCGGAAAACCCCACAAATGCGTTCCCCAAACCTGACGCCGGCGGCGGCGTGCGAAACTTTACTTCCACTACTTCTTACCAGGATGGTTCTTTCATTAAAATGAGAAGTATCAATTTAGGCTATACGGTCAATGCAAAAGCACTTAACAGACTTGGTATTTCTTCGGCCCGCATTTACCTAAATGCGACCAATCCTTTCATTATTTATTCACCGCTGGTAAAAGCGAAGCTTGCGGTTGATCCTGAAGGAAACGGCTACGGTAATACCATTCAAGGGGGTAATTTTAACCGTTTTGTGACGGTCAACCTCAACAACCCTCCAGTGCGTCAATATACCTTAGGTTTAAATCTTAAATTTTAATTCAAGATGAAAAAAATACATAGCTCCATTCTTGTCTTCACGTTATTGTTTTGCCTGAGTTGCGGAAAAATACTAGAAGAGCATCCCCAATCGCAGATTGTACCTTCTTACTTTAACAGTTCTGCCGGGGTATTAGGCGGGATTGCGGGCGTATATAATCTAATCCGAAACCAATGGGGTACCGAAGGGTTTTCGACAGAGATGCAGGCCGGTACCGACGAATTCATTCAGGGAGCCAGCAGTGGCGGCGGCCCGGTACATACATTTAATGGTCTTAATAGTTCCAATTTCGGCTCGGCTTGGGGAACGTCTTTTGTGGCAATCAATACCATCAACGGTGTGTTGAAATATGGTCAGAGTATTGACCTACCTGAAGCAACCAAAAAACAATATTTAGCCCAGGCCAAGTTTTTGAGAGCTTTCTGGTATTTTTATTTGGTGCAAACATGGGGAGATGTTCCATTGAGTACTGAGTTTATTACGGTTCCCTCACAAAGTGCCAAAAGAGACCCCGCAACAGAAGTATATAAGTTGATTATTCAGGACTTGACCGAAGCCGCCGCTGCTTTGCCCGATAAACCAACCGCTCCCTTCTTAGGAAAGGCTGCGACCAAACCTGTGGCTTTATTTTTTCTGGCAAAAGCCTATTTGACCCGTGGTTGGCTGACAAATTCACAAGCAGATTTTGCGGAGGCTGCTAAAATTTCGAGTGATATTATTGCTAATAAAGGAACCTATGGGTTAGAGTTGTGGCAGGATTTTGGCGACGCTTTTGTGCCTGCCAATGACTATGGTAAAGAAACTATGTTTGTTAGTGATCACTCAAATGATGCTAAGTTTGGATATTATACCGTAGGAGGGGGATCCAGTGGCGGTGACGCTCAAAACCTGACGCCCTGGTTTACCAACTGGAACTACCCGAACAACAGTGGTATGAATTCCTTTGTCAATGCATCAGGTGTATTGGTAAACTCTGGCACTTCAGGGATGATTCGTGACTCATACTATGGCCGTCCGTATGCCCGCATTCGCCCCAACAGCGTCAAACAAACTTCCGGAGAGGCTACTGGCAAAAATTACTTTCTGGATCAGGCGTTTGTAAAAAGGGATGTAGATTCAAGATTTAACAATACATTTTATACGGTATATATCTCTAATACTTCGGTAACGAATACCCCAACGGCGGCAAATAACAAGCGAGGTATTGGATATACAACGCAGGTCGGTGTTGATACCGCCGTATGGATCACAGATTATGAAGTGGTAGGTGCTCCTCAGTTCGTTGGCACGAGACCTTTTAAGGGGATCGTCGCGACTCCAAGCATGTGGAATGCCAATTTATACCCTGCTATCAAGAAGCACATGGATCCAAGCCGTGGCAGTAATTTCAATGACCCTTCCACGCGTCCGGTAGTGATTACACGTTTTTCGGAAGTTTACTTAGTAGGTGCAGAAGCCTATCTTCAATCAGGAAACAAAGCAAAAGCTGCCGAATTGCTCAATGTAGTTCGTCAAAGAGCTGCTTATCGAAAGACGAACACCGCAGCACAAAATGCCGCCGCTGCCGCTGCCATGACGATTACTGCCGATGAAGTAACCGTTGATTTTATCTTGGATGAAAGAAGTCGTGAATTTTTTGGTGAGTGGATGAGATACCACGATTTGGTACGTACTAAAACTTTGGTACGACGCATAAAAGCCTGGAATAGTGAGGCTGGACCTTATGTAAAAGATTTTCATATATTAAGACCGATTCCTCAGTCGCAAATAGATCGTACAGTGGAGGGGCCTGCTTTTACGCAAAACCCTGGTTATTAAAATGGAAGTGAGTCAGTAGAAGATAAATCGCATGAATGGGATGTAAGTGGCAGTTGCCACTTACATCTTTTGTGGTTTTTAACTAATATTTTGTATATTTTATAAAATAAATATAACTTTTTTATCTTTGTTGGGTCGTTTATAATTATCTTTGGCTACGACAATAATCCATTAAATAAAAATACAATTTTACTATTTATCCTTGTCTGGATAAACAGAAACGGTAGTGCTACCCTTATTGTTTTTTTTATGAATAGAAATGTGTCATAATTACACATTCTATCTTTTCTTGAAGAATTTAGTTTAAAAAAAGCCAATTCTATCCTTATTAGGTCGTAAACTTATTATTAATGAAACAGTTTTTTTTGCTTTGTTTACTGATTTTATCATCTCTAGGTTTTTCTCAAGAAGCTAAAAACCTCAAACTTTGGTACAACAAACCTGCGGGAACCGTATGGGAAAATGCTTTGCCGATTGGTAACGGGCGATTGGGCGGCATGATTTATGGCAATGTCGGCAAAGAAACGATTCAGTTGAATGAACACACGGTTTGGTCAGGTAGCCCCAACCGTAATGATAACCTCGACGCGTGGGCCTCGTTGCCCCAAATGCGCCAGCTGATTTTTGACGGAAAACAAAAAGATGCTGAAAAACTGGCCAATAAAACCATTATCACCAAAAAATCGCACGGGCAGATGTTCCAGCCCGTCGGGAGCTTGCAGCTTACGTTTGACGGACATGAAAATTATACAGATTATTATCGTGAATTGGACATTGAACGGGCAGTGGCCAAAACGACCTATACAGTCAATGGAGTAAAATATACACGTGAGGTGCTTGCCTCTTTGCCCGACCGAGTGATTGTGATACAATTGACAGCCGATAAATCGGGAAGTTTGTCTTTTGCAGCTTCTTATGCCACACCTCATGCCCAAAAAGAAATCAAGACGGTTTCTTCAAATGAATTGACTTTATCAGGTATTACCTCCGATCATGAGGGCGTGAAAGGCATGGTGAAGTTCAAAAGTATTGCCCGTATCAAAACCCAAGGCGGAAGTATCACCGCCAATGATACCGCGTTGATTGTCAAAGGAGCAACCTCTGCTACTATTTACATTTCTATCGCTACTAATTTTAACAGTTATAAAGACCTCAGCGGCGATGAAAATGCCAGGGCATTGGCCTATTTGAACAAAGCTTATGCCAAACAATATGCTACCATTTTACCCACTCATATCACTGCATACCAAAGGTTTTTTAATCGTGTAAAACTAGACCTTGGAACAACCAATGCTGCACAACTCCCCACCGATGAACGGCTTAAAAATTTCCGCTCGGTCAATGACCCTCAGTTGGTTACGCTCTATTACCAATACGGCCGCTACCTGCTGATTTCGTCTTCGCAGCCAAGCAATAAAATAGAATCGGGGCAACCTGCCAACTTGCAAGGTATCTGGAACCACCGTATGAAACCGCCGTGGGACAGCAAATATACCATCAACATCAATGCCCAGATGAACTACTGGCCTGCCGAAAAAACCAACCTGTCGGAACTGCACGAACCGTTTTTGAAAATGGTAACGGAGTTGTCTGAAACAGGTCAGCAAACGGCGCGTGAAATGTACCACACCCGTGGCTGGATGGCGCACCATAATACCGACATCTGGCGGGCAACGGGAGCCATTGACGGGGCATTTTGGGGTATGTGGCTCGGCGGCGGCGGCTGGACTGCCCAACACTTGTGGGAGCATTATCTGTACAGCGGCGACAAAGCTTATCTGACAAAAATTTACCCCATTCTGAAAGGTGCGGCTCTTTTCTATGCCGACTTTTTAATAGAACACCCAAAATACAAATGGCTGGTGATCAACCCCGGAAGCTCCCCCGAAAACGCCCCGCAAGCCCACGACGGTTCGTCGCTGGACGCAGGCACTACGATGGACAACCAGATTGTGTTTGATGCCTTCAGTACGGTGATTCGGGCGACGGAAATCCTCAAAAAAGACGTCTCTTTTGCCGATACGCTCAAACAACTACGAAATAAACTAGCTCCGATGCACGTAGGTCAGTACGGTCAGTTGCAGGAATGGCTCGACGACGTGGACGACCCCAACGACCACCACCGCCACGTGTCGCATCTGTACGGCCTGTTTCCATCTAACCAGATTTCTCCTTACCGCACCCCCGAATTATTCAATGCCTCACGGACTACCCTCATCCACCGTGGCGACGTTTCGACGGGCTGGAGCATGGGCTGGAAAGTAAACTGGTGGGCCAAGTTGCAGGATGGTAACCACGCCTATGCCTTGATTCAGAATCAGTTAACGCCACTTGGTGTCATCAAGGAAGGCGGCGGAACCTATAACAACCTGTTTGATGCACACCCACCGTTCCAGATTGATGGCAATTTTGGCTGTACGTCGGGGATTACCGAAATGCTGATGCAAAGTGCTGACGGTGCTGTACACCTGCTGCCCGCACTGCCCGATGTGTGGCCCACTGGCAACGTAGGCGGCCTACGCGCCATCGGCGGTTTTGAGGTGACAGACATGCAGTGGAAAGACGGCAAATTGATCAAACTAACCGTAAAATCAACCTTAGGAGGCAACCTGAGGGTGCGTACGCCGAATGCCCTCAAACTTACCAGTGGCGGTAGTTTGAAGCCTGCAACGGGCGAGAATCCGAACGCGTTTTATGTCACCCAGAAAACCGCAACGCCTGTCATTTCGGCCAAAGCTAATGTCGTGCCTCTTTCGTTGAAAGAAACGGTGCTATACGATGTGCCAACGCAGGCAGGGAAGTCGTATGTCTTTGTTAATCAATAAATTAAAGAAATTGAATACTTTACGAATAACCATGTTGAAAACTGCATTCACCACCTTTTGTCTTGCTTGCTTAATGGCATTGAGTCCACTTGCGCAAGCCCAGAAAGTTACCTTAAACAATCCGATTCTGACGGGTTTTTATCCTGACCCGAGTATTGTCAAAGTGGGGCCTGATTATTACAGTGTACATTCTACCTTTTCGTACTTTCCAGGGCTGCCCATCATGCACAGCCGCGACCTGAAAAACTGGAAGCAAATTGGCAACGTCATCAGCCGTCCGTCACAAATGGATTTTATGGGCGAGCGGATGAGTCGTGGGCTTTTTGCTCCTGCCATTACTTATTACAAAGGCATATACTACGTAACCTGCACTGATATTGACCATGATGGGAACTTTGTGGTTACTGCCACCAACCCTGCTGGCCCTTACAGCAACCCTGTAAAACTTCCACAAGTCAGGGGCATCGACCCATCCATTTATTTTGACGAAGCTACCGATAAAGCATACATCGTTTATAATAGCGATGCTCCTGATAATAAACCACTTTACCCGGGTCATCGCACCGTTCAGATGTATGAGTTTGATTACAAAAACTTAAAAACTATCGGAGAAAAAAAGCAATTGATAAACGGTGGGGTGGATATTACTAAAAAACCAGTTTGGATTGAAGGTCCACACATTTTGAAACGCAACGATTGGTATATTCTTTATTGTGCCGAAGGCGGAACGTCCGTGAATCACTCGCAGGTGGCCTTGCGCAGCAAAGATATTTGGGGGCCGTATGTGCCGTTTGAAGGTAATCCAGTCTTGACCCAAAGAGGCTTACCCGCCGACCGCCCCAACCCGATTACGTCGGCAGGACACGCCCAGTTTATTGAAGGCCCTGACGGCAATTGGTATTCAATTTTCTTGGCTGTTCGCCCTTACGAAGGTGATTATTATAATACTGGTCGTGAAATGTTCATTGCTCCGCTCACATGGGTAAACGATTGGCCAATGATTGAGCACGGCGAAAAAGCCATCGAGTACAAATACCAAACCAACATCAAGGAGGTAAAACAGAAAGGGGCTTTGCCGCAAAACGGCAATTTTGCTTATACCATGACCTTCGACAAAGGACTCGACCTTTCGCTAATGCACTTGCGAACGGTTGATAGCAGTTCATTTAAAACTTCTAAAAATGGTCTAACGCTTAAACTCAAGCCTGAAACTATCTCAGAGTTGGGCAATCCATCTTTTGTGGCCAAACGCCAGCAACACATGTATTCAGTAGCTGAAACAGAGTTGAATTTTACGCCAAAAACTGAAAAAGAAAAGGCGGGTTTAGTGATTTATCAAGACGAAAGCCATTTTTACTTTTTGGCAAAATCTATCAAAGATGGTAAAACACAAGTGGAATTATACAAAAGTGTGCATCGCAAAAAAGACGTAGAATTGATAAATACGCTACCCGTAGGAAATGGCAAATTGAATTTAAAAATAACTTCAAAAGCCGATAAAGTTGATTTTGAGATTTCTGAAAACGGTAAAACTTACAAAATCGTTGCCGAAAACTTAGATGGGAAGCACTTATCTACCAAAGTATCAGGTGGATTTATTGGCAATGTGTATGCTATGTATGCTACTTCAAATGGTGAAAAATCAGACAACTCCGCTACGTTTAAATTCCTGAAATACAGCGGTAATGATGCTGTCTTGAAATAAAAAAAATTTAACCTCACCCCACCCTCTCCTTTCTGGAGAGGGCTTTAAATCCCCTTCTCCAGAAAGGAGAAGGGTTAGGGATGAGGTTGAATTACTTCATGAAGCACCTAAAAAAATATATTTTGAAACTCCTTTTTTTACATACCATAACCGCCTTCTTGCTCAGCTCTTCGGCATTCGGGCAGATGCAACCGTTTACCCTTCAGGAGGTGAAGGTGACGAATGGTGCTTTCAAGAACGCGCAGGACGTTGACATGCGGTACATCCTGTCGCTGAACCCTGATAAGCTGCTGGCGCCGTACCTCATCGACGCGGGGTTACCCCTGAAAGCCGAACGCTATGGCAACTGGGAAAGCTCGGGGCTGGACGGCCACATCGGCGGGCATTACCTGTCGGCACTGGCCATGATGTACGCCTCGACGGTCAATACCGAACTGAAAAAGCGGCTCGACTACATGGTGGATCAACTGGCTCAGTGTCAGGCTAAAAACGGTAACGGCTACGTGGGCGGTATTCCGCAGGGAAAGGTCTTTTGGGAACGGATTCACAAAGGCGACATCGACGGCAGCAGCTTTGGGTTGAACAACACGTGGGTGCCGCTCTATAACATTCATAAGTTGTTTGCAGGCTTGCGGGATGCCTACGAATTTGCGGGTAATCAGCAAGCCAAACAGGTCTTGATTGGACTGGGCGATTGGTTTATCGAACTCATCCAACCGCTCTCCGATGCCCAGACGCAACAGATTCTACGTACTGAACACGGCGGCATCAACGAAACGTTTGCCGATTTATACATCCTAACCAAGAATAAAAAGTACCTGGATGCTGCCCTGAAACTGTCGCATCAGGCTCTATTGACGCCTTTGCTCGCCAAACAGGATAAACTGACGGGGCTTCACGCTAATACGCAGATTCCGAAAGTGATTGGGTATGAGAAAATTGCCATGCTTACGGGCAAAACCGATTGGTCGGAAGCGGCTCGCTTTTTCTGGCAGAACGTTTCCCAGGCTCGCACGGTGGCGTTTGGAGGAAATAGCGTGCGGGAGCATTTCAACCCAACGACCGATTTCAGTGGCATGTTGAAGTCAAATCAAGGCCCTGAAACCTGCAATTCGTTCAATATGCTTCGGTTGAGTAAAGCATTGTTTCTGGATAAGAACGATCCGAGCTATCTGGATTTTTACGAACGGACGCTATATAATCACATTTTGTCGAGTCAACATCCGCAAAAAGGGGGCTTTGTGTACTTTACACCCATTCGCCCCAACCATTATCGGGTCTATTCGCAACCCGAAACCAGCATGTGGTGTTGTGTGGGTTCGGGCATTGAAAACCATACGAAGTACGGCGAACTGATTTATAGCCATTCCGCCAACGATCTGTTTGTCAATTTGTTTATTCCGTCTTTGTTGAACTGGAAAGAAAACAATATTCAGCTAACCCAAAGCACAACGTTTCCGTACAAAAACCAGACGGAACTGGTACTAAAACTGGCCAAATCGCAGGCGTTTACGCTGAATATTCGTTACCCGAAATGGGCAGAAAACGTCGAGGTGTTGGTCAATGGGAAAACGTACCCCACCAACGCCCAACCCTCGCATTACATCGGTATTCAGAAAAAATGGAAATCGGGCGATAAAGTAACGGTGCAGTTTACGACTTCTACCAAACTGGAATACCTGCCCGACAACTCCAATTGGACAGCGTTTGTGTACGGGCCTATTGTGTTGGCAGCCAAGACTTCTACCTCTGATTTAGTCGGCCTTTTCGCCGATGATAGCCGCATGGGGCACGAAACGAAAGGGAAACTGTACCCTATTGACAAAGCCTATGCGCTGATTGGCAACACGGACTCGTACCTTTCTAAACTAAAATTAGGTGGTAATCTGACCTTTAGCCTCGATTCGCTGACGCTGCAACCTTTCTATGAAATCCACGACGCCCGTTATCAGATGTATTTCCAGACGTTTACGCAGGCGGACTTTGAAGCCCAAAAAGCAACCCAACGGCAGCAGGAGGTCGAGGCATTGGCACTGGAAGCCCGAACAGTTGATAAGGTGAATTGTGGTGAACAGCAACCCGAAGTAAATCATTCGTACAAAGGCGAAAAAAGCGATTCGGGCTACGATGATGACGGTCGGTTCTGGCGAAATACACGCTCTTATATTTCGTATCAGTTGCAAAATAAAGACTCGGCGGGGAAGACGTTGGAAATCCATTTTTCAGGAAATCTGAAAACAGAAGAGGTCGGTATTTTTATCAATGACCGAGCAGCAGAAGTTATCGCGGTAAAAGATAAAGTGATTGTCCTCAAAGCCGATGATAAAGAGGTCGTTCACCTCAAAATCGTATCCGAAAACGGAAGACCGACGCCACGATTTCATCAAATCAGAATAGTAACCTTGTAAAGGTTTTAAACCTTTACAAGGATTCAAACGGTCTGACGACAGTCTGACCTGCATCTACAATAAAAAGTTAGAAGAAATTAAAGAGATGTTCAAACGGTCTGACGACAGTCTGACCTGCATCTACAATAAAAAGAAAAAGATGAATACTAAAAATAATTGGGTCAGATTAATACTGATAGGCTTACTGATTGGGTTAGGACTGCATGACAATGGTTTTGCCCAGACCTCGAAAAATAATTACCCCAAAAGCAAAAAAATCAGCCCGTACCTGTTCGGGTTATTTTTTGAAGACATCAACTATGCTGCCGACGGTGGGCTGTATGCCGAACAAATTCAAAATCGCTCGTTTGAGTACAATCCTGCTGAGCAACGCAACTGGCATCACCTTTCGTTTTGGGAATACATTACGCCCGTTTTTTCCTACGGCAATCTAAGTATCGAAACCAAAGAACCCGTTCACCCCAACAACCCCCACTATGCCGTATTGACGATAAACCGTGTGGGCGTTCACGCCTTTGGCCCCCGCACTGATATACCGGAAAACAAGGGTACGCCAGGGGTAGGAATTAAAAACACAGGCTTTGATTACATCGTGGTAAAGCAAGGCGAAAAATATAATTTTTCGATGTTTTCGCGACTACTTTCAACCACACCAATTTCCGTAAAAGTGAGCCTTCAGGCGCCCAAAGGAAGAGTACTGGCCGAAACCGAACTGACCGTCGATGCCAAAAATTGGCGTAACTATACCGCAACCTTAGCCCCGTCAGAAAGCAACGATTCGACCTCGCTGGTCGTTCTGGCCACCACCGAAGGCCAACTGGCGTTGGATGTAGTATCGCTTTTTCCCGAAAAAACCTTCAAAACCCGTCCAAATGGCTTACGGGCTGATCTGGCACAATTGCTCGCCGACATGAAGCCCGCCTTCATTCGCTTTCCTGGCGGCTGTTTGGCTCACGGCGACGGTGTGGGCAATATGTATCGCTGGCAAAATACCATTGGGCCTGTGGAGCAGCGTGTAGAGCAACGAAACTTGTGGGGCTATCACCAAACCGCAGGTTTAGGCTATTTTGAATATTTCCAATTTTGCGAAGACATCGGAGCTAAGCCATTGCCCGTATTGCCTGCTGCCGTCAGTTGCCAAAATTCGGGCGGAACGTGGCGAGTGGGCGGAACAGGTCAGCAAGCTCTGCCCATGGAAGAAATGGACGAATATGTTCAGGAAGTTCTGGATTTAATTGAGTGGGCCAATGGCCCTGCCACGTCTGTCTGGGGAGCCAAACGGGCGGCTGCGGGGCATCCTGAGCCGTTCAATCTGGAATATATCGGCATCGGAAACGAGGATAAAATCTCGCCCGAATTTGAAGCACGATTTAAGATGATCACACAGGCGGTTAAAGCAAAATACCCTCAAATCACGCTGATTGGTACTTCGGGGCCATTTTCTGAGGGCGAAGACTTTGAAAAAGGCTGGAAAATTTCAAATGATCTCGCGGTTTCGATTGTTGACGAACACTACTATAAAGAGCCAAAATGGTTTCTCTCCAACCTGAATCGCTACGATAGATACGACCGCACCAAAGCAGGGGTGTATTTAGGCGAATATGCTTCATGGGGCAATAAATTGGGTAATGCCATTGCCGAAGCCGCCTACATGATAGGCCTGGAACGCAATGGCGATGTGGTTAAAATGGCGTCCTACGCTCCCCTTTTGGCAAAAAAAGACCATACGCAATGGAAAACTGACATGATTTTTTTCGACAACAAGCGGGTCAGTCTGACACCCAATTATCATGTTCAAAAAATGTTTACCACCAATCAGGGCGACGAATATTTTGAGCAGATTATTTCTAAAGACTCGAAAGATACAACCCTTGCCGCTTCGTGCGTGAAAGACACCCAAACGGGCGATGTTATCTTGAAAATGGTCAATACAGGCAAAATTGCCAAGACCATGAAAGTCAATCTGGCAGCTTTTAAAAACTTCTTGCCTGACGCAGCACAAACGATTCTTTTGGGTGAAGAAAACACTGAAAACACTTTAGAAAAGCCAACCAACATTACACCCGCCAGCTCAGCCATTAAGGTGACCAAGGGATTTGAGTATGTTGCCCCGCCTATGTCGCTGACCGTAATCCGTATTAAAACCCAAGCCAAGAAAATCTAAAACGATGCTAAAGCATTTCTTTTTCAGTCTGTTGCTGGCCATTCCTATTGGCTTATTTGCGCAGGGAAACAAAGCGCACAACCCCATTATCTTTGCCGACGTGCCCGATTTGGCCATGATTCGGGTGGGAAATACGTACTACATGAGCAGCACCACCATGCACATGAGTCCGGGCTTGCCCATCATGAAATCAAGCGATTTGGTCAATTGGCAAATGGTGGGTTATGTCTATGACACGCTGGCCAATGTGCCTTCGCTGAACCTTACCGACGGAAAAGGGACGTACGGTCGAGGTTCGTGGGCGAGCAGTTTGCGCTTTCATAAGGGCACGTACTACGTAACGACTTTTGCCCAAACTACGGGGAAAACGTACATCTGGTCTACCAAAAACATCGAAAAAGGGCCGTGGAAAGTAGCCACGTTCAAACCTGCCTACCACGACCACACGCTGTTTTTTGATGAAAACGACAAGGCTTATCTAATCTACGGTGCAGGAAAACTCAAATTGGTTGAACTAAACGATGACCTCACGGGTGTCCGCAAAGGGACAACCGAAACGGTAGTCATCGAAAACGCAAGTTTGCCAGCTGGAAGCAACATCATGCTGGGTGCCGAAGGCTCTCAACTTTTCAAACACAATGGTAAGTATTACCTCTTCAATATCTGTTGGCCGCGTGGCGGCATGCGGACGGTGGTTATCCACCGCGCCGACAAAATCACGGGGCCGTGGGAAGGTCGCGTAGGGTTGCAGGACTTAGGTGTGGCGCAGGGCGGCTTGATTGACACGCCAGACGGACGCTGGTTTGCCTATCTGTTCCGCGATTTTGGCGGGGTTGGACGCATTCCGTATTTGGTGCCTGTGACGTGGGAAAACGGCTGGCCTGTGTTGGGCGTTAACGGCAAAGTCCCCGAAACGTTGGATTTGCCAGCCAATAAATCGCTCATTCCCAACATTGTAGCCTCGGACGAATTTGCCCGCAAAAAGAGTGACGCGGCCTTGCCGTTGGTGTGGCAATGGAACCACAACCCCGATAATTCGCTCTGGTCAGTATCCGAACGAAAAGGATTTTTACGCTTAAAAACGGGACGAATCGATAGCTCGTTTGTACTCGCCCGCAACACCCTCACCCAGCGCACCATCGGCCCCGAATCGACGGGTTCGACCTTGTTGGATGCCTCAAACATGAAAGAAGGCGACTTCGCGGGGCTGGGTTTGTTACAAAAGAATTTTGGTTTGGTAGGGGTAAAGGTCGGTAAAGGGCAGAAATCAATCGTCATGGTTAGTGCCAATACGGGCAAACCCGTTGAGATTGAGAACATCCCGCTTACCCAAAATACGCTGTACGTCAAGGCAGAATGTAATTTCAACAAACGCGCCGACATCGCCCAATTCTTTTACAGCCTCGACGGCAAGGTCTGGGCAAAAATCGGTGAGCCGCTGAAAATGCCTTACACCATTCCGCATTTTATGGGCTACCGTTTTGGGTTGTTCAACTACGCCACCCAAACCACGGGCGGCTTTGCCGACTTTGATTATTTCCGAATTGATGACAAGATTTCAGAGAAGTAATAGTTGTTCTTTTTTACGATAAAACCTGTTTAAACAACCCTTTGTCATCCCGACCGGTACGCTGAGGCGGAAGGAGGGATCTTTGCCAGATCGCCAATGCGATAAAATGGCCAACCACTGAAGATTCCTCGTGCCTCGGAATGACAAACATTCAACATAAACCGTCTATGAAATACATCTTTTGTCTTTTTCTGCTAAGTACTTTTTGGGCAACAGCCCAAAACAACCCAACTACCATCAGCAGTCCTAATGGCAAACTGGTGGTTAATCTTACCCTAGACAACGGAAAGCCCTCGTATAGTATTTCTTTAAATGGCAAGACGTTCCTGACTAAATCTCCGCTCGGACTGAAAACCAACGTGGGTGATTTTTCGGAGAATTTAGTACTGGTAGATGCTAAAACCAGTGTTCAGAAAATTGACAATACCTATGAATTGCCCAACATAAAGCAACGAAAGGTACATTATGTGGCCAATGAAGGGGGATTTGTGTTCTCAAAAAACAACGTAGATGCTTTTCAGGTGACATTCAGGGTGAGTAACAACGATGTGGCGTTTCGCTACAAGGTGTATCCCCAAAAACAATCCCGTAGCTGTGTTGTCAACGAAGAAGCATCGGGTTTTGCCTTTCCGAAAGGAACCACCACGTTTTTGTCGGCCCAAAGTAAAGCCATGGTCGGTTTTGCCCGAACCATGCCAAGCTACGAAATTACCTATACAGTCGATGATACGTTGGGGAAAAACGGCAGAGGCAACGGATACACCTTCCCGTGTTTATTCAAGGTCAATACCAACGGCTGGGTGTTAATTTCTGAAACGGGCGTGGACAGCCGATACTGTGGCAGCCGACTGATTGGTCATTCAGAAGGGTTATATACCATCGGGTTTCCAATGCCCGACGAAAACAACGGCAACGGCACTTCCGCGCCGGGGCTCCCGCTACCCGGCGAAACGCCGTGGCGCACCATTACCGTAGGCGAAACATTGGCACCGATTATCGAAACAACCGTACCATTCGACGTAGTAGAACCCCGTTATGCGGCTTCGCAGTCCTATAAATATACCAAAGGCTCATGGAGCTGGATTATCGGCATGGACGGAAAAACAGTCTATGACGAACAGAAACGATACATTGATTTCAGCGCGGCGATGGGCTACGAAACCGTTTTGGTGGATGCTCTCTGGGACACGCAGATTGGACGGGAGAAAATAGCTGAATTAGCAAAATACGGCGCGGGTAAAGGGGTTAGTTTGTATTTATGGTACAACTCCAACGGCTACTGGAATGACGCCCCGCAAGGCCCGAGAGGGATTATGGACAACACCATTGCCCGTCGGAAAGAGATGGCGTGGATGAAAAGTATTGGCGTGAAAGGCATTAAAGTGGACTTCTTCGGCGGCGATAAACAGGAAACGATGAAGGTCTATGAAGACATCCTCTACGACGCCAACGACTACGGCATCCTGTGCATTTTTCACGGCTGTACCCTGCCGCGTGGCTGGGAAAGGATGTATCCAAACTATGCGGCAAGTGAGGCCGTTCTGGCCAGCGAAAACCTCGCCTTTTCGCAGCGGAGCTGTGATTATGAGGCTTTTAACGCCACGTTGCATCCCTTCATCCGCAACACCGTCGGCAGCATGGATTTTGGCGGGAGTGCCCTGAACAAATTTTACAATGCCAATAATACACCTAACCGTGGCTCAAAGCGGGTAACGTCGGATGTATATGCGCTGGCAACGGCGGTATTGTTTCAGAGTGCCGTGCAGCATTTTGCACTGGCTCCCAACAATTTAACAGACGCACCAGATTGGGCCATCAGTTTTATGAAAACGGTCCCAACCACTTGGGAGGAGGTTCGCTATATTGACGGTTACCCTGGGAAGTATGTGGTACTGGCCCGTTGTCATGGCAACAACTGGTATGTAACAGGTATAAACGCGCAAAAAGAAACCCTGAAACTAACCGTCAAACTGCCCATGATTGCGGCGGGGGCAGACTTGCGGCAATATACTGACGACGAACAACTGAACGGCAGAGTCAGTACCTCAAAACTGCCGAAGAATCAGGAAGTTGACCTGACGATTCCGACGAATGGCGGCGTACTGATTGTGCAGCAATAACAAGGAAAAACCCTTAACCAAAATCATGAAAAAATTTCAATCAACCCTGTTTTTAGCGCTGACGCTTTTGCTTTTAGGATATAGCGCCCACGCTCAGGACCCCAACTTCCACATTTACCTCTGCATCGGGCAGTCGAACATGGAAGGGCCTGCTCGCATTGAGCCGCAGGATACGACCGTTGACAACCGACTTCGGTTGCTGGCATCCGTGGACTGTCCTGAATTGGGGCGGACAAAAGGCAACTGGTACACGGCCAAACCACCGCTTTGTCGTTGCAATACCCGCCTTTCGCCCGCTGATTATTTTGGCAGAACGTTGGTGGAGAACTTGCCTCAAAACGTCAAAGTAGGCTTTGTTCATGTGGCTGTGGCGGGGAGTAAAATTGAGATTTTTGACAAAAAAGACTATAAAATGTACCTCGACACCTCGGCCAAAGAAAGGCCGTGGATGATTAATATGGCCAATCAATACGGCGGAAATCCGTACGAACGATTGATCGAAATGGCGCGTTTGGCGCAAAAATCGGGGGTTATCAAAGGCATTTTGCTGCATCAGGGTGAATCCAACACGGGCGATAAAGGTTGGCCGATGAAGGTCAAAAAAATCTACGATGATTTGTTGACCGACCTGAACTTACCCGCCAACTCATTGCCGTTGCTGGCGGGAGAGTTGGTCAATGCCGATCAGGGTGGCAAATGTGCGAGCATGAACCCCATCATCGCGACCTTGCCACAAGTGATTCCCCAAGCCATCGTCGTTTCATCTAAAGGCTTGCCCG
This sequence comes from Runella sp. MFBS21, assembly GCF_029433105.1. Classification (GTDB taxonomy): domain Bacteria; phylum Bacteroidota; class Bacteroidia; order Cytophagales; family Spirosomataceae; genus Runella. Next base: position 47,241 of record NZ_JARNTW010000027.1, on the reverse strand, counting down.
CTGTTCCCGATAAACTCCATTTCAGCAGCGAAGGCATCCGCATTTTTGGCAAGCGCTACGCGGCGGCTTTGTTAACCTCACAAGGCAAAAAAATTGACATCGACGAAAGCAGCATTGCACCGCCCGCTCCCGTAAAAGTACAAGAGGGTTTGCTCCAAGGAAGTAATGAAAATGGTTTGTCGGTTTATAAAGGTGTTCCGTTTGCCGCCCCGCCTGTGGGAGCTCTTCGCTGGAAAGCACCGCAACCCGCCGCCAAGTGGGAAGGCGTTAAACAAGCGACCCAATTTGCTCCCGCTCCCTATCAGGGAGGAAATCCGCCATCAGGCAAGAGTGAAGATTGTTTGTACCTGAACATCTGGTCGCCTGCCAAAACGGCCAATGAAAACCTGCCCGTGATGGTCTGGATTTACGGCGGCGGATTTAGCTTTGGGGCTACTTCTGAACCCGTAACGAACGGCGAAAAACTGGCAAAAAAAGGCGTAATCCTCGTCAGTATCGCCTATCGGGTCAATCAAATGGGCTTTTTGGCGCATCCTGAACTGAGTGCCGAAACACCCCAAAAAACGTCGGGGAACTATGGCTTGCTCGACATGATTGCGGGCTTGCAATGGGTGCAGAAAAACATCAAAGCCTTTGGTGGCAACCCCGATAAAGTAACCATTTTCGGGGAATCGGCGGGAGGAATTGCCGTCAGTATGTTGTGCGCATCGCCATTGGCTAAAGGGCTTTTTCACGGCGCGATTTCGCAAAGCGGTGGCTCGTTTGGCCCTCACCGACTCACCACCTTTCCGGGCGAAAACATGAAGCTGTTGGCGTTGGCCGAAAAACAGGGCCTTGAATTTATGCAGAAAGCAGGGGCTACGTCATTGGCCGAACTTCGCGCCTTGCCCGCCGACAAGCTCCCATCAGGTTTTGGCAACCCCGGAGGCTGGCCTATCGTGGATGGCTACGTCATTCCCGACGACCAACATGTTTTATACCAAAAGGGCAAGTTTAACCATACGCCTGTGCTGATTGGCTACAACTCCGACGAAGGCGCGAGTTTTATGCCGCCAAAAACGCCGAAAGATTACATCGAAAGCACCACCAAACGCTACGGGCCTTTTGCCGAAAAACTAATCAAAGCCTATCCCGTGGACGAAAACAGCGTTCCCAAAACGGCCCGGGATTTGGCGCGTGATGCGGCCTTTGGCTGGCAGACGTGGGCGTGGGCCAACCTCCAGTCCCAAAAATCCAAGGACAAGGTTTATTACTACTATTTTGACCAGCATCCTGAACACCCTGCGGGTTCGGCCAAGTTTGGCTACGGCTCACCCCACGGGCAGGACGTTGCTTTTGTGTTTGGAAATCTCAATCCCGCCGACCAAAACCGTACGCCAACGGACGAAGCATTGTCTGAAACCCTTATGACCTACTGGACAAATTTCGCCAAAAACGGCAATCCAAATGGTGGAAATGTGCCCCAATGGGAGGCATTTTCTGCCAAAAAACCTGCGGTCATGTATTTTCAGCAAAAGGCGTTTATGGGGTCTGTTCCGAGTGAAGAAGCCATGAAAGTACTCGATAAATATTTTGAATGGAGAAGAACGCCCGAAGGAAAAGAATGGGCTAAATAGCGAATCAGATTACGGAGTAAACGATGAAAAAAAGACTTTTTATACTATTCTTTTTGGGGCTTTCATTCTACACGGGTTATACGCAGAATGAACCCAAACCAGTTGGTCCGCTTCCTTCGCAGAATCAGTTGCGGTGGCAAAAAATGGAATACTATGCCTTTGTGCATTTTTCCGTGAATACCTACACGGATATGGCGTGGGGATTTGGGAACGAAGACCCGAAGATTTTTAACCCCGAAAAACTGGATTGCCGACAATGGGCCAGAATCTGCAAGGAAGCAGGCATGAAGGGAATTATTATTACGGCCAAACACCATAGCGGTTTTTGCCTGTGGCCGTCGAAATACACTGAATACTCCGTCAAAAATTCGCCATGGAAAAACGGTAAAGGGGATATGGTTCGTGAAATGGCCGATGCCTGTAAAGAATTCGGGTTAAAATTCGGGGTGTATTTGTCGCCCTGGGACCGAAATCACCCCGATTATGGCAAACCCGAATACATCACTTATTTCAGAAATCAGCTTACGGAATTACTCACCAACTACGGCGAAGTTTTCGAGGTATGGTTCGACGGCGCCAACGGGGGTTCGGGCTACTATGGTGGGGCGAATGAAACCCGTAAAATTGACGCAAAAACCTACTACGACTGGTCAACTACCTACCAGCTTGTCCGCAAGTTGCAGCCTAAGATGGTGATTTGGAACGACGGCGGCGACCGCGCCGACTTGCGCTGGGTGGGTACCGAATCGGGCTACGTGGGCGAAACCAACTGGAGTTTATTGAATGCCACGGGCGATGTACCCGAGCAAATGCTGCGTCACGGCGTTGAAAATGGCAATGCGTGGGTACCCGGAGAAGTGAATACCTCCATTCGGCCAGAGTGGTTTTACCATGAACGCGAAGACAGAAAAGTAAAAACGTTGCCTCAGTTGCTGGATATTTATTATCACTCGATTGGGCGGAACAGTACGCTTTTGCTCAATTTTCCGATTATGCCCAACGGCCTGATTCACGAAAAAGACGAAAAAGCAATTCAGGAATTGACCAAAACAATCAAAGAAACCTTTGCCCAAAATCTGGCCAAAAACGCGGTCGCTTCTTCGGAGCAGGTACGCGGCAAAAACGCTCGCTATGGAGCCAATAAGGCGATTGACGGCGATGTTGATTCTTATTGGGCTACCGACGATAACTCAACCTCAGGCTCGATTACGCTGGATTTTAGAAAACCCACCACTTTCAACCGCTTTCTGGTGCAGGAACCCATCCGATTGGGGCAACGGGTGAAATCGTTTAGTGTGGAAGCATTTGTGGACGGAAAATGGGTGCCAATCGCCAAAGAAACCACCATTGGCTATAAGCGTATTCTGAGATTCCCGACCGTCGAGGCTACCAAATTGCGGCTCAATGTGTTAGACGCCAAAGGCTGTCCGCTCATTTCAAACATTGAAGTGTATAAAGCCCCCATCGTTCTGACTCCCCCTACCATTCTTAGGGATAAAGAAGGGCTGGTTCAGTTTGTGTCGGGAGATAAAGAGTCGGTGATTTATTATACAACCGATGGCAGCACGCCTACCTCTTCGTCGGCCAAATACACGTCCCTTGTCAAAACGGATGAGGGCAAAGCAGACATCAAGGCCATTACGTTTAATCCGTTTACCAATCAGGCCAGCATTGCGAGTGAAGAGAAGTTTGATATTTCCCGCAAAAACTGGAAAATCCTGAGTACCGAAGATGCAAATGCCAACAAGCTGCTTGATGGCAATCCGGGTACGTCGTGGCATCAAAAAAGAAACCAACCGATGCCGGCAGAATTGGTCATCGACTTGGGAAAGGTAGAACGTCTTGAAGGTTTCCGCTACTTACCTGCCCAAAACTGGTGGGAAGAAGGAAGCATCATTACCCATTATCAATTTGAAGTGTCGCAGGATAATACGGACTGGAAAACCGTCAGTGAGGGCGAATTTTCCAACATTAAAAACAGCCCATTTTGGCAAATCAAAACCTTTTCTCCCGTTTCGGCGCGTTACATTAGGTTTCGAGCGTTGAAAAACACACAGGGAAAAACAGCCTCAGGGTATGCCGAACTGGATGTAATTACGGCTAATTAACTTCTTGAAACCAAAACACCCTTAACCAATCAGTAAACCAATGAAAACCCTTACATTCTTCAAACAAATCGGCTTTCTTTTGCTGATTCTTGTTCCATTTGCAGGGTTGGCCCAGCCACCGCGCGGGCCGTTTGTGATTTCGCCCAAAGTCAATTCCGACAAAACCGTGACGTTTTCGTACTTAGCGCCAAACGCCAAAACGGTGCTGTTGGGCGGGAGTCAATTCGGGCAGGTCGATGTGCCGTTGACCAAAAACGCGGAGGGCGTCTGGTCGGTCACCGTTGGCCCAGTTAAGCCCGATATTTACCCATACAGTTTTAAAGTGGATGGCGTTACGGTGATGGATCCTGCCAACGTCGCCTTCTTTCCCAACGAGCGATTCAAGGCCAGTCTGGTCGAAATTCCGTCGGATGAACCTGCCATTTACGCGTTGAAAAACGTACCACACGGCTCCATTACCTACGAATATTATCCGTCGGTCGAAGGTTCAACGGGGACGGTTGTTGTCTATACACCAGCGGGTTATACCAAAGAAACCGCCAAAAAATACCCTGTCTATTACCTCATCAGCGGCACGACCGATACCGAAGAAACCTTCTGGAAAGTGGGTAAGGTAAACCTGATGCTCGACAACATGATTGCGGCGGGCACGGCCAAGCCCATGATTGTGGTGATGCCTTACGGGAATCCGCTGGCGAAAATTGCCGAACAAACGGGCAAAGACAAACCTGCCGATGTGATGAGCCGCGACGGCGACGATGCCCTGCGCCGAATGAAACTGTTTGAAACTGACCTTGTGTCTCACGTCATTCCGTACATCGAAAAAAATTACCGAACAATCAACAACCGCGACAACCGCGCCATTGGCGGCTTCTCGCGCGGGGGCGGACAGACGCTGCGCACGGCCTTCAATAACGTCGATAAGTTTGCGTACGTGTGCAGCTATGCGTCCTACATTGCACCTGCCGAGATGGACAAAAGCTTTACCAACATTACCTCAAATCCTGCCAAAACCAACAAGGATTTTAAGCTGCTCTGGTCTGGCATTGGTACCGATGATTTTCTGTACAAAGGCACCGTCGAGTTTGAAGAATACCTGAAAACCAAGAAGATAAATTACAAAAGTTACGTCACAGACGGCGGCCACACGTGGATGAACGTGAAGAAATATCTTAATGAGACCTTACCTGTTTTGTTCAAGTAAAGCATTTCTATCGAGATGAAAGCAATCCAATGGATTCGAATATTGGCTGGGCTTGCTTTTTTGGGAAGTATTCCTGAAAGCATATTGGCTCAAAAACGCTCAAAAATCAAGGTCTTAATTGTAGATGGCTTTAGTAACCATGATTGGAAACAAACTACTGCTGTGACCAAATGGATACTTGAGCAAAGCGGCAAATTTGTAATTGATGTGTCCACCGTTCCTGCTGACAGTCTCAGCTTAGAAAGTTGGAACCCAAATTTTGAAAAATATGCGGTCGTGATTCAGAATACCAACAACATTTGGAATCAGAAATTGAGATGGTCAAAAAGTGCCGAATTAGGTTTAGAAAAATACGTAAAAAATGGAGGTGGACTATATATTCTGCATTCGGGAAACAATGCTTTTTCTCATTGGGAAGAATACGACAAAATGATTGGAATGGGGTGGCGTCCCAAAAGTTTTGGGTATGCTTTAATGGTAGAGATTAATGAAAATATTAACAGAATTCCCCCTAATGAAGGCGCAGGTACGGGGCATGGGGATAGATTTAATGCCTTGATTACGGTTCTAAACAGACATCCTATCAATAAAAATTTTCCGAAACAATGGCAAACAGCCAATACGGAAGTATATCACTATCCGAGAGGATCTGCCGAAAATCTGACTGTACTTTCCTATGCCTATGACAGCACAGGTACTCAAAAAATGTGGCCGGTAGAATGGGTCGTTAACTATGGAAAAGGACGAGTTTATAACTCAAGCATGGGACATCTTTGGCGTGGAGAAAAATATCCTCCTGCCTATCGGTGTGTAGGTTTTCAAACAACCATGATAAGGGCTGCGGAGTGGTTAGCGACAAAAAAAGTCAGTTATCGAGTACCAAATGATTTTCCCACTAAAGACACTATTAGCCTAAAACCAGAAAGCGAATATCCAAGTAATTGAATTAACCTAATCCCAAAATGATGAAACACATAATTGCTTGTATTCCAATTGTATTCGTTGTTTGTTTCTCGCTTTTTGCACAGCAACGTCCGCCCGCCATAAGTTCGCCCAATGTTCATGCGGACAACAGCATCACGTTTACCTATTTTTCCAGAACGGCGCGTGAGGTAAAACTGTCGGGTGAATTTTTGAAAGAACCCATTTCACTCACCAAAGACACGTCGGGCATCTGGCGGGTGACGGTGCCTCCCGTTACGCCTGATATTTACCCGTATAACTTTACCGTGGATGGAGTAGGCGTCGCTGACCCCAACAACACGCTTATTTTTGCCAATGAACGGTTCAAACGGAGCATTGTGGAGGTAAAAGGTGATAAACCGTTGGTTCACAGCCTTCAAAACGTTCCTCACGGCAAGGTGACCTACCATACGTATTCCTCAAAAACGCTGAATACAACCCGCCAATTATTGGTGTATACTCCACCCAATTTTGACGTTAGTGGTAAAACCAAATACCCTGTTTTGTACCTGATTCACGGTGGGTCGGATACAGAAGAAACGTGGACAAAAGTGGGCCGCGCCAACTTCATTGCTGATAACCTCATCGCGCAGGGCAAAGCCAAACCCATGATTATTGTGATGCCCTACGGCAACGTTCGCCCCGCTCCGATGGCCGATTTTACCAAAGACGTGGTGAACGACATCATTCCGTTTGTGCAAGCCAATTACCCCGCTCAAACCGATAGCAAAGGCCGCGCCGTGGCTGGATTTTCGGTAGGGGGCGGACAAACGCTGAACATTGGCTTTACCAACACCGACACGTTTGCCTATATCTGTTCGTACGCCCCTTATACCGCTACCGACGAATTCAAAAAGAACTTCACCGACTGGACACCCGATGCGGATAAAGTGAATAAACAGCTCAAGCTGTTCACCATTAGCGTGGGAACGGAAGATTTTCTTTACGAAAGTGTGAAACAAAACATCGCCATGTTTCAGGAAAAGAAAATCAAACTCGAACCGCTCATTGTGTCGGGCGGGCATACATGGATGAATTGTAAGTTGTTTTTGGCCAATTCGTTACAGCAAATTTTTAAATAAAAACAAACCTTTATGATGATGAAAAAAGACATTTTAACAACCTTCGTAGCCTCGGCTCTGTCCATCGGACTCTGCCATGCCCAAGTCGCTGAAGACTTCAAACCGTCCAGTCTAAACCAACCAGGGCAGGAATACCCGATGGTTAATTCTCAGGGCTATGCCCGTTTCAAAATTGTAGCTCCTGCTGCCGACAGCGTGCGGGTGAGCTTGGGACTAGGAGGTAAAGGAGGTACAAAACTCGCCAAAGCCGAAGATGGTACGTGGATGGGAACCACCGAAGGCCCGATGGACGAAGGCTTTCACTACTACAACGTCAAAATTGACGGTGGAAAATTCAACGATCCGGGCGCACTCAATTTTTACGGCTCGGTGCGTTGGGAAAGCGGCATTGAGATTCCTGCCAAAGATCAGGAATTTTATGCCCTTAAAAATGTACCGCATGGGAATGTACAGCAAGTACTTTTTCCGTCGCCAAGCACGGGCACTTCGCGTCGGGCGTTTGTCTATACACCCGCAGGTTACGAAAAAGGGAAAGACAAATACCCTGTATTGTATTTGCAGCACGGCTGGGGCGAAGACGAAACGGCCTGGATGAATCAGGGACGCGCCAATTTAATCATGGATAACCTGATTGCCGAAGGAAAAATCAAGCCGTTCATCATCGTCAACACTTACGGCATGACCAATGAGGTGAAGTTTGGTAAAATCCGTGAATTCAAGATTGAGCCGTTCCAGACGGTGCTAATCAACGAGTTGATTCCGTACATCGATGCCAATTTCCGTACGCTGGCCAACAAAGACAACCGCGCCATGGCGGGGCTGTCGATGGGTGGCATGGAAACCAAAATGATTACGCTCAATAATCCTGATGTGTTTGCGTACTACGGGCTACTTAGTGGCGGTGTCTATGCCCCGACCGACATCACCGACAAATCGAAAGTAAAGCTGGTGTTCCTGAGTTGCGGCAGCAAGGAACGCCCCGATGGCGTCAAAAAAGCTACTGACGAACTCAAATCCGCAGGGTTTAATGCTGTGTCGTACGTTTCGGAAGGCACTGCCCATGAGTTCCAGACCTGGCGTCGGAGTTTGTACCAATTAGCGCCATTGTTGTTCAAAAAATAGACTCTTATTATGAAAAAAATATCAATACTCTTGGGCTTAGTAGCCATCAGTTTCTGCACCTTAGCTCAACCCATCGACAAAGAAATGCCCAAAGGTTTTGACCAGGTCAGAACGGGCATTGCTATGGGCAAACTGGACACGGTGAAGTACGAATCCAAAACCGTAGGTGCCACTCGTAAAGCCCTGATTTACACACCGCCTGGTTTCAATAAAAAGACTAAATACCCTGTACTGTATTTGCTTCACGGTATTGGTGGAGACGAAAAAGAATGGCTCAAAGGAGGCAATCCGCAGGTGATTCTGGACAATTTGTACGCCGACGGCAAACTCGCGCCGATGATTGTGGTGATGCCCAACGGCCGCGCCATGAAAGACGACCGCGCCGTGGGAAATATCTTTGACAAAGACAAGGTGGAAGCCTTCGCGACCTTTGAAAAAGACCTGCTCAACGACCTGATTCCGTTTGTGGAGAAGAAATACCCCACGCTCACCGACCGCGAAAATCGCGCTATTGCGGGCTTGTCGATGGGTGGCGGACAATCGCTGAACTTTGGGTTGGGCAATCTGGACAAATTCGCTTGGGTGGGCGGATTTTCTTCGGCGCCCAACACCAAAGTTCCGCAGGAATTAGTGCCCAATCCCGAAGACGCTAAGCAAAAACTGAAGCTGCTCTGGATTTCGTGCGGTGATGCCGATGGCCTTATTACGTTCAGCAAACGTACCCACGATTATTTGTACCAAAACAGCGTGCCGCACATTTACTATCTCGAGCCTGGTGTGCATGATTTTAAGGTATGGAAAAATGGATTGTTTATGTTTTCGCAGTTTTTATTTAAACCCGTCGATACTGCCTCTTTTTCCAAATATACTCTTCTCGGAACTCCTGCGACAACTAATATACGCAATGGAAAATATCCCCAGATTTTGCCTGACAACCGAGTGGTATTCAGAGTAAAAGCTCCAGATGCGCAGAAAGTACAAATTGACTTGGGTAAAAAATACGACATGGTGAAAGATACCGCAGGTTTTTGGAATGTTACGACCGATGTTATCAGCCGAGGCTTTCATTATTATTCTTTAATCATCGACGGTGTGGCGCTTGTCGACCCCGCCAGCGAAACTTTCTACGGCATGGGACGCATGGCGAGTGGCATCGAAATTCCGTACGAAGGCAGTGGATATTATACCCTAAAAGATGTTCCGCACGGCGATATCAGAATCAAAAAATACCTTTCAAAAGCGACTAATTCGTGGCGAGAAATGTATGTCTATACTCCGCCAGGCTATGATAAATCGACCGAAAAATATCCCGTTTTGTACCTTTTACACGGCGGTGGCGAAGACCAAAGAGGCTGGGCGACGCAGGGCCGTACCGACATTATTCTGGACAACCTGATTGCCGAAAATAAAGCCAAACCCATGCTTGTAGTGATGCTAGATGGTAACGTGGCCAACTCAGGCGGTATCGCCGGTTTCAATGAAAATGTGTTGAAAGCATTTGAAAATGAATTAAAAAATGCTGCTATTCCGTTTGTCGAAAGCAACTTTCGAGTAGAAACCGAGGCCAAAAATCGGGCTTTGGCAGGTTTGTCGATGGGTGGTTTGCAGACGTTATATGCAGGTATCAAAAACACAAATCTCTTCTCATCGTTGGGCGTGTTTAGTTCGGGATGGTTTGCTAATAATCCTAAACTTTCTGACCCTCAGTATGAATTTATGAAAAACAACACCGCAATGATTAACAGCAACCTGAAGAATCTTTGGGTTTCGATGGGGGGCAAAGAAGATATTGCTCACCAAAACTGCCAAATCATGCTAAAGAAATTCGACGAAATGGGTGTTAAATACCACTATAGCGAATACGCTGGTGGACATAGCTGGCCCGTTTGGCGGCATGATTTGTTTGAGTTTTCTCAGCTGCTTTTTAAGTAAAATAGGGTTTAAAGAATTTAGAGCAGAAGTTCCCTTCGGCTTCGCGCAGGAAACAACTTTCGGTTGTTGGTATCTGTGCGAAGTCGAAGCCAGATAGGCTAACTATTTCAAGAGTTAAAGTATTTAGTCCAAAATCATGAATAGTGAAAGAATTTTCAAAACATAATTACAAGTGAAGATCGGATTGTTTTTAAAGAACTCAAACGATGAAAAGAATACAAAAATTATTATTTCCACTTTTGTCATTGGGCATTTTGCTTACTGGACAAACTCTTATATACCAAGCCACAGCGCAGCCCCCTGGTCAGCAAAGAGCACCGCTGCCACCAATACCTATAAAAGGTGACACTACACATACATTAACAAGGCACTTTAAATTGGCTACCAATACTAAAATAGCTCCCTATGCTAATGGTTTTATTCATAGGTGGTTGGTGTTAGAACCAATCAAAAAAGACATAGCAAGAAATAATATCTTCACAGACAATTACTTACGCAGTGAGTTCAAAAACAATAATTTTTCGGAAGATTATTTAATGATACCCAAGGCTGGTGAAATGGTAAAGGTTGGTAATCAGGCTCTCAACTGGTATGCTCTGGATAGTAAAACCTTTAATTTTAATTTGTTCAATTTTTCCTATGACATCAACAAACCGAAGTATGGCTTACTTTTTTGGTTGGTTACCGTCATTGACTGTTCAGAGGAAATACCGAATGTAAGGATGACTGCTGGATGTAATTCGGGAGGGATGTTTTGGCTCAATGGTCAAGAAATACTGATGCTTTCAGGTGACAGAGATATGATAGTTGACAATGTGGCTTCACCATTATTAACCTTAAAAAAGGGGAGAAATATTATTCGGGGAGCAGTAATTAATGGCCCAGGGATGGCTAATTTTTGCCTTCGTTTTATTGACCAAAGGGACCACCCTGTCAAAAATATCAGTATTAGCAAAGATTAAAATCTAATCAAAATATTAACACAGAAATGAAATGTAAACTAATTATTTTTTTATCAGTACTACTTTCAACTACTGTATTAGCTCAGGTAGGCAAACCTTTTATCCATGACCCTTCAACGATTGTAGAATGTGACGGAAAATTCTACACCTTTGGAACAGGTGGCGGAGGGTTAATATCAGAAGATGGTTGGACGTGGTTTGGAGGCGGTGTCAGGCCAGGTGGGGGCGCTGCTCCCGATGCTATCAAAATTGGTAATCGCTATCTGGTGGTTTATGGGGCAACTGGTGGTAGCCCTTCGCACAAAGGTATTATCTATACAATGTGGAATAAGACACTTGATCCAAAATCGCCCGACTTTAAGTATTCTGAACCCGTAATAGTAGCTACCTCAGATGGTTACGAAGAAAACGATGCCATAGACCCTGGTATCATGTTAGACCCTACCACAGGCCGACTCTGGTTAGCCTACGGTACCTATTATGGATTCACTCGCATTATTGAGCTAGATCCAAAAACAGGGAAACTCAAAGATGGAAATAAACCTGTAGATGTAGCCATAGTTTGTGAGGCTGCTGATTTGATATATCGAGATGGCTGGTATTATTTGCTTGCTACCCACGGGAGCTGTTGCGATGGTGCCAACTCAACGTATAATGTAGTAGTGGGCCGTTCTAAAAAAGTAACCGGGCCTTACTTTGATAATGTAGGTAGAAGCATGATGGAAGGTGGTGGCAAAATGGTGGTGGCTACGCGTGGGCGACTCATAGGCCCTGGGCATTTTGGACGAATAATTCTTGAAAAAGGTGTTGAAAAAATGTCAATTCATTACGAGGCAGATTTGGATCAGGGTGGTCGCAGTGTATTGGGTATCCTTCCCATTGTCTGGAAAGATGGCTGGCCAGTAGCTGGTGAAAAATTTAAAGAGGGAACGTTTGAAATAGAATCGGTTAGAAGAGGATATGGTTTAGAACTCGCCGTAGATTTTAGCAGAATGGCTGTTGCCCAGCGAGGCTTTAGCCAAGCCAATACTGAGCCTATTAAACCAGTGCCTGCTCAGGAATTAGCTGATGTGATTAAAAATTGGCCAACAGGTAACATTAATGTGCGCATAGGTGATTACATGTATCGCCCTCACCAAAAATGGACCATTACCGATGCACCTGACTCTACTGGTTATTTAGGCGGTCCATATTACAAAATTGTATTAGCAGGTACCGAACGAGCATTATCCGCAACCGCAGATGCTCAGGTAATAACTGTCCCCGTCTTTACAGGTAGTCCAGAACAATTATGGCGAATAGACCAGCTAACGGATGGTACCTACAGAATAATGCCCAAGGTCGTGCCAAATTCGGGCAAAAAACTGGCGTTGGTATCATCAGGAGATAGCACACCGATGCTTGCCGAATTTGACTTTGATAGTGATAATTCTAAATGGAATTTCAGGGCGCATTAATTGTGCTTTATAGAGCTGATAAGCAAATTTATAACTGTTTTTTTAATAAATGTTTCACTCAAAAACCCCCAATTTTTTACAATGAAAACCTTATTCTTTTCTCTGATTTTATCGATTGCCAGCTTCGTCGCTATGGCTCAAAACCCTATTGACGGCAACTGGAAAGGCAGTCGCGAAACGCCTAACGGTACGTTTGAGGTCAATTATACCTTCAAAGTAGAAGGCGACAAATTGACTGGCACGTGGAAAACGCAATTTGGCGAAGCCCAAATTGAAGAAGGCAAAGTAGAGGGTAAAAAGATTTCGTACTCTATCTCATTCAACGACCGTAAAATGAGCTACACTGGCGAACTGGTTTCTGAAAAAGAACTGGTAGTAAAAAGCGAACGCGGCGAGATGAAGCTTGCCAAGCAGTAAAGAAAGGGTACCATTTAATTTCCTGTTTTTCCGTGATTAAATGGTACTTCTTTATTCATAACTAACCTAATAATCCAATGATTTCAAAGAGAAATATTAGGGCTGTAAGTACGGCCATCCTGATAATGGGAGCAATCTCTGGGTTTTCCCAATCTATTCCGTCCTTGAAAGATGCTTTTAAAAATGATTTTGGCATCGGGACGGCACTGAACAATAGCCAAATTGAGGAGCGCGATCCTGCCATGACTGCGTTTATTGTGAGTCAGTTTAACATGGCAACGCCCGAAAACGTCATGAAATCGGCGCTGATTCATCCCAAATGGGATACCTATGATTTTGTTGTACCCGATAAACTTGTTGAGTTTGGTAAAAAACACAACATCAAAATCAACGGTCACACGCTCATTTGGCATAGTCAATTGCCGTCGTTCATTCGGGGCATTCGCAGCAAAGATTCGATTCAAACATTTTTCAATGACCACATCAAAACCGTAGCAAGCCGCTACAAGGACAATATCTTTTCGTGGGATGTGGTCAATGAAGCCTTGAATGAAGATGGTACGTTGCGCAAAACCGTTTTTCTGGATTATCTCGGTGAAGGGTACATCGCCGAAGCCTTCCGACTCACGCAACAAGCTGCCCCCAACGTGGAACTGTACTACAACGATTATAACAACGAGCAACCTGCCAAGCGCGCCGGCTGTATTGAACTTATCAAAAAAGTACAGGCTTCTGGTGCCCGCATCGACGGCGTGGGGATTCAGGGACATTGGCACGTGGGCAAAGTGCCTTTTAAAGACATTGAAGAAAGTATTATGCAATATGCTGCGCTGGGATTAAAGGTAATGTTTACTGAGCTTGACATTGAAGTGTTGCCGCGCAATTTTCAAGGTGCCGACGTCAATCAACGGATGGGTAGTGATCCCACTTTAAATCCTTACACAGCAGGATTGCCTGATGAAGTACAGCAGCAATTAGCTGCCGATTATGAAGCTCTTTTTAAATTGTTTTTGAAACATAAAGACAAAGTTACACGCGTTACATTTTGGGGTGTCAATGACGGGAATAGCTGGCTCAATGGCTGGCCCGTTCGCGGACGGACGAATTACCCCTTGCTTTTTGACCGCAACAACCAGCCCAAACCCGCTTTTTATAAGGTAATAGGATTGAAAAAGTGAGGAAGGATTTGTAATTTTACTGATATTTTATTGGATTAATAGATAGATAAGTTATTTTTGGAGTGAGCGTATGGCGCTCCTCTTTTTTTAGTACGAAATGTGTCGTTTTGACACGAAGTTTTTGAAATGATTTTGTTAAACTAACTCATTGATTCAGTGAAAAAAGGATTTTTATCAATTATGCTCGTTTGTGGAGCCTTGGCAGTTTTGGCTCAGACAAAAGTTACGCTAAATACTGATTTGGCTAAAACTCAAATCAATAAGCATATTTATGGACACTTTGCGGAGCATTTGGGAAAATGTATTTATGGTGGGATGTACGTAGGCGAAGGAAATACCAAGATTCCCAATACTGCGGGTGTTCGTAACGATGTAATTCAGGCGCTTAGAGACCTGAAAGTCCCTAATTTACGTTGGCCTGGAGGTTGTTTTGCTGATGCCTATCAATGGAAAGATGGTATCGGCCCCAAAGCTAATCGCCCCAAGATGGTCAATATCTGGTGGGGAGGCGTGACAGAAGATAATAGTTTTGGAACCCATGATTTTTTGGATATGTGCGAGCGGATAGGAGCAGAGCCTTATTTGGCAGGTAATGTAGGAAGCGGTACTGTGAAAGATTTGGCCGATTGGGTGACCTATGTCAATCACCCTGCGGGTAGTCCTATGTCAGAATTGAGGAAAAAAAATGGACGCGAAACGCCTTGGAATGTGAAATTGTGGGGTGTGGGCAATGAAGCTTGGGGCTGTGGAGGCAATATGACCGCTGAATACTATTCAAATATCTACCGTCAATATGCTACGTTTATGTCAGATCATAAAGATGCCAAACTTTACAAAATAGCTTCGGGTGCGAGCGACGGCCAATATGACTGGACCGAAACGTTGATGAAAAACATTCCTCATAACATGATGCAGGGAGTGGCGCTGCACCATTATTCGGTGTTGAGTTGGGGCGATAAAGGACCCTCAGTAGGTTTTAGTGAAGCTCAATATTTCAAGACCATGGACGAAGCTTGGAAAATGGACGAGTTTATCAAAGGTCACAGTACAATCATGGATAAGTATGACCCTGCCAAAAAAGTAGCCTTGATTGTAGATGAGTGGGGGGGGTGGTACAATGTGGAAGAAGGAACCAATCCAGGGTTTTTGTACCAGCAAAATACCATGCGCGATGCTATGATAGCAGGTCTTACCCTCAATATTTTCAACAATCATGCGGATAGAGTAAAAGGTGCCAATCTTGCACAGATTGTGAATGTACTGCAAGCGGTGATTCTGACCAATGAAGAAAAAATGCTTTTGACTCCCACCTACCATGTCATGAAAATGTACAATGTACATCAAGACGCAAAGTTGATTCCGATTGACATCGAAGCCCCTTCCTATGAATTTAATGGTAAAAAACTAACTGCGGTTTCGGTATCGGCTTCCAAAGACGCCCAAAATGCGGTAAATATTTCGTTGACCAATATCGACTATACCAAAGTGCACGAGGTGACTATCAATTTACGGGGCGAAGACTTTTCAAAAGTATCGGGGCAAATTTTGGCTTCTTCCAAAATCAGTGATCACAATACTTTTGAACAACCCAATAAAGTAAGTATCAAAGACTTTTCGGGCGCAAAACTCGAAAAAGGTGTGCTAAAGTTGACAATTCCTGCCTATTCGGTGGTGGTATTGAAAGTGATAAAATGAGAATAGGGCGCTCTATGGTTAGAAGCATTTGATAAATATATCGTACACAAATACGCTACAAAGGCCGGGCAATCTATGCCTGGCCTTTGTAGTGTTATAAAATACAACAAACAAACCCATCAGGTAGTTTGCAAGGATTTTGTTTTTGAGGGATGGTGTTGCTTTTTAGAGGAAATAGAAACCCCAATAAAACAAGCAAATACACCTATCATGAGCCATACTATGTCGGTCGCAAATACATAGTATTGTTTTTGAGAAAAGGAAACCCATACCCAATCTCCCGTTATTAGGCCGTTGGTCAGGGGGATGCCCAACGAAAGTATGCCTCCTATTAATAAATAAAAGCGGGTCATTTTACTTTCTAATTGGCTTACTAGACCCATTCCGAAGAGCGCAAGCCAAACGCCGAAAAAAGTAGTATTGACCCAAAAAACGTGGGTGGAGCTTTGAGGAATGAGGAGTTCGGCCATAAAAAGCACCGGAGTAGCCGGAAATAAGCTTAGACAAATAGCTAGATAAATCAAAGTTACTCTGTGATGAAAACGCTGCTGTTGGAGGGTATAATTTTTATTCTTTCGTGCTTCTTTCCAAAGTAATACGCCACTAATAATGACAAAGCACGTCAAAAGTGCCATAAAAAAATAAATAACTTTGACCAATATACCTCCAAAAGTGGCAAAGTGCAGTTGACCTATGCCACCGATTACTTGTTGCACATAATTTTTGTTTTTACCCGGAATCATCTCGTACAATTGTTCTCCGCTTGCGAGTCGGTACCCAACTGCGCCATAAAGATCAAACTGATTGGGGGATTTGTGTTTGAAGTAAATAGTAAGGGTACCGTCGGCTTTTTGGAGGTTTTTAAAACTAATATACCATACTGATAAGTCTGGGTAGGTTTCTTTGGCTTTTTTATATAGCTTCAGCACAGCTTGAGTATTATCACTGATAGGAGATTTTTCATCATATTTAACATCAAGACCTGGCTGTACCAAGGCATATACTTTTTGGGTATCGCCCTTATAAAATACCATTACGGCTGGTAAAAGAATCAGGATCAAAAGCATATAAAACGCTCCCGTGACGGCATACATCATTTGAAAAGGTAAACCTAGCAATCCTAAAACCGTATGCGAATTAGTCCATATTTGTTTTAGGCTGTTTTTGAAGGATATTCCCCAAAATTTAGTCAAGATATTGCGCCAATGAATGAGTATTCCAGTAAGACTAGCAAACAAAAAAAATAAAGACACAAATCCGGCAATGTATCTTCCAAGTAAAGGGATTTGATCCAAAAAATGAAGCCGATAAAGGGTCTCGCCTATGGTACTTATTTCTCCTTCTTGAACCTCAAAATTGAAGGGATGAATACGTGCTTCAAAATGCTGTTCGGCTTCTCCTTTTTTGTGTTGTAGGTGTCCAAATACGTTGATATGAGGAGCCTCTGACGAAGGCATTGTCAATCTCAAATCGTCGTTCCAGTCTATATTAGGAATCTTTTTGCCGAGTATTTCTAATGTTTTCTCAAGATTGATGTTTTCGGGGGCTTTTATCCGTGCTTGCGGATTTTCCCACTGATAAAACTCATCTCTAAAAAGGGTAAAGGCTCCCGCAAAAAAAATAATGTATAGCGCTACGCTAATTACTATTCCAGAAACTGTATGAGTATGAAATAGGATGTTGTAGGCACGCGTGCCTAGACCTTTAAGTTTCATATTATTTGGTAAGATAAGTGAGGAGAAGGAACAAAAACGTTAGCCCTAGATATAGCCCCCATATTTTCCATCCATTGTGAGCTAAAAAGGTAGCAATCATCACAATTCCCCACATCAAGAACAAACTAAAGGTGGAAGTAAGCATAATGATTTCTTTATGCCCTGTGATAGAAGCAAGCATCAAATGAAAACTCGCTGAAACGAAATAGCCGCCCAAAATAGCAGCTGATACTTTTAATGCTTTTTGGGGTGAGGATGATAAGTACTCTTTTTTTGCAGGCATATCAAAATAGAGATATGATGAAACAAACGTGAAATAATATAATAAGGGCAATGGAGATGCGCCTCGGTAAATGAGCTACTAAGGGTACAATACTACAAACAAAGGGAAGCATGACTGATGAGATAAGGAGCCCGTTGGGAGCGCCCCATTGTCGGTAATTTAGTCCTACTGCTATTAATAAAATGGCACCACCCACCCAAGTAGGAAAAGCCGGGAAATACGAACGTATGCTAGCTGTCGAATATTTTGACTTGGTATAGTACAATAAAGTGCCAATAAAAGATAGATATAGAGCAATCATGAGAAAAATTTTTACAAATATTAATTTTATTTAGACAAAGTCCAAATAAATAAATAATTTTGACGCAAAATCAAAAAAGATGCCATTGCAGCACAAAATGCCTTCTATATGAAATACTGTTTATTGTTTTGGATATGTCCTTTATTAGTGATAGCACAACGTGCTACCCTAAAAGGCGTAATACAAAGTAGCCATGCTGAGGCATTGCCTTTTGTGACGGTAACTTTGAAAAATACAAAATTTGCAACTGCTTCGGATCAACAGGGAAATTATCAAATGAAAGATATTCCGTATGGGGAATATGAAGTTGAGTTTAGTTTTGTTGGATTCCAAAGCCAAACTAAAACGATTTCCATTAAGCAGCCGAGCATTACCGAAAACGTCAAATTGGTAGAGGCTATCCATGAATTAAGTGAAGTGGTGGTAGCTGCTGAAAAACAATCCAACCTCCAACAGCAAAAAGCCATTTCTGTTAAAAGTATTGATATAAAGGAGGTAATTACTCAAAATAGTCTCTTGACAGACGTTGCAGATCGAATCTCAGGAGTGAGAATAAGGCGCTCTAGCAGCTTGGGCGAAAAGTCTGACATCTCGATCAATGGCATGAGAGGCAATGCCGTAAGAGTATACATCGATGGCTTGCCTATGGAATTTTTGTATCCCAATTTTGATATATCCACCCTGCCCCTTAGCAATATCAAACGGGTGGATGTTTTTAAAGGCGTGTTACCGGTGGATGTGGGTACCGATGCGATGGGAGGTGCTATCAACATCATTACCGAACAGAAGGCACATTCTCACCTAAGAGCGTCGTATAGTGTAGGATCGTTTAATACTCATTTGGCTGATGTAGAAGTCGGGTTAGCCAATAAAAACAACTTTTTTGTCAATGCCAATGCAAGCTATAACTATTCAGACAATAGCTATACGATGAAGGCATTGGTATTTGAAAAAAATCGTGTCGAAACAGTACGGCGGTTTCATGATGCGTACGGCATGTGGTTTGGAGGATTGAGTTTTGGGGTGCATAGTAAAAAATGGGCTGATGAGGTTCGCTTCACAGCCAACTATTCTACGGGTTTTAAAGAACTACAAAATGGAGCTCGAATTACGACGACCGCTATCGGAGAAGCCAAATATACCGCAGAAAATTATTCTGCTTCTCTTAAATACAATAAGTCTTTTTTGAAGGAGCGATTACAGCTTAGCAATATCGCAAGTTATAGTTATCAGACCCTTGATTATGTAGATACTACTGCCAATGAGTATAGTTGGAGTGGAAAAATAGTTGGGAGATCTATCCCAGGAGAGTACGTTAGTAAGTCATATAATACTACTAATTATGACAACTGGATAAATCGTACCACGCTTACGTATGCATTGACGTCCAAACACAAAATCCTTTTTTCTAATCTATATGCCAGCCAGCGTCTCACGGGCAAAAATTATCTACTTGAAGAAAACGAGCGAGATTATTTGGAGATTCCACAATACATGACCAAAAATATCGCAGGCTTACAATATGAGGCTATCCTAGGGCGGAATATAACGTTTTCGGGTGCGCTCAAAAGATTTGATTATGTGGTAAATGGTGCAGAAAACAATACTTTTTTATTGGTAAAAAAACAGGATAATTTTTCGAGTTGGAACGTGGGCGTAAAGTATAATTTCTCCGACAATCTTTTTGTAAGAACATCCTATGAGCGGGGTTTTTTGATACCATTATTCCAGCAATTTGTGGGAAATGGTGCCGATATTGTTCGAAATACCGAGTTGCGGCCTGAAAGTAGCGATAATCTAAATTTGGGAATGAGCTATAACAATGCCCATCTATCTGACGACCTCAGATTACATACCAATATCAATGGTTTTTGGCGCGAGCAGTATGATATTATTTTCTTAGGCAGTAGTATCACGAAACGTTATGATAATGCTGATCAAGTAAATACGCTTGGGGTAGAAGGCGATTTGATTTTGAATTATAAAAAAGCATGGACTTGGAAAAGCAATCTTACGGCACTTCGCAAACGGTTTTCAAGCCTGAAGGATCCCCGCAATGCGTTTTTAGAGGGGACTACCTTTCCTAACAACCCTACTTTTTTTGGAAATACAGAGCTTGAGTGGCAAAAATCAAGCCTTTTTCGGAATGCTGACCGCTTTAGGGCTTATGTTTTTTATCAATATGTAGCCCCCTTCAATCATATTTTAATTGGACAGGACGATACTTATCAAAATTCTCCTGATTCGTTTGTTCCTACTCAGCATAGGGTAGATGTGGGTGCTTCTTACAAATTGGCCAAGCAATCTCTTACCGCTGCTTTTAATGTAAACAATGTCTTGAATGCCCAATTGTTTGACAATTTTCTGGTGCCAAGAGCAGGTATCAATTACAATCTGAAACTAATTTTTGAAATCAATAAATTCTAGCAATGAAAAAAAACATACTTTTTAGTTTGACGGCAGTATCAATGTTATTGGCTTCTTGTGATAAAAAAGACATTGACAAAGACGAAGAATCACTTTATAAAGAAAGTGGCTACGTAGTAGCTTCAGTCAATGAATCAACGGGCGGCTATACTTACTATGCTGGTTTTTTTGAGACATTACCAGCAAATACTGTGGTCGATATGACGACAAAATCTACCTATAATTATTTCTATACTCGAACGACGTGGAAAAACTTCATGTTTGGTAGTAATCTTAAAGGCGAAAAAACGCTCACCAAAATAGCCGTAGGTAAGGATGGCAAGTTGACTGAAGTTGCCAGTATCCCATTGTTAGATTGGCTCAACAATGTCCAAATTATTAATGATAATTTAGGTATCTACACCATATGGGGAAGCGATGGAAAGGTGGTCCTCTTCAATCCGACGACGATGGAAAATTTAGGGGATATTGATATGTCAAAAGGCAAAAAATTCGCGGCCAATGAACGTAATTATTACAGCACGATCATTTATCGTCCTCAGGATAATCGATTGTTTTTGACTTTGTTGACCGACAATACCAAGACTTCTCAGTATTATGACGCTACCGACGTGTATGTAGAAGTGGTCAATGTGACTACCAAACAGTGGGAAAAAACAATCTCTTTCCCAAATGCTACATATCCCATAACACGCGGAAATGAGCATCCAATGATAGATGAAAATGGAAATATCTATATTTTCACCCAAGGCTCGTATGGATTGGATGGGCAGATGGGGCCTCGTGCTGCAAAATACTCACGTCCTCAGATTCTTAAAATTCCAGCCAATAGTACCGATTTCGATCCCTCGTATAGTTTTAATCCCGTAGATGTGATTGGACAACAAAACTTGTTGGTGCAGCTTATGCTTGGTGCTATCTATGATGCTAATGGCATTGCTTATTCTTGTATTTCTGCGCAGTCTGAATCTGCTCGTATTTTAGAATTGGTAACTAAATATGCGCAGGGAAAGATTACCGAAGCAGAATTTTTGGAGTTGAGAAATTCTATTTTTTATTCTCCTAATCAGCGTTGGGTAAAACTTGATTTGAACGCTAAAACCGTAACTCCCATTACTGATATTCCGCTTACAGCAGGGTTTGGCTATCCTAATGCTTACAAATACGATGGTAAGTTTTATTTCCAATACAATACTCCGGATGACAAGACAACGGGCTATTATGAATATACACCCTCTACAGGCAAAGCCACTAAAGCCGTGAGCATTACGAATGGGGGTATTGTGTCAGATTTTATTAAACTTAGTAAATAAATATACGGTTATGAAAAAATGGATTAACCCTCTGTCTATAATATATATAATAGGATTAGTGGTCTCACTTCCTACACTGACTTGGGCGCATGGATATTGGCTAGAGGTGAAGGGTTCTGGAAAAGTAGGTGAACTCGCCCAAATTCAACTGTTTTATGGTGAATACAGCGAACATGTAAGAGAAAAAGGTGCTCGCTTGGATAAAATGTCTGAAATCAAGATTTCGGTAATTGATGCTCAGGGTACCAAAACGGAAGTGCAGATGCAACAGACTGATACGCATTGGCAAGGAAGCTTTGTTCCTAAAATAGAAGGTATTTATCAGATTTTGGGTATCAACGAAACGCGCGAAGTACAAGATTGGACGAAACACAATTTGGGTATAACGCGTCCTGTACAGTATTTACGGACTACTTATGTGGTAGGAAATCCTTCTAAAACGCCGCTGGTTCCGCAAAATTATTTGGATATAACTGCCCAAAAACTAGGCAATCAGATTTTGTTGGAAGTGTACAAGGATAAGCAAGCGTTTTCAAAAATGCAGCTTAAGGTCATTAATCCTGATGGCTGGGAAAAAAATAGAATTACCAATGAGAAAGGAAAGGTAGCCTTTATTCCTGCTGCAAAAGGACTCTATTTAGTAGAACTCGAATGGATTGACAAAACCCCCGGGACTTTCAAAGGAAAAGATTATGAGTCAGTAAGGCATCGGTGTGATATGACGCTGGTCGTTGAATAGTGACTTTCTAAACAAGAAAACCACGGTACAATCGCCGTGGTTTTCTTGTTTAGAAATAAAATTATATTAGAAAAATAATCCTACTGTTCCAGTTACATTTACTTGGCTCACATTCAACTTGGCCGAAAAGTAATTACTAGGGTCATTGAGTTGGTAAGGTACAAATGCATCTTTGGTTTGGAGATAAGTACCCGCTAAGTCTATATAAAAACGGTCGTTACGATAGCCTGCCCCTCCCGAAAATTGGAATTTTGAGCGATCCAATTTCCCTTCTACGTTATAATTCTGACTATAGGGATTAGGTAAAAAAGCTACCCCAGCTCGTACTCTAAAAAAATCGATACGGGCTTCTCCACCTACGCGTAAATTGACTACATTGTTGAAAGAAGATTGGATTAAGCGGCGATTATTGGTTTTAAACTGATTATCGTCGCCAGTCCTAACGCTCATTCCTTTATAGCCTACATATTCGGCACTTGCGGTTAAGAAGCCTTTTTTACCAAAGAAAAAAGTAGCTCCTCCATCGGCTCTGAGTGGGGTGCGCATGCTGTATTCAAAATCAAATGGGAGAATATTGACTCGCGAAGTAGGAAGCTGATCATAGGCTTGCTGACCTTGTGAATTAGTAACAGGGTTTCCGTTGGAATCATACACTGGTACGCTGTTGTTGGTCACATTTACCCCTAATTCTTCCTCATAAGTCATACGCATACTGCTCCAAGTGGGGCTATGAATCGATGCCCCAAGTTGGAGGAAAGGGTTGGCGCGATAAATAACTCCCGCCGACAGGAAAATCCCACTACCATTGATATTGATATCCTCTCGATAATCAAGACTACGGAATGGGCCACTGTTGACGAATTGCTCTTGGTAATTGTGCCGACGTATGTAGCTATGGCGTGAAAAACCACCAGAAATTCCTAGATAAAGTTTGTCGGCGTAATTGCCAGCGTACGCAAATGTCCACTGAGAAGAGGCTCCCGAAGTTTCAAGGTTGCCTGTCTGTTGAAACGAAGATCTTGAAAGCGGAATAGGCCTACGATAGGGGCCATTGGAGGAAAGAGCATCTATCAGATATAAATTATAAAACGCAGACTCAATCGAATACGGGCTTCCATTGTTGTAGTCATTTTCTAAGGTATTGACGGGAGTGGTGCCAGCCACCTCTACAATGTCATCAATCATACTACTACGGTTGTTGGTGCCGCCGTAAGTAACCATATTGTTGAGGTTTACTTGCCGTGAGTAGTTAATACCAAAAGACGTACGCCGCCATTCACGATTGTAACTTTGCGGGTTTCCGGCCAAAATCAGCGAAAACTGTGAAAGATTGGGATTGAGCTTTTGGTCTGTATTGCTACTACCAATGTAAGACGACTTATTAGAAATACTATATAAGGTGGGACTAAGGCTAATTTCGGACTTATTAAAAAAACCTAATCCTGCGGGGTTGCCGGCTATATTGCTAGCATCTCCTCCAAGAGAAGCGTGGTTGCCGCCTACTCCTTGAAAGCGTGCACTTCCACTCTGAGTAATGTCCGAAAACTGAAGGGCGGTATTGGAATATAATCGACTTTGGGCGTATGCTTGCCCCGTAAATATTCCTAAGGCAGCGACTAATAAAAGGTGATTTTGTGTTCTCATGGCAGATTTGTGAATGATTATGAAGCGTCTAATTGATTGTCAAATTTACATTTATGGACGAATAAAAAACCTCGCTATTCCATAACAGCGAGGTTCTCTATTTAACATACTATTGGTCATTTTTCTGTTTGATTCACAGAGTAGTCGCTTATGATATTAGTTACGAGGACCACGCGACGAGCCACTGCTTCCTGAGCTTGAGCCACCGCTGCTGCTGCCGCCACCACTACTGCTGCTACCACTCCAGCTACTACGCCCGCTACTGCTGTTGTTGTTCCAGCTATTGTTGTTGCTGCTACCACTATCCCAGCTGCTTCTACGGCTGCTTCCTTGCGATGAGTTGGAGTTCCAGCTGTTGTTGCTACTTGAGCGTTGCGAATTGTAAGACCCGCTTGATTCCCCATAGCTACGAGTAGCACCTCCGCGAGTTCCTGACGAATAACCGCTGCTTTGTTGGCTATTGCTATAGCTACTTCTACCACCCGAATTGCCGGAATAGCTATCATAGCTACGATTGGCTCCACCTCTTGGGCGTGAGTAATAAGCATCACTACTTGAAGTACTAGTACTATTGCCACTACGGTCAGTGGGGTCATATCCTTGACGACGTGGTTCTGTATAGCGAGCACTGTTATTGGAATTACTGTTGTATGAATTGCTCGAACGACCCACCCGATTGTAGTAATCGGTACCAGTACGACGCCGACCATCTACGATTTGAATGTTATTAGAAGGGCCATTGTACCAAGGGTTGCCGAAGCCACCACCATAGAAGCCGTTGCCATAAAATCCATTACCATAGCCCCATCTGTCAAATCCGCCATAGCCCCAGCTCGAGTAAGGGTAGCCCCATCCGAAGCTTGAATATCCCCAAGGCGAAAAGAAGGGATCATTCCAAGCATACATAGAACCCATAGACCCCCATCCCCAGCTGTTCCAAGGATTGTTCCATCCCCAAGAATTCCAGCTGTTCCAAGGGTTATACATTCCAAATCCATAACGATTTCCAAAATAGGTACTCATGCCATAATTGAAGCCCATCATGAAAGAAGTGTTGGAGTTCCAACTATTCCAGCCTAATCCACCGTAGCGATAGGGGTTATTCCAGAAGCCGCCCCAGTTGAGATCCCAAGCAGCATCGCGCCCAGCACGATAACCCTCAGAAAAGCCTGCACTGTAACCAGCATCGGGGCCGATATTACGAGCAATACCACGTGAGCTTAGATAAGACTCGTCATAGTAGTCGTTCTCGTTTATATTGTTGTTATTGGTGTTGGGAAGTTGTCTGCCCGAACGATAGTCAGGATTAAGATTACGATAATCCAGTTTTTCTTCATCCGAACGGCCAGCCGCTGCTACAGCTACACTAGAAGAGTTGCCGTAGAGGTCGTCATACTCAGCATCGTCTCGTGTGGCGTACTGTTTTGAGCTACAGCCCCACAACCCCACCAAGCCTATTGCCGATAAAAGAGTAAGTGAACGGAAGGTTTTCATGGTTATTTAGATATTTTAAGTCTGTCAGTTATAAAAGGAAAAAGGTGTGTAACTATACTATAAACGCTATTTTAGCTGATATTGATTCAGTTTTGTCACAAATTTAGGATAAAAAAGTATCTTTGCAAGAGTTTTTTTGGAAAAATCAGGGTCATTTTTGTCTTTAAAATCCCTGAAAATCAAAGAATTAAGAATGTCATACCTACACTTAATCATACAATCAGCTGATTTTGAGTAAGATGTTTGAAAAAGTGTAAAATAGACGTTTAAGTTTTTGATTTTCAATGCAATGAAAGGCCGCCAAATTTCTAATGAAATTCTAATCTTTATAAAGTGCCTGAGAGACAAGAAAACGAGCAAAATTTCGAAAATCAAACACATAATTTTAAAGGATAAACCCTAAAAAGTAAAGTAATGGCAAACGCGATTCCGAGCCGTAGTGAGAATTATTCAGAATGGTACAATGAAATTGTAAAAAGAGCTGATTTAGCAGAAAACTCTGCCGTAAGAGGGTGTATGGTCATCAAGCCTTATGGGTATTCTATTTGGGAAAAAATGCAACGAGCCCTCGATGATATGTTCAAAGAAACAGGGCATACCAATGCTTACTTCCCGTTGTTTGTGCCGAAAAGCTTATTTGAAGCCGAAGAAAAAAATGCCGAAGGCTTTGCCAAAGAATGCGCCGTCGTAACTCATTATCGTCTCAAGGCTGATCCCAACAAACCGGGTAAGCTCATCGCCGACCCTGATTCAAAATTGGAAGAGGAACTCATCGTGCGTCCTACAAGCGAAGCCGTAATTTGGAATACTTACAAAAACTGGATTCAATCGTATCGGAATCTGCCTATTTTAATCAATCAATGGGCCAACGTGGTGCGTTGGGAAATGCGTACTCGCTTGTTTCTTCGTACGGCGGAGTTTTTGTGGCAGGAAGGTCATACGGCGCATGCTACGTCCGATGAAGCAATGGCCGAAACTCGCCAAATGTTGGAAGTATATGCTCGCTTTGCCGAAGAGTGGATGGGGGTACCCGTGATTAAGGGTTATAAAACTCCCAATGAGCGTTTTGCAGGAGCAGAAGAAACCCTCTGTATCGAGGCAATGATGCAAGACGGAAAAGCTTTACAAGCAGGTACGTCGCACTTTTTGGGGCAAAATTTTGCCAAAGCTTTTGATGTGAAATTCCAAAGTAAAGCGGGGGTGCTTGAGTATGTATGGGGAACTTCTTGGGGGGTAAGTACCCGTCTAATGGGTGCATTGGTGATGGCTCATTCTGATGATGCGGGCTTGATATTGCCGCCTAAGTTAGCGCCTATTCAGGTGGTGATTGTACCCATATATCGTAGCGACGAGCAATTAGCCCAAATCTCTGACAAAGTGAAAGAGATAATGAGCGAGCTTCGTAAAAAAGGGATAAGTGTCAAATTTGACGATTCGGATGCCAACAAACCTGGGTGGAAGTTTGCCGAATATGAACTACGAGGTGTGCCTGTGCGTTTAGCAATGGGAGCACGAGACCTCGAAAACGGCACTGTGGAAGTGGCTCGCCGTGATACCAAAGAAAAAAATACAGTAGCATTGGAAGGAATTGTAGCATATATAGAAGAATTACTTACTGAAATTCAACAAAATATCTACAAAAGAGCTCTTGCGTTTCGTGAGTCAAATACTTATAAAGTGGATGACTATGAGGAGTTTAAAAGAATGCTGGACGCAAAAGGTGGCTTTATCTTAGCGCATTGGGATGGCACCTCCGAAACAGAAGAAAAAATCAAAGAAGAAACAAAAGCCACCATTCGCTGTATTCCATTTGATGCACCACACGAAGAAGGAAAATGTATTTTGACCGGCAAGCCCTCAAGTCAGCGAGTCCTTTTTGCAAGAGCGTATTAATTAATGTCAAGTAGTCATAATTTGTAATACCAAACAAGGCTATTGAGCAAAAAAATAAGAATTAAAAGTTTTAGGTTGATTGGATGTTGATAGATTGATTCAGCAAAGACAACTTAAAAGCCCAAAAATCAATACAATCAATCATCCAATAACAATAAAAAATGAGCGTAGCAAAATCAGGTAATACCGTTCAGGTACACTACAAAGGAACATTGACCGACGGAACGGTCTTTGATTCATCAGAAGGACGTCAACCCCTAGAGTTTCAGTTGGGTTCAGGAATGGTGATTCCGGGATTTGACAACGGTATTCAAGGAATGGCGATAGGAGAGAAGAAGACGGTACATATTCCGGTTGATGAGGCATATGGTCCTTCTCAAGAAGAATTGGTTATTCCTTTTAACCGCAACGAAATGCCTGCTGATATTCCATTTGAAGTAGGCATGCAGCTCAATATGCACCAAGATGGCAACCCTCAGCCTATTCCTGTAACTGTAGTTCAAGTGACGGATGTGCAGGTCGTAGTGGATGCTAATCACCCTTTGGCGGGTCAAGATTTAATCTTTGAGATTGAATTAGTAGGAGTAAGCTAATCAGCTTATATTTTTGATTTTCTTTTGGAAAATCTCGATTCAATAAAGCCTTCTTTCCTAGCTTTTCAATCATAAAGCAATGGGAAGAAGGTTATTTTTTATGGCTATATTTTTCGTTGATTTGTTGGTACAAACTCATCGGAACTTTCGATTCTACTTCTGGTACCTTAGGCTGAGGGCGTATCCAATCCAAGTATCCTTTGGCCCAAGCATACGCTAATCCAAGCGCCAAAATCCCCACAAAAATCAGCATTTCGGTCAGTGAAAACCACCCCCATAAGCCGTCGGTTTGCTCGATGAGATTTGCTTGACCAAATACTACCGCCCAAGGAAATAAGAATATCAATTCTACTTCAAACAATAAAAACACCAACGCTACCACATAAAAACGAATATTGAAAGGAATGTTGGCATTGCCGAGTGGGTCTTCTCCTGATTCGTAAGTACTAAGTTTTTCCTCATTAGGGCGAGTTGGCCGCAGTAACTTAGCAATACCCAACATCGAGATAATGAGGACAATAGCGGTGAGGATAAACAAAAAAATAGTGCCAAATTCTGATAGCATATCAAGCAGTAGTATTGTAGCGGGGGGGTTGATGGGGTAAAGATACTAATCGAAGGATAGAATTCTTGGAGAAGCCCAAAAAAAGACTGGCGTGAGCCAGTCTTTTGGAGTAAGAAATGGAAATACACTATTTGACAAATAGCATTTCACGGTATTTTACCAAAGGCCAGTCTTCGTCATCAATCAGAAGTTCGAGCTTGTCTACCTCATAGCGTATTTTTTCAAAGAAATCTTTCACTTCAGAACCATACAAAATGGCTCGTTCGGAGATAGAGTCCGTGTTATTGGCTTTTTTACGAGCTTCAGTCATGTCTTCTACGGCATTTTTGATGATAGACACTCGCTTCGAAATCTCTTTAATAAGTTCTTTTAGAGGCTGAGCTTCTTCGATTAGATCAAGTTCTACCAATGACTTGGCTGTTTGAGCCAATTGATGCTGGTACTTGACCGCCGTTGATACCACGTGATTAAGAGCCAAGTCACCTATTACTCTTGACTCAATCTGTACTTTCTTGATGTAGTTTTCCAACTCAATTTCGTAGCGTGCATGAACCTCTCTTTCAGTCAAAACACCCATTTTCTCGAATACCTGAACAGCCGAAGGAGCTATGTATTTGCCAAGGGCTTTAGGAGCTGAGGCAATGTTGGAAAGGCCACGTTGGGCAGCTTCTTGTACCCAATCATCAGAATATCCATTTCCTTGGAATAAGATACGTTTGGTCTGGCGATAGTATTCTTTTAAAATATCCACAATCGCTAGTTCTTTTTTCTCCCCAGTTTCGAGGCGAGCTTCAAGTTCTTTACGGAAATCTTGTAACTGATTAGCCACAATAGTGTTTAGCACAATCATCGGAGACGCACTGTTGGCACTGCCACCCACAGCACGGTACTCAAACTTATTACCCGTAAAGGCAAAAGGCGAAGTACGATTACGGTCAGTATTGTCGCGCATAAGAGGAGGAGTGCGCGTAATCCCTAACTTATAAAATACATTATCTCCTTTTTCAAGTTGTATCTCGCCTCGATTTTCGAGGGTTTCGAGCAAACGGATAAGCTCATCCCCTAGAAAAATAGAAACAATAGCTGGTGGAGCTTCGTTGGCACCTAAGCGGTATTCGTTGCCAGCTGAGGCAATTGATGCCCGTAGCAAATCAGCATGGTCATGTACGGCTTTGACAGTATTCATCAAAAACGTAAGGAAGCGAAGGGTTTCTTTGGGTTTACTACTAGGGGCTAGTAGGTTGACACCTGTGTCGGTCATCATCGACCAGTTGTTGTGTTTGCCGCTTCCATTGATACCCGAAAAAGGTTTTTCGTGGAAAAGAACTTTGAAGTGGTGCTTTTCTGCAATTTTATGCATCAAGTCCATCAACAGTGCATTGTGATCAATGGCGAGATTGAGCTCTTCAAAAGTAGGAGCGCATTCAAATTGCCCAGGAGCTACTTCGTTGTGACGGGTACGTACTGGAATCCCCAATTTCCAAGCCTCGTATTCAAATTCGACCATAAAGGCATTGACTCTCGGCGGAATAGAACCAAAATAATGGTCTTCTAGCTGCTGCCCTTTGGCCGGCGAATGCCCAAATACTGTGCGGCCTGCCATCACCAAATCGGGACGGGCGTAGTAGAGGGCCTTATCTACCAAAAAGTATTCTTGCTCGGGACCTAGCGTAGCTGTTACTTTTTCTACATTACGGTCAAAATAATACATCACAGCCGTAGCCGCTTTATCAAGTACATGTAATGCTCGTAAAATCGGCGTTTTATAATCCAGAGCTTCACCCGTGTATGAAATAAAAACCGAAGGAATACAGAGGGTTTTTCCACCAGCGCCATTGTCCATTAGAAATGCTGGAGAGCTTGGATCCCAGCCTGTATAGCCTCTAGCTTCAAAAGTCGCTCGTAGACCTCCACTTGGAAATGAAGAGGCGTCAGGTTCTTGCTGAACTAAAGCGCTGCCTTTGAATTTTTCGATGGCTTTGCCTTGGGAAGTAACATCAAAAAAAGCATCGTGCTTTTCGGCGGTACCTCCCGTCAGAGGTTGAAACCAATGCGTATAATGGGTAGCACCTTTGGAGGTAGCCCATGATTTCATGGCAGCGGCTACTTCATCGGCGATTTCTCGGTCGATTCGAGAGCCTGATTTGATAGCATTCGAAACTTTATAATAAGCCTCTGGCGTGAGCAAGGCTTTCATGATATCATCATTGAAGGTATAAGAGCCGTAATAGTCCGCTACTTTGTCGCTAGGAGGAGAAACACTTATTGGGGTACGGTTGTAGGCCGTTTCGATGGCCTTAAATCGCATATTTGCCATATTGGTTTTTTAGGGTTTTAAATGAAAGGACTATTTCTGGAACACGCACCAAACATAAATTTTTTTTGTTTGACAGACAAAGTTATTTGTATAAATCCTGTCGAAATCAGAAAGACAAGAAAGATTTGAAAATTACTTTGAGAAAATGTATAAAATCCAATATTTTCAAAAGTATCTGTTTTTGTAGCGGGGGATTTTGCAGAAATTTTAAAAATATGGCACCAATCACCCTGATTATCATTACTTTTGCAGTATGAAAAAAGTAGCGTTTTATACATTGGGATGTAAGCTCAATTATTCCGAAACGTCGAGTATTTCTCGGATGTTTGAGCAGCGAGGTTATCAAAAAGTAGCCTTCAATGATACGCCCGATATTTTTATTGTGAATACTTGCTCTGTGACTGACAACGCCGATAAAAAATGCCGTAAGATTGTACGAGAAGCGCAGGCCATCAACCCTGACGGATACGTAGCGATTATTGGATGCTATGCTCAGCTCAAACCCCAAGAAATTTCGGAGATTCCGGGAGTAGATGCAGTACTAGGAGCTGCCGAAAAATTCCGCTTGATTGATTTGTTAGACGGATTTGTGAAAGAACCCACCCAAGACAAAGGCAAAGTATATGCTTCACCGATAGAAGAGGCCGTCGAATATCACGTGTCCTACTCGCTCAACGACCGCACTCGCACTTTCTTAAAAGTACAAGATGGATGTGATTATCCTTGTGCCTATTGTACTATTCCTTTGGCAAGGGGCAAGAGCCGCTCCGATACTATCCAAAATGTGCTCAAGGCCGCTTATGAGATTGCGGCTAGGGGGGTGAAAGAAATCGTTCTTACAGGCGTAAATATCGGTGATTTTGGCTTACAAGACGGGCACCGTAATGAAACTTTCTTGCAGCTTATCCAAGCTCTTGATGAAGTAGAAGGTATAGAGCGATTTAGGATTTCTTCCATAGAGCCTAATTTACTGACTGACGAAATTATCGCGTTTGTGGCGCAGTCTAAACGGTTTGTGCCTCATTTTCATATTCCTTTACAATCTGGATCCAATAAAATATTGGGGCTGATGCGTCGTCGTTATCGTCGTGAATTGTACGTCGAAAGAGTAGCTAAAATCAAAGAATTGATGCCCAATTGCTGTATTGGTGTCGATGTGATTGTAGGACACCCCGGCGAAACCCAAGAGGCATTTATGGAAACATATCAATTTCTGAATGAGTTGGATATTTCGTACCTCCATGTTTTTACTTATTCGGAAAGACCCAATACCGCCGCTCTCGACATCAAGCCTATAGTGCCACAGTCTCAGAGAGCTGAGCGTTCTAAAATGCTCCACATTCTATCGGATAAAAAACGACGAGCTTTCTATGAAAGCCAACTAGGAACTGTGCGGACTGTATTGTTTGAAGACGAAGTAGTCAATGGATACATGCAAGGTTTTACCGAAAACTATGTCCGTGTCACCGCTCAATATGACCCTCTTCTTATCAATGAACTCAAGACTCTACGCTTGACTCAAATCAACGCTGATGGGCTAGTAGAAGTAGAAGAAGTAGCCGTTGAGGGTTTGATTCATTAAACATTAGTAAGCTCCAATAGAAAGCAGTACTAGAGTACACGCTTCTTGGGCTTCAATGCCGTTTTTTTCTAATAATGTTTCAAATTCAACGTTTTCAGTACCAGGATTGAAGATGACGCGTTTAGGTTTTATAGCCACCACATAATCATACCATTCGTGTTGGTTTTGGGGTCCAATGTACAGGGTTATTGTATCTATATCACTGAAGGTAGGTTTACCAGTTAAAATAGGATTGTTGGCAACTGTACCTTCCTTCAAACCTAACATGATAATAGGGTGCCCATGGCTTGTTAAACGTTGGGCTGCTATGAAAGAATAACGTTCAGGATTAGTAGAAGCACCAATAATAAGTGTTTTTTTCATTTTTAGATTTATATCTATATATTTCAAACAAAAACCCTCGCAACTTGTTTTACCAATACACTAACAAAGAATACGGCAAAACAGTTGCTACTTTGAGAATTACAACTACTTGAACTATGAGCGAGACTAAAATTGTGAAATACTGGAATGAAAAATGGGTGCCCATTGAGTTTGAAGTTGAGAACCCACCCCGCTATGAAGTATCAAATTATGGCAGATTGTGTAGTTACCAAAATGGTGAAAAAGAAGGCACTATCATCAAAGGTTCGGTAATACAAGGGTATCGTTCGCTCAATATTCGTATTCCAGGAGGCAAAACCATCAACCGATATGTCCATAAACTTGTGGCTGATATTTTTGTGAAGCGGGAAAGTGAAAGCCATAAATTTGTGATTCATCTTGATTTTGATAAGCAAAACAATCGTGCCGATAATCTGAAATGGGTCACTAAAGAGCAGATGATTGAGCACAACCGTAAAAATCCAGCCGTCATTAATCGCAAAATTCCTACGCGTACACGCAACTACAAACTGACCGAAATGAAAGTCAGGATGATTAAGAAGATGCTTAAAAGTGAAAAAAGTCGCTTGAAGATGATTGCTAAGCAATTTGGAATCACGCACACGCAACTCAATCGGATTCGTTCAGGTGAAAACTGGAAACACGTCACCGTAGACGACGAATAGCCCACCCATACCGAGAGAAACCTGATGGGGAGGACAACTTTAGCCTCCAATAGTTGACATTGATTCCGAAACTAAACCTGCTTTTCGTTGCCCTTCGGCTTCAAAACCGTCTTTTGCCCTATGTTGCAAAGCTTCAAAAACTCGGCTTTGAACGACCTCATCGCTCAGACCTTGGCGTAGTAAATCTTTGATATTAAATACCCCGTCGTCATATAGACAGGTCTTGAACTGCCCTTGAGGGGTAATACGAAGACGGTTGCAAGTGCCACAAAAAGTACGGCTAAAAGCTGCAATGATACCAATCGTTCCTTTGTGACCAGGAATTTGATAATGATAAGCCGTAGAAGCGGCAGGGTCGGGGAGTTTGTAGATGCCAGGATAATGCTTTTTGAGTTCGTCCAATATCTTGCGATAGTTCCAAAACTCCTGATATTCGTGGGCACCATCACCATTGAAGGGCATTTCTTCAATAAACCTTACACTTACGTTGTGGATGCGGGTGAGTTCGGCCATAGGAATGATATCCTCAATATTCTTTCCCGACATCACTACAGCGTTGAGTTTGGTTTTGATATTGTGGGCCTGAAGCGCTTCAAAAGTTTCCCAAACACGCCCAAACTCATCGCGGCGGGTGATGTCAAAAAAACGCTGACGGTCGAGCGTATCCAGACTCAAGTTGACTGACTTAATCCCAAGGCGTCCAAAATCTGGCACTAAAGGTGCGGTAAGTACGCCATTGGTAGTGATGTTGATTTGGCGTAGCCCGTCGATCGTGTTTATTCTTTCCAAAAACTCCAAAATCCCTCTTCTTACAAAAGGCTCTCCGCCCGTGATACGCACTTTGTCGATGCCCATCTGCACCAACAGCCGTACCACACGTTCCATTTCTTCCCATGTCAGTAAATGGGGCTTGGGGACGTAGTTGATGCCCTCTTCTGGCATACAGTAAAAGCAGCGCAGATTGCAGCGGTCAGTGACAGCAAGCCGAAGATAGCTAATAGGACGTCCGTGATTGTCTAAGAGATAGTTCATAAGAAAAGGCACCTTGTCATTCAAAGTAAACAACCAAAAAAATGAGAAACAAGTTTTAGCGAGAATGATTTAGGGAGGTCTAGGCTTTTGAATCTGAACTACTCAAAATGTACAAGTATAATAGAAGCCACTATGAAGTAATGGCTCATAAAGAGAATCCTAGAGATTTAGTCTCTTTTAAAATAATTCTAAAAACGCTATATCCTTTCATGGAACTTTTGGGAGGGGCAAAATGGTTTCTTCACTAAACATACAATATCATATATCAATTCGGACCGGCGGACCGGTTAACATAAGAAAATGGGAAAGGCTCTTGAAATTACAGACGCAAACTTTGCAGAGGTAGTCGAAAATTCTGACAAGCCAGTATTAGTGGATTTTTGGGCAGAGTGGTGTGGCCCTTGCCGTATGGTAGGCCCGGTAGTAGAAAAAATCGCAGAAGCTTACGAAGGTCAAGCAGTAGTAGGTAAAGTAGATGTGGATATGAATCCTGAGACAGCCATGAAATTTGGCATTCGTAGTATTCCTACGTTGTTATTCTTCAAAAATGGACAACTTGTTGACCGTGTAGTAGGAGCTGTGCCACAAGTAACACTGGAAGATAAACTTAAAGCGCAGATTGCGGTAGAAGCATAAATGATTGAGAATCTATTGCTTTAAAGCTATAAAAAGAAAGCCCCGCCGATGCGGGGCTTTTTGTATCTATTAGCAATTTGGAAATGAAAGATTAGCCT
The DNA here is from genome assembly GCF_029433105.1 of Runella sp. MFBS21. Lineage (GTDB taxonomy): Bacteria > Bacteroidota > Bacteroidia > Cytophagales > Spirosomataceae > Runella. The sequence continues at coordinate 11,824 of NZ_JARNTW010000027.1, read as the reverse complement.
TTCAACTGACCACGCAAAGCACGTGGGATTTCAACTCCGGCGATTGGCAACGAAGCGTTGTTAAGGATTTTGAAACCTTCCACTTTCAAATGCCCAACTTTTACGGATTTGCCTAAATCAAGTTCAGTTACAGGTACATCCACATAGTCAGGGATGTTATCAGCCAAGCCTTGAACTTTGATTTTAAGAAGTTTTTGTACGAGTTTACCACCTTTGGTTACTCCTACAGCAGTCCCTACAAAACGAACTGGTACTTCTACCTTGATTTCTTTTTCATCGCTTACTGCCAAGAAATCAGCATGCAAGATAATATCACTTACTGGGTGATACTGAACATCTTGCAAAATAGCATAATGAATATCGCCTTCAATATTCAAAGTTACTTTGTATACATCAGGAGTGAAAAGAAGTTCACGGAATAGATACATGGGAGCTGCAAAATGGATTTGCTCTGCTCCACCATATAATACGCATGGTACCAATGCCTCTAGACGCAACTCACGTGCTTCTTTTTTGCCGAGATTCGCTCTTTTAAACCCTACAATCTCTGTACTTTTCATAATTATTTTTGTCCCCTACCCCAAAGGGAAGTTTTGAGTGAATCATACCTTGGGGTATAAAAAGGTATGTAGTTGATAACGACGCAGATTATATCTACGTTGGATTTATAAACAATGAGCTAATAGATTCGTGATCACGGATACGACCGATTGCTTTGGCAAATAGCTCCGACACCGACAATACCTTGATTTTGGCATTTTCTTCGCGTAGAGGAATAGTATCGGTTACGATAAGCTCCTCCAATACTGAGCCACGGATGCGCTCATGAGCTGGCCCTGACATCACAGGGTGCGTACAAATAGCTCTAACCGATTTGGCTCCTTTGCTCATGACAAGCTCGGCTGCTTTACAAATAGTGCCTCCTGTGTCAATCAAATCGTCAATAAACACTACATTAGCATCTTTTACATCCCCAATTACCTGCATTGATGCTACTTCGTTGGCGCGTTTGCGGTACTTGTCACAAAGAATGATGTCGGCATTGAAGAATTTTGCAAAATTACGAGCTCTAGCGGCACCTCCCACGTCGGGCGAAGCGACTACTAGGTTTTCTAATTGTAGGCTTTTGATATAAGGGACAAATACGCTTGTACCTTCGAGATGCACTACCGGAATATCAAAAAAACCTTGAATAGCACCAGCATGAAGGTCGAGAGTCATGATTTGCTCGGCTCCAGCGGCGGTAAGAAGGTTGGCAACTAACTTGGCCGCAATCGGAACGCGGGGTTTGTCTTTGCGGTCTTGGCGGGCATACCCAAAGTAGGGAATAACGGCCGTAATTTCGTGGGCTGAGGCACGTTTGGCAGCATCAATCATGAGCAATAGCTCCATGAAATTGTCAGATGAGCCAAAGGTAGATTGGACCAAAAAAACATCACAACCGCGAAGAGATTCTTCAAAACTTGGCGACAGCTCTCCATCACTAAATTTGCGGAGGTTATATCCTCCTAAGTCTCTACCATAATGCCGGGCGATTTTTTCGGCCAGATAATTAGAGTGCGAACCAGAAAATATTTTAATCGGATTGAAAGAGGCCATGCTCTGAGAAAATTTCCGCAAAGGTACGGAAAACCTTTCTTAAATGCGAAGTTTGATGAAAATTTTAGGAAATCAGTTTTGAACGTTTGCTTTTGGAAAGACCATATCGCACTATCCCAACGGCGGCATAGGCCGCTCCGATGCCAATCCCACTCCCCACTAATACATCAAAAGGATAATGCACGCCTACATAAATGCGGCTGTAAGAAACAATAGCCGCCCAAGGAAAAAAAAACCAGCCCAACCACGCAAAACGACGCCCTACAAGCAGCCACAGCGCCATTGCTAACCCGAAACTATTGGCTGCGTGGGAAGATGCAAAACCGTAGGTGCCTCCGCAGCCTTCCACTACAAGATGAATTTTGGTGGACAAATAACTTACATAACAAGGGCGCAGACGCTCGACCCAAGGTTTGAGTAAGCCTGAGGCCGCTTGGTCGGCAAACAAAATAGTGAGAATCAATGCGCCAATCATGCCCGCCGCTGCTTGCTTGTATTGCCAAATCAGCCAAATGATAAGCAGGGCGTAAAGTGGAATCCAAGTGTTACGCTGCGTAACCCAATACATCAAGGTGTCGGCCCAAGGAGCGTGAGCACCATTGAGGGTAAGGAAAATGCGTGTGTCTAATTCTTGGATTTGGTGGAGCATTGGAGAAAAATATTTTAGTTTAATCCCATTTTCTCTCGTACATCGGCTATCTTTTTTGCGGCTATATCACGGGCTTTTTCTTCGCCTTCTTGTAGTTTTTGCTCAAGGGCAGCGGGATTTTCGGTATAATAATATTGGAATAATTCCCTCTCTTTGGCAAAACGTGTTTTCATAAGCTCAAACAAGGCTTGTTTGGCATGACCATAGCCGTAGCCACCTTTGAGGTAGTTTTGGCGCATGGTTTCGGTGTCGGTTTCGTTGGCTATGAGCGAAAACAGCTTAAATGTAATATCTGTATCGGGATTTTTAGGCTCTTCCAAAGGAGTAGAGTCTGATAGTATCTTTTTTGTTACTTTTTGGAGTTCTTTTTCAGGCAAGAAAATATCAATGTAGTTGCCGTAAGATTTGCTCATTTTTTGACCGTCTACCCCTGGAATCGTCATCAAACGTTCGTCAATTTTACCTTCAGGAATTACGAAGGTTTCGCCGTAAGTACGATTAAACGTCTCGGCCAAATCGCGCGTGATTTCTAAATGCTGTTTTTGGTCTTTTCCGACGGGTACGTAATTGACATCATACAAAATAATGTCGGCGGCCATCAATACAGGATATACAAAAAGACCCGCGTTAACATCTGCTAGGCGGTCGGACTTGTCTTTGAAAGAATGGGCATTGGCCAACATAGGGTAGGGTGCCAAGCAAGATAAATACCAAGTGAGTTCGGTATGGTAAGCTGCCACGCGTGATTGACGATAAAAAAACACTTTTTCGGTATCAAGGCCACAGGCAAGCCAAGCGGCGGCTACTGCACGGGTATTGTCTTTGAGGAGTTGGCCGTCTTTGATAGTAGTAAGCGAATGCAAATCGGCAATGAAAAGGAAAGATTCATTTCCTGCTTGTTGAGATAGTTGGATAGCGGGCAAAATCGCACCCAAAATATTGCCTAGGTGTGGCTTGCCGCTGCTTTGAATACCAGTTAAGATTCGTGACATTGTACGCAGATTAGAGTTGAGAAACTTACAAATGCCCCAATAGGCTCTGTAAAGCGAGACAAAATTGCTATTTTTAGGCCAAAATATGAAATCTGATGTTGACACAGCCTACTTTTCAATTCCTGAAGGATTTAGCCGAAAACAATAACCGAGAGTGGTTTGCCGAAAATCGTCCTCGCTACGAAATCGCCAAAAAAGAGTTTGAAAAATTTGTAGAAGCCTTATTGAAAGGTGTAAGCGAATTTGAAGCCTTACCCAATACTACTGCCAAAGATTGTATCTTCCGTATCAATCGTGATATTCGTTTTTCAAAAGATAAATCTCCTTATAAACAATGGTTTAGTGCGGCTATTGGACCAGGAGGAAGGCACTCGGGGCGTATTGATTTCTATGTACATATTCAAGCTGGAGAGTCATTTTTAGGGGCAGGGATGTGGAATCCTACGCCCAAGCAGTTGGCCAAGTTTCGGCAAGAAATTGATTTTAATCCACAAGCGCTCAAATCAATCATTGAAACGCCAGAATTCAGGGATTATTTTCCCGAAATATGGGGTGAAACCCTCCAACGTCCGCCTAAGGGTTATACCGAAGACCATCCCGACGTGGAGCTGCTGAAACGTAAACAATTGTTTTTTATGCACAAATACACCGATAAAGAAGTGACGTCGGCAGGGTTTGTGGCAGAAGTCATCAAAGGAAGTCGTTTGATTAAGCCTTATTGTGATTTATTAAACTATTTGTTTTTTGAGGAAACAGAAGAGACCTTTGAACTGTAAGGACTTTCATTAAAATTTTCTGTATCTTTAATTCTAACTTTTAATTTACGATTTGTAATGGGTTTAGTATATGCTGAAATAGAGCTAATCAATGCGGAAGATTTAGCGTTGTTTAGAAAATTTTATATTGGAGAAGACGAAATAAAACGGATGAGGGTAACGGGCCTGGTAGATACGGGCAGCTATATGTTGTGTATCAATGAGTCGATTCAGGCGCAGATGCAATTTCCGGTTATGGAAAAGCGTATTGGGCAAATGGCCAATGGGGAGCGTATTGAATGTGACGTAGTGAGTCAAGTAGAGCTACGTTTTAAGAACCGCCGCACCATTTGTAATGCCATGATTTTGCCCGGAGATAGTGAAGTGCTTATCGGAGCTATTCCGCTCGAAGACATGGATGTTTTGATTCATCCTTTACGCCAAGAATTGATTGTTAATCCAGAACATCCTTATTTTGCACAAATGAAATTAAAAAATGTAAAGTAAGTAACTGATTTTAAGGTTGTTTGATAAAAATAGGTTGCATTTTCTTTAAATGCAGCCTATTTTTATTTTTTTATATTTGCATCGAAAATAATCCTCACCATGAACGTACCTATTTTTTCTTCCAAACAGTTGTACGAAAAATATTTCTTCTGCAAAGAAATTTGTACTCCCAAATAAGGAGCACTGGCGTATTAAATCTAATTTTTCACTTAAATATCAATTCCACATGTTCAAAAAAAGTGTACTATTTTTGTTTCTATTTGTATCATTTATGGCTTGTAAATCTGATAAAGATGAAGCCTGTATTGCCCCTTCTATTGGAAAAAATATCGTCAACACTTGGAAAGCAAGTATAATAGAAGACAATAAAGTGAAAGATAGTGGAGAAATGATTTTTTTAGCCGATGGTACAGTAAAAGATACTAAAAATATTATTGTAGGAGAACCCATAGATTCGATTACTTGGAAGATGGTAGATGGAAAGGTAGAAGGTATTTAAAGAAAGACAGTTGTCATTTTTTAAAATCCTGAATGTCGTTATAAAGCGCGATTGACTTCAATACATTGTCCCATTCTTTGCCTCCAAATATCATCCTGAACCACTTTTTGTCTTTATTGCTATATTTGATATTGAAAAATAGCCAAAGCGAAACCAATGCAAATAAAAGTGTAATTGCCATGTTTACAATAATATAGGACTGGTTGGTGACACCAAACATTTCCTTCCGTAGATAAAAGGTGCTCCAAACGGGAAGCTGCAAAAAAAGGATCCGTGCCACCCAAAGAGAAGAAGAACTTAGAGATGAGAGCTTTTCTTGGGTAGCTACTACTGGTTCGCTGATGTCGATTTGATAAATGACAATCAACTGATATAGATAAATAAAAAGAGCTAATTTGGTCAAAATGACTTGAATGCCTGCCGAAATTAAAAAAAATAAACTTGCTACTTCGAATAACTGCCAAAGAAGAGTATCTATCAAAAATACCCACCCAATACCTACCAAAATTGCAAATATTTTAATAGGTTTTATAGTGTTTAGCAAACTGACGGCTTGCATTTTTGTGATGCTTTCAGTATTTTTTTTGTTAATTAAAAGGCTTTCCTCTAAACGATTGTTATAAGATTGCCATAGTTCTTTAAGTGCTAATTCTTCCATTGTTTTAAAAATTTTGTTCAGAAAATCGTTGTCTTAATTTTTCTTTGATTCGACCTACTTTCGTAGAAACATTGCTGACCGATAGTCCCAAAATATCTGCTATTTCATTTTGACTTTTGTCTTCCAAATAGAGCAATATCAGTGCTTTGTCGAGTTCTTTAAGCTCGTCGATAAATTTTTCGAGCAGGCTCAATTGCTGCTCTTTTTCGGATGATTCAAGCGAGGGAAGTTGGTAAAAATCTTCGTTGAGCGAAATGAGATTTCCTTCTCTAACCACCTTCTTGCGATGAAACGAAATCGCTACGTTTAGGGCAATGCGGTAGAGCCACGTAGACAGCGCAAACTGTGGATTGTATTTAGGAAAATGCTGCCAAACTTGAATCAAAATCTCTTGCAGGAGGTCTTGGCGGTCATCTTCGTTGCGGCAATACATTTTGGCTACTTTGAAAAAAAGCCCTTTGTTTTGCTGAACGAGTTGCTCAAAAAGTATTTTTTGGTTTTTAGTTTGCATAGGTAATTTTCCTAAGAAACAACAGATAAGATATCTCTCCAAACAATACTTGAAGATAGGCTAGAAGCGGGGATTTGGTGTTTTTTCATAGAATCGAATCATTGATGTTTAGTTCTGTTTTGCACAATGATTCGCAGAAGGTACCCAAATCTCACACCTATATTCTAAAATTTTTTGCCTAATACGAAACGCTTATTAGTTAGGATTCTTTTTTTTGATTTTAGCACGCTTGGGGGCTTTAGGGGAAGAAGTTTCTTCGTCTTCAAAAAAATCATTTGGCGAGCTATTTGAAGGGTTGTTTTCGGGATGTATGATGACCGAATGTGTACCGTCCGAATTTATTTTAGTTGTAGTAGGGCCGTTATTTATGATGACTGTATGAGTGCCATCAGGGTTTGTTTTGGTAAGGGTATTTCCAGTGCGTACCATGGTAGTATGTGTACCGTCGGGATTGACTTGTACGGAGTGATTGCCATTATGGTATATCACCGAGTGAGTACCATTAGGATTTACTTTCACCGAAGTATTGCCGTTTTGATGGATTGTAGAGTGAGTGCCGTCTGGATTGACTTGAGTAGATACATTGCCATTGTGGTGAGTCACGGAATGTGTACCGTTTGGATTGACCTGAACAGATACATTGCCGTGATGGTGAATGACAGAATGCGTTCCGTCGGGATTAACTTGAATCGAAGGGCTTTGCGCATATAAAAAACCGACCCCTAAAAGTAAGCAGAAAGAAAGAATGAGGGTTTTCATATTTGGCTGATTTAGTTAGAGAAAATAAGTGCTCAACTTATATCGGTAAGTTTGATGATTTTGTGATTGAGAAATTGGAAGATAGATTTGCCATGCAGGCGCAGCTCATCACCTTTCTTGAGGCCGTTAGGGAAATCCATTTCTAAAATCGCAAAATAATCAATCTCTATTTCGGTCGTATCGTCTTTATGCTGAAAAGATTTGATAAACTGACGCCGTTTAGAAAAGTAGCTTTTTGCAACTTCGGCTTGTTCTTTAAAAGCGGCTAGGCCTGTTAGCGTCATATTTACTTTGCCGTGAGAGATGTTTTCAAATACAATGTTGTTATCAAAATCACCCACCATTTTATCGATATCATATTCGTTGTAGCCTTCTACATAGTTACGAATCATTTGTTCTCTATTAATCATGATTTTTGGAAGTTAAGGGTTTGGTGTTCAGTGAGATTACGAAGGTGTGGGTTTTTTCTGAATTTTTCCATTTTCAAAAATCGCTTCGTATTCCATTTCGTCGAGTTTGTTGAATCGAATCCAATGACCGTGTTTTTTACCGTGGTAAAAATTGCCAATTTGCCACAGCTGCCCTGTAGCTCTATAAAATTTCCATTCTCCTTGCATCACGCCATGAAGAGCAGCGCCTTGGGCTTTGACAGTTCCGTCTTTGAAATAGTAGGTCAGCGTATCGCCTTGCTGCTCGTGCATTATCTGACCGTTGTTATAATGATTTTTGGTATTCATCTATGAAGAGGTTGAATAGGAGGAGATTATTTGATTATTTGCATTTTGCAGGTGTATGCTCCGTCATCTGTTTTTAAAACAACAATATAGTTTCCATTTACCAACATGTGAGTATCTAGCAGATAGCTATGCTCTCCTTCTGGATAATATTCTTCTAATAAGGATTTGATTTTAGCGCCACTTTCATTGTACATAGAAAGACTAATAGGAGAGGCTTTGGGAAGGTTGAACTTAATTTGGGCCTTATAGGTCGTTGGATTTGGAAAACTTTCTACTTGAATTTTAGAAGAAGGAGCGGTGAAGTTGGTTGCTAAAATTACAATCGTTACCTCCTCTGAAAGTGCACTTTCGCAGCCTTCAGGACTTGCCAAAACTGAATATTTTCCACTTTGTTGGGGCGTATATGCCTGAGAGGTCGCTCCTGTTATGGGGATATTACCGATATACCATTGATATCCTTTCTGACTAGTTGAAGCAGTTAGCTTTAGACCGTCTTGCGTAATAGAAGGCTTTGTTTGCTTGTTTCTTACCACCCATCCGTTTGAAGTGGTGGTACATGCTTCTTCAGTAGCCGTAAGGGTATAAGTTCCTGATTGGGATATGGTTAAGGAGGGTTTGTTTTCTCCAGTTAGTTCTCGGTCATTTAATTTCCATTGAAGCTTAGGGGAAGTACCAGACACCGATGCTTCTAGGGTGAGACGTTCGTTGGGACAAATACTATTTAGGGTTGTATTGATTTGGACCGATAAGCGACTAGCTTGTAGTACGATTGCGGAAGAAGCTGAGTTACAGCCATTGGTAGTGGCAATTACTCGATAATTACCAGCTTGAGAAGCTACATAGCTACTATTATTGGCGCCGTTAATATTTACTCCATCTTTTTGCCATTGGTAACTTACCTCATTTTGAGGTACCACTTCCAACGTAATAGAAGCATCCTTACAAATGAGGGTCGAGGCTACCGCTTTAAGAGAAGGAGTGGCAGGCGGTATGATATTCACATCAAATGGAAATTCATTAGAAAAACTTTTATCGCTCGAAACCACGCGTAGCCGATAGCGATTTCCAGAAGGTATGTTGGTAGGAATGGTGATAGTGCTCGAAACATTTCCTCCCACAATCTCCCCAACTTTTAGTGGAGAATTGAAATTACCATTTACATCAGACAGTTCAATGGTATATACACCCGAAATGCCACTACCCAAATTTAGGACTTCTACAGTTGCAGTGGTACTGGGACAAAGTTTAAGAGAAGAGATATTGTTGATTCCAACCCACCCCATTAAACTGGCCTTTTGTGTTAATTGCTGATAAATTTCATCATCGATAGGAAAGTTGAGGTTCTTAAAATCTTCCCTAAAATCTTTCCCATATGCGGCAGAAATAGCGGCTACCATTAGGGTAGCTCTAAATTTACTAGCAATGTCGGAGTTGGTATTTTGGGCAAATTTATTTCTAGTATCGGCGTCAAATACATTTTGAATAAATTTCATAAGCCTTTGAGTAGGAATACGATAACCTGTTTTGAGCGTGTTGCCATATTCCAAGAATTTATAACCAAGGGTCATAAAAGTTCCAAATGTTTCATCAGACGGAGTAGAAGGATCATTCCAAGAAGAATATTTTTTGCCCTCGTCTACATATTTTTGATATTGACTTTTGGCGAATGAAAAGGAACCATTAACGTCTTTTTTTATGGCTTCTGCTACCAAAGGAGTGATGCCAAAATAGGAAGCGTTGTTTAATATTTCGTAGCCAGTAGCATGCTGAAACATCTGTGCTAATGATTCTGAAAAGATAGCATTGGCCAGACCATCAATCTTCCCGCCTGAAATATAAGAGGATGGGGTATTTAAAGTGAAATTGTGCCCCATTTCATGAAAAAGAGATGAATAAGGTATTTCACTATTGAAGGTACCCATAATGAGGCCTACTGGTTCCGAAAACCAAAGCGAATACCCTCCGCCGTTTTTGGTAGGGTCAAGTAGGATAGCTTGCTTGTATTGATTATTAATCTTTAGTACATCTTGATTGACAAAATCGTATTGAATGGCGGCACTTACTTCCATGAGATACTGAATAACATTCCTAGGTGTACCACTAAAATCAGCGTCTTTGAAAGGGGATAAAATATTGGGTATCCCATAACTTGGAAGACGAGTACTCTGTAAATTAACAGAGGTCGGGATTTCTACGGCAAGGGATGAGGGCAGTTGGATATTACGAGTAACCGAGATAGACGATGTGAATATAACATTTAATAGGACAAAATCAGTACTGCCATCGCTGTAAGTGGCAGTGACTTTTAAACTATAGTCCTTTGTCTTGTCGGCATAGGTATGGCTTGTTGGAAAAAAACCGGTGGAAGAGGTACCATCTCCCCATTCAAATTTGAAAGGAATAGTAGGGGCTTTGGAGTCAACTCCATTTATCTCAACAAAGCCAGTGCTTTGGTTGAGAGATGACACAGATGGATTCAAAGTACTAGTGCTTTTAATGATTTTGTCATAACTGAAGTTTTGGGCACTAGAAAAATAGCTTATCAAAAAAGCTATTAAAACAAGTAAAGATTTTTTCATATCGTATTCTCTAATTTGAAGCACAGTAGCTATAAATAGCTCAATACAACAAATATAGTGATTGTTAGAATTTTACATAGGGGTTGAAAACAAAAAAGCAGGCTTGCTCAGAATGGCAAGCCTGCTTCAAAATAAATGCTCTTTGCGTTTTAAGGAGTCGTATTAAGCTATTTCCAAATGAGTACTTACCGCAATCCGGTTCCAAGCATTGATTGTCACAATAACCATCAGGATTTGGGCGATGATTTTTTCATCAAAAAACGCCTTGGCTTTAGCGTATGTTTCGTTTGAAAGACCTCCTTGATGAATCAGTGTCACTTCTTCGGTCATGGCCAAAATGATTTTTTCTTCTTCCGTAAATAGGCTGGTTTCGCGCCAAGCATTGAGCAAAAAAATGCGTTGGGGTGTTTCGCCATTCTTCAAGGCATCTTTGGTGTGCATATCAATACAGAAAGCACAAGCATTGATTTGAGAAGCTCGGATTTTGATAAGTTCTTTATGAGTTTTAGCGAGTTGGATAGTTGCTAAATAACCTTCTAATCCCAGCATTGCTTTGTAGGCTTGTGGCTCTGTGTGCTGGATATTTATTCTCTTTTCCATGGTCAATATTGTTTGGTGTTTAATGATGCAACAAAGGTAGAGACCAAGAAATGAAAAAAACTTAAACCAGTTTAAGAAAGCTTTTTGGCCCTGATTTCGCTGAGATATTCGGGCGTAAAACCTAGAAAAGAAGCAATCAGGTACTGAGGAATCCGCTGCACAAAGGCCGGATACTTTCGCACGAGTTGATGATAGAACTCTTCTTTGGAAAAAGAATATAAATACTTGATACGCATCTGCGAAGCGGCAAAGGCGCGTTGGTACACAAATCTAAAGTAGCGTTCGAGTTTAGGAAACTGTTCTAGGAGTTTTTCTTGATCAGGTTGATGAATTACCAATACTTCCGAATTTTCTACAGCTTGGATGTAAAATTCGGAAGGCAATTGCTTTTCAAACGCTAAATGGTCGGTAAGCCACCAAGTTTCGATGGCAAATTCGGTGGTTTGTTCTGTACCTTTTTCATTGATAAAAAATTTTCGAAGACATCCTTTTAGCACAAAAAAGTGAGATTTGCAGAGCTGCCCTTCTATCAGCAGGTTTTGTTTCTTTTTGACTTTAATTATCTCCACAAAGCCCATTATTTCTCTAAATTCATTTTCATCAATCTCGATAAATTTCTTTAAATGTGATTTAAAAATATCAGCCATTTTATGAATAAAGTTGCATGATTCTATTGCACTGTCTAGCGCTGTTTTTGTTTATTATTTCCAGTAATTATTTAGCAATATGCTCCGCACGGGATTTCTATGATTCAAACAAGAGAGTATGAATAATTTTCGTCATATTTTTTACCCTGCTTGGCTAAAGAAAAAATAAGCCTAACTAACTTGTTCTTCATGGCATTGAAAACAGTAAACTTGTTTTTGCCTTCTTTGAGTTTTCGTTCATAATAAGCCTTAAAATGAGCGTTATATCTCATGGCCGACATGACACAATTAGACAGAGTTGCTTTAATGCCCTTGTGGGCTTTTTTACTGAC
>NZ_JARNTW010000026.1 GCF_029433105.1 Runella sp. MFBS21 | reverse complement strand
TTGGGGGTTGGCCATGTCGCAATTGTACATTAAATTTGGCGATAGATTACAAGCTGACAGAGAAAATTACCTCGGAGGCTGAAAAGGCAAAACTAAAATCCTGACACAGTTCAGCGTACACTCCCCATGGCCATTCCACGGGCGACAGGCCGCACATTCTGACAGGCCAACTTTTTCTTTTGTTATTTTCAATTATATCATTCTACTTATAGTAGTTTTTTGGAATTTTCTACCTGTGGAAGTAGTAAAACCATTATTGTTTAAATGTTCTGCAATTCGGCTTAAGCTCATCCCTCTTTCACGGCAAATTTTTATAAGAGCTGCGGCTCTTTGGTTATTCTGATTGGTTTTTGCCTTTTGAGATAGGGAAGCTGTTGCCGCTTCACGGCCTGCTTTGGTGAGGTTTGATAGATTGCCAAGCTTACTCCCCTGCCTTTTCTTTGCTTGAAGTGCCTGACGGGTACGAATACTAATCAGCTCCCTCTCACGTTGTGCTATACCTGCATAGATGGAAAGTGTTAAAGCATCAGTGGTTGGCAAATCGCAACTTTTGAAATAAACCCCTAACTGCTTTTGAATTTTAAAGATATGTTCTACATCACGGCTCAGGCGGTCAAGCTTGGTTACTACTAAAACCATCTTATGAGTTTGTGCGTATTCAATGGCAGATTTTAAGATGGGGCGGTTTGCAATGTCTTTACCACTTTCAGTTTCTATGAAATCTTTTACAATCTCTGCCTTATCAATTTCTGCATAATGCTCAATTATCGCTTTCTGAGCATCAAAAGATAAGCCACTGCGTTCCCGCCCTTTTGTACTTACCCTGATATAAGCAATGTATTTAATCATTTTTTGGCTTTCTGCTTTAATTTAATAAATTCATCAGCGAATGTGTGAGCTAACTCTCGGCTCTCAGTTATCTGCATAGTTTCATCATTATATCTAGCTCTATCAGTCCAATTATATGTGCCATGAATAACTGTATTTAAATCTATGACACAGAACTTGTTATGCATTTTTGTGCTATCATCATATTTAATTTTATGTACATTAAAATACTTCACTGTGTCTGCTTTAAGGATGCCATACTTTTGATTAATCTCATCGTCAAAAATTACAACTTGTACATTTACACCTTGCTTTTGCTTCTCATGTAAAGCCTTCATTAATATCTTATCTGTAAACCAAGCAACAGCTACCCATATTATGTATTTCGCTGCATTGACCTGCTCAAGAATTTGATTCTGTATATCTTCAAAGTGTACTTTTATCTTCAACTCATCAGGTGCAACATCACCCACAACTTTAAAAGTGCCTTCAATTTCAATAACTTTATACCCGTCATGAACAATGATTGCATTAATAGCATCAACTACACTTGCATCATATTCTGCCTTATGCTGAATAAAGTGTACTGGCTGAACAATTTGTTCTATTAATTTACTAAGTTGGTAGGTTCCGTTTAACTCTTGAAGTCGCTTTTCGGTATATTTCTTCCTGCTGTATCTAAATCCATTTTCAGGATCATCCCAATCTTTAGGATAAATTTCCTTTTTTGTGCAAAATGAGTTAAATAAGTCTGTTATTTTCTGACCAGTTAAATATGGTATATGAATTCCAGAGTCACCAATAATTACATCCTTAAGCATGACAATAGCATATTCTGATAGTTCCATGAAGGCAATATACAACAGAGGTTACATTTCTGCAACAGTCATCCCTGAAATGTACCTCATGCAATAAATATGAGTTTTCTCCGAAATAGATGTAGCAAAGGCAATGTATCGTCATCACTCTCACCAACCATCTAAAGCATAGCTCTAAATCTTAATTACGTGAGGAAGATTACTATTTTGACCTAATTTAGGCGCAAAACGAAGTTTTGAAATCCACTCCCCTTATAAACAACAAATCCCGACAAATGTCAGGACTGTTGCTTCGGTTTTCAGTTGTTGTAAAATATAATTGTGATGAAAAATCTTTTTCCTCTAAAGAGCTAACTCTTTTTGGGTAGTAATTGTTAATATTTCATTTTCTTTAAGGCGTTTGGCAAGACCTAGGGTCTTGGGGACTTCATAATGAAAGAAGAACTTCATTGTATGGATTTTTGCCTCATAAAATGCCAACTCCTCTCCTTCTGGATTTTGGTTTAAAATAGCCTGTTTGGCTACGACTCCTTGTTTCAGCCATTGCCAGGCTACGGTTATAATCCCAAACAACTCCATATAAAGAGTAGCATCCATCAAAAATCGTTCTATGTCGCCCTGCATAGCATGAGGCATCAAGCTCATCGTCACTTCTTGCAAGCGCGCTAATTCTGCCTTAAGTATCTGGGCATATTTATTCATTTCATCTAAAGCCTCCGCTTCTGAGATGGTTTTGCTCACTTCTCCAAAAAGTATTTGTGCTGGTTTACCGCCTTTCATGGTCATTTTACGGCCCAGCAAATCTTGCGATTGAATACCTGTGGTACCTTCATATATGGGTGTAATCCGAATATCACGGTAGAGTTGTTCGAGCGGAAAATCTTCCGTAAAACCATATCCTCCCAGCACCTGAAGCCCATTACTTACCGCCACCAATCCCATTTCAGTAGGATATGTTTTGGCTACGGGAGTAAGCAACTCTAGCATCAAGTGATATTTTTCTTTTTCTTCGGGGTCGTCGGAAGCGTGTGCAATGTCAAAGCAACGTGCTGTTTCAATCAACAAAGAAAGCGAACCTTCCACGATGGCTTTTTGGAGCAAAAGCATCCGTTTTACGTCAGGATGCTCAATAATGGGAATTTGAGGCGTATCCAAGGCCGATTTTTCATTCAATCGGCGACTTTGCGGACGTTCTTTAGCGTATTGTAACGATGCCCCATAAGCTGCTGACGCAATAGCCGCACCTGTCATTCCGACTCCAATGCGCGCTTCGTTCATCATCTGAAACATGTATGAAAGCCCCTTGTGAGGCTCTCCTACCAACCACCCGTGGCAATCGTCGCGGTCACCCATAGTCAGGTGCATGGCCGGAACGCCCCGTTGGCCGAGTTTATGATAGATGCCTGTAGAGGTAACATCATTTTCGGAGCCATCTTCCCGGTATTTGGGCACGACAAAAAGTGAAATGCCTTTAGTTCCTTTGGGGGCACCTTCTATCCGAGCCAACATCAAATGAATGATATTAGGACATTGGTCATGGTCTCCTGCCGAAATAAATACTTTTTGGCCTTTGATACGATAAGTACCATCTTCTTGGGGAAAAGCCGTAGTAGTAATATCTGACAATGAACTTCCTGCTTGCGGCTCAGTCAAAGCCATAGTACCTTGCCACTGACCGGCAAGCATTTTTTCAACATAGAGTTGTTTTAAATCTTCTGAACCAAAAGAAGCAATCAATCTAGCAGCGCCCGAAGTGAGGCCCGTGTACATCATACCATTGTTGGCCGCCATTACGATAAATCCTAAAAGCGAATTAACGGTTTCAGGCAATTGTTGCCCGCCGTTTTCAAAATCAAAACCAGCTCCTATCAACCCTGCCTCACCCATTGCTCTGATGTACTCTCCCACTTTGGGATGCACCGCTACTTTTCCATTACGAAGTTCTGGCTGATTACGATCTAGCTCTTTCAAATAAGGAAACATGATATTGTCTCCAATTTGGGTTACGGCATCAAGCGTCATATCAAATGTTTCCCGATCATGCGCATTAAAATACGGGTATTTGGTTAGCTCGGTAGCTTTGAAAACTTCATAAAGTAGGAAATTGATATTTCGACGGCTATAGTACTGGGCCATGGGGCGTTAATCTATTTTCGTTTTTATCAATAGGCTTATTGGTATGCTTGCATACTGTATCGCAAAGATACATAAAATCTTTACAACTATTTATAATTCAATAAAAAAAGGCGGCCTAATTACTTTTTTAGACCGCCTTTTTGGGATAAAATATTTTAATTATGCCAATGTATTTAGATCAAAAGGCAGCCTACGGATTCGTTTGCCAGTAGCGGCAAAAATGGCATTGGTCAGGGCAGGAGCAATAGGAGGCAAACCTGGCTCACCTACTCCACCCGGTTCGGCTCCGCTTTCTACAATGTGTATTTCCACCACTGGCATTTCATTGAATCGCATGATTTGATACTGATGAAAATTGGTTTGCTCGGCTTGTCCATTTGAAAATGTAATTCCTTTTTTGACTGCCGCCGAAATCCCCATCACAATGTTGCCTTCGGTCTGGGCTTTTACATTATCAGGGTTGACATAATGCCCACAATCTATTACCGATACCACTTTATCTATCTTAACGCCATTGGCTTGTTTAGAAACCGTAATACAACAAGCACTAATACTTCCAAAAGACTTAAATATGGCTATTCCTTTGCCTTGACCCGCCGGAAGTTTTTCAGACCATTTGGCTTTTTCGTGTAAAGTTTCGAGTACCGTTTTAAAGCGCGTATCTGTCAACATTTCGAGACGAGCTTTGATGGGGTCTTTACCAGCGGCATGAATGAGCTCATCCAAAAATCCTTCTTGACTAAACCCAAAATTGGAAGCATATACTGAGCGCCACCATACAATCGGGATGTCGGTAGGTACATGACTAAACGACACCTTAAAAGCAGGGATATTGTATTTTTGTTCTTTTTGGCTCAATTCTCCACAAATCCAATCATCTGGTTTATCAGTAGGTGTTTTGAAGACCTGCATTTGGATAGATTCACCAATAGGATGATGATGATACGCTACAATATTGCCTTGCGTATCTATTCCCCCTTGCATACGCGCTAGCATTCCGGGGCGATAGGGTCCTTGGGTAATGTCATCTTCACGCGTCCACACCAATTTTACTGGCTTTTTGACTTCCCGAGAAAGATAACAAGCCTCCAACAAAAAATCGTGGTAGGCTTTTCTTCCAAATGCGCCCCCTAGTAAGGCTACGTTTACTTTAATTTGTTCGGGTTTTATTTTGAGATAACCTGCCAAATCCCTTAAAGCCCAATCAGGCCCTTGAATAGGTGCCCAAACTTCGGCGGTGCCGTCTTCTTTGATATGAGCGATGGCATTTTCAGGTTCTATGGGTGCATGTGCCAAAAAGGGCGTCTCATATACTGCCTCTATTTTTTTAGAAGCTCCTGAAAACTTTACGCCAAAATCGCCATGTTCCTCCGCTTTGAGTCCTTCTTTGGTTGCGGCTTCTGCACATTTTTTAAAATAAACTTCCGTGGTCATGGTTTGGGGGATGTCACCATTTTCCCATTGCACCTTTACCGCTCTTTTGGCCGATAGTGCCGCCCAGAAATTATCGGCAATGATAGCCACTGCTTCGGCAGTACGGTGAGGCATGGGACGTTCGCATTTCAATACTTTTTGAACACCCTTTATTTTTAGAGCCTCACTATCATCGATAGATACCACTTTTCCGTGAATGTGCGGGTTATGAATCATCACGGCATATACCATTCCGGGCACCTCTACATCTATTCCAAATACTGCCTTACCCGTCACACGGGCTGGTACATCAAGCCTAGGAGCATATTTTCCAATGATTTTAAAATCTTTAGCTTCTTTAAGTGTTGGATTTTTGGGAACTTCTAGTTTGGAAGCATCATCGGCTACTTCTCCGTAAGAAAGTGTTTTGCCAGTAGGCTTGTGGTATATTTTTCCTTCTTTGGCATAGCATTCTGTTTCGGATACTTTCCAACGCTGAGCGGCGGCTTTAACGAGCATTTCGCGGGCGGCGGCTCCTGCTTTGCGAATAGGATTCCACAATGCTCTTACACTGCTACTACCCCCCGAAGTTTGGTCTCCATATTTATTTTTGCCGTCTGATTGCCAAATCGTTACCTGATCTAATCTTACATCTAGCTCCTCAGCCAAAAGCGACGGAACCGCTTGGGTAGAGCCTTGCCCCATATCAGGGCGAGGATTGATGAGGATAATTTTCCCTGTAGGTTCTATCACAATAAACGGGTTGATTTCGAGCGCCAAGGCTGAGGGGCCACCGTGGGTAGTCATCTTGACAACCGAGGGCCTTGGGGTAGCTGATAACCCTAACATCAAACCCGCCGACGACAGACCCAAGGTTTTTATAAAATCTCTGCGATTACTCATGTCTTTAGTTTTAAAGTTTAGATGTTCTTGATTACTTTCCTCCAGATGCTTCATTTTTGGGAGCGACCTTCGAGGCTTGTTTGATAGCCTTCCGAATACGGTCGTAAGTACCACATCGACAAAGATGTCCACGCATCGCAGCGTCGATGTCAGCATTGGTAGGATTAGGCTTTTCTTTTAAAAGCGCCGTAGCGGCCATAATCTGCCCTGACTGACAGTAGCCACACTGAGGTACTTGCTCATCAATCCATGCTTGTTGTACAGGATGTAAATTTTCTTCTGTACCAATTCCCTCGATAGTCGTTATTTTTTTTCCTGTTACTGCTTGTACCGGTAAAACACAAGAACGCGTAGGCTTTCCGTCCATGTGTACGGTACAAGCGCCACACTGTGCTATGCCACAGCCAAACTTTGTGCCTTTGAGCCCAATAATATCACGAATCGCCCACAAAAGTGGCATCTGAGGTTCAACGTCAAGGTTATAATTTTTTCCGTTGACATTTAAGGAGATAGCTGCCATAAATTAAATAGCTTGGTTTATTTTTAGTAAATTTTGCTATAAAATATATCAAAACCAAGCATTAAAGCTGAAGGGACATTTTTGGTGTCCTAATCCTCACAAAAAAAGGATGAATCAAATTACTTAGATGACCGTCACTGATGCATAAAAAGGTGCTCTATCGAAGCTTCGGTAAAACGAGCTTTTTTCGATATGGCTCGCTTTAGTTGTTGAATATAATCAGACTTAGGAATCTCAATGGCCCCAAACCTACGTACATTATCATTGATGAATTGAGTATCTAGTAAATCAAATTTTTGTTGTTTAAGAATCTCTATTAAATAATGAAACGCAACTTTAGAGGCATTGCTTACAGTATGAAACATAGATTCACCAAAAAATACCGCACCAATGGCCACTCCATAAAGCCCCCCAACCAAACGATTGTCAATATACGTCTCAACACTGTGTGCAAACCCCAAGTGGTGTAAGTCAGTATAGGCTTTGATAATTTCGTCCGAAATCCATGTATTATCATCTCCTTGACGTGGTGCCGCACATCCCCTCATCACCCCGTTAAAGTCAGCATTGATTCTAATCTCAAAAACAGATTTATTGAGAACAGGACGAAGCGATTTAGGGGATTTGTACGTATAAATAGGGATGATTGCTCTTGGATCTGGTGAATACCAGTACAATGTACCGTCGGCATCTGCCATTGGAAATATACCGTTCATGTACCCATAAATAAGGTCGTCGGCCGAAAGAAGTGACATGACAAAACAAAAGTGGTTAGAAACAAATATATAAATATGTACTTTGAAAAACAAAAATTATGAATTGGCTTTGGAGTATTTTGCTGCTAATTACGGCTTGTTCTACCAATCAGTCTAATTATATGGAACCTGAAATCATCAACCAGCCAAGCGCTTATCGGTACTTAGCACTAGGCGATTCTTACACCATTGGGGAGAGTGTAGCTCCTGAGGATAGGTGGAGTGAGATTTTGACGGATTTGTTGAGAAAAAATAATCTTAACATCAATTCTCCTGAAATCATCGCTCGTACTGGTTGGACTACCGCCGAGCTCTTGGAAGGAATCAAAGATCGAAATCCTAAAGGCCCTTATAACATGGTCTCGCTTTTGATTGGAGTCAACAATCAATACCGTGGACAAAGTATGGAGCGATACCGTACCGAATTTCACGAACTTCTCCAACAAGCAATTGGATATGCAGGTGGAAATATTCAGCGGGTTTTTGTACTTTCTATTCCCGATTGGGGAGTTACGCCTTTTGCCAAAGGAAGCAATCAGGCCCAAATTGCAGCCGAAATTGACGCCTTCAACGCAATAGCCAAAGAAGAATGTGCTAAACTTAGTATTGTCTTTATTGATATTACGCCTCTTTCCCGAATCGCCAAAGATGACTTATCGCTTATCGCTCAAGATGAGCTTCATTTTTCGGGAAAAATGTATCGCCTATGGGCCGAAAAAGCTTTGCCAATCATACAACAACGGGTTTTAAAGTAATACATTGACAAGACTTTTTCATGTCATAGTTCCTAACTACTTTGATTTAAGGTCAGTTCTTTCATGGCTTCTTCTTTCGAAAAAGGTTGATGATAGAGGCGTTTTCCGGTGGCTTTAAAAAAGGCATTCGCCAGTGCAGCTGCGGCTGGCGGTAAAGCGGGTTCACCTAAGCCTGTTGGGTTGATGTCACTATCTACAAAATAAACTTCTACGTCTGGCACTTCTTTCATCCTAATCAGTCGATAGGTATCAAAATTCTTTTGGAGCGGTATGCCATCTTGGAGCGTTACTTCTCCATATAGTGCATGTCCTAAGCCATCGATAATGCCGCCCTTTACCTGCTGATACGCTCCGCTTAGGTTGACGACTACGCCACAATCTACTGCCGCATACATTTTCCGCAGCACCAAACTACCATTTTTCATCTCTATTTCGGCCACCTGCGCAATATAAGAACCATGCGAAAAATAGGCGCTAAATCCTTGGTATAATTCTTTGTTTTTACCCCAATTCGACTTTTCTGCCACTAATTTGATTACGCCTTTCATTCGCTCAATATCATATTTTACCGCTCCTACGGGCGTTTTTTGTGCTTTTTCAAGATAAGCAAGTCGATATTCGATTGGATCTCGATGAGCGGCAGCAGCTATCTCATCAAAAAAAGACTGTTCGGCAAATCCCAAAAAATTTTCGGAAGGGGCTCGCCACGGAGCAGTCGTTACAGGAGATTTATGGTCAATGGAATCAACCAGAAAATTGGCCACGGCTCCCGCTGGAAAATGGTCAGGACGCGTACTATTGCCTGAATTGATACCTACTCCACGCATTCTATACCCAATCCAATTACCTTCTTCATCCAATGCCGCCTGAAAACGATAGCGCATCGCTGGTCGATACTGGCCACCCTGCATATCGTCTTCACGAGTCCAGATCACTTTGACCGGGGCTTTCACCATACTTGACAGCTCGGCCGCTTCCATCGAATAATCAGAGCGTTGTCGTCTTCCAAAGCCGCCGCCCATGCGCGTCATTTGGAGCGTTATTTTTTCAATATCTATCCCTAACAATTTCGCCACGTTTTTTCGGGTATCTTCAGGCAACTGAGCTGGCCCAATCAATTCAACCCCATCGGGCCGTACGTGCGCAAAGAAGTTCATCGGCTCCATGCAAGCATGAGATAAAAAGGGCGCTTGGTATTCGCGCGTAATTACTTGAGCGGCTGTTTTAAATACCGCCTCTACATCTCCGTCTTTGCGCGATGGTTTTACATCTGCTTTGTCCAACAGTTGTTTCATCAACGTATTATGCTCCGTTGTACTTTCTACCGCGCCGTCGGGCTCATATTCTACTTTCAACAATTTACGGGCTTTGGTTACCTGCCAAGTCGATTTACCGAGTACTGCTACTTTGTTTTTGAACGTAATCACCTCCACAATACCCGGCATAGCCTTGGCAGCGGCAGTTTCCGCAAATTTTATTTTGGTTCCAAACGGTGGACGTTCAATCATGGCAATCAACATTCCTTCGCGATAGGTATCCATGCCATACAACGGCTTACCCGTAATCATTTCTGCGTTATCAGTATTGTGGATGGGTTTTCCAATGAGTTTATAGTCTTTTTTTACCTTTAATTTTACTCCCTCCGGCACTTTCATGGTGGCTGCATCTGTCGCTAAACTCCCATAGCTTAGTTTGCGGCCACTTTCAGTATGCCATACAAAACCGTTATCGGTAGTCAATGCAGCGGCCGAAACATTCCACCTTTTAGCAGCCGCTTCCACCAACATCATTCGAGCAGTAGCACCTGCTTTTCGCAGCCGATCCCACGAATGCTGCATGGCTCCACTCCCCGCCGTGGCCTGACGTTCAAATTTTTTGGTGTCAAGATGTGCCTGTACTATTTTTACTTTGGTCCAATCAGCATCCAATTCTTCGGCCACAATCATGGGAAAAGCTGTTTTGATATTCTGCCCTACTTCGGGATTAGGCGCAAAAATGGTAATGACATCGTTGGGTGCAATAGAAAGATAGCTATTAAAATTAACCTCTTCTGCTATCGTTTGGACTGGAGAAGCAGATGATTCGAACCATCGAAAACTCAGTAAAAAACCTCCACCTACCATAGTCGAAGCTCTTATAAATTCCCTTCTGCTTGATTTTAGAATCATGATGTGTGATTATTTGAGTTTTGAGGCAGCCAATGCAACAGCTTCATGAATACGGTGATAGGTACCGCAACGACAAATATTTCCATTCATTGCTTCAGTAATTTGGGCAGCCGTAGGCTTGGGATTTTTATTGAGAAAAGCTGAAGCCGTCATTATTTGACCCGCTTGACAATACCCACATTGGGGTACATCAATTTCTGACCAAGCTTGTTGAACGGGATGCTCACCATTGGCCGACAAACCTTCGATGGTAGTTATTTTTTGCTTCCCAATTGCAGAGACTGGCAATACACAAGAACGCACAGCTGTACCATTTAAGTGAATAGTACAGGCACCACACTGCGCAATACCACAGCCATATTTAGTACCTACCAACCCCAGATGGTCGCGGAGTACCCATAAGAGCGGCGTATCTTCTTCGACCTCTACGCGGTAGCTTTTATTGTTGATTTTCAATGTGTAATTAGCCATTTTGCAGTCGCTTTGACAGTTAACAAAATCTTATTTATAAAAAAGCTAATTAATCAACAGTTATACCGTCTTTTTAGTAGTGGGGATAAAAGTAAAAGATAGGGTAAAGTGCGACAGTTTATGCAAATGTACCGCCAGATGAGGGATCTACCTGACGGTACAGGAACTAGTAAAGTAGGGTAACGGAACCTACTAACTTTTGTAGATTCTTTATTAAGACGGTATATAAAAACTAAAGTCACATTATTTTAATTAAAAAAGTAACAGATACCTATAGCCGCTCTAAAAGTACGCACATCAGGACGGTCTTCAAAACCTTGTCCGCTGGCTAAGAAGCTGTTATACTTCCCAATTGTACCAGCAGCTCTTATATTAAGGGATAATTGGGGCGTAATAAAATAATTAATGCCCCCTCCTAACCATACACTAGGCCCGCTCAACTTAAACTCATACAATATACCATTCAAATAAACAGGGCTTATTTTTGAATTTTGTAAAGCATATCCTACTTCAACAAAAGGGCGAGCAGCTTGTAAGGTTCCGCCAAAATTGGCCCTAATTCCTGCCGCAAATGTTGACATGAGATTTACATCCCAGTCCGATTTTAGTTTTAAGGTTTGGCGTTCGTATTGAGCAAACCCTTCAAATCGTTGGTTAAATCCATAACCTAGTCTGACAGTCCCGCCAATGCCGTTGGGGTCGGACTCATCCAATTGATCAAAAAACGTAGAAGACCATCGCACAAAGCTTCCTTGGAGGCTTAGGTTAAAACCTTCTGTATTTGAGCGTATATCTTGGGCAAAAAGATTGGTAGAAACACCACTAAAAAGTAGAAATAAAATCGTTTTTTTGAACATGATTTTGGATGTTTAGTATGGAATTGTAAGCTTGGTACGGGTGGTACGAAGATTGTTAACTCTTCGCCCTTGCTGAAAAATCACCTGCTCACTTGACTTATCACTATATTCGGGAAATCGGATGGGTACCCATTGATTATTAACGGCTTCGACAGCATCAAAACGAAGGGCTAAAAGTGCCTTCTGTGAATTTGTAGAAGAACGAGCTGTGATGACTTTTGCCCTCACTTTGGCTCCTACCGGAATCACGACCACCCCCTCTGCATTCACGGCAGATATTGTACGTAACCAGACCACATCTCCCGAGGAGGCTTCGGAAGATACTGTTTGGGCAAACTCGACCGAAAATGATTCGCCGTTTAGTTCTACATGAGCCACACGGGTATGTTTGGGAGGAGCTTCTTCTTTTGGTTTCTCTTCCTTAGGCTTTTCTTCTTTTGCGATAGGTTTAGGAGGCTCCTCTACTTGTACAGGGTTTTTCTCTTTAGGTGCTTCTTCGACTGGTAATTTCTTTTTGGTTGTTTTCGGAGGCTTTTTTTCTTCTGGTTCAGTGGGTGTTTGTATAGGCAATGTTACTTCTTTTTTGTCCACTGGAAATACCGTTACCGCCTCATTTAGGTCTGATTTTGATTTGTCTGGTATTGTCTTATTATCAGATGTTTGCACTTTGGGTAATGAATCCACTACCTCAAGGGCAATGTCTTTAGAGGATGGAGCAGGCCCATCAAACACCCAAAAACCAATTATTATGGCCGCTATAATGATAGCTCCTACCAATATAAGTCCTTCAAAACTCAGAAGGTTGGCCTGTAGCTCTTGGATTTTGGTTTGGGATGATGATTTAGAAACAGGACTGCTTGCAAGCCTAGTCGGATTGATCTGGGGTTTGTCTGACTTAACCGTAGCCAAGCGAGTCAAGGGCACTATAGGCTGGGGATTCGTTTCAAATATATCTGCTGAGATAGGGCCAGGAGCTACTATGGTAGCAAGTGCTTGGCGAAGTTCCCATGCTTTTCCAAATCGCTTTTCGGGTTTTTTGTGCAATAGTTTTTCTAAAATATCTTCGATGGATTTTGGTAAATCATTGATTCTGCTTCTTAAAGAAATTGGCTTTTTATGCAGAATTTGATTGATAAGGGTGTTGTCAGTAACAGGTTCGAAAGGCAACTTGCCCGACAACAACTCATACAGTAATATCCCAATGGCATACAAGTCAGACTGAATAGAAGGCTCTACCCCATTGAGCAATTCTGGAGCCATGTACTCAAGTGTCCCCACTACCCTATCGGCCCGAGTGAGGCGCTGACTTCCTACCATGCGAGCAATCCCAAAATCCATTAATTTGACGGTTCCTTCATGCGTAAGCATAAGGTTGGCCGGCTTAATATCTCGATGCAAAATCCCCTTATAATGAGCATGTTGGAGGCCATCAAGAGCTTGAATTACTATTTTTACGGCGGTTTCTAGAGGTAACTTTCCTTTTTTTGCTACCAAACGCTCCAATGTCATTCCATCCACAAGTTCCATTATCATTAGATTGTCGGTGCGGATTTGTAGAAAATTGTATAAAGTAGCTACATTGGGATGATTCAACTGCGCCGAAAGCACCGCTTCATTGCGAAAACGGTCCATAAAATTGGTATCACGCAATAAATGTGGGTGTAGCATTTTTATCGCAACTGGGCGACGCAAAAATGTATCAGTGGCCCGATACACCGTTCCCATACCGCCTTCGCCCAGCAGCTCTTCGATATGATAATTATGAAGGGTACGGCCAATCATCTTAGTTAAGGTTAATGTTTTTTGTAATTACTTAGCAATACGCGTTAGTATGTATTGCAATACGCGTTAGGCGGTAAGCCCTAAGCTGTTTTGCTTACTCAACGAGTCTCCCTACTGCTTAAAGCTTAGTGCATAAAGCTGCTTAGCAGTTACTGCTATTTTATTTCTTCGGTTGGACGAGGAGATTGAAAAACTGCGTTGGAAACGCGCTCTAGTAGCAGCACTGTGATATTGTCGTGGCCTCCTCTTTGTTTAGCAGATTCTACCAATTGTTGAGCAGACTCGTTTAAGGCGGGAATGAGCATCAACTGAGCGATTTCGTCGTTGCTCAAATAATCGTATAAACCATCGGTACACAGCAAAACTCGGTCATCATTTTCCAATTTATAAGTAAGAGTTTCTACATCTATCTCCACTTTGTTGTGAGTTCCCATGGCCCGCGTAAGAACATTGCGTTCGGGGTGCTTTTCGGCTTCTAGTGGTGTAATCACCCCCTGACTTACCAGCATTTGGACGTAAGTATGATCCGTTGAGAGCTGTATAATCTGCCCATTTTTAAGAATATATAGCCTGCTATCACCTACATGCGCCATGTACAAGTGCTGATCACATACTACTAATGCCGTACAGGTAGTCCCCATTCCCCGTTGTTGTGAATTACGACTAGCGGCTTGCCAAATAGAGCGATTTGCCTTGGTGAAAGCCAAAAACAAACTTTCTTCTACCGATTCTTCGCGCGAGTAATATGTTTTGGCGATGGTCTCTACTGCTAGTTGAGAAGCTATTTCACCAGCGGCGTGGCCTCCCATGCCATCAGCTACGATAGCCAAAAAACCTTTATTGGCCCGAATTCCTAAGTCAGCAGGGCGAATAAACCGAGCTGCATCTTCATTGTTTGTACGAACACACCCTACATCCGACACTACCACGGCTCGTAGGTCGCTGTGTGAATCTGACACAGGCGCGTCAGTTGATTTGTCAGATAGCCATTTTTTCCAAAACATACTCGTAAGAGTTCGAGATAATACATTAATCATTGTTAACTCTTAACCACCGTTTTACCGGCATTTTATCCACAAAATCAGTGATATTATTTACCCATTCTGTAATTGAAAATAGGGAATTATTGTCGGGATTTTGCAAGGCGGTTAATAGCTCATTGGCATTCATTCGAGAAGAGGCATTGGCCTTTAACAATCTTTGAATGAGACGTTTACTTCTTTTTGACACCTCTGGTACCAATAAATCGGGAGCAGTATAATTTCCTTTTTCTATTTTGAGCCGTACCTCTGTCTCGCTTCTTCCATCAAAAGGCAAATACCCCGTTAGCATTTCATAAAACAATACCCCCAATGCCCAACAGTCCGATTCGATACCTACTTTGTTTTGAAACTGCTCGGGAGCCATATAATGTGACGTACCCACGATATAGCCTTCTTGGGTAAGCTTAGGAGTATAGGCAGATTTTGCAATCCCAAAATCCAATAATTTGGCAACACTCTCCCGATTTACTTTGACATTGCCAGGTTTCAAATCACGATGGATAATGTTTTTTTCATGCAGATGTACCACCGCCAACACAATCTGCTCCATAATCTTCCACACAAAGCTTTCTGGTAACCGCCCTTGTCGCTTGATGAGTTTTTCAAGCGTGATTCCTTCTACATATTCCATAATGATGCAAGGAGTCCCGTTTTCGATGGTGTATTCATAAAGAGCCGCAATGTGGGGATGTTGCACAGAAGCTTGGATATACGCTTCATTTTTGAACCTTGCCGCTTGGTCGGTTCTATACAAAACTTTTACGGCTGCCAAGCGGCGGGAGGTTTGGTGCTGTGCTTGATACACTTCACCCATTCCTCCCGAACCTAGCCATTGCGTCAGTATGTACCCTTTAATATTTTGACCTAATTGCATTTGATGAAACTTTAATCGCTAACGCTTTCTTTCTTAAACCCAAGTCATGAGTAATTACCTGGCGCACTATCAATAAAGATTTTCTATTGTACTGCATTTACCTGCGATAAGTGAGGCACTTAATTATTCGCTTTTAGGTTTTTTGAGAAGTTCCATGCCATACTTAATCGGAATCGCAAAAGAGATAATTCCCTGACGAGCATCTCCCCCACCCGCATAATAGATTCCAATCACATTTCCTTTATCATCAAACATAGGTCCGCCACTATTGCCACCTCCTGTGGCATTCAAATCAAGCTGATAGCTATCGCCAAAACCCGATTGTTTGGTTGAAAAATCTGACGAACTCTCCACTACTTGTTGAATATGCCCCGGAGAAGTGACAGGAGAAGCTACTTCAAATACCTCAGGATTAGGCTTAAAGGGGTCATTTGACTTACGTACGACTCTCTGCTGAGGTGCACCACCAGGGTAGCCCATCACTATAATTTCCTCACCTGACTTCACACTTCCGTAGTTATCTTTTAAAGAAACTGGTGCCAAGTCGTTGACATCTACTTTGATAAGCGCTACATCGTGGCTTTGCGAAGGAGTAATCAAACGAGCTTCGTAAGGCTGAGATGTATTGGCAAATACTACTTTTAGGTATTTGTTTCGGCCTTCTACTTGTGCAGCACGACCATTGACCATGGTGGCTTCTGAAGGTACCCATCCAAATATTTGCTCGGCACCTACGGTAGGCTCTTTCGCCAAAACAGGTTGCCCATTTTTATCAAGACCTTGTACCATAAAACCCGGGAAATTGTTCCAAGCAAAGCCTGAGTATCTTGTTTTCCAGGCTGCTCCTACGTGGCGATTGGTGAGAATCTGACCATCAGAACTTACCACAAAACCGCTACCTGTACCCGTCGAACCTACTGGCAAGCCCGCAAGCGATCTTTTTTTGGTAACAAGATAAGGTTCTACGCCATTTTGGGTTTGTACAAACAAAGGTCTAAACATTCCTTGGGCATCTGGGCGATACTCATGGTAGAGTTCTTCATTTTCTTGTACTTCGTATAATTCCCACGAAATAAAAATCTTGACAACTTTGTCGGTATTAGCGGCGGCAATAGAAGCGGTCGAAATGGTTTTGCCTTGTTCTAGTTTTTCTTTCAACAAGTCCATCTGAATTTTTGATTCTTCTTGTTGTTTTTTGAGGGCTTCGGTGTATTCGCTGTTTAGCTGGGTATTATCTTCCTTATTTTTTTTCCAAAACACAAATCCCAAAGACGAAAATATCACCAATACCGCTACTATACTGGCCGTAAGGGTACGACGCGATTTTGTACGTTCACTGTTGATTACTCGCTCAAAAGTTTGTTTTCCAATGCCCGTTTTAGCAGGCGCTGTTTCCGATACTTCAAGGGGTACAAATTCGCTGGTAGGTTTTACAACTTCTACCAATCGAGTAGCAGGCATCAATTCGGCAGGGCGAGGGTCGATATCAAACACAAAAATAGGGCCATTATTTCCTAATTGGATTTCATCACCTGGATTGATAGTAGTGCTTCCTTTGACGCGGGTTTTGTTGACAAAAATCCCGTTGCGGCTATTGTTGTCTATCAACGAAAACGCGAGAGGTCCTTCTTTTACAATTTTGCCATGTTCGCGGCTTACTACAGTATCTATTTCGGGGTCAAACTGAATATCGCTGTTGGAAGAGCGGCCAAAGGTAAGTTCATTATGACTGCTGAAATCAAACTCTTCGACTTGGTTGGCTTTGGCTCCGGCCAAATGACGAATTACAAATTGTTTTACTGGAGTGCTCATTTTTTTAATGTTTTTGTAGATTTTTCAATGATTGATTCTTTAGGAATGCTACTGAGATTTGAAGCTCATTTTCAGCGAATTATTTTGTTTTTGGATGATACAAAGTTCCGCTAAAAAGCCTCATCAGTAAATCCAGAAACACCTACATTTTAGATAAGGGGAAACCTGTATTTTGGATATACAGGAAAACCTATACTTAACCCAGCACCGTAGCTGCCAAACGCCCAATATTGAGGGTACGGGCATTAGAATCAATGATTTCACGGTATAGACCACCCGCGGCATAGAGCGTTTCGTGGGTACCACTTCCTATCACTTCCCCTTCTTGCATGACGTATATTTTATCAGCGTCCATGATTTGGCTGATGTTATGAGAAATAATAAGTACGGTACGGTCTTTTTTGATGGCGTCTATGCTGTCTTTGATTTGTTCGGTAGTGATAGCATCCAGACTAGCGGTGGGTTCGTCCAGAAAAATAATGGGAGGGTTTTTGAGAAAAAGGCGAGCAATCGCAATCCGCTGTTGTTGGCCTCCCGAAAGCGCTCTGGCTTCCGTTTGATACTCTTTGGGCATTTGGAGGATTTGGTCATGGAGACTGGCTTTTTTAGCTGCTTCCACTATTTCTTCGAAAGAAGCTTCTAAATTGCCGTAGCGAATGTTTTCCTCGACGGTGCCCGAAAAGATGTGGTTTTTTTGCATCACAAGCCCCACGTTTTTACGTATCCATTGGGGATTGTATTGGTGAAGAGATTGATTATCAAGCAAAATTTCACCTATAGATGGCGAATAAAATCCTGCCAAGAGATTCATAGCGGAACTTTTTCCAGCCCCCGACAGCCCTACGATAGCCGTTGTTTTGTTTGGTTCTAGACGCAATGACACATTTTTGAGGGCTTTTTTACCATTAGGATATACAAAATCAACATCTTTCATTTCAAAAATACCCTTCAAAGTATCAGGCGTTTTGAGGTCTTTTTCGCTAATATTTTCGAGATAGCTATTATTTTCTATCATATCAAAAAAACCTTCGGCGTAGGTAAGTGCTTCGCTGTATTCATCATAAATACGATGAAGGTGTCGCACTGGTGCCGACACATTATTGAAGAGCATCAGATGCAACAAAATAGCTCCGATTGTCATTTGTTGGTTCAATACAAAATAGATTGTTACCACAAAAACCATCACGACTCCCAGCTGCTCTGCAATGCTTTTAAGGCCGTCGAAGAGATAATTGGTACGGTGGTGTTTTACTTCACTATCCGATAGCTGTTGGGTCAAAGACCACTGACGATCAGACTCATAATCTTCTCTTACAAAAGACTTTACAACAAAAATAGATTCAATCAAACTAAAGAGTGTGTTGGCTTTTTCTTCTCTAAACTGTTGAATATTACGCCTTACTTGCTTCTGACGCTTTGATTGTTCTCGGCTAATGAGCGCATAAAGAGGCATGATGATCGTGGCACACACTCCCACCCACACGTTTTTTTTGTACATCAACAGCAAAGCCAAAAGTGCGTTGGCAAACATCGGGACAATATCGACGAAGATGTTTTTGACAGTTTTGGTAAGGCTTTCGATACCTTTATCGATACGTTTTTCAAGCTTGCCGATTTGATTTTGGGAAAGCGCAAAAAAAGAGAGATGATAAGATACCATCCGCCTAATGGTATAGTTGTGCAAATCAGCAGCCAAGCGAAATCGGAGCCTGTCGCTCAAAAACTTTTGACCTAGTTGCACCAATAAGTTGATGATTTCTTTGGCAAACAATACTAGCACTAAGCCACCTACTATCCAAGTGATTTGCTCGGTAGTTTGGTTTTGTTGATTTAAGATATTTTGAACCGTATTTACGGTATATTCCATCACAAGAGGGGTAACTTGAGCCAGCAACGCCCCCAAGGCAGTAAGTGCAAAAGCTCCTACTAAACTTTGACGGTATTTTTGGACAAAAGGCCACAGTTTCTTAATAAGACTCAGGGTTGACATTCTTATGAAAATTTAGAAGAAGAAATAAAATGGTGGACCAAATCGCTTACGGCAATTTATTTTTTCACGATATGCTTCATCTTATAGCTTCTGCATAAATTCTCTCGTGTTGAGCGTAGCATCGGATTCATAATCATAAAACAGCTCTACCATAGAAGATACAATGTGAGGGTCGTCGGTAAGAAAGGCCGTTAGTTTGGAAGCTCGACCGCTAGAATTTGAGCCGCTTCCCAAAATACAAACACACAGACTCTTCTGAATGCCGGGGGTATTTTCTCGCGGAGTACTAATAAACAATTGGATAGGTAGGGTTTTATTTACTTTCGTCACCCTCACGCCCAAATCTTGCATTTCGCGCATGGCCTGAGAATGTTGATTGTAAAGCTGCCGTATCAATACAGCTTGTGCGTCTGTATCTTCTTGGCCGTTGGTCGCAAGCATAAAGCGATTGTGATGAGGCACCGACTCTTTCACGGCCAAGGGGGCATTGCTTCCACTGCGATAGGTTTCTACGGAAACGTGTTCATTGAATATTTTGCCCAAGTATTTCAAAAAAGCATGGCTTGAGCCTTCGTTTTGGTCGTTGAGCGTCACAAATTCCACCCGCGCTCCGCTGCCTATTTTTTGGAGATAGATAGCTGTTTCTTTGAGTTTGTTTTCTACATCAGTACAATCTCTCTGAAGAGCCTCGGCCCTACGTCCATAGTCAAATTGGGTAGCATGACGCAACTCGTGGGGTTTGAGGTCGGCGTGTTTGGCCACTAAATCCATTCGAAAAGGAGAGATTGCCTCGATTTTGGCCGTATTTGAAAGTACCAACAAACTATTTCCTTGGACTTTAGAGAGGTCTATTACTTTGTCGATACCTTCCAATACATCTTTTGTACCCTCCATGAGTTGGACTTTTTCGTTGACTTTACCACTCACCTCCATCATGATTCCGTTCAGAGATTTGGTGGCTTGCACCAGCAATCCCGTCTGCGTCTTGATGTTGTCCATTTCTTGTTGGTTAAGACGTTCTTTTTGGCGGTTCATTTTTTCGGTGGTTACGGTCAAAAACAAACCGATAAAAATCCCAACAATCCCTCCCACAAGACCCGCAATATCAAGCTCACGGATATATTTATCGATTCCGGCACTGAAATATGTCTGAGGGTCTGCCCACTTGGTGCCTTCCATTTGGAAGTCGGTCAGATAATGAGAAGTATCATAAAAAATATAATACCACTTTAATCCCAGTGATATAAGCAGAATAATAAAAGGAATCAGAAAGAAACACGTAAAAAGCGAAGGGTGTTTTTTAGTAATATCAAATAGCACCGCGAAAAAACCTTCATCTTGTATTTCGGTAGAATGAGATTTGGCTTTAAGGTGCTCGGTTTGCAAAGCGTTGGGTTCCATGAGTGTAAGGGGGGTTTTACCGTTGTGATTTAACGATACAAAGTTCCGTCAAAACCCAACACCCGTAAATCCAGAATCACCTACATTTAGGATATAGGAAAACCTACATTTTAGAATATATAGGTTTTCCTGTAGATGACTGAATTTCAAATAAATCCCCACCAAGCAAGTCCAAAACTCAAGGTATTTGCCAAAAAACTTACCTTAAGAGATTGGAGCCAAGAGACAGGCCATAGTTTTCTTATCCACACAGCTTCTACCATAGCTACCAATATCTCGAGGAGGTAAATATTACCACCAAACTGATAATAATAGTAAGAAAGGAAAGTCCAAGTAGAAACATTGATGAGAGCTCCTATGACAACAATCGAAAGGAATTTGTCTTTTTTGTGCAAAAACAACCACAGGATTGGTAATTCTACCAACCATGTTTTTAAGAGATTTTGCCACATTGTTATTGTTTGTGCTTAGCTCGACGATAGCGGACAAACAACAAAGCCGCGATTGCTACCACTCCTACCACCAACAATAAATCCGAAACTGGTGCGCCCGTAGGAGGTTCTACTACGTCGGCCAAAGCTAAGTGCGCTAGGCTCATTAATCCTAAAAAGACGGAAAGCTTTTTCATGATTGGTTATGTTTTCAGATTGAAAAAAGTTTTTTGTGCAGTTTGAAAGCATAGAAATACAAAAGCCATACTCCCATGCCCCAAATAAAAAGCTGAGGTAGGTAAAACAGATTTTTTCCTAAAGAAAAAACTGAGGCACTTCCACCTAATGCAATAGCCAAACCAAATGCGGCTCCACTCATAGTGGCAGGCCATTGAGGAAAAGCACGTTGTAATGCTATCACACTCACTGGAGTAATTGATTGTAAAAGCCCTGTTCCTATCATCAACCATATCAATTTTCGATGCCCCCACGACAATACCACAATCGCCATTGCGAGTGATACCAACGCATACAGGCGCATCCCTACACGGTCAGAGAGCCATCCTCCCAGAAGCTTACCCACCATCGCAGCCAATGCGATGTACAACAACCACTCGTATTGATGATTATACAAAAGTTGTATGTAATTCCATATCGCTGACCGCGCTGCAATGGCACCCATCAACAAAATCATCAAATAATCATGGGTATCTAGGAAGGTAATTTTGGGTGGAGCTCCTTCAGATGGTAATGCTTCGGGCAGTTTGATAACTACTGCCAAAAACGCGACCATTCCCAAACCTACTACTAAAAGCAGCTGTATCCATAGCATCTGTGTTGCGCCAGCCCAACCTCCAAGCGCTAATCCAAATACGCCAAAAGCTGAAAAAATACCCATATAAGATGCTTTTTGCGGAAAACTTCGCAAAGTGATACCTCCTCCTGCTACATGAAAAATGGCCGAACTCACCCCCGCCAAAACTGTACCGATCCAAATCTGAAAACTCATACAAATACACGCCATTATCATTCCCACCAAAGCCACAATAGCGGCACTGCGATAGTATTTAAGGCGGTCGAGATATATGCCGAGGGGAAACTGTCCTCCAAAAGCTAAAATATTATAAATCACTACCGCCAAAGCTACATCTGATAAAGCTACTTCTTGAGCCAGAGTACCCATCAAATAGCCAGCGGTAGCATCCGAAAAACCATGCCCTATGCCTAAAGCCCAAATGAGCGTTTGGGGCTTTTCTAAAATACCCTGTTTTTTTTGCTCCATTTCTATGATTTTCAAGACCTTACCAAATATCCAACAAAAGAACGTTTTTCACAAATATTTACTATTGCTCTTGGATACATACGGTGTATGGTTTTATAAACTATGAACTTAATCATCCATACAAAAATCTCTTGAAAACCTTCAATTCTCAATCTATATATACCTGTATTTTAGCTATAGGAAAACCTAGATATTTGGTTTTTTGGCTTGTTTTTCTTCAAGTTTTGTACTTATTTTCATGCAGTTATGTACTCTTTGACACTTATTTATGAAAAAGTGGTTCTTTTGTTTTTGGGGACTTTCTATCTGTGCATATGCCCAAAAAACCGACTCTTTGCTCCGACTTTTAGGCAAACTACCGGCTGATACAAGTAAGGTCAGCGTTTTGTATGAAATAGGGCAGTCTTTCTGGTTACAAGGAAATGACTCTCTATCTCGCCTATACTCTAATCAATCTGTCTCTTTAGCCCAACAAATACATGATTTGAAAGGTGAAGTTAAAGCAAGGTTATTACTTGTACGCATCGAAAACGAATACCTTTCTGACTTAAAAACTGCCTACAATCATTTAGATAAAGCATTAGAAAGCGCCAAGGCAATTCCCGACAAATCGTTGGAAGGTCAAGTTTACTTTCGGCGGGCTCAGATTTATACCAGCTTTTTTGAAAAACAGGCCGAAGTCCAACCTCTATTCCAAAAAGCATTAGCTATTTTTACTGAAATCAACGACAAAGCTTGGCAAGGTTATGTATATGCTGAAATGGCCTCTTTGCTTGTCACTAGCGGCAAACACGCCGAAGGCATCGATCTGATGCTTAAAGCCCGTAAGCTTCAAGAAGAAACCAACAATATCATGGCACTTCGCTCAGTAGTTCCCAATTTAGGTAGTTTTTATTCCACCATAGGTCGCTATGAAAATGCACTTGCTTGTTTTAAAGAAGCTGAAATAATAGCTGAAAAACTTTCAGACAATCGTGTCAAAGCTTTCGTTTTGAGCCAAAGAGGCGAAATTTTTGAAAAGCAGGGCCAATACCAAAAAGCTTTAGAAACTTTTGAACAAGCTGCTCAAATTCACCGCATTTCAAATGCTACGCAGGGGCTATCTCGTACTTACGGCCGTATTGGAGGCGTATATATTCTTTTGAGAAACTACGACCAAGCCTTCAAATATACCCATGCAGCCGATAGCCTCTACAAAAGCCAAATCGACTCCAACGAATCTTTAGACCACCTTAATCAAATTAATTTTGGAAAGATTTTCTTGGCAAAAAAACAGTACAAGCGTGTTATCCAATATGCCAAGGAAGGAATTGAATGGGCTTCTGAGTCAGACCCTCCTCTTCGACGAGAAATAGCAGAATATCATCGCCAATTGGCAGAAGCTTATGAAGCTCTCAAACAACCTCAGCTATCACTGCACCATTTTAAACAATACAAAACCCAAGCAGATAGCTTGCTCAACAACGAAGCCCTCCAAAAAATCACGGTTTCGTCCATGACTTACGAATTTGAGAAAAAACAACAAGGCAACAAAATACGTATACAAGAACTTGAAAATCAACAGTTAACCCGTACCCGCAATTTCTTGTTGGGCTTTTCTTTTATTGGAGTTTTTGGGGTGGGGTTTGTAATGTGGTCTAATCGAAAACTTAAAAACAAGAATCAGCAACTAAACCTTAAAAATAAAGAAATAGAAGAAGCACTTTTTAAGGGACAACGAATCGAGCGAAAGCGTGTAGCGTCTGAACTGCACGACAATCTTAATACCAAACTAGCCGCTGTAAGATGGCATTTGGAAGCTATGCAAGAAGAAAATCTCAATGATTTTAACAAGAAAATTTATAATCGACTTCTTGATATGGCCAATGACGTCTATGCTGATGTAAGGCTTATTTCTCACAATATGCTTCCTGCCGAGCTCGAAACTCAAGGGCTGATTCCGGCCATTGGAAAACTCGTTGAAAAACTCAATATCAACACAAAAACTACTTTTCATCTTATCGCACAACCTTCCTCTGATAGACTTTCTTCCGAAACAGAACATCAACTCTATAACATTACACTTGAACTCATCAACAATGTCATAAAGCATGCTCAAGCCACAGAAGTGTGGATAAGCTATAGCCAAACCGATACCGCTGCTTGCTTATCTGTAAGCGATAATGGCGTAGGAATGACCGATGAACTCCAATCAGATGGCATTGGGATGACAAATCTCAACAACAGAGTAGCAACTCTTTCGGGAAAGTTAACTTTCCAAAGCAAACCAGAAGTAGGTACCAAGGCAACGATTGAAGTTCCCATTTAGATTTTTCTTTTTCATGAAAAAAATCGTATGCATTTTCATTGTTTTTTTACTAAATGTGGGATTTTCAAAAGCACAAAATCCCTTATTGGATAGCCTTATCCACCATATTCATGACTTATCCACCCAAAAATCTTCTTTACATCGGGATACCAATATTGTATTGAGTTTGAGCCTTCTTACGGAGCGCTCAATCAATCTAGGAGATTCACGTGAACTGATGTTTTTGGATTCTCTTAAAAGATTCACAGTAGCGGTAGAGTGGCCCAAGGGAATAGGGCTATATCAACGTGCTTTGGGTAAATACAACGATATAAAAGGAAACTACACAGAAGCTTTTCAACACTATAATCAAGCCATTCAAACCCTTAAAAAAGCAGGAGGAGACCCTTACGAATTAGCGTACACGTACGTATTAGCGGCATTTGTTTTAAACAACAATGGCCTCACCAACAAATGCCTAGAACTTTTATATGAGGCTTTGCCCTACGCCAAAGCTACTACCAACAAAAACAATCTCGGTTGGATTTATGATTTCTTGGGAGACTATAATTACTATGACTCATTCGGAGTCAGAAATTATAAAAAAGCGCTTTTTTATTACAAACAAGTAGAGCGGCTTATGCCCTACACCACAAGCCCTACCCTCAAAGCTGATAATCCTCATTGCTTGGCCAATGTATATATGAAACTCGGCAATGAAGCTCTTGCCACCCAATATCGCGACAAAGCATTGGCATTAGCCAAATCTTACAACAATCGGGTTGTCATTTTTGCTACTTATGCCGATTTAGCTGATATATACGATCAAAAACAATCTTACGCCAAAGCCCTCGAATACCGTAAAGCTAGCTTAGACTACGCTCGTAGATCAGGCTGGAAAGAAATGCAATCACGGGCCGAAAATTACATTTATCAAACTTACAAACGAATGGGCGACTACCAAAATGCCCTCAAATATTATGAGCTTCACAAAATGCACGAAGATAGCCTCGGGCGATTTTCAGTCCAGAAAGCCTATGCCGAACTGCAAGCAAAATACGAAGCCGAAAAACAACAACTTAGAATCAGTGATTTAGAAAATGAAAAACTCACCCAATGGCGCAATTTTTTAATTGGGCTTTCGATTTTGGGCCTTTTTGTGGCTGGCTTTGTATTTTGGTCAAATCATAAATTAAAAACTACCAACAAACAACTAAGTATCAAAAACAAAGAAATAGAAGAAGCCCTACTGAAAGGACAAACCCTTGAGCGCAAACGCGTCGCTTCTGAATTACATGATAACCTAAATACCAAAATTGCGGCACTTAGATGGCGACTAGAAGCACTTGATACTTCCAAATATCCTGAAACAGACCAAAAAATTCATGCCGGAATTCTTCAAACCCTTGAGGATGTATATGCAGATGTACGCCTCATATCTCACAATTTGCTTCCTCCCGAACTCGAAACTCAAGGCTTAGCAATGGCTTTACAAAAACTAATTGAAAAGCTTAATCTAAATACCAAAACCACGTTTCATCTCATTGTGGATGAAGCTTTAGCTCGCCCTAGCCCCACCACCGAATACCAGCTTTATAGTATTATTTTAGAGTTAGTAAATAATGTTTTGAAACATGCCCACGCCCAAAAAGTATGGATAAGCCTTTCCGAAAAAAATCAGTCGATTTTTCTTACCGTAAGCGACGACGGCATCGGAATGCCCACCCACACCAATCCCACGGGAGTAGGCCTACGCAATATAAGTGCGCGTGTAGAATCGCTAAAAGGAACTTGGTCCCTAGATACCAAACCTAAGGTGGGCACCAAAATAAGTATAGAAGTACCTGTCTAAACCAATTTGTTTTTTACGGCATATTTAATGATACCTATGGCGTTTTTTACGCCCAATTTTCGTAAGATGTTGTGGCGGTGCGTTTCGACCGTACCTACACTGATAAAAAGCCGCTCCGCAATTTCTGAAGTTGAGAGTTCTTGGGCTATCAATCTTATAATCTCTAGTTCGCGAGCCGTAACAGCAATAGGCTCACTAGGAATTTCTTCATTAGAGGTAGCAGCTAAAGAGGCCGGGCTTAGCAATTCTTTCATTACTGCCTCACTAAAATACTTCTCACCTCTTGCTACCGTAGTGAGAGCCCTTTCTAGCTCAGCACGGTTTGCTTTTTTCATCACATAGCCCGAAATTCCCGCTTGAAACGCCTGTCGGATATTGTCGGCATCTTCCGAAACGGTGAGCATCAAGATTTTAAGATTAGGAAATTTTTGACGCACTTGGAGCGTAAGTGCTACCCCCGACAAATACGGCATACTCAAATCCGTTACTAAAATATCAGTCTCGTGGGTATCCAAAAAACCCAAAACCTTGCGGCTATCATTGAGTGTTCCGATTACTTCCATTTCCGGAATCGTAGAAATCAAGAGAGAAAGGCTGTCCAAAACAATCTGATGATCGTCAGTTATAAGTACACGAATAGACATTTTTCATAAACGATTAGGGTTAATCAAAAGTAAGATAAGATTTTGAAAACCCAAAAGCCTGATTTCAAAACCTTTCTCTCTTTGCCGAACCGTATTAAAACCCTAATTTTGCAGCCCTTACTACTTTTGATGGTTTTGTCTGATTTAATTCCAACCAAATACTAAAGTAGGAGTCATAAGATTTTTTAATTTTTATATCATTTACAAACGTGGGTCCGATACAGATTAAACAGATTCTTGCCGAAGCCAAAGTAGGCAGCGAAGTGGTGGTAAAAGGCTGGGTACGCACTAAGCGCGAAAGCAAAAACGCTATTTTTATTGCTATCAACGACGGTTCTACCATCAATAATATCCAAGCAGTAGCTGAGCCTGGTCAAATCAACGAAGAAACCCTCAAATTGATTACGACCGGTTCTTGTGTGAAAGTGACTGGCAATTTGGTAGAATCGGTAGGTTCGGGGCAATCCGTAGAAGTCAAACTCACTGATGTCTTTGTCTACGGCACCGCTGACCCTGAAGTATATCCTCTTCAACCTAAGAAGCACTCTCTGGAGTTTTTGCGAGAAATAGCTCACTTACGGCCACGTACCAATACTTTCAGTGCGATATTGCGTATTCGTCAT
This sequence comes from Runella sp. MFBS21, assembly GCF_029433105.1. Lineage (GTDB taxonomy): Bacteria > Bacteroidota > Bacteroidia > Cytophagales > Spirosomataceae > Runella. The sequence goes on along the minus strand of NZ_JARNTW010000026.1, from coordinate 60,750 downwards.
GCATTGGCTTTTGCAGTGCATAAGTATTACAACGACAACGGCTTCTATTATCTCCATACGCCTATCATCACCGCATCCGATGCCGAAGGTGCAGGCGAAATGTTTCGGGTAACGACACTTGATTTAGAAAAATTACCCCGCAATGAAGAAGGAAAAATTGACTTCAAAGAAGACTTTTTTGGCCGCGAAACCAACCTTACCGTCTCGGGGCAACTAGAGGGGGAATTGGGTGCAATGGCTTTGTCAAAAATCTATACTTTTGGGCCGACCTTCCGTGCCGAAAACTCCAATACCACCCGCCACTTGGCGGAGTTTTGGATGATTGAACCCGAAATGGCCTTCTTTGAGCTAGAAGACAACATGAATCTGGCCGAAGACTTCGTAAAGTATGTGATTCGGTATGCAGTCGAAAACTGCCAAGAAGATTTGATTTTTTTACAAAAACGCCTCGAAGAAGAAGAAAAATCAAAACCACAAAACGAACGTTCGATGCCTTTGCTCGAAAAACTGCGTTTTGTTATGGATAATTCTTTTGAGCGCATTACTTATACTGAAGCAATCGACATTTTGTTGAAATCAAAACCTCACAAAGAAAAGAAATTCCAATATCCGGTAGAATGGGGAATCGATTTGCAATCAGAACATGAGCGCTTTTTGGTAGAAAAACATTTCAAAAAACCTATCATTTTGACCAACTATCCACGGGCTATCAAGTCGTTTTATATGAAACAAAATGAGCCTAATGAGCTAGAACCTGGCCCTACAGTACGAGCAATGGATGTGTTGTTTCCAGGCATTGGCGAAATCATTGGTGGCTCCCAAAGAGAAGAAAACTACGACAAATTGGTTACGAGAATGCACGAAGTGGGTATCGAACCCGAATCAATGTGGTGGTTTTTGGAAACTCGTAAATTTGGGACAGCGCCACATTCGGGTTTTGGGCTTGGTTTTGAGCGATTGATTTTGTTTGTAACAGGCATGACCAACATTCGCGATGTGATTCCTTTCCCTCGTACGCCCAAATCGGCCGAGTTTTAAGTTACTTTTTCGAAAGTTATTCATAAACAAAAAGCACTTTCATGACGAAGGTGCTTTTTTTAGTTAATTTTGCCAACATACCAATTATAGTGAATCCCATGCAAGACAATAAAAACGAAATCGAACAACAAATCAATGTTGAAATCTCGGAAGAAATGGCCGAAGGTGTGTATTCAAACTTAGTGATGATTGCCCATTCCAATACGGAGTTTATTCTGGACTTTATTCGTTTGATGCCCGGTGTACCCAAAGCTAAAGTAAAGGCGAGAGTTATTTTAACTCCTGAACATGCTCAACGTTTACTTATTGCTCTTAAAGATAATATTCGCAAATTTGAAGACAACCACGGCGATATAAGACAGGCAGAAGATCCTGATTTCCCATTTGTAAATTTTGGCGGTCCCATAGGCGAAGCTTAATCCATGATTACTTATAATCCTAAAGACTGGTGGAAACTTATCTTTGCCTTCCACCGAAGTGATACCTTTATGTTTTTATTGCCGGGTATCCTTGGAGTTGCTGCTTATACTGGAGTAGTCGCTTATATAGAAAATGACATACTCCACGCTTCTTTCAAAAACACCACAGTTGTACATTCACTCGTAGGGTTTGTATTATCAATGTTACTGGTATTTCGTACCAATACCGCCTACGAGCGTTGGTGGGAAGGCCGAAAAATTTGGGGGAGTTTTGTGAACAACTCTCGAAACTTATCTCTGAAACTAGACACCTTTCTTCCTAAAGAAGATTATCATACACGGCAAATTTTTCGGATTTTAATCAGTAACTATGTCTATGCATCCAAAGAACATCTTCGGGCGGGCGTAAATACAGACGAATTAGAACAAATCGGAAAGTATAACTCCCATTTTTTTAACCAAAAGAAACACGTCCCTAATCAAATCATGGGGGCAATTTATGAAGAGATTCATCAGCTTTATCAAAAGAAAGTGATTACAGGTGACCAACTTTTCATCCTTAACGAAGAACTTCGCTCCTTTACAGATAACATTGGAGCTTGTGAACGCATAAAGCGTACTCCTATCCCCTACGCCTACAGTTTGTTTCTAAAAAAAGTCATTTTTTTGTATGTATTTACCATGCCTATTGGATTCGTGATTGAATTCAAATATTGGGCTATTCCTATTGTCTCTATCATCTTCTATGTCTTCGCAAGTATTGAAGTACTGGCTGAAGAAATCGAAGATCCTTTTGGCACCGATGCCAATGACCTTCCCACGGATACTATTTATAACACCATCCGCGACAACCTTATTGAGATTCTCAAATAACCCTCTTGAAAGGTTTTTCTAAGTGTTTGTTTCGCAAACTTGCAGGGTTTTGTACCTTTGCAAAACTTTCTTTGTGCTTCTGACTATGTCACAACTTTCTGTACGGCACCTTTTGGGCATCAAAAACCTCACCGAATCAGACATTTACAGTATTTTAGATACCGCGACTCAATTCAAAGACGTCATCAATCGTCCGATAAAAAAAGTCCCTTCATTAAGAGATGTAACTATCGCAAACGTTTTTTTTGAAAATTCGACCCGAACGCGTTTGTCTTTTGAATTAGCCGAAAAAAGACTTTCTGCCGACGTTGTCAATTTCTCGGCCTCGGGAAGTTCTGTCAAAAAGGGAGAAACTCTACTCGACACGGTCAACAACATCCTTTCGATGAAAGTAGACATGATAGTGATGCGCCATAGCAGCCCTGGAGCGCCTCATTACCTTTCTCAACGAATATCCGCCAATGTCGTCAACGCTGGTGATGGTACCCACGAGCACCCTACTCAAGCTCTCTTAGATGCTTTTTCTATTCGTGAGCAGATTGGGGATTTGGCTGGAAAAAAAATCGCTATCATTGGAGATATTTTACACTCCAGAGTAGCGCTGTCCAATATATTTTGTTTGAAAAAATTAGGTGCACAAGTCCGAGTATGTGGCCCCACTACCCTTATCCCGAAATATATCTCTTCTCTTGGCGTAGAAGTAAGCCACAACGTAAAAGAAACGCTTCAGTGGTGCGATGTAGCAAATGTACTTCGTATTCAGCTTGAACGCCTCCAAGTCAAATACTTCCCAAGCCTAAGGGAGTATTCGCTGTACTTTGGAATCAATAAAAAAATGCTAGATGAGATAGACCACGATATTGTATTGATGCATCCGGGGCCTATCAATCGTGGAGTAGAACTTACTTCAGATGCCGCCGATTCTCGTCAGAGTATCATTCTCAACCAAGTAGAAAATGGCGTAGCAGTGCGTATGGCTGTACTTTATTTATTGGCTCAACAATAATCAGTAATTTTTCTTTAAACAAAAAAGGTAGAGGCTAATCCTCTACCTTTTTTGTGAGGTATTAGGCCGAATTTCGGGCGGCATTAATGATACCAAACATAGCTCGTATCACCAGCTTGCTATATATATCTGCATCTGAAGCCGACAGTTCTCCGCTTTGAAGCTTTTGTAAAGCGTATTGTTGGATTGTCATCAATGGTAATACGATTCGCTCCCGCACTTTGATAGAATCTTTCGTAACAGGATTTTGATTCATTAATTCTTGCTCTCCCGAAAACTCTAGCATGAGCTTAATACTACGCTCGTACTCTTCATACATCATCGTCCAGAGCGTACTAAACTCTGAATTTTCTTTCAAGTACATCGTAGCAGGATAATAGGCTTTCATCAATGATTGCATGGAATTTTCGACAAGGGTACGCACAAATAGCGACCGCTTGTAGAGTTTACGCAATGTTTCCATTTTACCCTCAGCCTTGAGCTTTTCTAGGGCTGAACCAAATCCATAAAATCCCGGAACATTTTGCTTCATTTGTGCCCATGAACCTACAAACGGAATGGCTCGCAAATCTTCAAATCTGAGGCCTCCGCCACTACCTCTTTTATCAGGACGACTTCCGATTTTTGTTTGTCCATAAAAACGCAAAGGGGTGATTTTTTCGAGATAAGGTACAAAGGTAGGGTGATTTTTAAGGCCTAAATAAGCTTCATAAGCCACATCAGCAAGTTCTTCCATAAGAGCCTTGTCAGAATCAGACAGCTGGTCTTTAGCACTTTTAGAAGTAAAGAGGTGATTTTCTAGCCCTGCCGTAAAAAGTCTTTCTAGGTTGTACATCGCCGTCGGAACAGTACCATAGTTTGAGCTGATGGTTTGTCCTTGTACCGTAAGCTGTATTTCTTTATCTTCTATATCCTTCCCTAAGGATGCATAAAAAGCGTGATTGTTTCCACCTCCACGACCTGGAGGCCCTCCACGACCGTCAAAAAACGTAACCTTAACGTCGTATTGTCTTGATATTTTTGTGAGTTGTTCTTTGGCTGTAAAAATAGACCAATTGGCTCTTAGGTACCCGCCGTCTTTTGTACCATCCGAAAAGCCAACCATGATAGTCTGCTGATTGCCTCTTCGCGCCAGATGTTTTCGATAATGAGGATTGTCGTAGAGCTGCTGCATTACTTCAGCTGAGCCTGCTAAATCGTCTACGGTTTCGAACAACGGCACTATATCCACATCAATATCGGCAGTTTTCCACACATTTTTTAGCAAAGCCAACACTTCTATCACGTTCAAAGCACTTGCACAGTTACTAATCACATATCTATGAGCACCTGCTTCGCCATTGCGGCGTTGAATTTCTCTGATAGCCAACATCGACCCATAAATATCCTGAGCAATAGGGTCTTGGAAATCATTTGCATTGATTTCTACTTGGAGCGACAATAGAAAATCTATTTTCTTTTTCTCGTCCCAATTCACATAATCATCATAAGTGAAAACGGGGATTTGTTTCTCTATTTTGGTTAAAACTTCCTGCCAAGCCAAAGTATGCTTGGGGCTTACTTGACGTATATCTAAGCTGGCGAAGAAAAAACCAAATAATTTGATTTTGAGGATAGTATCATCCAAGGAATCGACAAAGAAACTATCGTGATGCTCAACCAATACAGCTCTTGCTTGTTGAAGATCTTCTAAAAGCTCCTCAGCAGAGGCATAATGCTCTTGATCTGGATAATAAATAGCATTATTGGTTTTTAGCTCGGCTCTTGCAATAATCTCCTCTACACCCTCAAAAGTTAAACGTCGTTTAAGATATTTTATATCTCGCCAGTAGCACTTGAGTAGAATTTGCCGAAGGCGGTCAGCTACTTGAAGAGTCACTTCAGAAGTCACAAAGGGATTACCGTCTCTATCTCCTCCAGGCCAAAAACCCAAACGGAAAAGCTGCGTATGAGGCCATTCATTGATAGGGATATTAAGGCCTCTCAGCAATTTTTGTAAGATAGCAGGGATTGCTTGATAAAATACATTTTCGAGAAACCAACCAAGGGTCAATGCTTCATCAAAGGGAGTAGGTTTGTTTTTGTTGATAAAACCTGTCTTTCCAAGTTGTAATAGTAGATTGTTGACCGCTATAAAATCATTATCTCTAATAGCTTCCTCCAAATCAGTGATAATTCCCAGTACTTTCCCAGGATAAAACTGCGTAGGGTGTGCAGTGAGGACAATTCTGACGCAAAAATCATTCAATTTCTTTAATAATTTTTGACGCAAATCTTCACTATCTACTCGGTTGAGAAGCTGTGTGATAGATCCTTCCCCATTCAAATCATGGGTCTGATTAAATCCTGCATCCTCTACAGAATCAAACAAAACGACCTGGCGTTCAATAAATTTAATAAAATGAAAGAGTAAGTCTCTTCTTGCGGGTTCGGTAGCGTGCTCGATATATTCTTCGAAAAAAGACTCAATAATCTGCTGAGGGCTTTTCCCTGCTTCAAATCCCTCTTCACTAGCTTGGGTTAGCAGTGGTAATAAAGTACCAGTCCGAAAAATGTCCTGAAACGGCAGACTCAAAAATAGGCTGTTGAAGATATTGTATTTCGTCACAACAGCATCTTGATATACGTTGGGCATTGTGGGTTGTTAATTTAAAGGTGGGTAATGAAAAGCGAAGAAAAACAAAAAATTGTACATTTTCAAGAAATATCACCAATCATAGTGCATTTTTTTTGATAAAAATTCTAGCCTACATGTGACTTTTTATCCAAAATACATTCCAAATAGAGTTTATCTTCTATTCGTCAAACTTAAGGATGTTTAATGGTTTTCAAACAACTTAGCACATGTGTATACATCCAATTAAATCTCTGGTCATTAATGCTTTATGCCTCACCCTATGTATAGTATTGACTTACACGAAGGGCTATAATCAAGATTTTATTCGCCGTGAAATTGATGTCAATAGCTTTATTCAAAACCTATTACCGATTCAAGGAGATGATATTAACTATAACGAAGTAGCCGAAAATTTAATCCAACTTTACTCTACACCCCTCGACCTAAACACTTGTACTCGCGAAGAGCTTTCGGCGACATTTTTACTCAATGAAAGGCAACTTAATCATTTTTTTGAGTATCGCAGTCAAATTGGCCCATTTATATCAATCTATGAATTACAAGCTATTTCGGATTTTGACTTACCTACTATTTATAAAATATTGCCTTTTGTAGGAATTTCTTCCCCCAATCAAAAAATTTGGAAAGGGATCAACAACCCTTCAGATCATTATTTTTTGTTTCGTACGGAGCAGCTACTCGAAACCAAAAGGGGCTCAACCCTCAATGCGCCCAAGTCTCGCGATGGTACTTTGCAGAAATTTGAAGGAAGTAGTTTACAATGGTATGCACGCTACCGATATAGTCGATCACGAGATTTTAGTTTTGGATTTACATTTGAAAAAGATGAAGGAGAAGCCTTCGAATGGAACCCTTCAAAATACAAATATGGTGCTGACTTTGTTTCGATACATGCCCAAATCCAAAATAGAGGCAAGCTCAAAAATTTAATTATTGGTGATTATCAATTACAGGTTGGCCAAGGGCTAATTTTTGCCGCTGGGTTTTCTCTAGGAAAAGGGATGGAAACAGTATATACCGTTCGACGGCCAACTGTGGGTGCTAAACCCTACACTTCTGTTACAGAAGCAGGGTATTTGAGAGGCATTTCTGCTACTTATGCGCTGCACAAAAAATTCTCTCTCACTTTGGTATATTCTCGTACAAGGCGTAGTGGTAATCTTAGTGCGGTGCAAGACGATTCTACTGTTCAAACTGTTGTCAGTTCTTTACAAATAGATGGTCTTCACCGAATTCCTAATGAATTACAATACCGTGCCAATACAGTAGAACAAAATACGGGTGCCCATTTGTGGTACAACTCTACCCGTGGACAATTAGGGGTTAGCTTTTTGTATACTCACTTTGATATCCCCCTTAAAAGAGCCTCTGCTATTCGTAATGACTATGAATTTTCTGGAAAAGACAACCTTGTAGTAGGGTGCCATGGAAATTATTTATGGCAAAATTTTAATTTTTTTGGCGAAATAGCACGTTCAAAAAGCAGTGGTATTGGGGCTGTAGCGGGAATGCTTGCAAGTCTGAGCAAACGTTGGGACGCAACAACTGTATTTAGGCACTATGATAAGAATTTTCATAGCTTTTATGCCAATAGTTTTGGTGAAAATAGTCGCAATATCAATGAGACAGGTCTCTATGTAGGACTAAAATATACTATTCACAAAAAACTAAAAATAGGTACGTATATAGATATTTACAAGTTCAGTTGGTATAAATATTTGGTTGATAAACAAAACAGTAGCGGATATGATGTACTTTTTCAAACCACTTGGACGCCTTCTAAAAAATGGACCTTATATGGGATAATTAGACATGAAAGAAAAGAAAAAAATATACCATCTAGTCTATCCAAACAAAGATTTGTCAGTCATACTCTTCGCCAAAATCTTATTTTAAATGCCGAATATACCCCCCATAAAATAATATCGCTTCGCACTCGCATCCAAGGGAGCTTATTTAGCTATCAAGACTTTCCTGTTGATAAGGGATGGCTTATTTTTCAAGAGGTTGCTATAACTTGGCGTAAGATTTCGATTAGTAGTAGGGTTTCATCTTACAATACCGATAGTTATGATGCTCGGCAGTACGCCGTAGAGAAAGATGTGCTCTATGCAATTTCCATGCCTGTTTATTACGAACGTGGTTTTAGAAATTATATACTATTACGATATACGCCTTACCGCAAGTTAGATTTATGGTTAAGGATAGCACGTACAACCATGCCCGAAAGAGACAAAATAGGCTCATACGTAGACGAAATAGACAGTTCTCATCGTACAGAGTTAAAATTCCAATTGAGATATAAATTATAAAAAAGTATATTATTTCTCACTTATTATCAATGATTTATCTCTATTATCATTTTGGCATAAATTTTGTAAATATGAACCCTAGTACCCCGTTATAGGTCAATATTACATTGTGTGCTTATGAGAAGATTTTACTCCTTTGGATTATTAAGTGTAGTAGTGTTTTTTCTTTTGGGCTGGATGCTCAATTGTACAGGCTTAGCCGTTCCTAAAACCTCTCAGCCATTTCTAGATTTAAATACTACGGATGTGGTTGCTTCTGACTGGATTCCTGTAGAGCACTGGGTAAGTACTAGTGTGTTTGGATTGCCGGCTCGTTCTTACGAAATCAATCAAATCAAAATTAATAGTAATACGCTAGAAAACAATCAACTTTATGTTTACTCAAAAATTGATAACGATATACATACCCTTCCATTTACATTAAATACGGATAGCTCCGAACAGCGTTTTGATTATACATTACCCAACTCTTCCTCTCTGCGAATCGTGACGATAGGTTTGAAAGGTAGGTTTAATCCTACCAAAAAACAGCAGTATCGTTATATACTGATTCCTAATTCGTTAGTAAAAAAATCACCCGTCAATATGAGTGATTACGAGGAAGTAAAGATGGCATTCCATTTGGCTGAGTAATTCCTTTACATAGATTTTTCTGAATTTTACTAAAAATGCCTATACTTGCCCCCTTGTGTGCAAAGTATAGGCGTTTTTTAGTTTAGCCTAACCTCATCTTTCATTATGCTTTACTACTTATTTTCATTTCTTGACAAAGAATTCAACTTTCCTGGTGCAGGAGTATTTCAATATATTTCTTTCAGGGCTTTAGGTGCTACTGTTACGTCTCTTCTTATTGCAGCAATATTTGGTAGTCGCATCATTGATTTTCTCCGTCGTCAACAAATCGGCGAAACTATTCGTGATTTGGGATTACAGGGGCAAATGGAGAAAAAAGGGACTCCAACTATGGGGGGATTTATTATCATAGCGTCTTTACTCATTCCAGTACTTCTTTTTGCAAAATTATCCAATGTCTATATCGTCTTATTGATTATTACGACTGTTTGGACGGGATTAATTGGATTTATAGATGATTATATAAAGAAGTTTAAAAATAATAAAGAAGGGCTCCAAGGTAAGTTTAAGATTGTGGGGCAAGTAGGTTTGGGACTGATTGTGGGGCTTACATTGTCTTTTAACCAGCACGTTAAGATTCGGGTATATGACAAACCTATCATCAGCACTGCCATTGGGGAAATTCAAAGATATAGCGATGTCATTAACCCTACTACTACCACAGTTCCTTTTATTAAAAACAACGAATTCGATTATTCCAATCTACTTTTTGGATTATTACCAGATAGTTATACATGGATAATTTACACCATAATGGCTGTGTTTATCATTACAGCTGTCTCTAATGGTGCCAATATCACCGACGGCATAGACGGCTTAGCGGCTGGGACATCCATTATTATAGCTCTTACACTGGGTGTATTGGCTTATATATCAGGTAATACTCGCTTTTCACAATATCTCAACGTCATGTATATTCCTAATTCGGGCGAATTAGTAATATTTATTGCTGCTTTTGTAGGAGCTTGTATTGGATTTTTATGGTATAATTCTTACCCTGCTCAGGTTTTTATGGGAGATACAGGAAGTCTAATGCTAGGAGGGGTGATTGCGGTTATCTCTTTGGCTATCAGAAAAGAACTCCTCATCCCTATCATGTGTGGTATTTTCTTTGCCGAACTTCTCTCGGTAATTATGCAGGTCAGCTACTTCAAATACACAAAACGAAAATATGGCGAAGGAAAACGTATTTTTTTGATGTCACCTCTACACCACCATTTCCAAAAGAAAGGCTATCACGAAGCCAAAATAGTAGCTCGTTTCTGGATTATTGGGATTATTTTAGCGATAGCCACTTTAGTTACCCTCAAATTACGATAGTTTATGGCAATGTTTTTTGGCCATAAGTAGTTTCAGTGAGGCTTACTCTTTCCCAAAAAAACCGTCTTTTTATCTTGACTATCAAAAGATTGTCATAATCAGTATGCTCAATGCTCTTAAGGGTAGGTTTTGCCCCTAATGCTACTGCGGTTTCGATGACATTGTTGTTATGTCCCACCATCAGTGCATTTTTACCTTTCAGTTTTTTTAAACGATTTGCGATTATCGTGACTGGTTTGGTTTCATAAACGCCCGTTTTTTGGTTTAGCTCATTAAGCAGTGGCTGTGCCGTTTGTAAGGTTCTTTGGTATTTACTCACAAAAACGGAATCAATCTGTTTATCTTTTAATAGTAGCGCTAAGTCTTCTCCTCTTTTTTTTCCTGCTTCGGAGAGGGGTGTATCTTCAGTTTGATCTAGCCGCTCTGCGTGGCGTACTAGATAGAAAGTAGAGCTATAGCAACTACTTATTAGTATCTGTGCTGATATAAGTATAGAAAGATGGAGTTTTAAAGTTTTTTTAGTCATAACGAATTTTATAAAGAATCTCCTCTCAAAAGTCGGAACTGTTTTCTGGCTTCCGCCCCATAAATACTCGCAGGATGTTTTTCAAGGATAGTTTGGTAAAGTTCCATTGCTTTTTCTTTATCCTTAAAACGATTTTGGTAAAGCTCGGCCATCATAAACAAGGCATCATCCGCTAATATATCAGCAGAGAACTTTTCCACAATTTGCTGTAAGTTATCCACCGCCTTCTGATGATCACCCATTTTGGCATAGGTCCGTGCTTTGAGCCACAATATTTCGTCGGCTAAGGAATGATCTTTATATTTTTTAAAGAGCTCGTCTAAGGCCGCTAACGCCTCCGTAGTTTGATTTTGATAAAGTAATAGGTCTATTGCTGCGTATTCTCTCATCGCAGCTTCTGACGTATCTAAACCCGTATTATCTTGAATCAACAAACTCAATGAGCCGGCATCATTGGCAATTTCCCGAGAAGTTGCCATTTTTAGAATATCTAAGATGTCTTTTGCCAACGCAAAATCACCTTTATAATAGTTGAGTCGGGCATTTCTTAACTTAGCTTCGTAGCCTAGTGGGGTTTCTTTTTGAGACTTTTCGACTTGAGAGTATAATAGTGTCGATTCCCAAGGTTCGTTTTTAAGCAAAAAGATATCCCCCAAATCCAATTTGCACTTATCTATAAAGTCACTTTCTGCTCTGCCAATTTTTATCGCATTTTGTAAGATGACTGTGGCCGTATCTTTTTCGTTGAGATAAAAAGCGTATAGATTGGCCATACTTCTCATTGCATCAAGGGTACGATTATTTTGACCCAATTCTCCCAATAGTTTTTTGTAATCTTCTATCAGTTTTCTTACAGCGGCTTGCTCAATAGGAAAAGTATTTTTGACTTGTTCTTCTCTTGCCACGATGACCATGCGCCTTGCATAAGGATATAGCTGTCCTTGCGGATACTCTTTGATGATGTACTCAAACGATTGTATAGAAGCTCCATAGTCTTTATTTTGTAAAGCTAGATTTCCAAGATCAAATATTTTTGCGCCGTTATATTTGAGTCGTCTATCTAGCGCTCTTTCTTGTATAAATGCTTTACTGAACTGCTTCTTTTGGGTCAAAAACCAAATGAGCATTTCAGCATAGAAAGTTTCATTAGGTTGTCTTTGAATTTTTTCATAAAGAATTTTTTCAAACTTGGCTTGGTCTTTTTCTTCCCGCAAAAAATCCTGAAAATAGTTTTGAATCACTTCTTTGCTCTGAATAACTACACCTAGGCTTAAAAGCTCCTCAATCATCTGCTCGGTTTTTCCGGTTTGCGCATACAAAGCCGCCAATTCCATTTTAAAGAGATTATCGTTTCCTGCCATGTCTCTGCCTTTGAGCAAGGCATTGATAGCTGCTTCCGTATTGTCTATTTCTCTAAATTCTTCCGAGAGATCTTTATAGGCATTGATATCTTTGGGTGGAGCTTGAGCGATACTTTCTTGGTATTTGAGAGTAGCTGCAGGCACTTGTCCCATTTGCTCAAGCATTCGTCCCCAATACAGTGTGTATAAGTATCCAAACTTTTCGTCAGCTTTCTGCTGACGTTTAAAGAATTTCTCTGCTTCTTCAAAGTTTTTCAATTTGATCATGCAGTTCACATATCTCCTCAAATAAATTTTATTGAAGTCTTTACGCAGCACTTTTTGATAAAGCGTCACCACTTTGTCACATTCTCCTTTTTGGAAATAAGCATCAGCCAAATCTGCATCACTTTGGGCAAGACAACTTGTATAACTCCAAAGTGAAAAAATTCCTAATAAGTACGCTGAGCGATAGAGCGAGGTTATACACACTTTTCTTGCACCCATTTTAATAACTTAAATATTTAATTTTTAAAACTATTAAAGTTCATTACCGCCGTGGATATGTGGACAATAAAGTTATCAACTAGTTTTCCACGTTACTCTAAAACGAACATGTGAATAAATGAGAGGTTTATCCACAGTATTTTATTTTTATCCACAACTGAAATTACTGTTTTTCAGGAATATATGCAAATATTCACAATTACTGGTGGATTGTGGATATTTTTATCAACGATGTGGAAGGTTGTTTATCCACGGTTTTTACTGTTTAAAACACCTTGAAAATATGTGTAAAAAGGGGATGATTACAAACAGTCTGGATGTGTATAACTTTTTATCCACACTTTTGGAAGGTTATCTACAAGTTATGCGAGTACTTATCCACCAACTTACCCACTGCTATGATAGTTATCCACATTATTATTCACATTTTTTCCGCAACTTTTGATTTTTTGTGAAAATGTAGTTTCACAGCCTTATATTAACATTGCTCTTTTTAAACAGTTCACAAATAATGAGCCAAAACCCTAAATAGCTTATCCACACAATGTGATAATTGTGAATTATTTTGTGGATAAGTCTATATCTATACCACTCATTACAAAATTTTTCTTCACTTTGACCTCATCAGGGTGAAAGATGATGGGTTCAGCTAAGGTTTTTTGCTTAATGTCTCCTGAATCCCAACGACCATTGTTGTTTTTATCCACAATGACGCGCAGATAGTATGAGGCGGGTTTTAAATAGGTGAAGCTATAAGACTTTTGCCCTGTGATTGTTTTGACTACTTCATACTTATCATCTAGAAGTTCCACAATAAGATTATCATCGCTTCCTTTTATTTCGCCTTCTAGTGTTCCGTAGTCTTCTTCGTCCATGATAGGTAGTTTGTATGTTTTAGCCGGGATAGTATCGTTTTCAACACTGATAAAGGTGTTTTTTGGAATGATAATTTTAAATTCTCTTCGTGCGCTAATAGGCCTTGAAAGCGAAAGAATAGTATTATTATTTTCCCATTTATAGTCGGTAAGTGCTACTTTTTCAGTTCTGGTGCTATCACTATAAAACTCTAGTTGCTCTGGTTTTGCTATTTGAAGGGGCTTCGTAAATGTAAACTTTAGATTTACCAAACGTGGTTCTATTTCTTCACCTTCTTTAAAATTCGTTTTCATTTCGAAGGGGTCTCGGTTACTGTCTGCATTTTTACCTCCTCCCCTACTCTCTCTGAATTTGATTTTTTGGACATGTTCAAACGGGATACCGAGAGAGTCTTTAATGATTATCTTGGTAAGTATAGTGTCCTTCTTATTTTTGGTATTATAGAACTTTAGTTCATTGGTTCCTGCCTGAAAATGCGGAATAGAGTCTTCTGGATTGTCAAATTTTACTTTGTAATCCACAAATCCTTTATCATAATTGATGGAGTAATAATTGGCTCTAGGCTGCGTATTTCGCACTTTTGAGGGGGTCGTATTGGCTAAAAATAGCTTCATTGAAACGTCTGAGATTTGCGTAGAATCAAAAACTCTGATACTATCCCTTAAATATGCTATTCTCTCAGCCTTAGAATTGTAGGTCAAAGAGCGGTTTTTGTCATCGATAGCGATTAGTTTATAAAAATTGGGGTGTATGTTTTCAATACTAAACCTACCCGAACTATCAGAGCGAGTAAAGTAGTTGGGTTTCATTTTCTCAATATTGAGCGTGTCGGTATTGGGGTAAAGGCCTACCAAAACATCCAACATGGGTTTATTAGTAAACAAATCCTTGACGGTTCCTGAGACCGAAGCGGAATCTAATATCGGACCTGTACTAAAAACAAGTCGGAGATTTTTGGCTGGATTTTTTTCGCTAAAATCTTTGACAGCATCGCCAAATGCCAAAGAATAGGTAGTAGCAGAATCGAGGGGTTGCTTAAATGTAATTCGCAATCCAGTGGGTTTTACTTTGGAGTTGTACTCTCCTGCATCTGGAGTAATGAGAAGTTTTTGTTGTAAATTCTCCACCACTATATATTCATCAAACTCCAGTTCTACGGTTTGTTGGCGGTAGTTGGTTTGTTTATGGATAGGATTACTTTTTATAAGACTAGGAGGAATTATATCTTTTTTACCGCCCGTAGGAGAAACCGATTGGGCACAAGATTGAAGTAGAAAGTAGAGAGCCGTATATGTAAAAAAAGTTCTTAGGTAAGATAGACAAGAATTTGGACGGTTGTATGGTGCTATCATAAGATATGAATGGCTTGATTTTTTTTGACAAAAATAAAAGGGGCTTCGTAAAGCCCCTGCAAATTAACATCTTTTAAAGACGGATTATTATAATCGCTTTTTCTCCTTTGGTATACTTAACTTTATAGAGTGTGGTTTTGTCTAATCTTAAAGTATGTAAAAGCTAAACATGCGACGAGATTATTCTTCAAGTTTAGTTTATCTTCCTAAGTATACCATCAAAATAGAAACATCGGAAGGGCTTACACCGCTTATTCGGGAGGCTTGCCCCAAGGTACGCGGACGAATAGTTTTGAGTTTTTGACGACCTTCAAACGACAATGCAGAAACCCTATCATAGTCAAATTCTGAAATAATTTCGAGGTCTTCGAGTTTATTCATTTTTTCGACCATGAGTCTTTCTTTCTCGATATAGCTCTCATACTTGACCGTTATCATGGCTTGTTCTAGGGTTTCTTCATCGTATTTGTTGAGGAATTCTGATACTGAGCCTTTGATTTTCTTTAGGTCTTCTATCTCGATATTGGGCCTTTTGAGCAAATGATAAAGTGGTTGTTTCTCTTTGATTGTGGTCGTCCCCAACTCTTCCAAAAGACTATTTACTTCTTCTGGATTTGCTTTTGTAGTTTTTAGTTCGTTGAGAATAAACTCCGTATTGGCAACCTTCTCTTTTACTCTTTGATAGCGGGCTTCATCTGCTAGACCTATTTGATACCCTTTCTCGGTAAGTCGAATATCGGCATTATCTTGTCTTAATAAGGTGCGATATTCGGCCCTTGAAGTAAACATTCGATAGGGCTCTTCTGTGCCTTTATTGACTAGGTCATCTACCAATACTCCTATGTATGCTTCCGACCGTTTCAGAATAAAAGGCTCAAGTTCGTGGGCATTTTGGTGCGCATTTATTCCGGCAATTAATCCTTGGCAAGCCGCCTCTTCGTAGCCAGTTGTACCGTTGATTTGACCTGCAAAAAATAAGTTTTTAATCAGATGTGTTTCTAGCGTGAGCTGTAATTGAGTCGGAGGAAAGTAATCGTATTCAATAGCGTAACCTGGTCTAAACATTCGTGCATTTTCAAATCCTGGAATCAACCGTAAGGCTTTGTATTGTATATCTTCTGGTAGCGATGTCGAAAAGCCATTTACATATATTTCCACCGTATTCCATCCTTCTGGTTCTACGAATATTTGATGACGGTCTTTATCGGCAAATCGGTTGATTTTATCTTCTACTGAAGGGCAATAACGAGGCCCTAGTCCTTTTATCCTTCCCGTAAACATTGGCGATTTATCGAATCCTGTTCTTAATACCGCATGTACGTCTTCATTGGTATAGGTAATCCAACAACTTCTTTGTTGGGATAGTTGGGGTGTATCGGTATAAGAAAAATTCGCTGGATTCTCATCTCCGGGTTGTTCCTCCATTCTTTCGTAGTTCAATGAACGCCCGTCAATTCTAGGAGGAGTGCCGGTTTTCATCCGACCTGATTCAAATCCCAATGTCATTAATTGTTCTGTAATACCAGTCGCGGCTTTCTCTCCTACTCTTCCTCCACCAAAGTTTTTTTCACCGATATGGATAAGACCATTCAAAAATGTCCCATTTGTAAGTACAACTGTAGTACTTTGAATTTCGATGCCGAGGCTTGTTTTTATGCCGATTACCTGTTTGTTTTTTATGAGTAATTCTTTTGCGGTATCTTGCCAAAAATCAATATTCAGAGTTTGCTCCAAAGTCATGCGCCATTCTTCTGCGAATCTCATCCGATCGCTTTGGCATCTCGGTGACCACATCGCTGGACCTTTAGAGCGGTTTAGCATTCTGAATTGA
Organism: Runella sp. MFBS21; assembly: GCF_029433105.1. Lineage (GTDB taxonomy): Bacteria > Bacteroidota > Bacteroidia > Cytophagales > Spirosomataceae > Runella. Next base: position 44,079 of record NZ_JARNTW010000026.1, on the reverse strand, counting down.
ATCATTGTTTTGTCACTAATGATTCCTGACTGCCCTCCTAGTGCGTCTATCTCTCTAACGATTTGCCCTTTTGCCACTCCTCCCATTGCGGGGTTGCATGACATTTGTGCTATCGTTTGCATATTCATTGTGACAAGGAGGACTCTCGAACCCATCTTTGCCGCCGCCGCCGCCGCTTCGCATCCTGCATGTCCTGCTCCTACGACTATTACATCATATTTTGGAAACATCTCTTGTTTGTGGTTGAGTTGTACTAAAAAAGTGTTTTTTGTGAAAATGATTAAAATGTTCCACGTGAAGCACTTTGTATGTTGTTGATTTAAAGTTACTTATAGCTTAGATAAATAGTGGTCTTCTTTCGCTCTCATTTGAAGTTCTTGCTCATCTTCAAGGTCGTCATATCCAACTAAGTGAAGTACTCCATGTGCTAACACCCGTAGCAATTCTTCTTCAAAAGTTTTTTGATGTAAAGTGGCATTTTCTTTCACTCTATCTATGCTTATAAAAATGTCTCCTTCAATATGATTGTCTTCTTCACTATTGTCGAAAGTGATAATATCAGTGTAAAAGTCATGTTCAAGATATTGTTGATTTATCTTGAGAAGGTACTCATCAGAACAAAATATGTAGTTGAGTTGGTTCAGATGAAACCCCTCCGCTTCAATTATGTTTAATAACCATTTTTTTGTGATGCGTGATTGAGGTACTTTGAAGTCTATATCCTCATTGAAAAACTGAATCATATAAGAGTTGGTGATTGATACTACAATGTGAGCAAAATCGATAGAAGATTCTGTAAGATAAATAACTCACCCAATAAAGTTTGAGGAAGTTATAAATAGGATACAAAATTAGATAACAATCACCAAAGTGTCAAAACAACTGCTTCCAAGTACCTTTGATGAAGTTATATTTCATTGTACTAGGAAGTGCTTTCCACCAATATTTGTTGATTTTAACGGCAAAAGAAGGCTGCATATAGCAATTGATCGCACAACCTTCACAGGCAGGAAGACGACCTTCTAATGCCACTAGCTGTTGAATTTCGGGGGATTGATAAAGCTCGAAAAGATTGTTTTCGATGGCATATTCTTTCAAGCCAAGATGATAGCAAGGCAGGATAATTTTATTCTCGGGCGAAATCACAATGGTTGTACTACCTGCTAAACACACAGGATCAGAGGTATGATTACCGCCGTCTAAACGAAGTTGGATAAAGGCATCATTCAGATATACATTCTTTCTTTTGCCCCATTCTCTTAATTCTTGAAGGGCTTTGGTCGAAAGCTGAGCACCTACTTGATTATATTCAAAAACCGGATTTAAAATCAAAACCAAATCGTTGGGTAGGCATATTTCATCCCAGAGTTGTTGAATCTGGTGGATGTTGGTTTCAAACACCGTAAACAAAATATCGGGGCGTTCATTATATGATTTAGCAATTTGGATAGACTCCATTACTTTATCAAAACATTTGACGCCACGTGATTGATCGTGCTCGTCTCTGTTAGGCGAATCAAGTGAAAAATGAAGCATGTCCACTAAACCTCTCAGACGAGATGCGTATTTAGGATAGAGAAGACCGTTGGTAGTGATTGTGGTAATGAGACCCGCTTTTTTTGCTTCTCTGAGCAATTCGTCAATTTGGCGGTGTAAAAGAGGTTCACCGCCCGTGAAATCAACAACTTTAACTCCTAATTTTTTTAGCGCTTTAAAATTTGATTTAGCATTCTCAAGCGTAATGTAGGGTGAAGGCCTCTCCCATATGTCACAAAAACCACAAGTAGCATTGCAGCGATAAGTCACGTAGTAATTGCACAATACTGGATGAGATACTAAACGCATAAGAAGAAGGATTTAAAAAATAAAGCCGCAATGACAAAATGAAATTGCGGCTTTATGCTTAAATATAGCACTATTGAAGCATGCGAAGTAAGCTCGCTAATTTGTCTTTCAAGTCTTTGCGATCGACAATGAAATCTAAAAAGCCATGCTCTAATACAAACTCTGCACTTTGAAAACCTTTAGGTAAATCTTTGCCTATGGTCTCTCTAATAACTCTTGGCCCTGCAAAACCGATCAAAGCACCAGGTTCGGCAATATTGAAATCTCCTAACATTGCATAAGAAGCTGTAACACCGCCAGTTGTAGGATCTGTGAGTAAAGATACATATGGAATACCTGCTTCTGATAATAAAGCCAACTTAGCAGAGGTTTTAGCCATTTGCATAAGTGAATATCCTGCTTCCATCATGCGGGCTCCTCCTGAGCGTGAAATCATCAAGAAAGGTTTTTTGTGCTTGAGAGCATGATCAATTCCTCTCGCAATTTTTTCACCCACTACCGAACCCATAGAGCCGCCGATAAAATTAAAATCCATGCAACTTACTACAATATCGATTTCATCCATTTTGCCATAAGCGGTGCGTACAGCATCTTTGAGTCCTGTTTTTTTTATGGTATCACGAATTCTATCAGGGTATTTTTTTGTGTCTTCAAATTGAAGGGGGTCTCCAGAGGTCATGTTGGAGTCAAGTTCGGTGTAATCAGTATTATCAAACAAGATTCCAAAATATGCTTCTGACCCAATTTTTTCGTGATAACTACACTTTATACAAGTATAAGCGTTGAGTTTGTGCTCCCGAGTATGCATCACATGCTTACAGCTGGGACATTGATACCAAAGCCCATCAGGGGCTTCTCGTTTCATTTCAGTAGGTGTTTGAATACCTCTTTCTTTTCTAGTAAACCAAGACATAAAAGTCAACAGTTAACAGTTTATAGATGAGTTGCCGAGATTTGAAAAATACTTTTAGGTGGAACGTATTTTAGCCCTCAACGGCGAAGTGGGCTCAAAGATACTAAGTTTTTTATCTAAGCATCAAAGAGAGAGATAATACTTGCGTTTAGATTCTGGAAAACGCTCTATGGCATAGCGCAGAGCTGTGCGAGGCATTTGGTGAATATGTGTATCTAAAAACTCTTCTAAAACCAGCTCATCGCGTTTTCCTGCTTCTCTAAGCATCCAGCCTACAGCTTTGTGAATAAGGTCGTGAGAATGAGAAAGGAGCAACTCGGAAATTTGGAGAGTATCAATAAACTGCCCGTGTTTGATAAAATACCAAGTAGATACAATTGCGGTTCGTTGAGCCCATAAAATGCTTTGGGTAGCTAATTGATAAAGAACAGCTCGATCTCGTCGAAACAAATAGGCTCCCACTATATCACGACAGGTGACATCCACTAAGTCCCAATTGTTGATGAATTCGAAGTTGGTTATATATATATCAAAAATAATCTTTTGTACTACTTCATCTTTTTTTGATTTTTGGAATCGAAACATCAACCCAAGTAAAGCAGCCATTCTGAATTCGTGATAAGGGCTATGAAGAAGTTGAACCCAATCTTCAATAGGCAAATCTGAATATTTCTTTACAAGAAGACGTATTTGAGGCATTGTAACTCCTAGAAAAACATCGCCTTCTCCGTATTGCCCTTTTCCTGTTTTAAAAAAATGAGAAAGAAAGGCAGCCTTTTTGGGGCTGCCTTTACTTATTAGTTCGTTTTGTATTTTTTCTAAAGCCACGATTTATCGTTTATGTTTATCAAGTTTAACCATTATAAACGCTTCTTCGGGCAAGTTTGGTTTGGAGTATAAGACTACGTTTTGGCGCAAATATGCGGGCTTTTCTAAGTCACTTGCGCTATATCTGCCATTAGTAATGTCTTTGACCAATTTATCCAAAATGGCAGGATCTTCTTGAGGCTCGGGAGTAGTGTATGGCTTTGAAGAAGAATGTTTATCTGCTGGTTGAGCCGCTTCACTCTCAATTTTTGGAGGCTGAGGGGGCTCTGTATTGTTGGGCGTTTGGGTATACTCTACGGTGATTGTTGGTGGCTTCGCTGCTTCAGATGGGACCGGAACAGGATTTGTCGTAGGGGTTGTTTCACCTACTTCTTTGACTATAGATGGCTTGGTCTGAGATTGAGGAGTGGTAGTTGATGGTTCTACAGAACTCCCATTTGCGTCTTTTTTTATGGGTTTTACACCAGTAGAATCATAATGGAAAGGTAAATGTGAATCTTCAAATCCAGCTGCAATAACTGTCACCAAGAGTTTTTCTTGAAGAGAATCATCAAAAATAACCCCTACTTTGCACATATCTGCTTCATCGCCAATCAAACTTTCGATGTAGTTTGTAATAGCCATTTGTTCGTCAAGCGTTGCCATGTACTCTTCTTGAGTGCTCGAAGCAAGAGTAATCAAGATTTTTTGGGCACCTCTAATATCTCTATTGTTGAGAAGTGGCGAATTTAACGCTGCTTCTATGGCTAATTCTGCGCGGTTTTCTCCCGAAGCAGATGCCGAACTCATCACCGAAGTACCCGCATTTTCTAGTACTTTTTTGACGTCCATAAAGTCAGAGTTGACACTACCGTGTACGGTAATAATCTCTGCAATACTTTTCACGGCATTGGATAACACGTTATCGGCGTGTTCATAGGCCCTCAAAATAGGAAGTTTACCATAAAGCTTGGCCAATTCGTCGTTTAGGATGACCAACACCGTATCGCAGTGATCTTTGAGAGCATTGATACCTTCTAAGGCTTGATTTTTCTTGGTTCGACCTTCGTGGCTGTAGGGGGCAGTCACCACAGCTACCGTCAACATTCCCATTTCTTTGGCTACTTGAGCTATCACAGGGGCAGCTCCAGTACCCGTACCTCCTCCCATACCGGCCGTAATAAAAACCATTTGGGTGGGAGGTTGCATAAGCTGCCTGATATACTCAATACTTTCTTCTGCGGCTTTTCTTCCAGTGGCAGAGTCAGTTCCAGCTCCGAGACCTTTCAACATTTCGGCTCCTAGCTGAATTTTATTTTCGATAGGACTTCTCAATAATGCCTGCTTGTCGGTATTAGAAACGACAAACACCACATCTTTGATGCCCTTTTTATACATGTGGTTGACGGCATTGCTACCTCCCCCTCCTACCCCGATTACTTTTATAATGGGAGCCTCTTCCGAATGTTGTGAATTTTCCATGACGAACTCGTAGTCGTGGTCAAAATAGTTTTTTCTTGCAAAAACCATATTTTTTTAAATATAAACAATTGGTGAGAAAGATTTTAGTTTGAATAGGGCTAATATTTATCTTTTCCCTCCATATCATCGTGCATAAGACCTTTCCAGATATAAGATCCTACTTCTTTGATTTTAATATCTCTAATCCCAAAATTTCCCCAAATGCTGCTGTTTGTTTTTTTCTTCTCCTGCTCTTTCTCTTGTTTTGATTTTTTTTCAACACGCTTATCAAGTGGTTTGATACTTGACCATGCAAGCCCAAGAGCTGTAGCATAAGAGGGATCATTCACAAGAGAGTCATGAATAGGTGCATTGAATCGTTCTAAGTTTTGAGGTTTCCCAATTTGAACATGCATTTTCGTAACATCTCTAAAAATCGAATCGATACCATTTATCTTAGAAGTACCGCCCGTAAGGATCACACCTGCTCTAAGCTTATGTTCATAACCTGCTTTTTTGATTTCGGCAAAAACCAATGCTGCAATTTCACGCAGACGAGCGCGAGCTATCAAAACAATGTTACGAGCTACAATCTCAATTGGAGGAATGCCATCAGCCGTGGGTACCATCAAAATGGTATTGAGACTACAAGCATCAGGATTGGTTTCTCCCAAGGTGGTTTTTGCTTCTTCGGCACTTTCGTGAGTAAGATTACAACCTTCTTTGATGTCGTTGGTGATGTGATTTCCTCCAAAAGGAAGTACAGCAGCATGCCTTAGCAAGCCTTCGTGATAGATAGCAATATCGGTGGTGCCTCCGCCAATATCTACCAAAACCACTCCTAAGTTTTTATGGTCTTCTGACAAAACAGCAAGCCCCGAAGCTAAAGGAGAAGCTGCAAAGCCATCTTCTTCATCTACTTGAATATTAGCTTTTTGTAACGAATCCCTGATTTGGTGAATCGCTGATTTTTTTGCGGTTACTATTTGGAAGTTTCCGCTCAGTTTAAGACCCGTATGCCCTACAGGGTCTTTGATGTCATGTTGGTCTCCTACCGCAAATTTTAGCGGCAATAAATGAATGATTTGATTGGTATCAGAATCAAAAGTTTGTTGCATATCAGCCAATAATGCCGCTACATCATCCCCTTGTACAAAAGTTGATTTACAAGTAATGGATCCAGTTTCGGAGGTAGTTTCTAAATGCGTACCACTTACATTGACAGTTGCAGTGAGTGGGTAGTGCAACAAATCCGCCATTTGAGCTTTTTTTGCGGCCAGCTCCAATGCCTGACGAATAGCATCTTTGGTTTTGATAGGATTGTTAATAATTCCCCTATAAACTCCCTCGTTACGAGCGGAGCCAAGGCCTATCACTTCTAACATTGAATGGTTATTGTGCTTTTTTAATTTAGCCAAAACCGCTGCGACCTTGGTACTACCAATGTCAATTCCTAGGTGAAATACATTATTTTCTGACATGATTATATGGTGTTAGGGTGTAAAGTGTTTCCACACAAAATCCTCATCAGTTTGTTTTAGTAATAGAAAAAGGGGTTATTCACACACAATCTGGTTTTTAAACTTCACACTGACTTTTTTATATCTATCCCAGCCTTTGAGAGGTAATATAGTTTTGTAAAAAACTTTTAATTTATCAAACTTAATGTTTGCATCCTCGGGTAGCCCAAAGTCGATTTGATGATGACCTACTTGGGGAATAAGCGTCAATTCACTATCGTCATCTATTACTACTTCAGCTACTTGAGCTTTCCAAAATGAGTTTTGTTGCAACTCTTTCAGGAAGCTTACCACTTTTTGCCCTTTACTCGATTTTATGTTTTGTTGTTTACTAAAAAATCCTCCGGATAAAATAACCGTACGTGCGGCAAACTTGCTCGACAACGGGACAAAATCTCCGGTCTCGGTCAAGTATCCGCCATTTTGGGCCGATAAAATTTGGTTTTCTGCTGTTTGGATACCTAAAAGGCGCCCGATAGGTCTATGTTGTTCTATAGATACGACCAAATTTCCAGATAAATCTCGAAATACTTGACAATTTTTTATCAAACGGTTTTTTAGGACTCTTTTTTCGAGGCCTTTTAGTTTTATATCAGAGAAAGACATGCCTTTTATCTCGTCTACACCTTTTAAGGTGACAAGGTCTTTTATGTCTTGTTCGCTAAAGAAAGGGTATTCCGCATTTGGGTCTAATTTGACAATTATTCCCTTGCAGAGCTTGTGTGATTGCTGTATTTCTACAAAAATCACAAGCGCTAAAACCACAAGAGCTCCGAGTATATACCAAATCCAGCGTTTCATAATAAATTTGACTTTACTGACTTTCTGAGTGAAAGCCAGAGAAAGGAATAGAATCTTGAATTAGTTGTTTTAGAGGTTCGATATATGTATCTATATCGCCTGCGCCAATTGTAGCTATGACATCGGTTGAACGGTTTTTTATAACGTTTATTAAGTCAGACTTAAAACACAGCATTTTGTCACATGTAATGTGCTTAAAAATTAAATCTGAAGAGACGCCCTCTATAGGAAGCTCTCGAGCAGGATAAATCTCTAACAACACTACGCTGTCGGCTATGGATAAACTTTGGGCAAATTCAAGCGCAAAATCTCTAGTGCGGCTATACAAATGAGGTTGAAAAATCGCCGTTACGTGCCGGTCAGGATATAAAGCCTTCAATGATGATAGAAATGCCGCCACTTCTGCTGGATGGTGGGCATAATCATCAATTAACACATGAGAATCTGTTTTTAAGTAGTATTCAAATCTACGTTTTACTCCTCCAAAAGTAGCAATGGCCTCTCGGATTTGATCATCAGTGAGTCCTATCGTTAGACCAATAGCAATAGCAGCAATCGCATTTTCGACATTATGAAACCCTGGTACTTTTAGCTCTAGTTCTTTTATAATTCCACTAGGATGTACGACATCAAAAATAAAACAGGCATTTTCGATACGAATATTTTGTGCATGGTAATCTCCTTCGTTTAGGGAGTATTCCCACACTTTTGCTTGAGTTTTTTGGGCGAGTGCTAGCCCTTTTTTCATGAATAGCTGCCCCGTAGGTTTAATTTGACTTACATAAGCAGAAAAAGAATCCAAAACAGCGTGGTGGTCACCATAAATATCCAAGTGGTCGGCGTCAGTTGAGGTAACTACGGCAATCTCTGGAAACAGGGTTAGAAATGAACGGTCAAATTCATCAGCTTCTACTACGCAAGGAACGGAACTCAAATCTTCACTGGGTTTATTGAGAAGCATATTGGTTCCGTAATTCTGGGTAATTCCTCCCAAAAAAGCCGCGCAGTTGACATTTGAATGTCTTAGCAAATGGGCTGTCATGGAAGATGTAGTAGTTTTTCCGTGCGTACCAGCGATTCCGATAGTGTACATTTCGTTGGCAATCAACCCTAAAACTTTTGAACGCTTAAGTAAAGGAAAATGATTGTTGATGAGATAGTTGTATTCTTGATGGTCTTTGGGAATAGCGGGCGTAAAAACTACCAAAGTTTGAGTCGGATTTTCTAAGAAAGCCGAAGGAATTAAATCAATAGAATCATCAAAATGAACAGATATTCCTTCTTGTTGGAGAGTGTCGGTGAGAGTTGTCGCTGTACGGTCATATCCTGCTACTTGAAAGCCATTGATATTGAACCATCGAGCTAGCGCACTCATGCCAATACCTCCGATACCCAGAAAATAAATATTTTTATAATCAGAAATCTGCATGGTTTTGAGGTTTTGTGTAGATGAAATATCTACAACGTATATTAACGAGATTCACCGACCAAAATATCATTAAAGCTGTAGAATAGCTTGAGCAATATCCATGGCGGCATCAGGTTTTGCTAATTTTTTGATGTTAATACTTAATTCACGTTGTTTGGCAGTATCTTGTAAGAGCCTCAACGCCGTCTGAACAAGTTCTTCTTTGGCGTCTTTGTCTTTTACAAGTAAAGCTGCATTTTGTTCTACGAGGCTCATCGCGTTTTTGGTTTGATGATCCTCAGAGGCAAATGGAAAAGGGACTAAAATGGCTGGTTTTGCTACCAAGCATAGCTCTGACACAGACAAAGCTCCTGCCCTCGATACTACTACATCAGCCGACGCATAAGCCAAATCCATTTCATAGATAAAATCCGATGCCTTTACATAAGGAGTTTTTAGATTGTCTACTGCTGATTTAGCCTTGTCGGCATAAGGTTTGCCCGTCTGCCAAAGTATTTGATAACCCGACTCTATGATTAACCTCAAGCCAGCTTCAATGCTTTCATTGATTGTTTTTGCACCTAAGCTTCCTCCTATTACTAGTAGTGTTTTGCGGTTGGGTTGAAGTCCAAAATGCTCATAAGCTCGTTGGTGTTTATGTTCTACATTCAGAATATCACTTCTGACGGGATTGCCTGTAAGTTTTAGTTTATTTTTTGGAAAAAAAGCTTCCATGTGGGGATAGGCTACACAGATAGCTTTCGCTCTTTTAGCTAATAATTTGTTGGTAATACCAGCATACGAATTTTGTTCTTGTATCAATGTCGGGATTCCCATCAAAGAAGCAATCATCAGAAGAGGACCACTTGCAAACCCCCCTACTCCAATCGCTACATCAGGCTTGAAGCTATTGATAATACTTCGGGCTTTTAGCAAACTCCTTGTGAGCTTGATAGGAAAAGACAGATTATCTAGCGACAACTCTCGCTTGATTCCTGAAATAGGCAATCCAATAATTTCATAGCCAGCTTTGGGTACTTTTTCCATTTCCATTTTTCCTAAAGCACCTACAAACAAAATCTCAATGGAAGGATTGGTGGCTTTGAGGGCATTGGCAATAGCAATAGCTGGGTAGATATGTCCACCTGTACCACCACCGCTTATGATAACTTTTTTTATCATTCTCTTAACATTTTACTTTCGTCGACTTCTCCTCTGCTTACACTTAGGATAATACCGAGAGATATACACGTAAATAAGACGGAGGTACCGCCCATACTGAGCAAAGGAAGCGGCTGTCCTGTCACTGGAAATATACCAACGGCTACTGCCATATTTGTAAAAGCTTGTAAGCCAATACTTAGTGTGAGTCCAGCTGAAAGCAGACCACCAAAAGCTCTATTTGTTTCATTAATATTTTGAACTCCTCTTACTAGCAAAACAGTGTATAAAAGCATAATAAAAATCCCACCCAACAAGCCATATTCTTCCACGATAATGGCATAAATAAAATCAGAATAAGCTTGAGTTAGGTAATTTCGCTGATGACTATTGCCAAGACCTTGGCCTATGGTACCGCCATTGGCGATAGCGATAAAGCCCTGCTTTGCCTGATATTCGTCTTGCTTGACAAATCGCTCAATGCGTCCTTTGGCGGTTTCGAATCGCTGACCAACTATAAGCCCTAAGGCACCTACTGCCGCTAAAGCGATGAGCATTGCTATGAGGTATTTGGCAGGAACCCTACCTACATAAAACATCAAGAAACATGTAAAACCTAACAGAAAAGCGGTAGAGGTACTAGTGAGTGCAATAAAAAAACAAATAATGACCACCCAAGCGATCATTTTGCCAAGCACCCCCCAGTCGTATTGTACCCGCTGACGTTTGGCTAGCATGGCCGCCAAATTGGCAATAAGGGCTAAACGGGCAAAATCTGCGGGTTGAAAAGTAAGTCCAGTTCCGGGGATAGCTAGCCAACGAGTGGCTCCATTGATGGTAACGCCAGCTACTTTTACTAAGATGAGTAGAGGGATAGAAATCAGCAAGGCCGCCCGTGATAAGCGCGAAAAATAGGTATAATTGACAAGATGTATACGCCACATCACTAGTAGTCCAATACCTGTAAAAAATACATGCTTAAATAGAAAAATCTCGGGGTATCCACCGCCTCGTTGATAGGCCAAAGTACCTGTAGCACTGTATACAATAAGCATACTAACCAATGAAAGTAATGCCACAATGACCCAAATGACCGTATCGCCTTTTAGATTGCGACGCAGCCATTGTTTGATAATTTGCCAACGATTTTGCGGGGCGTGTAAGGTACCTTCTTGGGATTCAAAAGCATTCATCTCTATATTCGTTTTTATGGATTAGGGTACAAAACTCATCACAGCCGCTTTGAATTGTTCGCCGCGGTCTTCATAGTTTTTGAACAAGTCAAAACTGGCACAAGCAGGTGAGAGCAACACCACATCACCAGCAGTGGCTAATGACAAAGCGTGTTGTACTGCCTCCTTAACGTCCTGTGTCTCAATAACAAATGGAACGATAGGGGTAAAAAACGAGAGAAGTTTGCTATTTTCTTTGCCCAGACAGATAAGGGCTTTTACTTTTTGACGGGCCAAAGCCTCGACTTGGGTATAGTCGTTGCCTTTGTCGATTCCGCCAGCTATCCATATGATTGGGGTATCGTAACTGTTGAGAGCATAGAACACCGAATCAACATTGGTGGCTTTTGAATCATTAACAAATAAAACATTATTGATATTTGCAATCGGCTCCAGCCGGTGAGCCGCATTTCGAAAACTCAATAATCCGTGTTTTATTTGTTCATCACTCAATCCCACTGCCATCGCTGCCAAGGTAGCTGCCATTGCATTGATAGCATTGTGAGGACCTTTGATGGGAAGCTCATCTGCTCTTATGTCAAAAGTACGAGTATGATACATTACTTCCAATACCCCATTGCTAAAAAATCCACCATTAGTTTCCTTTTTTAAGAAAGAAATTGGTAAGTGGTTGACATTGAAATGTTTGTGTTGAAGCTCTTTGGTGATAGCCTCATTGTCTATAAAATAAATGAAGTCATCTTGAGGTTGCATATTTTGCAACAGACGAAATTTGGAATTGATATAGTTTTGGAAAGAATACTCATAGCGGTCAAGATGATCGGGTGTGATGTTTAACAAAATACCCACATCCGCTTTAAAATTAAACATGTTGTCGAGCTGAAAACTGCTGAGTTCCAGCACAAACCAATCAAATTTGTCGTCAATGACTTGTTTTGCAAAACTCTCTCCGATATTACCTGCCAGTCCTACATTGATTCCGGCAGATTTCAGTAAATGATAAGTAAGAAGGGTAGTGGTAGTTTTTCCGTTGCTGCCAGTGATTGCGATTGTCTTTGCTTTTGTATAGCGAGCCGCAAATTCTATTTCAGAAATAATGGGTGTTCCCTGCGCGAGCAGTTGCTGTATCAAAGGTACTTTGTCGGGGATACCAGGGCTTTTGATAATTTCATCAGCAGCAAGTATGCGTTGTATGTCGTGCTGACCTTCTTCAAAAGAAATCTGATTGGAATGAAGAATAGCCCTATAATCGTCTGATAAAACGCCTTTATCCGAAAGAAAAACATCAAATCCTTTGGCTTTCGCCAATAAAGCAGCACCTACGCCACTTTCACCTCCGCCTAATACGACGATTTTGAAGGCACTTATAGACATTTTTATTATATATGGGGTAAAAGCAGAAAAAGAAACTTACAGCCAAAATAAGGCTTTTTTAGAAGAAATTGCAAAGAAATGAAAAGCTCTAAAGGTATATAATTAAAGAAATATGTTTAATATAATAGTGCTGTTTTTGAGCTTATGAGTTTATTGTTAGGCACTTTACTGCCACCTAATAAACTCATAAACGTAAAAATATGAAATGGGAAATAAGGGATAATATTTTTTTGAAAAGCTATGACAAAAATTATTGATTTATCTAAACCTATTCGTTATAACCAACAAGACCCATGGTTTATGAGAGTAAAAATAAAACATAAACCTCATCGAGCGGCAAAGTGGTTGATTCGTTTTTTGGGTCTACCTTTTCGCTTATACCCCAAAGGCTTTGAGGGTTGGGCTGATGATACTATCAAGCATATGGGGGTTCATGCTACTACACATATTGATGCTCCTTGGCATTATTATCCGACGGTAGCGGGCAAACCTGCCAAAACCATTGATGAGATTCCGCTAGAATGGTGCTATGGAGACGGTGTGGTAGTAGATATGAGTCACAAGGCTGACTTTGAGGTTATTACGGTGGATGATATCAGGCAAGATTTAGTTAAAATAGGTATCTCTTTAAAAGAAGGTATGATTGTGCTTATCAAGACAGGAAGGGATAAATACAACGGAACAAAGCAATTTGCAGATGTAGGAACGGGTATGAGTAAAGAAGCCACCGAATGGCTTATTGATCAAGGGATTAAGGTAATGGGTATAGATCAATGGGGGTGGGATTTGCCGATGCGCTACATGATTCAGAAAGCCAAAGAAACAAATGATTCGGAATTGTTTTGGCAAGCTCATTTGGTAGGGAGAGACAAAGAATACTGTCATATTGAGCAGCTTGTCAATCTTGATCAATTACCACCTTTTGGGTTTAAAATTTGTGTATTTCCACTAAAAATTGTGGGGGCATCAGCTGCCCCCGCCCGTGTAGTTGCTATTTTGGAAGACTGAATTATTTTTTCTTGGCCTCTTCTGCTTTTTGTGCTGCTTCACCTGCCTTGATAAACTCGGCCATCTGTTGCTGTGTGATACCCACAGTGATGTCAATATTAGGTTTGGTTTGTTTTAATACGGCTACCCCTGCCTCTGTAGCTTTTGATTGCCATAAGTGAAGGCTACGCAAGTTTGGTAGAGAGCTGAGTTCTTTAAGGCCAGCATCGGTCACTTGGGTATTTACAAGGTTGAGATATTCAAGATAAGGCAACATCTTGATTTGGCGAAGGGTCGCATCGCTAACAGCCGTATTTTCTAAATTAAGTTTTTGTAAGTTTTTTAGTTTGGCAAAAGTAGCGGCAGCTTGGTCGGTGATTTTGGTATCACCCAGTTTTAACCAAACGATTTGCTCTTTGAGGGGTTCAAGAAGTGCGATTTGGGCGTCGGTAAGAGAGTTTACATTGACGGCGTTTACTTCCAATAGATTGCTTTCACTAGCAACAGGAATCACCAATAACCCTACTTTTTTTAAGGCTTCTATAGCCTTAGGATCCCCTGCTGGTATTTTAGCCGAAAAAACGGGAGACTCAGGAGCTGGGCCGCTTGCTGAAGAGCTAGATGCGGTAGAAGTAGCTCCTGTACTCAACGAAGCTAGGGCAGGTTTTATATCATCTGGTGTTTTTAAGTCGGCTACTTTTTTGTCAAAGGGCGCTCCTTGGTCTATCCACCACGACAAAATGGCTATTTGGGTATCGTTCAGCTGCGTTTTTCCTTTGGGGGGCATGTGGTTGTCGTCTTCAAGCGGCAAAAGACAGCGTTTGATTAGCTCACTTTCTTGGCCTTTGCCATTCACAATGATAGGACCATTTTCTCCGCCTTTTTTCAGGAATTCAATACCATCCATGCGCAAATCTCCTTTTGATTTGGAGGCATTGTGACATTGAACACAACGAGCCTTCAGAATAGGATTAACCACATCTTGAAATACCATAGCATTGTTTATATCAGCAATGGGTTTGATTTCGTCGGTTCCTTTTTCTGGTTTAGGTTCCATGCCAAGCCATCCTCTGAAAGGTTCGGGGGTTTCTTGGGTCAAAAAACCTTCGCCATGGGTAAGGGAGCCACCATGATGCCCCGCAGAAAGTGTAAAGAAGCTTCCAATGGCCAATGCAGGTAAATACAGAAGACTTCCAAAAGGGATTTTGTTGACAAAAAAATCGGCTTTAGATGCCCATGCTATCCATGAAGCTACTGCCACCCAAATCCCTTGCCATTGATGTTCATTTAAAAGGCTTTCTTCATAACCTCCACCCAATGAAAGCAAATAACCTGCGATACAAGAAAGGGTAGCTCCAATAGCTGACCAAAACAAAACAAATGAAACTGTAGATTCTTTTACATCAATTTTATGGGTCAATCGACCTATTTCGAGCAATACTGCTAAAATCAAAAAACCAATGGGTAAATGAACTAAAACGGGGTGAAATCGCCCAAAAAACGCCGCCCAATCAGAAAAAGCTTGCAACAAAATCATAGTTTGATTTCGACTATCGAGTGAATATTTAATTTACTTATTATAAAGACTACCTCTCCATTTTTATACGCAAAGTCTAGGGGCTTATTTTCTGGCTGGAGCACTACCTTTTGGGGGCGCTGGGAGGATTTAACCATAACTTTCAGATTAGACAAAGGCGGTATGTCGTCACTAGCATGGATTGCTTTGTTGGCATGGTTGCCTGCCATATTGATGAGATTGGCATAAAGCGTTCCATTTTTTTGATTCAATGCCACATTTACAAATTTAGAGCCGCTCACAGTTATCTTGGGTTGGAAAAGTTGATGAGCCATTTGTCTCAAAAAATCTCGTCCAATATAGGTTTCGCGTTTGAAGTGTTGTTCCCCCAAATTAAAATAAATAGCTCCTATTTTACCTTTTC
Source organism: Runella sp. MFBS21 (assembly GCF_029433105.1). Lineage (GTDB taxonomy): Bacteria > Bacteroidota > Bacteroidia > Cytophagales > Spirosomataceae > Runella. The sequence goes on along the minus strand of NZ_JARNTW010000026.1, from coordinate 28,669 downwards.
CAAAAGAAGCAATCGACGCAATAGGACCTTCGTTATACCGAGTATCTCCCTGCGAAAACCACTGACCAAAGGTCTGAGTGCTAGGAAGTGGCTCAAAGGGCTGAAAAGTAGCTTTTGTCCCGGTGAGCAAATTGCCGAAGCCCCAATTCGGAATCACTTGAGTCGTCGGGTTTAAGCGAACGCCCAATTGTGATTCAAACATTTTGACTGTTTGAGCCCCAATCACCAGTAGATTTCCGCCTTGTTGAACATATTCAATCAGTTCTTTATGGAGGTCAGTATTTATTGTTTTCCACTCAGGAATCACAATAAGTGGATATTCTCTGGTATGTCCTTTGAGATGATGTTCTTGTAATATTTCGGTCGAAAACTGACTATACAAAAGCGCATTAAGGACTCCAATCATGGGCTCTAGTTTGCGGTCGCCTGTATTGTAGACAGTGGTGATTTCGCTTTTATAGCCTTCGTTGGAATACAAGATAGCGACTTGTGGTACAGGCTTGGTATTTTGACAAAACGGTTGCCGCTGACGGCAAAATTTAGCCAAGTCAGCCATGGTTCCATAAGCATAAGTGGGAAGACTACCATCGTGGTTTTGAGTCCAATAAGCCTGATAACCACCCCCCATCGAAATCACCTGGGCTGCTTCTTGCGAGAGTTGGGCGGCATTTTTGGGAGATTTGACTTGGTCTTCCCAGCCATACCCAAAACTCCACGACATCAAATCCCAAGGTTTGCCTTGCGGTGCTAGACACCGTGCCTGAAAACCAGATTGATTGGCTCCGTTGAGCGGCTCAGTATCGCCAGATAAAAAATCAACGTTGATATCTACCTTTTCGGGCATCATGGCCGAAAACGACCAGTTGCTTGCTACCTGAAATTTGGGATTATAAGCATGGAGGGCGTCGGTATATTTACGCACATATCGCCGAAAAGCCACTCGGTGAAATTCGAGCCACTTATCGTAATTAGGATCTGTTTTTTTACGTGGAATCTCTTGAATACCAGTAGTATTTCGAAATTCTTCAATCGCTTTGGGCGAATAATCGGGGTTGGTAGCCCAGCAGTCTCCATCTACCCATACGCCATCTATACCATAATCGCTGATTTCTTTTAGTTGAGGAATCAAAAGGCTGTCGGAGTAAGCACCCCAAAACGATATTTTTTGTGAATCGGCCTTTCCGTCTGCGCCAACTCTAGCCCACTGTGGATGATTTTTAGCAGCTTCATCGTCCCAAACGCCCGAATAATGAACATACAATGCTACTCCATTGCGGCGTGTTACTTCTCTAAAAAGCTTCAAAATATCTTTCTCAAAATGCTTGGGTTTATGCCCCACCTTTGTAGGGTAGCTCGTCACACCAGGGTGTCCTTTACAATCTACTTGAATAAAATCAGGCTTTACTTTTTTGAGAAGAGAGTCAATCATTTTGTCGGTGAGGGTTTTGCCGATAAGCGTATCTTTAAGACCTGCGTGGAAATCAAAATGAAGACCAAAAAAACTCTCAGAGCGCCGCAGAGGGGTTTGGGAAGAAGCTTTTAGGACTACAAAAAATAGGAAAAAGAGGCGTAAAATTTTCATAGAGATTTAGGAGTTTACTTATCGGTTAAAAAGTGTTTTATGACGAGATTCTCCTTAAGAAAGCACTCTAGGATTAGATTAGGAAAATGAAAGCATTTTAGAAAAACAGGTAAAGTAGTAAAGGGATTTCGCATAATTTATCTTTTCGTATTATCTTGCACGCCCAAATATAAAGCCTCAACAAACCATGACATTCCCAGCAGAGCTTAAATACACAAAAGACCACGAATGGATTCGCCTAGAAGGTGACGATACTGCCGTAGTAGGAATTACAGATTTTGCCCAAAGAGAATTGGGTGATATTGTGTACGTCGACATTACGACTGTTGGTCAAACCATTGAAGAAGGTGAGATTTTTGGAACCGTAGAAGCGGTTAAAACAGTTTCAGACTTGTTTATACCAGTCACTGGCGAAATCCTAGAATTCAATGAAGAATTGGAGTCATCTCCCGAATTAGTCAACGAAGATCCCTATGGACAAGGTTGGATGATTCGTGTCAAAATCACTGGTTCTGTTGCAAGTTTACTCTCAGTAGAAGCATATAAAGAATTGATTGGCGAATAAATAGAAGCTCCGAAAGGGGCTTTTTTTTTGAAGAAGTTGTTTGTTGGAACAACAACAACAGCAACTGTAATGATAAACGAACTCTATGCTACTGATTCGTTCTGTTAAAATAGTGGATAGCCGCTCTCCCTATCATGGGCAAACCAAGGATATTTTGATTGATAATGGAAACATCGTTCAAATCGAAGATTCTCTGGAAGTTGCAGAAGCGGAAATATTAAGTGGATCCAATTGGCACATATCACCAGGCTGGGTAGATATGCGTGTATCGGCTTATGACCCAGGTTATGAGCATAAAGAAGACTTATCAAGCGCCTGTGACGCAGCCCAAGCGGGAGGATTTACGGAGATAGCAATATTGCCAAATACCAAACCAGCTCTCGACTCAAAGGATACTTTGATATATGTAAAGCACAAAGCACGTGGAAAAATCGTAAATGTGCATCCAATTGGAGCGGTTACAAAAAGCTGTGAGGGTAAAGACTTTACCGAAATGATTGACCTAGCTCATGCGGGGGCTGTTGCTTTTTCAGACGGTATACATTCTTTGTACAATACCCACATATTTTTAAAATCACTCCAGTACTTACAGCAAGTCAATCGAGTATTGATGAATCGCCCCGAAGATCATGACTTAACCGTTTTTGGTCAAATGAACGAAGGCGAATCAAGCACTTTATTAGGCTTGAGGGGCATCCCTTCTATCGCAGAAGAGTTGACGATTATGCGAGATTTGAAGTTGCTTGAGTATGTGGGAGTCAATAGTAATGTACCTATTTTACATATTTCTACTATTTCTACTGCCAATTCAGTAGCCCTTATAAGAGAAGCCAAGAGAAAAGGATTGCCAGTCTCATGTGATATTGCAGCCCATCAGATTGCGTTTGATGACACAGTTTTAGGTGATTTTGATACACATTACAAAGTCAACCCGCCTTTCCGTGCGCAACAGGATATAGATGCCCTGTGGGAAGGACTAGCCGACGGAACCATTGATGCGGTGGTTTCGGATCATAATCCCCAAGATGAAGAATCAAAAAACTTAGAATTTGATTTAGCCGAATTTGGTATTACGGGGCTTGAAACCGCTTTTGCTTTGCTCAACACTTATCGTCAAAAAGTAGAGTTAGAGCAAATTGTGGATAAATTCACCCACCAACCTCGTGAGATTTTAAGACTTCCTGAAGTAAGTATTGTGGAAGGAAACAAAGCTAATTTGACGATTTTTGACCCAGAATTGGATTGGATATTTACCGAAACCCGTTCCCAATCTAAAAACACTCCATTTTTAGGAAAACCATTAAAAGGCAAAGCGCTGTATGTGCTAAATCGAAATATGGTCGAGAAATGTGGATAACTATGTGGATAACTTATGAAAAGTGTGATTAACTTTTTCAACAAACCTTTACTCAAGATTCCTCTCTTATTTGGACTAGTGGCGGGATTGGTTTGCTTTTTGTTTTTTTTGGTAGTGCAAAACCTCGATAAATTTTCTAGCACTAGCCGATTATTAGACGTTGGATTCTTTAGTATTCTGATTGCGGCGGCGTGTTGGTATTATCGAAAAAATATTGGCAAAGGCTATATGCATATGTGGGAAGGGATTTCGATTGGGTATGTAGTGTGGTTGACGGGGGCATTGTTTTGTGGGTACCTTACGAGTTTGTTTTTTTATTTTTTCCCAAATTCCCTTTTACACTATAAAAACATCCTTCGCCAATCTCTCCTGACCAATAAGGAAGAGGCTGTCAAAGTATGGGGTAAAGAGCTCTATGATCAAAAAATAGCCGATATTGATCTGCTTGAACCTTCAAGTTTTATCTTTGATGAATTCCGTTTTACATTACTTTTGATTGTGATGGCGGTATTGTTGATAGCCCTTATATTTCGCAAACAGCATCCCTCGGGAGCCGCTTAATAGATGAGTATACTTGTAGACTTTATTTTTTCTTAATTTTGTAAAAACACAATGACTAAAACCATGAAAAAAGTAATCTTAACGTCTTTGATGACGATACTTACATTAGGCGTTTTTGCACAATCAGAAGGGTATTTTGGAAAAAAAATAAACGACAAAGGAGCAATCGCTTCTGCTGAGCTACCCAAAAAACTAGGCGCTAAAGAAAAAATGAGTACCAAAGTAACAGGTACTGTCGAATCAGTTTGCCAAGCAAAGGGCTGCTGGATGAAGGTCAAAACTACGGACGGTCAAACGATGCGCGTGACTTTCAAAGACTATGGTTTTTTTGTGCCTAAAGACATCGCTGGCAAAACAGTAGTGTTTGAAGGAGAGGCAAAAATGAAAACCACTCCTGTGGCCGAATTGCAGCATTATGCCGAAGATGCTGGCAAGAGTAAAGAAGAAATTGCTAAAATCACCGAGCCTAAGCATGAACTCACTTTTGTTGCTGATGGCGTAATTGTGAAAAAATAAAGAACACAAAGTCGCAGGCGGTCGGTCGGTTTAATCCTGACCGACCGCTTTTTATTTGTACTTTTGTCGTTTCTTCAAAAAAGAATAATAAATAAAATAACATTTTAATACCATGACCACAGAACAGTTGAAAGACTTGAAAGCCCGTGTTTCGGCTTTGAGGGGGTATCTTTGACTACGATACCAAGAAAGAAAGACTAACAGAACTGGAACAAGTACAAAGTCAGCCCGAATTTTGGAATGATAATACCAAAGCTGAGCAGACTATGAAAGAAGTGCGAGCCCTAAAAGGTTGGACCGAGGGCTACGAAAAAGTCGAGGAGCGTTTGGGAGATTTAGAAACCTTGCAGGAGTTTTGGGAGCTAGGCGAAGCTACAGAAGCCGAAGTACAAGCCGAATACCAAGCGCTCTTGAAAGTGTTGGAAGAAGTGGAGCTTAAAAAAATGCTCTCCAACGAAGAAGACCAACTCAATGCTGTTTTGGAGATTAACTCTGGGGCGGGTGGTACCGAAAGTCAAGATTGGGCGGATATGTTGTATCGGATGTATGTGCGTTGGGCCGAAAAACACGGCTACAAAGTAACCCAAATCGACTATCAAGAAGGAGACGGGGCAGGTATAAAATCGGCTTCTATTCAAATAGACGGTCCACAAGCTTACGGTTATTTGCAGTCCGAAAATGGGGTACACCGTTTAGTGCGTATTTCGCCTTTTGACTCTAATGCTCGTCGCCATACTTCCTTTGCGTCGGTATATGCCTATCCCTTGATTGACGACAGTATTGAAATTGAAGTCAATCCCGCTGATATTGAATGGGATACCTACCGTTCGGGAGGTGCTGGAGGCCAAAACGTAAACAAAGTAGAAACGGCAGTACGTCTTCGACACCGTCCGTCGGGCTTGATGATTGAGTGTCAGCAAGAACGAAGCCAACACCTCAACCGCGATTTGGCGATGCGTTTATTAAAATCAAAACTATATCAAATCGAGGTTGAAAAGCGAAACGCTGCCCGGGCCGAAGTAGAAGCCTCCAAGAAAAAAATTGAGTGGGGTTCACAAATTCGTAACTACGTCATGCACCCTTACAAATTGGTAAAAGACGTTCGGACAGGTGTAGAAACTTCTGATGTTCAGGGGGTAATGGATGGCGACTTGGACGAATTTATCAAAGCCTATTTGATGTTGCAGCAGTAGAACAGTTATCTCAAATAATACAAAAAGCCCTGATGATGAGTCAGGGCTTTTTTATGGAGTAGGTTGCTTACAACCCAAAAAATCTAAAAATCTGTTAATTTTCTGTAAATCAGCGAATAACAATTAACAGCCTTGCCAACACTAAATAGCAGGGTCGGCGGGTGTATTGGCGGTATTGTTAGCTCTTTCGGTCAATGGATAAGGATACCATGTACGACTCCGCTCTACTTGTGAAGCGGCATTTCCTGAAACAGGAGCTGTACGATTAAAGCGGCGATTATCTTCTAGGCGCATGCCTGATAAATACAATTCAATCGTCCGCTGACGATATATTTCTGTCAACAAAGCTGTTGCAGTGTTTTCGCCACTGTAAGCCGGAAGCCCTGCTCCTATCCCCCAAGCATCAGTAGTTTTTGTCAATACTGAATTGAGTGCTGCTGTAGCACCCGCCAAGTCGTTGGTACGCGCCGCTGCTTCTGCTTTGATAAGCAAAATTTCGCCAGGCAAATACACCGGAATCGCAGCGTTGTTAGCCGTAAAGAAGCTTGCTCGTCCTAGATTTACTCCGCCTGCTGCAACTCCCGTAGGATTAGACAAATAAAAGGTCAGGCGTTTGTCTGTCGCTACAGGACGTAAGCCCTCTGGCAGACCTAAGGTAGCATTGAGTGGTTCGGTAACGTTTCTGTTACCAAAAGTATTGAAAAACATAGGGTTCTGGGTGGCGTCGTCAAAGTTAAAAGACGATTTTTTGGTTAAATCCACCTTGTTGGCTGCCGCAAGTGCTTTGGCATTATCACCCACCATAAGACTATACCGCGCAATCAACGCCTGAAGGGTATTAGTAAGATCTATCCCTACTACAATACGGCTCGTAAATGTGGATGAAACAGGAGTAGCAGCAAGAGTCGTAGCGGCTGATTCGAGGGTTTTGATCGCTTCTTTCAGGGCGTCTTCGCGCGTTACGAAAGGAGCATTAGTACCACTTACGATAGGCAGTTTTTCCCAAAATTGAGCCATTGTCCCCAATGCTAATGCTCTGAAAATAGAAGCATAGACAGTGATACCACTTTTGGTACCTGCATCACCGGCTACATTGCCTACATTTTTCAAAATCAAATCCGCATTTGCTTTTACCAATTGATTTTGAGCCCACAGGTTGCGTATGATGCCATTGTTAGTAGTGATACCAATCCCCCCAATACGGAGTTGTTCTTCATCACCATTTCCGGCATTCAAAACAGTCAATTCTTTGGTAGTAAGACCGTTGGCTGTAATGGAGGTATAAATAACCCCCGCACGAGTGCTGGTATAACGATACTGTAATCCGTTGCAAAGAGTAATCAACCCATTGATATCGGTAGTTACTTGGGTTTCACTGGCGGCACTAGGGTTGAGGTACTCTTGGTTACAAGAAGTAGCAGTCAGCAAAAATCCAGCTAAAATTGAATATATGATGGTCTTTTTCATATGAAAATCAAAGTTTTAATTAAAATGAAAGGTTCAGCTGCACTTGGTAAGTACGTGGGATAGGCACGTTTCCGAAGTCAACTCCGCGCAAAATATCGCTGTTATTACCGGCGTTTGTTTCAGGGTCAAAACCGTTGTATTTATCCCAAGAAATCAAATTGCGACCTACCAACGAAACACTCCAATTGCTGATACCTTTTACTTGGGGTAATTGATATGTCAAGGCCACCTCTCTTAGTTTAGTAAATGCTCCATTATCTACGCGGTATTCTTCGATGTTCACCAAAGAAAATACATAACCACGTGGTACTGTACCGAGCATCTCGGCTTCTGCCAAATCGCCGATACCTACGTTGTTGCGGGTACGTTTGTCGGCATTAAAGACTTGAACACCTTGAACAGCATCCAACAAAAACCGTAAACCTACTTTTTTATAAGTAAGATTTCCGCTAAAGGAACCTGTCCACTTAGGGTTTGGATTACCAATTACAGCCGTGATGAAGCTTCCCGAAGGTTGGCCATCAGCTCCGCGTTGAGCGGTATAACTAGTCGGACTATTTTGAGTACCACGTTCACGCTGTGGAAGGTTTTGAGAAGTTAGAAGAAGTGAACCATCGGCATTGCGGGCATAGGGGAAGCCGTAAAATACACTCGCAGGTTGTCCTTCAATCAAAAATACGGGCGCACCTGCTGAGTTTGAAATAGTAAGTGTCCCGATTCCTGGGTTTCCTTGGTCAATATCTAATACTTTATTACGGTTTTGGTTATAGAGCACGGTAAAATCTGCTGAGAAGTCTTTTTTCTTGACGGCAAGTGCATTCAAGCTGATTTCAAAGCCTTTGTTTTCCATGGTTCCTACGTTGTTTACGATACTTGTACCACCCGTAGAAGGTGCCAATTCGCGGTTTACAACTAAGTCTTTGATTTGCTGATTATAGACAGACACCCCTACATTTACTCTGCTTTTCAAGAGAGAAAGATCGGCCCCTACTTCTAATTCATCCATTCTTTCGGGGCGTACACGCGGATTGGCAAGAGCGCTACCCGGTACAATGGTATTTTTTCCTAAGAACGGAACAGGCGAAAATTGCCAAAAACGGCTATAGCTACCAATACCTGTGAGGTTACCGGCTTGCCCGTAAGAAGCACGAAGTTTGAGGCCATCCCAAATTCCCGCCAAACCGCTATTTTTCCAGAATTCTAGGTCAGATACCACAAAGCTACCGCTGATTTTGGGATAAGTTTGGTTGGTTTCAGAAGGTGAGAATTTAGAAGAACGGTCGCGGCGAATCGCAGCGGTCAAGAAGGCTAAGTTTTTGTAACCCACCGTAGCTTGGGCAAAGAATCCACTCAAATTATAACGGTCTAAGCCATAGCCCGCCGTAACGGTAGTACTAGCTGCACCACTTACAGTTTCGATAAAAGGTGCTGTGTTTAAGCCACTTGCACGGGTAAAATCTGACTGATAAAATTGGTAGTTGAAGCCAGCCGCCGCATTGAGTTTGAGGTCGTTGGTAATGTCAATTTCGTAAGTGGCGTTGATGTCGCTATTAAATTGCGTTACGTTGTTGGTGGCATTCGCAGCAAATCCATCAGGATAGCGTTCGGCAGGTAGCCCTGCTACGGCTTGATAAGGATAAGGAGGAATGTAGTTTTTACCCAACTGTGAGTAATTATCTACCCCCACAATCCAGTCAATGCCTAGACCTTTGATAGGGGTTAGATTGAGCTGAGCATCTGCGATAGTGCGGTTTACGGCTTGCGTAAACTGCATAGCCTCAACCGTAGTAAGTGGATTGACACGCGTTGGCTCTACCGCTAGCAAATTCCCTGCTGCGTCGCGTTGGGTAATATCGTAGATGTTGTTAGTGATAGTGACGGAGTTGATAGGGCTGTAGAAGACGTTACCGTTGGGTTTTTCGTTGGAAAAACTATTAGAATAATTTAAGCCTGCCGATAATTTTGCCCAATTGGTCAAACGTTGGTCAACCCGAGCGCGCAAACTAGCACGACGGAAATCTACACCTTTGACAATCCCTTCATTTTTCATGTAAGAAGCTGATACAAAGTACTGAGTACGGTCAGTTCCGCCTGAGATAGAGAGCGTATTGTCATTTCCATAACCAGTACGGAAAATTTCGTCAAAATAATTGTAGCGAGTCACATCAACTAGATTAGAAGCTAGCTGAGAAGTAGCGCCGTCTCTTACGATACCCACGGTGGTAGTTCCTGGGTTGGCGGCGATTTGCGCGGATGAAATCACACCGATAGTATGTAATCTTAAATCTTTGAATCCAAACTGCTTACCGAGAGTAGAAATAAATACCCCTTTACGAAGCTCATTGACCGAGAAGTTGGTCGAAAAATTGATTTTTGGCGTTCCTGCTTTGCCTCGTTTGGTAGTGATAATGACCACGCCATTGGCAGCTCTGGAGCCATATTGTGCGGCGGCAGCGGCACCATTAATTACGTTGAGGCTTTCGATGTCGTTAGGGTTAATATCAGCCAAACGGTTGGTACCCAAAGCGGCATTGGGAGCTTGGCCGCCCAAGCTAAGGGCAAGTTGAGATACAGAAGATGTTTCGTTGTTGACAATCACACCATCGATGACATACAGCGGGTCAGAGCTTCCTAAGATAGATTTTACCCCGCGCAACCGCACCGTAATCCCACCGGCAGGGTCTCCAGAGTTTTGGGTAATTTGGGCGCCGGGTACTTTTCCTTGTAAAGCACTTACAAGGTTTGGAGTACCGGTTTTTTCAAGATTGTCGGCCTTGATAGTAGTGATAGCATTACCTAACTGGCGTCTTTCTGCACGGAGTGTCGAGCCTGTTACTACCACTTCATCAAGATTCATTTGGTCTTCTTTTAAAGACACATTAACGACCGATTGGCTGGAAGTTACATTTTGGCTTGCAGAACTAAACCCAATAGCACTAAAGGTTAGTTTTGCATTTCCATTCAGTGATAAGGAGTAGTCTCCTTCGATGTTGGCAGTAGTACCTACTGTAGTACCTACTACCTGAATAGTAGCCCCTGGTATAGGCTGCCCATTGGCATCTGTAACTTTACCTTTTACGGTAAATGACTGCGCCCAACTACTTAATGTAATCAGCATCGCAACGATAGTGCCAAGGATTTGCTTCCATGAAAACTGAAGCCGTAGGGGTAAAAAATGAACGTAGCTGTTTTGGCTCATAGTTATTGAAATAGGTTATTGTTGAAATCGGCATAAAACCGCATGAAATAAATAAAAAAACGGCAAAGTCCGACAAATAATTGCGGAGTTTTTCGTTTTTTTGGTAAAATATTCTAAAAAAAAACGATTTAGGCCAATAAAAAGATTTGTGCCGCATAGGTTATTTGATTTATTTGCGCCTTTATGCGGGTTTATCTTCAATTGAAAAAAATATGCATCAAGTTCAAACGCATTTGTTAAAAAGAGAACGACAGGCTTTTATTATGAAGCAGATAAACCTACACAACAGGGTTTTATCGGCTGATTTAGGATTGATGCTCAATGTATCAGAAGATACAATTCGGAGAGACTTGAACGAGTTGGCGGAGCTTGGAGAGCTTGTAAAAGTTCATGGAGGAGCCTTATCAAAATCTTACCATTACGATTATGCTTCCAATACTACTTATGCGCTTCCCGAAAAAACCATCATTGCGCAGAAAGCTGTTACTTTGATAGAAGAAGGTATGTATGTAATGGTAGGAGGAGGAACTACCGTTCGTGAATTGGTGCGATTGCTCCCTCAAGATTTGAAAGCAACGTTTTTTACAGTAAGCCTAACTACAGCTTTACAACTTTGTGATCATCCCAGTGTGGAAGTCATTTTTTTGGGCGGAAAGCTTATCAAAAACTCTCAAATAAGCGTGGGTGGAGAAGTCATAAGCCGAGTCAATGACATCAATGCTGATTTGTGTATTTTGGGCACTAACGCTATTGATGTGACGGAAGGAATAACGGATTCGGATTTAGAAGCGGTACAAGTTAAAAAAGCAATGATGAAAGCCTCAAAACGTACGGCGATTGTGACTATTAGCGAAAAATTGGGCAGTATGCAGCGGTTGCGGGTTTGTGATTTGAGTGATATAGATTTTTTAATTACTGAACTTATCCCCACAGACCCTGTCTTTAGCAATTATGACCAAAACGGACTCATCATTTTATAATAACAAGAGAAGGGCAGAATCACTTCTGCCCTTCTCTTGTTAATCCCGCCTTTTACGTCTTTCTTCTCTGCGTGTCTTATTGAGTTTGCTAATTGCATCTTTAGCTTCTTTTACTTGGCTCGATTTTTTTTCGCCTCTATCTACGACCGTCTTATAGTACTCCAAGGCGGCGGTAAAATCTTTTTCATTTTCGGCTATTTTTCCTAAACTTATCAAAGAAGATAGATAATAGCCCGAAGTGAATGATTTGGTTTTAGTAGAAAAATCAATCGTTTTTTGATAATACTCTTTGGCTTTAGGTATATCACGGTGGTAATTGTTGTAATAATACGCCAAAGCGTAAGCGGCATTTCGACCACTTACGGCCTCATAACCAGGCATTCCTTTGTCAATTTTAGTTAAAATACTATTGGCTATTTTTTCGGCTTCAGCAGCTTGTCCTCGTACAAACGCTGACCTCAAATAGTAGCGTTCAAAGTAAGGATTATCGGGGTAGGTTTCCCAAGAGTATTTGGCCAAATCGTACGATTTAGCATACTGATTTTCGTAGCCATAAATTTGAAGAAGGAAATAGCGCGCCTCCGTCCGCGTATAAAAGGCATTATTACCTACTTTTTCTAATTGCTGCATACCGAGTTGTTTGTTGCCTTTCGGGAAAAGCCATAAAATAGGCTTTAACAGCGGATAATTGTCGGGAATCCACTCGGCAAAATAATTAAACAAACCATCTCCAAATAGCAGTTCAGGACTAAGTTCACTTTTCCCTTGGCATTTCTCCATGTATTTGAGAGCACTTTTTCCGGCCAAGGTAGCGCGTGTCCAGTGTTTACGCTCAGAGTGGATACGACCTTTGAATGCATACGCAGCTGCTAGAAAAAACGCAGGTTCGATTTTATTTTCTCGAATGTCATAGAGCTTTTCGGCCAGCGAAATGCATGTGTCCATGAGTGCAATACAGCTTGCATCATAGCGGGTGTCGTCGGTATTAGGTACCATTTTCCACCATTCGGCCAAGCCCATCAAAAAATAAGGCATTGGATGATTGGGATAGCGGTATTTCAACCAGCGAAACTCCGCATCTGCTTCGGCAAATTTAAAATTATACAGTTTGTTGATTGCCTCGGTAGCCTCAATTTGTACCCCTGGGTTCGACAAAAGCATTTCGTATTTACTATCAAAATCGGCAGAAGCGTATAATTGAGCGTGTAGGGGGCTTTGACAAACCACAAACAACCCTATTAAGCTGAATAACCAATATTTTAAGTGGTTCTTTTTCATGGTGTATTATCTTTGCTGTGTCATACTAACGAACAATTCTTGAGAACAGTTTGTGTGCCTTCTGTTTTTTTAAGGATTTTTTAATATTTTTCAAATCATGCTGACGGTCAAAGACAAAAAATTTGTTTTGTTTATCGACAAACACCAAATAGAAACGCGAATAGCTCAACTTAGTCGCGAAATTAGTGAAGATTACCGACATAAAAACCCTTTATTCATTGTAGTCCTCAATGGTGCTTTTATGTTTGCATCAGACCTTATGAAAAACGTTTCAATCCCATGTGAAATTACGTTTGTGCGGGTTTCTTCTTACTCCAAAACTACTTCTACGGGTGAGCTTACTGAAGTGCTGGGATTAAAAGAACCAATCCAGAATCGACACGTGATTATTGTAGAAGACATTGTCGATACGGGATTGACAATGAATAAGTTATTGTTTCAGCTGTCTATTCACAAACCAGACTCTATTCAGGTTGCGACTTTACTTTTTAAACCCGCTGCCCTCAAAACCCCTCTTAGCGTTAAATACGTAGGTTTTGAAATAGAAAATCGTTTTGTGGTAGGCTATGGGCTTGATTATGACGGCTATGGCCGCAATACCGATAGTATTTATGTTTTGGCTGATTAAGGCGTTCTATTTTGATAATAATTAAGAAAATTCACCTCACCTCTCTCCCACTCCATGTCTGAATTTCAAGCGTATTTACAACTTGGTTTTGAACACATCACCGATCCGAATGGTTATGACCACATTTTGTTTGTAGTTGCACTTTGCGCCATTTATGCTTTTCGTGATTGGAAAAAAGTGCTGATTCTGATTACGGCCTTTACATTAGGGCATTCGGTCACGCTTGCGTTGGCTACGCTCAAGCTTATCACTTACAGTTCGGATGTAATAGAGTTGTTGATTCCTATAACTATTTTTATTACAGCGCTTTCTAATTTTTCCGAAACTAATCAAGGAGAAGCAAAATCCCCCAAATTGCGGTACATACTAGCGGTATCTTTTGGTTTAATTCACGGAATGGGCTTTTCCAATTACTTGCGGAGTTTATTGGGCGAACAAGAAAGTATCGTAATGCCTTTGTTTGCGTTTAATCTGGGTTTGGAATTGGGACAGTTGCTAATTGTTGCCATTGCCTTGGGGATTGCCTCGCTTTTTGTGGAGGTTTTAAGAGTAAAACGTCTCACTTGGAATCATCTTATATCGGGTATCGTGGCAGGAATGGCACTTTCGCTTATCTTAAACAATGAGCTTTTCCGTACTATGATGGGGATGTCGGTAGAATGACGTCGCTAAAAAAGTGCTAAATGTCGCGCCTTAAAAGGTCTTTATTTATTATTAAAGTATTTTTACACCAATCCAACAAACCAAATATCAAATGAGAAAACAGTTTATCTTTTATTGGCTCATGCTTACAGGAGGCGGCCTGCTAGCACAGCCTCCAGCAGGTAACTATCATGCCAACGACCGCTTTGAACAACTTGGAGCGACCCTGCCTACTCCCAACACGACGCGTACAGCATCGGGTGCTCCTGGGAAAGACTTTTGGCAGCAACGTGCTGACTATGATATCAAAGCAGAACTAGATGACGAACAACGTAAAATCACCGGAAGCGAAACCATTACTTATCATAATTATTCGCCCGATGAGCTGAAATATGTATGGTTGCAGCTTGACCAAAACTTGTTTGCGAAGGGTTCTATTAATGCGCTTTCACAGCACAATAGCATCCAGCCCCAAATGTCGTCCAATGCCGTGCGTGGTCTAAACGCACCAAGCTCGGTACGTAGTAGCATTACGGGAGATAAAGACTATGATTTTAAAATTACTTCGGTCAAAGATGCTAAAACAGGCAAACCACTCCCTTATACCATCAACAATACCATGATGAGAGTGGAGCTACCGGTAGGTATCAAAACAGGGCAATCATATGCTTTTTCGGTAGATTGGAATTATTTCATCAACGAATATTATGGACGTGCAGGGTATGAGTTTTTCCCAAAAGATGGCAACACCAATTACTTCATTGCGCACTGGTTTCCGCGTATGTGTGTGTATGATGATGTAAACGGATGGCAGCATAAGCAGTTTTTAGGGCAAGGGGAGTTTACCTTGACTTTTGGAAATTATAAAGTTGCTATTACCGTCCCCAATGACCATATCGTGGGGGCAACGGGCGAAATTCAAAATATGGCACAAGTGCTGACGCCTGAGCAGCAAAAGCGCATGGAGAAAGCAAAAACCGCTACTCGTCCAGTATTAATTGTGAGCCAAGAAGAAGCAGAAAAAGCGGAGAAGGGCAAGCCTACGGGCAAGAAAACGTGGATTTTCAAAGCTGATAATGTCCGTGACTTTGCATTTGCTAGTAGCCGCAAATTTATCTGGGATGCGATGCAAGTAGAGCAGGCTGGCAAGAAAGTGATGTGTATGTCGCTTTATTCTAAAGAGGGAAATCCGCTATGGGGACAATATTCGACAATGGTCATTGCTCATACCATTAAAACATACTCTAAATTTTCTATTGATTATCCCTATCCTGTATGCTACTCTTGCCATGTCAATGGTGGGATGGAATATCCAATGATTTCGTTTAATGGTGGCCGTCCCGACCCTGACGGGACTTATTCGGAAGGCACGAAATTTGGAATGATTGGGGTGATTATTCACGAAGTGGGCCACAATTTCTTCCCTATGATTGTCAATTCTGATGAACGTCAATGGGGCTGGATGGATGAAGGATTAAATACTTTTGTACAATATCTCACCGAAAAAGAGTGGGATAGAGATTTCCCAGCGCGCCGTGGTGAACCTCAAGATATTGTGGAATACATGAAGCAAGACACCAAAAACCTGGTGCCTATCATGACAAGTTCCGACAATATCATGATGTATGGCCCCAATGCCTACGCAAAACCTGCCACTGCGTTGAATATTCTACGCGAAACAGTAATGGGGCGTGAATTGTTTGACTATGCTTTCAAAGAATATAGCCGCCGTTGGGCTTTCAAAAATCCTACTCCTGCTGATTTCTTCCGTACTATGGAAGATGCCTCTGGAGTGGATTTGGATTGGTTCTGGAAAGGTTGGTTTTATGGAGTGGAGCCCGTGGACCAAGACTTAGTGGAAGTAGAATGGTTTGCGGTAGATACCCAAAATCCTGACCTCAACAAAGCCGAAGCTAAAAAACAAGCTGACGAAAAACGCAACACCGTGGCTCGTCAGCGCGACAAAGATTACATCAAAGAGTCGGTGGTAGAAAAAAATCCTGACATGAAAGATTTTTATAATACCTACGACCCTTACAAAGTAACCGACACCGACAAAAAGAAATACGAAGCTTATCTGGCAAGTCTTTCGCCCGACGAGCGTAAATTGGTAGAATCAGGCTTGAATTTTTATACTTTGAAAGTCAAAAACAAAGGTGGTTTGCCCATGCCTGTGATAGTGAAGATGCAGTTTGAAGACGGAACGGATTCGGTGGCTCGTTTTCCAGCGGAGATATGGCGTTTGAACGACCAGCAGGTATCGAAGGTGGTGACGACGAAGAAGAAAGTAGTGCAATGGACCTTGGATCCTTATCGCGAAATCGCTGATATTGATGAGGAGAGCAATCATTTCCCACGTCAGCCAGCACAGCCTACGCGTTTTCAGTTGTTTAAAGGAGGCGGTTTTCAGCGAGGTGGTGGCAGCAATCCCATGCGTGAAGCCCAACAAAACCAACAGACCCGTCCTGCTCAGCAAGGAGGCGCCAATAAAAACTAAGAAATTATCTTAATGATTTTTTTACCCCTATCATGGTTTTGCGCCTGATAGGGGTTTTTTATGGCATGAGATTTGCCCCTGCCTTTTGAAAAGGCAAAATAGCATGTTTAAAGCGATACACTTTGTGGGGTTTCTCCTAATGATTCTTGTGAAATCTGCCCTAGCACAAAACGGTTTTCGGATAGAAGGAAAATTGCATAATGCTACTCCTATGAGGCTTATTTTGGCACAGCATTTTGGCGGAGAATTGATGCCTATAGATACGGCAGTAGTAGGACAAGATGGTCGCTTTGTCTGGGAAGATACACATACTATACCTGCTGGAATGTGTCGTATAATAGGAATTGGACGAGGGCTTGACATAGTGGTGGCCGATTCGCAACGTTTTTCGTTTGAAGCTGATATAAAAGATGTTATTGGGACAATCCGCTTTCAAAACTCTACCGAAAATACTCAGTTTTTTGACTATCAACGTCAAGTTCGAGTACGCTATCAAAAAGCGCTAATTTTTCGTAAACAAACCAATATCAAAGATGATAATGACCCGCGTTGGAAAGCTCGCTTTGAAGAGTTAAACGAAGAAATAAAATATTACGTGGACTCATTGTATGTTAAACAGCCCGAATCGTTTGTGATACGCTTCCTTAAAAGTTATCAAGAACCTAAACGTCCTATTTTGCCCATAAAAAAATGGACCGCCAAAGATTCCTTGTATTTACAGTCCTATATTCGAGCACATTATTTTGAAAATTCTTTTTTATCAGACGAAAGAATGATTTATACCCCTACGGTGCCAGCTCGGATTACGCGTTTTTGGAAAAATATAGAAAAATTACCTTCTTCAGAACTTATAAAAACCATTGAAAACGTCATTGGGCAAACTCAAGGTACGGTCGAGTTGAGGAAGTTTGTAGTTGGAAAAGTTGCTAATGATACAGAATTTGCTTCTACGGCTGCCTTGGATTCTCTTTACAGTTACATCATAGAGAAATATGTAACCCATGAGCCATCACTTTGGGATGCAAGTACACTTCAAAAAGTAAAGGAAATAAAGCAAATAAAGGATAGAGTGAGTCTCAATAAGACTTTTCCCGAATTGATTTTAGTAGATACCCTCAATCGCCAAATTGCGTTGAATGAAATAAATAGTGACTACACTCTTTTATTTTTTTATGATCCAGGCTGTAGTCATTGTAGAGAACAAACGCCCAAACTGACAAAATTGGCAAAACAATATCCTGAAAAATTAAAAGTATTTGCCGTCAGTTTGGACGCCGAAGAAAAGACTTGGAAGGAATTTATCAAAGATTTTAGAACCGAAACGTTTGTCAATGTACGAGATGCTTCTCGAAAGATTGAATTCGACAAACTCGGTGTTTATCATTATCCTACGCTATATCTGCTCGACCGCCAAAAGAAAATTGTGGCAAGATGGCTGAGTCTTTCGCAGCTAGAAAGTTATTTGCTCAATTGATAAGCCGCCGTAAGTTGTAAAACTCCAAACTTTTGAAAAAATCGACTATCTCTCAATTGTGGATCGCCTGGTACATTATAGGCAATGTACATATCGCTTACTCCCTGGATACTGCCTAAATATCTCAATCCCAATTTTAATTTGTTGGCTTTAAATCCTACTCCTCCTTGGTATCCTAAAGTGAAAGGACGATAAGGTGAAAAAGTAAGGGGAGAGTTAGAATATTGAGAAAGAAATTCTTTGAGGTTCCCATCATCAAATGCTTTGAATGAAAGCATGGGTCCAGCACTGATTTCAAAACGATTTTTTTGATAACCAATTGACAAAGGAATGTCTATTTGGCCATACTGAAGGTTGGTTAGGTTACTGCTATTTGAACTTTCTAGTTCGGCTCCTTTTACGGATAGCAACAATTCTCCTTGTAAAAATACATCTTCTAATGTACGAACATAGCCTCCTACCGCATACCCAAATGTCATTTTGCCACTAGAACGAATGGTTTCTGGTGTAGACAAACTAGAGACACTTCGGCGGGCCAAAAAATCTTCTCCTCTAAATTGGGAAAGCTGCAGTCCCGCTTTTAATCCCCATTCTACTCTTTGCGCATTGGCTGTGATGACACAAAGACACAAAAAACATACAAATCGTATTTTCATAAATCAACTTTATAGTTTGCATTAACTAAAACGCAAATCTACGGAAGATGTTGCTTGAGTTATGTAGCCATATCGTATTTTTGAAAGAATATAACTTGGTTATTAGAAACCCCTTATACAATGAAAAAATATGCCTTAGGAGTTGTCCTTTTATTAGCCACGCCATTCTTGACTTTGGCGCAAGTCTATGATATATGTGTATATGGAGGAACATCTGCTGGAGTAATAACTGCTTACACCGCCAAAAAAGCTGGCAAATCTGTACTTCTGATAGAGCCTAGCAAACATTTGGGAGGGCTGAGTGCAGGCGGATTGGGCCAAACAGATATTGGTAATAAATATGCCATTACGGGAATCGCTAGAGAGTTTTATCGAAAGATTGGGCGGCATTATGGCAAGTTTGAACAATGGACTTTTGAGCCTCATGTGGCCGAAAACTTATTTAAGAATTATGTAAAAGAGGCCGGGATTGTGGTTTGGTACGAACACCGTTTGCTGTCGGTCAACAAAAAACAGGGCGTCATTCAAGAAATTGCTGTTGAATCCTCCAATAACATAGGTGCTAGAAAACTAGTAAAAGCTAAGATGTATATTGATTGTACTTACGAAGGAGATTTAATGGCCAAAGCGGGGGTTAGTTATATCGTAGGGCGAGAAGCCAATAGTGAGTATAATGAAACATGGAATGGGGTACAGCTCCTCGACAAACATCAATTTCCAGACGGAATCGATCCCTATAAAACCCCCAATGACCCCTCAAGCGGATTGCTTTGGGGGATTTCTACTGATGCTTTAGCTCCTAATGGAACGGGTGATAAACTGGTTCAAGCCTATAATTTTAGACTGTGTCTTACCAACAACCCCACTAATCGTATTCCGATTACTCGCCCAGCCCATTATGATTCAACAAAATACGAATTATTGCTGAGGCAAATTGCTATTGAAAAGCCTACTCATATCAATTGGGGGGTAATGCATATTGCGGATATGCCTAATTCTAAAACAGACATTAACAACAAAGGTGGCTTATCGACCGATATGATTGGCGCTAATCATAACTATGCAGAAGCAGACTATGAGACCCGTAAGAAAATCATTCAAGCACATGAAGACTACACCAAGGGCTTCCTATATTTCGTAGGGCACGACCCTCGTGTACCTAGCCACCTTCGGCAGCAAATGCTCGAATGGGGCTATCCTAAAGACGAATATTTGGACAACGATCATTTTAGCCATCAGTTGTATATAAGAGAAGCCCGTCGATTGGTCGGAGAATATGTAATGACTCAGCACAATTGCGAAGGCCGTGAAGTGGTGCAGGATGGAATCGGGCTTGCTGCTTATACAATGGATTCTCACAACTGCCAACGGATATTAGTGAAAAATCCCAGGACCGGAAAACTAGAAGTAAAAAATGAAGGAGATGTGCAAGTAGGAGGCTTTCCCCCCTACCCCATTAGCTATCGTTCATTAGTGCCCAAAAAAGCAGAATGCCAAAATTTACTTGTGCCAGTTTGCTTGTCAGCGAGTCATATTGCTTATGGTTCTATTCGAATGGAGCCTGTTTTTATGGCTTTGGCGCAAGCGGCGGCGGTAGCCGCCACAATGGCCATTGATAATAAGAAAGCGGTGCAAGAAATAAACATCTCTCAACTCCGAGGTACTTTGCGTACCAATCCGCTCATGGATGGAAGTCAAGCGGAGATTTTGCTTGATAATGACGTAACTCCCCAAAATATTTCTCTACAAGGTAATTGGCAAAAAATCACTACGGGAGGAAAATATGCAGCGTCGCAGTTGATTAATACCCCTAAAACAAAAGACCTAGCCACTGTGCGTTTTACGCCCGATATTTTACAAAGAGCCACCTATGACATATATGTGTATAATCCCAATCCCACAGGCGGTGGAGGAAACCCCGGAGCGGAAGCTGACCAAACCAAAACTGCTAAAACGCTAATCAGAATTAAAGCTGGCAGTAAAGTAACAGAAGAAATGATTGTGTCTCAAAATCAAATCAATGATTGGATAAAGTTGGGCTCTTTTGTGCTGGAGAGAGGGGCTGATAATTTTGTCGAAATTACCAATCTTAAAGCCCATGGAATCGTAGTGGCTGATGCCGTGCTATTTGTTCCGCGCTAAAAAATAAAGGAGGCACTCAAATGCCTCCTTCCATTACTCTATTACTATTTTGAATATTTATGGGTTTACTATTTTTCCCATAAAAAGAACAGTATTAGAGCTTTTTTCATTTATAACAATAACAAAGGGACGGTCTGCATAATAAGTTTGGGGAACAGATGTCAACTCTACTCCAATCGTAGTGACAGCCGCTGCTTCTGTACCTTTTTCATCTACTCCAACATAAGTGTTTTGTTTTACAAATCCTACTTTGAGATTGCCTGCTTTGTTGATTTTTGTTAAATCGGCATCATCCGAAAAAGCCGTAGGCATACCCATTTTTTTTAGGACTTCGTTAAGATAAACTTCATATTCTAAAGTGAAACGCGGAAGACCGATTTGTAGATTATTTACTTCTTTCAAACTTTTTTGCAAATCCGACCATTCCGTAGGTGAAAGTTTTGAGATAAGGCTATTGATATCTGTGTTTCCGGTAGGTACCATCACCGTCATGGCATATTGACCATTGCCATAAGGAAGTTCGTAGGCAAAATATCCCTCACGATTGGC
Organism: Runella sp. MFBS21; assembly: GCF_029433105.1. GTDB lineage: Bacteria > Bacteroidota > Bacteroidia > Cytophagales > Spirosomataceae > Runella. Next base: position 7,383 of record NZ_JARNTW010000026.1, on the reverse strand, counting down.
AAACGAAATTTTATCTTTCATCTGCATCATTTTGACTTGCTTTGTTTGGCTTGTGCTAAGCTGAAAAGGATAATCTGACGTTTTTTGGGTATCAAAACTCGTTTTCCAATCTCCTTTGAAATAAAGAGCATTCATCAAAAACAATACCATTTGAGGCTCTATTTTATCCAACACTTTTTTGATTTTGCCGTTGGTTTTATCACTAGCCCAATTATTTAGGGGAGTAGCATCAGAACCGCTAAAAGAAGAAGCTTCGGCTTGGAAAGATTGTTTTAGGATATTGATAAAATCAGTTTCGGGCTGAAACGAATCTCGATTCCACACAGAGTTTGCTAATCCCAGTGTCACTTTGGGATCTGCTTTTGGCAATCCTTCAATTAGTTTTTGATAAGTAGCGTTGGCGTCAGTCAATGATATGCCGTTCAATTTTAAAGTTTGTTGAATTTCTTCCGCAGTTTTGCCATTAGCACCGTTGACAAGCATGCCCAATGCCATATGTAAACTTAAAGGCGAAACAAAAACATTTTTTTCCGGTTTTTCTCCTTCATTAAGTTTCTTAAAAAAATCAAAGGCAAAGTCATCCGTGCGGCTGGCAAAGTCACCAGAAATCGTCACTTCTACACCACTAGGGGCTGGGCCACCAGAACTACACCCTATTGCTGCCCAGAGTAGCAATAAAGTCGCTGCAATGACAAATAAGCTTTGAAAAAAAGAAGAGGTTTTCATGATTGATGCTGTTCTAAAAAGAGTAGTCATAAGGCCGTTTGGTTTGAGTGAAAACTTAACCTATGACGTACTTTGTAAAATAACGGTTGGAACTAGAAAAAATTTTTTTAAATCTATGCAACCTTTGTGCCAATCACTTGCATCTACCTATTGAAACAGCCTAGTTATGGTAAAAATTTTACAACTGTTCACGAGCGAAGCCCAATTGGTCAAATCCTTGCAAAAGGGAGATACCAAAGCACAACGCCATTTGTATGAAAAATACTCGGCGAGGTTGTTGGCGGTTTGTGTCAGGTATATCAATGATAAAATGGAAGCGGAAGATGTAATGATAGAGGGGTTTATGAGAATTTTTGAGAAAATAGACCAATTCAAGGGAGAAGGAAGTTTTGAAGGATGGATGCGGCGGTTGATGACAAACGAAGCCCTGATGTATTTACGCACGAAACGCCACATAGAAATCGATATTGACGCTCCCGAAGCTCAGCAACTTTCCAATTATGATTGGGCGGATGCAAACCTAGAAGCGGATGATTTGATGGCAATCATCGGAAAACTTCCTACTGGATACCGTACCGTATTTAATTTGTATGCCATAGAAGGGTTCTCTCATGCCGAAATCGCTGAGCAACTCGGAATCACAGAAAGTACTTCCAAGTCTCAATTGCACAGGGCAAGGGCTTTGTTGCAGGAAATGGTAAAAGAAGCAGAAAATCTAAGTCGAACCACTACAGAAGTAGTAAATCGCCTAAAAAAATAAAAAAACATGAAAAAGCACCCTACAGACAAGTTTTTTGCTGAAAAGCTAAAAGAAGTCGAAATTAAACCTCGACCTGAGGCTTGGGATAAGCTTCAAATGCGTATGCAGACCAAACAGCGACGCATTGGCGGATGGTGGCAACAAGGCCCTTGGCTGGCTGCTGCTGGCGTGTCGTTAGTGCTTGTGGCTGGCTGGGTGATATGGAGTCTTAATCAATCGCCTGATTTGACAGTAGCTCATAAAGAGACAAATAAGTCAATGCCTCCACAAAAGCAGACTATACCTCTAGGTGAGTCTAACAAAATACCCTCTTCTACCGATACCGACGCTATCGCGGCGTTGGCCGAAATCCCAAAAGAGCCAACGGATAAAGAAGTAGAAAAAAGAAATATTAGGTCTTCTGTTCCCCAGAAAGATGCTCGACAATCTGAACCTACTATCTTAGAATCGTTGGCACTACAATCTTCCCAAGAGGTAGCAGTTAATGAAAATAAGACACCTGAGCGTGAGAATGTTAATATCGCTCCTACCAAAGTTGAACAACCTCAATTAATTGCCCAAAATAGTCCTACTTCTAATCAACCAGTGACGAAAACAGTGGTATTACAGCTTCCAGAACTAAAACAGTCTTTGGTGGCTTCGGCTCAAGTTGAATCAAACGTAGAAAAACAAAGCGCTGATAATGTAGAAAAACAAAAATCTGACAATGAAGATTTTGGTGAAAATCTGTTGAACAAACCTCGTAAGTCAACCCGAATGACAAAAGTATGGCAGCAGCTCAAAAATGCCAAAAATGGTGAAAAAGTAGATTGGGAAGAGGTGGGATTTAATCCAAACAAAGTACTAGCCAAAGCCACTGGCAAAAATGAAAATTAAACAATGAAAAAGTACCATCATAATCAATTAAACACAGCCATGAAAAAGTTAATGCTTACCTTATTCTTTGCCATTTCGGCCTTTGTTGTACACGCCGAAAAATACACACAGCAAGGCGATTCGCTCATTGTACAGTTTGGGAACAATACGCGTCTTATTATTCAAGCTAAAGACAAAGACGGTATTTTGAGCCTACGCCAGTATGACCTTAACAAAATTGTGAGAGATATGGGAGCTGCTCTTGATTCCAGTGATAAAGAGACCTATATCTACATCAATGAACAAAACGGACGCAAATACCTCAAAGATACGGTGTTGGTAATAAGCCGGAAAGATGGCGAAGTAAAGATTACCATCAATGAACCTTCAGCTAGTGTTTCTAAAGAGAAAGAAGATAATAGCTCCAAAAATGATAACAACAATGACGATAATAGTGTAACCCGTAAAGTAACCCGTCGGTATCGAAGTCCTCGTAATGGGTTTGATGTATTAGTGGGGCTTAACACTTATGGACAGAACAATCCTCTGAGCTATCAATCGGCAGACTATGACCTACAGCCTTGGGGTTCGCGCTTTGTGAGTTTGAGTTGGGTAAGAGGTGCTGCTATAAGTCGAGGCAAAGACGCGTCGTTGGGTTTGGACTTGGGAATAGATGTCTCTTGGTATAACTTTATGTTTGATGGCAATAATACTGTCCGCAAAGACATGCAAACGGTAGCCTTTCCAGCTTTGACTAACGACGTATATAAAACAAAACTAACGGCTGCGTACATTGATTTGTCTTTGATGCCTACCCTTGCCATTCACCGTGGTATCATCTCTTATTTAAGTTTTGGCGTCTACGGTGGGTATCGTATTTCTAGCTACACCAAAGTGCAAGAAGCTAGAAAAGGGCGCTCTGAAAGAAATCATTCAAACTATCACCTCAATGATTTTAGATATGGATTAGGTGCCGAGCTAGGCATTAGACACTTCCCTGATCTTTTCATGCAATATGATTTAGGTGAATTATATCAAACCAACAAAGGTCCAGCGGTTCGCGTTTTGAGCTTTGGTATTCGTCTATAATCCTTAAAATTAGTGAGTTAGATAGTAATAGGATCGCCCTTTACTTTTTGACTCACTATTTTTTTTATTATTCTTGAATATTTTTTTCTTTAAAAATTTGAATTATAAACAAAAGCTTGTACATTTGCGACTCCAAAATCTGAACAGATAAGGTTTTGGGCGTTTTTTGAAAAATACAATGGGGGTGTACCAGAGTGGCCAAATGGGGCAGACTGTAAATCTGCTGGTTTATACCTTCGGTGGTTCGAATCCATCCGCCCCCACTTTTAGTAAAAGTTTGCAGTTTAGAGTAAGCATCTTGTTTGACTATTGACTGACAAATAACAACTAAAATGCGGGAGTAGCTCATTTGGTAGAGCGGTAGCCTTCCAAGCTTCAGGTGGCGGGTTCGAGCCCCGTCTCCCGCTCTCTTTCAAGTTAATTGTTACTTGTTGATGGTTATTTAGAAAACATTTTTTTAAAACTAATAACTATTGACTGTTAGCAATTAACTTTTTTGTTGAAAAGCCGTTATAGCTCAGTGGTAGAGCACTTCCTTGGTAAGGAAGAGGTCCGGGGTTCAAATCCCCGTAACGGCTCTGGATGTGCAAGTTTTTCTCTGTAATTCCATAATAAATAAAAAACCAATTTTTAGTTAATAAAGCAATGGCAAAAGAACAATTCGACCGGTCAAAACCCCACGTAAACGTAGGTACTATCGGTCACGTTGACCACGGTAAAACGACATTGACTGCTGCTATCACAAAGGTACTCGCAGAAAAAGGTTTGGCAGAAAAGAAAGATTTCTCTCAAATTGATAACGCACCTGAAGAAAAAGAGCGCGGTATTACTATTAACACGGCTCACGTAGAATATCAAACTACTAACCGTCACTATGCTCACGTAGACTGTCCTGGTCACGCTGACTACGTTAAAAACATGGTAACGGGTGCTGCCCAAATGGACGGTGCCATCCTTGTTGTAGCTGCTACTGATGGTCCTATGCCTCAAACTCGCGAGCACATCCTTTTGGCTCGTCAGGTAGGTGTACCTCAATTGGTGGTTTTCATGAACAAAGTAGACATGGTAGACGACCCAGAGTTGTTGGAGCTTGTTGAAATGGAAATTCGTGAATTGTTGTCTTTCTATGAGTTTGACGGTGATAATATCCCAGTAATTCAAGGTTCTGCTCTTGGTGGTTTGAACGGCGATGCTAAATGGGTAAAAACTATCGAAGAATTGATGGACGCTGTTGATAGCTGGATTCCTACTCCTGCTCGTGATACAGATAAGCCATTCTTGATGCCTGTTGAAGACGTATTCACTATCACTGGTCGTGGTACTGTAGCCACTGGTCGTATCGAGCGTGGTATCATCAACTCAGGTGAGCCTGTTGAAATCCTTGGTATGGGTGCTGAGAACCTCAAATCTACCGTAACAGGGGTTGAGATGTTCCGCAAAATCCTTGACCGTGGTGAAGCAGGTGACAACGTTGGTTTGTTGCTCCGTGGTATTGAAAAATCAGATATCCGTCGTGGTATGGTTATTTGTAAGCCAGGTTCAGTAAAACCACACGCTAAATTCAAAGCTGAGGTTTATATCTTGTCAAAAGAAGAAGGTGGTCGTCACACTCCATTCTTTAACAACTATCGCCCTCAATTCTATTTCCGTACTACTGACGTAACAGGTATTATTACTTTGCCTGCAGGTGTGGAAATGGTTATGCCTGGTGATAACTTGACTATCGAAGTTGATCTTATCAACCAAATCGCAATGGAAAAAGGTCTTCGTTTCGCGATTCGTGAAGGTGGCCGTACTGTTGGTGCTGGTCAGGTGACTGAAATTCTTGACTAATTTATATATAGTCATATACTAAAAAAGGGCACTCCTACGAGTGCCCTTTTTATTTTTGTAATTAAACCGTTATTTTGGCGTGTTTTTCCTCGTACAATGCAAAATTTCGGAGTCAGATTCATTACTATTATTGTTTTTGGGATATGTTTTAGCCTCATAGGATTGGCTCAAACTAACTCAGTAATCTATCTTGATGAAAACACGAAAAAGATAAATATTTGGGGAAATGACAAAATTCAATATTTAGAAGATACTACCCAACAACTGCAGCTCAAAAATATACTGCTGGATACCACCTTGGCTTTCCAAAGTGCGGCAAGCCATTCCCCCGATTTTGGTTTTGTAGAAAGTTTGTTCTGGATTAAGTTTAAAGTTTGCAAAAAAACCAATCAATCTGTCAGTTGGGTTTTGCATAATAGCTACCCTATGGTAGATGAGCTCAGAGTTTATTTATTGAATGAGACTTCAGGAGTCGTAACACGCAAGACGTTGAAGGAAACATTTCCAGGGTATCAGCGAAATATAAATGTTCATCAATGCGCTTTTCCTTTAGACCTCATACCTGGTCAAGTATATACAGTATATATCCACTTCTATAGCGCAGATGCTAAAAAACTTCAATTTGAAATTTTAGAAACCCATCTTTTTTACGAATCTTATTTTGATGAACTCTGGTTTTGGAGCTGGCATTTGGGGTTTGTAATCTGTATGATTATAGTACAACTAATTTTTTTGTTGGTTACTAAAGAGCGAAATTTTCTATTATATGTACTATTCTTAACAGGCTACCTGCTGGTTGCTGTGGTGGGAGGCTATGGAATCATTGACTCTCTCTTATGGGAACACAACGATTGGATAAAAAGATATAGCATCATAATAGCCGTCGCTTTAAGTTGTGTATTGGGAGCACTGTTTTATGCGCATGCTTTGCGTCTAAGGGCCTTAGCTCCTATTCTTTATAGATTGTTGATGTTGGATGGGATTTTATCTATTGTATTAAGTTTTTGGATTGTTATAAAACCTGACTTAATGAGCCCAAACGTTTACTCTTGCGCTCTCATTGTCATCTTTTTTTGTTTAGTATCTATTGCCTGCATTGTAAGTTATAAAAGAGGAAATCATTCGGCGATTTATTACCTATTTGGTACACTCGCCTATTTTATAGGTATAATGGTCATATTGCTATGGACCTTGAGCTATCTATCTCCTAATGTATTTGTGGCTAATGCAATGCACATAGGCAGTATGCTCGAAATGATGTTTTTTACTTGGGCTTTAGCAGATGATTACCGCCGTACACGAGAAGAAAAAGTTCAAACTCAGGAGGAACTAATTTTTACCCTCAAATCACAAAATAAGGAAATTTCTGAAGCACTATTGCGCGGACAAACCTTGGAGCGAAAAAGAGTTGCCGCAGATTTACATGATTCCCTAGGCGGAACCCTCTCTGCTATGCGTTGGACGCTTTCTTCTTTCAATCCCGAAGGATTGACACCGCAAGAGAGACAAGTTTATGAGGGGCTAGTCGAAATGACCAAAGATGCCCATCAGAGAGTCAGATTTTTGAGCCACAATTTGGTACCGGAAGATTTAGAAAAAGATGGACTAGGGCTGAGTTTACAAAAACTTGTTGACAAGCTAAACCGCAACAATAGAACCACCTTTTACCTAGACATTGGTCTTGAAGAAAGATTAAACCATAAAACGGAGTTTGAGTTTTATAGCATATGTCTAGAATTAATAAACAACGTAATCAAACATGCCAATGCCACCGAAGCTCGAATAAAGCTTCAAAGAAGCGGCGGTTATGTTCATCTTGAAATATTTGATAATGGGAAAGGAATCAATCCGCACACTACCCAAGGGAAAGGGATGCAAAATATTCAAGATAGGATTTCTTCGCTCAAAGGGACATGGCAAATAGAATCAAATACAAGAGGCACTTTTGTGTCGGCTCAAGTACCCATTAGTTGACTCTTTATTTTATATAGTAATGCGAATCAAGAGTTGGGTTTAACAGCCAACTATTTATTAACGAGATACTTATATGTAGATAGTGGGGTAAAAGTTTTCCCAGAAACATAAAAAGTAGTAAGATTGGGTTCTCACATCTAATCAAA
>NZ_JARNTW010000025.1 GCF_029433105.1 Runella sp. MFBS21 | reverse complement strand
AATGTGTGGCCCAAGGGCATTGATTCAAGTTTATCGTACTCGGAATCTATTAGTTTATGTAACTCTTCTCGTGTCATAATTAAAAGAATGTAAATTACTAACTTAAACGACAATTTGCAATGCACCCGTTTAGTTGTTACTCACTTTGGGGAAAAATTTGCATAATGTCCTATGAAATTATTAGGTATATTTGGGGTATAGGCGCAATGGTTGCGTCTATATTGTGTTGTGCGTCATTTTTAACGACACTGACAACATTTAAAATACTAACAAAAAAATATTCGAAATAAATGAGTAAAAATCTAAAACCTTACAGCACAATTATAGGAGAAACACACGTAACAGTTGTTGTTTTTGGAGATGAACTAAATGACTTAATGGGATGCGAAATGGATGCAGGCGACCCATTTTGGCACATAGTTGGAACAGACGCTTGGTTTGAAAAACAGGAAGTAAATGGCGAAAATTTACTGGTTGCAAAAACTTATGACAAAGAGTATTTTAGTGTAACAGTTGATAATAAAATACTTAATCTTTTAGAAAAAGAAAATGGAGTTTTAGTACTTTTCCCAAATTTCCCTTTGAAAGCAGATGATATAAAGCAGACTACTGATTTAGAGAAATTAAGAGAATGGATGAACATAGAAATTGGAGAAGATAATATTGAAGGTGTAATTTATTGTTTTTATACAGAAGAAGATAAAAAGAAATATCACGAATAATTAAAACGAACGCACAACAAGGGTTTTGCGTCAGGTGGGCTGAAGTGCAAAATCGGGCGGCAGTTTTTCAATTGAACTTTAGTAACAATATCGGCTTTTGTGCTTCGATTTCCCGCCCGAACGCAAAGCCCCGAACCGTTGGTAGCCAATTTTAGAATGACACACTACACGACAGACAAATATCGCATCGACATTTATGACGACCAGACTTTTACAGAAGGTTCGGCTGACAATGTCAATGTTTACGACTTTGTTTACTTCGACAAATCTGAGTATCATTTTCCCTCAGTTTACGGAATTAAAATCTTTCAGGACGACACATTAATAAAAAGTGCAGTTATCGGCTCTAATGGTGGCGGGACAGCAATTCACGACACCTCGACAATAATCGAAAATGACAGACTTTTAGTTTGCTGTTCGGACACCATTCTTTGTTTATCAATTCCCGACTTGACTTTGTTGTGGCGGACACAAGCTGACCACGCGACTTGTTTTGAAATTTATAAATACCAAGACAGCTACATAATTCACGGAGAACTTGAAATTTCAAGACTTGACAAAGACGGAAAAATACTTTGGCAACAAAGCGGCGCAGACATCTTTACAACATTAGACGGTAAAGACAGTTTTGTAATAACTGACAATTATATTTTAGCTACTGACCGGGAAAACAGAAAATATAAAATTGACTTCAATGGACAGACAATTTTATAACAACAATATAACGCTTGACGGCTTAACGAAAGAAAGAAAAACTGGCTATAACAGCACGTTTCGTGTTCCAAAGACAGCTTTGTGGTTAATGGAAGTTTAGTTTTTCAAATCAAGTTTTGTGGTAAAATTCCCGCCCTTCGGGTAGCTGCAAAACGTTGTGTGCAACCTTATGACGACACAGACTAACCATACAAAACTTATTGACTTGCTCGACAAAGCTGAAAAGTTAGCAAGTGTATTTCAAGGCGGTTACTCGGGACATTTTTTATCAGCAGAAGAATTTCATCGAGCATTGTTTGACAGCATCAATAAATTCAAACAAGGTGACAAATCGCAACTTGACAAATTGCATATCTGGTTCTTACCGACTTCTTGTTAGGACGATTTTATCGGAAAAGATGCACAAGATTTAGCCGAACAAAACCAGCGGACTTTTATCAACAATGACAAGGACATAATGAAACTTGAGAACAACTGGCGACAAAAAACTCTTGAAAATCTTGAAAACGACTATTGGGGCAATCCAGACTATGACAGCCATCTAGTAAGACGTTGCCACGAACTTAGAAAACTTCCGTTGGACAGTTTTACAACAGAAGACCTACGAATAATGATTGGGCAACAAATCAGTTTGAACTATTTAATGCCTTTAGCTCTTGAAGTTTTGACAATTGACTTATTCGCAGAAGGTGATTTTTTTGAAGGCGACCTTTTAAAAAATGTTTTATCAATTGACACAGACTTTTGGAACAAGAATAAAAATTATTGGACAGCTCTTAATAATTTAATCAAAGACAGACGAAGTGAAATTATTGCTTATAAATTTGACACAACAAAATTTGACAAAAGCGTAATCTGACATTGAGCAAAAAAGGCAGCACACAACATGCGGTTTAGCAATATGGCGGGGCAACGAATATATTCTCAACTTTTTGTTCGCTAATCAGCTTCGGTTTCAGCAGAAGAATAGTGCCGAGCAACAGAATAAACAACGAGCTTTTGTATCTTTAATCAGTAGCGGCACAAGGCAGACGGAACACAGAATACCGCCACATCGCCAATGCTTCAACGTTAGCGGTAACCGTATATATAGTTAATTTGATAGTAAATTTTAAGCTCACCTTCCAAAGCTTGCCTTCCTGAGCAATGATTTTGCTATCAAATTAAACAAGAATCTATCCCTGCAATTTGGGCGGCTTTTTTGATATACTGATTCATTTTTTGATTGGTGATTACAGGACATGCTTTAACGTATATTTCAAGTGACCGACATTGCAATTCCTGCTTTTTTTGTCCCTTTAGCAATAGGAAGAAGTTGATGCAAAAAAACGAAAAGAGCCGCATATAGCGGCTCAAAACGACTAATTTGTTACATTTAGTGGGCCCAACAGGTAGAGTTTTGGTTAGGTAATGTTTTGATACTCAAGGATTTGTTGTTATTTTTTAGAGGTATTTCTCTATTGAAAGATTTATCAAAACGGATGATTAGCAATAAGAGTCTGATATATACCTAATTAACTGTATTTATTCTAATTGTTTTGTAGTTGTTTTTGCACCCATTCTTTGAATTCTACATCTGCCAATTTTCTTTGCTTATCACTTTGCATAAGTGAATGAAGCGCTTGATTCTATTTCAGGATTCCAATTCCATAAATCTTTACCAAGATAGGTTATCATTACTTTGTCAAGTAGTATTGTTGACACTGTCTCCTCATCTAATAACTCCTTCTTCCCAAGAATTTTATAAGCGTTTTCTATTTCTTCATCATCATAATCAGGGTTGCTAACTTCTTCCAGAATATCTAAATCTTCGTTATAGACTGCTTTAAGAGGACGGGCATTTTTTAAGATTGTTTCACAAGGAAGAAGTTCCCCATAATTTTCTAATAAAACTCCTGATGAACTTCGCCTTTTACGAACAATATTGCCGTTCTCTATTATAACATATCCAAAAGTATTACTATAGTCATAATTTTGTAAAATCAAAATTATAGGTGGCTGTTCTAATGAATTGAACAATTTATCTAAAAAAATAAGGTCATTTTTAAATATCTTTTCCGTGACTTGTGAACTGGATATTTCAAGCAAACCTTCTTTTGTTTTGACAATATGAACATTCCCATCTCTTCGTGTGTCAACATGATGTTCCTCACTTTTAATGACTGGATATGGCATAAGTGCCGTTACAATTTCTTCAAATGTTTTTGCTATAGTTGGTTTACCTATTGCTACAACTAACCCAAAATTTGCTCCCATTATTTAAATTGTTTGTAAATTATTAATTATAAATACCTCTCAAATTTTAAACTATTTGACTTTTGTTTTAAAAAATAGCCCCTTCATAAAGTTCAATATAAGCTATAATTACCTTTATATCTTCTGTCGTCAAATGAGGAAAAGGCACCATATCTGCTCTATTATATTGTTCGTATAAAGTATTAGCATATTTATCTCCTTTTTTGAGGACTTTTTGCGGATTCTGAACCCATTGAACAATCCACTCCTCATTATGTCTTTGAGAAATGCCTTTTAATCCGGGGCCTACCAAAATTTCATCTGTTTTAGTATGACACGCAATACAATTTTGAGTAAAAAGCTGCTTACCAAGTGTTTGGGTTGTGCTTAATAGCGATGCATCTTCCTGAGCTTCTATAACTTCGCATACAAACTGCTGGATTTCTATTTGCTTCTGTTGTATTTTATACCAAGTAAGTACAACTATCGGTAAAGAAAGTATGTTCAACCATATTACTACGTTAATTAACAGATGCAATCTCTGGAACTGCGATTTAGAGATGATAGGATTAATATTTTTTTGAATATTATTCATCGTCGAGAACCTGCTATTTACAGGCTATTTAAGCATACGACCAACGTAGGATTATGTGGTTAGTAGGAAGGTCAATAAATATTTGATAATCTTTAGAGTCATATCTTATGAAATCATTAACCCAATATTCGCCTATGAAAGTGTATTTGTCCCCTTGGGCATTTAGTGGATAATAGTTCGTAATATCGATTTTATAATTATTATAACGATCTTTAAATAAGTGATTTATATCTGATTTCATTCTTATCGGAATCCCTCCAATTTGCCTAAAAATTGGATTTTTTTCTCCAGAACTACCTTCAGAATGCATATAATTTAGAAAGCCAAATCTCCTATATTCAACTAAACGTTGCTCATAGGAAAGTTTTGTTCTTGCAATCCACTCTTTCCATTCATTTGAATGGTTCAAAAAGTATTCTTTTGGGCCCTTAAAAATATATTTGTTGTTTTTTAGTGCAAAAGCTACTTGATAATCGTCGCAAAAATCATCAAACACTCTTGATTGTTCAGATTGGTCATCATTAAAATGAATAAGGTGCAAAATTATATCCGGTAGGTTTGGATCAAGAAGTTTTAAATTAATAGAGCCTAATGGGTGTATAATCTCTTTCAAGTAAAATGACTCTTTATCAAACACATCTTCAAAGGCAGGGAATAGGCTTATATATTTTGAAGGTGCTGAATTGTCAAAATTTTCCGGTATAATATCTGAGTCGAGGTCGAGAAGGTCGAGAAATGTATCAAATTCCCTGTTTTGCACCATTGTTGAACTTGCTTTATATTAAATTGTCTGTAAGTGTCAAATTGTTAAACGGCCTACTCCTTAAATTTAAATTGCCTAGGAACTTGGTATCCTAATATTCCAATAGGATTATGTTTAGAATTTGCTAATCTTTCTATATGCCCTATACTAACATTTGTTGAAACAATGTACTTCTTAAAGTACTTTATAAACTTCTCTTCTTTAATCATTCCAGTCCACATGATCAAACCTGATACTTTTTTGTACTTTTCAGAAGTGAATATAGTCTTCATTGTTTGATCTGTCTCCTCTTCGGAGAATTCATAATCTACTTCAAATTCATATATTTTTTCTTGCTCATCATTTGTCAAATTCACATACTCTTTTAAGCCTATTCGCTCTTTTCTGCCGTCCCTTGAATAAATTATAGTGCTCATTTCTTTCTAATATACAACTCATACTTGGTTAAAAGTATAAGTGTACAGACTAACGCCTATTCGATAGAAAACAATCGACAAATATACACTTAAGATGCTGAATTATAGAGGTTTATATAACGAAGATTGATTAATTAGAAACAATAGCGCCTACAGTTTTATAAAAATATCTCAAAAAAAACGTCTAACTTATTGAAAATCAATTAGTTAGACGTTTAATTGTGGGCCCAGCAGGGCTCGAACCTGCGACCACCTGATTCACTTTCCTTCGATTTCCCGAAGTAGTAGGACTATCTCACCACCCTTTCCGAAGGCTTTCAGAATTAGGGTGAGGGGCGTTGTTAGAAGCTTATTGGTTGGTCTCCTCACTTCTTAGTCTCTGCACCTTCCAAGTTACTCTTAAACCTTTCACTTGGCTTGGCTCAGGATTACCATCGGCGCTATCCGTTAAGGTTTCCCTGAATTAACCCCTTTCACATCTTTTGCTTACGCAAAAGTGGCACCATTTAAAATTCTATGAACATTTACTTCCAAACATTTCAACTAATTTAACTTTGCGCGAAATTGAGCGAATTGTTTGAGAATAATACGTATTTGTTTGATGTTTAACTCTGTAATAATGGCTTTTTTGCTTACATGTATTGCTACAGTATTTTTGCTTTTGGCCAAATATTTCAGTTTGACAAACAACACAAATGCGGTTCATAAATTCAAAGAACTTTAATTGATGAGTCAGATGCTCTAACCGACTGAGCTATGGGCCCGAAAACACCGCTTTGGCATTTTGTGGGTGCAAAAGTATAAAATGCCAATGAAAACACAAAATGTTCGGCCAAAACTCATGAATAGATTTTCTGACAACTTCTTTGATTATACTGAATATCAATAATTTATCTTTTATCTACAAAATTCTTATTGCCTATTCCAATACGCTAGCAACGATTTTGACGTTATGATTCGCCTTGAGGAAAGCCCCTACCCCGTCGATTTTTGCGGGATTGATGGCATAATTCCCTCAAAATTTCTTTAGCTTAGTAGCCTCATCCACCTATGATTTAAGATTCATATGGCAAAAAAACTCCCCGTGGCGTATGCCCACCCTTACGCGTTTGACGCTCGCTACAAAAAATCCGTCGTTTATTTTTCTATGGAATTTGCCGTTGACCAAGCCCTCAAAACCTACTCGGGTGGTTTGGGATTTTTGGCAGGCTCGCACATGAAAAGCGCCCATGATTTACGCCAAAATTTGGTCGGAATCGGGATGCTTTGGAAACACGGCTACTATGACCAAGTCCGCAATACTGACAATAGCATGGTGCCGCAGTTTCGCGAAAAAATGTACAACTTCCTGAAAGACACAAAAATTCGCTTTCAAATCACTATCGCCCAACAGCCCGTATGGGTAGCGGCCTATTATCTTGACCCTAAGTATTTTGGAACGGTGCCGATGTTTTTCCTCACCACCGATACCGACGGCAACGACCCCTGGGCGCGGCGTATTTCGTATCATCTTTATGATGCCGACCCCGCTATCAAGGTCATGCAGTGCATGGTACTGGGGCTGGGCGGAGCCAAGTTTTTGGACGCTATCGACTACCAACCCGATGTATATCACCTCAACGAAGCTCATGCGGTGTCGGCGGTTTTTCATTTATATAAAAAATTTGGCAAACTCGAATCTGTCAGAAAACGCTTGGTATTCACAACCCACACCCCCGAAGAAGCTGGAAATGAAAAACATGACATTCAATTTTTGAATGATTTGAGTTTTTTTGGCGAAGTTCCTCTTCCTACGGTTCGTAAAATCACGGGTATCCAAGACTCAACTTTCAATCATTCATTGGTGGCATTGCGGCTTAGCCATCAAGCCAATGCCGTCTCCAAACTCCACGGCGAAGTATCGCGGCATATGTGGAGCTGGGCGAGTGGGATATGCCCCATTACGCACGTTACCAACTCCCAACATAAGGCTTCTTGGACCGACCCTGAGCTAGAGCAAGCCCGCGCCAAAAGTGATCTTACGGCTATCGACAATCGTAAAAAAGCCCTGAAAAGTCAGTTGTTCTTGACCGTAGCTGACCAAGTGGGTAAAATATTTGACCCCAATGTCCTCACAATCGTGTGGGCAAGGCGTTTTGCAGGTTACAAACGCCCCGACCTCCTTACCCGCGACCGCGAGCGTTTTGACCGCCTCATGCGTAATACCGAAATGCCGATTCAGTTTATTTGGGCGGGAAAACCTTATCCTAAGGACGAAGGAGCGATTTATACTTTCAATCAGCTTTTTTATCTGAGTCATTTGTATCCCAATATGGCGGTACTTACAGGCTATGAGTTGTCATTATCAAAACAGCTCAAACAAGGTTCGGATGTTTGGCTCAATACGCCTATTGTAACCCGCGAAGCATCTGGTACCAGCGGTATGACCGCCGCCATGAACGCTAGTCTCAATTTTTCTACCTACGACGGCTGGATATGCGAGTTTGCCAAACATGGTGAAAACGCCTTTATCGTCCCAGTCGCTTCCGAAGATAATCGCGACGCCGAAGATATTTCTAACATGCTAGATGTAATCGAACACGACATCCTCCCGATGTATTATCAACGCCGCGAAGATTGGAACAAAGTCGTTTTGCAAAGTATGAACGACGTAGGGGACTTTTTTAACTCTGACCGCATGGCGGCGGAATATTATACAGAAGTTTATAAATAGGAGCAAAACCATTCATCGTTAGCAGTTAATCGTCGGAGAAAATCTTTAACGATTAGCTGCTTTTTGCATTTATAGATACAAATCACAATTGATGTCGGTTCGGTCGATTTGGGCGCCCATTTTTTTGTAAAATTCGATGGCTTCGCTATTCCAATGCGACACTTGCCAGCGTATTTTATGGCACTTTTCGGCATTGGCTAGATCGATTAGCTTTTCCATGAGTCGAGTACCTATTTGATGCCCTCGGTACGTCTGCTCTACATACAAATCATCCAAATACAAGGCCTTGCCCGACCACGAATAATAGGCCCAGAAGAAAGAAGCAAATCCGATGATTTCGCCTTCATTTTCAACCACTAAACACTGAAAAAAATCTTTGTTTTCGAGCATTTGCGGCAGGGTAATGGTCAATTTGTCGGGTGTTTTTTGAAAAACCGAAAAATCTTTGATGAGTTTAAAAATCGCGGGAAAGTCTTCTTGGGTGGCTTTTCTTATCAAAAAATTCATCCGATGGTAGGGTTAGGTTAGTGCAAGAAATAATAACTGGACAAAAAACGGCAAAACAAAGAAGAGAAACAAAGATTGAAGCTCACTTTTAGGCGAATGTGCTCATTTGAAAATGAATATACTCATTTTTATTGACATTTGGAACGACTTATAATAAAACATCCCTGACCTTTCTGATAAAAGTCAGGGATGCTCACACTATTTGTAACCACTAAGGAGTCTTAACGATTTTGCGAAAAGCGCGTTCGTTGCCTTGTTTGATTTCAATCACGTACGTACCCACTGGCAGCGATTTTACGTCTATTTGTTCAGATAGTTTAGTATCCACTTTCTGAATAGTCATTTCTTTGTGAAGTGTTCCTAAACTCGCATTGAAAAACTTCACCTCCAGAGGTTCAGTATTGTTATTTTCGAAAGCAATAGTAAGGTAATCGACCGAGGGATTGGGGTATACTTTTACCAATACATGCAAAGCCTGCGGCTCCGCCACCAAAGGACGATGCTCACTCAATGTAGGCTCGATTCCTGAACGAGCCACGCTGTGAGTAAGAGCAGAATCTGACGACGAAACGATTTGGTCAGACGCAACCACAAAAATGGGTGTTTCGGTGGCAGTCACAATCAATTTTCCGTTTACGGTATTAACAGTTTGCTCACTCATCACATTGCTACCTGCGACTGGCGTGTAGATTTTTGCCCAGGAGGCGGTTCCCAAATCAAGCGTATCAACGGCAGTGCGACCCACTTCATCAGGCACTACGAGTACATAGGCCGACTTGCCATTCCACTCATACCTGTCTACGATAGGGTCGTTTTGGAGGGTTTGTTTGTAAGTATATTCTCCAAACAATTGATGAGTCTGGTACAGAAAATCTGCAGCGGGCTTGCGGGTTTGATTGGTGTTCAACAAGCCCGATGAACCAAATTGTGTAGGATTGTTGATATCAAAATCATAAGTCTGATAAAAATATACTTTTTCGATTCCTTTGCGGGCATACAAAAGAGCCGTTCTTAAAATCCAGTCGGCTTGCGTATCAAGCGCCGATTTGCTACCAATCGGAATGGCTTTGATAGGACTTCCTTGGTTGACATCGTAACCTGTTTCGGAGACCCATACAGGCATATTATAAGAAGACTCATGCGATGTTTTTAAGAAATCATCAGCCACACTCACAGCCGCCGAAATTTCGGGTGCCACTCCCCTTGAAGCCGTACCGCTTTGGGAAGAGTTGGCATTGTCGGGATAGAGGTGATAATTAATCACGTCCCAGCACAAATCTACGCTGCCGTCGGGTTTATAACCACGGTATTGTTTACACCAATCTATCATTCCTTTGATATAATCAGCGCCGATGTAAGCCGACGCCAATCCTCCTATCACCACTTTCATGTTAGGGTCGGCATTTTTAACTCCTACACCTGCTCCCATTGTGTTTTTATGGCCGTCATAAAAAGCCGACAAATTGGCCGCATACTCACGAGCCGTTTGATAACCTTTTCTCCCTTTCCACCATTTATCGCGCTCATTGTCGCACTCCATGTATTTGATAAGATTCATCCCGATTTTGACCACATTGATACCATCTCCAAACCAACGTTGGTTAGGATTGACGCTCACAAGGGCAGGATTAACGTTTGGATTGCTTCCATAACGAGCGGCGTACTGAAAAGCCACTTTGGCTTGCTCAATGTACGAAAGCGGACTCGCAAAATCACTTCCGTACCTGACTGGGACATTTTCGTGGTCGCGCTCAGAAGAAGGATAGGTTTGGAGGAGCCAATTGGGCAATGTTTTGATGCAAGCCAATACCTCTATTCCTTCGGCTTTACATCTTACATAAATGGTATCGTAATTCCAGCTTCCACTGTGGGTAGGATTGTAAGTATATCCACCTTCGCTCGATTCGAGTTTTTCCCAATCTATATAATGACGTATACCCTTAAAACTTTTCATGGCCTGCATCTTGGTTTCGTTGATAAGCCAAGAAGTTTGGGCATCTTCAAAATCCCATTCAAAAGCATTGACTCCAATCATGTCTTTGAGTTTGACGGTTTTGGGAGGAATCGGCCCTAGATTGGCAGTAGGAGGTGTATAACTACCATAAAACTCAATTTCATTGGGATATCCCCACCAAGTATTAATGACCAAATAACGAGCATTTGAAATAGGTGCATCCAGGTTAAATCTGGCTTCTCCTGTGGTGGAGCGGTCGGGGTAAGGGCCTACCCAACCGTTGTATTCCTGTCCAGTAAATGTAGCGATTGGGATTCGTTGCCAATCGCTTGTGATGATAGAAATCGTGAGCGGCTTGTCGGGCATGCTTCCTTCCCCGTCAAAAAACTTAATACGCTCAATCGTCATTTGTTCGCCTTCTAAAAGAGGATAATAAGCATCGAAGTTTTCGAGTACCTTGCCCCAACCCGTTTGAACCGTCGCCGAAGTATTGTTATCAAACAAGCCATCAAGGCCATTACTCACATTATTGAGCTGGTACCAACGCTTAGGATTGATTGAAATTTTTACGGCATTAGGATTGGTAGGTGTTTGTATCACCAAATTCCTGACGACATTGTTGGCCGTTGTAAAATTACTATTGCCCGCTTGTGAAGCCGTAATATCCACGCTACCAGTGGCCAAAATAGTAGCTTTCCAGCTTCCAGTAGCATTAGAGACCGATACCACAGAAGGATTGGAAGACGAAAAAGTAATGGGTGTTTGGGCATTGTTGCTAGTGGCCACCAAATCAAATGGCTCCTCGCCCAAAGTTTTGGCGGGCAATGCCGCAAACGTAATGACCGACTGAACGGGCCCGCCACCTTGACTAGCCTCAAACCAGTTAAAATTCCAATCACCACTGACAGCATAGATACGTAACACTTGACTTCCTGCTGGCAAGGTAGCGGCAGTGCTAATGGTAGTCCAATTGTGCCAGCCTCCCGTTTGGGGTACATCTAAAGACGCTAAGGCCGTCCCTGCTCGATTTCTGATTTCAATTTTACCATTTCCAAAGCTATTGGCCACCCTAAACTGAAAAGTATAACTTCCGGTGGCAGGCACTTCGAGGTTATAGTCCATCCAATCGTTGGTATCAATCCACCCTACGTTTAGGTTACCGTCTACGTCGCCCGTAGTTTCGGTCTGCACGCCATACATCGCATCGAAGTTTTCGGCTTCGATACGCCCTACCATGGGTTTTGAGCCAGTTACCTCAAACCAATTGAAATTCCAATCCCCGTTTACAATGTGAAAACGAATGTTTTGCTCGCCAGCACTTAGCATAGCAGTGGTGCTGATAGTAGTCCAGCCTTGCCAGCCACCTGTTTGAGGAATATTGAGAGAAGCCAAAACAGTCCCCGTGGCATCGCGGAGTTGTACAATACCATTGCCGTAGCTATTGGCCACGCGAAGCTTGAAGGTATAAGCTCCCGTGTAAGGGGCATTGACGCGGTATTCGAGCCAATCATTGCTTTCAAACCAACCTACGTTAAGTCCACCGCCATCATCGCTGGTGTTTTCCGTTTGAACCCCAAACATCGCATCATAGTCTTCCGCTTCTCTTTTTCCGATGAGTGAAGGTACATTGCTTGGTGATTCGGCGGTATTTACTTCAAACCAGTTAAAATTCCAATCACCATTCAGGGCATAAATCCGCAATACTTGACTTCCAGCCGCCAAAGTAGCGGTGGTAGTGAGGGTAGTCCAACTTTGCCAACCACCCGTTTGGGGTACATCTATGGTAGCCAAGGCCGTACCCGCCGCATTTCGAATCTCTAGTTTGCCGTTGCCATAGCTATTGGCAATTCTAAACTTGAAAGTATAGCTTCCTGCCGTAGCTACATTTACGTTGTAGTCGAGCCAATCGCCATCATCAATGCGACCCACGTTTAAGCCACCTCCTACATCTGATGTGCTCTCGGTTTGGATTTCGTACATATCATCGTAGCTTTCTGCTTCAAATCTCCCACTAAGAGACCTTGAAGAAGCTACCTCAAACCAGTTAAAATTCCAATCGCCGTATTTGGCAAACACCCTAAGGGTCTGTTCTCCAGCCGACAAGGGCACAGTGGTAGTAACCGTAGTCCAAGCTTGCCACCCTCCTGTGGTAGGTACTACTATGGTACGCAATACATCTCCCGAAGCCGATTTGAGCTCAATCGTGCCATTGCCATACCCTTTTGAAACCCTAAAACGAAAAGTATAGACCCCCGTAGCAGGTACATTGACATTATAATCAAGCCAATCGCCGTCACCTATCCATCCCACATTCAAACCTCCCCCGTCATCACTTGTATTTTCGGTTTGAATACCCGACATTGTGCTATAACTTTCGGCTTCAATTTTGCTAGGTATATTTTGATAATTTTGTGAATAGGTTGTGGTTATATAGAAGCACAAAAAGATAAGAAATAGTAGTTTTTTCATAGAGTTTTACATAAGGTATAGATAATTGAATACATTCATGGCCTTAATATATTAGTTATTATAAATGGAGTGAATGACATCCCTCTTTATTTGGCAAATAAACCTTTTAGGAATGCAATTGTACTGAATAGGATATATAGTATTTATATTTTTAACTGTTATTTGATTTTTTTTAGAATATTATCTAATCATTATTTCTTCCTTTACAAATTGTACTTTTATCATTTAACCCTTTTTTTCATCTAAAAAACATAGAAAATGCTCTCCATTATATGGTATCTTTTTATTATGCCTATCAGCATCTATTTAGGACTCAACGTGGCTTACCTTTTGCTCTGCGCAATTGCCGGGCTATTGCGTGGTGGCGATGATGTCCCCTTGACCCAAAATCCACAAAAATTACGCCGAATTGCCGTTTTGATTCCTGCTTATAAAGAAGATAAAGTCATCATCGACTCCGTAGAGGCCAATTTACAAGTAGACTATCCAGCGGAGTTGTTTGATTTGTACGTGATTGCAGATTCATTTTTGCCCACAACCCTCGAAACCCTCAAAACGTTACCGATTCACATAATAGAAGTATTTTTTGAGCAATCGACCGTTCAAAAATCCATCACCTTCGCTCTAAATCAACTCCCTCACAATCAATACGATATAGTAGTAATATCGGATGCCGATAACCACATGAAGCCTGATTTTCTGAGACGCATCAATTTGGCTTTTGACCAAGGTTGGCAAGTGGTACAAGGGCATCGTATTGCCAAAAATACCAATACTAGCGTAGCGGTATTTGACGCTATGAACGAGGAGGTCAACAATCATTTGTTTCGAAAAGGGCAGCGTGCCATGGGGATGTCGGCCTCGTTGATTGGCTCAGGAATGGCCTTTGAACCCAAAGCCATGATAAAAGGCATGAACAGTCTCCAAACCATTGGCGGCTATGATAAAGAGCTAGAAATGAATCTGTTGTTAGACGGATATAAGATTGCATATTTAAAGGATGCCTATATCCTTGACGAAAAAGTACAAAATCTCGCCGTATTTGAGCGTCAGCGCTCCCGATGGATTGCCGCCCAAATCCACTTTATCAAATTTTATTTCAAAACCGGGATTATTGAACTGTTTAAAGGAAATGTACACGCTTTCAATGCCTTGGTCAAATCCCTCATTGTTCCCCGTACACTTTTGTTGGCTATTCTTGGGATAGGCTTTTTGGCAGGTTTAGTCTTCCTTTCATTGCCTACGATTACCTTTTTTGGGATTTTACTTTCGGGACTTGTGTTGAGCCTAGTACTATCAATCCCTGATTATCTTCTCACAAAAGTCTCTGCCAAAGACTTTATGACGTTGTTTCAACTCATTTTTAGGATGGTACGTTCGCTGCTCAACCTCAACAAAGCTAGCAAGAGCTTTTTGCCTACTCCTCACGGCGAGGTAGATACTCATACCAAATAGCAATCTACAATCATGGAGAATTTAGACATTTTAATGCCTTTTTTATCCCAAATCGCTACATTTTTTAAAGTTTTTGAAAAAATTATTTGGAAAAATAAACTTAGTACTTGACATTTGCATCAAGTTTAACCAAATGATTAAACCATTAGATTAATAATGGAAAGCGAAGAACTCTCAACAGAAGAAAAAATCTTGAAAGCAGCGATGGAGGTGTTTTTGCGAGATGGGTACGATGGCTCCCGTATGCAAGATATTGCGGATGTTGCAGGTATCAACAAAGCCCTTTTACACTACTATTTTCGTTCCAAAGACAAATTATTTGAAAAGGTATTCGATTTTAAAATACAAAGTTTTTTTCCCCAAGTAGACGCCGCCTTTGACCAAGAAGGGCTGTTTATTGACAAAATAACCTTCTTTATCGAAGCATACATCCATTTTCTGCGTAAAAACCCTTTTTTACCGCTATTTGTCTTAAACACAGTTAATAATAAAGAAAAAGCAAATTTTATTAAAAAAATCCCTATTGGGATTGCCCACAAGATTATCCCGCGCTATTATGCCGATTTGAAGGAGGGCAAAGTACGCCCCCTCGACCCTGTTCAGTTTATTATGACTGTCATGGGAATGTGCGTATTCCCTTTTTTAGCAAAACCTATTTTTGTGAGCATGCTTAAGATTGAAGATCATAATTTTGATATGATAATGGAAGCACGTATCAACGAACTTAAGGCATATGTCAAACTCATCTTAACTCCCTGACACCAATCTTTTGTCGACCTTACGTCGGGTAAGGTCGACAAAAGAACTAAAAGAATATATTTTTTTACAACAAATTTAACCAAATGATTAAACCAAAAGGTTATGAAAAGTAGTATTACATGTTTGGGGCTGTGGTTGGCGATGTCGACAATGAGCTGGGCACAGACTACGCTTAGCCTAGAAGAATGCTACCGGCAAGCAGAACAGCACAATCCTCAAGCTGGTCAAGGGAGGCTTATCCAAGAAGCGACCGATTTACAAATAAAATTGCTGAATCGTGGTTATATGCCTCAATCTCGTCTCAATGGTCAAGCCACTTGGCAGTCGGAGGTGACAAGCGTGCCTATCAAACTTCCCAATTTTGAGATTACTCCCCCTCCCAAAGACCAGTACAAGCTCACCCTCGATGTGACTCAATCTATATGGGATGGAGGCCTGACCCAAAAACAAAAAACGATAGCCCTTGCCAATCAGCAAGTAGAACAACAAAAAGTAACGGTAGATTTATTCCAAATCCGCGAGCAAGTAAGTGGGTTGTTTTTTGGTGCACTCTTTTCGCAACGACAACTACGAAATTTTGAGATTTTGCAAAAAGAGCTACTTGCCAAACTTGAGAAAACCAAAGCTTCGGTACAAAATGGCATCGCGATTCGGGCCAATGTACTAGCATTAGAGGCACGGTTGCTGGAAGTAGAACAGCAACTTTTAGAAACCCAAAAGCGACAAGCAGCGGCTTTGGAAGGGCTATCGCTGTTGACGGGTCAAACAGTGGATACTAAAACGGTCTTTACCACCGAAAGCCAAACCATGAGTAACCTCGATATAACCCGGCCTGAATTGCAGCTTTTTGAAACCCAAAAGCAAGTTTTGACCCAAAACGAACGCCTCATCCGAGCCAAGAACCTTCCCAAATTATCGGCTTTTGCGACGGCAGGCTATGGTAGACCGGGGCTCAATTTTTTGGCTACGAATTTCCAAACTTATTTCATCGGTGGTATTCAGCTGCAAATTCCCCTTACGCACTGGTACACCAATACCCAAGGCATCGAAACCCAACAATTGCGCGTCAATCAGCAGCGTATCGACAAACAACGTGAAAGTTTTTTGCTAGGAACCCAAGTAAAACTAGCCAATCAACGGCAGGAAATCAGCCGTTTGGAAGCGCTGGTAGCAAGCGACCAAAAATTGATTGAGCTGCGTGGCACCATACGTAAAGCTTCTGAATCTCAACTCGATAATGGCATCATCACAGCAAGTGACTACCTGACCGAAGTCGATAATGAGGACATGGCACGGCAAAATCTGATTTTGCACGAGACACAACTTCTCCAAGCACAAAACAACCTTAAATTGCTACTGGGTCATTGACATCATTTTCCCCTATTTTTTTAACCCATATAAAGGAAATTCAAACCAGACATTAAATCGAACTAACTGACTTACAGTAGCCAATTGCCCTATTTTCAAATTTACCCATTTACTTACACTCATTACATAAAGATTTTAAAGAAATGAAAAGTGGATATTTTTTTCTTTTACTACTCACATTAGCCGCTTGTCAAGGAAGCGAGCAAGATTTTGATGCCAGTGGTGTTTTTGAAGCCGATGAAGTGGTGATTTCGTCGGAGTCCATAGGACGAATTTTACGTTTGGAAGTAGAAGAAGGTTCCGAATTGAAAGCTGGACAGGTCATAGGAAGTGTAGATTGCAAAAACCTCTCTTTGCAAAAAGCACAAATCGAAGCGAGCATAGATGCCCTCTCCCAAAAAACCAACGATGCTACTCCGCAAACACAGATTTTGCGCGAACAACTCAATACCCAACAACGCCAAATCGCCACTCAACGCGAACAAATGAGGATACTTGATCGCGAACAAAAACGCCTTCAAAACCTCGTAAAAGCCGAAGCCGTGCCTTCCAAACAACTTGACGATATTGAAGGACAAATAGATGTGTTGAAAAAACAAATCGAAACCACCGAAAGTCAAGTGGCGGTACTTCAACAACAAATCAAATCACAACAACAACAGGTATCCATCCAAAACCGTGGCGTACTGAGCGAGAAAAAACCTTTGGAGGAACGCGTAGCACAGGTAGACGACCAACTTCAACGCTGTAATATCACCAACCCACTCGACGGTACGGTGCTCGTCAAATATGCCACCGCCGACGAAATGACCGCTACGGGCAAGCCTCTTTATAAAATCGCCAACCTGTCTACGCTTGTGTTACGAGCCTACATCACAGGCGACCAACTTAGCAGCATCAAGCTCAATCAACCCGTAAAAGTCTTTGTAGACAATGGCAAAGACAGCTACAAAGAAATCAGCGGTACTGTCACATGGATAGCAAGTAAGGCGGAATTTACCCCGAAAACTATTCAAACCAAAGACGAACGCTCTAACTTGGTTTACGCCACTAAAATCAAAGTCAAAAATGACGGATACCTCAAGATAGGAATGTACGGCGAAGTGAAGCTTTGAGAGAAGTATCAAATTTTTTCATTTGCAAATTTTCAAATTATCCATTTTCAAATTCTCTCATTGAACATATGTCCACTGTCCGTGTAGAAAATATCAAAAAAACCTACGACAAAGGCACTGTGATTGCTCTTGAGGAGGTGAGCTTTGAGGTAAAATCTGGCGAGCTGTTTGGTCTGATAGGTCCAGATGGAGCCGGCAAAACCTCTCTTTTCAGGATCCTTACCACTTTGCTCCTCCCCGACAGCGGCCGCGCCGAAGTAGCAGGTCTGGATGTGGTAAAAGACCTATGGCAGATTCGTCGCATAGTGGGCTATATGCCTGGGAAGTTTTCGTTGTACCAAGATTTAAGCATCGAAGAAAATCTAAATTTTTTCGCTACGGTTTTCAACACTACCGTCGAAAAAAACTTTCATCTGATAGAAGAGATTTATGTCCAAATCGAGCCTTTTAAAAAACGCTTGGCGGGAAAACTTTCGGGCGGTATGAAACAAAAACTAGCCTTATGCTGCGCCCTTATCCATGAGCCTAAGGTATTGTTTTTGGACGAACCCACCACGGGGGTAGACCCAGTGTCTCGCAAGGAGTTTTGGGATATGCTCGACCGCCTCAAAGCCCGGGGTATTACCATTATCGTATCTACTCCTTACATGGATGAAGCCAGCCGTTGCGACCGTATCGCTCTCATTCAGAAAGGAAAAATATTGGAATTAGATTCTTTAGAAAAAATCATTGCTCGCCACCCACAAAACCTCTACGCTGTGGATGCCGATAATGCCTACCAGCTTATGAAAGACTTGCGACTTACGCCTGAGATAAAAAGTACGTTTGCATTTGGAGAGGAGCAGCACGTGACACTCCAATCGCTTTCTGACGGGGAGCAGTTTCTGCATCAATACCTCAGCAATCTTGGACATACAGGGCTTAAAGTCAGGAAGATTACCCCAAACATTGAGGATATTTTCATCAAACTTATGTTAGAAAATCAATAATACCTTATGGCAGACTCGGTCATATATACCAACCAACTCACGCGCAAATTTGGCGACTTTGTGGCGGTCAATGCCATTAGTTTTGAGGTAAAACGAGGCGAAATATTTGGTTTTTTAGGAGCCAATGGTGCGGGTAAAACTACCGCTATGCGCATTTTGTGCGGTTTGCTTACACCTAGCTCGGGCGAGGCACGGGTGGCAGGTTTTGATGTTTATCGCCAAAACGAAGAAATTAAAAAGCACATAGGCTACATGAGTCAAAAGTTTTCGCTCTACGAAAACCTCACCGTGCGCGAAAACATCCAGTTTTTTGGAGGCATTTACGGCTTATCTCGACAAGAACTCAAAGACAAAACCGAAGTTCTCATCGAACGGCTCGGGCTGCACAATGAAGCCGACAAATTGGTCGGATCACTGCCATTAGGATGGAAACAAAAAATATCGTTTTCGGTAGCTATTCTACATCGCCCCAAAATCGTGTTCTTGGACGAGCCTACGGGAGGAGTTGACCCTATCACACGGCGTCAGTTTTGGGATATGATTTATGAAGCAGCTCATGATGGTATCACCGTTTTTGTAACCACCCACTACATGGACGAAGCCGAATATTGCGACCGTGTATCCATCATGGTCGATGGCACCATTGCCGCTTTAGATACCCCCACAGGACTCAAAAATCAATTTAAGGCCGCAAACATGGATGAGGTATTTTTACAATTGGCACGTGGTGCAAAACGCAGTGATGCTTAATCTACAATCAACATGAAAACCTTTTTATCTTTCATCCGAAAAGAATTTTGGCACGTACTACGAGATACCCGTAGTTTGGTGATTTTGTTAGGCTTACCTGTCGCAATGATGATTTTGTTTGGGTTTGCGCTATCAAGCGAGGTCAAAAACTCCAATGTAGCCATATTGGATTATTCCAAAGACGAAACTACCCGCTTGCTCATCGAGCGGCTCGATCAAAGCCAGTACTTTAGCGTCAAAAAACACTTACAGTCAGAAGCCGACATAGAGCGGGTATTTCGAAAAGGCGAAGCGCGTCTAGTGGTGATTTTTCCGGCCAATTTCCGCGCCGATTTGTTGCACAGCAATTATGTACAAGTACGGCTCATCGGGGATGCCTCCGACCCCAATACCTCCAACATTGTTATCAATTATGCCAGTAGCATTTTTAGGGATTACCAAAACGAACTCACCGAAAACAAAAAGCTACCCTACAGCATCGAAACCGAAACGAGGATGTTGTACAATCCCCAACTCAAAAGCTCGTACAATTTTGTTCCCGGCGTGATGACCCTCATCCTAATGCTACTAGGTGCGATGATGACTTCTGTCTCGATTGTCAAAGAAAAAGAAACCGGCACGATGGAGATTTTGCTCGTATCGCCCATGCGGCCTCTACTAGTGGTATTGAGCAAGGCCGTCCCCTACTTGGTATTATGTTTTATTGATGTCATCATTATTCTGATTCTAGCGGTATTTCTGCTCGACATGCCCATTCGAGGCAGTTTGTTTTTATTGTTGGCCGAAAGTCTCCTTTTCATCATCACCACCTTATCATTAGGGCTGTTGGTGTCGGCGGTGGTTGACTCCCAACAAACGGCCATGTTTTTATCGTTGGTAGGTTTTTTGATGCCCGCTTTGGTATTTAGCGGCTTTATGTTTCCTATCGAAAACATGCCTTTACCGCTCCAAATTATCAGCAATTTTATCCCTACCAAATGGTACTACAGCATTGTGCGGGCGATTATGGTCAAAGGCTTAGGGTTTTCGTATGTCATAAAACAAACCCTCATTTTGGTAGCAATGACAATCGTTTATTTGACCATTGCTATTCGGAAGTTCAAAATTAGATTGGCTTAACTTTCCAAGTTTGAAAGCAGCCGAACTAAAAACTTGGAAAGTTTAACCAAAGCAAACAGCCTTAACTTTCCAAGTTTGAAAGCAGCCAAATTAAAAACTTGGAAAGTTTAACCGAAACAAACAGCCTTAACTTTCCAAGTTTGAAAACTGCCAAATTAAAAACTTGGAAAGTTTAACTACAAGCATTATGAGAAATCTTACTTTTTTATTGCAAAAAGAATTTAGACAAATATTCCGTAACCCTACCATTTTACGGATGATATTGATGATGCCCATCATTCAGTTGATTGTGATTCCTCTGGCCGCCGATTACGAAATCAAGCACATTTCAATCAGCGTGGTAGACCAAGACCATTCGCCCTACTCACGTAAGTTGGTTCAGAAAATGACCTCTTCTGGTTATTTTCAGTTGGTCGAGTACACCCAATCTTATCCACAAGCCCTACAAACTGTCGGAAACGGAAAAACGGATATTATCCTAACGATTCCAGCGCATTTTGAGCGAGATCTTATCAAAGACAACAAAGCCAAACTTCATTTGGCTGCCGACGCTGTCAATGGCGTACGGGCCGGCTTGGGTACAGCCTATGCTTCTCAGATGATTGGGGATTTGAACCGCGAAATCAGAGAAGAATGGATGGTACTTCCTAAGTTCAACGAACTCCCCCAAATCGACATCACCTCCGCCAACTGGTTCAATCAGCACTTTGATTATCACTTGTTTATGGTACCTGGCATTTTGGCCATTTTGGTGACCATGGTGGGGGCGTTTCTGACAGCCCTCAATATCGTTGCCGAAAAAGAAGTAGGCACCATCGAGCAAATCAACGTAACTCCTATCAAAAAGCACGAATTTATCCTTGGCAAGCTGATTCCTTTTTGGGTGCTAGGAATGGTCTCTATCACCATGGGAGTGATTGTCGCTTTTGTGATTTTCAGGATTCTACCTTTGGGTTCTTACCTTACGCTGTATGCTTTTGCGGCAGTTTATTTGTTGGGAATATTAGGAATTGGCCTGCTTATCAGCACTTTTGTGGATACGCAGCAGCAAGCCACCCTTTTTTCATTTTTTTTCATGATGGTTTTTATCCTGTTGGGCGGGCTATACACCCCTATTGAAAGCATGCCAGAATGGGCGCAGTGGCTCACCCGTATCAATCCTCCCGCTTATTTCATAAAAGTAATCAGGGCTATCTACATCAAAGGAAGTACCCTGACCGACCTCTGGCCTGATTTTATAGCTATGATCGCTTTTGCGATTGGGTTTAATGCCCTAGCGGTTTTCAATTATCGCAAACGAAGCGCCTAGAAATTTGCCTTATCGGGGTCTTGTAAAAAGCAAGTCATAGTTGTACTTCACTTGCCGATACACCGTGCGTAAAATGGATATAAGAGGATTTTTACTCTGCTGTCGCCAGTTGTCACGCTGCACAGTACTGGGTTCATCACTGGAGTTGAGCTGTTCAAACAACCCTTTATAATCATCATAGAATAATCCCTTGCCCCCGTGTTGAATAAACGACACACACATCAAATATTCGGCTTTGTCAGATTTGATGCCCTCTATGTATTTGCCAAATTTCTCTAAAAAACTACTTCTTCGTAAATGAGGGTGGTCGCTATAATAGTATATTTTATCGTAACGAGTATACCAAGGTTTGTACAACATCTGCGAAAATCCTTTTGCAAAAGGTGCTAAATAAGGATAAGGATAATAGGCATAAAAACGCACTATATCCAACGACGCATCAGCATTCATAAAGTCGAGGCCGTCTTGTAGGGAGGCTGCCAACTTCGGCGTGGGCACAAAATCTTCTTGGACATATAAAGTATAAGGAGTTGTGATGGCCGCTTGCCCCTTGTTTATATTATTGGCCAAACCTTTGTTTTTGGCAGTTGTAATCAGCTCAAAACCATACACTTCTCTCAATTTCTCCAAAACAGTCAATTGTTCGGGCTTGCTGGCATCATCTGATACTACAATAGCTCCAAACGAAATCCCCCGCTCTTGCATAGTGCGGAGCAATCGCTCCAAGGAGCTACTACGGTTGTAATGCGTCACTAGCAGACTGATGTCAGGAAAGTATGATTTGACTTGGCTCATTACTATCAAATATTGTTAAGTGTCTTCAAACTAATGTCTATCCTCCAACGGTGTTACTTAAAAAATGCCAATTCAAAGGTATTTTTGACTAATCTAAGTTTTAAATATCCCCATCTCAACAACAAAAACAGCGGGTTTTGGCTTTCTCGCCAATCACTCCGATTGATAGTGCTAGGTTCGTCGTTGGTGTTTTTTTGGTCAAACAAAGTTGTAAAATCGTCAAAAAACAGCCCTTTTCCGTCCTTTTTTAGAAACGATAAACACATCAAAAACTCGGTTTTATCAGATTTGATGCCTTCGGCATAGGGGCCAAATTTTTCTAAAAAAGAACTACGTCTCAAATGAGGGTGGTCACTATAAAAATAAAACTTGAGGTGATTGGTATACCAGAGTTGAGATTTAAAAATCATTTGGGAAAACCCTTTTGCAAAAGGCCGAAGGTAAGGATAAGGAAAATAAGCATAAAACCTCACAATATCCCACGAATCATCGTCTTGCATAAATGCCAAAGCATCTTTAAAATGAGGAACAAAAGCCGCCTTTGGCACAAAATCTTCTTGGACGTACAGCGTGTAAGGTGTTTTTACTGCCGCTTGCCCTTTGTTGATATTATTGCCTAGACCTTTGTTTTGAGGTGTGAAGATAAGTTCAAAATGATATTGAGTGGCCAATGATTTTATTTCATTCAAATGCTCCGGTTTAGAGGCATCGTCCGAAACCACAATTCCCCCAAAACTACAGTTGAGTTCTCGAAATGCCCGCAGCAAACGAGCAAGCGAAGCACTTCGATTGTAATGGGTAATCAATAAAGTAACTTCCGCAAAATGATGTAAACCTGTATCCATTTCAGCAAATTTTCATTTAATACAAAAGCATGACTTGACCACTTTTCACAAATTTTTTGGGTTCAGAAGTGGCCGTGGCTGCCTCATAATTGAGCCGCCAAGCATATACTCCTTCGGGGCATCGCTTGTTGAGATACATACCGTCCCACTTTTGGGTGGGGTCAGTGGTATAAAAAACTAAATTGCCCCAACGATTGTAAATCAAAAACTCAAACGCCACCAGATTTCCATAATACACCTCTAACTCATCGTTGATGCCGTCGCCATTGGGGGTAAATACATCTGGGATATAAATACCCGTATACTTACAATCTGTACACTGTTTTACCCCAAAATCGTCAATCACAAAATCGTTGCCACATCCTCCAAAATTTTTGTCCAGCAATTTGATTACGACGCTTGTGGTGTCTTCCACCTGCGCTGGTATCGAAAACTTCAACGAAAACTCCCGCCAAAGCGGACTATCGGTGCGCGTGATAGTACCTGTGTTGAGACTATCCAAAAATTGCCCGTCGAGGGTTTCAATCACAATCGTAAAATTAGGGTCATTGGGGATAAAAAAGCCACAAGTACCAGGTGGAAATTCGATGTTGAGATTTACCATCCAAAAAGAAAACTCGTAGGTAGCTTGGGTGCACAAATTAGGAACCGTCTGCCTAAAAAATTCGCTCGGATAAGGCGCATTGACCACCAGCATGTTTCCTCTCACATCATCTGGGGTATGGTCTTGAGGCAGCCCGTGCCAGCTCGATGTGTAGCACAATCCACTTACCGAATCGGCTATGGTATACTGCCCGTCATTGGGGCAGCCATCTGTTACGTACCTGTAGGGTATCTGGCTAGTGGGCAAAGGCGCAACGGGCCCTCTTCCAAAATCTTGAAGAAAAACGTAATTGGTACAAGGCTGTGCCGAAACCAGTTGGGTAAAAACAAACACGACCAACAATACCAAACAAATTTTGGCACTTATTAGTGTAGTTTGTAAATACTTATACCAATCGACAAGCATGAGTTATACTCTTTAGAAGATATCTAGTAAAACGTCCCAATTTCCTGAAAAGAATGAAAACTTGAGAAGTTTTGATACCACTTCAAGATGGTGTTTTTTGAGAAGGCGATAAATAAAATCCTAAATCCCGAACCGAATGCCATACCCTTTTGGTAAAAGCCTTCACTAGACTTCCCTCGGCTACGAGTCGGCGGTCACTTGTCCAGGCTCTGGCATTGATACTAGTGACTCGCAATATTTTCCCTTTTCCTTCATTGAGCAAAGCCAAAGCCATGAGACCATCTTCACATCTTCCAGACGGTGGCGGCGGCGCTCCCGCCGCAATCAACTCAGCTACCGAACCTTCGCGGCCTGAGTCCACCTCAAAACCTCCTACTGCCAATGCATCAGCGCGACGAAAAGCAAAATTAAAACCGTATACATTGAGATACGCCCGGTGTCGGTTGCGGACAGAGTTGATAAGGTGGGCTGCTTTTTCATAAAAAAACAGCGATATCCGGGAAGATTTTTCGCTTGGCAAAAATGAATACAATCCATACGTACAAGCTACCTGAGGCTGTTGGAGGGGAGCCGTGAGTGCCTCAAGCCAACCCGAAGGATATAAGCAATCAGAGTCGGCATTAGCCATGATTTTGCCACGCGCTGCCATTAATCCTGCTTGTCGTGCATGGGCTACGCCCGGTTTGCGTTCGATAATCGACCTCACCCCACAAGCATCTAAGATTTCTTGGGTTCGGTCTACAGAATTGTTGTTGACGACCAAAAGCTCGGTGGGTCGTGTGATTTCTTGCTCCGCCAACGACGACAACATATTGAGCAGACTAGCCTCTTCATTGTAAGCAGGTATCACAATCGAAACCTCTGGCGCGTCGACCCGAAACCGCGCCAATTTTCGATGTAATTCCGCCACCTTATCGAGCGGCAAATGTGCAGGGTCGTAAGCAAACAAATGCTTAGTAAGCCAGTACGGTAAAAATTTCTTATTCGCTGACATGCTTGATAGATATCTTCTTATACCCGCCCTTAAATCGCATTTCAATGTTTTTGTAAGTCCACTCCGATACTTTATATATCAAATAATAGTTGGCAAAAACCAAATACCAATACGCCGAAGGGGGAAGTTTTAGGATTCTTATAAATAGAATGTTAAATATACTAATTAGCAGCGAATGTGTCATATAAATCGAATAACTATACGTCCCAACTTTCTCCAAAAAAGTAGATTTTTTGAATAAGCGCGACACCCAGCCTTTTTCGAAAGAAAAAACCAAAATAGCCCCAAAAAACAAGATTTCGTACACAAAACCCACTTCTTTTAACGCAGCTCCGTAGTAAATCATCAGCCCAATAAGTATCAACATGAAGATTTCGGCCAAGTCAAAAACCGAAGATTTCCACTGACTTCCCACCGAATAAATATACCGAAACGATTCATAACACAACCCTCCTACAAAAAAACCAATGATTCCTCTTAGAAAACCGTAATCGAAGCTGTAATTGAGCACAAAACCCTGCGTAATAACCGCCAACAACCCGAAAGAAAGCAGGGCAATACTACCATAAAAGAAACCTCTGTAACGCCCAAGTTTGGTCTTTGCCAAGAGTAACATGCCGAGTCCAAACACAATATAAGCAATCATTTCGGCACTGATAGACCAACTGGGAATATTCCAACTTACGTCGGTAACACTCGGCATTTTGACTGAATTGAGCAAAAACAAAGAAGTAAAAAAAGTAAGTACGTTATTGTTTGGGTTGGTAGGTTGATTGACGTGAACATAAGAAGCTAAATAACCCTTAGAAATTTCGACTACTACAAAAGCCAACAACATCAATAAATGTAAAGGATAAATCCGACGCAATCTTTTTCGAAGAAAATCAGTCACTTGCTCACCCGTAGCGATAGACTGATAATTGTAACTAATTACAAACCCACTCAAAACGAAGAAAAAATCAACAAACATGTCGGAATTATCGACAAAATCGTTGTTGAGCAAGGGCGTTTCTGCAAATGGCGACAAGTGGAATAGCACCACCATAGAGGCAAAAATCCCCCTGAAAATATCCAAAATCAGGAATCGATGTTTCATCAGGATGGGGTTAGATAGATTTTCTCATGGCCAAAATTTCGGGCAATGACATTTTATATTTGAGTGTAAGTGCTACAAACACCGCCCCGCCAATCGCAATCTGCACAAAAGTATGAATCACCCCCTCATTGCCAACAAATTGCTGATAGAGATAAACGCTCAATACCATCAACAAACAAAACAGGGCAGGCTTGACAAAATTAGCAAAGAATGCCTGATAGAAGGACCCAATCAACCACTTTGCAATCATAAAATTAAGTACTAAGTTGATAAAAGTAGAAGTCAAAAAGGCCAAAGCGATACCCGTCACTTCCCAGTATGACCCAAACCAATACAACAATGGAATCTTGATGATGAGCGTCACTAGATTTAGATAAAATAGCAAGTTGGGTTTTCCTTTGGTAAAGGCAATCGTGAAAAGTGGATTGGCCAAACAACTACACAAACTTTGGAATACGAATATTTGAATCAAAGGCAAAGTAGGCTCCCAGCCTGGCCCATACAACAGCGGCACTACACTACTTGCGGTGATAAAAAGTCCCGCCAAAAGTGGCATATTGAGATAGCTTATCAAATCCAAAATCTTGATATAAGCTTTGCGCAGTTCGTTGTCGTCCTCCTTCATTTTGGCCAAAAGCGGATAAGCTACTTGCAAAATGATGGGGTTGAGTTTTGTAATCGGAAATATCGCCAACTGCGATGCAATGGTATAATACCCCAGTGACTTTACCCCTAATAACCCTCCTACTACGATATTGTCGGAATTGCCTTGTACAAACCCCAAAAAACCGTCGCCTACATTATAAAGACCAAACCGTAAGTGTTCTTTTATTAAATCAATATTGAAATATAGCGACGGAAAAAACAGCCGAATTCCAAAAGCAATCTGTAGCACCGTACGTACCACGTGCATCGAAAGCTGCCCATAAATCAGCGACAACTCTTCAAAACCTTGATAAGCAAGCCCGATAGCCACGACCATCCCTATGGCCGCCCCCGCAATCTCCATAATAGCTATATCTCTGAATCTCAGCTCTTTTTGAAGCAAAAACAAATAGATTTGTCCAAAATATATAATCAAAAAATAAAGCGAAGCCAATTTGATTACTTTGTCGAGACGGGGTTCTTTATAATACGCAATGACCAAAGGAGCACTCAAGTATACCAATACAAAAATGACAAAGCCCATCATCAGGCTCAAAAAATACAAAGTCGATAGTACTTTTTGGTCGGTTTCTTGTTTATAAATGATTGAATTAGAAAAACCTAGGTTACTAAAAATATAAAAGAAATTGATGAGCAACGTACTTACACTTACTACCCCAAAAACGGCAGGATCAAGCAAACGAGCCAAAATAGATACCTGTGCAAACTGAAACACAGTAGATACAACCGTCGAAATGGTAATCCATTTGCCGCCCTGAATAGCCTTTTTGGTATTGCTCATGCCTCAAAAATAGAATGTTATCCTTCCGAAGCAGAAGGAAGTTTTCGTTGATGTTTTAGTAAAAGCTCTGGTTGGACCAATATCTGCTCCGCCTCACTCCTACTTGGGGCATCAATATAATCGCTTTCTACGCGATTTAAAACCGTAATGAGCGACGACGACGCAATTTTGTTGTACAGAGCCATCAATTGCCTTTCACGGCGTCCCCAGCCACTATTGGCATCAGCCACCAAAATCGCGACATGACTTTTATGAAGCAGATACACCGGAAGAGGGCTACTGATAAGAGCCGGTAACTCTAGCAAGATTTTATCGAAATAGAAAGGATTATATTCTTGATTTTTGAGCAACAACTCATTTAAGTCCCTCACATTCATGAATTCAGGACGTATCTCGTAGGGATAAAACGTGACACCTCCCAACTCAAAAGGTTGGTCGTTTTTGGTAATTCGAGGATAAAAATAGGCGATCTTCTGCCCTGTTTCGGCATAGAGGCGAGCTACCCCATGAGCTACCCACGTTTTGCCTTGTTTAGAACGCATGCTAAAGAGCGTAATAATCGGGGGCGGTTGCTTGGAAGTTGCTTGTACAATATCGATATTGATGGCATTACTAAGTTGCTCAAACATGCTGATAGCGGCTCTACTTTCTTTAGTGCCAATCGAGAATTTTTTGACTTTTGGGAATACAATTGTGACCGATTGGCCAATACGCACTTCGGCATGTTCGGGGGAATCGAGACGGCTGTCGAGCAAAAATCTAATGATGGTGAGCATCAAAGCAAAAAACAGGCCAATTCCGAAACCAGCCGCTACAAAAATTAGTCTTTTGGTAGGTTTTGCTGTATAGGGATATTTAGGAGGGTCCACTACCTTGAGCGGTTTGTCAAGCGAAATATCCTGACGATGCACTTGCGCTTCGTTGAGGCTTTGGGTCAAAGCCAAATATTCTTTCTCTGCTACCTCTAGCTCGCGATTGAGCTGTCGTAGTTCTGTTCCCAAAGGACTCAGTTCCGTTATTTTGTTTTGATATTCGTTGAGACGTTGTTTGTATACTTCCAAACGTGCATTAGATTCTGCATATTCAAGCACTTTAGC
This sequence comes from Runella sp. MFBS21, assembly GCF_029433105.1. Classification (GTDB taxonomy): domain Bacteria; phylum Bacteroidota; class Bacteroidia; order Cytophagales; family Spirosomataceae; genus Runella. The sequence continues at coordinate 64,986 of NZ_JARNTW010000025.1, read as the reverse complement.
CAGCCAATCTTCAATCAATTTATTCGACGGAATCGACTCTGGCGAATCACCCGCCGCATAATACTTTTGAGCTATCACTTTCATTTCGTCCGTGATTTTTCTGATTTTAGCTTCAATTCGCGCTATTTCGCTGTTGCTCCTGCTGGTTTGGGCACTCACTAATTCTCCTTGAGCATCAGCTAGTTCGGCTTGTTTTTTTACAAGTTCACTATTGATAACCAGCAAGTTGCCACGCTGACTCATGCGCTTTGAAAGCTCGTCAATAGAAGCTTTTGTAGCTCTATTTTTCATCAGTTCAAGATTATACTCATTGACAAAATTTTCGCGTGAGAAAGCAATATTTTTCGATTCTTCATCATAACTCAGCAATTCATGATCTACATTGAAAGCCCTCAACTTAGACTCTGCGGCATCCAATCTCCGTTTGGCTTCATTGGTTTTTTGTTCATAATACCCAATCACTGGATTGGTATCTGAGCTTTTAAGAGAAATGTAGCGTTGGTTCAAGATTGCTATCACAAAATCTAACGTCTGAATAGTCACCGCAGGGTCATCCGACTCATATTCCATTTCGAGCATGTCACTTGAGTTTTTGCGGTTGGCTCTCAGCTTTTTAGAGATATACTCCCCCGAATAGTACATATCTCCTTTGGCCAGTAAAGCTTTAATGGGATTATAAGCCTCTGACCTCCCCATACTGTCGATTTGGGCATAGCGCACTGCATCAGATTGTTTGGCAAGGTAATTGGCAAGAGGCGCAGGAATGGCCTGATGGAGTTTCTCAAAACCCTTGGCACCCAATATCAAAGTATCAGGTTTAGTCAATTTTAGGTGGTCTGTTAGCAAGCTTATCCCCACTTGTAGCATGGTTTCGGAGGAATTGAGCGTAGTTAAGAGATTGTCAAAGGCATTGGTCACCCCTGAGTAGTCAAAAGACCCTGAACTATTGACAGATTTTAAATTATATCCAGATCCTAGTCCCGTGTAAATAGTCGCCTGAACGGTATACTCTTTGCGCTCTTTTCGGGTAAAATAATACACCGTAGCTGCCGTCACAATGGGCAATACTATAAACCAAATAATGTGGTCTTTTAGGAATCTTATAAATAAATGATACGACATACCTGCTTGCTATTTCCGTTTGAGTGAGTAGATAGGCATCCCTACCATAGCTTCAAGATTGTACAAAAACTTCAGAAATGTTCCTCTCACTTGTTCAGTAGCAGACTTAGACGAATAATAGAGGTTATTGATTGTAGACACGGCAGTCAAATCAATTTTACGCTGCTGAAATTCTATTTCTGCCAACTGCATAGACGAAAGTGCCAGTTTTTCGTCCTGAAACCGAATCCGCAAGAGTTGTTGGGTAGTGATAAGGTCTTGGTACAAATCAATCAACTCCCTTCTAAGCTGTAATTCAATCACTTCTCTACGATATTGAGAGGCTTGATAATTGGCTTTAGATTGTTTAAGCTGCTGTTTACGGCCAAAAATATCGTACAAACTCACCTGAAAATTAGCCCCGAGTCGATAACCGTTGGCGATTTGTCCGATGGCATCAGTCGGAGCACCTGGCCCGGTAGAAAGTATGGCTTGATTACCAGTAGAATAACTCGCTAATCCCGCACCCGACTGCAAAATCTGCATTTTTGATAGTTTATAAACAGCACTTTGAGCAGTAGAAATCTCTTTCTCGTATTTTATGGAAGGAGAGTTAGCAATGGCTAATTGGTATATTTCTTCAAAAGGCAATAACTGCTGGGCAATGTCTTTATTGAAGTCAATATATACAGAATCAGGACGTTGTCCGGCCATCGAACCACCCGAGCTTTGCTGTGTGTGCCCTCTAGGTGTACCGCAAACCACCATAATAAACAATAAGGACACATATTGAACACGAATATATTGCCAATTTTGCGTAGTTGTTATCATCCAAATATCCTATTTATTCTTATTTATGGAGTGTATATTTTAAACACTAAAATGTTTATTATAAGTAGTTTTCAATAATAGACAGGTGTAAAATCACCGTCCCAAAAACCACCTAAAATACTATATTTCAATACGTTAAAATAAAAACAAAGTTGTTAATCATATTCCTTTTATATTTCTTGTATATAAAGATAATCGGTAATATCTTTATTCAATTATTCCTATAAATGCTGCCCTACCTCTTTTCACTATGAAACACATCTATCGACGTTTTGTTTAGTATGCAACCAATCCTCCCAAAACTCAACTTTGTCATTACTTCCCGCCAAACTTGGGAAGAAAAGAACCTAGGCAGCAATATCCGAGACATGGCTCATGTTTTGTCAGAATCGCATCGCGTGCTTTTCATCAATGACCCACTTGACTGGTCAACGGTAATCTCTCAAAAATCAGGCCGATTTCAACAACGCAAAGAGTTCATAGCCCAACACCACGGCCAAAATCTGATTGAAGACAAACCCAATTTGTGGGTTTTAAGTCCAAAATCGGTGCTAGCCTCTCTCAATTGGCTCCCAGATGGTCCTATTTACGACCGCCTCAATTACCTCAATAGCAAACGCTTCGCCAAAGAAATCAAAGAAGCGATTTCGACCCTTGGTTGGGAGTCGTTTATACTAATCAACGACAACGATATGCTTCAAGGATTTTATATGAAAGAACTTCTCAGGCCTAGCGTATCGGTATATTATTTGAGGGACAATTTCTTGGCCGTCGATTTTTGGCGTCGCCACGGAGCTCGCTTAGAACCTTTGCTGATGAAGAAAGTTGACTTAGTAGCAAGCAACTCCCTCTATCTCGCACAGCAAGCTGCTCGCTACAACCCCCACTCCGTTTATGTAGGACAAGGATGTGATTTATCACTTTTTGACCCCCAAAAAAACGAGGTAATTCCCGAAGATTTGGCGGCGATTCCTACGCCTCGCATCGGCTATGCAGGAGCACTTACGGGCTTGCGGCTTGATGGTGGGCTGCTTCAAACCATTGCACAAAACCATCCAAAATGGCAGATTGTACTTATCGGTTCTCCTGATGATTCTTTTCCTACTGACCAGCTCAAGGCTTTTTCTAATGTGCATTTTTTAGGTTCCAAAACCCCCAAAGAAATCCCTGCTTATTTGGCAGGAATGAATGTACTCATCAACCCTCAGCTCCTCAATGAGGTCACGATTGGCAACTACCCCCGTAAAATCGATGAATATTTGGCCATGGGCAAACCCGTCATTGCCGTCAAAACCGATACCATGTCACTTTTCAAAGAACACGTCTACTTGGCCGAAACTCCACAGCAATTTGCCAAACAAATCGCCCTTGCACTTGCTGGTCAAGAACTCTCAAGTAGCCACGAGCGCATTGCCTTTGCCCATCAGCACACTTGGGAAAATTCGGTAGGTGACCTCCTCAAAGCCATTCGTTCTATTCCTACCAAAGCCATTTAGTTAGCCCTTATAATCCCTGATTGTATGAGTCTCAAAAGTTATGTCGACCAGCGTCCTGCCCTCAAACGTCTCATTCATTGGTTGTTGATTCCAACTAATCAGGCCCGACCTCGTCTATGGGTAAGTTGGTTTGTCAATCCCTTTATTCATAAGCGTCATTCTTCCTCCGTTGTCAGATCCAAAGTAAGGCTCGATGTATTGCCCTTCAATGCCTTTAGTCTTGGTCCTCATAGTACAGTGGAGTCTTTTTGTGTAGTCAACAATGGCGTCGGTGATGTACACATTGGCTCTCACTCTACGGTAGGCATCGGGTCGGTAGTGATTGGCCCAGTACATATTGGCAACGATGTCATCATTGCCCAGCACGTGGTGTTTTCGGGTCTTAATCACTCTTATGAGGACACTTCTATGGCTATTCACCGTCAGCCCGTTACTACTCGTCCTATCATCATCGAAGATGAATGCTGGATTGGAGCCAATGCCGTAATCACGGCAGGTGTCACCATAGGCAAGCATTCGGTAGTAGCCGGCGGGAGCGTTGTCACCAAAAATGTCCCTCCTTACTCAGTAGTAGGTGGCAATCCCGCCCGTCTCCTCAAACAATACAACTCCACCAATGGTAAGTGGGAAAAAGTAAGCAATCCTTCATAAAAAACATTTGTAAGCCTTTAGTCTTGTTTCATTTCCTCATCCAACCAATCCAATATAGAAGCCTCCGTGGCTTCGTTGAATTTACGGGCAAAAAACTTCGTCGAACTTTTCAATACTTCTTTGTCCTTTAGGGTCAATGTTTTGGGGCTACTTTTTCCTTCAGACCAATCAATATACCTTAGGTTGTCGTTGACAAGCGTGGCGTTGAAAGGAGAATTGTACAAAATAGTTTGAAAAATAATTTCATCTACCCCCCAAGTAAGCTTAAAAAAACGTACCAAACGGGGATGTTCTTTGAGATAGGTTATGATAAAACGAACCGCCTCTAAGGTAATCGTAAACCATTGGGAGCGCCCCACCGCTACCATTCCTTGGGGCAGCAGACGCGGCGGAAGGACGGTATTGATAAGAGCCTCAAGCTTGAATTTCCCTGGGATATTAAAATTCACCAAATGGTATTTTTTAATCCGTGGAATTGCCTCCTGCCAGTCATTTTCTACCTCCCTAAACTCCATGTATTGTTGAAGAGGATTGCTTGCCAAAAACCGATGGATTGTCTCCGGCGACTGTAAAGGGTAATCCTGCCCACTCAGCAAATTGACATAGCCATAAGGGATTTTAGTGGCCAATATTTCTTCAAAACCGTTGAGGGTAGCCTGTACCATGCTATAAGCCCCCCAGCGTACATCTACTCTTTTGGTGACAAATACGACAGAGGGGTGGGTGATTGCCTCCCGAAACACTTTTATGTCCGCTTTTTTGTCGAGGTGTATATAAAAATCGGCTTCTGGATGAAGTAGACTTCCTATCAATCGATTGAGCTGATGAGGCTGGGTATGAACCAATATCAAATGCGCTACTTTCATCTTTTGCCCTTTTTTGACATCAATCCAAACGCCGGATCCCAGCGCTCGCTTGAAGTAAATAAAATCGAAGTAATAAAAATAAATGAGCTAGTAGGAAACTGTCCCATCACAGGATTGGAATAGCCCATCACCACTACTCCTACAAACTCTGCCAACAATGCACACATGATTTTGATAAGCCAGGGGTCTTGCAGGTTCCATATACGATGTACCCCTACCGCGATGATGCCCAACAGCATCCCGATATACACATACAGCCCCACTACCCCCGTCTCAATCCATACTTGCACAAACCAACTGTCAGGCGGAGTTTGAGAAGCAAAATGGTGCGGCGAAAAACGTGCGCCGGTATCCCCTGCCGAGCCAATTCCAGCCCCAAAAGGCAGATGCCGTAAGTAGTTAGAGAGTTTTTGTTGGTTTTCGAGACGAAGCAAAAAAGAAGGGTCTTCCATGGGTCTCAAAGCAGTACGAATCCGATAAATTTGGTAGTTGGTATTACCAATATTTGTAAAAAGAAGAATAATCATCATCGGAATAGCTACGCACATCCCGAGCAAGATTTTGTTGAAATCGCGCTTGATAAACAAATAGAAAGGATAACCCGCCAACATGATAAAAAGCGCACTCCTCGTACCTGATACCGCAAACCCCCAAAAATAGAAAAAGGCCAAAATAAGGTAGGGAATTTTTGCTTTCCAAGTCTTTTCTTCAAACATAAAAATAAGACACACAAGGGTCAAACCGGCCATTTCGGCCCCAAACTGAGAAGCATCGGTATAAAAAGAAAAACTCCTCAAATGTCCAAACAAGATATGGGTTTTGGCACCACCCGCATTGAGCCATTCTATCTCGGCATTGGTCAGGCTGATGTACTGTTGCTTAAACGCCCAGAGTGCCGCAAAAATCGACCATATCATCCAAGTTTTGAGCAAGTTGACAATATCTTTGCGAGTAATATCCAGCACCAAAATGATACAACATACCATAATCCAGTGGATAGAAAACTGCCGTGCGTGATAAAACCAAGCCGCTCTATAGGGCGACTCAGGATTGGCAATTTCGAGTACGTTGTAAACAAACCACATCAAAACCAAGTAAAAAGTAGGATGTTGTATCCGCTCCCACTTTAAGCTTTTGGCATTGACCACCAAACTAAGTAAGGTAAGCCCCAACACTCCGTCAATAATAAGCCCGTAAGGCAAACTAAAAGGCAAAAACCGCGCTAAAGCATTGACCAAATAACTCAACTGAATGTAAGTGAGAAGCCCTAGCTTGGGATTGCGAAAAATAGCCCCTACCACAATCAGCCCTATCGGAATCAAGGCCGAAAATACAACCCCCGTCATTCCCAATTTGGCAATCAATATACCTCCAAATGCCGCACTCCCAAGGCCTATGAGGCCATAAAGCCAGCGCTTGCCTTGTGGTGAATAGGGTATGGAGGAGAGCAGATCAAGCATGAGCGATAAGCTATATTTTCGTCCAACTATCTGGTATCAAGTCTTTTGTATTCATTTCTGGCTTATTCTTAAACCAGTTTTTAGGAGCAATCACCAGTTTATTATCTAAACTACTCAGCCATGCTCCCCACCAACTAAACGAGCTATTGGCAATGACGTGATGTTTACACAAACTCATCAAGTGAAGGTCATCAATATCTCCGTCATCCCCTGGATTGTCGATATATACAGTATCCTTTCCTACTTTGAAATTTTCTTTAGTCCACTCTTTATCATCACTAAAAACAAAGAAACGAAAGTCGGAAAATTGATTTTGAACTACGTCAACGGCTTGTTGGTAATACCCGTCCCCAATAAACCCAAAAGTTTGACTTGACTCTACATTGTTTACATAATCTCCCCGACGAATGTGAATAGAAATGGGGTTAGGCGTTTTTAGGATTTCATTTTTGTAAAAATCAAACTGAGGACTAAAGCTCTTTTTGAAGGTGAGCTCTTTTTTGAGAGTGACTGTGTTTTCTTTAAAATATTTTTCAGATTGCCAAAAGCCCTCCAAAATGATAACCGAAGACTTCGCTTGCAACACCTCAGGATGAAAGTTGAAACCAGATTCCTTCACAAATTCACACAAAGGCTTTAGCGTCCGATTTGGAAACAACTTGGTAGCTTTAGATACATATTCAAGCGGAGAGCCGTTGAGGATTTTATAGTCAATATTAAAATTTTGAAGCTTAAATACCCTCGGCGTATCATTGGTATAGGTGTATTTATAATAGCTCAAATCCACGTATACCTGAGTACCCAGACGCAGGGCTAGATTACGCGCTAGTGCGTACTGAAAAAGCTGATTGCCAAGACCGTGGGTGATTCGTCCAAAAATCATAAGAATAAAAGTACATGCTAATGGCGCCGCTATTGTGAAGCAGCAGCCTGTGTTATTACGATTTTTTCAAAGTTATGCCCTCTGCTCGTCTTACTTTTTCCCAAGCCCCTGATTGCTTTCCACGCAAGTATCGTACCAATCCCGCCAGCGCACATACATTCATGAAGGTAAAGTAAAACGGCACAAAGAGGAGTTTCCACCGCAGTTGACGCTGCTCAAGCTGATACCCTACCCATGCTGCTCCATAAAACAAACACTGCAATAGAAACATCACAGCCCACCCATACGAAATCACATCCGTAGGAGGATAGGATTTCCAAGCCAACCAAGCATTGGTCAAAAAAATGAGGGGCAAACACAAAGGCGCCACCGCCCACCGAAACACTCGATGCGATACGTATTCAAAAGTAAGTACCCCATACTGGAAAGGATTCAGCAAATGTTTAAGACGTACAATCGACTGAAAACCGCCCGCTGCAATCCGAATTTTTCGTTTTTGTTCGTCCAAAATCGAATAGGAAGGAGCTTCTAAAGCATAAGCCTCAGGCTCGTAAGCCACTCGGTATCCTCGCCCAGCTATGCGCAATGAAATTATAAAATCATCCAGAATAGTATCGGTTTCGACGGGTTCATAAAGCTCCGTACGAAGCGCAAACAACTCCCCTGCCGCTCCCACTATGGTATGTAGCTCGGCATCCCAGCGTTTGAGTTGGGATTCGTATTTCCAATATAGCCCTTCGCCTGCTCCCGCCGCCGATTCACTATCAGCGGTCTGAATACGTTTTTCGCCAGCTACTGCACCTACTTGAGGGTCAGAAAAATGCCTCACTATATTTCTGACAGCCAGACGATTAAGATGGGTATTGGCATCCGTAAAAATCACGATAGGCGTATGAACATACTGCATGGCATTGTTCATGGCAGCTACTTTTCCACGGCGCTCACTCCCGCCAAGTACTTCTACCACTCCTTTATAATGCTCCTCAATCCATTGCTCCGAACCGTCATTGGAGCCTTCTGTTACAAAAAGAAAGCGAATCTTATCTTTTGGATATTCTTGCGCAAGAGAATTTTGGATTTTGTCGGGCAAGCACGAAAGTTCGTTGTAAGCAGGCACCGCCAATGTCACCTCAGGTAGATAGTCTTCAGAGTAGTAAGGCTTCCTGCGCCCTTTTATCGCAATCATCACCCACACCACTATTCCATACCCAAGGTAAGTATATACAACCAGCGCCAATCCAAGAATAAATAACAATTCTATCATCGTCGAAAAAGGAGAGATTAAACTCGGTAAGGAATAAGTTCGACAGGAGGGTCTATGCTGCCATTGGCTTTGATGTGATGCTGCCAATTCCACTTAATGGCCTCCTTGATGGCTTTCAAATAAGGCCATTCCCTTTTAAGTAAATGCACCATAAAGGCTTTGGGAACAGCCAATAGAAAATAATATACACAAAACACAAAAAGTGGCCATCCTTGGGTATTGCGCCGCATAAACCACAGCCGATTTCGTATGTGATAATATACTTTCATGGGATTGGCTTTCCCTACACTTATCGATTCTTTATGATAAATCAAAGCCTGTGCTTGATAGTATATTTGAAAGCCCGCACGTCTTATACGTGCCGACCAGTCAAGTTCTTCATAATACAAAAAATAACTCTCCTCCCAAGTGCCTGTTTTGGCCAACACTTCTTTTTTTACCATCATGGCAGCTCCATGCGCAAAATGTGTAGGGCCAGATACATCATACTGCCCATGATCTTGTTCTTCTAAACCAATTGCCCAAGTACGCCCCGTGTATTTGCTCAAAGGGTGGTATCCAGCGTATTGAATCACGTTTGGATGATCAAAAAAACGAATTTTGGGACAAACGACTCCCACCGTAGGATCTTTCTGAAAAGGTTGAAGAAGCTGCTCCAATAAGTCGGGCGTCACTACGGTATCGTTGTTTAAGAAAAAATAATAATCGCCTTTTGCTGCCTTGATTCCTACATTATTACCGCCCGAAAACCCTAGATTTTTGTCACTCAAAATCACCCGTACTCCTTCATAGTTTCCTTGGGCTATCAGAGGTGTGGGATCTTCTGCGGAAGCGTTGTCTACTACAATCACCTCAAAATTACGATACGTAAGCAGACGTGTCGAATCAAGCATCTGACAAGTGACTGCCGCTTGGTTGTAATTGATGGTAATAAAAGATACAAAAGGTAAGCGACTCATACATTTTCTTTTTGAAACAATGCTTTGACCGTTTTCAACATAATGACTAAGTCGGTAGTAAAAGAGTATTTTTTTGCATACAAAACATCTAACTGAATACGCTCTATATCAGACACTTTCGCTTTGCCTCTTTTGGTAACTTGCCAAAGCCCCGTCAAGCCCGCAGGAGCTGCAAAACGCCGTGCATAGCCCGTGGCGGTTAGTTTTTCGGCCTCATAAGGAGGCAAGGGGCGATTACCAACAAATGACATATCGCCAATGAGAATGTTGAACAATTGGGGCAATTCGTCGATACTCGTATTTCTTAATATCTTCCCTAGCCTAGTGACTCGCGGGTCTTCCTTAAATTTCATGAAAGTTGCTTTGGCCTTTTGTCGCTTATGGTATACATCTTCGCAGACTTGTTCGTTGTCCAAAAACAAAGGGCGTTGGCACTCCGTACCCGCCAGCTGGCAGGCCTCACACAAGTAATCCTCAGTGTCGGTTTCGGGAGTGGCGGTATTGTACAAATTGAGCGAGCTCATGCTCGAAATAAGCTTATCGGCTCCTGTACGCATCGTACGAAATTTGTACATATTAAACATTTTATAGCCCATTCCTACCCTTCTAGAGCCATAAAAGATAGGGCCTTTGGAGTCGAGCTTGACCAATACCGCTACTATCAGCAGCAGCGGTGACAAAAACAGCAAAGCCGTAAAAGAAACCACTATATCAAAAGCCCGCTTACCGACGGGCATCCGAATCGACGAATGCGTATACGGGATTTTTTTTGACTCTTTGTATTCTTTTTTCTGAATCAGGTACTGAAACCTTATTTTGAGCGCTTCAGTAGGATAGGGAATACCAAAAACATCAATAATATGTTTTTTTAAGGCTTGATTGGTGAGCTTGGATTCGTTGACAGTACTTAAGACAATCACCGCCAAATGCTTCATATATTCATAATAATCGATTCCCTCTAAAATATGGTTATATCCTAGAGAATCATTGACTACCACCAAATCCGCCAAATTTCCTTTCTCAAGATATTCTAATGCGTCTATTTGATTTTGCTGAAGGGTTATTTCTACCATATCTGCAAAATCTTTGGTAAAAGTAGCGATGAGCTGCGGGTCATTTTCGACATATACAACTCGAAAAACAACCTTGCCGTGGGTGTTGGTTTGCATTTGATTCTCTTCTCATTAAAGTTGTTTGGCACGGCGCATCACTGCCATCACTTTTGCCCTTACTTCTAAGGGATTAAAGGGTTTTGTCATATAGTCATCAGCCCCTAGCTCCAAGCATTTGATGCGGGTGTTACTATCATCAAATGTTGACAAAATCATGATAGGTAAATGACGAAAGGTAGGACTAGCCCGAATCGTTCGAATCAAATCTTCTCCGTTCATGTAGGGCATTTGCAAATCTGTCAGAATGATATCTACAGGGTTGCCTTCTTCAAGCCATCCCATAGCTTCAATGCCATTGATATGGGTAGTTACTTCAAAGTCATCTTTCAAAGAATGGCGTAACACTTTTCGGATAAAAGCGTCATCTTCAACAATCAAAACATGATACCGGTTTGCCATATTCTAGTAAATTTTTAATATAGTCTTTTCAGTTTTATGATTAACATACGTACTTCATTAAGCCCACCTTTAAATGAGCTCAAATGATTAAAAATGATGGAAGAGTAGGGATTGAAACTAGTAATTGGTACTTATGAATGCAGTTTTCAGAGACATTTGTTTGTAAGTTCTGAAAAGGTATAGTATGTAATTTTATATGTTCATTAAACAAGTTTATAGAATGCTCAAACAATACTTTTATTCATAAATTCCAGCTTGGATAGAAGCTAAATTACTTTTTATATTTATTGTATAGACTCTCTTTAATCCTTTTTAGTCACATAACAAACTAAATTTATCGACAATGGTTGAAAACATCCTTACTTTTTTCTCTGAAAGATAAATCTCTCAATAGAGCCTTTGTATTTATTATTATAGCAACAATTATACCTATCTTTTACAAACAAATATACTCTCTTTGCTTCATATCAGCACTAGCACACAGAAAAAATATATACCAAAACACACTAATTATACCTTTTTACAGAGTTCTCACTATATAGTACCATCTTTTACTTGCTTACTTCCTCCATTGGAAATAAAACGTACTTCCTTTACCCAGCGTGGAGTCTACCCAGATATTGCCACCTTGCTCTTCGACGAGTATTTTGAGAATCGATAGCCCTAGTCCCGTACTGCTATCTGCAAAGGAATTGTTAACAGAGGTACGATAAAATTTAAAAATGGCTTCTTGGTCATCAGCCGGAATGCCCATGCCATTGTCTTTTACATAAAACTCATAGTAATCTTCTTTCTCCAAGTAGCCAATTTCGATGTACCCCTCAGGTTTATCGTTATATTTAAAAGCGTTGCTAATCAGGTTCTGAAAAATTTGTTGGAGTTTTACCTTTTTAGTAAAAATAGTAGGTAGTTCCTGCGGATATATAATCTTGATATGTGCGGGCAAAAACATCGAATGTACCACTTGCTCCACTAGCTCTTGTACGTTCACCTCTTCAATCACTTGCTGCTCCATGCTTTTGCGAGAGTAATCAAGCAGAGAATTGATCATATTGGAGAGGTACATTGCAGCTTCTTTGGTATGAGAGATATACTCATGCCGCTCTTCTGCGGAGAGCATTTCGTCGTCGTCCATCTCCAATAGCGATAGTGCGCCGATAATACCCGTCAACGGTGATTTCAGATCATGTGCTACAATTGAAGTAAATTTTTCGAGCTGTTTATTAATTCTCTCTAGTTCGTTTGCGGTACTTTTAAGCTCTTGTTGATAGTAGTAAAGACGCTGAAAAACCTTAACTTTCGCTTTAGTCACATTGACATCAAGGGGTTTTTGGAGATAATCCACCGCCCCTTCATCAAAGCCTTTCAGGATGTAATGTTCTTCTTTGTTGATGGCTGTCACGAAAATAATAGAGATATTTTTGGTTTTAGGGTTCGTTTTTAGAATACGTGCCACTTCAAACCCATCCATGCCAGGCATCTGTACATCAAGCATGATAAGACCAATATTGTTGTGTTTGAGGGTGTATTTAAGAGCTTCGTTCCCCGAATTGGCTTTTAAGAAAGTGCGATTATCATCTGCCAACATTTCCTCTAACGCAAGAAGGTTTTCTTCTCTATCATCAACCAAAAGAATTTTAAATTCCCGTAAAGTATGTGGCATGTGTACTTATATGTTATCGTTAAGTTGTTTCAAAAACGTCGTTATGTGGGAGGTTGGCAAACAAAGTGCCGATTGATTTTGTAGCAAAGCGGCATGAGGCATGATAGGGTATTCGGCGGTAGCGGGATCTTGGACAATCCCTATTCCACCTTTTCTGATAACCTCCGAAACCCCCTTAGTGCCGTCGGTATTGGCACCACTTAGCAAAATACCAACAGCCTGCTGCGCATATACCTGCGCTACACTCTCAAAAGTAACATCAATTGAAGGCCTGCTAAAAGAAATAGGTTCAGAATAATCAAGACTAAAGGTTTTATTTGGCTCGATAAGCAAGTGATAGTTTTGGGGAGCTAAATAAACCCTCTGCGCTAAGATAGGCTCTTTGTCGTCTGGTTCATGTACATTTTGGACATGTCGTATGTGCGATAAAAGTTTGTCCATTTCGCTGAACACATTTTTTGAACGATGAATCACAATCACTACCGTAAAAGAGAAAATCTCTGGAAGCGCCTCTAGCAAAGACATTACTACGGGCAAACTCCCCGCAGATCCTCCAATGACTACCATCTTTATGTCTTGTTTTTGCATCTTTCAAAACTTAATTTTTTCGTCGATAGATACGAGTGGCCGCACTTACTGATTCAAACTGCTCCTTTACATCGGTAAATAATAGAGATTCTTTGATTCCAACTGCTAAGTATCCTTTGGGAGACAAACTATTATAAAATAACTTGAAGACATGGTTTTGTAACTCTCGGTTAAAGTAAATCATGACGTTTCGGCAACAAATTAATTGAAATTCATTAAAAACTTGGTCTACGGCCAAATTATGTTGTGCAAAAAGAATATTAGAACGGAACTCCTTTCGAATGATAGCCGACTGATAATGAGCAGTATAGTAGACAGAAAAATCATTTTTTCCTCCCGATTGGATATAATTGATGGTGTATTCTTTGGTTTGTTCCATCGAAATAATGCCCTTCCTCGCACGCTCCAAATTGGCTGGGTTGAGATCGGTAGCGTAGAGTTTGGTCCGATTAAGAAGCCCTGCTTCATGTAGTAAAATACTCATCGAAAACACCTCTTCGCCCGTGGCACAGCCAGCATGCCAAATTTTGATAATAGGATAAGATGCCAAAGCGGGCAAGACTTTTTCGCGCAAGTCTTTATAAAACAAAGGATCTCGAAACATTTCTGTGACGTTGACCGTCAACGTTTCCAAAAACCAAGTAAAAAAGGAAGGCTCATTTATTAAGTTATACTTCAATTCATAAAGGGTTTTCAGATTGGCGATGTTCATACATCTTGCAATGCGCCTAGTAAGCGAGGTACGTGCGTAGTTTCTGAAATCATAGCCATACTTTTGTAAGATGAGCTGAATGATCTCGTCTAATTCTACATCTGTAAGTCGATACCCAATATCCATACCTATTTTGACAACCAAACACGCATTAAAGAGAACAATTGCCCCGTATCGATGGGCTTAGTGATATAGTCAGACGCTCCTGCTTGCATTACTTTTTCTTTGTCGTCAGGCATCGCCTTGGCCGTCAGAGCAATAATCGGCAAGGCTCCAAGTTTCAAATCCTGTCTTATACGACGAATGGCCTCATAGCCATCCATTTCGGGCATCATGATATCCATCAAAACTAAATCCGTATCGAGGTTTTGTTTGAGCATCTCAAGTGCTTCTCGGCCATTATCGGCGGTGACTATGTTTACTTCCTGCTCTTCGAGCAACGTACTCAACGCAAAGACATTGCGCATATCGTCGTCGACAAGCAAAACTTTTTTTCCTTTGAGTCCTGTATTGTTAAGAGCAGTGAAAGATACAGGCAGTTTTTTGGCCTCAACTTCTTTGACTTTGTAAATAAACAATTCTAACTCATCCATTAATCGTTCCATTGACTGCGCCGACTCTCTAATCACTACATTGGCTAAACGGTGCAATTGACGGTCAGTAGCGGGACTGAGGTCTTCGGCTATATAAACGATTACAGGTAGAGATTTCGGATGTTTGACTGCTTGCAGTCCTTTCAAGTTTTCAATCCCTTTCTGGAGATTTTTGCGCATATCAACAATCAAGCAATCATAATCCAACTGGTTCATTTTGTCGATTGCTTCCCCATTATTTTTTACAAAGTCGCTTTTCAAATCACTATAACGAGCCTCTATTTCTTTGCCCAGCAAATCCCCTTGCTGACGTTGCTCATCCGACAAAATCAAAATATTTTTGAGGTCTAACTCTAACTGAGCACCCAAAAGACTAAATACTTTTTCTAAATCTTGTACTTTGACTGGTTTTTGGATATAAGCCAATGCCCCTCCAATAGACACCCGAGTATCTTCAGCTCCCGAAATCACATGGACTGGAATATTTTTGAGACCTTCATTGTTTTTGAGCCAATGCAAAATATTCCATCCATCCACTACGGGAAGATGTAAATCAAGAATAATGGCAGAAGGATTGTATTTTTTAGCGTACATAAGCCCTTCATCTCCTTGTAGAGCCACAATAGTTTTATAGTTTTTGGTTCTAGCAAAGTCCTGCACTATATTAGCAAACACTGGGTCATCCTCAATAATAAGCATGATTTGGTCCCCATTTTTAAGGTTGTTCCGATCGTCGGTAATAGTGGTCTGTGAAATTATCTCTTTAGAAAGAACGATTTCTTCGATTTTTTTCTCTTCAATCGGCGGGACAGGTGCCGTTGAAGTGACTGGTGGCTCAAACGAATCAAGCGGCAAAAACACCGAAAATTTGCTTCCTTTAGAAATCTCGCTTTCTAGTCTAATCTCCCCACCCATACGCTTTACTAATTCTTTGATAATCGAAAGCCCCAAACCAGTACCTCCATATTTACGGTTAGTAGCACCATCGGCTTGCTGAAATGCCTCAAAAATTAGTTTTTGCTTGTCTTCAGGAATACCTATTCCAGTATCCGAAACAGATATGGATATTTGTCTTTGAGCCTTGTTGAGGGGGCTTTCCAAATAAAGGTGGGAAGCATTTGTCAGCTCAAAAGTCAAATGTACTTGCCCACCCTTGGGTGTAAATTTAAAGGCGTTGGAAAGCAGATTTTGGATAATTTGCTGTAAACGCTGTTTGTCGGTAAAAATACTTTTCGGCAAAGTTTCATCTACTTTCGTAATCATTTGAACCGATTTTTCTTCTGCTACCACCTGAAACAACTGTTTAACATCTTCTACAATACCCTGTAGCGGTACTTGTTCGTACTGAAACTCAATTTTTCCGGCTTCTATTTTCGACAAGTCTAATATATCATTAATAAGGTTGAGCAAATCAGACCCCGATTTATGAATTACCTTGGCATACTCAAGCTGTTTATCAGTCAAATTGTTGTTTTTATTTTCTTTCAACAAATTGGCCAAAATCAATACACTATTCAATGGTGTTCGCAACTCATGTGACATATTAGCCAAAAACTCAGACTTATACTTGCCCGTAATTTCGAGTTCTTTGGCTTTCAAGGCCAAAGCCTGACGAGCTACTTCTACGGCTTCATTTTTCTCTTCTAGCTCCGTATTGATGTGGCGGAGTTCTTCTTCTTGTACTCTCAATTCTTCTTCAGAAGCTTGCAGACGCTCTGCTTGAAGCGACAGCTCCTCGTTGGTTTGACGTAGCTCGTCTTGTTGGTTTTCCAAAACACTTTTTTGGTACTGAACTTGTTCCAACAAATTAACAATCTGCAAATGCGATTGAATAGAATTTAAGGCAGCGGCAATGTCTTTTGCGATATTTTTTAGCAAACTGAGCTGATTCTCACTTAAAGCAAAAAAAGAAACTAATTCTATTACTCCTTTAAGCTCTTTCCCAACCCACAATGGTATACAATGAATTTCACCAGGTTTTTTTTCACCACTAGCCGATTTGATAGTCCAATACGATTCTGGAATAGCTCTAACACTCACCAACTCCCGTTCTTTTGCGGCTTGCCCCACAATTCCCTCTCCTATTTCACAAAAGTAAGGAGCTTGTGGTGAAAGAGCACTCGAACCGCTCAAGACAAGTTGTTTGGTTTCGGGATGGTAGCAGTAAAACGCAGCAGCGGGCAGTTCTAAATAGAAAGTAAGGGCTTTGAGTACTTTTTGGGCTAATTCTTCAACTTCATTCACGTTTTGAATCGCATCATTCACCACAGTAAGGCCTTTCAGATACCAATTTTTTTCACGACTGCTTTGGTTCAGTTCGGCCAACTCGCGTAGATTCTCCTGAAGTTGTTGCTCCGTAATCCCTTTATTTTTAAACTCTAAATAATAAAAATACGTCAAGATTATCGCTAATACTCCCAAAAAAACGGTCCCCCAAATACTATCCCTAGTAAGCTCATTTACGTGAGTGACCATGTATTGGTCTCTTGTCACAATCATCCGTTGCTCATTATCATACATTTGTTTGAGCAAACGCCGCACGTTATCCATTTGTTTTTTTTCATTCTCCACAAATTCCGTAACCACCTTTCTATCATACTGTTCAAAATTAGGTGGCTGCGTACTCCATAGATTTCGCATTGCCAAAATCACTATTTCAATCTGAGAAAGGCGATTTAGTTGTTTGGCATTGTCACTGACTAGCTCTGAGAGTTTTTCGATGGTAGGATTAAGATGAGACTGAGCCAGGGTGAATGGGAGCAGGTATTTTTTTTCGTTGGTGCTACGATAGGCTCGTTGCCCCGTTTCCATATCTACAAGAAGTTTTTCAAGCGTCACGATTTGATTAATCGCCTCGTGTTTTTTTTTATTCCATGCTGCTTCGGCCACCTGCATCTGGATGGTATCATAAAAAGTATACCCTACAACACCCCCTAGCATAATAATCATAATAGAACCTAAATAAAGCCAGTTGGTCGAAGAAATTTTCATATATTCCAAAGTAGTTATTAAAATATGGAAGTGCTATTGCAAAAAATGAACCAATTTGAATATCATAAAAATGGAGGTGATTGCTCTGACCCAAATATAACTAACTTATAAAGAAGTACAAAGCACTCATACTTAATGATTAACCTAGTTTCTTATCTGACAAATTCATAATTTTGGTATATTTTTAATTTTTACCAACAAATCCCAAAAACTTCAATTTTTACTGTTCTTTCATCTATAAATACCAATTTTATTTTTTTAATGAGTACTTCCCAAAAACTTGAAGTATGGCTTAGAGGCCCTCTACCAAGCATCCCCACCCTACTCCAGCCAGTAGCCCATGCTTTGCTACAAGCACGCGAAGAAGTCGCTGCTCTTGGGCATGGTTTTGATAACCAACTACTCTGGCAATGTCCAGCAGGGATGGCCTCCGTGGGTTTCCATTTACAGCACCTTACGGGGGTTTTGGATAGGTTGTTTACCTACGCGCGTGGCGAAGCTCTCTCTCCTATCCAACTTGAGTGGCTTGCTGCCGAAGGTTCACCCCAAACAGAAGCTGATAGTTTTGAGCGTTTATTCCAAAAATTTAGTAATCAAATTGAGAAAGCACTTCTTCAGCTTGGGCATACTGATATAGCCCAACTGACCGAAATACGGGGTGTAGGGCGTGCCCAAATCCCCTCTACAGTAATAGGGCTGCTCTTTCATGCAGCTGAGCATACCCAACGCCACCTGGGGCAGCTGTTAGTTACGGTAGCAATTGTTAAAACACAATCAAGCTAACCGCAAATGTAAAATCGGGTAGGGTTTTCCTAAGCCGTCGAGTTCGGAGCGCGAGACTACTTCAAAACCCTGACGTTGGTAAAAACCCAGTGCGTCAGGGTTTTGCTCATTTACATCTACTTTACAAATTCCAAGCTTAATAGCACGCTGCGTCAGTAGTTTACCAATACCTTTTCCGCGCATATTTGGATGTATAAAGAGCATTTCTAGGTTATCTTCGTGCAGTCCCATAAACCCTACTATCGCTCCGCTATTATCTTTGACACAAAACAAATCAACCGCTTTCAAAAACTCATTGAGAATCAAAGGCTTAAAATATTGAATATCTGCTTCTAACAAAAAATGATGCGTAGCTCTCACAGAAGCTTCCCACACTTCCATAATCTCCTGATAGTGCTCAGGAAATCCTGGGTATATTTGTGAATCAAACAAACGTACTTGCATAGACGATAGGAAAGATTAGAGTTCTCAATTCAGGAATTTGGCACGGTATTGGGCGGGCGTTTGTCCCGTAATTCGCTTAAAAGCCGTATGAAATGCCGAAGTAGAATTATACCCTACTTGCTCCGCAATTTCGTCAATTTTAAGATGCATATGTGCCCCATCTGTTAGCAGCTTTTGGGCTTCTTCTACTCGGCACTTTGCCATCAAATCAAAAAAACTTTGTCCAAGGCGGTCGTTGAGTACCTGCGATAAATGATGCTGAGATACCGATAATCGCTGAGCCAATTTCGGCAACGTTAGGTCGTTTTCGAGATAAGGTTTTTGGGTTTGGAGATAGGTCTGTAGTTTTTGCAAAATCACTTCACCATTATCCTCTGACAACGAAGACTTTTCATATTTTTTTCGGTTTTCTACCGTATTCTCCACCTGAAACAACACCGAATGACTCAATGTAAGATAGCTTGTAGCATAGATGTAAAAAGTCACTAAGCTTCCCAGTAAATAGTCTCCCAAATCTTTCTGAAAACTAAGTTTGACTCCTACAAAGACCATTGGAAAAAGGCAAAAAAGAAAAACATAATTGCGTACTTGCGTAAGAGGAACCGCTGTTTGCCTGGTAAAAAAAGGTAGTTGATTTTTTTTGAACGATAAATATACTTCTTTCAAACTCAACCCAATATAAATCAAGATACTAAAGAGAGTTAGGTCATTGACGTGGTCGCGCAGGTACAAAGGGTCTTCTGGAATCCAATAAGTAAATGGGCGGTAGGATAGCTCTGGATGCCAAGCCGTAATGTAAGAGTTGTATTTATAATCGTAAGACTGGTATTGCCAAAAAATCGAGTAGAGACACCAAAACCCAAACGGAAGTAGATGCCATTGCCAGTGCTTGGGCAATCGCCCATGTAAGCGGGCATGTACAAAAAAATAAGGCAATACCGCCAATAGGAAGTTGGTGGGTTCGGCAAAGTTATCGGCCCACAGCGTCTGAAATTGATAGTTGGTATAGCACAAAAATATCTCAAAAATAGCCGCTGAATAAGCCCACATAATCCACCCCAAAGTACGATTGGCCACAGAAGTGGCTCTAGTACCGGTGAGAAAAAGCCCTCCCAATAAGATGCCTTGTACGACACCCAACAAAATCACAATCGCAAAAATATCAATGCGTGGAGGCATAAAGGGAAGGGTACACCAAGGCAGAAATAGTTAATATCTTATCACTAGGCACTTATAACAGCACCTTACAATTCGGCAATTTTTCAGTAAAACTACTTGGTATTTTAATATCTTTTTTTCTTGGATTAAAACTAAAATAATCACTACACCTTAAATCCAATACTTCTAAGCTATCTAGCTTTTCCAATGCGGTTGGGAATTTAGTAATTGAATTAAACGATAAATTTAAAATTCTTAACTTAGATAAGTTACTAATTTCCAAAGGCAATGACTTTAGATAGTTATAAGAAAGGTCTAATTCTTCTATATTCTCAAACAAAACAATATTCTCTGACAAAGACGAAAATTTACAATCATGCATATCTATTTTAGTAATTTGTTTAAGATTGGGATGGTCTGAAGGAAATTCAATGTTTATTCGTGGCTGTCCACTCCCCAAATGGTCTCGATTCGGGGGATACCCAACGCCACTATGAAAGTCCAGATGATTGCCTTTGGTAAGGCTTAAAAGTGCATGCTTTCTATGTTCACTATTCAGCGGATAATTTCCTAAAACAAATGCAAAACCTTTATAACAATATTTCATCAATAGCTTCGCAAATTGATAAACTTCTTCTTCACTTACAAATTTGAGCATTTTTTCTAATTTCCACCTTATATCACTTTCTTCAATATTCTGAATACCAGCAAAGGTGTGTTTGTCTTTTAGTATCCCAAACCATTGATTTACACCTTGTTTCTCTAGCAGTTTTCTTATATCTGCTCTCACCTTTGAATCATCAAAAGTTTTACTTAACACTAAAAACTCTTCCAATATTTCATCTGTAAAACCACCAGATTTAAGCATTTCTATACCTAAATTCACAGAAGTTGGGTCCGTACTCCTTAAAAGTTGCTTAACTCCTTCTTGCATCACGGTCTCTCCTTCTGAAGCTTCTTGAATTAAAAACATATCCTCTTCCCCAACTTTCTTAATAACTTGATATAATTGATGTTCTAAAATAAAATTAAACTCAGATTTATTATAATACTCTAGAGCCTGCTTCGGCTTTTTCCCTAAAACAACGTGAGTAACCTTTTCATTGAGTACACGAGAAAGAGAAATTCCTAGTACATTCAACTTATCCTTTATTTCATTTTTATTTTCAACAAAATTTCCATCTAAAAAGCAAACACTTCCTTTGGTAAAAGACTCATAACTTTTTTTATTTAATTCCAATTCCTGTAAACGAGAAAGGGTCGTATCAGCAATCACTTTAAATGGTACATTCAAACCTTGTAACAAGCGAAACAAAGGCCACTCCTTAATTATATCATTGGGCAAATTATCCTTAATAGTATAAAAAAACCATTCTTTGTCTTCTCTACTCAAACCACTCTTAGCTAGGGCACTCATAAACAATGAAATTTCATGACTATCCAATGCTTTAAAAGCAAATAATCCCCAACATAACAATGTTTTTTTTATTTCAAGCATAAAAAGTTCATCTTTCATTGGATTACCTTTTATATTGAAAGATGATTTCAGCGGAGGAACAAATTGAAGAAACGTAAAATCTTCAATCTGATTATTTTCTAAGTTCAGGAATTCAAGATTCGAAAACAATGACCAGTCATCTGAAAGTTTTTTTAAATTTGTCCCATTTATGCTCAAATCAGAAACTCGCCAAAGTACATCTTTCAAATTTGGCCATTCTTCAATAATGCTATTTTTCAATCTAAATACTCTAAGCTTCAGGCAATATTCTAAGTTTTCAGGAAAATATTTTATATTTGACATATCCAAATATCTTAAAGATTTACATTCTTTCAAACCAAGCACTCTAAGTTCATTAAAGTTATTTTCAAGATTAAAAAAGTTCATTTTTTTAAAATATTCTACATCAACAAATTTTAATTTACTATTTTCGAAAAGCTCTAATGTAGAAATATCTCTCGAAAGGCATGCAGAAGAAATGCTTTCAATTTCTGTATTTTTTAATGAAATAAACGACAATTTGCACAGCTTACTTATACCTCCAACTTCTTTAATTGGAGCATTTATGTTAAGCGAATACAAGTTTTCTAAATGATCTATATTTTCTTCAGAAATATACTCCAATAAGGAAGAAAACACGTTAAGATACCTAATATTACTAGGAAGAATTCTAACTCCCAATGATGTTAATTTTGTTAATCCTAGTGAAAGAGTTTGAATTGATTTCAATTTAGATAAATTCCTTGGTAAATTCTCTAAGTTATGGTTAGAAATAGTGAGTTCTTTCAAGTTTTCACTTTCACATTCTATCAATAAACTTTCAATATCGTCCATATTGCACCGAACATCCGTTATTGATAACTCAGTAGCTGCTTTCAACTTTTCTAAATCATATTCATTAACATTTTCAATCACCATACGTGTATCTATGTATTCCATAATTATTGCAGGTTTAGCATTAAATTTTGTCTTCAAAAATTACATTTTTCTTAAAATAAATTTTGATATTTCTGGGTCAGTTAATATCATTTTCAATGAGGGATTACCAAAAGCGACTAAGTCTTGTGCCATTGTCAATCGAATATCATTTGGAATAAACTCCATTTTGATAAAAGATTTTACATTCTCTAATTGTTCTTTGGTGAGTTTTAGATTATTTATAGTCAAATAGTTAATCAATCTAGTGCATATTGTAGCAATAATATCAACACGAATAGTTTCTTTAAATATTATTTCTTTAAGAGGTGATAAAACTACACGTTCAAAGTTTTTAGCATTCAATATTTCTTCGGGGCTAATTAGTTCACCTAGGTTATTATTTACAAAATTGATAAAAGATGTAACTGTGTTAGTATCAAGGCAAGAATCGGCAAGAAGCTGAACTAATGGAAGGTTTTCATATAAATCATCTATGTCTTTTATAGTGTCAAAAAATTGGACTAATGTACGTGGAGTTGTGCGATTCCCTGTTACAATTTCGGGATACAACAGTACAAAGTTTATCCCTCTGGGATCAATTTTTGATTTTTCAGCCCATTTAGCCCATTCTTTCACATCAAACTCCAAAGAGATATGAAGCATTCGAGTCAGCATTGCATCATCCATTGGAGTTACCGAATAGTCTCCGCCGTCTGGATTGGCAGTAAGAATTATTTGCCACAAAGGAGGGAGCTTCCAACTTACCAACTCAAAATTTTGAAGCAATTGCATAATTCCTCTCAATATACGTTCATCAGCCCTATTCACGTCATCAATAAGAAGGATGCCTGGCCCCGCCTCTGTTGGAACCCATTCTGGCGAACGAAACACCGTACGGCCATTCTCAACACTTGGCATCCCTAACAAATCTCCCATTTCTTCAAATTGAGCAGGGGCAATATAAGCAAAATCAAAATTTCGTTCTTTGGCAATAGCTTCTACAATTTCAGTTTTGCCAATACCATGACGCCCCCATATACAAACTGGTGTTTTTTTCCTATTTTGTTTTTCAAGTTCTAAATTTACTGTTAAAACATGGTTCACAAACTGGATTACTTCATCAGCTTTTGTTTTTGTTCCATAAAATGTATAGCTATGCATACTAAATTGATATTTTTTTGTGAATTTTTATTTTTTGTCCACTTAATGAGTCCCAAAGTACATTTGTGTTATTTATCCCTTTAGAGCTTATTACCCACATAATAGGTTTTCTATTTTTAACAACTGGAGTATTCCCAAATCCATCAGTAAAATATATAATTGCGTCAGCTATATATTTCTCATTTGCATAAGCAATAGGCTCATTAAAGTTAGTACCTCCTCTTCCATGAACTGTATTAGGTAGTTGGCCTTTATACATATAAGTATTATGTATTTTTGTATCACACTCAACCACACATATTTCCGTTTTTTGCCTCCAAATATAATAAAGTTCACTAAAAAATTCCATTAACTCTTCTAAATCAATACTCCTTGAAGTATCAATGGCTACTAAAATTTTCTTTCTATTTTTGATTTTAATCCCTGGTACACTACCATATCTCTTAGAGGGCTTACTAATTGTATTTTTGATATAGGTACGAGTACTATTTCCAGCAAATATCCTTAAAGCTCTCTTCCAATCAAAAGAAGGAGCCATAGATTCCATAATTTGTTCTATTTGATATTGTACTCCAGCAGGAAGAGTTCCTATATATTTTGGACCTACTCTTTTAACAGAAGTGTCAATGATTTTTATCAGTAACCTTTCAATTATTTTCTTGTCTGATTCCGGCAGCTTTTGTAAATCTGTTATCCATGAGTCGTGCATTTCAAACTGCCATCCACCTTTATTCATTAAATCAACAAATTTCTTCTGTTGGCTTGGTAGTTTTTCGTAAGCATTGCTTTCTACACCTAAAAAACTCCCAATATCATTCCATTCCTTTATCAATTTTTCATAATAGTACCCTACGTCTTTATTCAACTCCAATGATAAACTCGAAAAATCACTTATCAACACGGCGCCCTCTGGTAATTGTTTTTTTTCTATATATTGATTTACTACTATATCGGCAGCGATATTAAATATCTTCTTATTGGAGTACTTTCCAATTTGAAAAATATGTTTTAACACTATGTGAAGAATCTCATGCTTCAACAATCCATATCTAAGCTCTGGCGTATCTAGTTCATATTCCCAAAATTGTGGATTAATGTAAAGTTGTAGCATTCTGTTAGACGTAGTTCCTATCGCCATAGTGGGTACGTAGGAAGATACCTCTCTGATAATACCTGTAAAAAAGTGGCCATAGAATGGTTCCCTTAAAATCAATTGAATGGTTGTTTTTGAAACTTGTTCTAGAATAATAGCAGAAGAAGAGACCATGATAATTATCTAAAAAGCAACCCCTTATGATAGAGGTTAGTTTGGGAAATATCTAAGTGACTAGAAAAAGCTTTAAGTCACTTAGATATTTATTCATTATAACTAAGATTACCGCCAACGCTTGTATTGATTAATCAAGCCGTTGGTACTGCTATCATGAGCATCGATAGGCCAGTCATTTTGAAGTTCGGGATAGATTTGATTGGCAAGTTGTTTGCCAAGTTCTACGCCCCATTGGTCAAAACTAAAGATATTCCATATCACACCCTGCACGAAGATTTTGTGTTCGTACATGGCAATCAAGCTCCCCAATACCCGTGGCGTGACTTTCTTCACCAAAATAGAGTTGGTAGGGCGATTACCTTCAAAAACCTTGAAAGGAGCCAAAGCAGCTATTTCTTCGGCAGATTTTCCAGCCTTTGCTAATTCACCAGCCGCTTCTTCGTAGGTTTTGCCGTTCATGAGAGCTTCGGTTTGGGCAAAGAAATTAGAAAGCAACATCTTATGGTGCTCACCGATAGGATTATGACTCAAAGCTGGCGCGATAAAATCGGCGGGAATCAATTTGGTACCTTGGTGAATCAACTGATAAAAAGCGTGCTGACCATTGGTACCAGGCTCTCCCCAAATGATGGGTCCAGTCTGATAATTTACTTTTTCGCCGTTTCTGCTTATATACTTGCCGTTTGATTCCATATCTCCTTGTTGGAAATAAGCCGCAAAACGATGTAAATACTGGTCGTAAGGTAAAATAGCGTGGGTATCAGCATCAAAGAAATTGTTGTACCAAATACCCAACAAAGCCAATATTACTGGAATGTTTTTCTCAAAACGAGCCGATTGGAAATGATTGTCCATATCGTGCGCACCAGCCAAAAGCTGTTCGAAGTTTTGGAAACCGATAAAGCACGCAATCGACAAGCCAATCGCCGACCATAAAGAGTAACGCCCTCCTACCCAATCCCAAAAACCAAACATATTTTCGGGGTCGATACCAAATTTTTCTACTTCGGAGCGATTGGTCGAAATTGCCACAAAGTGCTTGGCTACATGGGAACTTTCCTTGGCTGTTTCCAAAAACCACCGCCGCGCAGACAGGGCATTGGCCATGGTCTCTTGAGTAGTGAAGGTTTTGGAAGCAATCATAAAAAGGGTGGTCTCAGGATTGAGCGTCGCCAAGGTTTCGGCGATATGAGTTCCGTCCACATTTGAAACAAAATGCACATTCAGCCCTTTTTTTCCGTAGGACTTCAATGCTTCTGTTACCATCACTGGGCCTAAATCTGACCCCCCGATACCGATATTTACTAAATCAGTGATTTTTTTGCCCGAAAAACCTTTCCATTCGCCGCTACGGATTTTCTCCGAAAACCCTTTCATCTTTTCCAACACTTCATTCACATCCGGCATTACGTCTTTACCATCTACAACAACAGGCGTATTAGAACGATTGCGAAGAGCAGTGTGTAATACGGCACGATTTTCGGTAGCGTTTATTTTATCGCCCGTAAACATCTTCTCGATAGCATCAGAAAGCTGACACTCACGCGCCAAATCACATAGATAGGCAATGGTACGGCCATTGATGCGGTTTTTGGAATAATCGACCACAATATCTCCCAAACGCAATGAAAATTTTTTGAAACGATTGGGGTCTTCTGCAAAAAGCTCTTTCATGTGCTTCTTGCTTAGGCTTTTGTGATGCGTTTTAAGTTTGCGGTAAGCAGCCGTCTGGTCAAAAGGAATGGCTTGTAACATCTTTAATAGGATTTTTATGAACATGCAAAAGTAGGATTTTCGACGGCTTTCTGCATGTTTTAGTCCAATAAAGTGTATTTAAGGGCGAATTTGTGGGGTTTTTGCTATTTATGTATAAGCAAATGAAAACAGAATTAATATCTGCTTTCCAAAAAGAGTTTATTACATAGCTTTATAAAAGCCACTTTTCTTTAGCCAAACAATAGGGAAGATTTAATTAAACTACTCGAAGGTACCTAAAAAACACTAATCTTCTCTTTTAGGACATTTTTTGCAGTGTTTACCTTTCTTTTTGTACGCTTTGCAACATTTTTTGAGCTCACACGCAAAGGCACAACCAAGAAAAGCATTAGGAGTAAAAAACTTCTCTTCGGTTTCAACAAAAGAACAAGCAGGTACTTCGATGGGGGTCATTACTATGTTAGTGTTTCTTTTATAAACGCAAAATTACCTTATTTAGATTAAATACAAACAAAAAATATCCATTATTTTTTTGCTGCTCTTATCAAGTATGTCAAATTGCATATAAAAAAGACCAAAATCCTTTAAAATTAGCCCTTTCTGACTTTTATTTGCGCACCATAAAAAACTTTTTTAATTCCTATGAAAATCAATATTTTAGTTGCTATTCTGCTGCTTTCAGTAGGATATACAACCGCTCAAACGCCCGATGAGAAACATCTCAAAAATATCAAACAACTTACTTTTGGCGGCGACAATGCCGAAGCATATTTCAGCTTCAACAACCAATACGTAAGCTTTCAGTCCAACAATCCTAAATGGGGATTACAGTGCGATCAAATTTTTTATTTGGATGTCAACAAAGGACTCAAAAATCCTGACGAACGACCTCCCTTTATCAGCACGGGCAAAGGTCGCACTACTTGCTCTTATTTCATGCCCGACAACAAACACATCCTCTTTGCAAGTACCCACCTTGGAAGCGACTCTTGCCCCCCTCCTGCCAAGCCCTATTTGAACAAATATCTATGGGCTATTTATGACACGTACGACATTTTTGTGTCGGATATGAAAGGAAAAGTAGTTAAACAACTCACCACCGAAAAAGGCTACGATGCCGAAGCTACTATTTCACCTAAGGGAGACAAAATCGTGTTTACTTCTACTCGTGATGGCGACCTTGACTTGTATATAATGGATATAGACGGCAAAAACGTAAAGCGAATTACGAATGAATTGGGCTACGACGGAGGTGCTTTTTTCTCACCGGATGGCAAAAAACTTGTTTTTAGAGCTTCTCGCCCCAAATCTCCCGAAGAAATTGCCGAGTATAAAAAACTACTTTCAATGGGCCTTGTGGCTCCTACCGACATGGAGATTTATGTATGCAACGTAGATGGTTCGGATTTGAAGCAAATTACCAAACTCGGTAAGGCCAATTGGGCGCCTTATTTCACACCCAAAGGCGACAAGATCATTTTTTCTTCCAACCACCATTCGCAGCGAGGCTATGATTTTCAGCTTTATACCATCAACCTCGACGGTACAGGTGTCGAACGCATTACCAACAATAGTATCTTTAATGCTTTTCCTATGTTTTCATATGATGGCAAAAAACTGATTTTTAGTTCAAACCGAGGAAACGCACCTGGCTCGCGCGATACCAATTTATTCATTGCTGATTGGGTAGATTAACAACACTACTTGCCCCTACTCAAGCAATCGCTTGTTCCTCTGAGGAGTGGTATAAAACCAAAACGTCGATGCTTATTAAAGTCAAAAACTTAATGGGCATCGACATATAATCATACACTTTCTATGATTAAGTATATAAGTTTGATAAGTGACTTTGAATGACAAACTAACTTATCGAATTAACCTATCTTTAATCATGAAACGTCTCATTGTGATGAGCCTCTTTGGGGCTTTGCTTCAGTTCTACTCCCCTGTTTTTTCCCAACAAATTTCGAAAGAAGAATTATTGTTTTTGACTCCTGAATGGAAGGGAGAAAGGTTTCCCGACGGACGCCCCAAGGTATCAGATGCACTCCTAAAACGCATGAGACTTGTTACTCATGAAGAAGCTTGGGCGGTAATGAAAGGAGAAAACTACAAATTTCAATATGCCGAAGGATGGCAATGTATCAACCCCGACAGTGTGCTGGTAGGCAGAGCCTTGACCGCTACCTTTATGCCAGGGCGACCCGATGTCCACCGCGTCATTGACAAAAAAGGCCATGAAAAGGACGGGCGTATTAAGTCCCAAAACGCTTGGCCCATCGACATGCTCGTCAGAGGAGATGTATATGTGGTAGATCAGTTTGGGGCTCACGAAAATGGTCCTACTATTGGCGACAACCTTGGCAATTCTATCTATGCCAAATCTGGCAATGGTATCGTGTATGAAGGTGCTATTAGAGATATAGCAGGTTTGAAAGAAATCGGGGGATTTACTTCCTTTTTTCGTAGCTACCACCCTTCACACCATCTCAACAATCCCGACGGTGAACTCAACACTACTTTAGTAGCGATCAATCATCCTACCCGAATAGGCAAAGTGATGGTCATGCCAGGAGATGTGGTACTTGGCCGCGATGGCGCTGTGACGTTTATTCCGCCTCATTTGACCGAAAAAGTAGTCACTACTTCCGAAATCGTACGCTTACGAGACATGTTTGGGCACGAGCGCCTCCGACAGCAAAAATATACCGCCGGGCAGATTGACAACCGCTGGACTCCCGAAATCGAAAAAGATTTTTCGCAATGGCTCAATGCCCATATCAATGAACTCCCCGTTCCGAAAGAACAAATCCAAGAATACTTAAAGAAAAGGACTTGGTAATTTTAAGTTTTGCCAAATTTCTAACTCAACTTCGTTTCACTTTTTTAACCTTTGATTGAATGAACTCCCGCCGTAAATTTCTTACCAAAAGCGCTTTAGCGAGTGCTTTTGGGCTTTCTACTATTCATAGTTTCGGCCAAGGTCTTGAGACCGCCGTTGAACGCGCACCTTTATCTTCAGCCCCCTCTGACCTCAAAATTACCGACATCAAATGCGGCTATATCCGTGGTGGTCATAGCTTGTTTGTCAAAATCTACACCAACCAAGGCATCATCGGCCACGGCGAAGGCGTAGATGCAACGCCCGGCACTTATCATTTAGTAAAAATGTTTGGACAGCGTATCAAAGGCAAAAGCCCCTTGAATGTCAATCGCCTTTTTGAAGATATTCGCCGTTCTGGTTTTTTTGAAGGCGCTCAATCAGGAATGTACATTGCCGTCCTTACAGCCGTAGAATCAGCCCTTTGGGATCTCACGGGCAAAGCTTTAGGGCTTCCTGTTTATCAACTTCTAGGAGGTAAATTTAGGGACAAAATCAGGGTTTATTGTGATACGGCACTTTATCAAAATAATCTCCCCAAACCGCAAGATTTTGCTGACGCAGCGCTTGAAGCTAAAAAACTGGGCTTTTCGGCGGTGAAATTTGATTTGGATCAAGCCAAAGATCCCAATAAGTATGATGCCTACAACTGGACAGCAAGCCCCGCCGAACTTCAACGGATGTACGACCAAATGGCCGCTGCGCGTCAAGCAGTAGGCCCTAATATTGACATCTGTGCCGACATGCATGGCCGATACGACATGGTGACGGGGCAACAAGTAGCCAAGATGATGGAGCCTCTGAAACTTATGTGGTTAGAGGAGCCTATTCCTGCCGAAAACCCCGAAGCTTATAAAATCATTGCCGACTCCACTACTACCCCCATTTGTGCGGGTGAAAATCATTATTTAGCGCACGGTTTTAGAAGATTGCTCGAAATTGGAGCGGTAGATATCATCATGCCAGACTTACAAAAAGCGGGGGGATTGGGAGAAGGGCAGCGAATCGCCAATTTGGCCAACCTATATTATGTACCTTTTGCGCCACACATGGTGGCGTCTTATTTAGGGGCCATGGCTGCTTGCCATGTGTGTGCCTCCGTTCCTAATTTTATGATACTTGAATGGCAAATTTATTTTCAAAAAGATCCCATGTTTAAAGAAATCGTGACTTTTGAGGGGCCTATGGTTGAAAATGGCTTTATCAAGCTATCTGAAAAACCAGGAATTGGGGTCGAAATCAACGAGGAAGGTATGAAAAAATACGCTCCTCCCGGAGTACCTTTTTTTGAATAACAAATCTACCAAAACAAACGCCCCTCCACGATTCGTATAGAGGGGCGTTTTTAAGTTTGTGGCTTCGGCTTACTGAAGTCGGCCTTTATTTAATTCATCTTGCCATTTTTTGAGCTCCTCCCATTTACCATCTCGGGCTAGAGCGGCCTGCTCAGGCCATGTGGTTGGATCATGCATTTGAAATCTAGGGCCTTTTGCCTCTAACCATTCCTTTAGATTCACGGCAGAAGTAGCGGCTAGCCTAGCAAAAGTCTTCACCCCTTCTGCATTAAGTATTTCTTCTATTTTGGGTCCTATCCCTTCTATGATTTTTAAATCATCCGCGACTTCTTCAATCAGCACTGGCATATCCACTATAGCTGCCCTTTGAGAAGTAGCATGTACTTGGACTAGTTTTGAATCTTCTGACAAGGTGCTTTTTTTGTGGCAATTGTCCAAATCCACTCTACGATTATGGATATCAACGTGAAGTTGCGCAAGCTGAGCCGAAAAAATACGGCGAGCAATCCACCATCCTAAATACGCAAAAAATGATAGCAAGGCCAACGCTTCTAGCAAGGCTACCCAAAAATTTTGACTAAGCGGAGTTATATCTAAAATAATCATGTTGTCTTGACGGATTTTTTACTTTATCTTATTGATTTGTCCTACCACCTTTGAGTTGTTCTTGCCATACTTTCAACTCTTCCCATTTTTCGTCACGCGCATAAGCAGCTTGCTCCGGCCAAGTAGAGGGCTCATGCATCTGGAATCTGCTCCCTGCCGTGGTCAAAATATCTTTGATACGATCAGGAGAAGTATTGGCTAAATCATCAAATGTGTTGATACCAGCCTCATTAAGCAACTTTTCGATTTTAGGTCCAATCCCTTCCACAATTTTCAAATCATCTATTTTTAAGTCCGCTACAGTGACTGGTACTGCTACCGCTAAAGGAACCGCAAGAGACTTTTCTTCAGAAATGACGGGTGTTTCCAGAATTTTACGAGTTCGACTATGACAATCGTCAACGGCGGCATCCAATTCTGCCAGCTCATTTTCTAAATCATCGATTTCTCTCACTTTACTAATATAACCAATAATAAAACCTAATATACTGGCAATCACCAGCATAAGAATTTGCTGCCACCAAGCATCAGCTAGTCCAAAGGGATTGAAATGTTCATACATATGAATTAAGGGAGTTGAAGAGTTTTTAACATATTAAAAAAAACACTTGTCAATAGCTACGCGCAACTATTGTACTACAATTGACACCCGACGGTTTGCTTTACGGCCTTCAGGAGTGCTATTGGATGATTTAGGCTGGGTTTCACCTTTGGCATCAGTTACAAGTTGATCAGCTGTAATACCGTTTTTCACAAAAACAGCTTTTACTTCCTCTGCGCGATTTTTCGAAAGTTTCATGTTGACATCATCTGGTCCAACGTCATCAGTATGACCAGTCAATATCAATTTTTTGTCCTTGTGACTTGCTAAGTATTGTTTAGCTTCGTTCACAAACTGCTGATTGGCTTCTGTCTTAATATAAGAAGCACTTCCCGTTTTAAAATACAAATCAAGAGGCTTGAAAACGCCTTCATATTTTTCGGATGCCGCTAGCTCTTCTTCGGTTTTAGGCATTATCAAACTATCAAATTTGAACTCCATACCATGCGTCGAATCCTCAAGGCTAAACGTTAAATCCACTTGTTTACTCTCAGTAGTCAATTGCCCCGAAGGTACCCCCGCCGCTAGCAAATATTGTTTGAGAGCATCGGCACGCGCCAGTCCCAAGTCCGCAAAAGAGGAAGGATTTTGCTCTATCGAAGAGTACAACCCCACAATAGAAAGTTTACGTTGAGGGTTTTGTTTAAGATAGGCCGCCAACGAGTCGAGTTCTTTCTTAACATTCAAGTAGTTGGGCTCTACCAATGATTTTTTAAACCCAAAATTCAACGCAGATGTCAAATTTAAGTTTGTCCCGTCGACGATGTTAAGAGCTGGCACGGTATACTCTACGGGGGAAGAAGATACCGCTGCTGTCGGTCCTTCACAGAGTTGCTTAATCTTACAAACGTGCCAGTAAGTAGAGCCGCCTATCCAACCAATAAGCGCAATCCAAGCTAATGTTTTGATTCCAGATAGCATAAGGAGTTTATAATTGAGTAAACAAAAAGAAGTTATTGGTATTTATGACGTTAAAATTTCAAATAAGTCTCTCATTAGGCTTTAAGAAGTTTTTATTTCTAAAAAAAAACGCTGGAAAGCGATTGCCAAAAATTGTTTTATTTGAAGGTCTACCACAAAAAAATAAATATTTTTACACAAAATAAAATTTTGTTAATTATATAACAAAACCGATTAATTATATAATAAAATTGATTTAATATCAAACAAAAGGATAAATATCAAAATAATATTCCGAATCAATATAATATTTGCCGCCACTTATATCAAAAAACGCCCGTTCATCCATTTTCACTTCTCTAATAAACAACTAAGTCCGAAATTTGCATTGTTAAAAACAAATAACAGCCACAACAAAAGACAATTAAATCAAAGTAACCATTATGAAAACGTTAGTAATCACAGCCGCCTTAAGTGTTTTATCACTTGGACATATTGCAGTAGCTCAAGATGGAAAGAGCATCCGCACTCAATCTCAGATTGTAAAAGAAATGTTGGAAGCACTCCCAACCCAAGATACTAATACAGAACCAGCTCCTTTGTTTTCAATCAACGACCTGCGTCTTATCGCTTCTCTCCCTACAGTTGATCAAAACGTAGAAATTCCTCAATTGATCAATGAGAAAGAAGTTTTTGTAAAAAACAATGGTGTAGATGCCCCCAAAGCTGAAGTAAAGCCCGCTGGTGAGGTTCGTCGCGCTGACAAATAATCTGATAAAATCAATTCCCCAAGGTCACTTTTACAAGTGACCTTTTTTTATTGTAAAAAACCAATACAAGTATCTAGCTCATTAGCAACTTATTAGGATTCAGGCGGTAGTAGAGATACGAGTAGCATTCAACACACTGAAATCCCACGAAGAAAAAGCATCATGGTATAACTGTCCTTTTTCAATCACCAATGGGCTCGGGATATTATTATGATAAAGTTGTCCAGTTCCTAAGCCTTGTGGCAGTTGATTGTCAAACTCAGCCGTAAACTGAGCAATGGCATTGAGCCCCACATTCGATTCCAAGGCAGAAGTAATCCACCATCCGATATCAAGACGTTGAGCGGTCTCGATCCATTCGCGGGTAAGCTCAAACCCACCTAAAAGCGTAGGTTTAAGAATAATATATTGAGGTTTGAGACTTTTTAAGAGGCGGCGCTTTTCTGCATAATCAAAAGTTCCGATCAATTCTTCGTCTAAAGCTATTGGGATAGGAGATGTTTCGCAAAGCTCCGCCATAAAGGCCAA
This sequence comes from Runella sp. MFBS21, assembly GCF_029433105.1. Classification (GTDB taxonomy): domain Bacteria; phylum Bacteroidota; class Bacteroidia; order Cytophagales; family Spirosomataceae; genus Runella. The sequence continues at coordinate 30,828 of NZ_JARNTW010000025.1, read as the reverse complement.
TTGTTTAGATTTTATGGGCTGTTCGATAGAATGTATTTCAAATTCTGCCAACTTTTGGAGTTTCTCCTTCGCTTCGAAGGGTTGAAATGCACCGTTTGCGTCTACTCTAATGCTGATTTCATGGGCTCCAAAATGGCTGCGTATATGTTTCAAAATTGACCGTTCTTGTTCAAAATCAAGCGCTCCAATTTTCAGTTTAAGCGTATCAAATCCGGCCGTAATTTTTTCTTCAATCTGCTGTAGCATAAACTCATTAGTCCCCATCCATATCAGTCCATTGATAGGAATGCGACGGCGACTAGCTACAAAATCATTTGAGAAAAGCACACTTTTGCAACCATTGAGGTAATCTAACATGGCTGACTCAAATCCAAATCGAATAGAGGGCCACTGATTACCAATAAGTTGTTCTAAAATAATAGGAATATTCCAACTGTATAACTCTAAATCCAATTGATTGAAACTTTGACATATAGACTGTAAAGTTTCTTCAAAATCTGGACGATCATCGATGCTCAGTCCTGCCAAAGGACCGCATTCACCCAATCCCACCAATGAAGGCTCACTATCGTCATAGATTTTAATCAACCAAGATACTTTTTCGCTCAAGACACCGCGAGAAGTTCCTGCTTCAAAGCGAAAATTTAGCTTATACGGTTGATAATGAACCTGTAATGACATTAGAAATATACTGTTTGGGGTAATATGGTGCACAATTTAGAGAAAATTACCTTACTTTGCTTAAGTCACTTTAAGAAAATGTTAAGAAATTTATCAAAAGGTATTAGGCTATTGTTAAGCCCTTTCAGCTTGTTGTATTGTTCAATCACATCATTACGAAATTATGGATACGACTCTGGATTAAAAAAAACATACCAATCAGTCACCTTTAGCATCAATGTGGGTAATTTGACGGTTGGTGGAACTGGCAAAACACCCCACATCGAATACATTACGACTCTTTTAAAACCTCTTTATACTTTGGCAATCCTCAGCAGGGGCTATGGAAGAGATTCTAAAGGCTATCTCAAAGCCTCTCCCCAATCAAGTGCTGCCGAAATTGGCGATGAGCCCCTCCAAATTTATCGACGATTTGGGCAACAGATACCTGTATATGTATGCGAAAAACGAGCTGTGGGTCTACAACTTATTCAACAAGAAAAACCTTCTCCTCAAATCATATTGCTAGACGATGCCTTTCAGCACCGCGCTATCACTCCTCACCTCAATTTGTTATTGAGCGACTACGGACGATTATTCTACCAAGATTTTCTCCTTCCAAGTGGTTTATTGAGAGAATCACGCGCTGGTGCTAAAAGAGCCGATGCAGTCGTCATCACAAAATGCCCTGCTACCTTGGAAGCTACCCAAAAAACGCTCATCACAACTTCGGTAAAGCACTACGCAGGCAGCGATACGCCTGTATTTTTTTCTACTTTCGAATACGGTCTTCCTACTGCTTATATTCCTAATACAGCTTATGCTTTCCCTAACCAATTTTGGCTTGTGTCGGGAATTGCACAACCTCATATTTTTGAAGAAGCAGCCAAAGAGCATTTCCAAATAATGGGACACACGGCTTTTGGTGACCATCATTCTTTCTCCAACGATGACCTCCAAAAAATCATTAAGCAGGGTTATCCGATTCTAACAACCGAAAAAGACTGGGTGAAGCTACAGCCTTTGGTAGAAAACATAAAAACAGAAGCTGGCAAGTTCTTTTACTGGCCCATTAAAGTAAAATTTGACACGTCCGATTTTGACAACTTTATTCTTAACGAAGCAGCGCGACAGTTCCACGTTTAATAAAACTTCTACCCACTTTATCACTCACAATCACCTTATAAAAATAAGGTCCATTCGGAGCTGGTTGGCCATTGAGTTTACCGTTCCAATAGCGGACGTTAGGTGTAGTTTCAAAGATAATATTCCCCCAGCGATCATAAATAAAAATTTCAGACTCGCCTTCTGCCTCAGTTTTGATTTCAAAAACATCATTGATTCCGTCTCCATTGGGGGTAAAGGCGTCGGGAACAAAGACTCCTGCTAAAGAAGCACATAAAGCAGCAGGCGGATTGACACATATTTCATTCGATAAGATTTCCCCGTCTTTTGTACTGAGTTGTAATCGATAACAAGCTTGTTCTCCACATTGTGCCTCGGGGTCATCTTTAGACCACACCGTCTGAGTAGGTGCCCACCACAAGGCATTGTTTTTAGTAACTGTTCTTTTTGTTATTTCTGCGGGATAAATATAAGGAGCAATATTGATAGTATTGTAAGTAGAGCTTGGAACTACTTTCAGAAAAGTGGTACACAAAATATTTGACTCAAGTGAAGCAATACAGTTTTCGGTAGGGCGAAATTTGTAGCAAAATATTCGATTGGTATCAACCGTTATTTTCACTTTTTCTTCTTCACTTCTGACAACAATCCCTGTATTCTGAAAAGTTGTAAGGCCATTTTGGCGGTAGAGCGTAAGCTCAAATTGATTAGGATTAGAGATTGTTAACTCTCCAGTAGTAGCATCTAGTATTTCAAGCTTCGTAATTTTTGCCGGAACAGTTGCTACATTTAAAGAAATGGTACGAGTAGTTTTCCCTCCACAGTTGCTAGTTTTATGTTTCCCCTGGACGGTAACCGATTTTGTTTCAAAATTGGCATACTGATGCGGTGCCGACAAATTTAATCTATTGATAATAGACGCATTGCCGTCGCCCCATTCAATCACATATTCTTCATATTGTGGAATATCATGGTTGGTGATTGTGAGCGTGACGTTGCCGTCTGGGCAAGGTACTACCGTAAATTCGGGAGGAGTGGGGTCTTGCACCGTAATCGTCGTACAAGCTCTTTGGGGTTGTCCTTGAGCATTTTCTGATAGTTTCATTACAACATAACTACCAGCCTTCGTATAATTAAAAGAAGCATCAGTAGTAGAAGTATAACCAGAAGGATCACCGCCTTTGTAATCAAAAATATACCGAACGTTGGTCAACCCTGTTGGCGATTGGGTATCTATTATTTGATGCGGAGCACATCCCACCGGGTTCAAAACTTTGATAACACCCGGTAAAATACCATTCCCAACACATTGATTATCAGCGGGTGTTTGGGCAGAAGTGAACAAACTTACACCATTAAACACAAAAAACAACAACAGCCACTTTTCTGAACAAAACAAAAAAGGTGGTACGAACAATAGAGTTTTTTTACGATAAATCTTCCTCAAAAATCGCATTCACTTTATCCTTTATTCGTAAAAATAACAAAATAGCGGGACAAAAATTGCACCCGCTATCGAAAATTACTAGTATTTCTTCAAAAAATCTAAGAATCGTAACTTAATCCATATTTTTTCAAAACGTCCTCAGGTACGCCATCCCAAGCATTAGGGCGGTTTCCTACATATCCCAAATATTTAAATCCCACTTCAGTAGTAAAATATCCCGTTGCGGTTAAGTTTCGCATTAGGTTAAAAAACGATACTCCCTGGCTCATTTCTGGTTTGGCTTGAGCTGGATAAGCAATTTGGTCGAGCATTTGTATTTGTTGGGCTTTAGGACAAGCTACAAATTTCTTTCCAAACTGTTTGAGGCATTGGTTATCCAACCAGCTCAACCCACCACGCATGGGAGTTTGATGCTGCGGCATATCTTTAACGATAAATTCGATAAATTCGGCAACTTTAGCTTCCGTTGCTCCACCAAATTGGCCATCGGCCGGAATGATGAAATCGGCCAGTACCCGAATCGTCTGCATCTCGTGCGGAGTAAAAAAGACCGTAGCTGCAAGTTTAGCATCTCTAGCAAGTTCTGCTGCACTTTTGCCGTTTTTAAAGTCAGAAAGTGAAGGGGGTGCTACTGCTTTTTTGGGTACATCTGCCTGCGCTTCTGTACCAGCGATGGTAGCCGTAAGGGTACCGAGTGACAATGCTTTTAAGGTATCTCTGCGTTTCATTTTTGTAGCGATTAAATGGTGGGTAGCAAACATCCATAAATACTTACCACCACACTCCAATTATAAATTCCCTTTCTTTCTTTGGTCAATAATGTATTCTGAAGCACGCATTGAAAGTGCCAAAATCGTCCATGTAGGGTTTTTATCGGCCTGTGACACGAATGTACCTGCATCTACCACAAATACATTGCGTGCATCATGCAACTGACTGTATCGATTAGTAACAGATTTGCTTGGGTCATCTCCCATACGAGTAGTTCCTACTTCGTGGATAATACGACCTGGCGCCGCTAATCCGTAGTTGGTTTCGGGGCCAGGTTTTGAGCCATTAGGAATCCCCCCCATAGCAGTGATGATTTCCTCAAAGGTATCTTGCATGTGCTTGGCCTGCTTGATTTCGTGCTCCGACCATGTGTATTGGAAGCGTAATACAGGAATACCGTATTTGTCTACCACATTAGGGTCTATTTCGCAGAAGTTGTCTTCACGGGCAATTGCCTCTCCACGGCCTGCCATCCCAAAATTGGCCCCGTAGAAATAACGGTAATCTTCTTTCAATGAAAGTCCGTATCCTCCTGCCTGTTTCATTTTGCCGTCTTTGCCAGGATACTTTCCGTTCATATTTTCCATACCAAATCCAAAACCATAGCCTGGCATTCCCATGCCTCCGCCATACTCGATGTGGTACCCGCGTGGGAAGTCAAGTTTTTTGTCGTTGAGCCACCAAGGCGTATAAACGTGCATCCCTCCTACTCCGTCTTCATTATAGCGCTTACGATCTACCAAATGAGGCAAAAAAGCACTACGTCCTGCACCTGTCGAATCGTGGAGGTATTTACCAAGTACACCGCTTGAATTACCTAGCCCTTTGGTATGTCTTGACGACTTTGAATTCATCAACAAACGCGCTGACTCGCAAGCACTTGCGGCAAGCACAACTACTTTAGCGCGAACAGTATACTCTTGAAGATTGTTTTTGTCTACGTAAGATACTCCCGTAGCTTCGCCGTTTTCGTTGGTAATGACCTCACGAGCCATTGCATTAGTAAAGACTTTTACGTTACCAGTCTTTACGGCAGGTTTTACCAATACTGACGAAGAAGAAAAGTCGGCATAAGCTTGGCATCCACGACTACACTGAGAGCAATAGAAACATGAACCACGCTCATTGTTGATAGGCTTGGTCAAAATCGATAAGCGCGACGGGATAATAGGAATGTTGACTTTTTTACCTGCCTGCTTTAGCATCAACTCATGCAAACGAGGCTTGGGGGGCGGCAAAAATATACCGTCGGGTTCGTTTGGAATGTTTTCTACACTTCCAAAAACACCCACAAGTCTGTCTACTTTATCATAGTAAGGTTTTACATCATCATAGCTGATAGGCCAGTTGTCACCAAGCCCATCTACATCTTTACGCTTAAAATCTAAAGGACCAAAACGCAGCGAAATCCGTCCCCAGTGATTGGTACGTCCACCTAGCATCCGCGAACGAAACCAGTCAAATTGAGTGCCGCTTTTGCGCGTATATGGCTCTCCTTCAATATCCCAGCCCCCCCAAGCAGCATCAAAATCCCCAAAAGGACGATGCGTACTTGCACCACGACGAGGCGACTCCCAAGGGTTTTTGAGTTGAGTAATATACTTTGGGTCGGCGGGATCGTACCAAGGCCCTGCTTCAATCAAGGCAACTTTCGCACCCGATTCAGCCAATACTTTGGCCGCCATACCACCACCAGCACCTGACCCTACAATACAAACATCATAGACGGTGGGTTGTTCTTTGATTTGGAAACTCATATACGTAGAAACAAAAGGGTTTTTAAAATTTTTGTTTAATTCTATAAAGGATTTCGCCTTTTACAAATACTGTATAATTTTTTATCAAGGCTATTCGTAATCATAAAGTTTTTCGGAGCCACTCTACATCCCAGCAGCGAGAACGCCAATCGGGCTGTAGCTTATGTGTAGATTTCCAATATTTAATCTCTTCCAAAAGGTGTTTCTCCCTACCTGCTACTCTGCTATCTTTTTGCTCTATAAGCATCTTCAAATACGGCAGCCTGCTAGGTTCGAGGGTTGAAATATACATCAAATCTAAATGTTTGGCATAATTTATATTGTACCAAGTCATAAAACGACTCCAATCGACGAGCCCCATTGTGACTGTCACGATGTACACCATCCATAAGTTTCGACGCCACAAAAACATGTTAGAACGTCGGTATTTAATTTTAACATACGTTAGAATCAGCCCCCCAAGCGTCAGTAATAATCCTAAATGCACCCCTACTTTTTTAAAAGTTAAACCAAAAGACTGAATATACACTGTATTTTTATAAAAAGTAAGTATTCCCAAACATGCGTTCAAGACAATCCAAATTACTGCCAGTCGGATTAAAAGTTTATTTTTTGAGTAAAAATTTAGATTCCCCTTAAAATAGTACATGATTAGTCCGATAGCAAATAGGATACTTATAATCAATGCATTAAAGCCTTCGTGCAATTGTCCCGAAAAATCTTTGGAGGAAGGATAAAACCCCGGAACCAAAATTTGAAGCAAATTAAATACCAAAAATATACTAATCAGAAAATTAAGCATGACAAATGAGATAACACCTTCCTTGTTTTGATACGCAAGAGCTAGCATTTTAATGTTTGGCCGATTTTCTCTGATGCGCTCCACACTATCTGAATGAGCAATATCCCGTTGCGTAAGTATCGACTCTCCAACCGGATAAAACAGACCACATAAGCTTATCATGATACATAAAATATAGCCGATTAATAAAAAATCTACCTCCAGCTCAAAGGTTGGTAATTCAATTCCAAACTCAGGATTGGCCCAACAATAAAGTAAATAAAAAAAAGCGGTCACCGAAAAAGGTATCACATACAACGAGTACTTGGCTTGCCCTAAAACCCGTTTCCCATTGCCTACAAAGTGCTTAAAACCTTGGAATAGATACTTCCTTTTCCAAAAAAAACTAACTCCTATCAGATTAAGAAAGCCATTGCAAAATGCTACTAATAGGCTACTTTTAGGAGCATACGTGAGACCAGCCAATACCAGCAAACTCATCCAATACATCATTGGCAACCAAGGACTTGTATGCCAAGCCAAGCCCAAAGAAGCAGCGAAGTATGTAGCACACCCTAGCCACCATTCTTTGCTCTGCCTAACATGTGACTGACTTGCCATAATAAGACCAATGATAACCACTGAAAATACTACTACATTATAGCCATGCAGTTGATCATAAAATAGGTAGGTGTATATCCCTACCGCCAACCCCCAAAACAATAGTTTTTTGTCCATTTTGTGTTATTTTTAAATTAAAAGTACTTTGTATTACAAAGTAAATAAATCAAAAACATCACTTCCAAATCTTTTTTCAATAAATTTGCGTCAACAAAACTGATAATCGCATTGTTTCAGACACTTTCTACCCACGCAAACAAATACCTACTTTATGGGCTTGTGGCTATTTTGGCACTAGCCGCTGGCCTAAGACTTTTCCGCTTGGATGCTCACGGTATATTTTATGACGAAAAAGCCACGATGGTGGTAAGTCAGGGAATCGTACAAGATGGCGGCAATCAACACGATGTGTTTGACAAAGGAAAACTAGTATTTACTAATCAAGAATTTTGGCGGGAGAAAAAACTCCCCGATTATTACGAAGCCATGACTCGCAGCGACATCGGCAACAGTTCCTTTTATTATTTTATATTACATCATTGGCTTAATCTATTTGGTATTTCTGATTTTTCGGCTCGTTTACTGTCGGTTATTTTCAGTGTATTGACTGTTTACTTGATATTTGTTTTTACAAATCACTTTACCAAATCTAGCACGCTTGCACTAACGGCAGCGTTTTTGGCCGCTATTGAACCATTTTTTGTGGCTTATAGTCAGCAAGCACGCAATTACTCTCTTACTTTTTTCTTGACTTTGTTGGCTACGTATTTTTTTCTACGAGCACTTGAAGCCGACACCCAAAAACAAAGCTCTTGGAAGTGGTACGTAGGCTATGGTATTACGATATTGTTGGGGCTTTATGCACATTTTCTAGTGGCGTCGGTTATGTTGGCCCACGGTGCTTATGTCTTATTTTTTGTCAGAAAACTTAAAAGTTGGATTTCTTTCTCGTTAGCGGGGGCTTTTGCCATGGGTGGTTTGGCTTGGTGGTTTGTGTATGGCGGCGGTCAATACACCCTTTTTAGTCTCAATCATCAATCAAAAGTTTATCTTGAGTGTGCCCTTAATCGCCCCTACAACAACCCTTACGGTATTATTTTGCCGGCTACATTCAAAAATGTTTTTGACAAGAGCCTGCCTATCTTTACCGACTTGTGGATTTATTCAAACGGACTTGTGGGTACACTTGAAGGCAAAAAGAACATTGTTTTATCGCTTCTTATGGGAATAGGGCTGATTTTTGCGTTTCGTTTCAGTCAGCGCAAACCCGAAAAAGCCACCATTATTACTTTGGTATCGGCTGGAATACTTGGGGCAAGTGCTATTGTGTATACGACTCAGCGTCTAGGCTTTGTGATTGCGTCGGTTGCAGTTTTGATGCTCTACTTGGCTTTCTACAAAGTCAAGCTACTGGATAAAAAACTTTTAGGTTTTTTCATTATTATTGCCATTGTGCCCTCCGCTTTTTTGATCTTGAATGCCGTAAGAAGTGGCCATACTTATGGTCTTACGCAAAGATACTCAGGCTTCTCGTTTCCCTATGTTGTCATTTTGGCAGGTATGGCTCTTTGGCAACTATTAGAAAGTAAGGGGGTGTTCAAGTTCTTGATTATTGCGATTCTCGTCGCCCAATTAGGCCTGATTACGACTACCTTAGGAAGTATCTACGCTGATACTTCCCCCAAGTATAGTTACCGTGCTACTCCTCGCCTTCCCAATCCTCACTATGCTGCTGCGCAAAAAGCATTAAAACAATATCAACCTGGCGATACGATTGTGTTGCCTGCCCCTTTAGCGAAGTTTGACAACCCCATGGATAAGACTTATCTGCCTTATTCGGTGGTTGATGCACAATATTTTAACTTGTATTTGCCAAAAGACGGTATCTTTGTGCAGCGATTAGATACCGTAAATGTGAATCAAATCATTCTTAAAAAGGCTACAGGCCAACTGATTGAATTAACAGACTTGAAAGGAAAAAGATACTAATGGTAGCAACACAAACAACTTCAATCGACTATAAAAAACTCAGCGGGGACTTACGTCTGAAGGTCCTCAGTCTTTATAAAAAAGCCAATGCAGGGCATATCGGCTGCTCTTTGAGCTGTGTAGATATACTAATCGCGGCCTTGATTCAACAAAAAAGAGCGCAAGACACTTTTATCTTATCGAAAGGGCACGCGGCAGCGGCACTTTATGTGGCACTCAATCACTTAGGTGAAATATCTGACGACGAACTTGATACATTCTATAAAGACGGAACTACCCTCCCTGCTCACCCTGCCCCTAACAAACACGCGGGTATTCCCTTTGCAACGGGATCATTAGGGCACGGACTGCCGATTGCTTCAGGGATGGCTCATGCGTCAAAACTTGCTGGAACAGATTCGCTTTCATTTATTCTAATGTCGGACGGTGAAACCAATGAAGGAACTACTTGGGAGGCAGCCCACTATGCGATTCAAAATCAACTAGACAATTTGATTCTTATCATCGACAAAAACGGCCTTCAAGGCTTTGGGAATACCACTGATGTATTGGGAGAAACCGCCTCTCCTGCTAAATGGAAAGCCATTGGCTTTGATGTATTTGAAGTAAATGGCCACGACCCAGCTGCCATGATTGAGCTTATCGAGGAAGTCAAAAGTAGAAACAATGGGATTCCGAAGGCAATCATTGCGCATACTACCAAAGGAAAAGGCGTATCGTACATGGAAGATCGCATGGAATGGCACTACTTGCCTATGAGCGATGAACTATATGAGAAAGCCAAAGCCGACGTCAACCAATTCTATTTTTCTTGACCCCGTCTAGCTTTACTTGGTAGGTAGTTTTAGAAAGTAAAATTATCTCTTCAAAATACTAATAACGATTTTTTACTTAAGTACAATTATATTTTGATTTACGCCGACAAAATACAGCAGCTCAAAGGTCCTATTTTTGTGTTCGGGGCTAGTGGCTTCATTGGAGCCAACCTTTTCAAAGATATCTTCAGCATTCGCAAGGATGTATACGCGCTTACCCACGACGCCACCAAAGCATGGCGACTCAAGCTCATGGATGTCCCCTTTGAAAACATCGTCCACTGCGATATACTTTCAAATAATTCGGTCGAGCAAATTTTTGAAAAATACAAGCCTCGTACCATTTTCAATTTGGCCGCTTACGGTGCTTATAGTAAACAAAAAAATATCAATCTTACTTACGAGACCAATGTCATCGGGACAGTCAATATTCTTGAAAACTGTACCGACCAAACCGTATATATTCATGCAGGTAGTAGCTCCGAGTATGGATTCAACTGCACGGCACCTAAAGAAACTGACCCTGTCAAACCCAATAGTCATTATGCCGTCTCAAAAGTTTCGGCGGCGTATTTGATTGAGTTTTATGCCAAAGTTCACCAGCGTAAAGCCCTTAATCTAAGACTTTACTCCATCTATGGCGGCTGGGAAGAACCCGACCGACTCATTCCGCGCCTAGTCGAAGAAGCCCGAAAAGGCAAATATCCTCCTCTAGTATCGCCAGATATTAGTCGTGATTTTGTGTACATCGACGATTGCGTAGAAGCCTTTGTAGATGCGGCGTTAGGAGTCAATTCGTCAATTGCTGGCAATTCCTACAACATCGCTACTGGTACCAAAACCACCATGCGTGAACTCGTGGATGTATCGCGTCAAACATTCAAGATAGCTGATGCGCCTCTCTGGGGAAGTATGCCCAATCGAGGCTGGGACTTAGCCGAATGGTACGGCGACCCTACCCAAGCCCAACAAGATTTGGCGTGGCAAGCACGTACTTCTCTAAGTGATGGACTAAGACTTACCAAAGAATGGCAAGAAGCTCATCAATACGAAGAGCGTTTGCTACCTGCTTTTGCCAATCCTAAGCTCAATCCTGTCATTACGGCGATTATTGCCTGTTATAAAGATGCGCAAGCCATTCCGTTTATGTACGAGCGTTTGGTAAAGACTTTCAATGAAATGAAGGTCAGGTATGAGATTATTTTTGTCAATGATGCCTCACCCGACAATCAGGAAGAAGTTATCAATCAAATTTGCCAAAAAGACCCCAATGTTATTGGTATTACACACTCGCGTAACTTCGGGTCGCAATCGGCATTTTTGAGCGGTATGGAAATTTCGACGGGCGATGCTGTGGTGTTGATGGACGGTGACTTGCAAGACCCGCCAGAAGTGATTCCTCAATTTTATGAAAAATGGTCGAATGGCTTCGATGTAGTATATGGTGTGCGTGTGCAGCGTGAAATGAAACCCCACATTCACTTCTTTTATAAATCTTTCTACAAAGTATTCCAAAATCTTAGCTACATCCCTATCCCACGTGATGCCGGTGACTTTTCGATGATTGACCGTAAGGTCGTCAAAGAATTGGTGGCACTTCCTGAGACTGAGCAGTTTTTGCGGGGGCTACGGGCCTGGGTTGGTTTCAAACAAACGGGGGTTGATTATGTACGACCCGAACGTATGTTTGGCGTATCTACCAACAACTGGCGCAAAAATATCTGGTGGGCTAAAAAAGCCATTTTCTCTTTCAGTTTTGCCCCTTTGGAGTTGATGAGTTATGCCGGTTTTATTCTGACAGCTTGCTCAGTATTAGGAATTTTTTATCAGATACTAGCCAAATACATCATTGCGCCTGATACACCGCAAGGATTCACGACAGTAATCATCCTGATTACCTTGTTCGGAGGTTTAACACTGTTAGGAATTTCATTCTTGGGTGAATATATCAGTAAAATATTTGAAGAGACTAAAAAACGACCCAAGTTTATCAGAACAAAAATTCAAAAAGGTGAAAAGGTATTTCGTACTTCTGACGAGATTATGACCCTTGTCAAACAAAGGAAAAAATAGCTCTTTTCATCTTACTCAATCAATAATGAAATTCTCTACTACTATAGCTCGACTAGCCAATATAAGTTTTGTTTTTCCACTGCTCATCTTTTGTCTCTTTTTGGGGTATTTCGCTGCCGATGTACCCCAAGGAGATGATTTTGAGTTGATTTTACATTTTCTAACCAACTATGTATCTACTCAAAGTTTGGGAGAAAAACTCTCACTCCTAACGGCGCAATTTGTAGAGCACCGGTTGTTTTATACCCGTTTTGTGGTCTTACTTCAGTACTTAGTGAGTGGGAAAGTTTCCTTTTATTGGATTATTATTTTAGGGAATCTTTCGTTGTTGGGAATTTTGGTGATTTGCTGGCGGCAACTCAAGCTTGCCCATTATTCTACTATTTATTTGTTGCCTGTTTCGATTATTCTCTTTCAGCCTTGCTATTCGTACGATGGTGTTTTGTGGCCTGCCGCTACACTTGCCTACAATTCGGTTTCTTTCTTTGCCATTCTTACCATACATTGGCTATCAAGTAGGCAACAAAAACACCTTTGGTGGGCCCTCGGCAGCGCATTGATGTGCACTTATACATTCGGTAATGGAATCGTCATTTTAGGTGTAGGAGCAGGACTTTTAATCGCCCAAAAACGCTGGAAAGACCTTTCGATTTGGGCCTTAGGTGCTTTGGTAATCGCGATAGTTTATTTTACAAATTATACCAAATTTGAAAATCGTAACAATCCTTTCAACAACATCACCCAACATTTCCGGTATGTAGTTACCAATCTGCTTGTATTTCTAGGCTCAGCACTCAACTGGAGTGAAGAATGGCCCAAGAAACTTACAGCGAGCGATGTAGCTTCTATTTTGGCGGGAGGATTTATTTTAATCTGCTTTGGGTATCTCGTGGTTCGACTTTTAAAATCGTATTTCAAAACGCCTATAAACGAAAAGCCGTCTCATCCCAACCGCTTTTTCGATTTTCAAATTGGAAGTTTGGGTTTCTTTGTATTGACAGGTTTTTTATTGTGTCTTTCGAGAGTTGACAAAGACGAAATCCTGATGCACATCAATCGTTATCGTATTCATTCGGTGGCAGGCTTGGTGTTAGGGTATTTTTGTTTGCTCCCTTTTTTGGCAAAACAGAAATTGTTTTTTAGAGGATTTGTGGGAGCATTAGGCATTTTTTGGCTTATTTCTTTTTTTCATTTTTATAAGATTTTTGCCGAATACAGCCGTTCGTATACTTCTGCACAGCACAATTGGGTCAGTACGCATCAGTGGTTTATTTATCGTGATACTTCCTACTGGGAAGAAGCTTCCAAGCTGGCTATGGACAAAGCAGAAAAAGCTCTTCAATATCGTATTACAAAGTCTCCTTTTGACATAGTCGCTGAAAAAGCAACAGTGTTCCCCCATTTCAAAATGGAACAGTCTCCTACTGATAAGATTTTAAAAATATCATCAGACGTACCTCGCTTATCGCTCAAAGAAGACTATTACATTGCTTTTCGAAATTTATCACAATCCCAAACTTACTTAGTACCCGCAGTGTACAATCGCCGTAGTATTCGGTTGGTGATGATGGGGAATGATTATTATTACCCACACTTCAATTTAGAGCTCACCTATCGTCATTTCCCAACGGGAAAATATCAAGTAGGCGTAGCTCATGTTGTAAACAATTCCTTAGAAATCCAATGGCAGCCCGCCTATTTTGACGCCGTGCAGGAAAGTAACTTCACCCATTAAGCATTTATTAGAATTTGGGTAACCCTTTGAATTTTGTTTAATTTGTATTTGTATTCATCAATTATATGAGTATTCCTGAGTCGTTGATACACTCAAAAGGATGTAAAAACCATGCGTAAAGAATTTTCAGCCGCCATCGAAAAACTAGCCCTCGCCGATGAATCAGTAGTATTTATCACGGGCGATTTGGGCTACAATGCCTTAGAAAACCTCCAAGAGAAGCTAGGTAATCGTTTTATCAATGCAGGAGTAGCCGAGCAAAACATGGTGGGAGTAGCCGCCGGAATGGCTTACAAAGGATATAAAGTATTTTGCTATAGCATTGCTCCTTTTGTGGTGTATCGCTGTCTTGAGCAATTCCGTAATGACGCCTGTCTGCACAATCTCCCCGTTTTTTTGGTGGGCAATGGCGGCGGTTATGGTTATGGCATCATGGGTAGCACTCACCATGCAATTGAGGATTTGGCGTGTTTGAGCAGCCTTCAAAACGTCAAAACGTGGATACCTGCTTTTAGCGATGAGGTAGAGCCTGTTTTAACCCAAATACTTCAAGACAAGAGTCCTGCATATCTTCGTCTAGGTGTAGGTGGAGCCACTCCCGAAGGAGCCGAGTTGTCGGGTTCATTGAAAAAAATCAATTACGCTCCTGATGCTTCTACGGCTATCATTGCATTAGGTCCTATTGTCGCCAATGTCCAGAAAGCGCTATCTCAGCTAGGTTTGCAAAACGATTGTGATGTATATACCGCCCTTACTTTGCCCCTTCAACTTACCCCTACGATAATCGAGGCGCTCCGCAAAGTAGAAAATATATTGGTAGTAGAAGAGCACGTAAGCATTGGCGGATTGGCACAGCAGCTGTCTGTCAAAATGCTTGAAGCGGGGATTCATCCTAAAAATTTCAAATCGCTCACTGCCCAAGGCTACCCTAATGGGCTTTATGGCAGTCAAAATTACCATCAGACCCAATCAGGATTAGATGCTTCTCATATTGCGAGTATTATTCAGTCCTTTTCTCATTCTCTCATTCACTGATTGGGTCGATGAACAAACGAGCCTTAGCGTCACTTATCGTTACTTTTGCCCTGATTTTTGTATATTATCAGCTTTGGAATCGCTATGCTATCAACATACCGAAATGGGACGACCATGCCTTCAAAGCAACTATCGAACAGTACGAAAAAGCTAGCGGGCTAGGTGATAAACTACACGCCATTTTTGTCCAACACAATGAGCACCGTGTTGCACTTACACGGATTGTGGCGATTGTAGATTATAAGATTTTTGGCCACATCAATTACGAGCATTTGATGTTTGTCGGAAACCTAGCTTTGCTAGTGATTTGGTGGCTACTTACTCGATTTTTCAAACCGCTTCCGGGAGCCGTATGGTATGCGTTGCCGATTGCTACTTTTTGGTTTTCGCTTGCATTCTGGGAAAATACCTTTTGGGGCATGGCCGCTATCCAAAACTTTTGGGTAGTAGCCTGGGCTGTGCTTACTTTTTGGCGACTCAGCCGCCGCGACAAGCATTGGGCATGGGCCGTCCCGATGGCCTTTATGGGACTTTTTACGAGTGGTAATGGTATCCTGATTTTTCCTTTAGCGCTGGGCGTCCTTCTCCTCCAAAAACGGTGGAAAGTCTCCTCTTTTTGGGTAGTCTTTAGTGCGATCAGTATTGGGCTTTATTTTTGGCAATACAAAGCTCCACCCACCGACTTAGGAGTCAAAGGCAGTAGCAACTTGCTGACACTCATCAAAGGGTTTCTGCTATTTTGCGGGTCATTATTTGAAAGTTTACCTTTTGGGAATACCCCTATCCAAATGCCCTTTTTGATGGGTGGACTCACTTTATTTGTCAGTTTAAGTATTTTACTTTACATCCTGCGGAGTTATTGGAAACGTCAATTCGAGTTGAATGAGTTTGATTATTTTTACTTAGGAGGGGTACTTTTTGCTTTGGCTACGGCGGTGATTGTAACTTATTCGCGCATCGGACTAGGTCCCGAAAATATGCTTACGAGCCGTTATAAGTTGTATTCTGCTCTTTTACTAAGTTTTAATATCGCCTATTTGACCCGCTTGGTCAGTCCCAGATTTAGAGAAGTACTTACATTGACTTTTGTGGTAGGTGCCGCTTTCTTGTATGCTAGCAATCAGCACTATCACCTCTACGATACGATTCAGCTACGAAAATTCAATGTAACCAGCTGCTTCAACTGGCGCAACGACCCTACTAATAAGCCTAGCGCTATATATCATCCTCCTAGGCTGTTGTTTGAAAAAATACAAATCCCCTCTGATAGTCTCATGGTAGGAAAAACCTGCTCGCTTGTTGACCAAAAACTAAGCTTGGCACAGCCCGAATATCAAGTATATGACTTGCGTGATGGTGGGTTGTATGTATTGTTATCAAACCAGAAAAATCAGTATATTTTTCCAACGACTCCCGAACGTAAGCATTCATTCCGTAATATTATCAATTACAATCGCTTTTTTGCCAAAGGTTCGTCCGTTCAAATACCTGCCTCTGAGGTCACCGCAGGTACATATCGGGTGCGTTGGCTACACTATGACCGTAAGGGAAAGTTATATTTTGAAAATGCCCCCTGCGATGTAGTAACCTTTGAAAAAGTAGCGCAACAAAGTATCAAGACAAATTGGTGAAACAGCACAACAACTATTTAATTCAACTTGACGGATTACGTTTTTTGGCCGTTGGATTGGTACTCTGGGACCACTGGACTCCCGAGCCTCATTTTCTACCTTTTGGCAAATTAGGCGTTAATCTATTTTTTGTATTGAGCGGTTTTCTGATTGCTAGGATTTTGATGAGTAGCCGCGACAAGCTCTTTGGGCAATCCAATGGGTTAGGACAATACATGAAAAAGTTTTATATCCGCCGTACCCTTCGGATTTTTCCTATTTACTACCTTTCTTTGGCCGTACTCTGGCTTTTCAACGACCCTTCCGTACGAGGCAAAGAGCTTTGGCAAATTCTGTATGCTTCTAATATTTACATTGCTCTCAAAAAAACATGGCTAGGAGTGACCGACCATTTTTGGTCTTTGGCGGTCGAAGAGCAGTTTTACATTTTTTTCCCGATTCTTATCTTTTTTATTCCAAGACGCTTTCTGGTACCTTTTTTTGGGGTGCTGATTGGAGTAAGCCTCTTATTGCGCACTTATTTTTTCATCACAGGTCAGCCGTGGTTTATTTCATATGTCAGTATGCCCACTGCATTGGACGCTTTCGGGCTAGGAGCAATCATGGCCTACATACAGCTTTATCATCGAGTTACTTTTCAGTCTATTTTCGACAATCGTCTGTACTTATGGGTAAGTTTGGCGGCATTGGCCGTGGTGTTTTATTGGTCAGCCCAAATCACCCAATCAGGTGTTGACCAAGATCATAATCTATCTATTAATATTTGGGAACGATTCTTTGCCTCTGTATTCTTTATGTTCCTTTTAGGAGGTGCCATTGTTGGGTATAAAGGCTGGTTTAAATGGGTTCTGGAAAACCCCGTCAGCAACTATTTAGGCAAAATTAGTTATGGTCTATACGTATATCACAATTTTGTGTATAATCACTACCATTCTCCCGCCAACCACCCCGTGGTAAGGTTATTGGGAAAACTAAATCGAAGCATAGAAGGCTTCCAACAAATGCACGTTGCTCAGTTTTTGATATTATTCTTGCTTACTACCATTGTGGCATCCATTTCATGGCATTTGATAGAAAAACCCATCAATGACCTCAAAGACAAATATGCCCCTTAAAATTTTAAGAAAGCTAGTTCAGAAGTACCACAAAATAAATCCTTCTCTTGTAAACCTAGGGTACACGGCTTTTTTTGAGTAGTTTTGCGAAATTTTACTGTGCTTTGATTCAAAAACGGATAACAAATAACATTTAACTTAAATTACCTCACTTAATGAGCCTTTATTTCTCGATTGTGATGCCTGCATATAATGAAGAAGAATGTATAGAGCAGGTCGTAACCATGTGGACATCCTTCCTTAAGAATACCTTCCCTGGCAAAGAAACCAAACTCATCGTAATTAATGACGGTTCTAAAGATGGTACCAAAACTATCCTTGACCGCATCGCCCCTGGTATCGACAATCTACTTGTAGTACATCAGCCCAATGGCGGACACGGCAACGCCGCCGTCAATGGTTATAAAAAAGCCGTAGAATTGGACTCGGAATGGGTATTTCAGACCGATAGCGATGATCAATTTGTGACCGAAGACGTCATAAAGCTATGGGCAAAACGTAATGAATCAAACTTTATCATGGGGTATCGCCAAGTGCGCTACGACGCACCTGCTCGTTTGGTAATTACGCGAATTCTTAAGTACACTATCTTTTTTGCATACGGTACTTTCATCAACGACGCCAATATCCCCTTCCGCCTTATCAAAGGAAGTTATTTGAAAAAATTGTTGGCGCAGCTACCCAATCCAGAGCCTTTTGCTCCCAACATCTTCTTGGCAGTTATGGCAAAAAAAGCTGGCGAAAAAACCTTTGATATACCCATTACGCACAAAGAGCGTTTGACAGGCACCGTTTCTATCTTGCGCTGGAAACTTATCAAAGTATGTATTCAAAGTTTTAAGGAGCTGCTACGATTCCGCTTAGAACTAAATAGCAAGGTGAAAGCAATAAAAGCGGCCTAAAAGAGTAAGTAGCATAAATGGTACACTGTTTGCAGCATAATGGTGTATAATTGATTGCTTACTCGTTTTAACCTATGAAAAAAAGAGGACTAATAGTCGGTCTATCCTTAGTATTATTATTTGCGGGGTGGTGGGGTTTTCAACGTTGGCAGAGGTACTCGGCCACGGTGTGGAAACTACTACCTGAAAACTCTTTTTTTCTGATTCAAAGTCAGAAACTGCAAGATACTACGTATAAAGTCCAAAAAGGGGGTATCGAAATCCGGGACATTCCTTTGCTAAACTTAGCAGCCCGCCAAATCGACCTTTTTCGGCTTCTCACCGACGACAGCACCCGTGCCGAAAAACTCCTCCAAGGGCGTCCGATTAGTTATGTATTACAAAAAACATCAAGTGGTCGCTTTACTTACTTGATTTTTGTACCCTTGGAAGCATTTCAAAGCTATGGGTGGCTAGAAGGGCCAGTATCTTCTAAGGCCAGAGTAACCTCTCATATCCATAGTGGACAAAAAATCTACGACGTGACTAGCCCCACTTCGGCCCCTCTTTTTGCTTATACTTTTTTCAACAATTTTTTGGTGGCCTGTGTCTCAGGAGATGTCTTGGAAGATTGGGTACGATTTGCCCAAAGTCCATTGCGAACCACCAATACCAGCCGTTTTGAGAGCATCAAACAAGAAAACAGTGACCTAAGTATTTATCTTGATAATGTGGTTTTATCAGAAGCCCTACGTCGTGATGCAGCTGCCAGTAGCGACGCAGGTTTGCTGTACTTTTTGTCTTTTTTGCCAAGTACCGAGGGACTTCACCTAGATAAGTTTTTTTCTTCCAAAAATCCAACGCTTATTTCGAAAGGTAAAAAAGTAAAACTCGGCGGTTATTTGGAGGCCCTCAATGATCAAAAAGCCAGTCCTCTCAAAAGTACCTATTTCATTCCCAACAATACAGCTATTATGTACCGATTGGGATTTGATAATGCCAGCACTTTTTCGCGTAAGCTACGTGCTCAGTTGGATAATGTTTCTAATGACTCTGTCAATCAGCTACGCCGTAACTTACTCACTCAAATCGGTAACGCCCGCGTTGACTCTTTTTATAGACACTTTAATAAAGAACTGATTTTGTGCCAGTTAGAACCTAACAATGTTCTTACAAAAGGGCAAATTATCCTTCAACAGGTAACCCCCAAGCATGGATTAGAGCCTTTTTTTAAACGTCTAGCGATTCTTTTCAATAAAAACACTGGTCTCCCCTACGAACCCTTCCAAGGAGGGTATGTCTATACCATCAATTGGCCAGAGCTACCAGCAGTACTTTTTGGTGGTTTGTTCAAAGGGTTTCAGAAATCGTACGTAGCTTTTCACCAAAACTTCATTGTCTATAGCAATGATTCACAAGTACTCAAAGACTATCTCATTGATGTAGAGTATCAACGTACCTGGGCCAATTCGGCGATTCATCATACTTTTTTGAATAAAACCCTTGGTGCCTCCAACTTTACTTTTATTGTTAGCCCTCGTAAAAGTAAGGATTATTTAGCCGCAGGTTTCATGAATTATCTCTTCACAAACCTCAATTACGACATTACAGAGCAACTTCCCTTTGATCAGATGGTGTTTCAATCGGCCTATAAAAGTGGGCGAGCCTATTCATCGCTGACGTTTGGGCGCCTTACCAAAGCCGCCAATGCCAAAACCCTTAATAAAGTTTTTCTACAACAAGAACAGGCTTTTGAACCAGCACCAGCTGGCGGAATTTATACGGTCAGAAATTACCCCAGTGCGCTCGACAAAATGATTGTCGTCACTTCGTCAGGAGAATTGCAGAATCCATTTGTAGAAGAGAAAAAACGTAAAATTGCTCAACTCGACGCTCCGATTGTGGGCGATATTTATTCAGTAGATTTTTTGAGCATCGGGCGCTTGCAATATGTATTCGCGACCGAAAAAAGTTTATATGTCATAGACGAAGATGATCGTCAAAGATACATGTCCTTGCCCCCTATCAAGCTACCCGCTGGGCGTAGCGTACGTAGTTTCCAACAACTAGAAAGTGGAATTGAGGGCAGCTTTCGCTTCTTGGTTATCGACAATGAGGGATATTTGTACCTTTGGAACAGTCCCAGTCAAGACCCTATCGTACTCAATCGTTCCAGGCCTTTTGCAGAATTGCTATTGCCAATTCATGAAGTAGAATACCTGGGCAAACGTCATTTCTTATTTACCCAAGCTTCGGGACAAGTGGGGCTCATCAGCGAAACGGGGGTGATTCCTCCACCCTTCAAAATTGACCTTAAAACCAAATTTACTGGGCCATTTTTTGGGGTATTTACGCCCGAAACAGGCACCACTCACCTGATAGGTGTCAGCAAGTACGGCGAACTACACGATATGACATTGACGGGTAAAATCTTGAGTAAAACGCAGCTTTTCCGCTCCGACCCAACGGCATTTTTCCGTGCACGCTCCTCCATCAACAACCGCGATTGGATATTGTTCCGTGAATCAGAGACCCAATTTGCCGTACTAGACAAACAAGGACGTGAATTGTTTTCGGCTAAGGGACTGATTCCCTACCGCAACAATGTACAGTATCATTTTTTGGGCTCAGACATTAAGTTTTTAAGCGTAAAATCGGGTAATTTTACCACCCTTTATACCCTCAAAGGTACCCAGCTCGGTGACAAGCCGATTCCCAGCGAAATCCCCATACGGATTACGCTCGTAGAAGGCTACAACAAATTGCTCATCCATAGCTACGCCAACAAAAAACTCCAAACTTGGTCCCTCAAAATCAGGTAATTGTGACACATATTCTCAAATATATTATTCTATTCGTTTTCTCACTTTTGTGGATGATAGGCTGCAATCCTATGCTCCGCCAAAAAGCCTTTGACCTAGGATTGACCAAAGATTCTTATCGATACGGAGATTTGTACCGCTTGTCTAACCTTCCAGATTTCAAACAACTTACCCAAGCCTGCCCTAAACAATCGAATCTTCCTAAAACCAATACGAGCTTATACATCATTGGCGATAGCTTTACCGAAAAAGCCCGCGTAGATAGTCTTGATTTTGTGGCTAAGAATTACTTACGAACGCACTGGAACGAGCCACTAACCATACAACTAGATACCACAAAACGTAATATACTTGTGCTACAAACCGTAGAGCGGCATTTTAGAGAGCACTTCGTAGACTCTGTAAGGGTTCTTAAAATAGGTAAATCTCAGAAAGTCGTGCCCCAAGGTGAAGCAAGTATTTTTTCGCTTGACTATTGGGACAAAGTATTGGGCGAAAGCGAAGAAGCCCTGACGAGTTTCCTATTTTCGGGTGACGTATTTCTGACCTTAAAAGAATGGAAAGCAAGCCTTAATCTCGCGTGGTTTGACCGCCACAACGACCAAGTTGCCCTCTCCCCCGACGGGAAGAATATTCTTTTTTGCTGGGATACCGATTCGACTCGTATTACATCTTCTTTCAAATATCTCCCCGATAGCGAACTAGACAGCCTCATCAAGGGTGTTAACCAAACGCGCCAGCACTATCTTTCGTTAGGCTTTGACGAAGTGTATTTATCCATTATTCCCAATAAAACCAGCATTGTAGCCCCCTCAATGGGCCCTTACAATCACTTGGTAGAGCGCGTACAGCAATACCCTTCTCTACAAGCCCCCGTGCTTGATATTTGGCCGGCTTTTACTCAAAACTCCCAACAAGTGTATTCCCTAAGCGATACACACTGGACTTGCTTTGGTCAATCCATTTGGGTCAAGAAAGTAAATGATGTGCTGAGGTAGAAAGTATTTTTAATCATACAAAAAAGACTCATCATATTGTTTTAGTGCAATACATTTATTTTGATAACCGCTCAGTAACTGAAAAACGCCATATATAAGCGGACCTCCAACTACCCACAATCCTCCCTTCTCTAAAAAAATAAAACCATATAAAGTAATTAAAATAGCTATTACACTAAGTAATGTCCAGATAAATCCTCTTTTTATCCTGGTATTTGCATTATTGATAGTATAAACTGCAAAAGCGTTTCTAGCTACTTTTGAACACCATCTTTCTTCTAGTCCTCTATCTTGCAAATAACTTCTCACAGCTGTTACAGAATTGCCTCCTTCTAAATACTTAATAGCTTCCTTTATGTAAAAATCATGTTGTTTTTTATTCATATCCTATCTGTTATTTATCTTCTCACTATTGACAAACATATCGTATTTTAAAATACCCGCATCTTTTGTTTCATTTTCTATTTCTTTTATTCGCTTTCTAATATAGCCTGAGTTAATTCTCTGCCGTTCAAGAGCCGCCCCAAAATGATATAGATTATCATTATAATCATCTTCGAGATAAATAAAATTACTTATCTGATATTTATATGCAGACCCTTCACTATGTACTTGAAGCGACTGATAATAATATTGAAGTGCTAATTGATATTGAGGAACTACCTCAAGAGTATGAATCACTCGAAAACCTAATAGTTGATTAAAAATGCTATCAATTTCGAAATCTAATTCAAGTTCAGCATCCAGTATTTTACATAAACGAAGGTGCTTTAACCAGAAGGCCAATTTTTCGTGAAAAGAAGCCATATAAGCATTATTTAAGAAATGGTTGACACCATATATTTTTAGAGATGCAATAATATGGTAATTACAGTAAATAGAATTTACTACTACTTGAAAATACTCTTTTAGTAAAACTTTCATTTGACCCAAACAAATGTCATTTTCGTCCACTATTCCTAATTTTTTACTAAGATATTTATCGGAAAATCTTTTAGTAAATTCATATTCTCTAATTTCAAGCTTATCAATATTATTGTCATTGATGAGAAAAAGTGATGAATACTCTTTTTCCCAAGAAATTAAGTTAGGGGTAGTTCTTTTATTTATATCTATGTATTCTTTATTCAGTTTTTCTTTCAAATATTTATAATTCATACTAACTTGTAAGTTCAACTCTACTATTCGAACAAATTGGTGTGAAATACCATTAAAAGGAGTCACGAGGCTTTGTTCAGGGCATCTAGTTATAAAGTCTTCAAGTGTTGTGTATACAGAATAATCACTTGCCTTTATTTTCATATCTGCAATTAATAGCAAAGCTTCTTTAGTTTCAGGATTATTAGAGAGATTCATATAAATATACTTCGAATATTCTTTAGGAGTTAACACTGAGTTGATATCAAAATAGTCTTTAAACTTAAGTATTTGTGGCCTATCAGATGAGTTATTATTCCAGCTACTAATTTCCAATATTTTTTTTAGAAAACTATTTTCAAGCCAAAATATAAGTTTTTCTGAGCTATCATCAAAATACAGAAAATTCCTCATAAGCAAGAGTATTTTCCTAAACTGAAAGCTAGTACTATTACTGCGCCCAGATTTCAAGTAAAATCTTCCTGATAAATAATACATTAACACTATTCCTTCTAACAAAACTCCTTCATTTTCATTTGTTTCACCAAACAAGAATGATTTATTATTATCAATATACGATTTAAATCCTTTATCTAAATTTCCAATTACTGATTCCTTATCATCATTTTTTATCTCTATAATAGATTTTAGAAACTCATTAGATAAAATTTTCTTTTTTTCATCTTCCACAATTTTTAAATCAAACAAAGTAAGAAGTAAATCACCTAATCTAGTAAGAGCATCAGCAACTCCTCTCAGCATATTTTTATCATGAGAATTATTGAAGTCATAAATCATATCAAATGAATTTTTTACAATACCATGCAAACAACCTAATTGTTTATTATTGGGCAAATATGACGCAAGGCATTTTTTATAGTACACATATGAAATAAAAGAAAACCTAAAATCCCTAGAGCCATCCCTAGTTAAGCTACCTATATTAAAAATCATTTTATTATATTTATTGTTTTTATTAATTTCTTCAAAAGACTTTTGAATAAAAGAATGCTCCTTAAGAGGTTGTTCAAAAAAAATCATATTCAAAAATTCAACATTCACCTCCATTTCATTATATGGAAGAGGCATGTTTTTATAAAAGGCAATTGTAGCCATTTGTGCATAATGGTTTGATTCAATGATATCTCTACCATTGTATGAAGTCTTACCAACATTATTAAGCATATCATGAAATATCTTACTAAAATTAGCCATTTTTTGAAAAGTAAGCCCTTCGTCTAACTTCTCCTGCACATATACAACAGAAGCAAGTGCATTAGAGCTTAATAGTAATAACTCTCTAAAAGAAGGTGAAACTAGCAGTAGACGTTCTTCTCCATTAGCCTCAAAAAAAGATTTCATTTGAAGTAATGCATCTGTATAATGCCCCAATGCTACATCATATGACTTCATTTTCTCATAAGTAAGCCCCAATTTTAGTCTAAATCTTACAGACAGTATCAATTGTTCATGAGTAAAATATTTAACTTCTTTTTTCGGCAAACCCTGCAAAGCATCAGAGTATGATATTATAGCATCTTCGAATTCATCATCGTACAGCTCTGCATCTCCAAGTAAATTATTAAGAAAGGTCAATGACATTGAAAATTCATCATTGCTATCTTTAAAATCTTTGTGGGTTTCACGAAGTTCTTTTATACGAGCGGCTAAATGTTTTTTGATAGGGTAATTCTCATCCAATGTAAAATTAAAAGCTGCTGATTCTTCCTCAGCAATCTTTGAAATATATGCTATTTCATTATGCGTTTTATCGTAGAATTTATATTCAAAAAAACCTGATTCAGTTTCACGTATATGATTTTGACTTAGAAAATAAATAAGCTCTTCAATAAATAGTCTTAGTTCAGGGGTTTTATTAGACGATATGATTTCAGGCAACAATTCTAAGTTCTTAATTGAAAAAGCAAATGGGTGAAATTTAATAAGATTATCAATTAGGTATGGCGATGAAACCAATAGACTATCCCCATAGCGTTTTAGAAAACTACCATACATCAAAAGAAAAGGTCGAAATAAATATGAAGTAAAACCTAATTTATATTGTTTTTTATATGAAATTCTTAAATACAACTCTCCCATAGTATTATCTTTGTCATACATAGGACTTCCCGCATAAATATTCAATCTCCTATCTATTATTTCGTTTTTAGGAACCCTAACAATAGATTCTTCTAACAAGTGAACCATTTTTTTAGGAGATCCATTACTGCGGTAAGCAATATATATAATAAGATTTTGAAGAGTAAAAATTATTTTCAAAATCTCCTCCTTAGAAAGACAATTTTCTTCCCCCCCTACTTCATCTTCTTTTATCATTCCAGAATCACATCCACTAGGCTCATGAGATACACTTTCATTTATTTTTTTACCATATTTTTCATTTAAAAACTCATAGTAGTTCGCCAAAAAATGATTTTTGTAAAATTCATCTTTTTTATCTTTTTTGTATTTTTCATCAATAAGAATTTTTTCAAGGTATTCTTCTACCATTTCTCCAATTCCAGAAGCTCTGCTCCTAGAAGGTTTATCTCTATAAAAACTATCTACGTATATAATCTGATGAAAGACACTACTAATAGACGATTGTCTATCTGCAATATCTGCTAAAGAAGCATCAAACATTTCTCTTCCTGCAATAAAAATAAAACGTGCTTTTGCTTCAGTAACAAAATATTTCATTGAAGATAATAAATTCAAAACTGCATACTTACGTTCTCTCAATTCATTTGTATAAGTACTATAATGTAGGTTAGTAGAAGCTGCAATATTTTTCTCATAAAAATACCCTTTTCCTGTTTGTGGATCTAGCTTATCCAACTCATCAAAAACAAATATAAACTCTTTAGTATACCTAAATTCCCTCAAAATATTTACCAAATCAACAAACACTTCTCTATTAAAAGCAATAAAAAACATGAAAATTAAAACAAAAAATACGCAAAAAACAGCCTCATCTCTCGCAACACAATACAGCACATACAAAAAAAATAAAATACTAAAATTAATAACTATAAAAAAAACTAGCACAAAAATTTTCCCTAACATTCTACTTCTATCATAAAAAAACAATTTTTTATATTTACTTAAAATTTCAATCAATTCATATTCAGCTTCTTTAGATGTAAGTGGTTGAAATTTTTTTGATTTTTTATTTATAAATCCTATAGGTAGTTGCTCATTGGTACTCTGAATCCCTTTTTCATCATTTACTTCGCCTTGGCAGCGATCGTATAGCAACTCCACTTGCCGGTATATAGTCACTAATTTGTAAACAGAGGAGTAATTTCGAGCTATATATAGCAATAATTGCAAAATCTGAAACATCCCCAACCCCCCTATCAAGCTTACTACTAAAGCATTGATGATACTGTGTTCTTCTGCAATCTCAATATTAATCTGAAAATACTTCCCAAACAATAGCAATAAGAAGAAGCTCAAGCAGCCGAAGAAAAAAATCAAACTACGTCGTTCAAGGTAATTGATAATTTTCAATCTATCATTACCTTGAAGTTCATCCTTGATAAACTTAGTAATTTGCCTTAAAACATCTATTTCTTTGAGATCATTTTGGGCAAAACTTATGTGGCTTTCCTTAACCTTAACATTATTCTCATCTTTAAATTTCTTATAATCTTTGATGACTTTCCTTACAAAACTTGTTTTCCCCATACCCCGATAACCCGTAACTAGATAAGCCCCTCGCTCATCTCCATTTTTAAGCATGTTTAACAATCGCTCGGTTATTTTATTTCTCCCTAAAAATATTTCACCATCATTACCTTCAATTGGATGGTGATCAAAGGTGTATTTTGGGAGAAAAAGGTATATATTCTTAATAAATGCCTTGTACGCATACGAATATTCAGAAGCCATAGTCGTAAAGAGTTTAGTTTGACTTTAAAGAAAAATTACTCTTTCAACTAATTCTTTTTTTAAAAAAAGTTATCAAGTGGCATATCTTTACCAAAATCTTCTTCTTTTAACACGTATAAGGCAAAAAAAATGGCACCTAAGTTAGTGCCATGATTGGTTCATAATATCACGAAAATCCTCCTACTTCTTCCCTGCTCTTTTGAGCAACTCATCTCTTTTGAGGATAATCATCTTGCCAATAGGCTTGCCTTCACGGTATGTAATCACGCGCAAAGTGACAGGGCCTTCGGGGATTTCGATAGGATTGGCATAGGTTGGCGAATAACGCCCCGGTACGGAGTCATCTATCGAATAAAAAATATCCAAATAAGGAACCTCCGTTTCGAGAGCTACCGTCAGTTTACCGTCTTTCAGCTGTGGTTTGATGACAGCATCATAAGCGCCACGGGCATAATTTATCCCTGCCAAATCGGCACGTTCCATTTGGGTTTCCATCCGGCGGACAAAATTTTCCCAATTTTTGCTGCCTTTGGGCGACCAATACACCTCCGACAACGCCCAACTCCGTGGGTACAGCATATACTCCGCATGACTCAGGGTATTGACACCTTCGGTCCAGAGGTTGCCTTGGCCGCCCAAAATAAACTTAGTATCTACGCCATCGGGCACGGGTTCAAAATCATAGCAGGTTTTGAGGCGTAAGGTGCTATATACATAAGGCTCAAGGGTAGCGTCGCTTTGCATATAGTCGAGATAGCAATATTGTACGGGTGTCATGATGACATTGTGCCCCATATGAGCCGCTTCGATACCCCCTTTCAGACTCCGCCAACTCATCACGGTAGCATCGGGGGCAATCCCACCTTCCAAAATCTCATCCCAACCCAAGAGCTTCTTACCTTTCGATTTCAAGATTTTGTCAACTCGTTTCATAAAATACGCCTGTAGCTCTTCCACGTGCTTCATATTCATTTGTTTCATCAACGCTTGGCAACCCGCGTCTTTTTCCCAGTAGCCTTTATAGCATTCGTCGCCCCCCACATGAATGTAAGGACTCGGAAATAAAGGCGCTACTTCGGCAAATACTTTGTCCAAAAACTCATACACTTTTTCATCCGAAGGATTGAGGGTATTATCGACCAGCATCTTAAACGTACCGTCGCTGTACCATTCCGAAAACTTACTACCGGGGTTTACTTTGGTGTTGGGGTCTTTGGTACAAGAAAGCTCCGGATAAGCCGCCAAAGCCGCCATGCTATGGCCGGGCACGTCTATTTCGGGCACGATTGTTACGTTTCTTTCTTGTGCATAGCGCACGAGCTCCCTAATATCGTCTTGGGTATAAAAACCACCCTCCGTAGCAGCTTCTCCGTCTTTGGGGGGAGCCAATTCGCCAAAATCTCCGATACGAGGTACACGCCATGCGCCCACAGAGGTAAGTTTGGGCAAAGATTTGATTTCGATACGCCAGCCTTCATCGTCGGTCAAGTGCCAATGCAATACATTAAATTTCATGCGAGCCATGTAGTCGATATGGCGTTTCAGGTCTTCTTTCTTAAAAAAATGACGACTTACATCAAACATCAATCCACGCCACGCAAAACGCGGATAGTCAAGCACGCGAACGCTCGGAATCGGCCAACGACGCTGCACCACGTTCTGACTTTCGATGTCGGTCGGTAGCAGTTGCAACAAAGATTGCACACCATAATACAAACCTGCCGGCTGATTAGCCGCTATTTTTACACTTTTGCCTAACACCTCCAACTCATAGCCTTCACTACCTAAAGTGGCTTTGGGAGTGGCATTTAGGTACAAAGTGATGGCATTGGGCAAAGCTGATTTAGAGTTAACAACTTTTAGCGAAAAACCAGTAGCCACCGCTAGTTTTTGCGCCAATTGATGAGCTATATCTTTGGCGTCCTGTTGTCCATACACAATCGTCGAGGCAGCAGTAAGCAGATATTCGCCGTTGAGTTGGTTCAATTCTACGGGTTGGGGAATAAGATGAATCGCCTTTTTTTGGGCGTAAGTGGTAAGGCAACACCACAAAATACAAAAAGCCAGGGTGTACTTCATAAAAAGGATTTTAAGTCAAAGTGATGAATAGCCACAAAAATACGCGGAGTTTTTACATTTTTTTAAAATATAAAACTCCGCAGGATAGAGCTTAAAGAAGTGTATTTCCAGGCGCTTTCCCAATAAAAAAGCCCCAAATCAACGGAATTTGGGGCTTTTTGTAGGACTTAGGGGACTAAAAAAATCACCATATCGCATTGATTATCAACAATTTAAAACACTTAATACCCAATATTTAGACTTAAATTTCTTCTTTTACAGTTACTCTTAGTTAGATATAGTACTGTATATCAATCTATTACAAGATAGGATAGATAAAAAGAATATACCCTGAGTACTAATGGGAAAATAGACTTTCCAAGTTTTATACTTATAAGCTTGATAATCAGTGGATTTATAAATTTGGAAAGTCTAAACTAATTTTGCTTAATTACTCATTTTGTAATCTATGTGATTATTCAAGCGTTGGGCGTACCCAAAAGGGGCAATCAGTTATCGGTTATACAGCTTGTTTTTAATTGTCCGTAAATTGTGATTGTCTGGGGTTTCTTGCTCCTGACATTAATGATTATCAATATTTCACAGTCAAGGAGAAAACAAAATAATATTTGGCAAATAAGACTAAAAATCCAGTATAGTATGCTTAAATTAAGATGTTCGTAGCTTTAAACATTTCAATTTTATATTATTTAAGATTTTATTTATATATTTGATTAAATTCAATGACAATTATAATTAAATGGAAGAATCTAATAAATTGCCAAAAAATCCTATCTATAACAGTTCAGCTTTTAAATGGAATTTACAAGATAAAGCTTCATCCTTAAGTGCTTATACTTATATGAGAGAGGGTTATAATTATTCATCCCCTCATTATTCCTCAGAATCTTCCAGTTTAGGAACTAGAAACTCTATATTTACAGAGGATTTTCTAAAGAAAATACAAAGCGATTCGAAACTATCAAGCGAAATTGCTGCATTGAAAAGCGAGGTATCAAGTAAAAGTGCTGAGGTAAATAAGTTTAAAGCTGATGCGATTGAACGTGAAGCGGCGATAAAGAGTTTAGAAGATGCTAATAAAAAACTTAACGCTAAAATTCAAATACAGCATATTGCTTCGAGAATCTCCACCGAAGCTAACGAAAGATTAATGGTAAATTCAAAATTTCAAGAATTATTTGATAATTTATCTAGTTATGAAACTACGGTGGTATCTATAGACATTCGACGTTCTACTGAACTGATGTTGAAGGCCAAAAATGCAGTTTATTTTTCAGATTTTATTAATAATCTCCGCACTATACTTTTTAACATAATAATATCAAATTATGGAGTTGTATATCCCTGAAATAGCTTGACACAAATTGTGTAAAGTTATGAAAGTGAGCAGCTTTATTAATTTAAAGAAAAAGTACAAAACAGGTGCCTTTCGATGGCATGTCATTGAACTGTATCGATTGGA
>NZ_JARNTW010000024.1 GCF_029433105.1 Runella sp. MFBS21 | reverse complement strand
GCCCCTTTGCTGAGTTGAGCTTGCAGATAATCCCGATCCGGTTCACTCAAAGTAATGTGTTGTCTCTGCATCAGTTATTGATAGTTTTTCAAAAACTAATATACATAAAAACTTTTAAAACAGTGTATTCAGTTTTTCGAGTAAGTCTTTGGTAGTACCAAACACCACTTGGATTTTGATGTTTGGGTATTGTTTGGCAAACTGTATCAGGGTTTTGGCAAAAAGAATACGCATAGAATAGATTATCCCGACGGTGATTTTGCCCGTGTTGAGATTTTTTAAATCTTGTAAAAGCAAGAGTCCTTCATTGGCTCTATTGATACTCTGTAATGCATATTCTCCAAACAAGCTTCCTGCTTCGGTAAGCGTGATTCGTTTGCCAATACGATTAAATAATGGCACGTTTAATTCATCTTCCAATTGTTTAATTTGCTGTGAAAGAGTACTTTGGCTAATATTTAAAGCCTTTGCTGCTTCCGTAAAGTTTAATAACTCTTTGGCTTTTAAAAAATATTTGAGTTGTCTTAGTTCCATAGTTCTAAATCGGTTTTTTCGATTGTTTTTATCGAAAAATAGCGTTTTGCAAATATAAAACCTGTTTAGATATTTGTGGGATATTGCTTTAAATCAAACATTTAACAACTCTTCACTCTCTTAGTCATGAAACTTAAACTACTCCTGTCATTTTCTCTTTTTATCAGCTATTTTGCTGCGTTTAGTCAAGAAAAACAGAGTGCGGCTATGGCCGAAAAAGGTTTAATCAAAGTATCGGTCATGTATCCTTATGCCGAAGGAAAAACCTTTAATATGGAATACTATGAGACCAAGCACATGCCAATGGTTGCAGGGTACTTAGGGGCAAATTTGGTGAAATATACCATTGAAAAAGGACTGGCGAGTGGTATTCCAAACCAACCACTTCCCTTTATGGCGATTGGTACATTTTATATAAAGAGCCTGAGCGACTATCAAGCGGCTATCGCTCCGAATCGCGACGCTATTCGTGCCGATTTTGCCAATTATACCAATGTCGCTCCCATTATTTTGGTGAGTGAGGTAGTGAAGTAAAAACAATATGTCTAAGGTCGATTACTAACAATCCAACATTTACGTATGTTTATAAGATAAATGTGACGAAGGTAAGTCATGTGAAATATACTTTAGACAAAATTAATACCATGGAAAAAAGAGAAACGCCTCATCCCGAGCTTACTCCCGAGGAGTTTACGGGGCTTAGTACTGAAGCCCCTAAAGAGGTAGCGGTAGGTTTGCCAGCAGTTGTAAGTGCATTTGAGCATGTATTAGGTGCTATGAATGTAGGTCGTGGGATGAAAGCGTTGCTCAATCTTAACCAAAAAGATGGATTTGATTGTCCAAGTTGTGCTTGGCCAGACCCTGATGATGAGCGGTCTGCTATTGCCGAATATTGCGAAAATGGCGCAAAAGCGGTAGCCGAAGAAGCTACCACAAAACGCCTGACTGAAGATTTTTTTGCCCAACATTCTATTGATGAGTTAGGTACGTGGAGCGATTATGAACTAAGTCAGCGGGGGAGAATTGCGCAGCCTATGTACAAATCGAAGGGCGCAACCCACTATCAGCCTATAAGTTGGGAAGGGGTATTCAAGAAAGTAGCCGCTTATTTAAATCAATTGCCTTCTCCCGACGACGCTATTTTTTACACATCTGGACGTACCAGTAATGAGGCGGCTTTTTTGTATCAACTTTTTGTAAGAGAATTTGGGACAAATAATCTTCCAGATTGCTCCAATATGTGCCACGAATCAAGTGGGGTAGCGCTCAAAGATACGGTGGGGATTGGCAAAGGTTCGGTTAAATTGGAAGATTTTTACAAAAGTGATTTGATTATTATAGCCGGCCAAAACCCTGGTACTAATCACCCTCGGATGCTTTCGGCGCTTGAGAAAGCTAAAAAGAATGGTGCCAAAATAATATCGGTCAATCCACTTCGGGAAACGGGTCTTGTCGCATTTAGTAATCCTCAAACGGCTGCGGGCTTGCTAGGGAGAAAAACGCCCCTCTCTGATTTGTTTTTGCAAGTGAGACTCAATGGCGACGTGCCGCTTTTCAAAGCGATTTTGAAACTTCTTCATGAAGCCGAATTAGAAGGCCGCGAGGTATTTGATTGGGCGTTTATCCGTGAGAAAACGGCAGGAATCGAAGACCTACTAGAAGATTTAAAAAATTATGATTTGGGGCAGTTGGTGCAAGATGCTGGACTGAGTTTGTCAGAAATTAAAGAGGCAGTGGAAATGATAATCGCTTCCCAAAATATTATCATCTGCTGGGCTATGGGTCTTACGCAGCACAAAAACGCGGTCGATAATATTCAAGAAGTGGTAAATTTGCTCCTATTAAAAGGCTCAATTGGGAAGGCCGGTGCGGGCACTTGCCCCGTACGAGGACACAGCAATGTGCAAGGCGACCGTACGATGGGAATCTGGGAAATGCCACCCAAAGAATTGTTAGATAGTCTTCAAAAAAGATTTGGTTTTGAGCCCCCTACCAAGCATGGCTACAACGTGGTAGATGCCATCAAAGCCATGCACGAAGGCAAAGCCAAAGTGTTTTTTGCCATGGGCGGAAATTTCCTGTCGGCTACTCCCGATACGGTTTATACCGCACAAGCCCTAAGAAATTGCTCATTGACCGCCCACGTGTCCACTAAGCTCAACCGTAGCCATTTAGTAACTGGCGAAGAAGCAATGATTCTGCCCTGTTTGGGTCGTACTGACCGCGATATCCAAAACGGTGAGGCGCAGTTTGTAACTGTCGAAAACTCAATGGGTGTAGTGCATCAGTCTAAAGGAAATCTAAGTCCTATTTCAGAGCATATGCTGAGCGAGCCAGACATAGTTCGTCGATTGGCAAAGGCTACGCTTGGGGCTAAATCTAGAGTGGAGTGGGATAGGCTTTTATCACATTATGATCATATTAGAGATGTGATTGAACAAACAATTCCGGGTTTTGAAAAGTACAATGAACGCGTAAGAGTGCCAGGTGGATTTTACTTGCCCAATGGTGCTAGAGAGGGCGACTTTAAAACCACTACAGGTAAAGCCAATTTTACCTTGAATCATTATACTCCCTTTGTCCTATCTTCGGATGAGTATTTGATGATGACTATCAGAAGTCATGACCAGTACAATACTACTATTTATGGGCTCAACGATCGCTATCGGGGTATTCAAAATGAGCGACGGGTAATCATGATGAACGAAAGAGACATGGAAAAAGCGAGCCTAAAAGCAGGCGATGTGGTGGATTTGTACAATTATAATGGCGGGCACAAACGGGTTGCCCACAAGTTTATCATTGTACCTTATTCTATTCCAGAAAGATGCATTGCTACCTATTTTCCCGAAACCAATACTTTGGTACCCATAGATAGCTATGCCGACAAAAGTATGACCCCAACGTCCAAAACGGTCGTGGTTCAAATTAAAAAAGCTCCCTAAATTCAAAAAATATTCTAAAACGATAACATTAATGAACCTTTTCAAAAACTATGCCATCAGGTTTAAAATCTAATAAAAATAGTAAAAACCTTTTCTGAAGGTTTTCCTAAAAGGTTAAAGTTTTTGTGTAATATACAGATAGTCAGTGCATTAAGCCGTTTAATAACTTTTTAAAAGTTATTAAACGGCTTTTTTCATATCTCTTGCATGGTTTTTGACAATGAACAGGCATAAGCCCCTTTATTCAAAAAACATATTCTAAAATGGTTCAACGTTTAGTACTCTCTTGGGTGCTTGCGTGGGTTATGTCTATCGTAGCCTTCGCAAACTCGCGCGCCCTCCACGCCCCTGTAAGTAATCCTTCATTAGCAGACGAAAATCAACGTTATTTATGTATCGCTCTTCTCAATACCACCGAAGGTGCGGAGTTTGGATTAGATGTAATTCGGGAAGGTGCTAAAAAAGGTTGTAACGCGGTCATGGTGACTGTTCGGTGGGATGTAGTATATTATACTCCCAGTAGTTCGGCCAATTGGGCGCAGTACGACAATCAGATTAAACTGGCCAAAGAGCTAGGACTTAAGGTATTCCTTCGGATTCACTTAGCGCGCTGCTGTAATCGGAACGAAGGATATTGGGAAGAATCAGAATCGGCACGTGATGAGCGTGGAAACACCCTCAAAGAAATCTTCAGCATGTCGCATGAGCCATCGCTTCAGAAAGCCCTCGGGTTTGTACGAGAAGTATGTCAGCGATATAATTCTGATCAGCAAAACGGCCATATCCTTTGCCTTGCGGCTACTACTACTACCACCCAAGAGTCTGGTTATCACTACGAAAACTCCGCAAATGGAGGTAATTATACGGCTATGTATGATTATAGCCCAAGCATGATTACGGGCTATCGGGAGTGGTTGTTACAACGCTACGGAAGTCTTAGCAAAATTAATAGTGAATGGAAATCTGACTACAATAATGTGAATGATATTCAGCCTATAAATACATCCTACCCTCATTCAGAAAATAAAAGATGGTCAGATTGGTATGTGTTTAGACATAATGCCCTCAAAAAGTTTTTGGATGGAGTGAGCAGCTCTGCTAAAGGGGTGAATGGCTCTTATAAAGTTGTGAATGATTTTGGGTCGGTTCACGATGGGTTGAGTTTTCGGAGAGCTACTTTTGCTTTCAAAGATTTGGCACGCAATACAGATGGTACCAAAATCAATGATTCTCAATATTTCTCCCATTATTTTAGTGCGGATGTACTGCGCAGTAATATGGGGGCAGGGAAATGGATTATGAATGAAGCTTTCCGCGAGCCGGGCCTTTCTCAGTATGGTATGCAGCTCATGCTTAGTGAGCATTTTGAGCGTGGTTGTAAATTGGTCAATATCGTCGCTAATAATATAGACGATATCAATTGGTATTCGCCAAGTATTACATGGGTACTCAACAATTGGCTCAACAAACCCATGACGCCCATTGTGCCAGTCCAATCTATGATTGTGAAGTTGTCGGAATTGGTTCGGACAGGTGGATATCCTCAAGCAGGATATTCGAGTCGATGGGATGAAAAAAAGAAGGACGGGCCCGTAGAGGTAAGGTTGGTAGAAGATTTGCTTGGTGAGCCAGAAGTAAACCAAGCCCCCTTTTTAGCCAATCCTCTTCCTAGTTATAGTTTTACGGCGGGCTTTGAGGCATCTTATAAGATTCCAGACAACGCTTTCAAAGATCCCGACGGTAGTATCGAATATTATGAAGTAAGTGGATTGCCAGATGGCTTGTATTTTGAGAATAATACCATCAAAGGTACCACTTCATCGGTTGGGGACTATACTATTAAAGTCAAAGCTACGGACTTGTATGATGCCTCTGTAAGTGCAACTTTTACATTAACTATCAACGCGCCTATTACGTCAAAGATTAATCTTTACAAAGCTGGAAATTTCCAGACCCGCGTTTTGCTCAAAGAACTTAAAAACGGAGATACTCTCAATCTTAAAGAACACACATATCTACTTAATTTTTTTGCTGAGGCAGGTTCGAAAGCAGAAGCGGTAGTGATGAAACTGATAGGACCCGTGAGTCGTACTCAAACCGAAACTGACAAACCTTTTGGACTTTATGGAGACAACGACGGAATTAATCTCAAAGTAGGTACCTATGAGCTTTCAGTAGAAGCATATAGTTCACAAGATATATCCTCTTTAACGGCACTGGGAAAAACTTCTCTTAAGTTTGTGGTAATTGATAAAGAAATAAATATGCCGCCTAGGATTGTGAATCCAGTGGCTGAGCCACAAGCGGCTATTGGGCGTACTTTTGATTGGAGTTTTCCAAGCAATGTTTTCCAAGATGTAGATGGAAGTATCGTCAAATTAGTTTTTACTAATCTTCCTGTTGGATTGAAAGCCGTAGATTGGAAGATTAGTGGTACACCTACGCAAGTAGGTACTTTCAAAGTCACCGTTGAGGCTTTCGATAATCTTGGAGCCTCCGCCAAAACCACCTTCAACATTAAAGTGGCTGCTTATAATCAGGCTCCTATAGTAGTGAGTACTATCCCTGATCAGTCAGTCTTGATTCAGCAACCTTACGAATATACCATACCTCTTACTTTGTTTAGGGATGAAGATGGATATATTGTAAGGATTATCGCGCTCAATACGCCTCCAGGGATTAGTTTTCAAAATGGAAAACTTATAGGTGTACCTACCTTAAGCGGCGTCTATCAGATCGGGATTCGGGCCATTGATAATGAAGGAGCTTGGGGCGAATTTTCGTTTCGACTTACTGTGAAGGGAGCTGAAAGCAACCAACCTCCTATTGTGGTGAGTACTATCCCAGACCAAAAAACAGTAGTAGGAAGGACCTTTACTTATACGATCCCTTCTAGTACTTTCAAAGACCCAGAGGGAGGAGTGCTACGTTTTGAAGCCCAAAATCTCCCTACTGGTTTGACATTGAAAGAGGGTATCATCTCTGGAGTTCCTTCTACAACTGGCGAGTTTAAGACTACAATCAAAGCCATTGACAACTTAGGTGCTAGTGTTCAGACCTCATTTACAATAGGGGTAACTTTGACCAATGGTAATATTCCCCCCATTATTGTGACGGCGTTGCCTGACCAAAATGCGGTAGTAGGACAAGAATTTCACTTCTTTATCCCCCTTACTTCATTTCGTGATCCCGATGGTACCTTGTCGTCGATTGTGGTTCGTAATTTGCCACAAGGGCTTGTATATCAAGGAGGAGAAATTACGGGAGTACCTGTGTTGACAGGTAACTATACTGTTCTTGTCAGGGTTTTTGATAATCAAGGAGCTTCGGTTGATGCCTATGTAGTCATCAAAATTACTAATCCCGTAGGAAGTGTAGCATTCAATTTTAGTTTGTACAAAGCGGGCGGTTCTATGTCACGACGTCTGATACGTACGATTCAAGATAATGACAAAATTCCCATTGGCGAATTGCCTTCTTTTATCAATATTTTTGCTGAAGGCAATACTGTCATAGACCGGATTGTGTTTGAAATGAAAGGCCCGGTTAATGTTAATTTTACGGATGCTACTTCACCTTTTGGATTATTTGACGATAACGGAGGCTTTGGCACAGTGGTAGGCGTATACAATTTGAAAGTGAGAGCTATCAAAAACAACCAAACAATTGGCGAAAAAGCGATTACATTCGAAATTACGAAGAGCAGCACTGGCGGTGGTGGTGATTTTACTAACGCCGAAGGTGAGCTTTGGGCACCGTACCCCAATCCATTCAGTGAATCTATTACATTGAATATTCCTTCTGAATACGAGCCTTCGGATACTCATTTTTCGTTGATAAACCTTACCGGTGAAAGGTTACAGGTGCCAGATGTGCTTTGGTTAGGTCAAAAAGCCGTGCTAAATGTGTCTTCTTTGCGCTTGCCTCAAGGGATGTATTTCTTACAAGTAAAAAACAACAACTTTGATTTTGTACATAGAACCCTCAAATTGGTAAAAGTACAATAATTCTAAAAATCCTATTTATTGAATAACAAGGGGACAGTAGTACAAAAAAACTCGCATCAAACGACGCGAGTTTTTTTTAATTTACTTCACTTATAGTAATAATGCAAAACAGACTTTCCAAGTTTTATGCAGAAAGCTTGGAAGGGCTTGCTTCGAAACTTGTTTACATTTTACATTGCTTTGAAAATGCCATCCATTTTTTGACTGATGACTTCGAGGCGTTTTCGGTCGCCGCCTGGTACCTCTGCCGATGCCCAGCCTGAATAACCGATTTTGGCAAGGGCTTTATTGACCACCGGCCAATTGCAATCTCCTTCCATCAATTCCACTTGAAAGCCTTTCCACAAGCCTTCATCTTGTTGTTTTTTGCGGCTAAACTCTTTGATGTCGATTTTCATGATACGCTTACCAAGGGTCTCAATCCAATGCTCAGGCCAGCCATAGCGTAGCACATTGCCTACATCAAAATACCATCCTACAAGTGGGTGGTTGATTTCGTCTACATAGCGAGCCGCTTCTATTGGACTGATGAGGAAATTGTTCCAGACATTTTCGAGGGCGATTTTAATGCCTGTTTTTTCGGCTACGGGTATCAATTTACGAATTTCGGCTTGGGAGCGCTCATAAGCTTCTTGGTAGCTAGTAGATTCGTTGACAACCCCTGGTACCAAAAGGACAGTAGTGCCACCGTATAGCTTACAGTCATGGAGGGCTTTTTCCATGGCTTTTGAGCAAGCTTCTCTCACTTTAGGGTCGGCGCTTGATAAGGGCGATTTCCAGTGCATCGAGTTGACTACTCCAGGAAGTTCAAGGCCTGTTTTATCACGAGCAGCTAGTATTTCTTTGATGTCGTATTCGTTGGGGCAATCAAACTCTACTCCATCAAAGCCAAGGTCTCTCAAAAGAATGAATTTGTCGAGTATCGAAAGGTTTTCGTTGACCATTCCAAATTTCAAACTTTTTTTAATCAGTGGCGAAGCCATAGGAGCTTCGGTGATTTTGGCCGTAGCATCTACGCCAATCACCGCCGCTGAGGTGGCTAGTACAGTATTCTTTATAAATGTTCGTCTTTGCATGGGAAAGAAAAATCAAAATGCCCGTTAGCAATGGTTGTCTTGATGGAACAAAGCAGTGCTTAACGGGCAAGAAGGAATTTAATATTAATAGAAAGGAGTAAAGCCAGGCCGTGCCACTTCTATTTTAGGAGCAGCCATATCAAAACTTACGGAATCAGGGCCAAGTTTTTCGTTAGATTTCATGGCTTCTTCCCAAGTGATTTTCTTTCCAGTATAGGCTGCCATCCGACCCATGATCGCAATCATAGTGCTGTTAGCCATCCATTCGCCGTTATTAATAGGCTTGCTGTTGCGGATAGAAGCAAACAGTTCGTTGTGCTCTGTTTGATACATATCGTTTTGTGGGCCTGAGTATTCCCACGGATTTTGTCCTTCAATTTTGTGAGTAGGACGTGAGCAGTTGGCCATTGCTCTTCCTTTCGTTCCGAAAGTTTCTACCAAGTAGCTACGTTCGCAGTTTTCTTGTTGGCGAGAGAAATGGAATCCTTTGGCTCCATTAGGATAATCGTAGGTAATAGCAAAATGGTCAAAAATGTGGCCAAACAAAGGGTCAACACGTACTTGACGTCCACCAGTACCTACAGCACTTACAGGAAGCACATCTCCCATTGCCCACGACATCATATCGAGGCTGTGTACAGCTTGCTCTA
This sequence comes from Runella sp. MFBS21, assembly GCF_029433105.1. GTDB lineage: Bacteria > Bacteroidota > Bacteroidia > Cytophagales > Spirosomataceae > Runella. Next base: position 98,643 of record NZ_JARNTW010000024.1, on the reverse strand, counting down.
CGATATGGTCACCTGCGAGCCATGTATAGTACATCCAGTTGCGAAGTTGAAATTCCATATCAGTCCAGCCTTCTTGACGAGCAAAAGACCAAGCCCCTCCCGTATTGTAAGTATTGTAAATACTCATTACTTCACCAATCGCACCTTCGTTGATTTTGCCAAACACCGCACGTTTGGGCTCATGAAAACGCCAGCAAAAGCCCGAAACAAGCGAGAGGTTTTTTTGTTTCGCAAGTTGAGCTAGCTCTATTACTTTTCTTACTCCGGGAGCGTCTACTGCTACGGGTTTTTCACAAAATACGTGTTTGCCTGCTTTGATAGCGGCTTCGAGGTGTTGGGGGCGAAAAAACGGAGGAGTAGCCAATAGCACTACATCTACGCCCGAATCAATCACTTTTTGATAGGCATCAAAGCCCAAAAATTTGTGGCCATCGTCCACTTTTACTTTGTCTCCATGTACTTTTTTGAGACCTTCGAGACAAGTATCAAATCTTTCAGGGAAAATATCACCAAGTGCGTGTAACACAACGTTTGGGTCAGCCTTGAGTGCTTGCATTGCCGCTCCAGAGCCTCTACCGCCACAACCTACCAAACCCACTTTGAGGGTTTCGCTGTTGGTACCTGCAAAAGCCTTGTTAGGAACAATAATAGACGGGAGTGCAGTGCCTGCTAAAGCAGCACCGGCTAATTTTAACACATCGCGACGTGAGGTGTGCATATTGGTTGTAGTTTAAAGGATTTAGAATGGAGTAAATATAGGAAAAAACCAATAATTTTACCCAGAAAAAATCCGACGCCATTATTTGGTATTTTTCTACTTTCACCCAAATATCCTATTATTTTTTAATATATATTCAATATATAACCATTTTTTTTAAAAAGTTTTCGATATGTGGCCTTTTTCATGAATTAATCAAGGATTTATGATATTCTATAATTTATCTATATTATTAGTGGATTTTTTTGTCTTCTTATAGCATAATTATTGTTTGTCTAAGAGTGAGTTTCCAATAACTCACAAAACGAAAAAAATGCTCCTCATTAAGTCTCAATCTTCCCAAAGGCCCGCTCGGGTGCTTGACTTTCGTATTGGAGAAAAGTATTAGGAGTGAGGTTGGTAAACTCTTTGAAGTCTCTTACTAAGTGTTGATAATCATAATCTCCAAGCTCCATCGCCATTGATAGCCAATCTTTTGTAGTATTGGCTTTTTTGAGTTTTATGGCATTTTCGAAACGGGCGATACGCACGTACTACAATAGAGGGTATCATGAAATTAAAACTATAATCATATGTTTGAGAGCTACTTTGATTTCAAGTAGCTCTCAAAATGTGTGTTATTTTAGTCGTTGTCCCATTGGTCAGTATTTTTAATACCTAGTTTTTTGGCATTAAAAACAGGGTCGATACCGGCTTTACGTTGTTGTTCGTAGTCCTTAAAAGCCTTGAGGGCTGGCTTGCGGAGTAAGAATATCGCAATGATATTGAGCCAAGCCATCATTCCTACGCCTATATCGCCCAGCGTCCAAGCCAAAGCGGCAGTTTTGATTGAACCATAAAATGTGGCTGCCATAATCATCACTCTCAAAGCTTGTACCATCCATTTTTTGTCTCCTTTGGGAAGAAGGTAGCTTAAGTTGGTTTCTGCAATGTAGTAATAGGCCATAATAGTTGTAAACGCAAAAAACAAAAGTGAAATAGCCACAAACCCACCTCCTATGGAAGGAAAGTGCGTATTGACGGCGGCTTGGGTAAACTCCGAGCCAATTGCCATACCAGGGACGTTTTCGATGATAAAGCCACCCGAAGGATTGACAACATTGTACTTGCTCGTAAACAATATCATAAATGCCGTAGCGGTACACACAAAAAGAGTATCTACATAAACCGAAAAAGCTTGCACAAGACCTTGTTTGGCTGGATGACTGATTTCGGCGGCAGCAGCGGCATGGGGAGCCGTCCCTTGGCCTGCTTCGTTGGAGTAAATTCCTCTTTTGACACCCCAAGAAACGGCCATCCCGAACACTCCTCCAAAAACAGGTTCCAAATCAAAAGCTGAACGAATAATAAGATTGACTACTGCTGGAACTTTAGTGATGTTGAGAGCAATGACGATGAGAGCCATCAATATGTATCCTCCTGCCATAAATGGCACCACAATCTCAGCCACTTGGCTAATGCGCTTGACACCGCCAAAAATGATTAACCCCAACAAAATTGTGATAATCGCTCCCGTGATTTCGACGGGAATGTCAAAAGCTGCTTTGGCACTGAGAGCTATACTGTTGCTTTGTACACCAGGCAAAAACAGGGCAGTACTCAAAATCGTCGCAACTGCAAATAAAATGGCGTACCACTTAATCCCTAAACCTTTTTCGATATAAAATGCTGGCCCACCTCGGTATTGGCCATCTTTGACTTGTTTGTAAATTTGACCTAAAGTCGCTTCAATAAATGCTGAGGAAGCACCCAAGAATGCAATCGCCCACATCCAAAACACAGCGCCCGGTCCACCCATTGCAATAGCAGTGGCTACGCCAGCGATGTTGCCCGTACCGATACGCCCCGAGATAGCAATCGCAAAGGCTTGAAAGGAAGAAACGCCTTTGTCGGATGCTTTTCCCCCAAACAAGAGCTTAATCATATCGCGGATATACCGCACTTGTAGAAACTTAGTAACAAAAGAAAAATAAACGCCCGCCCCTAGGCAAAGTAAGATTAAGGCATTACTCCAAATAATGTCGTTGATAGCAGTAACAATTTTTTCCATTGAGTTTTTTCGGTTAGGTAGTTAGGTTTGTGGCGAAATGGTTTTTATGGTTATAAATAATGTACTCAAAGAAATGAAAATAAAACGAAAGGGTGGCCAAGGTATTAGAAAAATCATGATTTATACTCAAAAAATGGTGGTATTGAACAAAACTTTGGGTATTAGGCAGGCATTGTTACTTGTTTTTCTTTGCACAGTGTCGATTGTGAATGCCCAAGTAAATTATTATGTATCTCCTAAAGGAGATGATTCTTATACGGGAACGTTCCAAAAACCTTTTAAAAATCTTTCAACTGCTATCAAAGTAGCACAAAAAGCCCAAGGAAAAGAGGTGAAGATTTACCTTTTGAAAGGAAAATATTATCTGACCAAAACGATTGTAATCGACGCGTCACAAACCACCACCAATCGATTGGAAATAGCGGCTTATCAAAACCAAGAGGTCACAATCAGCGGGGGGCGTCGTTTACAGCTACAATGGAAACCTTATCAAAATGGCATTTATCAAGCGTCGGTTCCAGAGGATGTTTCATTTGAGCGGTTGTTTGTCAACGGACAATTACAACACTTAGCAAGGTATCCCAATTATGATGCTGCTGTGCGTGTTTTTAAAGGAACGGCCCCCGATGCTATCTCAAAAGAACGAGTAGCTCAGTGGAAAAATCCTGTGGGGGGATATGTTCATGCCCTTCACTCTGGCGAATGGGGAGGATTTCATTATCTAATTACGGGAAAAAATGAAAAAGGGGAACTGACTCTAGAGGGAGGCTGGCAAAACAACCGACCTGCTGCTATGCACAAGCAATTTCGGTTTGTAGAAAATATTTTTGAAGAATTGGATCAACAAGGAGAATGGTTTTTGGATAAAACAAAACACATTGTTTACGTCTTACCTCCTTCTGGTGTAAACCTCGCTACCGCACTTGTGGAAGTATCTCACCTTAAAAACGCCATCGAATTGCGTGGCACAGCTACCACGCCTTTACGGAATGTAAGTTTTAAAAATCTACATTTTATCCATACAGAGCGTAGTTTTATGGAAACCAAAGAGCCATTGCTGCGAAGTGATTGGACTTTTTACAGAGGAGGTGCTCTACTTTTTGACCAAACCGAAAACTGTAAAATCGTTGATTGTCAATTTGCTGATTTGGGCGGCAATGCTATTGTTTTTAGCAATTATAATCGAAACGATACTGTGAGCGGCTGTCATATTCATCGTATTGGGGCGAGTGCGGTGGCTTTTGTGGGAAATTCAAAAGCGGTACGTTCGCCTTCTTTTAGGTATGAGCTATCCATTCCGTACGAAAAGCTTGACCAAACGCCCGGCCCGCAAACCCAAGATTTTCCGCAAGAATGTGCCGTCGTTGATAATTTAATCCATGATGTAGGCCAAATCGAGAAACAAGCTACCGGGGTGCAGATAGAGATGTCGGCGGCCATTACGGTCAGTCATAATAGCATATACAATACCCCTCGTGCGGGTATCAATATCGGCGATGGCGCTTGGGGAGGTCATATCTTGGAATACAACGACGTATTCAATACCGTTTTAGAAACAGGGGATCATGGCGCTTTCAATTCTTGGGGACGCGACCGCTTTTGGTACGCCAATCGAAAATATATGGATAGCCTTGTGGCAGTACATCCAGAGTTAATATTGCTAGATGCTCAAAAAACAACGATTATACGAAATAACCGTTTTCGTTGCGACCACGGTTGGGATATTGACCTTGACGACGGTTCTTCCAATTACCACATCTATAATAACGTATGTCTGAATGGGGGTTTGAAACTGCGAGAGGGTTTTTATCGTACCGTCGAAAACAATATCATGGTCAATAACTCTTTTCATCCACATGTATGGTTTCAAAATAGTGGTGACGTATTTCGCCACAATATCGTGATGAAAAAATATTACCCCATTCAAATCAAGGATTGGGGAAAAGCGGTCAATCAAAATTTATTTCCTGACACATCTTCCTTGAATCTTGCCCGTCAAAATGGCACCGACGCGCAAAGTATAGCAGGAAGTCCGATGTTTGAGGATGCATCAAAAGGAGATTATCGAGTAAAAGCAGGCTCACCTGCCTTTGAAATTGGATTCAAAAATTTTGAGATGGCAACCTTTGGAGTTCAAAAGTCTTCCTTAAAAAAACAAGCTGCTACGCCACTGATTCCTCCTTTGTTTGACACTCAACTTGGATTGGATAGAAGCGCAAGTGTCTCGTTTTTAGGAGGTACACTCAAGAATGTAGAAGGGCTTGGCGATCGCTCAGCCTATGGATTACCCGACGAAACGGGCATCATCGTCATGTCGGTCGGGACCAATAGCCTACTTACCAAGTCGGGCCTGCAAGACAAAGATGTGATACGAATAGCCGACGGGAAAAACGTAAAGACCCTTCGGGAGTTTTTGGAAATTTATCAAGAAATCAACTGGCACGGGAAGATGAATCTTGAAGTGCTACGAAATCAGGAGTTGGTTAAGGTGGTATTGTTGTTGAAGTGATATTTTGATATTTTCGTTGATGAAAATCGTTGTGATGATACCCTTGGGTATGACTCGGACTCTTACTCTGATTGTTAATCAATATTTATGGATAGTCTTTTTGGTTTTACCCCTTTTAGGTAATGCCCAAAAATCAACTATTGATAGTCTTCAAAAAGTACTTATCTCACTGCCAACTCCAGGTAGCTCGTTTGGAAGCGATACTACGAGGGTGATGGTGTTATGTGAGATGGGTAAGTCTGTAACTCCAGATAAAAGAACTCAATTTTTTGAAAAAGCTAATGATTTAGCTAATAGACTTAATTGGTCTCTAGGCCAAATGAGAACCTATTACTATCTAGGAGAAAACTATGGGCTGTTGGTGAACTATTATAGAGGAGGACAATGCCTTTTTAAAGCACTTGCAATTGCTGAAAAATTAAAAGATGCTGAAATGGGTTGTAAAATATTGTATGTATTAGGGAATTATTATAATCTAATGAATGATCCTAAAGAAGGGTTGAAGCTTCATTTAAAGGCATTTAGTCAGCTACCTCCAAAATCCCCCCAAAAAGCTAAATTGTTCAATATTTTAGGGACAGACTATTATTCTTTAAGGAGACTTAAGGAGGCAGAATTCTATTTTAGAAAAGGGTTAATTATAAGTCGCCAAGCTCAATTGCATATAATAGAAAGTTATTGTATTGCTAATCTGGCGTTTTTGTCTCTTGATAAAAATAACTATTCAGAAGCTTTGTATTATTTTAAAATATATGAGTCTATTTTAAATAAATTTTATCTATCCAAAATAGACTTACATATAGGACTTACTAAATTATATATCAAAGAAAAAAAATATGATAAAGCAAAAAAAGAGGCTTTGATGTTGTATCGAATTGCTCTTAAATCTCAGAATGACAGCGAATTGTCTGCAGCATATGAGAATATGTATGAGCTTTATAATAATATAAATGACTCTAGGAAGGCTTTAGAAAGTTATCAGCAATGGAGTGAATTTAAAGAAAAAGCAGATAAAGATATGAAAAATAGGCTTTTAAGTGCTTTGAAGTTTGAATATGACAACGAAAACAATTTGATAAAGATTCACTCTCTTGATAGTCAGCTTTTAGATAAACAGAATGAGTTAAAGATTCTATTGATAGTAGTTTTATCTTTTATATTAATTATCATAATATTGTTTTGGAATAATAAAATATTGAAAGGCAAGAATTTGCAAATAGAGATGCAAAAAAATGAACTTCATAAACTGAAAGATGATTTGAATAGTTCAAATCAAAAACTTCTTGATTTAAATGAATCACTTGAAACCAAAATTGAAAATAGAACTAGTGAGCTAAAGCTCGCAAACGAAGAATTGGTTCGAAAAAATAATGAAATTCAGATAGCGTTTATAACTGGTAAAAAACAAGAGAGAGAAAGAGTAGCCTCAGAACTCCATGATAATCTGGGTAGTACAATATCGGGATTGTTGTGGCAATTACAAGGAATAACCCTTGATAATTTAACACCACATGAACAGGAAATCTACGAAGCATTAGTGGAACGAGTAAGTAGTGCTTATGATGAAATCCGACATATTTCACACCATTTATCTCCCAAAGAATTAGATAAAGGTTTTGAACAGGCACTTCAAAAGTTGATTGGCGATCTTAACCGAAATAATAAAACTATTTTTTTATTAAAAGGTAGTTTACCTAAAAATCTTATTTCGACTTCTCAAGAAAATGATATGTATAGTATATGCCTTGAAATTATAAATAATATAATTAAACATGCAAAAGCTTCTGAATGCACGATAGAACTCGAAGCACAACAGTCATCCTTTAGAGTAAGTATAAAGGATAATGGTAAGGGGTTTGTTGTAGGAGACAAACAAAATATTGGTAAGGGATTAATCAATATAAAAAAACGAGTGTTAATGCTTGCTGGCGACTTAAATATTATATCTTTACCTAGCCAAGGTACATTAATTACAGTTTCAATACCATTATAATTTTTAAAAAAATATTGATATCGCGAGTTTAATATTAAAATTTTACAGGCTTCACCAATTGAGGACTATATACTCGTAAGAAAAAATATCCAAGACCTGCATATCCATGCCTGAGCGTTGGACAAAAAAAATCTGTACCTAGTCCGTTTTTTAACGGCCTTTCTTTATCTAGGAAATGAGTTTTGATATTTTGCCTAGCTAAATTTGCATTTTGATTACTAACCCATCTATTGATAAGAGTTCCTTCCGATAAAGCCTTAAACGTTTCTTTGTCTATTAGGTCTAAATCAATTTCATCTAAGGTGCTTTCATTAGTCCAGAAATGAAAAATTCTATTTTTACGAAAATACCGACTCTTTAAAGGCTTTCGTTTATAGAGAATTGTCTTAACGTCAATATCATTTAAGCCTCCTAAGGTTTTTTTGAATATGGGGTCTTTGTACGCATCGTATAAAGTAAGTAGAAACAATTTTATTCCAGCTCTCCCATCAGCTAAAGAGTTGTCTAATAGGCGATAAGTGACTGTGTTTTTATCGTTTTGGTAATTTAGCCAATTGCAATGTTTATCATCTATCCACATTGCTTCTTTACAAATAATGTGTCCTATTTCTATAGCTCCTTGAAGAAAAAAGTTAACCTTTTTAGGTAGTCGTATAGGAAGTTTGATAGGAGTAAATACTAAATCATATGGAAAATTTGAATGGGGATTAAGGTAAAATAAATTCAAATTTTGATATTGGTGTTTTATGATTTCTAAACCCCTTATAATTCTACTTTTTTTTTCGATTACGTTTTCAAAGCTAAGCCTTGTAAGGGTTTCTGCGATTAATTTGCTTCTATTTTGACCTACGCTTTCTGCGCTTTGTGTGTCAGGCTCTTCTGCAAAACCTACTCCTCTATACAATTTATAGGTGAAAATGGGAACAGGTTCACGTAAATGATTGTGATATTTTAAATATACAGATTCTAAAAAATATTTTATATAGAAAAAACTTTTTTGGTCAGAATACAATATGACAGAGTCAGTTCTATTAAAGTCTTCTTTTTGAGATAAAATTTTAATAGTATAAGGTATGTTTTTAGGGTCGCAGTATAAATAAACATCTTCTATAAAATTTTTAATAATATTCCAGTTTGGTTGAAAATTGAGGTAAAAGCGAATGGTTTGCCTGCCATCTGACTCCTGTAATTCTCGACCATTAATGAATTCAAAACCAGTTTTACCTTCTGTTACATTTTTAAAACTTTTTGTTGGAAAAAAAATGGAGTGTACTGTTTCAATAGTATCATTAGGTGCTACTTTCCAGTCACCCTCAAATATCCATTTTCCAGAATTTACAGCAATTTTCTGACTACCTTTGGTTAGAATTGCTACCGAATCGCCAACAATTTCTTTGGATTTCGCCATCCAGTATTGGCTTTGCCACTGAGGATTAGTAAAATATTCAATTTCATTGAAATTAATTCCCAAACTGCCTTTTTCTGTTTGAAGTGTAGGATAAACATAAAATTGTAATCTTATATAATCAGCGAGTAACTTAAAGTCTTCTGGTTGAAGAAAAGGGGATGCAGAAGTAAGTTTTCCTCTCAATACAGGGAGATTATGTGAAGAATCATAAACAGGGCCTTCTAAAGAGATACTAGCCTCTTGAATCTTCAGCGATACATTGTCGATTATAAAAGCAATTGCCTTTTCAAAATCATTTTGGAAATGAGGAAAAATCTCTTGACTCATGAAGATAATGTTAAAAAATCAACTACTTGTTTAAACAAATCTGGGGTACATTCAGAAGGGTTAACCCACAAATGTTGTAAAAGTATTGCACCAGCATATTTAAAAATAAGTTCTTTTTCGTAGATACTTATAGAATTATTAAAATAATGAGTTAGCAATTGTTCAATACAGTCATCACACTCTTGTTGAATTAAAACAACCATTAAGGGTTTGAATTTCATAAGTACTAGGGAAGCTATAAAAGAAGCTAAATCCCAAAGGGGATCACCCACCAAAGCCATTTCCCAGTCAATCAATGTAAGAATTGGGTTAGCTTCAGAAGATGATGCACTAATCAATATATTAGAAGGTTTTAAATCTCCATGTAGCAGGGTCTGGGGGCGTTCGAGCCAACTTTTTCGTAAGGCTCCCAAAGATTTGATTACATCAGGGGAGTCTTGTAAAAGTGCTAAAAAATCCTGCTTGTTTTCGTCTCCATGATAAGAAGCTACATTAATTAAATTATTATCAATATTGAGTGGAAAAGGAATAGACTTGTCAAATTTAGCTAATACTGAATCGTTATTTTTTTGTAAAAAATGTTGATGCCATGCTCTCAGGTTTTCTGCCAAAATTTGAGGAAAGTTGAAAACTCTCGGTTTGTTAGAGGCAGTTTGTAACAAAAAATTATAGAGAGATTTGCTGGTATTGTCAAAAACAAATACTGTAACTAATAAAGAAGAGTCTATACATAGGCGTTTAGGTAATAAAAAAGCACCTTCAACGGGATTTTCGGTAAAGGTGTCAAAGAAAAAGCGTTCTGTATTAAAAGTAAAATAGAAATTTTCTTCCCAGCTTGGACATTGCTTGATAAAATATTGGCATGTATTACCTGCCCCATCAGGGCAGGTAACTAGTAAAGTATTGTTCCGAGTTTTTCCCGAAAAATTCTCTTGAACTTCAAAATTGGAATTGTTGAGAGATGAGAGTTTAATCAGACTTACACCTGATTCTTTAGACTGATTTCGCAAATAGCCTAAAATATTATAACCAGTCAATAACACCCGATAGTTCATTAAGGTAGAGCGGTATATCGAGGAGCATTGTGGCCCGCACGTTGTGATACGGTACTTTTGATTGTGTCGCTAACAAAACCAGGAATATTGCCTAAGTCAGCAAAAGTACTTGCTTTTAGAGTATTATTCCCTTTGTCGAAGTAATAAAAAAGAGCTTCAGCTTTGAAAAGACATTGCACAAGTTTTGTGGGGTCATTGTTGATTCCTTGACCTAAGTAGAAAAAGACTTCATCTTTTTCATCTTTAAAATGAATGGCCTTGCTTGTGTGAGATTCACCCTCTTTTTGGGAAAAATAGAGGGTTATAAAATTATGCTGATCGCCTAATGCGCCTCTCAATTGATTTTGTATTTCTACCTCTGTACGTCTGGCATAACCATTGACAATAACAACAGATTGAAGTGATATTTCTGACATATATCTTTAGGAAGTTTGGTTTAAGGTGTATTTTAGAAAGCAGGACAATCTTAGTAAACTACTGATTTGTTTCCAATCAAACCGTTAAGAATTGATTAGAAAAGTTATCTAGTGGCTTATTCGACTTAACTACTATTCTTATATCTTGGGTAGATTGATGATGAATTCCCTGGCCATCTAAAACTTTTTTCTACACTGCCGTAAAACTCGCTGCGGCTGCTTCGTTGGCCATTTGGTGGGCGTTTTCTTTGCCTAAATATTGATCAATGAGGTAGTGGGCTACGTACAAAATAGGCGTCATTAACAGCGCTACGACACCTTTGTAGATATAGTTGATGCTACCCACTTGGGCTACTTGGGTCATCGACCAGTTGCCAAATACGTAAAAGGCAATGAAAATCACCACAAAACTATCAATCAGTTGTGAAAACAAAGTAGAGCCCGTAGCTCTTAGCCAAATATGCTTACTGCCCGTGCGGCGACGCAACCACGAAAAAATGGTAACATCTAGTATCTGCCCAATCAAAAAAGCGATAATCGAGCCTATCATGATACCCAATCCTTGCCGAAAAATGGCGTTGAAAGCACCGTCTATGTTCATGGCATTGCCGAGACTGTCTTTGCTGTTGACTTCCAGCCAAAATTGTGCGGGTGGAAGGGAAGTAGTCGCATAAATCGCGATATACATATACGCGATAAAAATCGCAGTGAGGTAGGAGATTCGGCGTACTCCTTTTTTGCCAAAATACTCATTGATGATGTCGGAAGTGATAAAAACTACGGGCCAGTTGACTACGCCCGCCGACATGTTGAAATCGAGCTTTGTCCCGAAAAGGGGGAGCTGGGCGGGGGCTGTGCCGAGTAGGGCTTCTACCGAAAATATTTTCACGCCGATGATTTCTGCGATGAGGGCATTGGTCAAAAAAAGACCACACAAAAACAAGAAAAGGAATTGTTTTTTTTGCTCAAAAGTACTGTTGGTGGACATACAAGGGTGGGCAGGTTAAGGATGATTCAACTGTTTCCAAGCGGCTTCAATATCATGAACAGGCAATTGGCAGGTTTTGTTAAAACACACATACAAAGTTGTCAAATTATTTTTGGCAGTTCTTTGTTGGAGCAAAGGTAAATCAGAGCTAGTCGTAGTGCCTACAACTAGTTTGTTGGGATAGTAGTGTTTTTCCAATTCTTGTCGATAATTCTCTGCTTCCGGCCCGACTATGGCAATTTCGGCTGTAGGCTGAGCCCTCAGCGCGTACAGGGCAGCCCAGTTGGTAGCCCATTGAACATCGGTGAACATGGCACGTTTCATTTTGGAAAGCATCCAATCTGCCAGTTTTACATAGTCACCATAGTCAAATAATGTCCCTAATAAATATAAATTATGAGCCATTAGAGAATTGGAGGCAGGGATGACATTATCAAAAATCTCTTTTTTACGGGCTATCAAGTCGGCAGCATTGGCATCTGTAAAATAAAAAAGTGCTTCCTCATCGTCATAAAAATTTTCGATGGTGTAGGCCGTGAGTTGTAGCGCTTCGTCGAGCCATGATTCCTCAAAAGTAGCTTGGTATAAACTTATGTATCCATCAATGACCGCCGCATAATCTTCCAAAAAACCCACAATTGTAGCCCTTTCGTTTTTATAACTATGCCAAAGCTGGTGATTGGCCTGGGTCATTTTGTTTTTTAGAAAATGGGCATTATTGAGTGCTAATTTTTTAAATGACTCTTCGCCAAATACGCGATATGCATCGGTCAATCCTTTCAAAATCAAGCCATTCCACGAAGCGAGGATTTTGTCGTCCAATCCCGGACGAATGCGTTGTTGTCGGGCTTCAAAGAGTTTGTTTAAGGCTTTTTGATAATCCTTCTGGTCAACTTTTTGTAATTCAAGGGGAGATGTAAGGTGTAAATGATTGTAGCCATGTTCCCAGTTTCCTGCCGCTCTTGTGTGATAAAGTTTTGAAAACCAGTCAAAATCTTCTCCCAAAATAGATTGTAATTCGGCCTGTGTCCAGATATAAAATTTCCCTTCGATTCCTTCGCTATCGGCATCAAGTGCGGAATAAAAACCGCCATCGGGACTTAACATTTCGCGTTCAAGCCACGCGATAGTTTCATAGACGCGGCTTTTGTATAGCTCGTTTTTGGTGAGGGCATACGCTTCAGCATAAATACTCAAGAGTTGACCGTTGTCATAGAGCATTTTCTCAAAATGTGGAATAAACCATTCGTCATCTACCGAGTACCGCGTCCAGCCTCCTCCTGCGTGGTCGTAGATACCTCCAAGCGCGATACGATTGAGGCTCAATTCGACTTGGCGCAGTGCCTCAGGATTTTGGGTAAGAGCATAATAACGTAACAAAAACTTATAAATAGACGGCATCGGAAACTTGGGTGCTCGGTCCATTCCACCTTTTTCGGTATCGAAATGTTGTTTCATTTTTTCAAACATCTCGTGCAAATCATCGACCGAAAAAGTACCTTCATTACCCTCTAAATTGTATTTGTCTGACTCTTTGAGGAGCATATTTTCCGTAAAACCTTGGGCTGATTTTACCAATTCATCATGGTGATTGTCAAACGCATTTTTAACACTTTTGAGGAGTTGAACCCAGTTTTGGGGCGGCAAATACGTTACGCCATAGAAGGGCTTGGCATCGGGCATCAAAAATACATTGAGAGGCCACCCGCCGCGTCCACCCATCGCGTGAAGAGCATCCATGTAAATAGCGTCTACGTCGGGGCGCTCTTCGCGGTCTACTTTGATACACACAAAATATTCGTTCATCACCGCCGCAATCTCTTCTTTTTCAAAGCTTTCGCGCTCCATCACATGGCACCAATGGCAGGCCGAATACCCGATACTTACCAAAATAGGTTTGTTTTCGGAAAGAGCTTTGTTGAGCGCATCTTCTCCCCAAGGATACCAATCAACGGGATTGTGGGCATGCTGAAGCAAATACGGCGAGGTTTCGTGAAGGAGGCGATTAGACATGTTGTATGGGCGAGAAAACTGAATGAGTTGTTTTTTGTGAAAATAACTAAATTCTAAAACTAGAAAGTTCATCGTGCCTTTTTTCTTTTGAGGGCTAATATGCCATTTAAGGCAAGAAAAGGTAACTGCAATAAGTTGTAAGCAGTAGGCATTTTTGTGAGTTTTTTAGACAATCATAGCAGCGATTTGTTGAGTATGCAAAACCTTTTTTATAAAAACCATATGGCCTAAAGCATATTGCTAAGTAGTTACAATAAAAGAGAAAATTAAGTTGGAAGAGATTTTTAAAAAGAATACTTTTGCATCGTAAACGATTTAATCGTAAAAGATTTTTAGATATGATAAATCCAAAAACTTCCGTTACTCAAAATATCTTAAGAGGGCTTCTGGGGGCATTGATGATGCTTGCGGGCATTGGTCACTTAACGTTTCAAAGGGGTGAGTTTCAGGCACAAGTACCTCATTGGGTGCCTTTAAGCAAAGACTTAGTGGTGATTTTGTCGGGTGTGGTCGAAATTGCTTTGGGCGCAGCCATGCTTTTTTTGACCAAACAAAAAGTAAAAGTAGGGTTGGCCCTTGCGGCCTTTTATGTGCTTATTTTTCCGGGCAATATCGCCCAATACCTCAACGGTATCAGTGCTTTTGGGCTAGATACTGACCAAAAAAGATTAATCCGCTTGTTTTTTCAGCCCGTATTGAGTGCATGGGCGTTGTGGTCAACGGGTGCTTTGAAATTTCTTTTATCCCTCAATAAAAACAAATAACAGCATGACAACCAATCAATTTTATGATTTCACGGCGAGTGATATCAAAGGCAAAAGTATCTCTATGGAGAGCTTCAAAGGGAAAGTAGTAGTGGTAGTAAATACCGCTAGCAAATGCGGTTTGACACCTCAGTTTGAAGGACTGGAGAAAATATACCAAAAATACAAAGACCAAGGACTGGTCATACTAGGATTTCCGTGTAATCAATTTGGTGGCCAAGAACCCGGTACTGCCAACCAAATTGAGGAGTTTTGTCAGTTAAATTATGGCGTAAGTTTCCCGATGTTTGCCAAAATTGACGTGAATGGCAAGGAAGCACACCCCATTTTTAAATATTTGAAGTTAGAGCTTGGTGGTTTTTTGTTTGACGATATCAAGTGGAATTTTACTAAATTTGTAATAGACCGAAACGGCAAACCCGTGGAGCGTTTTCGCCCAACGGCTGAGCCCACAGAACTTGAATCGACTATTCAAAAACTCCTGTAATATGAACGATGATGAGCGTTTGTATCTGGAAAATCAAATCTGTTTTCCACTTTATGTAGTTTCTCGTCTTACAATACGCTTTTATACTCCTCTGCTCGAAGAATTGGGTATTACTTATCCCCAATACTTGGTTCTACTGGCACTATGGCAAAAAGACGAACAATTGGTAGGCGAGTTGAGTAAGGTTTTGTATTTGGATTATAACACACTGACACCGCTCCTGAAAAGGCTCGAAGAAAAGCAATTTATCAACAGAAGTCGCTCTAAATCAGACGAAAGAAGTGTATATATCTCGCTTACAGAAACTGGTAAAGCACTTAAAAATCAGGCCGCTTGTATTCCTGACAAAATCATGGAATCGCTAAATAAAGGCGATATGAACATGGACGAAATTGTGGCGTTTCAACAAACACTTTGGAAAATAATGAAGACAGTGGGTTGAAAATGCGGCCATTTTTAGGCAGCTGCCAACTGCTCCAATTGTCGGAAAATAGGAATCAATGATTTTCCTTTTTCCGACAAATGATACTCTATATGAAGAGGTTTGAGCTTTACTACTACTTTTTCCAACAAACCTTGCTCTTCCATTTCTTTGAGAGCTACCGCAATCGATTGTTTGTTGGAGCCTTCTAGCTGACGCAGTAGCGTATTAAACCGCACGGTTCCTTCGAGGGCAAAGCGAAATATCTGAGGTTTCCACTTGCCCGTGAGCATTTTCAAAAGCCCTTCGGCGGGGCAACTGCTATCGGTATGAGTGTGTGTAGGAGTAGTCATGTTTTTCTGACTAATTGATTGGTATGTTTATAGTATTCAACTTTGCATCCAAGTTACTAATCTTACCAAGTTTGCCTATTACATATTTTTGAAACTTTGGAAGTTTAGGACGCTACTTGAAGAGTAAACAACGATTTAAGTAAATAAATTTAAACAAGGTGGATATTCTGACGAATATGACCTAGCCAATACTAAAACAACTATGGAAACAAATCTTAATCCTTTGCTGTGTGATACTGAAGAAGGTATTTGCGAATTGCCTACTAATCAGTCCGAAATAAAGGTAGAAAAAGACATGACGCTCTCAAAAAATGTCAAAGTACTTTATTTTACTGATCCTATCTGTTCGTCATGTTGGGGGATTGAACCACAATTGCGAAAACTTAAATTGGAGTATGGGCAAGATGTTGACATTGAATACCATATGGGGGGGCTATTGCCCGATTGGAGTTACAATAGTGGAGGTATCAGCAAGCCTTCGGATGTAGCGCCGCATTGGGATGAAGTGAGTGTACATTATCAAATGCCTATCGACGGAGATATATGGCTCGAAGACCCTCTACATTCTTCTTATCCTCCTTCTATCGCTTTTAAAGCAGCCCAAAAACAAGACAATCATAAAGCAATTATGTTTTTGAGAAATCTACGAGAAATGCTGTTTTTGCAAAAGAAAAATATCACTCGTTGGGAATACGTAGCGCAGGCTGCCCAAAAAACGGGCCTTGACCTCGGTCAGTTGAAGGATGATTATGAAAACAAAGCAAAAGATTGGTTTCAGGCTGATTTGGATTTGGCTAGAAAGCTGGGGGTGAGGGGTTTTCCAACTTTTATGATTTTTGACCAAGCCGCTAATCATCAGGTGGTTTATGGAGTAAAGCCTTATGCTGTTTTTGAAAATGGTATCTTAAATGCTTATCCTCAAGCCCAAAAAAAATCTTATTCCAAAGATTGGGAAAATTTGTTTGGCTACTATCCTACGCTTACTGCTAAGGAGTTTGCGGTATTGGGTGAAATTTCGGTTCCAGAAGCCGAAAAGCTTTTGGACTCTTTAGTAGAAACAAACAAACTTACCAAACTCATGACCAAAAATGGGGCACTTTGGATGCTTAAAACCTTAGGGTAAGGTATTGTGTTTCGGGTGGTGTTGGGTATATTTATTGATATAAATGTTTTCAAAAAAACAGACCTATGAAGTCAGTAATAGTAGAAAGCCTTTCAGAAAATAATACCCAACATCTGGCTCAACTTTTCCTAGAACTCTGGCCTGAGTGTGATTTTGAGGAAGAATTAGAGAGCTGTCAAGAAATAGCGCACTCAGATACTGAGACGGCTTTTCTTCTTAAATCAGGTGAAATCTACGTTGCTTTTATCCATGTATCGCTACGAACAGATTATGTAGAGGGCGCTACTCAGTCGCCCACGGCTTATGTAGAAGGAATATTTGTGAAAGAAGATTTTAGACGCTTGGGCTTGAGCAAAAAACTCTTACAACTCGCCGAAGAGTGGGCCATTCAGAAAGGCTGTGTGCAACTAGCTTCCGATGCCGAAATCAACAATACCGCAAGTATTGATTTTCATAAAAAAGTAGGATTTGAAGAAGTAAACCGAATCGTGTGTTTTGTCAAAAACCTCTCATAGAGGCTTTTCCATGATAAAATCTTGCATCAAAAAACCATCTCCGATGTCGATATCCTCACTTCCGACGATTTGGAAGCCTACTTTTTCGTAAAAACCCACTGCTTTGTTGTAGCGGTTTACGTTGAGTAAAAGAGAAAGGTCATTGTGTTGGGTAGCTCTAGCCCCAATTTGGGCAATCAGAGCCGCACCTACACCTTTGCCTTGGCTGGCGGGCAATAAATAAATTTTGTGAATTTTTGTTTTATGAAGACCTTGATAATGAAGTTCATAGGAGGCGTATCCTAGAAAACCTGTTTCATCTTTGGCCAACAAAAAAACGTGCCCTTTTTCGGTAATTTGTTGTTTGAGTGAATCTATGCTATACATCCATTCAAGCATGTATGAAATTTGCTTTGGTGAAAGAATTTCGCCAAAAGTAGAAGGCCAAGTTTCGTGGGCAATGCGGTTTATTTCGGGTAAATGTTCTTCTGAAGCAATAATAATTTCTAACATAGATACAAGTAAGGGCGGTTTATTTTGAAAAGCAATTTTTGTATTTCAAAGTTCCGCCCTTCTTAATCTTACTTTAGCTCTAAGAGGTGTATTTTGCCAGTTTGGTGGTTGAGGAGATAGAGCTCCCCCGCTTCGTCTTCGCCAAATGAAGAGAGTGAACCTACCAAACGCGTTAGGAGTTTGTTGGTTGCTTGGCGAGCGTTTTCGTCGTAAGTAAGCGCCCAAATATTACCACTTACATAATCGCCATAAATGTACTGTCCTACAATAGAGCTAAGTTTGGAGCCGCGATATACATAGCCTCCAGTGATAGAACGGCCTTCGGAAGTGCCATAATCAAAAACAGGCTCTACAAAGCCAGTACGGTTACAATTGTTGGCAGGGCTATAGCATTCTTTTCCTTCGGTAACGCGCCAGCCGTAGTTGCCGCCTTTTTCAAGAATATCAATTTCTTCACGGGCGTTTTGGCCTACATCCGCAATCCATACGCGGCCTGTACTGCGGTCAGAGGTGATTTTCCAAGGATTGCGTAGACCATAGGCGTATATTTCGGGACGAGAGCCGGCCATTCCTTTGAAAGGATTATCGGTAGGGATAGCGTAATTTAGACCTCCTTCTTTGGTATTTATATCAATCCGCAAGACTTTTCCGAGCAGATTCGCACGATTTTGGGAGTTGTTTTGAGGGTCACCGCCCGAGCCGCCATCACCAGTGGCGATATAAAGAAACCCATCTTTCCCAAACAATATAGCTCCGCCATTATGGTTGGCGTAAGGTTGGTCGAAAGTAATCAGGATTTCTTCGGAGTTGGCATCGGCAGTGGTTTTGTTGGATTGAAAACGCGACACTACCGACTGTAATTGGTTGTTGAAGCGGCGAGTATAGTTCACAAAAATTTGGCCATTGGTTTTGAAATCAGGGTGAAATGCCAATCCTAACAGCCCAGTCTCTCCGCCAGAACTTACTCGGTTGCTGATGTCTAAGAAAGTTTGGCTTTGGTTTACATTGGCTTCATTTTGAAAAACACGTACTACACCACGCTGCTCTACCACAAAAATCCGATTGGTACCATCGGCAGCGTGAGTCATTTCGACGGGGCTATTGAAGGTAAGGTTACTAAAAACCGGATTGACTTGCCAAGTGGCATTAGGGTCGGGGTCGGTAGTGGGAGGCGTATCGCTCGATTTGTTGCAAGCACCCAACAGCGTTGCTGCTCCTAATGTCCAAAATACGTACAAAACAAAAGAGTTGATTTTCATTATTGATAGAATTTAAGTGTGGGACTTTTTGAAAGTATTTTAAAATACCGTGCCATTCTTAAAACGAAAACTTACTTTATTTATACATTTTCAAAACTACATTTTGCTTACTTTGTTTTAAATCATAAAGGGTAACCCATGAAAAGCAAGGATCAATCAGGCATGTATGATGTAGTCGTAATAGGAGGCGGCTTGGCAGGGCTTATTAGTAGTATAGAGCTTGCCCGAGCGGGGTTTTCGGTGATGGTGATTGAGCGTAAGCATTATCCTTTTCATCGAGTATGTGGCGAATACATTTCCAATGAAGTAAGACCTTATTTAGCACATTTAGGACTAGATTTAAAAGCCTTAGGGGTAAAAGAGATCACACATTTTAGGTTTACCTCTCCTTCTGGGCGCGCGTTAGATACCCAACTTGACTTGGGAGGATTTGGGGTGAGTCGATTTCGGCTAGATTTTGCGCTTTACCAGTTAGCGCTTCAAACAGGAGTGGAGTTTTGTTTGGGGGAGACAGTAAATGAGGTTACAAATGGTTTAGAGAATAGTTTTGAAGTACATATTCAATCTGGCCGAGCGATTCTAGGCAAAGTAATATTGGGGAGCTTTGGTAAAAATTCGAAAATGGATAAGGCCTTGAAGCGAGATTTTGTCCATGAAAAACCCTCCTATATTGGCGTAAAATATCATATTCGAACCCAATTTCCCCAACATTTGATAGCGCTGCACAACTTTCAAGATGGGTATTGTGGTATTTCAGCGATTGAGGAAGACAAATATTGTTTGTGTTATCTTACCACTCGCGACAATCTACGTCGCTACGGTGATATCGCTAATATGGAACAAAATATACTTTGGAAAAACCCACATTTACGCCGTATTTTCACCGAATCAGAGTTTTTGTATGAGCGTCCTGAGGTCATTAATGGTTTTTCATTTACCCCTAAACAAACCATCGAAAACAATATTTTGATGGTAGGTGATGCGGCGGGGTTAATCACCCCGCTTTGTGGCAATGGTATGGCGATGGCGATTCATGGAGGAAAAATCGTGGCAGAACAAACGATGTTGTTTTTAGAAGGAAAAATTTCTCGTTCACAACTTGAAGGTGACTACACAAAACGTTGGAAAGAACAATTTGCAAGTCGGCTTTGGGTGGGGCGCACCGTACAACGCTTGTTTGGGGATGAATGGCTTTCCGAACTATCGCTGAGTATTTTTCAGAATTCAATGCCTATGCTCAAGTGGGTAATCAAGCAAACGCACGGGAAGGTGATAGTAGTATAAATGATGAGATACCTACCAAATTAAAAAGCGGAGGGCATTGCTGCCTCCGCTTTTTAAGTATATTAAGGAAATAAATGAGGAACCGGGGATTGTTATTTGTTTCTTCCTGTTGAAATCATGGCACAACGGAAACCAATCATCGCCGTAGCTGAATCTTGGTCTAGGAAGCGGCGTGTACCAGGTGAGAGCCAGTAAGCCACGTCGTTCCAAGAACCGCCTTTATAAACCCGAAGTTTGTCATTTACAACGGAGTTGCTATTCTTAGAATCGTAGCGTTTTGACTCATCCAAGAAGCCATCGCGACGAAGGGGATTCAAGTCTTTGAAATCCATGTATGACAATGGACGATAAACATCGTATACCCACTCATTTACGTTACCCGCCATATTATAGAGACCAAAGTCATTTGGTGGATATTTGTAAATCTCTTCAGTGATGATAGCGCCGTCGTTTGATTTACCAGCGATACCGGCGTAGTCACCACGCGCACGCTTGAAGTTAGCTAACATCTCGCCTTTGTGTTTTCCGCGAGGATTACGAAGCGAAGAGCCATCCCAAGGATAAATACGCTGGTTTGATTGGTTTTCATCAGCGTATTGAGTACCAATCATAGCTTTTGAAGCGTATTCCCACTCAGCCTCAGTTGGAAGGCGATAGTTAGGCAGTACATAGCCACTTTCTACCGCAGGGCGGGCGGGAGTAGAGGCCATCATAGCTTCAGACTCAGCCAATGCTTGTCCTTTTTTCTTGCTTTTTCTACTTGTAGAAGGTTTTTTGCCTTTACCGTTGGCCTGTTTGGCTAAGTTTGAGTTGACGAAACTAGTACGCCAAGTAGAATAGTCATTGGCTTGCACCCACGATACACCTACTACTGGAAACATCCTGAAACCAGGGTGGCGGAAGTAATAAGTAACATAAGAATCATTGAACGACAACGGATCATACCAAACAGTTGTATCCGGTAGCGCACGCGCATGTACCTCTGCCGAAGAGTCACGCTGAATATAGTGCAAATACTCTAGATAGTGTAAGTTGGCAATCTCAGTTTCATCCATGTAGAAAGACTGTACACTGACTGTGCGCTCGCGGTTGTCACGAGTGTTCATGACATCTTCCTCTAGCGCTCCCATCGTAAAGCGTCCACCTTCGATAAAAACGAGGTTGGGGCCTACTACCTGTGACTTGTAAGGCATCACCACAAAACCATCAGACTCTTGAGCATCTGCTCCTTTCTTACCTTTCTTGCTACCTTTACCACCCTTGGTAGCAAAGTTTGCGTTGGTCGCCGTACTTTTCTTACCCGGATTGAGGCTTGAAGGGTGCTTAGACTTACACGCGCCCAGTAATACCACCGCTGCTAGTACACAAGTCGCCGCTTTCATACTTAATTTGACCATCTAGATTAAATAGTTAACCGTTATTTGTAAATCGTGAAATCTTATAATGTCGAACAATGATAAGGCAAAAATACGATTAATGCCTAAAATACAATGAAAATTCTATCTAATGGCATTATCAATAACTTTGCCAAACTTATAAAATAGAGACAGAGATTCTGTTGTTTAAGGCGAATTGGCTTATTTTGCTGGACTAATAACGAAGATAATTTTGGGCGTATTGTTTATGGAAGTGAGATTTTCGATAAAATGTATAAAAATAAAGTTTTGGGGGAGAAAATGCCCAAAATACCCTGTAAAAA
Organism: Runella sp. MFBS21; assembly: GCF_029433105.1. GTDB lineage: Bacteria > Bacteroidota > Bacteroidia > Cytophagales > Spirosomataceae > Runella. The sequence continues at coordinate 76,769 of NZ_JARNTW010000024.1, read as the reverse complement.
ACCTTACTTTCGGGTCTAAATGGTGCTTTGTTTTATTGTTTAACCTACTTTTTAGTAAAAGCCTTTCTGCCCAACATGTGGTCGTAAACGCGGATACAATCCGGCAAACTTTAGAAAAATCGCTGAAATATTTACAACAGATTCAGTGCCAGCAAACTATAGAAGGCCAAGTTTATAAAGGAGAGTGGCCCGCTTATATGCAAATGCACACGCGGTTTTTGTTGCTTGGCACTCGCCACAAGTACCGAGATTCCAATAGTTTTACTACTTCGGGTATTCACAATATCTTGTCAGAGATGTATCTGACCGATAGTTCTTTAGGCCAGATTAAGCCCATGCTTCTGCTCGCTTATCCTGAAATTTTGAGTTATGCGACGGCTCATAGATTTAATTTTTGGAAAAAACTCCCCCCAAACCGTGATTTACAAAAAGGCCCCGAACCTGAGCCCGTACCTCTGGTAAGGCGCCCGACTCATTACAAACTAAAATCAAGATATATCAACAACGCTGCCAATGTAGAAAATGATGCAGACGATACGGCTTCGGGAAATCTGGCTATTTGGTTTCATAATCAGATTTTCGGAGCAAAAGACACGCTAATCGGTGCCAGTGAATTTGACAGCTATCTCGATCAAAACCGCAAAAATCGACATTGGTACAATTATCTTTTCAATGGCATTCCTGAATCGGGAGCTTATATGACATGGCTTGGCAAAGAAGCAGATTTTAAAAAATGGAATATCCTGAAAACGATTGGGCACAACAAAATTTTCTTTTTGAAGAGTAGTATTTGCTATCCTAAGCCCTATCAGCCTTATATTCCTTACGGCACAAACGACCTCGATGCGGTGGTCAATGCGAATGTACTTACCTACTTACAAAAAAAAGGAGAACTATCAAGTAGCAGAGGGAAAGAAGGGGCGCATCGATTCATAGAACACCAAGCGCGACATAAACGCTGGCGGAGAGCGGCGCACTATTATCCTAATCACTATCATTTTCATTATGCTGTTTCGCGGGCTTTGGTGGCAGGTGATACCGCCCTTAAGAATACCGCTCATGTTATGCTTCAACATCTGCTAAAATCGCAGCAAAAAAATGGAAGCTACGTAAGTCGGAAGAAAGTAAATCACCGAGATAAAATTCAATCCACAGTCTATGCCCTTTTAAGCTTGCTTAATTTCAAATCAGCCGGGCTAGAGGTAGCTCATCACTATATTGACCAATCGCTTGCTTTTTTGTTGAGTCAGCGGCAGTTTGAACAAAATCACGTTTACTGGAAAGGAGGGGTGTTTTTTTCGGGAGGAACAGTGGTAAGAAATGCCCTCTATTTTACTTCGGAAGCTTACACTACTGCACTCGTAGCGCAAGCATTGCACAAATATTCTTTACTTCAAGCAGAACCGCCGATCAGTGCGATTGATGGGCGCTAATTGAAGGTGCTGCAATCGTGATATGGAGTAAAGTTTGGGCACTTCCTATGGCGAGCGCGGTGTTGGGGGAGGTAAAAATAGCTTCGTAAATGCTAAATTCATCGTTGAGCTTTACGCCAAATGTTTTGAATGTATCGGTTTTGTCGCTCAATATGACGTGGCCGTTGCAGGCAGTATAAAGATCATATTGCTCATTTGAAACCCGTCCCCATACCAAACCCGCTTGACGAATGATATGTTTCTTTGTGTTGTAGTGGATTCTTCCTTTTTTGCCAATCCAACCACCCATAGCGACAAAATCATTCTCATTATCAAATTGTATTTCATGAAAAATACTGTTGCCAATTTTTTCTTTACGCTTCCATTTCTCATCTTCAAAAGCGTATAAATGAGTTTGATTTGGAGTATACATGAGGGCATACACTTTTTGATTGTAGGGGTTGACTTTGACGCACCATACCATTTTAAAGGCATTACTGTATACTTTTTGCCAAGTTTTGCCACGGTCAATTGTCTTTAAAATAAACCCCAGCGGAATGGTTTTTTGGGAATGAGCAATTGCCGAATTGCCTCCGCATACAAAGGCCGTTGAATCATTGATAACTGCCATGTTATAAAAACAAGCCTTTTCGTAGCCTTTTACCTTGATTACTTCCCAATGCTTTGAAGAGAGATTGTGTTTGTAAATGATTCCTTTGTCGGCGCAAGCGATTAAATTTTGATTGTCAAATCGATCTATTTTGTAAATGTCCACGAATTGATTGGGGTAGGGAATATCAGAAAGATTTCCTAGCGCATCACTAGACTTTAAGGTGCCGTATTTGCCCCCAATCCAGTACTGATTGCCCACCGGAATGATGTCATAATAAGAAGAATCCTTAAACGTTTTTCCTTGTTGAAGTACTTTGATGTGTACTTCTTGGGAAAAAGACGCTAAGGAGACGAAAACAAAAATACAAACAAGCGTTATTTTGGCTGTAAAGTTCAACTATATGAGTTTTTCTAAGGGTTCGGTTGATGGACTTATCTGCAAAAATAGTCAAGCAGCGTTTTTTTACAAACTCTATGTATGACAACTGAGGTAGGTTTTGCCACTATTGCCCCATAAAAATAGACTTACTGTACAATTGTTCCTATTTTATTCGATTAGGATTTTCGCTTACGAAGGCGGACCATCCCCCTTTTTTAGCTCCTTTTTTCTTGGCCGCTGCCGACGGAAGCGAGTTGGCATGGTAATGATGACAAATCGCAATAGCAACGGCATCCGTGGCATCGAGGTATTCGGGTTGAAGCTCAAGCTTAAGAATACTTTGAAGCATAAAAGCGACTTGTTCTTTGGAAGCATTTCCATTGCCAGTTACCGACATTTTGACTGTTTTGGGAGAGTATTCCACAATCGGGATGCTGCGATTGAGAGCAGCTGCCATAGCCACCCCTTGTGCTCTACCTAATTTGAGCATTGATTGGGGATTTTTTCCATAGAAAGGATCTTCAATGGCCATTTCATCGGGCAAAAACTCTTCAATGAGTTGGGTGATTCTGTCAAAGATTTTCTTTAGTTTCAATTCATGACTACTATATTTGTCGAGTTTTAGCACACCGTATTGAAGCAATTCGATGCGCGGCCCCACAACACGAATGACTCCGTAGCCTGCAATACGGGTGCCTGGGTCAACACCTAAGATAATTTTTTCGGTCGGTAGATTAGACATTTCTTTTTGCATGATGCAAAGTAACACCCCTTCGCGGTATTCTTGGATTATTTCTCTCAAAAAAATGGCTTGGGTGTTTAAATGGGGGCTTTTGGTGGCGATGTTGTGGTATTTGTATATGACAATCCAACAAAAAGGCCAAAGTTTAGAAGATGTGTATTGGCAACTTTGTCAAAACCTGAATCGGGAGCATTGGGTAGAATTGGTAATAGTGGGTTTGTTGACTCCTGTCAATTGGGCATGTGAGAGTAGAAAATGGCAGTTGTTGGCGCAAAAAGTAGAAAAAATCAATTTTTTTGAATCATTAAAGGGGGTATTGGCTGGACTAGCTTTGGGGTTTTTACTTCCAAACAACGTAGGAGATGCTGCGGGCAGAGTGCTTTCGCTTCAAAGCCACCAACGGCTTTCGGGTGTAGGGGCTGCATTGTTGGCCAATGGGCTTCAGTTTTATGTTTCACTGATATTTGGAACGCTGGGTATAGGGTACTTAATAGTATATGTGCCGGCCTTTCAAAACAGTGCAGCATGGCTCCTTTTAGGGGCATTGGTGTCAACAATCGTGGCAGGGATTTGGTTGATTATCAAACGGAAAGAGGCGGAGTTTTATCTCAAAAAATTTCGGTGGTTTCGCTGGGTAGCACCTTATGTAGAGATTATCTCGCAGTATAGTATTGGCGAAATCGTGGCGGCTTGGCGGTGGGCAGTAATTAGGTATGGAGTATTTACGCTCCAATTTTTCTTACTGCTTCAGGTGTTCAAAGTTACGTTGCCTTTAGGAGCAGCTATATCAAATATTTTTTTAGTGTTTTTTGCAAAAACATTGATTCCGGCTCTCAACTTTCTAGGTGATTTGGGGATTAGAGAGGCCTCTTCTTTGTATTTTTTTAGTTTTTATGAGGTAGCTCCCAGTCAAATTGTAGCGGTGACATTGACGCTGTGGTTTGTCAACATCCTACTACCCGTATTGCTAGGGATAGTTTGGGTAATGAAATTGAAATGGTGGGGCAATGATTTCAAACCATAACTGTAAAAAGAGATGATATTTGTCGGGGGAGTGGCGGTGTTGGTATATGCGGTGGCCTGTATATGGCTTTGCATTATGTGGAATCGTATCAGGGTGCAGTCGTCAAGCAAAGAGTATATTTTACCTCTTGATTTTAAATTGTCGGTTATTATTCCAGTTCGCAACGAAGCCGCCAACATACACGTATTATTAAGTGATTTACAAGTACAATATTTGCCCAAAAAATATTTTGAGGTCATCGTTGTAGATGATGCTTCTACGGATCGTACCGCCGAAATTGTGGAAGATTTTGGGGTAAAAAATGACTTGGATTTAAAACTTATCAAGCTTATAGATAAGCCTGTGAACGCGCCCAAAAAAAGAGCAATAACGGAAGGCTTGGCGATAGCAACGGGGCAGCTTATTGTTACAACTGATGGTGATTGTAGGGTAGGAGAGAGATGGCTAGAGACCTATGCAAAAACGTATTTGGAAACTCAAGCACATTTTATCAGTGGGCCGGTAACATTTGTGGACGAAAAAAATAGCTTTCACTGTTTTCAGACTATCGAATTTTCGAGTCTGATAGGGACAGGGGCCTGTTTGCTTGAAGCGGGGTATCCTACGATGTGTAATGGAGCAAATCTGGCCTATGAAAGAAAAGCCTTTGAGGCGGTAGGAGGATATAGTGGTGTAGATCAAATTGCGTCAGGAGATGATGAGTTTTTGTTACAAAAAATCAATCAATTTTATGGTGGAGGCGTCTATTTCCTTAAAAATCAGACTGCAATTGTGCGTACCCAACCTCAAGAAAGCTGGAAAGCGTTTTATCAACAACGTATCCGCTGGGGTAGCAAGTGGGCTGTTAATAAAAGAGTGGCTACCATGATAGTGGCCGTTTTTGTATTTTTAGTAAATACTTTTACATTACTAATATTAACTTCTACATTAATTGATAATTTTCAGGATAAGCTAATTAATACAATTTTAATTGTTAAATTTTTGCCAGAATTTTTGTTTTTAAGTTTGATTATCAGATTTTTGAAAAAAAATAGGTTGATTCCTTGTATTCCTTTAGTGCAACTTTTTTATCCAATGTATGTACTATTGTTTGGAATAGTTTCCCAACGAAAAGGATATGAATGGAAAGGTCGAAAATTGAAATAAAATAAGATACCAATCTCCCTAAAAAACAGCTCATGATCCCATTGTTTGTACATAAGTCTCCTCTTTTACTAAAGGCTATCTATGCGCCTTTTGTGTGGAATATTCCGACTCAAGAGAAAGTGGTATACCTTACGTTTGATGATGGCCCTATTCCAGACGTAACAGAGTGGGTGCTAGAGCAACTCGCTAAATACCAAGCAAAAGCAACTTTTTTTTGTATTGGTGATAACGTATGTAAGCACCCTGATATTTTTGCAAAACTCGTAGCCCAAGGGCACAGTATTGGTAATCATACTTTCAATCATCTTAATGGTTGGAAAACCAATGATACCATGTACTGGGAAAATGTAGGTAGATGTAATGATATACTACCTGTGGAGACCAACTTGTTTAGACCTCCTTATGGGCGCATCAAACTGAGTCAAGCCAAGCCTCTTTTGGAAGACCATCACATTGTAATGTGGGAAGTACTTACGGGCGATTTCGAGAAATACCTTAGTCCAGATCGTTGCTTAGAAAAAACCCTGCGCTATACTAGCCCAGGGTCGATTGTAGTGCTGCATGATAGCCTCAAAGCATGGCGAAACATGAGCTATGTGTTGCCTCGGATGCTAGAGGATTTATCAGGAAAAGGCTATCGTTTTGAGGCCCTTCCTCAGCAAGCACCTTTGTCCGAAAAATTGTCGTTCAGTCATACCCAAGCTCTAAAAACCCAGCATTGAATGGGTGAAAGTTTTTTAATTCAATAAATTAGAGATTTTGTTTTTTCATTTCTTTGACCGCATAATCGGCGGCTCGTGCCGTCAAAGCCATATAAGTTAGGGAAGGATTTTGACAAGCCGAAGAAGCCATGCAAGCACCGTCAGACACAAACACATTTTTGCAAGCGTGTACTTGATTGAAGCCATTTAGTACGGAGGTCTTTGAATCGCGCCCCATTCGAGCGGTGCCCATTTCATGGATAGCAAGTCCGGGTGCTTGGTGATTGTCGAAAGCGGCGGTTACTTTAATACCTGCATGATGCATCATTTCTTGCGCCTGTTCGATTGCATCCAATACCATTTTGTCTTCATTCTCATTCCACCGACAGTCAATTTTGAGGGTAGGTAAGCCCCATTTATCTTTTTTGTCGTGGTCGAGTTCTATTTTGTTGTCGATATGCGGGAGCATTTCCCCCATGCCTGTCATGCTGAAAGTCCAACGGCCAGGGCGGGTCATGCTTTCTTTAAATTCGCTACCAAACTCCAAATTTCCGGAGCCACGTTCCCAGCCTTGCCTTCCTGCACCGCAGGCATAGGCATAGCCCCGTACAAAATCTTTTTGGCGGTCGTTGCCTAAGTTGCGAAAACGAGGTACATAAGAGCCCGCAGGGCGTCGTCCGAAGTAATATTGGTCATCAAAATCATGACCTTCATAGACGCCGCTAACTCGGATGCGATAGTTGTGATCCATAAGATAGTGCCCCAAGGCACCACTATCGTTGCCTAGGCCGTTTGGAAAACGATGCGAAACAGAGTTCATCATGATAGCAGTACTGTTGAGGGTACCAGCATTGACAAAGATGATACGGGCATAATATTCGGTCATAGCAAGGGTATTGGCATCAATGACTCTGACGCCCGTAGCTTTTCCTTTTTTGTCGTCATAAATGATAGAATGTACGATAGAAAAAGGCAACAGTGTGAGCTTGCCAGTTTTGACGGCGGCGGGCAAAGTGGAAGACTGCGTGCTAAAATACGCCCCAAACGGGCACCCACGGCTACACCAGTTGCGAGATTGACAAGCCGAGCGCCCTAGAGCGGTATGAATAGCCGAAGGCTTGCTCAGATTGGCAGTTCGGCTGATAATAAAATGACGGTCGTTGTAATGTTTGGCAACAGTTTGTTGGAAATGTTTTTCTAAACAATTGAGCTCAAAAGGGGGTAAGAATTCGCCGTCGGGCAGGGTTTTAATCCCGTCTTTGTTGCCTGCTACTCCGATAAATTTTTCAACATAGCTATACCAAGGGGCCATGTCTTTATACCTAATAGGCCAATCAACCCCAATTCCTTCGCGGGCATTTTCTTCAAAATTGTCTTCATTCCAACGCTGAACCCACCGCGCCCACATGAGCGATTTGCCCCCAACTTGATAGCCTCTTGTCCAGTCAAAAGGTTTGACTTGGGTATAAGGATGCTCATCGTCTTTTACAAAGAAGTGATTACTATATTCATTGGCGGCGGGGCCGGTTTTGCGTTGGATAGGCACCCGCTCGGCGATTTCGAGCGGAAGCCGCCCGCGATGAGCCATTTCCCAAGGCGCTGACATCGTAGTGGGATAATCGGTCACGTGTTTTACGTCACGGCTACGCTCTAGCACGAGGGTTCGCAAACCTTTTTCTGTCAGTTCTTTAGCGGCCCATCCACCACTGATTCCGGAGCCAATGACAATGGCATCATAAGTATTATTTTTTTGAGCGTCGAGGTTGAGATACATTCTGGTTGATGTTTTGCTAAACTTATTATAATAAGTATTGGAACGGTTTTTTATACCTCTTGTGGTTTCTTGTTTTTACTCAAAAAGAAAAAATGATACGCCTAAAAAGCTTAATTTGCGACTGTATAAAGAATGATAGTTTATGACTCCCTCTTTTGAAGGTACCGAAAAATACGTTGCTACGCGCGAGTTGGCCGTGGCGGTCAATGCCTCAGTAAGTTTACAAAAACCCCTACTAATCAAAGGCGAGCCAGGGACTGGCAAAACCATGTTGGCTTATGAAGTATCAAAAGCTTTGGGTAAACGGCTCATTACGTGGCATGTCAAATCTACCACTACGGCGCATCAGGGCTTGTATGAATATGATGCTGTATCACGTTTACGAGACTCACAGCTAGGTGATAAACGAGTATATGAGGTCGAAAACTACATCAAAAAAGGAAAACTATGGGAGGCTTTTGAGTCTGAGGAGCAGGTGGTGTTGCTGATTGACGAAATTGATAAAGCTGACATAGAATTTCCGAATGATTTGCTCCAAGAACTCGACCGCATGGAGTTTTTTTGTTATGAACTCAACCGAACTATTTCTGCCAAGCAGCGACCTATCGTGATTATTACTTCCAACAATGAAAAGGAGCTTCCTGACGCATTTTTGAGAAGATGTTTTTTTCATTTTATCCGTTTTCCTGACCGAACCACCATGCAGCAGATTGTGGAGGTGCATTATCCTGAGCTTGACAAAGAACTGCTGGAACGTGCTTTAAAAGCATTTTTTGCCGTAAGAGAAGTCAAAGCCCTCAAGAAAAAGCCTTCTACTAGTGAGCTTATTGACTGGATAAAACTCCTTGTATGGGCTAAAGTATCTTCCGACGATCTCAAAGATTTGGAGACGATGCCTGAAGTGCCACCGTTTTTAGGAGCTTTATTGAAAAACGAACAAGACCATGACTTGTATGCTGCTCTCCGAGCCAAAGGGTTTAAACCTTACTAACTTTCACTAAGCTATGTTTCTTGATTTCTTTTTGTTGCTCAAAAAACACGCCCTACCTGTCTCGGTAGGCGAATATCTCGTGTTGTTGGAAGGTTTGAAAAAACAAATTGTCGATATGAGTGTGGAAGAGTTTTATTATTTCAGCCGAACAGCCCTCATCAAAAATGAAATGCACTATGATTTGTTTGACCGACTTTTTACGGAATATTTCAAAAATGCGCAGTCGGTACAAACCAAAATACTTGATACCAATCTTCCACCCGAATGGTTTGAAAATGCGCTAATGCGTGAGCTCACAGAAGAAGAAAAGGCTCTAATTGAGCGTATGGGAGGATTAGACAAGCTATTTGAAAGGTTTCAAGAATTGCTCCAAAACCAAAACGAACGACACGATGGTGGTAATACTTGGATAGGTACGGGCGGTACTTCGCCTTTTGGTTTCAATGGATACAATCCTGAGGGATTTCGACTAAAAGGCCCTTCTTCTGGCAACCGAACGGCGGCTAAGGTTTGGGAAAATAGGGAGTATAAAAACTACGACGAAGAGGTAGAACTCAATACCCGCAACATAAAAATGGCCTTACGTCGCCTTCGTATCTTGACCCGTGAAGGAAGAGAAGAAGAACTTGACATGGATGCCACTATCGAAGGTACAAGCCGAAATGGCGGCATCTTGGATATACACCTCCACCCTTCTCGTAAAAACAACGTTAAAGTATTGTTGCTATTGGATGTGGGTGGGTCTATGGATGACCATATCGAATTGTGTTCAGAGTTGTTTTCGGCAGCAAAGTACCAATTCAAACATCTTGAGCATTATTATTTTCATAATTGTGTTTATGAAACTTTATGGCGTGACAATACCCGTCGTAGTACGAGAGTGCCTACTTTGGAGGTATTACATAAATACAACAAAGATTATAAAGTGATTTTTGTGGGGGATGCTTCTATGGCTTCGTATGAAATTACTCATGCCAAAGGTAGTGTAGAGCACTACAATGAAGAAGCAGGAATCGTGTGGCTTAATCGCTTCAAAGAGCAATATCCGCATTTGGTATGGCTCAATCCTGTCACAGTGGCAGATTATTGGCAATACACCCATAGCATTAGTATCATTCGTGAATGGACCGACAATCGGATGTTTCCCCTCACATTGGCAGGACTTACTCAAGCCATGAAGTGTTTGAAAAATCCTAAAATAAAGTTTGAGAATAAAGTTTAATAGTTTCAAGCAAATCGTTGCTAAGATTATATCATTTCCCCAATTATAGTGTTTTATATGCATTTGTTTTATCAACCCAACTTCTCCGAAATCACTGCCCTCACCGACGACGAAGCCTTTCATGCGGCCAAAGTATTAAGGCTGCGTCAGGGAGAAAGCGTACAAGTCACAGACGGTAAAGGAAGCTGGTACGAAGCCGTGGTTCAATCAAGTACTCCTAAAAATTGTATTCTTAACGTTACAAATCAAATACTCCAACCACCACGAAAATACCATATTGAAATAGCACTTGCCCCCACCAAAAATATAGATCGTATTGAGTGGTTTGTGGAAAAAGCCACGGAGATAGGTATTGATAAAATATCGTTTTTTTATACCAAACACTCCGAACGAAAGACGCTAAAATTGGAACGTATCCATAAAATAGCTGTATCTGCGATGAAGCAATCTTTGCAAGCGTATCTACCGGAGATAGTAGAAGTAGGAGATTTTGAGAAATGGATTGTGAGGCAATCCGATACCAATACTCAAAAATGGATAGCTCATTTACCCGAAAACGAAGTCCCTCTTCACTTACTCAAAGCGGCTACCTCCGGGGAGCGCTATACTGTATTGATTGGACCCGAAGGCGATTTTACAGCTTCTGAAATTGAACTAGCCCAAATACATGGATTTAGGATGGCGACACTAGGAAATACCCGTTTACGCACCGAAACGGCAGCTTTGGCTGCTTGTCAGGTATTACACCATGTCAATCTCTAATACGCTTCAAGAATAAATTCGCCACGGTTCACTTGCTTAATAACACGATTCACTACTTCTTATTTGATTTGAGGGGGAGAGATGTATCACCTTTGAAGCATCAAAAACAATCTAATACTCTCCCGTTATGTTACAGCCACAACTCTTGCCTTTACCACTTGTAGAAAAAAAATCAGTTCATCGCCTCTGTTTACACGTAGGAGGGATTGTCAGAATGATGGATACCCAAAACATCATGTATCTGCAATCTGAAGTAAACTACACGCGTTTTTTTACCAAAGATGGAAAGGCTTATTTGGAAGCAAAAACCCTCAAGCACTTCAATGGCGTATTGGAAGGCTCCGATTTTATCAGAATTCATAAGTCATTTTTAGTAAACAAAAACTTTATTGTTGAAATGACGCCCGAATTTGTCGAATTGCGCAACGGAGTACAGTTGCCTGTATCACGCCGCAAACGACGGGTATTGAAAAAAAACCGAGCAATCACTTCCGTTTTTTCTTCTTTTATCAAAATGGATAAGTGGTACTAAATTTGATAGAGATTCGTTGTAATTGTTGCACAAACTTGCGTATTAGATTAGTTTGCGTTAAGTTAGTGAAACGGTTTGAAACCCTCAGACAAAGGCTACAATGAATCTCAAAAAATCAATTTTATCCACCTTAATTATCATCCTAGGGATATTGTCGGCGGCTCATGCACAGTATGCCTACAAAATTGCAAAACTCAAATATGGCGGCGGAGGTGATTGGTATGCCAACAAAACTTCCATGCCTAATTTGATTAAATTTTGTAATCAAAACCTACGAATGAATATTTTTCCTGAAGAAGATATTGTAGAGCCAGGTAGCCCTGATTTGTTTTCCTATCCTTTTATTCACCTTACTGGACACGGAAATGTACTATTTTCGGATTCAGAAGCTCGTAACCTCCGCAAATACCTGATTTCGGGTGGATTTCTGCATTTAGATGATAATTATGGCTTAGATAAATATATTCGCCGTGAAATGAAAAAGGTATTTCCCGAACTAGAGTTTGTGGAAATACCTTTTTCGCATCCTGTATATCACCAAAAATTTCAATTTCCTAATGGGCTCCCAAAAGTACATGAGCATGATTCTAAGTCTCCACAGGGCTTTGGATTGTTTTGGGAAGGAAGGTTAGTTTGTTTTTATAGTTATGAGTGTGATTTAGGAAATGGGTGGGAAGATCAGAGTGTATACAACGACCCTGAAGAACTACGTCAGCAGGCTTTGCGAATGGGCGCCAATTTGGTACAATATGCACTTACTGTAAATCAATAAATTAATTACCCTATTGATTTGATTCAAACCCAAAACGCAAGGAAGCGAAATTTCGCCTCAAAAAGGTTGTTTCTACCAAAAGGTTTCCTTAGTTTTGTACAAGTTTAAAATCATTAAAAATAACCTACTTCATTACATGTACGTAGTTTTGGCCGCTTTTTTTGGGCACTGGTATCTTTCTTTATTTTGTCAGACGTTTTTTTTGCATCGCTATTCTGCCCATAAGATGTTTACGATGAATAAGTTTTGGGAGAAGTTTTTCTACGCCCTTACTTACATTTCGCAAGGGTCTTCTTACCTAAGCCCTCGTGCGTATGCTATCTTGCACCGTATGCACCACGCTTTTAGCGATACCGATAAAGACCCTCACTCTCCTCATCATACCGAAAATGTATTTACGATGATGTGGAAAACAAAAGATCTTTATAACGCAGTTTTGAATCGTAAAGTCAAAGTAGAAGCTCGTTTTGAGCGTGATTATCCTTATTGGGAAAAACTCGAAAAACTAGGCGATTCGTGGATTTCACGTTTAGGATGGGGGATTTTATACTCGTTGTTTTATGTTTTTGCCTTCATTTATTTAGATATGCATTGGGCATTTTTCTTGTTGTTGCCTATTCATTATTTAATGGGACCCGTGCATGGGGCTATCGTCAATTGGAGTGGTCATAAATACGGTTACCAAAATTTTGATAACAAAGACGAATCAAAAAATTCCCTTGTTTTTGACTTATTGATGATGGGAGAGTTGTTTCAAAACAACCATCATAAACTTCCAAATCGTGTCAATTTTGGTACTAAATGGTTTGAGTTTGATCCTACTTACCCAGTGATTAAGTTTTTGAGTTGGACCAAAATCATCAAAATGAAAGAATCGAAGGTAGGGGTGGAAGTGCCTAAACCAAAAGAAGCTTCACCTACGCATTTGTTTTAGCAATAAATATCAAGGTACAAAACAAAAGCCCGACGCATTCGCGTCGGGCTTTTGTTTTGTAGTCAATCAATCTCAACCCAAAAGTTGCAAGATTTCTTCCCAATTCATGACACGTTGGTAGGCTGTTTCTTCGAGATTATGAGCAGCGTTAAAAAGTAAACCCTTTCCTTTAAAGGTTTTTAAGTTGCGGGGCATATCGTCGATAAGGTAGTCTCCAGACAAAACACTTTTGTCGCCACAAAATACAATGTGGGTCCAAGGAATAAAATCGAAATATTGGCGTAGCCAATCATACTTTTCGCGGAAAGAATTGGGAAACTCTAGGGCGGCAGTAGCTACAAAAATTTCATATTTCTTGCTCAACTCAAGCACAGCTTCGCGGGCATTGGGGATGAGCGGAATATCGCTAAAAAAACCTGGAGCTTGGATAATATGATAAAGACGTTGGCTCAGTTCAGTTGAAAGGATTTGATGAAATGCTACTTTGTTAAAAGCTTCGCGTGAAAGACCAGTTTCAAACTCGTTGAAAACAATATCGGCGAGTTTGTCGTGCGTAGCAGCTAATACATCGTCTTGGTCTAAAATGAGGCGGGGTTTTGACATAAAATGATAGAAGATTGTTTACTATCTCAACCACGAAGATTTTTGAATAATTCCACTTTTTGACAATTGTTGTAAGGAAGTCTATTTTAGTCCCAACATAAGTTCTTGATTTATTGTTATTTTTGTCAAAAGACTCATCTTGTTTGGTATGTCAAGGCGCTTCCTTTTAATTGGTTTTTACTGGGTACTCTACTTTATTTTATCAGCTAAAGCAGCTGCCAAAATAGCTCATGAAACTACAAGAGTATGCAATACCAATGTAAGCAAGCCCATTACTTTTGTTTCTAAAGTAGGGCAACCTCAAAAAAGGCTTCAAACCACTATATGCTATGATAGTACTGTGCAGCTCAATGCAAGTGGTTTTTTAGCAAACAGTACATTTCAATGGACTCTCAACGATGTTTTGATTCCAAACGCTAAAGATTCGATTTTGATAGTTACAAATAATCGAATTGGAAATTATAAATGCTTGGTTTCGACACCTCTTTATTGCCCCGAAATGGTAGTTACGCTCGGAGTTGAGCTTGCTCTTTTTCCTAAACCTAATATTAGTATTTCAGAGGGAAATCTGACAGGCAATCCTTGCCAAGGTGGAACGGTCAAATTAAGTGCAGCTGTAAGTGGAGATGGAGCCTTTTTTTACCAATGGCTTTTTGAAAATCGACCTGTCCTAAGTGCTACTTCCAATACTTTGGAAGCAGTGGAGACGGGAAATTATAGCTTGAAAATAACTGATCCCCACGGTTGTGGTTATCTTTCGTCTTCTTCTATTGTAATCACAAATACTCCTCCCAAAGCAGATTTGAAAGCTGCAAGAGCAGGGTTTTGTAAAGGGAGTAAAGTCACTCTAAACGCTACTCATGGGCGGACATATATCTATCAGTGGTACCTTAATGGACAGCCTATCAATGGTATTAAAGATTCACTAATAGCTACACAACCAGGAGTTTATAAGGTAAAAGTAACTGCTCCTAACAATTGCACCACCGACTCGGAGGATGTAAAAGTGATTCAATATGAAGAACCTGTAGTGGAAATAGAGGCTAGCGGCAAAGAGCTTTGTCCGGGGGCTTCGCTCTTGCTCAAAGCAAAAGGTAAGGATTTGAAAGCTTTTGAATGGCTGCTAAATGGACAGCTACTACAAGGACAAACACAAGCCCAAGTTGTGGCAACTCAAGCGGGGAAATACACAGTGGCAGTCAGAGATACCAATCGCTGTACTGCTGTTTCTAGCGTATTTGAAGTCTCAATGGTAGATAAAATGATCGTCAAGATGGATTCCATTCCCCCCTTTTGTAGTGAGATAATGAAGCCTGTCAAATTGAGGGGGAGTCCTGAAGGAGGGACATTTTCGGGAAGAGGCGTGGTAGATGGGGTATTTGATCCTATTAAAGCTGGAAAAGGAATGCATACTATTGTGTACGCCTTAAACGGTCCAGTAGAGTGTTTGAATGGACAAGCAGAACAGACCGTAGCAGTGGTGGCACCGGCCAAAGTAGAGCTGGGTGAAAAGCGTAGTTTGATAAGAGGTGCAAAATTAAAGATTGATATTGATTTAGGAGAAGGATATACCTATCAATGGACGCCCTCATCAGGTATCGAAAATGCGATGAGTTTGTCTCCTATTTTCAGCCCTGAAACTACTACAATGTATCATTTAAAAGCTATTGGACCAGTAGGCTGCTTGGCTGAGGATAGCGTACTGATTGAGGTATTAGGGCCCTTGTATATTCCAGACGTATTTACTCCCAATGGTGACGGGCAAAATGACTTGTGGATATTAAAAGGATTAGATCAATATCCAGAGATAGAAGTGATGGTGCTTAATAGATGGGGAGAAGTGGTATTTTTTGGTAAAGGAGATACTCAACTGCCTTTTGATGGTACATTTCAAGATAAGCCTCTTCCTGTTGGAGTATATAGTTATATGATAAAAACGCCTTCTCATCAGTATGAATGGCGCGGGAAAGTATGGCTTATGAGGTAAATAAAAAAGCAACTGACAGAGAGAGCTATCAGTTGCTTTTTTATTTTAAAAGATATTACTATAATCCCAAAGATTTCAACACTTCGGTTACTTTAGCAGCAGCTTCTTTAAACTCGATAGCAGAGTAAACTTTCAAGCCAGATTCATTGATGATACGTGCTCCTTCTTCGGCGTTGGTACCTTGCAAGCGCACAATGATTGGTACCGGAATATCGCCAATGGCTTTGTAAGCCTCCACAACCCCCGTTGCTACGCGGTCACACCGCACAATTCCACCGAAGATATTGATAAGAATCGCTTTAACGTTAGGGTCTTTTAAGATAATACGGAAACCCGCTTCCACTGTTTTGGCATTTGCTCCACCTCCTACATCAAGGAAGTTGGCAGGCTCACCGCCCGAAAGCTTGATTAAATCCATTGTACCCATGGCCAAGCCAGCGCCATTGACCATACAACCTACATTACCGTCAAGCTTAACGTAGTTGAGGTTGTTTTCGCCTGCTTCTACTTCAAGAGGATCTTCCTCATTAGTATCACGCATATTGGCAAGGTCTGCATGGCGAATCAGGGCATTATCGTCCAAATTAACTTTGGCATCAATGGCCATGATTTTGTCATCAGAAGTTTTGAGTACGGGGTTGATTTCAAACATCGCCGCATCAGACTCCCAATATGCAGTATAAAGAGCCGAGACAAACTTGACCATTTCTTTGAAGGCATTGCCTGACAAACCAAACGCAAAAGCGATTTTACGAGCTTGGAAAGGCTGAAGGCCTACGCGAGGGTCTACCCATTCTTTGATGATTTTTTCGGGAGTATGTTCTGCTACTTCTTCAATGTCCATACCACCTTCAGTACTTGCCATGATTACGGGGCATCCTTTGGCACGGTCAAGCAAAATAGAAATATAATACTCTTTAGGATCAGAAGCGCCAGGATAATAAGCGTCTTCGGCCAAGAAAATTTTGTTTACACGCTTGCCCTCAGGGCCAGTTTGGTGTGTTACTAGAATATGTCCTAAGAGGTTTGTGGCAATTTCGCGTACTTGGTCGGGCGATTTAGCTACTTGTACACCACGTTGTTCTAAACCTTGGATTTTTCCTTTACCACGTCCACCCGCGTGAATTTGAGATTTCACAACAACGAACTTTGAACCAGTACGTTCGGCGATGCTACGATATGCTTCAACAGCCCGTTCTGGAGTATCTACTACGATGCCGTCTTGCACACGCACACCGTACTTTTTGAGTATTTCTTTACCTTGATATTCGTGAATATTCATATAGGTATTTTGGGTGAGTTGGTGAGATTTTTATTTTCCGTGCCAAATTACAGAAAATAACTGAATGGAAATAGGATTTTTTAGGTTTTAGCCTAGGTACAGTTTCTAAATACTTGCAAGGCTTAGCTTCTTCTCAAGCAGAAAAAAGGAAAATAAGAAGGAGGAAAACTTGGTTTGTTCTCTTAAAAAGAAAATATTAGATTTATCCTAGGATTTTGGATGATTACACAAACTTTTTAGTTGTATTGTTAAAATCAGGATGGATTTTGGGCGTTCTTTATACAACCAAAACATTTATATTTTGCTCAAACGTTTAATTGATCGATTGTGGAAATACCATCTCAGTATCGCTGAGCCACCTATTATTACGTTAGAAGGACTTTATCCATTACTCCTACTGTTATTGATGAGTATGGTAGCTCTCACGTACCACATGATTAGGATTCAATTCAAAGAAGCGGTAGATTTTTCGTTGGACTGGAATCTTTTTTTAAGTTGGATGCCCCTTTTGGTAGCTTTTGTGGTAGATGTTTCTGTCAAAAGATTTGGAGCATTGCCCTTATGGGTAGGAGTGTGGAGTGTGGTATGGGTACTGTTTTTTCCAAATGCACCTTATATGATTACCGATTTGGTGCATCTTTCGGTAGATATGGGCAGCGACCTTACCTACCACGACATGATTATGCTATTTTTCTATGCCGAAGTAAGTCTTTTCAATGGACTAGTATCATTGTATTGGATGCACCGGTCTTGGCAAAAGACTTATAATAAAAATATTGGCAATGCACTTTTGTTGGTAAGTTTGCCATTAGCTGGCTTTGGAATTTACCTAGGTCGAATCAGAAGGTGGAATAGTTGGGATATTCTTCACAATCCTCAAGAGCTTTTCAACGCTATCTTACAGAGTTTGACTGACAGAACAGCGTTGATTTTAAGCTTTGAGTTTGGATTATTGCTAGGAATACTATACTTAGTATTATGGGCCGTTTTACGTTTTCGGGTACGGCCCCGTTAGAGAGTCTTATACCTGCAGCATTACAATGCTTGTACCACCTATGTGTTTAACTCCTTTAAATAAAGGGTCATTTTTATAGAATTCATTAAGTGCATCCCGGACTCCCTCCCAGTTAGTGTAATCGTGCCATAAGATGATTCCGCCTTTTTTGACGAGTTTAAGGGCGCGATCTGTATCACTAAGTACATATTCATAGGCATGAGAGCCATCCACAAACATCAAATCGATGGAATTGTAATAGGGTGAAAAATCAAAAGTAGCCGAGTCTCCAAACAATTGTTGGATATTTTTTTTGGCAGGATGATTTAAGAAACGCCCTCCAGATTGGGTTTTCTTTACATAGGCCTCTTCCGTTTTTTCGATTTGCATTTTGGTATTGCCAAGGTCTGCGGCCGGGAGATCCAAAGTGAAAATTTGAGCGTTGGGAGCGTTAAGAGCTATGTTTAGGGTAGTACGCCCCTCAAAAGTTCCAATTTCAAAAATCCTTTGAGGTTGATACTTTTGAATAATTTGGCAAATAACTTTCAGTTCAAACTCAGTGATATGTCCAAAACCACATTCATCGACGCCTTCATAAATGGCTTTGTCGTTGCCATTGATTTCTAATACGTCCGTTTTAGGAATGATATAGGGGTCGATTGGAAAAGCATGAGGATCCTGGTGATTATAGACATTATACAAGTCCATTAATCGTTTTCTTTCGGTAGGATTGAAGAAGCTTGTAGTAAAGGTATATGCCAAACGACGCGTTGTACCAAGATATAACTTGATGAAATCGACCATGATGTATTTACGTAAATGGGGTAAATTGATATTAGAAAAAGACGACAAAGATAGTGCCTTTATTTTAGAAGTAATAAAAAACATATTAAAAACAGCTTGCTATTTCATAATGTTAGCTAATTCACTAAGAAAGCAAAAGCAGTTTATTATAGATTATTTTGGACTAATTCTCTAAAGGCTAGGTTAGATTGGTAGGTTTTATCAAAGCCAGCTTGGGTAAAAATGATTCCAAAATATCCCTTGTTTCTATTTACCCAGGGATGAACCCCCAGCGCACTAGGGCTACTCACCTCTATCGCCGTGCCAGAGCTATAATTATAACGCCAAAGGCCTAAACCATACAATCGATTCATTGAGCCTGTTTGGTCTTTTTCCATTTCATTTATAGATGCCTCTGACAACACTCTAGTGCCTTTGTATACGCCTTTAGCATGAATCATGGCTAAAAATTTCACATATTCATTCAAAGAGCAAACGGCGCCAGCACCAGCATGGGGATTCATGGGGGCATTGGGATTAAACACTACATTTTTCATTTCGCATTTATTTGCGATTCTTTCTTCAAAAATTGTCTTCCATGTTTTTGCCTCGACAACTTCGGCAATTCGAGCGGCTATCTTATAAGCAGTACTTCCATACAAAACAGCTTTTCCAGGAGGGAATAAAAGTTGGGTATAGATGGCAATAGAGTCTACAGCAGCTTCAAGGGTAATATTGTCTCGTTCATCGAATGGAGAGTCAGTAATGATGCCCGATGTATGGCCAAATAGCTGCCGTATAGTGATGTCTCCTTTTCCGTATTTGCTAAAAATGGGTAAATAACCTCCTATTTTATCATCTAGCTTGAGTTTCTTTTCATCAACTAGACTCATTATAACAGCGGCAGTAAGCCATTTTGATGAGGATGCTATCCGAAGTGCATTGTCTTCCGAATATATACCTTGCTTGTAAGAATATACTAAAGAGTCCCCATTATGAATGAAGACCATGATGTTGT
The DNA here is from genome assembly GCF_029433105.1 of Runella sp. MFBS21. Classification (GTDB taxonomy): domain Bacteria; phylum Bacteroidota; class Bacteroidia; order Cytophagales; family Spirosomataceae; genus Runella. The sequence continues at coordinate 57,099 of NZ_JARNTW010000024.1, read as the reverse complement.
TGTCATAGTTAGAACTATTGTTTCTAATAAAATTATCGAGCTTTTGGTAAAGGGTTGGAGGGGGGGTAGGGTTGTCTGGTTTTTTTGTCGTATCAGGTTTAGTAGGAGGGACTTTGATGGTATCTTTAGAACCCGTATCGGTAGGATCTTTAGGAATTATTATACTAGTATCAGGCTTAGTAGGGTTTTCTTTTAACGGATCATCAATCCTTGAAGGAGGAAGTTCACTAATTGGAGTAGATTCTGGATAATCAAATATCCCACATCCCCACATTCCTGCTAGTAGGATAAATATTAAAAACACTTGTTTCATGTTACATTATTTTGTCTTGTTTTCCTAAGCTGACTTCTATACCTTAAAAAAGGGATTTCAATATAATTGTACATCACAAAGGAGACCGCATAGATTGAGATGTAACAGCCCACTAACAGCATAAATTGAATTCCACTTATGTAAAGGTATTTTTTTTGGATATACAAAAAAAGCTCAATGATTAAAAAATGGATAAGATAGAATGAATATGAAGTCAAACTTATATTAGTAACTACTTTGAGGAGGGTTTTATTTTGGGGGGGAGGGATTAAAGCTGCGAGAGGTATCATTAGCGCGAAAGAGATGCTAAAGAGAGGAAGAAGAAATATATCAGTAAGATAGTTTGAGTGGATATTGATGACTTCCATAGCAAATATAAAATAGCTTAGACCTAGACATATGACTCCTAACCCAAATAAGTACTTCGCTTGCTTGGTAGAGATACTTTGCTTTAGACTGAATAATAACGCTATGATACAGCCATAAGCAATTGCGTCAATTCTAAACGGAACGATTTTGCGCATGGTATCCCAGTCGCCAGCATGATTCAGAAATATTTTCCAGCTAGGAAAGACCCAGCCTTTTTGGATAAGGTTTGCTAAAAGTGGCGTTTGATATGAATAATAAAGAGCAAATTTTGAGACTAATCCAAATATTATAAAAACCAGTATACCTGCCCAAAATACTCTACCTTTGGTTAACTTAGGCACAATTTTATGAATAGCAAATAATACCAAAGGGAAGGTTAGATAGAACCATTCTTCAACCGCTAAGCTCCAAGAATGAGGGAAAAAATAGGGGACTGGGGTAATTATATTTTGGCAAAAGAATAGGTATGTCAGTGCTTTTAAACCAAAATGAGGAGTGAAAATAAAATATATGAGAAGGGAAGCAAAATAAGCAGGTAAAGTTCTTAGCCATCTATTTATCCAAAAAAAACAAATTGCCGACCAAGAAACTGCTGGAGAAAATAAAGTATTTAATATAATACGTCCTATCAGAAAGCCACTTAAAGTAAAAAAGGCCTCCACTCCAAACCCCATCCAAGCAAAATAAGGGAATTGTTGTTTTAAGGGATTGAGATCAATTGAATGAGACAAGAACACCATTATAATGGAACAGGCTCTCATTAAATCTAATCCAAATTGTCGACTGGTAGAGTCTTTTTCGAGTAAGGTATTGTTAAGTTCAGGCATGGAAAAAAGTATACACTAAGTTTCAAATAAACTTAACATGTACCAATTTTCAAAATCATGTACACATTACAGGGTAAAAATGTTATCTACTGGCTATTTTTTTCCAATAGATAACATTTTTTAGCTATAACTTAGATTTTACAATACCTCTAAACGTAAGATTATAATTGATTGTTTTATCAAAACCCGCCTGTGTAAATATTATTCCAAAATAGCCTTTTTCTCTATTTACCCAAGGGTGAACCCCCATTGCGCTAGGGCTACTTACCTCTCTCGCAATATTATTTAAAATATCATACCGCCATACACCTAGCCCATAGAAAGTGTCAATACCGTTTGATTGATCTAGCTCCATAGTTTTGACAGCTGCTTCGCTAAGTACTCTTACATTTTTGTATTTTCCAAAGCCATGTATCATTGATAGAAACTTAATGTAGTCATTCATGCTTCCCCTTACGCCAGCACCAGCATGAGGGTTGGGAGTAGTACCATAGGAGGTATTAATCATCTCACATTTGGTGGCAATCCTTTCTTGGAAGATTTGTTCCCACGGTTTTCCTTCTACAATTTCGGCAATTCGAGCTGCAATTTTGTAAGCACTACTTCCGTATCGAGCTTGCGTGCCAGGACTAAATAACAGATCTGTATAAATCGCAATTGAATCTATAGCTGCTTGTAAGGATATTTCGTCTCGTTGGTCAAAGCGAGTATCCACCTGAATACCAGATGTATGGGAAAAAATTTGTTTGATAGTTATATTGCCTTTGCCATGATCGTTAAATGAGGGTATATACTGGCCTACATTATCGGTCAGACTTAGTTTGTTTGCATCCACTAAACTCATAATAACTGCTGCAGTGAGCCATTTAGTAGCTGAGGCGATTGGAAGTGCTTCATCTGCCGAATATTGTCCTCGTTCATATTTATAATACATAGTATCATTCGATACATAAGCTAGTAAATTGTTGTCATAATTACTGCTATTTTCATTAAGATAATCATCAAACTCGCGAAAGCTTTTTTGGACTTTTTCTTGGGGAACTGGCGTGGTGGTGTCAGGGGGAGGGGGCGTGTATTTTATCTTTTTTGCAGTGATAACAGGACACAGAGTCACACAATTATTATTCTGGGCGCTGCTTTCAATGGCTACACTCAACAATAAAATAAATAGCCAGAAATGATTGTGTTTTTTTAACGTTGTCATGGTTTTACAACATGATTGGGTTAGAGATGCTTACTATTGTAAATCGGTTCTAAGTGTTTACAATAGCCTTGCCTCAATTATCATGCCAAAACCAATACAGTTAATTAAAACCGCCCTTTCAGTAAATACTTGTCGGTACAAGCATAAAGAGACGAATAAATATTAAGATGAGGACGATTTGTTTCGATACACTTTTCTAATCTTAATACAGGGGTATTGGGCTTTATCTGCATCATTCGTGAAAGAGCTTCATCAGCTAAAGTAGCCCACACTTTCTCTTCGCCACGTTTTACGATGATACTATATCGTTTACGAAGGGTGTCAAACAATGACTTATTTTCGAGTTTAAGCTTATGAAATTGAGGGACTTCTTCGGCAGGAAGAGCAATTTTTTCAAAAAAAATAACTTCGTTATTAACAAATCGCAACCGTTCGAAATAGTAGTATGGGCGCTGAGGTTGAGCTGATACAAACAAAAAATCGGCAGGGAATACCTTTAGAATCGGCTTCTGAACTATTTCGGTGCGAATCGCCGCCGCATCTACGAGTTGATCCGTATGGTGTGGCTGAATTGATAGCATTCCTAGCCCAATCGGTACTGGCTGTACAATACTGCCTTTTCCTTGGAATTTCTTGATAAAACCTTCTTCGGCGAGCATCGAAAGTGCCTGACGGACCGTCGGTTGAGTAAGGTTGTAGGCTTGTTGAAGCTCTTTTTCGGAAGGTAGGAGGCTCCCAATTTCATACACGCCTTGCAGTAATTGTTGGCGAAGCGTCTCGTATAAATGTTGATAATGAGGAATGCGGGCAATTACTTCAGACATAGGTTAATGTATTTGAACAACCAACAAAGAAATATAAGAAACAGCTTAATTTAAAGATTAGGCTGTTATTTTGAATATTTTTCTTAACATTGCAACATGCAACCAATCGTTCCTATCCACTATTTTCTTCTAGTTGCGGCAGCTCTTTTTAGCATAGGTCTGGCCGTGATGGTGACCAAACGCAACGCGATAGCAGTACTAATAGGCTTGGAGTTGGTGCTCAATGCCGTAAATCTCAATTTGATAGCTTTTGCGCAGTATGACCCTGTCCAATCTGCGGGCCAAATGTTTGCGCTTTTCGTCATTGTAGTGGCGGCGGCAGAATCGGCAGTGGCATTGGCAATATTATTGAAAGTATATCGATACTATCAAACTACTGATTTGGATAATATAAGTTCAATGAAAAAATAGCTTTTTATTACGCTATTCACTCAACTTTGTCGTTTAATAAAAGAATTAAGAAGATTTTTTCTTCTATTACCAGCAACAAGCCCATGAAGCGTTTTGTATATTTTTTTATATTGATTACACTCTGCCACCTTGTTCAGGCACAGCAAAGTTCTAAGTCACGGTCAAAAAGAAAAAATGATAAGACCACAAGCACGACGGTTTCGAACGGGACCGAAGATATTACCATTTTGGGAATAAAAAGTAAATTTCTCAATAAAGACTCTAGTGTAGCGGTAATATACATGCGAATAGATCTGTCTCGCATCAACAACATGCCAGTTCGGTGGAAAGAGTTTGCTGACAAGTATACCGTTAATTATGTGATTTATCCTGATTTTGCTTCACGAGAGCGTTTGGGATATGGCAATATAGCCCTCAATGAACAAAATGTGATTCAGGTAGGGGCGGCCAAATTTATGGTTAATTTTGAAGTGAAACGCCCCACAAACTACGCCCATGCTATCATGCTAGCTGAGGTGTCGGAGATAGGTACTACTAAGAAAGTACTAAATGACTTGCAGTTGAGGTTTAAAGACAATAAACTGAGTGACAGGTATACACTATTTGAAAAGACTGCGCAAGTGCCTTTGCTTCAAAATTATATCAATGCCAACGACACCTTAGTGGTAAAAGATGTAAACAATACGAAGAAGACACTCTTTGTTTCACGTTATCGTTATGATTTCGATCCAGCTACTTCTCCTATGAATACCAATCCCCGCAATGCACCTCGTACGTTGGGAGTAGATAGTACTTTTATGATTATGGCCAATACCCCTGTTTCTTTCAAGGAAGAAGGTTTGTATTTTATGATGGAAGATACAACCGACGCTACAGGAATAGGTCTAGTAATAACCAATAAGCGGTTTCCAAAAATGACACGGCCCGCCGAATTGATAAGACCTGTCATGTATATGAGTCAAAGCCAAGAAATTAATGAGTTTTTGGCTACCAAAGATCCTAAAAAGTCTCTAGATAGATATTGGCTTTCACTTATGAATGGTAATGCTGATTTGGCGAAGCGTACCATCAGTGCTTTTTATCATCGAGTAGAAGAAGCCAATCGGTTATTTACAACTTATAAAGAAGGTTGGAAAACGGATAAAGGAATGATTTTTATCATTATGGGTTCGCCAGATCGTGTACAACGCAGCAAAGACCGAGAGGTATGGGTGTACTCGCAAAGGGCTAATTTCTCAGAAATCAATTTTACTTTTAATCGACGTCCTAATCAATTTGTGGACGATCATTATGAACTTCAACGCTACGTCGAATATCAGCCTATTTGGTACCCTATGGTGGAGGCTTGGCGCACGGGGGCTGTAAGAGATTAAAAAATACAATGCTCATAAAGTTTTTTTGTCCGACTTGGGGGCTTGAAGCTCTTTCGTTGGAAGAGGCTGCAAAAAAAGTAAAAGTAGCCGGATACGATGGGATGGAGATAGCTACTGCTCCTGACAAAGCTGCGGAGGCCATAACCGTCATGAAATCTCATGGCCTCGACACTATATTAATGGCTTTTGGGGGTGGAAACAACTTCCCCGAGCACAAAGCTAAATATAAGGCTGATTTAGAAAAAATCGCCGCTTCCAAGCCAATTCTTATCAATTGTCATACGGGTAAAGATTATTTTTCGCACGAACAAAATTGTGAACTAATTCAGGTGGCGTTTGATGTGCAACAAAAGACAGGCGTTCCAATTCTTCACGAAACTCATCGAGGGAGGTTTACGTATAGTGCTCCTGCTACGCAACATTATTTTGTGACTTTTCCCGAACTTCGTCTCACCGGAGATTTTTCTCACTGGGTCAATGTATCGGAGTCTTTGCTAAACGACCAAGTAGAAAATATGGAGCGAGCTATAAAACATGCCGACCATATTCATAATAGAGTAGGGCACCCTGAAGGTCCCCAAGTCAATGACCCTCGTGCTCCGGAATGGAAATCGTGCGTAGATGCTCATTTGGTTTGGTGGGATAAAATTGTGGAAACTCACCGCAAAAAAGGCACTAAAGTATTGACGATTACTTCAGAATTTGGCCCCGCACCAGGTTATTTGCAGACCTTGCCCTATACCAACCTCCCCGTGGCAAGTCAGTGGGATATCAATGTATATATGAAAGATTTGTTGAAAGAACGTTATCAATAAGAATTGAAGGCATAACCCAAAAAGAAATGGTTGGTGAATCGTTCACCAACCATTTCTTTTTGAGAAAAATATTGTCCGTATTATTTGATATTGATGTCGAAAGGCATACGAGCTTGTGTTCCTTCCATTTGCTGCAATTTTTTGAGTGTTTTGAGATAAGGGGCAAAATCACCAAGTTGTTTTTGGAGCATTTGCTCTTCGGCATCACCAGTGATTTTGTTCATAAACTGCTCAAACACATTTTTTTGCGCAGGAAATTTGATACGATATTCTCCTTCTTTCAATTTGGCGGCTTGCGCTGCTACTTGAATCGCTTTGTCCAATCCCCCAAATTCATCAATCAGGCCATTGGCTTTGGCTTCTCTACCCGACCACACTCTGCCTGAGGCCAAAGATTGAAGTTTAGCAAGAGGCATTTTTCGCCCTTCAGCGGCTTTACGGGTGAAGGTTGCATAGATATTTTCGGTACTTTTCTGAAGACGATTGTTTTCAAAAGGAGTCATATCTCGGGTTACACTCGGCCAATCTGCATGAGTATTGGTATTGACACGGTCGAAAGTGATTCCCAATTTATTTTTAAAAGTGTTTTCAAAATTGAATAAAACACTGAATACTCCGATTGAACCCGTGATAGTGTTGGGCTGGGCTACGATTTTATCACATCCCATTGCCATATAATACCCTCCCGAGGCTGCTACATCCGACATAGACGCAATCACAGGTTTTACTTTTCGGGTAAGTTGGATTTCGCGCCACATTACATCCGAAGCTAGAGCGCTACCGCCTGGAGAATTGATACGTAACACTACAGCTTTTACCTTCTTATCTTTGCGCGCTTTACGAAGCTCTTCTGCAATGGTCTCAGAGCCAATATTGCCGTCGCCACTTTTGCCTGAGTAAATAGCTCCTTCTCCGACTATTATGGCGATACGGCTATCAGAAGGGCCTTCTTTGACTTGCTTTTCGGCTTTGGCATATTTGCTAAGGCCTACAAATTTGATTTTATCGTCTTCCTTGAGGTTGAGTTCTTTACGAAGAGCTGCTTCTACTTCGTCATAATACCCCACATGAGAGACCAATTTGTATTTAAGGGCATCTTGGGGAGCATCTATCAATAAAGAATCGGCCAAATTTTTGAGCGTAGTTACAGGAACATTCCGTGATTTAGAGATATTCTCAATGGCGTGATCAAAGATATTATTGATCAAAACTTGGTTTTGAAGCTTATTAGCATCGCTCATATTTTCGCGGAAGAAAGGCTCAACCGCACTTTTATATTCGCCCACTCTAAAAACCAAGGGCTTGATTTCTAACTTATCAAGGGTTCCTTTATAAAAATCATACTCAGCACTGAGTCCGTTCCATTCCATTCCTCCGGCTGGATTGAGGTAGATTTTATCGGCTACAGAAGCTAAGTAATAGGCTTTTTCGGTCATCACTTCGCCATAGGCATATACAAACTTTTTGGATTTTTTGAAGTCCACAATGGCATCACGTACCTCTTCGGCAGTAGCCCAGCCTACGGAAGGATATTGTACATACAAATATACTCCTTTGATATTGGGGTCTAGTTTAGCATTGGCTAGCGCAGATTTGATATCATTGAGACCGAGTACATTGCCTTGCCCACCCGAAAACTCAGCGAAGGGGTTTTCGACGGCAATTTCTTGAATAGGATTGTTGAGGTCTAATTTGAGAACGGAGTTTTTATCGATACTTGCCTTATCTTCCGATGATCCTAGCATTGAGGCAATACCAATAAAAAGAAAAAAACCTAATACCGAAAAAATGAATAAACCTACGATTGTTGCAAATACGTACTTAACAAATTGCCACATATTTGGAATAATGACCGGGTCGCCGGCGCGATGGGTGAAATATTAGTTTCAAAGTATATTAAAAACAAATTTAGTACTTTGGGAGGGTATCCTAAAATGATTATGTTAAATGGTATTTTCAGGTTACGAAAGGGTATATGGTTACACGGATTTTTTAACTTTCTTGACCGTCGCAAAAGAGTTGTCTAGTTTTGGTCGGATAGGTTTACAATAGCGCGATTGAGTATATAAATAAATTCTAAAACGTTAAATAATCTTAACGCGGTTGTCTTCTAAAAAAGATAGACCTAGCTTGCCCTAAATAACGGCATATGGTCTCAATAGTATGGCTTTTCTATCGGAAGTTTTGGATTTTTACTCAAATGGCAGGTTGGGGAGGGTGGCTGATGGGAGGAATGCCCCTAGGGGAAGATATTTGGGATTTGGTAGGGGCCTTGTTTTGGCTAAAATTAGCCTCTTTTGGATTTGTGTGGTATTTCATGAATACTTTTTCGAGAGAGCAATATATGTTTTTTCAAAACTTAGGCTATACTATTAATGGCCTATTTATCAAGGCGTTTGGTCTAGATTTGGTGATTTTTTTCGGGTTAATAAGTTTGGTTCAATGGAGCATAACTGTATTTTAGAAGCTGATAGCATTGAGCTAAGCTTTGAGAGTCGTAAAATTCTCCAAAGCATTCATCTCGCGATTCCTATGGGGGCGGTGACGGCGATATTGGGTCGTAATGGGGGAGGGAAGTCTTGTTTGTTACAAATTATTTTTGGTACTCTTGAGGCTACTTATAAATCAGTCCGTTGGAATAAAATCTACCTAAAATATCCTTATCGTCAGAAAGGTTTAGTACAATACTTGCCTCAATATCCTCTGGTTCCTTCTTATTTGAGCTTGGAGGAGGGATTTAGAATGTATGGGGTAAAAATAGAGGAGACGGAATTAGGAGAACGGTGGGAGCAACAAAAGAAAAGAACTTTTGGAGAGTTTTCGGGCGGAGAAAGAAGATTTTGGGAAACCCTGATGGTGTTGTTTTCTCCTAACCAATTTGTCCTTTTGGATGAGCCTTTTTCTCACCTTTCACCTCTTTATGTAGAAGAACTTAAAAGATTGATTCAAATCCAAAAACTTCGCAAAGGAATCCTCATAACCGATCATTTGTATCGGGATGTTTTGGAAATCGCAGACCGTACCTACTTGCTCCAAAACGGCACTACTTATTTGCTTCATAACCCCTTACAAGAGCTTAAAGATAGAGGATACCTTGCCCAATAGAGGGAAGGTGATTGAGTAAAAGTAAGTGGATTGAAAAACAAAAAGCGACACAATTTGCCCAAAAATTCGTTACTTTGCTCGGTGGCAATTCCGCTGGTTGAATTGCAGTGGGTGAGCGGTTAGTGATAACTGTAAACGCAGAATAAACAATAAACTGAAAAAATGGCAAACGGAATTTTACAAGGCAAACGCGGCATCATTTCAGGTGCACTTGACGAGAACTCTATTGCGTGGAAAGTGGCTATGAAAGCCAAAGCAGAAGGCGCAACATTTACCCTTACCAATGCCCCTATTGCAATGCGTATGGGCGAAATCAAAAAATTGGCTGATGCGTGTGAGGCCGAAATCATCCCTGCTGATGCTACTTCAGTAGAAGAGATTGAGAATCTTTACAACAAATCAATAGAAGTCTTAGGCGGTAAAGTTGACTTTGTACTTCACTCTATCGGAATGTCGCCTAATATCCGTAAAGGGCGTCCCTACGGAGATTTGAATTATGACTGGTTTTTAAAAAGCGTAGATGTATCGGCTCTTTCTTTTCATAAATTTTTGCAAGTAGCCGAAAAGCTCGATGCTATCAATGAATGGGGAAGTGTAGTGGCTCTTTCTTACATGGCCGCGCAGCGTACTTTTCCGTTTTATACCGATATGGCAGAAGCCAAAGCAATGCTTGAGTCAATCGCTCGTAGCTATGGCTACCGCTATGGCAAAGCCAAAAATGTACGCGTCAATACTGTATCGCAATCTCCTACCAAGACTACCGCAGGCTCAGGTATTGGAGGTTTTGATAAGTTTTATGATTTTGCTGACAAAATGGCTCCTTTGGGCAACGCCTCGGCCGATGACTGTGCCAACTATGTAGTGATGATGTTTTCGGATTATACTCGCATGGTCACGATGCAAAACCTATTCCATGATGGCGGTTTCTCGATGACGGGAGTTTCGGAAGAAATACTTCAAGGAGAGTAGATAAATGGGGTTGTTGCCCATAAAAAAGCCAGCGTGTTTTTAGACGCTGGCTTTTTTATGGATTAAAAAATACTATAATTCCCGAATTTGGATATTACGATACCATACTTTATCGCCGTGATCTTGAAGGGCGATTTTTCCTTTTGGAAACTTACCAAAACCTTCCCAAGTTTTGAATTTGCTATTGGCTACCAATGCATCCCAGCCCGGACCGTTAGTAGGAAAGGTTACCATCTGCTTGCCGTTAAGCCAAAAAGTACCTTGGCCTTTGTAGATTTTCATTTTGGCTTTGTTCCACTCACCCGCAGGCTTAACAGCCGTCAGGTCTGCTGGCGGAATCATATCATACAATGAACCTGCTTTATGATTGCCATTTTTTCCCGCAAATGAGTCTGGATGTTTGGCATCGTCGAGTACTTGCATCTCAGGCCCTGTGCTGTAAGGGCAGCAATATTTTTTATCTTCTACTACTCCCCACATCACTCCACTATTGCCTTTTTCAGAGATTTTCCATTCCAGTTCAAGTTCAAAATTTTCGAACTCATTGTCGGTGACGAGGTCGCCACCTCCTCTACCCGTAAGTACCATTGCACCGTCTTCGATTTGCCATTTATCCGAAATCGGCTGCCCCTGTTTGTTGAAAGTATGCCAGCCTGTATAGTCTTTGCCGTTAAAAAGCTTTTGCCATTTGCCTTTTTTTTGTACAAAACCACAAGTCAAAATCAAGGTAACAGCTGCCAAAACCAAAGTTAGTTTTACTTTTTGCATAATTAATGTTAATGAAATTGAGAAAAACAAAATGAGTGGTAAGACCTTTTTAAGGTCTTACCACTCATGAAAGTATTTATATTGTCAACTATACTGTATGAATATTTGCCAAAAAAGTTTCCTTTTTTCTGCTTCTTATTTTTTTGCTACATAAGGAGTAAGGGTATAGTTGTTTTTGACCTTTATGACTTGCGCGATTTTCATGAAAACCACCTTAGGAACTTCAATATTGTGGTCGGTAAGTGATACTTCAAAGTCGGTGGTGAGATTAAGCTTATCAGGGGTTATATTGAGTTTTCCCTTAAAAGTGCGAGGCTTACTCACGCCATGAATTGTAAAATCGCCAGTAGCAGATACATCATAGATACCTGACTTAGTGAAGTCAATTTTTTCATTGATTTTCCCTTTAAAGACCGCCTTAGGGTATTTGGAGGACTCCATATAATTTTCGTTGAAGTGTTCTTGCATCAATTTGTTAGGAAAATCAAATTGTTTGATATTCATCTGCACTACGATATCGTTGTTGGTGATATTGATGATAGCTTGACCCAACTTATTGATGGCTGAGATATTTTCAACAGGAGTTTCAGAGAAAAAACTTGTCTCGCCGTTGTTAGTAGCGTAGAGATTTTGTGCTTTGATACAAATACTCAAGCTAGTTGATAATAGAAGGATTAGCGCGATTTCTTTTTTCATGGCTATTAAGTTTTTATTTATCAGAGACTTTGTTGATGCCTTTGGCGCGTTTATCAAAACTAAAAGTACGAGAAATATTAAACCCGTAGCGGATATCTCCATTTCCCCAACTACCTGCCGTATCTCCAATAAATTGCTTTTCCACCATGCCGGCGGAGTTGGTAAAGTGAAGCTGGAAGACGTGCCCCCCAGTCTCAATATCGAAGCCAATAGCCAGAGAATTTCCGTATTTTTCTCCAAGTTGATTTTGTAAATTTTGGTCTCGGAATGCCCAGTAATATTCAGCATTAAGAGAAAGACGTTTGGTAACTTTCATTCTACCACCTACTCCCAATGCCATAAGCATACGGTCTTGGGCAGCAGTGGAAACACGATTGCGATACAAGAGCGTAGGCATCAGTTGTAAAGAGAGCCGTTCGTTAAATTTACGAGCAATCAACAATTGCGTAGTGTAAGAAATCTTGTCTTGGAAGGTGAGTTCTTTGTCGATTGTCTCGACTACGGCACTTGCAAAAGCCGTAACGGTAAAAGGCATATTACGTGCTCCCGATGATTGGCGTAGGAGTTTGCCTTTGACCAAAAAATCATAGGTTTTTTGGATACTACTACGCCCGATTCCCACCATAAGGTTGTCGGTGAGGCCATATTCAAATCCCAATCGAATAGTGGAGTAATCTAGCCCAAAAAGATTGTAAGCGCCGGAATTGAGACGGTCGAAACGGTGATGAATCAAAAAATCAAGGTGATTTTTTTTTACCGTTTCGACCGAATGCCCATTAATGATACGCGTCCCTTTGAAAGTTGCAGTGGTATAGTCGACAGATTTGGTCTCGTTTTCGTCGAGCATTTTTGTTAAATCGTCTTGTGCAATAGCTGACAACGGGCTTACTAGTAAGCATATCCATAAATATCGGGCAATTCTTCTCATTTTATAAGGGGATTTTTATTTAAAACATGTACACATTAAATACTAAAAAAGATTGACTATTAAGCTTTGACGGTTAGGGTATTGCCGTCTGTACTTAATTGAGCTTGATATATCGCCAAACTGCGGGTAGCGGGTCCTACTTCTACCGCGCCTGTGGTGCTAAACTCAGAGCCATGATTACTACAGTATAAATCGTTTTGGGAAGAGCGATACGTTAGTGTAGTCCCTTCATGAGTACAGGTTTTAGACAGAGCTACGATGGTACCTTTGGCGTTAGCTATGATCACACTACCAACTATTACGAATCCTCCTGCGGTTTTAAGTCCTGAATAGGTAGAATTTGTTAAATCAAGGGTAAAACTAATTGTTCCTTTGCTTGTATCGGCATTGCCTGTAAGACCAGTAGAGCTTCCTGTACCTCCACTGTCGGGGGTTGGGTCATCGCTGCTAGTTGAACAAGCCGTAAGAGTAGTACCCATGCAATAAAATGCCATTAAGGCACTGCCACTTAGACCTAATTCACGCAAAAATTGACCTCTTTTCATGGTTGTTTCTTTCATGTCAATGGAAGTTTGAGTTGCTAAAAAATATGTTTGTACACACATTTACGAGAATAATGGGGTTTCGGTTGCGTGTACCGGACATTTTTTCCAATGTTTGCGGTGAATCATAAGAAAAATGAGGTAAAACTCAGTGGAAAGAGGAAGTTGCTCTAGTTTACTAGAAAATATAATTTAGAAAAGCGACCCTTGAATTACTTTGGGCTGAATACGAGGAGGAGTCAGAGAGAGATTGCAATGAAGGTTGAGTTGTTGTATCCAATATTTAGTAAGCTCAGGAGCTTGGTTGTTTTCGCCACAATGCACAAATATGTAAGCTGTTTGTAGACCTTGTGAAAACCATTCTTTGAAGCGTTGTACCCACGCATCTACGCGTGTGTAGTCAGTAGGGTGTAATTCGTTACCTACAAAGCGTAAGGCTGCTACCGATGAGCTAAGACTCATATGAAGTACATCGCGGCGACCTGCTACGTCAGATATGACAGTACCCATGCCTAAGTCATGCAAAAGATGAAGCGTTTTTTGCCAAATGGCAGGATTGGAAAACCAATCAGGATGACGAAACTCAACTGATATAGGAAAAGAAGGGGGGAGTTGTTTAAGAAAATTTTCTAATGCTCCAAGCTGGCGAGGGTCAAAATGAGGACCGAGTTGTAAAAATGTAGTACCGAGGTGCTCTTCTAAACCTAATACCGCGTTTGTAAAAGCGTGACTAAGTTCTTCACATTCCCTAAGCTGGCGTTCATGACTGATGACTTGAGGCCATTTAGGACAAAATTTAAACCCTTGGGCGGCAGCTTCCTTCCACCGTTTTATAGTGGCTTCATTGGGTATTTGATAATGTGTTACGTTCAGTTCAATGGTATTAAACTGTCGAGTGTAGTGGTATAAAAAGTCTTTTTCTTTGGCAGTGGTTGGATATATTTTACCTACCCATTCTTTATTTGCCCAAATGGGTGGTCCTACATAGCATTGGGGTGAAGCTTGTGGGGATAAGGAAGGAAAAACAATTTTGGAAATAAAGTCATTGTCAGATGGAAGGCTAAAGTCTACGCCTGAAATATCTTCAAGTTTTCCAAAATCCATTTTTTATTATTTGGTTGAGTTCTCTTTATTAAGAAATTACTTGACTCGGCTATCACCCGCATAGATGCCTGACTCGCGCCGTCCGTCTTTGCGGTAAAAAGTACCTTGACCGTTTCTTTTACCATTTTCATAAACTCCTACAAACCTATCTCCGTCGGCATAATAATAAGTGCCTTTGCCATTGGGAAGATTATTGAGAAACAAACCTACGTATTTGTCGCCATTGGGAAAATAATAAGCCCCGTAGCCAGTGCGCGAATCGGCCCTAAAATCTCCTTTGTATTTCATGGCTCCGCTAGGATAGTATTGAACTCCCGTACCATGACGCTTTCCATATCGAAAATCGCCTTCATAGCGTTCGCCGCTCTCATGCACGTAAATGCCCAAGCCGTTTTCACAATTGCCCGCCATACATCCTACGTTTTCGTTATCTTCCTCTTCTTCCTCCTCCGTAGTAGGTAGAGGTTTCATCAATGGGGGAGCAGAATTAACGGTAGACTGGGGGCTTTTGTTAGTTACTGCTTTGGCAGTAGTATTGTTGCTTTTGTTAAGACCTGCAGCATCTACCCATCCTTGCCTAATCGCCTCTATACGTGAGGCTTTGGCAGGGTGTGAATAGCTTGGTTTATCGTCGCCAAGTGTTTTGATGGCAATCAGAGCTTCATCGAGCGAGGCTCCTAAACGCTGCATTACAAACCCCGAAAACCTGTCAGCTTCTAATTCCTTTTTGGGGCGACTACCGGTGGCATTGATGGTGTGTCCTTGTAGATGATGGCCGATTTCGTGGGCTACAATGCTAATCGCCGACCAGTCGGTGTTGGTCATGTTTTCAACTCTTTTCATAAAAGCTCCATCATAAACGATATATCGCTGACCGTCAACGACGGTGGCAAAGCAGTTTTCGGTATTGGGGCATTCTACTACCACAAAATTACGAACCAAACCTACTTGCCTCAAAATTTGGTCTACCACCTCTTCGGCGTGCTGGTTGGAACGGAATCCCAAAAAGTTACAAATTTCTTTGGGGGTTTGGAGTTGTTTGTACCCAAAATAGTGGCATACAAATTCTTCTTCTTCTTCCCCCTGAGTGGGGGAAGAAGTTTGGGCAAAACTACAAGTGGAAAGGGCTGTTAATAGGAAGATGAGTCTTTTCATAGATGGTCCACGAGGTGGGGGTTTTGATGCTATGATATACTTCTATAAACGCAGTAATTCCAAAAAAATTACGTATTTAAAAAAACAAAAGCCTATTCATAATCGAATAGGCTTTTGGAAAAAATGATTGGTCTATGTAAACCAAGTTGTAGCTTATTTTTTAGCTGCTAAAGCCAAGTTAATTTCAAAATCATCATTGATCATTTTATCGCCAATGTTAGGAAAGAAGGTTTTAGAACCATAGCGGATATCCCATTTTGAGCGGTCAAGTACAATTTTGGCGGTGGCATTTACACCATTAGCATCTGTTTTTACAGTTGCTGGAAAAGTGATAGTGTTAGTGATACCTTTGATAGTAAGATCTCCAGTGATATTGTAAGTATCGCCTTTACCTTCGGCTTTTTTCACCACAAATTTGGCCTTAGGGTTTTTTTCTACCGAAAAGAAATCATCAGACTTAAGGTGACCTACCAATTTGGCATTATAGCCAGGATCCGTAAGGTCTGTACAGGCGATGCTGTTCATGTCTATTTCAAAAGTACCTCCGGTAATTTTGTTGCCGTCTAAGGTCAAGCCACCATTTGATAGATTGATGGTACCAAAGTGCTCACCTGTTACTTTTTTAGCATGCCATTTAACCGTACTTTTCGAAACATCTACTTTGTAAGCTACGGCCTTTTTTGTGTTGTTTTTTTCGGTAGCACCAGCAATGTTGAAAGTCATTAAGGCAGCTACTAATACGCTAGAGAACATTTTGATTGTTTTCATTGTGATTGTGAGAATTTAAAATTTAAAAAAAGAAAGATTTGTTTTATGGATTTACTAGTTTTTAAAAATATTCTAAATTATAAGCCTTAGAGGCTTTTATTAGCAAGAGGTTTCTGAGGTACTTCTAAGTTTGTCGAGCAAATCACTCAGTAGGGCAGCTTCTTCGCCACTTAGCTGCTGTAGCTTATTTTCCCAATGATCCTGCAAGTTGTCGAGTTCAGCTAAAAGGTTCAAACCTGCCTCCGATATTACTACATCTACAGCACGGCGGTCATGAAGGCATTCGGTTCGTTGAGCCAAGCCTTTGAGTAGCAGTTTGTCTACAAGTCGAGAAGCGTTCGACATTCTATCGAGCATTCTTTCGATGATGTCGTTGACCCGAATAGGATTAGGGTACTGGCCTCGTAAAATCCTAAGTACGTTGTATTGCTGAGGAGTGAGGTCATAAGGCTTCAGAAGGCAAGCTTGACTATTGCTGAGCCAATTGGCAGTAAACAGTAAGTTGAGAGCCGCTTTATGGTGCGGGTTTCTGAACTTACTTTGTTTGATGTCAGTTTCAATAGACATGATACATATTAATTTTGATGGTGCAAATATAATATGTATTTACATTATATGTCAATACATTTAATAAAAAATTATCTAAAAGGAACAATCTCAGGGGCAGAGATGTCGAAATCTCGGAAGCGTAGGGGGGGAATTCCGTCAAAACCTACCCTTAGAGGATTGGTTATCTGAGGGATTCCAGAGTATAGACTTAGACGTATTTGGAATGTATCAAAAGTGAGGTTTTCGTTTCTAAATCTAAATCCAATTCCATATCCTTGAAAAGGTCGCTGATGAAAGAACGGTTGCTTAGAGAAGGAAGTCCAACCTATATTAGAAAAGAGAAAAGGGGCCATTCGGAAACCTAAAAAATTGATAGGACTAAAAAACACCGTCTCTACCCCAAGTACTAGTTTTCGAGTGCCACGCATTTCGTCGCTATAAATCCCTTGAATACCCTCATTGCCGCTAATATTGAAGTATTCATTCTGAAAACGATTGAATCCTACCCCAAACTTTACGTTCAGAAAATGCCGTGCATACCATCTCCTCCCTAATGGATGTAAAGGTGTGAAGTAGTTGTTTTCGGTACTAAATATCCCCTGTTCTGTTCGAATATCTTTGAAATAACTGCCTACATTGACTAAGCTATACAGATACCCAGCGTTGTGGATGTACCGAGCCCTAGAAAATTTTAAGCCAAGGTACTTGCGTTTGCCTAATTCGGCAGGGTCATTTCCATAGATAAAAGCGATTAAGTCACCCACAGGTACGTCTTCGGTGCGCCCAAATCCATAAATCAATAAATCACGTTTGTAACTTCGATTAGAATAACCTAAACTAAACAATGTAGGTCGAGTATTCTGAAAAAGTTGGTTAGTAGAGTCGGTGACTGTTCGGTCGCGTCCGTAGAATGTTTGCCTTGTATGACGTAACGCAACTACAAATCGGGCTCTTTCGCGAAGTTTGTTGTCCCCAAAAAAAATGCGGAAGGAGCGACCAATCCATGCGTCAAACAAAGAGTACTGAGACCAAAAGTAATTGCGAACAGAGCGGCCTGTGGTAGGGTCGGTAACGAATTCGAACAACCGGAGATTGTTATAACTTACTTCAAAAGAGCCAGCATATTTCATTTGAGGAGTTAAAAATGGCCGGAAGACCTTGATTCCTAATTGTTTTTGGTCACGCTGAATGTTTAGAATACCTTGTCCCGAAATAAATGTTTTACCAAAAGAAGGAATAAAGTATCGACTTGCATACTCAAACCGTTGACGGGGGTCTTTGCCATTGTAAGCAATGGTGTTTTTGAAAGTATGTCCTAGTCCTTGAAAGTTTCGCTGATCGAAGCCAACGGTAAAATTGTCTAAACCCGAAGCAGAGCCGTCGGGCAAGAGCGACCACACATCTTGCGTGTAGACATGTACATCTACGGCATCTTTAGCGTTTGGGTAGGGTACGATTACAATCCTTGCATCGTGGAAGATGCCTTGTTGGCGCAGGTAGCGTTCATTGTCTTTTATTTTTTCGGGATCTATTTCATCCCCTTCTTCAAAAAATAAAAAATTTCGTTGGATTACTCTTTCTCTGGTGCTTCTATGAAATTGGTTACCTACTTTGTCGAGCCAATTTGTAGGGGTACGAAGCGTGTCATAAACGCTATATCCAAAAACATCCGAGCTGTGGACAAAAACTTTCCTAATCCAGCGCCCTTCATATACTTTGTGTGGATTTTGTTCTATTTCGCTGATTTGGTCACCTTGCTTCGTACTGTTGTAGATATCTCTGAAAAGAAAGTTATAAAGGGTCTTAGGAACCACTTTTTTTGCTTTTTTTCCAAAGGC
Organism: Runella sp. MFBS21; assembly: GCF_029433105.1. Classification (GTDB taxonomy): domain Bacteria; phylum Bacteroidota; class Bacteroidia; order Cytophagales; family Spirosomataceae; genus Runella. The sequence goes on along the minus strand of NZ_JARNTW010000024.1, from coordinate 38,541 downwards.
CGTGTCTTTGGCGGTGGGAGCTCCAATGTTGACTTTAAATACGCTATCAATGGGAGTTTTTTGGCTAAAGCAAACACATACCCCAACTACCAACATGGCGCAAAAAAAAGATAATATGTGTTTTCCTTTACAAACCATCGAAATATCTACGAGGTTTTTGCTACTTTTCTTCAATTTTAAATAAAAAATAGAAGAAATAAGTTATTCATCAGTAGGATTTGGCAATGAAACGGAAAAAACTAGTATTAGTTGTAGGTGTGTTATACATTTTTTTGGTAATGGTTTCGGCGTGTTTTAGTTCGCGAATGAGCGATGCTGAGATGAAAAAGTATTTTGCTCAGAGCCCTTATCCTCCTAGTCGGCACTACTACGAAGCACTCGGACGGCAGCTGCATTATGTATCGGCGGGGGCGTCTTCAAAGCAGCCAGTACTTTTTGTCCACGGGTCGCCAGGCTCTTGGGACAATTTCAAAAGTTTTTTGAAAGATACCTTTTTGTTAGCTCATTACCGATTGATGTCGGTAGATAGGCCTGGCTTTGGCGATTCGAAGGAGGAAGGAGCGGAGGATGAACTCAAAAACCAAGCAGCAGCTTTGTTGCCTATTTTGAAGCAGCAAAAGCAGTCGGTAGTGCTAGTGGGGCATTCGTATGGAGGGCCAGTGATTGTGCAGGCAGCCATTGACTATCCAGAATATATCAGAGCGCTAGTCATTGTAGCAGGCTCAGTATCACCTACATTGGAGCCAGCCAATTGGTATCGTTATCCTCTTAAATATACACCTTTACGTTGGGCCATTCCTTCATTTTTTAGAAGTAGCAATGACGAATTATTACCTCTGAAAAAAGAACTTGAGAAGATGTTGCCATATTGGAATAAAGTAAAATGTCCTGTAGTCGTAGTACAAGGAGGAAAAGATGTATTGGTAGCTCCCGAAAATGCCCAGTTTGTAAAGCAACAGCTCCCACATGTCAAAGTGACAACCATCTGGAAAAACAACATGAATCATTTTGTGCCTTGGAGTGACCCTGATTTGATTATTGAAGGAATCAAAATGGCGCTAGAGTAAAAGGTTTTACTTCTTTTTTGTAAAAACACCCGATTTGCCTGATATTTGCCGAAAAGGTTTACACCCCCTGATGTCTTCATATCTATTTTTTATTCTTTTATTGCCTTTAATGGGTTTTATTGGTTTGTTTTCTTTCGCCAATAAAGCAAATAAATTGGCTGGTTGGATAGGCGCCATTTTCACTCTGATAGGATTATGTGTGTCTATTTTTGTTTTTACGCATTCGCTTCACCAATCAGAAGCTTTTGAATGGGAATGGCTTGTACTTCGGCAAAAATCCATAAACCTCTCTATTTTGCTGGATAACCAAACCCTCATTATGCTGCTTGTTGTGCATTTTATTGCATTGCTTGTCCAAGTGTTCTCGATTAGTTATCTTCATCATGAGCCTCATTTGTGGAGGTATTTTGCCTATTTGCAGTTGTTTGTTTTTTCGATGTTAGGGATTGTGGTAGCAGGCAATTTGCTTTTGATGTATATTTTCTGGGAATTAGTGGGGTTGTCGTCCTATCTTCTTATTGGATTTTGGTATCAAAAGCCACGCGCTGTATGGGCGGCAAAAAAAGCTTTTTTGCTCAATAGAATCGGAGATGCTGGTTTTTTGATTGGGATTTTACTGCTTTTTTTTGAAGCCAATTCTACTGATTTTGTGGGTTTAAGTACTGGTCAATTGCCTCACATCAACGAAGGCCTGATGACCGCGATTGGGTTGTTTTTGTTTTGTGGAGTAATGGGCAAGTCTGCACAGTTTCCATTGTCGGCATGGCTGCCCGATGCTATGGAAGGGCCTACGCCTGTTTCGGCCTTAATACACGCAGCTACAATGGTGGCAGCGGGTATATTTCTTTTAGGGCGAATTCATTTTTTACTTACCCCAGATGCTCTTTATGTGATTACGATTATTGGTACTATCACGATGGTAATGGGCGCGTATCGGGCTATTTCCCAAACCGATATAAAGAAAATGTTGGCATATTCGACGGTATCGCAGTTGGGGCTGATGGTAATGGGTATGGGCGTAGGAGCCAAAGAAGCAGCAATGTTTCATCTTTTGACGCATGCTTTTTTCAAAGCGGGATTGTTTTTGTGTGCAGGAGCTGTTATTCATTTTTTGACGCCTCATGACGAGAATCATGCTTCCGGGATTGACCCTCAGGATATGCGGCAAATGGGTGGTTTGTATAAGTATATGCCTACCACATTTAGGGCATACACTCTATGCGCTGCTGCTTTGGCGGGGTTACCGTTATTTTCGGGGTTTTTGTCAAAAGATGCGATTTTGATAGAAGCGTTTCATTGGGGAAGTCAGCAAGGGAGAGGAGCGTTTTTGGTTCCGATGCTGGGGCTATTTTCCGCAGGTCTAACGGCATTTTATACCATGAAACAATGGAAAATGGTGTTTTTGGGTGAATTTAGAGGTGATAAACATGCTATATCACAAACCCAAGAGGCTGATATATTAATGAAAGTCCCTTTGGTGATTTTGGCTAGTTTATCGGTATTTATTTGGTTTTCCTTCAATCCTTTGGATGCAGCCGATGCGTGGTTTTTTGAGTTATTTAAAACGAAGCCCTCAGAAGGTTCACATTTGGTAATAGCTGTACTGTCGGTTTTGGTGGCTATGTTGGGGCTTTCAATGAGCTATTTTGATACTTTGTCTCCATCAAAGGTAGGATTAATCCCTTCTTTATCTTTAGGAATGGAAGATATACGAAATTGGATAAAATCATTTTTTCAAAAATTAAAATGGCTCAGAGAACATTCACATGATTCAGATCAACACCTTTTTTTGATTGCACCTTTACAAAAAATAGCGCAATGGTGTTTTTGGCTAGATCAAAAAATTTTTGATAAAATCGTAGACTGGGTTGGTTACGTGACGGTGATTTTGGCGCACATCGTAGGGCGTTTTGATCGGATGGTGGTAGATGGAGTGGTGAATGGAATGGCCTGGACAGCGGGTTTTGTGGGCAATCGTACTCGTGGTATACAAAATGGTAAAACACAATCTTACTTGATTGCGATGCTTGTGGGTGTATTGATTATTATCTTTTTTGTACTGTAAAAATCAGTGGTTTTTGGGGAGGTAAATTGTAAGCTTCTGAAATTAAGATTGCCTACTGAAGTAGACAACGAAAAAACAAAAAACAAATACGATTGATGCTATCATAGAAAAATTCAAATATGGTTCCTTATATACTTTCTTTCTTAACGTTTCACCCGCTAGTTGGTACATTACTTATTGCCTTGCTTCCCGAATCTCGCAAAGCTGCATTTAAGTGGATAGCTCTTTTTTTCTGCGCTTGCCAAATCCCCGTTTCAGGAGTGATTTGGTATTTTTTTTCGGCCAATGCCCCAGGCTTCCAAATGGTCGAGAAATTAGATTGGATTACTTTTTCATTGGGGCGCATTGGGACCGTATCTATTGATTATGTCTTAGGAATAGATGGAATCAATCTACCGCTGTTGCTACTGACATCGGTAGTGATGGTGATAGGAGTGGTGTCGTCGTGGGGGATTAAGAAAAAAGAAAAGGCTTACTTCTCGCTGTATTTGCTGCTTACTACTAGTATCACAGGCTGTTTTGTGGCTTTAGATTTCTTTTTGTTTTTCTTGTTTTTTGAATTCATGCTGCTGCCCATGTATTTCCTGATAGGACTCTGGGGAGGGCCACGCCGAGAGTACGCTTCTATCAAGTTTTTCTTGTATACATTGGTGGGGTCTATTCTGATACTAATAGTGATGATTGGGCTCTATATATCGGTAGTTGACCCTGTAGATTCTCAACTCACGCAGACTTACGTGCATACCTTTGATTTGCGCTACATGGCTGATTTCAAAAATTACCTTTCCAATAGTATACTTTCGCCCGATGGTGGAGTGCTAATTTTTGGGATACCCGCTAGGGCCATTGCATTTTGGCTTTTGTTTATTGGATTTGCTATCAAGCTTCCGATTGTGCCTTTGCATACATGGCTTCCCGACGCACACGTAGAAGCGCCTACACCTGTATCGGTAGTATTGGCGGGAGTTTTGTTGAAAATCGGCGGGTATGGTCTGCTCCGCATCGCGTACCCCATTTTTCCAGATGCAGCCCAAGAATATGTTTTTGTATTGGCACTGCTGGGAGTTATTTCAATCATTTATGGTGGTTTCAATGCACTCGCCCAAAATGATCTCAAAAAGATGATTGCTTATTCTTCGGTATCACACATGGGGTTTGTGGTGTTAGGAATCGCCTCCCTTACTGCCGAAGGTATCAACGGGGCTATTTATCAGATGGTGAGTCACGGGGTGCTTTCTGCCATGTTGTTTTTGTTGGTAGGAGTACTTTACGATCGCACGCACAATCGCCTCATTGATAGTTACCGTGGATTGATAGGGCCTATGCCCTTTTATACAATCATAACAGGTATTGCCTTTTTTGCTTCATTAGGAATGCCCGGATTTTCGGGATTTGTGGGAGAATTATTTAGTTTGATGGGAGGATTTCAATCACAATGGTTGCCTACTTGGGTAGCTGCCTTAGGAACTTTAGGGATAATTTTAGCCGCTGCTTACTTTTTGTGGACTTTACAACGAATGTTTTTGGGCAAACTGTGGGCCAAAAACAAAGCTGATTTGGCCCAGCTTACCGACCTAAATTTACAAGAAAAACTGATGTTGATTCCCTTGGCAATTCTTACCTTTTTGCTGGGTATATTTCCTCATACCTTGTTTAGTATTTCTGATAAAGCCGTTGAAAATTTGTTGAAACTCTTTCCTTAAGTTTAACAAACTAAGACATAAGTCTTAGCATAGCATAACGGATTTCAGAGGGAAAAGCTACTTTCAAAAGGGTGTTTGTGCCTCGAAGAAGCACGAAGATTGTTGCTAAAAGTTTTGCAAAAAAAGATAACTTTTAAGAAGTCAAACGGCATACTAGCTTAGCATGAATGAGGCTCTTTATTGAGACAAGTAGCTGAGTTCGGCAATAAACTGTTTACCCCCCGGCGAAAGTTTTTCTTGAGCGCGGGCCGAAAGCTTGATAATGATGCGATTATTGGCACTGATATCAGGTAGTTTTCCGATTACTTTTACCCATACACTTTGGCTGTTGTTCATGTTTTTGACCTGAATCAGTGACCCAACAGGGGCGGTACGGTGCAAAGCCAAATATTTATTGCTGTTTTCCAATCCTTCTAATACCTCCGCTACGCCTGTTTCGAGGATTCGCTTACCAGTATTAGCGATTTTTGGTTCGGGTAAGTTCGAATTTGTAGGGTCTTCTCCTCGCACAGGTACGGGTACAGGAGTAGCTGGCTTTTCGGTATTGGCTTTTCGGGCATCGGCCAGTTTTACAGAGTCTAGCTTATTTTTTTTGAGATACTCTTGATAAGCTTGGTCTGAAACAATCAACTCTTGTCCCGAACGTAGCTGATCTGAGGTGAGTCCATTCCAGCGACGGATATCGGCCATCAAAACCCCATGTTTGACCGCAATCCCGTAAAGAGATTGCCCCCCTTCCACGCGGTGAAGCCCTGATTTTGGAGCGGCGGGAGCAACAGGTTTGGTATCGGTAGATGCTGTGCTGGTAGTCTCAGGCTCCTTTTCTTTGGTAGCAGCAGGCACCTCTGTTACTTTGGGAGTCTCTTCTACTTTGGTATTTTCTATCTTAAAAGTCTCGCTCTTTTCGCCTTCTGTTTTTGCTGGCGTCTCGGATTTTGGTTTGATTTCATAATCCAATACCAACTTATCCTTTTCTGCCGAAGGGTCGGGTTCTTTGGCGGCTACCTTTTGCGGAGGCGCATTTGTGGCTCGGCCTTGAGAAGGTACACGTACGATTTGGCCTACTATCAAATTATCTTTCATTCCTGGATTGGCAGCCTTGAGAGCTTGAATCGAGGTTTTATATTTACGCATCACGGCATAGAGCGTCTGCCCAGGTTCTACTTTATGTAAAACGTAAGTTTGCCCATTTTTGGTTTCGGTGCCAGTGGAGTCGGAAGAGAAAGGAGAAAAAGATAGGGCGTGAGCAGTTTTTCCCCCCCATAATCCTACAACAACTATCAGAAATGCAGCTCGCTTCATCATGGTCTTGGTAATTTTAATACGACTAGTTCGTCTAAATTTTCTAAATAAACAATATGGTGGTCATTATAAATACAATTATCGAAGGCGATACTTCCCACGTCCGAACGAATCGCATCGTGCAACAGTATTGTCTTCTTTGAATTCACAACCAAGATAGAGCGGGATAAAGTATCAGCGTTAGGGGGGTAAAAATAGTAAAAAAATAATACATGTCCAGAGTTTTCCCCATAATTTATCGTTTTTTGGGGGATATGATTGGTAGTTTTTTGGATAAATTGTTTAACAAAACCATAGTATGAACTATCTTCACCGTAGTTGATAGGTGTTTTCCAAAAAGGTGCTATACTTGGTATGTCAAATAATACCTCTGAAAAAAGAGTACCATCTCTTAAATCCCAACTTTCATAGGTGGTTTCTAAAGTAGGAGAGAGTTTGGAGGTACGAATAAGATGACCGTTTGTTGCTTCAAATTTGCACCCATCCAAAGTCCACAATAAATCACCCGTCGAAGCGTCCAATGCCACGATTTGCTGCGGAGAGGGCTGCTCGCTACCGGCGTAGTTATGTAAAAGTATCACACCAGCATGCACTCCTACGGTACTCGTCCACCAATGAGTAGAAGGGGGTGTCTTTTGCCACAAAATTTGTTGATTTTCGAGCTGAAGGGCGCACCACTCCACTTGCGTTTTGTTTCGTAACTCTACTATTAAAACCTGTTCAGAAAGAGAAATCGGTAGAGCGTCGTGTAGAATACGCCAAATTGGAAGCGAAAAACGATGTCGATAAGAATTTAACAAGGGGTTAGGGGAAGGATGACTTTACAAAATTAGCTAAAGCGATTAGGTTTATCAAACCCTATCGCTTTAGAATTTTAATAAAGACGGGCTCGATTGGATAATAAAGCCCAAATCAGCGCTAAAACCGCTACAGTACCTATGGCAAAAGAAAGATTGACTTCGTGAGAAAGTACCCCTATCAAGGCTGGACCAGCCAGAAAACCCGCCAAACTGAAGGTGTTCATGGTGGCTAAGCCTGCACCTTTGGCCATGCCAGGAACGCGGGCCGCGCTACCATAAAGGATGGGGGCGCCGCAGGACACACCCGCTCCCACCAAACCAAAACCGATAATAGCTGTAGTAGGGTAAGGCAGAAAAACGGCTATGAAAATTCCAAATGAAGCTAATAATCCGCCTCCTACCAAAATTTTTCGGCTGCCGTATTGAGGAATGAGAGCATCCCCAACAAAACGACCAGAAGCCATGAAAAACGCATAACTGGCAAAGCCCCAACCCATAAAAAAATCATTTGATTTGACTACATCACGCATATAGACGGCGGTCCAATCGGCCATGGTTCCTTCGGTAATGTTGGTACAAAGCGAAATGGCAATCATCCCCATAAGAACTTTATTTGGCCACGCAAACTTAGCTCCTCCGTCTGATTGCATTTTTTCTTCATGTATACCCATGATAATGGGGCGCACAAGCATTGCCAACGTCAATACAAATATTGATATGGCGGCAATGTGTAATGTAGGCGGTATCTTAAACCCCATCAGGATACTTGCTAAAGCAGAACCCACCATTCCACCTGCACTAAACATGCCGTGAGAGGTCGACATGATGTGGATGCCGTCTTGTCGTTCAATCGTAGTAACGCAGGTATTCATGGCTACATTGGTAAAAGCAATACCTATTCCCATGAGGCCAAGGGCAACTGAGGTCATCCACAAATAGGGGACATTGACAGGAAGTGAAAAAACGATTGCCATCCCCATCAACCCCACTATCGTAGTATTACGAATCCCAAAACGATTGATAACTAAAGTCGAAAGGGGATTGCTGAGGGTAGAAGCAAAGGGCAGACTTAATAAAAGTAAGCCCAGCTGTGCATCGTCCAAATTGTATTTTTCCTTAACATATGGAATCCAAGTGACCCAATTCCCAAACAAAAAACCCACCGAAGCAAACACTGCACCTATGGCAAGGCTTCGGCTGTGGGTAAAATAGGTTTTGAGGTGTGTTGTCATGCTGTGATTTCGATTCGGTTTTGTTCAGGATCTAATACCACACTTTCATAATAGCCATCGCCGGTATGGCGAGGTTCTCCCACTATTTCGTAGCCGTCGTTTCGTAGTTGTTCCGTAAGCAGATTGACTTGGGTTTCGTCTCCCACCGAAATGGCCATATGTATCAAACCCAAAAACTGGGAATGTACGTTGTTTTGATGAGGGGGGATAGTTGGCATTTGCATCAGTTCGAGACGTGCACCTTTTTGGAACGATAAAAAGTAAGACTCAAAATTTTTTTGAGCATTGGTATATTTTGAGTTGGATGTTGCCCCAAAATATTGCTCATAGAAAGCCCGCATACGTTCCAAATCTTGGCACCATATAGCGATGTGTTCGATATACATAGGGCTTATGAAGTCATTAGATTTTGAATAAATGCAAAATCAAGCGAGAGATAGTCTGACACATAAGCACTGCAAGGAGGCAATTCTTGTGAGCTATGGGTGGTAGTGACACCGACTACTTTCATTCCAGCCGCCAAACCTGCTTTTACGCCCGAAACCGAATCTTCAAATACAACACACTGTGCCGGAGCGATGCCTAGATTTTGGGCGCTTTTGAGGTATACTTCTGGGTCGGGCTTGTGCTTGCTAACGTCTTGTTCTGACAACAACGATTCCATAACCTCTTTCAGATAGGGAACTTGCTCAAGCATCATGTCGAGATTTTCGACGGGAGCAGAGGTGGCAATTCCCGTTTTTACACCATTTTTTTTGAGTTCTTCCAAAAACGTCAACAATCCTGGTAAAGGCTGGGCAATAGAAGTGTACAATTCTCTGAAAAGTGCTTCTTTTTCAAATTGTAAACGGGCAATTTCTTCAAAGCTTAGGCTTTTTTTGAGAAAATACGATAGAATATAACTGTTGTGCTTCCCATACATGTGGTCATGTAGTTCTTGCTCAGTGGGTTCTATTTGATACTTTTCGAGAAATTTACGCCAAGCGATGTTGTGGGTGGGGTTGGTATCGGCAATGACGCCGTCCATGTCAAAAATTACTGCAAAACCAGACATATCAAAATATTGTGAGAAATCTGCCAAGTACTTGGTACGGGTTATTTATGGTTACAAAATTAGTAGTTAGGAAGGATGCTTTTCTACGATTTTGTTTGCCATTTCTGACACTGTATTGATTTTTATTCGTAAATATGTGTTAAAATATGTAAAATGGCTCGTTTAGAATTTGAAAAAATCCAGCCCAGTCAAGGGAGTTCTTTTCGGTTGTATCATGCTACAGAAGTAGAAAGCTGCCGGGTATATTGGCATCACCATCCTGAATATGAAATAGTATATATTCCGCATGGAAATGGTCGTCGCCAAGTCGGGCAGCATTTGTCGCGTTATGAAGAAGGAGAGTTGGTATTTATTGGCCCTAATATCCCTCATCTAAATTTTGCATATGGACAAACGGGCGATTTTGAGGAGTATGTAATTCAGATGAGGGGTGATTTTTTGGGGAAAGAATTTCTGAAAAACGTAGAGTTAGAGGCCATTTCTCAGCTTTTCGAAAAATCAAAACGAGGGCTAGCGTTTGGGAGAGTCACGAAGCGATTGGTAGGAGAGAAAATCAAAAACATGGTGTATCAGGGCAACTTTGAACGTATGATGTCACTACTTTGGTTGTTGCAAGAAATGGCCTTCGCTGATGATGTCGAATTGCTCCACGCTGAAGGACAGCAGCCCGATGTGCCCCCCAAAGAGACTGAGCGACTCCGCCAAATCTATAGTTTTGTTGAGCAGTATTTCCAGACCGATATAGACCCCAATCAGGTGGCAGAAGAGATAAATTTAAGTTTACCAGCTTTTTGTCGCTATTTCAAGAAAATGACAAATCAAACTTTTACTGAGTTTGTGAATGAATACCGCATCAATCATGCGAAAGTCAGGTTGTTGGAAAACGTGAGCATCGCACAGATTGCCTATGATTGTGGTTTCAATAATCTTTCTCATTTCAACCGCATGTTTCGCAAAATTACCCAACAGAACCCAACCGAGTACCGTCAACAGTTTTCGACTATGGTATATCCATTGGCGTAGCCAATTGGTTGATAGAAATAGGACTGTACTAGAAAGATTTTGTTTATTTTTGGGAATTATTAAACTTTTCCTATGATGAACATATTGAAGAAATTACTACTGAGCTTTTTGGGAGCTTGCTTGAGTTGCTATGTGATTGCCCAAAATCCCCAAATTCAATACTTACATCCTACCAATTGGTGGGTAGGTATGAAAAACCCTAACCTCCAATTGCTGGTTTATGGTCAGAATATCAGTAAAGCAAAGGTCTCTCTCAATTATCCAGGAGTAAAAATCAAGAAAACCCAAACGACTTCTAATCCTAATTATCTTTTTGTGGATTTGGAAATTGCAAAAACCGCCAAAGCGGGCAAGATGCAGCTGGTTTTTAGTAATGGGAATGCCAAAAATACACAGTCTTTTACTCTATCTCCCAAGCGGCATAAGCCTCTGCCAATCAATTCTTCTGATTTTGTGTATCTGCTTATGCCTGATCGCTTTGCCAATGGTGACGAATCCAACGATAAAATTGACGGAATGCTTGACCCACAAGCAGATAAGAATGTGCCGTTTTTAAGGCATGGAGGCGATTTTCAGGGAATTGTTGATCATCTGGATTATTTGCAAGAATTGGGTGTAACGGCTCTTTGGAATACACCTGTCATCGAAAACAATACCACTCTCAAAAAAGAACTACACGGCAATATGCAAGCTGCTTATCACGGCTATCATTTTAGTAATCATTATCAGATTGAACGCCGTTTGGGAGGAAATGAAGGTTATAAGAAACTGTCGGTGGCGCTTCACCAAAGAGGGATGAAACTCATTCAGGACGCAGTGTATAACCATGTTTCGGAAGACCATTGGATGTTTCAAGACCCGCCTACACAAGATTGGTTTAATAAGTGGCCGACTTATACCAACACAAGCCACAAAGAGCTGCCTCTTTTAGATCCAGCGGGGACGGAGACCGATCGAAAATACTTGACCGACGGGTGGTTTATGCCTTTTTTGCCAGATGTAAATCAGCGCAATCCTCTTTTTGCTAACTACCTTATTCAACATGCCATTTGGTGTACAGAGGAGTTTGGACTTGATGGCTGGCGCATCGATACTTACAAATACAATGATATGCCTTTTATGAATCGCTGCAATCAGGCGTTACTAGAGGAATATCCCAATCTTATTATTTTTGGAGAAACATGGGTCACTAATCCCGCGATTTTATCTTATTTCGTAAAGAGCAATGTTAAGTTCCCTTTTCAGTGTAACTTACCCGGAACTTGTGACTTCCCAAGTTTTGCCGCAATCAATGAAGGCTTGAAAGAACAATTTAGTTGGGACGGGGGGATCAATCGAGTGTATCAAGCTTTGGCACAAGATTTTTTGTATGCTGACCCTTACAAGATGGTCACTTTTTTGGAAAACCATGATACCGATCGCTTTTTTTCGGTGATTGGGGAAGATTTTAATAAGTACAAACTAGGCGTTACATGGCTACTCACCACACGCGGCATTCCTCAGTTTTATTATGGGACGGAGGTGTTGATGAAAAACATGAAAAATCCCACTGATGCCGAAGTGAGGCGTGATTTTGTGGGTGGTTGGAAAGGCGATCAAGAAAGTAAGTTTACCACCGCAGGCCGTACTTCTCGTGAAAATGAAGCCTTTGAATTAGTAAAAACCTTGGCCAATTATCGAAAAAATACGCCTTCGCTGCACAGTGGCGAATTTATGCAATATCTGCCCCAAAACGGAGTCTATGTTTATTTTCGTTATGATATTTCTAAGACGATTATGGTAGTGATGAACACCAATACAGATGAAGCAGTGGTAGATACCGAGCGGTTTTCGAAACGAACAAAAGGATTTAAAACAGCAAAAAATATCTTGACGCAAGCATCTATTGTTGATATAAAAAGCTTAAAAATACCAGCAATGACAGCGTGGGTACTTGAATTGAAGTAATAAAATAGGGTTAAAGCGGAGGAGTTTCCTCCGCTTTAACCCTATTTTCTATATTGTTCGATGAGTTTAAAAAGGGCTTTTTGTTTTTCGAGCTCAGGAAAAAAAACATACAGCTGCTCATGTGCGCTATAGTCAAGAGTAAGCGCAATTTCGAGATTTAGTAAAGCTTCTTTGTAGTCACCTCCGTGAAACAAATAAGCTGCAGCGCGATAATACAGAGTAGCATTGTCGGGCAATTCATTAAGCCCGTCTTGGATGACTTCGTAAGCTTTATCAAATTGACCTTGGTCAAACATGGTCAGCGACCATTTAAGCCAAATATCTTCGTATTCAGGATCCAATTCGGCAGCTTTCTCAAATGCTTCAATGGCTGAGAATACGTTGCCAATTTTGTATTCCAACTCTCCCAAAGTAAGCCAATAATCAGCGACATGTTCGTTGAGTTTAATGGCTTTTCGAACGCAATTGAGGGATTCAATCCATTTTTCTTCTACTGCTAGACAAACAGCCACTCCATACCAAGCTTCGTCCCATTGATTGTCGAGTTTGAGCGCTTCTCGATAATATTCAAGAGCCTTCCCAAAGTCTTTCAACTTTTCATAACTACCCGCTAAATGACAGTAAAGGTCTGACGTGGGAGTTTCGTTGCGCAAGGTAAGCAGATACTTCTCATTGGCTTCTTTGTATCTTTCGAGATTCATGTAGGCATTGGCCATGTTGAAATAGGCCGACGCAAAATCTTCCTTGATGACAGTAGCGTAGTCGTAAGCTTGGAGCGCATCTTGGTATTGACCTAGTTTGCTGTACACAATCCCTAAATTATACCAAGCATTGTGCGAATAAGGGTCACGGTCAATGAGTTCATTGTAAAAATCAATGCTAGATTCTAATTGACCAGTGATTTCGAGGCAAAATGCTAGTTCGTAGAGGGCGTTTTCATTATCTAAATTATACTGAAGGGCTTTTTTGTACTGCTCTATAGCCTCTTCGTATTTACCTCCATTTTGATAAGCTTGCCCCATCTGAAACAAGATATCATCTTTTTCTTCTTCTTCAATATAAAGGAGCATTTGCTCGTATACTTCTACCGATTGATCATATTCACCCATCATACTATAGACCCCGCCTTGCATAAAAAGTACATCCAAATCGTGAGGATTAAACAATGCGGCTCTATCAAGGATTTCGAGCGATTCGTCGAAGCGCTGATTTTGGGCTAATAAGTGGGCTTTGTCGAGCATGAGTTCGAGAGAATAAGGAAAGTGCTCCAGCCCGAAATCGCAGGCTTGTAGAGCACGTTCCCAATTGCCTTCGCCTATATAATGTTCGACGATGTGTTCATAAGTATCTAAATCAAAAAATTGACGTTCTTGGTTTTTGAGCATTACCTCAAAACGTTGTACTGAATCCCGCCAGTCTGGTTGTCTTTCCTCGAATTCTGGGTGCATATCCTGAATATATGGGGTAAGTGTCTATATCGAAAGATAAAACAAAAAATTTTGTTATCAAATTTTTAACACAATATCCTTCAACTAAATTCAGTGCTAAACTCGATAGGAAAATAATCTTATTGATAATCAGAAACTTTTATTTTTTCATTACATCTTCAATCACAATGCCGATGTTACCACTTGGTTCCAAGATTTTGAGCAAGGCCGCCACAGTAGGTGCAGTATCTGCTACAGCGGTGCGTTTGAAGGTTTCGCCTGGCTTAATTCCCCATCCCATAAACAACAACGGAATGTGAGTATCATAATTGTAAGGTGCTCCGTGGGTAGCGGTGCTGCTGCCTGATACCCAGCCGGGTTCAATTACAAACTGAATGTCTCCGCTACGCTTGGCGTGGTTGCCGTTTTTATATAAAGTGAGCAAATAGTCGTTGATATTTGCTTTGCCCAAATCGTGTAGGTTGAGGACATCTGCAATTCCGTCAAAATCAATACCTATCTTACGTACTACTTTATAGACGTCTTCGACCTCTATTTTTTTGTCAGCCAAGGTTTTGTGGTTAAGATAGAGCTGATAGTTTTCTGAGGCTGTGATATAGTCGCCTTCCCCAAACTTAGCAATCAGTGTCTCTTTGATGGCAGTATTGATTTTGCCAATGTTGAGTCTACCAGCAGGAAGGCGATTTTGTTTCCAAAGTTCGGCTACATCCATAACAGCGTGGTCGGCAGAAATGAAAAACAGATAATTACCTTTGCCCACTTGCTTGTCGAGTGCCGCAAAAATCTCCGCAAAGTCACGGTCGAGGCGTAGATAAATATCTTCTTCTTCTACGGAGTTAGGGCCAAAGGCGTGCCCTACGTAGTCGGGCGTAGAGAAGCTAATAGCCAGAAAGTCGGTAGCGGGACCTTTGCCTAGATTTTCGTGTTTGAGAGCTTCAAGGGCAATCTCCTTGGTGAGGGTGTTGCCGTGAGGCGTACTAGCCAAGATACCAAAAGCATCTCCTGCAATACCTGCCAAATCATAAGGAAAGGTGGACTTCTTGGCTCCGGCGATTTTAGCTTCGTAAGGTTGGTCGTCGGCAGTACTTTCGCTGTATTGCTCAATTGGTAAAAGCGTATGCCAATTTTGTTTCATCAATTCAGACGGACGCTTGCGGGCGTTGTAGTCTTTGACCCACTGAGGTAGATCGTTCATATAAAAAGTACTGGTTATCCAGTTGCCCGTTTTACTATCAAACCAAAATGCCCCATTGGCAGTATGGCCTGCGGGCAATATCGCCCCTCTATCTTTGATGGCTACTCCGATGGTCTTGCCTTGGTAGTTGTTGGCAATACGAAGCTGGTCAGTGATAGTGCTAGTAAGCAGGTTTTTAGGAGACATTTTGCCAGCGGAGTTGGCTGTACCTACCGACTGCACGGTACTATCCGCCACACAATACATGCCTTTGCCGAGTTTTCGGTCATACCAATCGTTACCCACAATCCCGTGAATAGCAGGTGCTGAACCCGTATATACAGACGCATGTCCTGCGGCTGTTACGGTGAGGGCATAGTGATAATGGTGATTGCGGCAATTGAAGCCTTCGCGGAGCATTCGTTTAAAGCCTCCTTCCGAATATTTGTTGTAATAACGATACCAATAATCGTATCTCATTTGGTCTACTACTACGCCAACGACCAGCTTGGGGCGGGCTAGAGGCTCAGGTTTGGTTTGGGCAACTATGACGGTTGTACAGAATAGTGCCAAGGTTAGGTGAATGTACTTCATGGATTGGGTGTCTTTGAATACTATAAAATAAACATTGCGAAGTTACATGAACTTTTTAGAACTCTATACGTAATACACTTCACAAATCATTTTGGGCTATTTGAGGAGGCCTCATGAGGCGACGTTTCGTCTTTCTGAGCAAGTATTTTTTTTAACACTTTCACTCGAGTCCGCTGCATTATAAACTCAGCCTTGTCATCTTTAAGACGTACTTTGTATTTGTCATTTTCCCAATAAGTAAAGCTTTTTAGAAAGTGAAGATTAAGAATAATGGAGCGATTGATTCTAAAGAAATGCTGGGGGTTGAGTTCTGCTTCGAGTTCAGCTAGTTTTTTTCGGATATGGAAAGTCCGTCCTTTGGTGTAAGCAAAATAAGTTTTATGTTGTACTTCAAAGTAAATCACATCCAATACGGGCAGTATTGTATGGCGTTGATTGTACCAAGCTTCGATGGTGTTGGCATAGATAAGGGTGTCTTCTTCGGTGGTTGGGAGTGGCGGTAAGGAAGGCTTTGCTTCCAGTTCTGTATAACTCAGAAATAAATTAGTATTCAGATAAGTATATTCTAAAACCAAAGAGGGCAATAAATAACTAATGTACATTTTAGATTGGAGAAAATAATGTGGGAAATAAGTGTTCCAATCATAATCGGGATAAGCTACTACTAAGTATCGTAACCCATTGGTAATGGGAGCAAAGAGGACAATAGAACCTAAAATACAAGGTAGAAAAGTTAGTTCATACAGCAATATGCCTTTGATAGTATTAGGGATATGTTTGATTTTTAGCAGTTTAGCATAATACCGAGCTACCCACATAAAAAGCAGTATAGAAATGAATTCAAACAAGAAAAAGTAAATTAAGATTGTTTTGAGGAAATATTTGGCGTCATTTCTTCCAAGAGCTGAAAACTCATAAAACTGGCCTTGGTCTAAAATCAGCCACGAAACTAGAAGTACGCCTATGAGTGTAACGGTAAAAATGACCCCCCAATTGCTAGGAATTCGGAGAGTGATAGGAATTAGAGGAGCGTTTTTCATGGGTCAAAGATAGTGACTGACTGATATTCTAATCAATGACAAAGATGTTGATTTTGTAAGTTACAAAATTTCAATTCTTATCCTATCTTTGGGAGAGAATCAAAGAATCATCATTGGTAAATATGAAAAAAATAGGTGTTTTATTACACGGAAATGGCGTTTTTGACGGTTCCGAAATCCACGAATCAGTATTTACACTCTTGGCGATTGCCGAAGCTGGAGCAGAGGCGGTGTGTTTTGCACCCAATGTCGCGCAGTATCATGTCCTCAATCATATGACAGGAGAAGCTATGCCCGAAACTCGAAATGTGTTGGTAGAGTCGGCACGTATTGCCAGAGGAAATATCAAAGATATTGTGGATATAAAAGTGGAAGAGCTAGATGGGCTGGTAATGCCTGGAGGTTTTGGAACGGCCAAAAACATCACTAAATGGGCCTTTGAAGGACCAAAAGGAGAGATTTTGGCTTCAGTCAAAGCTCTCATTATTGATTTAATAAAATCAGGTAAGCCCATAGCGGGTTTGTGCATGAGTCCTACGACGATAGCCAAGGCATTGGAAGGAACTGAGTTTCATGCAAAACTGACTGTAGGCACTACTTCCGAAGACTCTCCTTATGATATAGCAGCGATTTCGGCAGGGATAGAAGCGGTAGGGCAAGTAGCAGAAATGGCTTCAGTGAGGGAGATAGTGACCGACGAAAACCTCAAAATCGTCACTGCACCCTGTTATATGATGGAGGCTAGTATTATAGAGGTGCGAGAAAATATCAAGCAAGCGGTAGAAAAATTAATTTCTTTAGCTTAAAAGCTTGCGAATATGATTTCAGTCTACTACTTTTGCATCCCCAAACAGGGACAACGGCGAAGTGGTGGAATTGGTAGACACGCTACTTTGAGGGGGTAGTGGGCGTTAGCCTGTAAGAGTTCGAGTCTCTTCTTCGTCACAAAACCCGTAATACTTGCCGTATTACGGGTTTTTCCATTTTTGCGACAAAATTAAGCTGGTAACGACTTCATTAACAAGCCTAAAACAAAACCAGTAAAACACACAGACCTGTCAAGCTATCAGTAGTGCTGCTTAGAAAGGTTGTTATCTATTTACTGGGATTGTATCCCCTGTTTTAGGGCTAGTCAATTTTGATATATTCTAGTTGTAAAGATTGCATAGGACGAGTAGGAAATATGTCGAATACCATGATAAGTAATCCAATGGCAAAAACAGTCGAAATCATTATGGCAAGTGTCATGTGTGTGTGTTAGTTATATAGTACATCAAAGAAAAAAACTGCAAAACCATCAGTATTTGAAAGCTTTATAGCAAAATGTTAAAATTGGGACATACAATGATGATGAATGCTTGAACAATATACATAGGTAAGCATTCTTAAGTTATAAAGTGTTATGTTTTTCACATATTGTACAAATAAATTTTCTTAACTAGCAACTTTGTGAGAAACTTGGCCCGCATTTGGTAATACTAAAGTTCTTTTTTGAAGGCTGTTGTGAATGTATTTCTCGACCGTCAATCGGGCCATTAAGTAACTCACAGTCGACTCTGCTCCTTGATTGAGATTAACATAATTTTCCTCTAGCCCGTCGTAGCATCCACCTGTGCAAGGGTTATAAATAATCTGATGGAGGTGGTTTTCACCCAAAAACCAGTTGAAGGAAGAACGCATCTTAACCAAATAATCTACCTCTCCAAAAACTTCATAAAACTTACCCAATGCTAGAATGGTGTAAGCGACATCTATGGGCTGCTCACCTCCAATGGGAACAATAGGCAGTATATCGCCTTTTTGAAACCAAGATTTATTAGATATTACATTGATACCTTTTTCTCTGAATATTTTGGAAAGTAAAAAATCAAAAGATGATTTGGCGATTTCTTTGTAGGCTTTGTTGCCCGTGGCTAGCCAAGCACAAAGCATTGCTTCTGGTAAGGTGCTATTGGCGTAGGTAAGATAGCTCTCAAACCATTGCCATTCGGGGTTTGATTCGTGTTTATACATCTGAACCAATCGGTTGGTGAGTTGGATAATCAACGCCTGATTGTAGGGTGAAGCTGCTTTTAAATTACGATAATAGATTCCTTTGATGATGAAAGACATCGCTCGCGGAGAATGAATCTCGTGAATATTGACGAGAGCCCTGTCCATAATTGAGGTGGCTTTTGCGGCAAGTGCAGGTGGTAGCAAAGCACTCATTGAAATCAAATAGCCCAAAGCCCAAATCGCTCTTCCATTCGAATCTGCCAAATTTGTGAGGTGGTTTTGTGCTGTAAAAGCATAATTTTCGTCAACATAATTGAGAAAATCACCTTCAGTTTGTAGGCAGTGTTGGATAAAATTGAGATAGATATTGATGTATTTGGTATCTTCTGAATCAAGCGTATGTTCAAAATGCTGACACATAGCTACCATAGCGCGGGCATTGTCATCTAAGGTATAGCCCGAATCTATGTCTGGTTGATTGATCTTGGAAAATTGAATCATCCCAAAATCAGTTGTTAGCTTTTTAATGTAATCTACATTTACGTTAGGCTTTTTGTAATGTAACGAAATCTGATCCTTCGCAATGAATTCAAACAATATTGCATGTGCAATCGCCACGTTTTCCCAAGCAGTAGATGCCATTTTGTGTAGGCCATGCGAGCTTATATTCTTACGCAATTCTTCATTGCCTAACAAACTCACGACGGCTCTCGCTAACTGCTCGGAGTTTTCAAAATCAAAAATAATTCCAGCGTCCGAATGGATTACTTCGCGGGCGTGGGGAATGGGCGTGGATACAATGGGGCATCCGCAGCTAATTGCGTAAGAAAACGTACCGCTCACCGCTTGGTTTGGATCTTTGGAAGTAAATAAGTAGACATCAGTCAGCTGCAAGTATTCCAGTAAATCTGGGAGGGGTAAAAAATAGTTGATGAATTTTACGTGCGCTTGGAGTTTCAATTCTACCACCATTGAGGCCAACATTTCGTGGTATTTTTCGCCTTCTTGCTTCACTACTGAGGGGTGTGTTTTCCCAATGATTAAAAACAAAACATCTGGATTCACTTTTACAATCTCTGGCAAAGCACGTAAGGTAGTTTCGATACTTTTCCCAGAACTGAGTAGCCCAAAAGTTGACAATATTTTCCTCCCAGCCACTTGGTATTTTTCTTTTAGAAGTTGTGTGTCAGAATGCGCCACTAAGTGGGTGCCGTGGGCGATGACGGTGATTTTATTTTCTGGTACGCTATAATCTTCTATGAGGAGCTTAGAGGAGTTGTGGGTCATTACTACAATAGATTCCGCAACCGACGCGATTTGCTGAACCTGCTTTTGCAACAATTCACTGGGTTTGGGCAATACCGTATGGAAAGAAACGATGACAGGCTTGTTTAGAGTCTCTAAAAATTCTTGAAACTTCTTTTCTCTTTTCTGAAAAAAACCAAATTCGTGCTGGACTAATACTACTTTAATATTAGGATTGAGATTGATAGTCGTTGCCAATCCTGTAAGCGAACGAGTAGGGTCGCTGTGTAAAATAAACTTCACTTCGCTAGGGTATCTAATCTGTTCATTTTCAGGTTCGATAGCGCAAATGTTTATTTTAAATGAGTGATTAAATTTGTTGTTTAAAGCTTTTATTAAATCTTGAGAATAGGTTGCAATGCCACATTCACGAGGTGGGTAGGATGTTATAAATAAAATTTCAGGCAAAGAAACATCGGTAAGAGCGTATTCATTGGCCATAAAAACCGACGTTCTTCTATCGGAAGGCAAATTTTTGGCGGGGCTCTGAACGGATTTTTTAATCATTTTTTGTGGAGTTAAGTAGAAATTCTTCTAACAATGCTGCGATGCTGAGTGAAGCACAGGCGATTTGCTCATCGGCGGCTCCATAGTATATATACAGTGTATCTCCTCTCACTAAAGCACCGGTAGGAAAGCATACGTTGTTTACTTCTCCGGTTATTTCCCAGTCATATTCGGGCTTGAATAGTGGATAAGGAAGGCGAGCTATTTCTTTGTAGGGGTTTTGTAAATCTAGCAGAGCCGCGCAAGCTGTGTATACATAACCATTTATAGTATCATGAACGCTGTGGTATATTAGTAGCCAACCGAGTTCGGTTTCTAAAGGAGGACACCCGCTCCCGATGTAGCTTACTTCGTGCTCAAAGCGAGGAGATAATACAATTTGGGTATTAAATCTTAGAAAATAATTTTGCCAAAACTCAGGGGTCAGTTCTGAAAGTTCGTAAAATTCGGCAATCTGAATATCGGGCTTAATACGATGTAAAAAAAACAACTTCCCATTGATACGCCTTGGAAAAAAAACAACATTTTTGTCCCAAAGAAGAACTTTTTTGCCGTTCTTTTCTAGCATGTGCTCATGAATATTGTAACGTGAGTATTTTTCATTTATTTCACCTCTAGATTCTGTCAGATGTTCAAATTCTTCATACATAATTTGAGGCGTGATGATACCTTTTTTTTCAAAATGTTGTAGATCATTTGAAATTGCTAACGCACCTAGGGCATTGACACCGTCATAGGCAGTGTAGGTGAGATAATATAACTCATCAATCTTAACAATGCGAGGGTCTTCAATGCCCTGTGACTCGTAATCAAACTGTGGGTAAAGAATAGGAGTATCACTACGCTCATGCAAGGTGAGGGGAGATGAGAATGTACAATAACCAATTGTAGAATAATTTTTTTTGCTTACTGCGCGGTAAAAAAGGTATATTAAGCCATTTTCTTCGATGATTGCAGGATTTAAAACACCTTCACTCTCAAATCCTAAATGAGTTTTTTTTAATACTATACCTTCTTTTTTGACTTCTAGCATTTGAAAGTTGGGTTTTAGATATGAAATAAAAAGCTGTTTGTGAAGTAGAATGGGATTTGTACTAAAAACAACTATTCAGGAGATGCTGTCGCAACAAATGGCATTAGTTCTCTTTCAAAATACGCAAGTTCTGTATGTGTAGGATTTTCTTTAATTTGGCAATAATAAATTCTGGAAAGATGACTCATGATGATTAAGGGTACCGTTGGCGCTATTTTAGAGCATACAATGTCGCCTACTTGATATTGATTTTCCATGAATAAGGGAGGTTTTTAAAAATAACTTTATTGGTTTATGAAAGGAAAGGTTGTTGGTTGTTTGTGGTTCTATTTTAAATAGCTTCTAAAATGGGGTATTCAAATGAATAGACAAAACCCATGTTATACGCTTGGAGTTTTCTGTCAAAAATTAAGAAAGTGTCGACGGTTTTTGAACTTGATTTTTTTGAAAATTTATGTTTTTTAGATCTTATTCTTATAAAAGTTTTTGTTTAAATTATCAAAGGGGATTTTTTTATGGTTTAGAGATAATTGATTTGCTTCTATGACCTTTACAAAGAGAAGTAGAATGCCTGAAAGCACCGAAAATAAGTATGATAGGCGTCCTTACCTAGGCTCTATGAGACTTTATATAGTTGATTTATTTTATTATGAGAAAAATAAATAGAAAAACTGCTTAATCATATCCACTTTTGATGATAGTAGACAACATTTTAAATCTGACATTAGCTTTAATAATGTTCCGGGAGTGAGACGGAATGATGATGGATTGTCCCGTCTCTAGTAGATTGGACTTATCATCAATTACAACCTCGGCAGTCCCCTCAATAACTTGAATAAAAGTATCGAAAGGAGAGATTTTCTCAGTCATGACTTCACCGGTATCGAATGAGGCCACACTTATATTTCCTGTTGTTTTTTTTAAAATAGTCTTAATTACTACTGAATTTGGGACATATTCAATGAGTTCAACAATGATGAAAATCTTAGATTTTTCGAATTCTGAATGTTCCAATAGATGAATAGATTTAAATAGGCAAAAAATAAAGTTATTTACTTGTATTTTTTGCCTATATAGTTGTATGATGTACTACTTACCCAATGCGACTTAAACTTCCTATAGTTGCCCTTTTTTAATGATATTAATCACCTCCACTCGTTTTTTGTTTAGTCGATTCTCTACTCTATTCAATAACTCATTTTCTTTCCCTGCCTCAAATTTTAAATCATCATCAGTTAGTTGCGCAAACTTTTCTTTTAATTGTTTGGCCATAGTATCCCAATTTCCAGTAATTTTAAAATTCTCCACGGTTGTATTTACGGTTCTGTTTTTGGACAAAGACATGTTTTTTTGATTTAAAGTGTTTTTTTAATCTATCCAACAAAAGTAGTAAGTGTTTAACGTTAAAATGTTACAGATTTTTTGTAAAAACTTACATATATCACAGGCTAAGATTGAATAAAGTAGTTTCTAGCCTTAAGAGCAATGCATTGATGTTTTTGTGTTTTTAAAATACAATGAGCAGGTTGTGAATGATCCCTTGATAGATAGCACACGTTTGCTTCGGAAAAGTATTTATTTGCTAATTTTAATTTAGCATTGGTCTCTACTCTCAAAGTTTCTATGGCGCAGTGTTGTAAGAGGTCCATAATTAATTTGTATGAAGTTTCTCAAGCCATAAATTGGTGCTAGATTCGGCATATATACCATGAGCATTTATCAAAATCCCCTTTAAATGGTATCTTTTAGAAGAGATAGCGTATATGATACTTTGATTTGAAGGGTCAGAGTCTTCATCAAAACGAAAATGTTTATCAATCTTAAAGGATTGTTGGTTGAATTTTTGAGATGTTTTTGGGTTTTTGACGAAGTATTGATTTAAGTTGAAATCTTCTGTATAACCTTCTGCTTCGAGCCCTTGAATTGCGTCAAGTAATGTTGAATAGTTCTGCATTTGGAATCTATTTAGACAAATATTATAATTTCCATAATAACTAAAACGTCTCAGTCGATCTGCTGAACCTGTTTTTTTGTTGATAATTTTATTAAAAAGTCTGTATAGGATTTTTAATGAATCATTTTTATGAATAAGTAGAGTGATTTTTATTTTTTATGGATGTGTTTTATCTTTGCAAAGATAACTATGGTTATTTAGATAAATGTTACATATTTATGAGGTAATCTTATAGATGTTACATATTTTCTAAATTATCTTTTCGTTTTTGTTTGAGTTGTTTGTAAAAAGAAGGGGAAAGGCCTGTTATTTTTTTGAATTGATTAGATAAATGAGCCACGCTACTATAGTGCATTTTATAGGCAATTTCGGTAAGATTAAATTCATCATATAGCAGTAGCTCTTTTACTCTTTCGATTTTGTGGATGATGATAAACTGTTGTATTGTGATACCTTTTACTTCCGAAAAAATATTTGACAAATAAGTATAATCATAATCAAGTTTCTCACTGATGTAATCGGAATAGTTGGTTTTGGGTAGATCTTCTGAATAATGAATCATCTCAATGATTACATTCTTTATCTTTTCAATAAGAATCTTTTTTTTGTCATCTAGCAATTCTAATCCTGATTTCAGCAAATTGATTTTGAGTTGTTCCTGCTGACTTTCAGTCACATCGGCTACGGTTTCAACCATGCCCAACTCAATCGTCAGGTCGTTTATTCCTAATTTTTGAAATTCTTGTTTTACTACCATTTTGCATCGCAAACTCACCATGTACTTGATGTATAGTTTCATATCGTATTGGGAGAGTATGGCCACAAGCTTGTGGTCTCATGGCCAAAGAGTAATTTGTTGACTTAATAAAAGAGCGCTAAGGCTTGTGCGGGAAGTCCTTGGCGGTGTCGAGAAAAGGCCGAGGGAGAGAACTATCTAAGTCGATAATCTACAATCAAGAAATACAGCTACATATTTTACTAATGTAAATATATAAAATTAAATGGTATGTATTGCAGTACTAAGAGAAATATATCAAATATTGTTTTGGTATGTGTGTGGGTGGGAGTATGGCGTTTAACTATGTTTTATAAAATTACAATGTAGGTGCTATTTTGTGTGAAAATTCGCAAGGTATTTACTTGTAAAAAAATGATTGTATAGTGTTAAATTGTTTATAGTCTGATAGTTATTGCGTATTTTTGAATGAAAGATATGGATTTATCTTGCTATAAATATGTCTAATAAAATAGTGAATTAGCCTGTTTGTTTGTCCGTAAATCCCCATTTTTCTCAGAATAATTATACCCTACTCACAGAATAATTACGTTATGTTGCTTATTTTCCTCTGGCTTTTGCTTGGGCTTACTTGCTTTTACTATGGCTTTTTCTTTTATCAACGGCTGTGCTCTTATGCTATTATTGAACCTTCAAAGTCTATAGAGGGCAGTGAATTGGTAATGGCTGGTTTGGGGTTGTTTGTGATTTTGACTCAACTTTTATCCTTGTTTGTTCCTGTCAACTATTATATGGGCGCAGTATGGCTTATAGGAGCGGGAGCCATTGCATTGAGGTATGCAAAAGAATTGAGGCATTATTATAGGAGAGCTTCGACCGCCGATAACACGACTATGCTGCTATGGATTGGAATGGCTTTGATTGTATTTTGCTATTCTACTCTCAGCCCCGACCATACCGACAGTAGTATTTATCATTTGCCGTCTATTCGATGGAGTGAGGAGTATAGTGTAGTGCCTGGACTTGGCAACCTTCATGGAAGATTGGCATTTAACTCAAGTTTTTTTGTTGTCTCATCGGCGTTAGGAATGACCGCACTGCTGGGGCAAACTTTGTTTCCAATCAATGGTTTCCTGTTTGTGTTAGTAAGCTTGATACTGCTCAAACGGATCAAATCTGCTCACCCCACTATCTCAGTATTGGCAGCAGGATGTTTAGTAGTTATATTTTTTTATTTATTACGTTTTGTTTTTTCTCCTACACCCGATATTGCCGCTACGTTATTACCATTGGTGATATTTTTTCTGTGGATAGAAAACAAACCTACTTTTTCCTTCCAAACAGTGCTTATCGTACTGCTTGTTTTTGTATCGATTACTATCAAACTAGCCAATATTCCGCTACTATTGGGATTGATGTTTATTGCGTGGCCTATTCGTGCTCAGCTCACACTCTCAAAGATAAGTTTGGTAATAGGTATTGGGCTATTGCTCATGGTTCCTTGGGTGATTCGTAACATCATTTTGTCGGGTTATTTGTTATATCCTTTTCCTGGGATTGATTGGTTTAGTGTGGATTGGAAAGTACCTTTAGAACGAGTCATTCATGAGCGCGACTATGTAGCGTTTTGGGCGAAGTTTCGGGTGCATGAGTCTTTCATGAATACAGATCTTTTGAAGCAGCCTTTCACCGAATGGTTTCCTGTATGGTGGGAGCGCCAAGGCTATTTCTTCAACAAACCCATTTGGGTTTTGGCCGTCATTTCACCTTTAATTGTAGCAAGTCATTGGTTCGATACAGACAGAAGAAAGCGTGTTTTGCCACTGTTAGGGCCATATATAGTAGCTTTTGGGGGATTTGTGTTTTGGTTTTTGTCGGCACCAGATTTTCGATTTGGATATCCGTTTATCTGGTTTTCAGCTTTGGCTCCTTGGGCGATATTTTTGCCCGAATTCCAAAATCGGGTAAGCCTTAACAGGTTGAAAGTAGGCGTTGTAGTGAGTGTTATGGTAGCAGCTAGTGGGTATTTTATAGGTTTTCATTTGATTAAAAATGAGTTTCCTATCCACCAGTATTTGCTTATCCCTAAACCCTTAACTTACAAAAGTGTAGGTTCTTATGAGCAAGTTTTCAAACCAAATCGTACGAGTAGCGGATTGACGATTTTTACGCCAGTAGGTGCTCCTATGAATCAAAATTGTTATGAAGTCCTGATGTGTTCTCCATTTTTTTATCCAGACCTAAAACTCCGAAATCGTGAAATATCGGAAGGGTTTAGGAGTACGCTTACTTCCGAAAAATCGTATTTGTCACAGTACTTACTCAAAACTTATAAAGCAGACAAAGACCGAGGAAAGCTTTAGTGAGTGATACTGAAGATGCTGATAAACCTTTCGTCTAGTGCCTGAATCCGCGCTGGAAATAGGGGGACAAAACTACCGTCTTTTTGGAGCAGTGTATCAGAGAGAGGGATTTGTCGATGTTGTATTTTTTCGATGATGTCGCTTACTGTCACAATGTAGCTCTCATACAGTACATCTATTCGAAATGTGGCCTTTAGAATGGTTGTATTGGGGGGCGAAATGAGTTTGCCTGTTAGTACACCTTGTGCCTGAAAATTATCTAATTGTACGTATTGTTTGGCTCTTAATACGTCAAGGAGGGTTTCAACAATGATGGGTGTGTCCATGTCTTTTATCTCCACTGTCTCTGACCAAAGTAAGTTGTGATTGTTTGAAATAAAACGGTCTTTGGTAAAAACTTGAGCATATACAAAACCAGGAAACAATAAAATAAGCAAAATACGGGAGGTCATTACACAAATATGCTTTTGGAAAAAAGTAAACCACTCAATATGATTACTCATAAGATATAAACTTATTGAGCCAGACACTGTTGATGATGCGACATATTCTAAACCTTATAGCGCCGCCTTTGGTAGATAAAGCCTTGATTGTTCAGAACCTAAACGAACTGCTGCCCCAATATGAGCTATTAGACATTGAGGAGTTTCGAAAAAAACAAAAGCGAAATGCCGACGAGATAGAAACAAACGCTTGGCGTGAGCTTTGGCTAGCGGCTTTGCAGACCGAGTATGCTATCATCGTGACCGAGGGAGAATCGATTCATTTGGAAATGATGATTGAACGACTTTGGCGGGCACCAGGCACTCACATTTTTACGCTCACATTAGAGCCTTCTGCTCTTGCGCCTCAGCAAGTAGCAGCCAGAATCATCCAAAATTTGCCAGAAGATTTTAAGGAATAGCTTTTGGTGCTTTTTATAACAGAAAATCCCGCCGGTTAGAAGAACCAGCGGGATAGTAACTAATTGTACATAGAACAAATGTTCGCTTACCTAACGGATTGTGTTTGTCATTTATTTCGAGATTTAAGGATTATAAGTGACAGTCCGTTAATAGTCAATCGTTGTCTGTCAACTGTAAATTTCAGATTATCAGTCGATTAATTCTGTTTTCAGGGTAAAAAATAATATATACTAATTTTGAGAAAGTATATACTATATTTTATGAAGGAATATGAATTGATTAATTGGTGGATAAACGTTTGTTTTAATATACCAAAATGACTCAGGATAAGTGGGATGCTGTAATAAACTTATGCACTAAGCTTTAAACATTAGGCATTTTTAATAAAAAGCTTATGGCTTACAGCCTAAAGCGTAACTAGAAGTTTCGTTACAAAATTGAGAGAGTTTTGTAATTTGCGGAGGGAAGGTAGTTTTAAAAGAAGATTTGAAAAGGAATGCAATATACAGAAGTAGAAAGGGATATTTTGGTCAAGCAAGTACGTCGTATCAATCAGCACGATGTGTTGCGACGTTTTTTGGCACTTTTGAAAGAAATGATTGATAGTTTAGATATTCCGCCAAATTCTGCCCAAATCTCCTTTACTATTAGTGATAAACACCCTCGGATTACAATCAATCTCAATAATCATACCGTCTTACAGATTTCGGGACGCAAAGAAAATGTGAGAGTGGCAATGTTGTTTAAGAAAGAGGCATTGACCAAAACGCCCCTAAAAAATATCAAATTTGAAGAAAAAGGAATCTCGGACTATCGTTTGGGATGGATTGGATACGCTGACAAACATCTGCTCCAAAACGACAATATCGTGCAGTATTGGATTGATTCTCTTCAAGAACTGAAGCAATTGGCCGCTTCGACCAATCATCGTGAACTACACAATCATGCAGTGTATGTGGCAGCAGAAGAGGATGCTTTTAAAGCCGAGATTTTTCGGATGGTAGATAAGCAATATCAAGAGAGAGTTGAAACCACTGCTGAGGTCAAAGAACAAGAAAATAGTTATAAAAAAATTCAGGAACGTCCTGCGATTCCGCTCAACTATATCTTGTATGGCCCTCCCGGCACGGGTAAAACCTACGAACTTCAACAACTCTGCCAGGGGTATAACTATAAATTTGTGACATTTCACCAATCCTTTAGTTATGAGGAGTTTGTGGAGGGAATTCGCCCCGAAACCCTAGGCGACAAAATTAGCTATCGAGTCCGCAAGGGGATTTTTTTTGAGGCTTGTTTGGAAGCAATCAGGCAGGCCGATTATCATTCTTTTGAGGGGTGTATTGGAGATACGGTCGAAAATCGACAACAAAAAATGGCGCAAGCGGCACCTGTATTGATTGTGATTGATGAAATCAATCGGGGCAATATCGCCAAAGTATTCGGAGAGTTGATTACGTTGTTGGAGCCTTCTAAGCGGCTCGGGGCCGACCAAGAGTTGTGGCTCACACTCCCTTACTCGCAAGAGCGTTTTGGGGTTCCTTCAAACTTGTACGTAGTAGGAACCATGAACTCCGCCGACCGCTCCATTGCCTTATTGGATACGGCACTACGTCGTCGATTTCATTTTGCCGAGCGTCCTCCCAAAGAGTCACTTCTTGACGATGTAATCATTGAAAATACCGACTTGGGTAAGCTACTGAAAACCATCAATGAGCGTATTGAGTTTTTGTATGATCGCGACCATGTCATTGGACATGCCTACTTTTGGGGAATAGATACTTTCGAAAAACTCTGTAAAGTGATGAGAGACCAAATCGTCCCTTTGCTTCAAGAGTATTTCTACGACGATTGGCGAAAAATCCAGTTGGTACTGGGCGACAATGAGCGTTGGGAAAAGCCGCTGGATTGTCAATTGGTACAGGTGAAAAAGCAATATACTTCATCGCTCGAACGCGAGCTTTTTGGGGAAGACCTCGACTACGCCGAAAATAGAATTACCTTTCAACTCAATGCGGCCCTCGTAGAAGGGCGTTTTGATGATTTGCCCAAGGATATGTTTAAGTGGGTTTATGAGAAAAAATAGATATTTTGTTAAAAAACTGAATCTTCTGAATAAAACTTCTCCGCATAGGTGTCAAATCTCATCACTCGCCAAACCGAACTTTCGGCTCATATAGTTGCTTTTAGCCGTTTTTTAAGGGCAAAGGGAATCGCTATAGGCCCAGATAGAGAAGCCGATGCTCTCAAAGCATTGGCCGAAATCAATATGGGAGATGAACTTCAATTTTATTTGGCTTTGCGTAGTATCTTTCCCCAAAACAGAAAACAGCTTCGGGAGTTTGATGAATTGTATGCGAAATATTGGAAAGAACTAGCCAAAGCCGTGGATGCCAAAATCAAAGACGATGCCCAAGAAACCAATACTAAAAAGAAAAAAAACAAACAGAATGGCGAAGCCTCTTTTGAAGCACTGAAAAACTGGCTACATGGTAATCGACAACCAGAGGTAGAGGAATTGGCATCTTATAGCATAGGTGAATCACTTTCCCAAAAAGATTTTGGCTCGTACACCGACGAAGACTTACACGAAGCGCGGCAAATCATCAGACTGCTGGTGCAACGCATGGCCAAAACCATGAGCCGGCGCTATACGGCGGCGCGGAGTGGAGGGCATTTGGATTTGAGAAGGGTATTGCGCAACAACTTCCGCAAAGGAGAAGAAATCATAGATTTGTTTTACCGCAAGCCCGCCCGCAATAAAATACGGCTTGTGTTGTTGTGTGATGTAAGCAAATCAATGGAGATTTATAGCCGCTTTTGGGTGCAGTTTATGTATGCTTTCCAAAACCTATATCAATCTATCGAAACCTTTGTTTTTAGTACACGTTTGTGCCGAATTACGGAAGATTTAAAAGAAATGGATTATACCCAAGCGCTTGAAAATCTTTCCGAAAAAGTTCCAAACTGGTCGGGTGGGACAGACATAGGAGCTGCTATAAGTGAGTTTACAGCTCAATATGCCATGCGAAAACTTAATTCGCGCACTATTGTCCTGATTGTGAGTGATGGCATGGATGTAGGCAATGGTGATGATTTAGCCCAAAATATGGAGCGGATTCGTCGGAAAGCTCGAAGGGTGATTTGGCTCAATCCGCTGGCGGGCTCACCCAACTATCGTCCCGAAGTGAAAGCCCTAAAGACGGTTTTGCCATATTTGGATTTACACGCTCCCGCTCATAATCTTGAAAGTCTCAAAAAAGTAGTAGAACAATTGCGATGAATGTTTTTGAAATAAGAACTGTTGTAACGACTATAGACATTTTGGTATCGCATGAACTTAAAAATTATCGCTTTTGGCATTGCCAAAGAAATCATCGGGCAGCTGGAACATTCAGTGGAGTTGGCAGACACGGCTACGGTGGCTGATTTAAAAGCAGTTTTGATTCAACAATTCCCTGATTTTCAAAAATTAGCTTCTCTTCGAGTGGCTATCAATACCGAATACGCCAACGACGATGCGGTGCTACGCGTTAATGATGAAATTGTACTGATTCCGCCCGTTAGTGGAGGCTAAAAATGTGTTAATTGTCTAATTCTCCTAAATATATCTATTCCTTGAAACTCATCGAATGCCCACGGGATGCCATGCAAGGCCTTCCTAATTTTGTACCGACAGAAGTCAAAATCAACTATTTGAATAACCTCCTGCAAGTAGGGTTTGATACGCTTGATTTTGGGAGTTTTGTTTCTCCCAAAGCCATTCCTCAAATGCGTGATACTGCTGAGGTGGTAAGCAAGCTTGATATGTCGGCTACCAAAACCAAATTGCTCGCGATTATTGCCAATCTCAGAGGGGCAGAAGAAGCGGCTCATTTTGACGAAATTAGTTATTTGGGTTTTCCTTTGTCGGTCTCCGAAACCTTCCAACTCAAAAATACCAATAAAACCATTGAAGCGGCTTTTGGAGAAGTAGGCGAAATTCAGAATGTTTGTGTAAAATCAAACAAACAACTGGTGGTTTATTTGTCAATGGGCTTTGGCAATCCTTACGGTGAAGCTTATAGCCCAGAGATTGTGGAGCAGTTTGCCGAGCGATTGGTAAAAATGGGAATCCACATTATAGCCCCTTCGGATACCATAGGAAGTAGTACTACCGACGCTATCAAAACATTGTTTGGACACCTTATCAAACGTTTTCCTGAGGTAGAGTTTGGGGCTCATTTACATGCTAAATCAAGTCATGTGCCCAAAAAAGTAAAAGCTGCTTTCAAAGCAGGCGTCAAAAGGATGGATTGTGCGGTAAGAGGATTTGGAGGATGCCCGCTTGCCGAAAATGAGCTTGTTGGAAATATGGCTACTGAATTGGTAGTAGGGGAGTTGCGGCAGCTAGGTGCTAAGCTCGAGATTGATGAAATAAAGCTAGCACAGGCTATGTTGGCTTCTCAATATGTATTTGGGTAGGAAGCAAAGTGAGAGGTTCCAAGTTTTCAAAACTTGGAACCTCTACTTATCTCTAAAGCTAACCCCATTGGCATCTTTTAAGTGGTAGGAGCCAATGCTTTGGGTCTTTTGTAAAGTGGAACCGTGCTGCAAGGTTCACCAAACATTAAAGTTTGAACGACGGGCTGAAGTTTGCGGGTGATTTCTACATAAGCTGCCGTCGGAACGGGATGCTTACTACAACCTTTCACTACCACGCGTGCATCTCTATATTCTTCAGGGTCGATGCTGGTGATGGCATCAAAAAAAAGCTTTTCTTCCAAATCATTTAGGTCTCCAAAAACCACCGTATGGGCATAAGGGCTTAGGTGTAAGGTCAACAGCATATAGGCCCAAGTAGGAATGATGGCCTCTTCACTACAGCCCACTGCCACATTTTTGCCTGTGTATTGGGACCAATCATGATTTTTTAAGAATTCTCTAAAATCCTTCTCTTTCAGAATCATCCCCATGAAGAGATTGTCTTTCAGGTCATAAACCACTCGCTCTCCTTGATGATAATAATCTTCTAAGTCTAAAGTAATAAGGCCGCTTTTAGCTACGCGATTGATGATTTCTTCCATTTTCTATATCGTTGTGGGTGAATGGTTCGCTACAAACCAAATATCCCTATCTGTTTTTTAAAAATAAGGCTAAACTATACTCGTATTCTAACAAAGATTGACAATCGAAAGTTTGACCCAAAAAAGATTCCCTCCTTTTTTAGACGCTTTTGTAGGTTTTATCAATACTTACAGCGTGACAAATGCTACCTTTGTAGATTGTAAAGTTAGTTAAAAATGAATTTTCGCGAAGTTTTAGAAAAACATCCCATATTTGAAGTGATTGCTCAATGTGCTACTGACCTGGGCGTAGATGCTTATGTGATAGGTGGTTATGTGAGAGATTTGATACTAAAGCGTCCCTCCAAAGATATCGATGTAGTAAGTGTAGGCAGTGGCATCGCCTTAGCCGAAAGCGTGGCACACAAGCTTGGTGTCCAAGTCAATGTCTTCAAAAATTTTGGGACGGCTCAGTTGAAAGTAGAAGATTTAGAGGTGGAGTTTGTAGGGGCGCGTCGTGAATCGTATCGTACCGAATCCCGAAAACCTATTGTGGAAGATGGTACACTACAAGACGACCAAAATCGCCGTGATTTTACCATCAATGCCATGGGGATAAGCCTGCATTCCAATACCTTTGGGGAGTTGGTCGACCCTTTCAATGGCATGGGAGATTTACGAAAAAAAATAATCCGAACCCCACTCAATCCCGAAATTACATTCTCTGACGATCCGCTGCGTATGATGCGAGCGGTGCGCTTTGCGTCTCAGTTGAACTTTGACATAGATGCCGATACCTTTGACGGGCTGATTAAAACCGCTGAGCGAATTGATATCATTTCAAAAGAACGTATCAATGACGAACTCAATAAAATCATATTGTCGTCAGTGCCCTCATATGGATTCAAATTGCTACACCAAGCGGGTATCTTAAAAAGAATATTTCCGGAGTTTGTAGAACTGCTAGGCGCTCAATATCAAGATGGTAAAGGGCATAAAGATAATTTTTACCATACTTTACAAGTACTAGACAATATCTCCAAAAATACAGACAACCTTTGGCTGCGATGGGCAGCCATCATGCACGACATAGCCAAGCCCGCCACCAAGCGTTTTGACCCTAAAGTAGGGTGGACTTTTCATGGACATGAAGACTTGGGAGCGCGCCTTACGCCACGGATTTTTCGTCAAATGAAGCTCCCGATGAACGAAAATATGAAGTTTGTTCAGAAGCTGGTGCGGTTGCATTTGAGACCTATTGCTCTCACTAAGGAAGAAGTCACAGACTCAGCATTGCGGCGGCTCCTTTTTGATGCGGGAGATGATTTGGAAGCACTCATGACGCTTTGTAGGGCCGATATTACTTCCAAAAATCCTGACAAAGTCAAGAAGCATTTGACCAATTTTGATAAGGTTGAGCAAAAACTCTATGATTTAGAAGAAAGAGACCAAATCCGAAATTTCCAGCCCGTGATTTCGGGTGAAGTCATCATGAAAACATTTGGTATTTCACCCTCCGCCGAAGTCGGTATCATCAAAACCGCCGTTCGTGAGGCTATTTTGGACGGTATTATTCCTAATCTTTATGAGCCTGCCTTTGCTTTTATGGTTGAAGAAGGTAAAAAATTAGGACTTACTCCCCAAGCAGTTTCTTAAACTTGGCAGTAGCATTTGGGGGGCGAGTTTAGGAGGGTTTTATTTGGGCTTCGCAATCGGCATTTCGTCAATACCTAAAGTACTCAAGGTAGGATTGAGGATTTGGGGGGTAATGGTGATTTTGAATACTTTGTTGCCCGCTACATCAAAATCACAACTATACTTTCCTTTGGCGTGTAGGCTTCGGTATACGGCCGAATAATTGAGCTTAAGAGGCCACCCGTTGAGGGCAAGTTGAGCGGAGATGTTTTCGATAGTCTTCTTCAAATTTGAAAAATAACACATAAACGGTTCTCTCTCTCGGAGGTTGTTGAGGGCGCCTATATAGGTGACTTTTACTTCGTATATCGTTTGTTGCAACATCGCTTAGGGGTTGGGATAAGTGTAGTTTAAACTACTTTTTGCAATAATAATCCGTTTTTTTGAAAAATTATTACATTATTTTCTAATGAAGCTTGACTAGCTAATGGGGCGAAAGCACTTTTAGTGGTTTTTTATAATCGCTGTTTTTTTAGACTCCCACATGGAAGGATGGAGCAGCACTAGGTAGTTTAAACTACATTTTATGAAATTTATTCACTTTTTGAAAAATTATGATATTATTTTTCAAGACGCAAACTATTTAATAGGGTTAAGCGTTTTATATACATCTGCGTTATTCAGCCATCAAAGCCGCTTTCTATTAGAAGCGGCTTTTGCTATTTTTAATCGTCCTGCTTGAGCACTTGTATCCTACTCCCTAGTCTAAGGTTTTACGCTTTTGAAGAGATATGTCTGTTTTCTTTCTGTTAGCTGCATTGCAAGCAATATCTCCCCTGAATTTAGACATACTACGTATGTTTCTTTTCCTTTTCCTTTGATTTTTATGAGAAAATGGCTTGAAATAAAAAATAATATTTTGGCGCGTTAATTTCTTGTAGGGCTGTTAGTTCGTGTGTAAATTGCGCTTACCAAAAATTACTTTTGTGCTCATTCATTTAAAAGTGCCTTTTTTCATACATGAAGAAACTCTCCCTGCTGTCTTTGTTTTTTTTTGCTTCTTTTTCAAATTCTTTTGCTCTCGAAAAAAACGCCTGGAACGATTTTGAGGGAAAAATTGGTACCTCAGAAATGAGAATTTCTCTTTTTCTTTTTGATGATGGAGCCATCAAAGGAAATTATCTCTATAAAAGATATCAGACTAAAATTGAAATCACAGGACATCTGAAAGGAGATGAAATCGAACTAACCGAAACTTTCAACGAAAAAGAGACGGGTTTTTTTAAAGGAAAAGTGATTAACGATGATCTGGAGAGACTTGAAGGAGAGTGGAACAACCCTTCTGGTACCAAAAGAGTAAAGTTCAAAATGACCCTAGCCACTATTTGTAGTGGAAGCTATGAGCGTCGTTATAGTGATTTGTACGGTACAACAGTCGAGGTGGAGGGGTTTGTGAAGCGGGTCAAGTCGGCGATATTGATGAATGACAGAAGATGGCTCTCCAATCATGTTTGTTATCCTATTTCGGTGGTTGTGGGTAAAAAACAACTGGAAATAGTAGACCCCAAAAGTTTTTCGAGGATGTTTAACGTGATATTTCATCCAAAATTTAAAGCCGATTTGCCGTTTTATTATTGGGCCAATCTTTTTACGGATGGCCAAGTGGCGGTATTTGGACAAGGACAAATCTGGATTAACAATAAGCCTGATGATGGCGTCACTCCTTTAGATTATTGTATCGTAGCTATCCACAACTGATTCACTTCTATGCCCCTATCTTTGGGGAACCTCTTCTGAAGCTTTCTTGGCTTTTTTTGAGATTTTATATGCCTTTTTATTGGAAGAGACTTTATTTTGGTATATTCTAATCCCTTTTTAATCTCTTCATCTATATTCTAATTACATTCTAATTCAGGTCTTAGGTGTCTTTAATGTGGCTGTTGTAGCTTTGTAAGTGTAGAGACAAAGCTTCAAAAGTTGGTCGAATTGTATATAGAATTTTGCTTAAAAAATCTTAAACAAAATTCACACAACTAGATTTCCTAAGAAACGTATGAAAAAAACGATACTCATCCCGACCGATTTTTCTATTGAATCTTTGATGTTGTTGAAGCGAGCTATAGTGAATGTGGAAGCGGATGAACTGGATATTATTTTAATGTTTTCGGCCTATTCGCCAGATTCTATTACGGAGTTGTTGTTTTACTCTCCCAAAGAAATGGTAGATAAATTAATAACCAATGATTTTAAGGAAGCCTGTAGTATTCTCCAAAACAAATACTCCTCCAAAATAGCGAGTATCACCATAGAAGTATTTCATGGGGAAAGCAGAAGCGTATTTAATCATTTGGTCGAAAGCCGGCAAATACAAGAGGCAATTATTCCTAAGAAATATACTTTTAGACGTCATAAAAATAGCTTTGACCCACTGCCTTTTATTCGCCAAAGTTCACTCCAAATCACCGAAATAGAGTGGGAAACTAACAAGAAAAAGCCCGAAAAAGACAGTATTGCGGAGTTGTTTTTGGATTGAGACAAAATCAAATCGTAACCAAATACAACAATGAACCACGCAAAAACGCCTACTACTATCAGCGGGCGCCTCAAATTGTTCTTTACTTTTTTTGACAGTAGGTGGGAAGACCTACAACGGCACAATTGGAAAACAACTGTATATCGAGATTTTAGTGCGGGGCTAATTGTGGCGATGACGGCCATTCCGATGGCAATGGGCTTTGCAATGGCCATGGGAATGAGACCTGAGCACGGCATCATTGCGGGAGCATTAGCCTGTGTAATAGGACGGACTTTCGGAGGTTCTAAATATCAAGTATATGGCCCTACGGCGGCTTTTATTCCGATTGTAGCGGCTTTGATTGCAAAATACCAGACCAATGGTGGAAGTTTTGAACAAGCGCATGGGTTCCTTATTTTTTGTTCGATTTTGGCCGGAATTACTTTGGTTATCTTCGGGATTTTTGGGTTAGGAAAATACGCCAAATTGGTTCCTAATTCAATCATCGTAGGTTTTACAGTGGGTATTGCTACCGCGATTGCGCTTACCAACTTTGAAGATATTTTGGGGATAGAAAGTTTTAAAGATTTGCTAGGGCAGGATGAGGATATCAAAGGCGGAATTTTTAAGAACATTGGCGCTGCATTGAATAATCTCGACAAAATCAACCTATGGTCGGTCTTTTTGGGCGTGCTGACCTTCGCATTGACCAAAACCCTGCTGCGGATTTCGATTTTTATTCCTGGGCCAGTGATAGCGATGGGAGTAGCTACTTTGTTGTCTGCTACGGTACTATCCGACAAAGGCATTATTTTAGTGAAAGACATTTATGGCTCTATTCCCAACAATTTCTTTGTGTTTACGGCGCCTTCATTACCTGCCATGACTTCAGCCGTGTTTTTAGATATTATTTATTTTGTGGGAGCGATAGTGTTTGTGTCTGGTGTAGAGAGTATTTTGTGCTCATCGATGGCCGACAAACTTGCTGGCAACAAAGGCACACCTTTCAATCCTGATAAAGAATTTTTTGGGCAAGGCATGGTTCAAATCATCGCCC
The DNA here is from genome assembly GCF_029433105.1 of Runella sp. MFBS21. Classification (GTDB taxonomy): domain Bacteria; phylum Bacteroidota; class Bacteroidia; order Cytophagales; family Spirosomataceae; genus Runella. The sequence continues at coordinate 1,045 of NZ_JARNTW010000024.1, read as the reverse complement.
CTTTGGTACAGGGCTTTCCTTGTACGGGTGCGTTGGCAAGAACTGCCACAAGTATCAAAGCGGGGGCGCAGACTCCTTTGGCGGGTTATTTCAAAGCTGTTTTGAAGCTTAGTATGGCCTTTTACTTGGCTCCCTATTTGGAATTGATTCCTATGGCATGTATTGGCGGGATTTTGGTATGGGTAGCTAGCAATATGATTAAACCTGCCGAAATCAGAGAAATAAAAGCTTTAGGAAAGTTTGAGTTTGCCATGATGGTATACACCGCTGTAATGGTACCTGTTACGGACTTTCTTACGGGAGTGCTTTCGGCAATGGTGCTTTATTTTGTGGTGCATAAATTTTATGCAAGAAAAAGAAAACCAAAATTACCAATACCCGCCTAAGAGCTATCATGAGTGTAAAAGAGTCTGAATACCAATGGGTGTAAAGTTAATCGTTATTTGTTGTGTTGATTGCCAGATACTTAATGGTGATTTTGGCCTCGTTTAATGCTGTTTTATTACTTAAGTATATACGCAAAATAAAACAAGACTACCCTGAATCTCCTCAAACCCCACGCCTTTAGGCTGGGGCTAAAAATAGGGCAATATCAAAGGGGCTTTAGCCCTGACTTTCAACTATGACACTTAAAAAAGTCAGGGCTAAAGCCCTTAACTTTTTATTACTTAAGTATATACGCAAAATAAAACAAGACTACCCTGAATCTCCTCAAACCCCACGCCTTTAGGCTGGGGCTAAAAATAGGGCAATATCAAAGGGGCTTTAGCCCTGACTTTCAACTATGACACTTAAAAAAGTCAGGGCTAAAGCCCTTAACTTACCCTTGTTAATTTCTGCCCCCAGCCTAAAGGCGTGGGGTTTGAGCATCAAATATCCAGCCTCATTTAGCTTAATTACTTAAGTAACTAAGCTAAATACCTTGTTTAATTAGTTTTTTTATATTTTATATTATTTGGATTAACGTGCGAATAGTGCCGATTGAGCGTATTTCTGGCAGACTCGCATGAGAACTGCCAATCTATGGTAGTCTTCTTATCCATTC
>NZ_JARNTW010000023.1 GCF_029433105.1 Runella sp. MFBS21 | reverse complement strand
ATGCAATGCTTAAGTTACGAACAAGGTATGAGTCGGATAGGTGGTGCGAAGTCAAAAAGAAAGTGCTCCAAATCAATTTTAAGCATCTAAACAATGCGGCATGAAGGCGACAATTTGCAATGCACCCTTAGACTCTTGATATTGGAAGCATGGATATTTGTAATGTTTAATACATTGCTTGTCCAGCTTTCTAATTCGTTAAAGTCTTCTTTTAATAAAAATGGTTTGCTTAACCTTTTTAGTTCTTCTATAATTATATCATCCTTAATGGGAGGAAGAGGTATTTCTACTTGAAATATTTTTTCAAGATATTTTTCTTCCTTTGTAAGCTTATCTACCTTAGATAAGGTATTTACCACATAAGATCGGTCAAAGGCTGCTACGAAAATTACATTTTGAAAGTCTGCTATATTGCGTATTAAACGCATGATAAGTATAATCTCGTCACCTGACAAACGGTCTAAATCATCTATTATTACAATTATTCGTTTGCCAATCCTCTGTATTGATTTGTTTAATTCTTCATATTGTTTTGGTAGCGATAAAGGATTGAAAAATATTCCACCAAATACTATTTTAGATATTTTTATTAATGTCGAATCCCCGTCTTCTGATTCCGTTAATTTTTGTGAATAACTTTTGGTCTGCTTTATAAAGCTATTGTTATATGGTGCTAATGCTTCAGAAAGTTCTTCAAAAAATAATTGAAATACATTTACATTGCTATCTGCTTTCCAAGGGTTGAAATTTAAAACTATATTAGATGAATTGTCTCTAGTTAGTTCTTTTTCTAGTTGTTTTAAAAATACTGTTTTCCCAAAGCCCCATTTTGAAACTATTGCTATAGCAATTGCTTTATTAGGAGTTGTTTGGTTGATGATTTTGGAAAGTGTTTCGGTAAAAGTATTTCTAGCTAAGATATCGTTTTCTAGCTCTTCCAGGTCAACATTGTCTTCTAATATAAAACTTTCTTTATGTTTTAAAGGGGGGGTAATAGTTTGATAATCAAAAATTCCTAAAATTATAATAGCTATATAGATTATGTCTAATATGTAGATGTTGCTTTCAAACCATTTGAAATAATAAAAATTAAGGCTATTACGAAACCATATGATATAAATACAATAAAATGTTACTGCAAATAAAATACTATTTGCAGTAGGGTATCGGTGTTTACGTATATTGTTGTTTATGAATACGAAAAGACTGTAAATTAATAAAGAAAGTACTACATAAGATCGAAAAACGTCTTTGGTAGGCAAATCTTTAAATATTACATTTGTGAATGTTAATAGTGGTCTTTTTAAAGGTTCATTAAATATTGTTACTATTAAAGACAATGATAAGAGAATACAAAAAGATCTTTTTGAGAAATTTTGAATATATATTTCAATAATACAAACAGTGTTAGGGAATTTTTTACGAAATTTTTCTAATAATTTGTTCATACTTTTTTGCAATATAAATTTTTGGCATGTGAATATACTTTAAAATTTATAAAAAGCAAAAGCGCAAAACTTTCGCTTTGCGCTTTTATCTAAAAAAAATAATTTATTGTTACGCTTTCAAAACCCATCCAAAAGGATCTTCGGCTTTGCCTGTACGGATGTCGGTCAAAAATGCCTTTACTTTAGCCACAAATGAATCCTCGGTCACGGCAGGAAGCTCGTAGTCAACCCCTTCGTAGCCAATTACCCCAAATGGCGATACCACTACTGCGGTACCTGCGCCGAAAGCTGCTTCAAGACGATTTTCTTTAAGAGCGTCGATTATTTCTTGAACAGATACTTTACGCTCTTCTACCGGAATACCCCAGTGACGTGCAATGTCTACGATGCTGTTGCGCGTGACGCCGTTGAGAATCGTATCCGAAACCGCTGGCGTGACGAGCTTGCCATCCATGAAAAACATGACATTCATGGTACCCGACTCTTCCACAAACGCGTGATCGCGGGCATCGGTCCAGATGATTTGGTCATAGCCTTGCTGTTGGGCAAGACGAGCAGGGTACAACGACCCACCATAATTTCCGGCGCATTTGGCCGCACCTACTCCGCCTTCAGCGGCGCGGATATAGTGCTGTTCTACTTTTACGCGAGGAGGCTTGGCGTAGTATTTACCTACAGGGCCCGTAAATATGATAAATTTGTAAGTATCAGATGGTTTTACACCGATATAGGCATCGGTCGAAAACATATAAGGGCGGATATACAAAGAAGCATCAGGAGTAGTAGGTACCCAAGCGGCGTCCATGCGGAGCAATTCGGTAAGTCCTCCCATAAAAATTTCTTCAGGAACTTCGGGCATACACATCCGAGCCGCCGATTTGTTGAAGCGTGCCAAGTTGTCCAACGGACGAAACATCAGCACTTCGCCAGCGTCGTTTTTGTAAGCTTTCATTCCTTCAAAAATCGCTTGTCCGTAGTGAAGAGCGGCAGTGGCAGGGCTGAGGCTGAGGTTGGCGTAGGGTACGATTTGGAGATTTGTCCATTCGCCGTTGATATAATCCGCGACAAACATATGGTCTGAATAATGGCGACCAAATACCAAATTTTCGAAATCTACTTCATGGATGCGCGAAGCTTCTACGCGCGTTATTTCCATGGCCAAAGTGTCCGTTGTCATTGTGATTGGTGGTTTACTGTATGTGAGTTGACTAAAATTAGTTGTCAATGCAAATATTTTTATTTTTATGGAAAAACCCAAAAAAATAGGACTATACTTACTAAAAATAACTAAAATAGATAGAGTGAAGGGGCTATTGCTTGCTTTTGCGGCCTGCCCATTTGATTTCTTCTACTCCCAATTCTTGTGCCATTTTGCGAGAAAGTACAAACAAATAATCAGAGAGGCGATTGAGGTATCGAATCACGACTGATTCTACCGGTTCGGTTTCGTTGAGTGCCACAGTGAGGCGCTCGGCGCGGCGGCAGACGGTACGTGCTACGTGAGCAAATGATACTGACTCATGTCCACCTGGCAAAATAAAGGCTCGCATGGGTTCGAGTACAAGATTCATTTCATCCATGGCCATTTCTAGGGCGGTGATATCTTCTTCATGAAGGTCAGGAATAAAATGTTTTTTGTTGTCAGGTTCAGAGGCCAAAATGGAACCAATCGTAAAAAGCCTATCTTGGATATATTTCAAGAAATCGCGCCGAGGCTGATTGACCTCTTGGTCGCGTACCAATCCGATGTAGGCGTTGAGTTCGTCTACCGTTCCGTAAGTATCGATTCTTAAATCAGCTTTGCTAAGACGTGTTCCGCCTACTAAAGAGGTAGAGCCTTGGTCGCCTGTTTTGGTGTATATTTTCATAAAAATATTACGAGCGTCTTGCCCGTTAAAAAGATAAGATGTCTAAAATAAAGTATCCACATTCACTCAAAAATACTACTGAAAACTACTCGCTGGGATCTAACTAATTAACAAATTGATCCTTTAAAGGGTTTTAAATTTAGAACTCCTGTTACAATATATTGGTACTCAACGCTAATAGAAGAGTAAAACTAATGAGTGGCGAAGACAGAGCGGTCTAAGGATAGGGATAAATCAACTTTTGTGCAAATGCCAGATGAAAGGTAGTTGGATATTCAGTAAGTTGATTTATTTAAAAATACATTTTCTTCCCCAGAACTACAACTATTAGATTTTGCACTTCTATGCCTTTTATAAGACAACACAGGGCTTGTTACCTGATAACTTATCAGAGTGTCACTACAAACGGTGCATTTGCACCTTTCACAATTAAATGGAACAGAAACTCCGCAGCCAAGATTGGTTTGGCAAAGAAGGTAAAGATGGTTTTATTTACCGTAGTTGGATGAAAAATCAGGGTCATGCCCCGCATCAATTTAAAGGGAAGCCCGTGATTGGTATTTGTAATACGTGGTCGGAAGTGACTCCTTGTAATGCTCATTTTCGAGATTTGGCTCAAAGTGTCAAAAATGGAGTGTATGAAGCGGGTGGGTTTCCGTTGGAGTTTCCAGTGATGTCGCTTGGAGAGACGCTTATTCGGCCTACGGCGATGCTTTATCGTAACCTAGCCAGTATGAGTGTCGAAGAAAGTATCCGAGCCAATCCTTTTGATGCGATTGTATTGCTAACAGGCTGTGACAAAACTACGCCTTCGCTTATCATGGGCGCGGCCAGCGTCGATTTGCCTACCATTGTATTGCCCGGTGGGCCAATGTTGGCGGGGCGTTTTCAAGGAAAAGCCATTGGCTCCGGTACGGATGTGTGGCGCTTTGCTGACGATCTTAAAACTGGCAAAATGACCCCCGAAGAATTTGAAGAAGCCGAAAGTTGTATGAGTAGGAGTATTGGTCACTGCTCTACCATGGGGACGGCCTCTACGATGGCAACCATGGCTGAGGCTCTGGGGTTGACTTTGCCCGGACTTTCGGCAATTCCTGCGGCAGATTCCCGTAAGAAAATGAATGCTCATCTTACCGGGATGCGTATTGTAGAAATGGTAAAAGAAAACCTCACGCTTTCTAAAATCTTAACCAAAGAGGCTTTCGAAAATGCCATCATGGCCAATGCCGCCGTAGGTGGTTCTACCAATTTTGTTCTTCACCTACTGGCTATTGCCGGAAGGGTAGGGGTTGATTTGACCCTTGATGATTTTGACCGTGTGGGTTCGCGGATGCCTTTCTTACTCAATGTGATGCCATCTGGCAAATACCTCATGGAAGATTATTTCTATGCAGGAGGTTTACAGGTCGTTATCAATGAAATCAAAGAGCATTTGCATAAAGATGTAATCACGGTCAATGGTAAGTCTTTGATTGATAATTCGGTAAGTGCTAAAAACTGGAATCCTGATGTGATTGCTTCGGGAGAGCAGCCTATCTTAGAAGAAGGTGGAATAGCCGTAATTAAGGGAAATCTTTGCGAAAATGGCGCCGTCATTAAGCCTTCAGCGGCCTCGGCACATCTTATGAAACACAAAGGCCGAGCGGTGGTTTTTGAGACTATTGAAGATTACCACGCTCGTATTGATGACCCTGCTTTGGATATTGACGAAACCTGTGTAATGGTCTTGAAAAACGTCGGGCCTAAGGGCTATCCTGGCATGCCGGAAGTAGGAAATATGGCACTTCCCAAAAAACTGTTAGAAAAAGGCATTACTGACATGGTCCGTATTTCTGATGCTCGGATGAGTGGTACAGCTTATGGCACTGTACTCTTACATGCTTCTCCCGAAAGTGCTATTGGGGGAAATTTAGCATTGGTACAAAACGGTGACTTGATTGAAATTGACATCCATGAACGCTATATTCATTGGCATGTTGAGGAAGACGAAATTACGCGCCGTAGAGCGGCTTGGCAACCAATTGACTTGGGCTACAATCGAGGTCATAACAAACTCTACATTGAGCACGTCACTCAGTCGCATGAGGGTTGTGATTTTGATTTCTTGGTAGGAAAATCAGGAAGTGAAGTAAGCCGCGAATCGCATTAGAAGACTTACGATACAAAATATTAAAATCGGAACAAGAGCGGCAAGAATCTATTTTTGTCGCTCCTGTTGTTTTCAAAACTCAAAACTTATGCCTTACTTTGAAGCGTTATAGCTACCAAAAAAGCTTAGATAGTGTTAAAAAAATAAAACAAAAAATGGAAGTAAAAGATAGTAACGGAACTTTACTCAATGATGGTGATTCAGTAAAACTTACTAAAGACTTGAAAGTCAAAGGCTCGTCGGTCACTTTGAAACAAGGAAAAGTAATCAAAAAAATTCGCCTTACTGACAACGACGAGGAGATAGATTGCCGAGTAGATGGTATGAGTATTGTGTTAAAAACAAGTTTTGTGAAAAAAATATAGCTTTTATTGTAGACTTTGATTTTTGCTAAGTACCCACGCTAAAACTCCTTCTTTGAGGGCGTAAGTCGAAGTCCGAATTCTATTGATTTGGAGTGCTTTCAATACATAGGCTATCAATACCACGGCAGGTACAATCAAATCAACCCGTAGCTCTATCATCCCCGGAATAGCCAACCTTTGTTCTCGGTTTTTGGTGGTAATAAGCTCATAGGCCCGCTCAAATTCGGACAAAGAAAGCTCAAAACCAGTTTGTTGGGCATCAGGAAAGTTCCCAAGTCTATTCATAAAATCCATTTCTACCAGCGTATCAAATGACCCCGAAGAGCCTACTAATATTTTGGGGGCATATTGATGTGCGGCGTTGAGGAGAGGCAAAAGCTCTTCTTCTAAATAATTTGACAAGCGTTGTATAGCGGAGGCAGAGATAGGATCGGTAGACACAAATTTTTCTAGTAATCGTTGTCCACCTATCTCAAAGCTTTGTTTCCAAAAAATCCGTGATTGATTGCAAATGATAAATTCTACACTTCCTCCGCCGATATCCATCACCAAAGAAGGGCTTTGCTCTAAATCAAGGGCTTGTTTGACTCCTTCGTAGATAAGTTCAGCTTCGCGGTCGCCCGAAATCACCTCTACAGTAATCCCTGTGGCCTCAAAAATAGCCTGACAAAAAGTGGGAGCATTGCTAGCGTTGCGGATAGCACTTGTTCCTATCGCTGTTATATGATCAACAGGGATGTTCCATTCATCTGTTTTTTGTCGAAATTGAGTAAGTACCGTAAGTGCCCTTTGGATAGCTTCTTCCGTAATAATTCCTTGATTGATACCCGATTTGCCTATTTTGGTAGGTATTTGTGCCTTGTAAACGGGAGTCGTTTGATGGGCATTTTTTTTAACAATCACCAAATGGAAAGTGTTGGTACCTAGGTCGATAATGGCAAAATACATAATACAGGAAAAATAATTGGGTTTGCAGCGATAAATTAGTTAAACAAAAACACAAATAAAGTTGATTTTTTAAAAATAGGCTTTTATTTTTGCAGTCCGTTTAGAAAAAGATATAAACTCAAACAAATATGCTCGTCGTACAAATCAAAGAAAACGAATCAATTGACAAAGCGTTAAAACGTTTCAAAAAGAAATTTGAAAAAACTGGTGTTTTAAAAGAATTGCGTTCACGCTCTGCATTCGAGAAAAAATCAGTTAAGCGCCGTCAGCAAGTGATTCATGCGTCTTACGTGCAAAAAATGCGCGAAAACGAAGTAATCTAAGCTTACTGAACTCACAGAGAGGTTAGTAGTTAGAATACTACACTCTTCATATATAAATCATTAGAAGGCACTACGACTCGTCATAGTGCCTTTTTCTGCTTCCTAAACATCCGCTTTTCGGAAAGGTTTTGCATCTATCCTTTCCCATACTTTTCCGGTGACGTAGGGGTCATTGTGAAGCCATTGATTCATTTGGTCTTCAGTATCAAAGTCAACGACCATCATGGAGCCAATCATTTTGCCTTCTGGATCAAGAAGGGCGCCCCCCATCACAAAATTTCCATTTTCTTTGAGCGTTTTGGCGCCTTCTAAGTGGTGAGGGCGTGCCGTCATGCGGCGTTCGAGTGCTTCTGCGTCAGTATAATCATACGCATGGATTACATATAACATCTTTTTGGCTTTGGGGATTTGGATAAAATTATATTACAAAAAAAGGCTAGAAATAGGGGTATTTTACCCTTTTTTCTAGCCTTTTGATAAAGCAACAAAAATTATTTTACTTCAGAAGTTTCCTCTTCGGGTTGAGTGTTGCCGTTGTCGTTATTCATATAAGCTTGGTATACGGTCTCTCTTTCAAAAGGACGCTTACCAATTAAGCGCTCTAAATCACTTTGGAAAAGGATTTCTTTTTCAAGTAATTCTTTGGCAATTACTTCAAGGGCTTCGCGATGCTCGGAAAGTAAATTGAAACAACGATTATAGGCTTGCTCGATGAGTTTACGAACTTCCTCATCAATCATACGGGCTGTTTCTTCTGAATAAGGCTTATTGAATGAGTAATCCGACTGTTTGGAATCATAATATGACATGTTGCCTATCTTATCGTTGAGACCATACACGGTTACCATACTGTGAGCAAGTTTCGTTACTCGCTCCAAGTCGCTCAAGGCACCAGTCGAAACCTTACCAAACACTACATCTTCAGCGGCACGCCCTCCGAGGGTCATACACATTTCGTCCATCAATTGCTCAGTACGGTACAAATACTGCTCACGGGGCAAGTATTGTGCATAGCCAAGAGCAGCAACTCCGCGTGGTACAATCGTAACTTTCACCAAGGGATCGGCGTGTTCCAAAAACCAACCCGCTACGGCGTGTCCTGCTTCGTGATAAGCCACGATTTTCTTTTCATCAGGCGAAATGAGCTTATTCTTTTTCTCCAAACCACCAATGACCCTATCCATCGCATCTTGGAAGTCTTGCATAGTGACCTCTTCACGGTCGCGACGTGCGGCAATCAAAGCAGCTTCGTTACAAACGTTGGCGATTTCAGCTCCTGCAAAGCCCGGTGTCTGAGCTGCTAGTTTTTTAGGGTCCACATCAGGGGCCAATTTAATGGGCTTCAAGTGCACTTTAAAAATAGCTTCACGGCCTACAATGTCTGGTTTATCGACTGAGATTTGGCGGTCAAAACGACCTGGACGTAGGAGAGCTGGGTCAAGTACATCAGGGCGGTTGGTAGCAGCCATAATAATAATCCCTGAATCAGTCGCAAAGCCATCCATTTCAACCAACAAAGAGTTGAGGGTGTTTTCGCGCTCGTCATTGGCACCTGGCATTGCACCTCGGCCACGTGAGCGTCCTACGGCGTCAATCTCGTCAATAAAAATAATACACGGCGCTTTTTCTTTGGCTTGTTTGAACAAATCACGAACCCGTGCAGCCCCAACCCCTACAAACATTTCAACAAAGTCAGAACCTGACAATGAGAAGAAAGGTACGCCTGCTTCACCTGCTACTGCTTTCGCAATTAGGGTTTTACCAGTACCGGGAGGGCCTACAAGCAAAGCACCTTTCGGGATTTTTGCCCCTAGTTTAGTAAACTTGCTTGGGTTTTTGAGATAATCTACGATTTCTTTGATTTCCTCCTTCGCCTCTTCTAAGCCTGCCACATCACTAAATGTGATTTTTACTTTGTTTTCAGCGTCAAACAAAGTTGCACGTGAGCGACCAATGTTGAAGATTTGGCCACCTGGACCTCCGCCTCCTGTCATACGGCCCAGCAAGAAGTACATGGCCAAAATCATGATAATCAAGAATCCCCAAGTGCTCAAGAACCCAGTCCAATCGCTGCGGCGATCAAAATCGTAGTCGATAGAGTCACTATCAGGCTTTAGTTTTTGGAAATCATCCAAAAACTTGTCAGCCGAGGTAACTTCGAATTGAAAATGAGGGCCTCCATTGCTAAAATAAGGCTTATCGGCAAACAAAGCACGATATTTAGGGTCTTCGAGTGCTTTTGGGGTAAGCGTAACTTCTACAAATTCGTTATTGACAATGACGACATTCTGCACTTCGTGTGCATGAACCATCTTTTCAAATTTCTTTTGGGTGATTGGTCTTACTGCGGTGTTTTTACTAAAGAAAGTAATCCCCAAAATTGCCAACACCAATGCCGCTATAATCCACCCTTGATAGCCGGAGCGGCGTGGATTACGGTTGTTGGGGTTGAGCGGGTTTCCATTGTTTTCGGACATAATTATAAAAACGTTAGCGGTTAATGGTTATTCGTACTGGTGGCTGCATAAATAAAATACTAGACTAGACGCTACAATCACGAAAGACCATTGACAAGTGTTTGATTAGGTATGGGTGTTTGGTTGGCGTACTTCAATGTATGTTAAGGCAACATTATTTTTAAGGGTAATGTTCATTTATGCAAACTCTTCTTCTACGTAGGTAACTTTGGCATCACCCCATAGCTGTTCGAGTCCATAAAATTCGCGACGTTCTTTTTTGAAAACGTGAGCCACTACGTCTACATAATCAATCAGAATCCACTCCTTTGCTTCTTTGCCTTCGCGCTGCCAAGGTAGTCCCTGAGTTACTTTATAAACTTCTTGTTCGATTGAGTCGGCGATAGCGTCTATTTGGGTATCAGAGTTACCGGTGCAAATCACAAAAAAATCAGTAATGGCATTTTTGATTTCGCGCAGGTCCATTATTACCACGTCTACCGCCTTTTTTTCCTGCATCCCTTTTACTACTAAATGGCACAGTTCTTCAGAAGATATAACATCTAATTTGCGTTGTTTCATGCGTAAGTTTTAAATTGCAACTTTTCAATTGATAAAATTAAGAAATTTTGTACAAAATTAAGTCCAAAACCCTTTTTGTTGGAAAAAAAATAGTTTATCTGCCAACTTGTCAGTCCACTAACGACGAAGCGGCTGATTTGTTGCGCCAAGGAGAGGGTATTGAGGGTACGGTTGTCATAACCGACTATCAAACTGCTGGTCGCGGACAACGTGGTAATCAATGGCTTACTCAAGCGGGCGAAAACTTTACTTTTTCCTTGATTTTGCGTCCTACTTTTCTTTCACCAGCCGAGCAATTTAGGCTCAATATTGCTATCTCTTTAGGTATTTACGATTTTTTGGAGCCATTGGTTGGAGAGTCTTTAAAAATAAAATGGCCTAATGACATTTATGTAGGAAATCAAAAACTAGGAGGGGTTTTGATTGAAAATACCCTGCAAAGTGGTCGTATCGAAAGTGCTATTGTAGGGATTGGGCTCAATATCAACCAAATCCTGTTTGAGTCCGAACGTGCTACTTCTTTACGAGTCCTTACTTCAAAAGAATATTCATTGGCTGGATTGTTGCCAGATTTGTTGAGTTGCTTAGAAAAAAATTATCTTTTGCTTCGAAACAAACATTTTGATACCCTCAAAACACGTTATTTGCAAGGCCTTTTTCGTTATCAAGAACTTCATCTATTTCAACAAGATGAAAAGCTGTTTGCTGGAATGATAATGGGCATCAATGAAATGGGGCAGCTTGCGATGCAAGTCGAAAATAAATTAGTCTATTTTGATTTAAAGGAGATAAGTTATGTTTTTTAAAGTGAGAGGAGTTGGTAAAGAGTTGTTTGTGAAAATCAGTACAAGCAAAAATCAAACTCCCCTAAAAAAGGTGGCTACTTGCAGCCTCATGCTCGGATGCTTAGGAATGGTAATTGGCTGTGGCTCTTCAGACACCGATTATATCCCCAAGCCCAAAGGCTATCCCCGACTTGATTTGCCACGTCAGGAGTATCAGGTGATGAAAGAAGACCATCCTTATACTTTCGAATATTCAAAAAGTGCAGTGTTGCTACCTGATACTTTTCAAAGAGCAGAGCCGCATTGGATTTTTGTGGCTTATCCAAGTTTAAATGCGAGCATTCAACTCACTTACAAACAAGTTCAGAACAATCCCCAACGATTGATGGGCTTTATCAATGATGCCTACAGGCTGGCGGGTAAACACCAAGTAAGGGCCACGGGCATTAGAGAGCAGGTCATTAAAACTACTTCTGGGCGTACGGCTGTGCTGCTGGATATATCGGGAGATGTCCCGAGTTATACTCAATTTTTTACGACCGATACCACTCGGCATTATCTTCGAGGAGCTTTATATTTTACGGTGGCAGATAAGCAAGATTCTCTTCGGCCAGCCATCGAATATCTCCGCAAAGATATTTTACATATGCTCAACACGCTTCGTTGGAAAAACAAGCTCTAATTAAGAACTACTAAAAAACTTTTGACAAAACAGTATAGCTCATGAGTTTGCCTTTGCGGTAGGTTTCGGTTTTTACATCCCAAAGTATTTTAGGCGCTCGATAGCTTACTGTCTGAAAATCAAAGGAAATGTTCATGAGGGTTTTGGTGTTGATAGTCATGTCAGATGTAATCTTGTAGGCATTGTAAGTACCGCTCGGTACTGTTATATTTTCTTGACTCTCTACTTTACGGTTTTTCATATCCATGCTATATTGGAGTTTCATGCCACCGCCCATTTCTCCTTCTCCTTTGAGGGACGCATCCTTGAGACTAGCTCCGATTGTATAATTATCACTATAGGTGAGGTCGGTAGAAGTGAAAGTCATTTTGGCATCTTTGAGCATGGGATTTTCTTGAGCAGCCATCATGGATGTCATATCTACCATGATTTCGTTGCCTTTACAGCGACAAGTGTAAGAATTAGTAGATTCTAATTTGTCTTTTGCATTAAATGATTGTAATTCAATTTTCAAGACCGTAGCTCCCCCCTCATTGGTTACATCTTTGATGGTATAAAGCAGCTTGCCCATGGGTTTGTCTTTGGCATTATAAGAAAGCATTTCAAAACCCATTCCTGATTTCATGTTGATACCAAAGCACATTTGAGCATTTGCCTGTATTTGAAAACAAATAAAAAATGTGATAAGGGTGATGATTTTTTTCATGAGCTAACAAAATTTAAGTTGATTCAACGGCACAAAGTTGAAATATTAGCTCTACATTCCTATAAAAATTGAGTGAACGGTCAAAGATTTAATATACAATCCACACCATGCTTGCCATTCCTAGAATCATGATAAGTTTGCATAGGTTGCTGAGCATACCAAACTCTTTTTTTGTATCCGCATATACCAATCGATACACCAAAGTGCCAATAAAGCCCATTAATACCAAAAACATCCATCCCAGTTGTGCATTTTGTAGCCAGTGAGCAGCACCAAACAAAGAGAGAATAAATAAAATAACAAGGCCGTATATCAATAATTTGGTACGGCGGATACCCCAGATGATAGGCAATGTTTGGCAGCCGTGGGAAGCATCTCCTTTTACATCTTCGATGTCTTTGATAATTTCACGGATAAGCGTAATTCCAAAGGCGAATAAAGCATACAAACATGCAAGGGCGCGGTTTTGAGGGTAATAAACCACAAGAATTAATAGAGAAGAAGCGGTCAGAAGAGATACAATCAAGTTGCCAATAAAAGGCCGTTTTTTGAAGTAAGAAGCATATACCCACAGCAACGTAGCTGACAGTACACTTACCAAAAATACCCATTTGCTCACCCATAATGCGATAATACATCCTAGAACATTGAATAATTGATGCGTACCGATGGCTACCCTGCGCTTTAGATAACGTCCAATAATGACTTTTTCAGGTTTGTTGATAAGATCAATTTTGACATCAAAGTAATCGTTGATTATATAACCTGCCGCTGCAATAAGAACCGTAGAAAGAACAATCAAAAAAATGGCTGGTTCTAAAAAAATCTGTTTCCATTCACTCACTGGGCCAATCAAGAAAATTCTAGCCATATACTGCGTAACAGCAATAATGGCGAGGTTGGGCCAGCGGATGAGTCGTAAAAAACCCCCTAAAAAATCTTTTATTGTAATGCGACGTCTCAAAGGATAGTAGGTTGGAATATATCTATAATAGCAATAGCTAAAAAAAGCCTAAATTCGTTCCCTAAACAAGATTAATGGGGAGTAAAGAGGTTAGTTCTTGCTGCTGCCGTAGATGATGACGTAGGTGCATATCCAAGTTGTGGTACCATTCGTGGGCATTGAGCCATCCAAAAACTGGATGAAAACATTTATATTCTCCTTCGTCGCTCGTGACTGTTTCGATGAGTTTCTCTGCGTCAGTGATTACGTTGAGAAGAAGGTGCTGATATTCGGTGCGAGTTTTGGCGATAGGTTCAGGGCCTTGCAAAACTTCAGGAATTTTGAATTTAAGGGGTGGGAATCCATTGTGTTTAAAAATATTATCCCCGTATTGATTTTTCTCTCCTCCCATTTGCCCTTTTCGATGCTCTAAGCACCGTACTACTTGCGCTAAAAAGAAAAAATTAGAGGTAATATAAAGATGCTCATACAGTTGACCAAGAGACCAGACTTCAGGGTTTGATTTGTAAATAAATTGCGCTTCTGAATAGCTCACAAGCGAAACAACATAGTGGTCAATAGTTTGTTGAATATTTTCAAAAATTTGTTTAGGCGTAAGTTGACTCGTCATAGGTTAGGGATTGGCGGTTGAAGAATCTTTCATTTTCTTTGATTTAGGCAGAATTTTCAGAGAACCATAAATAATCAGTAATAAGCAAGTAAGTGCTGAAAACCATTTGATTGACTTAAAAATTTCACAAAAGGCCGCTACGGTATAAGACTGTTCAGGAAAACTTTTAAGTAAAAGCACAATCATCCCATTTTCAAGATAGTCAAAAATAAGTACTACAAATGGGAGTAAATTGACATAGGAGAAAGGTACATATTTTTTTTTGCGATATAGTAATGTCAATGTTACTGCTAAGAGAAGAGTATACACCAAAGGATAGACTACATCGAGTGTCATTTGTACGTTGGCATAGTACTCTCGTCCTCGGACTCCGTAGGCTTCTACCATCTGTAGGGTTCGTTTGGGTGTAAAACCTATCGTAAGGTCAATAGGGCCAATCGCTTGTCCGGCTAACAGATTGATTTTTTCTTCGGCATTTTTGAAGAAAAAAGTAGGAAAAGGCAAGTATATAATAATCAAACCTAATAAGGTTTTCCAGTTGGAAATGCGGTTGAGAAAGCTAGCAAGGCGATTCATATAATAGAATAAGGTGAGAAAGTTTATACATAACTTAAATAAACAGTAGTTGTGTTTTTTACAAAAAACATACCACCTAAAAATTTCTTCTCCAAGAATATCAAAGAGCAGGTTAGGCTAATTGACTTTTTTTTGCCAATTTAGCAAACCTAGCCCATAATCGTCGCATTGTCTTTTTGATTTTGCGAGAGTCTATTTGGAAAAAAATCATGCAGAACACAGAAACCCAACCTAAAAAAAATCAACTTCTCAAAATTCTTGGTGTCGGCTTTGGCATTGCGGTTACGATTGGCGGTACCATTGGCACCGGTATTTTGCGCAAACCAGGCCCTATAGCCCAAGCACTTGGCGACCCTTGGGTCATTATGGGGGTATGGATATTGGTGAGTATATACGCATTTTTGGGGGTATTGTGTACCATTGAGCTAGGAGTGAGTTTTCCTAAAGCAGGAGCGTGGTATGTGTATGCTCGTCGTGCATTTGGTGGATACGCAGGGTTTGTAGTGGGTTTCAATAGCTGGCTTGGTACCTCCTCTGCCACGGCTTTTGGCGCTTTTACGATGAGCGAATACACTACTTTGCTACTGCCGCAAGCGGCTGGATATGAGACGTATATTGCGATAGGGATATTGTTAGGTCTGGCACTTTTACATTGGGTAGGGCTTCGAACAGCAAGCCGAGCGCAAGAAATTATGAGTGTAGCAAAGGCGGTTGGCCTTTTTGCATTTGTAGCGATTTGTTTTGTATATGGCGATGCGGTTACACCTACGCAAGTGGTAGAGACTACGGTGAAAGTCGTAGAAAAAGGGTCGATGATAGGCGCTTTAATATTTGCGCTTCAGGCGATATTTTATACCTATGATGGTTGGCATACAGCCGCATATTTTGCCGAAGAAGATGCCGATCCCGCCCGCAACCTTCCTAAATCCATGATTGGAGGCTTGGCGCTTATTGTGGTTATTTATCTGTTGGTCAATGCCGCGATTTTGTACATTTTGCCAATGCCAGTATTACAGCAGTCCAAACTAGCCGCAGCTGATGCTATTACTTTGATATTTGGGGAAAAATCGGGAAAAATTGTCACATTTTTTCTGATGATTTCGATATTGGGGATTGTAAATGCCCAAGTCATGTTCAACCCTCGCGTGCTCTACTCAATGAGCCGCGATGGCCTTTTTGTTCCGCAAGGTACGAGAGTCAATGCGGGAGGCACCCCGAGTGTGGTGATGCCTCTGTCGGTAGCGATGGCGATTGTGTTTATTATTAGCGGAAAAGAAGCAAGCGGGAAACTCTCCGATATTGCCACTTTCTTCTTTGTGATTGGGTATACTTCGGGCTTTGCTTCTCTATTACGGCTTCGACAAACAGAGCCAAACTTGCCCCGCCCTTGGAAAGTGCCAGGGTATCCCATTGTTCCTTGGGTGGTGTTGCTGGCTTCGGCGGCTTTTTTGGTAGGGGCTGGTTTTCAAGACCCTGGCAGTAGTGTCTATGCGTTAGGTTTTTTGGTTTTGAGCTATCCTCTTTATTTATTGGTCAAACGTCTAAACAAAGCTTGACGACTTAGATGCTCTCATGGCTAGTGTCCTTCTTTCATTTTATTTTTGATAATGCTTTGGGTCGAGGGCCGATGTACTCCAATTTTTCAAAAATTCTAGAATTCGTGCCTTATCGTAACCATCTCCTTTTTCGAGATAAGCACTGTTTTGAGTGTGAATGCGTTCGCCTTTATCGTTGAGAATGACAAATACCGGAAATCCGAAGCGTTGAGGATAATGCAACTGCTCTAGGAGAGCGAGATTCATATTTTCTTTGCTGTAATTGATATGTGCTACCACATAATTGGCCTTAAACGATGAATCAATCTGGGCATCGGTAGTACTTAATTTATTGAATTTCAAACACCACCCACACCAATTACCCCCAATCTGCAAAAATACTTGTTTGCCTTCTGCTTTAGCTTTGGCTACGGCTTCTTTTACTTGGGCTTTTGCATCAGCTTCAGGACTATATAGTTTGGGCTTTTCTTGGGCATAAGCTGTGCAGAAAAAACCTACCAAAATCAAGTAAAGGAAGAAAGATGTAAATAGATTTTTCATGAATCAAAAAGAGGATGAAGTATGGTGAAAATAGGAAAGACACTTGATAATTGGCAAATATAGAGAAAATCTTGAGGGGAAAAATTCAAAACAGTTACAACCATCAATGGATTTAGAGAGTCTTATACCTAAAGGCAATGCCCATAAATCTTCGGATAGGCTATAAAAAAGAAACAAATTTTGGTACAAGAACAATTGGTTGGAATGCCCTCTACGGCTCGTAAAGGGCATTTTTTGTGCTTGCCGATAAGCTCGAACTTCGATTTTATAGGCAAATGAAGGTTTGGAAGGGAGGGCGTGATTGTTTTGCATCAAAAAAAAGACAACCATGAAACCTCAATCAACAAGTACGCTGACTACTAAAGAAGTAGCACCTCCTACCTTGCGCCGTTATGACCTCGATTGGCTGCGGGTATTTTGCATCATTGTATTGTTATATTATCATGTGGGGATGATATATGTCCCTTGGGATTGGCACATCAAAAGTGAGGAGAAAAGCCAACTTTTACGTTGGATCATGATTTGGCTGCATCATTGGCGCATGCCTTTGTTGTTTTTTATTTCGGGGGCGGGTACTTATTTTGCGTTGCGCAGACGTTCTTTTGCGGGTTATGCTGGAGAGCGAGTCAAGAGATTATTTATTCCATTGGTATTTGGGATGTTTGTGATAGTGCCTCCTCAGATTTATTATGAGCGCATCTCAAACGGAATTGTTTTTGAAAGTTATGCAGATTTTTACAAAAGCGTTTTTGATTTTGTCCCTTATCCTAAAGGAAGCTTTAGCTGGCATCATTTGTGGTTTATTGCCTATTTATTTTTGTATGCACTGATAAGCATTCCTTTGTTCCGATGGCTCAAATCATCTTCTGGGAGTCTTTTTTTAGATAAAATTGAAAAAATAATTTCTTATAAAGGCGGAGCTTTATGGTACGCGTTGGTGATTATTTTGAGCCAAGTCATACTTCAGCCTTTCTTTCCAGACGAGACTCATGCCTTAACCGACGACTGGGCTTATTTTGTATTCAATATTCTCATTTTTTGGGGAGGATATGTGTTAGTAAGTAGACCTGTATTTTGGGAAATAATGGCAAATCAGCGGCGAACTTATTTATGGGCTACGTTAGTTACGACAGTGGCAATGTATATTTTCTTTACCGTATATCAGTTTCGTCCGGAGCTAAATGATGTAGCTTGGGCCGACATCGTGTGGGATGTCAACTCTTTTTGTTTGACCTGGTTTTCGGTATTAGCGTCTATTGGGTATGGATACAAATACCTCAATCGTCCTCATCCGCTTTTGGCTACCCTCAACGAAGGAGTATACCCATTTTATATTTTACACCAAACGGTCATTGTGGTCATAGGCTATTATTTGTTAAAACTAAATCTTGGTGTTTGGGGAGGTTTTTTGGTGATAAGCACGCTTTCTTTTTTGGTGAGTGTGGGGTTGTATTGGTTGGTTATCAAGCGAATCAAACCTTTAAGGATACTTTTTGGGTTGAAATGAGAAGGGATATTTTTGGGAAAATATGAGTAGAAATAGCTTGAGGCTGGCTACTATTTAAAATAAAACTTCCCACTTTCAAGATGAATTATCAAGTTTTTGACACTTACGAAACCCTTTCACAGCACGCTGCTCAATTTGTATTGGAGTATGTGCGTCAGCACCCAACGGCTACTATTTGTGTGGCTTCGGGTCAGACGCCGATGCTGACTTTTCAGACCATTGTAGCGCAAGCACAGCCAGGAGATTTTGACCAAGTTACTTTTATTGGATTAGACGAATGGGTAGGCATTGAGCCTAGCAATCCGGGCAGTTGTCGGGCCTACATTGATGTACCGTTGATTACACCTTTGGGAATTAGTCCTGAAAGAGTTTCGTTTTTTGATGGCTTGGCGGAGGATTTAGAAGCCGAGTGTCAGAGAGTCAACGAACTTATTGCTAGTAAAGGAGGCTTAGACATTATTATGGTAGGAATTGGAATGAATGGGCACTTGGGATTGAACGAGCCCGGAACGTCGTTTGATACCTATGCGCATGTATCACAGTTGGAAGAAGTAACGGCTTCGGTGGGGCAGAAATATTTTCAAGATGAAACTCCTCTTACGCAAGGGATTACGGTAGGATTGCGACATTTTTTAGAAGCCAAAATAGCGATTGTGTTGGCCAATGGAAATGGCAAGCAGAATATCATCAAAAGAGTTTTGGAAGAGCCTGTTCATGAAGGCTTACCAGCTTCGGCGCTTAAAATACATTCCAATGGTCATTTGTGGGTTGACAGCGCGGCCAATCCTGCCTAGAATCTTTTGCGGATAGCATCTAACATGCCAATAATGAAAGCACCTAGCGGAACAGTACGCATAATGCGGAAGTCTTCGGCAAAAGAGGTGTCTTCGTCCAAAAATGAGAAAAGCAGAGGAGTTGGGTTTTTTTTGTACAAAGCTGTAAATACGTCTTTACCCGGAGCACGATTGTAGAGAAGTACATTTAATAATGTGCTATCCATGAGGGATTTGAATCGGGTCCGAAGGGTGGGAGGAGTGTGAAGTGGTTTACCCACAGTTACCAAATTTCTGACGAGTTCTTGGGTAAAACGTTGCGTTCGCTGAAAGGCATACCCTGTAGAAGCTTTCACGTATCCTCCTGCCGTGCCAATACGTACAATATGCTCACCAGGATGCTGAGGAGTGGGTTCATCGGTCATCGGGATGACCCCAAACTCTTCATGCTCGATGGTGAAGTTTTCTATTTTTAAGAAATCCTTGATATACTGATGCAGTTCGGCGTCGTATTCGTCAGGAGAGAGTAGCTTATCCGAAAAAACGGTGTATTCTACCATAGCTCGCGTAGGGCTTTCGGGAAGAATATACATGAACCGAACCCCCACTCCTTTTTGTGCTACGCGATAATCCATCATAGTAGGACAGTGAGTATCAAAGACGGGTTTGTCGGTGACGATTTCCCAACCTTTGAAATGCTGAAGGAGGTTATGACAGTCGGCTAAGTCTAACTTGAGAGGTTTGATGCTATCAAAAACATACTCGCCCAAATACTGATTATCAGGAGTAATGATAAACCCACCAGCGGGAGTATCAATGAGCCGCTCAATACGTTCTTGTACAAAAACAATATTTGAATTAGTAAGTAGATTGGTTTTTACGAAGTTGTAAAAATCAACGCCTTTGAGCCATTTATAGGTATAAGGTCCAAGGTCGAGTTTATCAGAGTAGTTTGTTCCATGAAAAAAAACATTTTTCCATTGGCGATGAACAATACTATCGAAAGGAGTGGTACCATCTTTTTCCCAAAAACACCAAGTCCGATCATTTTTGGTCTTGGTGTCTTGGTCAATAATAAGGATAGATTTCTCGCGTAAAATCGTTTGGTTCATGTAATAAGCCAAACTCAAGCCTGCCAACCCTCCTCCCGCGATAATGAAATCGTATTTTTGCATTAAATCGGCACGTTGACGTGGCGTTCTGAATGATAACTTGAACGAACCAATGGCCCTGATTCTACATATTTGAGTCCTCTTTTGAGCCCTTCTTCGCGGTAAAGGGCAAAAATATCAGGATGAATCCACTCAATCACTTCATGGTGCATTTTGGTAGGCTGTAGGTATTGGCCCAGCGTCAGGACATCAAGCCCATGTGCTACCAAATCGTCCATAGCTTTAAACACCTCTTCTTGCGTTTCGCCAAGACCAAGCATGATGCCCGATTTGGTGCGTTTGCCATAGGCTTTTGTGCGGCGGATTTGCTCAAGACTGCGTTCGTATTTGGCCTGGGGACGTACTGCTCTATAAAGCCGTGCTACGGTTTCCATATTGTGAGATACTACTTCTTGTCCCGCCGAAATCATGCGTTCGAGGGCATCCCAGTTATTTTTAGTATCGGGGATTAGGGTTTCAATCGTAGTAGCGGGGCTTAATTCCTTGGTCAATACTACAGTTTGGTACCAAATTTCGGCGCCTTTATCTTTGAGTTCGTCGCGGTTGACAGAGGTAATCACGGCGTGTTTAACACCCATGGTTTTGATGGCCTCAGCCACACGGCGTGGCTCATCTACGTCGTATTCGTTGGGACGACCTGTAGCCACTGCACAAAATGAGCAGCTTCTGGTACATACATTCCCTAAAATCATAAAAGTAGCCGTACCTTCTCCCCAGCATTCGCCCATGTTGGGACAGTTTCCGCTTTCACAAATGGTGTGTAGTTTATTGGTATCGACTATTGTGCGGACTTTGCGATATTCTGGCCCTACGGGCAATTTTACACGTAGCCAATCAGGGCGTTTTTTCCGCTCTGAAGTTATTACAGGAAGTTCAATCATCTTAATTTTGTTGTCGTTTATCAGCCCTATATTATCCTAAAGTGTGTATAAGCATGGATAATGATTGGCTGATAGAGGCTCATTTTTTATTACCAAAAAACAAAGTTACGTAACCTGAGGTAAACAAGCTACGATTTTCGGCAGAAGGAATAATGATAGGAGCTTTTCCAAATACCTCAGTTAGAAAACCAATCTCTAAACCAGTGAGATTGCTGCGGAAAGCACTTAATTCAAAACTAAATGCTATTTTGGCATTGACTCCAGGTACAATTTTTGAGCTTCCTAAGCCTTGAAGCATATTTCCTGCTCCTAAAATATTGCCTGGATCAGAGTGCTTGATAGGGTCATAGGCTTCGTTGCGTACTACACCGGGGCGCACCTGATATTGAATGAAATAAGGTTTCAAAATTCCCAAAGAGGCTCCTACGGCTAAGATTCCATTGATAGAGATGCCTTCATCATTGCTACGGTTAGAAAGGATTATCTCGCGACCATATTGGGGGCGAAGCACAAACAAATAGTTTTGCTTGCCAGGTGTAAAGCGCGAACCCGTATTGCTAGATTCCGAAAGCTCTTTAGGATGCCTCACGTTGACTAGCTCGAAAGCTAAATAGCGATATTGGCGACGGCCAAAAAGCTCATTTTCTAAGCGACGCGAGTGACGAAATACAAAACCACCTAATAAACCCGAGTTGGTATTGGTCGTAATACCATAAGTAGTAATAGTCGCGTAGTCTTCTTCCTCTTCTTCTAAATTATTTTTAGTCTGACGTTGTTGACTCCATGCGACTTCTGTTAATAACAAAAGAGCTAAACCGAATGTATAAAAAGCTTTCATTAGACTTAACAAAATTTTTATCTAAACGTAACACAAATACTATTTAAAGTCAAGTCAATATACGTTAAAATCTCCTTAAAGGTTGCTACCATAATTCATTTACCAAACTATTTTAATAGCTTTATGGTTCAGAAAAATTGACGATATTATTTAAGCGAAAAAATTATGCCAACCGTTCAGACTGTCTATCTTGGAGACTTACGCACACAAGCGACTCATTTACAATCAGGAACCACCATTATCACTGATGCACCCACCGACAACAATGGTAAAGGGGAAGCTTTTTCGCCTACCGACCTTGTAGCGGGCGCATTAGGGAGCTGTATGATGACTATCATGGGTATTGTTGCGCGCCGCGATGAAATAGATCTCAGAGGGTCACAGATGGAGATTACCAAAATCATGAGTGCGGAGCCACCACGTAAAATCGCTAAAATAGAGGTGAAGCTTTCGATGCTGACTGCTACCGAAATAAGCGATACCGACAAAGCCAAGCTCGAACGTGCTGCTTATACTTGTCCGGTAGCATTGAGTCTGCATCCCGATATTGAGCAAGCAGTGACTTTTGAGTGGAATGTGGCTGTTGAAAGTTAAGCGATGAAGCGATTATGTTTGGGAGTCTTACTAAGTGTTGCGGTAATAGGGACGGCTTGGCGATTTGGCTCAATTGATGTAGAACAGGCCATTTTTAAGGAAAAAATGCAATTGCCTGCCGGAAGCGCGAAAGCTCAAACAGCTTTGATTTTTGGGAAAAGCTTTTTGGGAAATGACTACGTAGCTCATACTTTAGAGCAAACTCCTGAGCAGCTTGTTTGCAATCTTCGCACTTTTGATTGCTATACTTTTGTGGAATCAGTACTGGCGATGACTCTCACGCGGCATCATCTCAAAACTTACTTACAATACCAGATTCTGCTGCGGCAGATGCGGTATCGAGACGGCAAAATTGATGGTTATGCTTCGAGGCTTCATTATTTTTTAGAATGGAAAAACCAAGGTGAAGCTTCAGGATGGTATACCGATGTGACTCAAAAGCTTGGAGGTGAAGAGATTCGCCCTCCTATCAACTTCATGACTAAACATCGCTCCTTGTATCCAGCACTTGAGAGTGAGGCTGAGTTTCAAAAGGTGGAAGAAGTGGAGAAAAAGCTAAGTGCTACACCTTGGTATTTTCTCCCTAAACACAAAGTAGCTGCCATCGAAAATGACTTACAGGACGGCGATATCATCGGTATTACGTCGGGTATTGCGGGTTTAGATTTCAACCATGAAGGTTTTGTAATCAAAAAAGCCAATAAAGCCTATCTTTTGCATGCGTCGTCGGAGGCCAAAAAGGTAGTAACCTCTTCCGAAACTTTATCCGAATATCTTCAGCGGGTCAAGAAACACAGCGGTATTGTTGTACTTAGAATAAGAAACTGAGGAGAACCCTCAGTTTCTTGCTGAAAACCAACCCTTAGTAGTGTTGGCACTTTCTAGTTTTTTTTCTAGTGTGTCGGGGAGTTTTGGAAAAAAATCAATGCCTGTGAGACGTTCTATTTCATCTACACTTACCACAAAAGTCTTCAGGTTTTGGTTTGAAAACTCATTTTTCATTAAAAAGCCAATCATTCGAGGCTCATCGTCGGTCACGCAAAGTGCGATTTTGTAATACATTTCGGGTACCGCAATTTCATTTCTTTGGCCAATAGTAGGCAAGCCAGCTTTTAAAACGGGGCCAGTCACTACGTACAAAAAACCGTCACGCTGTGCCCATTGCCTAAATTTTTGTTCTAAATCGTTCCAAATCCCTCGATTAAAATCAGGTACTTGAGGGCTGATGTTGCTCATATAAAAAGTTTCTTGCTTGTCGGTAGGGTTGAGATTGAAGTCCCCAGCGGGAGCTAAGTGGCCTCGGTCATAGCCTGAGCGAGTGTAGTCGGACGTAATGGCCGAACCTGTACCTACTAGTGGGTCTGGTACGAATTTATTGCCATCGCGCGAGAGGTAGGCACTAGCTTCTTCGTTGGTAAGTTTGTAAGCGACCCAGTCGGCTTGCTCATACTGCTCACGGTAGCGAAGGGTGATTTTGCGATGTCGGACGATTTGGTCATTGGAACCAATGGCGGGTAAGTGAAAATCCTTTAAATTGGCAAAATCATAGTTGCTGCTAGACGAAGTTGTTTCCTCAGGTTCTTCACTGCTCGAGGTTTTTCCAATACCTACTTTTTCCAACAAACTCCGGTCATCTTTGGCCTCGGAAGAGGTACGGTCGTCGGAGGCTACGTTGTCGTTGGAGGTAGGTTCGGGGTTTTTATAGGGATTGGTGGAAGATTTACCACGTTCTTGGTAAATAAACACGCTTTTGACGTCATTCCAAAAAGTGACCAACGGCTTGGTGCGCCCACGGTAATGAAGAATAAGACCAATGACGACAAAAATAAATAACAAAATGAGGGTATTGCCCCAGCGTAGACCTTTACGATGCATTATGAATAGTTGAGAGTTTTTGGAGACGCAAAGTTCGTCATTGCAAAACGAACCGCCCAAAGATTTTTTTACTTCTGCAAAAGTTTCGCAACTTTCGGACAGTTTTTAGATTTATAAAACGTGCAACAACCACAAATCATTGTTATCGGCGGCGGCGCTGCTGGTTTTATGGGGGCTATTACAGCCGCTGAATCTTTTCCTTTGGCAAAAGTGACCATTTTAGAAAAAAACAGAGGCGTATTAAATAAGGTACGGATTTCGGGAGGAGGTCGCTGCAATGTCACCAATGCCGCCCCTACTATCCCAGAATTGGTGAAAGGCTATCCGCGCGGAGCTAAGTTTTTACGCCCTCTTTTTGAAATTTTCAATAATCAGCATACCATTCAGTGGTTTGAAAAAAGAGGAGTTTTGCTCAAAACTGAACCTGATGGGCGGATGTTTCCGACCACCAACGACTCCGAAACCATCGTCGATTGCCTGATCAAATCAGCTCAAAGAGCAAATATAAATATCCGTACGAGTACCGACGTAGTAGAAATCACAAAAATAGGAGCAGGGTTTGAAGTGATTTTACGCACAGGTGAAGTTATTCCAGCAACGGCTGTTTTGGTAACTTCAGGCGGTCATCCGCAATTGTCAGGCTATGAGTGGCTGCTAAAAGTGGGAGCTAAAGTAGAAGCACCCGTACCTTCTTTGTTTACTTTCAACATCCCTACTTCTCCGTTAAAAGAACTTATGGGGGTATCGGTGGGAAATACGGCCGTTAAAATGGCAGGAAGCAAACTCTCCGAAACAGGGGCTTTGCTGTTTACGCATTGGGGCATCAGTGGCCCTGCGGTATTGAGATTGTCGGCGTGGGGAGCGCGGGAGTTGTCATCCAAAAATTATCAGTTTATTTCTCTTATCAATTTTACCAACAAAAAGTCCAATGAGGTCATGCAGCAATTGATAGATTTTCAGCGAGATGCTGCTTGGAGAGGGAAGTTTGTGGCAACTCAAGCCCCTTTTGGGTTACCTCAGCGCCTTTGGAAACAGCTGGTAGAGCTTTCAAATATCCCTGATACCATGCGATGGTCAGATATGCCTGCCAAAAACCTCAATCGATTGGTAGAGCATCTCACTAATTTTCAATTGGAGGTACAAGGCAAAACCACTTTTAAAGAGGAGTTTGTGACTTGTGGAGGTGTGAACTTAAATGGTATTCATCCCAAAACCATGGAATGCCGTGAGGTGCCAGGTTTGTTTTTTGCAGGAGAAGTGCTTGATATAGATGGTATTACGGGCGGGTATAATTTTCAGGCAGCCTGGACTACGGGCTACATTGCTGGTAGTCATATGTTGAAAGAAAAAGAGTCTTAATTTTCTTTCAACATATGATTTAAAAAGGTCTCATCGCTTTCACAAAACGGTTTTTGAAGTATTTTGAAAAAAGGTTGTCTTCGCGAACGCCCTTGGAAGAAGAAGCGTGGATAAACATAATATCGGTTTTACTTCTGACTTCGGTCACAATCCCTACGTGCGATACATAGCCTGCTTTGCCTGCATCGGGTACATAAAAAATCCAATCGCCCGGACGAATATCTCTTACATCTTCGATTTCGTTACCAAACTCCGCTTGCTGCCATGAAATACGGGGTACCTTGAGACCTACCTCGGTATAAACGCTACAAATCAGCCCTGAGCAATCAATACCTCGGCGGTCGTTGCCGCCGCTGCGATAAGGAGTACCTGTATAAGCGCGAGCCGTGCGGACAATGTCGCGCACATAGTTGGAATACGCTCCTTTGGGTTTGGTAGCTAAGGGACGTTTGGCGGGAGCATTTTTAGGAGCGGAGGTATTGGGTGTATTGAAAATCGCACACGAACTAAGACAGAAAGCTAAGCAAAAGCCAATCCAAAGGGAAATCTTGGGCATGAGGGTTAGAAATTTGTTACTTACGAAAATAACGAATAAAGCATTAGATATTGTCCATATTTCGCTAAATTTACCTCAAACGTTATTGATTAATACTTCCTAAATCACCTTTTTTATGAGAAAAATAGTATTTGCTTTTTTGCCTTTGCTTCTGCTTGGGGGCTGTCAAAAAGAAGAATCTCGTGAAGTAAAGCAGTATACCATCGAGCAGTTTATGGACAACCAAGATGTGGCTGGCTCTGGGTTTTCGCATGACGAATCGCGGGTTTTGTTGACCAACAATAAAACCGGAATTTATAATGCGTATGAGCTTTCACTAGATGGAAAAGAGCCTAAAGCTTTGACCAATTCTACCAAAAACTCCGTATTTGCAGTTTCATATTTTCCCAACGACAATCGATTTTTGTATAGTAGTGATGAAGGGGGCAATGAATTGAACCACCTCTATCTTCAAGATACTACGGGCAAAGCTACCGACCTGACGGCGGGTAAGGCAAAGACGCAGTTTTATGGCTGGGCGCATGACAAAAAAAGTTTTTTCTTTATCTGGAATAAAAGAGACGCCCGTTTTTTTGATCTCTATGAAATGGACGCCACTAGCCTCAAGCCCAAGCTTATTTTTCAGAATGACGGTGGCTACAGCGTGGGCTCAGTTTCTAACGATAAAAAGTACATCTCGCTTTCCAAAGAAATCAATACCAACGATAGTGAGTTGTTTTTGTATGAATTGGCTACCAAAAAAATGACCAAAATATCAGAAAATTTGGCCGCTTATCAGCCCACGGATTTTAGCGTAGATAGTCAGAAAATGTATTATCTTACTGACGACGCTGCGGAGTTTAAACGCCTCATGAGCTACGATATAGCCACGGGAAAACGTGAAAAAGTAGCCGAAGAAAAATGGGACATCATGTATGCTTATCATTCTGACAAAGGGCGGTATCGGGTCATTGGTATCAACGATGATGCCCGTACTGTAGTGAAAGTGTTTGATATGCAAGAGGGAGGTAAAGAGGTGGATTTCCCGAAGTTTGAGGATGGAAATGTCAACTCCGTAACAATTTCGGATAGCGAGCAAAAAGTAGCAATTAGTGTAGGGAGTTCTACCTCCAATGACAACTTGTATGTATATGATTTCAAATCAAAAGAACTCAAAAAGTTGACCGACGTTATGAGCAAAGCTATTGAGCCGGCTGATTTGGTACAGGCCGAAGTGGTACGGTTTAAGTCATTTGATGGTACCGAAATTCCGGCTATTTTGTATCGTCCACACCAAGCTTCGGCGGGTCAGAAAGTACCTGCGCTCGTGAAAGTACACGGTGGGCCGGGCGGACAAGCGCGCACGGGATATAGTGACAATACTCAGTTTTTGGTCAATCATGGCTATGCGGTGCTGGATGTAAACAATAGAGGCTCAAGTGGATACGGGAAGACTTTCTATAAAATGGATGATAAAAACCACGGCGAAAAAGACTTGCAAGATTGTATTGAAGGCAAAAACTACTTGGCGTCGCTTGATTGGGTAGATAAAGAAAAAATTGGCATCATGGGAGGTTCTTACGGTGGCTTTATGGTAATGGCGGCCCTCACTTCTAAGCCCAAAGAATTTAAGGTAGGGGTCAATTATTTTGGAGTTGTAAATTGGCTACGTACGCTCAAAAGCATTCCGCCGTGGTGGGAGTCGTTTAAAGCAGCTCTTTACCAAGAAATGGGCGACCCAAACACGGCTGATTCCCTACGCTTGCGCCGAATTTCTCCACTCTTCAATGCCAATAATATCGAGATTCCGCTTATTGTGTTGCAAGGCTCGCAAGATCCACGCGTACTTCAAGTAGAGTCTGACGAAATGGTCGCGGCGGCCAAGAAAAAAGGAGTGCCAGTAGAGTATGTCCTATTCCCAGACGAAGGTCACGGTTTTGTGAAAAAAGAAAATCAAATCAAAGCTTCCAAAGAAGTACTGGCGTTTTTGGATAAATATTTGTCACAGAAAAAAATGGAATAAAGCGAGATTTGTAGAAACAAAAAACGCAATGAAGAGGGGGTTCTTTATTGCGTTTTTTGTTATTGAATGATAGATTGATATCTTATATAAGTTTAGGAGAGGAATTAGCTCATACGGAATATAAAAGAATTACGTACACTTTTACTTAACAATGGGTATGAACGTCAGACTGTAAATACTCAAATATTAGAGTTGATAAGACAAAATAAAAACCTTGGATGATTTCAAAAATGATTGATAAAGAAGAAGCTTTAAAATTTTTGGAGGCTTATCAACCTCTCCCTAGTGATAGTGAATTATCTAAAAACATAAATATTTTAAATATCTATAATGAAGTAAGAAAATGTTTTCTTGCCCATTATGACCCCAGATGCATTCCTTTGTTTTTGAACTCATTCGGAGGTAGAAATGGATTTGGGGTTTATCAACTAATTGAAGATGTTTTAAAATGCTACCCTAGTGAATTAGTAATTCCTTTTATTAAATTAGCGTTGCATAGCAAGTTTGAAAGTGTCATTTATTGGAATGCTCAAATAGCGATTTCATTTTCTGATAATTTCTTACAAGAGAACTTGATAAACTTAATAAACCATCACAATGTAGATATAAGATATGCTGCTATTTTAGCTTTAAGCAGGATGCCGAATCAAGATTATAAAGAGTATCTCAAAACTAGATTAATTTTTGAGTCAGATAATGATATAATAGAGCTGATACAGGAGTTATTAGAAAACAATAATTAGTAATTTTTTGAATAAAAAAAGATTGTAAAATGATAAATAAAGTATAGTTATTAAATAAGAGTGTCGATGCTTTGCTCATGATTTTGCAGGACATCCCAATATTACAATTGAGCAAGAAATACGAATATAATTAAATTTAAATCAGTATTTTAAAATACTATTTTCACACTATAGTTTATAAATAAAGAAAATTAAAAAACAACTCTAATGATTAATAAATGGCTTTTTAGCTCCATACTCTGGTGGTGTGGAACGCGGGTACTTTAATCAACTTATGTAGAACGCGGTCCTTCAAACCTTTTCCAAAGAATGGGATATGAAGGTATAACAACGAAAAATGAATTTATTGATATTTCGAAAAGATTTATTATAATGGTACTAAAAAATAATTTTTATTTATTTATTGGCTCTTTTTACTGGCTAACTTCTTGTGCTGACCAATCTCCTATCAACGAAAAAAAAGTATACCAAATATATCCTAATAACAACACAGTCTGTATTATTATTAACTGTGATGAGATAGATGATTGTGCTGAACAATATTTAAAAATTATAGATCGGAAAAGCAATAATAGTATTCAAGTAAAAATGCAGAGTGATATGCCAACTTGGATAGAAAAAATTGAAAATGATACAGTAGTCGTTAATATGAGCGTAGATAGTAGCATTTATATGAACATAAAAATACCTAATCGCCAAAGCGTATTTTTAAAAAATAAAAAATTTACAATAAAATACAATAAGGTGCTGACAAAGGGGACAACTCAGATTGCTAGCTTAAAAGCTATATTTCTTAAAATACAAAGTGATTCATTGTTTATTCTTGAAAATGGCAAATCTACTCAAATTCCTATGGAAAATATAAGAAATTTTCATACATTATATCACTGTTGGTATTATCAAGATCAATACTTTGTGCAAATAATTGATTTTGATAATACCAATAAAGAAAAATATTTTTCAGCCTTAGAAATTAAGTATTTCTAATAAAATACTTAATTATATAAAATATTGAGATATATAGGAGGGTCGGTGTTGTGTTCTGGGAATTTAAACTATTGTGTGTTTGTTTTTTATAAAAGTAAAGAAAATAAGCGGTGTGCCAAAATGTATTAAATCCTAAAGTAGGCTGTGGTTTTTGATATAGAAATATTCTTTGGAATATGGTAGCTGTTTAGGTACTCTTTTTGCTTAAAAAGTACAATTTAAAGACCATTTTCTAGTTAGAATAGTACAATTTATGATTTGAAAGAACCTCGAAAATTCAAAAAATGTGACATTTTTCATACAATTGCTTAACAATGTTAACTAATTTATTATCAGGTGTTTATTTTTTATAGGGTACCTAAATAATTACAAAATATGAATATGTTACAATGGTTACAAGAATGGTATCAATCGCACTGTGATGGTGATTGGGAACACCAATATAGAATTAGTATTACAACTGTTGATAATCCAGGTTGGTATTTAGAAATAGATTTAATATATACACAGTTCCAAGATTTAGAAATAGAAATGCAAAATTTTGAAAATGGCGAAACAGATTGGTATGGTTATAAAATTCTGAATGGAAAATATGAAGCTTTTGGAGACCCTACAAAACTTGAAACATTAATCAAAAAGTTTAAAGAAATAGTAGAGAGTACAGATTGACGTACTAAAAATAACCTGAGTATCTATGACCCGGTGAGAGCCTATAAACCTGCTTCAAAGCCTAAAATAGGCCATAGGTTTTGAGTTAACAATGTTCTTTGAAATGTGAGAAAAGAGTAGCCTGTAGCGCCTTGGGGTTGGAATTTGGTGGGTATTGAGACGGAGGGGAATCCTGAGCATCAATGGCAGTACCTTGACCGTGAAAAGATTGAGGATTTAGGGCTTGATTGGTACGACCTCAAAGCCCGTGGTTATGAGAGTGTATTGGGAAGGTTTCATAGTGTGGATCCTCTGCCGGATGCCCAAGGACAGGAGAGTTTAAGTACTTATCAGTATGGATGGAATAATCCTGTAAGGCTTAGTGACCCCAATGGAAACTGTATAGGTTGCCCTCCTAGAAATAGCATGTCAGTCGTGGAGAATCTTTATTGGGGTATTAGAGACCAGGTTACTTCAGGTATTGTCACTGTTGGAACTTATATAGGCTCTTTATTTTCTGATGATATTAAAGTCCAAAGAATTCAATATACCTAGGATGAAAATGGACGGAATGGCAAACTTGTGCCGATTGAAGATAATAAACATGTTTCCGCTGCTCTCGGGGTTTTAGACATTGCTACAGCAATCCCTAGTAGTGGACCTGCGGGTAGTCTTTTAGCTAAAGTCGCAGGTGGAAAGTCTCCTGCTAATGAAATTATTAAAAGTACTATTAACAAAAATTCAAACGATACTATTGGGAATTTTATTCTATATGAAATTAAAGCT
Organism: Runella sp. MFBS21; assembly: GCF_029433105.1. GTDB lineage: Bacteria > Bacteroidota > Bacteroidia > Cytophagales > Spirosomataceae > Runella. The sequence continues at coordinate 77,327 of NZ_JARNTW010000023.1, read as the reverse complement.
GAAGATGGGCTTTTATTAAAAGTAGGTAAAGCAGATGCTAACAGGACTACAGCTTTAGGAGATCCAGTAAGAATGAAACATAGTGAGCGAAAAGCACAAAAAATACATCCAGGAGCTACCGCCGAGAAAGTTCAAGATTTAGGCTCAGTAACAACTAAACAAGCCAAAGAAGCAGAGGCTGCTAGAGTAAGAGATTAAAGAAAAAATAATCCAGATGCTCATCCATTAAACAAAGAAAAAGATAAAAAATATTATAATCACTAAGATATGGAATCCAGAATAACACATACTTCATATATATCTCACTTTTTAGATGTGGGTTTTGACTCAATTAAAATAAGCAAATTGTTAAAGCAAGAAATAGATAATGCTCTAGAAAAAAACAATTTTTCAATCCAAAATGATTGGGTAATTCAATTTAGGGCAACTTATAGCACTGGAAAGAAACTACTTGTTTCGAAAAATAAATTCGGCTCTTATTCTGCTGATAAAATTAAAGAGATAACGATTCCTATTCCTATACCAACAGCACATATAGTGCCTTGGGGGATAGATAAGGAGCAGTTTACTTATGACGACGAACACTGTGATAAAATAATTGCAAATTTCTGGACTCTTGATGTTGATTTTTATAAATATTCTAATAGAGAGGAGTATATATTAGATTGCTTACGAAGAGCAATAAAAAAAATTTGAAGTTGGATTTACCGTTGGAAAGGCTAAGGTTAAATTAGATTTTCAAAACGAGTTTTATCTATAATTCGTTAGCGTATTTGGTATGGCAATACTTTATAGATGGGAGTTGAGATATAAATTTTATTCAAAATTTGTGCGTAGTCTTGAAGACTACGTACTAAAAATAAACAGAGTTTCTGTGACTTGGTGAGAGCCTATAAACCTGCTTCAAAGCCTAAAATACGCCATAGGTTTTGAGTTAAAAATGTTCTTTGAAATGTGAGAAAAGAGTAGCCTGTAGCGCCTTGGGGTTGGAATTTGGTGGGTATTGAGACGGAGGGTGATGCGGAGCACAAGTGGCAGTTTCAGGGACAAGAAAAATTAGATGAATTAGAGATTAATTATGCTCATTTTAAATGGCGTTTACATGACCCTGCCATTGGGCGTTTTATTTCTGTAGATCCATTAAGTGAAAAGTATGTACACAATTCTACTTATGCTTTTAGTGAGAATAAAGTAACTGCTCGTATTGAATTGGAGGGATTAGAGGCTGTTAGTGCTGTGATGTATGGGGATGCTATGCATCTCAAAAGTGCGACAGTAAAGCAAAAAAATGAATATTATGGTGGTATAGCAGGAAACTTACTCTCACTCACCGATATAAATGATGTAACCGTTTTAGCAACTACCATTACAAGAGGCAATAATGCTGTTAATATTGACGGTACAAAAGCATCTGTGTTGGACAAAATATTTGCGGCTGGAGGGGCTGCGATTCCTTATGTTAGTGGAAGCGCTATTAAACGAGTTGGTAATACTATTGGAGAAGCCTTATACTTAACTAACAATTTTGTAGAAGGGAATAAATTTTGGCAAAAAGTTTCAGTATTTGATAATGTGAAAGTTTTTCAAAGAGATGATATTTTTAACCCTTCCCAAGTTGGTTCGTGGAAAGAAAATGGAAAAGTTATTACTGGCAATAACATTGAACGGATGGCATCAGGAAGGGCACCGGTAGGAAATGATGGAAAACAGTAAATTTACATCATCTGATTCAAAAAGATGGTGCAGGCATGGCAGAAATTACGCAAACTTTCCACAAAAAAACCATAAGGTTATAGATATAAATCCCAATACCATTCCATCCGGTATTAAACGAGATGAATTTAACTCTTGGAGAAGCAATTATTGGATAAATAGATCTAATGATTTTAAAGAATAAAATACAATGGAAAATAGATATTATGAAATTGTTAAAATAATAGCTTCGAATGAGAATATAGCTCAATTTGGAGAATTTGGGAATGGGGCTTCTGATGAATGGGTCAAAAGAGCGCAAGAACGATTGAAGGTTCAATTTCCTCCTTCATATATTTGGTGGCTTAAAAATTACGGAGGTGGGGAAATTCACGGAAATGAAATATATAGTATTTATGAAATTGATTTTGATACAGTAGTAGGAGGCGATATTGTTTATATGAATGAATTAAACAGGAAGAACTTAGGCTTTTCTATCCATCAATTAGTAATACAAGAGAATGATCAAGGGGAAACATATTATTTTGATTTATCACAAATTGATGTTAATGGAGAAGCACCAGTTTACTGTGATATAACAGGGGATAAATACGCAAATGATTTCTTCGATTTTCTTAAAAAGAAAATTGAAGAGTAGGTTTTCCCCAATTCACTGTAGTCTTCTGAGAAGCACAGGCTTACCGTTGTGCTTTGTCTTCCTAGTAAAGACTGCTTACTAAAAATAACTGGAGAGTCTGTGATACGGTGAGTGCCTATAACCTGTATCAAAGCGCGAAGCAGGCTGTAGGTTTTGAGATAGAAATGTTCTTTGAAATGTAATCTAAAAGGGTGCGAGCGAGGTAGCAGGTAATGTCATCCTGTAGCCCCGCAGAACGCTACCTTGCAGGTAAATGTAGTCAACAGATCCAAGCGTACGGCGGCGTACTTTGACAATTTATCCATTACCAACGACCCTCCTGCCATTGTACAGGAAAACCAGTCGGACGCGACCCCGGTACGACCCTTGGGGTTGGAATTTGGTGGGTATTGAAACAGAGGGGAATCCTGAGCTTAAATTTAAGTTTCAAGGGCAAGAGGAAATACCCGAACTTGGTTGGTATGACTTCGGAAATAGAATGTATGACCCTGCTGCTGTTCACTGGAACCGCTCCGATAGATTCGCCGATAAATATTTTAACCTTTCCCCCTATTCTGCCTTTGGTGGTAATCCGCTGAGATATACCGATATGAATGGCGATAGTTTGGTAATCAATTATTTTGATACAAATAGCCAAGAACAAAGGGTGCATTATGGTTATACTCAACAAGGCGGATATAATTTCTACAATGCAGATGGAACAGCTTATACAGGTGGCGATAAATTCATTAATCAAGTAGGAAGTGCCTTAGCTCGTTTAGGATTAGGAAAAGAGGGCAGGCAAATGATTGATTTTCTTTCAAATGATGCCCAAGTGGTAAGTATTGCGCAGGGTGGTAATCAATATGATGATAATACGCATACGGTAGGGTTTAATCCTAATAGTAAAGCAGATATCCCAACTGAGGGAGGGGTAAATGGCTTAGCTAAATCACCATCTTATATAAGTTTAGGACATGAATTAGCTCATACAGAAGACCATTTAAAAGGTACGCTGAATAAAAATAAAACTTGGGTGGGTACAATCAACTATTTAGAAGCAGAGAAATACTCAACTCATCGTGAAAATCAATTTAGATCTGAAAATGGACTTCCTTTGAGAACACATTATGGGGTTATAGAAATATCACCTAAGGTGTTTGTACCTGATCCATTAAACCCAATAGTTGACAAAAAAGGAAGAAGTTTAATTTATTCAAAGGTTAAATACAGATAAAAATGAAAAGCGGTTATTCAAATATAATTACACTCTTTATAGTAATAGTTGTTGCTTGTCAAACACAAAAAAGTGTTGTATCAACGAATATTTTTAAAAGGCAAAATGTGGTTGGAAAAGGTTTTGCTAACAGTGCAAAATGGACAAGGAACGATATATTGTCAAAATATTCTAAAATAATTTTTCCTTGTGATACATTATTTTTGATTGAAAGAATTGGCGAGCCAAGTTTAGAAGTATGGGGTAATATATGGACTTCAAAAAGAAATGTGGTTTATGAATATAAAAGAGAAACTGAAATCTTTAAAGATACGGTTCTAAATTACAATTTATGGAATAATCGTTATAAAACCAATGTAGAACAGTTCGATACAACAACAATAGACAAACATAAAATTTTAGGGGGTTATCGAACTTTTATTACCCAAGTGATACGAGGGAAAGAAGTCAAGACCTTTTGCTTTCATGATTCATATTCTTCATTAAATATCAATAATTATAAACAAAAAAGCCTAAACTAGGCTGTAGGTTTTGAGTTAAAAATGTTCGTAATTATTTAGGTAGCCCACTCGAAGTTTCCCATTAGAACATTCTCAATATTGTTCATAATGTTGCGGTTCATTTTGCGAATTGTAGAGATAAAGCTCGCCATACGGGCGTAGGCGTTAGCCCCGCTGGTACGACGAAAGCAGTTACTGATTTTTTGTCGCTTCGGCGCTCCGATTGACCTTAGCAGTTCTTAAATCCCGCTCGGCTTGGTTATTCGTAAATGGTACGCCCGACTCAAACCGGGTCGCCGGTGCGAGCAAATGCTAAAACAGCCTCTTGGTGTCGAATCAACCGCTGCAACAAGTTGCGCCCTTTGCTTCTTTTAGGTTTACTCTGACGACCATTTGGTTTGAAAAAGGCAATGACAGGATGTTCTTCCAGGTCTGCCTGCTGGCAAATTTGGTGGTAGTGCACTCGCCAATGTGCCTGTTGGTCAAGACCAATCGGCCCAGTTGCTTCATAGGCAGCCATCAAGTAGTCGTGCATGGCTTTAGCCCACTGACCTCCTTGCTCAATGAGCGCTTGCAGTTCTCGTAATAAATGCGCTCCACAGAGACTATGTCGCCCTTTACCTACCGTAAAATAGGATGCCCAACAGTCATGGATTGTCCAATTGATACACTCAGGAAAAATACTTTCCTGCGACAAAAGAGCTTCCTGACCCCGTTTATGATGAACAAAAAAGTGGGTGTATTGCTCATTGCTTGCTGAATGAAGCCATTTTAGACCACCACCAACCCGCAGTCCTGTTTCGTCAAAATGGCAGACAGACGCCGCTTTGAGTTGTTCTTTGATTTGAGCCTCTATCGGAGTCAACTGCTCATAAAGCTTGGTTTGAGCACTTGCCAACGTGGCCGGATTGTAGGCATAGCCTGTCAAATCAGCCCATAGCTGGCTTATCTTGGCAAAAGGCAAACGATAGTCAAGGTTGAGCACAATACTTTGAGCATGAATACGCGGGCCATATTGTACCGGTGCCGCTACATCAGAAGGAAATTGGCCTGTTTGCTCACAACCGCATTGGCAACGATGAACCACTACTTGGTGTTCGCTTACCCACATAGCAGTGGGAGGTAAATCAAAAACTTGGCGACGGGCAACCACTTGTCCTTCACCTTGGAGGGTAAGTCCACAACTAGAACAATGCGTGGCCTGATGGGTATGAATTTGATCTGGATGATCTACTAATTGTAGAGTTTTGCCTGGATGACCGTGTTGCCCTCCGGGCTTTTTGCCTGCCGGTTTGGATAGGGCTGGTTTGATAAGAGGCTTCTTTGCGTAGCCTTCACTGCAGGGTGGTTTATGGGAGTTTGATGAGTTTTGGCCAAGTTGACGGCGCAAGTCAGCGTTTTCCGCCTCTAACTCTTCGATACGAAGTAGTAAGCGGTTTACCAACGCCTTCAAGTCTGCTATTTCTTTGACCAATTCTTCCATAATATTAGCTATGCAAATTGCGTACCTAAATAGTTACAAATGTTCTTTGAAATGTGAGAAAAGAGTAGCCTGTAGCGCCTTGGGGTTGGAATTTGGTGGGTATTGAGACGGAAGGCAATCCTGAGCACAAGTGGCAGTACAATGGCAAAGAAAAAATAGAAGAATTGGGATTAAACCAATTAGACTATGGTGCTAGGATGTATGATCCTCTACTTGGGAAATGGCATGTAATTGACCCATTAACAGATGAACAGGAGACTTGGAGTCCATACCACTATACATACAACAATCCTGTAAACTATGTTGATTTATACGGTTTAAGCCCAAGTAATGCTTTTGAAAGTACCTCTATTGCTATCTGTCCCACTTGTCCAAACGACAAAAAGTACGATGAATACCGTAATAATAAATCACTTTATACTTATGATAAAGAAACAGGTATAGTATTAAATGGAGATGGAAAAGGAGCAACTGTTTATGGAAAAAGAAATCAAGAACCTACTTTTAAGGGTTGGGGACATTTATTTGGCCCAAGTATAATAGTTCCTGCGGCAGAATTTCCTAAAATCTGGATTGGTAAAGCTACTGTTGGAAACGCATCGGAAGTTACAACATCTATATCATACCTTAGTAATAAATTGTTAGGTAACGAAAGAATGCAAAAATTTTTCAATTACAGTAATGTAATGTCTAAACGACTCTATACACATAGTAGAATCATAAATGGTAAAGTTGTCCGTTTTAAGACTAATTTATTAGGCAGATATGTGGGTAGATGCTTAGGCTTCGGTCTCTCTCGTGCAAGCATGGCTGTCACTGTTTATGATATTGTTGATACGGCGAACACAAATTTTCAAAATATGGCATTAGAAGAACAGCATCAACTTTTGCAGACGCAACAAATGTCAGGCTCATTTATTCCTAAGGAATTATTACAAGAACAGCGAGACGCTGTAAAAAAACAATTTAATAATGAAAGATAATATTCAAGGTGAAATAATAGAAGAAGTTCTATTATTCTTAAATAAAATTGTAGGTATTGAATCTGAAAACATTAGTTTAACAGATGGTTTAGAATCTGATTTAGGTATTTCAGGCGATGATGCTAGTGATTTGATACGTGCCTTTTCAGAAAAATTTAAGGTCGATATTAGTAATTTTCAGTTTTATGAATATTTTCATGCCGAACCAGTTTTTTTTTCTTTTAGAAATACAAAAAAAACAAAAGAACTGACTGTTGAAAGCTTATTAAAGGCTGTAAAGGCAAAAGTTTTAGTATAAAACTAAGTAGTCATCTAATCATCCCTCGTTGAGTTTGTTTTTTTTAAACTCAAATTTTATTTGTTGAAAGCTGGGGTTACCGATAGCATCGTCAATGATATTGTCCCTTTCTCACAAATCTATGAATCCTTTTATAACCCTGAAATTCTTTCTAAGGTAATTTATGTAAGATTTTGCCTCTGGTCACCGTCAATCCCCGATTCTTGTCGTGGATACTCAATACTAAAATAACAGTGCATCAGAAGTAGCAAGGAAAGCATTAGCGAAAGAACACTTTACAAAACAATCATGACCAGTGAAACTAATACGCAGAAGTTTAAGGACAAGTCGTAGAAAAATGGGGATACCTCCCAGATTTTCAAATACTCTTTTCACACTATAGTTTATAAATAGACAAAAGTAAACAACAACTCTAATGATTAACAAATGGCTTTTTAGCTCCATACTCTGGTGGTGTGGAACAGGGGTACTTTGTGCCCAATCGGACTTCGTACCCAAGGTAGAATTGACACCATCAGAGTTGTAGATACCAAAGGCATCAAATATATCTTTGCCTACAAAGAACAAAGAACATGGGTACGATGATGATGAAGCAAGTTTTGGCAAACGTCACGTAAATGCTTGGTATCTGACCCAAATCATAACCCCCATATGTCTAATTTTCCTTTGAATTCTAACACATTGCGTTCGATTTTTTGAGGTGCTATTTTACGTACCTACTCCTATTGTGGGGACAGGTTGATTTTTGTCTAAATAGGCTGCGAGGCATTTTTTACTCAATAACTCGTCTCATCGAGTTTTACTTTACCTCGAAAAGTCCAAAAAACAAAACTCGTATAAAGTGCCACCAATGGTACCCCAATCGCGGCAAAAGTGAGCATGATTTTAAGGGATTTGTCGGTCGATGCTCCGTTGTAAACCGTGATATGAAGGTTGGGGTCGATAGTGGAGAGAACGATGTTGGGAAAAAGCCCCACCGCTACCAAAATCATGAGCATAGCCGTCACAAAAGCCGATGATAAAAAAGCGTAAAAATAACGCCGCCGTGAGATTTGGCGCGTAATGTTGGCTACGGCCAAAATAGCCAAAACCGGAAACGCAAACATATAAGGCACTTCGCGATAGCGGTTTATCATGTGAGGGATGAACAAAAGCGTAGCGACCGACGTAATCGCAAACATCAGTACAAAAAAGATAGTCGTGTTTTTGGCCAAAACGGTAAGTTTGGCGTAAAGCCGATTTTCGGTTTTCATCACCAAATAGATAGCCCCGTGCATCATAAATAGCGCCAATGTAGTGACCGATACGAGAAGGGCATAAGGGTTGAAATAGTCGAGCAATGTACCTCGATAAATGTAGTTTTGGTCAATGGCAAAGCCTTGAATCACATTTCCCAAAACCAACCCCAAAGCCAAAGCCAGCAAAATACTGGATACACTATAACTAATATCCCATGTTTTGCGCCACCAAAGCATGGGTTCTTTGGAACGGAACTCTATGGAAATCGCTCTTAGAATGAGCATGACCAAAAAAATCATAAACAACTCATAAAACGCCGAAAAAACCGTAGCATACACCACTGGAAAGCCAGCAAACAAGGCTCCGCCGCCAATCACCAACCATACTTCATTGCCATCCCATACGGGGCCGATGGCGTTGAGGGCAATCCGCCTACTTTCTTCTTTTTTGAAAAACAGATGTAATGCACCCGCGCCGAGGTCGAAGCCATCGAGAATAGCGTAGCCACTAAATACGCCACCCACCACCAAAAACCACCAAGTGGGCAAATCAAGTCCGAGTATCGTTTCCATTAGTTGAGAATTGGGTTGTCGCGTTTTGAATAATCAGGAATCACTTCTTCGTGCAACTCGTCGGGGCCATGTTTGATTTTTTTATTGAGTAAATACAAAAACAGCGCAAACAACAAGCTATAAACCAACGTAAATAAAATCAGTGAAAAAAGAACCTGCTCGGTACGAAGCGATTGAGAAAGCGCATCGGATGTACGCAGAAGTCCATACACAACCCACGGTTGTCGGCCTACTTCGGCAGAGTACCAGCCTACTTGATTGGCGATTTGGGGGAATAGCACCGCCCATGCAAATATTTGTAAAAGCCATTTTTGGTCAAAAAGACGACCTCGCCACCATAAAAACATCCCCAACAATGAAAGTCCAATCAATGCCATACCGATGGCTACCATGAGGTGATAAGTCTGAAACACAAAGTTGATAGCTCTGGCGGAAGGCCGTTGGTCGGTCGGAAAAGCGTTTAAGCCCGTGACGGGAGCTTTCAAATCTTGATGAATTAAAAACGACAAACCACCTGGAATTTTGAGACCACTTACTTTTTGAGCTTGGGCATCCGTCCAGCCCCATAAGTACATGTCGGCCACTGCCAAAGAGTCATAATGACCTTCAAAAGCGGCTAATTTGGCGGGTTGGTTTTTGGCTACTCCATCAGCCGAGCGGTGCCCCGTAAAAAGCTGCAATAGCGAAGCTACCGTAGCGACCACAAGGGCGATTTTGAAGCCTGATTTGGCGATAGATACGTGGCGGTTTCGGAGAAGATAATAAGCATTGACACTCAAAACCAAAAACGAACCTGCTAAAAATGACCCAATAATGACGTGAGAAAGACGGTCAACACTCGAAGGATTAAAGACCATTGCCCAAAAATCCGTGATGACAGCCCGCGCTTTCATGCCTTCGCCTTCGATTCGAAAGCCAGCGGGCGTTTGTTGCCAAGAGTTGGCTACTACAATCCAAATCGCCGAAAACATAGACCCCAATGCGACCATTATCGTAGAAAAGAAATGAACGCGAGGGCTGACTCGATTCCAACCAAAAATCAAAATACCCAAAAAACCAGATTCGAGGGCAAAGGCAAAAATACCTTCGGCAGCTAAGGCACTTCCGAAAATATCTCCTACATAACGAGAATAAACCGCCCAGTTGGTGCCAAATTCGAACTCCATTACGATGCCCGTGGCTACGCCAATCCCAAAAATCAAAGCAAAGATTTTAATCCAAAAGCGGGTCATTTGCTCATAGATTTTTTGACCCGTGCGGAGATACATGCCTTCCATGATAACCAATACTATCCCTAAACCAATACTTAGCGGAGGATAGATGTAATGAAAAGCCACCGTAAAAGCAAACTGAATACGTGAAAGTATTTCGGTGTTCATAAAGAGGTGCGCTGTATGATGAGCAAAAAGCCTGCACCGAGAATAAGAAAATAAGCAAAACGCCAAGATGAAAAGTAAGACTCGGCAATGCTCAAAAGACACAGGCCGATACCGTTTGGCATCTAAAAACCTAACAAAAAGAAAAGGGCTTTTGTGCCTTTTGAGGAGAAAGAAAAGTGAACTTTTGTGACTTTTTTATTTTATGGACAAAATTTTATTTGGTGTCTCTAGCAGTATTCACATTGGGAAGAACCACCATAAAAATGCTGCCTTGGTTGGGGACGCTGGATACGTGAATTTTGCCACGATGCATCTCAATTATTTTTTTGCACACCGATAGTCCTACCCCAAAACCCGAAATCGACAGTGCATTTTTGGAGCGGTAAAAAGGTTCAAAGATACTTGATATGTCCTCATTAGGGATTCCGATTCCTTCATCTTGGATACTAACTACGGTCGTGTCATTTTTAAAATCAATGATTACCAATGCTTGGTGAGGCGAAGAGTATTTACAGGCATTGTCGATAAGGTTGGTAAACACCGTCTTCAAAAGATTCTCTTCTCCAAGGACTGTGATATTGTTTTCATCTTCAGGGTCTTGGGCATATTCTACCAAGATTTTATATTCGGGTCGGGAGAGGAGCAAATCATCTTGGGCTTGAAAAATCACATCGTCTATACGTACATTTTGGGCATTGCTGAGGGTAGTTTTGAAAGGTTTTACGATTTGTAAAAGGCTATTGGTGAGGTTGATAAGCCGATTGATGTCTTTGCTGATATTTCTTAAAATACCTTTGTGCTGGGCCAAAGTGAGTTTTTCTTCAAGGCTAATTTCCACTTCTGACTTAAGTGCAGCGAGGGGCGTTCGGAGCTCATGAGACGCGTGCGAAACAAAACTTTTTTGAAGTTCAAAAGATTCTTCAAGACGATACATCATTTTGTTGAAGGCAGTGGCCAATAGCCCAATCTCATCTTTACCATTTCGTTCGTCGAGTCGCTCAGTAAGGTTGTTGGCCGAAATCGCGCTGATTTGAACAATAAACTGATTAACTGGCCCAAGGGCTTTTCCCGCAAAAAATATCCCCAAGAGTATCGTCCCTACAATTCCGAATACAAGCCCACCAAACAGCGTTTTACGGAGATTGTCCATTTTACTTCGCCCAAACTTATCGTAAGCAGAGGCCAAAATAATGTATTTCTGTTGGTTGAGTTCGTAGATAAGTCCTACTACTTCGTTGTCGCCGCTGCTAGTTTCCACGTATTTTTCGCGTCTTATGCGTTCGAGCAAATCATTCCCATAATGAATCACATGGTCGTCTAGGCTGCTATAGAAGAGTTTATTGTTTTGATCAAATACCAATACCTTTTCATCAATTAGGGCAGTAAGGGTATTTTTGTCGATGATTTTGAGCAGATTTCGGTCTATTTCATCTACTTTGATGAGCAATTGGGCCGTCGTGATTGCCTTGCTTTTGAGACGGTCGTAGTATTCTTGCTCGCGAAATTCGGCAAAAATCTGATACACTATAAACGAAAAAATAGCCAACAGACTTCCTACAATGAGGGAAAATAGGATAGAAATTTTGGTCTGGATTTTCATGGTGTTTCTCTTAATAAATAGCCCAAGCCGGGGCGTGTGTGGATGAGTTTTGGTTCAAAATTTCGGTCGATTTTTCGGCGTAAGATATTGATATACACTTCTATTACATTGGTTCCTGTATCAAAATGTACATCCCAAACGTTGGCCGCTATATCGTTTTTAGAAACCACTTTACCTTTGTTTTTTACTAAATAAACCAAAAATTCGTACTCGCGTGCCGTGAGACTGATTTCTTGAGTGGCTCGCTTAACGAGCTTACTATCCAAGAAAATTTCCAAATCAGCAATACGCAATACTTTACCGACGGTTTCGGCTTCGGAGTGGTTTCGACGCAGGCCTACCACTACTCGATGATACAATTCCCTAAAATCGAAAGGTTTGACGAGATAGTCGTCGGCTCCCGCTTCAAAGCCCTCTATTTTATCTTCAATTTCGCTCATGGCAGTAAGCATCAAAATCGGGAGCGAAGGTTTTTGCTCGCGAATTCGCTGACATACTTCATAGCCGCTTAGTTCGGGTAAATTGATGTCTAAAATCACTAAATCAAAAGCAACCGACAACGCACGGCGCAGCCCAAGGGCACCTGTATAGGAGACTTCTGTCTCAAAACCTTTGTTGGTGAGGCCGCGCGTAAGTAGTTGAGCAATGCGTAAATCATCTTCAATGATGAGGATTTTCTTGGGTGCGGCGTCGGTTTTCATAAAGAAAAATAGATTTTTTGTTCAAATATAAAGCATAAGCGTCTTCCTTACAGGCTATTTAGTTTTTTTTAAGGTGGTCTTTATATGAGCTTAATCTTTGGTCATCACCTTTGCAAAAAGTATTGTTGACCTTATGCGAATTCTTCTTTTGATTGCTTTTTTGGTGCCTTTGCGAGGGCTTGCTCAAGATTCACTCCGAATCTCACTGAGGCAAGCGGATAGCCTTTTTTTGACTAACAATCTTCAGCTTTTAAGTGAGCGTTTTAGGATTGAGGCGGCTCAGGCGGAGGTGATACAAGCCCGCCTTTGGGATAATCCCACGCTTTCGACCGAATGGAATATTTATAATCCTGACAGAAAACGAGTGCTAGATGTAGGAAAAGGTGGACAAAAAATCATCGCTATTGAGCAGCTGCTTCTTACGGCAGGCAAGCGTAGTAAGCAAGTCGCCCTCACCCTCGAAAACGCCCGCATGACCGAATATGAATTTATGGATTTGTTGAGGGTACTGAAGTTTGAATTACGCAATCATTTTTTTGATGTTTATTTTCTTCAAAATACCCTCAGTCGTTATGAAATTCAGATCCGAACCCTCCAAAATACAGTAGGGGCTTTTGAAAAACAATACGAAAAAAACAATGTATCGCTACGCGAAATGCTGCGGTTGAAGGCTTTGCTATTTCAACTCAACAATGACAAAACCGAAATCTTATTTGAGTTGGCCGAAAAACAAAAAGCGTTGAAGACCATTCTTCATTTGGAAAAACCGCTTTCGCCAATCGTAAGCCCAGAAGAATTGACACGTTATCAATTGCGGAGCGAAGATGCGGCTTATTTGAGCGATTTAGCATTGCAAAATCGCGGTGATTTAAAGGTAGTTTCGTCTTTGGCGAGGCAGGCAGAATTGAATTATAACTTACAAAAATCACTTGCAGTACCGGATTTGAGGTTGGGCGCGGTCTATGACCAATCAGGCAGCTATGTCAACCATTATACGGGGTTGACGCTGTCGGCTGATTTGCCTTTTTTCAATAAAAACCAAGGGAATATTAAAGTAGCCAAACGCATGATTGAGTATCAAAAAGGGATACTTACACAGAAAGAACAGCTTATTAAAAATGAAGTAACGGCTGCGCTCCAAAAAGTCAAATACGTAGAAAATATGGTGCAAAGTGTAGATGTGAGATTTACCGAACAGCTAGAACTTCTCAACCGTGGGGTGGTCGAAAATTTTCAAAAAGGTAATCTGACTTTGCTGGAATTTATTGATTTGATTGAGACCTACAGCGAAAGTATCAAAGAGCTAAACCGACTCAAATCAGACCGCGTAGAGGCATACGAAGAATTGAATTTTATGGTAGGACAAGAACTTTTTAACTAAATGTACTGCTAGACTTTCCAAGTTTTTTACTCACTCGATACCTAAACTTGGAAAGCCTGACATAATACAAGAACTTTTTAACTAATGAAAAAGAGCCTTTTATTTTTACTAATTTCTGGAGGCGTTTGGTTGGCAGGCTGCGACAAAAAACAAACTACTGCCGAAGAAATCAAGGCCTTTATGCTATCAGATACGATGATGAAGCGTATTGAGCTTGCCACCGTAAAAACCGAACCGGTACGGAGCGAATTAACGCTTGTCGGAAAGGTGATTGCCGACGAAAACCGTGTCATTAAAGTGTTTCCGTTGGTGGGCGGCAATGTCGAAAATGTAAGCGTAGAGCTAGGGGATTATGTCCGCAAAGGACAAGTCCTTGCTACGATACGTTCGGGCGAAGTGGCTGATTTTGAGCGCCAAATGATTCAGGCACAAGCGGAGGTGTTGGTAGCCGAAAAAAACCTCAAAACCGCAGAGGAGCTTTTTGATAGCAAGCTCAATTCGCAACGCGAAGTGGTGGCAGCCAAAAAAGAACTCGAAAATGCGCAGGCTGAATTGAATCGTATCAAAGAAGTATTTCGGATTTACGGACTCGGCAAGACTCCCGTTTATTTGGTCAAATCCCCGATTGATGGTTTTGTGATTAGTAAAAATGTGAATCCCGGTATGCAGTTACGCTCCGACAACGACGAGCAGATTTTTACCGTGGGTCAAATCAGTGAAGTATGGGTCATGGCCAATGTCAACGAAAGTGATATTCCGAAAGTGAAATTGGGTATGAAGGCTGATATACAGACAATTAGCTATGGGGATGAATTGTTTAGAGGGGGCGTTGACAAAATCTATAACGTACTCGACCCCGACACCAAAACCATGAAAGTAAGAATCAGACTCAACAATGTAGGCTATAAACTCAAGCCTGAAATGCACGCTACGGTATCGCTCAAGTTCAATGAAGGAGGAGAGATGATAGCGATTCCGGCAAGTTCGGTGATTTTTGACCGTAGCAAAAACTGGGTGATGGTGTTCCGCAATCGTTCCGATATTGAGACGCGTGAAGTGCAGGTCTATAAAATGCTCAATGATATAGCGTATATACGTGCAGGTTTGAGAACTGATGAACAGGTCATATCCAAAAATCAATTGTTGGTATATGATGCTTTAAATGATTAAAGGCTGATCCTTATTGACTTATGAACAAATTTATTAGAGGAATAGTAGGTTTTTCACTCAAAAACCGATTCTTTGTTTTCTTCATGACGGGCGTGTTGGTGATTTCGGGCGTGGTGAGCTATCTCAACACTCCTTTGGAGGCCTTTCCCGACGTGACCAATACCCAAATCATTGTAGTTACGGAATGGAACGGACGTAGTGCCGAAGAAATAGAGCGTTTTGTGACAGTGCCTATTGAAGTAGCCATGAACTCTGTACAGCGCAAAACCAACGTGCGGAGCGTGACAATGTTTGGGTTGAGTATCATCAAAATCATTTTTGAGGACGATGTAGAAGATTTTTTTGCCCGACAACAAGTCAATAACCAACTCCGAACGGTATCGCTGCCCGATGGAGTGGAGCCGGATGTGCAGCCTCCATACGGCCCTACGGGCGAAATCTTCAGATTTACGCTCGAAAGCAAAGATCGCGATAGTAGAGAGTTGTTGACTTTGCACAATTGGGTGATTGATAGACAATTAAGAAGTGTGCCAGGCGTAGCAGATGTAGTGGCGTTTGGCGGAAGAGAAAAAATCTACGAAATTCAGGTCAACCCTACGCAGCTTGCCAAATACGGTATTACGCCCTTAGAAGTATATGAAGCGGTGACCAAAAGCAACGTCAACGTAGGTGGAGATGTAATCGAAAAGAATGGACAGGCCTATGTAGTGCGGGGAATAGGATTGCTCAACTCTATCGCCGACATCGAAAACATCATTGTACAGTATGTGAATGATAATCCTATTTTGGTCAGAAACGTAGCAGACGTGAAAGAATCTAATCTGCCAAGGGTAGGACAAGTAGGACTTGACCAAAATGACGACGTAGTAGAAGGTATCGTAGTGCAACGTAAAGGCGAGAACCCTAGTGAAGTATTGGGGCGAGTCAAAGCCAAAATCGAAGAGCTAAATACCAAGATATTGCCGCCAGATGTGAAAATGGTGACTTTTTATGACCGTGACAATTTGATTGATTTTTGTACCAAAACGGTCTTACACAATCTTTTCGAAGGGATTTTGTTTGTGACGGTGATTGTATTTTTGTTTATGGCCGATTGGCGCACCACGCTCATTGTGTCTATTGTGATTCCTTTGGCGTTGTTGTTTGCTTTCATGTGCTTGCGTATGAGGGGGATGTCCGCAAACCTGCTCTCTATGGGAGCCGTCGATTTTGGGATTATCATTGACGGAGCAGTGGTGATGGTAGAGGGGATATTTGTAACACTCGATCACCTTGCCCACAAAAAAGGCATGGATAAGTTTAACAAATTGGCCAAGTTAGGTCTTATCAAAAAAACGGGTGGAGAGCTTGGTAAGGCCGTCTTTTTTTCAAAACTTATCATTATTACGGCATTGCTGCCCATCTTTAGTTTTCAGAAAGTCGAAGGTAAAATGTTTAGTCCTTTGGCCTTTACCTTAGGTTTTGCTTTACTAGGGGCGTTGTTGTACACCCTTACTTTGGTGCCGGTACTTTGTTCGTTTTTATTACGAAAAAACGTAAGAGAAAAGTCAAATCCTATCGTTCGATTTTTTGATACTTGGGTAAGCCGTGGCTTTGAGTTTTGTTATAAACACAAGAAAATAAGCGTTTTTGCTTCATTAGTGTTTTTAGGAACTACTTTGTTTTCGGCCAAATTGCTCGGAACTGAGTTTTTGCCACAGCTCAACGAAGGCTCTTTGTGGATTACGGCAGAGCTACCGATGAGTTATTCTCAAAACGAAAGTGTGAAGATTGCGCGGATTATTAGACAAAAAATCAATAATCATAAAGAAGTAAAACAAGTACTTTCGCAAGAAGGTAGGTCAAACGACGGTACCGACCCCAATGGCTTTAACTTCTTGCAATTTCAGGTAGATCTCAAACCCAAAGAAGAACTTAACGGCAAATCGGTAGATGACATTATTGAGGAGCTAGATCATGATTTGTCTCATTTTCAGGGGATTACCTACAACTATTCACAGCCCATTATCGATAACGTGGCCGAAGCCGCCGCTGGCATAAAAGCCTCCAATGCCATCAAAATCTACGGCGAAGACCTTGATAAATTAGATGCCTTAGCCGACCAAGTTTTGGAGGAAATCAAGGCGGTACCAGGTGTAAAAGATGCGGGGATTTTAAGAAATACGGGGCAGCCCGAAATGAGTGTCATCCTGCATGACCACAAAATGGCGCTTTATGGCGTCAGTATTGCCGATGCCCAAGCGGTGATTGAGATGGCGATTGGCGGAAAAACTGCCTCTATTCTCTATGAAGGAGAGCGGAAGTTTGATATTCGGTTACGTTATCAAGAGCAATACCGCCGCAATGAAGACGATATTTTGATGCTGATGGTGCCTACTTTGAAGGGGAGTAAAATCCCGCTCAAAGAGATCGCTACTCTACGCAAAGTAACAGGGCCGGCTTTTGTGTATCGCGACAACAACAAACGATTTATTGGGGTGAAATTTTCGGTGCGAGAGCGCGATTTAGGAAGTACCATCGCCGAAGCACAGAAAAAAGTAGAGCCTATCTTAAAGACATTGCCAAAAGGCTATTCGATTGATTGGACGGGAGAGTTTGAAAACCAAGTGCGTGCTACCGAACGCCTTGGTCAAGTAGTGCCGATTAGCCTTGCGGCAATTTTTGTATTGCTTTTTATCACCTTCGGCAATGCCAAAGATGCCGGGCTGGTCCTCATCAATGTGCCCTTTGCATTGATAGGAGGTATATTGGCCTTGCATTTTACCCATATGAATTTTGGAATTTCGGCAGGGGTAGGTTTCATTGCTTTGTTTGGGATTTGTGTTCAAAATGGGGTCATTCTGATTTCGGTGTTCAACAAAAACCTAGCTTCCCGAATGTCTCTCGACACCGCCATACGAGAGGGCGTAAAATCTCGGATTAGGCCCGTAGTAATGACGGCTATGATGGCGGCGATTGGACTATTACCTGCGGCAGTTTCGACGGGTATCGGCTCCGAAACCCAAAAACCTCTGGCGATTGTGGTAATTGGAGGGCTGATTACCGCTACGGTGTTGACGTTGCTTATCTTCCCGATTATTTATCGCTTTTTCTATCGTCACAACGTTCACACAATGAGGGATTTAGATTAAGTAAAAAATAATTCTTAACGAGATCCTGAAACTATAATCGAATTCAAGGATGAAAATCCTACCTAGCTCATTCGTTTTTGTACTGACTTGCTTGCCTTTGATAGGGATTGGGCAGCGGACTATTACTGACACTCAATTATGGCCTGGAACCTCGCTAGAATTTAATTTGCCTAAAAAGTGGGCTTTTACAGCTCAGTATCGTAGCAGATTTATTGAAGATGTTACCTATTATAAAGGATCTTATTTGTTTGGAATTCTCGAATACGATTTCAACAAAAACTTCCGAGGAGTTGCCAATTATCGGTTAGCTTTGGTAGATAGGGGAGTTTTTCATCGATATTTTTTGGGAGTTTCGGCGAGGGTAAAATTAAATCACTGGACATTGAATTTTAGACCCGCTATTCAATATCAGAATCAGCGGTTTATAGGAGATGATGAGATTAGATTTGATACTGACGCTTATTTTAGACCTCGTTTGACTCTTAAATATAAGCTCAATAAAAAATTTGATGTTTATGCTTATGCAGAGCCTTTTTATGCATTGAAAAAAAATCTATACTTCAAAACAGATAACTGGCAAAACTCAGTTGGATTGAAGTATGAGTTTATAAAAAATCAAGTGCTAAACCCTTATTTTATATGGCAGCCTATTTTGGCAACCAACAATGCCAAACAAAATTTTATAATGGGGTTGGATTTGGAGTTTTCTATTAAACCTTTCAAAAAATCTAAGCATAAAAAAAAATTGACTACTACCAGAAGTAGTAGCCAATGAGTCAACATACAGCCACGAAAACAATCAGATTATTGGGGTTTAGGACTAGCTGAGTCGGGGACTCGCTTGTCAAGTTGAGCTATCATATCATTAAAATCTTTGTCGGCGGGGTCCAATTCTTTTCCTTTTTGAGCAAACTCCAAGGCTTTGGCAGGGTCGTTTTCAATGGCGGTATAGTAAGAATACAAGAATTTAAGGGCGATTTTCATGTCATACTTAAATTTCTTTTCTTCTTTTTTGGTGTAGGCCAATTCCACAAAACGCTCATAAAACGGAACCGACTTAGCAAAGGTGGTATCTTGACCCGCGTATCCATAGTAATTGGACTTGGCGCGGTACAGAATAGTAGGAAGGTGGTCGGGACTACTTTCCTGCACAGCCGCAAAAGCCGAATCTGCTTTCAGGTACATTGTAGAGTCGTTGGGACCCATTTTGTAAGCAGCCATAGCAAGCCAAAATTTGTCTTTAACTGACGATTTGTTGAAGCGTTTTTCGCCAGCCTCCACGTATTTTACTACGTCTTTGTAGTTTTTGAGGCGATAGCTCATTTCGGCAATTTCGCTGTAGAGATTTTCGGTAGTATCGGTTTTGGCGGCTTTGGCCAAATAAAACACCGCTATCGAATCTTTGGCAATGGTAGTATCGGTAGTGTTTTGATAAGCTCTGCCAAGTAGTTTATACTCAAGTCCTTCGGCTTTGTCGGGCGCTTTTTCTAGAAAAGTTTCTAGGTTTTGGATAGATTTGTCATAGTCTTTTAGACTAAAATATGACCTCCCCAATAAACGATATTTGACGGGCGATTCTATATCTTTTTTGACTTGTACTAGTTTTTCTACCGCTCTAGAATATTGCCTAGCTAGATAATCAAACTGCCCTGACCGATAGCGTAATTCGGCGGTGGGGGTTTCGACTAGCCATAGGTATTTATCCATATTGGCAGCGGCGTCCTTGAATTTATTGGTTTGGAAGCTTAGTTCGGCCAATTGCAAATAAGAAGGTGTATAAAGCGAATCGGCTCCAAGAGCAGCCTTATAATAATCAGAAGCGAGGTTATAGCTTTTGCCCGCCCAGTATATATTTCCGATACGATGGTTTGGAAGACTGCGATTGGGAAGGTATTCCATTGCATATTCGTAGGCAGTTACGGCGGGTCCACCGTTGGTGGGAGTAGCCAAGGCGCGTGCATCGCCTAAGGTAAGCCAAATACCTCCATTTTTCTTATCGCGTTTTAGGGCTTGCTCAAGATAATCAATGGCTTTTTGAGCATTGTGATGTGGATAGAGGGGAGTATCTACATCGTTGATTACTTGCGCATAACCGGTATAGGCTTCTCCAATGCGCCAAAGGATTTCGGGGTCTTTGCCTTTGCTAGCTTTTAAAACTTCTTCCAAAATTTGGTCAGCGTCGGCGGTACGTCCTTCTAAGAAAGCTACAATTCCTAAACCCGTTTTGTTAAGAGGATGGCGCTTTTCGTCGAGTGCCGTTCCTTTTTCAAAATATTGCTGCGCTTCCGAGAGACGGTTGGTACGAATTGCTAAGTAGCCACTATAAAAGTATGTCTGACGCGTTGGTTGAGTTTGGTGAATATCCTGTAAAGTTTGTATTGCTTTATTGGGTTGATTTCTATCGAGCCATTGGATAGCACTTTGAATATCTTGGGCTTGTAGGGATAGAATTCCTAAGGTCAGACATATCAGACTGACCGTTAGGGGGCGAAAAATCTTTTTCATGCGTGTGGTTGTTTTAGGTTAACGAAAAAGATGTAAGGCGGGCAAATCAAGTAATAGAAAAGGTGTGGAGAGCAAATAATAACGGTGTGGAATTAACGGGTAACTACGATTTGGGGGGGTAGTAACTACGACTTGGATGAAATATTTTAGAAAAACAGAAAACTATCTCTTAAATGAAATTCTATCGAGCCTAAGTAGGCATTGGTGGTATACACATTCGCTTTGTAAGTGCCGTCAGGTACTTTGGTAGAAGGCTCAAATTCAAAAACAATCTTTTGAGGGTTACGGCCAAAATCTGCTGATTGAACTACATGAACAGGTACTTCGAGGGTAGATTCATTGTTTTTTACGTTTACATTTTGGATAGCCCCACTCATCGGACGATTTTCTAAATCGGTCAGACTCAGATAGACTTGCTGAGACCCTTCGCCTGAGAGTGCTTTAGGAAGTGTCAACGAAACCAAAATGGTATTTGCTTTTTTGGCTTTCGCGGTTACTTTGTTGTTATTTTTCAGTACATCTACCCTAAAGTTATTGGCCGTAATAAGGTCTTTTGAGACCATGCCACCAAGCTGAGTAGTAAGGTCATTGACTTGAGTTTGAAGACCTTCATTTGATTTTTTTAGAGAATTGTTTTCGGCAACCCATTTGTTCTTTTCGTTTTGATAGGTCTCAATCTCTGCCTTCAAATCGTTTTTGAGCTGTGTCAACTCTGCTACTTGATTGTTGAGGTCTGATACATCTTCTTGTTGTATTTTACTCTCTTTTTGAAGACGGGTCAGAATTTGGTTCTTTTGAGAAAGAAGTTTTTGGGTGGAATTGAGTTTTTGGTTGAGCGATTCTTTATCAGTGTTGGCAGAAGCGAGTTCTTGGCTGAGGTTATGAATATCGCGTTCGAGACTGAGCTTGACGGACAACAACGAATCTGCTTTAAGCGTTGTTTTGTCATTTTCTTTGGCCAAGTCCCCTGTTTTATCCCAGAAATAAATGCCTCCTATAACGCTGCCGGTGAGCAACAAGGCTAGTACGCCAGCGATGAGTTTTGAGTTTTGAGCAGTCCATTCCATAGTCTTATGTTTTTGGGTGGAACTTTCATTTTGATGATACAAAGGTTTTACCCAAAACTTAAGAACACCTTAACGACAAATTAGAATTTTCTTAGAAGACAAAAAAAATGGAGTCACAACATCCTAGCTTTGAGGACCCAAATGTTTGATTTTAACCACAAACGAAGTCCCAAGGTGTTGTTTGCTTTTTACTTCAATACTTCCCTCATGAAGATCAATGATGCGCTGAACCACCGACAGCCCTACGCCAAAGCCTTGATAATCAATGGCATTTTTGGAACGATAAAAAGGCTGAAAAATATGAGGTAAATCTACTTTGGCAATCCCAATGCCTTGGTCAATCACCCTTACGATGCAGTATTGCTCATCAAAACCTAAGCGAAGCGTTGCTTGGTGATTGGGGGTATATTTGCAGGCATTTTCTAATAAATTTACAAACACATTTTTTAAGAGTGCCTCATTGCCTTTTACAAGGGTAAAGTAATCTTCTTCGGGTATCTGATCAAAATCAAAATTGATATGATAATCGGTGTGTACAGAAAGCAACTCCTGTTGGGCATTGAGGAGTACTTCTTCCATCCGCACTTCATCAAAGGGAAGTTGGTCGGGGGTTTCATGAATTCTGGCCAGTTGAAGTAGGCTATTGGATAATTCGATGAGGCGGTCGGTGTCTTTGAGGAGATTTTTTAAAATCAGGTGATGGTCTTCTGAAGAGTGAAGTACCGACAACCCTACTTGAATTTCGGTTTTAAGGGCAGAAAGAGGCGTACGAAGCTCATGGGAAGCTTGGGACACAAATTGTTTTTGCTGCTGAAAAGCAAGTTCGAGCCTTTCTAGCATGAGATTAAAATTGGTAGCTAGCTGCGCTATTTCATCTTTACCATTGCCTTCATTGATGCGTTTGCGGAGATTGCGAGCCGTGATTTCCCCTACTTCCTGATTGATAGTATGAATAGGACGTAACGCTTGATTAGCAAAAAATAAAGACAAGGCGATAGTGACAGCAATACCTCCTAAAAAAGCAAATAGAAGGGTAATAACCAACTCCTGAAGCTGGAGTTTTCCGTTTTTGTCGACTCCCGATGCAATGACTACAAAGCGGTCATATCTTCCTTCAAATAGGAGTCCAATCACGGCTCTTTCTTCGTACAAAAATCTTATTTCTCTTCGGAGGCGGCTATTGTTGATGAGCTGATGATTGACATACGGAGACACCTTCTCGAGGTTGGAATAAAGCAACAAATTGCGATAATCATAGATGAATATCTCTTCGGCGGGGAGCCGAGATGAAGAGTTTCGGTCGATGAGCTTGAGGAGCGTGGTGTTAAATTCTTTGACATCAACTAGTAAGCGGGCGGTAGTTTTGGCGCGGCGAGCAAGGCGGTCATAAAAATTGGTGCGGCGTTGATTTTCTGCCCTAAAATACACAATAGCCGAAAATACCAACAAAATTGCCAGTACTATTAAGGTAAATTGTAAGGCTATTTTGTACCGTATTTGCATGAGCTAGTCGGCTTTTAAATAGTACCCCAGCCCTGTTTTGGTATGAATCAATTTAGGCTCAAAATTACGGTCTATCTTTTTGCGTAAATAATTGATAAATACCTCTATGACATTGGTATTGGTGTCGAAATTAAGCTCCCATACGTGTTCGATGATGTCCATTTTTGAAAGTACGCGGCCTTTATTTCGTAACAAAAACTCTAGCAGCTCATACTCGCGAGCAGTGAGGTCGATGAGCTGATTGTTACGTCTTACGGTTTTATTGACGAGGTTCATCTCTAAGTTGGCCTCTCTCAATATCTCTGAAGCTTGTTCATGGGTAGCATTGGTACGACGTAATAGGGCGTGAATACGCGCCAGTAATTCCCTGAAATCGAAAGGTTTAACTAGATAATCGTCTGCTCCAAAATCAAGTCCTTTGACGCGGTCGTCGATTTCGCCCAAGGCCGTAAGCATCAAAATCGGCGTAGCGACTCCGTGCTGCCTTATGGCCTTGCATACCTCAAATCCATTCATGAGCGGCAGGTTGATGTCCAAAATAATGAGGTCGTAATTATAAGTAGTGGCAAGGCGAGCCCCTACAAAACCATCATAGGCTGGCTCGACTACAAAGCCGTGTTTTTGGAGGCCATTGGTGGTAGCGTCTGAGATGCGTTTATCATCTTCTACAAAAAGTAATTTGGTGGAAGTCTCCATGGTGTGTTTAGAGATTTCTTAACAGCAAAGTGTCTTTTCTTAAACGTATTTTTAGGTAATTGTTGAGCCGATTAAGGTCTGCTGGTGCAAGAGGGCGCTTCTCTACTTCCAACAGGACTTGGGAGATTGTGTCGGTTTTAGCACCTATAAAAACTACTTCCCCAAAACCCACTTGTTTGACTTGAGGATAAAGGGCTTGAATTTCCTTTAAAATATTAGTTTGTGTGCGATTAGTGGAATCAGGTCTTTGGTTTACATTCAGGGTTTTGAGGAGATTTTGAACTGCTTCGTTGCTCATTTCGGAGATTTCTTCACGGGTCAGGTTCATCCTAAATAGTCGAATTTCGTAATCAGGAATGTTGTTGAGCCGCAAACTTTTATTAAATTCTTCCATTTGAGGTTCTTCCAGCTGCTCACCCGAATAATAAATCTTAACTTGGCGAGGTACTAGTTCGCGATGAATTTCCCATTTCAATACTTCATTTCCTCGTTTTGTGATTTCATTAACAACTTGAGTTTCGATGATTTTTTTCTCCCGATTGTTTTTATAAACGGTGTATAAAAAGTAAATACTTGGGATGAGCGTCACAATCAAAGTACCATAAATAAAATTGCGAACTCGTTTACGAACTGTATCATTTACATACTCTTTGAGGGGAAATCGTAAGTATTTTGCCACGGCAAAAGTAGCCAAACTAATAAAGACGGCATTGATAGCAAAAAGGTAAAAGGCTCCTCCAAAGATGCGCCAATCGCCATGCGCTAGTCCAAATCCTGCTGTACATACGGGTGGCATCAAGGCGGTGGCAATTGCTACGCCCGGAATCGCGTTGGTTTTTTCGGAACGAGAACCTGCCACTATACCAGCTACGCCTCCAAATAAAGCCACCATTACATCTAGCAGGTTGGGCTGGGTACGGGCGAGTTCCTCGGCGGTGGGTTCGCTCAGTGGTGATACCCAAAAATATAGCGTACTGGTAGCCAAGCTAGCCACCGTCGCAATAGTAAGATTGCGGAGCGACCGCAGCAATATATCTTGGTCATTGATGGCCAATCCTAACCCTACTCCTAAAATAGGAGACATAAGAGGAGAAATAAGCATGGCTCCAATGATGACCGCCGTGGAGTTGGTATCAAGGCCAATGGAGGCCAGCATTGCAGCACAAATAAGTATCCATAAATTGTAGCCCCTCATGGAGATTCCATCCGAAATCTCACGGATGGTTTTGGGGGCATCTGTAGTATCAAAAAGATGAAAAAGGGAGTGGAATTGGGTTTGAATAAAATTCTTCATAGACTATACTCAAACGATAGAAAATAATGAAAAAAAATAAGACAATTTGGCCAAATGCTGAGACATGGGCAAATTGTCTTATACGACTGACTAGGCGATTTTTACAACCTCACCGCTGATAGAATGCTTGAGGGCTAGTTCTTTCACAAAATTGAGATGGCCAGAAGGTGCCATCATAAACAGTCGTCCTCCTTTTTGACTAGCCAACATGCTCAACAGCCGGAGTTTTGAAACTACTCTGTCGGGATTGTCGGTTTTAAGAACTACTTCAAAATAAGATTTTTCATAAAGCAACTTTGCTGTCACATCAGGTATGAAGCGCTCGTCATCATTTTGACGTTCGTAAGCAATGGGTACTTCAAATCCCTCTAAGTTAGCTTTTATTTGTTCGTAACCTTTACGTTTTACCCACTCTACTACTTTGGGTATATAAGAATCTTTGTCCATGATTAAAAAAAAGTTTATGATTCGTAGCTGTGCTACCTAAGCAAAATAGGAGTGAAGCAGCTACCAATCTAAATGAATAAGAAATTTTTTAAAAACAACCTTTAAAAGGGTATTGTCAAATAAGGGTTGGGGAAAACATTTGGCTCATGTTTTGTCTGCGTACCTTCTTGGGGGCTAGGGTGAGGTCTGATAGAAAGCACTGGGACTTTGGCATGATTGACGATTTGTTGGGCAAAAGGCCCAATGAAAAGTTCTTTGATTTGATAATCAAGAGAAGCCGTTACTACTAGTAAATCTACTTCTAACTCATTGGCTTTTTCTAAAATGGTTTCGGCCAATGTATCCGAAAAATGGAACTGTGTTTCTACGCTTACGCCATCTTCTTCAATGATTTTGATGAGTTTGGCGGCTTCGTCATTGAGTGCTTCAAAAGTATGATTCCCAAGACGTTCTAATACACCCATAACAATAAGCTTTGCGTTGTTTTTACGGATGATCCGCCGCGCAAAATCATATTTTTCTAAGGCATCAGCCACAGGACGTACTGGAAACAGTATCTTTTTGAAATCGAGCCATTGCTGATGAGGCGGAATGGTCAGAACAGGGCACGAGGCACTCCTGATAACACTATAAGCGGTAGAACCCATAAAAAACTCCCGCAACCCCGATGCGCCATGACTACCCAATACAATCAAATCTACTTGATGAGATTTGGCCAGGTGTACAATCGAGTCTGTGACACTGCCCGTTTCTACTAATCCTTGGGCATCTATGCCATGAGTTGTGATGAGGGTGTCTACCCATTGGGCTAACTGCTGATTGGCTGTTTTCAAAACCTGATCAAGTCCCGAATCCAAGATTACGCTTCCTTCGGGCATTACAAATGCGGTATTGACACTTACGACGTGCACCAAAACCAATTTCGCTTGGTGTCGCTTGGCCATAGCGACGGCGGTTTGGAGCGCATTGAGCGAGGTGTCGCTAAAGTCGATCGGAACAAGTATTTTTTGTAAGGCTAGAGTATCCATAGTGCTGACTTTTAGAATAAAATAAAATGCTATGCAGGGACGGTGACCGTAGCAAAAACAAACAATTCCCCAACTTCTAAGTGCGTTAGCTATTCGTATGCCCCAAAAGAATATGCAAATATACGACCATTATAGCAACAAATTTACTTATTCTAAACTTAATAAGGGCTTAATGTAAAATTAGAATTTTATAAAATACAATGAAGGCAGATGTCGCATTTTATTGATAAATCTTTAAAAACTAGCAATTTATGCGCTGTTTACCTATAAAAATACTGGTTATTGGGTAGGTTTAACGTATGAAATTCACTGCTTTTTAAATAAGAGTTATTTGAATAAATCATTAATATTGTCCGAATAAAATAACCCCAAGTGTATGTTTTCATCTCAAACTTATATACAGCGTCGTGCTGTTCTCAAAAACTCCCTTCAAGGAGGGCTACTTCTATTTCTAGGAAACGAAGAAACAGGCATGAATTATACTGACAATACCTATCATTTTCGACAGGATAGTACTTTTTTATACTATTTTGGTCTTGATAAAGTAGGGTTGGCGGCTATTATTGACTTAGAATCGGGTGAAGAATGGATTGTAGGAGATGAGATTACGATGGATGATGTGATTTGGGCAGGGCCGCAGCCTACCCTTTTGGCGCAGGCTTTGGAAGTGGGAGTGGCGCAGGTATTGCCTAAGTCAGCATTAGAAACCAAAATCAAAGGAAGCTTAAGTATAGGGAAATCAGTTCATTACTTGCCCCCTTACCGCCCAGAG
Organism: Runella sp. MFBS21; assembly: GCF_029433105.1. GTDB lineage: Bacteria > Bacteroidota > Bacteroidia > Cytophagales > Spirosomataceae > Runella. Next base: position 50,012 of record NZ_JARNTW010000023.1, on the reverse strand, counting down.
CATACCTTCAAATTACATCAGTTGACGGGGTGGGCGTTGGGCGAAATCCCGCAGAAAATTTCTCAGGAGTTTGTAATGGCCGTCATCAATCAGCGGTCTTATAAAACCGACGAAGAAATCATAGAAATGGATAAAGCCGTTGATATTTCGGCTCAAATGCATCTCAATGCAATCAAAGCTACGCAAGCTGGTAAATATGAATACGAAATCGTAGGAGTAGTGCATGGTACGGCAAGGAGTGGAGGAGGAGACTTAGCTTATCCTATTATTTTGTCGGTCAATGGTCAAACGCTCCACAACCACTATCACGGCAATCGTCTCACTAGCGGCAAGCTCGTACTAGGGGATTTTGGAGCGGAGGCGGTTTCACATTATGCGGGAGATATTACGCGTACATGGCCTGTGGATCGTACATTTACCCAAAAACAAAAGGAAATTTATCAGATTGTGCTAGATGCTAATCTGAACGTAATCGCCGCTCTCCGACCCGGAATTACGTATCTTGATTGCCATTTGATTGCTTGGCGTACGGTAGCAGAAGGGCTCAAAGACCTCGGTTTGCTGAAAGGTGATATTGACGAAATGCTTACACTTGGCGTACCAGCGTTGTTTATGCCTCATGGCGTAGGGCACATGATTGGTTTGGATGTACACGACATGGAAAGCCTAGGAGAAGACCTCATTGGCTACCGTGAAGGTATGACGCGTAGTTCGTTATTGGGTCTCAAATCCCTACGTTTAGCCAAAGAACTAGAAGCGGGTTTTGTACTCACGGTAGAGCCAGGGCTTTATTTTATTCCCGAATTGATTCAACAATGGCAAAGCCAAGGAAAATTCTTAGAGTATGTAAATTATGAGGCTTTGAAAGACTACTTTGATTTTGGAGGCGTAAGGATTGAAGACAATTATCTCATTACCCACGATGGTGCTCGCCTCATTGGAGCGCCTATTCCGAAGACGATAGCCGAAATAGAAGCTCTAAGGGCTTAAAAATCCACCCGTTAGATTGACAGTGATACCAAAATGCGTTACGATATTATTGATAAAGAGCTGTTTGTACAAAACCGCCAAAGACTTTATAAATTGCTAAAGCCTAAAAGCTTGGTAGTCTTGAATGCCAATGATGTGATGCCTACCAATGCCGACGGTACCATGGGCTTTCGGCAAAACTCAGATTTATTTTATTTGTCGGGCATTGATCAAGAAGATACTATCCTTGTTTTGTTTCCAGAGCATCCTGATCCGCGTTTTCGTGAAGTACTTTTCTTGCGTGAAACCAACGAACTGATTGCTGTTTGGGAAGGCGAAAAACTATCAAAAGAGCAAGCGACCAAGGTTTCGGGGATAGAGCGTATTTATTGGACTCATCAGTTTGAGGTAATTTTTAGTCAAATGGTATTTGAAGCCGACTATGTATATCTCAATACCAATGAACACGCCCGGAGTGACTTGCAGGTACAATCACGAGATGCGCGTTATATCCGTGATTTTAAGGAAAGATATCCTTTGCATACGCTACAACGCTTAGCACCTTTGACCTACTATCTGCGGGCTACCAAGCAAACACAAGAAATTGGGCTGATTCAGCAAGCTATTGATATTACGAGAGAGGGATTTTTGAGGGTGCTGAAGTTTACAAAACCAGAAGTGTGGGAATATGAGATTGAAGCCGAGTTTGCGCATGAGTTTATCAAACGACGTTCGAAGGGCTTCGCTTATACGCCTATTATCGCTTCGGGGGCCAATGCTTGTGTACTGCATTATGTTCAAAACAATAAGCAGTGTAAAGATGGAGAAGTGTTGCTACTAGATGTAGCAGCCGAATATGCCAATTATAATGCCGATTTGACACGTTCTATTCCTGTCAATGGACGATTTACGGCTCGCCAACGAGAGGTGTATGAGGCCGTTTTACGGGTAATGAAAGCCGCTAAAACGATGCTCACCACGGGCAATACCTTGGATGAATACCAAGCCGAAGTCGCCAAAGTGATGGAAAGCGAATTGTTGGGTTTGGGTTTGTTGACCAAAACTGACATCGAAAAACAAGACCCCGAATGGCCTGCTTATAAAAAATATTTTATGCATGGCACTTCTCACTTACTGGGCTTGGATGTGCACGATGTCGGAAGTCGCTACCGCAAATTTGCACCGGGCATGGTTTTTACGTGTGAGCCTGGGATTTATATCAAACAAGAAGGGTTGGGGATTCGGCTTGAAAACAATATCCTCATTACCGAAAGTGGTAATATCGATCTCATGGCTCATATTCCCATAGAGGCCGATGAAATTGAGGAATGGATGAATCAACCCTGATGAGTAAAGTAAATGACACCACTCAGTGAGTTCCTAAAACATGTTTTAGAAACTCACTGGCTTTTAATTTGAGCTAAATACACTCTATGGAACTCTTTCTAAACGAGGATGTAATCAAGTTGCTGATTGCAGCTGGGTTGGGGGCATTGATAGGATTAGAGCGCGAATACCACAGCAAATCGGCAGGACTACGAACTATGATGCTTATATCGTTGGGAGCGACTCTTTTTACCGTTATCTCTACAAAACTAGGGAACGATACTGGACGAATCGCCGCCAATATCGTAACAGGTATAGGTTTTATTGGAGGGGGAATTATTTTTCGAGAAAACAACCGCGTAGTAGGAATCACTACCGCTGCCACCGCTTGGGCTACGGCGGCACTTGGAATGTGTGTAGGAATAGGATTTTACCATATTGCACTAGTAGCCTCTGGACTGGTATTGGTGGTGTTGTATGTTTTGTTGCCGATTCAAAACATGATAAAACGCCGCAATCAACTTCGTAACTACCGAATTGTATGTAAGTTTCAGCAAAAAACACTCAAAAACTACGAAATGCTATTTCGGGATTTAGGGCTTGATGCCAAAAGAGGCATACAAAGCCGAGTCGGTAATACAATCACAGGTACTTGGATTGTGCAAGGTTCTGAAAGGGAGCATGAAAAATTGACCAAAATTTTATTGAATGATAAAGAGGTAATAGAGTTCGATTTTTAACCAAAACTTTTGATTGTAAAATCTTCTTCAAAACCGTTTAATAAATTGTTGATTGCCTATTTTTTTTAATTAAACAATTTCTATTTATCTTACCAAACAGCATTATTTCTAAGTAGCATAAAAATGAAGACATATGTCTAAAATATAAATTAATTATACCAAAATAACCATTCTATAAAATATGGTCTCCGAAAAACGTAGTGCATTAGTGATTGGGGCTACAGGTTTGGTGGGAGCAAAAGTCGTAGAAAAACTACTGACTTCCGAAAAATATACACATGTCAAAGTTCTTGTTCGTAAGCCATTGAATATCAGCCATTCGAAACTTGAGTGTATTGTTTTTGATTTTGACAAACCAGATATATCGCTCATAAAAGCCGACGACGTGTTTTGTTGCTTAGGCACTACTATGAAAAAAGCGGGTTCAAAAGCAGCCTTTTACAAAGTTGACTATACCTATCCTTACGAAATAGCCCAAATGGCTCTTGCCAATGGTGCCAAACGATTTGCTATCGTTACGGCAATGGGAGCCAATTCAAAATCGCTTTTTTATTATAATCGGGTAAAAGGTGATATTGAAGAAGCCTTAAAAAAATTAGGGTATGAAGCATTACTTATTTTCAGGCCGTCGTTGCTGCTTGGTAATCGTACCGAAAGCCGCACTGGTGAAAAAATAGGGGAAGCATTAGCCAAATTTTTTCAAGGTATGATACCCATCAAGTACCGAGCCATCGAAGCAGAAAAAGTAGCTGCGGCTATGGTTTCTATCACCGCCAGCAACGTAAAAGGAGCGCTTGTCTACGAATCAGACCTTATGCAAGAATTTTGACCTGACATCTATGAGCTTAATAATTAGACCCGCGCTAGCACTTGACGTGTCCAGTGTGTATCAATTTATCAGTGAGTTAGAAGAGGAAGTTTTTGATTTTGAGGTGTTTAATAAAATATATGTCCACAACTTAGCTAATCCTGATTGCCATTACTTCTTGGCTTTTGACGCAGATGAGTGTATAGGATATGCAAGCGTACATGCTCAGTGGCTATTGCATCACTGCGGTAAAGTAGGCGAAATTCAAGAGATGTTTGTCAAGGAATCTTATCGTGGAAAAGGCATCGGGAGTCTTCTTATAGAGGCGCTTTTTGAAGTGGCAAAGCGCGAAAATTTCAAAATTTTGGAAGTAACAGCCAACAAAAAGCGAATGGATACGCATCGTTTTTATGAAAGTAAAGGCTTACTACCTACTCATTTTAAGTTTGTAAAAAAGTACGATTAATAAATCTACACAGGTATAAGAGCATATATATCGCCTACAGCATACCATACTAAAGAAAGAAAACTTGTTTTTAGAAACATAGAATGTGGTATGATGTGTCTTTAATAACTGCAAATAAACTAATAAGCACTTATGTTTAAACAAATTCTTTTTATTATGCTCATTTTAGGGGCGGTATCGTCGGCTGATGCACAAGATACCCGTTTATACGAAACCCGCATTTATTATACCGAACCTGGTAGGTTGGAAGCCCTGCTGACTCGTTTTCGTAATCATACTACCCGTATCTTCGAAAAACATGGAATGACTAATGTGGGGTATTGGGTGCCTTTGCACGAAGAAAACAAGCTCATCTACGTACTTTCGTACCCTGACCGTGCCGCTCGTGACGCCGCGTGGAAAGCCTTCGGGTCTGATCCTGAGTGGAAAAAAGTGCAGAGTGAGTCGGAGCTAAGTGGCAAAATTGTTTCCAAAGTAGAAAGCATTTTTATGAAAGCCACGGATTTTTCGCCCAAAATCAAATCCTCTAAAAGTAAAAAAGAGCGCGTATTTGAGCTACGAACTTACACCACCAATACTGGGAAACTGCCTGATTTGTTGACGCGTTTTAGGGATCATACACTCAAATTGTTTAAAAAACATGGCATGACTAACGTAGCCTATTGGACCGTGGATGGCAAAGATGATACACTGATTTATATTTTGGCACACCCTAGTGAAGAGGCTGGAAAACAAGCATTTGAAGCATTTAGGACTGACCCTGTGTGGATCAAAGCACGCGACGAATCAGAAAAGAATGGTAAGCTGGCAGCTAAGGTAGAATCAGTCTATATGAAAGCTACAGATTTCTCCACTATTAAATAACTGGAACTAATCGTAATCAATGAAAACCCAGCTCATTGTTTTGACTTTAGGGGTTGTTTTGGGTAGTTGTGGAGGCTCCGAAAAGCAAGCTTCTCATTCGGCTGTGGCAGATAGTACGGTAGTAAAGGTTATGAAAGATAGCCTGAGTGTTTATTTGCCTGATGTGAAAGCCTTGCTTCCTGAAGCACAAACGGTAGAAGTCAAAGATGACCCTGTATTTTTCAAGGCCAAGTCTTATAAAGCTATTCCTTTGCAGAAGGTTCTTGATCAATTTTTGCCAGCTTACAAAAAACTTGACCTCAGCCAAACTCAAATTGTGTTTGAGTGTGAAGATGGCTATAATCCTTCGATGTCGTTAGAGAAAATACTGAATAAAAAAGCGTATTTGGCTGTTTCTGACATCGATGCTCCAACAGGCGAAGAGTGGATAAATCCGAAAAAAGGTAATCATGAAATGAAAATAGCGCCGTTTTATGTAGTCTATACAGATGTGCCTGCCAAGGATGTAACCTATAAATGGCCTTACAATTTGGTCAAAATAAGTTTATCAGCCGCTTCAAAGGAGTTAGCTGTGCTTTTTCCTAAAGAAGATGATACGCAAGTCAAAGGATTTGAATTGTTTAAAGTAAATTGTTTGACTTGCCATTCGCTCAACAAAGTGGGTGGAAAGATGGGACCCGAACTCAATTATCCCAAAAGTATCACTGAGTACTGGCAAGTAGAGCATATCAAACAATTTGTAAAAGCTCCTTCATCCTACCGAAACGATTGCAAAATGCCAGCCGTGACTCACCTAAGCGATAGAGAACTCGACGAAATCGTGAGCTATTTGCAGTACATGTCGAAGCATAAGGTACAGGATTCTTAGAGTCTTATCCAAGATTTAGGAAGTAGGTCTTTGGTATCAAATCGCCCTGAATGGAACCACTCCAGCGGGGCGATTACTATTTTATTGGGATGGGGGTTAAGCCAAGCTCCCCACCAGCTAAAGGTACTGTTGGCGATGATATGATGCTGACAACAAGCCATAAGCCACAAGTCTTCGGGAGCGGAATGAGGCTCTACAAAATGGGTAGGATAGGCAAAAGATAAATTGGCTTTGCACCATTCTATATCGTCCGAAAATACAAATAAAGTAAAAGAAGAGGAAAGTTGAGAGGTTAGCAAATCAAGCGCTCTGTGATAATAGTCTTGTGGGCAAGTACACAAATAAAGGTTTGATTTGGAGTAGTGTAGATAGTCGCCACGTCGTATATGCAAACTTACTGCTAAAGTACTTTTGATTTTTTTTGACCAATTCTGATAAGCACCGGAAGGAGGAAATTGTAGGGCCAAATCTTCGCGGATAGTGGATGCAATGGGAGCAAAATATTTTTCAGATTGCCAGTATCCATCCAAATAGGCATTGTCGGGGGTGGATAGTATAGAAGAAGCAAAGTGAAAATGAGGCTCTCGATAATAACGGGTATGTAAATGCCTTGAAAGATTTATTTTTGATAGCCAAGGCGAGAAAGTACCTTTCAGTGATTTGATTTCAGTTTTAGTGGCAGCTGTGGCTTGGATATGAAAAGCCTCCAATGCAAAACTACGATAAGTCCATTGATGAGAATTGTCGAGGTAGGAAGTGTCAAATCTCAATTCAGTTTGATGCCGGAGAGCCAAGTGCCTCCCCAAGGCATACTGAAAAAGTTGATTGCCCAGCCCTCCTCGGAGTTTGGTGATAATCATGAGACTAATTTTTTTATTAATTCATCATAGGTCTTTATTACTTTTTGCCAATTATAGTTTGAGTAGAAGGCTTTCTTTCCAGCTTCACTCAATTGCATACGTTCTTGAGAATGTTGCAATAGAAAAAATACTTGTTTTTTGAACTGCTCTGAAGTACGAAAACACATTCCACCCGCCAGCTCAGATACGGCTCCTACGTCTCTACATACGAAAGGAACCCCAGCTGCCATCGAATCTAACAGTACCAAAGGCTGAACTTCGGTGAAGGTAGCTGATACAAACAAAGTGGAGGCGTGATAAGCGGCCTTTATATGTGATTGAGATAGTTTGTCAAAGATAAAGATAGTTTTGTTTAGTTTTGTAGAAGCTAGCTTTTTTAGCTTTTCGGTATACAAATTGACATGACTTCCAATCAAAATCAAGGCAGTATCTTCCAGATTCATCTCTAAAAACCACTTTATCAACTGATGTTGGCCTTTGGATTTGATAAAATTACTTACACAAAGGAGCATATTTGAGGTAGATATTCCGTAGTGTTTCTTAAAGTTGAGGCTTGTAGGTATATCAAAATCAGGTTGAGCAGCATTCGGAATGACCGAGAAGTTTGGTAGCGAGAGGCGTTTTGACCATACTACATCTGTCATGCGAAAGGAATCAGGTTTGGAGCTAAGAAAAACATAGTGGTCAAATTTTTTTAACTTTTCAGGAAAACGCCATGCTAATGGCCGATTGAGCAACCACCTTATCCATCCTTTTATCCCAGGAAGTAGTAGATTGAGAGTGGTGCCATGACTTACCAAGACAGTCTTGCCTCTAATGTGTTTCCATAAGGGTAATGCAAGTTCAGACACCCATGTTTCCCAACAATGAAAAAAGAAAATATGCGCATTTGATTCTAATAAGTAAGTCTGATAATCTCTTTCTTGTTCGGTTTTGGGGCGAAGCGAAAATCCTCGGTAGTGAATAGGAAAATAGACAAGTTTGAAGGGAAATTTGGGTGTCTGCTGGGGCAATGGCTGCGTAATGACCGTGACATCATACCCTAGTTGATGTAATCCAAAGGCGTGCTGAAATGCTACTTGGGCTATTCCATGTTGGGCTGGATAAAAATCAAAACTAGCAATAACAATCTTGAGCGACATAACGCAAAAAAGGGATAGAGTTTTGCTTTTGACCCACTTATTGAAGAAAAGCAACATAAATTTTATAAAATTTGTGTTGGATAGATAAACCACTTCGCTACTAAACCTGTGGTAGCGTACCTGACAGTGGATACTTATGATAAAAAAATCTTTACTCTAGTTTTAGTTTGCGTTTAAAATTTGTACTTTTGCGGGCAATTTTTTGATAACTCGCTTTTTTGAATGACGGCTTGTGTCCGTCCGCTGAAAAAAGCATCAATTTAATTTATAACAATGTCTAATGAGTTAATCAAGTTGGTTGATGCAGAATTCGCTGGAAAACGCGAAAGCATCCCTTCGTTTCAAGCAGGGGATACCCTCAATGTTCACCTTAAAATTATTGAAGGTACCAAAGAGCGGATTCAGGTATTCACTGGAACCGTAATTCAACGCCGCAACGTAGGTGGAAGTGGAGAGACTTTTACTATCCGTAAAGTATCCAACGGAGTGGGTGTAGAGCGTATAATCCCTATTCTGTCACCAAACATCGATAAAATCGAATTGGTACGTCAAGGTAGAGTACGTCGTGCTCGTTTGTTTTATCTTCGTGGTAAACAAGGCAAAGCCGCTCGTGTTAAAGAGAAAAAGAAATAATTTCTCAAAGCGAGTGGTTATAAAAAAGCTGTCTTTTGAGGCGGCTTTTTTTATTTGTATTTTTGATTTTACACAAAATAGCTACTTCCAATGCTTCACGATAAATTTTCTATTAGATTTTCAAAGTACCAGGGTACAGGCAATGACTTTATCATGATTGATGACCGTGAGGAGCAATTTCCGGTCGACAAAAACTTTATCGAATTTTTATGTCATCGTCGTTTTGGAATAGGAGCTGATGGCCTTATCTTACTTCGCAATGCAGAAGGATATGATTTCAGAATGGTCTATTTCAATGCTGATGGAGGCGAAGGCAGTATGTGTGGCAATGGCGGGCGTTGTACTGTAAGGTTTGCACAGGATTTGGGACTTTTTGAGGAAAATACGCTTTTTATTGCCGTAGATGGTGAGCACAAGGCCGTCGCGTGTGAAGAAGAGATTTTCTTAAAAATGGGTGATGTGACAGGAGGGAACCAAGATGGCAACGACTATTTTTTAAATACAGGCTCTCCTCATTATGTCACTTTTGTGGAATCGGTAGAATCGGTAGATGTGGTGACTGAAGGTAGAAAAATACGCTATGGAGATGTATATGGTCCTAAAGGAGGAACCAACGTCAATTTTGTGCAAAACCTCGATGAGCAGACGCTCTATGTACGTACTTATGAGCGGGGAGTAGAGGATGAGACCTACTCGTGTGGGACTGGTGTAACGGCCTGTGCTTTAGTGGCTCACAAACGATTTGAAATGCCTGAGCTTATCAATGTCAAAACCAAAGGAGGAGACCTCCGGGTCTCGTTTGTAGAAGATGAGAAAGGCTTCAACAATATATACCTAATCGGGCCTGCCGTCAAAGTATATGAAGGCGTTTTTGTGGTCGATTAAGATTTAATCTTCCACCTCCAAAATACCTCCTTGGAGGTGGAAGATTGATTTTGTTTGTAACTCATCCGCACGACAATAGTCTTTTGCTGCTACTTTCGAGCGTGTGCCATTGGTGCATACTACGATGATGTTTTGGAAGGACACAACCTCTTGTCGTCGCTCTCGAATATCGGCTAGTGGAATATTAACCCCTCCTATATTAAACTCCTCAAACTCCCAAGGCTCACGCACATCTACAATGATGGTTTGGGGTTGTTGTGCTAGAATTTCTAAAGTAGCTAGCGAAATATCTTCATAAGAAATACTCATTACTGCTGTTGTTTCATCCATTTAACAGTTATGTCCACGATTTCGTGGTTAAAATTTTGCTCAAGGTGCTGGGTGTATTTTCTATTTTGGATGAGTTTGTAATACTCCTCAAAAGACTGTATTTTCCCAAACCAGTGGTCGCTATTTTTGATGAGTTGATAGTTACCTTTTTCTCCCAAAACCTCATTGACAAGCTGAGCAATGCTTTGGGCAGATTCTGGACTGATGGCTTTTTCGTCAAACTCCCCATGCAGAGATAAGGTAGGAGTAGCTGCTTCTATCCATGCTTGAGTGATGTTTTGCTGATTGAGTTCGGGAAAAAAGGGTGCTGCTTTGCCAAAAAATGTTCCTCTGTAGTATTGCAATGGATTTTCTTTAGAAGTCAGAATCGCTTCAAAATCTGGATTTTGGATTAAATCACTTACGCTTTTGTTTTGGATGAGCCATTCAAAAAGTAAGGGAGTGACCATGCGAGTCGTGGCATCAATGGCTTGGAGGGATTCCTTATGAAGCATAGGCTGTTTTCTGAAGACATCAATCATGTGCTCAAACCAAGGTTTGGTAGTACTACCATAAACCATAATACCACGCGGCTTGCTAGGAGCTTGGGCCGCTAGAAGGGGAGCGATTGAACCACCTACGCCGTGTCCAAAAATAAAGGCTTGGGTACTATCTACAAAAGGTAGTTTTTTGAACTTAGTAAAAGCATTTTGAAAAGCAGAAAGTTCTTCTTGAAAACTCAACCTAGAGCAATCTTTTGTTCCTTGGCTTTCGCCAATTCCGGGTTTTTCGACTCTAAAAACCACGTAACCAGCTTTAACCCAGCCATCAATAAGCTTTTTGATAGGAGATAAGGAGTCTTTAGAAAAGTCGATAGAGCTACACTCGTAGTCTTGGATATAAAATATAGCAGGAAAGCGAGTCGCCCCGTATGGCTTATGTATAAGGGTGCGTAAATACCCTCGATTGTAGGCTACTTCGCCGTAGCTTATTTCTCCTTTTGATGATTCTTTGCGGCCTGCTACTACCTGCCCGACTACTCTGTTTTTACGACGTCCTCTGATGTATGTAATCGAAATAGGTTCGTTTTCGTAGATACTTTTTTCTAATTTCTGGAAATCATACAAATAAAGAGAGTCGATATTGTTGACCGCCACTAAAATATCATTGACTTCAATACCGAGTGCTGCGGCTGTGAGTCCTGGAGTAACAGATTTTACCCAAATTCCTCTGGTTTCTAGTACACGTTCTTCGGCCAACAAAGAATCAGATGCTTCGACGTATTGAATTCCGAGAGAACCTTTGTGCCTTAAATGCTGAGCTAGTACTGTAAAACCTGTCAGAAATAAGAAGAAAAATAATAAACTAAAACGCATCTGATTGGAAATTTAATCGTTGAAAGGCATATAGATTGCGACTGTTTTGTAACTTCTATCAACAGTGACATTGATAAATTTTATTACAAAGGTCGTGCCTGAAAAGTGATTTCGGAGAGCAAACCTACAGAATTGAACCTCAAAATTAATTTTTGAGCGTTGGATTTTTGAGCTATGTCGTTGCAATGAGGCCCTTTTTCTAAAAAATAGACATAAAATTTTTGATCTCTTCCCGCCAATTGATTAATGTCTGGGCGGCCAAACATCCTTCCTACCTCTTCAATATGCTTTCCTAAAAGTTTATCTTGAATTTGTTTTAAGTCATTTTCGAGCCCTTTTCGGACGTCATTGCACCCACCTCGGTCGCTTCTCCATTTTATTAAATCTAAATTCCCGAATTTGTCGGGGGGAGAACTACATCCTCCCCAAATAGATGAGAAAAAGAACGAAAAAACTAAAATACGAAGATGTTTCATGCCAGCGGAGATTAAGATTCTTGATATAATGCTTGCAGTAATACCTGTCCTACCGCTTTCAAAGTGGCGGGGTCGATATTGCGCATATCATCTTCATGAGTATGCCAATCTTCAAAAAAAGTTTTTTGAGGATTGTTGAGTTGAAGGTGGATAATGTCAACCATCGGAATCTTGGCAGTTTCGTTGATGGGTAAGTGATCGTCAGTAATGGCCGAACCGTCTTGTTGGATAAAGTACGAATTATACCCAAGTTGACTGGCTAGGTTCCATATGTTTTGGGTGATTTCGCCAGCGTATTGTTTTGAAAAGGATTCTTTGGGAAATGTCGCTCCTTTAGCGCCCACCATGTCGAGCAATACTCCGTAATAAGCAGAATAATTAGGAACATGCTTATTGGCTGCCCAATATTGAGAACCTAGACAAAATCCCGTGAATTTGTCTTTGGCAACGGCTGAGTTACCGCCGTCTTCTACATCAAAGAAGATAAAATCAATTCCGACGGTAGGTTTTTGATTGGCTTGCTGGATCGTACGGGCTAGTTCGAGCAAAACCCCCACACCACTTGCACCATCGTTGGCACCATCGATAGCACCTTGCTTATTGGTAGGGTCTTCGTCGGCCACTGGTCGGCTATCCCAGTGCGAAGCCAGCAAAATGCGCTTAGGAGCCTGCGGATTGATAGTACCAATGATATTGCGGGCGTTGAGTTTGCGGCCGTCGTAATTGGTAGCCGTAAACTTCTGCTCAATGACGCTACAGCCCAGCCTTTTCAATTCGGCTACTAAATAATCCCCACAGCGAGTATGCGCAGTGGAGTTGGGAACGCGAGGTCCAAACTTGACTTGCTTTTCTACAAAAACATAAGCTGAATCACCACTAAAATCAGGTGTTTTGACGAGTGTGGAAGAAGTTTCGCTTTCGGTGGTTTGCTCGGAAGAGGTATTGGTTTTGCAATTCCAGAGAAGACTAAAAATCGTGAGGATGACAAGTGATTTACAGAATCTGTTCATGAGTTTAATGTTGGAAACGACAAAATTATGGGTTTATCGATTAGATAAAATTCCCAATAAATAACTTATGTTTTTCATTAACGTCGAATGAGTGATAGATATTGGCGTATAAAAAATAACAGTGAAGGGTGTTGTCTGGGTTATAGGATTGATTGACAGTATATTATGGTTTAATTCAAGAAAAAAAGATGATGCCTAATACCACCCCAATAAAAAAGCTACGAATCAATATTGAGAGATTCGTAGCTTTTAGAAAAAAACAAAAAATTATTGGGCTTTTTTGCCAGTGACTCTAAATGTATAAGTGTAGGCGCGACCAGTGCTGTCTTTAGCATTCACAATATCATCAAGAGCGATAGTTCCGCCACCTATAGTACCACTTTTTGCACCTGCGTTGAACATATCAAAAATCGCTGAGTTAGACTCGTTTTTTTTGAGCTCAATACTGCTGTACACATCGGTATTTTTATCGGTAGTTCCGTCGGTATATTTTGCAGTTTCAATGTAAGAAATTGTAACTACGTTAGAAGAGGTTTTAGAAACATCTAATATTGCACTCAATTCACCACCTGTACCTTTAAAAGGTAAGACGTAGCTCTGGGATTCTTCAATAGGTGAATCATTATATTTGAAAGCAATAGTTATTTTATCAACGTTGTAAGTGCCAATTACCTGCTCTGCAGGCTCAGGTTCTGGTTCGGATTTAGAACACCCCCCCAAGAGTGCTACTGAAACAAATAAAAATGCGTACAGATGTTTTTTCATGGAATTTGTGTGTTAAATGTGGGATTGGAGTGTTTTGCAAAGTTATTCCCCCAAAAATAGGGAGGTTTGTAAAAAAACTTACAATTGTAAAGAAAAACCCTAGCAAAATATTAAATCTTTGTAAAAGTTGCAAGTGTCTTGATGTATTTCTTTCTAGGCTTTGGCGTGAGGCCAATAGTCATATTGGGCGTATTGCGCTGCTTCATTGGCTAGTGCTTCCCCGAGCAGTTTACTGACTACATAGTAGGACATATCAATCCCCGCCGATACCCCTGCCGACAAAATAACATGGCCATTATCAACATACCTCACATGATCTAGCACTTCAATATTGGGTGAAATAGCTTTCAGCGAATCTAGCGCTTTGAAATGAGTGGTAGCTTGCAGACCTTCCAAAATTCCTGCTTGAGCTAAGATTAGAGCACCCGTACATACTGATAATGTCAGTTCAGCGAATTTAGCTTGTTTTTGTACCCATTCTATAACTACGGGATTGTGCATTTCGCGGCGGCTGCCAAAAGGAGAACCATTGGGATGATAGCCACCCCCACCTGGAATCAGAAAAATAGGTGCTAAAGGACATTCATCTAGCAAAAAATCAGGAACAATAGTCAGCCCGTTGCGTGCAATGATAGGCGACTTTTCGGCCACTGTAAAGACATTAAATGGTTTTTGTGGAAGTGTACGTAAGCCCGCAACGCTAAATACCTCGTAAGGCCCAGCAAAATCAAGGACTTCTACATCGTCAAATAAAAATATGGCAACGTCTCTAGTCGTAGACATAAGTCTTTTAGGTTTCTATGGTTTTTGTTTTACGAACAAATTTACGACCTAATGTAATCAAAACAACTCCAGCGAGTACTACCAAGGATGCGATAAGTGAGCGAGTACTTAGTTTTTCATTGACAAAAATCCACCCTAAAATCATTGCAACCACTGGATTAACATAAGCATAAGTAGCTGTAAGGGTAGGAGGTGCATGATGAAGTAGCCACACATAAGCCGAATAACCCACAAACGACCCCATAATAATTAAATAAAGAAGTGCCAAATAAGTTTGGGTAGTCATCAATGATAAGGTAGAAAAAGCCTGTGGCTCCAACCATACACTCATCAGCAGCGAAAATATGCCCCCACCAAGCATCTGAATAGCGGTAGTTTGCATTTGAGGAGGCATATCAAGATAGGGGGATTGTAATGAACCCCACGCCCAAGTAATGGAACCAATAAAAACCAAACTGGCAGGAAAAAGTGGGATTTCTTGGTTTGTGATTTGCCCCAATGGATTCAGTAAAATATACATTCCTACCAAGCCTACCGCCAGTCCTAAAAGGGTAAGCCATGAGGGTTTTTGTTTTGAAAAAAAATAATAATCTAAGCCTACTATCCATCCAGGCAAGGTAGCTACCAGTAGCGCTACCATACCAGTAGGCATAAAGCCGATAGCATAAGCAACGGCACAGTTGCCAATACCACTCAACAATAACCCTACCCAAGCAGCAGAAAGCCACTGTTTTAGGGATGGAATAGAGTACCCACGTAGAAGCGTAAACAAAAAAAACAAAATGCCCCCGACCAAAAAGCGAATCGAGTTGGTTAGGAGAGGGGGAAGGGTTTGGATGGCATATCGTACGCCTAAAAAAGTAGAACCCCATACGATATATACCAATAGTAGATTGAGCCAAAGCTTGGCAGTAGAAGGCGATTTCATGCCCCAAAAATACGACAAATCCACTTGAATTAGGGAAAACTTTATAGATGCTTTCCAATTCAAGAGCCTCATAAAATGACTTTAAGCATAAATCTACTTTTCTAGCTACTTCCTATTCTCAAAAATATTAACTTTGTATCAGTGAAAAATTTGAGAATACATATTGCTTTGGTAATCATGATATGCTTGGTGTCGTTGTTGGTGCCAAGTAGAAGTTACGCTTGCGGCATGAACACCACTGCCACCCAAAATGTAGATCACTCAAATACTCATTCTGAAAAATCGCACAAAAAAGACGGTTGTAAAACTCATTCTTGTAAAAAACATAAGAACTGTGGGGGATGTAACGGTAGATGCAAAGGGCAACTTTGTAGATGTGCGGGTTACAATTATCACATAGTAAGTTTGCCGTCTTTTGTCGAGATAGAACCAAATCTAGCATTTGTCAAAGGCCAAAATCAAAAGTATTATTTCGCTCTTGCCCACATTTCTTCGGGCTTTTATTTGATTTGGTCGCCTCCTAAAATAAGCTAAAAAGCAGACCTAATAGCCATACATGGGTCTTGTCGAAAGCGAATAGTCGCTTTTAAAGAGGTTATTTTATATCATTTATCAAAAAAACAACAAATGAACTCAATATCAAGAGTATTGATGGTAATCTCTGTATTGCTATCAACAGCAAATAGTTTTGCTCAAATCAAAAATCTGACAACAGAAACTATAAAAATTTTGGGGAACTGCGAGACGTGTAAAAACGCCATTGAACAAGCAGGAAATGTCAAAAAGACAGCCCAAGTAGATTGGAATAAGGATACTCAAATGGCGGCTATTATGTATGATAATAAGAAAACAACCCTAAATGATATCCTGAAACGTATTGCCCTGGCAGGCTATGATAATGAAAAGTTTTTGGCACCCGATGATGTATATGCAAAACTAGGTGACTGTTGTCGATATGAAAGAACTTTGAAACCCAATGACAAAAACAATGTGTCAGGGATGAGCATGAAAAGTGAGCATCATCATCATAGTGACAATATGGCTCCATCCGTAAATGAGCCAACTCAGAATATATCAGAACTAAAAGCCATTTTTGAGCACTATTTTTCACTAAAAGATGCTTTGGTAAAAACCGATGCTGACATGGCTGCTGCTAAAGCCAGGGATTTGTCCAATGCACTCAAAGCGGTTGAAATGGGTAAACTTTCTACAGAAGAGCATACCGTTTGGATGAAAATAAAGAAAGATTTAACCGCCAATGCAGAAGGTATCTCAAAATCAAAAAATATTTCAAAACAACGAGAAGCTTTTGCTTTGCTTTCAACGGGTATGTATGAGCTTGGAAAAGTATCAAAACAAGACGCCAGTATCTATTACCAACATTGCCCGATGTATAACAATGGCAAAGGTGCCAATTGGCTAAGCAAAGAAAATACGATTAAAAACCCGTATTACGGCTCTCAAATGTTGACTTGCGGAAACACAGTGGAGACCTTGAATTAATAGGTGATTCTTAATTTTTCAAAATACTCAAATCATGGTAAAATATACATGTCCTATGCACCCTCAAGTGCTGAAGGACGAACCGGGCAAATGCCCACTCTGTGGTATGTCGTTGGTTCCGATGGGCAGCCCTCAACAACATACCCATGCTCACGAACACGACCATCATCATTCGCATGAACATCACACCAAGGATTATAACAAGCACGAGGGGCATCATACAAACGATTTTCTGAAAAGATTTTGGGTGAGTCTCATAATTACGATTCCTATCCTGCTGCTTTCTCATATGATACAGCATTGGCTAGGCTTTAGTTTTACATTTCCTGGCGATAATTATGTGCTATTGGGATTAGGTACCGTCATTTACATTTATGGAGGTATGCCATTTTTAAAAGGAATGGTAGGTGAAATCAAAGCCAAGGCCATCGGAATGATGACATTGGTAGCCATTGCTATTTCAGTTGCTTATGTATACTCAGTTGCGGTAGCACTTGGCCTAAAAGGTATGGATTTCTTTTGGGAATTAGCTACTCTGATTGTGATTATGCTGCTGGGGCATTGGCTAGAAATGCGTTCGCAAATGGCGGCCTCCAAGGCTTTACAATCACTCGTAGCCCTGTTGCCCAACAAAGTGACTGTTTGGAGGCATGGTGAGCAGGTGGAAATCAAACTGGATGAATTGAAAAATGATGAAATCGTTGTCATCAAACCTGGCGAAAAAATTCCCGCTGATGGCATCGTAACTGAAGGTAGCTCTTATGTAAATGAGAGTATGCTTACTGGCGAAAGCGTCCCTGTTAAAAAAGAAGTGAATACTAAAGTTATAGCAGGAGCTGTAAACGGTGATGGCGCATTACAGATAAAAACAACAGGAGTTGGTAAAGATAGTTATCTCAACAAAGTCATTGATTTGGTTCAAATGGCGCAGACTGCTAAGTCTAATACCCAAAACTTAGCCGATAAAGTAGCTAAATGGCTGACGTTTATAGCCATTGGTGTGGGGGTAAGCACATTTGGATACTGGTTTGTAAGCAAGGGGGATTTGGCTTTTGCACTAGAACGGATGGTGACGGTAATGGTGACAGCCTGTCCACACGCTTTGGGTGTTGCTATTCCATTGGTAGTAGCGATTTCTACTACCTTATCGGCTACCAGCGGATTACTAATCCGAAACCGTACAGCATTTGAAATAACCCGAAATTTATCTATTATCATTTTTGATAAAACAGGTACTCTTACCAAAGGGTCGCATGCTGTGGAGAGAATAATACCACTTACTAATACTTTTTCTGCAAATGAAATTCTTCAGTACGCAGCTGCTGTACAACAAAACTCCGAACACCATATTGCGAAAGGTGTATTGAAACGATTAAAGGAACTCAATTTGGAGCTTTGGGTATCTCAAAACTTCCAATATATCCAAGGAGTAGGTGTAAAAGGCACCGTTAAGGGTAAGGAGGTGATAGCTGTAGGGCCTAATTATTTTAACCAAAATAATCTAACACTACCAGAGATTCCTAGTGACATTGATCAAAATACAGAAACAGTCAATTTCGTGTTGATTGATAACAAACCTGTGGGAATCATTTCTTTGGCAGATAGCCTGAGAGAAAGCTCCAAAGAGGCTATCGATGCCTTAAAACAAATGAATATTAAATCTTATTTGCTGACAGGTGACAATGAAAAGGTAGCGGCTGCCATTGCCAAGCAGCTAGATATGGACGGTTATTGGGCTAATGTATTGCCACACAACAAACTAGAAAAAATAAAAGAACTACAGGATAAAGGCGAAATTGTGGCAATGACGGGTGATGGTGTAAACGACGCCCCTGCTTTGGCTCAGGCCGATGTGGGTATTGCTGTGGGATCGGGTACAGACGTAGCCGCCGAAACGGCTGACATTATCTTAGCCAACAGTGACCCGAAAGATGTGGTGAAGTTGATTGATTTTGGAAAAAGAACGTATCGCAAAATGATACAAAATATCGTTTGGGCGGTGGGCTATAATGTGATAGCCATACCTCTTTCAGCAGGAATTTTCTATCCAAAATTTGTGCTAAGTCCCGCCGTGGGGGCCATCCTGATGAGTGCAAGTACTATTGTAGTAGCCATCAACGCTAGTTTACTGAAACTAAATAAATCTTGATGCTATAGTGCATTGCTAAGCTGACAAAAGATGAACAAAATAAAAATCTTAAAATTTATGATGTGGCAGGTAGCAGGGTTGTTACTTGTCACTTCTTTACATGCCCAGACCACAGTTAGGTATGACCTGTATGTAAAAGATACCGTTGTCAACTATGCTGGAAAAGAAAAAAGAGCTATCGCTGTAAATGGGCAAATACCCATGCCAACTCTTGAATTTACGGAAGGAGATACTGCCGAAATAGTGGTGCATAATCTTTTGAAAGAAAGCACTTCTTTGCATTGGCATGGGGTGTTTTTGTCAAATAAAGAAGATGGTGTACCTCACCTGACCCAAATGCCTATTAATCCTGGAGAAACTCATGTGTACAGATTCCCGATTATTCAAAACGGTACGCATTGGTATCATTCACATTCGGGATTACAGGAGCAGATTGGGATGTACGGGAGTTTTGTGATGAACAAAAGGAAAGCAGACAAAACTTTTAGAAAGGGTATCGACGACTTACCGACTATGGCTGTGATGCTGAGTGAATGGACAAACTATAGACCTGAAAACATACAGCGAATGCTACGCTATGCGAATGACTGGGCCGCTATCAAAAAAAATGCCGTGCAATCTTATACTGAATCTTTGAAAGAGGGGCATTTCAGTACCAAGCTTACCAACGAATGGAAGCGGATGTTGGCAATGGATGTGAGCGATGTCTATTATGACAAAGTGATGATTAATGGCAGTACTTCTCAAGATTTGACAAGTATTGATGCAAAACCCTTAAAAGCAGGAGATAAGGTGAGGCTACGTATCTCCAACGGCGGTGCTTCTTCTTATTTCTGGCTTCGGTATGCAGGAGGTAAAATGACCGTAGTCGCTAGTGATGGCAATGATGTAGAACCTGTAGAGGTTGATAGATTAATCATTGCTGTATCCGAAACTTACGATGTGATAGTCACTATTCCGAAAGAAGGGCTTTTTTATGAATTTTTGGCAACGACCGAAGACCGTACACAATCTGCAAGCATTTTTATCGGTAATGGTATCAAGCAACTTATTTCTCCGCTTCCACGTCTGAAATATTTCGAGGGAATGAAGATGATGAATAGCATGATGAAAATGAATGGAAACCTAGACGATATGGGAATGAAGATGACTCTCAATAAAATGGATATGAATGTGGTCATGTATCCCGAAATTACTGGAGTAGCATCAAAAAATGAAGACCATAGCATCCATATGAAAGATAACTCAAATCGCTACAATGCAAATGCTTTGGGCAATATTGTCACCTTAAACTATGCCATGCTGAAATCGCCATCTACAACCACACTTCCCGCCAAAGCCCAAGTGAGGGAATTGTCTTTTACCCTTACTGGAAATATGAATCGCTATGTTTGGAGTATGGACAATAAGATACTTTCAGAAGCCGATAAAATCCCCGTAAAGAAAGGAGAAGTACTTCGCATTGTACTCTACAACAATTCGATGATGCGGCATCCTATCCACTTGCATGGGTTTGATTTTAGACTGATAAATGGCCAAGGGAAAAACGCTCCGCTCAAAAATATAATCGACATCATGCCTATGGAAACAGATACCATCGAATTTCTGGCCAACGAAGAAGGAGATTGGTTTTTTCATTGTCATATCCTTTATCATATGATGGCAGGAATGAACCGCGTATTTGCTGTAGACGACTATAGCAATCCATATCTGCCTGATAAAAATAAAGCCTACAAAATGTTGCAAAAAGAAAGCAATATGGTACATCTGATGGCTCAAAACGACTTTGCTACCAATGGAAATGATGGAGATGCCATGCTGCAAAATGCAAGATGGAGTTTAGGAGTAGAATGGCGATTGGGCTATAACGATATGCACGGCTACGAAACCGAGACCCATTTAGGAAGATACATCGGTAAAACGCAATGGCTGATGCCGTTTATTGGTTTTGATTGGCGTTATCGCAAAATGGGAATGGACGGCCATGAAAAGAATTTGTTTGGACAGGTCAATAAAAAAGACAATCGAAGCGCTATTAGTTTGGGATTTATGTATACGTTGCCTATGTTGGTCAATTTTCAGGCAGAAGTTTACAATGATGGTATTGTGCGTTTGCAGCTAATGCGTGAAGATATTCCGATTTCCCGAAGAATTAGAGCTGGGTTTATGGTCAATACAGATTTTGAGTATATGGGGGAATTGAGATACATTGTTCATAAAAATTGGGGTATTCGTGGCCATTATGATAGTGATATGGGATTTGGTATTGGCTTGTCTGTCAATTATTAATATAATCAAGAGATTTGTATCTAACTTTGTGCACCATGGAAGAAAATAGCAAACTTGACCGCATCGTCGAAGCGCGGATGAAGCTTAAGGAGCGCTTTGAGGAAAAAATCAGGAAAACGCCTTCAATTGCCGATGCACGTCCTCAAGGGCATGGCGAAACCAATCGGCATGGTATGCCTCAAGTACCAGTAGGACAGACCGTCACTACCAAATGGCCAGTGCTGGATTTGGGCTATCAACCCAATGTGACGCTTGACCGCTGGCGACTTTATATTGATGGCGAAGTAGAACATCCAATGGTTTTGACATGGGATGATTTTATGTCACTCCCCCAAACCGAAGATGTATCTGATTTCCATTGTGTAACCACTTGGTCAAAACTGGATATGTCGTGGGTAGGGGTGCGTTTGATGGACATTGCGGCCCTAGTACAGCCCAAAGAAACTGCTACACATTTGATGTGCTATGGATACGATACCTACACCACCAATGTGTCGCTCGAAGAAGCGCTCAAACCTGATGTATTGCTGGCTCATACTGTATATGGCGAGCCACTTCCTAAAGAACATGGCGGGCCAGTCAGGATGATTACACCGCAGCTGTATGCTTGGAAAGGCTCCAAATGGATTAAAAGAATTGAGTTTTTGTCTAAAAATAAACGGGGTTTTTGGGAAGAAAGAGGATATTCCAATACCGCATATCCTTGGCGTAACGATCGTTATAGCTAAGGAATTGAGTACATTTTCAAGTTAAATCGAAGAAAAGAAGTTATTACCTTTTGTCATAAATGAAAGTAGAAGTAATTTATCAAAATTCAAATACGGCTCAGACAGTCATCTATTTGTTTCGGCAAGACGATACCCTCATTGAGCGCATACAATCATTTCCGTTTGCCGATTTTTTGGTACAAGACTTTAAAGCAGAGGCCAAACAAACGCAACTTTTTTACCAAGCAAACCAGAAAGTTTTCTTCCTTGGGCTTGGCAAATCTCCCAAAGAAAGCGATTATATCAAGGTACTTCGTTCATTTTTTTATAAACAAAAAAAAGATTTACCAGATACGGTAGCCCTGAATCTTACGCTGGGTGGAATCGAAACCGAATGGATAAGTGCCATTGTCAATGGAGTAGTGTTGGGAGATTATGATTTAGGTTTGTATAAAACAGAGGGGATGCAACCCACTTTCTTTGGCAAAAATACTTCTTTACAAATCGTAGTAGAAGAGGCTAATACTGAACTAGCCAAGCAACACGCTTTTAGGGGAGAAGCTACGGCCTGGACACAGATAAGAATCATGGACTTGATGAATGCGCCCTCTAACAAAAAATCTCCAGAGAGCTTGGGCGATTGGGCATTAGATTCGGGTACTAAATATGGCTATTTGGTCAACGTTTACAATGAACTCGAATGCGCTCAAATGGGTTTACATGCATTGCTAGCGGTTGGTGAAGGGAGCAAAAATCCCCCGAGATTTATTGTATTGGAGTACAAACACCCAGAAGCAACCCAAAAAGTAGGGTTGGTGGGAAAAGGTGTCACGTTTGATACTGGAGGCGTGTCGCTCAAGCAGTCGACCAACATGCACTACATGAAATCTGATATGGGAGGGGCTGCAGCTGTGCTTGGGACGGTCGAATTGGCCGCTAAACTTCAACTGCCTGTGCACTTGATTGGAGTGATTCCTTCTACCGAAAACTCAATCGATGGTTTGGCTTTGAAGCCTGGAGATGTGATAGGGAGTTTTTCGGGAAAAACCATCGAAGTCATAGATACAGATGCTGAAGGACGCCTTATTTTAGCAGATGGCTTGAGTTATATTCTCAAAAACTTTCAACTTGAAGTACTTATTGATTTGGCAACCCTTACCGGAAGCTGCGTGGCTACCTTGGGGTATCATGCCGCAGGGATGTTTACCAATAACGAAGACTTAGCGGCTAGTTTGTATCAAAGTGGACAACAGACTGGCGAAAAATTATGGCGATTACCACTTTGGGATGATTATAAAGAGGAACTAAAGTCTGATGTGGCGGATGTCAAAAATTTTCATGGTAAACCTTTTGCGGGAGCGATAGTGGCGGCAAAGTTTTTGGAGGTTTTTGTTGACAAACACCCAAGTTGGGCACATTTAGACATTGCAGGCACCGCTTTTGGAGATTCTGAGTTTGGTACTATGAAATCAGGCACTGCTTACGGAGTTCGTTTGTTGATAGAATGGCTAAGAACGCGAGGGTGATTTTTCTTATTTTCTTAAAAAATTAGTTTAAGACTTTATTCGACAAAGACTCTAATCGGTCAACCTATTAAGATAGCAAGATTATATTTTGGTATTCTAGCTAGCTTCTGTTAGTTTTAGGCGTAAAACGACGGATATTTATGAATAAAACATTACTGAAGAGTTTCGTATGGCTAAGCTTGACAGTCAGTACAGCTTATGCCCAACAGCTACAACCACGTTGGGAAGTGGGTGGCGGACTTGGATTGTCGGGATACTTAGGGGATTTAAATAAGTCAGATTTCTTTTCTCAAGAACCCAAATTTAGCGGAGGCCTTTTGGGACGTTATCATTTCAATAGAAATTGGGCTTTAAGGGGTGCTTTGACCTTCGGTACACTTTCTGGAAATGACGCCAATTTTGCCGATCGTGCAGTTCGTGGGTTTAAAACTCGTTCTTCTCTTACTGATTTGTCAGCCATTGTGGAATATGACTTTTTGGGCAAAGGGCGTTTTAAATATGACTCTACGGCATTTCAAGTACGTTTCAAACGTAAATTGTCACCTTATTTGTTTACGGGAGCGGGTCTAGGTTTTACCAATCCCAAGCCTGATTTTACAGGAACTCCCTCGACTCCAGCCAATTTTAGGCAAGGGGCGATTGCTGACCAAGCAGCTAATTATTCCAATACAAATGTTGTCATTCCTTTTGGGATAGGGGTTCGTTATGATTTGAATAGAAACTGGGTGGTAGGTGTAGAAGCTGGCTTTCGTCTTGCTTTTTCTGATTACTTGGACGGTATCAGTCAAGGGGCAAATCCTGGTCGAGACGACCGTTATAAGCTATCTAACATTTCGCTTACTTACCGCTTTGATAAAAAAGACACCGACCGAGATGGGATTCCTGACGAAAAAGACGCTTGCCCCACTGTGCCAGGGTCAGTTAGGATGAAAGGTTGTCCTGATAAAGACAACGACGGAGTGGCTGATAAAGATGATGATTGCCCGGATGTGGCTGGTCTGGCTTCGCTTAAAGGATGTCCAGATGCGGATGGGGATGGTGTAGCCGACAAAGATGATGCTTGTCCAAACGAGGCTGGGTTAGCGTCGTTGAGAGGCTGCCCTGACCGTGATAAAGATGGCATTGCCGACAAAGATGATGAATGCCCTGATGTAGCTGGTAAAGCTGAATTTAAAGGCTGCCCTGATAAGGATAATGATGGCATACCCGACAAAGACGACGCTTGTCCAGATGTAGCGGGTAAAGCCGAACTCAAAGGCTGTCCTGATAAGGATAATGACGGCGTGGCCGACAAAGACGACGCTTGTCCAGATGTAGCGGGTAAAGCCGAACTTAAAGGCTGCCCTGATAGAGATAACGACGGAGTGGCCGACCAAGATGATGCTTGTCCTGATGTAGCAGGAGTGGCACAATTTAATGGCTGCCCAGATTCTGATTCGGACGGGGTAGAAGATGCCAAAGACCGTTGTCCAGATGTAGCGGGTACGCCTGAATTCGAAGGTTGCCCTGATGCCAAGACGTTGAAGGCAATCATCAAAGCCGCCGAGAAGAAAGCCCTTTTGGAAGCCAAAGCGGCCAAAAAACAAGGTGTGAAAATTGATGAGTCGCAAAAACTGCTAGATGTTAAGATTGAGCCAATCTTGTTTGGTACCAACAGTGCCGTGCTACAAGATGCCTACAAAACTATCTTAAACAATATCGCAGATTTGATGACCAAAAATCCAAGTTATAAATTACGGATTTCGGGACATGCCGACAATGTAGGCTCGGATGCTTATAATCAACGCCTGTCCGAGAAAAGAGCGAAGGCATGTCTTGATTACTTGCAATCTAAAGGAATCAGCGCTACACGAGTATTGTTACGTGGATTGGGGGAAACAACTCCTGCTGCCGATAATACTACCGAAGAAGGCAGACAACAAAACCGCCGCGCTGAAGTAGAAGCCTTTAAGCAATAAAAAACGAATAACTTTTACAAAAATGCGAGCGAATGTGATTCGGCTCGCATTTTTGTTTTAGAAGAGATAGCCAATGAGAAGATACCTTGCCAGAACCATTGGAGCCCGTTAAATACAAAATATCTACTCAATAACCGAATCGAATAACTTTCGCTCGGTTTTTTGCGTTTTAGAAGGGTTATGATATAAAACTCTTTTATGAAAAGTGGTAGAGGTGGATTGATGACGCTTTGCTTGATTGTATGCACTACAATCTCAAAAGCACAAGAGCGATTAGAATTGGGGCTTTGGGCAGGGATGTCAGGGTATTTAGGCGACCTCAACAAGTCAGACTGGTTGACTAGAGAGCCTCAACTCGCCTGGGGTGTCTTGAGCAGGTATAATTTTTCGGAACGGTTAGCACTGAGATTATCTTTTCTACAAGGGAAGTTGTCGGGAAGAGATAGTCATTATGAAGATAGAGCTTTTCGAAACTTTACGACCCAAGCTTCCTTGAATGAGCTGTCAGCACAAGTCGAATGGCATTTTTGGCCTCTCACTCATCCTTCACTGAAATCACGCTTTAAACCCTCGTTTTCGCCCTATTTACTAGCAGGTTTTGGTATGATCCATACTGTGTCTAAGCCTGATATGGATAATATGCTAGAAGAAAAACCTTTTATCGTAGAGGGCATACTTAAAGACAAACAAGCCCCGTCTCGTTTTTTACGCGGAGTAGTTCCTTTGGGTTTGGGATTGAAGTATCATTTTACATATCATTGGACTTTAGGAATAGAAGCCACTTTTAGATTTGCATTTTCGGATTATTTAGACGGTATAAGTCATGCGGCCAATCCCGCCAAAAACGACAGATATCAATTTTGGGGAGTGTTTCTTACTTATCGTTTTCTAAAAAAGCCCTTCGGTTTTAAAAATCGAAATCCCACTAAGTGTAAAGTCCCAATGAATGATTATTTTTAGCAGAATACTTAAACCCCTCTAATGAAAAATATCGTCATCCATCTACGGTTGCCTTTTTCTTTTTTGTTACTTCCAATTTTTCTTTTTGCATTGAGTCAGGCTCCCCAAATCAATGTAGCAAAGGCGTGGTGGGTGTTTTTTATTTTACACTTTTTGTTGTTTCCTGCCAGCAATGCCTACAATAGCTACTATGACAAAGACGAAGGTAGTATTGGATTGCTCGAAACGCCTCCGCCTGTCACCAAAGAATTATGGTACGTTGCTTGGGCAATGGATTTGGTGGGTTTGATATTAGGTTACTTATTTGTCAATATCGAATTTGTAGTTTACTTATTGGTGTATGGACTAGTTTCGAAAGCCTACAGTCATCCTATGATTCGGCTCAAAAAGTATCCTATTTTGAGTTGGATTGTTGTTACTACCTTTCAAGGAGCACTTACCTACGTGGCTGTTTTTAGGGCTGTAGCGCCACAAGCGACTTTTTCTGAGCTAATACCCCAACTTGTACCAGCGCTAATTTGTACTTCCAATTTGCTGGCTATCTATCCGCTTACTCAAATATATCAACATGAAGAAGATGCAAAACGAGGAGATATGACCATGAGTAGGCTGCTGGGAATTAAGGGGACTTTTATGAATGCTTGCTTTTGGTTAGGGCTTTCTGGCGGGGGATTTTTATATTATTTTGGATTTACAGCTCACTTGCTATTGTTAATCATTTTGCTTGGACCCTTACTACTTTTCTTTGGGAGATGGATGTGGAATGTTTGGGAAGACGAACGTCAAGCTAATTTTAAAAATACCATGTATTTGAACCTAATAGCGGCGGTATGTCTCAATATTTGTTTTGGAGTTTTACTTTTTTGGAAGTTCTGATTTTCAATAAATTGTAAATTTTTCTCAAAAAAAAGACATTTTTTTTGAGAAAAAACTTGCGTGATATACTTAAACCGCCTACTTTTGCACCACCAAATAACAATTGGCAACAACATACGCGGAAGTAGCTCAGCTGGTAGAGCGCGACCTTGCCAAGGTCGAGGTCGCGGGTTCGAACCCCGTCTTCCGCTCAAAGCACCGCCAAAACGGTGCTTTTTTTATCCCTAATGCACGCCGGGCTGGAATGGCGGAATAGGTAGACGCGCAGGACTTAAAATCCTGTGGACCGTAAAAGTCCGTGCGGGTTCGATTCCCGCTTCCAGTACTGATTATCAACGGGTTGTACAAGAAATTGTGCAACCCGTTTTTTGTTTGGTACAACATTGGATCAATCCCAAAAGTTGTGGAGTACGTTGGATTTTTTTAGGTTTGTGCGTTTAATCAAACCTGTGTGTTTTGGAAAGTTTTCTGCCTTTACTTGTTCTGAAAGTTTCAATCCTTCTGTATCGTTGGATTCCTCTGGAAGTCACCAATTCCCTTACACTTTCAATAGGTCTTGGAAGTTTCAATCCTACCAAAAGGTGCGATTGAAGCGTGAAATAACGTTGGCGGGTTGGAGTGTTAAACGGGGTTTCAATGCCAAAAGGTGCGATTGAAGCAAAAGCAAACCGTGATACTTACGTTTTTTCGCCCAAGTTTCAATACCAACAGGTGCAATTGAAGGTCATCTACTTCCGCATCTTCCTTATTGAATGTCCAATGTTTTAATACCAACAGGTGCAATTGAAGGATGGACAGAGCCGACGCGGTAAGTATCACTATCAATGCGTTTTAATACCAACAGGTGCAATTGAAGGGTACCTTGGAGACATCAGTAATATTAACACAAGTTCAATGTTTTAATACCAACAGGTGCAATTGAAGGCTTTCGCGAAAAGGGTATAGGCTCCTGGCATCCTTTGTTTTAATACCAACAGATGCAATTGAAGGATATGTTAATTTGGGCTGTACTTATCGCCGTGGCTAGTTTTAATACCAACAGGTGCAATTGAAGGCTCTTTTTCTCTTCTAGCGTAAAGCGTCAAATTACCTGGTTTTAATACCAACAGGTGCAATTGAAGGATTACCTGGACTCACATCCGCCAAAGTAGTTCTCCGTTTTAATACCAACAGGTGCAATTGAAGGCCCCAAAAAAAGTATGGATGCAAAAGACGTGGCCAGTTTTAATACCAACAGGTGCAATTGAAGGCCCGCTATTGTTATCCAAAGTAAATCGTTATCCAAAGTGCATTACATTTTGAATTGATTTTCAATCAATTATGCTTCGTTCTTTCTAATACAACTTTTGATAACGATTTGATTTACCTACTTTGAGAGGTTCTTTAACCAAGTTTTGAGTTGAGCGTCTTTTTCCCATAACCCTTGGTTGTCTGTCTTTGGCAGGACATTGATATAAGCGGCTTCCAAGGCTTGTCGCTTTTGTTTTGAGTCCGCCCGCGCGTATATTTCTGTTGTCTGTATTGATACATGTCCAAGTATATCCCGTATATAAACAAGGTTAACCCCGGCTTGCAGCAGATGCATAGCCTTACTGTGCCTAAGGGTATGTGGCGATATTTTGGGGATTATCTCCGGCTTCAACTTACGGGCCATGTCTGCATACATATTCAGTATGTAGGTTATGCCGGCATTGGTCAGTCTCCCGCCCCGGTTATTGGCAAACAGCGGTCGTTGGTTGTTAGCCGGATTGTCAAGTGAGTTTTCCTTCATATATTCCTTCAACAATGCCACCTGTTCGTCTTGTAGGGGGACGATCCGCTTTTTGTTTCCCTTTCCATATAGCGTGATACAGGAAGGTTTGTCTATACGCAAAGAAGACGGGGAAAGGTCGATGATTTCCTGTACCCTTGCCCCACAATCGTACATCAACGCTATTAGTGCCAGATTCCTTCTTGCCGTCCTGTTATCGGTAGGAATCTGCTCCAACAGGAACTTGACCCCATCGACAGTAAGGTAGTTGACGCTTCTTCTTTCCTGCCGTTTAACTTTTATTGAAAGGATCTCCTGCCACTGGCTCATACGCTTCACGTCCTCATATTGCATGTATTTGAAGAAAGAATGCAGAGCGGCAAGACGTTGATTTCTGGTCGCATTACCGGATTGTTTGCTGGTTTGTAGCCAGTCCAGGAAGCGTAGAATCACATTCCTATTGAGATGGTCGAGCAACAATGTATCCGCTTTGATGTGTTCTTTTTCATCCATGAAGGTCAGCAAATGGGTAAATGTATTG
Source organism: Runella sp. MFBS21 (assembly GCF_029433105.1). Classification (GTDB taxonomy): domain Bacteria; phylum Bacteroidota; class Bacteroidia; order Cytophagales; family Spirosomataceae; genus Runella. Next base: position 20,545 of record NZ_JARNTW010000023.1, on the reverse strand, counting down.
CTGTATGATCGGATCGTGTTGGTGCTGGCACCACGTTCTCCGGTAAGGTATTCAGAAAAGAACTTGGTCAGGTACTTTGCAAAGTCAGTTGTTTGCATGGTCTATTTCAATGTAAGGAGTGCTTGGGAATACAAATGAGGTGATCAGGTGTTCCATTCCGACGATATCAGGATGCATCTCACAGGTCAGTCGTACGTATGTTTCTGTACCTTTCAGAGATTTGTGTCCCAGGAAGATCGACAGGATAGGCATAGCACAGTACATATCCAATCCTTCCCGTACCATTTTCATCAGGGAATGAACTGCTGTGGTGTGGCGGATGTCATGGATACGGGGGCCTTGGCCATCTGCGCGGCGGGGAATTTCGCATTGCACCAATATATCCGCGAACCAACGGCGAACCGAGCTTACACCTATCGGCTTACCAACCGTGGATACGAAAAATAATGCCGTTTGAGCGGATACTCCATTGATCGGCATCCTATCACGGTAATCCTTATATTGGCTGAGTACCGCAAGCAAAGACGGACATATGGGAACCAGTCGCTCTATCCGGTTTTTTGTCTGCTTAAGCAGTATGCGTTCGCGCACAAAATCTACATCCTCGTTTTTTATGGATAGAGCCTCGCTGATGCGCATTCCCGTGGAATAAAGCAGCCGGATCAATGCCGGGATAGCGATAAGCACACTGGACAGGGACCTGTTCGGCAGCGTTAATTCATCGCTTGCCTTAAAAATACGTTCCATTTGCGGGTGCGAAAAAATATAGGGGATGAACGGGGGCCAGTTCTGTTTTGGCAGCCGATGTATATGACACTCGTGTCCCAGATGACAGAGGTAAAGACAGAACTGTCGCATAATAGAGTGCTTGTCGTAAAGGGTCCGGGCTTTATCATTGATGCGGGATTGACTCCATGCCGTAATCTGATTGTACGTAATATGGAGGTCATTGGCGCCGGTACCCAAAAAGAAGCGATCGAACTCAGTAAACACATCCCGGAATTTAGTCAGGCCAAAGCCCATCTGTTCCTTCATATCAAGGAAACTGTTGAAATAGGGAGCGAAAACACTCCTGAAGACAATCCGCTTACTCATAGAACACCCCTCCTTTCTGTTTGTAAAAGCCCTGGCCGACCATGGGAACCTCAAGGGCACAACGTCGGAGATTGTTGATATCAATACGGAGGTATTTCATTGTAGTCTGTGTGTCCGTATGACCCAGGGTTTCTGATATAATAGGCAAAGAGATTCCGTTGCCCAGCAACCGGCTTGCCAGCGTGTGCCTCATAGAATGAGGACCAAACTTCCTGTTGCCAACGACCACTTTCGAGGCTTTAATAATCCTGCTGATAGCTCCATTGATAATCAGACGGTTGGTCATACGATATGGGGCACAGGCGGAAAGGAATACATTCTGCAAAGGTGATACCGGTCGTGCGTATTGCAGATAATTGATAATGGCATCACCGATATTGGCGAGTAAAGGAAGTTCTACTTCCCGTTTGGTTTTATATTGGGTGAGTCGTATAAGGTTATTATCCCAATCCAGATTGGTAAACTGCAGCCCGGCGATATCAGAAGAGCGGAGCCCCAACCTGGTAGCCAGCAAGAGCATGGCGTAATCACGCTTGCCTACCGGGTCCGATCGGTCCACCGCGCCTTCTATCTGCCTGATTTCATCGGCGTCATATACGGAAGGTAGTTTTTCCCGTTGGAGAAAGTTGTTTCTCCCGATAACATATTCGATATTCCTGTCTACCAGTTTGCATGCGTAAAGGTAGCGGAAGAACAGGCGTGTTGTGTTCAGGAATTTATCCTTGCAGTTCTGGGAAGAAGCCAGAAAGGAAAGTACGTGCTGTTCATTGATCCCGGATACTTGATGTATTGATTTCATCGACAGATGCTGTATAAAATAACTCAGCACCCGTCGATGTTCACTGAGTGTAAGCATACTCAGGCGCAATTCCTCCCGGGACGCAATAAAAGCCTTCGCAGCATCGCCTATTTCCCCAGGCAGTTCGTAGTTAACACGGTGAACTATTCTCCTGCTGACCTTGCCATTGAGCAGGAAATCAGAAAGCACAGCTACACTACGCCGAACAGCCCGTTTATAGGTCGCACTATCAAAGGGAAGTGGTGAATTAATAAAGCGTGCTCCAACCTCGGTACTGTAAAAAGCTAAGGAATGTTCTTCCATAAACTTCTTAATTCCGCTCTTCCATAACCTAAGGTAATCCTGAATCCGCGTTTCAGAATAACCCTCACCCCTTAGCCAAGCAACACATGCTTCGACAAGAGAATGGATGTCCTGTTTAATCATCATGTATGTTATCATTAATCAAGTGTTGAGTTACACTTGGTTAACTGATAACATAATTATCAAAAGAAGATTATCATAAGTCGTATTGTAAATCAGCCGGTTAAGGTGTCTGATAAAAAGATCTTTGGATAACGATTTACTTTGGATAAGAAAAACGGTCTATCATGCTAAAGCATTTGGACAAGGCGGTACCACCTTTAAAAATGGTATCTTCGCCAATGGAGTGTTGAAAAATAACGTATAACGCATAGGTCACCCAATAGTCTTTTTCGACATAAATCGCTGCTATTTGCATTTGGTCAGCCGTGAATTGCACCGCCTGCCTGAAAAGGGTTTTATTTTCGTGCAATCTCATACGATATTCCATTTTTCGGTGGTACTTAGGGACTTATTCAAGCCAGGTAATTTATATTTAGTAATGGGATTCAATGTTTTGTACAGAGAAAGGGTCAGTGATTCCTTCTTTAATTCATCCAAAAGTGCTCCCAATAAGGCCCTGGTCGCAGGGGGGTATTTCAACGCCAGACGAACTAGGGTGTTTAAGTAATTGTCTGACAGACCTTTCAAGATAGCGAGTAGGCGATTTGCCGAGGATTGCAAACTGGCATCAGGAATTTTTTTGATCGTGCGAATGGCATCCAAAATTTGCAGTAGAGGAATATTTTCTTTGGTAATGGTATTCTTTTGCTTCATAAACGAAATCGTATAACGTTCCCTTTGAAAGGCGGGACGAACATCTCTTTTGCCGATTTGGATGGTATTACTGATTTGGGTGGTTAAACCCAATTGGTTATAAATGCTGTAACCCGTCAGGTATCCCGTAACCTTTCCATCCTCTTTGAGTAGGTCTTTGACTATCTGATTTTGGTTGGGAAGCAGCGGACCAAAAACAGTATTTTCGGGTTTATAATATTTGCCTTTTGAGAGTTTAGCGATTTTTCCTGCCTGCACCATACGGTTAAGGGCTTTTATCACCGCTTCCTTTTGACTTACCTCAGTCATAAAATCAGCGTAGGTAAAAACATAGACCTTGGGCAATCTGTCTATTGTAGATACTATGTAATCAGATGTTTTCATAAGAATATATTATCACAAACATACTAGATTTGTCCAGTTTATTAGTAAAAAAACTGGACAAATAAATATTTAAAGATTACCTCTATAAGGCGACAGATTTTCAAATAAGCCAGCAACAGCATCCAAAGCGCAAGCTTTAGTTGCATAATGGATAGGCAGATGATAAACTATATTAAACGGGTATTAACAGCCGTTGGGGGCATCCAACCGAAACATCCGTTACAATTAATCAACCTGCTTTTTAGGTGCAGACCTTGGTTTTGAACCGATGCCGGAGCTACAACACGCGGCTTACCTTCAATCGTGGCTGCAGGTGCTCAAAGACGACAAGCGTTTCATTTTCACGGCGGCATCTCATGCTCAGAAAGCCGTGGAGTATCTGCATGGGTTGCAAGGGCCGTGAGGAATAAAAGCCCTTTAATAGCTTGGCATCATGGGATGTCAAGCTATTAAAGAAATTAATTTGTATGTTGGGTAGAGTACCTAAAAACCGCACCGAAATAAGCTGGGGTTTAAATTGGTACAGTTGCTTTGTGCACTAATAATGCTTATCGAAACAAGGATTGTGTGAGAATGAAATACAAGTAGTGTGGAGTGTATTGATTTTTTGTGTAAAATATTAATTGTTAGAACAAACTATTTTCCTTTAAGGTTAAAAAATTTTCTTAAAAGTCAAAAACATACAAAAGTACTGGGATTTCAGTATTTTATTGCCCAAAATATAAAACTATTTTTGCAAAAAGTTATTCTTCCTCAAAAGAATAATAGATTATAATTTAGGATTCTACATGTTCTTTTTTATTAGATAAATTATTTTAAATCATCTATTTCTATGAAAAAATACTATTATCAAAAAATAATCACTTTACTATTCCTTTTAGGTGTCATTTCCTGTAATAAGGATTTGGAATCCGTAATAAGTGTTCCAAAAAATGAGAATATTACAATTGATGAAGCAAGGTTATGGTTTGATGACATGATGAAAAGTTCCCGACTAATCGGAAACGACATTGAAAGGCAAGTGTTTTGGAAATATGCATATGAATCCAAAATGGATAAAAATAAGAAAAGTGCTGTTATCATAGTTCCTATAACGCAAGCACGAAGAGGTAAAATACTTGGTCTTCAACAACTTTGGGTATATAAAAATAAAAATAAAGAGATAACCATGAGAATTGTGGAGTTTTTGTATGACACTAATATCTCCCATGAGCAACTTGGTAATTATTCTTTCAAAAACTTTACTGGCGCAATGTTGATAAGAGAATGGGGTGATAATATTCTAGGTGGTATAGCCTATGAGAATGGGAAAGCTGTAGCAGGACTTATGGATATTGGAGAAATTATTAATGGAGTCAAACAGCTGGTAAAGAAGCCTAAAAATGGACGTACAAGTCATTATTGTTATACGACCCTATCGTGTTATTCCGGTTCTACCTCCAGTTATGGTTCTACACATTATTGGACTGTATGTTCTACTGGTCTATCATGTATCTGGAATTATGGATTCGACCAAGATCAAGAACCACCAGCTGAAAGTAGTGGTTATAGTGATAACAGTGGTGGTAGTGCAATAGGCTCAGAGGGAGTTATAACCTATTTCAAAAGATTTTCAGAGCACACCACTCCTTGTGATGGATTTAATCAAGCACTTGCAGCTCAAGCTGCTGAGAATAAAGAAATGTTAGGTTTCATTACAACAGATAATAAAATAATTATCATGCCAAATGACGCAAATAACCAACATGATTTTACTTATACACTGGGAAGTATCAGTTATGATATTAATAATAGACCCATTGTATCTACATATCCAAAAGATGGAGGGTGGGGAATCCTTGTTTATTATTATCAAGGTCCAAACACCAACTCTCATGTTCAGCATGAATATGTTATTAAGGGGATTTTTCACACTCATCCGCAAGAACCAAACACTGATTATGACGAGCCAAGTTCAGGACCTAACAAAGATTATGACACAGCATCACATGTGCCGGAATTGGCTCATTATATCGTACATGCCAACGGTTTGATAAAGTATAACGGCACTTCCGTAATCAGTAGAAAAAGGAATTGGCAAAATGACTGTGCGGGAATATCTAGTTTTCTTAATTGATCTTTTTGTATTAACTTACGTCTTTAACTAATAAGACCATGAGACTAATAATCACTCTTTTATTGTTATGTATTTTCTCGTCTGGTATGGCTCAAAAATGCGAGAAAATACAAATAAAGGATCAACAAATCATTGATGCTATCGGCGAGCTCATCATTACCTGTAATAAAGCTAATGATATTTATAAAGATATGGGCGTTATACATATGGATATATATCCTGATAGTGGAAAAACTGAAAAAAGGATAAATTTATGGACAAATTTAACCGATAGTTTTAAAGATAACCCACCTCGGCAATACGCCCACCTTTGGGGAAAGATTGTTTTAATTTATGAACATGATGAAAATATTAGAACCCCAAAAAATGAAGTTCCTTCCGAACAACTTGAAGCTTTGTTAAACGATGTAGGAGATAGGGTATTTGTCGAACAAAAGAGAAAAGGAAGATGGGTGGAAACCTATAATGCCGACGGGAGTTTGAAAAAAAGAAGCTTTCAGAAAATAATATCAGGAGGAAGCTCTCCTTGTAGTATTATTCTTTTGATTGATAAGAAAACTGGAGAAATCAGAAAACTGAAGTCTGTTTAGCTTATTTTCCCTATTCAATAGTCTGGTTATTGAATACCCATAACACTGGTATCCATATGAACTTAGAAAAGTTATATTGTAAAGTATGAGTAAACTATTTATTTAGAGAGTTTTCACTGAACTGTGTCAATAATTAATTTTCTAGTTTGCCAATCTGAGCCCTCTCACCAAATGTAATTAACAATTCAGATAAAATAGCCTTCCAGCGGTTCGCCGCTTATATCTTTGAAGTTTATTGAAACTAAGCAGGCAATAAATGCTTCCTAAGTTAGGATTGTCCACTGCTTTAAAATCTACCCTACCTTCCATAGGATTGGAGATAAAGGCCACATTTTTACCTAATCTGTCGAGTTTTGCAATGATGAGTATGACACGTTGCTTTTTGCATTGTGCCAATGCTTCTAAGAGTTGCGGGCGTGCAGCTTTCTATTTTGGTAAATTCGGTAGCTACCTCAATGGCAAACCTACTAACGGCTTCATGCTAGGCTTCCAGTCCTAATCCTTTGTCTATCCACACTCAGAACTACAGTCCCACTGTTTTGCAGAATGTCTTCTGGTATATGTCATTTCCTCATTTACTAAAATATACCAATCATTCCTTTTTCAAAAAGTGAGGGGTTCGAAGTAGGCTTTAATCATCTGAGTCGCTACTTTGTTGAGAGGCGGGATGACGCAGGAAGCCTAGCGCATCGTCTTGTTGGGCGCTAATCCCTGATTTTTGAAAAAATCATCTTCGACTACGGGGAGCTACCCTATGGCCGAAACGCTTGAAAGACTTCCGTCATTTACCACCAACCAAAGGAGACTCTACGATGACTAGTGATACCACTTCTCACCCTAAATACCCTTCCCACACGGTCTATTTTTTGAAAGACAAAGAAGGCCAAGAAAAACCCGATTGGCTCAAAACGGGCGTCGCCTGGGAACACGCCGACCAAGAAGGTTTGAACCTGTCTTTGACCGTCTTGGGTCAACCAATTTCTTTGGTTATTCGCAAGAATAAACCAAAAGAAGTGTAAACTGCAACAGGGCCGAGAATGGCCTCGGCCCTGTTTTTTTTAAGCTAATTCAGTAATTATTAACGAAAATCTAAAAATACATCCTTGTAAATCGAACACAATGTGTTATAATTGCAAGGATGATTAGACGCAACACCACCTTAGAAATTACGCAGCTACTGGAGGAATTTCCCGCCGTTGGCGTGCTAGGCCCCCGACAGGTAGGCAAAAAAGACTATTTGGCTCAAGAGCTGGCAGCCCCATGTAAACCCTGTCTGTTTTTTCTTACGTTTGTCGTGTTTTAAATGCCTATCGAAGTTCCACCCAAATTAAATGGTGGTCACTGGCGGCATGAATTTCTTTCTGTAATTCGGGGTACACTGTCCAACGTTTAGGAGATTTACCTGGCCACGCCCCTTTACGGAATAATCCACAGGCGGTAATTCGGACAAAAAGGGCGGTAGAAAGTAAAATGTAATCAATTTTGTTAGTGTCATTGCCTAAACCGAACGTGCCTTTTCCATCAAACTCCCCAGTATCAAAGTTAGGGTGGTTAGAAACATCTTGTAGATCAGTTTCCTCTAGTAATGGTCTGAGTGCTTGACTATTGGGAGTATCATTCAAATCTCCTAAAACAATGACGTTGGTTTCTCCTTCTGCAATAAGCCTTTGGTAAATTTCTTTGACCCGATTAGCTTGGGTCAATCGTTTCCGACGCGAAGAGGCATCATCGCCCCCAAACTTACTTTTAAAGTGGTTTGGAAGTACCCAAATGGACTCTCCTGAGGGTGTTTTGATAAGGTATTCGGGACAATCTCGACTAAAAATAAGCCGACCTGCCGTATCTTTATCATGAACATGGCTTTGTATTCGGCCGATGGTAAAACCGTTTTTGGTCATGATTCCCACATCAATACCCCGAGGGTCATTTCCGTCAATTATCATGATTTCCTCGTAAGGATGTCCCTGAACACTTTTGAGAATAATTTCACTATATTGTTTCAACGCAATTCGATTTTCCGCTTCAATGACCACCATTACATCAGCATTTATATCACGTAGCACCTGAGCGGTATTTCGGATGGCGATTTGATTGATTGGGGCTGTTTTTAATTCTAACCATCCAATCCATTCTTCACGTCCATTAGCAACTACTTCTATGGGTTTGTTTTTAGGACGGGATAATAATTTCCCCCGATTCTGCCTTAAAATGACAAATTCACTTTCATCGGTTTTTTCAAGCCCCAAGACAATGATTAGTTTTTTTATTTCCACTTTATCCGTATCTGAATACCGGTCTAACTCCAAAAGATTATTCAATTTGGTGACTTGGTCGTTGACTTTGTCACTTATAGCCTGAGTTTCATTAAAAACTTTAGGACGGTCAAAAAGGTTTTCTACATTGAAGGAAGCTATTTTCATGGTAGTAAGAGTTTTAACCTAAAAATACGATAATCTTTTTTGAGATTACAATAAAGTTATCAAACGGTAAGTTGTTGATTGTTAGCTATTAGAAGTGCTATTTTGTAGTCATTATTCAAGCGTGTATTTCTAATAAATTGATGATTTATGTTGTTTTTTTTGATTTACTTTTAAATTTAAGCAGCGGAAATACAGATTTTTTTAAGTTTTAATCCTTGATATGGCTAGAAATCTGAAATGGTCAGAGTCTTTAATACTGTCATTATTTAATTTAAAAAATTCTTTTTCATAAATAACAAAATAGTGTCAGGCATGTATTTATTAAAACTTCTATTAATATGAAAAGTCGAAAATTAACTAAGCTTTTTCGAAAAGAAGAAAAAAAGCGCCACGAAGAATGAACGGGGAGTGAAACCAAGCAAACAAAAAGCCAAAGTCTCCTCAACGAAGGTTCTAGCCGTGGCAGAATAACAGAGAAGACACCGGCGCTAATAAAAGATACGAATTTATTAGCCAAAGTGCCCTTTTACGTAGTTTTTGGTTAGCTCCTTTGTAGGAGATTGGAAAATGGCCTCCGTTGATGAAAACTCAATCACTTCTCCAAGATACATAAATACTGTATAATCGGACACTCGAATGGCCTGTTGCATATTATGGGTGACAATGACGATAGTGTAATCTTTCCTCAATTCTCCGATTAGTTCTTCTATCTTCCCCGTGCTTATGGGATCTAAGGCCGAGCACGGTTCGTCCATCAGGATAATTTGCGGATGTACTGCAATGGTTCGGGCGATACACAAACGTTGTTGCTGTCCGCCCGAAAGGCGAGTCGCTGGTTCATGTAATTTATCTTTAACTTCCTCAAACAAATAACTTTTACGAAGCGAATCTTCCACAATTTCGTCGATTTTCCCTTTGGCAAAGCCGTTGATTTTCAATCCATACGCTACATTTTCGTAAATACTTTTAGGGAAAGGGTTCGGTTTTTGGAAAACCATGCCCACTTTTTTTCGGAGCTGGTGTACATTGGTTTGCGGTGACAACACATCGATATGATCGACCTCTATTTCTCCTTCTATCCGTACATCAGGCGTTAAGTCATGCATTCGATTTAAGGTTCGAAGTAGGGTCGATTTTCCACAACCAGAGGGGCCAATTAGTGCTGTTACTTTGTGGGCAGCAATCTCCAAGTCAATCGTTTTCAACACCTGTTTCGTGCCGAAATAAAGGTTTAGGTGCTTGATTTGAATCATTGATTTTGGTTAGCTCAATGCGTTTATTGATAATGAGTACGATAACGTTTTCGAATAATGATGGCGGTTAAATTCAACAAAAACACCAAAGTAATCAGTACCGCCGCCGTCCCGTAAGCGAAAGGGCGCACCAATTCAATGGATTGGTGCTGAGTAGAAAGCATGTAAAGATGATAAGGAAGCGCCATGAATTCTTCCTTCGGATTTCTTGGTACATCGGTAATAAAAAAGGCCGCCCCAGTAAATAAGATGGGGGCTGTTTCTCCGGCCGCTCTGGATAAACTTAAGATAGTACCCGTAGCAATACCGGGAATGGCCTGAGGCAGCACAATGTCACGTATCGTTTCAAACTGAGTAGCCCCTAAGGCCAAAGCACCTTCACGCATGGCGTTTGGTACGGTTTTGAGGGCTTCTTCCGTTGTAGTAATCAGATAAGGCAAGGAAAGTAATCCCAGTGTCAGTCCGGCAGACAAAAGTGAAGTTCCCAATTGCAATCCCTGGACAAACAGAGCCAAGCCGAATAACCCGAAAATAATAGAAGGAACCCCCGCTAAATTACGAATCGCGGCTCGAATGCTGCGTGTAAGCCAGGTGTCTTGGGCATATTCATTTAAATAGATGGCACATCCTATCCCGAAAGGTAAAGCAACCACAGCCGTCATCAAGGTTAAAAGCACTGTTCCGACAATCGCCGGTAAGATACCTCCTTGGGTCATTCCTTCCGTAGGATACTGAATCAAAAAATCAAACGATAAGGCAGGAAACCCTCTGAAGAAGATAAAAAATAAAATATTGAATAAAAATAGGCATACTAGCAGCGTACCTGCCAAAAGCCATAAGTAAGGCGCGGGGCTTTCCTGATGAGAAGCAGTTGGTTTCATCTTTATTGGAATTGTCGAATACGATTAGCAATATGTTCAGCCAATATATTCACTAGCATAGTGATTATAAATAAGACAAACGCAATCGCAAAAAGGGCATAATAATGCGTGGTTTGATAGGGAACTTCCCCCATTTCGATGGCAATGGTTGCCGTAATAGTACGAATGGAATCAAAAAAACTTTTCGGGAAAGCCAATGTGTTGCCAGTTGCCATCAGGACGGTCATCGTTTCGCCGATTGCTCTTCCCATTCCCAGCATCACCGCCGCAATGATTCCTGGCGCTGCTGTCGGCAGTACCACTCCACGAAGGGTCTGCCAATAGGTAGCTCCTAAGCCTAAAGAAGCTTCCTTCAGTGATTGTGGAACAGCATGAATGGCATCTTCCGAAATGGTGATAATGGTAGGTAATGCCATAATAGCCAACAAAACGGATCCGTTCAATGCATTCAGTCCATTGGGCAAGCCGAATAGGGTTGAAATCAAAGGGCTGACTATAGTGATACCTACAAAACCAATCACTACCGACGGTATCGCCGCCAGCATTTCTATGGTCGGTTTCAACCATTGTTTCATTCCAGCACCTGCGTATTCCGACATGAACAAGGCTGTTCCGATACCCAAAGGAATCGCCAGCACCATTGACCCCGAAGTGACTAACAACGTACTTACCAACAAGGGTAATAAGCCATACGTAGAGGTATCTCCCCCGGAGGAAGGTGCCCATTGGGTCGCTGTGATAAAATCTATGGGACTGATTTTGGTAAAAAAAGCAATAGTATTGTAACATAACATCCCAAAAATTCCCAGCAAAATAGAGATGCACAACAATCCCGAAAATTGGAAAAGAAATCGAAATAGTTTATTAATTCGGACGCGTGCTTTTGTCTTATTCATGGACGGGAATGTCGGCCGGGAAATAGCCATTATTGATGATAATTTTTTGTCCTTCTATACTCTTCTCAAACGTCAAAAGTGGCAGTGCCTTTGCATATGAGCTTTTTAAAATGTATTGATACAAAGGTCGTTGAAAGTAATATTTTTTATGAACGACCGCATCAAAATCAAGCGGCGAGTAGGCTAAGGCATTCTTTTCGTACACTTTCAGGATTTTAAATCCCGTTCCCTGCTGTTTGCCATTTTTGATGACGTATCCGGCCCCCGCATAGCCAATGCCTCCTTTATCGGCTTTTACGGCTTCGATGATTTGTGCGTTGCCATTCATTTCCTTCGCATACAGAGAGAAATCAATGCCTAATTTTTGCTTTAAATAACTGTGGGTTCCCGAATTACTTTGCCGCCCATAAATCGTCATTGGAAGTTGTTTAAACGTCCATTGCCGTATTTTGCCGCTAAATATATTTCTCAATGCTTCTACTGAAATAGAATCTAACGGTAACGACGCGTGAACCACAATGGCAATAGCATCGTGCGCAAATACATAAGGGATAATTTCTTTCTTTTTTTCTTTAAAGAGGCGTTCTTCTTCCAAATTCATCGGGCGAGATGAGTTGGCGATGTCCGTTAGCCCATTCATGAGGGCCGCAATTCCCAACCCGGAACCTCCTCCTGAAACAGACAACTGAAGGGATTGATTTTGTTTATAAAATGCTTCCGCCAACAACACCGAAAGGTTTACTTCAGTATCGGAGCCTTTCAGTCTGAGAAATTCAGTATCACTGCTACAAGCTATCATTCCCAATAGCAAACCGAACGAAACTCCGGTTATCCATTTTTTGTAAAAATAATTCAGGGAGCGAAATCTCATTGCGCCATGAAGTTTAAGCAGTTTCTATGATTCTTTTTTTGTCGTACCAATAGGTCGCTGATTTAATAAGCCGCTCAATCAATTCCTTTATGGATATACCCTGATGCGCCACAATGGCTGGCAAATAACTTCGCTTAGGATCTAAATTAGGCATAGTATTGATGTCCAATACATATACCTCATCCTCCATGACTCTGATATCGGTACGGGACATTCCTTTGATACCGATGAGTTGGTGTAAAGCCAAAATTCCTTCCGTGATTTTTTGGTAAAGAGACGGTGTTAACTCTGGTTGAAATTGTTTGAGGGTTGTACCATATCCCTGTCCAGCTACATAAATCTTTCGACCATCATCCGGAATGATTTCAACGGGTGGCAAACAAATGAACTCTCTTCCGTCCTCGTCCGGGATAATAGCCACCGTAAATTCCCGTCCGGGCAGATAGGGCTGAATAATGTAATTGTCATTGAGCATCAGTTGTTCATAAGGAACGTTGTCCTGCGTGAAGAATAACATATCGCGGTGCAGACTACCGTAGCGGTACTTGGCAATAAAGGTAGTCGTTTCTGAAAATGAAGCTAAATCATCAAAGGCCACTAAGCGGGGGGTGTTCAGCTGTACTTTCTGACAAAGCTCTGGTAATGATGATTTATCCATTGCCACTCGCTGGGTGGCATACGAGCTGGCCGTATGCTTGATTTCATGCCAATCTAGCCAGCCAGCTACTTCTACTTGGTCGGCATTATCAAATCCGTAGCAAATATTGAAAACTAAATCAAATCGACGAAGAAAATGGGTAAATTCTTCGGTAAAGCCAACAAAATGAGCAATATAGGGCTGTATATGACTCGGTGTAGCTTCAATGAGAGAGGCTACCGTGACCGCATTAATATTTTCTCGCCAGGGTGTAAATTCCGAGTCGGAATACAAATAAAGTAACTTCATGTAAGATAGATTTATCCTACGAATTTACGATAAACCAAGCCGGGTGTAGATTAAGATTCTGTGAACAAATCATTACCTAAATAAGTCTGAGTTATAAACAAAAATGAGGGTATTTCCTGCTTTATCCGTATACAAATCATAGAACTCACCCTCGTCAGAAGGTGAGTTCCCAAAAATCGTGTACGAGAACCGAAAAAACTATCTTAAAGCAGTAGGCAAGGTTACAAAATAAATCCGATTAGCATCTACTTTGCCGGTAGCGGGTAAGAGTTTCGTTGTAAAGCTATTTTGCCCGTTGTCTAGCACCCCAAAATCGTCATCGTTAGAAATGGCCAACGTATTACTGCCAATCAACACAAGTCCCTCTGGTTTATCATGAGGATAAATGGGCGATATGTCGGTCAGTAAGTCAAACACCAATGTCTTCTTTACTGGTACAATTCCTGCATTGGTTAAGCCAGTCATATTTTTCAATTGCTCGACTGTTGACCCACTGTACAATTTTCCTCCATCTCCATTGGCGGGATCGGAAATGTCGGTGGCTCCTGCCAAGTCAAATTTATAAATGCGTTTAAAGGTAGCAGGCTTGGCCGTATTACCGCCATAATCACCGTCTCTTTCCAAGGCCAAGAATGTTGTATTCGTAATGGCGGCTATTTCGCTACATCCCGTCAGGGAGGCATTTTCCATCAGATAAACGTACTGTTTGGTAGCACCAGTAGCAATTTCAAACGTAACCACCCGAAGAACCACTGAGCCACTAACTGCGCTAGAAGACGGATTATACATGGGCGATTGCATCAAGCCTACCAGTGTTTTTCCATTGGGTGTAATGGTTAGCCCTTCCATACCCCGATTGGGACGACGTCGTGCCAATACTTTAGGTAATGTACGGCCACCGGTTCCGGTACCGAAGGGATTGATTCGCTCGATGGTTTTGCCAGAAGCATCAAAATGGACAATATGAGGGCCGTATTCATCACTTACCCAGAACGTGCCGTCAGCTGCCAACACCAAACCTTCTGAGTCGATTCCGTCAGAGCTAGGCGCAATCGGATTACCGTTTAAATCGATAGCTGTTTCGCCAGTACTGCCTTGACCGCTTGGATTGGGTAAACCATTCAGCAATTGACCAGCTGCGTTTTTGAATAAAATAGTCTGTTCTAATACCAATTGATTTCCTACCAAACGGAATTTGCCGATTTGAGGTGTAAAATCAGTTTTTCCAAAAATAATAGAGTTGGCAGCCACACCTGCTGCATTGGGACCACGGTCGGTCATTAAATAGAAAACGCTGGGATCTTTGAGATCTCTTACAAGCGCCGAACCAAATCCTCCATTGTAAAGCACTGTGCCGTTGGGCGCGGTCGACAATACTTGCGGATTAGACGCTTCCGCATACAATGGATACGTATTGGGAAATAATTTGTGGTCATCACAGGAGGTAATAACAACACTCAGAAACAAGGCACCGCCAAAGGCTTGCAAAAAGGTAGAAGTTTGCATGTGAAAGGGGAAATAAATGATAGTATGTACAAAGCTATTGGTTGTCCCTTTCGTAAAAAAACTTTCTCTATTAAGGATATGTAAACAATGGTAGTAGTTTGTATATCAGCAATTTAATGTTTTTAAAAAAACATTCGGCTCTACTCTTTCTAAATAAACGGAATGTTTGTTGTCTAATTATTAAGAATACAGAACCAGACATAGCAAACAACGAAATATGGTAACTTTGGTTGGCTCTCGCTTCTCTACTTTCCTTTGATACTTTTTAATTCTTTTCCCGCAATGTCTTCCCAACGATAGAGATGAAACGTACGGTCGTCGCTCATGGCGATAAACAGCCCTTTACGAAAAACGTTGTTAAAAGGGATTGCCACCGTTTCCGAACCATCACTTTGGTGAGCTTTCACTTTTACTACTTTTAATAAAGTATGCTCATGGGGATTTTGCTTTGTTCCTTCTCGCATAAAAATGTGGAATTGGTCAGCACCTTGGTCTGAGACTAAAATATAACCTTTGGTTTTCGAGAGTTGGTAAATCGAAATTCCTTCGTGATCTTCCGTAAAGCCGGTAGTAGCAAAAAGGGCTAACTGCTCATTACCTTTGCTCGGGTCAGCATAGTATTTTCGGACACCCACTCCCTCGTCAGAATAATAAACGTACCCCAATTCGTCGTCTACTGCAATGGATTCGATCTCTTTTTTACCACTATACTGCCCAAATTTTCTGACCAATGTTGCTTTTACGTTGCCGGTGCCATCATCTGAGAGTAAGTATTGCCAAAGATAGTCGCCGCTAGTAGGGCCTGTTTTTCGTCCTACTATGGCATAAATTGTTCCTTCACTGTTTTTATACAAAGCAATACCCATCAAATCTCGAAACCCTTCGCCTGTCTCGTTTTCAAAAACAGGAATGCCGCCATTGTCCACAGGACGCATATCCGGCAAAGAATAAATACGAAGTTGATGAGTAAACCGTTCGGTCGTTACGGCAATGTCGGTCGAAACGCCTTTTAACTTCAGACCATACTCTATATCCACGTTGTTGGGTCTTTGCAGTCCTCTTACCACTTTGTCTTCTTGCACTTTTCCTTTCAAATCAAACACATACAACGCTCCGTCCTGATCTTTGTCCGTACCGATGATAAGGCTTTTGGCAGGGTCAGAGGGGTTGATCCAAACGGCCGGGTCGTCAGAATCTTTTTTTACGCTATCTGTCACAACTACGGGCGCTACTATCTCCGTAGTCGTGTTTCTTGATTGTTTGGGCAGACTTTTGCAGGCCACAATACCAAGCGCAATTAGAGGTACAAATTTGAAGTTCATATACAATAATAAATAGTTGGGCGGTTAACAAAAAACCACTGTATCTCAAGTGGTCTTTGTAGCTAATTGGGGTTTAAGAAAGTCTATTTTGTTCCGAAAGCACCTATGTACGTAGCCGGATCAGGTGATTTGTAGGCGACGCCATTGATTACGATTCCATCTTTAAAATTTCTCGTAAAGGAAGTAATGCCTTTTCCCAACGCCGGCGAACCTGCCGCTAAGTGAAAATCCCATGAGGTATTATAATCGGCATTAAGTTTATCTGTGCTGTTAGGATAATTCACAAATTTAGGGTCATTTTGATCCGCTTTTATTCCGATAATATCATTTATACCTGCCAAAATTTCTTTAGAAGGCTGGAATTGATCCACCGCATCCTGAGAATAACCGTAGTAAAAATTATTGCTTACGACCGAACGAGCATCTTCTGGAAGTTTGGCATCTCTTTTAATTCCGAAACGGCAGTTCGCCATCAGATTGTTGTACAGATCAGCTCTTACACTTTGTTCTACCCAAATAGAACCTCCTTTCACTGTAGGTCTTCTCCAACCGGTATTGACGAGCGTATTGTTATAAGCCACCACGTAGGCTTGCGGCGTGCGTCCGCCAGTACTTGACAATTTTAAACCATTTGTATTGGTACTATAAATAAGATTGTAAGCTACGTCGGCAATTACACCGGATTTGATGTTGATTCCGTCTCCGCCACTCATGCCGGTGGTATAAAAAGTGTTGTTGGCAAAAAGTACGCTACCGCCTTCGATATAGGTAGCATCATCACGCCAATTGCGAATGGTAGAATTAACAATTACCAATTTACCGTTTGTATTTGAAAACCACAATGCGGGATCAAATTCGCCGCTCGCCGCTTTGTAAAGGCCCAATTTAACCGACGTGGAAGCTTCTGTCGTGACGGCCCCGCCGTATTCCATGATTACGTTATTAAGTAGCAATTCCGCACAGGTTTTAGAAGCTAAAATCCCACCCCAAAGTTGACCGAATTTATACTTTGCCGTTCTTGCCGCTTCCGGAACCGTAAATTTGATTGGATTGGCCGCTGTACCTACCGCAAATAAGTTCCCGTTGACAATGATCTCCGGTTTGGTTGTGGTATCCATAATGATACTTACACCTTCTTCAATAGCCAAGGATTTTCCGGCAGGAATGATAATATCCCCTTTCACGGTGATGATTGAGCTTTTCTTCCAGGTTCCAGAAACTTCTCCCGAAACGCTCAATTCATCGGGCTTTACGACAGGCGTTACGTCGTCTGTACTTTTTTGGCATCCTGCCAGAAAGGCAGCAGCCATCGCGAACAATAGTATTTTTTTCATTTTTAAATGAATGTGTATAAGTGAAATTTGATTTTACAATTTGAAACGAAGTCCGGCTACAAACGACCTTTTATAAAAATCCTGCCGAATGAGAGTACTGTTTCCGGTATTTGTATCTGCCTCAAGGTCGTTGTTAACCGGATTGGTATTTTTTATGATGACCCGCAAAGGGGTATCCAATAGGTTGTTGGCTTTGGCAAAGATCACCCACTTTCCTCGGAGGCTTTTTTCGACGGAAGCATCCATTTGAATGAAGGCCTCTTGCCAAAGGTCGTTGTCAAGAAATTGTGAAACGGTGTTGATACGCTCGCCCGTATAGGAGGCTGCGACCTGTGCGTCCCAACCGCTTTTGGTGTCTTTGTAAAGCAAGGTCACATTGGCTACGTGGGCAGCCTGCCCGTAAAGCGGGCGGGTTTGCAGCACATTTTTATTGAAGAGATTGCCATTGGCATCTCGTTCTCTGATAATTTTTTGGGTGGTGATCGAGGAGTTGGTATACGTATAATTGGCCTTGATACCTACCTTGTGAAAATACTTAATGAGGTCAAGTTCCAAGCCATAATTCGTTGCATTTCCATAGTTTCCGGGCGAATAAAACACATCCTGTCCGCGTGTAGCATCAACACTCAGGGCATATTCAATCGGATCCTTGATGTATTTGTAAAACACGCCTACCATGAATAAGTCGGAAGGAGTAGGAAAAACTTCATACCGGATATCGAAATTGTCGGCAAGTGCTCTTTTTAAATCAGGATTTCCCCTTTCCTGAAATTCTTCATTCACGACTTTACCAGGTACAATTTCAAAGAAGCCTGGGCGATTGAGCGAACGAAAATACGAAGCCCGTAAAGATTGGACAGACGTCAATCCGTATTTAAGGTTCAAACTTGGCAGCAGATCGGTATAGGTTTGGGTACCTGACGGGCGCAATTCACCCAACGGGAACAGCATTTCATATCCTTGGTTGGTGTGTTCTGTCCGCAATCCGCCAATTACCTGCCATTTTTTGGTTTCCAGTTTTGCCATAGCATAGGCCGCCCCAATCTGCTCGGTAGCTTTATACGTTAGGGCAGATGCCACCGAGCCCCGTGGATTGTTTAAGGTCCAGTTAATATCGGCATTGCTGAAGAAGTCTTTGCCGTATTGGGTAAAGGTATTGGCGGGTTGCAGTTGGTAATTATTATAAAAATTCTCTCTGCGTTTGTCTCTATAAAGTCCACCTGCGTCGATCTCCAGCGAGTTACCTTTCAATAGTGTCCGATAGCTGGCATTCAAATACCCTGCATAATCCTGATCGGAGTTATGCTCCCAACGACGCGTAGATTGGGAAGCGTAGGTTTTGGTTTCAACGAAATTTTCTCGTTTACCCAATACGCTTACGGTTGTATTATCGGGAATTCTGCTTGTCGCTAATGAATATACCACCGACCAGTTTACCTTTAATTTATTGGACAACAAATGATTGCCTTGCAGGGTACTGTTCAGGATTTGTTGCCGTGTCACCCGTGACCGAGTAGAGAAACTTAACCCGGCATTTCCTTTGAGCGGATCATAACCGCCCGAAGAAAATTCGGTGGTTTTGGTGTCTCTTAATTGAATGTTAGCCAGATTCAAAAATGCATTATACCACTGTAACTTGTTTCTTTGATTGAAGCGAAAATCGGCTTTTGCATGAAGACCTAAACGCTGTTGTTGATCCGAAAATTTACGTTCTGCCAGGCTGGTAATGCGAGATGTTTTTTCGGTATCATAGACTGTAGACGAGAAAAAACGGCTGTTACTGCCCCGATAGGTATTTTGATAACTCGCCGCGAGGATCACCCCCAGCCTGTTTTGTAAAAAACGATTTCCGACGGAAAACCCGCCGATGATGTTAGGTATCGGGGTTTTAGTTTGCGTAGAGGCGGTTGCTTTGGGGAAATCGTTAACGGTCGCACTATACGAACTACCTTTCAATTCATAGGGAGATTGGTGTTGAATCTGACTTCGATCAAAACTGCCGAAGCCGCGTTCCATAAAAAGTTCATTATAGCCACCCGCTACATTTGCTCTGATTTCCAATTGATTTGGGGCATCTTTCATGACCATATTAACCACCCCTCCAACAGCATCCCCCTCCAAATCAGGGGTTAAAGTCTTTGTTACTTCCAACCGCCCCAACAATTCTGAGGGAAAAATATCCAATGGCACGTAGCGGTATTTGTTGTCAGGGCTGGGAATCTTGATTCCGTTTACCAGCGTATAATTGTAGCGTTTGTCCATGCCTCTAAGAATGGCATACTGCCCGTCGCCGTTGCTGTTTCGCTCAATCGAGACCCCTGATACGCGTTGTATTAAGTTTGCTATTGTCAAATCCGGAGAAATCTCAATAGTTTTGCCGGAGACGATATTCATTAACTGATTCGCATTACGCTCAATAAGACGTGCGCTGTTTTCGGTAGATCTGTCCGCGACACCCGTCACTAACACTTCGTTGAGCGTTTTTCCGGTATTTTCTTCCAGCGAAATGACAACGGCAACATCTTCTTTATCAACGTTAACGTTTAAGGTAGCTGTTTGATAGGTAATGTAACTGACTTGCAATTGATACACCCCGGCAGGAATATCTTTGATTTGAAAGGTGCCGTCCAGTCCTGCTGACGAACCCATTTTTGTATTTTTGACCATTACAGAAGCGCCGACTAAAGGCTCCCCCGTTTTGACATCTTTTACCAAACCTTTCAGCGTTGCAGCAAAAACGTTCTGGCAAAACAGTAATAAAAAAAGAAGGGATAAAGCGATGAGACAGGGGTAATGTCGATTCATAAATTCACTGAGTGACTTATTTCATCGGTAAAAGTAGAGAGAAGAAATACGAGATATTGTGGGCCAGAAAAAGCTTAATCCAAACTGTATATCCCTGAAATAGCTTGACACAAATTGTGTAAAGTTATGAAAGTGAGCAGCTTTATTAATTTAAAGAAAAAGTACAAAACAGGTGCCTTTCGATGGCATGTCATTGAACTGTATCGAT